>NZ_CP145906.1:0-3506746 GCF_036896575.1 Acinetobacter sp. KS-LM10
GGCACAGCGGATTCTCACCTCTGGGCTAAAACTATAAAGTGTCATAACACCCATATCGTCAATAAGACTTAACTGCGATTAAACAGTTAAGCTATGACGACCTTTAGCACGGCGACGAGCTAAAACATGACGACCTGCTTTAGTAGCCATACGAGCGCGGAAACCATGAACGCGTTTGCGCTTTAATTCAGATGGTTGGAAAGTACGTTTCATATTGAAACTCCAAAAGTGGTGTTCTATAAAAGTTCGCGATTGTATTGCGCATTCTTTGTTCTGTCAAGAATTAACAGATTTTGTTACATGCTTTTGAAATCGTTTTTAATCAATTAGAAATGCTTTTGAATAAAACATTTTATGCTTCAAAAATAATTTAAAAAAAATATAAACAAGTTAATTGCCACAGTAACAACATGTTTTATAATAACTATATAAGATATCTACAGAAGTATCCTCAAACTTATGCACAGGTTTATTGTTCTTTCTTGAGTTTCTTGAAGAATATGAATTTAAATTTGAATTCATTGTTTTATCCCCAGAAACTTCTGTTCTAGTATATAAATTCAAATTTATAAATTTAAGTTTATTATTATTAGGGGTTTATTTTTCTGTGGAAATCGATATATTTTTATTTAAAAACAATAATTTAGATTGTGGGTAAGGTTGTTGTTATTACATTCATAATTTGAGGATAACTTTAACTTCAAAACTATCCACAGCATGTGGAGAAGCTTATCCACAACCGGTTTTAAATTTAAATATTCTAAATTTAAATTCATTTACCCATGGATTTGCTGAAAATAGTTATGACAGATGTGGATAACTTGGTTATCATTGCCTCCCCTGTGTGTAATAGGGTGTTTTTATATTTAAATGGAATAAGGGGTTTCACATGCTGTGGACAGACTGCTTAAATCGCTTACGACAAGAGCTCTCTGATAATGTCTTCGCGATGTGGATTCGTCCATTGGTCGCTGAAGAAGTTGAAGGTGTGTTAAAACTTTATGCACCAAATCCCTACTGGACACGTTATATTCAAGAACATCATCTTGAGCTCATTACCATATTGGCCGAACAGATGTCTGAAGGTCGTGTGAGAAAAGTTGAGATCTTGGTTGATTCTCGTCCTGGTGCGATTCTATCTGCTGCTGAACAGCCAGCGACGACGACTTCTGCTTTAGAGGCAGTCCCAAATCAAAATACGTCTTATAAATCTAAGAAAGAGCATCAAGAGCTTATTCCTGCCAAGAACGTAAAAAAACGCTTACTCAATCCGTTATTTAATTTTGCATTATTTGTCGAAGGTCGCTCCAATCAAATGGCGGCAGAAACCTGTCGTAAAGTTCTCACCCAACTTGGGGAATCCCAACACAATCCGTTGTTTTTGTATGGTCCTACAGGTTTGGGTAAAACGCATTTGATGCAGGCTGTTGGTAATGCGTTATTGCAAGCGAAGCCCAATGCGCGTGTGATGTATATGACTGCTGAAAGTTTTGTACAGGATTTTGTCAGTTCATTACAAAAAGGTAAGGTTGAAGAGTTCAAGAAAAATTGTCGTTCTTTAGATTTATTGTTGGTCGATGATATTCATTTATTGGCGGGTAAAGAAGCCAGTTTAGTGGAGTTCTTTTACACGTTTAATGCGTTATTGGACGAATCAAAGCAAATTATTTTAACGTCAGATCGTTATCCAAAAGAATTGACTGAACTCGATCCACGTTTAGTTTCTCGTTTTTCTTGGGGACTTTCGGTGGGTGTAGAACCTCCAGATATTGAAACACGTATTGAGATCTTACTTAAAAAAGCAGAAAGCAATGAGATTGAATTGCCTCGTAATTGCGCTTTATTTATTGCTCAACAAGTGGTTGCCAATGTTCGAGAACTTGAAGGAGCGCTCAATAAAGTTGTCGCGATTTCTCGTTTTAAAGGGACGCCGATTGATTTAGAAGTGGTTCGTGAGTCTTTAAAAGATGTATTGGCGATTCGAGCTCGAACCATCAGTACTGAAAATATTCAACGGGTGGTCAGTGAGTATTTTAGAGTGCCATTAAAAGAATTAGTGGGTCCGAAAAGAACCCGTATTTTTGCTCGTCCACGACAAATGGCGATGGGACTTGCACGTGAACTTACTGGCGATAGTTTTCCAGAAATTGGCATGGCTTTCGGTGGGAGAGATCACAGTACTGTGATGCATGCATGCGAAAAAGTGCAAAGTTTAAGAGCAGAAGATCCTATTTTTAATGAGGATTACAAGAACCTTATGCGCTTACTTCAAAGCTAATTTTTGATTAAAATCTGGTCTTGCAATGCAGCATCATCTGCCGCATAGTACATGACTAAAAATTATTTTTTATTTGTAAATATTCTGTTTTTTAGAGGAAGTCTACCGTGCGTTTGAAAATCGCGAAAGAAAGCTTAGTGAATGTTTTATCTCATGTTGTCGGTGCTGTTGAGCGTCGCCATACCTTGAACATTCTTTCAAACGTAAAAATTCAAGTGACTGAACAGGCTTTAACCATTACAGGTTCAGATTTAGAAGTTGAATTGGTGGCAAGTACTCCATTGAACGAAGGTGCATGTTTGCAAGCAGGGGAAACGACTGTTCCTGCTCGTAAATTGGTTGATATTTGTAAATCATTACCGAATGCAGCACTGATCGATTTACAAATTACAGAAGATCTACGTTGTATCTTAAAATCAGGAAATAGCCGTTTTGTCTTGGGGACTCTTCCAGCGGAAGATTATCCATTACTCAGCACTGAAAATAGTCAAGGTACACAAGTTCAGGTGACTGAGCGCGAATTAAAACGCTTATTTGAAAAAACCTCATTTGCGATGGCTGTGCAGGATGTTCGTTTCTATTTGACTGGAACATTACTTGAGATTGATCAAAATCAATTACGTGCAGTGACCACAGATGGTCATCGTTTAGCATTGTGTGAAACATTGGCATCTTCAGATGCAACACAATTGGTTCAAGCTATTGTGCCAAGAAAAGCTGTCAGTGAATTACAACGTTTATTGAGTATTGAAGACAATCAATTGGCACTTCTAATTGGACGTGAATTGTTAAATGTGACTTTGCAAATTCCGCAGCGTGACAAAGAGCAAGCCAATATTACGGTACGTATTAGCACCAAATTAATTGATGGTAAATTCCCTGATTATCGTCGTGTGATTCCACGTGGCGGCGATAAAATGGTCACGATAGCTCATGATGTATTTAAGCAATCTTTACAACGCGTATCTATTTTGAGTAATGAAAAGTTACGTGGCGTGTTTTTGAATTTTAGTGCTGACTCTTTACAGTTGCGCGCGAATAACCCTGAACAAGATGAAGCTGTTGAAGACTTAGCGATTCAATATGCCAATACTCCAATGGAAATGTCATTTAACGCACAGTATATTTTAGAAGTATTGGGTGTGTTGGATGGAGACGATGTTCTGATGACCATGTCTGAAGCAAATCAGTCAGTATTGGTGCAGGATCCATTACAACAAGATCAAACTTACGTTGTGATGCCGATGCGTGTTTAACTGAATTTTTAGACTAAAATATGCATATTACGCGTTTAAAAATTCAACGTGTTCGAAATTTAAAAGCGGTTGCACTCCAAGAGTTGCAGCCGTTTAATGTTTTTTATGGGGAAAATGGTTCGGGTAAAACTTCGGTTTTAGAAGCGATTCATTTATTGGCAACAGGCCGCTCATTTCGAACACATATTCCAAAATACTATATTCAAAATAATACAGAAGATGCTGTAGTTTTCGCTCAATCTGCCACTGAAAAAATAGGGATGCAAAAACTTATTTCAGGTGAACAGCTGATAAAAGTGAATGGGGATAGCATCGCAACACAAGGTCAGCTGGCCAAAATTCTACCTTTACAACTGATTGATCCATTAAGTACAGATATTATTGATCATGGTGCTAAACCAAGACGGCAACTTTTAGACTGGCTTATGTTTCACGTGGAACCAGATTTCTATCATGCTTGGCAATATTATTCACGCGCTTTAAAACAGCGAAACAGTTTACTCAAAACAAAACGAAATTTGAGTATCACTGAACTTGAGCCATGGAACAAAATGCTCAGTGAATATGGTGAAATTCTGCATTCACAGCGTGTTGAAATTGTGGAACAGTGGAAGCTTTATTTACAGCAGGATTTGTTAAAATTATTACCTGATCTTAAGGTTGAAATGGAATATACCCCAGGTTTTCATACCGAACATGGATTGGCTCAGGATCTCTTGCAGTATCATCAAAAAGACCTTGATCGACGTTATACCGAATACGGTCCACATCGCGCTGATATCCGCTTAAAAACCCCAACAGGGGATGCAGATGTTGTACTTTCACGTGGGCAAAAAAAACTACTGATCATGGCTTTAAAACTGTCTCAGATTGCAATGCTTCATTCTTGTAATAAGGAAACTGTGGTATTATTAGATGATGTAACAGCAGAATTAGATTTAACTGCGCAGCAACGTTTATTAGAGCGATTGAGCCAACTTGGCAGTCAGGTTTTTTTAACCACTTTAGACCATAAATCGGTAAAAAAACATTTACACGATTTAGAAATTTCATATCAATTATTTAATGTTGAAAATGGTCAAGTTCAAGTTGTTGTGCAGTAGTTTAGACAATTTTCCCATTTGGGATAGACCTTTTTTTACTAGGGAGCAACCATGAGTTCAGAAGAACAAGCGACTTCTCAAATAGAACCAACCACTGAAAAGGCTTATGATTCCTCTAGTATCAAAGTATTACGTGGTCTTGATGCTGTTCGTAAACGCCCAGGCATGTATATTGGTGATACTGACGATGGTTCAGGCCTACATCATATGGTGTTTGAAGTCGTTGATAATGCGATCGATGAAGCATTAGCAGGACATTGTGACGAAATTTTAGTGACCATTCATGAAGATGAATCTGTCAGCGTTTCTGACAATGGTCGCGGTATTCCAACTGATATTCACCCAGAAGAAGGTGTCTCTGCGGCAGAAGTGATTTTAACTATTCTGCATGCCGGGGGTAAGTTTGATGACAACAGCTATAAAGTATCGGGCGGTTTACACGGTGTTGGTGTTTCAGTTGTAAACGCATTATCCAGTAAATTACTGCTCAATATCCGCCGTGCGGGTAAAATGTTTGAACAAGAATATCACCACGGTGATCCTGTTTATAAACTCCGTGAAATTGGTGAAACAGAAGAATCAGGCACAACTGTTCGATTCTATCCAAGTGAATTGACCTTTTCTCAAACCATTTTCAATGTTGATATTTTAGCACGTCGTTTACGTGAGCTTTCGTTCTTAAATGCGGGCGTTCGTATTGTATTACGTGATGAGCGTATTGCTGAAGATCATATTTTTGACTATGAAGGTGGTTTGTCTGAGTTTGTAAAATATATCAACCAAGGTAAAACACACCTGAATGATATTTTTCATTTTACCAATGAAGTGCCAGAAACAGGGATTACTGTTGAAGTTGCATTGCAGTGGAATGATACTTACCAAGAGAATGTTCGTTGCTTTACCAACAACATTCCACAAAAAGACGGTGGTACGCATTTAGCTGGTTTCCGTGCAGCATTAACGCGTGGTTTAAACCAATATTTAGACAGCGAAAATATTCTGAAAAAGGAAAAAGTTGCTGTTACTGGTGACGACGCACGTGAAGGTTTAACCGCGATTGTTTCGGTGAAAGTTCCTGATCCTAAGTTTTCTTCACAAACCAAAGAAAAATTAGTATCAAGTGAAGTCAAAACTGCTGTTGAACAAGCAATGAATAAATCATTCTCTGAATATTTATTGGAAAATCCAGCAGCGGCAAAATCAATTGCTGGCAAGATTATTGATGCAGCGCGCGCACGTGATGCGGCGCGTAAAGCACGTGAGTTAACTCGCCGTAAAAGTGTATTAGATATCGCGGGTCTGCCAGGTAAACTTGCGGATTGCCAAGAAAAAGATCCTGCTTTGTCTGAACTTTACTTGGTCGAGGGTGATTCTGCAGGCGGTTCAGCGAAACAAGGTCGTAATCGTAAGATGCAAGCAATTTTGCCGTTGAAAGGTAAAATCTTGAACGTTGAACGTGCACGTTTTGACAAGATGATTTCATCGCAAGAAGTGGGCACACTGATTACCGCACTTGGTTGTGGTATTGGTCGTGAAGAATACAACCCAGATAAATTGCGTTATCACAAAATTATCATCATGACGGATGCGGACGTCGATGGTTCGCATATTCGTACTTTATTGCTGACCTTCTTCTTCCGTCAAATGCCTGAACTTGTTGAACGTGGTTATATTTATATTGCACAGCCGCCGTTATACAAATTGAAAAAAGGTAAACAAGAGCAGTATTTGAAAGATAATGATGCTTTAGAAACGTATCTGATTTCGAATGCGATTGATGAACTTAATTTGCATATAAGCGCTGATTCACCTGCTATTCGTGGTGATGCATTGGCTAAAGTGATTGCTGATTATCAAGTGTCTCAAAAGAGCTTAAAACGTTTAACTGTTCGTTATCCTGCGAGTTTGTTGGATGGATTATTGGGGCTCGAAGCATTCAAACTTGATCAAAATCATGATGAAGAATATGTAAGCCAATGGTCTGAACTTTTACGTTTAGCGATTGTGGAGCATCAACCAAGTTTACGTCCAGAAATTACTTTAGAAGCGTTTGAAAAAGAACATGCAGACGGCACAACAGTAAAACATTTCTGGCCTCGCGTTACGGTTTATGTGCATAACTTGCCGCATCATTATTTACTCGATCAAGGCCTATTGGCTTCTGGTGAGTACAAACGTCTACTTCAAAATTCGAAAAGTTGGTTTACGCTGCTTGAAGAAGGTGCCTTTTTACAAAAAGGTGAGAAGAAGATTAATGTCACAACTTTCCATGATGCTTGGCAACATATTTTATCTGACTCACGTCGTGGCATGATGATTCAACGCTATAAAGGGTTGGGTGAGATGAATGCGGATCAACTTTGGGAAACCACAATGGATCCTGAAAACCGCCGCATGTTACAAGTGACGATTGATGATGCCATTGAAGCTGATCGTATGTTCTCTTGTTTGATGGGCGATGATGTTGAGCCTCGTCGAGCATTTATCGAAGAAAATGCGCTCAATGCTGATATTGACGCTTAATTAAATGACTTAAAAAAAGCACCCAGTGGGGTGCTTTTTTTATAGCTGTTAAATTTTGGATGTGATTTTATTCACTAATTATTTATATTTAGTGATTTAAATAATGTTATTTACATAGTCCTAAAAGAAAGGCAGTATGAGGATACAGTCTAGAAATAATAAATTGTTCACATTAATAAAAATAAGCTTAAAGACAAAATTAACTATTTTTATGCGTGATCATTGATTGGAAGAACAATATTTAAATAAAAAAATGAAGTTATGGATAATTTTAAAATGAAAATCAGCAAAATTTTGATCCCTTTATTCAGTGGGCTAATCATAAATACGTCTGTCTCTGCAAATACCCAACAAACGGCATGTATTTTTGATTTATTAGGTAAGGCGGGCGAGTCTTATAAACTGATGGAAGAATGGGCGCTTGCTGCAAAAAACTGGGGTGCAGATATAAAATTAATCGCCTATCAAAAAGAAGAAATGGCCGATAGCGATTTTAAAAATGGAAAATGTGATGCTGTGGCAATGACGACCATGCGTTCACGCGCATACAATAAATTTGCAGGATCAATTGATGCTTTAGGTGGTGTACCTTCAAATAATATTTCACGTCGCGCAATTACATATGCACTTGATGAGCGCAATAAAAAGCGTTTAGTCACAAAGCGTGATGGTGAAACTTTTGAGGTTGCCGCAATTAGTCCGATTGGCATCGCTTATATTTTTGTAAAAGATAAAAGTATTAATACAATAGAAAAAGGCATCGGGAAAAAATTTGCGTATTTACATTATGATATCGCGCAAAAAATTGCAGTAGAGCGAGTCGGAGCGATTGGTGTTCCATCAGATATTTCGAGTTTTGTTCGTAGGTTTAATAGCGGTGAAGTTGATTTTATAGCGGCTCCTGCTTATGCATTTAGGCCTTTAGAAATTTATAAAGGCATGGGTTCAAGAGGGGCAATGTTTACCTTTCCTATTGTAAATGTGACTGGAGATTTAATTATTCGCTCGGATAAATTTCCTGATGACTTTGGACAAAAATCACGGGCTTGGTCGGTAAAACAGCTGCCTGCAACTTTTGCCACAATTCAAAGATTAGAAAATGAAATTCCGTCAAAATATAAATTGAATGTTTCCCCAGAAGATAAATTACGTTATCAAAAGCTGCTTAGAGATGGTCGTATGGAACTGACGCAACGTGGAATATACGATCCGAATATGATGCGAGTTCTAAAAAGAGCAAGATGTACTGAAGAAAGAACCAATTTTGAGTGTTCACTTGGCGGTGAATAACTTTATAAACATATAATAATCAATGATTAAACAATTGGTTTATATTCAGAAACAAAAAATAGAGTAATAGCTCTATTTTTTTACATGGATTGTGTTTAAAATTTTACTATGGAATTGAATATCCATTATAAAACTTAAAAGGATGTAAGAATGAACAAAACAATTATTGCTGCGCTACTGACAACATCATCAGTTGTTTTCGCGACAAATGTTCAAGCTAAAGTCGAAATCTGTGTTTTCGACTTATTAGGAAAATCGGGTGAATCATTTCAAATGGCTCAAGAATGGGCATTAGCAGCGAAATCTTGGGGTGCTACAGATATTAATTTAGTGCCACGCCAAGATGAGGCTGTTGCTGATAATGATTTTAAAGCGGGAAAATGTGATGCTGTATTTATGACAGCTATGCGTGCTCGTCAATACAACAAGTTTGTTGGATCAATCGATTCTCTGGGTGGCGCACCGAGTAATACCATCGCGCAGAGAGCAATTACCTTTGCTTTAGATAGTCGCAATGCGTCTAAAATGGTCACCAATTTGGGTGGTAAAAAATACGAAATCGCGGGTATTGCACCTTTAGGTGGTGCTTATATTTTTGTTCGTGATAAAAGTATTAATTCAATTGAAAAAGCTGCGGGTAAAAAATTCGCTGTACTCAGTTATGATCCTGCCCAAAAAACCATGGTTCAACGTGTGGGTGCTCAAGCGATAGCCTCTGATGTTTCCAACTTTGTGGCAAAATTTAATAATGGTCAGGTTGATATGGTGGGTTCACCTGCTTATGCATATAAACCATTAGAAATCTATAAAGGTCTAGGTACAAATGGAGCAATGTTCGACTTCCCAGTAGTCCACATTACAGCCGATTTTGTCATTCGTCCTGAAAAATTTCCAGAAGGTTTTGGTCAAAAATCTCGTGATTGGTTTGTGAAAAACTTACCAAAAAGCTATGCAATGATTAAGCGTTTGGAAAGTGAAATTCCTGCGAAATACAAAATTAATTTCTCTGCTGAGGAACGATTAAAGTATCAAAAATTACTCCGTGAAGGACGTATAGACTTAACTAAGCAAGGAATTTATGATCCAGCGATGATGTCAGTCCTTAAAAAAGCACGTTGCTCTGTCGATAAAGCCAATTTTGAATGTTCACTCGGCGGTGAATAGTATTGATAGATAATAAAAAAATCCTAGTTTAATTCTAGGATTTTTTTTTACGTTTTTCGTCAATTCAGCCATTGAAGATTTATATAAAAAAAGTATGCTTAATTCACAATAAATGCTATTTAATTGATTTGTATCTTGCATATTTAATTGCTCAATAATTTAAAATTAGAGAATACACAATTAAATGAATGCAGTTATAAAACAAAAGCGTGTTAAAGGAATAATCAATATCTTAGTGTTATTATCATCAGACCTAAGAAAATTGAAAAAAATAATTTATTAAGGAAAAATAAAATGAACTGGTCGAGAACAATATTAATTTCAGCAAGTCTTATGGCGATTACTTCTGCTTCGCAAGCTAAGCAAGTCATGTGTGTTTTCGACTTAGTTGGAAAAAATGGCGATGTGTATGCATTAATGAAAGATTATCAATTGGCAGCGAAACAGTGGGGCGCTGACATTGAACTTAAAGTAGGTCAAAACGAAGCTGTTATTGCTGAAGATTTTAAAGCGGGTAAATGTGATGCAGTCAGTATCACGGGTATGCGCGGTCGTCAGTTCAATAAATTTACAGGTTCTTTAGATGCTGTAGGCGCGATTTCTAACTTGAATTTGGCTGTTAAGGTGATGCAAGGTCTAGCAAGTCCGACCTTTGCAAAGTATATGACCAGTGGAAAATACGAAGTTGTAGGTGTGGTTCCAGTGGGTGATGCTTACTTGATGGTTCGTGATCGTAGCATTAATACAGTGGCGAAAGCTGCGGGTAAAAAAATTGCTGTATTAGATTATGATCAAGCACAAAAAATCATGGTTCAACAAATTGGTGCGCAAGCGGTAAGTGCAGATGTGACCAATTTCGGTAGTAAATTTAACAATGGTCAGGTGGATATTATTGGTGCACCCGCTGCTGTATTTAAACCTTTAGAACTTCATAAAGGCTTAGGCACCAAGGGCGCGATTGTTAATTATCCGATCCTTCAAGTAACGGGTAATTTAATTATTCATAAAGATAAATTCCCAGCAGACTATGGTCAAAAATCTCGTGAATGGATCAAATCTCAGTTACCTCGTGCGAATTCAATTCTAGGTAAAATGAAAGCAGATATTCCTGCAAAATATTGGATGGAAGTTCCAGCTGCGGACAAACCAGGCTATCAAAAGTTGATGCGTGAAGCTCGTATCACCTTAACCAAGCAGGGCGTTTATAATCCACAGATGATGAAGCTGCTTTGGCAATTCCGTTGTAAAAATGAGCCAAGTAACTTTGAATGTAGCTTACAAGATGAGAACTATAAATAATTCAAAAATTCATTTGGACATGTCCTGATGAATCGTATTGAATAATATTTAAAGTTCGAGTAATGACCATATATTGAGTATGTTATACTTGATCTATGGTCTTTTTAATTTGAAGCCAATTTTATTTTTGAGGAAATCACCATGACTGCCCAAGTACTTGAGCTGACTGACAATGCTGCGAATAAAGTTCGCCAACTTCGTGACAGCGAAGGAAATCAGGATCTTATGCTGCGTGTTTATGTAACAGGTGGTGGTTGTTCTGGTTTTTCTTATGGTTTTAATTTTGCTGAAAGCCAGAATGAAGATGATGCTGAGTTTCTAAACGGCGACGTTAAAATGTTGGTAGACTCATTGAGTTATCAATATTTAGTTGGTTCTAAAGTTGATTATTTAGAAGGCTTAGAAGGTTCACGTTTTGTCGTGCAAAATCCGAATGCAACAACCACGTGTGGTTGTGGTTCGTCTTTCTCGATCTAAGCTTCAATTAGATCAAATCTTTATTTAAGCTTTAGTCTATAAACAAACTTAAGTTTTATCTAACAAAGATTGATCATACAAAATTTAAAAATCCCTCCTATGTTGAGGGATTTTTTTTTAGTCCTTATACATTTCTTAGTTTATATAAAATGCTGATCTAAACGATATTTTGAATGATTAATTCAGATAATATTTTAGCGTTTTGTGTTGGGATCCAATGGTTCGCATCTAGTACTATTTCAGTATATGGTGCATCTATATAGTTTTTATTCAGTTCTACACTTTTATGCCCGATTGCTGAATCATGTTTACCCCAAATAAATAGGGTCGGGACTTTAACCTTCTGCTTAAAATAACGGTTGGAGCTAAAAGGTAAGGCTCTATACCAGTTCAATGCACCAGTTAATCGGCCTGCTTCGATCATTTCTTTTTGAAAGACATTTAATTGGTGATCAGTCATGCCTGTAGATTGAAGCAGTGAACGTCCTAAACGCGGAAATTTTTCAAACAACATTTCAGGGATTTTAGGCAGTTGAAATAAGCCAATATAATAAGATTTCAATAATTGGTTACTGCTGAACATCGATTTTACAAAAGCCGCTTTGTGCGGGACTGATATTGCAGTTAAGTGTTTAATTTGATCTGGATATTTCAGTGCCACCTCCCAAGCAACGATTGCACCCCAATCATGACCAACTAAATATACAGCTTCATTGATGATCTTCAGAAAAGCATGAATATCAGCAACCAATTCAGCACTTCGATATGCAGCACGACTTTTCGGCTGTGCTCCTAAACTATAACCGCGTTGATGAATTGCATAGCTGCGAAAGCCGTTGTTATTGAGTTCACTTGCTGTCTCTAACCAGCTTTGCGCTGTTTCTGGAAAACCATGCAGCAGTACAACAGGCTTTCCATCAAGTGGTCCAGAATCAATCACATCAAATGTGAGATTATTCCGTTTGAATTGTTCGATTCTTTGTTGTTTTATATGCATGGTTGAAATCTAAGAATAAAAACTATATTTCATCATAATGAGTTTTGAATAATAGGACAGAGCAATATGGGTCACGTAAATAGGTCATAAGGACGACGATCGTCCGAAATACAAGATAATCAGTAAAGCCTCGTTTTATCTTTAATTTTACGTGAATAGTCCTGTCGGACATCAAGAGATTGAGTCTGTAAAGATTTGATTAGAAAGCTATTTAAGTAAAAAAATGTCTGTAATGAAAGCAAAGCAAAAGATTATCGATATAAAATTGAATCGAATTGCAAATCGATAAATCAAAAAGCTAAACTTAAGATCTCGCTTTTTAAGATTTTTTCTTATTTCTACATACTTGTTTTTACAGGTATGTACTGAATATTTAAACGGCGGTAATCGTTCCCAATATTCGATAATCTTTTGCACCTGTCACTTGAGGCAAGTTTCCACTAAGTTGATTGCAAAAGCGCATTGCTAACCAAGCGAAGGCAGTTCCTTCTACCCATGTCGGCGCTAAACCTAGAACAGACGTGGTTTGAATAGACCAATTATGTTTGCGTAAACGCCAGCGTAATTTTTCAAGTAAGTGTGAATTATATGCACCACCGCCACAGACGTAGACTTCGCCTGTATCCATTCCTGAGCGATAAATCGCTTTTTTGATCGCACGTGTGGTGACTTTTAATAGAGTGGCTTGTACATTTTCAGGCATATCTTCAAGTTCTTCATATTCTGAATCATTACGCCAATCTGCTATTTGTTCATCTAACCATTCAAGATTAAAGTCTTCACGCCCAGTACTTTTTGGTGGTTCTTTGGAGAAGTATTCATGTTCTTGTAAGCGATCGAGGAGCGCACGAATCGGTTGCCCATAGGCTGCCCAGTTGCCATTTTCGTCATAGGGTTGGCCTGTGTAGCGGTGACACCAAGCATCCATAAGAATATTGGCAGGGCCAGTATCAAAACCATAAACTGCTTCAGGTTTCCCAGCAGGCAACATGCTAACATTGGCGATGCCACCTAAATTCAAAATTACACGATGTATCGATTCATGTTGAAATAAGGCCTGATGAAAAGCAGGAACCAGAGGAGCACCTTGACCACCTGCGGCCATATCACGGCGACGAAAGTCTGAAATCACAGGAATTTGAGTGATTTCAGTAATAATATTGGGATCGCCAATTTGTAAAGTAAAACCATGTTCAGGACGGTGACGAATAGTCTGACCATGAGAACCAATGGCTTTAATTTGAGATTTATCAAGATTATTTTCAGAGATGAGTTGATTAATCCCATGACCGATCATTTGCGCTAAAGAAACATCGGCTTTCCCCATACGATCAATTTCATTGTCATCAGGCAGAGTGAGCGCCATTAACTCATCTCTTAGATCTGGATCAAATGCTAAGGTTAGCGTCGCATGCAGCTTAAGTGGATCGAAAGAAGCAGCAACAATGTCGACACCATCCATGCTTGTGCCTGTCATTACCCCAATATAGATCGCTGTCATGATAATTCTTAAGCCTGCAATATGCTGAAAAAGTGTTAGTATATCGCACAAATTGAACAACTGATGTATTTGGGTTTTGTAATGTCAAATTTCCTCGCAGCTGAAGAACAACTGGCCCTCATTCAACGAGGCACTCACGAAATTATTTCTGAAGACGATCTTCTGAAGAAATTAAAACAAAATCGTCCTCTAAAAATTAAAGCAGGTTTTGATCCGACAGCACCTGACTTACACCTCGGTCATACGGTTTTAATTAACAAACTTAAAGTGTTCCAAGACTTAGGGCATGAGGTTCTGTTCTTGATTGGTGATTACACTGCCATGATCGGTGATCCAACTGGCAAGAGCGCTACACGTCCACCTTTGTCTCGTGAGCAGGTTTTGGAAAATGCCAAAACTTATCAAGAACAAGTGTTTAAAATTCTTGATCCAAATAAAACCAAAGTGGTGTTTAACTCAGAATGGTTTGCCAATAAAACTGCGGCAGATTTAATTCAATTGGCTTCACAGCAAACAGTGGCACGCATGTTAGAACGCGATGATTTTACTAAGCGTTATAACAACCAGCAACCGATTGCGATTCATGAGTTTTTATATCCATTGGTTCAAGGTTATGACTCAGTGGCTTTAGAGGCAGACGTTGAGTTAGGTGGTACGGATCAAACATTTAACTTGTTGATGGGTCGTACACTTCAAGGTCGTTATAACCAAGAAGCACAGGTTTGTATAACTGTACCGATTCTTGAAGGTTTAGATGGCGTTAATAAAATGTCTAAATCTTTAAATAACTATATTGGTGTTTTTGATGCACCAGGTGCGATGTATCAAAAAGTGCTTTCAATGCCAGATAGCTTGATCGAACGTTACTTTGATTTGTTGAGCTTCAAGACAATTGAAGAAATTGAAATTCTGTTAAAAGAAGTGGCAGAAGGGCGTAATCCTCAAGAAGTGAAGAAAATTCTTGCACTTGAGTTGGTTGAACGTTTCCATGGTGCAGAAGCTGCCGCCAATGCTCACAAAGGTGCAGGCAACTTAATTACTGAAGGCGAACTTCCTGAAGGTACGCCAGAAGTGACGATTTCACGCGCTGAGTTTGGTGGTGAAATGTTTATTGCTTCTATCGTGAGAGCTGCGGGTTTAACCAGTAATGCAGCTCAGGCAAAAGATGCTGTTTCACGTGGAGCCGTTAAAATTGATTGGCAAGTGGTTGATGCATCATTCTCAATCAATGAAAATAAAACAGTCATTGTACAAGCTGGTAAAAAAGCCATTGCGAAAGTGACTTTCACCGATTAATTTTAAAAATTTTGTTTTGAAAAGCACTTTGAAAATCACTTTAAAAAGCCATCATGATTGATGGCTTTTTTATGACAAAAATATGAAAAGTGACTATTTTTTAATATATTTGATAATTTTTGGTTCTGACCGCATTTATCCTTTAAAATGCCGCATCCAATACTCAGTAGTTTAAATATCCATGATTCAGTTAGACCAACTTTCTATACGCCGCGGTGGACGTGTTTTATTTCAAAAAGCGTCAATGCAACTTCATCCAGGTTGGAAAATCGGTTTAACGGGTGTGAATGGTGCAGGCAAGTCGACATTATTTAATGCTTTATTGGGTGGTATTGAGTCAGATAGTGGTTCACTTACCCGTCCAGCGGTCTGGACTGTTGCGCATATGGCGCAAGAAATTAAAGCTTTAGATATGAAAGCCATTGATTTTGTTTTGTCTGGCGATGAAGAGTTTTGGGATATTCAGCATAAATTAGAACAACCCGATACGCTGTCTGATGACGAACTTGCTCATTTATACGGTCGTTTTGACGAAATTGATGGTTATTCTGCATCCTCAAAAGCTTCACAACTTATGGCTGGTTTAGGTTTCTTTGAACACCAAGCACAACTTGATGTATCAAGTTTCTCAGGTGGTTGGCGTATGCGTTTAAACCTCGCTCGCACACTTATGAGTCGTTCAGATCTTCTTCTTCTGGATGAGCCAACAAACCATTTAGACTTAGATGCAATCTTATGGTTAGAGGATTGGTTGAAAGCCTATGAAGGTACACTCATTCTTATTTCACATGACCGTGATTTCTTAGATGCGATTACCGATCATATTTTACATATCGAAAACCAAGAATTAATTATGTACACGGGTAACTATTCGACCTTCGAACGTACCCGTAGTGAACGTTTAGCACAACAACAACAAGCTTATGAAAAGCAACTTGAAACACGTGCGCATTTGCAAAAATACATTGACCGCTTTAAAGCCCAAGCGACACGTGCCAAACAAGCACAAAGTCGTATTAAACAACTTGAACGCATGCAGGAACTTTCTGCTGCACATGTTGATACGCCGTTTACCTTTAGCTTCCGTGAACCAAGTAAAATGAGTTCGCCATTACTTGAACTGGAAAATGCTGATATTGGTTATGGCGACAAAATTATTGTCACCAATGTGAATTTGCAAATTACCCCGACCAGCCGTATTGGTTTACTCGGTATGAATGGTGCGGGTAAATCAACAGTGATCAAGTCATTGGTAGGTGATTTACAATTACTGCAAGGTGAGCGTAAAGACTCAGAACTGCTTAATGTGGGTTATTTTGCACAGCATCAAATGGATGCTTTGGATGGAAATGCAAGTCCAATGTTGCAGTTGGCACGGATCGCAGAAAAGAAAGTCAGTGAAGCAAGTTTGCGTTCATTCCTAGGGAGCTTTGGTTTCTCTGGCGAACGTATGGATACACCAAGTGAGAGCTTCTCGGGTGGTGAACGTGCTCGTTTAGCTTTGGCTTTGATTGTATGGCAACGTCCAAACGTATTGATTCTGGATGAGCCAACTAACCATTTAGATTTAGATATGCGTCATGCACTAACCATGGCCTTGACTGATTTTGAAGGCGCTGTAGTGTTGGTGTCGCATGAACGTCAATTGGTTGCCAGTGTATGTGATGAGTTGATTTTGGTTCATGGTGGTGAAAGTCGTGAATTCGATGGTGACTTGGTCGCATATGCGGATTGGTTACGTCAAGCGCGAATTGATATGATGAAAAATGGTGGTAAACAACCTGCAGCACCAGTTAAATCAAAAGTCGAAGTTAAACCTGTTATTTCAAAATTGGATAAAGAAGGCCAGCGTAAAGAAATGGCACGTCGCCGTGAAGCGGGTCGTCCTATTCGTAAAGACTTAGAAAAAAATGAAGCCTTGGTCACTAAGTTACAACCACGTTTGGCTGAGATCGAAGTTTTATTGGCGGACACAGCAATCTATGAAGCGGGTCGTAAAGATGATTTGCTTAAACTGATGAATGAACAAACAGAGCTTAAAGCGAAACTCACTCAAGCAGAAGAAAAAATGCTGGAGTTGATGATGCAACTTGAAGAATTAGAAAGTTCATTTGAAGACTAAGTTTTCAAATTAAAATCAATAAAAAGCCCAATGAACATTGGGCTTTTTTGATGCTTAGATTTATTTTGAAGGCGTGTCTTTGTTAAATAGGGGTTGGTAAAGCTGAGGTAACATTAAAATAAGCACCAACATACCAGAGCTAACTAAAGTAAGAGCATTCAAAAGAGTTGAAATGCTTGTCATATAAGACCAATGCATAAAAGGCAATAAGAAAATAAGGAAAGAGGGAAGATACGTATAAAGAAAAGCTTTTCTCGCCCATTCTTTTCTGAACAAGAGACCCACGATAATGATAAGAATGATGATGCCAGCAATACTTCCTACTACCAATTCCCATAACTGAGGTTCGATATAGAGCATTTCATCGAGTAATTTGAGTGTAGGATCTTGCCTTAAATAATCAATCAAAGGACCAATAAATGGAAATATTAATTGGAGAATAATCAGCGTACGATAAAAAGGTAAGGAAATAGGTGTGTTGTTATTCATTGAATTTATTTCTTATGTTAATTATTTCTCAAATATTATAAATATATATGGCTTTAAAAGCTGACTTTTTAAATGTATTTCATCCGATCTCTAGAATGATTTAAATAATTAAATTTTTTTGTATATAATTTAGTTGAAATATATATTTTCGATTTTATTAATCTTAGATTATCGTTTGAAGTGCAACACCATGTTGTTGGCATAATACCTGACTCGGACTTTTAAAGCCGAGTCTTTTTCTTGGTCGTTGATTCAAGCGTTGAGTGATTTCTTTAATATACTCATCCGTGTAATGATTTAAATCACTACCTTTCCTTATATATTGTCTGATCAATCCATTGGTGTTTTCATTTGTACCTCGTTGCCAAGCACTGTAAGGGTCTGCGAAATACCAATCTAAATCTAATTCTTGAGCAATATGCTCATGCATACTAAATTCTTTGCCATTGTCTGCGGTTATTGTTTTCAATTGGTCTTTGATCGGTGTGAGTAGATTAATAGTTGCTCTGCTGATATCTTCAGCCTTGCGCGTACTGCACTTTGTCAGCCAAAGATAGCCTGTTCTTCGATCTACGATTGAAACTAAAGATTGTTGATGGTTTTTACCGACGATCGTATCTATCTCCAAATCACCAAAGCGAGTCCGCTGCTCAATCTCAAGCGGTCTTTCATGAATGCTTTTACGATTTGTTATCTGACCGCGGGTTTCAGCAGAACCATATTTTCTCTTTCTTTGATTTCTGAAACGTAGGTTGTTGAAAAGCACGCCACCATTGCTTTTGTCATGTTTTATAAACCTGTAAATAGAATGCAGACTGATGGATACATGAGAAGCAATTTGTTCAGGACTCCATTGTAAATTTAAGTAAGAAATAACAAGAGTCCAAAGATGAGATGGGATTCTTTTAGGATTAGAGCAATGACGTTTTAAAGCGACTTTATGTGCATGTTTAGCGAAGTAACCATTTCTAGCTTTATTTCGGGTGATTTCCCTAGATATGGTTGCTGGCGAACGATTTAAACGCCAAGCGATATAGCGTTTGGAAAAACCCTCGCGTAACAGGGTATAAATTTGATATCGTTCTTCTTGAGTAAGATGAGTATAGTTCATGATGCAACTTTGACTTTGGTCGGTCGGAAGCAAAATGCTATCTCATCTTACTTCTTTCCAATAATTTAATCTCTGTTGCACTTCATTTAAGAATCTAAGAATTTATAAGTTGTTAATTTTTTAGAGATTTAAAGTGGGTGAAATAATTCAGTTTAAAAAGAAAAAAATTGCTAAAGGTTTAATCATTTCAGGTATGGGAGGTGTTTCTAATGAAAATGGACCTGTAGCTAAAGATTTAACCCACAAAGATTTAATGTTCTACGGGCTTTATTGGGATAATGTAATCATTACACAAATTCCAATGTTTCATTTTACAAATGATGTGATTGAAGAGTTTAGAAGTAATGGCGTTGTTGAGTTCTATTCAAATGCACCTCCACCATCAATGCATTCATCAGAAATGCAGAAAATGGCTTTAGAATCATTATTGGCATGCCAAAGTGTTAGAAAACAAAATAAATCCTCGGATTGGATAATTTATAATAATGTTTCCGATGGCTTTAATAGCCTAGAAGCTGAGAGTTTAATAGAAAAAGATTCAATTAGAATTGAAATTGCAAAATGTCTACCTTACCCGAGCACTTATGTTCCAGTAGAAACTTTGAGAAAATTTAGACATGACTATATAGATGAATTAGATAGACTCCATTTAGCTAAATATAAATTATTCGATAAAATTAGTTCATATGAGAGTTTAGAACGTAGAGAATTGGCTAAATGCTATGAATTAGAAGAATTTGAGAAATCTATTAAAGATTATGAGTTTGCTTTTTCATGTAAGTTTAGATATTACTCAATGAAATCTTTAATTAGTGATATTAAACAAAGTAAACCTGAATTATTGGAAATTGGTTTAGCTACAGGTGATTTATTGCTTGAAGGATTTAATCTTTCAGGAACATATAATTTTGGAAAAACTTTTTTTAATCTATTTAGTTCTAAACAAAAAATTCATGAAGCAAAGCAGAATTGCCCCGAATTTCAATTTATATCATCAGCTATAAATAACGGCATTATTTTGCAAAAATTTAAAAATCAATATTAAAAAAACCGCGCTTTCGCGCGGTCTTTTATTTAAAGCGACAAATTATTTTTTGTCTTCTTTAACTTCAGTGAATTCAGCATCTACAACGCCATCATCCGCTTTTTGCTGTTGTTGACCAGCATCACCACCAAATGCGCTTGGATCAAAACCTTCAGCACCACCTTGAGCGCCTTGAGTTGCTTCATAAGCACGTTGGCTAATCGGCATAATGATGTTTTGAAGTGCTTCAGTTTTCGCTTTAATTTCTTCAACATCATTTTCTTTCGTTGAAGCTTCAAGCTCAGCAACTGCAGTTTCAATTGCTGTTTTCTCATCAGCAGTAACGGTTTCGCCAAGATCTTTCACTGCTTTTTGAGCAGAAGAAACCAATGCATCAGCTTCGTTACGTGCTTTTGCAAGATCTTCAAATTTACGATCTTCTTCAGCATTCGCTTCAGCATCTTTAATCATCGCTTCAATTTCAGCATCGCTCAAACCAGAGTTCGCTTTAATTTGAATCGACTGTTCTTTACCAGTGCTCTTATCTTTAGCTGATACTTTCAAGATACCATCAGCATTGATGTCGAAAGACACTTCAATTTGTGGCACGCCACGTGGTGCAGGTGGAATGTCGCCCAATTGGAAGTTGCCTAACAATTTGTTTTGCTGAGCCATTTTACGTTCACCTTGGAACACAGAAATGTCTACAGCAGGCTGATTGTCAGCAGCAGTTGAGAACACTTGAGATTTCTTCGCAGGAATCGTCGTGTTTTTCTCAATGATCGCTGTTAACACGCCACCCATGGTTTCAATACCCAGTGTAAGCGGTGTAACGTCAAGTAAAAGTACGTCAGTTTTGTCACCTGAAAGTACCGCACCTTGAATCGCAGCACCCATTGCTACAGCTTCGTCAGGGTTTACGTCTTTACGTGGTTCTTTACCGAAGAATTCTTGAACTTTCTGTTGAACCAATGGCATACGTGATTGACCACCGACCAAAATCACGTCAGAGATGTCAGAAGTCGAAAGACCTGCATCTTTAAGCGCAATCTTACATGGCTCAATGGTACGCGCAACCAAGTCAGCAACCAAACCTTCAAGTTTTGCACGAGTAACATTGATCACTAAGTGTTTAGGACCCGTTGCATCAGCAGTGATGTAAGGAAGGTTAATTTCAGTTGCATTTGAAGAAGAAAGTTCGATTTTTGCTTTTTCAGCAGCTTCTTTCAAACGTTGAAGTGCAAGTGGATCTTGCTTCAAGTTAAAGCTTTGTTCTTTCTTAAATTCTTCAACCAAGAATTCGATTAATGCGTTATCGAAATCTTCACCACCTAGGAATGTATCACCGTTAGTCGACAATACTTCGATTTGTTGGTCGCCATCTAAGTCAGCGATTTCGATGATTGATACGTCAAAAGTACCGCCACCTAAGTCGTAAACTGCGATTTTACGGTCGCCTTCTTTTTTGTCCATACCGAACGCAAGAGCAGCAGCAGTTGGTTCGTTGATGATACGTTTAACTTCTAAGCCTGCAATTTTACCTGCATCTTTCGTTGCTTGACGTTGTGCATCGTTAAAATAAGCAGGAACAGTAATGACTGCTTCAGTTACCGTTTCGCCAAGATAGTCTTCTGCAGTTTTCTTCATCTTTTTCAAGATTTCAGCAGAGATTTGTTGTGGCGCGAATTTTTTATCGTTTACATCTACCCAAGCATCGCCATTGTCTGCTTTCACGATTTTGTAAGGAACAAGACCGATATCTTTTTGAACCGCTTGGTCTTGATACTTACGACCGATTAAACGCTTGATCGCGAATAATGTATTTTTAGGGTTGGTTACTGCTTGACGTTTAGCAGATTGACCGACAAGGATTTCACCGTCTTTATATGCAACGATAGAAGGTGTAGTACGTGCACCTTCAGCATTGTCGATGACTTTAACTTTGTCGCCTTCAAGAACAGCAACACAAGAGTTTGTTGTACCTAAATCGATACCAATGATTTTAGCCATTTGGATGTTTCCTCAAAAATATTTTTGCAATTGTTTATGCTTGTTATCCGATATGAGAGCCATTCAAAATTTTTCAAGTAAAATTGTAAAAAAAAATGAAAAACTCTCGAATTCTTTAGTGTTTAGCCAAATATGTCTTAGCTATGTGCTGCTTATTGACCAACCAAAACCATTGCTGGACGAAGGAGACGCCCCGCCAAGGTATAACCTTTTTGCAATACAGTACCGACTTCGCCAGCTTTTGCGTCAGGCGCAATGCCAACAGCTTGATGGAAATCTGCATTAAATCCGTTGTCGGTATCCACCACAACGATGCCAAATTTTTCTAAAGTCGTGAGCAATGATTTCAGTGTCAATTCAACACCTTCAGAAAGTGCTGTTTTTTCTTCACCTGTTGCCGCAATTGCTCGCTCAAGGTTATCGACAGTGTCCAAAAGCTCTTTCGCAATTTTTTCTAAAGCAAATTTTTTCGATATATCTGCTTCACGCTCTAGACGCTCTTTGGTTTTCTCTGCTTCATATTTAGCATTAGCAGCAACCGCTTTTTCATATTTCAGATTTTCAGTTAAAGCTGCAATTTGAGCTTGTAGATCTTCAACATTCGATTCTGGTTGCTCGGCAGCAGTTTGCTGTTCTACGTTGTCTGCTTGAATTTCTTGAGTTGGATCGATTTGCTCATTTGCCATGGAAGATCTCCGCTTAAATGGGTTTTTAAACATGTACAGTCCTTAAGGCATCAGTTTAATTAACCATGTTAATGCTGAACTGCCATGTGTGTTTAATTCATCAATAGACAAGAAATGTGGGCGACTTAGTAAAATTCAAGCTACTAAGCGACTTATTTAAGGAATTTAGATGAGAAAATTCCGAGATCAGTATTTGCTAATGGGGGATAACAAAGGAAAAATTCGATAAAGATGATTTGTTTTAGCAATAAGCGGCATTTTAAGCTCTAATTATGTGATGTTTTGCACACTTTTTAAGGATTTTTAGCGATTCTTAGTAATTAAGACTTAAAAACGATGAATTAATATTTAACAAGTCTTTCAGCTAAAATTTGATCAATTGTATTATCTTTCACCAGATACTCACGCTGTAGTTTCTATTTGTTTTTTTAATTATGCTTTTTCATAGCTCATCCAACCTCCTTGGATGAGCTTTTTTTTTGTTTATCTATTAAGAAATTACAATGTAACTATATAGGTGATAAATATTACCAATGTTATTGGCAGCAGTAATTTTAATCGTACTCAAATGAAGAAAATTTATATAAAAATGACCATTATCTTAAATTTAATGAAAGGTTTAGCTGCAGAATTAATTAGAATTTTGACTTAAAAATATCATTTTACAATTTTTAGGATGATGTAACGCGAGCACATTAAAAAACTGACCAACTTTAAACGCAAAGAAAATCAAACTTAGGAATGATAGGCACTCGAAGCTAAACAGAGTTTCGAGTGATTTTTTTAAGGAATAGTTATATGAATAAGTTAGGTCTTTTATCTTTAGTTTTTGCTGGTGCAAGTTTAACTATGGTGGGTTGTGCATCGACTGAATCCCCTGAAACAGCACAATCATCACAGCAGGTTGAGTCTGTAGATCATTCCACAGCGCAAAACTCTACTCTTGAATCAAGTTCACAAAACGGTGTGGCTGTACAAAGTGATCCAATGCTTGAACAAGCTGAGCCAATGCAAGCAACGCCGATGGGTGATGTTCCAGAAACTCAACAACCTGTTCAATAAGCCTGTTTAAAAAAAAGCTGTTTAAAACATTAGTTTTTCTGATAACAGGTCTTTTGAACAACAGATCTTTTTAACGACAGAGCGCAATGAAATCGATAACTATTTTTGTTGATACGGACGCATTGCTACGTCTACTTAACCTATGAAATAAATCGTAGGGTCAATAACTTCAAATAGTTAAAGCATTTCAAATGAAGAATAGACAGGAGGTCGGATGCCTCTCCTGTCTATTTTTTTCTTTAACTTTATATCTATTTAACTTTTCATCTATATCAGAAGCTTTTGACAAGAAGTTATAGACGTTATAGACAATGAAGTTTAGTCCTGCTCAATCAAATTCTCACGGATAAAAAAAAGGCCTGATGTTTTAATCAGGCCAAAGAGGAATTTGAAATTTAGATACGATAAATAGATGCAGTACTTTCAAATATGAGCAGAAAATTCAAATTGAATGATCTTGTTTAGTCTCGTTTATCACGTTCACGACTATTTTTAAAACGTTGCTCTTGACGTTTTTCACGGGCTTTTTCCCAAGACTTTCGGTTATTGCTTAAATCGGGTCTCGATTGTGGGTTGTTTCTCCAGCGGTTTCGATCTTCATGGCGCTTTTTATCGATTTCACGCTTACGGTTTTCAAGATGTTTACGACGCTCATGCTCACGCTTGGCTTGGTCACGTTGATTTCGGGCGATGTTATATTCACGTTGGCGACGTTCTTGCTCTAAACGTAGTTGGTGTGCACGTTGAGCACGCTCACGTTCATAACGATTCCGATCATAATTGCGGTCATAGTTACGATCGTAGTTTCTATCTGAACGATCATAACCGCCTGAGTAATAAGGGCCATCATCAGGGAATGCAACACATCCTACTGCGAGAACGGCCGTTGCTATCGAAATAAATAGTGCTTTAATCTCCATAGCTTTCACCTTTATATGGATAGTTGGGATAACAAAAATAATTTGATATTTAGATAAATAGTCAATGACAAGACTGTATGCTCAGATTAGCGTATCTGAGTTTGGTATTTGTATATTGATATATAGACTTGTATAACAATATAGTCAGTCAAATCCCGATCATGTAGAGAATATGAAGAATAGGGGAAGGATCTAAGATGGGTACATTAAATAATAAATTACAACATCTAATCGAAAATGGGCAGGGATCTGCTGGACGTGCACTAGACCGATTACCCAGTTTGGTACAGGAGTCACTCGTTAAGCTTTTGGCTTATCCCTATGACTACCCAGAGTTAGATAGTTTTACTAAATGTTTAATGGCCGCTCAATTAAAGCAAGGTAAGTCTGGTTTTATTGGCGCCGATGTCACCCATTCACGCAAAATGTTTGAAACGCAAATACAATCGATTACGCATAAATCTACTCACGTACAATTTGTAGAAGATATTCGGATGCCTTTACAGAGCGGAAGTATATTTGCGCGGCATTATCATCCAGCACCCAATAAAAAATTACCGATGATTATTTTTTATCATGGTGGCGGTTTTGTGGTTGGTAGTGTCAATACGCACGATGAAGCTTGTCGTTTGTTGGCCATTCATGCCAAAGCACAGGTTTTAAGTATTGAATATCCATTAGCACCTGAAGTGTCGCCTCAAGTTATGATTCAATCGTGTGAAGATGCGTTGGCTTGGGTTTATCAAAATAGAAGACAGTTTAAAATCTTAAAAAATAGAATTGCCGTGGCGGGAGATAGCGCAGGCGGTAATATCAGTGCTGTGGTTTCGCAGCGCACGGTGAATGCGAGTTATGCACCTCAAGCTCAACTCCTTATTTATCCTGCAGTAGATTTCAAAAGTCGCCACCCATCTTTCTTTGCATATAAAGAGGGGTTAGTTCTGACGGGTACGGATATAGATTACGTGACGGAATATTATGCGACACGGCATAAAGTTGCTTTAGATCATCCATTAATTTCACCGATCAATGGGAATCTGAAAAAGCTCGCTCCTGCATATGTGATTACAGCAGGGCATGATGTGCTGCATGATGAAGGAAAAATTTACGCACATAAGCTACGTCAAAATGGAACGAAAGTCTTTTATCAGGACTATGAAGATCAAACGCATGGTTTCATTAATCTCACCTTGATCTCAAGTAAGGCCAAAAAGAATGTGATTGAGATAGCTCGAGAGTTTAGAAAGTTTTGGGATAAAGCAAGTTAATACTCTTTATTCAGGCAATATGAATTTGATTTATAAATAGACCCCTCGTGATTTAAAGAAAGCACGAGGGGGCTAAGTTTAAGTTAATAAGTAATAAGTAATAAGCTAATGAATGAACATTAATAAATGAACAGTAAAAAATGGGAAATAGAAAATAGCTTTTTAAAAACTTAATTCTGTTGGCCAACTCTGTCACTCATACTAATAGTAGATATCTTTTATAAATCAAAAAAATCATTGTGCGATAGAATCCATATGAAAAAACTCGCTCTCCTTCCGGTTGAAGGCTAGGGTGAGGGATTACTGATTGTAAATGTGTTGTTGTAAAAATTATTTATTAAAGAAGTTTCGCGATTTTATTCTGTTGTTCATTTTATCTAATTTTTTATCTAATCTAAAACTGATAGATGAAGGCGTATAAAATACATATAAAAAGCATCATGAATTTTAAAATAAAAATCGATAGTATAAGAATGAAGATTTTTGATTATTTGAATAGGTCATCTCATATGTTAAAAAAGCTAGCACTAGGATTTACCCTTGTAATGAGCAGCTCGATGTTAATGGCAGCGAATACGCAGATGCAAATTAAAACCTCGATGGGCGATATCGAGATTGAGCTTTATGATGATAAAGCGCCAATTTCTGCTAAAAATTTTAAAAGCTATGTACAGTCTAACTTTTATAATGGGACTATATTTCATCGCGTCATCCCAGGCTTCATGGTGCAGGGTGGTGGTATGGATGCCAAAATGATTGAGAAGCAAACCAGAGCGCCTATTCAAAACGAATCGAGTAATGGTTTAACCAATGAGCGTGGCACATTGGCGATGGCGCGGACCAATAACCCCAATTCAGCAAGCAGTCAGTTCTTTATTAATGTTGCTAATAACGACTTCTTAAACAGAACAGCAGGAAATCCTGGTTATGCCGTCTTTGGTAAGGTGACTAAAGGTATGGAAGTGGTCGATAAAATCGTTAAAGTGCCGACAGGCCGTTATGGAATGCATCAAGATGTTCCAAATCATCCAATAAAAATCATTAATGTGACGATTAAAGCACCGACCAAGAAATAAGAGTAAATTTTTAAAGCAGAAATATTTCACTCATGTTTCTGCTTTATTATTAAAGGTTTATGCTTAGACTTGGTTAAATATGATTCATTGTGGTGCATAAAAATAGAACACTTGATAAAACAGTAAGTTAAAAGCGCTTGCGTCTGAAAATTATTGCCCTATAATGTGCCCATACCGACGAGATAGACGGAAACGAACGAAGCACGAAGTGCTGAGTTGTTCAGTTTATTGAAGTCCAGCACTTAATACTGACGAAGTATTAAGAAGATCATTAAGAGATTATGAAGAACAACTTGTGTGGATTTTTACTGGTTGATTGATCGAAATTATTTTCATTGATTGATGGTAGAAATTACTCGAAGTTTATTTGAGAAATATTTGTCAGAAAATTGATGAGCCAAGATTGGTGCCCTTTAAGGCACTAAGCAATATTAAACTGAAGAGTTTGATCATGGCTCAGATTGAACGCTGGCGGCAGGCTTAACACATGCAAGTCGAGCGGGGAAAAGTAGCTTGCTACTGGACCTAGCGGCGGACGGGTGAGTAATACTTAGGAATCTGCCCATTAATGGGGGACAACAGTTGGAAACGACTGCTAATACCGCATACGCCCTACGGGGGAAAGCAGGGGATCTTCGGACCTTGCGTTAATGGATGAGCCTAAGTCGGATTAGCTAGTTGGTGGGGTAAAGGCCTACCAAGGCGACGATCTGTAGCGGGTCTGAGAGGATGATCCGCCACACTGGGACTGAGACACGGCCCAGACTCCTACGGGAGGCAGCAGTGGGGAATATTGGACAATGGGGGGAACCCTGATCCAGCCATGCCGCGTGTGTGAAGAAGGCCTTTTGGTTGTAAAGCACTTTAAGCGAGGAGGAGGCTACTTGGATTAATACTCTGAGATAGTGGACGTTACTCGCAGAATAAGCACCGGCTAACTCTGTGCCAGCAGCCGCGGTAATACAGAGGGTGCGAGCGTTAATCGGATTTACTGGGCGTAAAGCGTGCGTAGGTGGCCAATTAAGTCAAATGTGAAATCCCTGAGCTTAACTTAGGAATTGCATTCGATACTGGTTGGCTAGAGTATGGGAGAGGATGGTAGAATTCCAGGTGTAGCGGTGAAATGCGTAGAGATCTGGAGGAATACCGATGGCGAAGGCAGCCATCTGGCCTAATACTGACACTGAGGTACGAAAGCATGGGGAGCAAACAGGATTAGATACCCTGGTAGTCCATGCCGTAAACGATGTCTACTAGCCGTTGGGGTCTTTGAGACTTTAGTGGCGCAGCTAACGCGATAAGTAGACCGCCTGGGGAGTACGGTCGCAAGACTAAAACTCAAATGAATTGACGGGGGCCCGCACAAGCGGTGGAGCATGTGGTTTAATTCGATGCAACGCGAAGAACCTTACCTGGTCTTGACATACAGAGAACTTTCCAGAGATGGATTGGTGCCTTCGGGAACTCTGATACAGGTGCTGCATGGCTGTCGTCAGCTCGTGTCGTGAGATGTTGGGTTAAGTCCCGCAACGAGCGCAACCCTTTTCCTTATTTGCCAGCGGGTTAAGCCGGGAACTTTAAGGATACTGCCAGTGACAAACTGGAGGAAGGCGGGGACGACGTCAAGTCATCATGGCCCTTACGACCAGGGCTACACACGTGCTACAATGGTCGGTACAAAGGGTTGCTACCTAGCGATAGGATGCTAATCTCAAAAAGCCGATCGTAGTCCGGATTGGAGTCTGCAACTCGACTCCATGAAGTCGGAATCGCTAGTAATCGCGGATCAGAATGCCGCGGTGAATACGTTCCCGGGCCTTGTACACACCGCCCGTCACACCATGGGAGTTTGTTGCACCAGAAGTAGGTAGTCTAACCGCAAGGAGGACGCTTACCACGGTGTGGCCGATGACTGGGGTGAAGTCGTAACAAGGTAGCCGTAGGGGAACCTGCGGCTGGATCACCTCCTTAACGAAAGATTGACGATCGGTAAGAATCCACAACAAGTTGTTCTTCATGAAGATGTATCTGAGGGTCTGTAGCTCAGTTGGTTAGAGCACACGCTTGATAAGCGTGGGGTCACAAGTTCAAGTCTTGTCAGACCCACCACTCTGCGAACTTTACAGATAAAAAGATACGTCGATCTATATGATAAGCTGGGGACTTAGCTTAGTTGGTAGAGCGCCTGCTTTGCACGCAGGAGGTCAACGGTTCGACTCCGTTAGTCTCCACCATTCACTTTAAGTGAATAAGCTGAGAAATTATAGAACTTAGTGAATATCAACCATTGATTGGTTTGAGTTTATTAAGTTCTGTGATTTATCACAGTTTCTAGACCTGACGAAGGCTAGAAAAATCATTAACAGAATATATTTGAGTTGAAATAAATTGTTTAAGGCTCAACAGTAAATTGACATTTAAATGTGACACGCAAGTGACAGGTTTGGATGAAGATAGAATGTTGAGAAACTAGCGATTAACTGAATCAAGCGTTTTGGTATATGAATTAGATTGAAGCTGTACAGTGATTAAGTTCACAGTGCGTCAAACTGTAATGTTGAATGTTCTGCTTGTAAGAACAATCGACTGTTTGGGGTTGTATAGTCAAGTAATTAAGTGCATGTGGTGGATGCCTTGGCAGTCAGAGGCGATGAAAGACGTAATAGCCTGCGATAAGCTCCGGGGAGGCGGCAAATATCCTGTGATCCGGAGATTTCTGAATGGGGAAACCCACTTACCATAAGGTAGGTATTGCATGATGAATACATAGTCATGCAAGGCGAACGAGGGGAAGTGAAACATCTCAGTACCCTTAGGAAAAGAAATCAATTGAGATTCCCTTAGTAGCGGCGAGCGAACGGGGAAAAGCCCATTAAGTCATATAAGTTCTAGTGGAATGCTCTGGGAAGTGCAACCGTAGTGGGTGATAGTCCTGTACACGAAAGGGCTTATATGATGATGTCGAGTAGGGCGGGGCACGTGAAACCTTGTCTGAATATGGGGGGACCATCCTCCAAGGCTAAATACTCCTGACTGACCGATAGTGAACCAGTACCGTGAGGGAAAGGCGAAAAGAACCCCTGTGAGGGGAGTGAAATAGATCCTGAAACCGCATGCATACAAGCAGTGGGAGCCGGCATTGAGTCCGGTGACTGCGTACCTTTTGTATAATGGGTCAGCGACTTACATTCAGTAGCAAGGTTAACCGAATAGGGGAGCCGTAGAGAAATCGAGTCTTAATAGGGCGTTTAGTTGCTGGGTGTAGACCCGAAACCAGGCGATCTATCCATGAGCAGGTTGAAGGTTGGGTAACACTAACTGGAGGACCGAACCCACTGTCGTTGAAAAGCCAGGGGATGACTTGTGGATAGGGGTGAAAGGCTAATCAAGCCTGGTGATAGCTGGTTCTCCCCGAAAGCTATTTAGGTAGCGCCTCGGACGAATACCATTGGGGGTAGAGCACTGTTTCGGCTAGGGGGTCATCCCGACTTACCAAACCGATGCAAACTCCGAATACCAATGAGTACTATCCGGGAGACAGACTGCGGGTGCTAACGTCCGTAGTCAAGAGGAAAACAATCCAGACCGCCAGCTAAGGCCCCAAAATTATAGTTAAGTGGGAAACGATGTGGGAAGGCATAGACAGCTAGGAGGTTGGCTTAGAAGCAGCCATCCTTTAAAGAAAGCGTAATAGCTCACTAGTCGAGTCGGCCTGCGCGGAAGATGTAACGGGGCTAAAACTATATGCCGAAGCTGCGGATTTGCAATTTATTGCAAGTGGTAGGGGAGCGTTCTGTAAGCCGATGAAGGTGGATTGAGAAGTCTGCTGGAGGTATCAGAAGTGCGAATGCTGACGTGAGTAACGACAAAACGAGTGAAAAACTCGTTCGCTGAAAGACCAAGGGTTCCAGTCCAACGTTAATCGGGGCTGGGTGAGTCGACCCCTAAGGCGAGGCCGAGAGGCGTAGTCGATGGGAAATTGGTTAATATTCCAATACTTCTGTGTAATGCGATGAGAGGACGGAGAAGGTTAAGTCAGCCTGGCGTTGGTTGTCCAGGTGAAAGGTTGTAGGCATGCATCTTAGGCAAATCCGGGGTGCTCTATGCTGAGAGCTGATAGCAAGCTAGTTTACTAGCGAAGTGGCTGATACCATACTTCCAGGAAAAGTCTCTAAGCTTCAGTTACACAGGAATCGTACCCGAAACCGACACAGGTGGTCAGGTCGAGTAGACCAAAGCGCTTGAGAGAACTCTGCTGAAGGAACTAGGCAAAATGGTACCGTAACTTCGGGAGAAGGTACGCTGTCGACGGTGATAACCCTTGCGGTTTGAGCGGTTGACAGCCACAGAAACCAGGCCCCTGCAACTGTTTATTAAAAACATAGCACTCTGCAAACACGAAAGTGGACGTATAGGGTGTGATGCCTGCCCGGTGCTGGAAGGTTAATTGATGGGGTTAGCGTAAGCGAAGCTCTTGATCGAAGCCCCAGTAAACGGCGGCCGTAACTATAACGGTCCTAAGGTAGCGAAATTCCTTGTCGGGTAAGTTCCGACCTGCACGAATGGCATAATGATGGGGGCGCTGTCTCCAGCAGAGACTCAGTGAAATCGAATTCGCCGTGAAGATGCGGTGTACCCGCGGCTAGACGGAAAGACCCCGTGAACCTTTACTGCAGCTTGACATTGAACTTTGATCTTACTTGTGTAGGATAGGTGGGAGGCTTTGAAGTCGCGACGCTAGTTGCGATGGAGCCAATCTTGAAATACCACCCTGGTAATATTGAGGTTCTAACTCTGCTCCATTATCTGGAGCGAGGACCATGTCTGGTGGGTAGTTTGACTGGGGCGGTCTCCTCCTAAAGAGTAACGGAGGAGTACGAAGGTGCGCTCAGCGTGGTCGGAAATCACGCGTAGAGTATAAAGGCAAAAGCGCGCTTAACTGCGAGACCCACAAGTCGAGCAGGTACGAAAGTAGGTCTTAGTGATCCGGTGGTTCTGTATGGAAGGGCCATCGCTCAACGGATAAAAGGTACTCTGGGGATAACAGGCTGATACCGCCCAAGAGTTCATATCGACGGCGGTGTTTGGCACCTCGATGTCGGCTCATCTCATCCTGGGGCTGAAGCAGGTCCCAAGGGTATGGCTGTTCGCCATTTAAAGAGGTACGCGAGCTGGGTTTAGAACGTCGTGAGACAGTTCGGTCCCTATCTACCGTGGGCGTTGGAAATTTGAGAGGATCTGCTCCTAGTACGAGAGGACCAGAGTGGACGAACCTCTGGTGTACCGGTTGTGACGCCAGTCGCATCGCCGGGTAGCTATGTTCGGAAGGGATAACCGCTGAAAGCATCTAAGCGGGAAGCCTACCTCAAGATTAGATTTCCCTAGGACTATATGTCCTCTAAAGAGCCGTTGAAGACTACAACGTTGATAGGTTGGATGTGGAAGCATAGTGATATGTGAAGCTGACCAATACTAATTACTCGTGAGGCTTGACTATACAACACCCAAACAGTTGGTGTTGTTGATCTAATTGATACAAAAACCTTGATTTAGTGAAAGCTAGTCCTTAAACTGCAACTCAAATATAGTTCTGTTAATAACTCTTTTGGTAGAAAGCTTTGGCATCTAAATAAGACCAATGCAAGTATCCATAAACAGTTGTGCTGGCGACAATAGCAAGAGTGAACCACCTGATCCCTTCCCGAACTCAGAAGTGAAACCTCTTCGCGCTGATGGTAGTGTGGGGTTACCCATGTGAGAGTAAGTCATCGCCAGCTCATTAATTCTAAAACACCCCCTGAAAAATCAGGGGGTGTTTTTTTATGCGTGGATTAAAGAAAAAAAGAAAAAAAAGAAAAACCTCAATAGTGCTATGGGTTCTTAGTTAATATAGAGCGAGTAAAAATAACCTTCTTACAATATTAATTTGTCAATCACTACACTCTTAATCAATATTAAACCTAGATAAAAATGATTTAAGAGCAAAAAGAATAGAAGGTGTTACAGATGAAATGGATTGTAATCGCAAGTTATTCATATCCATATGAAGCACAAATTGCGAAGGCTCGATTAATATCAGTTGGTATCCCTGTATTCATCGAAAATGAACATACGATTAATATGAATTGGTTATATTCGAATGCTCTAGGTGGCGTAAGAATAGCAGTACCTAAAGATCGTATGGATGATGCGAAATTCTTAATAAATCATGATTTTAGCCAAGATGTTGATGAAGAATTTGATCAATTAATAAGGCGATGTCCTAAATGCGACAGTCATTTGATCGAGCCTTATACTCAAGGAAAAAGATCAGCATTTTTATTATTTGCAATTATAGGATTTCCCTTATATCACTATGAACATGGCTATCAATGTCAGCAATGTAAAACATTTTTTCAATAAATTTATTGGTGAAAATACATAAAAAAATTCAAAGTATCCAATTTAAACGATGATATTTATTAATTTTTAACGATTTAAATTCTCAAATATCAATAATGTAAGGCTTCTAATTGATATTATTCGCCATCAATTGGCCTTGACCTGCTTCCGCAATAAGACGATCGTGTGTTGCTTGATTTCGCTGTAAGCCAGGTAAACGATATTCAGTATGTCCATAATCATGAATTTTCGTCCATCGTCCACCCCAGACTAAACCCACGGATTCAGCTGTTTGACCATACAGTTGATAACCTTTCATCGCCCATGGATCGCGTTCAGAAATGACAACTTTCCCATCACGTTTGAAAGCAACATCTGCCGCAAGGCCAAACTGATGGTAACTTCTATAAGCTGTTGCCAGTGTCGTGGCTTTATTTTGAGACAAGTTATTTTGACGAGCTGGACTGCGATAACCTTCTAATAAGACCAGCTCATAACCGTGTTGTTCTTTCATGATTTTGAATACCATGAGTAACCGCTGTTTATAGCGTGGGTGCATTTTGTCCCATTTACGATTGACCATTGACGTATCTAAATGTCCATGGGAGAACTCTGCATTTTCAACAGCATTCGGAATAGCGCTAGAGCCAATACTGCCACCTGATTGAGCTGTATATTCAGCCTCAAGACGTACAGCCTCAATAATGGCTGCATCTACGAGCGCCTCTTCAACGACAGGAGGAGGAGACAGAATATCTCCATTGAGTAAGTTGTAAATTTGAGGATCAGACGCTTTTAAATAATTCGCTTCTACGCGCGTTGGATCAATAGGTCGAGTAAATGCAAATAACATAATACTCGATAGTAATAAAAAGCCTGCAACAAGAATCCACCATTGCTGTAAATGCCAATGGGACTGGGTTTGTTCAATTGCTGCAGCATGATTCATCTGTTGTGCAAAGTTTTTTGCAGAGATCAGTTTTTTTTTGCCTTGCGGAAGCAGACCTTGAAAGAATTCTTTAGCTTTTGTACGAAGCTCATAAGACATCATGAGAGCAAGTGCAGTCACGAGTATGATGAAGCTAAAAATAATAAAAAAAATCACGAAATTTATTCTTTCACTGAACGTGATACCGCAATTTGAACTGTTGCATGAGGGACTTCAAAATCCGCTTCTTTTTCAGCAAGCTTAGCCTTTGAAAGCTCTTTAGGACTATTTTTGGCTGCCAGTTGTTCTGTTTTGGTTAGGGGTTTAGCCAGTGTCGGGGGCACTTGCGAAAGTTTCGCCTGAGTTGTTTTTGCATTATCTGTTAGCTTTGCTTTTGAATCTAAAGCGGGAGCAGGTTTGGCTTGTTGACCAAAAACGTCAAAGGGATTGCTACTACTCGGTTTAGGCTCAACCGGTTCTACAATCGGAACATTTTTTTTATGCTGAAAAACTTGCGTTATTTCATTCATCTTTGGCTGAGGTTGATTAAAACCTTCATGTTCATCACTATTTATAGTTTCATCGGATTGTTCGGTAATTTTTGAAAATGGATTTTCTGATCTTTGTGTATTTGAAGATGTCGCTTCAACAGTTGCTTCAGTTTGAGTTTGGATCGCTGATACATTAGAGTCATCTTTCAAAAAAGTAAAAAGTAATATAGATGTGGCAACGACGCCAAAAGCAGTTCCTATAATGCCAAAAAGCATTGGAGAAACTTTTTTTGCTTTCTTTGTCGGTTGTAGTACCCGTATTACTTTCTTTTCTTGAGTCATATTCTTATTCTTTAAGGTAAATGAATGGTTATATGTGCTTGTTCAGCAGGGGCACTAATCACGTTATTATATTGAGACATGGCAGTTTGGTCATGTTTGTTCAACATATAACGTAACCCACTAAACGACAGCAAAGCAAATAAAAGCAAAAATAATAAAATCCAAGTGAATGGAAGTTCTCGATGAATAATATTTTTAATTTGATCGGGTAAAGCAGAAAATGGCGAAAAAGCCGCTTTTTTACCTTTTAAATAATCGATTTCATCACCCACACGAGCGACAAGGTGATTTAAGCTTTCAATAGATTCAATACGATATTTACCTTGGAAACCCAGCAATAGGCAGTAATGAAACACTTCTAAAGTCGCTAAACGATCTTTACCACGTGAACGTATATGTTCGAGTATGTCAAAAAATTGGTAACCTGCCAATTGAGAACCAAATAGACTCAACTGTAAGGGACTAATTAACCAAGAGTTTTGCAAATTAAAAAAACTAGGATCTTGTTGGGTAACAATCGTTTCATCGAGTAATGCACAATAAGCATATTTCGCGTCATGAATATCTTCAGCTGAAAATTGCAATTTTTTGGCTTGCTGTTCAAAACGATTCAGTTGATCAAGAATTTTAGCTCTGAAATTCTCAGGATTTCCAGGTAAATATTGATTTTTAATTAAGAAAACAATATAGAAGCCATCATGCATTAAGTCGACTAAGTTTGTCGCTTGACTGATCTTGGCTTGGGATGGAGGTGTTGATCCAGCACCGATTTGTCCATCATCGAAGAGTGAAGGTGCACCATTAGGTAAATTCATCATTATTCTCCTGATTTATCCATTCATCACAGCAATAAGTTCGATGGTGATATCTTGGAAACCAGCGGGGACATAAATACAAATTGTTTCTGAGTCGAGCATACGTTGATATAACTCATGATGCGGTTCAATTTCAAAATAGCTGACGCCTGAACGTACTGGAATAGCTGTAGGCACTTGCATTAAGTGATGAATTGGAATCGCTGGGAGTGCAGATACAACACGCTGTTCTACATCTACAGTATTACCCACTTTGAATCGTAGAGGCACGATTTGAACCAGTTCATGCGTTTGCATCATCGTGCTTGAAACAGCAATATAAAGACGTGATTCACGCGTGATTTTGTCAGACTCAAGGCTACCCACCCAATAAGACGGTCGGATTTCTTTTAATGCGATATTGATGTAACGACTTGAAATAATCGTATCAAGTAAATCACGTAAGATCCCATCTAATTGCGAGAAGCTTTCTTGTAAATTATGATGTTTGTACTGCGGTAAATGCTCAACTTCGTATGCTGTCGAGAATGTAAGTAAAGAACCTGTTAAACGGAGCAATTCAAAAAATAAACGTTCAGGATGAATTTGCGGATTTAACAATAAATGACTCAATGTTGCGTGAGCTGTATTTAAAGCATTCACTAACCAAAAAGAAACGATATCGCCAGAACGGAACTCAATCAATTTCTGTTCATTTTCACGATTATTGGTTTGAATGGATTTAATCTTTGCCTTAATGACATTTAAAGTGCGTTTTAAGTTTGAGATTAAAGAATCACACGCTTCAATATGAAGAATAGGGGGAATAAAGCGATAATCAATTTCAAATGCCCCAGAACTTTGACGTTTTATTTTACCAATAGGCATATATAAGAAACCATCAAGATCATGGTTTGCATCCACTTGTGAGTCAATTAATTTTAATTCAGCTCTGCGGCGAACTAATGTAATCTCAGCGGGTGACGCATCTGTATATAAATCATGGGTTTCATTTAAATACGAATGATAACGGCTAGGCTGAGTTGAGCCTTCAAATGCAACATTTTTTTTATTCGGCTGTAAAATAGATAATGCCAAATAGATGGTCATTTCACCACGAAGATTCAGGTCATCTAACTGTACAGGCTCAGGTAGTAAGTCACGTGCTGGAGCCGTATAAATCTCACCATCTTGCCAAATCATTTCAATATTCTCTAAAGCTAGCACATGAGTGCCTAACTGAGTTTCATCGAAACGAAGGGACTGGATCCCGTAAGCGAATGGGATTGTTGAACGAATGGTTTGATTTAACCGTTGTTCATGATAGGTGTCTTGTAATTGAAAGTGTTGCGGTCTTAAAAATAAACCTTCACCCCAAAGTATTTTTTCCGCTTTAAACATGCTTAATTACCATTGATTTGTTTCATTGGAGTTGTTCTGAACGCCTAGCAATTCCTGAACAGACTCGAGAGGGTTATCATTTTTAATCACTTGTGCTAACCATTCATGTAGTGGCATATGACTCCACTTAATGGTTTTTTGCAGCATGTAGCTCACTGGACTATGTGGTTCATTTGCCTGAAAGTAATCAGCAATTTCTTGCAAGACCTTCATCGCCTGTTCACGGTTTTGAAGATGACTTTGTGGCTGTGGCTGGAACGATTGTTGATTTTGATTGTTATTCATCATCGGCGCCAAATTTTGAGTTTCGTCAGATTCATCTGTTGCAGTTTGCTCAACAGGTGTTGAAACATTCACGGATGAGCTTTCAAAAGCTTCTGCTTTATAAATTTTTCGCAGCATTTTTTGAATGCTATCGAGTTGTGAATCTATACTTGCGAAGCTAGGTGCATCAAATTCCATTAACTGATCTAAGACTTGTTTTAAGGTATTCCAGTGCGTCAAAATTTCTGTAAATTGTTGATAATTCTGAAACTGAAAGCTTTTTGAAGTGTTGAACAGCGCTTGATCAAATTGTTCTAAATCAACAGACTGATTGATATTAGAATCATCTGGATTCTTTAAACGATTATTTTGTTGATGTAGAATTTTCTCATAGTCAAACAATGAGTAAAACGGTTGTGTATTTAATAATGGAACTTGTTTAATCAAGCTCGGTAACTGTGTAGTTAAACCCAGTAATAAACCAAGGCGTTGATCTAAATCATCATCTTCAATTTCAGGATGAATCTTTAACCAAAATTCCTCCAACATCCGATGAGAAAGTTCTAGGCTCTTCGCAATGCCTTCGAAACCATAGAGATGAGCCCATGCTTCACTGATCCAAGTCAATATTCGAATATCTTTGGTTTTAGTGGTGAGTAAATCTCGCGATTTATTGGCTACAAAACTCCAATCGGCTTGTTTAGGCTCGACCACCCAATCACCCAAATCTAAGAGGGGATCATCTTGGACTTTTGCCTTTTTTATAGCATGAAATTCGTTGGAGAATGACAGGTCATCTCCACACAATTCATCTGCTGAAATAGGCTGTAGCAATGTTTCGAGTTCTAAACTCATAGTCTTATAAATCTCTTAATGACGGCTTAAGCTTCCGTCTCTTTTGCTTTTTTAGGCGCTCGCTTTTTAGCAGATTTCGCGACAGGATCTAAACTGTAGATAATGTCGTTGTCTTTGCTGTCAATTTTGATCAACTTTGGTAGTTTTTGATCAGCCAGAGCCATTAAAATTTGAGTTGCTAATTCGGGTAATACACTTGAGTTCAAAATATTATCCACATTACGTGCACCACTATCGACTTCGGTACAACGACTCAAGATTAATTCTACAACATCATCACTGTACTCAACTTTGGTTTGGTATTGCTTTTCAATACGTGCAGTGATTTTGCCTATTTTATGATGAATAATACGAACCAGTAGATCATCATGCAGTGGATAATACGGCACAATTCTCATACGTCCCAAGAATGCAGGTTTAAACTGTTTATACAAACTTGGTTTCAATTGTTCTAATAGATCTTCAGCGCTTGGCCACTCTTCCACTGGAACAGGAAGACATGCTTGCATGATCGTACTTGAGCCAGCATTTGAAGTGAGCAAAATCGTGGTGTTTTTAAAATCAATAATTCGACCTTCACCATCTTCGAGCACACCTTTATCAAAGACTTGATAAAATAACTCTTGTACATCTGAATGGGCTTTCTCGATTTCATCCAGTAATACCACACTATATGGATTACGTCTTACAGCTTCAGTTAATACACCACCTTGACCATAACCCACATAACCTGGGGGCGCACCTTTTAATGAAGAAACAGTATGGGCTTCTTGGTACTCAGACATATTGATCGTAATTAAATGCGATTCACCCCCATAAAGCTCATTAGCAAGTGCCAAAGCAGTTTCTGTTTTACCAACACCACTTGGACCCACCAACATGAACACGCCTTGAGGTTTATTGGGATCTTCGAGTTTTGCTTTTGAGGTTTTAATGCCTTGAACCAATTGATGCAGGGCATAATCTTGACCCATTACGCGCTGTTCAAGCTTTTCTTCTAAACTGAGAATTTGTTTAATCTCATCATTCACCATTTTACCGACTGGAATCCCTGTCCAATCCGAAATGATTTCATTAATGATAAATGCATTGACGCGTTCAAAGACCAAAGGCTCTTGTCCTTGAAACTCTGTAAGTTCAGTACGTATTTTTGCGATTTGATTTTGAACATTGTTTTTTTCTTTTTCTTCTGTTGTTTGTGATTCCAATGCTTTAATTTGGTTCACTAAACTTAATTCTTTTTGCCATCTTTGTTCGGTGTTTTGCACATCATTTTCTAAAGTCTTGATGGTGTCTTTAAGTTTAGCGAGACGTTCTTGATGAATTGGAAAATGTTGTTGTTCATTTTCTAAAATCTGCAGTTCTAAATTTAGATTATGTTGCTGAGCTTTGAGCTGATCAAGTTTTACAGGTTGTGCATTTTGGGTTAAGGCGACACGAGCTGCCGCAGTATCCAATACGCTAATAGCTTTGTCTGGAAGCTGACGACCCGTAATATAACGATGAGATGAATGTACAGCAGTCACGATCGCTTCATCATCAATTTGAAGATTAAAATGATTCGCCATCACTGGAATCATGGCACGTAGCATATCAATCGCGACTTCTTCTGTCGGCTCTTCAACTTTAACCACTTGAAAACGACGACTTAAAGCGGCATCTTTTTCAAAGTACTGTTTATATTCAGCCCAAGTTGTCGCAGCAATGGTCCGTAGTTCTCCACGTGCAAGCGCTGGTTTTAGTAAGTTAGCAGCATCATTTTGACCTGCCTGACCACCTGCACCAATAAGCGTATGTGCTTCATCGATGAAAATGATAATAGGGTGTGCTGAACTTTGAACTTCCTTAATCACTTGTTTTAGACGGTTTTCAAACTCACCTTTTACGCTGGCACCTGCTTGTAATAGCCCCATATCCAGCACATGAATATGAACATTCTTCAGCGCATCAGGGACTTCATTATTGGCAATTTTGAGTGCTAGACCTTCAACAACAGCGGTCTTACCCACACCTGGTTCACCGGTTAAGATCGGATTGTTCTGACGACGACGCATCAGAATATCCAGCATCAAACGAATCTCAAATTCACGACCAATAACAGGATCAATCCCACCTTTTAATGCTTTTTCCGTAAGATTAATCGTGTATTGATCCAGCGCAGGTGTCTTTAATGTTGCGGCGCTGGAATTCTCTTCTGCTTGGGGGACGTTAGACTCATGATGAGTTTCTACTTCTGCTTGATGTTCAACACTTTTAATACATAACTCTAGAAACTTATGCTTCATGGTGTCGATCGGAACTAAATCAAACAAACTTGATGCGCGTATTGCGATTTGATATAAGTCAGGTGCAGTGAGAAGAGCGACCAATAGATGACCACTACGAATAACTGGATTCTGTTCAGCAGATGCCAACAACCACGCTTGTTCAAGTAAGCGGACAATTGATTTTGCAAAAATTGGGGTACGTGAATTGCCTTTAGGTAATTGTGAAATAGTTTCTTTTAAATCATCAATTAAGCCCTCTTTTGAAATTTTATATTTTTCTAATAAGAGTAATAAATCATTTTTGTGTTGTTGATTGAGCAATTCAAAAAGCAGGTGTTCAATTTCTATTTCATAGTTTTGTTGATTGATGCAAAAATTAGCGGATTGTTCTAAAGCAGTTCTTGTTGTTGTAGATAATTTTGTAATTAAAATTTTCAAATTATTCATTTCATATCTCAATCAGATTATTTATTTTTGCTCAAAAACATAAAAATTGAAAAAATCTATATTTTAAAAAATATTTTTGCTAAATGCATAAAAAACAAAGGATTTTAAATATCAGGATAAAAGCCTTAATTATTATTCTACATAGATAGTTTCAATTTAAAAACCATAATTAGGTATCTAAATATAGTAAAAATATATTGTTTTGTAACTCGATTATGATAATTGTATCACTAATGAGACACTAATAAGCTTGACGAACATAACAGTTTTCAAGTTAAATTTTAAACAAAACAAAGATTAGAAATTGTTGGTTTTGATACTGGGGATGATAACTAACATGAGTTTCAACGATTTTTATAACATCTTAGTATTTAATAAAAGAGGTTTATTTTGAAAAAGCGTATTTTGTTCCTATCAGCCCTTCTGTGTTCAAGTTTTACCTCTGTGGCTTTTGCTGATGACGTAAGCCTGAAGAGAGGCTGTTTAAAAGATAACCCTTTGGTTGTAGGCGAAAATGATGCAGCACTGCTTCAGATTTATGCCCAAGCTTGCGATAAGAAAAATAAAGATACGCGAAGTGGTTATCTTGCTCAAGCGGCTCAGCGTTTTCAACAAATTGGCAAAAATTATAAAGCACTGCAATTGGTTAATGAGTTAAACGCAAGTAATGTTCAACACTCTTCTTTAACAGATGTGAAATTTTTAGCTGGTATAGGTATTGCGAATGAAGCCTTAACGCAAATTCGTGGTCCTGAAGTTCGTTATTTAACAGATGAGACTTATGCTCCTGCTATTGCTTTATCAGATGCTGTAAAAAAAGCTAAACCTTTGAGTGTAATTGAGACTGTCGTTGAAGAGCCGGCCAAGCGTGTTACGCGTGTAGTAGCCCCACCTGTAAAACGTACAACAAATACGACGCGCAACACTAAGCGTACACCTGCGCGTACAACAAATACAGCACCTAAACCGGCTGAACAACCTAAACGTGAAAACCCTTTTGGATCATTATAAAAAGTATTTAACGACATTCAATTATTAGGAATAAATTATGGCTAAGCGTGAAAGTGTACAAAAAAAATTACAGCGTATTCGACCACCTCGTGTGCAGTTGACGTATGACGTTGAAATTGGTGACGGCAAAGAAATTAAAGAATTACCTTTTGTTGTGGGTGTATTAGGTGATTTCTCAGCAGCTTCTGAACTGGAAAAAACAAAATTAAAAGATAAAAAATTCATCAATGTTGATTTGGAAAATATCGATGAAGTCATGGAGTCTTTAGCTCCACGTGCTGCTTTTCAGGTAGAAAATACTATTTCTGAAGAGGGGGGTCGCATGGGCGTAGATTTAACGTTTAATTCAATGGCTGACTTCCGCCCTGAAAATGTGGTTCAGCAAGTTGATCCGTTGCGTAAATTGGTTGAAGCACGTGAGCGTTTATCAGATCTTCGAAATAAGATTTCAAACAGTGAGCGTTTGGAAGATTTGTTAGATGAAGTGCTTAAAAATACAGATCAAATTCGCAAAATGAGTGCTGAAGCAGGGACCGAAGATCATGACTAATTTACAAACTGCTGCAACGACGAATGTTGCGACTGAAGAGTTGGGTTTACTCGATTCGATTGTTGAAAAAAGCCGCATAGCACGGAATGATGATGAACATGTTCGAGCAAAAAGCTTAATTGGTGAGTTAGCCAAAGAAGTGATGGCAGGGACCATTACTGTTTCTGAAAACATGACTGTTTCAATCGATAAGCGTATTGCTGAAATTGATGCACTGATTTCAACTCAATTGAGTAAAATCATGCACCATGAGCAATTCCAAAAAATTGAATCAACATGGCGCGGTCTTTATTATTTCTGCCAAGAAACGCCATCTAATCCGTTGATTAAAATTCGGATGTTGAACACCACAAAAAAAGAATTAGTGAAAGATTTCCAGGGTGCGACTGATTTCGATCAGAGTACATTGTTTAAAAAAGTGTATGAAGAAGAATACGGCTCATTTGGTGGTGCACCTTATGCAACACTCATCGGTGATTTTGAATTTGACCGTACGCCATCAGATATGTATTTGCTTGAACAAATTTCACATGTCGCTGCGGCGTCGCATGCACCGTTTATTTCTGCAGCAAGTCCTTCTATTTTAGGGCTTGATTCGTTTACTGATATCGATCGTCCGCGTGATGTCTCAAAAATCTTTGAAACAGCTGAATATGTGCAATGGCGTTCTTTCCGTGAAAGTGATGATGCGCGCTATGTTGCCTTAACGATGCCTCGTGTATTGGGTCGTTTACCTTACGATCCTAAAGAAGGTTGGGCGACTGAAGGCTTTAACTTTGTCGAAGAAGTGACAGGTGAAAATCACGAAGAATACCTGTGGATGAATGCGGCTTATGGTTTTGGTACGCGTTTAACCAATGCTTTTGATATGCATGGCTGGTGTGCTGCAATTCGTGGTGTTGAGGGTGGTGGTTTAGTCGAAGGTTTACCTGTTCATACCTTTAAAACTAACGATGGTGAAGTGGTCTTTAAATGTCCGACCGAAGTTGCGATTACGGACCGCCGTGAAAAAGAGTTAAGTGATCTTGGCTTTATTCCATTGGTTCACTGTAAAAACACAGATTATGCAGCGTTCTTTGGTGCCCAATCGGCTCAAAAACCGAAAAAATATGATACTGATACAGCCAATGCTAACTCTGCTTTGTCGAGTCAAATCCAATATATTATGGCTGTTTCACGTATCGCACATTATTTGAAAGCGATGATGCGTGATAAAGTCGGCAGCTTTGCGTCTGCTGGTAATGTTGAAACGTTTTTGAATGAATGGCTGTCACAGTATGTTTTGCTGGATGATGGCGCTTCACAAGAGGCTAAAGCGCAATACCCACTTCGTGAAGCATCGGTAAAAGTTGTAGAAGATCCAGCTCAGCCGGGTCACTATAAATCGGTCGTTTTCTTAAGACCACACTTTCAGTTGGATGAGTTGTCTGTTTCATTAAGACTCGTCACTGAGTTACCTCAGTCCTCTACTTAAAATAGGGCAACTTTATAATAACGTTAAATAAAATAGGAAATCTTCAATGAAAGATATATACGTTCAATTTCGAGGAAAATACAAAGTTGATGGCGAATCTCGTGACACTGAGCACAAAGATTGGCTTGAAGTAAATTCTTGGACTCACAACATCCGTCAACCTAAATCTGCGACTTCTTCAAGCGTTGGTGGTCATACTGCTGAGCGTGTTGAACATTCTGATATGTTGTTTGTTAAAGATTTGGATGCAACTAGTCCAAAACTTTGGGAAGCATGTTCAGCGGGTTATACATTTGATGAAGTACAAATTGATTACTACCGTGCGAATGGTGATAAGCGTATTAAGTACTTACAAATCAAATTGAAACACGTTCTTGTTTCAAGCGTTACTCCAACCGTAAATGAAGAAGGCGTTCCTACTGAAGCATTTGGTCTTAAATATGCTGCTGTAGAGTGGACTTATAACCAACAAGATATTAACGGTACTGCGAAAGGTGCTGTTACGAAGAAATGGTCACTTTCTAACAATACTGCATCTTACGCTGCGTAATTTTAGACTGTTGTTCAAAGTAGGGGCTAACGTCATGTTAGCCTCTATTTCTCATTATTGATGCTCTCATTGTTGATGTTCTATACAGTATGAATTTAGATCACTTATATCCATTTGGTTTTAGATCAACATTGTTTGATCGGTTGATTCCAGAAAAAGAAGAAAATCTCAAAGGCTTATCTATACAAGAGCTACGAGAATCTGTGGCTTATGATTTAGAAGATTTATTGAATAGCAGAATGGCAAAAGTTGAATTAATCGATGACTTTCCATTGGTTAAGAAGTCTATTTTACAGTTTGGAATTATTGATTTCGTTGGACTTTCAACAGCGAATCCGAGTGATCGCGATAAAATTTGCCAATCGATTGAACAATCTATCACAGCACATGAACCGCGTCTGACACAAATTAAAGTTGAGATGCTATTAGATGGCCATAACATGGGTTCATTATGCTTGAGTATTCAAGCCTATTTAAACATTCATCCTTTGTATGAACCTGTTGTATTTGATGCACTTTTAAAACCAACAACGCAACAGTACGTAATTTCTGCAAGATCTTAAAAATTGGGGATCCAGTGATAGAAGAACTTTTACCGTATTATGAGAAACAGCTGCAAGAATTCGGTCAGCAATCTCGTGAGTTCGCTCAAAAATATCCAAAAATAGCGCAGCGACTGTCGTTAAACCAAGAACAAATTGACGATCCTCATATAGAACGGTTAATTCAGGCTTTTTCTCTTATTGCAGCGCGAGTGGATAAAAAACTGGCTGACAGTTATGACATCTTTACGCGTGCTTTATTCGAAGTCATGTTTCCTCAATATCTACGTCATTTCCCTGGATGTACTGTCGTTAGTTTTGAAGATATAAATAAAATAAAACAGCTCACCGAAGCGCATCTTATTCCTAAAAATACCACCTTGAAATCTCGTAGTTTCAAAGGCGTGCAATGTGAGTTCAATACCACACAAGATGTGAAGCTCCTCCCAATTACGCTGAATAAATTAAATTTTAAGACCAATCCAAGTGCACATATGCATTTGAATCAAAATGCGACGCTTGTCATTGGTTTTGAAATTTTTAACCAAGCTCAGAATTGGTTAATTCATGAAAAATTACCAATTTATCTTGATGCGATTTCTAATTTTCCTTTGCAAGTTTTAGACTCGATTTTTAAATCGAGTACAGGGTTTTCAATTAAAGTTGAAAATCAAGTTCATCATATTAAAAACCCTTTTCAGCTCATGGGTTTTGATGAAAATGAAAGCTTATTGCCGATTGATCAACACACTCATCATGCTTATCGTTTGTTGATGGAATACTTTTGTTTTTCAGATAAATATAGTTTCTTAAATTTAGACCTCAGCGCACTGGCTGGAAAAATCAAAAATCATTCTGAATTTGAAATTCAGATTCATTTTAAGTTGAATTTGAATGATCAGGCGACCATTCGTAATTATTCTGAACTGAATATAGCGAACTTTAAATTATTCAGTACACCCGCTTTGAACTTATTTGAAAAGAGCGCTGAACCACAAAAAATTAATCATAAGCAATTAGAATATCCACTGCTGACTGATGCACATCATCCTGAATTTTATCAATTCTACTCAATCGTTGAGATGGGAATGATTCGTGAAAAGAACAATCAGGATGAAGTTTTTTATCCGATTTTACCGTTCTTTTCCATGAGTCATTATCATGATGAAAAAGTACAATTTTTTTATGCTTTAAATCCCTCGCAACTGCATAGTAAATATGTGGAAACGGGCTATTCCATCATTTCTAAGCACTTAAAACCTTACGAAACCAAATCTGATTTTATCAGTACTAAATTATTATGTTCGAATCGAAACTTACCGCATGAAGCTTTGAGTCAGTCGAACAACATATTGAATTTGAATGATAGTAGTTTGGCACGACGCGCTTTGGTGTTAAAGCGTCCAACGCTACCGCATCAATTTGAGCAAAATCAAAAAGAGCAGTGGAGAATCATTTCTCACTTATCGTTGAATACATTGGCTTTAATGAAGGGCAATGCTGTAAGTCATGTGAAGGAATTACTTGAGCTTTATAATTTACCTAAAACAAAAGAAAATCATTTGTTAATTGATGCAATTAAAAAGGTTGAATTTGGGTTAACTCATAAACTGGTTGAAGCTAAACCCTTTCCGATGTTTGTCCGTGGTGTAAAAGTGACTTTGCACATCGATGAACAGGTTTTCCGCGGACACAGTTTATATGTGTTTAGTCAGTTGTTGAGTCATGTGTTTAATCTCAAAGTTCAAATGAATAGTTTTGTCGATTTGCTTATTTTTGATGTTCATTCTCAGCAGGAGTTATATCAATGCGTTCAGAACGTTGGTGGCAAGAAGCTTCTGTAACTGATGAGCTCTTTAAAGTTCCTACGGCTTTTGAATTGGTGCAGAGTACACGTATTCTTAGGCATGTTCCTTATCAGCGTGAGTTGAAATATTGGGCGAATGAATTTCAGTTTGAGTCTTCACTTGAGCTGAATTTTCCAAAAACAGAAGTTGAATCTTTAAAGCTTGAAAATGACCGAATTGAATTGACCAATTTGATGGTGGGTCTGACGGGAATGCAGGGAGCATTGCCATATAGCTATACCAATAAAGTTAAACAAGCACCACGCATACACAGAAAAGAGTCGCTTAAATTCTTAGGATTGTTTAATCACAAGCTCACTGCGCAATACATCGACTCGTGTATCACCTATAACTTGCCAGTTCGTTATGAAGTTGAAGATGAAAACCATTATTTAAAAATTTTACATGCATTAAATGGCTATATAAGTGAGCAACATCAGCAAGGCGAATTGGATGATTACTTTGCTGAATTCGCAGGTTTAATGCAAGGGCAAAACAACACTGCACACGCACTGAAAACAATGCTCACAACGGTGTTTAAGCATAAAGTGACTGTTGAAGAATTTGTTGAAGAAAAATTTAAGCTAGCTGATGATCAGCGAATGGTATTGGGTGGTTCAAACCCTAGTCTACTTGGTATAAATACCTTTTGTGGCGAAACCATTAAACAAATTGATGGCAAAATCGAAATTCAAATTGGGCCTTTAAGTCGACAAGCATATCTCGATTTTTTACCCAATCAAAAGGCCAGTCAAAAACTTAAAAGCCTTTTACAAAGTTGGTGTAGTCCAACACTGATGGTGGATTTACGTTTAATTTTAGACAAACAAGAAGTAAATCCAATCTGTTTAAGTTCAACTCAATTTATGGGACTCAATCAGGGTGCATTTTTAATGCCTGACGCCCCGAAGGATAATCATGAAACGTGTTATGCATTGCTTGGAGTGGCTTCATGATTAAAATTATTCTAGGCGTATTGATTACCGTATTTGTCTTGGTTTCTACGGTGGTGGTTTTGTATTGGCGTGATACCAATCATGATCCTTCAACACAAGATTTATTGATTTTCTTTGGTTTAGTGCCTGTTGCTTTCTCTTTATTAATTTTAATGCCTTTCTTTATTAAAAAATGGTATGACGACCAACAAGAAAAAAAGAACAATCCAGAATTGGCAGAAGAAAAACAACAAAAAGAAGAGTCTGTTGCTGAAGAAATTGAATGGATCAATTTAAATGTTTTCTCATCTGGCGCTTTAAGTGCTTTGGGTGAAAATGAAAGCATTTGGGATGAGTTGAAAAACTTTAAAAGCCCAGAGCTCGATCAGCAGTTACTCAACGGTTATGGTTTGCCTATTCTCAGTTATCGTATTTCAGAGATAGGTGATTTGATGGCAATGGATGAAGAAGAGAGTGAATCTTTTTTAAATGCTCGTCAACGTAGAATGGAAGCCTTATTAAAACTACAGTTAGAACAGAATACCGAAACCTTGTGGCAAGTAGCAGAACACATTAAACAATCAGCCTTATTTTACGAAGGGCAGTTGGTGCACGAATATCGGATGCATCCTGCTTGGATTGATCCAAATGCGAACACTGAGGAAGATTATTCTACTGAGAGAACCGTAGAGCAAGTACCGCGCTTAAATCAACTTCATATACATCTGATCTTGGCTGAAGACTTACTTCATACGTGGGATGAAAGCTCAACTCAAGAGTTGCTGGCAGAGTTTTTAAACCAATTGGGATATATTCCGCAAAAGTTTCACGTGGAACATCATTACTGGGGTAAAGAAACTGCATATAAAAATTGGCTTGATCTTTTACAGCAAATTGAAAAAACGACTGAGTCAGTAAGTTTGCTAATTGCTGTTGATTCAGAGATTGATCAAGATACGGTCGACGAAAAAACTTGGGTTTCAGATCAATATACGCCATCTGAATTTATTGGAAGTTGTTGTGTTGCACCAGATTCAGTGCTAATTAATGGATTAGAGCCACAAAAAACCATAAAAATAGCTTTGAATGAGCGTCGATTATTCAATACATTAGAACAGCTGAATAATGACAAACTAGAGCAATACGAAGAAGAACAAGCTTTTGTGATTCAACTAGATGACATAACTGACCTGAAAGTTGTTAAACAGCTAGAGAAAAATTTTGGCGATACGCCAATTGAACAACACCATTATTTATATGTGAAACAGAGCGTCGGTCAGACTGAAAATATTGCCAAAGTATTCGGCTTTATGGTTGCACTGCAAGGTTCTGAAGCGTTGATGACGATGGTTTACAGTTGTGATCAACCTAGAACACAAGCATTGATCCAGACGTCTGAAAAACAAGATGTGCCTGTTTAATACAATTGATTTATAAAGTTTAATGAAATATTGAGAACCTCATGTATATAATTTTAGGCTATGTGTGGCAGTACGTAACCAATCCAAAGGCAATCATTGCATTGTCTTTGTTTGTTGCGTTGGTATCTGCATATAACACTATTCCAAGACAGTATTTTTGGCCTTTAGCTGCGGCGTATGTCATCGGCTTAGTCGGTTATGGGATTTACTGGCTTATACAACGCCGTCGTAATCAGCAGCAAGGTGAAGAACTGGCTGAAGCGATTGAAAAAGATACGCATGCTGAATACGGAAAACAAAAAGACAAAGATGAACTTCAGCTGGTCAATCAACAGATGAAAGAATCAATTCAATTGATTCGTAAATCTAAGTTGGGAGATAAAAAGGGCAGTGCGGCACTTTATGAATTACCTTGGTATATGGTGATTGGTAATCCAGCTGCGGGTAAAAGTTCTGCCATTTATAATTCGGGTCTAAAATTTCCTTTTGAAGAAACCCACAAAAGTACCGTGTCTTCAGGTTTAAGTGGAACGCGTAATTGTGATTGGTTCTTTTCTACTGAAGGTGTTTTACTAGATACCGCTGGTCGTTATTCGGTTTATTCAGAAGATCATTCAGAGTGGATTAGCTTCTTAAATCTATTAAAGAAGAATCGTTCTAAGGCTCCGATTAATGGCTTGATTGTTACAGTGAGTATTTCTGAGCTGGTTAGTCAAAGTCCTGAAAAATCTTTGAAATTGGCTAAAAATCTACGTGCACGAATTCAAGACTTAACTGAACGATTAGAAATTTTTCCGCCAGTCTATTTAGTCTTTTCAAAAATGGATTTGATAGCAGGCTTTACAGAATTTTTCGACTGTTATGATCAAGAAGAGTTTGATCAGGTTTGGGGTGCAACATTACCCTATAATCCTGAGTCTTCTAATAATGCGGTTGAACTTTTTGAGCAGCATTATAATATTTTATATGATGGATTAAAGAGTGTAAGTACCACGCATCTAAGCCGTCGTCATGCTCAAAATATTTCACCGAGTGTGATGACCTTCCCATTAGAATTTAAAACACTGCGTCCTGCCTTAAAAACCTTTATTGGGACATTGTTTGAAGAAAATCCGTATCAGTTTAAGCCCGTATTCCGTGGTTTTTATTTCACCAGTGCCTTACAAGAAGGTGTGATTGAAAGTCCAATGACGCAACAAATTGCTCAGGATTTTAATCTGACTAAAATACCGAATAGTGAACATGGTATACCTGTAAAGTCGATTTCACAGAATCATGGTTACTTCTTAAAAGGTCTATTTTCAGATGTCATTTTAAAAGATAAAAATCTGGTCAAACAACATATTAATACCGCAAAAAAACGTCAACGTTATTTGAGTTTTATTGCAGCATTATTGGGCGTTTCGGTCATTCTTGGTCTATGGGTTTGGTCATATCGTAATAACCAGCAATTGATTGCAGATGTTCAAGCAGATTTAAATAAAGTTGTACAAATGGAACAAGCATCGGGTCAAAATTTATCGACTCAATTGGATGCCTTGTTGGTACTGCAACAGCGTTTAGAACAATTGGATGGATTTGATGAAAATCGTCCGCTTAAATTTGGTTTTGGTTTATACCAAGGCGATCAATTACGCGAAAAATTAAAATATGAATACTTAAATGGTATTCGTCAAATTGTACTTGAGCCATCGCAACAAAATATGGCGCAATTCTTACAGCGCGTGAAAGGTAACGAAGCAACATTAAAAGAAAATCATATCAATGTTGAGTTACAGCAGGTTGCTGGATCACGTCCTGCTCAAACCAATTTAGAGCCTTCTGATGCGAATCCTCAAGATGCGTACAATGCGTTAAAAGCGTATTTGATGATGAGCAATCCAAAGTATATGGAAGCAGGGCATTTAAGTGATCAAGTTACGCGTTTCTGGCGTTCGTGGTTAGATGCTAACCGTGGTCAAATGCCTCGTGGTGAAATGATTCAAAAAGCCGAACAAGTCTTGACCTATGCGATGACATTGGCCAATGATGAAAAGTTCCCGAAACTTAATTCTGATACCCAGTTGGTCGATCAAAGTCGTCAAGTACTGCTTGCGGTAATGAAAGGTATGCCAGCACGTGACCGTGTTTATAATGAAATTAAAATGCGTGCAGCGGTGCGTTACCCAGCAGTGACCACTGCTCAGATTGTCGGTGAAGCCAACCGTGCTGTGGTGCTCGGTTCATATGCGCTACCAGGTGTATTTACCCAAAAGGCTTGGAGTGAATATGTTGAACAAGCGATTGATGAAGCAGCAAACAGTCCAACCGATTCAAGAGACTGGGTACTAAATAGCAATCAATCTGATGATTTAACGTTTAGTGGTAGCCCAGATCAGATTCGCAAACAGCTTACGGATGTGTATAAGAAAGAATATATCGCTGAATGGCGTAAATTCTTAAACGGCATTTATTATGCGAAGCAACCTGATTTTGCACAGCAACATAAATCGATTGATCTTTTAGGCGAGCCTCAAAATTCACCAATCCGTATTTTACTGGAACGGACTGCCAAAGAAACCAGTTGGGATAATCCTGTCGTTCTCGCAGAATTGGCAGCGCCTCAAACAGGGTTTGTGGCTTGGTTTAAGCGTAAAGTGTTACGCCAAGATGCATCGAATGTTGCTGAACGTGCAGCTGCTCAAGCGCAAGGCCCAATTTCTAAAGAATTTAATGTGTTCTATCAATTGGTCCGTAAGCGTGATGATCAACAAAATAAATCACTTTTAGACGAGTATTTAACAAGCCTTGCACAAGTGCGTAGTAAATTTAATGATCTACGTAATGCTGGTGATATTGGCCCTAATGCAATGGCATTGGTCAAACAAACCATCAATGAGCAAACGTCTGTATTTAATACCACTCAGAAGTTGGTCGATGAGAAGTTGTCTGTAGGATTGAATGATATCGATAATAAAATGGTGCAAAAGTTATTGGTTAGTCCTTTAACCGCTTCATTTGAAAGTCTCATTACACCAACGCAAGATGAAATTAATAAATTATGGACGATGCAAGCGTATCAACCATTCACGCAGACTTTAGCTCAAAAAGTGCCCTTTAATTCTTCTGCATCGATTCAAGCCACCAGTGGTGAAATTGGTCAAATCTTTGGTGAAGGCGGCAGTATTGCCAACTTTATTAAAGAAACTTTAGATCCATTTGTGATTCGTCGTGGTTATACATTAACGTCTAAAACGTGGAAGGATCAGGGCATTATTCTGAACCCGCAATTCGTTATGAATTTCCAACGCTATGTTGCGCCGTTAAATGGTGTGGCGACGGGAACATTGAGCCAAGGGGCGACATCTGCGCCAGCGGCAGCAAATCAATCGAACTTCCAATTCTATCCATTACCTAATCCACAATTGCTGTCTTATACCATTGACATTGATGGCCAGCGTTTGGTCTTTGAAAATGGCATTCAACAATGGGTGAACTTCGTTTGGCCGAATACGGGTGCTATTCCGGGTGCACGTATTACTGCTGTAGATTTAGAAGGTAAAACCCATACGATTTTTGACGCACCAGGCGAATACGGTATTAACCGTTTAATTGACTCTTCACAAAGAAGAGAGCAAAGCGGTGTTGTCGAAATGACATGGGCTAGTGCGCAAAATCCAGCTGTTGCAGTCAAAGTGAATTTCCGTTTGATTAGCGGTAATTCTGGTCAAGGTGGCAATCCAAGTGTGGGTTCAAACCGTGATTTAAATGGTGTGCAACTGGTGGACAAAGTCACCACCAATAAAACAACAGTACGCGTGGTTTCTGCTCAGCAAGCACCAACGCCAACAGCAACTGCACCCGTGGTTGCCAATCCAGAGACACCGACTGCTCCTCAAAGCGCGGCACGAGGAGTAGCAACACCATGATTCAATTTGCGGCAGTGACGCTACAAAGTAAAAATGGAGTACCAATATGCAAGTGCTAAAAACCAAGCCACTTTACTATGGTAAAAGCCCTGCACGAGGTGACTTTCTGAAGACCAAAGGTCAAAATGCACTGATTCAAGTGATTGATCAGTGGATTACAGAAGCCTTGGAACTTGCGATGAAGCATCCTGATTTTGATCAAAAGTATCGCTCATTGGCATCGCTAGATTTTTTTATTGCGAATCCGCAAGAAAATATGTTTTTAGCGGCGAATTTAATCACCAGTGAAGATAGTTCAGGACGTCAATTTCCAATGGTCTTAAGCCATTTGGTTGAAGTTGAGTCTCCTTTTCAAAATCTGCTGTATGCACCTTATAGCTATAAACCCGTGCTGATTGATCTATTTCAAAGAAATAGAGTGATTCGGACGGTGAATGATCCAGATATTTTGCTGGATAAACTGGCGCATTTAAAAGATCAAATTCAAATTTTAGATCCCAATGAGACCAGTGGTTTTTTTGAAAATCACACCATGCACTCATTTGCACAGCTCATGAAATTGAGTGTATATGAACTCGCTCAAAGTATGATTGGTCTAGGTTTATTGTTGCAACCTGTACTTAAGCATGGCACTGCAAAACTCAATAAAGTCCTCATTTTACCCGTTAATAATCCAAGCTATTGTTATGAGTTAGCGGCATTTTGGGTCAGCCTGATTTCTAGATTCTTATCTCAACACAATACTGAAGTACTGATCGGGATTTTACATTCTGATACGCCCGTATTGCTATTTGGATTTCAGGGTGCAGATATTGAAGCTTTAAGTGATATTTTCACGCAAAGTATGAGTAGCGAGCATTGGGTATCTTTGGTTCAAGCACAGTGGATAGATCCGTATTTGGAGCAAAATGCAGGCTTAGCAGCATTGGAGCAGGGTCTGTGTGAGCGACAGTTAAGCCTGAGTCAAGGTATGAAGCTGTTCCGACAAACATTTATAGAAGAATGATGATGAATATAAATCAAGTGACATCTATATTTAAGCGTACATGCCTATGCATCGGTTTAGGTATGAGCGGTTTCAGCTTTGCTAAAGACATTGTCGTTGAAGGTGTAGTCCCTAACGAACAATCAAAGCAAGCAATTCTCGTCAAAATGCGTTCTGTTTATACAGAAGATCAAATTATCGATAAAATTCAGGTGCGTCCAGTTGCGGCACCGAATGGCTGGAGTGATTCTGTTACTCGTGTGATCACGCCAGATTTGAAAAAAGTAACACAAGGTAAGTTGACTGTGCGCGGTACTCAGGTTGATTTATCTGGAAAAATGCTTAATCAAGCTGAGATCCAGCCTTTTACCACGAATTTTCAAACTTTGGTTTCAGCACCTTATCGTTTTAGTTCACAGCTTTCTGTAAACCAAGCAGAACAAGCCGTGATTGATAATGCGCTGAAGGATCGTATTATTGAGTTTGAATCTGGTAGTGCGGTTTTACTGCCAGCGGGCACGCAAATTTTAGATGAAATGGTGGTTGCATTGAATCGTGTTCAAGGTAAAAATGTGAAAGTGATTGGGCATACCGACAGTCAGGGAAATCCCGATAAAAATAAGGTCTTAAGTCAGCAACGAGCAGACGCCGTGAAGCAATATTTAATCTCTAAAAGTATTGCTGCGACTCGTTTAAGTACTGAAGGATTAGGCGCAGATAAGCCAGTGGCTGATAATGCAACGCCTGAAGGTCGTAAGAAAAACCGTCGTATTGAATTTGAAGTTTTATAACTTCAAATTCAATCATAAAAATAAGGATAAATCGGATGGCATTTCCATACATTACAATTGGTTCACCTACTACGGGCGGTGGTCAGGTAATCTCTGCGAATTCAGCATTTGTGATTGAAGGCAAACCTATTGCATGCGTTGGGGATAAGGCCACTTGTCCTAAACATAAAACCACGGCAACCATTGTTGCAGGGGATAATAAAATGCTGGTTTTTGGAAAGCCTGCGGCTCAGCATAATTCTCCTTTGTCGTGTGGTTGTAAATGCATAGGTAACCAGTCCTTAGCTGTTGGTCAAAATTAAGTTCATAAAAAAATAGTAATATAAAAAAGCCCCAACGTCCTGTTGGGGCTTTTTTATAGATAAATGTGGTGGTGTAGACTTCTATCGTACCAAGCACTTCCAGTGATTGATGATTGATTATTTTGAAAGAGATTTTAATTCTCTATTTATCTCAAATCTATATCCATTTTTATATAAAATTTTTAATGATAAAAGTCATATTTCACATCAGCTTCTTAAGTTTGAGCTTATTTAACTTAAGCACTCACATATTGAACTAGATTATTAAAAGCGATTTGAAGTGCTTTTTCATCGAATGCATTGGCTTCAAATATTTCAGTTTTATTCCGTGAGAAAATATCTTGAATTTCTACAGTTGAATTAGAGTCAATCAAGCCCATTTGAGTGCCGACTTGACGAATTTGATCAATCGATCTTGAACCATTGGTAGAACCGTACCCTACATAAGCAGCCGGTTTACCTTTCCACTCCTTACTTAAATAGTCGATTGCATTTTTTAAAGCGGGACTGTAGCCATGGTTATATTCTGGACTGATGAAAATGAATGCATCGCCTTGCGCAATTTTAGCAGCCCATTCTTGTTGTTTCGGTTGGTCATAAATGCCTGTAGCAGGAGAGTTTGCCCCAGCAAAGATAGGTAAATCCCATTCTTTTAAATCGACAATTTCTGCTTGAACAGTACTATATTCGTAAGTCGCAATTTGACTGATGATCCAATTGGCAACTTTAATCGCTGTACGCCCTTCACGAACACTGCCAACAACAACGTAAATTTTCATCTGCTTACCATGATTATGTATATGAAATGAAACGTTAATATGCTTATTCATCTTTGCATAGAATCAAATTGTATTTTTTTAAATTATTTAAATCCAAGAATTTAAGAAATAAAAAAAAGTGCCCGGAGGCACTTTTAAATTTTTGAAACCGATTACATGATTTTAATGCCTTGTTGACCGGCTGGAGTCACTTTGAAAATTTCAACTTCAAAGGTGATATTTTTACCTGCTAAAGGATGATTGAAATCAACTTCAGTAATGTCATCACCGACTGTTTTCACCACGCCATAAAGACTTTGTTTGGCTTTGTCTTCAAACTCAATCATATGACCAACCACAGGTCGCTGTTCGAACTTCACAGTATCAACCTTTTGAACATTTTCTTCGTTCCAAGGACCGAAAGCATCTTCTGGTGGGAGACTTACTGTGCGACGGTCTCCCGCGCGTAAACCAAACAAGGCTTTTTCAAAGTCAGGCAGCAAACTACCATCACCAATGACTAAGCTTACCGGTTCTTCACGGCTACGGGTATTGTCGATTTCAACACCGTCTTCAATCGCTACAGAAAAATGTAGATCTACTTTCGAACCCGCTTTTATGCGAGTGTCTTCATTGGGATTAATAAAATCAGTCATTTTGCGCTTCCGCTTGTTTAATTCGATGTTTTTCTAAGAAGAAAGTATCGATTAGCATCAAAATAGTACCCAGTGTAATCGCACTGTCGGCAATATTGAATGCAGGAAAGTGGCTGTTGTTATAGTACACGTGAATAAAATCGACCACGTAGCCCAGTGCGACACGGTCAATTAAATTGCCCACTGCACCACCCAAAATGAGAGCGATGGCAATCGGGAGTACCAACATGTTTTTTGGCATACGTACCAGCCAAAAAACGAAAATAACAGACACAATCCCTGCCAATGAGGTAAAGAAATAACGTTGCCAACCACCAGCATCGGACAAGAAACTAAAAGCTGCGCCATAGTTATGTAGTAATGTCCAATTTAAAAAGGGCAGTACGGGTACTGGATCTGCATAATTCAGATGCGTACTCGCAATCCATTTGGTCCATTGATCAAGAATGATTGCGACTATAGACAGTCCGATCCAAACTAAGTTGTGTGGATAGAACTGGAATAAACCCTTTTTATTGTGTGGATTAGGCATATTTTCTCTCTTCGCCTTGACCTGTAGGAAGGTTAATAATACAACGAGAACAAAGGCCTGGATGTTCGTGATGTGTATTTACATCAGACAGTACATGCCAGCAACGTGCACATTTTTCGCCATCAGCAGCTGAGACAAGCACACGTAAACCTTCAAGCTCTGTTGCTTCACCTTGTGTCTCATCAAAAGCATGAACGATCACAGTTGATGTAATTAACACAAAACGTAATTCATCATTCAATTGATCCAACACCGCTTTTAATTCAGCATTGGCCCACAGTTCAACTTTCGCAGACAGGTTAGAACCAATCAATTTTGCATTTCGAGCCGTTTCAATTTGCTTATTCACCGCAGATTTTACAGCAATCATGGTTTGCCAATCGGCTTCTGAAATCAAGTTGGCTTTAGAGGCAACAGGAATGTCATACCATTCAGTGGTGAACACATACTTTTCAGTTTGACCCGGAATTAATGGCCAAGCTTCTTGCGCCGTAAAGGTCAAGATCGGTGCCATCCAACGGACAAAAGCTTGTACCAAATGATACAACGCTGTCTGTGCTGAACGACGTGCTTGAGAATCTGATTTCGTTGTGTATTGACGGTCTTTAATGATGTCTAAGTAGAAACCACCCAAGTCATTAATACAGAAATTCGTCAAGGCATTGGTGACGATATGGAAGTTCATATCTTCATACGCTTGTTGAATCGTTTTCTGTACGTCTGTAGCACGTTGTAAAATGTATTGATCGAGTGCGATCAAATCATCAATCGCTAAGCAATCGGTACTTGGTTGGAAACCATTTAAGTTCGCCAACAAGAAACGTAGCGTATTACGGATACGACGGTAGCCATCTGATGCACGGCTAAAGATTTCTTTACCCGCAGTCATTTCATAACGATAGTCGGCAGATGCAATCCAGAAACGCAGTCCGTCAGCACCCATATCTTTAATGATGTCTTGTGGTGTGATCACGTTGCCGATCGATTTCGACATCTTGCGGCCTTTTTCATCGACCACGAAACCGTGTGTTAATAAACCTTTATAGGGTGCGCGTTCATTAATCGCGATAGAGGTGAGTAATGAAGACTGGAACCAACCACGGTGTTGATCTGAACCTTCTAAATAAAGATCAGCAGGGTCAGTCAACTCTTCACGTTCACGCAGTACTGCAAAATGTGTCGTTCCTGAGTCAAACCAAACGTCTAGAGTGTCACGAATCGCATTGTAGTGTTCTGCATCAGCACCGATGAACTCAGCCGCATCACGGTTATACCAACCATCAATACCTTCTTGTTCGATCAGTTTAGCCACTTCTTCAATCAGTTCAGGCGTACGTGGATGTAATTCATTGGTGTCTTTATGTACGAAGAATGGAATCGGCACACCCCAAGTACGTTGACGTGAAATACACCAGTCAGGACGACCTTCAATCATCGATTGAATACGGTTCTTACCCCAATCAGGTACAAAGCCAATGTCATTTTCAATCGCATTGAGTGCTTTTTGACGTAAACCTTGCGCATCCATGCTGATGAACCACTGTGGGGTCGCACGGAAGATAATTGGTGTTTTATGGCGCCAGCAATGTGGGTAGCTATGTTTAATGACCACATGTGCCCATAATTTATTGCCTTCAGTTAAGGCAGCAATAATTTTTGGATTGGCTTTATAAATATGCTCGCCTGCAAACAGTGGTGAGGTCGGTAAATACACACCATTTCCACCGACAGGGTTTTCAACTTTTAAGTTATATAACAGACCTACTTTATAATCGTCCACACCATGGCCTGGTGCAGTATGTACTGCGCCTGTACCGCTGGTTGCAATCACGTGCTCACCCAAAATGACAGGCACTTGGCGATCAGTAATCAGTGGATGTTGTAATTGAAGATTTTCAAGTTTTGAACCGCTAAAGTCAGCAAGAACTTCAACCGCATTGAAACCATAACGCTCAGTTGCAGATTCAACTAAATCTTTTGCAAGAATGAAGTTTTGTGCAGCTTTATCTTCAGCAGTTGCTTTAACCAGTTGATATTCAATATCGGCATGTAATGCAACGGCTTGGTTGGCAGGTATTGTCCACGGTGTGGTGGTCCAAATCACAATATCTGTTGCATCAGTAACGCTAATGTCTAAACGCGCAGACAGATCAGCTAAATCAATGACAGCAAAACCAACATCGATAGCATCGGATTTTTTATCTTCATATTCGACTTCAGCTTCAGCCAATGATGAACCGCAATCTAAACACCAATTGACAGGTTTAAGACCAGGTTCAATATGACCTGCTTTTGCAATTTCACCCAGCGAGCGAACAATATTCGCCTCTTGTTTGAAATTCATCGTTAAATAAGGATTGTCCCAATCGCCAAATACACCCATTCGTACAAAGTCTTTCTTTTGTAGTTCAACTTGAGTGTAAGCATATTCGCGGCATGCTTTACGGAAAGTAGAGGCATCGACTTTAACGCCAACTTTACCGACTTTTTCTTCAACTTTAAGTTCAATTGGAAGCCCGTGGCAATCCCAACCTGGAACATAAGGTGCGTCAAAGCCATCCATCACACGACTTTTAATGATGATGTCTTTTAAAACTTTATTGACTGCATGACCCAAATGGATTTGGCCATTTGCATAGGGAGGGCCGTCATGGAGCACATATTTTTTCTTGCCAATACGCGACGCACGAATCTGCTGATAAATGTCATCGGCATACCACTCTTCTAACCATTTCGCTTCACGTACTGCGAGATTTGCTTTCATCGCAAATTCGGTACCTGGGAGGTTTAGTGTGGCTTTGTAATCCACTACATTTTCAGGAGTTTGCTTATCGCTCATGCAAGTTTTCTTCCAATTTAATCAGTCTAAAGCTGACACGTTTTACATTAAAATTTGGTGTATTTAAAAAGGAAAAGTGGGGGTGTTTTGTCGAAACTCAAGAAGTTTCTCAACATCATCATCTATTCCAGCTTTAAGTGCTTCAAGCGAAGGGTAGTTCTTTTCACCATGTAAATAGTTCAGGAACGTGACCCGCATTAACAGGCCATACAGATTAGCAGAAACATTGGGGAAATGTACTTCTAATCGCCATTCAGGATGATCTTGTTTGATGGCAGGACGCGTACCAACATGCCCCGCACCAAAAAGTCCAGTGGCGTCATAGCCTGAGATTCCGATTTTATTCGAATCTTCGGCTATAACTTTGTCTTTTAAAGACAGATTTTCGCAAACAACTTCGACGCCATAAATGCCGTTTAGACACGGTTTGTGGCGGTTTAAGCGGACATTAATAGTGGGAAAATTAATCGTGCGACCAATTTGATCGCCATATTGTACCCGACCGATCATACTATAAGGACGACCTAGTAATTTTGCGGCATGGGCCAAATCACCTTGTGCTAATGTTTGACGAATTAAGGTTGAACTAACGCGTTCTCCATCAACATCAACATTTTCAAGATCAGTCACGTGAAAACCATAATGACGTAAAAACTGGCTATTGCCTTGACGGTTTTTACCAAAGTGATGATCTTCACCTAAAACTAAGTTTTGGGTATTGAGTTTTTCTTTTAAAATATCTGCAAATTCTTCCGCACTTAAGTTTCGAAAAGCATCGTCAAATTTGGCTATCACAATATAATCTACGCCGAGCTCTGTAAGGTATTCGACCTTTTCACGTAAGGAACTAATGCGTGGCGGAGCTTCATAAGCTTTAAAAAATTCAAGCGGTTGAGGTTCAAAAATCATCACCAAAGTTTTTAAATTATGTTGCTGAGCAATATTCTTCAGCTGAGCAATCATCGCCTGATGGCCCAAATGAACACCGTCAAAATTACCAATAGTGACAGCGGTTTCGGGCAATTTAAAATTTGGCGCTAAAGCATTCAGACGGAGCAGCTTCATGGGCGATTTTATGACTAAAATGAATTTGGGCTATATTTTGCCATAATCTAACAGTTTCGTCTTGTTGTTGTGTTTTCATACAAAAAAAATTATCGATAAGTAAAGTTTATATCAGTTAAACTTATACTTAAAATAAATATTAATCAATTTTTCTTATTAATGGAGCGGTTTATAATCAATTTATAGCCAATAACTGAGCGTATTGAGATGAATAAACCTTTTGAACACCTAGATCGTAAGCAAGATCTAATCCGCCATTTTACCCCGAATTGGTTTACTGTAAATATGGGAACAGGCGTACTTGCTTTAATTTTGGCGGAGTTTGGAACTTTTTCATCTCTTTTTTCGCAATTGGGTGCTGGTTTATGGTTGTTCAATACCGCACTGTTTATATTTTTCACTGTGCTATACAGTTTAAGATGGATATTGTTCCCTCAAGAAGCGAAACAAATATTTAGTCATCCGAGCATGTCTTTGTTTTTAGGTGCAATCCCGATGGCTTTAGCGACCATTATTAATGGCTTTCTTAAGTTTGGTGTTGAGTTTAATGCTGAGCTTGCAATCAATCTTGCACAAACATTGTGGTATGTCGATGTCATTTTAGCGGTAGCGATCGCTTGGACTGTTCCTATTTGTATGTATAGCTTGCAAAAACATACATTAAGCAATATGTCTGCACTTTGGTTGCTACCGATTGTGGCCTGTGAAGTTGCTGCAAGTTCAGGTGGATTGTTATTGCAACATCTTGAAATGGGGCAACATGCGGTGGGAATCTTGCTCGGAAGTTATTTGCTTCTCGGTTTATCTATTTTACCAGCCTTTGCGATTCTGACCATTTTGATGCTGCGTCTTGCCTTACATCAACTTTTACCTAAAGAGCTTGCGATTAGTTGTTGGTTGGCTTTGGGTCCAATTGGAACGGGTGCACTCGCTTTACTGGTCTTGGGCGCACAAGCACCTGAGGTTTTAGCGACCATCGCTATGCAAGAATTAGGTGTATTTTTCCATCAAGCGGGGATTTTAGGTAGTCTTATTTTATTGGGCTTCGGACTTTGGTGGTTAGGCATTGCGGTACTTAATACTTTGAAACATGCGAAGGATTTGCCTTTTAACTTGGGTTGGTGGGGCTTAACTTTTCCATTCGCTGTATTTATTTTGGCATTTTTTAATCTTGCGCATCAAACCAACTTCGCGGCATTAAATTACGTGGCTTTTGGTTTTGCCAGCTTATTGATCATGTTGTGGTTAGTGGTCATGAGTAAAACAATTCAAGGTTTTTATCAGGGTCATTTATTTTTTTCACCGTGTTTAAAAGCGTATTTGGAAAAGTAAGATCCATTTTACTTACATGCTCAAAAGTAACTTAAACCTTCAGGACAATGCATTGATAGAATCGCATTGTCCTTTTTTTATAGCGGGCTATTCGAAGAAATTCCGAGACAAAATTTAATGTTGCGTTCGTCAGAGTCTTGTTTTCTAATGACGATCATTTAAATATTTTCTAGAGCGTCGTATGTCTGAATTGGCTTTAATCATGGCACTACCGAATGAGTCTAAAGGTTTGTTTGAAGCAGCAGGAATTCAAGTGCATTACTCTGGGATTGGTAAGGTGAATGCCGCATTTAAAACTTTTGACGTCATTCAAAAAACAGGGTGTAAAAAGATATTGAATTTGGGCAGTGCAGGAAGTTCTTTTTTTGATACGCATGCATTGGTTGAAGTTACTCAATTTGTGCAGCGTGATATGGATGTTTCAGCTTTAGGCTTTGCTGTGGGTACAACCCCGATGGATAATGATTATCCTGCAGCGATTGAGCTAGATGCTTTCTTTAAAAATTTACCTAAGGGTATTTGTGGTACTGGAGATCATTTTGAAACAGATACGCCCAAAGTTCCATGCAACTTAGTCGATATGGAGGGTTATGCCATCGCTAAAGTATGTAAGAAACTTGGGGTAGAGCTGATGTCTGTCAAATATATAACAGATGGTGCAAATGACACTGCGCATTTGGAATGGGAAGAAAACTTATTATTAGGTGCTCAAAAATTATTATCGTTATATAAAAGCATGTAATCGTTTTTGAAAATTTGAAGGTTTAAACCTGAGTGACTATAGCGGTCTATGGTCATGATCTAAAATGAATATTTAAATGAAAATACTGATTTAAAAGATCACCTTGGTTTAAAAAAAATATTTATTTAAAGAAATTTTAAAGAAAGATAGTATTTCTTTAAAAATAACATCCCTGCATGGAGCTCAGAGTGATTATTCAGAACGAGGTAAAATACCGTACAAGATCATATGTACTGTATGTTCAATCGTACGTTGGTACATGCTGCGGTTACGTAAGGTTTTTCCTGTGACCATTTCAATTTGCGTACTAAAATCAGCATAGTTTTGAGTAATACCCCAAAGGTTGATGATCAATACTTCAGCATCAATTTTATCCGAAAGTTTACCTTGTTCTTGCCATGCGGCAATCACTTTAGATTTTCGTTTAAACAGTTTACGTAAAGGACCTTTCAGGATCGGCAAGATATGCGGTGCGCCTTGAATAATCTCTAAAGCAAATAATTTTGATGCTTTTGGTTGAGTACGAGAAACCTCAATTTTTTGCATTAAATATTGTGAAATAGCTTCAGTGGGTTCAAGTTCTGACTCAAGCATTTGCAAAGGGGCTAACCACTTCTGCATCACGGTCGTTAAAACTTCAACGTAAAGTGCTTCTTTATTTTCATAATAATAGAAAATATTCGACTTGTGCATTTCTGCCAGTTGCGCAATTTCATCTAGACTTGCACCACTGAATCCATACACAGAAAAAACATCGAGTGCGGCTGCCAAAAGTTGCTGCCGTTTTTGCGTACTTTTTTTCTGTTCCATCTCGTCAATTAACAATAACAATAATCATATAAATTGTACGGCAAAATGTGCGATTTGTGCACAAGGATTATGGTATTTCAGGTAGATTATGAAGAATAATTGTGTAGTTAAGTGATTAAATTGATATAAGCGCTTTAATTAAATATTTTTGATTAACAATGGTTCAGTTTTACCTAATAAATGATGAAATGCCGATTCTATTCTAATGCGTATTTTTACACGAATGAAACGTGACCGATCTGAGCTGAAAGATAGATGCTTAATAAATAATTGCAAAATTGTGTTGAACAAGCACATTAGGCAACAACTTTGCGATATGCATAGAGACGCACCGTCAAAGTCATTGCTTATGTTTAAGTCGATAAAACGGCTTGTAGCACTTGTTGTTCTAATTCAGAAAATTGAATATTTTTCTGTCTAGGACGTGCAAGATCGACTTTAAATTGATGCGCGATACGGCCTTTATCTAGCAAAATAATACGATCTGCCAGCTGGACAGCTTCACTGACATCATGCGTTACTAAAATCGTGGTAAATCCTTGTTCCAACCATAAACGCTCGATTAAGGCTTGCATATCTAAACGTGTAAGTGCATCGAGTGCGCCCAAAGGTTCGTCTAGAAGTAAGATTCGCGGTGTATGCGACAAAGCACGAGCCAAAGCTGCACGTTGACGTTGTCCACCCGAAAGTTGCGCAGGCCAATGGTCCGCTTTTTCCTCTAAACCGACTTTACTGAGTAAGTGAGTGGCTTTGTCATGTTGAGATTTTTCTAGACCCAACTGGACATTTTTCAATACGCTCTTCCAAGGCAAGAGGCGAGGGTCTTGGAACATCACACGGATATCATCTGAAGTAATCCCTTCACGGAAATTAAGTGCAGACTTGAATTTAATTTCGCCATAACTGGGTTGTTCTAAATCTGCGATTAAGCGTAAGAGTGTGCTTTTACCACAACCACTGCGCCCAACAATAGCGACAAACTCACCGGATTCAATATGGAGGTCTAAGTCTTCAAGAACCGTGACTTTGTCATAAAATTTATGCAGTTGTTCTATATTAATTTCTGCACCAATTATTTTGGCATTTTCCACTGGATGAGTCTTCTCAGAATGATGATCCTTGCCAGATTGATGACTCTCTTCAGTCACTGGATTATCATCAGATCGATGATTGCGATGAGGGTCGTTTGCATAGTTTTGAATACTTAAATCAGTCATGAGAATCTCCTATTTTTGATAGCCTGGATGCCAGCGCAATAAATATTTTTCTAAGGAAACTGCAAGTACATCTGCCAATTTACCCAATAAGGCATACAGTAAAATACCCACGAGTACGATATCTGTTTGCAGAAACTCACGCGCATTCATGGTCATATAACCAATTCCAGCCTGTGCAGAGATGGTTTCAGCAACAATCAACAGAACCCAAACGAGACCAAGTGCAAAGCGTAATCCCACCAAAATAGAGGGTAAAGCACCGGGTAAAATAATTTCTTTATAAAGCTGCCAGCGTGTCAGACCATAGCTTTTCCCCATTTCTATCAACTGTGGATCAACAGAGCGAATACCATGATAAGTATTGATATAAATAGGGAAAAATACCCCAATCGCAACCAAGAATAGTTTGGCTGTTTCATCAATACCAAACCAGAGAATCACCAAAGGAATGAGCGCTAAGGCAGGTATGTTGCGGACCATTTGTAAAGTTGTATCCAGCAGCGTGGAAGCCACTTTCGATGAGCCATTGAGTAATCCTAAAAAGAGCCCAAGTCCCCCACCAATAACTAAACCAATAATGGCACGGCCCGCACTGACTTGAACGTGTTTCCACAATTCACCACTGATAAGGAGTGTCCAAAAAGCGCTTACGACCGCCGTTGGCGCAGGTAATACGCGGCTCTCTAAAAGACCTGTAACCGAAGCAATTTGCCAAATTGCGATTAATACAATCGGGACCAACCAAGGCAACAAACGTTGCCCCAGCTGTTTAGTTCCACGCGACAGAAAACTTTCGCTTTTTGGCGTCTTACTTTTGCTGATTACAATGGATGTTCTGGTCGACGTTTCCAACTGTGCGGTCATGCTGGCTCCTGTTTTTTATCATCCTTTTTATTTTCTTCAGGCGTATAGTTATTGGCTACGATTTCCCCGAAAGGTCCCGTCAAATTAGGTTGAGCCAGTTTTTGACGCGTTTCGATAGGCAGTAGAGGGAATACTAATTCCGCAAAACGAATAGATTCTTCTAAGTGTGGGTAGCCTGAAAAAATAAAAGTATCAATGCCTAAGTCTGCATACTCTTGAATACGATCTGCAACCGTTTGTGGGTCACCGACCAATGCCGTTCCAGCACCACCGCGAACAAGACCGACGCCCGCCCAAAGATTAGGAGAGACTTCAAGTTTAGAGCGATCTCCGTTATGCAGTTCAGCCATACGACGTTGACCGATTGAGTCCATGGTTTTGAATTTTGCTTGTGCTGCTTGAATCGTTGCGTCGTCTACATACTGAATCAGTTCTTCAGCTGCGGCCCAAGCTTGCGCATTGGTTTCGCGGACAATCACATGTAAACGAATACCATAATTTAAAGTACGACCACGTGCTGCTGCTTTTACACGGACATTTTCAAGCTTTTGTTTGACGGCCGCAGGGGGTTCACCCCAAGTGAGATAAGTATCGACTTGTTCTGTTGCCAGCTCGACAGCATCGTCTGATGAGCCACCAAACCAAAGTGGTGGATAGGGTTTTTGAATCGGTGGATACAACAGTTTTGCGCCGTCAACTTGTAAGCGTTCACCATGGAAAGTAAAGCTTTCTCCTGTGTGTGAACGAGTCAGAATTTCACGCCAAATTTTGGTGTATTCGGCTGCAGTTTTATAACGCGTCGAGTGATCTTCATAGACACCATCCCCTTTTAATTCTTCTTCATCGCCACCTGTGACTAGATTTAATAAGACCCGGCCATTGGACAAGCGATCAAAAGTTGCTGCCATACGCGCAGCCAAAGCAGGGGTGGTTACACCAGGTCGCAAAGCCACAAGGAATTTTAGATTTTTGGTTGCATCAATCAAGCTTGCAGCCGTAATCCAAGGGTCTTCACATGAACGACCTGTTGGAATCAATACACCTTCATAACCTAAGTTATCGACAGCAACAGCAATCTGTTTCATATAAGCATGATCGACTTGACGTGCGCCTTTGCTGGTACCTAAGTAGCGACTGTCACCATGTGTAGGAATGAACCAAAAAATTTTCATGTCAATTATCCTTACTGAATAGATCTAAACTGAATAGATTTAAAATTATTTACGAACATCGTTCTGTTGAATGGCATCTTGAATATTGATTTTTTTCGGAATCAATTTCTCTGCATAAAACAAATCTGCAATTTTCTGTTGTGACTCAATTGTTTCAGGTGTTAATGGACGAATTGGAGATGGCTTTAAGCGGCGGTCCAACGAATGCTGAGCAATCTCTTTGGTCAATCCTGTACTGCTGGCATAGAGTTCGACAGCTTGCGCTTGATTATTCAAAACCCATGTATCTGCTTGATTCAAGCTATGTAGCACTTTGCCTACAGCTTGAGGATGCGCTGTGGTGAATTTTGGATTGGTGATGTAATAAGCATAGGTTTTAGGAAAATCTTGACCATCGATCAATACATCAACTTTATGAGTCAGCTCTACTGCAGACAGATACGGATCCCAAATCGACCACGCATCAATTGAACCTTTGTCCAGTGCTGCACGAGCATCAGCAGGGGGTAACCAAATCGGTTGAATGTCTTGCCAAGTGAGACCTGCTTTTTCCAGAACTTTAGCCAAAAGTTCGTGTGCACTAGAGCCTTTTTGCACTGCAATACGTTTGCCTTTTAAATCTTCTATTTTTTTGATGGCAGAGTTTTTAGGTATCACAATGCCGAGCGAGTTCGGTGGGTAAACCTCATAACCTGCATAACTAATGTCTTTATCAGCCGCTTGTGCAAAGATAGGTGGCGTATTACCCACAGCACCAAAATCTACTGCACCGACAGCTAAAGCTTCAAGCATTTGAGGTCCAGCAGGGAACTCACGCCATTCTACTTTCACCCCAGGGAACTCTTTTTCAAGCAATTTTTGCTCGCGAGTCACCAATAAATTTAATGATGATTTCTGGAAGCCAATTGAAATACTTTTAACTGTTTGTTCAGTGGTGTCAGTCGGCGCTGCTTGTTTATCTTTCTGTTCTGTTTTTTGGCATGCAACCAAAGCCAAAGTGAATGTTGCTAAGCTGGTCACTGCAATTTTTTTGTAGTTATTCATGACTGATCCCCGTTCATTCTTTAGAAGTATTGGTTAAAATTGCAGCTTGGATATTGATTTGATTTGGAATAAGTTTTTGTTGGTAGAAAGCATCTGCAACATATTGTTGTTCTTTCACCACATCTGCAGAAATAGGTTTCACACCAAAGCCCATGCGTGAGATAGAAGATTTCAGAATATCGAATGATAATCCTGTTGGTTTTTCTAATAATTTGCTGGCTTCATTCTGATTCTGCGCAACCCATTGCGTGGTTTCATTGAGTTCAGCCACCACTGTTTTTAAGATATTTGGATTTTTTTCTGCAAATTTACGATCAGCCAAATAAAACTGATGATTACTGACGAGATTTTGACCTGTGGCAATAACACGTGCGCCAATTTGTTGCTCTGCTGCTGCAAAGAACGGATCCCAAATCACCCATGCATCGACTGCTCCACGCTCGAAAGCAGCACGTGCATCAGAAGGAGGTAAGTACACAACATCAATATCTTCAAGTTTGAGCTTATTGGCTTCTAATACTTTTAATAATAAATAATGAACGTTAGACCCTTTATTTAAGGCAATACGTTTACCCTTTAAATCTTGTACTGTTTTGATATTTGAATCTTTTTGAACAATTAATGCCTCAGCTTTCGGTGCCGCGGGTTGATTGGCTACATAAACCAAATTAGAGTTTGCCGCCTGAGCAAAAATGGGAGGTGCTTCACCTGCTTCGCCAAAAGCAACGCTGCCAACGTTTAAACCTTCGAGCAGTTGAGGCCCCGCTGGAAATTCTACCCAACGAATATTGACGCCTTGATCTTTTAAGGTTTTTTCCAGTGTACCGCGCTCTTTAACAATCGGGAGAATGCCGTATTTTTGAAAACCAATATTGAGCGTGACCGTTTCGGCTTCTTTTTTGCCACAGCCAGAGATCAACATTGCACCCGCAACCAATGAAGTGATAATTACGGTTTTGGTCATAAATTTCGATTTGATCGTGTGCATACGTGTTGATTCCCCTAAACCAAATTTGAAAGCTGCGTTTTAATAAAATAGATGCATACGCTAATGAATTTTCTTATGCGAAAAAAATAACAATTGAGTAATTCCTAATGAAGAAAAAAGATAAAATAAAAACAGAAAAACTTATCTTTATTTTGGGAATAGGATACAGCGCTGTTCATTTTTTATTTTTATTTAGATTATTGATTTTTATAGATTTAAATTTATTATCTCGTGTCTAGATATGGTTATATTTTTCTTAGGAAAAGCAAAAGAGCATTTGATTTGAATGCAATGTAATAAGTTTATTAAAAATAAAGATATAGATAAAAACAAGTCAATAAAAAAGCCACTGATTAAAGTGACTTTTTACAAACCAATGAATTCCTTTGAAAATTATAAAGCGCCTGTCTCGCTTGCGGGAGTTCATCAACACTGGCATTTTCAAAACCATGTTCTAAAAACCAATGTGCTGTACGTGTGGTCAGAATAAACAATTGTTGAATATCTAAGCGTTTAGCCTTTTCTTCTAAGTAATGCAGAATTTGACTACCACGATTAGATTTACGATAACTCGGATGCACGGCAACACATGCAATTTCAGCAGATTTGATTTCATTTGCGTGACTTGGAATAGGGTAGAGCGCAGCGCAGGCCAGAATCATACCGTCTCGTTCAATGACAGCGAAACGTTCAATTTCATTTTCCAAACGCTCACGTGAACGGTATACCAAAATACCTTCTTCCTCCAAAGGACGTAACAAACTCATTAATCCGCCGACATCTTGAATATTCGCAGTACGCACTTGTTCATAATGAGCATCGGTGATCATGGTGCCATGACCATCACGTGTGAAAAGTTCTTCAATTAAGGCACCATCATGTGCATAAGAAATAAGATGTACGCGATGAACGCCTTTAAGCGACGCCAATTTTGCATTTCTGAGATGAACCGCTAAATCAAAATGAGTGTCCTGATATTTGGCAATATGTTGATCCAACTGATGCGGCGTAATTTCACGAAGTAATTTGCCGAATTCATCCAACAGACCTTGTTGACTGCCCAAGAAAATTAATTTGTCTGCTTGTAAATCAATGGCGGTTTTGGTGGCTACTTCTTCTGCCAATAAATTATAAACCTCACCTGTGGTTGAATAACCAGAAGGTCCAAGCAACACAATATTATGATTATCTAAATGCTTTTGAATCGCTTCGGTATCGATACTGCGAACTTCACCTGTAAGTTGATAGTCAATACCCTCACGAATACCATAAGGCTTTGCCGTGACGAAATTACCTGAAACGACATCAATGCGTGCGCCGTACATGGGTGAGTTGGCAAGCCCCATGGAAAGAAACGCTTCGATTTGTAAGCGAATCGCGCCCACTGCCTGCATCACTGAACTTAAAGATTCACGTGTGGTAATACGACGATGGTGATGAAAAGGCGTCTCAAGATTTTTTTCTTTTAAATTGACATTAATTTGAGGACGAGCGCCATGGACCAAAATTAATCGAATGCCCAAAGAATGCAGTAGCGCAATATCATGGATAATATGCTGAAAATTATTATCCAGAACCGCATCGCCACTGAACATCAAGACAAAGGTTTTATTACGATGAGCATTGATATAAGGCGCAGAGTTTCGAAACCAATGCACATATTGCTGAGCAGTGCCTTGTGTTGTTTCTAATGAATCTGGTTGCATACGTATACCAATATCAAAATCGTTTATGTAAATTTGATTCTAAACAAAAAAAACCAATTCCACACCATTGATCGATACACGCCATCAAAAAAGCCCAAATTTACTTTGGGCTTTTGCAGAAAAGGGAAATGAGATTAGCCAATAATTCGGATAATACGATCGTTACGCTCATTCACTAAGACATAGTCACCATTAATTTTGTACCACTGTTGGTTGCGACCTGCTTTAGGGAGACGCTTCATTTGGTTACGATCTACTTCAAAACGTGATGAGCTATATTGACGCGGTAAAGTTTGACCAGTGCGCCATTCACGGCTTGGATTAACCGAAGCTTTATTGCGATCAAAACGATCATTTTTATGAACTTGTTGTTTGTTATTCCAGTGAGGTGCTGGTTTAGATTGATAGCGGTGGTCTTGATCATAATGTGGAGCAGCCATTGCAGCGGTCGCCATCAATGCACTCATAGAAATCGCAATTGCAGTGAATACTTTTTTCATGTCGGTTACCTCAAAGCTTTTATGACTATATTTCGATAGCTCAAAGATACGCAATCATTAGAGATAAAGCGTGGAGATCATGAGTTGATTTGTGAAATATATGGAGAATAAATGTAGGTAAATTTTGATCAATTATGTTGTGCTTCATTTTTACGCTAAAAATATATTGCTTTGTATCTCAGAAAAAACGATGACATCAAAAAAATAGACTTCTTTCAAAAGTCATTATTCATACAACAGACTCATCATGAGTTTTCCCTCATCCTAACCTTCTCCCAAAGGGAGAAAGGATTTTAACGTATCAATTTATGGCCACTCAATCATCATTTTTCGACTTATGAAAGAGATCTAATAATCACACCATAAAACGATTACACATCGCCATGATTTAGAAAACGACAAAAAAATAAAAGCCCTTATTGATTTGGGCTTTTATTACAGACTTTAGAGGAGTCTTTATCTTTTAAAACTCATCTTCTTGAGTACTCATTTTCTTTAGTACTCATTTTTTTAATATTAATCTTCTTTAATGCTAATGATATTGTTACTTTCTGAATCGACCAGAATGTAATCATTGTTAATTTTATACCATTGTTGATTACGTGATGGTTTAGGCAAGTCGTGTTGCTGATACTCGGTCTTGTAGCTATTGCCACGATAATGTTGTGGCATAACGTAACCCGTTTGCCATTTATGTTGTTGTAGGCGTTTTACACCGCGCTCTTCTCGATTTTTACGGCGTTCTTGATAGCGACTATCTGACGAATCGCGTTGCATACGCTGCTCAGAGCCTTTACCACGACCGCGGTTATCGTCATTTTGAAATTCGTCTGAATGAGGTTTAGCAATCGCAATATTCGAAACCCATAGTGCACTGAAAGATAATGTGACAACAGTCAAAATTTTTTTCATATTGCGCCCTCTATTACCTTTAGTTTTATCATTTTCATACTGTACTGAAAAAATGCAGAGAAACTGTGAAGATTGAATATAAATTAGATTAATAATACACAGATAATAAGACCATATTTCAGCTGCAAGTGAAACCCATTTGGCAATAAGCTCGATGAATAAGGCCATTGAGACTCAAGAATAGATTTAAATAAAAAATTTAGATGCTCATATTTTCTAGAATTTTTAACCGAGAAACTTAGCGTCTTTGTTCAGTTTTGCTATAGTAAGGACAATTTTAAGGCAACATTAGGAATATGTTATGTCAGCAGCTCCACGCATTGGTGTATTAGGCGCAGGCGGTCGTATGGGACGCATCCTCATTCAAGCAGTTAAAGAAGCAGGATATCAACTCGCTGCTGCTGTTGAACGTCCAGAAAGCAGTCTAATCGGTGCAGATGCAGGTGAACTTGCGGGTATTGGCAATGTTGGCGTGAAGATCGTGGGTGACTTAAAAGACGTATTGACCGATTGCGATGTTGTTATCGATTTTACTGCACCTGAAGCAACGCAGCAGCATTTAAAGTTATGCCGCGAAGCAGGTGTAGCTATTGTCATTGGTACAACGGGCATGAATGACGAACAAAAAGCATTCCTTGTTGATTCTGCAACGCAGACACCGGTTGTATATGCGGCGAATTATTCAGTTGGCGTAAACGTTTCAATCAAATTGTTAGAGCTTGCTTCTAAAGTATTTGGCGATAGTGTGGATATTGAAGTGATTGAAGCACATCACCGCCATAAAGTAGATGCGCCATCAGGTACGGCTTTAATGATGGGTGAGGCGATTGCAGATACTCTAGGACGCGACCTAAAGAAAGTTGCAGTGTATAGCCGTGAAGGACATACAGGCGCACGTGATCGTCAAAGTATTGGTTTTCAAACCATTCGTGGTGGCGATATTGTCGGTGAACATACTGCAATGTTTATTGGTGAAGGCGAGCGTGTTGAAATTACCCATAAAGCGACCAATCGTATGAACTTTGCTTCTGGTGCAGTTCGTGCTGCTGCTTGGGTCGTTGGTAAAGATGCAAAAAAATATGACATGCATGACGTTTTAGGCTTTAACGACATTAAAGTTTAAAACAACATAGTCAGATCATAGAAATAAAATTTAAAAGATGAAGAATAAAATGAAAAATAAAAATATGTTAATGGTTGGTGTTGTCAGTGCTGTATGCCTGACAGCGCCATTCATGGCGACGGCTCAACAATACGAAAAGCTCAGTATCAACAAGAACAACATTAAAGTCTGGACCATACAAGATCCTCAAAAACCGACGATGTCATATCGAGCTGAAACGACGTTCAATGCCAGTTTAGAGCAAGCAGTGGCCGTTGTCTTAGATGTTGAAAATGCAACAAAATGGATGCCATATGTCGCTAAAGCTGAAATTTTATCTCGTAATGATCAGCAAGGTGAGTTCACTTTATATATGGTTTTAGATTTTCCATTTCCTTTAAAAGACAGAGATTTGATCGTAAAAGGCACCATAAAAAAACAAGCCAATGGAGTTATTCGTATTCAAAATCAGGCCATTACATCCAATTTAGTTGCGATTAATCCCAAGTATATTCGCTTAAAGCGTTATGAAGGAGATTGGATGTTTGAAAAGCTGACGAATGATAAAGTCAAAGTGAGCAATGCAGGTTATGCGGATCCTGAAGGCGCAATTCCGATCAGCGTGAGTAATTTATTTGTACAGCAACAACCTTATCAAATGTTGCAAAAAATGAAATTGGAACTGGCCAAGCCCGCACGGAAAAATCCGATTTTGCCTGCGATTTTGAAATAAAATAAGCCTGCTTTAAGCAGGCTTAATTATGCGCTTTAGTCATTCTTTTTTACTGATTGTTCATTGAATATGCTTTCAAATTATCGACTAGTTTCTGCGGCGGAAGTTGTAAACTCAAGATACTTTTAGCCTCATTTTTTTGCTTATCCCAGAGTTGAAGCTCAAAATTTCGCGCTTGTTTCTGCTGACAGATAAACTCGATATTTTGTTGTTTGGGAATATTGATGCGAATTTGATTATCAGAACTGGTCCTAAAAATATAGCGTCTGCTTTGGGCACTTAATTCTAAATTCGGTTGAATACTGTCGAGCTCATAATTTCCTAACTGATGAATATTTAAGAACCCATCTATGAGAGATTTACAGACTTGGTGTTGTTGCTGCGCGACTGCGTTGATCGCTTGCGGTTGGCAAGCACTCATCAATATATTGAGGCAAAATAAACTCAAGCCAAGTAAGTAATTATTCATTTTTATTCTCCTTTCAAATCATAGATGGGTAAAAATATTGATAAAAAGAGCATAATTCTGTTAGCTTGATGGGTACAGATACAATAATATTTAAAAAATAGGTACAGATATGTCATTTCAGTATCAAACATTAGCGCAGAATCTGAGTCAGCAAATCTATCAAGGCGAGTTGGCCATTGGTCAGCGTTTAAGTTCGTTACGCCAATTTGCTGCACAGCACGGGATTAGTCTAAACACCGCTAAAAATTGTTATGAATTATTAGAATCGCAAGGGCTCATTTGTGTAAAAGACAAATCTGGCTATTATGTACAAGGTCTTAAAAATCAACAGCAGATGGCTGTTCCCATGCATCCAGATTTTCAACCGCAAGTCCGTGAAATTTCAAATTTAGAATTACAAATTCAAATTCAAGAAGCATCTATTAACAATCGATTAATTCATCTCGGTTCCATTCAACTTTCACCGAATTTGGTACCAGTGGCAGCTTTACGACGCTCGATCCAACGCGCCTTGAAACATTGTAAACCTGAAGATTTTTTATATAGCGACCGACAAGGGCATATGCAATTGCGAGAAGCGCTTTCAGCTCATTGGGCTGAAGATGGTTTCTATATTGCCAAAGACGATATTTACATCAGCAATGGATGTATGCCTGCATTGTCTTTGATGATTCAGAGTCTGAGTGACGTTGGCGACAGCGTCATTGTTCCAACACCAAATTACAACGGTCAATTGCAATTATTAGGTCTATTAAAACGGAAAATTATTGAGATTCCTGCCGATACTGAGGGTTTTGATTTAGACCGACTAGAACAGGTGATGCGTGAATCTGGAGCAAAGCTGTGTTTATTGACGGCCAATTATCAAAATCCTTTGGGTTTTTGTCTAAACAATCAGGAAAAGGAAAAAATTGCTCAATTGGCTGCGCAATATCAATGTTATGTGATTGAAGATGATATTTATGCAGAGTGTAGCTATAGCTCACAGCGTCCATTGCCGATTAAATATTGGGATAACGACGGTTATGTGGTCTATTGTGGTTCTGTTTCAAAATCATTATCCAGTGCATATCGGGTCGGTTGGTTTTGTATTTCTTCACGCTTACAGGATTTACGTCCGAAGTTGCTGATGCAGAATGTCTCGGTAAATACGCCTTTACAGCTGGGGCTTGCAGATTTGATTTATAGTCGTGCTTATCGACAACATCTCACTGAACTGCGTCCAAAATTGATGAAGCAAGTTGAACAGTACCGTCAATTTATTTCTAAAAGTTTTGATCAATTGAATATTCGCATTAATCAACCGCAAGGAAGTTATGCATTATGGATTCAATTCCCTGAACATATCGACTCGATGGCGATGTATCATTTTGCACAGCAACAGAGCATTAATATCGTGCCGGGCGTCGTGTTTGGTGAAGCAGAACGCTATAAAAATTGTATTCGTTTAAATGCAGGTCATGCTTTATCTGATGATATTCAGCAAGCTATTTTACTGCTGAGAGATTGGGTCAAAGCACAAAAAGAATAAGCAGTATAGAAGATGTTTTATTTCAATTTATCTTTATAGCACTTTATCTTTATAGCACTTCGTCTAAGAAACTCAGAAAATAAAAAAGACCCATCAAAAATGGTGGGTCTTTTTCATAGATTTATTCTTTAAAGTGAGCTGATATTAAACTGCCTTAAAAGTCAGCTTTTAATACGATACGATATCTCGCTTTACCTGAATGTAGTCGTTCAATGGCTTCATTGATTTGAGACATAGGAAATAATTCAATTTGCGGTGCAATATTTTTGCGTGCTGCAAATTTTAAGAGTTGGCGCAGTGCATAAGGTGAACCTGTTGGTGAGCCTGTCACTGATTTTGCCCCACCAATTAAAGCACCCGCTGGTATTGCCATCGGTTCTAAAACCAAACCGAGCATATGAATAGTACCGTTGGTTGCTAAAGTGTTGAGATAAAGCTTCCAGTCTAAGGTGACATTGACAGTACATAGCAGCAAATCAAATTTTCCACTTTGTGCTTTAAGTGCAGATGCATCACGGCTATTCACGACATGGTCTGCGCCCATTGCTTTTAATTCTTCAGTTTTGTCTAAGCTCGAAGTAAAGGCAGTAATTTCACAGCCCCAAGCTTTTAAGAGTTTGATGGCCATATGACCTAAACCACCAATACCAATCACACCAACATGATGAGAGGCTTGAATTTGATGTTTTAAAATCGGGTCAAATACAGTAATACCACCACATAGAAGAGGGCCCGCACTACTTGGGTCTAAATCTTCTGGTAGAGGAATAGCCCATTGCCAGCCTGCACGGATTTTGTCTGCAAAGCCACCTGCATGACCGACAATGGTCGCTGTACTGTCTTCACAGATAACTTGCTGACCATTCACACAAGGGTCGCAGTGTTGGCAGCTTTCGGCTGTCCAGCCAATGCCGACACGTTGTCCGACTTTCAAGCCTTTTGCTTCGCTACCCAAATGAGTGATGATGCCAATCACTTCATGTCCAGCGACGACAGGATAAACTGAATTACCCCAATCATTATTCAGGACTGAAATATCAGAATGGCAAAGCCCACAATATTCAACTTTGACTTCGATTTCATGCGGTTTGAGTGTTCCTGCATCAAAACTATATGCTTCTAGATTGGCACCTGGTTTGAGCGCAGCATAAGAATGAATTGTATTGTCAGTCATCGCTAAAATTCCTTACTGAGGTGATGAGGCGTATCGGGCTATTATGCAGGTTGCAGATTGCGGGTTGTAAATTGTGCCTAGGTTTTAAAAGCACAATCATTTTCATGATCATTCACCATTCCTACAGCCTGCATGAATGAATAAATCGTTGTTGGGCCTACAAATTTAAAGCCATTTTTCTTTAATATTTTTGAAAGTTTGAGACTGAGTTCAGTTTGTGCAGGTGCTTGCGTATAATCGGGTACATCATTTTCAATGGTTCTTTGTTCAACAAAGTCCCACAGCCATTTGACTGGATCTATGCCTTGGCTTTTCATTTTTTCCCAAGCAATGGCATTGTCACGAATGGCTTTAAGTTTACCGATATGACGAATCAAAGCTGTGTCTAAACATTTTTCAGCTACATCATCATCTGAGAAGCGTGCAATCTCTGCAATTGGATATTGAAAAAATTGCTGACGATAAGCTTCACGTTTTTTTAATACGGTAATCCAAGACAAACCCGCTTGCTGGCCTTCTAAACAGAGCATTTCAAATAAATGTCGTTCATCAATACTCGGTTTTCCCCATTCCATATCATGGTAAGTGATATAAATAGGATCATTGGAACACCAACCACAGCGCTGCTTTGTCATGTTCCTGCTCCAATGATTTAAGATCTCAATACAATGTTTCTAAATTTTAAACTCAACCCATAAATCATTCTGATTGTCCCAGAAATAAAGTTCAGCTTGCTTTAAATCTTCAAATTTTAGCCATGCATCATGACCTGATTTTTCTGCAAATCCTGTACTGATCATCAGCGCTTCATCACTAATTTCCATGATCCAGCCTTGATGGATTACTCCATTGAGTACAATCCTTTGCTGATTGCCGGATTCTGCAAATTCAACGAGACGATTGATCAAAGCTTCTGACATGGATATTTCCTAAAACTAATAATAAATTAACGTAAATATGGATAAGGATTGACTGCGCCACGGCCTCGACCTGAAAGATAAAGTCCGTAGTGTAGATGCGGTGCAGTATGACGTGCATTTCCAGTATTGCCAACATACCCGATATGCTCACCTTTTTTAACAAAATCACCTTCACGTAAACCGCGTTTATGACCGTCTAAATGCGCATAATAATGCCAAGTTCCAGCAGGGCCCATGATCCAAATGACTTTTCCACCGAGATTATTGTCTTTCATACTGCTAATCAAACCATCAGTCGTACTATAAACTTTTGTTCCTTTCGGTGCCAAGATATCAATTCCTTCATGGGTTCGACCACTGCTACGAGAAGCACCCCAGGTATCTTTAAGCTGTTTATTTTTAACGTTATCCACGGGTATTGGTAATCGTGTCGGTAAACTCATTGTCTTTAAGCGATTGGCCAGATTGGGATCTAAAGGCTGAGGTTTCTTGGGTGCAGTACTACATGCAGAAATAATGAGAACACATATACTCAAAACACAATAACGCATTAAAGCTGCCACTTGAAATCCTCTTTATATTTTTAAAAACCTATTCATTCAGTTCATTAGACTTCTTTCAACAGTCATTTTTCCACAACAAACGCACAATCACTCTTCTCTGATCCTAATCTTCTCCCAGACGGAGAGGGAATTTTAAATATCAATATATTGTCGCTAAATATTGCCGCTAAATCACCTTTGTTTACACGTCGTCTAAAAAGCTAAGAATCTAAGCGTTTATGAAAAAGATCTAATCTTATTGATACAAACTCTGTCGACTATGTCACAGATTTACAGCAGAGATCAATTTTTTCATTGCGGTCGGAATACCGAAGTCAGCAACATTTTGGGCGCTCATCCATTCACCACCGAGTTCGGTTTGAATAAACTCTTGTTCATCATGATCAATTTTAAAAATGTAAGTGTCTAAAATCCAGGTGAAGTGGGTAAAGCTATGTGAAATCTGTACGGCTTTGACTTGTGTTTTTAGTTTGAATTGTTGAACTTGACGTTCAAATTCCAAATCATTTTCTACAATTGGTAGAGTCCATAAACCACCCCAAAGTCCTGAGTGTGGTCGTTGCTGCCATAGCCATGTTTGATCTGGAGCTTGGATTAACATCACTTTAGCATGTTTAATCGGAACAGCTTTTTTCGGTTTTTTAAATGGTAGCTCTAGCGTTAAACCTTGCTCAAAGGCTTTGCAATGCTGCTGCATCGGACAGTACAAACAAAGCGGTTTTTTGGGCGTACAAATAGTGGCTCCCAAATCCATAATGGCTTGGGTATAGTCATGATTACGTTCAGTTGGACACAATTGTTCTGCCAGCTGCCACATCGCGCGCTCATGAATAGGTTTACTGAGATCATCTTCAATGGCAAAGAAGCGTGATAAAACACGTTTGACGTTACCATCCATAATCACGCCGTATTGTCTTAAACCTAAAGACATTAAGGCACCGCCTGTGGATGGCCCAATCCCAGGAAGTGCAACCCAATCCGCCAATGCTTGAGGGAATGTGCCTTGCTGACTAACGATACCTGCGGCTTTATGTAAATTACGTGCGCGAGCGTAATAGCCTAAACCTGCCCAATAGGGTGCGACATCATCCCAACTGGCTTGTCCCAAATCTTGGACCGTCGGAAAACGTTGAATAAAGCGGTCATAATATTGTAAAACTGTTTTGACCTGAGTCTGTTGCAACATAATCTCTGAAACCCAAACTTTGTAGGGATCATCCGCAATTTGCCAAGGCAGATCATGGCGTCCGTGTTGATCAAACCAAGTTAGAAGAACATCAGAAAAAGAAAATGGCGTCATGTGGACTCAGTAAAAATTGAAGGTGTTTAGTATAACCAATCCCATCCACTGCGATGAAAATAATGTTGAGATATAAAAATCTGTCCATAAAAAAGGATGCCGAAGCATCCTTTTCATCATCGTTTAATGAGCTGAATAAGATTATTCGCTCACCACACCCCAACGACCATCTAATTTTAATGTTTGATTTTCATAACGGGGAATAATGTGAATATGTAGGTGATCAGCACGTTCGTCACCAAATACATGGCCATCATTAAATGAAATATGAAAACCTGCAGGTTGATGGCGAAGTTGTAATTCATTTCGTGCTAGTTCGAGTAGAGACTGTAAGCTCTTACGTTCTTTATCCGTAATTTCGAAGAAAGAACTGACATGTCTCAAGGGAACAATAACAGAGTGTCCTTTGGTTAATGGTTTCTGCTCAGGCAAAATTACGCCAAAATCATTTTTATCAATGACATCATATTCATCATGATCGCAATATCCACAAGTAAGTTCAGTCACTGTCTTATCCTCTTTAATGATTCATATTTCTAAATTGATCTTAACTAATATTTAAGTGAAAAATATATTAGTTTAAATGACGGGCCAGTAAGGCATACATTTCTGCTAGACCTTGTTGTTCTGCTGCTGCGTTATAGCCTAAATCGACGTCATTGGCTTTGGCACGTTCATCTGCTAAAGGGTTGCTAAAGCCATGTTTCGCATCTTCAAAAATAATCACATCATGCTCAACTTGAGCTGCGAACATTTCATCTTTGAATTTCGCAACATCATCTAAGGTCACCATGCTGTCTAGTTCACCATGCAACACTAAAATTTCTGCTTTGACTGTTCCTGCTTGTGCTGGTGCTTTTGGACTTAAGTTTGCATGGAATGTCGCAACTGCTTTTAAATCAGCCCCAGAACGCGCTAAATCAAGGACAACTTTACCGCCATAACAAAAACCAATCGCTGCTAATCGAGCTGCATCCACCTCAGGCTGCGCAGCAAGCGTCGCTAAAGCGGCTTTAGAACGAGTATCTATGGTTTCAGCATCATCAAAAGTTTGCATCATCCATTCATAGGCTTGTTTGGCATCTGTGGTGACATTTTTATTGCCATACATATCTATGGCAAGTGCTGCATAACCTTGTTCAGCGAGCTCACGCGCACGTTGTTCGGTGTATTCATTACGTCCCCACCATTCAGGAGCCACAATAACACCAGCAACAGCTTGCGAGTTTTCAGGTGCTGCAAAATAACCGATCAGGTTTGAACCATCTGGCGCAGTGTATTGAATTTCTCGAGTTTTAATTGCTTGAGTCATTATTGGATTCCCTATTTTTAAATGAAAGAGCTAAACGAACGAGCGTTTTTTTAATGAATGAGAGCAAAGATTAAAGCATAAAAATACAGTGAGGGATGATTTCAATAAAATAAAAGTCAACTGAAATGTGAGTAATTATGAATGGATCAAAGTTTTTATAAGGGATAAAATATAAAAAAGAAGGACGGATCCTTCTTTTTTATGTGTTGCACTATACGATGTAAAAACTGAAAAGTTAGACCTTGCCTCGTGAGATAAATCCAACGATTGCAAGAATCACGGCAACAACCAAGAGAATAACCGCAAAATCCTTTGATAAACCTGCCACACCACCAAAACCTAATAGACTTGCAATTAATGCGATCACAGCAAAGATAATAGCCCAGCGAAACATTTTGATTCTCCATGTGTTTTTATAAGTGTTGATTTAGTATAGAAAAGAATATCGATCACTCTGTATGCAATAGGTGTATTAAAGTTATGCAGTTGATGTTTTCAGTTAATATTATGTAAACCCTATCATCAGAATTTTGGCTTAAATATTAATGTTATAATGCCAAATTAGTTTATTGAAAATGTCATGATCATGCCGTCTTTACGTCCACATTTTTGGAAAGAATATTCTCTACAAGAGATGACACAAGATGAGTGGGAAGCTGTGTGCGATGGCTGTGGTTTATGTTGTCTGGTGAAACTCGAAGATGAAGACACGCAGGAAGTCAGTTATACCAAAGTCTCTTGTAAGTTATTAGACTGCAAGACGGGCTATTGTTCTGATTATGAAAATCGAGTGCAACATGTTCCTGATTGTATTCAACTTGATTATAAAAGTTTAGCAAATATCAATTGGTTACCTACAAGCTGTGCATATAAACGTTTATATGAAGGCAAGAAGCTACCGTCATGGCATTATTTAAATACAGGATCAAGAAATAGCGTGATTGAAGCCAAAAAATCCGTTGCTGGACGCTGTATTTCAGAGTTAGACATCGATGAAGATGAAATTGATGAATACGTTGTACGTTGGGTACGCACATTTTAATTGTTTAGATTCAACACGCATGTCGGCACGTGTTTGCCACGGTTGTTATTTGTCATATTCACTGGCGACTATATTTTTAACGATCTGTCATATTTAGTAATAGAAAAATAAAATTAAGCCAAGCTGTATTCCAATAATTTGCCTATGATCTAAGATGAATCAAGAAAATGACTGGAAAAAATGAAAAATAAAATATGGATAATCAGCTTTTGCTGTGTAGCAATGATTCAAGTGGCTTGTTCTTCTAACTCAGGTCAGTCTGTAAAAGAGGCTGAACGCACCAATGAAGCTCTTGATTCTGCGTCATCGGCTGTCGTTGCTAATGATAATAAAATTGATCAACGCTATCAAATTGAAAAAATTGCACAGTTTGATGAACCATGGGCATTGGCATCGCTACCTGACGGACATTTATTAATTACAGAAAAATCGGGCAAGCTTAAACTTTTTGATCCCAATTCAAAACAATCAACCCTTGTACAGGGTATTCCTGAAGTCGCCTACGGTGGTCAAGGTGGTTTAGGCGATGTCACCTTACATCCTGATTATTCCAAAAATAAATGGATTTATCTCAGCTATGCTGAAAAAGGGCAGGGTGGAAATGGCGCGGTTGTGATTCGTGGCGAACTCGACCTAACACAGCAAAATACGCCTCAATTAAAAAATATAAAAAGAATCTGGGAGCAAGTGCCTAAAGTCTCAGGAGATGGTCACTATGCACATCGAATTATTTTTGATGAGCAGAATAAGCTTTGGATCAGTTCAGGTGAAAGACAACAATTCGATCCTGCACAAGACATGAATTCGAATTTGGGCAAAATTCTACACCTGAATGATGATGGTACAGCATCAAAAGATAATCCTTTCTTTGATATGGGTGGAGTGTCTGCACAAATTTGGTCTTTAGGACATCGTAATCCGCTTGGTTTAGCATTTGATGCTACGCAAAAGCTTTGGGTTGTCGAAATGGGACCTAAAGGTGGAGATGAGTTAAATTTTGTCTTAAGAGGGGAAAATTACGGCTATCCAATTGTGTCTAATGGCAACCATTATGATGACAAACCCATACCGAATCATGATACGCGCCCTGAATTTAAAAAACCTGAATTGGATTGGACTCCCGTCATTTCTCCTTCGAGCTTAATGATCTATCAATCTGATCTATTTCCTGCATGGAAAAATAAAGCCCTGATTGGTGGACTTTCATCTGAGGCGATTATCGTTGTCGATATCAGAAAAAAACCTGTGCGCGAAGTTCAACGTTTGCAGATGGGAAAACGTATTCGTGACCTATTACAGGCAGCAGACGGTACGATTTGGGTGATTGAAGATGAGAAAGGCGCGAATTTATTGAAATTAAAACCGCAATAAATATGCTTAGTTTTTCAGAGTATGGCATTGTAAAAGATGAGCGCATACACAACTTAAAATAATTTGATTTGTGCTGTGGCATAGTAGACTATGAAACAGCACTTTATGATTTTGAATATCTATGTCCGAAACCCAAATACCCCTTCCAGAACGCTTACGTCCACGTGATTTGTCTGAGATTATCGGACAAGATCATTTATTGGGTGAGCAAGCACCTCTTCGTCAAATGATCGATCAAGGTCATTTACCCTCAGTGATTTTTTGGGGGCCGCCCGGTGTGGGTAAGACCACCATTGCCTTACTTTTAGCCCAGGCAGTTGATCGTTCATTTATCAGCTTATCTGCACTCAATACGGGTGTTAAAGAATTACGTGAAATCATCGCTGAAAGTGGCGATTTGATTATTCCTGTGGTGTTCATTGATGAAATTCATCGATTCAATAAATCTCAGCAAGATGCCTTACTTAGTGCGGTTGAAAAAGGCAAAATCACCTTAATTGGTGCAACCACTGAAAACCCTTCTTTTGAAGTGAATAATGCACTTTTATCACGTTGTCAGGTTTATACCTTAAACCCTCTAAATGAAGAAAATATTCAGCATCTGATTCGTCGAGCGCTGGAACAAGACCAGTTTCTTCAAGATCGCCACATTCAAATTGAAGAATATGATGCATTAATTCAATTTGCTGCAGGTGATGCACGGAAAGCACTTAACCTTCTAGATTTAATCGCTTCTACGTTTGAAGTGGATAGTGAAAATATCGTCACCAATGCCATGGTCGTCAAAGTTGCACAGCAAAATATCGCACGTTACGACAAATCTGGTGAACAGCATTACGACTTGGTTTCTGCATTTATTAAATCGATTCGGGGAAGTGATCCTGATGCCACTTTGTACTGGATGGCAAGGATGTTAAAAGGCGGTGAAGATCCAGTCTTTATTGCACGTCGCATGTTGATTGCTGCATCTGAAGATATTGGAAATTCGAATCCAAATGCTTTGCTTTTGGCTGGCGAATGCTTTCGTTCAGTTCAAGCCGTAGGAATGCCGGAATGTCGCATTATTTTGGGACAATGTGCAGTCTATTTGGCCACCAGCGCTAAAAGTAACAGTACGTATTTAGCAATCAATAAAGCGTTAGACTTAGCGGATAAAACCTCAAATCTACCTGTACCTTTACATTTACGAAATGCACCGACCAAGCTCATGAAAGCACAAGGATATGGGATTGATTATCTATATCCTCATGACTATCCAGAACACTTTGTGACTCAGGAATATATGCCTCCTGAACTAAAAGGTACAAAGTTATATGAATCTGCGCGGAATAAACGTGAAGTAGAAGGTGAGCGCTTACAACAACGTCGTTGGCAGCAAGAGCAACAACAGCAGTAAGAGCTATAAGAGCAGTAAAGATTAATCTTCAGGCAAAAAAAAGCCCAGTGCTATGTGTGTACTGGGCTGAAAAGGGTACTTCAAAATTTGGTCGACAACTACAGTCTCTCTCATTGAGCCACCAACTCCTGTAGTTGCCTGGTATGGAAAGAATAATAATCACGTTTTGAATATATGTAAAAACGATCATTTAAATAAGTAATATTTGTAAAAACGATGCTAATGATTCGAGCTAAGTTAATTAAAACTAAGTTTCTGAAGTTTGAAATCATTTTAACAAACAGTCAAAAATATAATTTTTCCATTGAATACAAAATAAAGAATAAATAAATATTTTTTTATGATTTGAATGTCATAAAACTTTCATCTTAAACTCTTATATTCACCTTGTTGCCAATGCAGGAGAGAGCTTGGTAACGGTTCAAGCGAAGAAAAAGAGAAAAATACAAAATTAAAAAGATAAAAGCAAAAAATAAAAATGATTTTTAAAAATCATAAGAAAAAAAATTTGAAGTATGAAAAAAATAACAATTAAAAAACCGAGTCATTTGACTCGGTTTTTTAATGTCTTTATGAATTAGATATCAGATAGATCAACACCAATACGAGAAGCAACTTCTTCATATGCTTCTACAACACCACCTAAACCTTGGCGGAAACGGTCTTTATCTAACTTTTTCTTGGTGTCTTTATCCCACAAGCGACAACCATCTGGAGAGAACTCATCGCCCAATACAATACGGTCATGGAATACGCCAAACTCAAGTTTGAAATCGACTAAAAGCATATTGCCTTGAGCAAATAAGTCTTTTAATACGACGTTTACTTGGTGCGTTAATTCTTTCATACGATCAAGTTGATCAGCAGTCGCCCAACCTAAAGCAATTGCTTGAGATTCGTTCACCATTGGATCGCCAAGCGCATCATCTTTAAAGAACAATTCAAATGTTGGTGGCGTAAGTTCTAGGCCTTCTTCAACACCTAGACGACGGCATAATGAACCCGCAGAATAGTTACGAATCACACACTCAACAGGAATCATGTTGAGTTTTTTCACAAGAACTTCGTTCGGTGATAGAAGTTTTTCAAGGTGAGTCTCGATGCCTGCAGCAGCGAGTTTTTCCATAATAAAGGCGTTAAAACGGTTGTTGACCTTCCCTTTGCGATCTAGCTGTTCAATTTTTTCGCCATTAAATGCTGATGCATCATCACGAAAGACTAAAATCAGGTGGTCTGCACTATCGGTTTCATAAACGGATTTAGCTTTACCAGTATAGAGCAAGGTTTGTTTCAACATGGTGGAACCTATTTCAGAGAGAAGATGCCTAGGACGACTAGGCTGGCCAGTTTTGATAAATCTGGGTTAATAATTCTGCAGATTTTACTTTATCTGCAAAGTTATTCTTGGTGTCGAACACGGCCAATGTATGAGTTGAACCTACTGAGGTCAGCTTTAAAACGAACGTTTGACCATCCACTTTTATGGTGGCTTCAGTCGTATTTTTTGCTTGTCCTACAAGGGTGTGATTCAAGCTACTTAGCGTGGCAATTGTGTACTGCCAAATTGTAGCAGAATTCCCATCAATTTTAATCAATGGATTGCCATTTCCATCCGTCAAAAGTTGCGGACGACTTTGAACTTGAACATTCATATTTTCAGTGGTGCTTGGTGCAACTTGTGCTGCTTTAATACGCGGCATCTCAAAGCGATTACCACGCTTATTTTCCAAGTTCGGCGCGTTATCGATTGCAAGCTGCTCAACGACAGGCGCAGGATACAATGGCGTTGCTGGTCTAACCATTGAACCTTCAGGGTATTTTAGCGCTTCTTGTGCAGTCGTATTCTTGTATTTCAAAGAACCATTGTCGATGCCAATCGTACTACAACCCGCTAAACTTAAAGCTGATAGGGCAAGGGTTAAACCGAAACGTAATTGCATAATTTTAAAACTCTTATTTAGATAATGCTCGCTGCTTTAAGATCTTCATGCAACGGTGCTCGATATTGTTCTGCTAATGGCGTTAAGGGTAAACGAATACCTGTACCAATTAAACCCATTTCATGCAAAGCCCATTTGACAGGAATTGGGTTGGATTCACAAAATAGAATATTGTGTAAATTTGCAACTTGATCATTGGCTTTTATAGCTGCTTCTGTATTTCCTGCTATTGCAGCAGCACATACTTCACTCATTTGTTTCGGTGCAACATTGGCTGTCACAGAAATATTACCTTTGGCACCAAATCCCATAAGCTGATGAGCAGTGGCATCATCACCAGAGTAGACAACCATGTCTTTACCCACTAAGCCGTTTAAAAGTTCTTGACCACGTGGGATATCACCTGTTGCATCTTTAATCCCCACAATATGAGGGATTTCGGCTAAACGAATCACAGTTTCGTTCAGCATATCAACACCAGTACGGCCTGGAACATTATAAAGAATTTGAGGAATATCCACTGCTTCTGCAATCGCTTTATAGTGCTGATATAAGCCTTCTTGGGTCGGTTTATTATAATAAGGAGTCACTAAAAGTGCAGCATCTGCGCCTAATTCTTTGGCAGCTTGCGTCAGTTCAATGGCTTCATGTGTAGAGTTAGCACCCGTGCCAGCAATAATTGGAATGCGTTTGTTTGCAACACGAATGATTTCTTTGATGACTTGCATATGTTCAGTCATGCTCAGGGTAGATGCTTCACCTGTCGTACCAACAGCAACGATACCGTTTGTGCCCTGTGCAATATGCCATTCAACAAGCTTCTCTAGACCCTTCCAATCTACAGCGCCATCTTCAAACATGGGCGTAACGATTGCGACAATTGAGCCTTGAATAATCTGAGCTTGTTGAGTAGTCATTTTAAAAAAATATCCTATATTTCCATCTGATTGAGGTTGCTACTTGAGCGTATAGATGGGTTTGTATTTAATTTTATAGCATGCTCAATATAAAAAGCATATTGAATAATGCTTATGCAAATTATGAACGAACAAATGATGAAGAACAATATACTTTAAACAAAGTGAATAAAAAGTTTAAATAAAACAAATTTGTTTTTAGCATTTTTTGAAAAAAAATCAAAATAAACGCTTTAACAGCATAAAGTTTAAAATATCATCCCCGTATTGATCCCAATTGCATAACGTGAATCTACGCATTGGATGCCGTTTGAGTGTGGGTTGAATAAGATCGAAAGTGTAGATGTCCGTGAATAAAAGTGCGCTGACGAAAATTGGAATTTGATTTTTTTAAGTGCTGATATTGGGAATAGAATTGAGGATAGGGTTTAGGATAGGATTGAGAGCAGTATTGAAAACCATATTAAAACGATCTTGAACGTTATGATAAAAATAATACGGAGCTTGTTGATCTACAGCCATTGATATTCAATTGATCGTAGTTATTCCTTGTCGCTTTTTTCGCAGTATTCAGACTGATTTTAAATACGTGCAAAACCTTATTCATCATTATTCATTCTAGGAATCGATTTCCTCATCGTCTTTTTATTGTCATTCGAACATTGTAGTCCTACATTTCCTGTGTAATATTCAGCTTAAATTCAATTTTTCAATTGGGAGTAGGGAAGATGTTCCAATCTGAGCGAGTCGCGTTGATTGTGGTGGATGTACAAAATGGATTTACACCAGGTGGAAATTTAGCAGTTGCATCGTCAGATCAAATTATTACGCCGATTAATAACATCGCTGAATATTTTGATCATGTGGTCATTACTCAAGATTGGCATCCTAAAAATCATATTTCATTTGCCCATAATCATGATGATAAAAAGCCATTCGATACAATTGAATTGAATTACGGTACTCAAGTATTGTGGCCTGAACACTGTGTACAAGGAACACACGATGCAGCGCTGCATTCAGATTTGAATATTACCAAAGCACAACTCATTATTCGGAAAGGCTGTCATCCTCATATTGATAGTTATTCCGCTTTTTTAGAAGCAGATCATAAAACCTCGACAGGTTTGGCGGGTTATTTAAAAGAACGAGGGGTTGATTCAGTTTTTATCGTAGGAATTGCGACAGATTTTTGCGTGGCTTGGACGGCAATTGACGCTGCAAAATTAGGTTTTAATAGCTATGTGATCTCAGATTTGACCAAAGGAATTGATTTAGGTGGTTCATTACAACACGCTTGGCAAGAGATGTTGGCGCATGGTATTAAACGTATTTATGCGAAAGAAGTCATGCAAATTTTAAAACCAGATCTTTCAACCTGTGTATAAAAATGATGTTGTCTTAAATCAATTTTTCAAATTTATCGTGTGCATCCGTCTCTTCTTTTGCTAAGTTTAGATGCGTTGTGTTGCGTGCAAGAATAACCCATGGTATTGCGTATGAATTCATTTATAAAATTTACTCAATTTATTCAAAAAACGTTTGCACTTTGGGTCGTCTTGTTTGCAGGCCTTGCCTTGCTGATGCCAGACGCATTTGTATGGCTGAAAAGCTATATAACGTGGATGCTTGGAATGATTATGTTTGGCATGGGAATGACCATGACCATTGATGATTTCAAAGGGGTATTGAAAAATCCCAAAGCCGTTTCAATTGGTGTGATTGCTCAGTTTCTTGTGATGCCTGGTTTGGCCTATGCATTATGTAAATTATTTCAATTGCCCGCTGAAATCGCGATTGGCGTCATTTTAGTGGGGTGTTGCCCTGGCGGAACTGCATCAAATGTCATTACTTATATGGCAAAAGGAAATGTCGCACTCTCGGTTGCCTGTACGTCTGTTTCAACGCTATTGGCACCATTATTAACCCCTGTTATTTTTTATCTTTTGGCGAGCCAATGGATTGAAATTGATGCGCTATCTATGTTGAGTTCAATCTTACAAGTGGTGCTCTTTCCAATTATTTTGGGGTTGATTGTTCGGGCATTTTTGAAAGAGAAAGTGGCGTCGTATATTACGGTCATGCCTCTGATTTCAGTGGTCGCTATTGTATTGATTGTTGCGGCGATCATTGGAGCGAGTAAGGCACAGATTTTAGAGTCTGGCTTGCTTATTTTGGGTGTGGTGATTTTGCATAATGGCTTGGGTTTTATGATTGGTTTCTGGGCGGCTCGATGGTTCAAATTGTCTTATGCTGATAGTAAAGCCATTTCTGTAGAAGTGGGGATGCAAAACTCTGGTTTGGGCGTTGCATTGGCTGCTGTGCATTTTGCAGCGTCACCTGTGACAGCGGTACCGAGTGCTCTTTTTAGTTTATGGCACAATATTTCAGGGCCTGCTTTGGCAACCTATTGGGTAGCAAAATCCGAGAAAATGAAATTAAATGAAGTAAAAGATGATTGATTAAACTTGGGTTTAAAACTTTGCTTAAGAAACAAAAAAAGAGAGCCAAAGCTCTCTTTTTTATAGGTTTAAAATTATTCGACTGTTACCGATTTTGCTAAATTACGCGGCTGATCTACATCTGTGCCTCGCAGTACAGCAACATGATAAGACAACAATTGCACTGGAATGCTATAAACAATCGGTGCAAGCAAAGCGCTCACATTCGGCACTAAAACCACATGCTGGCGGTCTTTTTCTTTAATACCGCTGGTTTCATCTGCAAAAACAAACAGTTCACCACCGCGAGCCTGAACCTCTTCCATATTCGATTTAAGCTTATCTAACATGTCATCTTTAGGTGCAAGAATCACCACTGGCATGTCGTTATCGACCAATGCCAATGGACCATGTTTGAGTTCACCCGCAGCATAACCTTCGGCATGAATATATGAAATTTCTTTCAGTTTCAAAGCGCCTTCAAGCGCGATAGGGAACTCCGTTCCACGACCCAAGAATAGACAATGTTGCTTTTCAACGAAAAGTTCAGATAAACGTAAAATGTCTTTATCTTTCTGCAAGGTATCTAAAATGACTTTCGGTAAATGCCATAAACCTGTAATAATTTCAGAAATTTTCGTTTCAGAAATAGTGTTCTTCACCTGACCGATTTTTAAAACCAATAACATCAATGCAGCAAGTTGAGTGGTGAATGCTTTCGTTGATGCAACGCCAATCTCAGGACCAGCCAACGTTAACAAACTATGATTCGTTTCACGCACCATCGATGAAGTTGCAACGTTACAAATCGTTAAAGTTGCAATTTGAATTGATTTTTCTAGCGCGCGTTTTTGAGTATCACGCAAAGCTGCTAAAGTGTCTGCAGTTTCACCAGATTGTGAAATACACACATAAAGCGTGTTATTCACAATAACAGGCGTGCGATAGCGGAACTCGCTGGCAATTTCGACTTGGCAAGGTAAATCAATCAGTTGTTCAAACCAGTATTTTGCAATCATACCAGCGTGATAACTGGTACCACAGGCAAGAATTTGTACCTGTTGAATGCTTTCAAAATTTTGATTTGCACTTACTAAAAAGTCATCGCGTAATGCATTTCCATTCAGCGCTTGAGAAATCGTTTGCTGAATCGCTTCAGGCTGCTCATAAATTTCTTTGAGCATGTAATGCTTATATTCGCCTTTCGAAGCGTTACTTATCGTTGCATCAAGCTCTTTAATCGGGCGTTCAACCAACTGACCATTCACAAATACTTCAATCGAATCACGGGTTAATCGTGCAATGTCACCTTCTTCAAGGTACATAAAACGATTGGTAATCGGTAAGAGTGCAAGTTGATCAGAGCTGATAAAGTTTTCACCGATACCCACGCCAATCACCAAAGGTGAACCTTCGCGGACAGTAATGAGTTCATCAGGATAATCTGTATGCACAATACCTAAAGCGAAAGCACCCTTTAGCTGCGGAACGACTTGTTCAACGGCTTTTAATAAGTTTGGCGCAGATTTTAATGCATCATGAACAAGGTGCGCGACCACTTCAGTATCTGTTTGTGAGGTAAACACATAACCCAAAGCTTCAAGATCATCTTTAAGCTCTTGGTGGTTTTCAATAATCCCATTATGTACCACTGCAACATGACCCGAAAGATGAGGATGTGCATTGGTTTCCGTAGGTTTACCATGTGTAGCCCAACGCGTATGTGCAATACCCAAAGATCCCACAAGATCAGCTTCAGTGACAGCTTCTTCAAGATTAATGACTTTACCCACACGACGTTCACGAAGTACTTGACCTTGATTGATCAAAGCCAGACCCGCGGAGTCATAGCCGCGATATTCAAGGCGTTTCAAACCTTCAATTAAAATATTGGTAATACTACGTTCAGCAACGCCACCGACAATACCGCACATATTAGATTCCTCTTATTTCTTAGTCTTTTGGGGACGTTGATAATTTTCTTTTGAAATTTGTTTAGCACGTTCAAATGCAAGACTATGGTCTGCAACATCATGGGTAATCACTGAACCTGCACCTGTCGTCGCACCATAACCAATTTTGATCGGCGCAACTAAAGAATTATTGGTGCCAATAAAAGCATGATCACCAATAATGGTTTTATGCTTGTTTGCACCATCGTAATTGCAGGTAATTGTACCAGCGCCAATATTGGCACCTGTACCCACTTCAGCATCGCCTAAGTACGTGAAATGATTGGCTTTAGAGCCTACGCCAATGGTAGTGTTTTTCACTTCTACAAAATTACCGATATGTACGTCATTGTCTAGTTTGGCACCTGGACGTAAGCGAGCAAAAGGACCAATTTGGACATCTTCGCCAATAATGGCTTGATCAAAAATGCTGTAGGCTTGTACTTTGGTTCCAGCGGCAATGCGGGTATTTTTGATGATACAACCTGCACCAATTTCAACATTGTCACCAAAATGACAATCACCTTCGATGATGACATTGATGTCAATACGGACGTCTTGTCCCACTGTGAGCTGACCACGTAAATCGAAACGTGCTGGATCAATCAAGTGGACGCCTTGTTTCATTAATTCTTGAGCTTGGTGATTTTGAAATTCACGCTCTAAGGCTGCAAGTTGAACACGATCATTAACACCTTCAACTTCAAAAGCCATTTCAGGTTGAATTGAGGCGATTTCCATGCCATCAGCCAAAGCCATAGCGACGATATCAGTCAGGTAATATTCACCTTGTGCATTGTTATTGCTGAGTTTTGGCAGCCACTCATGTAGTTTGGCATTGCTAACACAATAAATACCGGTGTTGATTTCTTTAATTTGACGCTGTTCATCTGTGGCATCTTTATGTTCAACAATGGCTTGGATTTTATTGTTTTCACGAACAATGCGACCATATCCCGTTGAATCTGGCAGGGTTAGCGTGACGATGCCAATCCCTGTTTGAGTGGAAACATCTAAAAGGCGCTGTAAAGTGCTGTGTTGTACGCAGGGCACATCACCCGACAAAATCAGAGAAATACCGTCTTGAGGAAGTACGTCTAAAGTGACTTTAACAGCATGACCTGTACCCAGTTGTTCTTTTTGTTCAACCCATTGAATATTTTCATGCTGAAATTGATCTTGAACTAAATCACCGCCGTGTCCAAAAATCGTAATAATATTTTTTGCTTGGATTTTTTTAGCAGTTTCAATCACGTGTCCGAGTAAAGGTCGTCCTGCTAAAGGTTGTAATACCTTAGGTCGTTTGGAACGCATGCGCGTGCCTTTACCCGCAGCAAGAATAACAACAGTGGTTGACATAAAACACCTTAAAGCTTGGCTTAAGCCATATCTATATACAAGTAAATTATAATACATAACGCAGCCCAAAGGCCTGCGATGATATCGTCGAACATAATCCCAAAACCGCCATCAATACGGCGGTCAATGACCCGAATAGGCCAAGGTTTCCAAATATCAAATAAACGAAATAAAACAAAACCAACCAAGATCCAGACCCAATTGATGATTCCCAAATAAAGCAGTGGGAGGAAAGTAATCGATTGTCCTGCAAACTCATCCCAAACGATTCTGCCATCATCATGGACGCCCATGATATCAGCAGTCCGACCGCAAATATATATACCAATCAAAGACATAATTGAGATAATAATCACGCTAATGGCGAAGCTTTGTGACATAAACAGGGGAATAAACAACAGGGCAAAAGCAGAACCAAAAGTTCCAGGTGCTTTAGGCATTAATCCTGAACCAAAACCAACACCACAAAAAACGATACATCGTTCAGACCATGTCATTTGTTTGAAGTTAATGGGCGGTTTAGGCAAAGTGCTGGTATCCATCGAATTGTAGCGAATGATTTAATCCATTTTTTTCAAAGATTAACCCTGTTCCTTGGGTTATCTGGCCAATGATTGTAATGGGTGTTATTGGTTTTTTTTGCATTAAAATATCGTAATTTTGAGGACTTATTGTAAAGCATAATTCATAGTCATCGCCACCAGCCAAAGCATATTGCCATTTCTCATGATCTTGTAAACGCTGTAAAGATTCACTTAAAGGCAGTTGCTCAAGTTCTAATGTGGCACCGACTTGAGAGGCTTTTAAAATATGTCCTAAATCTTGCGCTAAGCCGTCCGAGATATCAATCATGCTTGAAGCGAGACCTTGAAGCGATTGTCCCAGCTCACAGCGAGGTGTTGGATAATCCAAACGACTTTGTAAAGCATGACCTAAGTGTTGGAGTGCGTAGGCTGCATCGCCCACTGTGCCACTTACCACCACCAAGTCACCGACTTGAGCGCCGGAGCGAGGAATGGCTTTACCCTGTTCAATCCAACCTAAAGCGGTAACTGAAAGCGTAAGATGAGGACTTTGGGTGGTATCACCACCAATTAAACTTACCCCAAATTGATCGCAACAATCATATAAACCCTGACTAAACGCTTTGAGCCAGTCATGATCAATTTGGGGTAGGCTCAATGCCAATAAAATACTCTGCGGTTTTGCACCCATAGCAGCAATATCGGAAAGATTGACAGCAACAGATTTCCAACCAATGGCATGGGGAGCGGTGTCTAAAGGAAAATGTCGTCCTGCGACAAGCGTATCTGCACAGATGACCAATTGTTGATTGGGAGGAGGGGTGAGCAGGGCTGAGTCATCACCGACACCTAGATCGACTGAAGCTAAACTCGGTCGATTGAAATAGGAATCGATAATAGAAAACTCAGCCATATTCGCAACTTACTTCGCTTGTTGCTTTTCTGCTTCACGTAGGCTTTGTGCCAAACGATCTAATACACCATTGATGTATTTATGACTGTCTGCACCGCCAAAGTGTTTTGCTAACTCAATAGCTTCGTCCAATACAACTCGATACGGAATTTCAAGATGTTCTTTCAATTCGTATGCGCCTAAACGCAAAGTTGCAAGTTCAACACCATCCAGTGCACTGATCTCGCGATCAAGAACTGGTATTAATAACGCATCCAATGCTTCATGACTTGCAATCACTTGCGTGAGCAATTCATGATAATAGCCTAGATCCACTTTGTGCATGGCATTTTCGACACGGGTACGCGCCTCAATTTCATGCATTGGGTTGTGGCTCATTTGCCATTCATAAATCCCTTGTACAGCAAAACGACGTGCTTTGCGTTTAGCTGCATAAGTAGCTTGGAGTGTCTGCGACATGCTTTAGATCGCCTTTAGCAAGTTAACCATTTCAATTGCAGTAAGGGCAGCTTCACCACCTTTATTGCCTGCTTTTGTACCTGAGCGTTCAATTGCTTGCTCAATACTATCTGTCGTCAATACACCATTAATGACCGGTAAGCCAGTATCTAAACCAACCACACCTAAGCCTTTGGCACATTCGCCTGCAACAAAGTCAAAGTGAGGAGTGCTTCCACGAATGACTGCGCCTAGAGCGATAACTGCATCGAACTTGCCTGAAGCTGCTAATTTTTTAGCAACTACAGGTAGCTCCCATGCGCCTGGTGCATGAACAACAGTGATATTATCGTCGGATACACCATGACGATGCAACGTATCAATTGCACCTTCAAGTAAATGTTCTACAACAAAGCTGTTAAAACGACCAACTAAAATCGCGTAACGATCATCGCTCGCGAGATGTAATAAACCTTCAATACGGCGAATCGCCATGGCAACCTCGATATTTAATAAGAGTTATTTTACAGAACTTTGATCAGCAGTGAGATATTCCACCACTTCTAAATTGAAACCAGACAATGCATTAAAGCGTAATGGTGAGCTTAACAGCTTCATTTTTTCAACACCAAGATCACGTAAAATCTGTGCACCAACACCAATCGTTTGATATTGCTGAGAAAGTGCAGCATTCGACTTGCTCGGTTTTGGTGTGGTCAATGCCGCGAGTGCAGGGCCGAGGTCAGATAAATGACGTTGACCAATCCAAACCAAAACACCACGGTCGCTATTTGCAATCGTTTTGAGTGCTTTGTCTAGATTCCAAGCAGCTTCACCACCTTGCTTATTAATTTTAAGTAAATCGCGTGCTGGACTGAAACCATGAACACGAACCGTGGTGATGCCTTCTTTCGGTTGACCTTTTACCAAGGCCAAATGAATATCTGGATTACCTAATTCACGATAACGATATAAATCAAAAACACCATATTCTGTGTCGATGGTTTGTTGATCAATACGTTCAACCGTTTGTTCATTGGTCATTCGATAATGAATTAGGTCAGCAATGGTCCCCATTTTAAGACCATGCTTTTCAGCAAAAATTTCTAAATCTGCGCGACGCGCCATGCTGCCGTCTTCATTAATGATTTCACAAATGACGGATGCGGGTTCTAGACCTGCAAGACGCGATAAATCACAACCAGCTTCAGTATGACCAGCGCGGTGTAAAACACCCCCTGGTTGAGCCATAAGCGGGAAAATATGCCCAGGTTGTACAATATCGGCTGGCTTAGCATGTGCAGCGACAGCAGTCTGAATCGTAAGCGCACGTTCAGCAGGCGAAATACCTGTTGAAATACCGTTTGCAGCTTCAATAGACAGGGTAAAGTTTGTGCCGTGTTGCGCACCATTGGCATCGACCATTAATGGAAGATTCAATTGTTGGCAACGCTCTTTACTGAGCGTTAAGCAGACTAAACCACGCGCATGGGTGATCATAAAGTTGATGTCTTCAGGACGAACATGCGTGGCTGCGAGAACTAAATCCCCTTCATTTTCACGATCTTCGTCATCCATAAGGATGACCATTTTACCTGCACGGATATCTGCTACAAGTTCTTCAACAGTATTGAGCGACATCAACCTTCACCTTTTTGTTACGTCATTTTGACATTTGAATAAAATCTTTGTGACATAGTCTAACGCTTTTTTGCGCATTTTGCCTATGCTTATCACATCCCCTTTACCTACACTGTTATACACATCTTCCTCATCGATTGAAAAGAGAGAAAAGCATGAGAACAGCGAAAACAGGCTTGTATTGTATAAAGAATAGACGTTTGTGGCTTTAAAATTACTAAAAAAGCAACGAGCAGAAAAAAACCAGATCTCATTTAGCATGAAATCTGGTTTAGTTATGTGAATAAAATCTAATTAAGAAGTCGGTTCAGGCGCACTTGATGCTTGTGAATTTTTACCTTTCAAAATTTCAGTACGAATTCGCTGTGCCAGTTCAGCACACTCTTCATTCATACCATTCATCATAAAGGCATGACGGGTGAGAACACTGGTCGGATTAGGCATTGGAACCAGTTGATAACATTCACCGAGATGTTTGAGTTGATCATTACTAAAATAAAGTGCCATTTCTTTGGCAATTAAATGATGGGTCAAACGTTCAGAAGCTTGAATGGCATCGAGTTGCATCGATTCGACAGGTGAAGCCACAGAACATCGCGTTTGTAATACAAAGCGTTTATCTTCACGGTAGCGCTTGTAAAGGACCTCTGACAATAATTGAAATACAGAACCAATCATTAACAAACAATGCGCAGCATTATTTTGTAGACCTGACATGCTCAGCACAGCACCTTGTTGATCGAACTCTCGATTCATCACAAAATCATCTTGACTGAGTTGATAGTGTTTTGCACAAAGTTCAATACTTTTGTTTAAGAAAATTTGACACAAATTAAAATAAGGCAGAGATACTGAGTGATTAACGGTATTGATCAACTGTTTAGGATCATAAAACTGAATATTCAAAGCCAAAGCGTCTTTATCTAATACCTTAACTTGAGTTGCTTTCTTTTCAGTCACAGGCTGTGCGTGGCCTATAGCTTGATGAGCGGCCATTTTATTATTGGTTTTTTCAAGTTCTAAGGCTTCAGTCAGTAGAATAATCTCATGCTTTAAACGTGATTCATTGTTTAAGCGGGCCAAGTACTCACTACGCGTTGGACGAGCAATGGCACGATAAGCCAGCCACAATAAACTATGAATAATCAGAGACACTAAGATCGCTAGCCATTGTGTACGTAAAATTTCACCAATACTTGGTTTAACTAAAGTGATCTCAATACTGCCGACTTTCTTTTCATTTTGCAGTGCATCACGAACAAAAACTTCGCCCTGACGTGTTTTCGCCATACCCGCAGTAGCCAACACTTGCTGACCCGAATTTAAGATACGAATATACGCAACACTTGGGTTGGTTGCATAACGATTCGCAAGCAGTGCCAATGAAACAGTATTTGCAGGTTCCAGCTCAGTCAGACTGTCCGCGACCAATTGACTGGTCATAAGTAGACCTTGACTCGCTCTATTTTCATTGAGCTGGTGAGTCGTTGCAATTACCACTAAAAAAGTATGTAAGGCAAAACTAACGATTAATAGGCTAGCAAATAGCCCTTGTCTAGGCGCATTCAACGTAAACTTCCAAGGCATTTATATTAAAATTCGATTATGATTCTAGCAATAGTTGTAGCTCAACCCAGAGTCAATTCATGCGCGAAATCATTCTTATATCATTCTTAGGACCTGATCAACCTAATCAATTTACACGATTAATGCAGGTTTTGTCCGTACATTCTTTGCAAATTTTAGATGTTGGACAGGCCGTGATCCATAACCAATTAACGCTAGGGATTGTTGTTTCGTCAGATGACCAAACAGCAACGGCTTTAGCAATGAAAGATATCCTTATTTTAGCACATGATATCGGTCTCACAGTTCGTTTTAAACCGATCACGACCACAGATTATGATCAATGGGTAACTGAGGGTGGCCGGACACGATATATCGTGACCGCATTGGCACCAGAGTTAACACCTGCACATTTGCAGGCAGTAACTCATATTGTTTCAAATCAAGGTTTTAATATTGAAACTGTGACGCGTCTTTCTGGTCGTCCAGATTTGGATGATTTGAGTGTTGGTCCAAAGCGAGCTTGTGTTGAGTTTGGCTTAAAAGGGCAGATGCTTGATGCTGCAGCGATGCGCGCAGCATGTTTACGCTTATCGAGCGAACTTAATGTCGATGTTGCTGTTCAAGAAGACAATGCATACCGCCGTAATCGTCGTTTAGTTTGCTTCGATATGGATTCAACTTTGATTGAACAAGAAGTGATTGATGAGTTGGCAATTGAAGCGGGCGTTGGCGCACAAGTTGCTGAAATCACAGAGCGCGCGATGCAGGGCGAGTTAGACTTTCAGCAAAGTTTCCGCGCACGTGTGGCATTACTGAAAGGTCTAGATGCTGCAGTACTTCCAAAAATTGCTGAACGTTTAACAGTGACAGAAGGCGCAGAACGTCTTATTTCGACATTGAAATCATTAGGCTATCGGACTGCTATTTTGTCAGGGGGCTTTCAATATTTTGCTGAATATTTAAAAGAGAAACTCTCGATTGATGAAGTACATGCCAATATTTTGGATGTTAAAGATGGCTTCGTGACGGGTGAAGTAAAAGGTCATATTGTCGATGGCGCGCGTAAAGCATTATTACTGCGCGAACTTGCCGATCAGATGGGAATATCTTTGGAGCAGGTGATCGCAGTTGGTGATGGAGCAAATGATTTACCGATGTTGTCAATAGCAGGTCTCGGAGTTGCTTTCCGTGCTAAACCATTAGTTCGTCAAAATGCCAATCAAGCAATTTCAAGTGTGGGCTTAGATGGTGTGCTTTATCTTTTAGGCGTGCATGACAAAGATTTAAATCGAGCATAAATATTTCAAATATGTGAAAAAAAGCGATCCATTGGTCGCTTTTTTAATATTCAATGATGAATAAAGAATCAATTCTAAAGCGTGTTTTAAAAAGCAAAAAAAACGATGCTGAAGATCGAAAAAAAGATGATTTTAACAAAAAAATATAAGGTATTTTTTTGTAATGACACGGCAAGATTGATGAGGACTCGTTTCCATTAGAAATAATGCGGATAAAAAATGTAATGACAAAAGAATGTTGCGACAAGGTGTGTCGTTTACAAAAGCAACAGGTCTTTTTTTCTAAAAAAAACTCACCATAATGCATGCAGAGGCTCAGAATAAGATCACTGAAAATAATTTGAGCTTTACATTTGTTGTCGTGCAGCTGTTCTAGTACAGCATTGAACAGCAACTGAAACTTGCATATTTTGACGGAGGTTTTTATGGTTACAGCTACTTTTGCAACGATACTTGGATTTTTTCTGATCGCTGTAGCGTTAGCAACTGTTTTCTTTTCCCCTTACCGTCATTGGTTAGGATTCATGTTTGCAGGAATGATTTTCTGGGGGCTATTGGAAACGATTCGTTTTAGTGTGCAGAATGTATTTGAAATGTCCTTAGCATTTAGCTATTTAACTGCGATCAGTTTAGCGATGATAGCACTTACAGGCTTTTTATTACTCGAAGATAATCGTGCCCAAAAAGCGTTGGAAAACCGTCAGTATATTGAACATACGCCTGTTTATGAAGATGACTAATCTAGATTGAGAATTTAAGTTAGACCGTAGAAAACCCGTTTTTTAATGTTTTATATTTATTTTTTATTCAAAGGTGTATCAAAATGATATACCTTTTTTTTGTCTATAATTTTGTTAAACAAGCGCTGATTATATTTACAATAAGGTATGGTAGGATAAATCTAATCTCTTCGAAAATAACACCAAAGGCTTAAATGTCATGAAACTTTCTTCAATTCCAGTGGTTAAATTACCAATTGTAGATGCGAGTACGGATCCACTCGATTTACTTATTTTGGGACTTTCGTTACGTATGAAGCAACTTGCTCGTACCAGTCCTAAATTTATTGAGTTGATTCATGACCGTCAATTCCGTATCCAAATTGGTACAGATTTGGGTGTGGCACGTCAAATATTGGTGAATAATGGTCAAATCGATACTGTGTCTGGAGATGCAGAAAAGGCTGACTTCGTTTTACAGTTTGCAGACAGTGAGCAAGGTGTTAAAACTTTAATGAAAGGTGATCCAACTGCGTTTATGACTGGCATGCAAAATGGCACGATTAAAATGGAAGGTGATTTCAGTTTGTTGGTGTGGTTTAACCAAGTGGCACGTTTAATTCCACCGAAAGTGCCTAAATCGGTTAAAGAAAAATTCAAAATTGCTCGTCAATTTTTAAAAGATAAAACAGGTAAGTAATTTTTTTGATAAATCATTATTTTTTATGCATCATTATGTTTGTTGAAAAGCCCTCAAATTGAGGGCTTTTTTAATAAGCATTTAATTATTCAACTTCTAAGTTAAAGGTGACAGGTCCGTCATTCACCAAATAAATTTTCATATCGGCAGCAAAAATACCCGTTTGAACATGATCAAATTGAGTCTTTGCATATTCAACCAAGGCTTCATATAGAACTTTGGCTTCACTCGGAGGCATTGCGGGACCGAAATCAGGTCTTAAACCTTTGTGGGTTTGCGCCATAAGCGTGAACTGCGATACTAACAGCAGTCCACCATCAGCTTGTGCAACATTCCAGCCCATCTTGCCTTGCTCATCATCAAAAAAACGATATTTTAGAATCTTATTAATGAGCTTTTTACCCTTTTCAAAATCATCGCCTTTGGCTAAACCTAAAAATACTAAAATGCCATGCTCTATCTCGCCAGTAATGTTTTGATCAACGACGACTTTTGCTTCGAGAACGCGTTGTAATAATGCGCGCATGTATAAAATCCATCAAGTGTTGCAAATAATGCAGAGGATTGTAGCAAAGAGAAATTAATCTCAGTAATGGGTGAGAGATTGATAGTGTTAAATCGTTGTAATTAAAAAATAAATTAATTCATTTATCTAATAAAACGATCAATATTATAACTATTATCCGTTTGCTCAATTATTACGCTTTCCGTAGAGTGCTTTAGGCAGGAAAGGTACTTAATTTTGAGAGAGAAGACGATGTTTAAGCGTTCTTTATTAGTTGTAATGGTTGCAGCAGCAACCGCAATGAGCCACGCAGCTCCATTGACTAAAGACAATGGTGCTCCTGTAGGTGACAACCAGAATTCAATCACAGCTGGCCCTAACGGCGCTGTTTTATTACATGACGTACAGTTGGTACAAAAGTTACAACGTTTCGGTCGTGAACGTATTCCTGAGCGTGTAGTACATCCACGTGGTACAGGCGTTTATGGTGAATTTGTTGTGACTAAAGATTTGTCTGACATTACCCTTGCTTCAATGTTTAAAGCAGGGACAAAGACTCCTCTTTTCTTACGTTTCTCTACGGTAATCCACCCTAAAGGTTCGCCAGAAACTTTACGTGACCCGCATGGTTTTGCCATTAAATTCTACACCAAAGAAGGTAACTGGGATCTAGTGGGTAACCAAACCCCAGTATTCTTTATCCGTGATGCGATCAAATTCCCAGATTTCATCCATGCGATGAAACCAAGCCCAATCAACAATGTTCAAGATGCGAACCGTGTATTTGACTTCTTACAAAGTCAACCATGGGCAACCAACATGTTGACTTATGTTTATGGTAAGCAAGGTGTTCCAACAAGCTACCGCGAACAGGATGGTTTTGGTGTTCACGCGTATAAATTGTATAACGACAAAGGCGAATACAAATACGTGAAGTTCAACTTCCGTTCACAACAAGGCGTTAAAGGCTTGAACGTGAAAGAAGCTGCTGAACAACAAGGTAAAGATTTTAACCACTTAACCAACGATATGTATAACAACATTAACGCTGGTAACTTCCCTAAATGGGATCTACACATTCAGGTTCTTGATCCTAAAGATCTAGGTAAGTTTGATTTTGATCCATTAGATCCAACTAAAATCTGGCCGAATGATTTAGTTCCGGAAGTTAAAGTGGGTACGATGACACTTAATCGTATGCCGAAGAACTTCTTCCAAGAGACTGAGCAAGCTGCTTTTGCTCCAGGTAACTTAGTTCCAGGTATCGAGCCATCTGAAGATCGTTTACTTCAAGGTCGTATCTTCTCTTACTCAGATACTCAAATGTACCGTTTAGGTGTTAATCACCAACAACTTCCTGTAAACCGTCCATTGGTTAATGTGAATAACAACAACCAAGAAGGTTACATGAATACAGGTGCAACGACTTCGAACGTAAACTACGAACCAAGCCGTATGGAACCAAAACCAGCAACTGAAAAAGCACGTGCAGTTGCAACACCAGTATCTGGTTATGTACAGCAAATGGGTACAAAAGAGCAAAACTTCAAGCAAGCGGGTGAACTTTACCGTTCTTACACTGCTAAAGAAAAAGATGACTTAATCATGAACTTGGCTGCAGATTTAGGTGCAGTAAAAGATTCAGAAACGAAACACATTATGTTGTCTTACTTCTACAAAGCAGATGCAGACTACGGTACGCGTATGACTAAAGCAGTCAACGGTAACTTGGCAACTGTTAAAGCGAAAGCAGCAAAACTTCAAGACTAATCTTGATGAGTTAAGAAATTGGCGATAGAGAGCGCAGGACTATCGCCTCCTTTAAGTCCTGTAAAACTCAAAACCCTTTCCTGCAATCCTAGGGGAGTTTTACAGGCACTCATGATTTACTGTATAGCGAGGTCAACGTGAAATTATTCTTGAAAAGTTTGATGATGGCAGTGTGTAGCATTTCTATCATGACCTTACTGAGTTTAGGCATTACTCAATTACATGCACAAGAAGTAAAACCCGTAACTGCTGAAAAAGTGACAAATTCACAAAAAGAATTGGTTGACTTGTTTTTTGCTGCGGCAAAAATAGGCAACAATGAAGTGATTACCGAATTCTTAAAACATGGCTTTCCTGTTGATGCTCGAAATCATCAAGGGTTTACGCCATTAATGATGGCAACCTATCATGGTCATCAAAATGTTGTAACGACCTTACTTAAAAATGGTGCAGACCGTTGCGCGAGAGACAATAAAGGCAATACTGCTTTGATGGGTGCGATTTTTAAACTTGAATGGTCGATAGCGAAGCAATTACGCAAAGTCGATTGCGATGCAAATGCACAGCAAACAGGACAAAAAACCACTGCAGAATTTGCCAAAGTGATTGGACAAGAGAAAGAATTACAAAAACTGGTTGAAACAATGAAGTAAGCAGATAAGACCAAAAGTAAATACAGTCATCAGATACTTTGGTCTTAAAAGGCGTAGTCGGACAGAAAATTACCAATGTGAACAAAAAAAATGTGCTTTAATGCCCAAAGGCACATAGAAATCACATCCAATATGGCTCCAATCATTCAATCTTTATTAGATACTGACCTGTACAAATTTACCATGCTACAGGTGATCCTACATAAGTTTCCTCAAGCAGATAGCGTTTATCATTTTCGCTGTCGTAATTTAGATGAAACGGTTTATCCTCTCGCGGATATTCTGGATGATTTGAATCTACAGCTTGATTCCCTATGTCAGCTCACATTTAAAGAGGAGGAGCTCCAATATTTACGTAGTCTTCGTTTTATAAAAAGCGACTTTGTAGATTATTTAGAGTTGTTCCAATTGAAACGTCGTTTTATCAAAGTCGGTATTGATGATCAAGGTCGATTAGATATTTCAGTCGAAGGACCAATGGTTCAAGCAATGATGTTTGAAATCTATGTTCTTTCGATTGTGAATGAACTTTATTTTAGTCGTATTCGCAACGATGACGTGATGATGGAAGGTGAGCGTCGCTTACTTGCAAAAGTTGAACTGCTGAAAAAATACCAACAAGAACAGCATCCCAATGATCCACCTTTTTTAGTCTCAGATTTTGGTACACGCCGTCGCTATAGTTTTGCGTGGCAAAAGCATGTGATTCAAGAATTCCATAAAGCTGCACCGCATATTTTCCGTGGCACCAGTAATGTTTTGATTGCCAAACAGATGGGTATTACCCCCATTGGAACGATGGCACATGAATTTTTGCAAGCCTTTCAAGCACTGGATGTACGTCTGAGTGACTTCCAGAAAGCTGCGCTCGAAACTTGGGTACAAGAATACCGTGGCGACTTGGGGATTGCCTTGACCGATGTCGTCGGTATGGATGCTTTCTTACGTGATTTCGATTTGTATTTTGCTAAGCTATTTGATGGTTTGCGTCATGACAGTGGTGATCCCTATGTGTGGGGTGACAAAGCCTATGCACATTATAAGAAACTTAAAATTGACAGCAAAACCAAAATGCTTACATTTAGTGATGGACTGAATTTAGAAAAGGCATGGGATTTACATCAATACTTTAAAGATCGTTTCCAAGTCAGTTTTGGTATTGGTACCAACTTAACCAATGATATGGGGCAGAAAGCTTTAAATATTGTGTTGAAATTGGTGGAGTGTAATGGTCAATCTGTGGCTAAACTTTCGGATAGCCCAGGTAAAACCATGACTGATAATGATACCTATTTGGCGTATTTGCGTCAGGTCTTTAAAATCGAAGACGCCAATTCTTAAGTTCTTCATTACTCATTCACTGATCCGATCCTTATCTGATTTTTTGCAATAAGCATGCAAAAAATCAGAATAATATCGAAAAAGTCTTATGCTAAGATCGAGTTCAATATCCAAAATAAAATATGAAAACTATGACTACAAATTCGTTTGATTTTGGTCTGCTCATAGAAGCGGAACAACTTTTACCACATTTAGGCAATGAAAAAATTCGTATTGTTGATCTGACCCGTAGCTCGGTTTATGAACAACTGCACGTGCCGCATGCCATTCATCTTAAACCTAAATATTTGGTGCGTCAGGAAGAACAAGCCTCAGGTTTATTACCAGATGAAGAGGGTCTAAAACAATTGATCGATCTATTAAATATCTCAGCAGATCATCATGTCGTGGTTTACGACGATGAGGGTGGAGCGTGGGCAGGTCGTTTAATTTGGAATTTACATTGTTTAGGTTTTTATAATACCAGTTTGCTCAATGGCGGTATTCATGCATGGTTAGGGGCAAACTATCCGACTTCTTCAGACGTAGAAAACATCGAAAAAGTCAGCGACTTATTGCCAGTGAATATTGAAAATATTGAACAACCGCGCATCTGTTATGACAAACTGTTACAACTGGTGCAGGAAGAATCTATCCAAATTTGGGACTGTAGAACCGCTGAAGAGTATACAGGGCAACGTTTAGCGGCGCGTCGTGGCGGTCATATTCCTGCGGCACTTCATTTTGAGTGGAGTACTGCACTTAATCGTCAAAATCATTTAAAATTACACCCCCTTGAACGCACTCAACAACGTTTAGAACAATTGGGCTTTCAATTCGACCAGCCTGTGGTGGTGTACTGTCAATCGCATCATCGTTCAGGTCTTCCTTATATTATTGGTCGGTTACTCGGTTGGGATATCCAAGCTTATGATGGTGCGTGGAGCGAATGGGGCAACCGCCTCGACAGTCCAATCATTACTGGAGAATCACCTTCGTGAGTCTGACAAATTTAAAAAAGAAGATCTTTATTCAAGCTCAACGTGTTGTTCCGCAACAACAGCTTAGCCGTGTCGTTGGTAAAGTTGCAGCCAGTGAAAATCCGCTTTTAAAAAATATTGTTATTCAAGCATTCAAAACGAAATATGGCATTGATATGTCGATTGCCGAACAGCAAAATGCATTGAAATTTAAATCATTCAATGAGTTTTTTACACGTGCATTAAAAGACGGTATTCGTGCAATTGATGAAAATGAAAATAGTGTGGTTTCACCTGCAGATGGTGCAATTTCACAATTGGGCAAAATCAATGAAGGTGATATTTTTCAAGCCAAAGGTCAAAGCTTCTCGGTTGAAAAATTAATTGGCGATCCTCAGTTGGCTGAACCATTTAAAAATGGTGAGTTTGCGACCGTCTATTTATCACCTAAAGATTATCATCGTGTGCATATGCCTTATGCGGGTACGTTGACTGAAACGTTATATATTCCGGGTGAACTTTTTTCTGTAAATCAAACCACAGCTGAAAATATTCCTGGTCTATTTGCTCGTAATGAACGTATGGTCTGTTTATTTGATACAGATTTAGGACGTATGGCAGTGGTGTTGGTCGGTGCCATGATTGTGGCTGGTATCGAAACTGTTGCTACTGGGAAAATTAAACCGACAGGGCGTTTAGAGCTCAATCATCATGACTTAGAGCTTGAGAAAGGTGCTGAACTTGGTCGTTTCTATTTAGGTTCAACCGCCGTAATTTTATTTGAAAAAGATAAAATGCAGTGGGATGCTGCTTTCAAAGCCAATTCAGTGGTTGTGATGGGCGAAGCTTTAGGCCAAACGATTTAAACGAGTTTTTCTATTTTTTAAATGAAACCAGAATAAAAAATATTTCTGTTTATAAAACATTTGAATGTTCGTAAAAAAAAGCGCTATTCGGCGCTTTTTTTACATCTAAACCAAAGTAATGTATTGAAATCTAAAAAATGCATTGAACCCGTTAATGCATGCAATATAGTCGTTCTTTAGGAAAAACGGCAATGAATGTTGAACCTTGATTTTCCTTAGATTCAATTTCAATATGTGCGCCATGTTGCATAAGAACATGTTTCACAATGGCAAGCCCTAAGCCCGTTCCTCCGGTCGCGCGACTTCGTGCACTATCGACACGATAAAAACGTTCAGTTAGACGAGGTAAGTGTTTGGGATCAATACCAATACCTGTATCTTCCACGGAAAAATAGCCACGTTCACCGTCATCATGCCAACCAATGGTGATGGTTCCACCTTTAGGTGTATATTTAATCGCATTGGTGATTAAATTACTGAAGGCACTGGCCAGCTCCATATCAGAACCGATCAAATCACAGTGACTGTCGATATCTAAATTCAGAGTATGACCATAATCAATATTGTAGGCTTGAGCATCATCAAATAAATGATTCATCAAATTCGGCATTTCAATAATTTGATTTTTAGCAATTTGTTTTTCATTTTCAAGACGCGATAAAAGCAGTAAATCATTGACCAAAGCATTCATACGTTTGGTTTGAGATTGCATTTGATCGAAAGCACGCTTCCAACGCGGGTTGATATCTTCTTGATCTTTAAATGTTTCGATATAACCGCTGAGTACAGTCAATGGCGTGCGCAACTCATGAGAAATATTGTCGACGAAATCAGAACGCATTTGTTCTAAATTTTTCATTCGAGTAATGTCATGTGCGACCAATAAGCGACTTTCATTACCAAATCGAGTGAGCTTGATTTGTGCATATTTATTATCATCTGTGGCAAGTTTGATCTTAATGCCATCTGGCGCAGCATTGATATTATGAAAATACTCGACAAAATCAGGCTGACGAATAATGGTTAAAAGATTACGTCCACGATCTATGCTTTGTATACCAAAAAGCTCTTCAGCAGCAGGATTCCACCATTCGATCTGGTGTAAATCATCGGTTAAAATAATCGCTTCAGACAACGCAATCAGCGAAGATTGAGTGCGATCAATTAATCCCACCATTTCCGATTGAACAATGCGCTCTTGGCGTTGGGAACGATAAACATTGAATAATAATGCGCCCCAAATGCCGTTTAAATTTGGAGGGACGTCGTAGGGACGATTCGCAATCCAGTCATTGACCAAGTACAGAGAACGTAGTTGAAAAGCAAAGAAAACTAGGCATGCCAGACCTAAGCATGCCCAAAAATATCCAATCCCTAAACCAATTAAAGCACCGATGATGATTAAGAATGCCAGTATACGTAAATCTTGTTTGGCAAAAGTCCACAAACTGCTATAAAAAAATTTCTTATGTTCACGAGCCAGTTTGGGGACGGGGTAGGGTTCATACATAAATTAGATTTAACCTGAATTACACTAGCCTAACGCGACGTCTGCACGTGTTGAGAAACGATAACCTGTGCCGCGTACTGTCTGCACATATCGATCTGCGCCATAAGGCTCTAACACTTTGCGTAAACGACGAATATGAACGTCAATGGTACGATCTTCAATATATACATTGCCTCCCCAAACTTGGTCGAGAAGTTGTGCACGTGTGTATGCTCGCTCTGGATGCGTCATAAAGAAAGCCAATAAACGGTATTCTGTAGGACCCATTTCTAAAATACTTTGATTAAAGCTAACACGTTGACTCACTGGGTCTAGAATTAAACCATTTGCATCAATTGTCTTCTCACCATTTAATGCATTTGCACGTCTTAATACCGCTTTTATACGAGAAACCAATTCACGAGTTGAAAAAGGTTTAGTCATATAGTCATCTGCACCTGCATCGAGACCTTGAACTTTATGGTCTTCTTCGCCACGTGCAGTCAACATAATGACAGGAATTTCTGAAAGACTTTCATCGCGTTTTAAACGACGACAAAGATCTACCCCACTTACGCCCCCAGGTAACATCCAATCGAGTAAAACGAGAGATGGACGTTGATCGACAATCATTTGATGTGCTTGTTTTGCATCTTCAGCTTCAAGACATTGAAAGCCTGCCATATCTAAAGATGTATGGATCATTTCACGAATTGGAAGTTCGTCATCGACGATTAAAATATAGTCATCTTTCACAACGCAATATCCTTAGGTGTACGGTATGACCGTTTATATTTATGACAGGCTTATTACAAAGATTAATTATGACAGTATCATTGCAGAAGCGTGCAAGAACGTCAATTCAACCCTGTTTTGTGACATAAATATTTTAAATCGTTGAATTTAAATATAAAAAATATGACAATTTATGTCATGTAAATGTCATATAAAAAATAAAGTCATCATATAACACGAAGTTTTGTTGCTAATTGATACGGATTAGCTTTTTACAAAACTATTGAGTAGGGCAGTAAAGATCACACGACATGCTTGTACCACCTCTTCGCGAGGAGATTTAAAGCCACTCATTACCCAACGTACTGCAATTTGAGTGACATAACCATTTAAACCCGTGGCGATCATTGAAATTTCTTTTTCACTTAAGTGGATGTGAGGCATCATCAAGGTCACGAATGCATGAATCATACGATCAAAGCGAGACATGGTTTCTTGAATGGTGGCATGATTATGTAACTCTTGTACCAACATCGCATCGACATAAATAATTCGTGCAGTTCGTGGATCATCTTGTAGCATTGCGAAAAATCCATTCAATCCTGCATCGATCATTTTCATTGGATCTGGAGATCCTTGTAAAACTGACTGCATTAAATTCTGTTGCATCTTTTCAACCAATTGTAAAAAGATGGTTTGAAATAGATTTTCGCTTTTTTTAAAAGATTCGTAAAAATAACGCTCAGTAAGCTTCGCTTCGTTACAAATATCTTTGACTGTAACGGAAAAAAAACCATGTTTTCCGTACATTTCAATACCCGCTTCAATCAGTTTTTCTCGACGTGCAACTTTGCGTTCAGATAGAGACATTCCTTTAAACTGGCGTTCTTTGACTACTTTTCGTGATGGCGTTTGTTCTGCTTCAGTTTGGTTTTTAGAATCTTCATTCATAAGTCGTTCAAGTTAGCGCTTTGATCAATTTTCTACATCTTAGCAATAAAATGGGCCTAAGCCTATGTTGTGAAAATTCACATTGTTAGCAACATAAATGACCTTCAGTGATATTGACAATATTTATTGTCAAAATTATAGTGAATCTTGAGCGGCACACGAAGTATGTTGTTGTGCATAAAAATCAAAAGGAAACACAATGAAAAATTTTAAAAATAAAGTGGCAGCAATTACTGGTGCAGGTTCAGGCATGGGCCAACAGCTTGCAGTTTTATTGGCAAAAGCGGGATGTCATTTATCAATCAGTGATGTCAATGAAAAAGGTCTGGCTGAAACAGTCGAGTTGCTGAAAAAATATGATGTTCGAGTAACGACTAAAAAGGTGAATGTCGCTGATCGTGATCAAGTCAAAGCTTGGGCTGCAGATACTGTTCAAAATCATGGTTCTGTAAATATGATTTTTAACAATGCGGGTGTTGCATTGGGCTCAACCGTTGAAGGTGCCAGCTATGAAGATCTTGAATGGATTATGGGAATCAACTTTTGGGGAGTTGTATACGGCACTAAAGAGTTTCTTCCCCTCATTAAAAAAACAGGTGAAGGGCACATTATTAACACCTCAAGCTTATTTGGTTTGACTGCACAACCGACTCAATCTGCTTATAACTCTTCCAAATTTGCTGTACGTGGTTTTACTGAGTCTCTACGTCAAGAGCTTGATATTGAAAAATCTGGTGTGAGCGCACTTTGTGTTCATCCAGGGGGTATCCGTACCAACATCGCCAATGATGCACGTATGAACGAAAGTTTAAAATCTTTAGGAATGAATCCTGAAAAATCTGCGCAAGCGTTTAATAAGTTTTTACGTATGCCAGCGGAAGATGCTGCACAACAAATTTTGGATGCTGTTTTACAGAATAAACGTCGTTTGTTGATTGGTAATGATGCAAAAGCGATTGATATTATGCAGCGTATTTTACCTGCAAGTTATCAAAAAGTGACTGCAATGGCGACCAAATTGAGCAAGCACTTTGAACCGAAATAAGATGTAATTTAAAGATAAAAACCCGCAGATGCGGGTTTTTTTGATGCTTATAATTACTTTCAATTTAGGTCTCATTTGAAATTAAACAGATGGAGCTTTTTTCAATTGAACACCATGATTTAAAAATAAAAAAACTGATCAATATCTCTGAATTAGTGTATTTAAATTAAAACTTCAATCGTTTTTTTCTTCCAAACAAATTGATAATAAAGTCCCTGCATGATGCACAAACAAACAAATGCCAAGGCATAAGCGTACCAAATCCCTTTCAAGCCCCACCATGAACTAAACATATAGGCAGCAGGAAGCTCAATCATCAAAATAGCAACAATATTAATGATCATAGGCACAGTCACCGTACCACTGGCACGCATGATAGATGCAAAAATAGCACTAGCACCAAAAAACAAAATCGACCATAAAACAATAAACAATAATTGTTGACCTAGGACAACAACGGCAGGATCAGTAATAAAGAGAGCCATCAAATATTTTGAGAATAGATAAGCCAGTATCACCAGACTTCCTGTAATCGCGATATTCATGGTTAATGCTGTTTTGGTCACTCGACTCAGTGAGTCGGCTTTACCAGCGCCTATGGCTTGCGCAGCGAAGATAGAGGCAGCAATACCAATAGAAAGCGCAGGGAATTGAATGTAGTTTAAAACTTGATTCACAGCGCCATAGGCTGCGGTTGCATCTGAACCATAACGATTTACTAATCCGACAATGACCAACCCTGCTACAGAGGTGGTGATCATTTGGATGCCCGTTGGAACACCAAGTCGTAAGATCACTTTAGTCAGCACAGGATCGTAACGGATAAATTTACACATCGCGCGATCTGGTTTGAGAGGATGATTCTTTTTATTTAAATAGAAAAATAGAAAAATCAGCACAGCTAAATAACCAATAGTGGTCGCAATCGCTGGACCAATAATGCCCAATTGAGGAAATCCAAAATAACCTGCAATGAGGACTGGGGTAATAAATAAACCTATTAAACTGGTCATTCCCAATGCGATTAATGGGGTAATACTGTCACCGACACCACGTAAAATAGAGGTGTAAATAATATAAATAAACAGTAAAGGACTTCCTGCAAGCATCCATTGAACATAAGGTAAAGACAAATGCATAACCTTGGGATCTGTGCCTAACGCCATTAAAATATATTTGGCTGAAAGCACACCCAAAATGGCGATCACTGTTCCACCAATGATGGTCATAAACAACGTTGAGCCGACAACTGCACGGACTTTTTCAATATTCTGAGCACCCCAAGCTTGACCAACCAATACGGTTGAACCCGCTGAAAGCCCGATGACAAAACCCAATAATAAAAACAAAATCGGGAAAAAAACAGCAACGGCAGCAATCGCTTCTACGCCCAACATTTGCCCGACGAAAATTGTATTAATCGTTCCTGACAAATTTTGAAGAATATTCGTCGCAATTAAGGGGACTAAAAAGATTAAAAAAACTCGCCAAAAATGAGGTTCATCAATCGGAATTAGAGGGGATGCCATATTATTATAGTGTCCATGATTTAAATAAACTTCTAGAATCAAACCTTAGCATTATCATGTTCGAAATGCTTTAGTCTTGAAGTTGCTTTAGTGTTGGTGTTTTTAGTCATTTTAGATGATGTGTTTTAAACAGCGCTCAGAATTTCACCAGCGTGTCTTAAGGTCTGTTCTTTTTTTGCAAAGCAAAAACGAATTTTTTTGAGATCCATCGGTGCTTGCTGATAAAAAACTGAAATAGGAATAGCGACAATTTTATGCTGTTCTGCTAAATATTGGCACATTTCAATATCATTTAAATCTGGGCGAATATCGCTGTAATCTAAGCTTTGGAAATAGGTGCCTTGAGCTGGTGTGAATTTAAAACGAGAAGCTGTAATACCTTGATTAAATAAATCTCGCTTCGCTTGATAAAATGCAGAAAGTTGCTGAATGTGCTCAGGATGTTGCTGCATAAATTGGGCAAGTGCCATCTGGATAGGCGTGACACCACAAAAATTAGCGAATTGATAAACCTGTCTGAATACCGCCATCAACTGAGGTGCTGCAATACAGTAACCAGTTTTCCAGCCGGTCACATGAAAGGTTTTACCAAAAGAACCAATCACAAAACTACGTTCACGAAGCTCAGGAAAGGCCAAGGCTGAATAGTGTTTCTGCCCGTCAAAAACCAGATGTTCATAGACTTCGTCGGACAGCACTACAATATTTTTATTTTTAATGAGTTCAATTAAATTTAACCAATCGGATTGAGCCCAAATTACACCAGTTGGATTATGGGGAGTATTCACAATGACCATACGCGTTTTATCGGTAATGGCATCTTTGACTTGATCCCAATCGACAGAAAAATCATGATGACGTAAAGGAATATGAATAGCTTTAGCACCGACCAATTGAACACTGGGTGCATAACTGTCATAGCTTGGATCAAAAATAATGACTTCATCACCTGCGTGGACCGTGGCTTGAATAGCACTAAAAATGCCTATGGTCGCCCCTGGTGTGATCGTAATTTCGGAGTTTGGGTCAAGCTGAAGTTGATCACGATTTAGAAAAATTTTCGCCACTTGTTCTCTGAGTGAGATTAAACCATCGCCCGCAGCATATTGATTATGCCCATTTAACGTGGCTTCGCTGAGTGCTTCAAGCAAAGCTGGTGGGGCATCAAAATCTGGAAAACCTTGTGAAAGGTTAAGCGCATTTAAACGTTGTGCCATTGCTGACATTACACTGAAAATCGTGACACCTTGTTGGGGAAGTTTGGAATGGATTTCGAACATGAATATTCTGTTTATAATGTGATTATTACTGCTACTTTAGCAGAACATTTTTAGGCTAAATACTGTTCTATGATTTATTTTGTTGAGTATTAAGAATAATTAAGAGCAGATGATTTAATGAATGTGATTATTGTCAATTACTTTCGCGTGATAGAGAAAATACACGCTTAGATCAAGTTTAGAAGGAGTGCCCGTTTTTATTGATCATCAATCATCAATCATCAATCATCAATCATCAATCATCTTCATAATGACTTGAATCAGTTATTTTTCTGATCAAGTAGACTTCTGATTTATTTGTTTCTTTAAATGCGAAATCTCAGATTTGAGTTGCTGAATTTTCTGATCTTTTTCATCTGGTATTGATGAAGAGAGTTCGCCAAATTTTTTAACTAATTGGCTATAGTCAATCAGATTATTATAATCAAGTTCGAATGCTCCACTTCTTACATATCGCATTATGGTGCACCGAGGTTTTCTATATGCTATGGCTGCATCGCTAATCGAAAACTTTTTTACAGGAGGTTGATGATTGCTGAACATATATTTAAATTGACTTAAAGACTGTGTTTAGATAAATATATTAAAAAACAATTAATCTGTAAAATGGATAAAAATTTACATATTGATCGAATTATTAGATATTGATTTCTTAAAGAATTAAAAAACCTAAATACATTTCTGATTTTTCGTATTTGATGTTTTAGAAATGACTTCTTTTGTCTCCAATATTCTTTTAAATATCAATTTTCTATAATGGTAACGCTTAACCCTTTTAAGAATTAGAGCTGTCAGCCTCATGGGGCGGATAGAAAACACTATCTTTGATAGGTTCTTGCTAGCAAGTCATTTTTGTATTTCAGACAGCTTTCTTTATCTATAATGTCAGTAATATCTTGAAGCCATAATCCATCAGTTGCCAAACGAATAAATTCTAATTCAGGGTGTTGATCTGTCTCGCTATAAAGTTCTAATTTTTCTTTGATCCATTGATCTAATATGGTGTTAAATGTTTTATCAGTAATCAGCGTCATCGCTAGAGCAGACCATGGAGAAATAAGCCCGTCTATTTCTGTCATAAACGCCGTATGTATGTATGCTCTCGTAAATTTACCATATCCAATATCATCATTTGAAATTAGATCTTCTATCTTGCGATCTAGGTGACGGATAATTTCATGGACCATTGCTTCAAGTAAAATTTCTTTATTCGCAAAGTGATGAAATACGCCGCCTTTTGTAATTCCAACACCATTCGCAACACTTTGTATTGAAATGCCCGAAGGACCTTTTTCTGAGGCCAACAGAATCGTCTGTTCAATGATACGTTTTCGTATAAGTTCTGGTTGTTTCTTTTGCTGCTTAATTTCTTTCACTTAATGACCTGTAGATTTAGAAAATAAATTTATGACTAAGACACCTGATACGATTAGTCCTATACCAATCAAAGCAGGGACATCAAGGGTTTGTTTGAAAACAAAATAACCCGCCACCGCAGTTAAAATAATTCCAACGCCAGCCCAAATAGCGTATGCGACTCCTAATGGAATAGTTTTAATCACCTGAGACAATAAGTATAGGGCGATACTGAACAGGATCAAAACCATCAAGCTTGGAAAGAGTTTAGTAAAGCCCTCAGACTTCACGATAAATGTACTACCGATCACTTCTGTAACGATCGCTAATCCTAATAATAGATAAGCCAATAAAAGACTATTCATCTCAAGCACCCTAATTAAATTCACATAGATACCAACCAGTCGGTATGTTATTTTAATTTTATAATTTTTGCAAGAAATGAAAAGAACGCTGATAAAAAATTTTACATCAGGGGATGATGTGAAATTAGATAAAACATATTGTCTACAGCGAGCATAAATTTCTATTTTTTTAAATCATTATTGAGTGCTGATCTAACGAAAGTTTAAGCATTCGTATTAAAAATTAAATCGCATACTCAACGACAGCTCGAATGATCCCAAGCACCAAACCAATAAATGCACCGACAACGACACCATTGACGCGGATCATATGGAGATCACCACCCACTTCATTTTCAATTTTATCGATCATTTCACGAGAGTCCCATTCGTGAATACGTTCACTAATGAAAAGGATCACTTTTTCACTGTATTGATCGCTTAAATTGATCGCGATGCCACTGAGCTTTTCATTGAGTAATTCACGAATCGCCGAGTTAGAAATAATATTTAAACCCAATTGTTGAATCGCAACTCTTAAGTTCTCTGCAATACCCGAATCTGTTTTGAGTAAATCTTCACGAATTGCATTACATAAAATCACCACAGCGCCACTAATAAAATTCAGCACTTGAGGACTATCCAGTAAAGCATCTTTGGTCGAATTTAGACGGGCACTGGCTTCGCTCTCTGTATCTGCCAACTGCACCATCAAATCGCGGCCTAAACTTTCAATTTTTTGTCGCCAAGGATGCTCAGGATCTGCCAGCATTGAGTCTACTCGCTCAATCAAAGAGTCAATGGTACGCTTTTGAACATCAATGCCAATCCAACTTGCGCCTTTCGCCAGTTTCCATACGCCCAATTCTTTAAACAGCGTTTGGGTTAATTCTTGTGTCTGCTCAGGGTGATGCGTCATCCAGTCATGGGCTAAATCGAGTCCGCGTTGTAAGACATCTTGATGGAAATCATTGTCTAAAACGGCTCGAATCATTTCACTGGCAAGGGTATTGATTTGAGTGTTCCTAACCCATTGCACGCTATTGGTTTGAATAAAACGACCAACTTGCTCTTGACTCACAAATTCAAAAATTTTAGGTACTGTTTGTTGAATAACTTGAGTCACTTGTGCGTTATTTTTAGGGTTTGCTAACCATTGACCTACAGCGAGACTTAAATCTGTCGTGTTCAGCGTTCTTTCAACGACCTGTGGTGATAGGAAATTTTCTTGAACAAAACGGCCCATTGACTCTGCAATACGGGCTTTGTTTCGTGGAATAATTTCAGTATGGTCTTTTAAAAATTTAGGAATCGGAATTCGACCAAAAGGATTACGGAACAGTACCGTAATGGCATACCAATCTGCTAAACCACCGACAACACCCGCTTCAGCAGACAACATTAAGATGTGAATTAACCAAACATATTCAGGCAGTAATTTTGCAACGATCATTAAAGCAACCCATGCCAAGACTGCAACAATGAGTGCGATCATGGCAAAGCGCTTACTGCGGTTTAAATTAGGTGAAACATGTGGCTCAACTGGATTCATTCACATTCCTAGTTCTACTGTTTATCTGTCGAAGTTTCAGTCTGAACAGGAAGCACTGCACCTGTGGAACTTACTCCGTATTTTTGTCCTAAAGACTGCAAAATTAACCGCGCATCGAAAGCGTCATTTGGCGCCGACTTTTTGTCTTTAAAGCATTGAATCGTATAAGACACTTGCACTGGATCAACTGTAACGACGTAGGGCATATCATAGAATGGATCATAAAATGCAGGATGTCTACGGTAGCCGTAACCATAGCCATAATACGTTGGGCTAGGATAAACCACAGCTTGACGTGGCGGTTGTTGAGTACGATTACTTGGATCATCCATGACTTTAAAAAATTGGAATCCATTTAATACCGAGGTTTGAGCCGCTTTCAATAGTGTGATTTCTTCAGCCGTACCAAAGCTCATATTTGATGAACCTTGAAAGCTGATGCGATAAGTTTGAGTATTTAAAGGGATGCTACTGAAATTTCCCAACTGATCAAAAGTACGTGGTTTTGAAGGGATGCTCGCGCAGCCAGAAACTGCCAATACTGCCAGTATGGTTAGACTGATCAATGATATTTTCATCTTTTTCTCCAAAGCCTGAGCAGTATGGTTTTGTCTCAATTATAACAGTTTAGAAACTGCTATTGGGTTGCTGTAAAAAGCTGATTTCTTCTGCTGTAGATTCACGTTCTAAAATGACATTACGATGTGGATAGCGTCCAAAACGATCAATAATCACTTTGTGTTTTTTCTCAAAATCTAAGTTTACAGGATTCGCCAAAGCCTCAAATAGACTCAAAGCCTGCTCATGAATGATTTTAGATTCGCTATGCATGAATGGCATATAGACAAATGAGCGTTGTTCAGGACTTAAATTTAAATCTAAACCTAAGCGAATCGTTTCTTGTGCCAAAGACAGTGCCAATGGATCTTGCGCAAATGCTGCTGGATGATCACGGAACAGATTACGAGAAAATTGATCTAGAACAACAATTTCAGCCAAACGTCCTTCAGCTGTTTCTCGCCAAGTCCATAGTTCACATTGCATGGCTTGTTGTAAGGTATGACCAAATTTTTCTTCAATTTCTAGGTCGAAATCATCGCTTTTGGCAAACCAAAATGCTTTATTTTCTTCATCAAACCAAAAATCCAGTATTTGCTGATAATTCATAATATTTACAGTTCATTAGAAGTTATATCCTCATAAAATCACAAATAAGCGATGTCTTAAAGTCTAAGTTTGTGATAAATATTTGCCAAATTAAGTGTTTTGCTGGTCTTAAATTCATATGTAATCTGCATTTGGGACAATAATTCACGGTATACTAGATGTAAATTAATAATTTTATTTAAGTCGTTCTTTAAGATAAGCGAGTAAGTAATGAGTCAACCTGAAGCGACCTCACCATCAGTATTACCAAATTGGGTGGATTCTGCATTATTCAAAGGCATGTTGCGTGGAATAGAACGTGAAAGTTTACGCATGCAAAGTAATGGATTTTTATCTCAAGCAGATCATCCCAAAGCTTTAGGCTCGGCACTTACACATCCGCATATTACGACAGATTATTCTGAGGCTTTGATGGAGTTTATTACGCCTCCAAAGCCAAGTATTGCAGAAGCATTAGCGTATTTAAAAGATATTCATGCAGTGGCGCATCGCCATTTAGAAAATGGTGAAAAACTCTGGCCATTGTCTATGCCCTGTATGTTGGATGACGAAGAAGAAAGTATCCGATTGGCAGAATACGGAACCTCTAATATTGGTCGTTTTAAAACACTGTATCGTCACGGTTTAGGGGTTCGTTATGGACGCCGTATGCAAACGATTTCAGGTGTACATTATAATGTCTCATTCCCTGATGAGTTATTTGAAAGCTTACAACAACATGAGACAGACGAGCGTTTAAAAGCACTTAGTTTGCAAGACTATCGCAGTCATCGTTACTTTGGTTTGATTCGTAACTTTATTCGTTTAACACCACTGGTTATGTTACTCGTCGGGGCAAGTCCATCGGTGTGTAAATGTTTTATGACTGGGCGGGAACATCATTTATTACCTTTGCTTAAAGGCACATTATATTTGCCTTATGCAACGGGTCTACGTATGGGCCGTTTTGGCTATCAGAACTCAGCTCAGAAAGAACTGGGGATCCATTATAATGATTTGGTAGGCTATTTAGAGGGATTGCAAAAAGCAGTTCATACGCCATATAGCGCATTTAGTCGTTTAGGGTTGAATGACGCAGAAGGTCAACCGATTCAAATTAATGACCATATTTTACAAATTGAAAATGAGTACTACAGTCTGGTTCGTCCTAAACAAGTGCCACAGGCTGATGAAACCCCATCAGACGCGCTTGCAAAGCGCGGTGTAGGCTATGTTGAATTACGCGCAGTTGATGTAGATCCTTATAGTCCGATTGGCATTACAGAAGATACAGCAGGTTTTCTTGAAGTACTCGCGCTGTATTGCTTGTTAAAAGACAGCCCCGCTTTGTTTGATTCAGAACTCGATATTATTGAAAAAAACCAAGCAGAAGTGGTCAATCGTGGACGAGCGCCCAATGCTGAAATTATTGAAAATGGCCAGACAATAGAGATAGAGACTTGGGCAAAGCAGCATCTTAATGAAATGCAAGTTCTGGCTGCGGCGTTAAATCAAGGTTCTGAAACACAGCTCTATACAGATGCATTAAACGTGATGTTACAGCGGGTGGATGAAGTGGATGATACTTTGTCCGCGCAGGTGATCGCAGATACCTTAACGCATAATGGGACTTGGAATTTTGGGAGTTTCATGGCGCAGCAACATGCTGACGTGTATGAACAACATCAACTTGACTCTGAAACTTTGGCGTATTTTGAGCAGTTAACCCAGCAATCCTTAGAACAACAGCAAAAACTTGAACAAGACACAACGATCAGTTTTGATGAGTATCTTAAAACTTATAGATAATCCTTAAAGCCTATAAATAATAATGAAGAGGACCTTATATGCAGTGGAATAATTATCGTGTGATCAGTGCGCTGTTGTTTATAGGCAGTGTCATTGGTATGGCTTTTGCCTTGTACTTAGAGCATGTACAAGGTTTAGAGCCCTGTCCACTGTGTGTCTTTCAACGTGTGGGTTTAATCGGTTTAGGGTTAATTTCCCTGATCGCTTTAATACACAATCCTGTCAGCAATACTTTTAAACGCAGTTATGCATTACTCGCTACATTGTCCATTCTATGGTCAGCAGGCGTGGCGGCTCGTCATATCTGGTTGCAAAACTTACCGCCTGATAAAGTGCCGAGTTGTGGACCTGGTTTAGAATATCTGGTCGATGCACTGCCGATGAAAACCGTCTTAGCACAAGTACTTTCGGGTTCAGGTGAGTGTGCAGTGGTCGATTGGACCTTTTTAGGTCAATCACTGCCAGTCTGGTCTTTTGTGTTTTTTGCAGTTTTGACCCTGATCAGTGTGTGGCAATTATTCCGTAGATATCCAATATAAAATAAAAAGAAAAACCAGCATCTTGCTGGTTTTTTTATTATGATGAATTTATAAGTGATAAAAATTAGATGATGAAAATTAAAAAAATACTCTGCTTATTGTCGCTGTTATTCTTTACAGAAACACATGCAGATTACGGCATTATTCAAGATAAAGATGGTTTTGTGAATGTTAGAGAATCAGATTCATTAAAATCTAAAGTCGTGGATAAATTGAATAATGGTGAGATTGTTTCATGTAGTTTTGAGCAAGGAGACGCTTCATTTTGTTTTGGTCTATATGAGCAAAAAGGTCATACATATTCGGGCTTTATTCACACTAGTCGAGTGAGTTTTTTTAATGGATTCCAAAAATGGAAATTTATAAGAACTATTTCTAATGAAGCTATTTATCAGTCTGGGCAGAATCAAATTCGTATCATTGTTCGACCTGCTCAAGTCACAACTATGGATTTTAAAAAGACAGGACAATCCTATACGCATTATAGAAATAAAGCATTTTTTGGAATCGACGGCGACTTACCAATTAAAGGTAAATCGTATCATTTATATGAAATTAAAATCACTTATAACGGTAAGATAACGATTATCCCACAGCAAAATTTAGAACACTATTTTTTCCCAAATACAACTTTGGCAGAGGGTGGTTTACAAGATTATGAGATGGCAGAAATTTATAGTAAAGGTAATGATCTTTATATCTTAAATAGTCTTGCTAATGGTGGTGCGGCACAATATACAATGTTATTACATATTAAAGACCATAAGCTAATTAGGGAGAGTGCATGGTCTGAGTCTCGCTAAATTATTGGATAGTGCTATTTGAACAGGATTGTCTGTGATAGAAAACTCATCTTTACAAGTAATGTTCTTCGGATTGAATTTTTAAATTTTTAGATTAACGATAAGAGTAAATAAGAAATATTTACTACATATTTTTCATCGGGCTAAATTCTTGCAAAAGTACTCGAGAAAAAATTAAAATAAACTAAGATCAGTAAAAAGCTATTTTTTATAATCATCAGCATAAGCGCTGTTTTACCTGATATTGATATTTTTATCTATTTAATAATGGATCGGCACATCATCATAAATACTTTTAGCTTGGTTCTCCCTTAGGACTCCAATGTTTCTCATATCTTATGTTTTTAAGAACTTTCCGCTACTATTCAAAAGTATGAAATTCTAATGACACTTTTTTCTGAAATGGTTATTTGCTGCATTCATTGATCAAAAATACGTTTTTTGAAGTTGCTCAAATTACGACCTTGGTTGTTAAACATTATCTTTCATTGGTTTTATGCTGAATTGCTCATCTGTTTTATTACGGAAATAATCTATTTAAAAAAATAGAATAGCTTCTAGATTGTATAAAAGTTTAGTACTTTACTTCAGATTTTATTCCTAACAGGATATATTCCATAAAATTATTCGAGCCATATACATCCTCAATCAGGAAAAGTAGAGTAATGAGTTATATATATGATCTTGATTAAAAATTAGGTCTCGACAATACCTTGCATATTTTCAAGTTTAATCAAATATTTTTTAATCTGTGATTCTGCAATATCATCATGATGTGGATAGAACCATTTCGCAATTTGCTCAGCCACACTTGAATGATATTGAATTTCCATATGATTCAAACCATAAAAGACCGCTTTATGGGACTCAGGTAATTTCAATTGAAAACGAGGATTTGGGTGTTCACCTAAGGCGCTTTTTACACTGACCAGATAATCCCCAATGACTTTTAAGGTTCTATTTTTTCGATTTTCAAATTCAATCGTACCTGCAACCAAGAAGGTATTAATATGAGAGGGTAGGGGTGCAGGTTTACGGTTGTCATCCATCATGCCAATACGGGCATCATTATGTTCCCAGTCATCATCTCTTACGCTACCGTGACGTAAATCTAAAATACCGTTACTTCGAATATTGACAATATGACCCGCCAATTTTACAAATGGAAAACGCCCCACTTTTTCTTGGATGGCGAAGCCAATGCGTTCTAGCACAGCGCCATGGTGTGGAGAACCGAGACAAACCAAGTTTTCAACCATATGGAACCATTGGTGCATATTTTGTTTACCGTAAAATAATGCACTTCTGGATACGAGGCCGCCCATGCTATGACCAATGAGATTTATACTGGTAATACGCGGATTTCGCTTGACCAAATCGTCTAAAATATTCGCCAGACTGCGTCCATTGGCTGAAATTCGGCGTCCTGTATTGTAGTGTAAGTACAACATGGTATTTTGATCGCGTTGAGCAAGAAGTTTTTCTCCGATACCGCCATAACTATGATTGGTCCAGTCCAAATGATTCATACATAGACCATGACAAAAGATCACGATCCGTCCAGAAAGATCACCGTCTTGCACTGAGCCATAATGATCATATAATACACTAGAAAGCGCCAATGGATTTTGATTTTTCAGTAAATAATCACCAATCACGCCATTTAATGCACTGATCAAAAAAATCATATTCGGGGTCAGCGGTTTGTCATGTAGATTTGGAAATTGATCAATGATTTTACGTAAGGTTGGGGCTAAGAAATGGCTGCCATAACCTAATAAGGTGTCATAGGAAAACTGATATAATTTTTTAACATAAGATTTTCGTTGTAATTCTTGTGATTTTTTCTTACTCATACCAAATATGCTCAACAACATTTCACGTTGTAAAGCTTGAATTAGATTTTGTACGACGTTACTTAAGGGCGTACTAAACAGTTGAGCTAGACCTTCCAAAACATCCGCTTGGCTGGGTGGAGACCTATCCCATTTGCAATAGGTTTCATGAAGTGGAGTTAAACTCGGCATGTGTTTTTATCCTAATTCTGAATGATCATGCACAACGGCTTTATTTTTAGCATAGATCAATGTATAAAACCCCATATATATTTTATCTTATTCATCTCTAAAAATTATTTAAGATAACCATGCATTTAAGATAACGATGATGATACTTTTGTATTAATCTTCTTGTCTAACAATAGGTGTTTAAGTACAAGAAAATAACAATTATGTGATATGTTTCGCATAAAAATTAAAGCACTTCATTCTAAATTGCAATTGAAAAATGATGAATATTATTTATTTACATGGATTTCAAAGTAATTCTTTATCCATTAAAGGACAATGTTTGAAACAGTACTTTGCATCGAATAGCTCGGTGCAAGTGCATTTACCTGATTTAAATCAACCGCCCAAAGTTGTAATGCAAAGCATGTCAGAGTTGATTGATTCTTTAGAGCAGGTGGCTTTGGTTGGGAGTAGTTTGGGGGGATTCTATGCGACGCAGTTGGTCGCTAAACATGGTGTACCCGCTGTTTTAATTAATCCAGCTATGCGACCATGGCAATTATTCCGTAAATTATTTACCAATGAAAAAATGCCTTACCAAGTAACGGAAAATTGGTGCTTAGATGATACACAACTTGATCACTTAGCGCAGATGGCGGTGCCATTTGTGCAAGATGCAGACAAAATTTTAGTTCTGCTACAACAAGGCGATGAAATTTTAGATTATGGTGAAGCTCAGCGTTATTATAGTGGCGGTTTGCATCAAGCTTTGTTGATCACAGAGTCAGAGGGCAATCATGCGATGGAAAATTTTGCGGAAAAAATCCCGATGTCATTTCGGTTTTTATCGGACTGCATAAAATAAGGAAACAGTACAAAGTGTCTCAATATACGGCTCAATCACTTGAAGTATTATCTGGTCTAGATCCGGTCCGTCGCCGTCCCGGTATGTATACCGATACCACACGCCCAAACCATTTGGCGCAAGAGGTCATAGATAACTCGGTCGATGAGGCACTTGCAGGACACGCCAACAAAATTACTGTCACTGTATATAAAGATGGATCATTGTCTGTAGAGGATAATGGTCGTGGTATGCCTGTCGATATTCATCCAGAGTATGGTCAAAGCGGGATAGAAATCATCCTGACCAAACTACATGCTGGCGGTAAATTCAGCACTGACAACTATCAATTTTCAGGTGGTTTGCATGGTGTTGGTATTTCGGTGGTCAACGCATTATCGAACCGTGTAGAAGTTGAAGTACAGCGTCAAGGCAATCTGTATAAAATGGCTTTTGAACACGGTGAACCTGTATCTCAACTGGAAGTATTTGAAGGTAAAGCACCGAAACGTGCTTCTGGAACGACGGTACACTTTTGGCCTGATGCGAAGTATTTCGACTCACCTAAGTTTTCTTTAAAAGCATTGAAACATAATTTAAAAGCCAAAGCAGTTTTAGCGGCGGGTTTGCAAATTAATTATGTTGATCAAATAAATGATGAAAAAATTGTCTGGCAGTTTGAAAATGGTTTAGTCGACTATTTGATGGATGAATTGGAAGATCGTGAAATTATTCCAATGCCTGCTTTTGTTGCAACAGGAAGTGCAGAACGTGCCAGTGCCGAGTTTGCCATTTGTTGGAATGTCGAAGGGGGCGAACAAATTCAAGAAAGTTATGTCAACCTTATTCCAACCGCTCAGGGCGGTACGCACGTTAATGGTCTGCGTTCTGGTGTAACAGAGGCGATGCGTGAGTTTTGTGAGTTGCGTAATTTACTGCCGCGTAATCTAAAGCTTGCAGCTGAAGATGTTTGGGATGGCGTGAACTACATCTTGTCTTTGAAATTTCAAGAACCACAATTTTCAGGGCAAACCAAAGAACGACTTTCTAGCCGTGAAGCGTCTGCTATCGTTTTGAACATGGCTAAAGATGCATTCGCATTATGGTTGAATCAAAACTCAGACGTTGCGATGCAATTGGCTGAGCTGGTGATTACGAAAGCGGGTCGCCGTTTAAAAGCAGCCAAGAAGGTTGAGCGTAAAAAGATTGTTGCTGGACCAACGTTGCCGGGTAAATTATCTGATTGTGTTGGACATAGCTTAGAAGAGTCAGAACTGTTCATTGTGGAAGGGGATTCTGCAGGTGGTTCTGCAAAACAAGCACGCGATAAAAACTTCCAAGCAATCATGCCAATACGCGGTAAAATTTTAAATACATGGGAAGTGTCATCAGATGAAGTCTTGGCATCGCAAGAAGTACATAATATTGCGATTGCGATCGGTGTAGATCCTGGCTCTGATGATTTGTCTGAGCTGCGTTACGGTAAAGTTTGTATTCTTGCCGATGCTGACTCAGATGGACTACATATTGCGACCTTACTTTGTGCATTGTTTGTGAAACATTTTCCCACTTTGGTTGAAGCTGGGCATTTATTTGTCGCGATGCCACCTTTATATCGTATCGATGACAATAAAGAGGTGTATTACGCTTTAGATGATACTGAGTTAGAAGATATTCTGAAAAAGTGTAAAACCAAGAGTCCTCAAATTACTCGATTTAAAGGTCTAGGTGAAATGAACGCAAGTCAATTACGTGAAACCACACTCGATCCAAATACACGACGTTTGGTACAACTTGATTTGGATGATATTCATTTTACAGCAGGATTATTGGATAAGTTGTTGGCTAAAAAACGTTCGGGTGACCGTAAGGAATGGCTCGAACAGAAAGGCAACTTGGCTGATATTATTGTCTGATTCGATCGGATCTGATCGAGAGTTAATTGAATAAATAAAAGCCTGCGATTGCAGGCTTTTATATGAATAATGCAATATTTTATTTTTGATTAGATGTCACACAGTGAACAATTCATTCCGCGGCAATTATGTAAAACTGAACTACGCGCACTATCTTTATGGGTACCTGGTCCGCCGACCAAAGCGCCGGCTAATTGTTCAGCACCAGAACTTGGTCGCCATTTCGTTTTAACGCTAATTTGCTGATGACCTGTAATCATGGGTTTTGCTAACGTTTGTTGCTGACAATAATGACACTCAATTGAGTCAGTTGAAATGCGCGCTATTGGAACACGCTGTTCAAAAATTCCGTCACAATGCGCACAGCGAAAATCGTATAACGGCATTTTGATCCTCCTTTGGATCCTAGATGAGGATCGAATCAAATAAAGTTGAATAGCATCGAGATATTAATTAAAAAGCCGAGTCGTCGAAAAGCTTAAGTTTTGGTGAATCGGTACAAAGTCTTCAATGAAGATTTAACGACGACGTCCCCAAAATTTATCATCATTCAACGCACCTTGAGGCAGAATGTTTTGCTCAAAAATTGAGGTCGGTAATGACACAGTACAGGCACAGTTTGGAATATCGACAATTCCGCCTATACGCCCTTCAACAGGTGCTGCTGTTAAAAGCATGTAGGCTTGAGAACCTGTGAAACCAAAATTTTCAAGGTATTTAATCGCCTTTAAACACGCTTGACGGTAGGCCACAGTTGCATCAAGGTAATAGTTGACACCATTTTCAACGCTAATGCCTTCAAAGGTTAACCACTGGTCATAATTAGGTTTGACATTACTCGGGACAAAGATTGGTGAGTCGATATTGTATTTTTCCATACCGCCTTTGATCAGATCGAAACCGACACGCGTTACGCCGTCCATTTCAATTGCACCACAGAACCCGATTTCACCATCACCTTGTGAAAAGTGTAGGTCACCCATAGAGAAGCCTGCACCTTTTTGATAAACAGGGAAATATATACGACTCCCTGCCGCCAAATCCTTAATGTCAGTATTACCGCCATGCTCTCGAGGCGGAACAGTACGCGCAGCTTCTGCCGCCATAAGATCAAATTCTGCACCTGTCACACCGCGTAAAACCGCAGTGCGTGGATCAGGTGGATTGGCTTGGCCTTTGGGTACAAGCAATGCCTCTCGGCGATTCCACTCTTTAAGCAATTCGTGGGATGGGAGAGTCCCCATCAAACCGGGGTGTTTTAAACCCGCAATACGAACACCAGGAATATGACGGGACGTTGCGAATAATCCTTTTAAATCCCAAATCGCTTTGTCTGCTTCAGGAAAATAGTCTGCAAGGAACCCCCCGCCATTTTCTTTCGCAAATACCCCTGAAAAGCCGACATCAGAAATGGGTTGGATGTCGAGTAAATCAATCACCAACAAGTCACCTGGTTCAGCACCCTCAACATAAAAAGGACCGGTTAAAGGATGCGCACGGGTCAGATCCACATTTTTAACATCAGAAATATCATCGCTATCTTTAATTTGTGCGTCCAGAAAGTCCAAACTTTCGATTAGGATTTCTTCTCCCGGTTTTACAGAAGTGAGAAAGGGCAAATCAGGATGCCAACGGTTATGACCAATCTCCGCTTGCTCCGCTAAAGGTACTCCAGGTTTTATTTTGATATGTTGCATCTTTTTATCCCCTTTATGAGATCAAATAAAGCTAGTTTTTGATGTTATTGTCCTTGTCATCTTGAGCGGATGAAGCATTATTTCTGATGCTGTCGGTCATGATGCTACGAACATGGATTCCTTGAACGTCGTAATCAACAATGATGCGACTGGCTTCAGGGTATTGCAGGAAAAACTTTGCGAGTTTAGGTTCAACCATGATGCGAAAACGATTGCCTAAGCCACGTGCACCAAAACGTATGTCATGTCCAGTCGATAAAAATGTATGGGCAGAATGGGTTAATGCTACGGTGCGATTTTGTTTGCGTAAGCGTTGATTGAGTTTGTTCGTTTCTAAGTGAACAAGCGTTGCTGCAAAATCAGCTTCAACCGCTTGGTAATGTAGAATCCGTTCGATTCGATTTAAAAATTCAGGATCAAACTTTTTATCTAAAGCTTTATTTGTGATTTCGTTGTGATCGAGCTTGCTCCAGAACGCTAATTTTTGAATCGGTTTTGGGCATTTTGCCAGTTGTTTTAAACGTGTTTGCGCTTCTTTGGCACCGACGTTACTGGTCATGAAAATCATGCAGTTTTTAAAGTCGAGCACTTTTGTACCAGCGGTGAGTTTTAAGGTGCCTGTTTCTAATACATTAAGTAAACCGCGAATCACTTCATTGCTGGCTTTTTCAATTTCATCGAACAAGACAATGCCTGGTTTTGAAAAACTTCCTTGAATTTGTTCTTCATTAAACAGCGTGTTGCCTTCTTTAGATCCGACATAACCGGGAGGTGCACCTGTGAGTGCAGCCGCATAATGTTCTTGCGCTAGAGTATTCATATCAATACGGCAGAACGCATCTGCTTTGCCATAAATCGCTTCTGCGATCAGGCGAACCGTCTCAGTCTTACCTACACCTGTTGGACCCAGCAGGAGCGTGACTGAAAGCGGACGATTTGGGGAATTGAAATCTGCTTTGACTGTCACCAACATATTCTCAATTTCTTCTAGGACTGCAGACTGTCCAATGATGCGGTCTCGAACATGTTGCATCACCGAATCAGGGTTAAAACTAAAACGTGAGGTACGTGCAATACGTTCTTTGCTTTGCGTGTCATAACGTTGTTTCGCTAAAGTTTCTTGATTTGTGCTGATGCGATCACTGGCAAATGTCATATTGAATATCTCCCTGCGCTCAATGCTTAAGATGCTTCTTTTTCGAGGCCTTCATGAGGCAGATTTCCGATCGGGCATTCCGCGACACCAATCGTTGAGCGGGTGATTTTTTCAACATTTTCTTGGGCTTTTTGTGCGTCCATGACCCATGTTTTATAAAAATCGAAAGGACAGTCTGCGATGCCTTTATCGCCATCACCATTGTTATAGACACCGGTATAACCGCGATGTAAGAGTTTAAATAAGTGGTTTTGTGATTGATCATACTTACGGGCATCACGAATTTCATGCAGCGAGAGTTGTGCGTATTGGATACCGTTTTCTTCTGTGCCACATTCGCCCAGAGTACGACCATCGAAGCCAACCACTGCGGAGTGACCGAAATAGGTATACACACCGTCAAAGCCAGTACAGTTTGCTACAGCGACATAGACGTTGTTGGCCCATGCCATACATTTCGCCATATTGATTTGCTGTTCGGCTGCAGGATACATATAGCCTTGGCAGCGTACGACCAATTCGGCGCCTTTCATGGCACAGTCACGCCAAATTTCAGGATAGTTACCATCATCACAAATGATCAATGATATTTTGATGCCTTTAGGCCCTTCAGTGACATAGGTGGTATCGCCTGGGCACCAACCTTCGATAGGACACCATGGAATAATTTTGCGATATTTTTGAACAATTTCACCTTTGTTGTTGATGAGAATTAAGGTGTTATAGGGAACTTTATGTGGATGTTCTTCATGCTGTTCGCCAGTGATCGAAAACACGCCCCATACATTGGCTTGGATACAAGCTTGCGAGAAAATTGCGGTTTCATCCCCAGGAATGGTGGCCGCAGTTGCCATCATTTCATCTGGATCATACATAATGCCCATGGTGCTGTATTCGGGGAAAACAATCAGATCCATGCCTGGGATACCTTGCTTAATTCCTTTTACCATTTCAGCAATTTTTTTTGCGTTATCTAGGACTTCAGCTGTTATATGTAAGCGAGGGATTTTATAGTTTACAACTGCAACACCAACTGTATCTGGACTACTTGAGATATCACCATGACGCATTTAAATTCTCCCCATTTCTTCATTATCTTTTCATGACACAATCTTTTCATGACACATCTATCTATGTAATGAGTGTCGCGTGAAAAGTGGATTTGAAAAATACGTTGAATTGCGTATATGGGTGCGTGTTTTTTTGAGCAGACTTATATCGGAATAGTCCAGTAATTTATCTTTAATAAAAATGAGATTTTTAGAGTAAAGTTCAATTAAAAAAATCCCCCGACTAAGCAGAGGATTTTAAAAAATAGTTTAAGTCAGCTTAAACGGATAAGTACTTACTTATGGTGCTTGCATCGACATTGGCACGGATATCTTCATAAGCAAAACGTCCTTTATCAATCACTAAGAAGCGATCTGCCATGGCCAGAGTAAAGCTCAGTACTTGTTCAGAGACCACAATGGTTAAATCACGTTGATCGCGGATCTCTTTTAACGTTTTTGCAATGTCTTTAATAATTGAGGGTTGAATGCCCTCAGTCGGTTCATCTAGCAACAACACCTTAGGATTGGTCGCCAGTGCACGAGCAATGGCAAGCTGTTGCTGCTGTCCTCCAGACAAGTTACCGCCTTTACGTTTACGCATGTCCCAAAGTACAGGGAAAAGTTCGTATAAGTCATCAGGTACTCTACCGTGTGCCGAGGCAGGTAAGCCTGTTTGAATATTTTCAAGCACCGACATCGTCGAGAAAATCATGCGGCCTTGCGGGACATAAGCCACACCATTTTCGACACGTTGGTAGGGATCCAGTTTTTCTAAGTTTTGACCATCGAGCTTGATTTCACCTTTGGTATTTTTAATATCGCCAATCAGTGTTTTAAACAGGGTGGTTTTACCCATACCGTTGCGCCCCATGATCGCGACAATTTCTTTGGGTTGGATCTTCAGTTCTAGATCGTGAATGACCTGACTTTGTTTATAGCCTGAACACAAAGAATTTATTTCTAATAATCCACTCATATGGCCTCCTTAGTGTCCTAGATAGACTTCAATCACTTTGGGATCATTTTGAACATCGTCCATTTTTCCTGCTGCTAAGATTTTACCTTGGTGCAAGACCGTGACTTTGTCGGCGATGGTTTTTACAAACTCCATATCATGTTCAATGACCAGTACTGAACGTCCTTGGCTAATCTTTTTGAGTAGTTGAGCTGTTTGCTCACGTTCTGAAACGCTCATTCCTGCAACAGGTTCATCCAGCATTAATAACTCAGGGTCTTGCATCAGCAACATGCCAATTTCAAGCCATTGTTTTTGACCGTGGGAAAGTAGACCTGCAGGTGTGTCGAGTAGATCCGTTAGAAAAATCATCCCTGCGACTTCTTGAATACGATCTTCAACATCCTGAGTACGTTTAAAAAATAACGCGCCGAATACATTGCGTCCCCTCGGAAAAGACATTTCTAAGTTGTCGTAAACGGACAGATTTTCATAAATGTTCGGATTTTGAAATTTACGTCCTACACCTTTGCGAACAATCTCGAATTCTTTAAGTTTGGTGAGTTCAATATCATTAAATTTAATGGTGCCCGAGGTCGCTTTAGTTTTACCGCAAATTAAATCTAAGACGGTCGTTTTACCTGCACCATTTGGACCAATCACTACATGAACTTCATTTTTATCTAAATAGAAATTGAGGTCGCTGACGGCTTTAAAGCCATCAAAGGAAACCGTTAAATCTTCAATCACCAGAACGGGTTTTTTCATTTCTACGCCGACTTTATTCATTTTTTAGCTCCTTCGGTCACAGGTTCCATTGAATTATTTGGGAGATTGTTGGGTGGGGGCGCTGTACTATCCGGTTTCTTTTTAATAAATAATGAACGGACATACTTTTGATAAACACCCGCTAAACCATCTGGAAGGAACATCACCACAAGAATGAATAATGCGCCTAAGAAATAAAGCCACACTTCAGGGAAAGCTTCGGAGAAATAGGTTTTGCCTAAATTGACCAGTATTGCGCCGTACACAGCCCCGATCAGAGACAGACGACCACCTACTGCAGCAAGAATGACCATTTCAATGGATGGCACAATACCAATAATAGTTGGTGACATAAACCCGACTTGCAGCGTGAACATCGCCCCACCAATAGAAGAGACCGCAGCAGCAAAGCAGAAGATAAAGACTTTGTACATGGCGACGTTATAACCTGAAAAACGCACGCGTTCTTCTTTATCACGCATGGCTGAAAGTAAACGCCCCAGTTTAGAACTGAGAACAAAACGGCTCAGCATAATCACTGCAATTAGTAGCAAGGCATTGATGTAGTAAAGGACGTATTTGGCTTCATCGGTACGGATGTCCCAACCATGAAGTGTTTTAAGGTCAGTAATTCCGTTGATACCCCCCGTAAGACCCTGTTGGCCGATAATCAAAATGGTTAAAATCGCAACAATTGCTTGCATGATGATTGAAAAATAGACATCGCCAACTCGACGTGTAAACATCGCAAAACCAATAATAAAGGCAAGTAGAACTGGAATAATAATGATCGCGAATAAGGTAAAACTAAAGCTGTGGAAGGGTTCCCAAAGCATCGGGAGACTGGTGATTTGATTCCAGTCCATAAAGTCGGGAATACCAGGCGTCGTTTGTGCAGCCGTTGATTGCATGTCCGAAGCTTCAAGCTTTAAGAACATCGCCATACAATAACCGCCGATCCCGAAGAAAATACCTTGGCCTAAACTGAGAATACCGCCATAGCCCCAGCACAGGACTAAGCCCACTGCGACAAATGCGAAAGTTAAATATTTACCCATTAAATTTAGACGGAAAACATCGAGAAACATTGGCATTATAAAAAGAATCAATACGGCTAAAATCACAAGACCAATCGCGCCTTCTTTACCGCCTAAAAAGGCATTCATTAGATTTTTCATGTTCATCTCTCCTGAATACCTATTTGCGAACTTTGATGGAGAATAAACCTTGAGGACGCAGCATCAAGATGATAATAACAGTCGCCAAAGTAATCACTTTCGCTACAGATCCAGACAGGAAGAACTCCAAAATAGATTGTGCTTGAGCAATACTGAACGCGGATGCGATGGTACCGAGTAAACTTGCTGCCCCACCAAAAACCACGACTAAGAAAGTATCGACGATGTAGAGCGAACCTGCAGTTGGACCAGTAGAACCGATGGTTGTAAATGCAGCACCTGCGATACCCGCCAAGCCACAACCTAAAGCAAAAGTTAAACTGTCTACGCGTTTGGTATTGATACCGACTGCACCACTCATGAATCGGTTTTGGTTGGTGGCACGAAGTTGTAACCCCCAACGTGAACGATAAATAAGGAAATAAACAAAAGCAGTTACCGTTAAGGTAATGCCTACAAGAAATAAACCATTTAAGGGAATATCAATAGTTTCGGTGGGTTGGTAAGATCCCATCAACCATTCGGGCAGTGTAGGGCTCACTTCTTTGGGACCAAAGATTGAACGGAACAGTTGTTGCATGATGAGACTTAAGCCCCATGTTGCCAACAACGTATCCAGAGGCCGCTGATAAAGTCGACTGATCATCAACCGCTCGACCATATATCCCATCAGACCCGCTGTTAAAAATGCCGCGATAATCGCAATAAAAAAATAGTAAGGGAGGAGTTGAGGAAAGTAGCTTTCAGTCAACGTTGATATTAAAAAAGTGGTATATGCACCGATGGTTAAAAACTCACCATGTGCCATATTGATTACGCCCATTTGCCCAAAGATAATGGCTAGGCCCAGTGCCATGAGTAACAGCACACAGAACACTGATAGACCATTAAAGCCTTGCATGGCAAAAATTGCACCGAATTCCGCGAATGAAAAGTCCATTGCATCCTCCTCCAAGCTTCAAAATAAAGTGTGAAATCAAAAGATCAGGAGAAGGAATCTCCTGACCGAGTGGGGGTTAAGTTAGTAACCTTTAGGGAAAGGATTGGGTTTAATCAGACCTTTCGATTCGTAGACCACTTTGAATTGACCATTACTTTGAACTTGACCGATACGTGATTTACTCCATAAGTGATGGTTAGTATCAATTTTCACATAGCCTTCGGGTGCTGTTTTAAGCTCGATACCTGGTGACGCTTTGGCAACTTTGACCACATCGAAGCTGCCGGCTTTTTCAACGGCTGCTTTCCATAACCAAGGACCGAGATAAGCCGCTTGCGTTACGTCACCAACGACGGCTTTAGGACCATATTTGGCTTTGAACGCTTTGACAAAAGCGACGTTATTTGGATTGTTGAGGCTTTGGAAGTACTTCATAGAAGAGTAGAAGCCCTTCATGTTTTCTCCACCGATACCCAATAACTCATCTTCAGTCACAGAAAGGGTTAAGAGCGTTTGTTTTTCACTGGTTACACCTGCGGCTTTCATTTGTTTGTAGAAGGAAACGTTTGAACCACCTACGACTGCGGCAAAGATGGCATCAGGTTTTTTTAATTTAGTTTTATTGATTAATGAGCCGAACTGAGTATGACCTAGAGGATAGTATTCCTCACCGACCACTTTACCTTTCAAGTTTTTCTCGATATGTGTACGTGCAATTTTCATTGTGGTACGTGGCCAAATGTAGTCAGAACCAATTAAATAGAAAGTTTTCGCTTTCTTTTCCTTGGCTAACCAGTTCAATGCCTCAATAACTTGTTGGGTTGCTTCTTGCCCCGTATAAATGACATTTTTTGATTGTTCTAAACCTTCATAAAAGGTTGGGTAATAAAGTAATGAATTATTGCGTTCAATGATCGGCAGTACTGCTTTACGTGATGCAGAAGTCCAACAGCCAAATATAGCGGCAACTTTATCTTTTTCAGTTAATTTACGTGCTTTCTCAGCGAATGTCGGCCAGTCAGAAGCACCATCTTCCTGAATGATTTTAATCTGGCGTCCCAAGACTCCGCCTTGTTTATTAATCTGTTCAATCGCAAGTCTTTCTGCCTGAATTGATCCTGTTTCAGAGATGGCCATCGTACCTGTTGCAGAATGCAATTGCCCCACATAAACAAATTTATCATCTACTTTGAGTTTTGTTGTGTTCACCTTCGCAGTTGCAGGTACGCTTGCATTCGTCATCAGCGGTGTAACTAAGAATGGCACTGCGAGTAGGCCTGCAAAGAATGCAGATGTCTTTATTTTCGCTTTCAAGGTCATTGATGTTCCCCTTATTGAAATTGTTTTAGTTCTTCACGCGCTTTTGAATAGCGTTGCGCTGAAGATGAACGCTTGGTATGAATGCTTGATATGAACGTTTGCTATGAACTAAGACTAAGGGGAGTTGAAAAACGAACATATACGTCACTTTGCGTATATGTCTTTTGGGCAGGGTGTTTTTAAATGTGGATATGCTGGGCATAGTTTTTGCTTAAAACCAGAATATTTATCATTGTTTGACTGATATGGACCCATCTGCCAATCCGAGCCAAGCGCCACAACGTGTGATTCATACGCGTCGCAAGTACAATACTTGGGTGGTAGATGAAAGCATCGAGGACTACGCGCTAAGGTATGCCCCTCAATCGGTACGTAAATGGTCGCTATGGACAGTGACAAATACCGCGATCGCTGCAGTAAGCTTTTTAGCGATGGAGGCATTGGGCGCGACCATGCTCTGGCAATATGGCTTTAGTAATGCATTTTGGGCATTGGTGGTCGTTACAATCATCATTTTTTTGACCAGCTGGCCGATTGGTTATTACGCGGCACGCTATAACGTTGATATTGATTTATTGACGCGTGGTGCAGGCTTTGGATATATCGGCTCTTCCATTACTTCAGTTATTTATGCCAGCTTTACTTTTATTTTCTTTGCCTTTGAAGCTGCGATCATGGCGATGGCCCTGGAGTTGGGCTTAAATATTCCTCTGAGTATCGGTTATCTCATTTCTTCACTGGTGATCTTGCCTTTGGTTGTTAAAGGGATTGGCTTCATTAATAAGGTGCAAGCAATCACGCAACCGCTTTGGTTGTTCTTGCTTTTATTGCCTTGGTGCTTTGTTTTGGTAAAGCATCCCACACTTGCTCAAGATCTCGCACTTATTGAGGGCGCGAAAAGTGGGAGTGCATCGTTTAATCTGGCTTTTTTTGGTGCATCTTGTACCGTTCTTTTTGCTTTGATTACTCAAATTGGCGAGCAAGCCGATTATTTACGTTTTTTACCAGATAAAAAGAATATTAAAACCCAATGGAATTGGGCGGTTTTCTTAGGTGGACCCGCTTGGATTTTGGTCGGTTTCTTCAAAATATTTATGGGCATGATGCTCATGGTGCTGGCCTTAAAATATCTTGTTCCGAGTAGTGAAATTACCGACCCAAATTATTTGTATTGGATTGCTTTTCAACAAGTTGTTTCCCATCCGGGCCTTGCGTTATTCCTAACGGTACTTTTTGTTTGCGTCGCACAAATTAAAATCAATGTCACCAATGCTTATGCAGGCTCATTGGCATGGTCAAACTTCTTTGCACGTTTAACACATAGCCATCCTGGTCGGGTTGTCTGGTTGGTCTTCAATATTTTTATTGCAGTGTTATTAATGGAACTCGGCGTAATCCATGCAGTTGAACGTGTATTAGGTTTATATAGCAATGTTGCCTTAGCTTGGATCGGTGCGATTGTCGCAGATCTGATTATTTGTAAACCTTTGGGCTTGAGTCCAAAAGGAATTGAGTTTAGACGTGCTTATTTATATGACATTAATCCCGTAGGAGTTGGGAGTTTAGTGATTGCATCTTGTTTTTCACTGTTGTGTTATTGGGGCGTTTTTGGTGATATTGCCAAATCTTTAGCTGGTTTCGTTGCGCTGGGTACATCAGTCGTGTCAGTGCCTATTATTGCCTATTTAACGCGAGGAAAATATTACCTTGCTCGTCAGGATCAAGCTGTCATAAGTTGTGTTGAAACGCAAAATTGCGTGGTCTGCGAACATGACTATGAACTGGCGGATATGGCGAGTTGCCCAGCCTATAACAGTCACATCTGCTCATTATGCTGCACATTAGAAGCACGTTGTCATGACCTGTGTAAGCCTCATGCACGATGGTCAGCCCAGCTTCGAACCTTTGCGACATGGTTTTTACCCAAGTATTGGGTGAAATATATCAATACTCGTTTGAGCTTATATATTTTATTAATCTTGGTTTTGGGTATTGTATTGGCGGTTAGCTTGAGTTTGGTCTATCTGCAAGAGTTATCCAATTTAAGCGCATTATTTCAGCAACAAGATGCATTGCTAATGTTATTCATCAAAATTTATGCCGTACTTTTTTTACTTCTCTGTGTCGCAGCGTGGTGGTTGGTACTGAATGATGAAAGTCGTCGTCAGGCACAGTTTGAAAGCAATATTCAAACGCAATTGTTAATGGATGAGATCGAAGCGCATAAAGTGACTGATCGACAGTTACAAGATGCGACGGAACAGGCGGAAAAAGCCAATGAAGCTAAAAGTCGTTACGTGATTGGGATCAGTCATGAGCTACGAACGCCGTTGAATAGTATTTTGGGATATAGCCAACTCTTACAAAAACAAGAACAGCTTTCTGAAAAAGGGCAGGCTGCGCTTGGTGTGATTAGTCGAAGTGGCCAACATCTGACCTCATTAATAGATGGTTTACTCGATCTAGCCCGCATCGAAACAGGTAAAATAAGTTTAGAAATGTCGAATATTGATTTTCCAAAATTTCTGAATCAAATCGTACACATGTTCGAACCACAATTTACACAGCGTCAGCTGATATTCAAAGTTGAACTGAGTACAAAGCTTCCCCAATACGTTCGCATTGATAAAAAGCGTTTAGAGCAAGTATTGATTAATCTTTTAGGTAATGCTTTGAAATTTACGGTATCAGGTGAAGTTCAATTCAAAGTGGATTATCGTTTTCAAACGGCTTATTTTGAAATTCGTGACACAGGTTGTGGTATTGCTGAAGCAGATTTAGAACGAATTTTTCAGCCATTTGAGCGGGGGAGGAATGTCGGTCAAGGCAGTTTTGCAGGCACAGGTTTAGGACTCCCCATCGTTAAAATACTGACCAATATATTGGGTGGTGAACTGACGCTCAAGAGTGAATTGCATCAGGGCTCAACATTTAAAGTGAAACTTTATTTACCTTCGAAATCTTTAATACATCCGATTGCAGATGTCGCTTCAAATACCGTGATTGGTTATAGCGGACAACCACGTAAAATCTTGGTGGTGGATAATGAGTTGACAGATCGTGGCTTAGTCCTGAACTTCTTACAGCCGTTGGGTTTTCTACTTGAGGAGGCTGAATCTGGTCTGGAATGTTTGAGAAAAGTGCCTGTATTTCATCCAGATTTAATTCTTATGGATTTAAGTATGCCCATGTTGGGTGGCTGGGAAACGGCAAAATTATTGCGTAAAAATAAAATAACCAATGTTCCGATCATTATTATTTCAGCCGATGTAAATGAGCGTATGCAAAACCCTGAGACAGATGTTTTAAACGAAGATTTCTTGGTTAAGCCCGTTGATTTGAATTTACTTCTCAATAAGATTGGTGACAAGCTTGCCTTAAATTGGATACATAAACATCAGTCTATAGGTCGACAAGAAGCTGAATCTGCACCTAAAATAAATCATATCGATGTAGAAATGGCTGGTCAGAATGAGCTGCAAAATGAATTACGAAATGAACCAAAAAATAAACCAAAAAATGAACCACCAATAGAACAAAGCGAACTTGATCTTGATCATTCGATTGCACAGTTAGAACAACATTTAAGAATTGGGTATGTACGTGGTGCTAAGCAGCAACTTGAAAGCTGCATGCAAAACTTCAAAGTGCATCAGGACGTGTGGAAAAATATCGAACAGGATTTAAAGCAATTTGATTTGAACAGATCAATTCAAAGGTTATCTGAACTGGTCGACTCGTTGAAACAGCATGGCGCAGGGGATGACGCATGTTAGAAAGTATATTAATCGTGGATGATGTTCCTGAAAATTTGAGTTTGCTTTACGAAAGCTTAGATCAGGCCGGCTATCAGGTGTTCGTTGCAACCAATGGTTTTTCGGCCATTGAAATTGCACACCGTTCACAACCCGAGATGATTCTTTTGGATGGTAGCATGCCTGAAATGGATGGATTCGAGACATGTCTACAGTTAAAAGCGAGCCCGGTAACTGCACATATTCCTGTGATCTTTATGACAGGTCTAACAGAAACAGAATATATTTTGAAAGGATTTCAGGTCGGTGGTGTGGATTATGTGACCAAACCTTTGAATATTGATGAAGTTCAAGCTCGGGTTAAAACCCATCTTTTACAAGCGCGGTTAATGCATCAACAAAAACAAATGCTTGATGCGACAGGGAGTGCAATTTTATCATTAAATTTAAATGGCGAAATTATTTGGCAAACCCCGATAGTCAGTGAATTACTCAAAAATCATGATATTGATTTAGCGCATTTTCAAAAAAGTTTGCATGATTGGCTGCAAGATTTACTCAAACAGCCTGATCAAGCCCAGTTAATGCATGGTCAATACGGGCATCAACATCATCAGTTACAACTCAATTTATTAACTAAAATAGACCATAATCGAGTTTTTAAGCATGTTTTGGTACAACTTAAAGAGCAAAGTCAGATGCCAAGTGCGGAAGACATTGCACTGGCTTGTCCGAATTTAACGCCACGCGAAGCGGAAGTTATGCATTGGGTGACAATGGGCAAAACCAACCGTGATATTGCAGAAATTTTGCTATTAAGTCCTCGTACCGTAAATAAACATTTGGAGCATGTATTTGAAAAGTTATTTGTAGAGACGCGAACCGCAGCGGTGTTACATGTAACATCGGCTTGTCAGAATTAGCGTGGGTTTTGTTATGTTGTTATTTTTAAATCTTGTTCTGTAAAAAATTAAGTACTTAAATATTACATCTTCAATAATTTAAGTAAGTAATCTTCAATTTGATACTCTAAAAGCATTTCTTGATCACATGCTTTATCTAACCAAGACGTTGTCCACCCTTTTTGATTCATTTTAGATATTTCAGGATGATTATTTCCAATGAGCTCCTCAGACTGAAAGAATATTCCGAGTTCATTTAAAGATTCTTGGTATTGCTCTGAAACTTTCTCAAAATTAGGATCATTTAGTAATTTATTCATTCGATTTAAAGCTTTATCAAGTTTAGATATAAGTTCACTAAATTGATCAATTAATTGTGGGTAATTAGCATAAATCGGATTTAAATAATATTTAGATTGGAGCAAAGAGAAATTATTTTTTTCAGTTTCATCATTAAATTTTTTTACGATTTTAAAATTTAATTGAGAAATATCATGAATTGCATCTAAAGCAGTCAATACAAAGTCACGTTGTAGACTTTTATTAAATTGCTTCTTCCAAGAGTGTAGTGCAAAAAATGCAATACAAAGTGTCAATATACTAACTACAAGATCAGCATAATTTAAAAATTCTATTTTCAATTTATTAGATCTCTTTCATAAGTCGAAAAATGATCATTGAGTAGCCATAAATTGATAGGTAAAAATCCCTTCTCCCTTTGGGAGAAGGTTAGGATGAGGGAATGCTTATAATGAGTGTATTGGATGAATAATGACTTTTGAAAGAAGTCTATTAATCTCATTTTACTTATAAATAGATTTTTTAATAAAGATCACTCAACCTTTATAAATACACCATTGGCTGAAACATTATGGCCAAAGCCACACCCTGATGTTCCTGCATCTTGTTGAATGACGGCACGTCTTCCGAGCTGTGAATTAAAATCAAAGTTTAGACTTATTTTGCAGTCTTCATATTGATAATGCGGATTTGATTTATTTAAGGGCATTGTCGTTTCAAACGAGCCCATATTTGGTCCATAAATGAGACTGCGAATGCCCATATATAAACCGTCAAACTCAACGGAATAATGCTTCTTCTGTTGCTTAACACGAATACTATTCCACTGACCAAAACCTGCATGCTGGACATAAAGCCCACTTATACTTTGATTCGGCTGAGGCGTTGTAAAGTGCTTCAAATTAAACTGGCTCAAACTCGAATCTGGATAAGCAAGAAACCACGCCCGCGCCCATTGAGGTTGATTTAATTTTGCATAACTTAAGCCCACATTATTATAGGAAAGTTCAATATCACGTTGCTTAAGTTTTATACCGCTTTCATCGGCATTTGCAAAACAAAAAGCAGTCCAAGCAGCTTGTTGCTTAAACTTTGCTAAAGCCTGTTTATATTTTTTCTGGTCGTAGTATTTTTTGCCGAGTTCGGCATCGTTTTTTATTTTTCCACAAGACTGTTTGAGTTCTTGCGCAAAGGTCAGATCTGCATGGCTGATGTTTTGAATGCTGCAAATCAAGCAGAGGAGTACCCATTTTTTATTCATGCTTTAAACTCGTTCGCTGTTGTTTTATTCATAACAAATAAAATCACTGACTTCAAATCTTCAAATCTTCAAATCTTCAAATCTTCAAATCTTCAAATCTTCAAATCTTCAAATCTTCAAATCTTCAAATCTTCAAATCTTCAAATCTTTAAAGAATGTTGAGTCCATTCAAAACTCCACAACAATGGGGCTTTCCAAGCTGTAAACATCACAATTAGATCCGTTACCTATTCGATCAATGACGGCAAAATCACTTGGACTTTCTAAAGTCAAAAGTGGGTGATGCCATGTGCCCGCACGGTAGTTAACCCCTTGAGAACCATCTGTCATAAATGCGCAAAGTTGAGTTAAATCGGGTTCATGTACATTTAAACTCGGTGCAACGATGACCAAAAATTTTTGACCTTGCATCGGAATAAAAGTTTGTGAACCGAGGGGGTGTCGCTCAAGCATTGAAATTTCAAAAGGAGAGGTGGTGTGTTTAATATTTCTAAAAATACTAATGCCTGTGCGTGCTTCCCCAATAATTTCAGTTTGAACCAAGTCATGATAACGTTCGGTGTGGGCGTCATTGATATGGAAAAAATCATTTCCTGTACAGCCAATTACTTCACCAAATGGGGCAAAATTTTCAGCAGTCAAAGGCTGAATACGGATACGAGACGTCATAAGTAAATGCTCAATTGAATTGATCAAAATTTACAGAGTGAATAAAGAATAATCACCATAACGTAACGATTAAGTATTTATGGTGATTTTCAAAAGTTGATAAATCTAATTTATTTTTTATTCCACAGACGAATCCGACTAATGCCACCATCTGGAATCATATTGACGCGAATATGTGAGATTTTTTCATGCATTAAAATTTCATTCATAAAGCTATGAATTTGATCCATTTGCATCGGCTGAGCCTTGAGTAAAAAGGGCCAAAACATGCTTTGAGGAATCAATTGAGGATCTGTTGCATCTTCAATATAAATAGCTTGTATAGACACCTCAGCAGGGTAGTTTCCTTTGAAATGTGCGGTATCAATATCGATTCTTTCAATTGAACCTGCTTCGCCAAGTGCCAAAATACACCAATCGAAACCAGGTGCCCGACGACGCTTGGTTTCCCAACCATCTCCCATATTTAGACCGCGGCCTGGGTTAATCAAATGACGTGGATGACCAAAATGAGCATCACTATAAGCGATGACACGACCACCATTTTCAAGTGCAATGAGATCTAAACGATCTGTATTATTTTGACGTTGAGGTCTAACATCACCATAGACACGGAAACGCGCAATGCCGCCATCTGGGAAAATATTCAGACGAATATGACTAAAAGTTTGATCATTTTGAATATCAAAAAGATGATGCTGATTCGGACTTAATATACTGTTTGGTAAAATAGAGTGCCACTCAACAGTGCTTAAGTCACCCTTTGGTGCATAACACCCTTCAACTGATGCTGAGGCTGGATAGTTCCCTGAAAAAAAAGTCGTATCAATATCTAAAGCTTTGATTTGACCTGCAACACCCAATTTAATGATTGACCAATCATAGCCTGCATGGCGTTTACGGCGTGTTTCCCAACCATCCATCCATTTGCCATGGTCATCAAATTTGTCTTCTATAAAAATGGGTGGCTCAAATTGCAACATTCGTTTTGCTTCTGCAAAAAACTCATCTGAACATTCAATAATTTCTGCACCAATTCTAAGATCTGATAGGTTAGTAAGTTGCTGTATTGGTGCGGGTATTTCAAAAATTGGTGCAAATAAAGTTGCCATTATAATCTTCCATACAATATGTTCGATAGCTGATGAATTGTGTTCATAATCAACATATTTCATCAGAATTCCACGCCCCAAAAAGGTCATGACCTCACATTAAAATGCACAGCGTGTGCCAATTTTATTCATTCTTTTCTTTTTCTATTTTCTGGACATGGCACGTTTTTCGCAATTTAACCCTCTAAAGACATTCAGTATGAGGAGAAAATAGATGGAGATTGCAATTATTGGTGCAGGCATGGGCGGTTTAACGACGGGAATTGCACTGAAAAAGTTTGGACATCAAGTCACCATCTATGAACAAACGCAACACATTTTACCGGTCGGTGCTGCTATTTCATTGTGGTCAAATGGGGTGAAATGTCTGAATTATTTAGGGTTGACCGAACAAGTGGCAAAGCTTGGTGGTCAAATGGATCATCTTGCTTATGTGGATGGTTTGTCAGGTGAGGTGATGACTCAATTTAGCCTCTATCCATTGATCGAAGAAGTTGGACAGCGTCCCTATCCTGTATCACGTGCTGAATTACAAAATATGCTAATGGATGAGTTTGGACGTGAAGATATTCAATTGGGTAAAAGAATGATTGCGTTGGAAGATCAAACGGACCAAGTGAAAATCACATTTGCAGATGGTTCAGAGGTATATACAGACTTATTGGTTGGTGCCGATGGAACACACTCAATGACCCGTGCCTATGTATTAGATGAGCAGGTAGAGCGTCGTTATGCTGGTTATGTGAACTGGAATGGATTGGTCGAAATTTCAGAAGATTTAGCACCAGCAGATCAGTGGACCACGTTTGTTGGAGAGGGTAAACGTGCTTCGCTCATGCCTGTATCCGATCATCGATTCTATTTCTTTTTTGACGTGCCGTTGCCTGTGGGACTTGAAAATGATCGAAGCCAGTACCAGCGCTTACTTAAGACGTATTTTGAAGGATGGTGTCCTCAGGTGCAGCATCTGATTGATGCGATTGATGAACAAAAAACCAATCGTGTTGAAATTCATGATATTGAACCTTTTGCACAATTTTATAAGGGTCGAGTGGTGATAGTCGGCGATGCTGCGCATAGCACTACGCCTGATATTGGTCAGGGGGGATGCCAAGCCATGGAAGATGCGATTTATTTGGCTCGTGCCTTGCAAATCAATACATTGGGTTTACAAGATGCATTAAAACGTTATCAAAATAAACGTAATGAACGTTCAGGGGAAATGGTGTTACGAGCGCGGAAACGTTGCGATATCACCCATATGAAAGATGAGTTGGTGACACAAGCTTGGTATGAAGATCTACGCCACGAACAAGGACCTCATATTATGAAGGGGATTATGAGCAATATTGTGGGAAATCCACTGGATTAAAACGATATTTGGATGATTTTTCGAGTCTTTTATTCATACAATTGCATTCATTTCTATTCATATATGGGCTACACAGGGCTGACTAGGCCAAAGCCCTTTTTTGAGTTCTATTGTATTTGAGACGACTCAAAGTTGAGTTGCATGAACACCAAATCACGCCATTTTCCAAACTTTTGACCTACTTGCGGCATCAAACCAGTGTGTATAAATCCTAGCTTTTGATGGAGATGGATAGATGCAGCATTTTCCTGATCTATTGCAGCAACCATGACTTTGATTTGATGCGATTGTGCATGTTCAATAAGGTGTTGCAATAAGCGCTTTCCGAGGCCTTTTTGGCTGAACTCTGGTGAAATGTAAATCGAATGTTCAACGGTTTGCCGAAATCCAGAAATATTGCGGAATGTACTGTACTCAGCAAAACCAGCAATGATTTTTGAATCAAGATCTTCTATGACAAAAAGTGGGAAGCCCTCGCTCTGTAATTGCTTAAACCAGTTCTGATAATGGTTTAAATCATAGGGTTCATTGTTCCATGTGGCTAAGCCATTGAGAATCTCTGCATTATAGATAGTTTGAATACGTAATAAATCATCGCTTATTGCAGGACGAATTGAGAAGCTCATTGTTGTGAATCGTTTTGGTTATATGGCGCAAATGTTGAGCCTCAGAGCATAAAAAAGCAAGACCGAAGTCTTGCTTAAAATAAGCTTTTTTAAGAAGCTTTTTTATGAATTATTAGAAATGATATTTCACAAGCGCACTCACGTTGTTTTCATCAGTATCTTTAAATCCATATTTGTTATTCCAGATTGAGTGTTCAATACCTAAATACAGTTTGGTCTCTGGAGAAATATGCTTGCCTGCATTCCATTTGTATTGAGTCGTCCAGTTCAGTTCACTGGCATGATCTTTTTCTGCAGTAGACCAATCTAGGAATCCATCAACAAGAAAATCTTCAGCACCAAGTTTGAATGGAATACCGTATGCAAAGGTCAACTGATAATCATCAACCGTTGCATCATTTGCAGCTTTATAAAAGTTGATTTGTGCATATTGAAACTTAGGAATCGCAAGATCAAAACCAATACCATATAAGTAGTTATTGGTATTACTTCCTTCACTTGAGTTCGCTTCCCAAGTCGTTGCAATCAATACATCTTTAATTGGCCCTAGCTCAAGTTTTTTACCTGAAACCGCACCTAAACTTAAACGTGGTGAAGCTTCGAAATACGTTGCATTGCCACTATCATTATGTGTACGGTCAGCAAAGGCGAAGAAATCACCATACTTGAGTTTTGCTGTATATTCGAAGGTAATTGTACTTTGGTCATTCTTGTCACCTGCGAATGGAAAAGCATAATTCTCACCATATAAACCAGTGATGCTGAAATCTTGCCAAATTGGTGCTGCTTGAGAGAATGTAGCAGCCGAAACAAGTGCACATGATGCAACGATTTTTGAAAACTTCATATTTTTAACCCCAGAGAAAGCGCTAACAGAATACCTATTCTTTAGCAAAAATAAAGCCAAAATTGATATGTGGATAAAATAAGCCCGTAAAAATAGACTTATTTTTTAATATTAATGATGTAGATCAATTGTTTGATTCGTTTTTATGTTCGTTTTTTTTTCAAAAAAGCGCACATGATTGAACAAGATGTTCAGCATAATTGCCATTAAACATGTTGAACTAATGCCAGAGTGAAAGAGGGTTTGGACCCATTGAGGAAAGTGTGCATAAAAAGAGGCATCTATGATTGGAATCATGCCTGCAGCGATAGACGTCGCGACAATGATGAGGTTTTTTTGTTCGTTATAATCAATTTTTGCCAGTGTTCGAATTCCACTTGCAGAGACTGTACCAAACAGAACCAAACCCGCACCGCCTAAGACGGGCACAGGGATCGCAGCGATAAAATAACCCATGACTGGCAGTAGACCAAGTAAGACTAAAATCATCCCACCTGCTGCAACGACATAACGGCTTTTCACGCCAGTGATAGCGACCAGTCCTACATTTTGTGCAAAAGCACTTTGCATGAATGAACCAAAAATAGGCGCAACTGCACTTGAAAGCATATCTGCACGCAAACCATTCGAGATCCGTTTAGCATCGACGTCAGTTCCAATAATTTCACTGACTGCTAAAATATCTGCTGTGGTTTCAGTCATGATAACTAAGGTCACAATTAACATCGATAAAATGGCCGTAAATTCGAAAGTCGGCATACCAAATGCAAAAAAACCTGGGAACTGTATCAACGCACCTTGACCTACGAGACTTAAATCACCAAAGCCAAATGTGAAGGCTAAAATAGTGCCAAAAACAATCGCGAGTAAAATCGATAGTCGACGAATAACAGCATGACGCGATAAGTTTAAAAGAATAACAACAGCAAGCGTGATGAGCGCCAAACTAATATTTTCTATGCTTCCCCAGTCGGATGCATTCTTATTGCCGCCCATCATCCAACGAACGGCAACGGGAAGTAGTGATAAGCCAATAATCGTAATAACGCAGCCTGTGACTATAGGCGGAAAAAAACGAATAATTTTTGAAAAATAAGGCGCTAAAAAGAAACCAATAAGTGAGGCGACAATGACTGCCCCATAGACTGCTTGTAATCCGCCTCCAGTCGTAACGATCGCAATCATGGTTGCTACTCCTGCAAAGGAGACACCTTGTACGAGTGGGAGTTGAGCGCCAATATATTTCACACCAATAGTTTGTAATATTGTTGCGAGACCACCGACAAATAAAGCGGCGGTAATCAGCAGTCCAATTTCCATACCCGAAAGCCCTGCGGCAGCACCCACAATTAATGGAGGAGCAATAATGCCGCCATACATCGTTAAGACATGTTGTAAGCCGTAGGCGATACTTTTATTGAATCCTAAGTATTCATGTTCAGGTGAAAGGTTCTCTTTATTGTTTGGCATAATTATTCCCTCAGTTTTCTATTTAACGCATGTTTTTTTATTAGCTACCACGGTAGGTTGAATATGCAAAAGGGCTGATTAATAGAGGAATATGGTAGTGCTGTTGAGCCTGCGTAATAGAGAAGTGAATGACGACTTTAGGAAAAAAAGTCGCTAATTGTTTCGCTGCAAAATAAGGCTGAGTCATAAATTCGAGCGCATAATTTCCAGCTTTAATTTTCTCTAAACCAAAATCTTGGGCAAGTACTCGACCATCCGTATTGGTGAATGCAGTAGCAAGTAATTCACCACTTTCGGTCAATAATTTGATTTCAACATTGACAGCAGGTTGGCCGAGATGAGTATCTAAAATATGGGTGCTGATCATGCTTGAATCTCCTGTGCCAATCTTAATAATGCAATGTCTAAAAGATGTTGATGAACGCCCTTTTTTTCTAATTCGATATCATTGAGGAGGCGAGTATTGAGGGCTGTTAAAATTTGCTCACTATTTAATCCAGTTGCTTTGATTAAAAAGATAAAACCAAATTTTTTTTCATAAGCAAGATTGCCTTCATATAGCGCATCTAATGTCGCTTCCGTAGGAGAAAGCGCTGCTTGTTCACGATTTGAAAATATATTCTCTTGAGCACTTAACACCGCTTTTGCTTGTTTTTCACCAATACGAGGATGGGTGTTTAAAGCTGAATCAATCTCATCCCAAGACCATGAGTTGGCTTGATCTTTGGCGAATTTAAGTAAGTGATCTACGGTGTTAAAAGGGCGATTTTTGATGATGTTGTCAGCCCAGCGCCTTATATGAACGCAATGTTGTAATAGCGCTTGAATTTGTTTTGGGTCGGCTTGATTAAATTCTGAAAGAAACACAATAAAAGCCTAATTTAAAAAATGAACATAGGACTTAATTTGCAATATCGATGCCAAAAAATAATGATGTAAAAAAGAGTATAAGTCGCGTGAAAAAGCGCATAAATAACAGCAAAAAGCTCATTTTAAAATGAACTTTTTGCTCAATGTGATTTTATGGTGCGAAATGTGTTTGCCAGTGTGCAGCAATATCTCCGCGACGACATATCCAGACTTTTTCATGCGACTGTATGTAATCTAAGAATTTTTGTAATGCCTTAAAGCGCGCAGGGCGACCTAAAAGGCGACAATGCATACCAATCGATAACATTTTAGGTGCAGTATCACCTTCGGCATAAAGCACATCGAAAGCATCTTTTAAATATTGAAAAAACTGTTCAGCATGATTAAAACCATTGGGCGCACTGAATTTCATATCATTGGTGTCTAAGGTATACGGAATAATGAGATGCGGACGTGAAATCCCTTCAGGATTCGTCAATTGAGTCCAAAATGGTAAGTCATCGCCGTAGTAATCGCAGTCATATTGGATTTGCGGAAATTCAGCCAAAAGTTGACGTGTATTGGGACTATCTCGCCCTGTGTACCATCCGATCGGCGCTTGATCAAACAAGGCCGTTAAAACACTGATTGCCTGATCCATATGTTGGCGTTCAGTAGCAATATCCATGTGTTGATAATGCAACCAGCGTTGACCATGCGAGACGACATCGTAGTTAGATTCTTGAATGGCTTGGACAATATAGGGATTTCGCACCAAAGCCATACCGACACCAAAAATGGTCATGGGCAAATTGCGCCGTTTAAACTCATTATGAATGCGCCAAAAACCTGCACGGGATCCATACTCATACATGGAATCCATAGACATATGCTTTGTGTCAAAACTTTGAACGCCTATAAGCTCGGATAAAAATTGTTCAGATCCAGCATCACCGTGTTCTATGTGATTTTCACCACCTTCTTCATAATTCAAAACAAATTGCACCGCGATACGGGCTTGATTCGGCCATTGAGGATGCGGGGGATGACGCTGGTAGCCAATTAAATCTCTAGAATAAGGTTCTTTTTGAATGGCATCTATGAGTTGTTGCCCGCGCAAGTAATTACTTGTCACAATCAGTTATCCTTTTGATAGTTTTTTAAAATAGCACTTGCATAATTTTCAGATACAAACGATATTCGAAGTATAAGAAGACGGTTCTGCAGACCTTTTTCAAGTGTTTCATTTTGATGATGGAGGTCTTATTCCACACGAAAATTTAAAATACTTTGAATGACTTAATTACAAGCGACAAACGTGCCAAGTTAAAATCTTGTTGTACAAAATGATTCGAAAAAAGTGAGGATGATATTTATGAACATTGAAATCCGTACAGATAAAAATATTCAAAACAGTGAACGTTTAATTGGTTATGTACGTGAAGAGCTCACTACAGAGTTTCAACGCCATACAGAGAAAATCACGCACTTTTCAGTGCACTTAAGTGATGCAAATGCACATAAAGGTGGTGCAGATGACATTCAATGTATGATTGAAGCGAGACCTGCAGGCTTGAAGCCAGTGGTCGTGAATCACAAAGGTCATAATATAGATACTGCAATACATGGTGCGATTGACCGACTTAAACGCAGTCTCGAGCATGTATTTGAGAAAAAAGAGAATCCTCGTGGTGCACCTATTCAGTTAAAAGATGATGACAAAGAAGATATTGGTTTCGAACTGGATGAAACCTAATAGATAAAAAGAGCCCTACGGGGCTTTTTTTTTGCTTGTATCTCGGTCTTAGAGTGAAATAAATACTTCATTAATATTTAAATTCTCCGATTGTCATTTAATTGGTACAAGACTTGGCATTATTGGGCATAATATTATTTCAAATTGATAAGAGAGAAAGTCATGCTAAATGCGCAACAACAAGTGTTTGTACAGGCCTTAGAAGAACTAGACCTTGCACAGGTTCAGCGCCTGTTGGCAGACGGTCTTGATCCAAATTTTATTGTCGACGATAAAGGTCCAGCCGTTTCAATCTGGTCAGATACTCTTTTTCAATGGTGGGAACAGATTTGTGAGGCACATGAAGCAGGACAGCCGATCAGCACTGAACAAAAGCAACAAAGCCTTCAAGTACATTTAGATATTTTAGACGCTTTAATTCAAGCAAAAGCAAATTTTCATTTATGGGATGCTGAAGAGTGTTATGGTCCGTTGTGGGATGCTGCGAGTGCTGCGTGCGTACCTGCAGTTAAACGCTTGCTTGAACATAAAGTTGATCCAAATACTAAAGATGAAGAAGGCAATACGATTCTCTCATCTATTAGTGACTTATTTTTTGACTGTGACTTTGATAACATTGACTGGTCACAAGCATTACCTGAAGAAAAAGAAACTTTAGAATTGCTGCGTAGTAATGGCGCAAAAACAACCAAAGAATTAGCTTAATTGAGTGCTTCCATGACCAAATTTCAACAACTGAGTTTAATCCTCTCTGCCGCAACGCTCAGTATGAGTGCCGTAGCATCAGATTTTTCATTTGACCGCCCAGGAACTGGTTTTGGTACAGGTATTACCCCTGTAGGGAAATTGGCATGGGAGCAAGGTTTACCGAGTGCAAACTATATTGAGTCTCGTGACACGAATGGTGTGGTCACTAAAGGTTTAAGCTTGAATGCAGATACGTTGTTACGTACTGGTTTAGGAAAAAATACTGAATTGCAATTAGGTTGGGCAGGCCCGATCTGGACCAAAGTTAAATCGCAAGGTCAATCTGTTGAGGATGATGGCCTTGGAGATGTCAGTATTGGTGTGAAGCATCGTATTGATTTAGAAGATGATAAATTATCTTTGGCAGTTTTAGCGCAAGCGATTATTGCGACAGGTAATAGCGGCTTTAGCCAAGACGAAGATTCTTATATATTAGGTTCATCACTTGAGTACCAATATAACGAATTGGTGAATACAAGTATTAGTATGTTCTATGAAGTTCAAGATGGTGAATGGTCTGTTACAGCAGTACCAACCATTAGCTATGAAATCGCAGGAAAATTAAGCGGATTCTCGGAATTGGTTTATCAGAAAAAAGAAAGTCTGCATAACCAATATGCTTTGGGTACAGGTCTAATCTACGCGTTGAATGATCGTGCACAATTTGATGCAAGTGTTGGTGTAGATTTGGATGGACGTGACCGCAGTTATAATGCAGGTTTAGGTATTTCCTATTTATTCTAAACGCTATTAGATCGCAAAAAAGAGTAGCTATAGGCTACTCTTTTTTATTTCTTAGATTATCGTTTGAAATGCGATATCTAAAAATATGGATAAAATAGGACGTTGATGATGAGAGTGATGAACTCTAAGATGAAGATTTAATCTTGATCTAATTGTTGAGCAAAGGCTGTTAAATCTGTTAAAGCTTGCTCAGCTTCTTCAAACCAAGGGCTAAACATTTGAAAGTTATGCCACATGCCTGTGTAAAGTTTGAAATGAACATCTACACCTGCTTGTTTTGCTTTCTGTTCAAATCGAATTGCATCATCCATCAAAATTTCTTTAGAGCCAACTTGAACCAATGTTGGTGGTAATCCTTTCAAATCACCAAAAATAGGCGAAAGTGCAGGTTGAGATTGATCAATACCTTTAGGAACATAATATTGAATACCCGCTTCGAGTGCTTCAATCGATAACAAAGCATCATGTTTTTTATTATAACGCAGTGATTCGCTGGTTAATGTCAGGTCTAAAAGTGGGGACAGCAGAATTAATCCGCTTGGTAGTAATTTAGGATTTTCTTCTTTTAAACGAAGGGCCAAAGCCAGAGCTAAATTTGCGCCACATGAGTCGCCCGAAAGAATAATATCCTTAGGTTGTGTCCCTTGGTCGAGCAACATTTGATAAATATCATAAATAGCTTCACCCACATCTGGAAATTTATGTTCAGGTGCGAGTGGGTATTCAATATGTAGAACTTGCATTTGAGTACGCAGTGCAATTTCACTCAAAAAAGCACGATGTGTTTTGAGAGAACCGAGAAAAAATGCCCCCCCATGAATATGAAAGATCAGCTGTGTGGTTTCGGGTTGTGGCTTGATTTCTTCAGCACGAATACCTGCAATACGTAAAGATTTAAACTCAACGTTCTTCGGTTGAGGAAAAATTTTAGTTAATTGCTCTAAAGCAACACGTAATACAGAGGGTGGGAGATTTAGTCGACTTGGATAACGAAGACTTGTCTTAAGAAAAGATTCTGTAATGTATTGTTTCAGAAATGGATTTATCTTCATCTTATTTCCATATTAATGAACTATTGCTTGTTATAAGTGTGTAAATTAACAAGGCTACACTAAATAGTCACATTCAAAAATTGCTTAATTGTTATGAATTTTTAATAATCATTAAGTCAACCAAGACAAAGGGAAATGAAAAAAATGAAAAAAATTGCGCTAGCATTAGGATTGCTTACCACTGCTGTTTTTGCAAATGCTGCAGATCCATTGAATGGAACAGTATGGAAAACTATTGATGATAAAACCAAACAACCGAAAGCTCTTGTGAAATTCACAGAACAATCAAACGGCACTTTGTCTGCAAGTATTCAAAATATATTAACGCCGGGTGAAGAAAATGCATGTACTAAATGCGAAGGTACATACAAAAATAAATCACTTAAAGGTGTAACCATTGTGCGTAACCTCAAAAATGCTGGAGGTACAAGTTATGACGGCGGTTCAATTTTAGATCCTAAAACTGGGAAGACTTATAAGCTTAAGGGCAGTCTAACGGAATCTGGTAAAAAGCTTGAGTTACGCGGATTTATTGGTGTAGCTGCATTAGGACGCAACCAAACTTGGGTTCGTGCTGACTAAGCAAATTTTAATCAAAAGCCGAACGTTGGTTCGGCTTTTTTATTCTAAGATTTTAATTTCTTTTATGCGTTTAGCGCTCGTATCTCATCTTCTTTATAACCGACGATGAAGGTTGATTCTGTAGCAATAACAGGACGTTTGATCAAACTATGATGAGACATTAGAGCTTCAATCAAACCTGTCTCACTGGCCAATGCCGCCTGTTGTTCTGATTCTGTGAGCTTACGCCAAGTGGTGCCTTTTTTATTCAAGACTAAATCTGCGCCTATTTTATCTAACCAAATTTTTAAGGTATCGGCATCAATACCTTGTTTTTTATAATCATGAAACTCATATGCGATCCCCAGTTCTGTGAGCAGATCAAATGCTTTTTTCATCGAACTGCAATTTTTAATACCATAAACTTTAAGCATGAATAACCTTATACAGACATGATAATTTAAACTTAGATTAGCGGAAAAAATATCGAAGCTCTAGTGGTGTTTGAAAGCCGAGTATTTGAAATAGTTGAATGATTGAAAAATTGTCATATAGAAAAATTTGTCGTATTAAAAAAATCACAGCGTCATAAATTTGTCATAAACAATAGATCTCTTTCATAAGTCGAAAAATGATCATTGAGTGGCCATAAATTTATACGTAAAAATCCCTTCTCCCTTTGGGAGAAGGTTAGGATGAGGGGATACTCATGATGAGAGTATTGTATGAATAATGACTTTTGAAAGAAGTCTAATATTTATCATCAACGGCAAAGAATAAATAAAAATCTAAATTTTGAGAAATAAATAGATATAGCGCTACGAAGTAGCTGGGATTTGATTTTATATCGTGATTCGGAATCTGATATATAGAGTTCTAAAAAATATACAGATGATTAAAAAGAGAAAACCCGCATCAAATCATCCTGATTATGCGGGTCTCAATTCAACGTCCAATGTCTTCATCCTTGAGAAATAAATAAATTTATTTCCTTTTCATCCTACGGCGTCCAATCCTTATTGTCATCCTGACATGTCCCTGTGCCGTGCCACAATAATGGACCGATGCGCATTGAATAAAAATAAGATAACACGTCAAGTGCTGTGAGTTATTTACCTACACTGAGTGAACGATCGTTCACTCAGTGGTTAATTCAATGCGTTAATTCTGTCATTTAAATAACACTGATCATTAAGCAACTCTGTAATCAATGATCACAGGGGCATGATCGCTATACCAATTTTCTTTATATACCCAAGCATTGACTGTACGATTTTTCCAGTCAGGTGAGCATGCGTGATAATCAATACGCCAGCCTACATTCTTTGCACGAGCTTGCCCGCGGTTTGACCACCATGAATAAACTTCCGCCTCTTTACGAACTTCACGGAAAGTGTCGACATAGCCCAGTTCATCATAAATATGATCGAGCCATGCACGTTCATGAGGTAAACAGCCTGAGGCTTTTTGATTGCCTGACCAGTTTTTAATATCAATACGTTTGTGTACGATATTGTAATCGCCACAGACAATCACAGACTTATCTTGCTCACGCCACTGTTTAAGAATGTGAGCATATTGTTCAAGAAAATGGTCTTTGCGTACTTGAGCTTCATCGCCTGAAGAGCCTGATGGTAGATAGAGAGAGCAAATATGTACTGTTTTAGCTAAACCGACATCAAACTCAGCTGAAATAAAACGACCTTGAGAATCTGCTAATTCAAAACCTAAACCATCTGTCACAGAGACAAAAGGCAGTCGACTATAAATGGCGGTACCTGCATAGCCAGGACGCTCCGCTGGGAATAGATGGGTATACCAACCTTCAGGTTTGAATTTATCGGTCCACTGCGCATGTGTAATCCGGCTTTCTTGCATGCAAATCACATCTGCTTCAGATTGTTCCATCCATTCCAAGAGGCCCTTGGTCACAGATGAACGTAAGCCGTTCACGTTAATTGAAACGACTCTTAGAATTTTTTGATCACTAGGATAGTCACTCTTTGGTATCATGCGCAGTCATAACCTCTCTTTATGAATTTCGGAGCACCTCATGACAACGCCTGTGTCTTTTCAGCCTCAAGCATTTATCGAATTAGCATTATCACGTGGTGTGCTTAAATTTGGTGAGTTTACTTTAAAATCAGGTCGTGTGAGTCCTTATTTTTTCAATGCAGGACTGCTCAATGACGGTGAAGCATTGACACTATTGGCTTCAGGCTATGCCGATAAACTAATTCAATGTAACGATGTTGAAGTGATTTTTGGTCCTGCATACAAAGGTATTCCATTTGTGGCGGCGACTGCTGTTGCTTTATCGCAAAATCATAACGTGAGTATGCCTTGGGGCTTTAATCGTAAAGAAGCTAAAGATCACGGTGAAGGTGGTGTTTTAGTTGGTGCCTCTGTACATGGTAAAAAAGTTTGGATTATTGATGATGTGATCACAGCAGGAACCGCTATTCGTGAAGTGGTTACTGTACTTAAAAATGCGGGTGCACAAATTGCGGGCGTATTGGTGGCATTAGACCGTCAAGAAAAAGGTCAGGGAAGCTTATCGGCGATTCAGGAAGTTCAAAAAGAGCTTGAGATACCTGTGCATGCATTAATTACCATGAAAGATTTAATGGCGTTCTTGGAAGCCAAAGGTGATTTAGAAGCCTTAGCGAAAATGGAAGATTACCGTGTGAAGTATGGGATCTAATTCATTCTAAGATTAAAAAAGGAAGCATTGGCTTCCTTTTTTATTGGATCTATAGCGCTAATATTTTAATGCGTTAATTCATGATTAAAGCGTATCAAGCTTAAGCAGTGCCGTTTGATCTTAGACTTGCGCATGCGTTCCATATTTATCAATCATAATCGAACTGGCTTCATTTAAACCTCGTACGCTTACTTTAATGCCATTTTTTTGAAATTTTTGCATCACAGAATCAAGCATTGCAACAGATGTGACATCCCAAATATGTGCTTGAGTTAAATCGAGAATAACGTCGTTAACATCTTCTTTAAAATTGAAAGATTGCAAAAATTTATCTGCTGAACTAAAGAAGATTTGACCTTTTAATTCGTATATGCGGGTTGTGCCATCGAAGGACGTGCTGACACGAATATCATTTTCTAATTTATTGGCAAGAAAAAGAGCTGACAGCATAACGCCAACTAAAACACCCAAGGCCAAATTGTGGGTCGTTACAACCACGACAACGGTTGCCAGCATTACGATATTGCTGCTTTTTGGATTTGACTTAAAGCTTTTGAGCGAGCTCCATTCGAAGGTTGAGATTGAGACCATAATCATTACAGCAACCAACGCTGCCATGGGAATAACTTTCAGCCAATCACTGATAAATACCACCAATATCAGTAGGAAAATACCCGCGGCAAAACTGGAAAGTCGTGTGAGGCCCCCTGATTTCACGTTAATCATAGATTGACCAATCATTGCGCACCCAGCCATACCCCCTAAAAAGCCTGATGCAATATTGGCGATGCCTTGCCCTTTACATTCTTGATGTTTATCGCTTGGAGTATCTGTCATTTCATCGACAATCGTCGCTGTCATCATGGCCTCAAGTAAACCCACTGCTGCCAATGCGATGGCATAAGGCAAGATGATGATCAGTGTTTCAAGAGTGAGAGGAATATTAGGAATTAAAAAGATGGGTAAGGTATCGGGTAATGAGCCCATATCGCCAACGGTTCGAACGTCAATGTTTAGACCCATTGCGAGCAGAGTGATGACCACAATACACACTAAAGGGGAAGGCAGTACCTTGCCAATTCGAGGAAGTAATGGGAAGAGATAAATAATGGCGAGACCCAAAGCAACTAAAGCATAAACATGCCAAGTGACATGGGTTAACTCAGGTAACTGTGCCAAAAGAATTAAGATGGCTAATGCGTTGACGAAACCAATCACCACCGACTTAGAGACAAAGCGCATTAACTTGGCAAGTTTTAAGTAGCCAGCCAGTATTTGTATAACACCAGTCAATATGGTGGCAGCCAGCAAGTATTCTAAGCCATGCTCTTTAACGAGAGTCACCATGAGGAGTGCCATTGCACCTGTCGCTGCGGAAATCATTGCAGGTCGACCACCTACAAACGAAATGACCACTGCAATACAAAAGGATGCGTACAGACCAACTTTTGGATCGACACCAGCAATAATAGAGAAAGCAATCGCTTCTGGAATGAGCGCAAGACCAACGACCAGCCCCGCAAGAATATCTCCACGCAGGTTAGAGAACCATTGTTCTCGTATTTTGGATAATTTGGATAACATAGAAAAAGCCTATTTTTTTTAGTTTTTTAGATAGGCTAGTGATGTGATATACAACACACGAGCAACTACACCACATCACTAGACAGTGATGAATTATTTACGAGATTAAGCATGTAAATAAAATTATGGTGGAGTAAGTGTCATAGAATGACCGCGGCTCTGTAGGTTGAATTTCGAACGAGGGTAACAGCGAATTCCATTGTGATCCAATAGATTGAGAAAAAATCTACAATTTAAAACATTTATTGAGGACCTTTCACCAATCGAACGGCTTCTTTTTGTTTTAGATTAAGATTCATGTGATCTGGTGCTTCAATAATCTGTACTGGAATAAATCGCACTTGCGCAACGCTAGGACGTCCATTTACATCCTCTTCTAAGGTGTCGTTGAGTTCTGCAATTACCATTGGTTGAGGGGTTGTATCACCTCGAATAACAATACGTATTAAAGTGAAATCATCACGCTTATCAAACTGAATCGTATCGACAATATTATTATTCACATTAAAAAATTGCTTAACCTCTGCATGTACTCTGTTTTCATATCTTTGTTTTTTAACCATTTGGGTAAAGTTGAGTGATAAGTAAATACTCAGAGCAATCAGGCAAATTAAACCAACCCAATTTCTTTTTATAAATTCAAGGATATTACTCTTCACCTCTACATTAGAGCCGCGTCTAAAACCAGCAATCCATAACACTAAAGATGAGCTAATTTGAATTGCGACAATATTGGTAAAAGCCAGAATCAGTGCATTTGCGGCATTTTTGAGTTCCAGATGTGCCAAGAGTATGCCACTAGCAACAAGAGGGGGGACTAAAGCTGTCGCTACCGCAACACCAACGACTGCAACGGACAGACGCGGTGAAATTGAGGCAAATGCTCCTGCGGCACCGCCAGCAAGTGCGATCATTAAATCCATGATGGTGGGTTGTGTCCGCGCAAGGATCTCACCACTGATGGGAATATTGATATTGATCAAACCAATCACCACGCCAATGCCATAAATCATCGCTACGCCAAGACTAAGGGTAGTTAATGCTGTTCTGAATAGAATCCATCGATTATCAATCAGAGATAGGGCTATACCCGAAATCGGTCCAAGCATCATTGCCACCAGCATTGCACCAATGACCACCGCTGAGGAATCGACCAGTAAACCACAGCCTGCAATGATTGCAGCTAAGGCATTCATGATAAAGAATGTTTTAGTGGGTAAGGCATCTGCTTGAATATTCAAGCGAACATGTTTGTGATTAATCTTCTTTGAATTTTCTCGAAGTGCTTGTTTGTATCTTAATTTTTCTTTGAGCATTTCATATTTTTTTGCTTCATTTGAATCCTGAACAATAATGACAGGGTCGATATCTTTTTCATCAATCATAAGTATTTTAATTGTTTAATTTATTAATTAAATTAAACAATAATTGTGAAGGAAATGGAAAGAAATTTATGAGATAAATATTGGGAATGGATGTTTATATTTGAGCAAAGTTCAATTTAATGCGCTCAAATCTAAATCTAACGTTTAGGTCTTAGTATGTATTTACGTATCGATGAATTTTAGATGACTTTAAAAATAATTTCTGATGATTCCTGATAAGAACCTCTGGATCGAAGCAAATTTTTAGATTGAAAGTCCAATATGGACACTCTTTCCTTTACTGTTTAGGGGGTTAATTCAATGTGTGATTTGCCCCTTTGCAGGCTAAAGCATATGGGCTTGAAAAAAAGAGCACAGCATAGGGCTTTATTTTCAGGGGATAGTGATCTATTTTTAACAAATGGCTGACTTGAATCTCAGCTATACTTGAATCTAATTGCAGTGATTGAGAATAAAATATGCGTGTACTTGTTGTCATGGATCCCATCGAAAATGTAAACCTAAAGAAAGACTCTTCTATGGCGATGCTATGGGCAGCATCACGCCGCGGGCATGAGTTAGGTTATGCATTACAACAAGATTTATATATCGACCAAGGTAAGGCTTTTGGCTTGATTTCTCCACTCAAAGTGTTTGAAGATTATTCGCATTATTATGAGCTGGGTGAAAAACAAAAAGAATCATTGGCAGCATATGACGTGGTGTTGATGCGTAAAGATCCACCGTTCGATATGAACTTTGTCTACACCACGTATATTTTAGAACAAGCTGAGCGTGAAGGTGCGTGGATTATCAATAAGCCACAAAGCTTACGTGATTGTAATGAAAAGCTGTTTGCGACACAATTTCCTGAATTACAAGTTCCGACTTTGGTGACTTCACAACAAAGTTTAATCCGTGAGTTTATTCAAGAACATGGTGACGTGATTGTAAAACCTCTGGATGGTATGGGCGGTACAGGTATTTTTCGTCTAACGTCGGATGGCGTTAATATTGGTTCAACTTTAGAAATGCTGACTGAGTTGGGCCAACAGCCTATTATGGCGCAGCGATATATTCCTGAAATTGTTGATGGTGATAAGCGCATTCTGATGGTCAATGGTGAACCTATACCATATTGTTTGGCACGCATTCCACAAAATGGTGAAACACGTGGAAACTTGGCTGCGGGCGGTCGCGGTGAAGCACGTCCATTAACTGAAAATGATAAAGCCATTGCAGCAAAAGTGGGTCCATTTTTACGTGAAAAAGGATTGGTCTTCGTCGGACTTGATGTGATTGGAAATTTTGTGACTGAAATTAATGTTACCAGCCCAACCTGTATCCGTGAAATTGATGATCAATTTGGAACATCGATTGCTGACGATTTATTTGATGTTTTAGAAGCAGGGTTAAAAGCCTAAAATTGATTTAGATTGCTTTTAAAAATATTGGAATATGGTTTAAAAAGAGTCTTTCGAGGCTCTTTTTTAGGATTGGAGAAAATAAAGTCATTGTGTTGACTAAATTGCAACTCATTTTCTCTCTGTTAATGTTAAAACTAGTTTAAACTTTGAATAAGGCAGAAAAAAACAATGAAACGATTGGTGAAAAAAAGTAAATAAACTTTTACCGATAGGTGTTTGTGATTACAATTGCTTTTAGAAAATACCTTAAATATTTATTTTGAATTGAAGAATTAAGATCGTGACCGAAACCTCGCAAAAAACACCTAAACACATCATGATGATGGCAGCCGGAACAGGCGGTCATGTATTCCCAGCACTTGCTGTCGCAAAGCAATTGCAACAGGAAGGTTGTCAGGTTTCATGGTTAGCGACACCAACAGGTATGGAAAATCGTTTATTACAACAACATGATATTCCAATTTACCAAATTGATATCCAAGGTGTTCGTGGCAATGGCATCGTGCGTAAATTGGCAGCGCCGTTTAAAATCCTAAAAGCCACCTTAAGTGCTATGCGTTATATGAAAAAACTCAAAATTGATGCTGTGGCAGGTTTTGGGGGATATGTCGCTGGACCTGGTGGTTTGGCTGCTCGAATTTTGGGTATTCCTGTCATTGTGCATGAGCAAAATGCCGTGGCAGGTTTTACCAACAGTCAGTTGTCGCGTATTTCTAAAGTCGTTTGTGAGGCATTTCCAAAGACTTTTGAAGCATCGCCTAAAGTTGTGACCACAGGAAATCCAGTCCGTTCAGAGATTAGTGCGATTTATAATCCCTCCTATCGTTATAAAGCGCGAATGGATGTGAATGCACCCCTTAATATTCTGATCGTTGGTGGTTCGTTGGGTGCGCAAGCGCTGAATGAAAATGTACCTTTAGCATTAAAACAGCTTGATGTTCCACTCAATGTTTTTCATCAATGTGGTCAAAACAAGCAAGAAGCAACTCAAGCCCATTATGCCAATGTAAAAGAAACGTTAAAGGTTGAAGTTCAACCTTTTATTGAAGATATGGCCAAAGCATATAGTGATGCTGACCTGATTATTTGTCGTGCAGGTGCGCTGACGGTAACTGAAGTTGCGACCGCTGGTGTGGCTGCTGTTTTTGTACCTTTACCGAGTGCTGTAGATGACCACCAGACAGCCAATGCTAAGTTCTTAGCCAATATTGGTGCAGCAAAAATTTGCCCTCAAAGCACGATGAATCCAGATTCGTTAAAAGAAGTATTAGCACCGTTGATGAACCGCCAACTTCTCATGGAAATGGCTGTAAAAGCACGTCAACAAGCCCAACCCGATGCGACAAAACGCGTGGTTGGTTTAATTCAAGATTTGTAAGTTTTTAGAGTAGATTATGTCTCCATCAAGTCCAGCTGATAAAGCAAAAAGCCTGATTAAAATTCCTGAAATGCGCCGTATTAAACATATCCATTTTGTGGGTATAGGTGGTGCAGGCATGTGTGGTATTGCCGAAGTGCTTAAAAACCAAGGCTATAAAATTTCGGGTTCAGATATAAAAGCGTCTAAAACGACAGTACAGCTTGAAGAAAAAGGCATTAAAGTCTATATCGGTCATACTGAAGAAAATATTAAAGGGGCCAATGTGTTGGTCGTATCGACGGCGATTGATACTGAGAACCTTGAAATTAAAGCAGCAATTGAGAGTCGTATTCCTGTGGTACGTCGCGCAGAAATGCTTGGTGAGTTGATGCGTTACCGTCATGGTATTGCGGTTGCGGGTACACATGGTAAAACCACAACCACCAGTCTGATTACGTGTATGTTGGCCGAAGAGAATATGGATCCGACTTACGTCATTGGTGGATTATTGAATCGTACAGGTGTGAATGCTGCTTTGGGTGCGAGCCGTTATATTGTTGCTGAAGCAGATGAGTCGGATGCATCGTTCTTATTTTTAGAGCCAATGGCTGCGATCGTGACCAATATTGATGCCGATCATATGGACACGTACGGTGGTAGTTTCGATGTCTTAAAAGACACCTTTATTCAGTTTTTACAAAAGCTTCCATTCTATGGTTTAGCCGTTGTTTGCGGTGATGATGCCAATATTCGTGAAATCATGCCGCGTATTGGACGACCTGTTATAACTTACGGTTTTGAAGAAGACAACGATATTCGTGCAGTTGATGTCGTTCAAAATGGTATGCAATCTCAATTTACCGTATTACGTAAAGCCAAAGAACCACTGTCATTAACCATCAATATGCCAGGTCTGCATAATATTTTAAATGCATTGGCTGCGATTGGTATTGCAACTGATGAAGGTGTTTCGGATGCAGCCATTGCACGTGCTTTAGAAAGTTTCAGTGGTGTTGGTCGCCGCTTTGAAATTCAAGGTGAGTTTGATCTTGATGAAGGCACCGTGAAATTGGTGGATGACTACGGTCACCATCCTAAAGAAGTGGAAGCGACGATTAAGGCAGCACGTGCCAGCCATCCAGACCGTCGTTTGGTGATGTTGTTCCAACCGCATCGTTATAGTCGTACCCGTGATTGCTTTGATGATTTTGTAGACGTGTTGTCACAAGTCGATCAATTGCTTCTGCTAGAAGTCTATGCTGCAGGCGAAAAACCGATTGTGGGGGCGGACAGTCGTTCATTGGCACGGAGTATTCGCTTGCGCGGTGAAGTCGAGCCAATATTGGTTGATCCAGTCGAAGGTAACTTGCAGAATGTGATACAAAAAGTGTTACAAGCGAATGACTTGTTATTAACTCAAGGTGCAGGTAACGTGGGAGCGATTTCAGTTGAATTGGCTCAAAATCAGCTCTATTTAAAATAATATGTGTTTCAAATAATGTATGTTTAAAAGAATCACGGAATTGTGGTTTCGTTAAATCGACCAATTGTATAAGTTTAAGGATATAAACGTGTCAAATGCTTCTAAATTCGGCAAAGTTGCTGTATTGCTTGGTGGGAAATCTGCAGAGCGTGAGGTTTCATTAGATAGTGGAAAGGCTGTACTTGAAGCATTGGTTCGTTCGGGTGTGAATGCGGAAGGATTTGATCCGCAAGTGCGCAGTGTGACTGAACTTGTCAATTACGATCGTGCATTTATTGTTCTTCATGGTCGTGGTGGTGAAGATGGTCAAATCCAAGGTGCATTAGAGTGGTTAAATGTTCCCTACACAGGAACAGGTGTGCAGGGTTCTGCCATTGGTATGGATAAGGTGAAAACCAAGCAGATCTGGCAAGGTTCAGAATTGCCGACGGCTCCACATCGGATCGTTTCTCAAGACACCAATTTAGATGAAGTAATTAATCATTTAGGTTTGCCTTTAATTATTAAGCCAGTGCATGAAGGCTCAAGCGTTGGGATGAGTAAAGTTGAGAAAGCCGAAGATTTGGCTGCTGCAATTGCTAAAGCGGTGCAGCACGATGCTGTGGTTATGGCTGAGCAGTGGATTACAGGGCGTGAATACACCATTTCATTCTTGAATGGTCAACCTCTCCCTGTCATACGTTTACAACCGCCTGCGGATGTCGCATTTTACGATTATGACGCGAAGTATCTGCGTAATGATGTTGAATATGGTATTCCTTCAGGTTTGTCTGAGTCTGACGAAAAGCAACTTCAAGATTTGTGTTTACGCGCATTTCAAGCGGTGGGTGCAAGTGGTTGGGGACGTATTGATGCCATGCAAGATGAGCAAGGAAACTTCTGGTTGCTTGAAGTGAATACTGTACCAGGAATGACCAGTCATTCTTTGGTGCCTAAAGCTGCTCAAGCGGTTGGATATAGTTTTGATGAGCTTTGTCTCGCGATTCTTGAACAAACGCTTACCAAAGAAACGCATTAATTTATGGCACAACTTCCAGCATCAATGCGCCGAAAACGCGTAGCGATTACTTCTATCCATGAGAAGCCACCAACTCTCCGTGAGAAAATGATCAATGCGGGAGGTTGGCTATTACTTGTTGTCGCATTTATTGTGCTTTTGTTTGGTATTTACGGCTTATACAAAGTCATTACCGATGCAAAAGTTGCGACACTGGAAGTGATTGGTATACATTCGGAAGTAGAAAAGAAACAAATTACTGAGCATTTATCTGCTGTAGTCAAAGACAATTACTTTAGCTCTAACCTGGAAGAAATACGTGATCGCACTTTAGAGGTGTCTTGGGTGGATCGAGTGGTGGTGTCTAGAGCATGGCCAAATGGAATTCGAGTTCGAATCGTACCACGACATGCAATTGCACGTTGGGGTACTGGACGCTTACTCAGTGATGAAGGTGAAATTTATTCGGAAGCTGTTTCTCGAAACTATCCAAATTTACCTTTATTACACGGTCCTTTAGATCAGTCTAAAGTGATGATGCGTCGTTACAATGAGATTAACCAACTGTTTTATCCTGCAAATATGCGTTTGAAAGAGTTGTATTTAACTGATCGTCGTACATGGTTTATGCAGTTCAGTACGGGTTTACGTATTATTGTAGATCAAGATCAGACGATGAGTAAGCTTCAGCGTTTAAGTCATTTAGCACAAACTGACCTTAAAGCAGTATGGCCTAGAATTTCCGCTATCGATTTACGTTATCGAAATGGGTTGGCGATTCAATGGAAAAACTCTACTGCTCCTCAAATATTAAATGGACAGTTTGTTGTAACCATTGATGACATAAGCGTTGCAGACACATTAGCCACAAAGCCATAATATGTGGTTTTATAATTAGGCCTTGTGCCATACATAAACATTGAAGAAAGTGGTAGTCGATGATGAATGAAGCTGTTCCCTCAGTTGTTGCGATAGACATTGGGACACATAAAGTTTCAGTTCTAATAGGAAAAGTGCATGCCCCTGATAATATTCAGGTTATTGGTATGGCTAGCGCACGCAATAAAGGCATGAATAAAGGCAAAATTGTTAGCCTAGAAAAAGTCATCGCTGCGATCAAAAATGCCGTTCAAGAAGCCGAAGATATGGCAGAGTGTCGTGTACATTCTGCTTGGGTCTCTATTCCAAGTACTGAATTACAAAGTTTTTATGCGTCAGGTCGTACCCCAATTGCGAATCCTGAACGCACCATTACGACCACTGAAGTGGTACGCGCATTAGAGCTTGCGAAAGCCAGCCATATGACGCCTGACCATTACTTGGCGAGTGCTGTACCTTTAGGTTTTGAATTAGACGACTCAACGGAATGGGTACATAATCCAATTAACTTATCTGCAAACAGTATGACCGCGCATTATCAATTGATGATGTTGCCAATTAGCACGATGCAAAATCTCGATCGTGCCATGAAAGGTGCGAATATCTTTGTTGAGAAAATGGTGGTGTCATGCTTGGCAACAGCAGAAGGCTCTTTGCTGAAAGATGAAAAAGAGTATGGCGTATGCTTACTTGATATCGGTGCTGGAACGACCAATATCGCGGTCTATATTGAAGGTCATCTGGTACTCGCGCACACCATTCAACGGGGTGGTGAAAATGTAACGCGTGATATTGCGGCTGTACTTCAAACCACTACCGATGAAGCTGAACGTCTAAAACTCTTATATGGTTGTGTAGATCTGAATCAGGTCAAACCCGATCATATGATTGAGTTCGAAGCGATCGATGGGCCGCAATCGATTAGCCGCATAGAGTTGGCAGAAATTATTATTGCACGTTATGAAGAAATTCTTGGTATGGTGCGTGATGAGTTAGAAAAACGTGGTGCTTTACAAAGCTTATATCACGGTGTCGTTTTAAGTGGTGATGTTTGTCAAATTGAGGGCATGATCACTTTATCTAGACGTATGTTGGGTGTTTCAGCTCATTTAGGAAATCCACCTTTACAGGTTTATGCCGATGATCAGCATTTACCTGCATTAAGACGCTCAATGTATTCAACGGCAACAGGATTACTGTTATTTAGCCAAAGTGAATTACAAGAGTCAGTGGAAGAACCTGAGGAAATGTCTAAACGTCCAATCTTGCAACGTGTAGTGAGCGGTTGGAATGCCCTCAATAACAAATTAAAAGGCATTTTTTAGGTTTAGTTTTTTGGGAGTCTTGTTAGCGACTTGTAAGTGTATCGTCATGTGCTTGACAAGATTCGCAATGCAAAGCATCCTTAAAACAGTTTTTATTATTGAAGATCAAGGCAGTATACGGGCTTAACTGACTGCCATTTATTAGGAAATTTTAAGGTCATGGCTTCATTTGAATTTTTAGAAGATGAACAAACCGATAACAACGGTCAAGCCCGTTTTACTGTGTTTGGTGTTGGCGGCGGCGGCGGTAATGCTGTCCAACATATGGTGCAATCCGATATTAAAGGGGTGAAATTTGTTTGTGCAAATACAGACAAACAAGCGCTTGATCGTATGAATGCACCGTTCAAAATACAATTAGGCCAACAAAGCACGCGTGGTTTAGGCGCAGGTGCGAATCCTGATGTAGGTCAAATTGCTGCAGAAGAAAGCCGTGAATTGATCCGTCAACACCTTGAAGGTGCGGATATGGTCTTCGTAACTGCTGGTATGGGTGGTGGTACAGGTACAGGTGCTGCACCAGTTGTTGCGGAAATTGCTCAGGAAATGGGGATTTTGACTGTAGGTGTGGTGACTACGCCGTTCAATTTTGAAGGTCGTCGTCGTCAACGTTCAGCTGAAAAAGGGATTGAAGCTTTAGAGGCGCACGTTGATTCTTTAATTATCATTCCAAACCAACGCTTATTAAGCGTTTATGGTGATATTTCAATGCAAGATGCGTATCGCAAAGCTGATGATGTATTGCTTAGCGCTGTTCGAAGTATTTTTGATCTTGTTGTTCGTCCTGGTCATATTAACCTTGATTTCGCCGATTTAAAAACCGCAATGAGTACTCGTGGTTATGCAATGATGGGCGAAGGTAAGAGCAGTGGTCCTGATCGTGCAGAAGAAGCAGCTCGCTTGGCTATTCGCAGCCCGCTCCTTGATAATGTGAATATTATGAATGCCAAAGGTGTGTTGATTAACATTACCGGTGGTGCAGATATTACTTTACGTGAAACAGAAATTATTACTGATGTTGTGAATCAAATTGTTGATTTAGACGAAGGTGAAGTGTTCTTTGGTACTGTATTCGATCAAGATGCACGTGATGAAATTCGTGTAACTGTGATTGCAACAGGCTTGACTCGAAATGCCAATGATGCGGAAGTTAAACGACGCGCACCAGTCAGTGTTTCAAATTCATCATATCAGCAAGCTGCAAGTGCTGTAGATGAAGATGATGTGCCTGCAATCAGTAAACGCCAAAATAGCGAAACACCGAGTGTAGACTCAACAACTGCGCCACGTTCAGCGCCGATGAGCATTCAGGATTATCTTAAAAATCAACAGCGTAAATAATATGTAACATCATATGTTTACGTGATTTGAATATAAAAGGTGGCTTTCGGGCCACCTTTTTGATTTTTATCAATAGTTAAATGTGCTAACGTATAGCAGATTTTGGATGATTGACCGAACGAATATGTTGAAACAACGCACCCTAAAGCGAGTCGTGAGAGCGAGTGGTATCGGACTGCACAGTGGACAAAAAGTACTGATTAATTTTGTACCGCATGTTGCAAATGGGGGTATTGTATTCCGTCGTATCGATCTTCAGCCACCCGTTGATATTCCTGCAGATGCGATGTTGATTCAAGAAGCATTTATGTGTTCAAACTTGGTCCAAGAAAATGCAAAAGTCGGGACCATTGAACATGTTATGAGCGCCATCGCGGGTTTAGGAATCGATAATCTTATTGTTGAGGTGTCTGCTTCAGAAGTTCCAATCATGGATGGCAGCGCAGGACCATTTATTTATTTACTGATGCAAGGCGACTTGGTCGAGCAAGATGCACCCAAGAAATTTATCCGAATATTACAACCTGTATCCGCTTTAATAGACGACAAACGTGCCATTTTCACACCTCATGAAGGATTTCAGCTGAATTTTACAATCGATTTTGACCATCCCGCATTTGCCAAAGAGTACCAATCTGCAACCATTGATTTCTCGACTGAAACATTTGTCTATGAAGTGAGCGAAGCACGAACTTTCGGCTTTATGAAAGATTTAGATTATTTAAAATCAAATAATTTAGCACTTGGCGCAAGTTTAGATAATGCGATTGGTGTTGATGATACAGGCGTCGTAAATGAAGAAGGTTTGCGATTTGCAGATGAGTTTGTACGTCACAAAATTTTAGATGCAGTCGGTGATTTATACTTACTTGGTCATCAAATCATAGCAAAATTCGATGGTTACAAGTCAGGACATGCTTTAAACAATCAATTGTTACGCAATGTTAAAAGTGATCCAAAAAATTATGAAATTGTAACATTTGATGACAAGCTTTCTTGTCCTATACAATATGTAAGTGTGATATAAGTCATTGTCTTTAGGTGGCAATGTTATATTATATCGTTTTATTTAGATAAATAGATCACACTTAATTGCTAATATGAATATATTCCAAATAACGTGATTACTTTTTTATGCTTGCCAAACGTATCAAAGCTTGGCTAAGCTTGGGGTCGCTCACAAAGCTAGCAGCGCTTTGTAACATTTCTTGAGTTGCTGGTGTAATTTGTTTAGGGATTGTTGAGTTTTTAGGTTCGGTATTTGTTTTTGCACGTAAGCGAACTTGGATTTTCTGTAAATCGTTTAATTCATGAATTTGTGATAATTGAGAAATATACTGTTTTTGAAGGTAGCCGAGTTGACTGATCAGGGCTTGATTTTCACCGGTAATAGTCAAAACACCGTATTGATAACAGACAACCTGCCATTGTTCATTTTGTGGCAATAAAGGTTGAATTAATTTAGTAAGTTTTTGCCATTCGGCAACTTGCTTTGTAAGAAACGATAAGTTTCCTGTTTTTAAGTGCTGTCTTGTTTGTTGAAAAACTTTTTTGGGTTCTGACATACATTGTTCCTACATGGTGATGTTCTAATCTTAAAAGGTTTTTAGTGAATATCAAGGATGAGATCACGCAGAAGACTTGGTAAGAACAGTTTAATGAGGTTTTTATGCATTCGCGACGTATATTATTAGCATTTTCTTTAGCTGCTTCGGCTGCTTCTGTTGCTTTCGCAGATTTAGTTCAATTAGATGCCACCAATGGATCATCACCTGACCGTTTAGAACAATTAACGAAAACATTGTCTCAAGGTGCATATAGCCACCCTGATGATATGGATATCCCTGCGAATACTCAGATGGATGTTAAAATTCGTAAAGCGGATCCAATCGAATTAAATAATGCGAGTCTTGCTGGAAAAAATGGCTCTAAGTCAAATTCACGTTATTCAGCTAACTCAACATATTCTTGGTTAGTCACTCACCCACTTCCAGATTTGAAACGTGTAAGTTCAAATTATGGCGGTCGTACCATGGGTGGTCGTGCTGAAAATCATTCTGGGTTGGATATGTCTGCACCGACGGGCACGCCAATTTACGCAACAGGTCCTGGTGTGGTTACAAAGTCAGGCTGGGGCACTGGTTATGGTCAGTACGTAGAAATTAATCACGGCAATGGCTATATTACGCGTTATGCACATGCATCACGTTTAATTGCACGTGTAGGCGATAAAGTGGGCGCTGGTGAACATATTGCCAATGTAGGATGCACTGGGCGCTGTACTGGTCCGCACTTACATTATGAAGTAGTTAAAGATGGTCAACGTAAGAATCCATCAACTTACTTAGCAATGTTGCCTTAAGCTCAACTTAAGACCTGATTTGTCTTGAGTTTAAGTGATTACGTTTTTCAATCATTTAAATCTTAATGAACATAAATCATATCACGCGATAAAATTTAGTTTGTTTAAAAAAACCGCCATTATTGGCGGTTTTTTGTTGTGTCGTGTAATTTATAGTCAACTACTATTTCATTATGAAATACTAGTTCAGGCTGTATTCAGCTGTAACCATAACTGAACGAGTGTATTTCATGATACATATATCATATATAGATTAGGTTATTTGGAGTGGTGAAGAGATGGCGTATTACGGCGATACCGACGCACAAGAAACGCAAGAATGGCAGGATGCTTTTGACTCTGTTCTAAAACATATGGGAACGGATCGCGCTGCATTTCTGTTGGAAAAGTTGTATCAACAAGCTATTTCTAAACACGTACCACTTCAACGTATGAATACGCCTTATTTAAATACGATTCCAGTAGAAGAGTCACCGGCTATGCCAGGTGATCAAGATATGGAACGTCGCATTCGTGCCTTGATTCGTTGGAATGCCCTTGCGATGGTACTACGTGCCAATAAAACGGGTGATGATCTAGGTGGTCACTTGGCAAGTTTTGCATCTTCTGCAACGCTTTATGATGTCGGATTTAACCACTTCTTCCGCGCAAATAGCGATAATTTTGGCGGAGACATGATCTATTATCAAGGACATTGTGCACCTGGTATCTATGCACGTTCATTCCTTGAAGGTCGTTTGACTGAAGAACATTTAGATAATTTCCGTCGTGAAGTTGCAGGAAAGGGCTTACCGTCATATCCACATCCTTACTTAATGCCTGATTATTGGCAGTTCCCAACAGTATCGATGGGCCTTGGTCCAATCATGTCTATTTATCAAGCGCATATTCAAAAGTATTTGATGAACCGTGGTTTGATCAAAGAAGAAGACCGCAAGGTCTGGGCTTATCTTGGCGATGGTGAAATGGATGAGCCAGAAAGCTTAGGTGCAATTTCACTTGCAGGTCGTGAAAAACTTGATAACTTAATTTGGGTGGTGAACTGTAACTTACAGCGTCTCGATGGACCTGTGCGTGGTAACGGTAAAATTATTCAAGAACTTGAGTCAGTATTCCGTGGTGCAGGCTGGCGTGTGATTAAAGTGGTATGGGGTCGTCATTGGGACTCACTACTCGATAAAGATAAATCGGGCGCTTTAAAAGCAGTCATGGACGAAGCTGTAGATGGTGACTTCCAGCGTTACCAAGTGAAGGGCGGTGCATATGCACGTGAAAAGTTCTTTGGTAAATATCCAGAAGCAAAAGAATTGGTTAAAGATTTAAGCGATGAAGATATCGATAATCTAAATCGTGGTGGTCATGACCCGTACAAAGTTTTTGCTGCCTATGCAGCCGCATGTACTGCGAATGGTCAGCCTACCGTAATTCTGGCTAAAACAATTAAAGGTTATGGTTTATCTGAAGAAATTGAAGCAGTCAATAAGACGCATCAAATCAAGAAGATGCAAATAAATTCTTTGAAATATGTACGTGATCGTTTTAACCTACCGTTCTCTGATGAACAGCTTGAAGAAGTGCCATTCTATCGTCCAAGCGAAAACTCGCCTGAAATTAAGTATATGAAGGCGCGTCGTGAAGCATTAGGCGGCTATTTACCTGCACGTCGTAAAGAAAGTGAAACTTTAGCGATTCCTGAACTTTCTGTTTTTGACTCGGTATTGGCGGGTTCAAATGGCAAAGAGCAATCGACAACTATGGTGATGGTTCGTTTGATTTCATCATTGCTTAAAGAAAAAGCGATTAAAGACCGTGTAGTACCGATTGTTCCAGATGAAGCACGTACTTTTGGTTTAGAAGGGATGTTCCGTCAATTGGGTATTTATGCCGCGCATGGTCAAAAATATACCCCTGAAGACCAAGAACAACTCATGCATTACCGTGAAGCAAAAGACGGTCATATGCTGCAAGAAGGTATTAATGAAGCTGGTGCGATGAGTGCATGGGCAGCGTTGGCAACCAGTTATTCAACCAATAATCTGCCTATGATTCCAATGTACATGTACTACTCTATGTTTGGTTTCCAACGTATTGGTGACATTGCATGGGCAGCAGGCGATGCACAAGCACAAGGTTTCTTATTGGGTGCTACAGCGGGTCGTACTACGCTTAATGGCGAAGGTTTACAGCATCAAGATGGTCATTCGCATATTCTGGCTAATACCATTCCGAACTGTGTGTCGTATGACCCTTGTTTCGGTTATGAACTTGCGGTTATCGTACATGACGGTTTACAACGCATGTATGTAAATCAAGAGCGTGTGTTCTACTACTTAACAGTGATGAATGAAAACTACGAGCATCCTGAAATGCCAAAAGGCGTTGAGGAAGGCATTAAACGTGGTATGTATTTATTGCAAGAAGATGAGAAAGCAACTGTTCAGCTGATGGGTTCAGGTGTGATTCTGCGTGAAGTGATTAAAGCTGCACAAATTCTACGTGATGAATATCAAATCCATTCCAATGTTTACAGCGTAACCAGCTTTAATGAGCTTGCACGTGATGGTATGGCGTGTGAAGAATATAATCGCTTACATCCAATGGCTGAAGTTGAGAAAGAGTCTTGGGTCTCTAAACAACTTCGCGCAACTCAAGGTATTGTTGTTTCTGCGACGGATCATATGCGTGCGTATAGCGAACAAATTCGTGCTTATCTTCCAGATAATCGCCCATTTGTGGCATTGGGTACAGATGGTTTCGGTCGTTCGGATACACGAGGTAACTTACGTAGCTACTTCGGTGTGGATGCAGCGCACATTGTGGTTGCAACATTGAAAAAATTAGCTGATGAAGGTGAAGTAGATGCGCGTCTCGTGAAAGATGCCATCTCAACGTTTGAGTTAGATACAGATCGTCCAGTGGCTTGGGCGCCGCAAGCGACACCATCGGTGTTACCTGTTGCTGACTACAAAGAGGAGAAATAATAATGCAGATTACGACTCCAGATATTGGTGTAGATTCAGCAGTTGTCGCTGAGATCTTAGTCAAAGTAGGCGATAGCATTGCCGTTGATGACAGTATTGTATTGCTTGAGTCTGATAAAGCCTCTGTTGAAGTGCCTAGCACTTCAGCGGGTGTGGTGAAAAGCATTGCGGTCAGCTTGGGTGATAATGTTGCTGAAGGTGCTGTACTGATTGAGCTTGAAGCTGAAGATGCAGTGGATGCTGAATCATCTACTCAGACAGAAGTACAAGACGAGAAAAACGACAAAGACGAGACAAAAACTGAAGCACCTGTAGAAGAAAAGCCTGCTGAAGAGAAAGCGGCTAAAACAAGTGCAGTGGTTGATGTACAAGTTCCTGATATTGGTGTTGAAAAAGCCATTGTAGGTGAGATCTTGGTCTCTGTAGGGGATGAGATTGAAGTTGATCAAAGTATTGCGGTGGTCGAGTCAGATAAAGCGACTGTAGAAGTACCGAGTACTGTTGCAGGTGTGGTTGAATCTGTTGAAATTAAAGTTGGTGATAATGTCAAAGAAGGTGTGGTGATTCTCACTGTGAAAACCACAACTACTGATTCAGCTGTTTCTGCGGAAAAACCAAAATCAGAATCAGCATCGCCAGCACAAGAAAGCCAGGAAACACCAGCGCCAAAAGCAGCATCTGTTCCTCAAGGTGATGTTGAAGTTAAAGTACCTGATTTGGGTGTAGATAAAGCAGCTGTAGCGGAAATTTTAGTTGCAGTGGGTGATACAGTCGAAAAAGACCAAAGCATCATTGTGGTTGAGTCAGATAAAGCGACTGTTGAAGTACCAAGTTCAATTGCTGGTGTGGTGAAAGCCATCCATGTAACTTTAGGACAGAATGTTTCTGAGGGTATTGCTTTACTGACGATCGAAGCTGAAGGTCAAGTTGCATCTGAACCTGTTGAGGCGAAAACACCGAAAGCAGCACCTGCTCAAACCGCGAAGCAAGTTGAAGCTCCAAAAGCACAAGCAGCACAAATAACGCAAACGAATGGCGTTGATAAGCTGAGCAAAGAGCAGAATGCAGAAAATGCCAAAGTGTATGCAGGACCTGCAGTACGTAAATTGGCACGTGAGTTGGGTGTGGTTCTTTCTGAAGTGAAAGCATCAGGTCCGCATCAACGTTTGATGAAAGAAGATTTGGTTGCTTATGTGAAAATGCGTTTAACAACGCCACAAACAACGCCACAAACAGCGCCAGTTGCACAAGCTGCAGCGGCAGCTGGATTGCCAAAACTTCCTGACTTCTCTGCATTTGGTGGTGTTGAAGAAAAACCAATGACTCGTTTGCAGCAGGTCTCTGTACCGCAACTGACATTGAATAACTTCATTCCACAAGTGACGCAATTTGATGCAGCAGATATTACCGAGCTCGAGGCTTGGCGTAATGATCTTAAAGGCAACTTTAAGAAAGACGGTATTAGTCTGACCATCATGGCCTTCATTATTAAAGCGGTTGCTCATTTGCTTAAAGAAGAGCGTGATTTTGCGGGACATTTGTCTGATGATGCGAAATCCATTCTGCTTCGTAATGAAATTCATATGGGTATTGCTGTTGCAACGCCAGATGGTTTAACCGTTCCAGTTCTTCGTCACCCAGATCAAAAATCGATTAAGGAAATTGCGGTTGAGCTTGGTGTGTTAGGCCAGAAAGCACGTGATAAAAAGCTTTCTCCAAAAGACTTGCAGGGCGCGAACTTTACCATTTCAAGCTTAGGCGCGATTGGTGGCACAGCATTTACACCGTTGGTAAACTGGCCTCAAGTGGCGATTTTGGGTATTTCGCCTGCAACGATGCAACCTGTGTGGAATGGTCAAACCTTTGATCCGAAATTAATGCTGCCATTATCATTATCCTATGATCATCGTGTCATTAATGGTGCAGATGCCGCACGCTTTACCAATAAGCTGACGAAATTACTTAAAGATATCCGTACCTTATTGATATAAGTCATCTGAATAGAATTTTAAAACCCTGCTTCGGCAGGGTTTTTTATTGCACTTTATAAATTGAAAAAAAATGGTTATACTTGTTTCACTTCATTGGGGAGTAGCCGCCTTTTACGCAATGTGAAAGGGTGATGGTCAACATAATTGTTCAACAGAACATGGTCATCATAGCAAAGAACCAAGATCGCTTTTTAAGCTTTCTTTTGTTGGCAAGACCTTTGATTTACCACTCTGTGATCAATATGTTGTGAATATATTGATTTTGGCTAGCAGGAGCGGTGAGTCATAGGCATATTTGCTAGCCAGAGAATATAAAAAATGCTCAGTGCTTTTCTAATTTCAATCCTTGTTGTTGCTTTATCCGAAATGGGTGATAAAACCCAGTTGCTTGCACTTTTACTTGCTGCACGTTTCCGCAAACCTGTTCCTATTCTTTTTGCTATCTTTTTGGCCACGCTCGTTAACCATGGTGTTTCAGCTGTTTTGGGTCAATGGATTACCACTGTTCTGAGTCCAACAATATTAATATGGATTGTATCGTTGGGTTTTATCGGTATGTCGATTTGGATGCTAATTCCCGATGAATTGGGTGATGAGTCTGAAAGTATCAATAAATGGCAAAAATATGGGGTCTTCGGTGCGACTTTTGTGTTGTTCTTTTTGGCGGAAATTGGCGATAAAACCCAAATCGCAACAGTGGCTTTAGCTGCGCGTTTCGACAGCATCGCTTGGGTAACGATAGGAACAACGCTGGGTATTATGCTGGTGAATGCACCTGCTGTTTTTATTGGTAATAAATTGGCTGAAAAATTACCGATATCATTAATTCATAAAATTGGTGCGTTCATCTTCTTAGTGATTGGTGTTGCTGCTTTGGTTCAACATTACTTTTTTTAATATCTAGATTCTTAGACGAAATGCTATAGAAAATACGTCAGTGATAATCTAAGTTATAAAATAAGTTATCAACTGGTTTATAAAGCAAGTCATGAAGTAAGTCATGAAGTAAGTTATGGCGCGAGAAGCTGAGTGATTTCACTTAGTTTCTAGCGCTATATAATGACTAGAGCTTGTGTAAAAGTGCGTGTATCAAAGCGTTATATAAAAATTGCAATAAAATTTATAAAACAACAGACAATAAAAATTCACTTCTTTAATATTTAAAAAAATAAAGAATTGAAGCTGAGTGAGAAATCTAAAATGTTAGTTAAAAAAAGTGCGCAGGACGAGTGTCAAAGCTGTGGAGCATGTTGTGCTTTTTATCGTGTGTCTTTTTATTGGAGTGAAGGCGAAGTCATGCCCGCTGATGCGGTTGAACCTCTGACAGCAGCTTATTCTTGTATGAAAGGCACCAATCAAAAAAATCCACGCTGTGTGATGTTAACAGGTGAGATTGGTCAACAGGTCAGCTGTAGCATGTACGAATTAAGAAGTTCATCTTGTAAAGAAGTTCAGGCTGGTGACAGCCAGTGTTTAAAGGCAAGAACAGCGCATCATTTGATTCCTCTAATTGACATAGAGACACAGGATCCGATAAACGATGAAGATTACGATCAGGTTTGTTAAATTTTTCTGAAACCTCACTTTTTATTGTTCTATTATTGAATTATTCATTCAATATTAGATTTTAATCTTTAATTGAAATTTGATTGATATCAATGTGGATTTAAAGATTGACCTAATGGCTCTTTTGAAGCGCAGTATTATTTATAAATTTATCATTTTGATATCACTGATTAAATTGAGGAATATGAAAAATTTAAACAATTCCTGAGAATAAAAATGAAATTTAAATAGAAATTTGTATATAATGGCTCACGGAAATTACCAGTGAGACTGTTATGTTGACCATCGTTCAAGACGCGTTAACTTTCGATGATGTTCTATTACTCCCTGCCTACTCAACTGTCCTCCCAAAAGATGTCTCTCTAAAGACACGCCTGACTCGTGGCATTCAATTAAATATCCCTCTCGTTTCTGCTGCAATGGATACTGTGACTGAGTCACGTATGGCAATTGCGATGGCACAAAATGGTGGTATTGGTATCCTGCATAAAAATATGGATATTCTTGCGCAAGCTGCTGAAGTTCGCCGCGTGAAAAAATTTGAAGCAGGTATGGTCAAAGATCCTATTACGGTTACCCCTGAAACGACAGTTCGTGAGTTGATTGCAATCACTCAAGCGAACAATATCAGTGGCGTGCCTGTAGTGAAGGACGGTAAAGTTGTGGGTATCGTAACGGGACGTGATACACGTTTTGAGACGAACCTTGAACAGCCTGTAAGTAATATCATGACCGGTCAAGATCGTTTAGTGACTGTGCGTGAACATGAATCTAAAGAACATATTCAAGCTTTATTGCAACAACATCGTATTGAAAAAGTACTGGTTGTAAATGACAACAATGAGCTTAAAGGTTTAATTACAGTCACCGATTTCCGTAAAGCTGAGCTTTATCCTAATAGTTGTAAAGATGACTTAGGTCGTTTACGTGTAGGTGCTGCTGTAGGTACTGGACTTGAAACACCAAGCCGTGTAGAAGCTTTGGTTGAAGCAGGTGTGGATGCGATTGTTGTCGACACTGCACATGGTCATTCTGCTGGTGTGATCGAGCGTGTACGCTGGGTTAAAGCCAACTATCCTCAAGTTCAAGTGATTGGCGGTAACATCGCAACAGGTGATGCTGCACTTGCACTTTTAGATGCTGGCGCAGATGCAGTGAAAGTAGGGATTGGTCCTGGTTCAATCTGTACGACGCGTATTGTGGCGGGTATTGGTATGCCACAAATGTCTGCGATTGACAGCGTTGCTAATGCACTGAAAGAACAGATTCCATTGATCGCGGATGGTGGTATTCGTTTCTCTGGCGATATGGCGAAAGCGATTGGTGCTGGTGCAAGTACAATCATGGTGGGTTCGCTCATGGCAGGTACTGAAGAAGCACCTGGCGAAGTTGAATTTTTCCAAGGTCGTTATTACAAAGCATACCGTGGTATGGGTTCATTGGGTGCAATGGCGGGTTCTACAGGTTCTGCAGACCGTTATTTCCAAGACTCAAAAGCGGGCGCTGAGAAATTAGTGCCAGAGGGCATCGAAGGTCGCGTACCTTATAAAGGTCCAATGGGCAATATCGTGCATCAAATGATGGGTGGTTTACGCTCATCAATGGGTTATACCGGCTCTGCAACGATTAACGATCTTCGTGAAAATGCGAAATTTGTTAAAATCACTGCAGCTGGTATGTCTGAGTCGCATGTTCATGATGTGACGATCACGAAAGAAGCGCCGAATTATCGCGTAGGTTAATATTCATTAATCTATTGGCTGAATTTTTGCAGTATTTGTTGTATAAAAAGCCGTCAGTTTATGACGGCTTTTTTTATTTAGTGTAAAGTGGTTTTATGAAAATCGAAGTGTGAAAAAACACGGATAATAAGCGGGAAAAAGATGAGTTATTTTGGTACAGATGGTATACGAGGAAAATTCGGAGAACTTCCGATTACCCCTGAATTTGCTTTAAAACTTGGTTTTGCCGCGGGGAAAGTTTTAAAACAAACGACCAAAAAGAATAAACCGATTGTGGTATTGGGGAAAGATACCCGTTTATCAGGATATATTTTAGAAGCAGCATTACAAGCAGGCTTAAATGCTGCGGGTGTATATGTTCACTTATTAGGGCCATTACCAACGCCTGCCATTGCTCATTTAACACGTGCTTTGCATGCGAGTTTAGGTATTGTCATTTCTGCATCGCATAATCCATTTTTTGATAATGGAATTAAGTTCTTTTCGGGTGAAGGCAAAAAAATCGCAGATTCCTTTCAAGATGCGATCAATTTAGAATTAGAAAAAGATATTTTGATTGAAGACAATGCTAATTTGGGAAAAAGCGTCCGTGTAAAAGATGCCAATGGTCGTTACATTGAATTTTGTAAATCATCTTTTCCTTATCACTATGATTTAAATGATTTAAAAATTGTTGTGGATTGTGCAAATGGCGCTGCTTATAGCGTAGGTCCATCTGTATTTCGTGAATTAGGTGCTAAAGTTATTGCCATTCACAATGAACCAGACGGTTTGAATATCAATGAAAACTGTGGTTCAACACATCCAGAAAAGCTGCAAGCTGCCGTTGTTGAACATCAAGCCGATATAGGTGTGGCGTTTGACGGTGATGCAGATCGTGTGGTCATGGTCGATAAATATGGCAAGCTGATCGATGGTGATCATATTTTATACATATTAGCGACTCAAGCGAATCAAAAACCTGCGGGTATTGTGGGTACAGTGATGAGTAATATGGCTTTAGAATTGGCTTTAGAAAAAGCCAATGTGCCATTTACTCGGGCTAAGGTCGGTGATCGCTATGTATTCCAAGCTTTAGCTGATCATGACTGGGTTATAGGTGGCGAACCATCAGGTCATATTTTGACACTGGATAAAAGCACGACTGGTGATGCGATCATTGCAGCCTTACAAGTGTTGACCGTGATGGTAGAGCAGCAAAAAGCCTTACATGAGTTGGTTGATGGTTTTGATTTATTGCCCAACGTGTTGGTCAATGTCCGCTTAGAACAAATGTTTGATCCCTACGCTGTACCTGCTTTGGTTACAGAATTTGATAAAGCTGAGGCACAACTCAAAGGTCGAGGTCGATTATTGATTCGTAAATCGGGTACTGAGCCTGTGATTCGTGTCATGGTTGAAGGTGAAGATTTAGCAGAAGTAACAGCATTGGCAAATCAACTGGCAGATGCGGTACGTGCAAACGCAGCTTAAAATCATTTGAGAGTAAAGTTCATCATGAGTAATGTGATTCAGGATTTAAGTGAACTACGTTTAACCTATGAAAAAGGTAAGTTACATGAAGGTCAAGTTCAACGCAATCCGCACGAGCAATTTTTAAATTGGTTTAACCACGCTTTAGAAATTAAATTACTTGAACCTTATGCCATGTCATTGGCAACGGCAAATGCCCAAGGGCGGCCGCACGTTCGGACCGTATTGCTTCGTGGTGCAACTGAATCTGGCTATGATTTTTATACCAATTATGACAGTCAAAAAGGATTAGATCTTGCTTCTAATCCTTTTGCTGAGCTATTGTTTTATTGGCCCGAGTTGGAGCGTCAGATTCGTATCAGTGGGAAAGTTGAGAAAATCTCTGTTGATGAATCGACAGACTATTATCATAAACGTCCACGTGAGAGCCAAATTGCGGCACATATCAGTACGCCTCAAAGCGGCGTGATTGAGAGCCGTGAGTTGCTCCAGTCTCGGTTTAAAGCATTACATGACTCCATCGCGGAAAAGACAGATTTGGCTAAACCTGAATTTTGGGGTGGTTATCGTTTGATTCCAGATCATTATGAATTCTGGCAAGGTCGTCCAAATCGTTTGCATGACCGTTTGAGTTATGAACAAGTGAATGCCGAGTGGCAACTCACACGTCTGATGCCATAAATGTCATCTATTCTTATTCGTGAACGGCCACTGTTAACAGACCCTGAAAATTTTCAGGGTTTATCGCCTTTATTTGCAAAAATATTGGCGCGCCGTGGTGTCGAATCGGCACAACAACTCGAATTAAAACTTAAACATTTGCTCGTACCCAAAATGAAAGGTCTAGATCAAGCAATTGCCATGATTGATGTTGCGATTGATCAACAACACAAAATCGTCATTGTGGGAGATTATGATGCCGACGGTGCAACCAGTACGGCATTGATGATTTTAGCTTTACGAGAAATGGGTGCAAATGTTGAATATTTGGTACCTGATCGTTTTAAATATGGTTATGGTTTAACGCCTGCAATTGCAGATTTGGTTTTTGTGACCTATACCCCCGATCTTTTGATCACGGTGGATAATGGTATTTCCAGTCATGCAGGGGTTGAACAAGCTCAAGCACATGGTATGCAAGTGATTATCACAGATCATCATTTGACGACCAAAGACACACCGAAAGCAGAAGCGGTGGTCAATCCCAATCAGTTGGGCTGTGATTTCCCGAGCAAGGCTTTGGCTGGGGTCGGAGTTGCATTTTACGTATTGGCGAATTTAAGCAGTCAGCGTGCGAAACAGCAAAAATCGACTGCAAAAATGACCCAGTATTTAGATTTAGTTGCACTGGGTACCTATGCTGATGTTGCGAGTTTAGATTATAACAATCGCATTTTGGTTGACTCAGGTGTGAAGCGAATTCAAAGTGGACAATGTCGCGCTGGTATTCTTGCTTTGTTGGATATTGCTGGACGTGATCCTGCACAGCTCAAAGCACAAGATTTAGGTTTTGTTATCGGTCCTCGTATTAATGCAGCAGGCCGTATGGAAACCATGGATATCGGTATCGAATGTCTATTGGCAGATACTCTTGAAACAGCTTATCCACTTGCACAGCAGCTGAATGATTTGAATTTAGAACGACGCCAAGTCGAAGCGGAAATGAAACAAGATGCTTTATCTGCGATGGAAAATTTAAATATTGATCAAGAAAATATGCCATCAGCGCTGATCATGTTTGAAGAGCATTGGCATCAAGGCGTTATTGGTATTGTAGCTGGCCGATTAAAAGAACAATTTCATCGACCAAGTATTGTCTTTGCTGCAGATAAAGACGGCATACATATTAAAGGCTCTGCACGTTCCATAGATGGGATTCATATCCGAGACTGTATCGAAAAAGTCGCTGAGCAGCATCCGCATTTGGTTAGTTTTTTTGGGGGGCATGCAGCAGCAGCTGGACTCACGATTAAGCAGGAACACTTTGAAGAATTTAAACAGGTATTTGAACAGCTAATTGATGAAACAGACGATGAAATTTTTCAAGTCTCTTTGTCTACAGATGGTGAACTCAGTCCTGAAGACTTTAAAGTGAGCACAGTTCAGCAAATTGAACAATTGGGGCCATGGGGACAAAAATTTCCACAGCCTATTTTTCAAGGTCAATTTAAAGTCGTGGAACATCGTTGGCTTAAGGACGTCCATTTAAAGTTAAAACTTGCATTGGATAACGGACAAATCGTTGAGGCCATTGCATTTAATGCCTTGGATAAATTTGACTATGATTCTACGCAAAGCCATGTCAATTTAGTCTATGAACTCGATAAAAATGAGTTTAGAGGTCACTTGAGTGTGCAATTGCGAGTACTTTACTTGGCTCATTAAAAAACCGCTCTAGAGAGCGGTTTTTTATATTTATTTTCTAATGAAATTAGAAACGGTATCCGCCACGAACGCCAAACACATTCCCAGCATCTGCAAAATTAATTGAACCTTCTAAACTAATTTGTTGAGTAAAGAATTTTTTTGCATTAATACTGAAAACATCATTGTCGCCAACAGAATCTTGATCAGAATAACCTAGACCAACACTAAAAGTCTTATCTAGATATAAATCTGCTTTTAGAGCATAGGCATCTATGTCGCCAAAACTTGTACTTGCTTCGAAGTTTGTATCATATGAACCGATTTGAGTCACATATTTAGCACGTAATGTTGGATCGATATCATCACCAAAATCATTATCGTAACCTGCTAATCCTACAGCCACCAAAAGACCTGGTGCTGGTAAGTAACCTAATTCTGCATTGTAGACTGTGGTATCAAAATCTTTAAAACCATCAACACCTTGTTGAACTTGACCAACACCAGCACTTACATAAAAGTCTGAATTTGGTACAAAGTATTCAATACCAACACCAAAAGTTGTAGTGTCTGAAATATCATAATCAGTATACGAAATTTCAGCATTTACATTGCTTGCACGATCCAAAAATGCAGCTTCATTGAGAGGTGAGTTTTTTACTTGAACTGGATTGAAATAATATTTTCCATCAATTGCAAAGCCAGTAGAGGTATCGCCATTATCAGGATCAATTAAACTTACTGTTCCGCCAACTTCAGCTTGATAAGCGTGAGCTGTGCCTAGACTAGCAATAAGTGCTGTTGCAAGTGTGATTTTCTTAAACATTATGAAGGGCTCTCTTTGTTATTAAATTATGACACTATTGTTACAGTTCGAAATCATTGTATAAAAATATAACATTCAATCACAAGACAAAAACTTACAAAATATAAGAGGATGCAAAAAAAGCCCTTCCGGAGAAGGGCTTTTAAAATATAAATTTATTAAATGTTTATAGATCGATTAGAAGCGATATTTTGCTGCAACACCAAATGAATTGTAGTCATTATTAGCTTGTTCACCAAAACCAACACGGCCTTCTAAACTTACTTGTTGATTAATGAATTTACGTGCAGTGATACCCACTTCAGAACGATCAGAGATATCGTTATTGTAGTAGTCAGCACCAACGCTTAAAGTTTTATCGATGTAGTAGTCAGCAGCTAGATTGAACTCATCTAGATCACCAAATGCTGCACCAGCTTCAAGGTTAATATCTTTACCATTGCTTAATGTTGTTACATATTTAGCACGGATCGTTGGATCAACACCATCATCATAATCATTGTCGTAGCCTTTAAGACCCGCTGCAATTAATAGACCAGGCGCTGCAAGATAACCCACTTCAGCATTATAATATGTTGTATCGAAATCAAACTTGCGACCTAGAAAATCGAAGCGCTCTTGTTCATTTTGGCTGATACCACCAGATACATAGAAATCAGAGTTAGGTACGAAGTATTCAACAGCAGCACCATAGCTAGTATCATCTAATTCGCCACGATCAGCATAATTAATATGAGCACTTACATTACTTGCACGATCAAGGAACGCCGCTTCAGCAAGTGGTGAATTACGTACTTGAACTGGATTGAAGTAGTATTTACCATTTACGCCAAACTCGCTACCTGAGCTACCATTGTCTGGATCAACATAACCAGCAGAAGCACCTACTTCAGCTTGATAGGCATTTGCAGTTCCTGTTACAGCTAAAGCTGAAAGTAATGCAGAAGCGATTGCTAATTTTTTCATGGATACTTCCCCTCGTAGATTAAAATTCGAATACATTTTTTGTTACATATTTAAGTCTAGAGAATTTTTAGAATGCGTCAATCAAAGGGTTGTAATTGGAATGTAAGTTAAGTAATTTGATGTTATTTATTTTGCATAAACCATTAATAAATAAAAATAAATATTTAATGTTTTGTTTTATTAAAACTGTGTGGAAAGTGTGTATTTTTGAATAAGTGATTAAAATTAATCCAATTTTGTAACTTTTAAATGTATCTTACATCAAAAAAAAAGATGTCTTGCTTGTATTTTTAAGCAGTAAATTCTTATCAATAGTTGTGAATGGTGCAGATAAAATCATCAGATCAAACATATTAAAAATAGATTAGTGTCAGTTATGAACGCGTGAATTAACATGGCTCTTTAAATTCTTCCAGTAAAGAGCCAAATAAGTCAATTCAAATGGGGGAGTTCAAACGCTTAACTTCGGGGTGATTCGAGTCACTGAGGAGTGTGATATAATTTCACCCTTCAGAATATATCTAATTTGGTTGAGAGTAATTCGCGTGGAAATTAATCCTTATCTAATCCAATTAAAAGACTTAAGCGAACGTGGTCAAACACTACGGGGGTATCTTTGACTACGATCTCAAGAAAGAGCGTTTAGAAGAGGTTTTGCGTGAGTTAGAAGATCCTACGATTTGGAATGACCAAAGTCGTGCTCAAGCGATGGCCAAAGAAAAAGGCGAGCTTGAAAATGTTTTGAATGTATTGGAAGGCTTAACCAGTCAACTTGATGATGCACAAGCATTACTTGATTTGGCAGTTGAAGCGGACGACGAAAGTCTTTTAGAAGATGTTCAATCTGAACTAACGGCTGCAGAAGAAGAGTTAGCAAAACTTGAATTCCGTCGTATGTTTAGTAATCCAATGGATCCGAATCCTTGTTATGTTGAAATCCAATCAGGTTCGGGTGGTACCGAAGCGCAAGACTGGGCTTCGATGTTGCTACGTATGTATTTACGTTGGATTGAGCGTCATGGGTTTAAAGCGGAACTTATGGAAGAGTCTGGTGGTGATGTCGCAGGGATCAAGTCTGCAACGATCCGTGTTGAAGGTGAGTATGCTTATGGCTGGTTACGTACTGAATCAGGTGTACACCGTTTAGTTCGTAAATCACCATTTGACTCAGGTAACCGTCGCCATACTTCATTTTCTGCCGTATTCGTTTCGCCAGAAGTGGACGATAATATTGAAATTGATATTAATCCAGCAGATGTGCGTACAGATACTTATCGTGCATCTGGTGCGGGTGGTCAGCACATTAACAAAACCGACTCTGCAGTACGTTTAACGCATGCGCCAACAGGTATTGTGGTGGCTTGTCAGAACCAACGTTCTCAACATGCAAACCGTGATCATGCATGGAAACAGTTACGTGCAAAGTTGTATGAACGTGAAATGCAAATTCGTAATGATGCTGCACAAGCGCTCGAAGACACCAAGTCTGATATTGGTTGGGGCAGTCAAATTCGTTCTTATGTTTTAGATGACTCGCGTATTAAAGATTTGCGTACCAGTGTTGAAAGTTCCAATACCGGCGCAGTATTGGACGGTGATTTAGATAAATTTATTGAAGCGAGTCTGAAACAAGGTCTTTAATTCATTGGGTCTTTAATGAGTCAAGCTTTTAACGAAGTAGACTTTTAATGATTCAGCTTTGTAAGCAGAAAAAAACGTTGAATTAAGCGTTTATTTCATCTAAATATTTGAGTAGCAGAGCTTAGGCTCTGCTTTTTAATATGCGACTAAAAGTGCTCATTACTACAAACGTAAAACAGATCAATGTTAAACTAGGTCAGATATGCAATGTCGATGAAACTCTAGATTTGTTAAATATCGTATAATTTCGATATTAATATCTAAAAAAATCGATATAATAATTTTAGTACAGTGCCTTAGATGTACTCGAGTGAAAAAATATGGATTCAGAAGCGATTTATAAAGCCCTTGCTAACCCGATTAGACGACAGATTTTAAACTCTCTCAAAGATCCTGAACAATTTATCCCACAAGATGAATGTGTTTATGATTTTAGTCGTGGTGTCTGCGCGGGACATATTGAAAAAATTGCCGATATTTCACAATCGACTATGTCGAATCACCTGTCTGTATTACAACAAGCAGGTTTGGTTCAAGTGACTAAATATGGTCAATGGTCATATTTCTCTCGAAATGAAGCACTGATTCAAGATTTTTTACTGCATATTCAACAATCACTCTAACAAAATAACATTAGGGTGGTGAGGAACATTTAATGACTGACTTGAGCACTCCCATTCATTTTGGTGAATTGAAATTAAAAAACCCTGTCGTGATGGCACCTTTAACGCGTAGCCGTGCAACGGCTGAACGTGTTCCAACAGCAATGATGGCAGAATACTATGCACAGCGTGCAAGTGCAGGGTTGATCATTTCTGAAGCCACAGTTATTTCTGAAGAAGCCAATGGTTATTTAAATACACCAGGGCTATTCACTGATGCACAAGTTGATGGTTGGAAACGAGTAACTGATGCTGTACATGAGAAAGGTGGTTTGATCGTTGCTCAATTATGGCATGTTGGTCGTGTTTCAGATCCTGAATTATTAAATGGCGAAACGCCTGTTTCTGCCAGCAATGTGAAACAAGCAGGGCAGGTTAGTTTACTTCGTCCGAAGCGTGATTATGTTGAGCCACGCCCATTAGAAATTGCTGAAATTCACGCCATAACGGAACAATTTAAACAAGCTGCAATGAAAGCAAAAGCGGCAGGTTTTGATGGTGTAGAACTGCATGCAGCAAATGGTTATTTGATTGACCAATTTTTGCAGACCAAAACCAATAAACGCCAAGACATCTATGGTGGCTCGGTTGAAAATCGTGCGCGTTTCTTGTTAGAAGTAATGGATGTATTGATTGAGGTTTGGGGTGCAGGTCGTGTCGGTATTCATCTTGCACCACGTGGTGATGAACATGACATGGGCGATGAGGATCCACGTGAAACTTTTGGATACGTGCTTGAAGAACTAGGTAAACGTCAAATTGCCTTCTTCTTTACCCGTGAATATTTGGCTGACGACAGTATCAGTTTAGAACTTAAAGCTCGCTCGCAGTCGGTACCATATATTGCTAATATGCGTTTGAGCCGTGATGATACGCTTGAACTTCTAAGCTCAGGTAAGGCAGAGGCTGTTTCTTTTGGTAAAGACTATATTGCAAATCCAGATTTGTATGAGCGGTTAGTACAAGATGCGCCACTCAATGAACTGAAGTTTGAAAATATGATCGGAACCGACGTCGCTGAAGGCTATATAGATTATCCGTTTTTATCAGAGACTTTAGCGCATGCTGAATAATCTTTAATATAAGATTCTAATATAAGAGTCTAATTTGAGAGAAGACAGCGCATGAATAGTTAAGTGATTCATGCGCTGTGATATATTGAATATTTATATTTCGAGATTCATATTTCGAGATTCTTTTTTTGAGGTCACTTTTTTGACAACTCCATTTTGGTATAACGCAGCCTTGGCAATTCTTAAGCCCGTTTATCAATGGCGTATAAAAAAACGTGCCGAAAATGAACAACAATATCAACAAGAATGTCTTGAACGATTTGGGCCTTTTCAGCCAGCTAAGAACCAACATGTTTTGTGGTTCCATGTGGTTTCTGTCGGTGAAACCAATGCAGCACAACCTTTAATTGAGCATTATTTAAAATTGGGTCATCCTATTTTAGTGACCAATACCACCAAAACGGGTCAGGCTCGTGCTAAGTCATTATTTTTAAAAGCGCCATATGAAGCGCTCTTCCAAGCCGTCTATTTACCTGCAGATCAAAAGCATTTAGTTCAAGATTTTTTTCAAAAGTATCAGCCGAAGATGTTGGTTTTGGTTGAAACTGAATTGTGGCCGAACTTGATTGATCAAGCTCAATTAGCCAACGTCCCGACCATATTAGTCAATGCACGACTTTCTGAAAAATCGGCAAAGGGCTATGCCAAAGTGCCGAGCTTAACCCAGCAGATGTTACGGGGTTTAAATCAGCTTTTGGCACAAGATCAGGCTTCATTAGAGAGATTCCAGCAGTTGGGTACGCCAAAGAATCAAAGTGATGTGGTAGGCAGCATTAAATTTGATATTCATGCGCCGCAAAACTTCATCGATCAAGCTGAACGATTAAAAGTAGAATGGAAATTAACCCATCGTAAAATCATTACTTTAGCCAGTACTCATGCACCTGAAGAGCAATTGCTGTTAGAGGCATTAAGGACTCAATTAGACGCTGATTCTGAGTTGTTGTTCATTGTGGTTCCTCGTCATCCTGAACGATTTGATGAGGTTTATCGCGCAGCACAAAACTTGAATTTAACTACGCATCGTCGGAGTTTAAATGAAGTCATTCAAACAGATACCCAAGTATATTTGGCTGACAGCATGGGCGAAATGTGGCTATGGTATGGTTTGAGTCAAGCTTGTTTTGTTGGTGGATCTTTAAATGTACCGGGTGGTGGTCATAATATATTGGAACCGATTGTATTGAAGGTCCCGACAGTATTGGGCCCAAACTATTTTAATTTCCAAACGATTGTCGATGAATTTGTGAAAGAGGATGCTGTTGCTGTGGGTCATGACGCATCACATATTGCAGCGATGTTGATAGATTTTATTGAAAATAAATCTTTAGCGGAACAGATGACTGAAAATGCGACTGCAATAATGAAAAAAAACGCAGGGTCTTTAAAAAAACACATCGCTATTTTAGATCAATATTTATAATGTTTAATATGGAATTCTTGCTTCAATATGGATAGAGGATTAATCGTTATTTTAAGGCAGCCTGATTCATTCTTCTATAACCAAATTTCGATCAAATCAATTTGATCAACTCAATGTAATCGATGAATCATGCCAACAGCTTTTTTACTTTGATGCTCAGTTTTATAAAACTGGAAACTTTATAACGCATATAGTTTTATTACACAGAAAATTGATTATAGAGAGAAATGAGCGACAACCTCATTAGCAATCACGTATCCTTATACTGCATTTTTTTATTTTAGATCTTATGAATATCGTCCTGCTTGATCCACGTCAAACTGAATCTGAACTTTGGTCTATCACCTCAAAACGTCAGCTTGAACATTTAAAATTCCATGTTGATGTTCAAGTGGGTGATACCTTAAAAGTGGGTATCAAAGCAGGAAAACGATATTTAACTGAAGTGGTTGAGGTATCTGAACAAGCCATTCGTGTTAAAGCCTTGCATGAAGAAGTCGTTCCAAAGAAACTTCCTGTCACGCTCATTTTAGCGATGCCACGACCGAAAGTTTTACGTCGATTAATACAAGATAGCGTTACTTTAGGCGTAGAAAAAATTATTTTATTACACAGTTATAGAGTTGATAAAAGTTATTGGCAGACTCCTTTTTTGCAACAGCTTAATCATTTTATCGAACTTGGGTTAGAGCAAGCAGGGGATACAGTCGCGCCTGAAATTGTAATTTTTAAACGTTTCAAACCCTTTGTTGAAGATGTTTTGCCTACACTTATTTCCCCAGATGTACCCTGTTATGTGGCACATCCTTATGTGGAATCTAGCATGCCTTATGCCATCGATCATGCCTGTACGATTATGATTGGGCCAGAAGGGGGTTTCATTCCTTATGAGATTGATCTGCTCATTAAAAACGGCTGCCAAGCATTCAGCCTAGGCAACCGTATTATTCGAACAGAAACTGTTATTCCTTACGTCTTGGGCAGATTGTTTAGCTCGACTGTTTAATGAATCTTACTGGCGATTTATTTATTTTTTTGCCCGTGCCGTTTCTTCATCTTGAACCGAAGGATCGCCGCGGTAGACTTTCACTTCTTGAACAGGATAAGGAATCGAAACATCATTTTCAGCAAAAGCCTGAATCACTTTTTCTTGTACTGAGCTGATCGAGTTTGACGTTCCAGTTTCGCCTGTATCGACCCACCATTGTACTTTTAGATTCACCGAAAAGTCGGCCAAAGCCGCTACATTTACACTAAAGCCGGGTTGACTCAAAATACTGCTGTCGTGGTCTAGAATTTTCATGACAACGTCTTTAGCTTTTTGCACGTCATCTTCATAACCAATGCCGACGATAAACTCACAACGACGGCGTTTATATGCGGTATTCACCGTGACCGCACTGGTATACACCGTGGCATTTGGAATCACGATACGACGACCATCTGGTGAGCGTAGGTAGGTTGCACGGATTTGAATATCTTCCACTGTACCTTCCATACCTGAAACAATAATATCATCGCCAATTTTGAAAGGTTCACTGAGTAAAATCAAAACGCCAGACAATAAGTTTTGGAAAATATCTTTAAATGCAAAACCAATTGCAACTGAACCGATACCCAATGCACTCATCAATTGACCGGGTGTAAAACCCGGAATTGCGATGACCATTGCAATCAGAAATCCAAAGAAAATAATGGCTGAAGCACCCACACGATTCAACACCAACACTAAATTTTGGCGGGTGTAAGTGCGATCAGACAATGTTTTACGCACAAAAAATTTAAAGACTTTGGACAATAACCAGAAAATGGTAAATACCACGAATGCAATGCAGATATAAGGAATTCGTTCCCAAAAGCCATCCATAATTTTATCGATGGTGCTATAGGCATCATTATATTTAGAGGTATGAGCAAGTACAGTTTGAGCTGTTTTTTCGGTTGCATCATGCAAAAGCTGGGTTGTACCTTGTGTAACATCACTTAAGGTGTTTTGTTGTTCAGCCACAGGTGTTCCCAATCTAAAGTGTTGCTCTATTTTGCCTGAAAATAAACAAAAATTGAAAGATTTGATGTATTTACTCTGATTATTTCATGTTAATGATTTGAGTCATTGCAGCACATCTATTGCAAATAATAAGAATGCATTAAAGCTGGTCTATTTCAGGATTAAGTACTGATAAAATTGACGTGTTATATGAATCAATTATATGAGTCAGTTATATGAATGAGTTCGATAAATAACTGGAATAAAATGATAGAAAAATGTTGATTTTAGATACTGCTCAATATTCATAAAGGATTAAATTATATAACCATATCAATTCAAACCATAAAACTTACGCTTATTTTTAATATGCTCATGATGACGTATTATTTTGTTATAAAAGAATTCAAAAACTACGACCAAAGCATGATTGTGTGTATTTTTAAAGTATAGTCATACTGAGCACATAACACAAAAAATGATCAATTGGGTCTGTAAAAATCTCGAGATGGGATACATAAATCAAGGACGTGAATTATGAATGAACTTTATCCAGTTCCAGCACACTTTAAAAAAACTGCAAGAACAAGCGAAGAACAGTATTTTGAACGTTATAAACAGTCGATCGAACAACCTGATGAATTTTGGGCGGAAGCGGCCAATAAGCTTGACTGGATTAAACCGTTCACTCAGGTTAAAAATACCAACTTTAGTCCAGATCAATATAAAGTTGAATGGTTTGCTGATGGTCAATTGAACGTCAGTGAAAACTGTTTAGATCGGCATTTAAAAGAACATCCGCATAAGCCAGCCATTATCTGGGAAGGCGATCATCCATCTCGACATAAAATTATTTCCTTTGAAGAACTGCATGATGAAGTCTGCCGCTTTGCGAATGTATTGAAAAAACGCGGAGTCACTAAGGGAGACCGTGTGGTGCTGTATATGCCAATGGTGCCTGAAGCAGCCATTGCCATGTTGGCATGTACCCGCATTGGCGCCGTGCACTGTGTTGTCTTTGGCGGCTTCTCTCCAGACTCCTTGGCCAGTCGTATCGATGACAGTCAAGCCAAAGTGGTGATTACCGCAGACTCTGGGATGCGTGGTGGTAAAGCAATTCCGCTCAAAGAAAATGTCGATGCTGCAATGGCCTTAGGGGGAACCGACTCAGTGACTAATGTGATTGTGGTGCATCGTACAGGCAACCCAATCACCATGCATGAAGGACGTGATTTGTGGTATCACATGGAAATCATGTCTGTAAATGATATTTGCCCGCCTGAGCCAATGAATGCTGAAGATCCGTTATTTATTTTATATACCTCAGGCTCCACGGGGAAACCGAAAGGTGTACTGCATACTACAGGCGGCTATTTAACCTTTGCCAATACTTCATTTCGTGAAGTCTTTGATTTGAAGCAAGACGATGTTTTTTGGTGTACAGCAGATGTCGGTTGGATCACGGGACATTCTTATGTGTTATATGGTCCATTATCAAATGGTACGACCACGCTGATGTTCGAAGGGGTTCCACAATATCCAACATGGGCGCGTACCGGTCATATTGTCGATAAGCATAATGTCACTATTTTATATACCGCTCCAACTGCAATTCGCGCCATGATGCGTGAAGGCGATGCTTTCATTCGTGAAAGTGACCGCAGTAGTTTGCGCCTACTCGGTTCAGTAGGTGAACCCATTAATCCAGAGGCTTGGAATTGGTACTACACGGTGGTGGGTGAAAGCCGTTGCCCGATTGTGGACACATGGTGGCAAACGGAAACAGGTGGTTTCATGATTACGCCTCTTCCAGGTGCAACAGCTTTGAAACCCGGTTCAGCGACACGACCATTTTTTGGTGTGCAACCTGCATTGGTAGATGAACATGGTAAAGAGCTTGAAGGTGAAGCCGAGGGTAATCTGGTGATTAAAGACTCTTGGCCGGGTCAAATGCGCACCATTTGGGGGGATCCTGATCGCTTCATTGAAGCCTATTTTGCGACCTATCCTGGAAGTTATTTTACAGGCGATGGTGCACGTCGAGATAAAGATGGCTATTACTGGATTACGGGTCGCGTGGACGATGTCTTAAATGTGTCAGGGCATCGTTTGGGAACGGCAGAGATCGAGAGTGCCTTGGTCGCGCATGAACATGTTGCCGAAGCTGCAGTGGTTGGTATGCCGCATGATATTAAAGGGCAAGGCGTGGCTGCGTATGTGACATTGCAATCAGATACCACGGAGTCTGAAGAACTTCGTAAAGAGTTGGTGGGCTGGGTACGTAAAGTGCTTGGACCTGTCGCAACACCTGATGTGATCTATTGGGCACCGTCATTACCTAAAACGCGTTCAGGTAAAATTATGCGCCGTATTTTAAGAAAAATTGCAGCCAATGAGCTAGACAGTTTAGGCGATACTTCTACTTTGGCAGATCCACAAGTGGTGGATCAATTGATTGTTGAAGTGAAATCACAACACGCTTAAGTATCTTTTATTACGTTTATCTCAATACCGTTAGAAAACCTAGCGGTATTGTTGTTTTAGGAATAAGCACATCCAGCAATATGATAAAGCGAATAATCACAATCTGTTAATATTTTAGCCACTTGGAATACGGTATAAGACAATGAATGCTCCTCATATAAATAGGCTGCAAGATCCCATTCAGCTTACACAACAACTTGCACAGACTTTTGCTGAGACTGCAGCTGAACGTGATAAGAGAGGGGGCAATCCAAAACGAGAACGAGATTTGATCCGACAAAGTGGTCTTTTATCGCTGTCTATTCCGAAGGAATATGGGGGGCAACAAGGCGATTGGCATTCTATTTTTAAAACCATACAAATCATTGCTCAAGTGGATAGTTCATTGGCGCATGTTTATGGCTTTCATCATCTTTTGATTGCGACTGTGCAATTGTTTGCACAGCCTGAACAATATGCAACTTGGTTTCAAAAAACAGCTCAAGATAATTTATTCTGGGGCAATACTTTAAACCCCTTAGATAAAAGAACCACTGCAACACAGACTTCTGAAAATGAATTCATTTTTCATGGCGACAAAAGTTTCTGTTCAGGTTCCATCGATTCAGATATTTTACTGTGCTCTGGATTCAATGAACTTGGAAAATTACTTATTGGGGTTATTCCAACGGAACGAGAAGGCGTGAGCTTTTTAGGGGATTGGAATAATATGGGCCAGCGCCAAACCGACAGTGGAACCAGCCATTTTGAACAGGTTAAAATTTATAAAGATGAATTATTGCTCAACCCCGGTCCATTGAGTACGCCTTATTCCAGCTTAAGACCTTTGATTGCGCAATTAATTTTCGTCCATTTGTTTTTAGGTGTGGCTGAAGGTGCATTTGAAATCGCCAAAGAGTCGGTGAAAACACAAAAAGCGTGGTCAAAGTCGCTCGCTGAAAATGCGGTGAATGATCCATTTATCCAAAAACATTTTGCAGAGTTTTATGTGCAACTTGAAAGCGTACGATTATTGGCTGATAAAGCCATTCAAAGCTTACAAAATGCTTGGGATGTTGGAAGTGACTTAACGGCTCAACAGCGCGGTGAGGTTTCTATTGCGATTGCCACAGCTAAAATCGCAGCAACCAATACATCCTTGTTGATTACGCAGAATATTTTTCAAGTGATGGGCGCACGGGCGACGACTGCAAAATTAAACTTAGATCGTTTTTGGCGTAATGTGCGGACTCAGACTTTGCATGATCCAATCGATTATAAATATCAGGAAGTGGGCGAGTGGGTATTGACTGATCAAGTCCCTGAGCCGAGTTTTTATGCTTAGCTTTTAAGCATATTATTTTAATCAATGTATTTGGATTTAGCTTATAAATCGAGTTTTTTAAGCTAAGCCTTATAAACTGAATGATTTAAGCTGAATGTTGATCACGCGTAATTTTTGCTTAAAAAAAGCTCACATCAAGTGAGCTTTTTACTATCTTAGATAAGTAATTACTTAGATGAGCATTTATTTTACTTTAAGCGCTTTGTTTTTTGGGCGATGAAGATTCGGTAAGAACATCGTTAAAATCCCCAGTAATGGTAAATAAGAACTAAAACTAAAGACCCATGCGATGCCTTGATGATCTGCTGCATAGCCTAATGCTGCTGCCGCAATACCACTCACACCAAACATTAAACCAAACATTAAACCTGATACCATGCCGACTCGCCCTGGAACGGCTTCTTGTGCATACACAACCATGGCAGCAAAAGCGGATGACATGATTAATCCAGCTAAAATTGCGAAGACAAAAGTCCAGAATAAATTGGCATAAGGCATGAGCAAAGCAAAAGGAGCCATTCCGAGGAATGAAATCCAAATAACAGCTTTGCGACCAATTTTATCGCCCACAGGACCACCAACAAATGTACCCAAAGCAACTGCCGCTAAAAATGCAAATAAATAAAGCTGAGCTTGCTGAATAGAGATGTGAAACTTATCAATCAGATAAAAAATATAATAATTACTAATGGTTGAGATATAAGTGAATTTAGCAAACATTAAAAAACAGATAATGACCAAGGCACGAATCAAGATTGTTCTGCTGAGTTTAGCTTGAATGACTTGAGTTGGTTTTCCTTGATATGAACGTGCAAAATTGACTGTCCAACGACTAATTTTGAACAAGACAAAGATGCCAAAAACGGCAAAGACCATCAGCCATGCTGCGGATGCTTGACCGTTAGGGACAATAATCGCTGCAGCTAATAATGGACCAATAGCAGAGCCGCTATTACCGCCAACTTGGAAAGCGGACTGCGCTGTACCAAATCGTCCACCAGAGGCCATACGTGCGACACGAGATGCTTCAGGGTGGAATGTAGATGAACCCACTCCGATTAATGCAGCAGCCACCAACAGCATTGAAAAGTTTGCTGAAAAGGCTAGGACACAAATTCCAATCAGGGTGATACTCATGCCTATCGGAAGGAGATACGGTTTAGGGTGTTTGTCAGTATAAAACCCGACCCAAGGCTGTAGTAGAGATGCCGTAATTTGATAGACCAGTGAGATCAAGCCAATTTGAGTAAAACTGAGTGAGAAATTTGATTTCAATAAAGGGTAAATGGCAGGCAACGATGCCTGAATTAAATCATTCAAACAATGTGCAAGCGCGATGGCAAATACAATATGCAATGTCATTTTATTGATTGGATTGGGGTTCAAATTTTCATGAGATGAAGAATCTGATTGAAGTTGTGAATTCATATTGGATTAACCCAATGATTTACGGTGGCAGCATTCCGATAAATAGGACATGAGATGAAATTTAAAAATGCGTTTAGAGTGCTTCATCATCGTTATAAATCTTCATCTTTTACGAGCATATAAATGATCAAAAGATGTCATGGTCTAATGATCATCAAATACCTGAGCATGATGCGTTAATAGCACATCTTATTGACGTTGGTGAATATTCTCTAAAGTATCGACCAGCGTACGTGTCATTTGATCGATTTCATAATTGACTTCATCTCCGACTTGAACCGTATTCCAAGTGGTGAGGCGTAGTGTTTCAGGAATTAAATCAATTGAAATTTCTTGGCTTTCACGATCAACACGGTTCAAGGTCAGGCTACAACCATTTAGTCCAATAAACCCTTTCAGGAAAAAATATTTAATATTGCCATTGGGGATGTGCATATCGATATGTAGCGTATCACCTGTTCTTGAAATATTTTTGATTAGGGCTGTACCTTCGATATGACCATAAAGATTATGACCACCATTTTCCATACCTACTTTTGCAGAACGTTCAATATTTACCAGATCATTTTGTTTTAAATATTTTAAGGTGGTGATTTGCAGCGTAAGATGAGAAACATCAAAATGAACTTGATTGGCATCGAGATCAATAAAAGTGGCAGTCAGGCATGTTCCATTCACAGCCACACTGGCACCAATAAATACATCATGAAAAAAATTCTGTGTATTCGATATGACCAGAGTTACAAAGCCATCACCTTGACGAACTTCGAGAATTTTTTCTAAGCCTTGCACGATACCAGTGTACATCTGTCTCTTCCAAAAGGATGAATTTTAGACATTGTAAGTTTAATTTCACAATTCCACTATCATTTTAAATTCTGTAAATCAGTATTTTTTATCTTATTTATAGAGATAGAGAACTGAATAGTAGATAAGCATATGAAATTTGAGTTATTTAACTATAAAAAGAAAAGACCTATTCGTCACTTTATCGACATTTAAAAGTCTTAAAGTGATGAAATAGGTCTGATGAGTGGACTAATATCGAGTTCGGTTGAACTTATAATTACTTGATAAGTATTGCTAAATCAATCAAAGGTGAAGTTGTATTTGAACCAATGGTCGAGCTCATAATATTTGGTGTATCATTGGCAGAAATTGCTGCGCGCGCTCGTGGAGTGGTTAGCATTGTATCGCTGTTGAGATCGATACGATAAAGCACAGAAGGACCATTAATATTGTTGATGGCAGCTAAGGCTAATCCATTGTCGCCCCCAGCAATATCAAAACCATCGTTTAAACCTAAGATGAGACCAAGATCACCCAGCTTAACCAATGTGCCGTCATTCGGTGGAACTTGTTTGGTCAGTAATTGATTTGTTAAATCTAAGTTAAATAACTCTGTACTGAGTGCAGAAATCGGCGTTTTAAAACTATTGGTATAGGCTGCAGCGCTAATCGAAGCACCCGCAATACCATTGATCATGCCATCTTGTATGGTTTCACCAGAATCAACATTGATACGGAGATTCTGACCTGTATTACTGATGACTCTGAGGCGGTCGGCTGTAGGATTAAAGTCGACTGCAAATTGAGCACCTTGTAAGGCAGTAAAGCTACTACCTGCCGCAGCTTTAAGCGCAGTCACCAGCGTTGCAACACCAGAGTTTGGATCGATGGTATAAAGATTAGCTTGATCTGTTAAACCATATAATGTGTTAGCACGCTCGGTGGCCGTACGGAATCTAAAATCAATGCCGATAAATTTTTCATTGACCTGTGTACCTGTGATCTTTTGTTCGGTAGCGTCATTGGGGCGATTAATATCAAATTTGATTAAGCCATTATTATTGTTTAGGCCGAATCCTTTTGAAGTTATATTTTCTGCTGGTGATAGGGCAATGCCACGGATCGACGTTTGGCTATATGCACTTGGTAGATCGCTCATTTCGAAAACAGCATTATTTGTCGTTCCGACTTGTGCTAGATTTAATTGATACAACTTATAAGAACCAGAAACTTGTAGTGCTGCAAAACCTATATTATTAATAGGATCAATATCAAAGCCACCGTTATTAGAGATATTGTGTCCGAGTGGTGCAGAGATACCTAATGTTCCTGCATTCGCATTTTGAAGATAGATACGATCTGTTGCTGAGTCGATACTGTATAATTTGGTAGTCGCAGTACCTGCAAAAGCATTGGTATAGGCTGCAGCACTAATTTCAGTTGTGGCATCACCCGCGCGACTGATCGCGATATCCGTAATGGTAAGGCCCGTATCTACATTCACCCTTAAGTTTTGTCCATCTTGACCAATAATTCTTAAGCGATCTGCAGCAGGGTTAAAGTTGACACTGAGGGCGTCGGGACTGGCAGTAATTTTAGTATAAGGTGCATTACCATCCGTTGTGTCAGCAGGATCTGCTTTCATTTGGACTATTAAAGTGGCTAATCCTGTACTTGGATTCAGCGTGTAGATATTACCCAGTATACCAACTGCATATAATTTTCCGTTACTAGGACGATGATCTAGTCCCACAAGTTGATCACCTGATGCTAAGCCTGTAATTTTAGTGTTTGAAACTAAAGTATTTGATTGATTATGATTAATCGAACTAATCATTCCGTCGCTGGTGAGTACCAACAGATCACCTGTAACACTATTCGGAGGAGTAATGGGTTCTGATGAATTTGAATCATTACACCCCACTAAACCCATTCCACCCAGTGCCGTTAAAGTAAATATTAGCGTTTTGAATTCCATGTGTGATTATTCCTTAAATATTAATCGATGATTTTTTTGAAGAATTTTTTTAACGTTTAAATTTGCTTAGAATTTTTACGACGATTAAACGCATAAAAACATGAGGTAGAATTTAAAAACACGTCGAGCTTATAAGACTGAATAAAATGATTATTTATAATTATTGGGCTTACGCTCATTAAAATAATAATTTTAGCTTTAACGTTATCGCGTGTTAATTGACCATATGTTTTTATTGGTATTTAGTAAATATATGTTTTATATTATTTATTTAGTGTTGTTGGAGGTGTTTGGTAATGCTTCACACATTATTCACATGGCCTATGAGATTAAAATCAGAATTTGAAACGATTTAAAAAAATATGAGAACTTCAAAAAATTGAGTCAGTGACTTTTAATAAAAAATAAGTAGCTTTTTATATCAACTTTTATAAACGTTGCTAGCTTGGCCCATTTTCTAAAGTTTATATGTAGACGTTTTATAAATTAGATTTTTTAAATGTAATGTTGTTTTTAAATGAAGAAGATTTTCTAAAGAGGATTCAACCTTATCAATAGACTTCTTTCAAAAGTAATTATTCATACAATAACACTCATCATGAGTATTCCCTCATCCTAACCTTCTCCCAAAGGGAGAAGGTATGTTTACCTATCAATTTATTTCCGCTCAATGAGCTTTTTTGATTCTTAGATTCTTAAATGAAGTGCAACAAAGATCTAATATTTAATGGACAGAAAACAATGATTGAATCGAATTTTAAAATCATAAAAAAAATCCCCCAAACCGAGTTTTGGGGGAGAGTAGTTGCTGCCTAAAATTTATTATTGTTATCCTTCTGCGCCACAGATTTTAAATATTCAGTATGGCTTAAATTTCTAAGCGGATTTGGCTGTAATTTGTGTGAATTGCTGAGCCTCGAGTTCACGCACCAACGGCAGTACTTTCTCGCCAAAATATTCAACCTCTTCAATAAAGTGTAAAAATCCAGATAGGATGAGATCTACACCAATTGATTTTAATTCAACGATACGTTCAGCAATCTGCTGTGGAGTACCGATTAAATTGGTACGGAAACCATCGTTATATTGCACTAAATCTTCAAAAGTTGATTTTGCCCAATTGCCTTCACCTTCAGCGGTTGACGCACCTGCTTCACGGGTTGCATCACCGAATGCTTTGACCGCTTCAACATTTGCGCCATCAATGATGTCTTGCAGTACACGCTTTGCTTCTTCTTCGGTATCGCGCGCAATCACAAAAGCATTTACACCAATTTTTACTTGATGATTGTTGGCTTTGGCTTTTTCACGAATATCATCGATCTGCTTTTTGAGTTCTTCAGGGGTATTTCCGTTGGTGAAGTACCAATCTGAAACACGTGAGGCCATATCACGTGCGGCACGTGAACTACCGCCTTGGAAAATCTCAATATGTGGTTTTTGAATCGGTTTTGGGCTAAGAGTATAGTTTTTGAATTGGTAAAATTGACCATCAAAAGAATAATCATTTTGAGTCCATACACCTTTTAAAGCAGTGATGAATTCTTCTGAGCGAACATAGCGCTGATCATGTTCAGGCCATTCTTCGCCAATCGCATCAAACTCTCCGCGGAACCAACCACTCACAACGTTAATGGCAATACGCCCATTGCTTAAATGATCAATGGTTGCTAACTGTTTAGCAGCAAGCGCGGGTTTCCAAGGCCCTGGAAGAATAGCGGCAATAACTCTTAAAGTTGTGGTTTTTGCCAAAATACCATGACTAAAACTGACCGATTCATGTTGATTTTCAGCGTTATAACCTGCGGTAAAACGGATCTGTGTCAAAGCATATTCAAAGCCACTTTTTTCAGCAGCTTGAGCCAGACGGACATTGTAGTCATAACTCCAATCTGTACGTTGCTCAACATTACTGACCACTAATCCGCCGCTCACATTTGGTACCCAGTACGCAAATTTAATCGGCTGTTTTTCAATTTGAGTCATGGCGATTCTCCAGTTTATCTTTCTTGTTTGACCATTCGTGCGCTTATGCCACTTTTGTCTTTGATGCTGAGTTATTCTTTTGATGTAGTCGTGATTCAGCTGCATTTAAATTAGGTACAGCAGCGGAAGGTAAGACTTCTTCTTGTTCGATTTGTTTGTTGATTCCTAGGTTTTGATTTGCCTGCTGTGTTTTTTCTTTGACCACATCAGCACGTTGGCCTTTTGCAGGTGCCCATTCTAAAATCGGTAATGCACGTGCAATCGCGAGTGTAATGCGATCACGTAAGAACTCACTGTGAATGGTGTATTCAGGTGTGAAATCACGGTCTGTTGCATATACGCCGATTGGTAATGTTTGAGCTTGGAAAAAACTGAACAATGGGCGTAATTGATGCTCAAGGACCAGTGCATGGCGATCACTACCGCCTGAAGCAGCCAATAAAACAGGAACATCAACCAAAGCCGTTTGTTCTACAAAGTCAAAGAAATGCTTGAACAGGCCAGTAAAAGAGGCACGATATACGGGTGTCCCAACGATTAAAGCATCTGCCGCTTCAACCGCAGCTAAATCGTCTTGCACACGTTGAGGTAATTGGTTGCGATAAATCGCACCACCCAGTAAATGACCAATTTCGCTGAATTTAATAAAATGTACATGGATAGGTGTAGCTTCACCTAATTCGTCCAAAATGGCTTGTACCAAAGCTTCAGTTTTTGATGGATTGTTTAAGCCACCTGATACAGCGACAATGTTCAATGGTTTTGGTTGTGAAATAGACATATTGGCTAACCTAAAAAATGATTAATCTCGGATAGCCATCATTAATCGCTATTTCGCTATATTCTGTAAAATAAGGAAATGAAAATTGATTATCATTTTTTTATCTATACGATTATTTATACATTAAGCAATTGATGCTTTAATATAAATAACTGAAATAAATCAATATATTTATAACGTTAATTTCTATCTTTTTATTGAGTGAAATTTATATTTAAAATTGCTGTGCTTATCATTATTTTATAAATTACATAAAAATGAGTGGAATTCTGAATTAGCGCAACATTATTTCCTGAAATTCGTTAATATTTATGTATCCTTATCTGCAATAGCACAGTTAGAATGATGATTGTGTTAGAGATCTCTCGCGTCGCTTATGAATATTTTAATCGTTGATGATCATCCGCTGTTTCGTCATGCTTTAATTCAAGCAGTTCGTTACAGTTTACCGCAGGCCCAAATTGGTGAAACTGCTGCTGTTAATGAGTTTTATGAACGCTTAGAAAAAGGTCCAGAACCTGATTTAGTCTTGTTAGATCTAAATTTACCTGGTGCTTCAGGTTTTTCAGCATTGGTTCACGTTCGTGCACAATATCCATTACTTCCTATTATTGTCGTTTCTGCGCATGAAGAAGTGTCAATTATCCAACGCTCAATTGCACACGGCGCGATGGGCTATATTCCAAAGTCTGCACATCCAAGTCACATTGGTGAAGCCATTCGTCACGTTTTAGACGGTGATATTTGGTTACCACCGAACTTGCCCGCCAATTTAAGTTTTGACCCGCGTGCAGCTGAAGAAACTGCTTTGGCTGAACGTATTCAGTCTCTGACACCTCAGCAATTCCGAGTTTTAATGATGGTGGCTGAAGGGCTGTTAAATAAACAAATTGCCTATGAACTTGATGTATCCGAAGCAACGATTAAAGCACACGTAACGGCTATATTCCGCAAGTTGGGCGTTCAAAATCGTACGCAAGCTGTACTTGCCATTAATGCGCTGAATATTGAAGAAAAACGCGTTTAATTCAAATTATTTTAGATATATCTGATATGAAAAAAGACCTCTATTAAGAGGTCTTTTTTAGAACTGGATGATTCCATGAATAGATCATTTGAGAATCAAACAGTTTAACCAGTAGAAGATTTTATCCCTAACCAATTTTAAAGTTTGTCTTCAAGCTTCGACTTTAAGATTGAACTTTAAGCTTTGACTTTAATTTTCGACAAGCATCTAAAGGTTTTAAGCTAAGCAAGTTTGCTTAGAGCTGACATCATTGCAAAATAAAGGATTCAAAGCGCACTGTAAATCATCGATTTGCTCTTGAGTGACATAGCCTTTTTTCATTAAATAATGCGCCACACGATCATCTCGCAGGCTTAAGAAAGCCGCATCATAAACATTAAGATCAACAAATAATGCCGCTGTTTCAACGGTATTGAAGCAATCTAAATAAACATCATTTCCATACATTAAGAAAATATGGTCATAATCTGCTTGAGGGTCGACAGCCAAACGCTCAGCCAACGTTTGATGAGGCGTCTTAATGAACAATAAATCTGAAATTTCATCAAATTGTGAGGTGTCTAAACGGTCCTCACCAGTTTTTACTTTTCCTAACCAAGCTTTGAACACCAGTACAGCACCACCACGAAGTAACATACTCCAAATTTGATGACGGACATGCTCATTCATTTTTTTGCTATCGGCTTCTAATATCTCAATTAATTTACTTTCTTGATTGGATAGTTTGTCAAAAAAACCTAATCCTTGTGGATGATATGCGGCTGGACTAAAGACATCGAGTTTAAGTTCATCGAAAACTTGTAAGGTCAGCGGAACAACACTTTGATAAATTTGATCCAGTGCTTGTAAATGCTCATCTTTTAAAGATGTTGCTGGAAAAATTTTTTGCCAATTGATTTCAGGCAAAATGGCATTTGCCCCATACTGACGATGGAATTCTTGAGTTCGGTCTAAACCATGAGGTACTGCATCTGAAATATTCATACAATCTCCAATCAATGCGATTAACTCAAGGAGGTCTCAATCCTCAAGTTAAATGGATTCCATTCGTTATCACTACACCCATGCTCATCATGTTCGACAAGTGCAGTCTAAAAATAAAATAATGCTAATTTTATGGATTATGTAAGATGCAACAGAAATACGACTAAAGTTGTGGATCTTCTTTTTTGATAATTTATATGCTTAAAATTCAATTATTTAATAAATTAGTAACAAGGTGTATTGGATTGAATTCAATTTTTTGATGATCTTTGCCATAGAAATATCTTGAATGTAATCTTTGGTCAATCAAGTTGCTCGCAATGATTAAATTTTGATAGCTTTTGCACATCGACTATAAAAAATTGCTATTTAGAGTAGATGAGCGTTGGTTTTCTGTAGCTCTAACCCCTATTTTAAGTAAACAAAAATAGGGGTTAGATGTTTCGAAATATGACAAGCCTCGAGTTATTTTCATAAAACAAGCTTCGAGTTATTTCGAAATTTTTAATCCTGATAACCATGAACGTAAAGAGGCTGGTTTCAACGGTTTTCTGAGCAGCACGATATTCAAATCTTTTAATCTTTGAGGAAGTTCAGGATCTGAATCTGCCGTAATTAAGGCAATAGGAACATTCTCTTTACGATGTTCATTGATGAAATCTAAACCAATTTTATTGTGGTTCAGATGTTGGTCGACGAGCCATACTTGAATATTTTCTTTTTGGATGATCTCAATGGCTTGTTCAGGCTCTGTTGCTTTAAAGACTTGATAACCCCATTTAGACAGCAAAGTACACATGCCTTCTAAAATGGTTTCATCATTATCTAGGCACAGGATCTTATAGGCTTTAGATTTGAGCGGCACTGCTTGTATAGGTGCAGCTACCACTTTTGGAGCATCGACAATTGGGACTTCAATCATAAAGCAAGAACCATGACCCAGTTCAGAGTAAACATGGACTGGATAGTTGAGTAAAGCCGTCATGCGTTGCACAATCGCCAGACCCAATCCTAAGCCTTGTTCACCCCAAGGTGAGGTATGTCCACAGCGTTCAAATTCTTGAAAGAGTTTAATGCGTTGTTGTTCAGCAATCCCTGGACCGGTATCCCACACGCCAATTCGAATATGTTGTGGACGTTCTGCTGAGCGAAGTACACCGACAACCACACGACCTTTTGCGGTATAACGTAAAGCGTTGCTGACAAAGTTTTGAATAATGCGACGAATCCATTGAGGATCTGTATCAATCCAAAATTTCACATCATGCACTTTAAATACAATATTACGTTGTGCGGCAATGGACTTAAATTGTAGGTCTAAGTCACTCAGCAAATCATGCAATGGATACGCTTGACGATGCGGTTGGATTGAACCACCTTCGAGACGAGCGATATCGAGTAGGGCAGAGAGCATACTTTCGGCACCATGTAATGATCGATCCAACTGTTGCAATGTTTTACGATCATCATCTGACTGGATGCTTTGTTCCAATGCCGTACTAAAAAGACGTGCTGCATGCATCGGTTGTAAGAGATCGTGACTGGCTGCGGCAATAAATCGGCTTTTTGACATATTGGCTTTATCCGCTTGTTCACGAGCCAATTGTTGTTCAGTTAATGCATCTGCCAATTGTTGCGTACGATCTTGCACACGACCTTCAAGTAATGCTTCATTTTCACGGAATGCCGTAATATCGGCAAATGTGGTCACGAAACCACCCCCTTCAATTGGGTTTCCGCGCATTTGAATCACACGACCATCTTTACGAATGCGTTCGAATTCGTGCGCGCTACCGACCTTCATCCAACGCAGTCTTTTGCGAACATGTTCTTCGACTGAACCAGGACCACATTCACCACGCTCAGCGTTATAACGAATCAGATCTGCAACTGGACAGCCGACATAGACTAAATCTTTGGGATAATCGAATAGCACCAGATATTGGTTATTCCACGCCACCAAACACATATTTTCGTCGATCACACTCACGCCTTGGGTCATATGATCAATCATGGTCATGATCAGATTTTGATTAAAACGTTGCCACTGTGATGCCTGATCTAGAATGTTTGCGACTTGTCCAAGTGCTAGGCCGTTGTTAACCATTGCGGTGGTTAGCAGCGTACGAGCAGATGCTGCGCCAATCGTTCCCGCTAAATATTGCTCTGTAAAGCGCCACCACATGCCATTAGCACTACTATTTTCATTCAAAATCAAATTGTTTGATAAACAGAACTGATTAAAGGCATGCTTAGTCGGACCTTCACCTGTAATACGTTTGGCCAAGGTAATCAAGTCGCCGACTTTTAGACGAGCAACATCATGGTGCAGATAGTTGATTTCATTACTAGAGCTGTGGGTAGGCAGCGGTTTTGTTTCATAGTAAAAGAAACTTTCTGCTTGAATTTGCTCTGCGATACTTGGGCGATATAAACGTGATATCCAAATATAAAGTACGGTGTTTAGACCCAATGCCCAAATCACACCATGGGTAAGCGGCGCAAAGGACTCAAAACCGAGTAATGCTTCGGGACGTAACCACGCCTGACCGAAAGGACCAAACATCAGTAAATGCTGGGTAAAACTAAAGTAGTCGTCAGGTAGGCTGCGTAAAATGGTGGGAAGGAGTAGGGTATAAGACCAGATCAAGAAGCCGACAATAAGGCCCGCATAAACGCCTTGTTTACTACCGCCTCGCCAGTACAAACCGCCAATAAGCGCTGGAGCAAACTGTGCCACGGCACTAAAGGCCAATAGACCAAACACAGAAAGCTGGTCGATATCGTTAAAAAAATGGAAGAATAAAAAGCCCAACAGCATCACGGCTAAAATACAGATGCGTCGAGTAAATTTAAGCACTTGCGGTAGCCGCTTATCATGCCGTGACAACAAGCCAAAACGCCACAAAGCAGGCATGATCAAATCATTACTGAGCATGATTGAAAGTGCAACTGATGAGACCAAAAGCATCCCCGTAGATGCGGAAAAGCCGCCTAAGAATGCCAATAAACTGAGCCAATCTTGGTTATAACTGATCGGGAGAGACAGGACAGCCACATCAGGAATTGCCAGATATTGTGGAGCTGCATGCAAGGCCCAGCTAGCAATAGGAATAATGGCCAATACCGTCAAAATTAAATAGCCTGCAAACCAACGACGCGCACCGCGAATATATTTTTCATCGCGTAATTCAACGACTGCGACGTGAAATTGACGAGGTAAACAAATAATCGCTAAGCCAGCGAGTAAGGTTTGTATCCAGAAGGTTTCAGGTACACCTAACAATTGCACTTCATGAAAGGTTTTATTCACATCTGCTGAAACTTGAATGATATTTTCAGGGGCATCAAAGATAAAGAACAGCGCGACACAGATTAGTGCAAATAACTTGACGAAAGACTCAAATGCGACAGCCAGCATTAAGCCGCCATGCTGCTCTGTATTGGCAATTTGTCGAGTACCAAACATCATGGCCAGTATTGCTAAAACGCTGGTCAATGCTAAAACACCATTGGTCGTGGTGGTCATCACTTCAGCGTTTTGTTGCAACATCACGGTTGCACTCAACGCAATAGCACGGAGTTGCAATGCCAAATATGGAATAATAGCAATCACGGCAAGTATCGTGACCAAGGACGCCAAAGAGCCACTTTTACCATAGCGAGCAGATACAAAATCGGCAATTGATGAGATGGCATGGTGCTGTCGAACACGACCGAGTCTTCGCCAAATATCGTAACCTAGACCAACAAATAATAAAGGACCAAGATAAATAGGAAGGAAGATGATGCCTTCACGAACAGCGGCTCCAGTTGCACCATAGAAAGTCCACGACGAGCAATACACACCCAAGGTTAGACTGAAAAGAATCATTCGACCGCGAGTGCTGAGTCGACTGGCATGCTTTTCACCAAAAAAGGCACAAATAAAAAGAATTAAGATGTAGAGGGCGAGTACCCCAATAATCAACCAACTGTTCATATGAAATACGCATAGAAATCTACCGTTATGATAACGCATCCGTGAACTGACACGTCTACATTGATCAAAATTTAACGACCAAAGTCTAATTACACCATCGGCCATACATTGTTAGTTTTGTATCAGTAAAAAACGATTAAAAATAATACAACTAAGGTTGGTTGTGATCAGGAGCAGGATTATGGATGAGAGACAGGTAGAACAGATTCTACAAAATCCAAAGTTTAAAGAAATGGTGGATAAAAAAAGTCGCTTGAGCTGGACACTAACGGGGATCATGTTATTTGCTTACGTGGGTTTTATGTTGCTTGTTGGCTATAACAAAGAATTTTTACTCAGTTCATTGTCGGGTGGCGTAACGACATGGGGTATACCTTTGGGTCTGAGCATTATTGTGTTGTCATTTTTATTGTGTGGTGTGTATTCATATATTGCCAACAACAAATTGGATCAACTCACTGCTGAAGCGATGCGAGAAGTGGAAGCCATCGCCCATGAAAAAGGACTGCATTAATATGAAATGGACTTCATTTAAAAGCCAAGTAATGGCTACATCAGCTTTACTTTATTCTGGTGTGGTCGCAGCAGGTCCAGATTTAGGCGCTGCTGAACAGCAAGCGACTAACTGGCATGCAATTATCATGTTCTTAATTTTTGTCGGGGCAACGCTTTTCATTACTAAATGGGCAGCGAAACAAACGACCAATACCAATGATTTTTATACAGCGGGTGGAGGAATCTCAGGTTTCCAAAACGGCCTAGCAATTGCGGGTGACTATATGTCAGCTGCATCATTCTTGGGTATTTCTGCATTAGTATTTATGTCGGGTTTTGATGGTTTACTTTACTCACTCGGTTTCATGGTGGGTTGGCCAATCGTCTTGTTCTTGATTGCGGAACGTTTACGTAACCTCGGTAAATATAATTTATCTGACGTGATTTCATTCCGTTTGGCTGAGAAACCAGTACGTACGCTAGCAGCAGTAAGTTCGCTGGTAGTGGTTGCGTTCTATCTGATCGCTCAAATGGTGGGTGCAGGTCAGCTGATCAAATTATTATTTGGTTTGAACTACAACATCGCCGTGGTGATTGTTGGTTTGTTGATGATGGCATACGTGATGTTTGGCGGTATGTTGGCAACAACTTGGGTGCAAATCATTAAGGCTGTAATGCTGTTGTCTGGTGCAACATTTATGGCATTTATGGTCATGAAAGGCGTTGGTTTTAGTTTTTCAGAAATGTTCAACCAGTCAATTCAAGTCTTCTCTAAAGTACATGATGTGACACTTGAACAAGCTGGCGGCATTATGGGGCCGGGTAAACTTGCTGCAAATCCAATTGATGCTATTTCTTTAGGTTTGGCATTGATGTTTGGTACAGCAGGTCTTCCACATATTTTAATGCGTTTCTTCACGGTAAAAGATGCCAAAGAAGCACGTAAGTCTGTGGTTGTTGCAACAGGTTTTATCGGTTACTTCTATCTATTAACATTCATCATTGGTTTCGGTGCGATTCTTTACGTATCAAACAACCCACAATTCCTTGATGTTGCAAAAATGGCGGTTACTGGGAAATTAGAACTTGTTGGTGGTAACAACATGGCTGCAGTTCACTTGTCTGAAGCATTAGGCGGTGATTTGTTCATGGGCTTCATTTCTGCAGTGGCATTTGCAACGATTCTTGCGGTAGTTGCAGGTTTAACGTTGTCTGGCGCTTCAGCAATTTCACATGACTTGTATGCAAACGTATTTAAAAAAGGTCAAACAACGCCTGCATCAGAATTGCGTATGTCTAAAATTGCAACTTTGGGCTTGGCTATTTTTGCCATGATTTTAGGTATTTTGTTCGAGAAACAAAACGTAGCCTTCATGGTCGGCCTTGCATTCTCTGTAGCGGCATGTGCGAACTTCCCAGTTCTTGTACTCTCTATGTTCTGGAGAGGATTAACCACACGTGGTGCTGTGATTGGTGGTCTGGTTGGTCTTCTTTTAGCGGTAACTTTGATTATTCTCTCTAAGGCAGTTTGGGTCGATACACTTGGTATTTCTGATACTCCAATCAACCCATTGAATGGTCCTGCAATTATTGCAATGCCATTGGCGTTCATTTGCTGTTGGTTATTCTCTGTCACGGATAATTCAGCAAGTGCTCAAGCTGAGCGTAAAGCATTTGATGCACAGTTTGTACGTTCACAAACAGGTATTGGTATTTCAGGCGCTTCGGATCACTAAGTTCGAATCACTAAAATACATACTTTAAAAAGTCCCGAAAGGGACTTTTTTTGATCAAAATTTTTAAGGATGAGGAGTTAAATTTATAGAATTTATTTTTAGAGGTGAGCTTCAAGTAGTCAATTTCTAGAATTAAGTTCAACGAATCAAGTCAAAGAAAGAAGTTGATAAAATCATATTTTATTTTAAGCGCAATCAAGTGTTTGAATAAGTGATGGAATTTATTGCCAATCAATGATCATTTTCGACTTATGAAAGAGATCTAATCAAGAGCATGTGCAAATAATAGTCACTAAAAAATCGATGCTGAAGCAATGTTGAATAAAGAAACTCCACTGCTGAATATCAGCATTTCATGCTAAGTTAATTACAAAATATATCGCAGACTCTGTGCACCTAAAACAATAATTTAGCCGTATCGCAGAGTATTTATCTGGAAAATAAGATGCAAGCTTTAATCGGTTTTTGGAAGGGCTTTCGTGCATTGCCATCCGCATGGTTACTCAGTTTACAAGGTTTTATTTTGGTGTTGTCTGTATTGTCACGAGACGATGCAACCTATCGAACCATCACGTGGATTTTAGGTGCTTTGATATTGCTGATCATCGCAAAGGTGATTCGTAAAACGCCCATGTTTAGCATCTTAGGACTGACTTTTGTCGGTGGCGCCTTGATCTTTTCATTTATGATTTTACTGGGTATGAATGATCCCAAAATACAAATTTTTGCCCATTGTTTTGAAGCAGCGGCATACTTCAGTGCAGCTTATGGACTATTGCGCTACATGTTTGCTGACCGCTATTTGACTAAAGATGAACTCTTTGCAGCCGGTGCTGTCTTTACATTAATTGCTTGGGGCTTTGCATTTTTATATAGCGTTTGTCAGCTCTTGGTGTCAGAGAGTTTTATTAAAACAGGTGTGATTGGACTACAGTCATGGTTGGATTTATTGTTTTTTAGTTTTAGTTTGCAATCTGCGACAGGCTTGTCCGATATTTTACCAGCGAGTCCTTTAGCACGCATGTTTGCCATCATTCAAATGTTTGTTGGTGTGATGTATTTAGCACTCATCGTTTCACGTTTAATCGCATTACAGTACATTGCCTATTTACCTAAACATGATCGAGATCGTGATTGAAAAATGTAGTTTTTAAGTTACATGAAGAGAACTGCTTTGTTTTTAATCGTAAATTATGATGAGCGCTCATTTTGAAGTTTGCTTTTTTGCGCACTTCTATTTAATCACTTCGGTGAATATGTTTTTGGGTCTTCGGACCATTACTCAAATTAAAAAATAACGGGGGATTTATGCCTTCCAAAAATACATCTTGGTATTCGAATGTGAATCCAAATGTTTTTTTAAGCACTGTTATCATCATCGTATTATTTTTAGCATTAGTGATTTCAGCACCCAATGCTTTTGACTTGCTGACCAAGCAATTGAATCAATGGATTACAGATTCATTTAGCTGGTTCTATGTCTTATCTGTTGCCGTCTTTCTCATTCTCCTGATCTATATCGCATTTACAGATATGGGTAAAATCAAACTCGGCCCCGATCATAGTCAACCTTCGTATAACAACGGCTCATGGTTCGCGATGTTATTTACCGCGGGTATGGGTATTGGCTTAATGTTCTTTGGTGTGGCCGAACCTGTTATGCATTATGTTTCGCCTCCTGTCGGGGAGGGTGAAACCATTCAAGCTGCACAGCAGGCGATGCGAGTAACCTTTTTCCATTGGGGCTTACATGCTTGGGCCATTTATAGCATCGTTGGTCTTTCATTGGCTTATTTTGCATATCGACATGATCTCCCGCTAAAAATTCGTTCTGCGCTTTATCCTTTAATCGGAAAGAGAATTTATGGACCTGCTGGAGATGCTGTCGATACTTTTGCGACGATTGGTACAGTATTTGGTGTAGCGACAACGCTCGGCTTTGGTGTTACCCAAATCAACTCTGGTTTAAATTATCTCATTGGAATTGAGCAGTCTTCTACCACACAGATTATCTTGATTATCATTGTGACCTCGATGGCCTCCTTGTCTGTTTTTCTAGGACTTGATAAAGGTGTTAAACGGCTGTCTGAACTGAATCTTATCCTTGCTTTGGTATTGCTAGTATTCGTATTTTTTACCAGTTCAAGTATTTATTTACTTCAAACCACTATCCAAAATGCAGGTCAATACGTCTCAAATTTATTCAGTATGACGTTTAACTTGTATGCCTACCAGTCCAATGGTTGGATTGGAGGATGGACGATTGTGTATTGGGCATGGTGGATCTCTTGGTCACCTTTTGTCGGGATGTTTATCGCACGAGTCTCTGAAGGGCGAACGATTCGTGAATTCATTGTAGGCGTATTATTGATTCCAACAGGTTTTACCTTAATTTGGATGGGTTTCATGGGGAATGCTGCACTTTATAGCATCCTCAATGAAGCCAATACAGGACTGGTTAGCGCCGTACAACTGGATTCGTCAGTTGCACTTTTTGAGTTTTTGAAGAGTTTACCTTTCTCTTCAGTGATGAGTGTGATCGCGACCTTATTGATTATGCTTTTTTTCGTTACATCAGCAGATTCAGGTGCATTGGTCACGGACTATCTGACAGCGAAGTCTGACAACTCTCCAGTTTGGCAACGTCTATTCTGGACATTCTTAATGGCTTTGCTGGCGATTGTATTATTGCTGGTGGGTGGTTTAGGAGCTTTGCAATCCGCCACGATGATGAGCGCATTACCCTTTACTTTTATTATGCTATTTATTTGTTGGGGATTAATTAAAGCTTTACGTTTGGATGTCACCAAAATGCAAGCCTTACAAGAAGCTCGAATTACGCCTCGTGCGATTCAAAACCCTCGAAGTTGGCAACAACGACTGGGTCTGATCATGCACTATCCTCATCTTAAAGCTGAGGTTAATCATTATATTGAACATGACGTAAGGGCAGCTTTTGAAAGTGTGAAGGCTGAATTTAAACGACGCCATTTGAGTGTTTCTATTGGAAACATTGAAGATGGACTTGAAGTTCGAGTGGATCATCAAGACGAAATGAATTTTGTTTATCAAGTGATTGCTCGTGAAACTTTGCCAGCCAGTTTTATGGCGGAGTCGACTCATGATCAGCATCTTTATTTCCAAGCGGAAGTGTTTTTAAAAGAGGGTGGCCAGGCCTATGATGTTATGGACTGGACCAAGGATGACTTAATTCAAGACATTATTGATCAGTATGAGCGACATTTACATTTCTTAAGTTTAGTTCGAACACCCAAATAAATCAGGCCAAAAAAAGGACGCATACGCGTCCTTTTTTAGATTCTATCTATCATTCTATTCTAAGTGATCTTAGAAACGGAATTTAGCGTTAACACCAACAGTTTGAGTGTCACGATCAGAACCTTCAGCATTAGCATTTACGTAGCTAGCACCAACTGCAACAGCAGGAGTGATGAAGTAGTTTACGTTAGCGCCCCAAGCATTGTCGTTAGTTACATCTGCACTTGTTTTTGCATATGAAACACCAACGTTAAGTGCTGGAGTTAAGTAAAGGTCAGTTTTAAAGTTGTAAGCTGTGTCACGACCATAAACAATACCACTTTCAAAAGCGATAGACATGTTCGTACCGTCAATTGCGCCTACATATTTAGTACGTGCAGTGATTGCATCTTTTTTGTCAGAAATCGTGTCAGCTTCCAATGCTGCTACAGCAACACCGTTAGATAAAATATTGAAAGCATCGTAAGAAGCTTGATCAGCAACGCTAGTATAACCAACAGCAACTAAGAAGTTTGGAACAATAACAGCACCAAGTTCTAACGCGTAACGATCGCCTTGATCATCAGTTTTTAGATCATTTTTGCTATCGTTGATCGTGTGGCTGTAAGACGCGCTTGCATACACAGGAACAATTGAAGTTGGAACATAAGCTTCAGCTTTAGCACCATAAGTATGAGAAACGATATCTAAACCAGCTTCGTCGTATTCGCCATAGTTATAAGCTAATGAAACATTAGATGCTTGGTTAACAAAAGCAGCTTCAGCTAAAGGGCCTTTAGTCGCATCAACATTCTTGAAGTAGTAAGTACCTTGTACAGCACCTGTAAAGTTTTGCTCATTTACAGTGTTGTCGATGAACTCAGACTGACCTTGAACTTCAAATTGATAAGCTTGAGCACCAGTCATGGCTAATAACAAAGAAGTCGCTAAACTGAGTTTTTTCATAATCTTTACCAAATGTTGGGAGGAAGTAAGCAAAATGCATTGTATTGTAACAAATTATTAAGTCAATGCTGTTTTGTGTAACAAAAATGTGTGAAAGATAAACAAAATCTAAAGTCGAAACAGTCGAAAAAGCATTGAGATTTTAAAATCACTAATTTACCTAATAATTACAATTACATAGAGCTAATTTTTGTCAATTTTTTAATCAAAATTGAAACATAATTGCTTTATTTTTATTGAAATTTTTAATTAATCTATTTTTTTTATTGATAGAAACTTTAATTATTTTAATCGACTTTAAACATTTTAATTCTTTGATAAAGCAATCATTACTCGAATTGAAACTTGTTATTCACGAGATAAAATTACAATAAATAGATCATTTTTGAAAAATTAAGCCATATAGTCGAGTTAAATGGATCATTAACTTTATCTTCGATTATGACGCAATTGTTGAGTAAAAATACTGTGAATAATTATTAAATGTCTAGGCTCAATTTTCTCAAATCATACTCGATGGAATGAGTCATTCAACCACAGTATTCTGTAGAGAAAGTGATTAACGTAAGTGGAAATAGATGCACCAATAAAGTGCATTAAATTTGAAAATATATAATTTAAGAATAAAAAAAACCTGAAATTCAAAGAATTTCAGGTTTTTTAAGCCAAAACTTGAGGAAAGCTTGAAGTTCTGCTGAGGAATACTTCTTCGCTGCCCTAATGCGGGGCATTATGCACTAAGATGTTGCACCTGTAAATATTTTTTATTCGATGATTTCAAAATAAATAAAAATGACTTGAACGCAGTTTTAATGTTAGAAATAAAGAGATTGATACGAGGTAAAAATGATTCTTCAATTAAAAATAGTGACTGCGATCTTAATGATCACGTTGATGACAGGATGCAGCCGTCAAAGCACATTTACGAATCATGTTCAGTCTATAACTCAATTTTCAGGTTCAGACAAATCACAAAGGCTACTCCAAAGCGAAATTGAGCAATTATTTAATCAAGCTCAAGTCGAAGGAGTATTCGTAACGTTTGACGGTCAACAATATCAATCTTATGGAAATCATCTAGATCGAGCTGATCACGCCTACGTTCCCGCATCTACGTTTAAAATACTGAATGCGCTCATCGGATTGCAGTATCAAAAAACGACGCCATCAGAAATATTTAAATGGGATGGACAGAAACGCAGTTTCAAAAGCTGGGAAAAAAACTTCACTTTGGGGGAGGCAATGCAAGCTTCAGTTGTTCCTGTCTATCAAGAATTGGCTCGTCGTATTGGACTGGACTTGATGCAACAAGAAGTACGTCGCCATGAATACGGTAATACTTTGATTGGAAATCAAGTAGATCAGTTTTGGCTGACTGGTCCGTTGAAAATTAGTCCAACTCAACACGTTAAATTTGTTTATAATTTAGCCAATGAAAAACTTGATTTTGATTCTTTGGTTCAACGACAAGTGAAAGAAATGTTATTTGTAGAAAACCGTGCTAAAGCGAAGTTATATGCTAAAAGTGGATGGGCTTCAGATGTAACACCACAAGTCGGTTGGTATACAGGTTGGGTTGATCAAGGGGATGGTCATATTGTAGCGTTTGCACTGAATTTAAAAATGCATAATGATGCGGACATAACACAGCGCAAACAACTCAGTTTAGATGTCTTAGATAAATTGGATGTTTTTCACTATTTAAGATAGTGATAATTTAATTTAGTCATAAATTAAGATAGCAATAATTTAATTTAGTCGGAAGATAATAAAATGCTCAATTTAAGTTATAGATAAGACAAAAAAAACCCAACCAAAAGGGGAAAGGTTGGGTAGAAAAGGGATGTTTTTAAGTGTGGGAGAAACATCCGAGGAAAATTTAAAAATCTGGTGTGACTAGACGAAAACATTATTTTGAATGTTTAAATCTACTTAATAAGACTATTATGGAGCAGTATTTGTCGCTTGTGAAATAGCTAAAATTTATGCCGACAATCTGTTTTTTCGATGATTTATTACTGTTTGATTTAATATTATGATTTTAATAATGTTATTTTGATAATTAACTCATTTTTTTTGGGGTCTAATGCGATAATACGCAAAGATTTATAGGATTCATCTTTCACGCTAAGTGGCTTGAATACATTGCTTATCATTTATTGTATTCAGCTCATTACCTTAAAATAAAATTGAAAGAGGAATACAATGTTGAGATTACATACAGAGCAAACTGGAAAGCGCCTTTTCGCGTCCATGCTCATTATTGTTTTTTCATTACTTTGTATCACTATTCCTTTGCTGGTGAGTCATTATCATCATTATCAAAAAGCCAATTTTGCTCTAATCGAAATGAAAGGTTTGGGCGCAGTTGCAGATCTTGCAAATCTTATCTCAAGAGAACGTGGACCTACAAATCTGGCGATGTCGAGTTCGAAGAATGAATTACAAAAGAATGTGGCTGCTTTAAAAGAACATCGTAAAAGAGTAGATCAACATATTGATATCACTTTTAAAGCATTAAATGAGGCAGGTTTTAATGCTTTGGCACAAAATTTTAAAGGTGAAATTAAAGCTCAGTTAGCACTTGCAAGGAATGACGTAGATCGTTATCTCGAAACGCCTTGTAGTCAGCTAGATGTAAAGCAATTTGATCTGGCTATTTTTAAAATGTTTCAGGCTTGGGACACTAGCTATGATTTATTAAAAAATGTAGTGATGCAGTCTCTCAATAAAGAGAGTGCTTTGGCTGATTATTATACCTTGGTATTGATTTTAGTTGAGATGAGAGATCAAGCAGGGCGAGTTGCATCTAATGTCATGGCGCATGTCACTTTCGGATTACCTTTGCCCAGTGAAAATATTGCACGTTCTCAAGATGCGCAAAGACAAGTGCTGTACTTATGGGGATTGGTTAATACCATTCAGCCTCAACAAGATAAATCAGAAGATTTCAATTATTTAAATCAAAAGGTGAAAACTGAATTTATTGATACGGGTATTCCCATTGTCATGCGCTTGATTAACGAAAGCGAGCAAAAAAAACCGTATTACTTAAAAGGTACAGAGTTAACCACTGAAATTTCGGAAAAACTGACGACGGTGATCAAGTTTCAAAAATATCTGCTCGATCGCAGTATTCTTGCAGCCACGATTGAAAAAAATAATTCGAGAAAATCATTGATCGTCAATTCGTTGATCGCTTTAATTTCACTGTTTGCTGCACTATTTACCCTGATTTATGCACAAAGAAAAGTGTTTGCGCCACTCATACAAGCACGAGATATGATTGTGGAGTTGTCGTATGCCCATACCAACTCAGGTCATGGCTTAGTACAGCAAGAGCATCGACGTGTTTCTTCTTTGAGTGATGCATTAGATAAGTTGCAACTGATGTTAAAGCAACGTGATGCATTTGAATTTGAACTGAAAAGTATCGCCAATACAGATCAATTAACGGGAGTTTTTAATCGACTGGCTCTAGATGATTATCTGAAAAAAACAAAAAATTCTGAGCTGGATTTTAACGACATTTGTTTAATTATCGTGGACATCGATAATTTTAAGCATGTGAATGATCAGCATGGACATATTTTTGGTGATGAAGTGATTGTTTCAGTTGCGAAGTGTTTAAAAGCCAATGTCAGTGATTCAGATTTAATTATTCGTTTTGGTGGTGATGAATTTTTGGTGATATTGCATAAGACTGATTTGGAAAACTCAATGCAAAGTGCTGAAAATATTCGTCAAGCTGTAGCTGAGTTGAATATAAATGTGCCTAACTCAGATCAAAACATTACGGTGTCTGTGAGTATTGGTGTTGCGGTTGGGGCAGAAAGTTGGATTGATTTATTGAATCAGGCAGACAAGTCTTTATTTAAAGCAAAAGCACGTGGTAAAAATGCAGTAGAGAGATAACTTGGTTTTGTTGATGATTTACGTTATAAAATGATTAAGTCTTTAATAAACCAATAGAAATGAATCAAGATAAAGTAAAAAGATTTGAAGATATTTTTCGCAAAAACAATAATCAAGGTATCGCAATTGCCATTACAGGTTCTTGGGGAGTAGGGAAGACCTTTTTTTGGAATAAATTTTTAGATTCACAATTATCTGAAGAATGTATTTATACAAATAGAAAAGTTTTTAATCGTAAATATGCCTACGTTTCCCTTTTCGGGGTTGAATCTTTAAGTGATTTAAAAACACAAATTTATAGCAATATAGAAAGCTATCACTCTACGATTGAAGTACCTAAATGGTTAAAAAGCTTATCCTCAATTTTTAAAGATGCTCGTGTGACTCAATTAGGTATAAATGCACCATTAAAATTGATAGATAATTTACTATTTAATCAAGTCAAAGATGCCATTATTTGCTTTGATGATTTTGAGCGTATGTCTAATAAGCTCGATATTAAAGATGTCATGGGGTTGGCAAATCAATTGAAATTAGAAAAGAATTGTCAGGTCATTTTAATTTTAGATGAAGACAAAGCAGAGGGTGAAAATAAGAAAAAATATGCTGAATATAAAGAGAAATTGATTGATGAAACTATCATTATTAATTCAGTTGAGCCTCTGATTCGTGAAAATGCGAAAGATATAGATAAAGAACTCATTGATTTAATCGTGAAATTTTCAGATGTTTTAAATATTCATAATTTTAGATTTTTCCAAAAAGTAATAAATCTTTATAAGAGTTTTAGAGCAGAATTACCCGAAATAGTTGCCTATTCAACAAAAGAAATCATTTTGATTCGAATTCTACAAGGGTATTTTATTAGTGATTTTGGTGAGAAATTTGAATTTGGATGGGATGATATAAAAAATATTGGATTCGAGGAAAATAGAGAGAACTGGTCAAAAAATAAAATACGAACTTTTTCTCTGATCGAAGAATATTTACCATTTTATTTTTTAAAAATAGATCAATGGATGATTGAATTTAAATCACAATTTAATCAGTTAAGAAATTTTGACCATAATTTAATTAATAAGTTAATAGTTTCTGATCTAATATCGGAAAGGCATAATAAGGCTAGTCAAGAAGTTTCAACTTTAATAAATAGCTATCATGCTTTTAATATTGATTCAACATCAAGGTTTGTAAATAGGTTGTTTTTAGCAATTAAGGCTGTCTATAAATATGAATCATTTGAAAATATTGAATTTTATTGCTCGATTCTTGAAGAGTTTCAAGCTGAAGAATTAGTATACAAGATCAATGATTTATTGATGAAACATATTGACAATGAATTGAAATCAAATAGAGAACAATTTCTTAAAAATCATTTTTGGCAAAAAAATGAAGAAAATAAATTGAGACAGTATATAAAAAATATAATTACGACTACTCCAAGTGATGATAAATATGCATTAAGTAAAGTGGTTAAGCACTATTTAAAAGAAGGTCAAATACAATATGGAACAGAAGAAATATTGTCATTAGTTACGAAAGATAGCTTAAGAGATTTCATTCTAGAAATTTATTTGCAAAATTTTAGCAATATATCAATAAGGAGAGTTATCAGTATTATTATATATCTTTATACTTCTAAGTGTTTTAACAGATTAGAGGAAATCAAAGTATGGATAAGAGAAATACTAGAAGAGAAAGGAAGTAGGCACAAGTACCCTGAAAAATATATGCAATATATCTTAGATGAAAAATAATTAAGGGCTCTTTCGAGCCCTTAATTATTTATTTCAACATCGCTTTCAAAAACTTACCTGTATGCGAAACTTTAGACTTCGCAACTTCTTCAGGCGTACCTTCGGCAATAATCATACCGCCACCCGCACCACCTTCAGGGCCTAAATCAATCACCCAGTCAGCCGTTTTAATCACATCCAAGTTATGCTCAATCACCACAATGGTATTACCTTTATTACGTAGCTCATGCAGAATGTCCAAAAGCTTAGCGATATCGTGGAAATGTAGACCCGTAGTGGGCTCATCCAACACATAAATGGTTTTGCCTGTATCACGTTTTGCAAGCTCACGCGCCAATTTCACACGTTGTGCTTCACCACCTGATAGGGTTGTCGCAGATTGACCCAAACGGATATAACCCAAACCAACCTGATGTAATGTTTCTAAACGACGGTGAATAACAGGAATCGCATCGAAGAAATGCATCGCATCTTCAACTGTCATACCTAAAACGTCAGAGATATTCTTACCTTTATAACCGACTTCTAAAGTCTCACGGTTATAACGGTCGCCATGACAGTTATCACAAGGCACATACATATCCGGTAAGAAATGCATGGCAACTTTAATCATACCGTCGCCTTCACAAGCCTCACAACGACCACCTTTGACGTTAAACGAGAAACGACCCGCAGCATAGCCACGCGCTTTGGCCTCAGGGGTCTGCGCAAATAATTCGCGAATAGGGGTGAACAAACCAGTATACGTCGCAGGATTAGAACGAGGTGTACGCCCAATCGGGCTTTGGTCAATATCGACCACTTTATCTAAGAACTGTAAACCATCAATCGAAGCGAACTTCTCAGCAGTTAATGTGGTTGCACCATTCAGTTGAGTCGCTGCAAGTGGCAATAATGTACGGTTAATTAAGGTCGATTTACCTGAACCCGATACTCCCGTAACACACGTCATGATACCTAGTGGAATGGTTAAATCGACATTTTTTAAGTTATGTCCAGCAGCACCCATTAACTTGATTTTTTCTTCAGGTTTCGGTGGTTGAATACGGACTTTTGGAATGGCAATTTTTAACTTGCCTGAAAGATATTGACCCGTCAGTGAGTCTGGATTGGCCAAAATCTCTTCATACGTTCCTTCAGCAATAATATGACCACCATGCACACCTGCACCTGGACCAATATCAATAATATGGTCAGCTGCGCGAATGGCATCTTCATCATGCTCAACCACTAAAACGGTATTGCCTAAGTCACGTAAGCGAACTAAGGTTTCAAGCAAGCGGTCGTTGTCACGTTGATGCAAACCAATCGAAGGTTCATCGAGCACGTACATCACGCCCATTAAACCTGCACCAATTTGCGAAGCCAGACGAATACGCTGCGCTTCACCACCCGATAAAGTTTCTGCAGAACGAGACAGACTTAAATAATTCAAACCCACAGAGACTAAGAAATGTAGGCGTTCACGAATCTCTTTAAAGATTTTATCGCCAATTTCACCTTTAGCTCCTTCGAGTTGAAGGTCTTGATAGTACTGTTCAGCATCACCAATCGACATTTTGGTAATTTGAGCAATGGTCTTGTCTAAAATTTTAACGTTACGTGAAATCTCATTCAGACGAGAGCCATCGCAGACATCACATGCAGCATTGGAAAGATATTGCGCTAAATCTTCACGGACATAATTCGATTCCGTTTCACGGTAGCGACGTTCTAAATGCGGCAGTATTCCTTCAAAGGCCTGAATACGCTTATGCGAACGACCACGCTCATCGATATAACTTAAATCAACTTTTTCTTTGCCAGTGCCATACAGAAATTTCTTTTTGGTCTCTGCATCAAGTTCATTCCATGGCGTTTCTAAAGAGAAACCAAAATGACCCGCTACTTTCTGAATCATGGTGTAGTAATAAGGACGTTGTCTGTCCCAACCACGAATCGCACCTTGACTGATGGAAACTTCTGGGCTTGGAATCAGTTTATCTGCACTGAAATGGCTACGCGTACCCAAACCATCACAGGTTGGACAAGCACCAAAAGGGTTGTTGAATGAGAATAAACGAGGTTCTAACTCTGCAACAGCACGATCGCATTCAGGGCATGAATGTTTCGCGGAAAATACACGCTCAGGATGTTCATTATTCATCCACGCTAAAACCGCAATATCACTGCCTAAGCGTAAAGCCGTTTCAAATGATTCTGCGATACGGTTACCCAAGTCATCACGCACCTTAAAGCGGTCAACGATCACTTCAATGGTATGTTTTTTCTTTTTATCCAGTTCAGGCGGTGTATCAATATCTATAATTTCACCATCTACCCGAGCGCGGACAAAACCTTGGCTTTGTAATTGCTCGAATAGGTTGGTGTATTCACCTTTACGTTCACGCACCACAGGTGCCAGCAACATCAGTGCTGTGCCTTCTTCTAAATTTTTAACGGCGTCGACCATTTCAGTTACAGTCTGTGCCACCATCGGTAAATCATGTTCAGGACAGTAAGGCGTACCCACGCGTGCATACAAAAGACGGAGATAATCGTAAATTTCGGTAATTGTTCCTACCGTTGAACGTGGATTATGGCTGGTCGACTTTTGTTCAATGGCAATCGCAGGGCTTAAACCCTCAATCGAATCGACTTCTGGTTTTTCCATTTGTGATAAGAACTGGCGCGCATAAGCAGACAGTGATTCCACATAACGGCGTTGACCTTCGGCATATAAGGTATCAAAAGCTAAGGAAGATTTACCTGAGCCTGAGAGTCCCGTAATCACCACGAACTTATCGCGTGGTATATCAAGGTTCACATTTTTTAAGTTATGGGTTCGTGCGCCTCGAATACGGATATGACTTTGGCTCATAAAACATCTCGGTGTTAAGCAAATTGAAGGTTATATATGATAGCGATTTAAAATTGTTCAAGTGGTATAAAAACAAAATAAAACGTCAAATTATGACGGACCAATACAAACTATATCTATTTGAGATGTTTATGTGTAACGAAGCTGCTTTTATTTAGCGCATTTGAGTTAATTTATTCATCAAGATAAGCGCATTTATTCACTAGATTTGTTTCAAAAGTCATTATTCATACTGCACATTCATCATGAGTATTCCCTCATCCTAACCTTCTCCCAAAGGACGAAGTGATTTTTACAGATCAATTTATTGCCATTTAATGATTATTTTTCAACTTATAAAAGAGATCTATTCGTCATTTTTTCTCGAGCAAAATCACAATCCGAATTTCTCGATCCTCATTTTCTACTAGGAGGGGAAGGATTGTTTAGATATCAATTTATTAATGCTTTATTGCAGTTCAAGGTTCTTTTTGATTCTTAAATTCTTAGATGAAGTGCGACAGAGATCGAATGTACTCATGAATTTTATTTTAATGATTGATCACAAGAGTACATTACTGAAACAGCAGGCCTTAATATTTAATCATCAAAGATTGATCAATTGTTCATATTTAGCAGGCATATAAGAAGCTACGTTCAAAGATAGAATCTACGTGTTCAAAGGCAAGCTTACGATCAATATCATGATGTTTTCGTGCATAGAAATTCACTTCTTTTTCGAGCACTTGTAAGAAGTCATTATAGTTTTTCTCAAAGTTAGGCACATTGAAAAAATCAATATTTTTTGAGGTAAGGCACGGATATTTCGCTATAAAATCCAACATCAGTTTTTGGATATGGTCATTGGTAAAATAAAGCAAATAGGTTGCTGCAGAACCACAATGCGAACAGCCTTTTTCTAAATAAATTTCTTCATTGTTGAGCCAACAGCATTGCAAAGTGAAATAAGCACGGATGGCTTCAGTACCCAAAGTATGTTGTTGCATTAGAACCTCACAATTGAATGATAAAATCTAGTTCTTAGATTTAGTTATTAGATAATGATAATCGTTATCATTAATGATGCGTGATTTTTATTGTTCTGTCTATCGCTAAATTGATTTTAAAATACAGATTTTATGTTTCATTTGTAAGAAAATTCGTCCTGATCAATTGAATTGAATTATCAGTAGAAATCAGGACGATTAGATGTGTAACTGTGTAGATCTTTAAATGCGTAGACCTATAGTAGAAAAAATTAAATTAGTTGAAAAAAATTAAATTTTTTAAGGTGACGTTTTTTTAAAGGATAAAGTCAGCTTAAAGCATGACGCTATAGAACTTAGAAGAGCCATTGTTTTTGGTGATAAGCACTGTCCCAAAATAAGTATTCGAGTTCTGCACCTTTGGTATAGGCCTCATGCATTTTTTTGACTGTTTCAGCATCGCTTTGTGCCGCAACATGATCAATGATGGCAATGACTTTACGCACTTCTTCATTGAAATGTTCACCTGAATACGTATCAATCCAAGCTTGATAAGGATTGTCTTTGACAGCATGACGAACAATGTCTTTGCCTACTTCTGCATAGATCCAATAACACGGTAACAGCGAAGCAAGAACCACAGGATAGCTTTCAGCCCAAGCCGTTGCGGTTAAAAAAGAGGTGTAATGATGACAAGCTGGTGTCATCGGGGTATTTTCAAAATCTTCACGACTGATACCAAATTCTTGCATAAAGCCATCATGTAGACTGCGCTCTACAATAATCGCTTCGCGAGCGCCTTGGGTAAATTGAATCACCGCATCTGCATCAAACGCTTTTGCGCCACAGACGGCAAGCGCACGTCCATAGGCCAAGAGATAATGCGCGTCTTGAATGACATAATGACAAAACACATCTTTATCGAGCTTACCCAATGCCAATTCTTGATTAAATGGCAAAGCCAAAGTTTTTTGATAAAGCGCTTCATTGCGTTGCCATACGTCTTTTGAAAAACTCATATTTCCATCCATTTTTGAGTGTTGTGATTGGTCTTAGAATGTTCAGGCCACTATAGCAAGCGTGTAACAAAGCGCAAGCAGCTAAAAACAGCAGTTCACGCTGTATAAAACACTCCTGGTTTGAGTTCAGGCTTTCTTCAAAAATCATACTAAGTATTTTGGATTAATTCTTAAAAACAGTCATAATTGGCGCATTCAAATTTGAACTATCCGCTTAAGCAGGATGGAACACTCAAGGGTAGAAATTGCACAAAGCAAAAAGTACAGACTGATTCCTGTTGAGATCACACAATAATAGTTATTTTTGTTTTGTATAAATTTCACCATTTTATTTTAAATGATTTAAGGTCGAATTCTCATGTGGAAACATTTTGGTTTCTCAATCATCTTTACGATCGTGTGTCTTGGGCTGTCTGCGTACTGGGGTTATTCTCACGGACCAGAAGCCGGCTTAAAGACCATGTTTACGGTACTGACGATTACTGCCATTCTTGCTGTAATGGAAATCTCATTGTCTTTTGACAACGCTGTGGTCAATGCATCGGTGCTACGTCATTGGGATCATTTCTGGAAAATGTTGTTCTTAACAGTTGGGATCGTGATTGCCGTATTTGGTATGCGCCTGATTTTCCCGATTGTGATTGTCGCTGTGACAGCAGACATGGGCTTTGTTGAAGTGATTCAACTGGCACTGAACGATCCAAAAGAATATTCAGCACGTTTACTGGCACATCACCCTGAAATTGCAGCCTTTGGTGGTGCATTCTTATTGATGGTGTTCTTAAACTTCTTCTTAGATGACGGTAAAGATACGCATTGGTTCAAGTTTATCGAACGCCGTTTAGCCAATTTGGCAAGCGTACCTGCAATGTCTGTATTTATTGCTTTGGTGGCGCTATTGATTATGGCGGCTAACGTTGATGAAGCAAAACGTTTGGTTGTAGTGATGGCAGGTATTTGGGGGGTCGTGATTTATATCGGTGTTCAAGTGCTCAGTCATTTACTCGGTGGCGAACCTGAAATTGATGAGCATGGAAATGCCGTCACTCATGATAGCAATGGCGTTCCAACAGGTGTCGTGAAAGCGGGTATCGGTGGTTTCTTGTATCTCGAAGTGCTAGATGCATCGTTTAGTTTCGATGGCGTGATTGGTGCATTCGCGATTACTTCGGATGTGGTTGTGATCATGCTCGGTCTTGCGATTGGTGCGATTTTCGTGCGTTCGATTACCATTTACTTGGTGGAAAAGGGCACATTAGATGCGTATATCTATCTTGAACATGGTGCGCATTATGCGATTGGTGCGCTTGCATTCATCATGATTGCGAGTGGTACGGGCTTACATGTCCCTGAAGTTGTGACTGGCTTAATTGGTGTGGCTTTCATTGTTTGGGCAATTATTGCTTCTATACAATATAAGAAACGACAGTCTGCTTAACGTTTGATTGATAAAATACATTGAAAGCGCAACTTCGGTTGCGCTTTTTTATTTTTAGATCGTGATGATCTTTATTTCAAATAAAATAGATGCCGAGAAGAGCGTCAAATGGCCTATAATCTTGATCCAAGATTAATAAGTTTTTAGCCATTTATGATGAATGCTTTAGAGCGTCGTTCAACTTTTGCATTAAGCAGTATTTTTGCCTTACGCATGTTGGGTTTATTCATGATCATCCCCGTTTTTGCGGTCGTGGGACAATCATATGAATATGCCACGCCTGCACTCATTGGGTTAGCTGTAGGTGTATATGGTTTAAGTCAGGCTTTATTACAAATCCCATTTAGTTTATTAGCAGATCGCTTTAATCGTAAACCATTGATTATTTTTGGCTTACTATTATTTGCCTTGGGTGGTGCGATTGCCGCCATGTCTGAAACGATTTATGGGGTGATTATAGGACGTGCGATTGCTGGTGCAGGCGCTGTCTCTGCTGTGGTCATGGCACTCCTTGCTGATGTAACCCGTGAAGAAGAACGAACCAAAGCGATGGCCATTATGGGCATGAGTATTGGTGTCTCTTTCATGGTGGCATTTAGTTTAGGACCGTGGTTGACCACTTTAGTGGGAATCTCTGGACTCTTTTGGGTAACCACCCTGATGGGACTTCTGGCGATTTTGATGGTGTTCATGGTCCCTAAGACCACACGTCATCATAAAAACTATAAGCAAGGTTATTTAAATCAGCTTAAACAAGTCTTGAAAATGGGTGACTTAAACCGCTTGCATGTGTCTGTGTTCGCGCTACATTTATTGCTCACTGCAATGTTTGTTTATGTGCCATCACAATTGATCGACTTTGCTCAAATTCCTTTATCTCGTCACGGAATTGTGTATTTACCGCTGTTGGTGATTAGTCTATTTTTTGCTTTTCCAAGCATTATCTTGGCTGAAAAATATCGCAAAATGCGGGGCATTTTTTTAGCAGCGATTGGCGGAATCATTGCGGGTTTATTGGTCCTAATTTTTGGTTATGAGTCGAAATATATTTTACTTCTCGGACTTGGACTATTTTTCATCGCGTTTAATGTGATGGAAGCATTATTGCCATCGTGGTTGTCCAAATCTGCACCGATTCAATCTAAAGCGACTGCCATGGGTGTGAATGCAACGGGGCAATTCTTAGGTGCATTCTGTGGCGGTATCTTGGGTGGCCAGTTATTGATGCTCAACAATACCTCATTGGGTTGGGGAATTTTGTTGGTCATTTCATTGGTGTGGTTAGTGCTCAGTTTTGGACTCAAGCAACCGCGTTATTTATCCTCTTTGATTTGGCGTTTGCCTGAGGGTAAAGAAACGGATGAATGGACTTCTCAGTTATTGGCAATTCATGGTATTGAAGAAGTTGTGGTCATGCCCGATCAGCAAGTTGCATTCGTTAAAGTGGATAAGCAGAAAATAGATGATACTGCGCGACAACATTTAACGCACTTGTTGGGTAAAGAGGTAGCCATTTAATCATAACTCTTATAAAGTAAAACATAGAATCGAATAGGAAGATAACAGCAAATGCGCGGCGTAAATAAAGTAATCTTAGTTGGTACTTTGGGTAAAGACCCTGAAACAAAAACTTTTCAAAATGGCGGCTCATTGACTCAGTTTTCAATCGCAACCAGCGAATCGTGGACTGATAAAAGTTCAGGTGAACGTAAAGAGCAAACAGAGTGGCACCGTATTGTTTTGCATAACCGTTTAGGTGAAATTGCACAGCAATACCTTCGTAAAGGCTCTAAAGTTTATATCGAAGGTTCATTACGTACTCGTCAGTGGACAGACCAAAGTGGTCAAGAGCGTTACACCACAGAAATTCGTGGTGAGCAAATGCAAATGCTTGATTCAAACAATCGTCAGCAAAATGAAGGTGCTGGAGATAGCGGTTATAATCAACCTCGTTTTAACAACAATGCCAATGCAAATCCAGCGGGCGGTTATGCGGGTCAACAGGGCGGTGGTTATAACAATGCACCTGCTGCTGCGCCACAAGGTAATTATGGCAACAATGTGAATCAAGGTTTCCAGTCACCTAAACCACAACAGCAACCTGCGAAGCCAATGGCAAGCGCACCTGCTGATTTAGATGACGACTTACCGTTCTGACACCTACTAGAGATCATATTTTGTAAAGTTTATAAAATTATTCTTTATTAGCAGTTAGTTACAAAAGAAATTTACAGATACTAGAAATGGTTCTGTAAATTTTTTTACTTATGATTTATGATATTTAATACTTAGATATTTTGTTAAATAAAGCCATGATGTTTGTTAAAAGATTTGTAATGAGTGGTGGTGAGAGATTCGCTGTTCTTTTGAATAGTGATGGTGTTCCTATGACTTATCCAAATTTATATACGATCATTCATTTAAGAAATCGTGGTCAATCAATCAATACTATTACAGCTATTCTAGAAGATATTAAGTTGCTGTTTCAGTTATTGGATAAGTTAGGAATTGATTTGGAACAAAGGATTAAAAATAAAGATTTTTTAAAATTAGATGAAATCGAAGCTTTAGTAAATTTAACCAGTTTCAATCGTAGCCGATTAAGCGGGACAGCTTCAAAAAAAAAGATCATAAGTTTTCCAAAAAGTAATAACAAAGAGCGAGCTAGAGCAAAATTGGTTGTTACTCAGGACTATGTATCCAAACAATTGATATATCGGCGGTTAACTAATTTTGCCGAATATATTGGGTGGTTTGAGACGCATCTTCATTCATCTGCAATAACAAGTACAAAGCAGTTTTTAAAATCTCGTAGACCTCGTAAGTCCATGGATATTCAGGCTGAATACAAATCTTTTGATACTGATCAACTAAATAAAATTTTAAAGGCAGTTGATCCTGATAATCAGAACCGTATTTGGACTTCAGATTACATTAATTATAGAAATGAGCTGATTACCTATTTGTTTTTATATCTTGGGTGTCGTAAAGGTGAATTATTAAATTTAAAAATTACAGATATAAAACCCTCTCAAGGTGGTACGTCGTATCTTACTATTAAGCGTAATCCTCATGATGGAAGTGATTCTAGGCTATATCAACCGTTGGTTAAAACCAGAAGTCGATCAATTGCACTCAACCAGAATCTAAAGAAAAAATTGGATACTTATATTCTAAATCATAGATCGACAGTGCCTAATGCAGAGTTAACAGACTTTTTGATCTTATCAAATAAGGGGCAGCCGCTTTCAATTAATGCACTAGACAAAATTTTTTCAGAAATTTCTGAAGTCGTTTTATTCAATGTGCATGCACATGCATTTAGGCATACATGGAATGATAAATATACAGATAAAGTTCAGACTTTAATTAAATCTGGAAAAATAACAGAAGACCAGGCTGAGAGAGATCGTGCGTATCTGATGGGGTGGATACCTAACTCACAAAGTGCAAGAAGATATTCAAGACGTGCAGAGAATAAGCGTGCCGTAGAGGTTGGATTAGCTATCCAAGAAAAATTTGAGAATGAAAATGAATAAATCAACTAGAAACGATAGTTTAAATAAATGGCAAAATACGTTTACCTCATTCAAAGGTTATGAGTTTAATATCGATGATCAGAAATGGGTATTAGATATCAATAAAACTATAGATATCTCTCGGATACGAAATTATGAGTTTTCTGTCCAATCAGATGTGATCATGACTTTAGTTCATTTTGCTAAGTATAGTTCAAGTTCACATACAGCAAACATGTGCGAATATATTGGTAAATATTTTGATATTACAGAAGAGAATCATTTTTCAATTAAAGGTCTTTTAAACTATAAGAATTTTTATTCGGCAAAAAAAGATGAATACAAAGTAGCTATGCTACGAGTCTTTTTGAAGAAACTATATGATTTGGGTTATTCCTCAGTAGATGATGAAGTTTACGATCTAATGGACTCATGGAGATTGAGTGGCAATGAAAAAGGAGCAGCAGTCCTTTCCCTTGATCCAGATGAAGGTCCATTTAGCCCATTCGAATTTCAAACAATTATCACTAGAACCAATGAATATTTAGCAGAAAATAAGATTTCCTATTATGAGGCTGCTCTAATTCGTGTTTTTTGTGCGACTGGTAGACGACCAATTCAAATTGCTGGGTTAAAAGTAAAAGACTTATACGAGACCGATAAGTATAAGTTTAAGGATGAAAAAAAAGTTCATGTACTCAATATTCCAAAAGCTAAAATAAGAGGTGCTAGTGGATTTCGTTATGCTTTTCGTGAAGTAGGAATTCGTGAAAGTATCGTACAAATATTGTTTGAGCATACTCGAATTTTAAAGCAGAAATTAAGTAAAGAAATAAAACGAGAGCTATCTGAACAAGAGTTTGCAGAGCTACCGCTATTTTATGATTTTGAGAAATTGGTTAATTTGGATTGGGAAAATCGGCATGAAATTTCAGAAATTTTGCCAAAAGAAATTATTCATTTGCCTACGGTTCAATTAACTCAAAAGTTAAAAGATGCGGTAAGAAAGCTTGGTGTTCGTTCAAGGGAAACAGGTGATCCAATATTTGTTAATGCTTATAGATTTCGCTATACGCTTGGAACAAATGCAGCTAGGCAGAAAGCGGGTGTGAACGTCATCGCAAAATTATTGGATCATCATGATACCCAAAATGCACATTGCTATGTACAAAGTGTGCCAGAAATTGCACAGCAAATATCATCTATCATGGATGAGAGTTTACGCAAATACGCAGATGCTTTTCAGGGGAAAGTTGTAAGAGATGAGATTGAAGCCCAATCACAAATTAAAGATGCGAATAGGATTTCTTCTGTAGAACAAGATTGTGACGTTGGTTCATGTGGTACAAATCAATACTGCAATGATTATGCACCAATCGCATGTTATCTGTGTAGCAAGTTTATGCCTTGGGCAAAAGCACCTCATCATTTGGTTCTAGAGCAATTAATTAAAGAGCGAGATGATCTAATTAATATGGGTTGTAGCCTTGAAGTCGCTGCTGTGAATGACCGTACAATTATTGCCGTTCAGCAAGTTATTGATGCTTGTAAGGAGTTCAATCATGGATAATTTAATATATTTTCCATCTGACAATATCCAATCTCCTTGCTCTGAAATTAAGCGGTTTATTGATTTTGTTAAGCAGTTATCAGAATTGAATGAAGATATTAGATTTGATGAGAATTATTGGAAAGGTGAAGTAAACTTTGTCAAAATGGGTATTTCATCCAAAGATAGATTACCCGAAAATCTTTTACATCATTCAATTCTAGAATTTGCAAAGGCGTATGTTAAGTATCAAAGAATTAATAGCAAGTTAAAAACTCAAGACACAATTCTTTCAATTCGGGCAATAGAGCAAATATTCTTAGACCGAAATAGTGAAGTTGATTTAACTAAATTGGTTATTGCTGATTTTGACTTGGCTGCTGAAAATGCTAAGAAAAATTACAAAGCAAGCTCTGCTTATCATGTAGGAAGACAATTAAAAGTTCTTTTGGATTTTCTACGCCAAATAAAGGTATTAGCTTTGCCAGAGTGGAAAAATCCACTTAAAAAACCTGCTGATAAATCGATTGTGCTAGATGAGGAGTCAGAGGAACATAGAGAGTCTAAACTTCCTGATGAGGATGCGATTTTTGCATTAGCTGATATTTTCTCGCGGAAAGATTCAGAACTGTCAGATAGAGATATTTTTGTCACCAGTGCTGTGGGTTTGCTTCTAGCTGCGCCAGAACGAGCATCAGAGCTATTTTTCTTAAAGCAGAATGGTATCCACCAGGAAGAAGCCCAAACGCTTTCTAAGAGTAGTTTAGGGCTTACAGTAGATGGTTCTAATAGTGAAACTGTATTTGGTATTAGATGGTATGCGCAGAAAAATTTTGGGTACGATATTAAATATATTCCAGGTGTCATGATCCCAACTGTTCAATTAGCAATTAAACGATTAAAAAAAATTTCTGAAAAAGCAAGACTATTTGCATCTCTGTTAGAAAATAGTGATAAGTTTCCTCGACATGAATTATGTCCAGAAGTCTCTGATGAGCAACTGTTAACAAAAAAACAAGTATTGCAAGCGCTAGGTTTTGATGAGTCAAATTATTCGGATACAACAACAGCTAGAACTTCAGGCAATCAATTCTTGGCAGTAAGAGGTTTAGAAAGAAAGAATAATATATATAGTTTGAATGATTTGAATGAATTGATAAGAAGTCGCTTACCTGAAGGCTTCCCATATGTACCGTTTCAAGTGGGTGCTGGCATAGAAATAAAATGGTCTGAAGCGCTTTTCTGTTGCTTTGCAAATCAATTTCATACCCAAAAGCCAACAGTAACTACTGAGCTATGGATGCCACATATTGATACTTTAAATGAAGACTTATCTCCCACCAAAAAGAAGAAAAAAGGAAGTGATGGGTTAGCAAATGTTCAATCTATTTTCCAACGATGGGGATATGGTGACTACAGTGTGTCTACCCATCAATTTAGGCATCTTCTCAATACAATAGCAAATACCAATGGAATGGATAGCATGTTACTCGCTAAATGGTCAGGGCGAGCTGATTTGAAGCAAAATCGAACATATGACCATACTTCGGTTGAAGATCGTAATTTTGGTTTAATTGAGATGCAGAAAAATGAGGTAAGTACGGTAAATACTGATAGTGCATTTACATTCCAAATAGCTACACCTCGAACTCTACAAGAGTTAAATACCAAAACAACATTGTCCATGCACACTACCGAGTTTGGACTTTGTACACATTCTTATATTGATGAACCCTGCCTAAAATATAGAAACTGTCTTAATTGTACAGAGCATGTCTGTATTAAGGGGGATGAAGAAAAGAAAAAACGACTTCAAGATCGACTTAGAAAAGAAAAAATCTTATGGGCAAAGGATAAGGAGGCTGTTAGTAAAAATGTTACTGGTGCAGCGGTTTGGTTGGGTACTAGAGAGCTTACTATTAAACGTTGTGAACAGTTGATAGCCCTACTTGATGATCCAAACATTCTTGATGGAACGCCTTTAAGTTTGCCGCCTTCGGAACATGTGACACATCTTGATTTAGCGTATCAAAAAGCAGGTCGTAAACGTATCCCCATTATTGAGAATACTCAACGTAAAAAGCTTGAAGAGCAGTCAGGTTTACATGATTCTTTATCATTGGATTTATGGAGCTAATATGGCACAGCATCTAACAGATCAGAATGTACAAGATATTGTTGAAATTCTTGATTATTGGTCGCCAAATGAAAAGTTAACGTGGGAGAAGTTATGCAAAGCAATTGAAGTACAACTAGAGATTGTGCCTGCACCAACTCGCCAAACCCTACAAAAATTTGCAAAAATTAAGAACGCTTATGATCTAGGAAAAAAATCTCCAGCAGCATTAGAAATTTTAAAAGCAAAACAGCAAAAACTCCCTGCTAGTCTGAAAATAGCTCAAACTAAAATTGAAGCTTTGGAAGCTAAGAATGCCAGATTGGAAAAAGAAAATGCTATGTTGTTGGAACAGTTTGTGGTGTGGCAATACAATGCCCATAAGTATGGGCTAAGCATTGCTAAATTGAATGAGCCAATGAGCAAAAAAAGTTCGGATTGATTTAAAAAAGTAAATTATTACATGGCTTATAAGCCGTATCTGAATAAAATCTTACAGAAAATCGATAAATACCATCAACGGCCTATTTTTTATTTTTTTGCTTCTTCAAACACACCTATGGGGTTCAAAAGCATGTGTTTGATCGGTTGGCCAGTTAACTGAGCAATATCCAAAAGATCACAAACCATTTGTTGTCCTAGCTGTTCACGCCGAGCAGCTTCAATTATTTCCTGCATGTTTTTCAATTCTTCAAAATTCAGAACAGTAACTTTTGGTGTATTGTTCGTACAAACAAAAATAGGTTTGTGACTATTTTTGATACATGGAATAATTTTTCGCCAAGATTTGTGAATATCGCTCACAGAATACTCTCTATTAATAATCAAAGCTAATTTATATGATAGAAGCCTAACATGCTTCTATCATATTTTTAACTGCAACCAACTCGCACTTTAGCAAACAAATTTCCTTATTCTTCATCTTAATCAAGTTATGGATTATTTCAGAAAGTGATGGAAATCGTTTCAGATAACGCTGATAGATGGATAGTTCATTACTGATTTCTTTAATTTCAGCTAGGACTCTATCATTTTCGAGTGCTAAGCTCATTTTAATATCGATATTGGATTCATCAATACTAATTAAATTTAATATTTCTACTCGTTCATAATTTGAAGAATATTTATAAGTACATGTTCTGCTATCAATTAATATTAAGCCTATCGAGGCTAGTTCTCTGGTTATTTGATAAATTTTTGCATAATATTTTTTAGCCCTAAACTCAGGATAATGATTAATGAAAAGGGTTCTTAAGTCTTTAAACTCATAGCCTGTGAATGTTCTATTTGATAAAAAATCGAACAAACAGTTTTTAAGCTGATGATTTGTAGACATATTGACATACCACATGGAGAATTAATCAAGAAAATATCCTATTTTGGGATATTTTTGGTAATGGTACAACATCTTGGGCTATGAGCTCAATACATGATCCTAGATACAAAAACTTGATTAAAGAATTAATTCAGATACGTGAGTCCAAAGATATAACTCAGGTAGAACTTGCTACATCTTTAAAAAAACCACAATCGTACATAGCCAAAGTCGAAAATTTAGATAGAAGATTAGATATTTTAGAATTACATGATTGGTTGTTTGTATTAGATATCTCAATTATTGAATTTTTTAAAAAAAGTTTTAAAGAATAGTGGTAATAGATTTTGTTCAAAATCTGACGTTGTTGCACAAAGATTGAAAAATTAAAATTTAGCATACCTGCTCAGATTTAAGTTACAACTTTGGTATGTGGTCGCCCTAATTCCGTAAATCTGTTGAGAACTGCTACATGTGCATTTATCTTATTTACCTGACTGAAAAAATGCTTAGCTGAGGCAGCAGATCGCTTATCATATTCGGCAAAAGGGTGTATAGATGATTGATGTTGATAAGCCTGCTCATTCTGAAACAGTCTTACCAAGCCATGCAATTACCGAAAAGACTTTGATAGAGTTTGATAAAGAAATTCCATTTTCTGGAAGTATTTGATAATTATTTTAAGTGGTTATTATGCTCTTTAGAGCGGACTGATATGCTCGTAACTGGATTAGGTATGAGGAAAATTTCGCTCTTGCATTTAGCTATCTTGTTTTTGATATTTGGAAAACTTAGTCCTAATTTTTTGTATTTCTCAACTTGTTTATCTAAAAATATAATCTCATAACTGACTTTTCCCTCTTCTAACTTTATTTTATAAACATCAGATTCTTCTTTAGTTAGAAATTTGATTTCTATGGAAAATAGTAGTTTAAATGATTATAAAAATGTTAAAATCGATCATAATATATTGGATGATTTAACCCAATAATTAATAGAGTAAATTAGGGTGTGTTAAATCCTTAGTTTAACTAAAAGCAAAACGGTTTTTATTGTATAAATTAAGGGAAAAACATGCGTTTAATAGTGAAAAGACTTAGTGGATTCAATACAGGTAATGATAAAGGTTATGTAGTCCCTATTGCACAAGAAAACGATGATTTTTCAATTATACCAGTAAATCCAGAAGATTTTCCTAAGAATAACCAAATTTCGATCAGTCGTGATTTTTCTCTTATTGAAGAGAGCTATGGTCCAGATGAATTATTTTATTTAAATAGTTACAGAGATGGGTGGGAAAAACGAGATAACTCACCAGAAGAAGAAAAAAGAGTCGAATTTGAAAAGCAAAACTCATATAGCAAAGCAAGATATTTTTCATTTGGAACTAATACTTCACGTTTAGAATCAAGCTACATAGAAGTTGTTCGACTACCTTGTTTACCATCGGTTGGCTCAGGACGCTTACCTACCCAGTTAATGCCACGGTTACCAGCTGTAGGTATCCCTTTTTTAGCATTAGTTGATGATTATCTTTATGGACCGTTCCAGATTCGTAGAGACACTACGGAAGATAATCAAAATGATATTATTTATGAAAGTGTAAATCGAATAAATGCTCTAGGTCTAAATACTCACAACATTGCAAAGTTTTCTTTAAAAGATGTTCAAAAACAGAAAATTATTTTACAGGTTAATTCGAATAACTACGTAAGTACATACCTTAGCAGTTTACATGCAGTTAAGGCTCTAATTGAATTTGAAGTAATTGACTTCATATCTGATGCTTCGCTTATTCAATATTTTACTAGAGGTGAGTTCTTCACGGATAGCCCTGTCTCTAGAAGTAATGCAAATACATTACGAATAGCAGTTGAGAATTTTGTCCGTAAAGAGCATTTTGAAAAGTCAGATCAACCGCGTATTGATCGTTTATATAATGTTCTTGATAAATTTATTGCTAAAGATACACAAGATTTTGAACTGATTAAACGCTATCTAAACTCACCAGATGGTACGAAATTCCTTACTGGCTTTTTAAGTATTCATGAATCGACTATCTTAAAAGATCATATAGCTCAAATTAGACAAAAAAATGAAATTGAAGTGGATGAGCTTACTCGTAAACATGAAGAAACATTAGCGAAAATAAATGCGAATTTTAGTTCTGCAAAGTTAACAGTTGATCAGAAAATTATAAAACTGAATGAAGAGCTTGCTGAAATACAACAGCAAGTTACGATGGAAAAGAATGAATTTGACCGCACCAAACTATCAGCAGAAGAGGAAGGATTACAGAAAAAAATTCAAGATCTACGTAATGAGCTTGGGATAATAGAAGAAATTAAAAACTTACAGCTCAAGATAAGTCGTTTGGAGGGTCGCCGAGATGGAGTTGATGAGGATATTAAGAAAAAACAGTCTCAACTAGATGAAATGCAAAGTTCTATGAATCATCAAGCTCGCTTAATTCAACAACCAGCTTTATTGGCCGAAAAAGCGGTAGAGATGGTAACTATTAAGGGAATAATGAATGGTGGTAAGTTTCAAGATGATCATGAAGATTTTGAAATTCAAGGGCTTACCAAAGCTGTTATTAATCTAGTTGGTGAAACGAGAAATTCATACATTAGTTCTATTCAAGCAGAGATTAACAATGCTGGTGAGCGTGAAATTAGTTACAATGAAACAGCAAATTTGATTGTCAGCGTAATGCAAAATTATTTGACAATTTTTAATGGTATGCCGGGTGTAGGTAAGACATCTACAGTAAATAATTTTGCTAATGCTTTAAAAATCAATGCTCCCAATAACAAGGGTAACTTCTTAAATGTTGCTGTTGCACGTGGTTGGACTTCTAGTAAAGATTTATTGGGTAATAAAAATGCTATCCGTTTAAATTACGAAGAGGGTCGTACAGGCATTTATCATATGCTTAAAGCTCTGGAGAAATGCAAAAATGATCCAGAAAGCAACAAAGCGAATCATGAGATGTTAAGTTTAATCCTTTTGGATGAAGCTAACTTATCTCCAATGGAGCATTATTGGTCAGATTTTTTATCGATTTGTGATACATTTCAAAATGGTAAAACACTGAATCTTGGTGGACGTGAAAAAAAATTCACTTTAGAGTTGCCTCCTAGCTTACGTTTTATTGCAACGATTAATACAGATGCTACAGTTGAACCGCTTTCTGATCGTTTATTAGATCGTGCAAGTGTGATTACTTTAGGCTATGAAGATAATTCGAATAAGGCTTCTAATATTATTGAAACTCAATTGTTTGGTGGAGCAGTACCTTATTTGGAGCTAGTCGAAGCCTTTGTGATTGATCAGTCTAAATTAAATAAAGCCATTGAGGGCGGTAAGTTAAGTTCTGAATTCCATATTATGAATGAAATTCAAAGTAAATTGAAAATGGATGTTCCAAATACTCCAGCAATTTTTATTTCTCCACGTAAGCAAAAAGCAATCTACTCTTATTGTGCAGTTGCTAATGAACTAGATTATAACCAGATTAGTCCAATTGATTTTGCCTTCTCTCAGCATGTCCTACCTAAGATTAAAGGGCATGGGAAAGGATTTAAAGAGCGATTGTTAGCTCTTGATAAAATACTTACTGAATCACGTCTACCCCAATCAAAACGTCTATTAAAACAAATTATTGAAAATGGTTCAGAGTATGCTGATACATATTCGTTGCTTTAATTGCTCAATAAAATGTATTTCTCGCTAAGAATAAAGTGAGCAAAAAGGTTCATTTATGAAAGTAGTTGTCACAGTAATTGGTGGGAGTAATATCGGTAAGGAGTTTGATCTTACTCAGCCACCTATAGATGATAGCCACTACGTTTTATGTGAAGATGATGTTTTGGTATTCAAGGTGCTTACAAAAGAAGAGCATCCTAGAATTCATTTGGCATTACATGAGGTTTTTATTCCACCGAATAAGGACTTTCCGCCAAATGAACATCAACCGTACTTTGAGTATCGTTGGGAACCAAAAGCTATTAAATATGGTGATTCTCGAAAAGAATCATTCTTCCATAATTTTTGTGGTTTAGCAGAGTTATTGGTAGTAGATCGAGAGCAGGTTAATTATGAAACTTATGATATTGAGATCTTAAGTCAGCTTCAACATATTGAGATTTTGGCACGCAAAATTAATGCAGACCGCATTAATGCAATGCTGGATTTCTTAGCACGAAATGATGGTAGAGATTTAGCGGCACTTGCACGTATTACAAGGAAACATTCAGGTTTTAAAGAAGGTGATAAAAAACTAGTCTTTACGCTTGATAGAATTGAAAAATATCTTCATTTTTTTGATGATGCATTACCCAAAATAGTGCGAAATCCAATTGTAAGAATGGTTTCAAGGAGTGCTATTAAGCCTTATACGCCATTTTCCAACATCACTGAAGACTCAATTAATCATCTTATTAGCTCCCCAGAAGGGATTTATGAGGTAATAGATGAGTCGGAGTCACTATTTAGTATTGATGATCGTCACTTTGCTGTAGACACGATTTTAGAGACTGAAATTGTAGAAGATACAAATCTATACGAGAACCAGGTATTGCATGGTTTCATTGAGGAGTTATTGACCTCAACAAAAAACATTCTAGATCGTTTACGTGAAGTTAATGTTAAAAGAAATACACCAACTTTGCAGGGTTACGAATCGTTATTTAATAAAATAAATCAATTCAATTTACGTTTAAATCAACCTTGTATAGATCGTTGTAATGATTATATTCGACGTTTGGCTAAGATTAAACATATCTTAGAAACTCATGTCAAAGTCAGTTCAATATATGTAATAGAGCCTTATTTTACTCATAAAGCTAAACAGAACTTAACCTATCAGAAAGTTTTCTTGATGATGATTGAATGGTTACGTTTTGGTAATCCAGACTGGAGTCTACAGAATGAATTAAACTCCCTTCAAGATTTATCTAAATTATTTGAATTTTATCTATTTTGTGTCACAAAAGAGCATGTGCTTAATTGTTCAAGGCAGTTTAATGGTGATTTAGTAGCCTCACCAATAGATGGTTCAAATGATAATAGTTTTATATTCCAATTCGGAAATGAATTAAAAGCTGAATTACTATATGAGCCAAATATTTTTCAGAGTGATGCATCAGATGCTACTCTTCCTATGTACAGGAACACAGAGGCATGGAAAGATGGTTATTACCATCGTGGATTTATAGCTAAACCAGATGGACGTAAAAATGGATTCTTATTACGTAGAAATACTGAAACTACGAAAAAGAATCTTAGATTCCGTCGTAGCCCAGATATCGTATTACGTTTAATAGGTAGAGAACGTGAATCTATATTGATTATAGATGCCAAATATATGACTTCTAAAAAAGCATTTTATGAAGAAATGCCTCAGTGCGTAATGAAGTATTTACATGGTATTCAAATAGGTCAAACTGGTGAAAACACATCTATCGGATTGATGATTGTGAATCCAGATGAGGAAGATATTACTCGTCATTTTCATCATGATGAGTACTCAATTTTTGGACCTCGTACGATTACTCCCGCTATCATGACAGCTTCAATTGATGTTGCGAAGGCACATAAGTTTGAATCAACTATTCAGCGTAATATATTTCGTTTACTAGAAATGATGGCCTCTAAAATCACTTTAACAGGTTTGGGTGAGATTCAGATTAATCCGAATGATTTATATAATAAAGATAATTTATCTTTATTTGATATAGAGAATGATAGGATTAATAAGGGAGAAATTTCCATCAATTTTAACGATGATAATATTGATCAATTAGAGCCTACTACAGGCTTACATCTAGATGAAGTAGAGAAAGCTAGAATATCAGCTCAACGGGTTTCTCAATTAAATGATATTGATCAATCTATTATTGAGCTAAAGTCTGTTAAAAAAGAGATTTCTAAACCTAAAAAGACTTTAGATAAGAGAAAGTCTAAAACTTCTTTATTAATAAGTCCATTATTTAAACTTAATAGTAAGGATGAGAGTGAGACAAAAAATTTCGAGCAACTGCGTAAGCAGAAGCATCGTTTTTAGTTTTTCCTAAAGAGTCATCTTGTGATAGAAGTGCGTGATAAAAAGCCTTTGTGGCAACTTTTAAATAGGGCTGTCTCATGTGTCTAGAATTTTGGTGGCTATTCAGATAGTCTGAGCAATATTAGTCAAAGTTTGATAGAACTTTGGGCTATTACTCATGTTAATCAATGGTCAAATTTCAATTCGAGAAGCTGAAGAGCATATAGCTAAAACTTTTGAGCAAAATAAATAAAGTTTTAATGCGTCATGTTGTGTCTCATTATGCTGTTAAGTTGAGTGAAAATTAAGCATAATTGACTTTGATTGTAGATGGAGAATGAGCATGAAACATGTATTACATATAGTTTTGACTGCTATTTCCATCGCCTTAGCAGGATTAATTTTTCTTATTTCTCATGAAGAAACAGTCTGGTTGAAGTGGGATTGGGTCAAGTACCTAATCTCACTTTTACTAAGCATTGAAAATTTTAAATTTACTGAAAAAATTATAACTGAGTCAATCACATATGTTGCTTATGTGATTTATCTTATAGCTTTGCTTATTCTTTCATTGTTTTCGATTAAATTTAGTTTTAAGTATTTAGATCAGGATGTTATAGAGAGAAAAAAAGTAAAAGAATTTGAGCAAGCGAATGATTTTTATCTTCCAATTTATTTAGGTTATGCATTTGTTGCTATTAGTTTACCTACATTGAAGTCATTCCTTCTTTTCTTTGTATTGATGCTAATCGTACTAGCTAGAACTCGATTCTTTTACTTTAATCCAATATTTTTAGTATTGGGATATAAATTTTATTTTATAAAACAGATAGATGATTCAAAAGTTTTGGTGATTTCTAAGAAAGAAATAAAAACTATTGATGAGCTTTTTGAAGATGGTAATGGTGATATGCGAAGTTATATTGCTCTTACAAAAGTGAATGAATATACATTTTTAATTTTAGACTAAGGGGTGGTAATGAATTTTCTGTATTCACGAAATAATGCAAAGTTTCATGTTGTTTTATCAGGTCAAAATTGCCCTGATTTTTATGCAGGCTTATTACCAACTACTTTAAATACTATTTCTTATACACCGACAGCTATAGTTCAAAATGGTGATTGGTTTAAAGTAGATTTAAACCAATTAACTGATGTAACGAATCCTATTGTTGAATTAGAGAAAAAAGTTAGTACTTCAATGCCTACTATCTATGGGACTCAGTACAAAGATATTAAGTATTTAATTTTTAAACGTCAGAGTGATGATTTTTACTATATCCAAAAAGTTTTACCTAGTGCAAAAATTTATAGAAAGACCTTAAGTTTTTCAAATCAGCCTGAGGTGTTGGATAATCCTATTGTGGTTTTAGCAGATTCTCCAGATGCAATTTTTGATAAAAGTACAGGGCATTTATATTTTAAAAGCTTAAGTGCCATGAATAGTATTTTTAAAGGGTTGAATACTCTTTATAGAGCAGCGACAACTACGGAAGTAACACAATTCTTTCAATTAGGAGGCCTATTAGCTGTAGATCCTTCATACACAGTAGACAAAGTAGGTATTCCAAATCGCAAGAATATTGCCAAGGCATTAGATACTTATAACTCTTATGATCCACAGATACAGCAAAATTTACATACCTATATTCAGACACTAGGGTTGCCGACCGATGCAAATGGTAAATATACAATTAAAGATGAAGAGTCTTTAAAGAATTTTGTTTATGCCATTCAAGAGCGTTTCTACACAACACAGGCCTCTACGGAAAAACGTTTGGCTCAGGCTTACGTTCCACTTTAATATATTTGTTTTCATAGCTTACTAGTTATCAGTAAATGTTTATTGAAATAAGAAAGTGTAAATTTTTAATTAATTTTTCATTGAAATTATACGAAATACATTACATAATTATATAAATTTATGATATTTAATATATAATTTTATTTTGGTATGTATATCCATTTTAGACTATACGATAACTTATAGCTGAATGATCGAGCCTTAAATTGGTCGGTCAACATGAAAAACCCTCTGCATTGGCAGAGGGTTTTCTGTTTTAAATGATGATAATCAAGATGCTTCTATTTGAATCAACTTTTTTTAAGATAAGCGTTTAAAGAGAAGGTTTAAAGAGAAAGGTTTAGTAATAAAAATAGAAAGGCGTTGCGTGCCCTAAAGTTTCTTTAATCTAATAATTCGATAGATTTTATTAGTAAGTTCTGTTTTACCGATTTATATTTATTTCGTATTCTAGCTACACAGATAAGCAATCCCAAAGATTCAGTAGAGGAATATCAAATGAGTTTAATCAATACAGAAATCAAACCGTTCAATGCAACTGCATACCACAACGGTGAATTTGTTGACGTTTCAGAGCAACAGTTCAAAGGTAAATGGTCAGTTGTATTCTTCTATCCTGCAGATTTCACTTTTGTTTGTCCAACAGAATTAGGCGATTTAGCTGATCACTATGCTGAATTCCAAAAACTAAATGTTGAAATTTACGGTGTATCTACAGATACGCATTTCACGCACAAAGCTTGGCATGATACGTCTGACGTGATTGGTAAAATTCAATATCCATTGATTGGTGATCCAACATGGACTTTAGCTAAAAACTTTGATGTGTTGATTGAAGCTGAAGGTTTGGCTGACCGTGGTACATTTGTGATTGATCCTGAAGGTAAAATCCAAATCGTTGAAATCAATGCGGGCGGTATTGGTCGTGATGCATCTGAATTACTTCGTAAAGTAAAAGCAGCACAATATGTTCACGCTCACCCAGGTGAAGTTTGCCCTGCTAAATGGAAAGAAGGCGAAGCAACACTTGCTCCTTCAATTGATTTGGTTGGTAAAATCTAATTCAATCGCAGATGTCTTAAGTGATTAAAAAAACCAGAAGTGATTAAAAAAACCCAGAACCTTGTTCTGGGTTTTTTATGTTTAAAGGCTGGTCAATCAAGTGCTTATTATTAGACATCTTTTTATTAGACATCTTTCATATCTCAAAAAAGATCATTGAGCGTCAATCAGTTTCATATGTTGAAATTTCTCCTCCCTCTGGAAGAAGGTGAGGATGAAGGAATACACATTGTGATTTTGTTGAGTAAAAAATGTTTTATTAAAGAACTCTATTAAAGTAAATAGCTGTTTTAAAACTAAACATCCTGCCTTTCTAAACCAGATAACCTTCTTGCGCTGGTGCATAAGCACGAATACCGTCGATCAAAGTTTCAATCAGTTTTTCCATCACCAGTCGTTGACCTTTACGCGATGCATATACGAGCTGAACTGTGCCTAAGTTCGAGCACCATTCTGGTAAAATATGAATTAAACGACCTTCACGAATATCATGTTGGACTGTCAAGAATGGCAAATCAGCGATGCCTAATCCATCCAATACCGCATAATACACACCCGCTAAATCATTACTTTTGATACGAGGTTGCAGCAGGATATCAATCTGATCTTGATGCTTTAAGTTGTGTAAATTCCAGCGATAATGCGCTTTTTGTGTACCCAGCACAATGCTCGGATAGTCATTGAGTTGCGTCACATACTCAATCACGTCTCCTTGTAATAAGGTTGGACTGGCAACTAAACAGTGCGTCGTTTTGATCACATCACGGACAATAATGCTGGAGTCCTCATTACTCCCAAAATTAGTTCGAATCGCAAGATCAATATCATCATGAAGCACATCGATACGTCTGCTGGTCAGTTCCAGTTCAATATTGACATGAGGATGATCTTTTAAAAACTGATTGAGTAATGGCCGAATTTGATGTTCCATCATGACAGGGGGACAGCTCAGTTTGATTAAGCCTTTATACTCATGTTTCTGTTTGAGTAATACATTTTGAGCTTGATCCGTTTGCTCTATAATTTTACTACACTCGTTATAAAACTCTTGGCCCAAAGGCGTGACTTTAAAATGACGCGTTGAGCGCTGTATAAGAGTGACATTGAACTTGGTCTCTAAGTCTAAAATCCGTCGGCTTAATTTGGACTTTGTGATATTACTCACTTCACTGGCAGCACTGAATCCGCCATGTTTGACCACCAAATAAAAATAATAATAATCATCAAATGAATGCATTTTTTATAACCACTCATCGGGTCTGGAATATATTTTTGATCATATCATTTATAGGATAGTCCTGCATTTCAGAAATAACAAAGCGATCCGAAGATCGCTTTGTGAACTAAAAAATATGTTATTTCTTTTCAGTATTTTTAATATAGCTTTGAATTAAGTTGCTGTAATCTGGAATATGTTGACCGAATAAAGCACCTAAACCTTCAATATCATTACGCCAGTCGCGGTGTAATTCGCATGCAGTACCAAACCATGTGGTCAGCTGAGCGCCTGCTTGAGAAACGCGGTTCAATGCAGAGTCGCGAGTCAGTGCGTTGAATGTACCTGACGCATCGGTTACCACAAACACTTCAAAGTTTTCTTCAAGTGCAGATAGAGTCGGGAAAGCAACACAAACTTCTGTAACAACACCCGCAATAATAAGTTGTTTTTTACCTGTCGCTTTAACAGCTTTAACAAAGTCTTCGTTATCCCAAGCATTGATTTGACCAGGGCGAGCGATATATGGCGCATCTGGGAACATTTCTTTGAGTTCTGGAACCAGCGGACCATTCGGACCCTCTTCAAAACTAGTGGTTAAAATAGTCGGAAGATTAAAATATTTTGCAGCAGCTGCGAGCGCAAGTACATTGTTTTTAAACTTGTCTGGATCAATATCACGAACCAATGACAGTAGACCTGTTTGATGATCAACCAACAATACCGCTGCGTTGTCTTTATCTAAACGAATATAAGGTTTACCCATTTACTTGTTCCTCAAGTTGTTTATTCATGTGTATTTGTTTTTCAACAATACAAATTCAAAATACCAATTTAAAATACAAAATCATTGTGATGCATGACACATCATAGAAGCTTTGTATGAAGGCATGAAGACTGAATCTTGAGATGGATAATCTTATATTTATGACAATAAGCGGATCAAATCGAATCAATAAGTCCACCAATAGGTGTAGTCAAGACATCAATCATAAGCGTTTAAATTGTCCTATTCTTGAGATGCAGTATGCCGATGCAGGCGTTTGCTCTCAGTCTGATTAGGCTTAATATAGATTCATATTTAGTCCTATTGATTAGGAGTTTCAAATGAAAAGAATTATGGGTGTTTACCGCAATCAAAATATGCATTGGGTCGGCGATGGCTTTCCTGTGAAAAATCTATTTTCATATGATCGTTTGGGTCAGGTCGTCAGCCCATTTTTATTGTTGGACTATGCTGCGCCGTATCATTTTAAACCGACCACAGCTCAGCATGGTGTGGGTTCACATCCTCATCGAGGTTTTGAAACGGTGACCATTGCTTATCAAGGTGAGGTGACACACAAAGACTCAGCTGGCGGTGGTGGCACCATCAAAACAGGTGATGTGCAGTGGATGACCGCTGCTTCTGGTGTCGTACATGAAGAGTTTCATTCGCCTGAATTTGCTCAGCAGGGCGGTTTGTTTGAAATGGTGCAATTGTGGGTGAACTTACCAGCAAAAGATAAAATGTCAGCGCCTCGTTATCAAGGAATTGAAGCAAAAGATATTCCTGTGGTGAACTTTGATGATGATACGGGTCATATTCGCGTAATTGCTGGAAATTATACCGACCATGTTGGACCTGCAGATACATACACCCCAATCAATGTTTGGGATGGTGTACTCAAAGCAAATGCAACTGAGTACGTTCATGTGCCTGTAGACCACAATACGCTTGTCGTCGTACTTGAAGGTGAAATGCTGTTGAATGGCACCCAAAAAGTTATGGACAGCTCTATAGTGATTTTTGCTAAAGACAATGAAGCGACGATTCAGCTGAACGCGATACAGGATTCGAAGTTCTTGGTGTTAACTGGGTTGCCATTGAACGAACCTATTCAAGGACACGGTCCATTTGTGATGAATAGCAAAGAAGAAATCATTCAAGCATTTAATGATTTTAATGCAGGTAAATTTGGACAAATCTCTGCTTAAAGTTAGTCGAGATGATGGATGGAAAAAGGTAGATCTCGGTCTACCTTTTTTCGTTAGCTTCAAAATCTTGAGTTTAAAAATTGTTTTAGAACGTCACTGTTAATCAATCGCCGTTAGAAGTTGAAGATGAAGATGATTTTTGAATTTAAAGGCTAAATTTAAAGCCAATATTTACAGCACCAAAATGATGTACCAAGCGAAGGCTATGAGCGAAGAATGAATAGATGAAAGTCGATTATGTATGAGGCATTAGGGATGATCATTTTAATGAGATATCTTTGAAGTGCTTTGATCAAGCAAAATGCTGGCAACTGATTTTACCGTACTAATTTCGCAGTACTAAAATCGATTAACAAGAAAAGATCGATTAATAAGAATATCGTAAAGTAAGCATGAAGTAAGAATATTGTAAAAATGAAAAAAATAAAGAGTCTCTAACCCACACGAAAGAGACTCTTTAACGCTGTAGTTTGTATTTATTTTCTTCCTCGAACACACTCTTATATTTGTTTTAATGTGAACCAGTTCTCGTTTTGTGTAGCCATCATATGATAAAAATGAATCATTGTAAAGGCCAGCTACAATATTCAGTTCGAAAATATCTATTGATTATTAAAGATTTTTTTTTAAATTATCAAAAAAAATGAATTTTTTTTGTAAAAAGATCAAAAAATTACTGATCTTGAGCTAAAAATTTTGCTTTAAAAACGTTGAGCGCTGAAAGTGTAAAATCTGGAAGTTTTTAATACCGTGATTTGCGACAATTTATCGCATAATAAAAAAAATGATGAACTCTCGGATAATAATTTTGAAAATTGCAGTGATTGGAAGTGGTATGGCTGGACTGGCAACCGCAAGAATTCTTAAAGATGCCGGTCATGAAATCACTATTTTTGAAGCCTTATCAGGCCGTGGAATGGACAGTCATAGCTTGGACTATGAAGGCGGCAATATTGACTCGCCATTACGTGTCATGAACCCAATGTTATGGAAAAATACTTTGAGCCTTGCGACGCATTTGGGCATACAAGCATTTCCTGTACGAACCTATATGTCATGTAGTTGGTTATTTGAAGAAAAAATTGAAACGTGGTTGACCACGTCAAGAACTCGTATTGGTAATTTCCCGATCATTAACAACCGTAAAGGCATTAAACAGTACGGCTGGCGATTGGTAAAAGGTATGTTGCAGTTAAAAACTGCCATCAAGCAATTTTTCAAATCTGACAATCAAGACATTACGCTGTCAGAATTTGTGGCTATCAACCAAATAGAAGAAGTGTTTTGGAATGGTGCGGTGATGCCTGTGCTTTACACCATTTGTACCTGTGATGAGAAATCGATAGGTGAGTGGCCAGCAAAACCACTTTTGGTCTTCTTGCGTCAGTTAACAGATGGCGATGCACTGTTACGTCTCAAAGGGGGTACGCCCGCATTTGTAGATAAGTTGATTGAAGGGATTGAAATTCGTAGCGGCGTAGCCATCACCAAAGTTGAAGAGCAAGGCGAACAAATTTTTGTAGAAAATGCGCAGGGTGATTCTGCATTGTTTGATCGAGTCGTGATTGCAACACCGACTGATAAAATTGATCAATTCTTAAATAATGAACAATTTGCTGATGATTTAGCATTGTTAAAGCAATTTAAGTTTGTCGAGGGTGAGTTGGTTATACATACCGATCCTGTGGTCATGCCAGTCAAACGTAAAGATTGGTGTGTACTCAGTTATATGATGGACCGTAAATTTACCAAGCAGCATTTTACGGTTTGGTTAAACTCGATTGAGCCAAGTCTGGTGGGTAAATCTCCAGTTTTCCAAACATGGAAACCTGTTGTTGATATCGACCCGAAGAAAATTATCTCTAAAGTAAAACTCACTCGTGCAGTGGTTGACAGCAAAACTTTATCACTGAGTTTGGAATTGCAGTCACGTCATAAAGTTGCGAATCGTAAGGTCTTTTATTGTGGTTCATGGTCATGCGATGGTTTACCTATTTTAGAATCTGCTGTGACGTCTGCGATGCATATTGCGGAAGTGTTTAACGCTCCATTGCCGTTTGTTGGATTAAAACCTAAAGTAGAGGTTGCCCCACAACTCGGCTACTAATATGCAATGGCTTCAAGCAGTTTTTAAAACTAAACCCCAACATAAATATGCAATTGACGCAAAAATGTTGGGAGATCAAGCGGAAATTGCTTGGAGCAATTTAGGATTTTGGGACACTGCAACGGTGTCTTATCCACAAGCCTGTAGCCAATTGGCTCAGCGTTTAGCGGATGCTATTTATTTAAATTCAAACGACACATTGCTGGATTTGGGCTGTGGACAAGGTGCGAGTCTTGTGCTGTGGAAAACTCATTATCAGCTTCAACATATTGAAGCGGTTGAGCTACAAGCCGCTTGTGCAACGCTTATTCAAATAAATCTTAATTTTGTCCACAGGGTGCATCAGCTATCATTTTTAAATTTAAATGAAAAAAGTTTTGAATTTAAATTTGATGCAGTGCTGTGTATTGATGCTGCTTATCACAGTGATCTGAATTCATTTCTAAGATCAGTTAATTCTGTTTTAAATTCAAAAGCGCGAATCGGATTTCATTATTTGGCATTGACCGATCGGTGGCAGACTTTAAGTCGAATTGAACAACAAAAATATGCGTATTTATTGAAATGCGCAGACACTCAAATTCAACATTTAAAAACCAATCACCAGATTGAAAATATATTAAAAGAATATGAATTTAAAAATATTCAAATTGAAGATATATCGCATGCTGTGCTGAATGGTTTTGCAGGACATGCCCAACAAATAAAAATACAATGCCGAGGTTTGGCAGGACTTAAAATTCAAATGACTGGGAAATTATGCGAAAAACTATATCGAGATGGATTGCTTGCTTATATACAAGTCAGTGCTGAGAAAGCGAATTAAGAGTAATTGAAAGGCCAGAAACAACAAAGCCTCACAGAAGTGAGGCTAAGTATACAATGGTGCCGGCACACGGATTCGAACTGTGGACCTACTGATTACAAGTCAGTTGCTCTACCAACTGAGCTATGCCGGCATTGTGGGTTGCATTCTACAGAAAGTTTTGGTGATTGCAAGCCAAAAAATAAACGATCGATTATTTTAGACAGACAGATGCCCAATTTTATTCAATTAGACTCGAAATGTGTTTTAAAAAGACTGAATTTTTTTATTGGTGAGAAGGTGGCTCACTGTGACCAGTGAGCGCTTGGATGGATGTTAATGGACACTTTATGAGTGTTTATGACTTTAGTGTTTACTTCATTTAGTATGAATGACATTGAATGTTTAAGTGGCTAAAAATGTGGATGCCTATGGAATGCTCGTGTGGCTATATCCGCATCATGTTGTTCATTCACATTTCAGCCCATTCAGTCGCCGCTCAAAGGATTATCTGCTCCTTAAAATTTGATCTAAATCTTGAGCGCACTCTTCTAAGGTTAGAGCCATATCTATTTGCATTTGGGGTTTGAGTTCAGTGGCTAAGCTGCGCCATTGCTCAATGAGTCTGATGGCTTTTTGAATTTTATGTTTATTGATATCTTTGGCGATGGTCGGAGTGTAGCCTCCGCGTTTGGCATTTTTAATCTGCTTCAAGTAGTTATTACTGTTATCCATATTCGCTCCCAAATAGCAGTTTTTTATGTGTATAAAATGGGTTTAAAACCGTTTATACACCCTTAGATTGTATGGGCAATGTTTCAGGCATATTACAATGCGAGATTATGTCTTTTAAAAGATAAAATATTGTATGGAGGCTACTTTCGTACTTATTTTATATTTAGAATATTTTTGATTTCACATATCCTAAATCAGGGTAAAACGAAATTCTATATTTAATCGTTCATCATTTTTTAGAATTAAAAAAGACCTAAACCATGACAGTTTAAGTCTTTTGGTATTCCATTGGATGCATGGAATAAAATCTTGGCTGAGAGAGGGATTCATATTTTTTAATTAAGCACATGATTTTATTTAATAAAATATTTCAATTATTTTGTTAATCCCCCAATCATCCCCTAAATGTAATAAATATTTAATTTCGTTCATAGTTATGATTATTAAAGGGAAATAAAATATATATAATCGATTGTACCAATATTAACCAATAATACGGGAATATATAGCTTGAACATCATTCATCTAACAGATTTGCATTTTGATTCTCAAACTAGATTACCAGCATTAATCAATGCTTTGAACAACTCTGATTTGATTAAAAACATTGAATCTGAAAATACTTATTTACTGATAACAGGAGATATTGCGACTAGAGGGCAAGATAACTGTTATCAATTTGCTCTACCTTTTGTTGAAAAAGTATTTATTGAGACAAAAAAAATCAAACGATCTAATATTATTTTGTGTCCAGGAAACCATGATTTAGCTTCAAATGGGGTTCAGGGTTTTAATGAGTTTTCAAGAAACATCAGAGATGATAGTACTTTTATCTTTGGAGCAGACAATGTAATTCTGAAGAAAGTAGATGATGTTTATTTTTGCTCTTTAAACTCTATTTATCAGTCTAGGCGAGGACATAGTAGTTTAAATCTTAATGAGTTAATAAGAAAATTAAAAAGAGAAAAAAGTATTATTGATACATGTAAGCATAAAATTGCAATTTTGCATCATCATTTGATTGGAGTTGAAGAAGGTGATTCAACAGCCGTACAAAATGCATTGCCTTTTTTGGAAGTTATTGAAAATTATGGTTTTAAATTGGTTTTACACGGGCATCAACATGTGCAACTCAATTTGAATATAAATAATATTCAAGTAATGAGTGGATACTCTTTACTTAGTCAATCAGCATTTTTAGGAAACGGAATTAATAAAATAAGTTATGATGACGTCCAAGATATCTTCACCAAAGAGACTTATGAGTTTACTCATAATTCCGTTCCTGTAGGCCAATTAAATTTAAGAAAAGTTGTATGAAAAAAGGTAAATTTATTGTATTTGAAGGTTTAGATGGTTCAGGTACTTCAACTCAATCTCAATTATTGCAAAATGCGTTATTAGAGAAGGGTGAAAAAGTGCATTTAACATGTGAACCTTCTCCAGGGCCTATCGGTAATATGATCCGTCAAGCAATGCAAGGTCGCATCTTATTTTCTAAACAAGATGATGAGTTTGATCAACAAATGGCTTACTTGTTTGCGGCAGATCGATATGATCATTTGAACAATCCTGTAGATGGGGTTCTTAAATTAGTTAATGAAGGCTTTTATGTCATTTCTACTAGATACTTTTTTTCTTCTCTCGCCTACCATGTAACAGACGATGATTCATCCAAATTAGTAGAGCGTCTTAATTCAGATTTTCCTAAACCTGATCTATTAATTTATTTGGACAATCCAGTAGAAAGCTCAATCAAAAGATTAAACTCTCGAACAGTACTAGATAAGTATGAAGAAGAAAATAAATTAAAGATTGTTTCCAAGAATTATCAAAAAATCATCTCAGAATATAATGATGAGAAATTGATTTTGTCAGCTTTAGACAGCAAAAATAATATTCACACCGAGATTGTTAAAAAGGTTGAGTCTATTTGATGAATACTTACAAGAACGTAAATATTTTTGATGATATTTATACCTCGATTAATGAGGAAATTTCAGGAGAGAACAAGAATTTAAATTTTACAAGGTATTTTGAATTACCTAGCTCAAGTCTTGTAGAAAATGGCTCAACAAGTGAAAAAAAAGCTAAGGATTGGATGAATTTTGAAAAGCCTGATGATTTACTGTTTAATCATGGTGAATTTATTACTCAAGAAGGCTTCAAGCATATAATTAATGAAATCAAAGAAAAGCCAAGTAGTAATAGGGCTCTTTACTCGCTCCTTTCACATACTAAGATATGTGGTCAAGGAGATCATCCAATACCTTCATTTTTATTATTTCAGGTTACAGTAGAAGATAATATTTTATATGCAACTACATATTTTAGAGCATTAGAAATAGCTAATTTTCTTAAAATAAATGTACAGGAAATTAAGCTTAACTTAATGAAAATAGTACAAGAATGTAATTTGCGATATATATCTAAAGTCAGAGTTACAATACATGCTTTTAATGCTTATAAAAAGGAAGATCAGAATATACCTAGAATCTTTGAGATTGATAGGATGTCACCATCGCAGTTGTCTAGATTACTATACAAGGAGAGTGAGCATGCCAACCTTGTTAGATTAATTATGGAAAAACAAGGCGTTGATACTTATATAAGTACTGCATGGGTTGAAACTATTATTGATGTATTAACAGTTAATCCAGATATGATTGAGATCTCACCTTTAAAAAATCATATCAATAATTTGAAAGAAAAGTTTGAAGCCTTATTATCGGTTTATTTAAGACTTATAGAGCTTAGAAAGAGAGTTTCACATTCACAAGAAATTGATCAAGACAATCAAAGAGCAAATGATTTAATTGAAGATATTGTTGAGAAAATATAATGCAATTAAAAGATATACAAGAGTTGCAACGATCTTTTGATAAAAGTCACCAAATGAAATTAGACTTTTATGAAAAAATTGACGAAAAAAATTTACCAGCTTTAGAGCATTTAGTTGTATGTCTGCTAGGTGAATTAGGTGAATTTTCGAACCTTTTGAAAAAAGTTGTCAGAGGAGACTATGAGCTTAAGGAAGTCAAAAAATCATTGGATGAAGAGCTCGTCGATGTTTTTATTTATTTAATAAAAATAGCAAATCAGTTCGATGTAGACTTAGAAAATGGGTATTTAAACAAATTGGAAAAAAACAAAGTTAAATTTGAAAAGAGCCTTAAATAAGTCTCTTTTCAATTACTTCTTTAATTGATTCACTACCTAAATTACTGTTTAGAGATTTCAGAGATAGTCCGTAAGTATTGCATACAGATTCATAATTCTGTTTTATCTGTTGTCCTAAAGGACTATTGATAATGAAAGGATCTAAACTATACCAAGCACAAGACAAGATGATAGAAGTGATAAAAACATCATTGTCAATATCATCTTTAAGAGCAAAAAAAGTATCATTCTGGTTAATAATAGACTCTAGTTCATCTTTTATTGCTTCAAACTTATGTTTGTTTGAATCAATAAAATTATTTAGCTCAGAGCTACTAGCCATAGAAATTTTTTGCCAATCATACGCTTCAGACATCTTATCCTCGGTCTCAATTGGATTTTTGGCTACTTTAACACAAATTTTTGAGTGAATATATTCAAAGAGTTTAGAACTAGGATGTGGTGGGGCTTGATTGTTATTCATTATAGCATTGAGCCAAGGGTCTTCAATTTTTTGTAAATCTTCTAAAAGAGATATCCGATTTTTAATAATTACATCTGAAAAACCCCAATCGAATTCCGATTCGAGTTTTTTTATATCACTTAAACTATTCTGGTAGAGGATTTGAGTTACTTTTTCAAAATCTTTTTCATAAAGATGGAGGTTATCAGTGATTTGGGTTTGTAATCCGACATGGTAATTCAATCTGTGAGCAATATATTTTTGTAAAATACCGAAAACAAAAATATTGTAGGGAATCCCTAGATAGAGGTCATTTGAACGGTTCACTACCGTTAGGTTAAGACAACCGTTATTAACTTTAAGATAAATGGTTGTATTACATGGGATGTCTTTTGAATTCTTTTGTAAATCATCAACAGAGTAGATTTGTAGTACAACTCGTCTGGACTCGGGATTTTTTTGTAAGTGGCTAATCGCATTTTCAATTTGATCTTGATCAAAATGATATCTAAGTCTATAGCCGTATGCACCGTTTAATGTTTTATTATCATCGGAGTATTGACCGTAGGAACTAATGTATTTAGATAAAAAATCAAACTCATTTTTTCCTTCTAATATCCAAGCACTTTCTACAAATGCAAATCTGTAATTTAGATTTCTCCCCTTTAAAAAACATAATCTAGGATCATGAGGTTGAATTATGAAAGTTGCTTGCCCGAGAACTTTTGCATTTCCATTCCTCGTAGCTTCTATTTCTGAAACGAATTGAGTGGCTTGGAAAGCTTTGAAATATGAAAGATTAAATGAATCATTGAAAATTAACATAAGCATTTATAATTGGCATGTTTTTGAAGGGATCAATTCTATTTTAAAATTAGTTATGTACAAATTTATATATTCTAAAGTATAAGAATTTTGTTTGGCGTTCAATTTTTATGAATGGCCTACATACAGCATTTCGTCAATTTTCTAAGACTTCGATCAATTTCCCGAAAAAGGGTTAAATTAAGGTTAAGTAAATGTTAAGTTTATACGTTTATTAATGCTTTATATTAAAGTATATAAGTTATTAGGCAGACCAAAACTATATAGAATGCCGTAAACCTTGTGTATCAAGGGATACAGCGGGATATTTGCTTCTAAATATTGATAGAAAATTTGCTAATCAAATTATGAATAGCGCTTGATACGATTTGATTCAAGTGAACCTTTTGCTCAAGCTCAAATGGTTGAAATGAGTCTCTGTACAAATCTTTTAATGGTTGGAACGCAGCGGTTTCTAATTGAGTAAATTTAAGACCTTTGAAGCCCTTTAACAAGATTCTTTTCAAATTATCTAAGCGATTATCCATATTACTAAGGATATTACGTTTAATGTTCTTTTCTGCCCAAATTCTCCATTTTGCTTCATGCAATGGCTGTTTATTGTGATCTGTGGTTTTGACTTAAAGATGCCAGTATTCATCCGCATCTCTATGATTGATTCCAATGTTATAGCCGTTTTGAATTTTTCTTATCAGGGTTAAAGGTGTTGTAGGAAGGGGATTAAATACTCCTAATTGGTTCTTAAAAATACAAAGGTTTTTTCTATAGTTACTAGAAAAATAGAAGACAAAATGATTTAAAACGGCTTTTAAAAAAGTTATTTAATTTAAGTGACAAAAATAAATGTAAATTCAACTGTTATATTTCGAAATATAATCATTGTGAAAGCTTTAATAAAATTATTATTAAAAACAAAAAAGACCTAAACCATCACAGTTTAAGTCTTTTGATATTCCATTGGATGCATGGAATAAAATCTTGGCGGTGAGAGAGGGATTCGAACCCTCGATACGCGCAAACGTATACACACTTTCCAGGCGTGCTCCTTAAGCCACTCGGACACCTCACCAAGGCGAGCGATGATAACGAAAAAAACCAATAAAGCCAAGTTGAAACAATTGATTTGAAGAAAAATAATTAAACGAGTGATATGATTGCCGAAAATTGTGTCCAATAAATCGAAGACAATGTTATGCAAAGTACTGCAAAAAAAGCCGCCTTGCCAGCGATTACCTTGGCTGCACTCGGTGTCGTCTTTGGTGATATTGGAACCAGCCCACTCTATGCACTGAGACAATGTTTTCTGACCGCGCATATCGCCATTTCAAATGAAACTGTGCTGGGTATTTTATCGCTGATATTTTGGTGCATGATGCTCACCATCAGCTTTAAATACGTGTCTGTGATTATGAAAGCAGACAACAATGGCGAAGGCGGAATCATGTCATTATTGGCATTGAATTTACGTTCAACTCGAATTGCTGAAAACAAAAAAATCTACCTCATCGCATTGGGTTTTATTGGGGCTTCATTGTTTTTTGGTGATGGCATTATTACCCCTGCGATCTCCATTCTCTCCGCGATTGAAGGTTTGAGTATCGCGACACCGATGTTTAATCAATGGCTTTTGCCTTTGTCGATTGGTATCTTGGCTGGATTATTTATGGTCCAGCGCCATGGTACAGCCACCATGGGCAAGCTCTTTGGCCCTTTAACCTTGGTCTGGTTTTTGTCGATTGGTTTATTGGGTTTGTGGAGTGTGATTCAAACGCCTTTTGTTTTGGCAATGGTCAGTCCGCATTGGGCCTTTAATTTTGTGGTTCAACAGCCCTATGTGGCGTTTCTGACCATGGGCGCAGTGATCTTAACCATGACAGGTGGTGAAGCGCTCTATGCAGATATGGGGCATTTTGGCCGCATGCCGATTAAACTGGCTTGGTTTATTATCGTATTACCTTGTTTGCTTCTAAATTATGCAGGTCAAGGCGCATTACTTTTACGTAATCCCAATGCCATTGAAAATCCATTTTATTTATTGGTGCCTGAGTGGGCGCTTTATCCCATGATTGGTCTAGCAACGGCTGCAGCTGTTATTGCATCACAAGCGGTAATTACGGGCGTATTTTCAATGGTCAATCAAGCCATTCAACTGCGTTATCTACCACGCTTGTCGATTCAACACACCTCGGAAGTTGAACAGGGACAGATTTATGTACCGTTCATTAACTGGGTGTTGTTCATTTCTGTGGTTATTCTGATTCTGCTTTTCGAAACCAGTGCCAATTTAGCCAGCGCATATGGTGTGGCGGTGACCATGACCATGCTGTGTGGCACCATCCTCATTTCTATTTTAGCCTATGGTTTTTGGCGTTGGCCGATTTGGAAAGTAGCACTATTTGCTGTGCCACTATTACTCATCGATTTAGTTTTTGTCGCATCAACCTCACTCAAAATTGCAGCTGGTGGATGGGTGCCGATTATGATTGGTGCTATCGTTTTCACCTTGATGATGACGTGGAAAGATGGTCGTCAAATTGTCTTAAATCGACTTGAGTCTGATGCATTACCCATCGATTTATTTATTAAAAGCGTCAGCATGAGCAGTGAAACAATGATTGTGCCAGGGGATGCGATTTTCCTGACGGGAACACCGAATATTGTTCCGCACGCAATGCTGCACAATATTAAGCATAATAAGGTATTGCATGAACGCAATATCATGATCACGGTGATTACCCGCGATGTGCCATTTGTCGCACAAACAGATCGCATTCAAGTGGAGAAAATGGATGATCGATTCTTTAGGATCTTTGTCTATTACGGTTTTAAAGATCAACCGAACATTCCACGTGCTTTAAAGCAGGCTTATGATGAGCTTGAGATCGAATACGATATGATGCATATCAGCTTCTTTATTTCACGCGATCGTTTAATTCATACCTTGGCGGATGGCATGGCACCATGGCGTGAAAAACTGTTCATTTCCATGCAACGAAATACCAGTCCAGTCAGTGATTTTTATCAAATTCCGCCAAACCGAGTGGTTGAGATGGGTAGTCAAATTGAAATTTAAATTGACAGTCCAGCTTTAAAACAAAGCTTTACATAAAACAGAGATTAAAAGTTGATTGAAGATAAAGATCAAAAATTAACATCAAAAAAAGCCAAGGATTAAACCTTGGCTTTTTTTATTCAAAATGCTTGTGAATATTCTGACGACATCAAAAACTCACGTTGCAAATCAACCTATTTAAATCAAGCAAACGTATAGATTAAATTACTGATTAGCAGCAGGATCTGCTTGAGGTGCTTCAGTCATCATGCTACCTGGTTGTACCGCAGAATCATCCACTGCTGGCGCTTCTTGTTGCGGTGCTTCGGTTGCTGTTGCTTCCGCAGCTGCATTTGGATTCATTGCTGGTGCTGCTTCAGCCCCAGACATTACTTCAGTCTGCTGAACAGGTTTGATCTGACCACTTGAGATCAACTCGTTTAAAGAACCTGGTTGGCCATTTACAGTCGTGCTGACTTTGACTTTAGAAAGGCTCTCTAGCGTTTCACCTGCTTGTACAGGAGGTTCTGCAAATGTCGCCATACTAACGACTGATAATCCCGCCAATAAACCGATAAGTTGTGAGCGCATAATATACTCCAATTATTTTAATATCTAAAAATGTGTAAATGGATATTCATGATATAAGCTCTCACAATAACGTTCACCAATTCAATAAAATATACGGAAAATCATCTGTTTTGCCCAACAAAGCTCTAATAAAACCAACATTTTGTTACTTAAATTGCTGCTTAAAGCAGCACAAATTGTAGAAGCTTTATTCACTTGAAAGTTCAATTGATGTACATCAAACACAGAGCTTGTTAAGCTCTGTCCGATTTGAAAAATTACACTATGTAAATCTTTCATAACTACCGAATAATGGACTGAAATAGGTAAAAATAGATTGAGTAATACTGTTGTAAAAACTGTGCTGGGTATTATTGCTGCCAGTAGTTTTGCCATCGCTTTTGGGCAAGAAAAGATTTCACAATATCTGCCTTTTTCAAGCAGTATGAATTCAACATGTTTGAATCAGTTTTACCGCGAAGAACCACCTTATTTGGTCAAAGAAAGTTTAAATAAAAACAGTTATCCGCTTTGTTTTAATGGGTTTAATACCATGTATTCTGGTATTTCAAAAACACCATTATGGACAGCGGAATACTTAACACCCTCGCGTTTAAGTCAGAAAATTAAACGTGAAGACAGTTTCCATGAAGAGCAACGTGTGGATTTAAAACATCGGGCATTGTTGTCAGATTATCGCGGGTCTGGCTATGATCGGGGACATTTAGCGCCCAATGGTGATATGCCCAATAAAGCTGCACAATACGACAGCTTTAGTTTAGCCAATATGATTCCACAATCGCCTAAGAACAATCAGCAGGTTTGGCGCGAACTCGAAGAAGCAACACGTGCGATTGTGACCAAGCAAAAGCAAGATGTTTACGTCATTACAGGACCTGTATTCTCAGGTCAAAAACTCAAGACCATCGGGAAAGGTGTCATTGTACCGACGGCTGTTTATAAGGCGCTTTACCTACCGAAGGACGGGATAATTGGCGTTTATTACGCCCCAAATGATAATTCGCTAAAAGTGAAAATTATCAGCGTTTGTCAGTTAGAGGAAAAAATTGGAATTAATCTTTTCCCTCAACTCACCGAAGAGCAAAAACGTAATACTTATAATTTGCCTTTAAAATCGAGCCAAGTGAAAGCAAATCAAAAAATTGCATATTCACATTGGGATGCTGAAAGTCAGTGCGCTGAAGAGATTAGTGCAGACAATATCAAAGCATTGCAGAAAAAATTCACGACGCAAAAATCAAATATGACGGCGAGCTCAGACCATGCTGAAAGCAGTAAACCAAAAATTGATGAACAGACTCAAGATGCCGTGGTGAAAGAACTTACTCAAGCTCTAATACAGTATTTCTTACAATTGATTAAGTAAGTCTGCTGTTTTCTTTCAAAATCTAATGTATTTTTGAATGAGAACAAAAAATGATAGAGAATTTCAATGATGTTTAAACCTTTTGAAAATGGCGTTGAGTCACATTCCATTCATGACTTAACGCTAGAGAATGATGTCGATAGAGTCAGTCTTTATGGCAATTTACAGATCTCTAAAGATCAGTCTGGATTAGAGGCTGCTCGTGCCTTACAAGCGTATGTGAACGCCATTGTCAATGAATTAGAACAGATCAAGAATTTACCGAAAAAAATTGAGACGCAGTCTGAAAATGAGATAGAAAACCCATTCTTATAAGATTTTATGTATTTCGTTATTTCACCCATTCGATTTATTTCACTCATTCGCTTTGCTCGTAAATTTTTAGATTGAGTCATCATGAAGCTGAGTCAGAATAAAAAAGCCTGCATATGCAGGCTTTTTTATTCTTGAAAAATTTATTCTTGTTTTCCAGCAAAACCTTTATAGATCAATGCACCGATAACAGCGCCAACGATCGGAGCGACCCAGAAAACCCAAAGCTGAGACAGTGCTGCAGTTTCAGCGAAGAATGCCACACCCGTACTACGTGCAGGATTCACTGAAGTATTGGTGACTGGAATACTGATTAAATGAATGAGGGTAAGTGCTAGACCAATCGCAATCGGAGCGAAACCAGCAGGAGCACGTTTGTCTGTAGAACCCATGATAATAATTAAGAAAAAGGCTGTTAAAACCACTTCGATCAGAATCACAGAAGTCAGTGCATAATTACCTGGCGAAAGTTCTCCAAAACCATTGGTTGCGAAGCCACCTGTGCCAACAAAACCTGCTTGTCCTTGCACGATCAGATACAGTACAAATGCAGCTGCAGTCGCACCAATCACTTGCGCAACAATATAAGGAATCAAGTCTTTCGCATCAAAACGACCACCGACCCATAAGCCAACACTGACTGCGGGGTTGAAGTGACCACCAGAAATATGACCTAAAGCATAAGCAGCTGTTAAAACGGTTAAACCGAAAGCTAATGCTACACCTGCGAAACCAATGCCAAGTTCAGGAAAAGCCGCAGCGAGGACTGCACTACCACAGCCACCAAAGACTAACCAAAACGTACCTAAAAACTCTGCACAATATTTATTCATTTTTATTTCCTATTTATCGTTTATTTAAATTAGTTTTTTATGAATTAATGCATAAATATTAATCTATTTTTTGATAGGAAATCTAAAAATCGGACGAATTGTATTCAGCTTGATGAGATTGTTTAAGACGCCATTTCTGCGGTGTGATCCCCATCCATTGTTTAAATGCTCTTTGAAAAGCACTTTGTTCGGAGTAGCCAAGCAATAAAGCAATCTCGTGCAAACTGAGATGAGGATCTGTTAAGTATTGAATGGCCAAGACCTCTCGGATTTCTTGAACACGTTGTTGATAGGTGCTGTTCTGCTGTTGTAAATAACGTTGTAATTGTCTAACAGACATTGAGAGCTGCTGAGCAACGTATTCAATTTGATAATTATTTTTCTGTACCCCGACTAAAATAGCCTGTTGTAAACGTTCATCTAATTGTGTGCTATTGGGAAGTCGATTAAGTAAATCTTGAGCTTGCTGCATCAATAATTTTTGTAAGGTGTGATCAGCTTGTTGAAGTGGTGAGTTTAAAAAATGAGTGTTTAAAAAAATTTCAGCATTGGCTTGTGAAAACTTAACTTTACACTGAAAAAAACGTTCATAAATCAATGTGCTTTTGGGTCTAGGACTCCGAAAATGTACCTCAATAATCGGTGTTTCAGGTACTGAAAGATAAAGTCTAAGAAACTGTACCAATAGCGCAATCGCGATTTCATCGGTGATTTGCGTGGTGAGATGAGCAGGGAGTTCTCCCCAGCGAATCGACAGTGAGTTTTCTTGTTGTTCAATTTTCAGCGGTGAACCATCATAGATTAAACGATGATATTCGTGATAACGCGTCAGGGCTTCGGCCAAGGTGTCCGATGAAAGTGCAATATACGCCATGATGCCTAAATGCTGCGGTTTTACATACTGAGCGATGTCTAAACCTAGTGCAGGTTGAGCGTTATGTTGCTCGATTTCTGATAAAAGTTCACGCCAGACATCAAAGCCGAAACGCTCAACATTTTGAACATTTTCAAGCTGAGGAGAAATAGCTAACTGCTTGATATGACAATAATCATAAAGGAGCTGGCCGAGTCCGCCATACACAGAACCACTGTAGTCTTTTATTTGCGGCATCTTAAATGTCTATTGTTGTTTTATCGTGGAATACACAATATTTTTAACATGATTGTTCAGCCTATAACAAGAGTGTTGTATGTATTTTCAACAACTTATTTTAAATATGATTGAATCGATCTGTCGTGTTTTGTCAATGAATTAATGGTGTACGGTCAAGAATGGTGATACTAATCTCGTTAAATTAATAAAAGAATAAGAGGAGATCATTTAATGATTAAGGGATTTGTCGTGGGCTTGGTCTTTGCAAATGGTTTTGAATGGATCGCGCATAAATATATTTTACATGGGACTCATCGCGCGGGTCAGTCTCGCTATAGTCCTGTCCCTCGAAGCATGGAATCACATTGGGCGCATCACAAAGAAGTCCGTAAAGCGACATTTCATGATGTGGGTTATGTTGAAGGTGTAGCAAACTGGCGAACACGAAATGAAATTATTTCATTGGCTGTGGTTTCAGTTGCCGCCAGTGCAATTTTTTACCCGATATCTAAAGGCATGGCTGCTGCCTCGGTATACAGTGCCTTAAATTATTATTATGTGCATCGGCGTTCACACCTAGAGCCAGATTGGGCGAAGAAAAAAATACCGTGGCATTATGATCATCACATGAACACCAACCAAGATGCCAATTGGTGTGTGACCAAGCCTTGGTTTGATTATCTTTTAGGGACTCGTGTCATTTCGTCTTTAGATTTACAAGAACAAAATCCGCTAGGTGTGAAATTACCCAGCGTGATTGCACAGTGGTTAACGCATAAAGTAAATCAGCACTTTCCAGCGCAATGGATTGAACAGTCTCCTATTAAAAACAACGAGTAATAAAAAAACGAGTCATAAAACATCGATTCATAAATGGTCGTGAACAATCATTTTTTATGATTATATTGATCTTGTATAACGTATTCATCACCTGTTGTTTGGCGTAAATAGTCAATAATTTAGGTGTAAATGGTCAATATTTTTAAAAACCTTGTCAGTATAGTCAACAAAGTTCAGGCTCTCTAATGAATCAACCTACCAGTATATAAATATGGTGTATGTTGAAAACAAAGAATCTGACCTACCATGATTTCATAAATCAAACGCTGTAAATTTCTCAGTTTATAGGGAGCTCTAGGGCTCCTTTTTTTTATTTGATTTTTAGGTTCTCAGGCCAAGTACAACTCAGCTAGGCTTATGTTGAAGTTCATTTTTGAATCTCAACATTTAAAAGAGACAAATAAACTTAAAAGAGATGAGTAAACTGCTTTAAATAGACTTGTTTCAACATTCAACATTCAACATTCACACAACACACTCATCATGAATAATCCCTCAACCTCACCTTCCCCAAAGGGAGAAGGGATTTTTACAGATCAATGTATTGCCACTCAATGACCATTTTTTGATTGATGAAAGAGGTCAAATATTAGAGGTTGATAAAATGCGTATTAAAGACGCATTTCAATGCCTTGGTCTGCAAGGTATTGCTTCGCTTCAGGAATGGTGTGTTGACCAAAATGGAAGATTGATGCAGCCAATACAGCATCAGCACCCCCATGAATAATCCCGTCAGCTAAATGTTGTAGACAACCTACACCGCCAGAAGCAATGGTTGGAATGGTGACGCGGTTGTTGATCTGACGCATTAACTTCAAGTCATAACCTGCTTTGGTGCCATCTGCATCCATAGAGGTAATCAAAAGTTCACCTGCGCCGTATTCAGCCATTTTTACAGCCCATTCGATTGCATCGATGCCCGTAGGTTTTCGACCCCCATGAGTAAAAATTTCCCATTTATTGTCAGCGGTCTTTTTCGCATCAATCGCGACCACAATACATTGTGCGCCAAAGCGTTGAGATGCTTCTTGTACAAACTCTGGATTAAACACCGCAGCAGAGTTAATACTGACTTTATCTGCACCAGCATTGAGTAATAAACGAATATCTTCAACTTTACGGACACCGCCACCTACAGTTAATGGAACGAAGACACTTTCCGCCATACGTTCAACAGTACGGTACGTGGTATCCCGACCATTTGAGGTTGCTGTGATGTCTAAGAAGGTAATTTCATCGGCACCTTGTTCATTATAACGTCGTGCAACTTCTACAGGATCTCCCGCATCTCGGATATCCAAAAACTGAACACCTTTCACTACTCGACCGTTATCTACGTCAAGACAAGGAATAATTCGTTTAGCAAGCATAATTTTTTCCAAAAATAACAGCCGATTATGAAACTTCGCCACGAAGGTGCTACACCTTGTAAGTGGGAGCGGGTATTCTATCAAAATTATGTAAGTTTTTTTGCAGGTTTTCTATGTCGGTCTATACCACTTTGACTTTAAAGGAAGTTCAGGAATTTTCAGCACCTTATGGATTAGAGGTGATTGAGCTGATTCCCATTCAAGGAGGTATTCAAAATACGAACTATTTTCTGGTGTGTAAAAATGGACAACAGTTTGTATTGACCATTTTTGAAGATATGGATGAACATGGGGCAGGTGAGTTGGTGCCTGTGCTTGAGCATTTAGGTCAGGCGGGTTTAGCTGTACCTGTACCATTGAAACATAACGGTCGTGCGATTCAGATTTTAAAAGAGAAACCTGCGCAAATTGCTCCGCGTATGATGGGTCATCACCCGATGCCCTCTACAGTTGAACAAGCGGCTGAAATTGGACGTGCACAAGCAAAAATGCATGTCGCACTGCAAGACTTTCCTTTAGAGCGCGCAGAATACCGCAATCATAGCTATTGGCGTAGCGTGGCAACAGACATTAAGCCGACACTCAACGCAGCCGATTCCGTTCTATTGAATAACTTGTTGGGTTTATATGATGTTTTAAGTCAGATGTATCCAGACCGTCCACGTGGTTTTATTCATTCTGATTTATTCCGAGATAACACGTTATTTGAAGGCAATGTGCTTAAAGGTATTTTGGATTTTTATGAATTAAATAAAGATGAATTACTTTTTGATATCGCCATTTCAATCAATGATTTCTGTACCAACTATCCTGATGTTGATCTGAATGCAGACAAAGCACAGGCATTCTTGAAAGCCTACGAAACGGTGCGTCCGTTAACTTCGGATGAAAAATCTTGTTTAGAGCTTTATTTGGCGATGGCAGCAGGTCGTTTTTGGATGATGCGTTTACAAGTGGCGCAAAAGAATATTGAGTTGGGACGTACAGGCGATGACATATTGCAGAAAAACCCAATGGAAATGCGTAATATGTTGGTAGAACGCTTAAAGTTTGTAACGGCATAGTCTGAAGAAAAGGAATCAATGGAATGCGCGATCAAGGTCGATTAGTAGAATGGTTTGATGACAAAGGCTATGGCTTTATTCAACCGAATGATGGCTCAAAAGATCGCGTATTTCTGCACATTAAAGACTTTGCCAGACCTGGGCCACGTCCAATTATGGGCTGTGCCTTGGAGTATGTAGTACAACTGGATGGTCAAGGTCGCTATAAAGCCAAACAAGTGAGCTACTTAAAGGCAAACCAAACGCAGAAAAATGCCAATAAAAATAAAAAAATTCATGTGAAAAACAAGTCTAAACTCCAGCCTATGCAAGTGGCTTGTATTGTTTATATTCTGGTGATGGCAGGCTTAAGTTTGGCAGGATTACTGAAAGGCCCATTATTGTTATTGATTGGACTGATTAACCTTCTGACCTATTGGATGTATTCACAGGATAAAGAGGCAGCAGAACGAGGCAATCGCCGTGTTCCTGAGAATACCTTACATATTTTAGCTGTGCTCGGCGGCTGGCCAGCGGCATGGCTTGCACAACAAAAACTACGTCATAAAACACAAAAACAACCCTTTAGAAATATCTATTTCTGTACCATTGCATTTCATATTTTAATTATTCTGTGGTTAATCTCTCCATTAAATTCACTGAATTTTTAATAGGGTATAAAATCTAAAAAAGGTATAACAATGAACTATTCTATTGATAAAGATCCAAATCGAAGTTTAACGATCATTCTTTATATTCTATATATCATTGCAATTTTTTCAGCAGGTATTTTGGCCATTATCGCTTTAATCATCAATTACATGAAAAGAAGTAGTGTCAAAGGTACAATTTTTGAGAGTCATTTTACTTGGCAAATACGAACCTTCTGGTGGTATTTGATTTGGAATATTATTGCATTCCTACCGTTCATCTTTTTGTTTTTCACGGCCGATAACCCTAATGCATTTGCAGGCGTCGCTCTTGGCGCAACCACCTTTTGTGTTGCGGTCATCGGATTATCTTGGGTCTGGATTGTTTATCGCGCCATACGCGGTATGATCAAAGTCAATGATAATCAGTCGATGTATTGATGCTTTGCAGCTTTGATGCTTTTAAATGTAAGCCATCAAACATTTTAACGATATAACCGAGTATTATTGAGTTCTTCAATATGATTATTGAGCATGTTCATTTAAAGATTAAAGAAGGTCAAAGTGCTGCATTTGAACAAGCCTTCCAGCAAGCAAAAGATTTAATTGCTCCGATGCAAGGCTTAAATGCAGTTCAATTGATTCGACATTTTGAAAATGAACATGCTTATATTTTAATGGTTTTCTGGGATCATCTGGAAGACCATAGCGTCGGGTTTAGAACATCAGAGGCTTATGAAAAATGGGCGGCACTTTTACATCCATTTTACGACCCAATGCCAAACGTTGAATATTACCAACCCTGCATGATGCTAAGAAAAAAATAAATTAAACAACAATCCAATTCAATGAATAATCCAAACAAAGAGAAGACTCAAATATAGTATCGACTAAATAAATTACCGACTAAATAAATGATCGACTAAATAAAGTTTCGATCCAAAAAAGTAACTCTCTTATTTACTTTATGTGACGCCACAAAGTCATGTGATCCTACAAAGTCAGTGACCCTATAAAGCCATCTGAAACTATGATTGCGGTTGAATCGCAGGTTTAGCGCAATCAGAATGACGCGATATGATGAATCAATTGAATAACTATGTGAATAATAGATCCTAGTTTTTAATCATTTTCAGCTATAAAACCTTCCAATCCTATAACACAGTATAAAAAATAGCCATGGATCAATGGATTAAATTAAATATATAAACAATAATCATTATCATTAGTATTCTCATTGATTGGGTGTTTTTGTATACTCCTTGCGTTCATCCTGTTTAAGAATAAATAAATTATGCAAATTCGATTTAAGGGGCAATGTGTATTTGCACTTGTCTTTGTTATCGCACCTTCTGTTTTTGCCCAAGAAGAAAATACGACGCTCAAAACCATTACATTATCTGCAGATCTTAAAAAATCGATTCAAGAGGCCTATAAAGGGGGAGGGAATATGGATATCCCTCGTTCTGAAGATGATATTCAACCCTATACCATCATTAATAGCGAAACGATTCAGCAATCTGGTGCGACCTCAGTTGAAGAGGTATTAAGTAAGGTGTTGACCATGAACACCTCAGTACAAAATGAGTCTGGTGGTGGCTTTACCAGTACAACCAGCCAGATCAATTTACGTGGCTTAGGTGCAAATCATACGCTTATTTTAATTAATGGTAGACGTTCTGCAGGAATAGGGACTCGTGGAACGGCTGAACTTCCGGATCAACCCAATTTAAATAATATTCCTTTGAGTGCCATTGAACGGATTGAAGTATTACCGACGTCAGCCTCTGCTATTTATGGTTCGAGTGCGATCGGTGGTGTGATTAACGTCATATTGAAAAGAGATTATGTGGGAACAGAGCTCAATGTACGCTATCAAAATACATTGAATGATCAACAACCCGTAGTTAACGGTTCTTTCGTTTCTGGTTTTTCCTTAGAAGATGGCCGTACGCAAGTGATGATTACGGGTTCTAAAGAAGATCAAGATGCCTTACAGCATTCAGAAAAAAATTGGCGAAATATGGGGCGTGCTTTACAGCTTAAAAACAATCCAAATTCAATTTATGGTGGCGCGAATCCACCTGCAGGAAATTTAGTAAATATTAAGTCCAAAGATGGGAGCGACTTAATTACTGGTTCTTCTATGGTGCATATTCCTAAAGGTTGGAAGGGTGACTTAAATCAATTGGGTCAAGGTTATGCGCTCGGCTTAGCGGATGGCATGAGTGCTTGGTCAGCCGATACCTCTATTATTACTGAAAGTAAAACTGAATCTTTAGGTATATCGGTCAATCGTGATTTTACTTCGCGTCTAAATGTTTATGCAGAAGGCAGTTATGATGAGGAAAAAGGAAAGCAACTGACTACCCCACATGGTTATGGTTCAGTCGAGTATAAGGCAAATAATCCAGCCAATCCCTTCGGTCAAGACGTGATGGTGACCTATCCCGTAAATTGGGCAGATATGGGAGAAAAAGCCTATCGTCAGATTGAAAATAAATCTAAGCGCCTAGCAACAGGCTTTACTTATGAACTCACACCTGATTGGAGCTTGTCTGCAGATTATGCTTGGAGTCGTGCCAACATCATGATTAATTATCCACGCAGAGGAAGCAATAACCCGAATGCGAAAGCATGGGCTGCAGATTTAAAAGACGGAAAGATTGATCTGATTCAAGACACAACGACCGTTGGCACAGATGTTATTGCGCGATATTGGAATTATCCCAAAACTCAAACGCAATCCACATTAAATGATTTTGCATTGCGTGCAGCGGGAACAGCATATCGTTGGTATGCAGGTGATATTAATCTTGCGACGGGTTTAGAATATCGAAAAATTGATACAGAAGGTTTTGCAGACCACCAACATGTAGATAATCCTTGGCGTAAACCGACCGAAAGAAATATGAATGCCAGTAGTGCTTATGCCGAATTAAGCATCCCATTTATCTCGCCAGACATGGGGTTATCGTGGGCCAAACACTTTGATATGCAGTTGGCGGGTCGATATGAACGTTTCGATATCAAAGCCAGAACCCCTTTGTATAAAGTGGATCCAGTCACTCAATATAATTCAGTTCTGACTGGTTATGACGTGCAGGGAAAAGTCACTTATGACGACTTCACGCCGACGATAGGCTTTAGTTTTGCACCGAATGACCAAATTATGTTACGTGCATCTTATAGCGAAGGATTTATTACGCCAGATCTCAACAGTATGGCTGAACCGACGTCAAATGTAGTTACTACTGGAACGTTAACCGATCCTAAAACAGGGAATATTATTAATGATTACACATCGATTAGTGGCGGCAGTCCTGATTTAACTCCAGAATCTGCTAAAAGCTATAATGCTGGAATCGTGTTTACACCTTCAGTCCTTACAGGATTACGTTTATCTTTAGATTATTTTAATATTCAAAAAAGCAATAACATCACGACGCCATCAGCCGAATACGTATTGGCCAATGAAAGTCAATTTGGTCAACGAGTTGAACGAGATACGCAAGGAAATGTCATTTCAATTGATACCACCCCATTCAATGCATTGGGTCTTAAAACCCAAGGTTTAGACACCAATATCCGTTTTAATTTTGACAGTTTAATTGGTCATTCAATGATGAGTTTGGGCTATACCTATACGGATCGTTATGATGAGCAAACCTCATTGACAGGTGGGTGGGAGAGTAGACTTAATGGTTCAGCCAGTGGCAACCCAATTCGCCATCGTGCCAATGCTTCTTTTGTTTTGGAACCCAATTCACAATGGTCTTTCGGTTGGGCTGCACAATACTATGGCAGTTATAACATCACTGATCAAAATGCGATTTTAAGCCAAACAGGGAAAGCATCGGAAAAGCTGAGAATTGAAGATGATGTATTACACGATATCTTTGCACGTTACACGCTTACAACAGCAAAAATGAAAGGCAGTGCTGCACAATTTACATTCGGTATTCATAATGTCTTAGATAGTTATAGTCTAGATATGTCGGGAAGTAATTACATCAGCCGTTACAGTAGTGCCTTGGGTCGTAATTATTATCTCAATATGAAATTCTCTTTCTAGAAGGCATAGTTTTCTTTCATTAGTTATTTTTACACAACAAAATCCTAATCATTCCTGATGCTCACCTTCTCCCAAAGGGAGAAGGTTTTTTATAGATCAATTTATTATCGCTCAATGATCTTTTTGATTGATCAAAGAGATCTAATATTCTGGTTATTGAATGATTTCTAATCATGTTTAGATGCTTGCAGACTGTTTCTTTTTCGCTGAAAAAAGTTTACTTTCCATTCGCTGACAATAACACTCAGTACAATCAGGCAGCCACCGATGAGTGCAAGTCCAGCCAAGCGTTCACCTGCTAAGCGACCGAAGAGAGCAGCCCAAATGGGTTCACCTGCATAGATAATCGCAGCTTGAGACGGATCTACCACTCGTTGCGCCCAATTCATAGCCAATTGAATGAGTGCACTGGCTAGACCTAATGCACATAAAATTCCAATGAGTTGCCAGTTAAAGTCAGGCATCGTCGTTTCACCTAAAATCGGTGCCATAATGAAACACAGCAATGAGGCAAACATCAGCTGCAAGATAGTCACACGGCGTAGGTTCACCTGACTTGCAAAATAACCAATCAAAATAATTTCGAATGCAATCGCAATAGAACCCATTAAGGTGATTACTTGTCCAAACTTAAGTTGAAAAGCACCAAAACCATTGCCTGTTAAAAATACTAAGCCGAGGAATGCTAAGCCTGCTCCAAGCCAAGTCATGATGTGCGGTTTATTTTTGAATATGAGCCACATGATGAGTGGAACCAAGGGCACATATAAAGCAGTTAGAAAAGCAGACTCGCTGCTCGTAATGGTTTGCAGACCAATCGTTTGCGTACCATAACCGATTGCGATGACCAGTCCAATCAAGAATCCAGCAAGCCATTCTAAGCGACTAAAACCATGCAGAGAGCGATATGAAATGAGACTTACAGCCAAGGCTGCCGCTGCAAAACGCATAGCAACAAATAAAATAGGACTACTAAAATTCAAACCATATTGCACCGTAATGAATGATCCACCCCAAATAATGGTGATGAAAATCAATACAAGTTGTGGTGCTTTGGTTTTAATCCAAGAAGAGCTGAGCGGCATGGATGATCTGATACTATAAAAAGGAACAAGCTATAAAAAAGGAATAAGAAAATTAAGAAATAAAGGCATAAAAAAGAGGTCTTTCGACCTCCTTAAAAGCATGTCCAATCTTAGAAAGATCGGTCATCCCACAATGCTTGAGCTTCACGTAAGTTTAATGTGCCTTCGTAAATAGCACGACCTGTAATCGCGCCAAGAATACCTGGCTGACCTTTAAGATTACGGACATCAACTAAATTGGTTACACCACCTGAAGCAATAACAGGTAAGCCTGAATAAGTCGCGAGATTTACCGTCTGCTCGATGTTCACACCTTGCATCATGCCATCACGTGCAATATCAGTATAAACAATGCTTGAAACGCCAGCATCTGCAAAACGTTTAGCCAGATCAGTGGCTTTGACATCAGTCACATTGGCCCAGCCATCTGTAGCCACCATGCCATTCATTGCATCAATACCAACGATGATATGACCTGCGAATTTTTTGCATGCTTCTTCAACAAAAGCAGGGTCTTGAACTGCTTTGGTTCCGATAATTACAAAAGATACACCTGCATCTAAGTAATGTTCAATGGTTTCCAATGAACGAATACCGCCACCAATTTGAATGGGAAGATCAGGTTGCGCTTTTGCAATGGCTTCAACTACAGGTTTATGAATCGGCGTACCGGCGAAAGCACCATTTAAATCGACTAAATGTAAACGACGTGCGCCTTCATTTACCCAGTGTTGTGCTGTTGCGACTGGATTGTCAGAAAATACGGTATCGTCTTCCATGCGGCCTTGTTTAAGACGCACACATTTACCATCTTTCAGGTCAATTGCAGGGATAATCAGCATGCTTTCGCTCCTAGCCTATTCTTTTGGAGTTGAATCAACGCAATCTTAACAAATAAAGTCATGTGATCTACAGTCAATTCTGAAAATTGATAAAAATTTAAACCGCATTATAAAGATAGGTGGTTTAAATAGGCTGTTGTTTTGCTTGTTTATTGTTCTAAATTAGCCATATAGGATGACTCTATGCAAGGTTGAATGAAATGGAGGATTGAATGATATGTGGAATTTGTTTACTTATTTGCGCTGAAAATAACTGTCTTTCAAATAAGGCTTTAAAGACTAAAAGGGCAGCATAAGCATCTGCTGCAGCATAAGAAATTTGTTGAGCATCTAAGTTTTTCTTGGCCCAATTGGAGGTACTAATTTTTTTATTTTTAATAAAATTTTGTTCAAAAAGTAAAGCAATCGCCGTTTTAATACCGACTGTATTGGTCAGACCGAAAGTCGAAAAGCATTTGGAAAGATCGATGGTATTCTGAATTTCGATGCCTTTTTTGCGGAACAGATGCACATCATTTTTAAGTCCAAAACCGACTTTAAGCTGTTTGGGATTATTCAGAATAGGTTGTAAAAATGTCAAAATCGCTGGATTCACTTGAAATAAATAGGCCTTTTTAAGCGTAGCGAGCTGAATCAAATGTGGTCCCGTAGAGATCTCACCTTTATTAAAAGTGGGCTTTGACTCTGTATCAAAACCAAATATGAAGGCTTGCTTTAACTCTGCTTCAACGGCGTGACAATCTTCAATGCTACGAATGAGTATAATATTTGAGTCATCTAAACTTTGAAAATGAGGAAGGTGACGACGCTCTTCATTCATTGGCGTTGGGTGCTTAAGATCAGTCACAGATAATATTTCAGGCAAATGAGAAAGGATTGTTATAGCAATAAACTCACGTATAGTGATAGGTTTAAAACAATATATTGATGAATGAATTGGTGAGATATGAATAAAGAGGATGATGACCTTTTTAGTGAAGGGGCAAAACGAATTAAACAGCTAATCAAAGATAAAAATATTAAACCTACCGATATCGTCAATGCTTTGGGCGTATCCAAAGAAACTGTTTCAAAGTGGGTTCAGGAGTCCGCGACTCCAAATGCTCAGCATTTAATTGAGTTGGCTAAATTACTGGGTGTGACAGAGCGTTGGATTGCTGAAACGAAAGATACGAAAAAATCGGATATCGCGAGAGACGAAAGAGAGAACAGAACAGGGCTTGAGCTTAAAGATGCGACTCCAGATCAATTGATTGCGGAATTGAAATCTAGATATGCAGCATTAAATTTAAAGGCTGAGATTAAAGTTAGTGTCGAGCCAATTGCGGGAGGTTTTGTTTCAAAGAATGGTTTTGAAGATGAATAAGCCCATCATTTGATGGGCTTATTCTAAGATTATTCTTGGACGGGTGATTCACCATAAGATTGTTGAATCTGGGCTTGTTGAGCACGTTCAATATAACTTTGGTAGCTCGGCATCCAAACAACGGCCAAGATCATGACAACTGGAATCATGAGAATATAAATCCATCCAACGACTTTTTCCCAACCTTGAGTGACACGTGGTGCGCCATAATTATTCGTTTCAGCATCACCTTTAGCGAAGAGTAAATATATCGCAAAAATCACATTGGCCAGAGGGACCAGCATTAACAAGGCTAACCAACCTGAATGATTACGATCATGTAAGCGTCGAATCATAAAAACAATAGAGAAGTAGATGAAGGCAATGTAAAGAATGACGACTAAAATAATCGCAGGTGTCGAAATACTTTCAGGATGTTGTGGATCGATAAAAAGCCCAAATATTGCGACCAATACACCGATAATAATCATAAAAATAACGGAGCTGAGAAAGAGCCAAGCCAAATAGGACAGACGTCCGAATCGTCCTGATGCATTTGTGGGTTTATCTTTAGATAAGAATTGATTCATTTTTTATTAACCTATTTTAAGAATGTGTGCGTTCTTTATTTTTTAAATTATTGCGCTAGAGATCATAACAAAATTATTTTTAGAAGAATATAGGCTTGTTTGAACAATAAAAAACCCACCGAAGTGGGTTAAATAATTAGATTTTCCATTCCACAAAATTTTTCAGCATTTGCAAACCTGCCGTGTGACTTTTCTCTGGATGAAACTGCGTTGCGAACAAGTTTTCTTGATGAATCGCCGTGCAAAAATCGATCCCATAATCACAGGTCGCAGCCACCAAGTCAGTGTTCTTAGGTTCAACATAGAAACTATGTACGAAGTAAAAACGCGTGTCTTGTTCAATGTCTTTCCACATAGGATGACTTGGATCCATTTGATGCACTTGATTCCATCCCATATGCGGGACTTTTAATCCCGCCATTTCTGGAAAATGTTTCACTGTCCCTTCAAAAATACCAAGTGCATCTGCACCGCCATTCTCTTCAGAACGCTGCATCAAGGCTTGCATACCAACGCAAATCGCTAAAACAGGCTTATTGAACGCCGCATTGAGTACCACGTCATCAATACCTGCTTCACGCATGCCTTGCATACAGTCGCGCATTGCTCCCACACCGGGGAACACGATTTTATCGGCTTGTGCAATGAGTTTAGGATCATTGGTCACATCGACTTTGGCACCGACATGTTCAAGGGCTTTTGCAGCAGAGTGTAAATTTCCCATACCATAGTCAAGAAGGGCGATACGGGTCATTACAAAGTCCCTTTGGTTGAAGCGACCGTGTTCGTAGCACGTGGATCAATCTCACATGCCATACGCAGAGCACGCGCAAATGCTTTAAAAGTACATTCAATTTGGTGATGGCTGTTTTTGCCTTTCAAATTGTCAATATGAAGCGTCATTAATGAGTGATTAACAAAACCTTGGAAGAATTCTGAAAATAAATCGACATCAAAAGTACCAATCATGGCGCGTGTAAAAGGAATGTCCATGAATAAACCTGGACGACCAGAAAGATCGACCACGACACGGCTTAATGCTTCATCAAGAGGAGCATAAAAGTGACCATAGCGTTTAAGGCCTTTTTTATCACCTAATGCTTGAGCAAATGCTTGGCCGAGCGTAATACCACAGTCTTCTACAGTATGGTGATCATCGATATCCAAATCACCATCACAATGAATATCAATGTCAAATAAGCCATGACGCTTGATTTGATCGATCATATGGTCTAAAAATGGAATACCTGTATTGAGGGTGCCTTGACCCGTACCATCAAGATTCACACGAACTCGAATTTTTGTTTCGTTAGTGTTTCTTACCACTTCACTGATACGTTGCGTCATAGACACGTTCCTCAAAAACGTTAAAAATGATGAATATAGATATTTCGTTGTGACGAAAGCCACAGCATATTAGATTGCTCAGGAGGGTTTATCAATGCCTATCACCGTACATGCAACAACTTCAATCGAGAAAACTGAAGTTCGTGAACAGCTTGAGCGTTTGTATGACACCAGTCCAGAATTTTCAGATGGTGAAGATGCCATAGCACAACTTGAGCAAAACTTAGCTCAGTATACCTTACTTTACACAGCAGAATTTAATACAAAAATTATTGCTGCAATGTGGGTTACGGGACAAGGCACGAGCCGAACGCTTGAAAACATTGTGGTCCATCCAGCGAATCGGGGGCGAGGTGTCGCAGAAAGATTGGTGAGTGAAGTCTGCCGTATGGAAGAGGAAAAAGGTGTCAATGTCTTCGAACCTGGATGCGGTGCTATTCATCGTTGTCTAATGAGTTTGGAAAAAATTTAAATAAAAGTTTAAATAAAGATCTATAAATCTATTGATGTATAAAAACCAGTTGTGAATACAGCTGGTTTTTTTGATAAGAAGGCGAGTATTTAACTTCTTTTTAAACGTTGGATTGAAGTATAAGCGTGAAATTGATTTAAAAATAAACATTTGCACGGTTTTTTTTAAAACAAGCTTGACGATATCTCGCTGAAACTGTTTAATACGCGTCATCGGCGTGATAGCTCAGTAGGTAGAGCAACGGATTGAAAATCCGTGTGTCCCCAGTTCGATCCTGGGTCTCGCCACCATATTTAAAATCTATTTTAAGATTTCAATCTCTGATCCCATCAGAGATTTTTTTTGTCTAAAAATTATGCGAACAAATAAAAAATGTATGAATGTTATTGACTAATGCACGCTGTTACGGCTTAATACACGGCATCGGCGTGATAGCTCAGTAGGTAGAGCAACGGATTGAAAATCCGTGTGTCCCCAGTTCGATCCTGGGTCTCGCCACCATATTTAAAAAAACCTCAAACACAGTTTGAGGTTTTTTTTCGTCTGTATTTGTCTCTAATCATACCCAATAAATAATACCCAATAAATAAGATCCACTAGATAATACGCACTCGTTTCAAAAATAGTTTAAGGTGCATAATTGTGTGATTTGAATAGTTTTAAGTAAATATAGTGTGAATTGTTAGACATATTTTACTGTCATTTATCTAAAATTAGTTATAGTGCATTTAAAACAATAAGAAACAATCACTATGAAAGACTTATTTTCAGATGTGAGTGTGTTATATCAGCAGGCAAGGCCGATCTATCCACACAGCATCATACAAGAAATACTGAAGCATGTTCCCAATCGTCAATTTGTATGGGACTGTGGGGCAGGTTCTGGACAATTCACTCAACTCTTAGTGCCTTATTTTGAGCAAATTGTCGCGACTGATTTAAGTAGTCAACAATTGCATAGAGCAGCATATTTTGAAAATGTCAGCTATCAAGTTCAACAGGCTGAACAAACCTCATTTGCGGATCAGAGCTTTGACTTAATTACGGTTGCTCAAGCGATTCATTGGTTTGATTACGAGAAGTTCTATACAGAAGTGAAGCGAACGCTAAAAAAAGATGGTGTCTTGGCTGTTTTAGGCTATGGTTTAATCAAAGTAAAAGATGTTGAATTAAATCGTTTAATTCAGCAGTTATATTTTGAAACTTTAAAAGGCTATTGGGATGTTGAGAGGGCGCATATCGATCACGCTTATCAAACGCTTCCATTTCCATTTGATGAAATTGCAGCTCCAACCTCAGAAATGACATTCAGTTGGTCAGCTGAGCAATTATTAGGTTATTTAAATACATGGACTGGATTAAAGCATTACCGCAATAGTCACAACGCCAACCATAATCGTGAAAGTGCAGATCCATTATTGGCAATTGTAAATTATCTTAATCAAACGGAAAAATTGATTGATGTGCAATTTCCTGTTTTTATGCGGATTGGAAAGTTAAAAGCTTTGAAAAGAAAAAATAAAATCTCAAAGAATAAATCCCCAGTTAATATGATCTTAAAACGGGTTTCTTTGGGTTTAAAGGCATTCGCAGACGCATAATTGATGTATTAAAAATTTTAGTCAGCTTTTATGTTGATCATTTGAACAAGTTTTTTAAGCTTAAGCTTTTGTTTAAGTGAATTCATTCGTTTGGTCACTTATGTTAATTACTTATATTCCTCAATCAAGCGTTTACCTAAGCACACCACATCGATCTCTTCATAGCCTAATTGCTCATAAAAGCTATACACGTCGATATTCTCTTTACGGATAAGTAGTTGTAGTTTGGGGCAGCCTAGGGCAATTAAACGTTTCTCAAGCTGCTGGATGAGTGCTGTCGCGGTTCCATTGCGTTGATGATGTGGATGTACCGCTAAATAGTTTACCCATCCACGATGGCCGTCATAGCCGCCCATAAGCGTAGCAATCAACTCTTGATCTTTAACAGCGACCAGAAAGAGACCGTCTTTCTGAGCAACTTTTCTAAAGATATCAATTTCTGGATTATTCCAAGGACGAGTTAAGTCACACAGCTCCCATAACGCGATAATCTCTTCTAAATCGGAATCTAAATAAGCGCGAATAATAAACATATTGAAGAACAATTCTGTTTTCTTGGTGCTTTGAGATTAAACCAGATTTGTATATATTGTAAGCAATATTTATTCATCATTGAATCGTCTTTTTCTTTCATAGATCAAAAATAAATCTTGGAGCGGCAATAAATCGACATGTCAAAATACCTTGTTTCTTTAGTAAATGATTAGGATGAGAGAATACTGATGATACGTTTGTAATATAAAAATGATTGATGAAACAAGCTTAGTCTTGAATTGTAAACTGGCTTTTAAAGCAATAATTTAAACAACAGTTAAAGCAATAAATTAAACAATAAAAAAAACGCCTCGAAAGGCGTTTTTTCTTTAATTCATATTTAAGCTGATTTAGCTTCTACATGAGATGCCAGCATATGACCTTGTTCTTCAAAGTTTGAATGCCAAGCCAATGCTTCACGAAGGATGTGAGGTGTTTGACCACCACGTTCGCAAGCACGGTTAAAGTAATCATTTAATGCATCACGGTACATTGGGTGTGCACAGTTATCGATTACTGCGCGCGCGCGTTCACGTGGCGCAAGACCGCGTAGATCTGCAAGACCTTGTTCAGTTACAAGTACATCGACATCATGACCTGTGTGGTCGATATGCGACGCAAATGGAACGACAGAAGAAATGTCGCCACCTTTTGCAATGGATTTAGTCACGAAAATTGCAATATGCGCATTACGTGCGAAATCACCTGAACCACCGATACCGTTCATCATTTTAGTACCGCATACGTGAGTCGAGTTTACGTTGCCGTAAATATCGAATTCAAGAGCAGTATTGATCCCGATAATACCGAGACGACGAACAATTTCAGGATGGTTTGAAATTTCTTGAGGACGAAGTACCAATTTGTCTTTGTACGCTTCAAGGTTGTTAAATACTTTTTCGCCATATTTAGCTGAAAGTGTAATTGAGCTACCTGAAGCAAACTTCATTTTACCAGCATCAATCAATTCAAAAGTACAGTCTTGAAGTACTTCAGAATACATAATCAAGTCTTCAAAGTTTGAATCTTTAAGACCGGTCAATACAGCATTCGCGATTGAACCAATACCTGCTTGTAATGGACCTAAGTTTTTCGGTAAACGCTCTTCAGCCACTTCTTTTTCAAAGAAAGCGATCAAATGGTTTGCAATACCTTGAGTCTCATCATCTGGTGCAGTTACGTTAGAAGGTGAGTCATGCAATTCATTGTTAAACACGATACCCACAATTTTAGATGGATCGATATTAATTGCTTGCGTACCAATACGTTCATCAATTTTCGTCAATGGGATAGGTTGACGAGTTGGACGATACGAAGGGATATAAATATCGTGTAAGCCTTCAAAAGCAGGGCTTAAATTAGTATTGATCTCTACAATCACTTGGTCTGCGAAAATAGCAAAACTTGCCGAGTTACCGACTGAAGTTGTAGGAATAATGCCACCATCTTCAGTAATTGCGATTGCTTCAATAATCGCGATATCTGGCTTTTTAATTTGCTTGTTACGCATTTGTTCAACAGTTTCAGACAAATGCTGGTCTATAAACATTACTTCGCCTTTGTTGATGGCTTTACGTAATGTGTTGTCTACTTGGAATGGGAGACGACGAGCCAATACACCTGCTTCAGTCAACTTTTTGTCTAAGTCATTACCTAAAGAAGCGCCCGTGATTAGAGTTATTTTTAAGGGATCAGTATGAGCGCGGTCCACCAATGCCAACGGAACAGCTTTGGCTTCACCTGCACGAGTGAATCCACTCATACCTACAGTCATGCCATCTTTGATAAATGCAGCTGCATCTTTTGCACTGATGACTTTACCGTGAAGTGATGCTAAACGGATACGATCTAATGACATTGCTTACTCTCTTGATATTCAGGATCTGGCACCGATTGTACCGATCAAGGAGGACATTGTGCATACCTGTTAGGCTAAGGTCTAATTTTTTGCAGAAATGTAGGTATAAATTTCACTTATGATTATTAACTTATTGAAAATAATAATTTAAATAGCTGCTGAGCAATCATTAAACAAAATCAAGTGTTGTTTAATTAATCAAAACTTAAAAGCGATCAACAAGTGTCTGTTTCAATTTACCCAAGGTGTTACTGCTTGAAATTTCAGCGTTTTGTGTGCCGTTAAGCGGTAGATAAATAATGGCTTCTAAGCCCCCTTCAGGGCGATTGTGAATAATAAGTTCACCTTGATGAATATCTACAATTCGTTTCACAATTGCCAAACCCAGCCCACTTCCTTGAATGGTTCTTGCTTCATTACCACGAACGAAAGGTTGCATGAGATCTTCAATTTGGTTTTCAGGAATACCATTTCCATGATCGGCAACAATGATTTTAATTTTTTGATCTTCAATATCCACTGAAAGTTCGATGGGTTCGGCACCATAGCGTTTCGAATTATTGATCAAATTACCGATTAAGCGTTTCAATGAAAGTGAGCGTACAGAAATAATTGGAAGTTCTTGAGGCTCAAAGCGAATATCGAGCGGTTTGAATTGAATCACGAGTTCTTGAAGCAGGGCATTGATATTGGTGTCCTGTAATTCCTCATCTGAGCCATCACGCATGTAGGAAATAAACTGATTTAAGATGGCATCCATATCTTCAACATCATAAATCAAACCTTCTTTTAAAAAGTCCTCATCTGGCATCATTTCCGCACTTAAGCGAATGCGTGTGAGAGGTGTGCGCAAATCGTGGGAAATGCCGGCCAACATAATCTGCCGTTCACGTTCGGTTTGCTCCAAAGTATAAATCATGTGATTAAAGGCTTGGTTCACCTGACGTATTTCTAGTGGTCCATGATTGGTCTCTAAATAGGGTGCTTTGCCTGTTTTACTATAATTATTCGCAGCATTCTGTAATCTGCGTAATGGCCGGTTGAGCTGGCGAACCAAAATTAAAATAATCATTCCAGCGCTAAGAGGAACACCGAGCAGCCAAGCAAGAATGAGCTCAGGACTATAGTTGGCATAGGTCTTAAGCGGCTCTTGCACCCAGTTTCCATTCATTTCAGGCGTTTGAATCCAAATGCGAGGACTGGGTTTAAATTGGAAATATACGGTGACGTTAGGCACATTTAATTCGTTGGCTAATTTTTCTTCTATTTGATTGGTAAAGAATTCAGCGATTACTTTTTCCCGCTGATTTGGAAACTCATCAGGATTCGTAATGTATTCAATGCCTACGCGTTGTTTCAGCCATTGGTTGGTATCCAGCTGAGTATCGCCATGAAATATTTTTAGATCAGGATTATTGATGATCTCAAGTTCAGCCGCCAGATAGCGCGCATGTTGTTGAATTTCGGGCAGGTAAAGCGTTTTCCAAAAAAACCACAAGGACATAAATAAACTAAAAAGAATCACGAATAAGACCAATACCGTAGTCCGCATCGCTGCTGAGCGAGGTTTTACTTTATCTAAAAATCGCTCCCAAGGCGTACGTTTACGCTCTGAGTAAGCTTCAAATTCGTTAAATTTTTGCGGATCAATGGGGTCTAGTTTCACACATGATTCCTGTGATATTATTTATAGAAAACGATTATGCTGGGTTTGTAAGCAGGTAGATTTAACTTAAGTTTATAAATTTAACTTTTATCAATTTAACTATAAATATATTGGGTATCGTTTTTAAGTTTCAGCTTGAGATATTCGAGACTGGGTTCGTTTAAACTAAAGCCGCGTTAGATTGCAGAATTAGATCGCAAAACCAGAAGAATCAAGTTAAATAAACTTGATTCTTCCTTTTAAATTTTACTCAGCACCATCTGGAACAAATACATATCCGACGCCCCATACCGTTTGGATATAACGGGCACGGGCAGGATTTTCTTCGATCAAACGACGTAGACGTGACACTTGAACGTCAATTGAGCGCTCCATTGCACCCCATTCACGTCCACGTGCCAAGTTCATTAACTTATCACGAGTTAATGGTTCACGAGGGTGTTGTACCAACGCTTTGAGTACGGCAAACTCGCCTGTTGTTAAGGTAACGACTTGTCCTTCACGGGTCAGGGTGCGAGTGGATAAATCCAAAGACCACGGGCCAAAAGAAATCACTTCAACATTTTGGCTTGGTGCGCCCGGCACTTCACGGACTTGACGACGAAGTACAGCACGAATACGAGCTAACAATTCATTCGGGTTGAACGGTTTTGGCAAGTAGTCATCTGCACCTGCTTCCAAACCTGCAATCCGGTCTGAATCGCTACCACGAGCTGTAAGCATAATTATTGGTGTGTCAATATTTGACTGACGTAAGCGTCTGCAGATGCTTAGACCATCTTCAACAGGAAGCATGAAATCTAAAACAATTAAAGAGAACAATTCACGTTGTAACAATCGATCCATTTGCGTCGCATCATGTGCTGTTTTTACCACAAAACCTTTATCTTCTAAAAAACGCTGCAAAAGGGTACGTAAACGCACATCATCATCGACAACTAAAATGCGTTCGACTCGGTCAGTTTCATTGTGTACAACATCTGTATTTTCAGCAGGTACAACCAAACTCATGATGCACTCCCTTTTAGGTTGTATTTATAAATATTTGTAAGTCTCAGTATAAAGCCTAAGTTCTTGTTAAGACTATGTATCAAATTGCTCAAAATTACAATTTTAAGCGTGGATTGAAACCAAATAACAACATCTTAAAGCACTTTTACTATACCTGAAGTTTATCTTATTCATAACTTAGTTTTAATCATCTTTTAGAGATTTTGCTTTATTCTAAATATTTGTTTATTATGGATTATTAAATATTAATTTTCAAAGTTTAACAAATCAAGATGATGTTGGTATGATCGATTTTGGCGTGAATTGAAATGCGTGATATAAAAGTTGACTAATGTCATATTGATTGCTTTAATTTTAATCTAAAATAATAAAAAGCAAAGGTTGAATAATGAAATTAATAGGTAAATATATGCAAAAAAAAAGTTTTATTAAAAATTTCATTGTAAATATTCAAAACAACTGTGGATTTTATAGTCTCGGTCTTTATAATCACTAACTTTTAGTCCTTATCCTTGTGGAATTTAACACGATGACTGACTTAGTTCAGCAGTTGGCAAGTGAACTTGCCGTACGTCCAAACCAAGTAGAAGCTGCCATTAAGCTGATTGATGAAGGTTCTAGTGTTCCATTTATCGCACGTTACCGTAAAGAAGTAACGCAAGGCTTAGACGATACACAATTACGCCAACTTGATACGCGATTAACTTATTTACGTGATTTGTTTGAGCGCCGTGAAAAAGTTCTTGAATCACTAAAAGAACAAAATAAGTTAAGCGATGATTTACTTGCTCGTGTGAATGCAGTTGAAACAAAAAATGCATTAGAAGAAATTTATGCACCGTACCGTCCTAAGCGTACGAGTAAATCTTTTAAAGCAAGAGAAGCTGGTCTAGGTCCGATTGCAGAGAAAATTCTCGCAGATCAGGTCGAGCCTTCTGAAGCATTGGCTGGATTTAGCCATGAGAATTATCCAGATTTAGACAGTCAATTGGATGCGATTCAACACATTATCATTGATGATTGGGCGCAAAATATTGCACTAACCACAGAGCTTAAAACAACTTTCGCAAAGACTGCGATGTTGAAAAGTGCAGTGGCTTCTGATGAAAAGAAAGAAGTGGGTAAAAAATTCCGCGATTATTTCGATTTCTCAGAAAATTTAAATAAAGTTCCATCCCATCGTTTATTGGCCATGCTACGCGGTCGCCAAGAAAATGTATTGGGCTTAAAAGTAGATGGGCAAGATGATGCACCATTGGCACGTATTGAGACTGAATATAATTTAGATCAAGTTCAGCCGCAAACACGTCAAGATTACTTAAAGCAAACGGCTAAGTTGTTTTGGTTAGGTAAAGTGCGTCCACAAATTGAACATTCATTATTAACTGAAAAGCGCCTATCTGCTGAATCTGAAGCAATGGATGTTTTTGCAGAGAATCTCCGTCATCTATTATTGTCTGCGCCAGCAGGTGCACGTACCACTTTGGGTGTAGATCCTGGGATTCGTACAGGCGTGAAATTGGCTGTTGTGAATGCATCTGGGGATGTGTTGGCACATAGCACCATTTATCCATTTGCACCGAAAGAAGACAAAGCGGGTTCACTGGCTGAATTAGAACGTCTTTGCCGTGAATTCAATGTTGATCTAATCGCAATTGGTAATGGAACTGCAAGTCGTGAAACTGAAGCAGTTGTGGCTGAAATGATGACAGCAAATGCTGATCTTAAGCTCACACGTGTTTCTGTTTCTGAAGCAGGTGCATCCGTTTATTCAGCGTCTGAACTTGCTTCTGCTGAGCTGCCTGAGCTAGATGTTTCGATTCGTGGTGCAGTTTCAATTGCACGTCGTTTACAAGATCCATTGGCCGAGCTGGTGAAAATTGATCCTAAGTCGATTGGTGTGGGTCAATACCAACATGATGTCAACCAAACAGGTTTAGCAAAAATGCTAGAAACCGTGGTTGAAGACTGTGTGAACTCAGTGGGTGTAGATGTTAATACGGCATCTTCTGCAATCTTGGGTTATATCGCAGGTTTGAACAAATCAATTGCGCAACAGATTGTTGATTTCCGTAAAGAAAATGGTCGTTTTGACAACCGCCAAGCTTTAAAAAATGTACCACGTCTAGGCGAGCGTACTTTTGAGCAAGCGGCAGGTTTCTTGCGTATTCAAGATGGTTCTGAACCACTCGATGCATCTGCTGTACATCCTGAATCATATGCATTGGTCAATAAAATTGTTGAAGCGAAAGCAACGACAGTGAAAGATATTATTGGTAATACTGAAATTATTCGTCAGGTGGATGCTGAAGCATTTGTGGATGACAAATTTGGTTTACCTACGATTAAAGATGTCTTAAACGAATTGGATAAACCGGGCCGTGATCCACGTCCAGAATTCCGTACCGTGAAATTCCGTGAAGACATCAACAACGTTTCGCAATTGACTGAAGGTCTACAGCTTGAAGGTGTGATCACCAATGTGACTAACTTCGGTGCATTTGTTGACATCGGCGTTCATCAAGATGGCTTGGTGCATATTTCAGAACTTGCGAATGAATTTGTTGCAGATCCACATAAAATTGTAAAGCCAGGTCAAATTGTACAAGTTCGTGTATTACAAGTAGACGCTGAACGTAATCGTGTCAATTTGTCTATGCGTCCTGAAGGTTCTGAAGCACCTGTGAAAGCGCCACGTCAACCTCGTCGTGAGCCAGCAAATGCTGAACAACGAACTGAACGTAAGCCTCAAGCAAAACGTCCTCAACAGGCTCGTCCGCAGGGTGATCGTCCACAACAAGCGAAGAAACCACAATCGGCTAAACCACAAGAAGCTAAAATTGGTGGTTTAGGTGCATTGTTACTCCAAGCAGGAATTAAAGGTTCGAAATAATACTCGGATCTTAATCATTAAGAGCATTTGCTTCATGGCAAATGCTCTTTTTTTATGCGAAGAATATGGGTGTTAACGTTCTTAAATGTTTAAAGTAAAATTTTACAAACGTTTAAACCAAATATAACCCCAGTACGTCGCGATTGGGATGATATAGAGGATTAAATGAATAGGTAATTCTTGAGCGAAAGTATAGCCATGCGACATGCCAATACGTAAATTCCAGAGAATAAGAATGAGCCAGATGATGCTGAATATAATGCCGATGACGATACGGTTTTGTACGGGTGTCAGCCATAATGTGATCGTGCTGATAAGTAGACCAAGAATAATGATGATGAGGGTTCGCATTTTTTATTTTTTCCAATTAATATTTTTATTTGAATGAGGTGATGCGCATTTCAGTGATTTTATTTGCATGTGTCGTAAATACAAAGCGAGAGTCACCAGAATAAAAGTTACTTTTCCAACTCGCATCAACGATCGTTTTATTCCCTTCGGTCAAAATATTTAAAATCTTCAATTGTCCTTTTGCACCGATAAACTCTTTATCGCTCCATGCTCTTATTTTATCGCGAACTTGGAAAACTCTACCCCAGTCATTAACGATGGCTTGTGTTGAAAATAAACTTAGCCAGCGTTCAACATCTCCTGCATTTACTGCCTCGATTTGTTGTTGTACGGGTATCGGAAGTTGTTGTTTGGTTGCTATCGTTTTTGATGTTTGGGTGGGCGTTGATGCGATACTTTGCAATGTCGTAGCGCCAATAATCAGGAGCAAAGAAATCATTCGACGTGATGAAACAAAGTTTTTAATCATGCTGAGAACTCTTTATAACGTGCTGTGTTTATAAAGTAAGGTATTTAAATAAAATGAACTATTTAAAAATAAAACCATATTAAAAAATGAAGCATTGAAAATGAACCTTCACAAGATTTTGCGAAGGTTCAAGCTGTTTTTATAAAATTGAACGATTAATTCAAAAATCAAAATTAACGTGTGGTATAGCCGCCATTTGCAAAAATAGTTTGACCGGTAATCCACCAGCCATCCGTGATGAGAAAGCGGATTAGTGGTTCTATATCTTCAATACGCGTTAAGCCACCTAGCGCTGATGCAGATTTATGATAAGCGACAGCTTCAGAAGATTCCTGTCCATAAAAGAATGGTGTATCCATTGGGCCTGGAGCAACAGCAGTTACGGAAATTCCACGCTCACCAAACTCTTTGGACGCTGCACGGGTAAAATGCTCAACAGGTGCTTTCAAACCGCCATATGTAGAGTACAAACCGGTATAAGCTGCCAACAAGCTGGTGACAATGGTACAGATCTTACCGTTGTCATTTAAATGCTTACCTGCAGATTGAATAAAGAAATATGCAATTTTAGAGTTGATGTCACTCATGTCATCGTATTAGTCTTCAGTTGTTTCTAATAATGGTTTTTTTAATACACGACCGACGGTGTTGATGGCGATATCGACACCGCCAAATTCAGATTTTGCACGAATAAATAATTCTTCAATTTGACTGATATTAGATAAATCAGCTTGGACTAAAACCGCTTTTACGCCATAGCTTAGAACCGCTTTTAATGTTTCTTCAGCATCTGGACGGGTTTCTTCACTATTATAATGAATGAGAATATTGGCACCTTGTTCAGCTAATTTTCTTGAAATTAAGCCGCCTAAATTTTTGGCACCGCCAGTGATCAGCACAGATTTATCTTTTAGAACGTGTGTAGTTATCATTGTTAATCCTGTTCCATGTGATTTAGTTCACAAAAATAGTAATTGATGTAATATCGATAACATAGTTATATAACTTGCATAGATTGTTTTAAAAAGTTGAATAATAAAAATGGATAAAATCGAAAAACTAAAATTATTTTGCCTTATCGCACAAAAAAAGTCGTTTTCACAAGCAGCTTTAACATTAAATTTGCCAAGATCAACAGTGACGCATGCGATTAAGTCCTTAGAGAAAGAGTATGAGGTCTTATTGTTTTATCGATCCACCCGCAATGTGAGTTTGACGCATGAGGGCAGCATATTTTATCTGGAAGCTGCAAATGTTATTCGTCAGCTTAAAGAATTAAATAGAGTGAAGGTAAATAAAAATCATCAACATGGTGAAATTTCAATTGGGTTACCTCTGAGATTAGCGACACAACTCTTGATTCCATCTTTATATGAATATTATGCGATGTATCCTCAGGTTAAGATCTTGGTTAACAGTCAAGATGCCTATTCAGACCTGATTGAAACGGGTTTGGATTGTGTGATTCGTGTTGGTTCAGTACAGACGGATAGTTTGATTGCCCGTGAAATTGGCTATTCAGCGCTTATTACATTGGCCTCTAAACCGTATATTCATCAATACGGCTTACCTGATGTGGCAAAACTTGAACGACATAAAGCTGTTGCCTATCTGACGGATAAAAAAATGCATAACTGTATACAGTTAGCCTTTGAACAAGATTGTTATGCCGTTGGTTATGCCATTATGGTTGAAGATACGGAAAGTTATATTTCAGCTGGATTGGCAGGTTTGGGGATGATTCAGATTCCTGAATTTGATGCGAATCAAGTATTAGAGACGGGGCAGATGCAAGTCTTATTTCCCAATATTAAACCGGCATCTCTTGCGGTCAATATTTTAATAACTGATCGAAAATATCGACCCCAATATCTCAATGATTTTCTAGATTGGCTGGAAAAAAAGATGAAAGAACATTTGAGGTCTCAGGCGAAGCCTTTTGTTGATCGAAGGCTTAGATAAGGGGAACAATCCAACTGGTGATAATCAATAAAATACCGAAATGACCCATTTTACGAGAAACTTTGACAAAGGTTGGTGCTGGTTTTTCGAGTTGATTCGCATAATCCTGCAAATTTTGCGCTTTACTGCTACGGCTATGCCAGAGAAATACGGCGAGGTCGATACAGACTAAAATTGTACCCACATTAGCAACGGTATCCATCATGTCAAATTGATTTAAATGAACGCTCATCCCGATTTGAAAACACAGAAAAATTGCAAAAGCGATTGCAGCATATTGTAGAAATAAAGCAAATAAACGCATACATCAACATAAGAAAAAATGATGGGTGATTTATATCATAAATTAAAAAATATCATCGGATTAATTAATTATTCTAAGCACGTTTTTTTATTTTTTCACTCTACTCGATAAATTTAAAGGGAGTGAAAGTTTGATATGTTTTTTAAATCTTGTCATAAATTTATAAGATTTAGATGCTGTTGATGTGTGGATAAATAGAGCGAGATAAAGCGTAATCATTAAAAATACAAATTGAAATAAAGTGTCTAATGTATAAACATGCAACTGAATTAACTCAAAAAAATTAATTGAAAATAGCGTTGCACAAAGAAAGAAAAAAATTTTATAAAGATAAATGGATCGCATTAGGCGTCTTCTCAATAATGTTATTTAATAAGAATGACAATGAATTCTTAAACAAAAATTAAAAAAAGCCAAAGATTTGTAACAGATGTAAAATGATTAAATACAATACAAGACCTTAATTGATAAGGTCTTTTGTTACTTAAATTGTTGTTTTAATTTGAATATTTAGATAAATTCTACCAGTGTTCACCAGGGAATAATCGAGCATATGCACGTTGGATAAGGTTCAACTTTTCTTGTTTTCCGACGGAAGCAGAAGAACTTGGAAATAAGTTGAAACCGATGGACATGAGTTTATTGTTAACATCTGGAGCAATGGAGTAGGTGATCGCTGCTAAACGCCCTAAATGAGTCGCCACTTTTTTAGGGCGTTTAACAATTGCAAAAGCGATGAGATCTGCTGCTGCTTCAGGTGTTAACGCCGGAACATACTTATACATTTTGGTTGGTGCAATCATGGGGGTACGCACCAAAGGCATATACACAGAGGTAATCGCGATTTTATGTGAATGAACTTCGGCTGAGAGACAACGGCTGAAAGCATCGAGAGCGGCTTTTGAAGCGACATAAGCAGAAAAACGAGTTGCATTTGCAAGTACGCCAATCGAACTGATGTTGATAATTTGTCCAGCTCTATTTTCCATCATCTGCGGTAAAATATTTAAAATTAAACGCACCGATCCGAAATAATTAAGCTGCATGGTACGTTCAAAGTCATGGAAACGATCGACTGATTCGCTTACTGCACGTCGAATTGATCGTCCTGCATTATTAATCAAAATATCAATATGATCGACAGATTCAAGAATTTGCTTAGAGACATCATCAATCGCCTCCATATTATTTAAATCACACGGAAAGACGCTGGCTTTACCGCCTTTAGCCTCAATATCAGCTTGTGCTTGTAATAGTGCTTCTTCAGTACGAGCAACTAAGAGTACATGTGCGCCAGCTGCAGCAAGCTTATGCGCAACCGTTAACCCAATGCCGCTGGAAGCGCCTGTGATTAAAACAACTTTTCCATGAACTTTACGCTGAAATAGCTTTTCTAATTTTTGTTTCATATCATTTTTCCTATTCGATACATATCTCAGTCATGCAGCATTGATACGGCAAGAAGACTCAATGTGATGGATTTATACGCGTTAGATGTCACAAATGATAATCAAAAAATAAAAAAATACTACCGATAAATCATTGAAATTAAAAATTATTTTAGAGTGTTTGCTCTAATTTATAATAATTGACTGAGTTTTAAAACAATATATTTGAGTTTAAGGTAAATGTAAAACAATACAAGGTTTGCATCTTTAAAATTCGATCAAACCTTGTATTTGTACGAATTAAACTTGAGCGAGCGCTTGTTCTAAATCAGCAATAAGATCGTCTGCATGTTCAATACCAACCGATAAACGCACCATGTCTATGCTGACACCAGCGGCTTTTAATTCTTGTTCATTTAATTGGCGATGTGTGGTTGTCGCCGGATGGCAGGCCAGACTTTTTGCATCACCAATATTCACAAGACGTGTAAACAATTGCAGAGCATCAATAAAGCGTGTTCCGCCCTCTAGGCCATCTTGTACACCAAAGGAGAGAATGGCAGAGGGTTTACCTTTCACGTATTTTTGCGCCAAAGCATGTTGAGGATGATCTTTTAAACCCGCATAGTTCACCCATTTTACTTTTGGATGTGCTTTTAAATATTCAGCCACTTTCAGCGCATTTTCAGTATGGCGTTCCATGCGCAAACTCAGCGTCTCTAGCCCTTGAAGAATGAGGAAAACATTTTGTGGGCTGATTGCAGCGCCTGTATTTCGTAAAGGAACAACACGAGCACGGGCAATATATGCAGCTTCGCCTAAAGCTTCAACGTAATTGACCCCGTGATAACTTGGATCAGGTGTGTTGAGTACTTTAAAGCGCTCAGGATATTTACCCCAAGGAAATTTACCGCTATCTACAATAATTCCACCAATGGAATTACCATGACCGCCAATGTATTTGGTTAAAGAGTGGACAATGATATCTGCACCAAAATCGAAAGATTTTTGGAGGACAGGCGTAGCAACAGTATTGTCTACAACTACAGGAACACCATATTCATGAGCAATTTTAGAAATAGCTTCAAGGTCAATAATATTACCTAAAGGGTTGCCGATTGATTCCACAAAAACCAATTTCGTTTTTTCGTCAATAATTGAGCGTAATGCTTCAGGATTTTGATAATCAAAGAATCGAACCTCAATTCCTTGTTTTGGCAAACTGTGTGCAAATAGATTGTAAGTTCCGCCATAAAGTGTCGATACCGATGCAATATTGTCACCAACTTCAGCAATGGTTTGTATCGCGTAGGTGATTGCTGCCATACCAGACGCTAAAGCAAGTGCCCCAATTCCGCCCTCAAGTGCTGCTACACGTTGCTCTAGAACCGCTGTGGTTGGATTCATGATGCGAGTATAGATATTACCTTGAACTTTCAAATCAAATAAATCAGCACCATGTTGCGTGTTATCAAAAGCATATGATGTGGTTTGATAAATAGGGACGGCCACAGCTTTGGTGGTTTGTTCAGGACTATAGCCTGCGTGGATCGCTAGAGTTTCATCTTTGTAGGTCATAATATATTCATTATTGTGGATTAATTGTTGATCAAATATAGCATTTATAATTTTTAATTAAACTTATATATTATTGAAAAAGTTATCTAAATTGTTTATATCAACGAATTTTGATTCATTGAAAAAATATAAAAATGAAGATCATGAAATGTCGGTTTTTTAAACTTGTAACAATGCATTGAAGAAGTGCTTTATATCTTATGTTTTTAGTGTATTCATCGTATAATGCGCGATGATTTTTTCGCTTTTGCGAATTTTTGGTTTTTCTATAGAGGAGTCCTACGTGGCCCAATATATTTACACGATGAACCGTGTGTCGAAGATGGTTCCGCCGAAACGCGAAATCCTGAAAGACATCTCTTTATCATTTTTCCCAGGTGCTAAAATTGGTGTACTTGGTTTAAACGGTGCTGGTAAATCTACTTTGCTTCGTATTATGGCTGGCGTAGATAAAGATTTCTCAGGTGAAGCACGTGCTCAACCGGGTATCAAAATCGGTTATTTAGAGCAAGAACCACCTCTAGATGAAACTAAAGATGTGCGCGGTAACGTTGAAGATGGCTTACGTGAGCCACTTGATGCTTTGGCACGTTTAGATGAAGTATTTGCAGAATATGCCGCTGAAAATGCTGACTTTGATGCACTTGCAAAAGAGCAAGAGAAGTTGGAAGCGATTATCCATGCTTGGGATGCGCATAATTTAACCAACCAAATGGATCAAGCTGCTGCTGCCTTGAACCTGCCTGCTTGGGATGCGGACGTTAAATTGCTTTCAGGTGGTGAACGCCGCCGTGTTGCACTGTGTCGCTTGCTACTATCTAAGCCAGATATGTTGCTTCTTGATGAACCGACGAACCATTTAGATGCGTCATCTGTTGCTTGGTTAGAACGTTTCCTTAAAGACTTCGCTGGTACAATCGTTGCCATTACGCATGACCGTTATTTCTTAGATAACGTTGCAGAGTGGATTCTGGAGCTTGACCGCGGCATGGGTATTCCTTATCAAGGGAACTACACTTCTTGGTTAGAGCAAAAGAATGCGCGTTTAGAGCAAGAGAACAAGCAAGAAGAATCTTTTGCGAAAGCATTGAAGAAAGAGCTTGAATGGGTTCGTTCAAATGCAAAAGGTCAGCAAAAGAAAAATAAAGCGCGTATGGAGCGTTTTGAAGAACTGAACTCGCGTGAATTCCAACAACGTAACGAAACGTCTGAAATCTATATTCCACCTGGTCCACGTCTAGGTAACAAGGTTTTAGAAGTTGAAGGCATTAGTAAGTCGTTTGATGGTCGTACGCTTTATAAAGATTTAACTTTTACTGTACCACCAACAGCGATTGTCGGTATTGTCGGTGAGAATGGTGCCGGTAAAACGACGCTATTCCGTATGATGACTGGCGAGCTACAACCAGACACAGGTACTGTGGTACTCGGTGAGTCGGTTAAAGTGGCGTATGTGGGGCAGATTCGTGACACGCTCGATAATGATAAAACAGTCTGGGAAGAAGTGTCTGGCGGTTTAGACATCTTAAAGATTGGTGAATATGAAATTGCGTCTCGTGCGTATATCGGTCGCTTTAACTTTAAAGGTCAAGATCAGCAAAAACGCGTAGGTCAATTGTCAGGGGGTGAGCGTAATCGTTTGCAACTGGCAAAAATCCTACAATTGGGCGCAAACGTGATCTTACTCGATGAGCCATCAAACGACTTGGACATCGAAACTTTACGTGCACTTGAGGATGCAATTTTAGTATTCCCAGGTACAGTAATGGTGATCTCGCATGACCGTTGGTTCTTAGACCGTATTGCAACACATATTTTATCATTTGAAGGTCAGACACCAGAGTTCTTTAACGGTAACTATACTGAGTTTGAAGAATATCGCCGTAAACGTGATGGTGATGATCTTGTTGCTAAGCGTCAAAAATACCGCAAAATTGGTGGTTAACTTCTAATTTTGAGAAAATAAAAAACCAGCCTTAGGGCTGGTTTTTTTGTCTGGCATTATTATGAGAATGCGAGATGGTTCAATGCTCTTTGCAACGCTACTTTTGCTTCAGGATGCCCTTGGCAGGCTGCTTGATTAAGCCATTTTTCAGCTTGCGTATAGTTTCGATCTAACCCAAAGTCACCATGTAGATAACTTAAGCCCATTTTATATTGTGCTTCCTTATCGCCACGTAAGGCGGCGCGTAGATACTGCCACATTACATTTCGAGTATGATGATCTTGAAAAAATTTTTCGTTAGACTCTAAACGCGTATTGGACGCGTTTAGCCAGTGATTATTTGATTGAATTGGCTCGTTTAAATTATTTTTAAGATTTTTTAAAATGTGAGCAAACATATAGACCTCCTTGCGAATCCGTGCATAAAGTGAGACTTACAATTTCAATGTATATGTTTTTTGTTATTAATCAAATGTTTTCATCAGTTATATGTGATTTTTTTGTAAGAAACTTCTGTAAATAATGTTTTACAATCCATTTTCTTATTTATTTTTTAATTTAACCTTCATAAAGCTAACAATGAAGCAATAAAAATCACAGTAAACTTAATTACTGTGATTTAATCAAATAAGAAAACGGTTAAACAAATAAAATTAAAGTTTTAATGCGATGGAATTAATTTTCCCATTCATTGTTGCAATCACGGCATTTCCATTTTTTTTGCGACTGCATAAAAGCTTGCATCGAGATTTTGAAGTCAGGTAAATCACGCCAAAACATTACACCTGCAATCAGACTTGCGATGAACACCACTACAGTTGCGATTTGTAATGTTTGTCCTGCACCATTGCCAAAAATCATCATGACGACGCTACTGACAATTAAAAGCAAAAGGATAAAAAGTGTAGGGATGAGGAAAATTAGACTTTTAGGTACATTCGGTCGTACAGCAGGAGCATTTGCACTTGCGAGTGGCATAATTTTACGACTTTGACATTTAGGACATTGGTATTGCATGACGACTCCAGCATTCTTTTGAGCAATTCTATAACATTGCAGTCAAAATCAAAAATTAAGAGATAAAAAAAAGCCACTGAGTAGATCAGTGGCTTTTTAGAATTTGGCGTCCCTACGGGGATTCGAACCCCGGTTACCGCCGTGAAAGGGCGATGTCCTAGGCCTCTAGACGATAGGGACAATATCGAGGCAACACTGCTTAACCTTTTGAGTTTAAGCACTAAGTTATTCACTCAGCTTGTGTGAGCGCTATATTAGGGACATCGCACTCATCCGTCAACATTAAATTCAATTATGCTTGATCAACTGCATCATTTTTCGGCAGTTTTAAGCTTTCATTGAGTTTTTCCCAAACTTTCGCTTCTTTTTTGCTCGGACCGCCGACAACTTCCAAAGCATGACGTAAACGCGCAAAGGTAAGATCAGGACCGATCGTCACCATTGATTGCATGACGGGCGTTGAAGAGGTCGAGCCTGCGATTGCAATAAAGAACGCTGGCATGAAATCACGCAATTTAATTTCCATCTGTGTTGCCAAGTCCATTAAAGTTTGACTCACAGTGTCATTATTCCATGTAAACAAACTTTCTAAACGCCAAATCGCAAACTGAAGACTTTGACGAACTTGTTCTTCAGATAGCTTTTTACTTTCAAATTGTTCTTTAGAAAGATTCGGGAATTGATTGAAGTAAAAACCAGCCCAATTTACAGCTTCAGATAATAAGTTGATACGCGGTTGGATCGCGGCAGCAATGCCTTCAAGCATTTTACGATCTGCTTTCCATGCCAATAAAGTATCTAATAATTCAGCAGGTGATAGCGCTTTAATCCACTGACCATTTAGCCAATTCAGTTTTTCAACATCAAAAATTGGCCCGCCTAAAGACACACGTGTGATGTCAAAGTTTTCAATCATGGCATCTAAAGTAAATTTCTCACTTTCGTCAGGCATTGACCAACCCATACGGCCCAAATAGTTCAGTAAAGCTTCTGGTAATACACCAATGTCTTTATAGTAATTAATTGAAGTTGGGTTTTTACGTTTAGATAATTTTGATTTATCTGGATTACGTAATAATGGCATGTGACACAATACAGGCATGTCCCATCCAAAGTACTGGTACAACAATTGATGTTTAGGAGCAGATGGAATCCATTCCTCACCACGGATTACATGAGTAATCTGCATTAGATGGTCATCTACTACATTCGCTAAATGATAGGTCGGTAATCCATCAGTTTTCAGTAGAATTTGCATATCTACTTGTGCCCATGGAATTTCAACTTCACCGCGCAACATATCATTAAATTTACAAATTCCCTCGGTCGGGATTTTCATACGAATGACGTGTGCTTCACCTGCAGCTAAACGACTTTGAACTTCTTCGTTTGATAACAATAAACCACGACCATCGTAGCGTGGCGATTCGCCGCGAGCTTGCTGTTCAGCACGCATTTGATCTAATTCTTCAGCAGTTGCAAAGCAATAAAAGGCATGACCTTTTTCGACCAAATCAAGGGCGTATTGTTTATAAATACCCATACGTTCAGATTGGCGGTAAGGGGCATATGGTCCACCAATATCTGGTCCTTCAGACCAGTTCAAACCCAACCAGCGCAACGAGTCTAGAATCATTTTCTCAGATTCAGGTGTTGAGCGTAGTTGATCAGTATCTTCGATACGAAGAATAAATTCGCCATTATGCTGTTTAGCAAAACATAGATTAAACAAGGCGATATAAGCTGTTCCTACATGCGGAAAGCCAGTTGGAGAAGGTGCAATACGTGTACGAACAGTCATGGCTGAAAGGGTATTCATCATATAAATTAAGTTTATTATAACGAAAAAGCCCAACCGCTTAATGATTAATTCATCAATTCACAGTTGGGCTCGGTATCTTTCTTAGATTATGTATTAAAAAACAAAAAATCTAAAAATAAACGCTATAAAATTAAGACGGGTGTTGCGGAAAAATGGTTTGCATTAAACGTGAAAAACGTTGATTTTGCTCTGCAAAAAAGTTTTGAGTCGGTGCAGATGAAATTGAAGTCAAAACTTTAATCGGTTCATTATTGACTAAAAGCTTATTTTCACCACGGTCAAGTTTTTGTTGTGTCAAAGCTTTTTCAATCGGTGTTTTTTGTTTCTCAACTTGTTTTTGCAAACCTGCTGCATGTGTACCTTGAGCAAGACATCCCAAGGTTAAACTTAAGCAAATTGCTTGATATAAATGTTTCATTCCAATCTTCCCCTAATTGGTATTGTTGTATAAAGATTAACATTGGCTTAGATTTTAACCAAAAATACCACATAAACAACAAATACGTCACACTTTTTTTACAAAATAATATGAATATTCACTTTATGAGTGATTATTTTGATCTTTATGTGCGTACAACTTTGATTTTAGCAATTAAAGAGAAAGCAATCATGTAATTTTTTTTGTTTAAAAAATAGGGGTATAGAGTGAAATGTCACAATTAGTGGTGATAAATGATGATTTGTAGATATCTGAAAAACTGAACATTTTTTCTTAAATAGTTATAAGGTTATGATTGTATTAGTAAAAAAATAAAAATATAGTGCAAACATACAACAACAAAATGTTACAGCGATTATGAATAAAATTATATTAAGCACTTTAATTGTTTTTGGGGCATTCACCAGCGGCACAGGGTATGCAAATAAATCTTTTCTAAATGTTTCATACGATCCTACACGTGAATTTTACCAAGAATATAATGAGCGTTTTGGTGATTATTGGAAAAAAGGAACTGGACAAGAGGTACAGTTTAAACAATCACATGGCGGTTCAGGCAAACAAGCACGAGCTGTCGCTACAGGCTTACAAGCGGATGTGGTCACCTTAGCATTGGCCAATGATATTGATGAAATTGTTAATGCTGGTTTTATTGATAAAAACTGGCAGAAAGAATTTCCAAATAATTCTGCACCTTATACCTCCACGATTGTTTTTTTAGTGCGTAAAGGAAATCCTAAAAACATTAAAGATTGGAATGATCTAATTGAGCCTGGGGTGGAAATTATTACACCGAATCCAAAAACGGGTGGTGCTCCACGTTGGATTTATCTCTCAGCTTGGGGGTATGCTCTTAAGCAACCGAATGGTACTGATGCTAAAGCGAGAGATTTGGTCAAAAAACTGTATAAAAATGTAAAGGTTCTGGATTCTGGTGCGCGTGGCTCACTCACGACTTTTGCTGAACGAGGCATTGGTGATGTGTTGTTGTCTTGGGAAAATGAAGCATTACTTGCAACCCAAGGTTTGGGTAAAGATAAATACGATATTGTTTATCCTTCCATTTCAATTCTTGCTGAACCCTCAGTCGCAATCGTAGATAAAACAGTTGATAAAAATGGTAATCGTAATTTAGCAAAAGGCTATTTGAACTATTTATATTCACCACTTGGACAAGAGTTGGCAGCCAAACATAATTTCCGTCCGCGTAATCCACAAGTGGCTGCTAAATATAGACAGAAATTTCCAAATCAAAAAACATTTACCATTGATCAAGTTTTTGGAGGTTGGGCTAAAGCACAGCAAACGCATTTTGTGAATGGTGCGATTTACGATCAGATGGTTGAGGAAAAGTAATCAAATAATCAAGTTTAGATTTATAAAAGTAAGTCTGCAAAAAAGAATGTGTTTTACACATTCTTTTTTTATTTAATAAACTTGTTTCATAGCTCAAAAGGTGATCATTAATTCGTCATAGAATTGATATGTTAAAATTTCTTATTCTTATGAGATAAGGTTAGGTTGAGGGAATAATAATCATGATTATGTTGTAGAAATAAAGACTTTTGAAAAAATTCCAATAACGATTTAATTTGATAAGCGTTGTATTTAAATATCAGCATTGCTAGCTCAAAGTTAAATGATTGAATTGCGGTTTGTAAGTGAATTTCATATATTGGTAAACAATATTTATGCTAAAAAATGAGTTGATATGAAATCGCAACTAAAAACATTAATGACTTCGTTGTCTTTATTGGTTGGTGTGGTCGTTGCTGTTCCGACAGCGCAGGCTGCGGATAAAGAGTTTTTAAATGTTTCTTATGATGCGACACGTGAGTTCTATGATGAGTTTAATAAGTCATTTGGGCAATACTGGGAGAGTCGTACAGGAAATTCTGTGCACTTTAAGCAGTCTCATGGTGGATCAGGAAAGCAAGCACGTTCGGTAGTTGATGGTCTAAAAGGAGATGTGGTTACTCTAGCTTTAGCCAACGATATTGAAGAAATTGTAAAGTCTGGTCAGATTAATGCGGGATGGCAAAAAGAGTTCCCAAATAACTCAGCACCATATACATCGACCATCGTCTTTATGGTGCGTAAAGGTAATCCTAAAAAAATTAATGATTGGTCAGACCTTACCAAAGCAGGTGTTGAAATTATCACACCAAATCCCAAAACTGGCGGTTTACCTCGTTGGGTTTATTTGTCTGCTTGGGGATACGCACTTAAACAACCAGCAGGGAATGAAGCCAAAGCAAAAGAGTTTGTCGGCAAAATGTATCGCAACGTGAAAGTGATGGACTCAGCTGCAAGAGCTTCGATGACGACGTTTGCTGAGCGTGGTATTGGGGATGTATTGCTTACTTGGGAAAATGAAGCGCTTGTAACACAGAAAGTATTGGGTAAAAAAGATTTCGAAATTGTCTATCCTTCGATATCTATTTTGACTGAACCGTCTGTGGCTATTGTAGATAAAACAGTAGAGAGAAATGGTAATAAATGGTTGGCAACGGGCTATATTAATTACTTATATTCTCCGTTAGGCCAAGAAATGGCGGCAAAATATTTCTATCGTCCACGCAATGAACAAGTGTTAGCGAAATATTCTGCTCAATTTCCAAAGTTAAAAACGTTTACGATCGATGAAGTTTTTGGCGGTTGGACTAAAGCTCAACAAACACATTTTGCGAATGGTGCAATCTTTGATCAAATCTACAATAATCGTCGTTAATTGATTGAAGTTATTGAAAAATAATAAAAAAGTCTCTTTGTGAGGCTTTTTTATTATCTAAAAAGGCTTTTTGAAACGGTTTTCTCTATGAAAAGTAATATTTACCTACAAAAAGTCGTTTGGAGCTTTGCGGAAACAAGGTAATAATGTGCAGTTAAATTTCCCCTGATTTTGATTAAATAATTATGTCGCATATTTCTGTATTACTTCATGAAACTGTTGATGCCTTACTGGCGGATCGCAATACAGGAATTTATGTCGATGGCACATTTGGCCGTGGTGGTCACACGCGTCATTTATTGTCTAAGTTGGATGAAAATGCTCGTGTCTATGGTTTCGATAAAGATCCTCAAGCATTGGCTGTGGCAGCTGAATTGGAACAAGAAGATCCGAGATTTAAGATTATTCATGCAAGTTTTGCGGATATCAAACAAGAGTTAAATCAGCGTGGTATCGAAGAAGTAGACGGCATTATGGCTGATTTAGGCGTGTCATCTCCACAGCTCGATCAAGCGGAACGCGGCTTTAGCTTTATGAAAGATGGTCCACTCGATATGAGAATGGATAACTCAAAGGGGATGACAGCCGCAGAGTGGTTGGTCAGTGTTGAGGAAGAGCATCTTGCAAATGTTATTTACCAGTATGGTGAAGAGCGTTATAGTCGTCGTATCGCAAAAGCTGTTAAAGCAGCGGGTTATATTGATACCACTGCACAGTTAGCTGAAATTGTAAAAGTGGCACATCCAAAGTGGGAAAAAAATAAGCATGCCGCTACCCGTACTTTCCAAGCCATTCGTATTGAAATTAATAAAGAACTCGATGATGTGCATGCTTTCTTACCTCAAGCACTTGAGTTATTGAAATCAGATGGTCGTTTAGCGGTGATTAGCTTCCATTCTTTGGAAGATCGAATTATTAAACAATTTATTCAAAAAGAATCAACTTTCCCTGAAGATACGGGCTGGGGGATGCCACAAAAAATCGAAGATAAACGTCGCTTGAAAAAAATTGATCGTGTTCGTGCAAGTGAAGCCGAAGTTAAAGAGAATCCTCGCTCACGTAGTGCATGGTTACGGGTAGCAGAGCGCTTCAATAAAAAAGGCCAGGAATGAAGTCTGAAATTGTAGAAGAAAAAAATTTAAATTCATTGAAGCGAAAGAAAGCCTTAATGTATACGATTCTAACAGCACTGGTTTTGATCAGTGCTTTTATGGTCGTGTATCAAGTGTATTTATATCGTCATGATTTTCGTGAATTTAATACGCATATGCGTGACCGTGAAGATATTAATGCGGAATGGGGACGTTTGTTGATTGAACAACAAACCTTTGGTGCGACAGCACAAATTGGCACGCGCGCAGTAACCCAGTTAAGAATGTATTCACCACCAACAGCGAAAACTGTAGTGATTTCTTTACCCGTAGAATCTGAACAAAAAAGATAGGCACGCTGAATGGTGGATAAAAGTAAAATGAAGCAACCGCGTAAAAAACAACGTTCAATCTCAGAAAAACCAAGTCTTGCATTAGACATGTGGCGTTTTTATTTGATGTGGGGCTTCGTGCTTCTTTGCTTTATTTTATTGGTTTTCCGTGCTTTTTATGTGCAAGTCATTAACAAAGATTTTTTACAAAATAAAGCCAATGCTAAAATTTTAAGAACAGAAAAAATGAGTGCGATGCGCGGTGTGATCAGTGATCGCAACGGTATTCCTTTGGCGATTAGTACTCCGATTATGAAAGTGGTGATCGATCCTAAAAATTATTACGACACAAAAGCTGCATTTGATGAAATTACGTCTGAATTGAAAGAAACGCCCAATAGTGTAAGGCTGAAAAATCAACTACCTAAAGAAAATCTGAATTTAGATGAATTAGCAGATGCAGTGGGTATTGATCGACAAGAGCTTCGTAAACGCGTTAAAGATCGGTCGCGTTCTCGATATTTGGTCTTAAAAAAAGAAGTTCCACCTCCACAGGCAGATTTGATTGTAAAACGTAATTTTGCAGGTGTGTATGCTGAAAAATCATACAAGCGTTATTACCCACAACCTCAAGCTAATTCACAAATTATTGGATTAACCAACACAGAGGGGACGGGCATTGAGGGCTTAGAAATGCAGCTCAATAAACGTCTTGCTGGGGTAAATGGCGAACAAAAAATTGTACGTGATAAACATGGTAATCGTGTACAAACACCTGAAGTGGTTAAGGAAGTTGAGGCTGGAGAGAACATTACGCTGAGTATTGACTCACGTTTGCAATACATTATGTACCGTGAGCTTACGGCTGTCGGTGTGGCAAATAATGCTCGCTCTGCAACGGCAATTGCAGTAGATGTGAAAACAGGTGAAATACTCGCGATGACCAGTTGGCCATCGTATAACCCGAATGATAAAAATAGCTTATCGAATAAAGACGCGATGCGTAACCGTGGTGCGGTAGATTCATTTGAGCCAGGTTCGACCATGAAACCATTGACAGTTGCCATGGCGCTGGAAAGTGGGAAATATACGGCCAATTCAGTGGTGAATACGACTCCTGGTTCTATGCGTGTGGGTAACCATACTATTCGTGATACGCATAATTATGGTGCATTGACATTAGGCGGAATTATTCAAAAATCATCGAATGTTGGTGTTGCGAAAATTGCCTTATCGCTTCCATATCCGACACTTCCAACATTCTATAAGCGCTTAGGTTTTGGTCAGCGTTCTGCAGTTAAATTTCCAGGTGAAAGTCCAGGTTTAATTTTACCGCCGAGTAAGTGGAATGTTTCTGAAGTGGCAACCATGTCTTATGGCTATGGTTTAAATGCGACCGTATTACAACTGGCAGATGCCTATGCCATGCTTGCCAATAAAGGTGTAAAAGTTCCTTTAAGTTTATATAAGCTTGAAGGTGAACCCAAAGGTGAGCCAATGATTGATCCTAAAATTGCGGATCAAGTGCTCCTGATGATGGAAACTGCAACCTTACCTGGTGGTACAGCGACACGCGCTATAATTCCTGGTTATCGCGTCGCGGGTAAGACGGGTACCGCACACAAATTACGCCCAGATCGTAAAGGTTATTCGACCACTGAATATCGCGCCTTATTTGCGGGTATTGCACCGGTCAGTGACCCTCGTCTAGCGATGGTGGTTGTCGTTGAAAACCCGAAAGGCACTTATTATGGTGGCGTGGTTTCTGCACCTGTATTTTCTCGGGTAATGCAAGAATCCTTAAGGTTGCTGAATGTGCCTCTTGATAAACCCTTAGATACTCCAAAAATCCAGTAAATAGGTGATGAATGTCCATTACATTTAAAGATCTCTACACCACCGAAGATGCCGCTGAATGGATGCAACATTCCTTTCAGGGCTTTAGTCTGGATAGTCGTAAAGTGAGTACAGGGCAAATTTTCATTGCCCTGAATAGTTTTTCTGAACCTGAAAAAACCGTCCAATATGCACAAAAAGCATTAGAGAATGGCGCAATTTCGGTAATATCTGAAGTGGATTTAAATTTAGAAAATAATTTAGTCGTGCCCAATGTTCGTCAATTGATGGGGCATTGGCAGAAGCAATATTTAAGGGCAGTACAGCCAACGACAGCGGCAAAAATTATTGCTGTCACAGGCACCAATGGTAAAACGACAATTTCACGATTAATTGCTGAATTATTGATGTTAAGCGATGTGAAATGTGCTGTGATGGGAACGACAGGTAATGGAATATTGCCTCATTTAGAGGTGTCTTCACACACCACCTTAGATGCTTTAAATCTACAAAATGCCATTCATCATTATGCATTGAATGGCGCAAAATTTGTTTCCTTAGAAGCTAGCTCTCATGGTTTAGAGCAAGGACGACTAAAGGGTTGTGATATTGAAATCGCTGTGTATAGCAACCTTAGTCGTGATCATTTGGATTACCACGGGACTTTGGAAGCCTATGCTGCAGCAAAAGCATTGCTTTTTAAATTCAGCAGCTTAAAAGTTGCCATCATCAATATTGATGATGAGCATGCATCGATTATGCTCAACGCTGCTAAAGAAAACAAAGCCAAGCCAAGATTGATCACCTATTCGACTCGACAGAATGCAGATTATCAAGTTAACGATATTGAATATAGTCTAGCAGGCGCTACGTTTACATTAGTGACCGCTCATGGTGAGTTTAAAGTGAAGAGCCCATTGCTCGGTCACTTTAATGTGGAAAATATTGTGGCGAGTTTAATTGCTGCAGAGCAAGCAGGGTTTGACTTAAAAGCATTAATCAGCGTAGTGCACAAGCTTGAAGGTGCACCTGGACGTATGCAAGTCATTCGCGATGAGCAAAGACTGTTTATTGTTGATTATGCACATACGCCAGATGCTTTGATTCAGGTTTTACAAACGTTGAAACGTCATGTATTAAAAGACTTGTGGGCAGTATTTGGTTGCGGTGGTGATCGGGATCGTGGCAAAAGACCGTTAATGACCCAAGCAGCGCTTGATTATGCTGATATCGCACTCATCACTTCAGATAATCCGCGAACTGAGAATCCTGAACAAATTTTTGCCGATATGAAAGCAGGTATAGATTTTTCAGGACACAATAAATATGAAATACCTGATCGTCGTGAAGCGATTAAATTCGCTGTTAAAAATGCTCAAGATGGCGATATCGTGGTGATAGCTGGAAAAGGGCATGAAAATTATCAAGAGATAGATGGTGTGCGCCATTGGTTTGATGATGTTGTAGAAGTGCAATCGGCAATAAATGCGATGCATAGTTCAATTGACTCAGCTTATCCAGCGCAATAAGGAAAACAAATGCATACCTCAACAACAAGTACCGCAGCTTTAGTGCCTTGGACAGCAGAACAACTGATTCAAGCAACGCAAGGTTACTGGTATCAAGACAAAGCACCATTCACAGATTTAAAGCGTATTTTGACTGACTCACGCCATGCTGAAAAAGGGGATATCTTTTTAGCATTAAAAGGTGAGCGCTTTGATGCACATGATTTTATTGCACAAGTTGCTTCTAACGGTTGTGAAGTGGCAATTGTGAGTCAACCCTTAGCAATCGATATATGTCAATTGGTGGTTGAAGATACTCGATTGGCATTGGGCCATTTGGGTGCTTATCGTCGTGCTCAAAATCCACAGTTGAAGGTCATTGCATTGACTGGTAGTAGTGGGAAAACCACGACTAAAGAAATGCTAGGCAGTATTTTGTCCAGACTCGCACCGACGTTGATCACCCGTGGTAACTTGAATAATGATTTGGGTGTGCCGATGATGTTGCTCGAGCTACAAGCTGAACATCAATATGCGGTGATGGAATTGGGTGCCAGTCACCAAGGTGAGATTGACTATACCTCGAATCTTGTCCAGCCGCATGTTGCGGGTATTATCAATATTGGTACAGCGCATTTGGGTGAGTTTGGTGGTCGTGAAGGCATTTGCCGAGCTAAATCTGAAATTTATGCGCATATTGATAAAACAGGAATATCCATTGTTCCTGCGCAAGATGATTTTATTGCGGATATTCAAAAAGCAGTAACCACTGAGCGAACTTTGAGTTTTGGTGAGGGTGGTGATGTTTTTGCGACAGAGATTGAACTCTTAGCGCAATCGGCTCAATTTACTTTAAATACACCGCAAGGTTGTAGTACTGTCAATTTACCTTTTGCAGGTATGCATAATGTTTCTAATGCGACAGCAGCTACTGCCTTTGCTCTGGCGATCGGAATTGATTTACAGGGTATCGTACAAGGGCTTGAACAAGCTCAAGGCGCAAAAGGCCGTTTAAATTTTATTCAGCAAGACAAATATTTATTTATCGATGATACCTATAATGCCAATCCAACCTCAATGCTTGCAGCTGGTGAAGTACTTGCTCAGCAAGAGGGGATTCGTGTCATGGTCATGGGTGATATTGGTGAACTTGGCGCAACAGCGGCACAACAGCACTATCTGTTGGGTCGTGATTTAGTGTCGATGAAAGGGCTAAATTTCATTGTGGCTGTAGGTGAGTTTTCACCTGCAATTCAAGAAGGTGCGCGTAGCACTCAATATGGTAAAAAATTACAGGCTTTTCTCAATCAAGAACAAGCGCTTCCATTTTTAATTAGTCTAGTCGAAACGCATCAACCGCAAAAAATGAGTTTCTTGTTTAAGGGTTCTCGTTATACCCACATGGAAACGTTGATGACAGATCTGATGGAGAAACTCTAAATGCTGTTATGGCTATTTGAACAATTGGCGGGCTATAACAGTTCGTTTAATGTGGTCCGTTATTTAACATTACGCGCATTGTTAAGCGTATTGACGGCCCTAACCATTGGATTAGTGCTCGGACCAGTGATGATCCGTAAATTACAAGCACTCAAATATGGCCAAGCAGTGAGTTCTTTTGCTCCTGAAAACCATGCCAAAAAAATGGGTACGCCAACGATGGGTGGATTACTCATTCTTCTTTCCATTGGTATTTCAACGCTATTGTGGGCTGATTTATCCAACCCCTATGTTTGGATTGTAATGGCTGTAATGGTTATTTTTGGTGCTGTCGGTTGGGCTGATGATTGGATCAAGATTCGTTATAAAGACAATGCTGGATTACCTGCACGTAAAAAGTTTTTTTGGACTTCAGTGGGTTCACTCGGTGCAGGTATTGCGTTATATATCATCGCAACACAACAAGCAAATCCAGTCCAAACAGCAAGTATGTTGGATCTGTTGATTCCATTCTTTAAAGATCTGTCGATTCCATTGTCTGCGGTTCCTTTGGGTATTGGTTTCATTATCTTTACGTATTTTGTAATTAATGGCGCTTCTAATGCTGTGAATTTAACCGATGGTTTAGATGGTTTAGCGATCATGCCAGTGGTATTGGTTGCTGCAGGTCTGGGTGTATTTGCTTACTTGGCAGGTGATGTGCGTTTTGCTAATTATTTGCATATTCCTTATGTCAGAAATGCATCAGAATTGGTAGTCATCTGTGCGGCGATGATTGGTGCTGGATTAGCGTTTCTTTGGTATAACGCACATCCAGCGCAAATTTTCATGGGTGATGTTGGCGCATTATCGCTTGGCGCAATGCTCGGTACGATCGCTGTGATGGTTCGCCAAGAGATTGTTTTTGCGATTATGGCGGGTGTATTTGTGGTAGAAGCAATTTCGGTTTTCTTACAAATTGGTTCACTGCGCATGCGTAACAAGCGTGTTTTCTTAATGGCACCTTTGCATCATCATTATGAGAAAAAGGGTTGGCGTGAAACACAAGTGGTGATTCGCTTCTGGATTATTACAATTATGCTGGTAGTTTTAGGTCTAATGACTTTAAAATTGCGTTAAGCAAAATGAAACTGAAAAGTCGGCATGTGCCGACTTTTTTAATGGCTGAACGCTTTGGAGAAAATTATGAATGTGTTGATGTGTCCTGTTTGTCGCAACGCATTAATACTTGCTGATAAAACTTGGCGCTGTGAAAGCAATCATAGTTATGATGTAGCAAAGCAAGGTTATGTGAATTTGCATGTTGTTCAACATAAGCACAGTAAAAATCCTGGGGATACATCTGAATCAGTGCAAGCACGCCGAGCATTTTTAAGTGCAGGTTTCTATGCGCCATTACAGCAAGCAGTGATGAGCATCATTCGAGATTTGAAAATCGAGACTTTGATTGATATTGGTTGTGGTGAAGGTTATTACACAGATGCGATGCAGGCTGAAGTATTAAATTGTGTGGGTGTGGACATTGCTAAAAATGCGGTTCAAGTTGCAGCAAAATTAAATAAAAATATGACGTGGGTGGTTGGGACAGGTGCAGTGTTGCCAGTATTGGATCACGCTGTGGACCTATGTACCAGCTTATTTAGTCCAATCCCTGAACAAGAAATTTTACGTGTGCTGAAACCAAATGGCTATTTGATGGTGGTAACACCAGCGGTAGATCATCTTTATGCGATGCGAGAAGCTTTGTTTGAGGAGGTCAATCCACATGAGCCACATAAGTTTGTTGAGCAACTCAGCAATAATTTTGAATTGGTTCAGGATATTGTGATCGATACTCCGATGATGCTCCAACAACAAGATCTTAAAAATTTAATCGCAATGACACCGTATGCATATAAGGCGAAACCAGAATTGCGACAAGCATTGGAAGCAAAAGAAAGCTGTGATTTAGCAGCACAATTCCAAATCTATCTCTTTAAAAAGAAAGAATGAAACCGTAAAAAAGCCCGCTGAAGCGGGCTTTTTTACGAATGACGTTTAATGCATGACATTTATTGAAACTCGTTAATCAAGTTTTCTAGAGCATCTTGCTTGGGTGCTGCTTTGGGTTGGCTCATCGGTGGTGGAGTAGAATTGCTAGGTTGCAAAGGTTGCTCACCACTCGGTAAATCATCAAAGTCTCGCGATGTATTTATGTCCGGACTAATCACGGGCGCACGATAAATAGGACGTGCCAAAGGTGGGGTGCCCGCATTATTTCGTTCTGAATCCTTAACCTCTATAGCTTGGCCACGTTGCTCGCGTGTCAGCGGCGCCTTTGCATTTTTATCTAAGCTTACCCATGAGGATGGAGAATCTGCTAAAGATTTGGCCATAAAGTTACTCCAAATCGGAAGCGCTGCAATGCCACCATATTCACGACGACCTAATGTAGAAGGCTGATCAAAGCCCACCCAAGTCACTGCAACCAATTGACCATTGAAACCAGCGAACCAAGCATCTTTAGCATCATTCGTGGTTCCTGTTTTACCGCCTAAGTCATTACGACCAATTTTTAATGCAGCACGACCTGTACCGTGTTGAATCACGTCTTTGAGGATATTGGCCATATCGAAAGCAGAGCTCGATTTTAAAATACGTTGAGCTTGACGATATTGACTTTTTTCCTCTTTGGTTAATATTGTTTCAGGTTCAGCTGCATCTACATTATTCGTGATTTCAATAACTTCATCATCTGGAGTAGCGGCTTCCGCTTGGACTACTTTTGTTTTTGATTTGATACAGGAAATACAGGCATATTCAGGATTGGCTTTATAAATCACTTGTCCATAAGCATCCTCAATACGGCTAATGAAATGAGGCTGTACACGGAAACCACCATTGGCAATAGCTGAGTAGCCTGTCGCCATTTGGATAGGGAGGACTTGAGGCGTACCTAAGGCAATGGTGTAGTTACGTGGAATTTGGTCATCCTGCAAACCAAAATCCATGAATAATTGACGTGTACGTTCTATCCCTACAGTTTGTAAGAGTCGCACTGAAACGGTATTGCGTGATAAATACAAGGCACGACGTAAAGGGATCATGCCTAAATAGCGGCCATCTGAATTTCGTGGAGACCACTTTCCAATGGTAATCGGATTATCATTGACCATTGTATGTGGCGTCATACCACGTTCAAGGGCCAATGCATAAACAAAAGGTTTAATAATAGAACCAGGCTGGCGCCAGCCTTGAATAGCACGGTTAAACTTAGAGTGATAAAAGTTATAGCCCCCAACGATCGCAGCAATAGAGCCATCATTCGGATTTAAGGCAATCAGTTGACCTTGAACTTTAGGGATTTGCACCAAAGCCCATGAACTCTTATTTGCATTGGGTCTTAAACGAACAATATCTTTCACTTTAACAATTTGTGATGCTCTGCTTGGTGCGCCACCAACACTGTTTGCACTGCGATAAGGACGAACCCAAGACATACCTGACCACGGTACTGTAACCGTAGATCCATCTTGCATCATGGCTTCAAAAGAATTGTTATTCACTTTGGTCACTTCAACCGGATAAGTATCTGCATAAGGTATAAAGTTTTTCAAAGGTTGATTATGTGCTTCAGCACCTCGCCAGCCATGGCGACGATCATAATCCTCTAAGCCTTTACGAACAGCATCTTCTGCGTATTCTTGTCGTTTATAGTCGATCGTTGTATAAACTTTATAACCCGAATCTGTCGCCAAATCACCAAATTTGCTCACCAACTCTGAGCGAACCATTTCCCCGACATAAGGGAATTTATTACTGACACCTCGATCAGGCATGTTTAAAGCCACAGGCTCAGCGACAGCATTTTGATATTCAGCTTGAGTGATATAACCGAGTTGCAGCATGCGACCTAAAATCCAATTTCGTCGTTCTAAAGCACGTTCAGGATTGGCAACAGGATTATATCTAGATGGCGCTTTGGGTAAGCCGGCGATCATCGCCATTTGGGCAACCGAAAGCTGATCTAAACTCTTGTCATAATAAATTTTCGCAGCAGCAGCGATACCATAAGCATTTTTGCCCAAGAAAATTTTATTTACATATAACGTTAAAATATCTTCTTTGCTGAGTTTTTGTTCAATTTTTCGTGCCAGAAAAATTTCAGTCAATTTTCTTTTTAAAGTTCTTTCTGGTGAAAGATAATAATTCTTAGCAACTTGCATGGTGATGGTGGAGCCACCTGTCTGAACATCAGATCCTGTTACAGTTTCACTGATCGCACGTCCTAAACCTTTAAAACTAATACCGCTATGCTCAAAAAAAGAAGAATCTTCTGCGGCTAAAAAAGCGTAAATAAACTTTTCAGGAATTTGTTCATATTCAACAGGCACAGAAAGTTTACCGCCATATTCGGCAATAAGCTGATTATCTGAGGTGTAAACTTGCAAAGGTTTTAATAATGGCGCCTTTTTTAGAGAGTTCATTTCAGGGAGTGATGGCGCAATGTATAAGTACATGCCATAAAAACCCATAGGAATAGCGATTAAAATGATGATAATCAGTAGAAAAAAAGGGTGAATCTGTCCACAACAAGATAGCTTTTTCATAACAAGTAAGTTTTAATAGGTGCTAAAGGCAAACTAAGGTGGTCAGTATAACTTCTCATTTAACAGATTGTTAGTTTTGAAATTATATCCGCAAATAATTTAGACCAAGTGTAAATAGTTTGTATTGTTGTTGGGGATAAAAAAATAATAGGACGTACATTGTGCTCGGACTCTATCGTAAGCCAAATAAGGGATTGGTGGGAGTAGATATTAGTTCTACTTCTGTAAAGTTATTGGAATTGTCTGTAAAGAATGGGCGCTATTGGGTTGAGAGCTATGGCTTGAGTCCACTAGTCGACGGTAGTGTTGTCGAAAAGAACATTCTTAATCCTGACAACGTTGCAGATGCTTTAGAGCGCGCAATGAATATTGCCAATCCGCAATCCTCAAATGTTGCAATTGCTGTGCCAACGTCCATGGTCATTCATAAGGTGATCGAGATGGATGCGGACATGTCGGATGAAGAACGTGAAGTTCAAATTCGAATGGATGCAGAGCAATATATTCCATTTCCATTAGATGAAGTGAGTCTCGATTTCGAAGTGCTTACTGAAAAACTGAATGCGTCAAACCGTGTCAATGTTTTACTGGTGGCTACGCGTACCGAGAATGTTGATTCAAGGGTCGAGGTTTTAGACCTTGTTGGATTGAACCCTAAAGTCGCCGAAGTTGAAAGTTATGCATTAGAACGTAGTTTTGAAGTATTTTCCGATACTTTGCCTGTTGGGGCGAGTTTAGTGGGTGTACTGGACATCGGTCATACCATGACCACACTTTCTGTGATGCAAAACGGAAAGATTATCTATACACGAGAGCAGGTGTTTGGTGGGAAGCAGCTGACTCAAGATGTACAAAATCGTTATGGCTTATCCTTTGACGAAGCTGGACGAGCAAAAAAAGACAGCACTTTGCCAGATGATTTCGAAACTGAAGTCTTAATGCCATTTTTAGATGCAGTCATTCAGCAGGCTGCGCGCTCATTACAATTCTTTTTCTCATCATCTCAGTTTAACGAAATTGATCATATTTTATTGGCAGGAGGGAATGCCAATATTCCTGGATTGTCAAAACTCATGCAGCAGAAGCTAGGATGCCGAGTCACTGTTGCAAACCCATTTTTACAAATGGGTTTTTCTCCTCAAATTGACTTAAAAAAAATAGAAAATGATGCACCTTCTTTATTGGTGGCATGTGGTCTTGCATTGAGGAGTTTTGATTAATGGCTAAGATTAATTTACTCCCTTGGCGCGATGAGCTAAGAGAACAACGAAAGAAAAATTTTGTTTTTATTACGATATTCGTCGCGATATTGGCGGTGGGGGCTTTATTGGCGGCATGGTTTATTTTAAACCAAAAATTGAGTGATCAAGAACAAGCGAATCAGCTCATTGTCAGTAGCAATCAAAGTTTAGATGTTGAACTGAAAAGCCTTGAAGGTTTGCAAGAACGTCGTGATGCTATTATTGAAAGAATGAAATTAATTCAAGGCTTAGAAGGACAGAGACCCGTCACTGTGCGTTTGGTCGATGAGTTGGTTCGAGTTTTGCCAGAAAAAGTCTATCTCACTAAATTTACGCGAACAGGTGATAAATTCACTTTTGAAGGACGAGCTGAAAGTCCGAATGCAGTTGCTGAGTTTTTAAGAGGTTTAGAGTCTTCTGAATGGTATCGAAATGCATTCATGAACTCCTTTTTAGCAGCGCCTGAAACGAATGAAAAAGCCAATACTTCAGTTATTCCTCGTGTGGAAGAATCATATGGGACTTTTCTGGTCACTGCTGATTTAGGCATCATTGCACAGCCCGTTGAAGCTGCATCTAATCTTAATTCAGGAGGTGCACAATGAGTCGTAATGATCTAGATGATTTCAACTCAGAAGTCGCAAAGCCGAAAAAGAAAAGTATAAATGTTCAGAAATTTTTTCAACAATTTAACACCTTAGATTCGAGTAATTACGGTGGATGGCCAAGCTCAGTAAAAATGACCTGTTGGATATTTTTATGTGTGGTGATTGGCGTGATTGGTTATTTTTTGGTACTCAAACCGAAGATTGAAGAAATCAACTTCGCGCATGAAAAAGAAAAAAGTTTGCTTGTTGAGTTTAAGGAGAAGTTTTCTAAGCTACGTAATTTGCAACAATACCAAACTCAATTACAGCAAATGGAAATGACGTTTAACCAGCAGTTGGAATTACTGCCTAAAGAGACTGAAATTCCGAGTTTGGTTGAGGACATCAACTTAACAGGTGTGAAATCAGGGCTTAAATTTAAAAATATTCGTTTAGAACCTGAAGTTGCTCAAGAGTTCTTTATTGAGCAGCCGATTTCGATTGAAACCACAGGCGATTATCACTCATTTGGTCAATTCGTCAGTGGAATTGCAGGCTTATCACGTATTTTAACCTTACATGATTTCGTGATTACAGCGACACCAAGTCAAGATAAAAAAACCGATATTCCGACTGTTGATTATTCACTTAAAGCTAAAACCTACCGTTATGTAGCATCTACAGATGAGGCTTCAAATGCTGGTGTACCAGCGGCTCAACCAGCAGGAGTGCAGTAATGATGAATCATTTAAAATTGATCTGTATGCTGGCTTTGAGTGGTCTTTTTATAGGGTGTGATTCTCGAATTGATGCGGTTAATCAAGAGATGACCAATATACGAGATCAAACACCATTGCCGATAGAACCTGAGCCTGTATTCACTCAAGTCCCACTTTTCAATTATTCTGCCCAACAGCTTCGTAGTCCTTTTTTAGCATTCTCATTGGCAAATGAGTTAAAAGTGATGGCAGGCAAAAGAGTCTATCCAAATTTCAATAGGCCTACACAACCACTTGAAAACTATGCACTTGAGTTGTTGAGTTTGAAAGGGAGTTTGAAGCGCAATAATGGTCAAATTTTAGCTTTAATTTTAACGCCTGATGGTGAAGTTGAACGTGTTCAACGTGGGAATTATATGGGGTTAAACCAAGGACGGATCGTCAATATTACACCAACTCAAATAGACCTGATCGAAGTTGTGTCTGATGGAAGAGATGGTTTTGTTGAAAGACCACGGAGTCTTGTTTTGATTGGTCCAAGGGATTAATGGCAAATAAGGAATAACAATGAAGAACAATTTTTTAAATTTTTGGGGTGGGGAAAGTCAAACTATGAATAGCATGCTTCGTCAATTTACATTGGCAGCGGTAAGTGTTGCAGTTATGCAAGCAGCTTCTGCAAAAACAGTTTTGACCAACATTGTTCCACTTGAAGTTTCTGGTCAAGGGACAGAAATTCGTATGATGTTTGATGGCTTACCTCCGAAACCTCAATCCTATCAACTTGAAAATCCAGCTCGTTTAGTTTTGGATTTTAGTCAAACGTCTCAAACATTAAGTAAACCAAGTATTCCTGCTTCGACGACTGAAGCAAGCTCAATCGACGTGACGTCAAATGATAAACGTTCAAGAGTAACCATTAATTTAAAGAATAAAGGTAGCTATACAACGCGTGTAGAGGGCAATACATTAATTCTAAAAATTAATAATCCCAATGCGAAATTGCCTAAACCTGATGCGGTAACAGCATCTAAAGAAACCAAAACCTTGGCGCCTGTTATACAGGTTCCTCAAGTTTTAAGCCCGACTGCTCCAATTTCGAATAACGTTGCTGCAACATCGACAAGATTGGCAGCGCCGATAACGACAACTTCAGAAGCCATTCCTAAAGCTGAGTCAGAAGGGTTTTGGCGTAAAGTTTTTCCTAAAGCACAAGAGCAAAACTTAGCTGTAGCGAGTAATCCTATATCTGCGGCCAGAGGCGTAGTGGTGGTGCCGAATAGTATTGCAACACCGGCTACACCCGTTTTGAATAAAGCACCTGCCATAAATCAAGTGATTCGTCCCGTGGCACCGTCATCTCAACCGATGAGCACAGCTGCGGCTAAGCCAGTCGCAAAAGTGACTATAGTTGCACAAAATATCAGTCCAGTCGTACCTGTAATGAGCTATATGCCAGTAAATACTTCGGCTGTTAAACCCCTTACAACGACTGCGGTCTATCCGATAGCTGAACCTGTTTCTGTAGCTCAATCTGTAATGCCTGTTGAATATCAACAACCAGTGCAAGGTTTAGCGGATATCGGTTTTCAGCGCGGTAGTGCGGGCGAAGGTCAAGTGGTACTCAATCTCAAATCAGCAAATACGCCAGTTGATGTTCAGCAACAAGGCAGCAAAGTTGTTGTTCGATTCCTAGGCAATAAAATTCCAACCCATTTGGTTCGACGTTTAAACGTGAATGATTTTGCGACGCCAGTTGCAACGGTGGATGCGTATAATGATAGATCTAACGGTGTCATTTCGATTCAATCGGAAGGCAGTTTCGAGTATATGGCCTATCAAACAGATGGCAATCTGACCATTAGTTTGAAACGACCAGAAGACAAGAAAGGTTTAACCACCAGCAAGCAAAGTGCTAAATATATTGGCAATAAAATCTCATTAGATTTTCAAGATATTGAAGTCCGAAGAGTACTTCAACTTTTAGCCGATTTTACCAGTATTAATATGGTGGCATCGGATACGGTACAAGGCAATATTACTTTACGTTTAAAAGATGTGCCTTGGGATCAAGCGCTTGATATCGTCATGAAAACTAAGAACTTAGATAAGCGTCGCAATGGTAATGTGATTTGGATTGCACCTGTATCTGAGCTGATTAAGGTAGAAGAAGATGAAGCCAAAGCCATTGCCCAAAGCGTTAAATTAGCGCCGTTACAAACTGAGTATATTCAACTTAATTATGCCAAAGTCATCGATATTGAAAAGTTGATTACTCAAGGTCGCAATAATGGGACTTCAAATAATAGCAATGCTTCAGGGGCAACAGTTGATATCCTTGGTGATAGCGTAGGTTCTTTGCTGAGTCCGCGTGGAACTGTTTCTGTGGATCCAAGAACGAATACATTAATTATTAATGATACAGCTCAAAAAATTGATCAAATTCGTAAAATGATCGATTTATTGGATGTGTCGGTAAAACAGGTGATGATTGAAGCACGTATTGTTCGTGCGACCACTGACTTTACCAAAGAAATGGGTGTGAAGTGGGGACTTATTTCTCAGGGTGTAAATAGAAATAACGATCTTTTAATTGGTGGTAGTGATCAAACACTGTGGGATTTGAAATCACCAGATGCCGATGGTAAATATAATATTCAACGTCCAGATAATTTAAATGTTGATTTGGGCGTGACCAATGCGGCAGGTAAAATCGCATTTGGTTTGATTAATATGTCTGACTTTATGTTGGATTTAGAGCTTTCTGCATTACAAGCAGATGGTTATGGTGAAGTGATTTCGACACCAAAAGTTTTAACAGCAGATAAACAAAAAGCGCGTGTTGCTTCAGGTCAGGAAATTCCTTATCAAACCACAGAAACAGCGGGTGGAACGGCAACAGCAACAACCTCATTTAAAGAAGCTTTATTGAGCCTTGAAGTCACACCAAGTATTACCCCAGATGGTAAGGTGCAAATGGAGTTGAACATTACCAGTGACTCACCAGCAGGCACGGCACCGAATGGTGAAATTATTCTGAATAAGAATGCAATTGATACCAATGTGCTGGTCGATAATGGTGAAACAGTGGTGTTGGGCGGGATCTTTGAACAAGAAACATTAAACTCTCAAGTCAAGGTTCCTTTCTTGGGAGATTTGCCTGCGATTGGTCGATTATTCCGTAAAGATAGTAAATCTGAAAGTAAACGAGAGTTATTAATCTTTGTGACACCAAGAATTGTTAATGACAGTCAAACTAGAAATCATTAATATACTTTCAATGAAAGCAATTCAATAGGTGACTCCTTGCCAAGCAAAGAGTTTGAATCTCTACCAAATATATATTTGGTAGGGCCCATGGGAGCGGGTAAAACGACAGTTGGTCGACATCTAGCAGATCTACTGCAAAGAGAATTTCTGGACAGTGATCACGAAATAGAAAGAAAGACTGGGGCGACCATTCCTTGGATTTTTGAAAAAGAGGGAGAGCAAGGATTCCGTCAACGTGAGTCACTTGTGATTGAGGAACTGACCTCACAAAAAAATTTAGTTCTTGCAACAGGTGGCGGAGTTGTCACTCAGTTGATTAATCGTAATTTCTTAAAATCACGAGGTATCGTGATTTATTTATATACGCCTGTCGAAATACAACTTCAAAGAACCTATCGTGATAAGAACAGACCGCTTCTTCAAGTCGAAAATCCTGAGAAAAAATTAAGAGATTTATTGCAGGTGCGGGATCCGCTATATCGTGATGTAGCACATTACATTATCGAAACTAATCAGGGTGCAGCGCGGGACTTGGCGCAAAAAATTTTGCACTTGATTGAAGTAGAAGAATTGAATTAATTGAATCCATCTTGGCTGTAAATCATGCAAACGTTATATGTTGAATTAGGCGACCGTCGTTATCCTATTTTTATTGGGAGCAATCTCAATCCGCAAGAACTTTTAGCACCTTATATTCATGGTCAGCAAGTGATGATCGTGACCAATACAACGGTTCAGCCCTTATATCTTGATCATTATGTTTCAGCGATTGAGACTTTAGGTAAAAAGGTTGAAATTTGCGTATTGCCAGATGGTGAAAAATATAAAAATATTGAACATCTCAATCTGATTTTTAATGCACTTCTTGAGGCAGGCTTTAATCGTGATTGTACGGTACTTGCATTAGGCGGTGGTGTGATTGGAGATATGGCAGGTTTTGCTTCTGCATGTTTCCAACGTGGTGTTTACTTTATCCAAGTGCCAACAACCTTGTTATCTCAAGTCGATTCAAGCGTAGGTGGAAAAACAGGAATTAATCATCCCTTGGGTAAAAATATGATTGGCGCTTTCCAACAGCCTCAAGTGGTATTGGCTGATATGGCGCAGCTTAGTACATTACCTAAGCGTGAATTATCTGCGGGTTTGTCTGAAGTCATTAAGTATGCTCTTTTGGGTGATATTGAATTTTTATCTTGGCTTGAAACACATATGGCTGGATTAATTGCACAAGATCCTGAATTACTGGCAGAAGCGGTTTATCGTTCTTGCGCACACAAAGCACGTATTGTGGCCAATGATGAAAAAGAGCAGGGTGAGCGTGCTTTACTAAATTTAGGTCATACCTTTGGGCATGCAATCGAATCATATTTGGGTTATGGCGAATGGTTGCATGGTGAAGCCGTTGCAACAGGCATGGTCATGGCCGCAGATTTGTCTCATTTAATGGGGTGGATTTCTGCGGAAGATCTTGAACGTACAAAAAATATTATTCTCGCTGCGCAATTACCGATAAAATGCCCACTCATCCCATTAGATGAATTTTTAGCGTACATGTCTCATGATAAAAAAGTACTGAATGGACAGTTACGTTTGGTTTTGATGAAGCAGCTTGGTCAGGCTTGCATCACGAAAGATTTTGATGTTGAGCTGATGAAACAAGCAATATTGCGTAATCAACATGAGTAATAGGTAAAGGCATGACAGTAAAAAATTCAAATTGGCAAAATATTCAACACTATATTTGGTTGATGGGTGGGTTACTGTTTTTAATCATTGCTTTAGTCTTTTGGTTCATGACGGATACTAAAGAGTTGGTGACGCAGTCAAAACAAATAGAAGAAACACAACTGCTTATTCAGCCAGAGAAAGTGGCTGCAACGACATATTTGGGTGGGCTTACAAATCAGGTTCGCCCACTTCAACTGACAGCTCGTAAGGTTGCTACAGGCAACCATCTGGCAGAGTTTCGCGGCACAAAATATATTCAAGCGAATCAGCGTAACTGGTTTATAGAATTGTTTAGAGTCAGGAATGAGGATGTCATTAAAAGTTTTCTGTTAAATCAAACAGATCGTCAAAATTTTATTTATTTTCGTTTAAGTGGCGAAGAACAAATTGAACAGTATGTCTTGGGTTTCGGTAATTTTAAAAACGAAAATGAAGCAAAGAGTCAATTAAATCGTTTGGCAATTAAGCTTCCTAGTTCAGTTGTACCTAAAGCTCAAAGTTTTGAGCAATATGTAGACTTGGTCAATGATTTAGGTTCTGAAGAATTGGTCGGCAGCAATAAGCTATATGAAGTTCGTTTGAAATCTGCGCCTTTGCCATTAATTGATGAGTCTTTAATTGCAAAACCCAAATTGGATGCATCTGGTGTTGATCCAGCGAAAACGACCACCAACACGACGGTTGTACGTCGGGATCGTGCAGGTAATGTGGTTGATATTAATCGTTCACAGTCCTCTGTGGATCAACCCGTACAAAAAGATGCAGCAAAAGCAGCAGCTGATAAAAAAATGGCAGACAATCAAATCAGTGATCCATTTAACTAACTTAACTAATTAACTAAAAAGTGAATTCAAGAGCGAATTAAAGAACTCATTTTAGAGTTCTAAAATAGTTCTAAAATAGAGCAAAGATAAAACATAAATATTTTTATGCACATTGTTGGTGCGATTTTAGCGTGCTAAATTGGTGCTTGTCTCTGAGAAAAAATTTAATTTGTTCAATTTATAACATTCAAGGATAAGAATAAATTTTTGGCATAAAAATTGCTGTATTGGTGCACTGTTGAATTTCTTTGTGCTTTTTTAGCGCGATGATCTTAAATGAGTGTGCGATTCAGAGTATTTGATCTGCTTTAAATAAGTGCAAATAAAGTGAAATATTTGTGATATTAAAACAGAGTAGAATCATTAGAACAGAGAGAAAACAAACGGTCTTAATGTTTTAAGAATGAAATCGTAATTAAAGAATATTGAATATGTTTTGCCCATTCAGGGCCATGTCGAAAGAAGGGTACGCTATGCACATGCCATCGCCTAATACTGTAGCTCCCGTTAAAGGTTTATACCAACCGGATGAGTTTAAAGATAACTGTGGTTTCGGATTAATTGCCCATATGCAGGGTGATGCAAGTCATGACTTGGTCAAGACCGCGATTCATAGTTTAAGTTGTATGACGCACCGTGGTGGTATTGCTGCAGATGGTAAGACCGGCGATGGTTGTGGATTGCTCTTGGCGATGCCTAAAGCTTTCTTCCGTGCTGAAGCAAAAAAACTGAGCGATATTACCTTAAGTGAAGTATTTGCTGTGGGTACGGTATTTTTAAATTTAGATCCTGCTATTGCGGCACATTCAAAACAAGTGCTGACCAAAGAAATTGAATCTGAAGGTCTAAGAGTTTTAGCTTGGCGTGTGGTTCCGACCAACGTAAATGCATTGGGTGAAATTGCTTTACGTTCTATGCCAGCTTTTGAGCAAATTATCGTGAATTGCCCGATGGGCGTGACCGAAGTTGAGTTTAATCGTAAATTATTCTTAGCGCGCCGTCGTGCAGAACAGTTATTAACTCAAGATACGTCTTTCTATGTAACGACATTGTGCTCAACAGTGATTACGTATAAAGGTTTGATGATGCCAGAGGCGATCGCAGATTTTTATACAGATCTGGCTGATCCTTCATTGGAATCACATATCGTTGTTTTCCATCAACGCTTTTCAACCAATACTTTGCCGCGTTGGCCTTTGGCACAGCCGTTCCGTTATCTTGCTCATAATGGTGAAATTAACACCATTACTGCAAATCGTAACTGGGCGATGGCACGTACCCCTAAATTCGAAAATCCACTTTTACCGGGCTTAACTGAGCTTAACCCTATCGTTAACCGCACCGGTTCAGATTCTTCAAGCTTAGACAATATGCTTGAGATATTGGTGGGCGGTGGTATGGATTTATTCCGTGCACTGCGTATGCTCGTTCCACCAGCATGGCAAAATGTTGAAACTTTAGACGCAGATTTACGTGCTTTTTATGAATTTAACTCAAAACATATGGAAGCATGGGATGGTCCTGCGGGTCTGGTGATTCAAGATGGTCGTCATGCCATTTGTATGCTAGATCGTAACGGTCTACGTCCTGCACGTTGGGTAATCACTAAAAATGGATACATCACCCTTGCATCTGAAATTGGTGTCTGGGGATATGAACCTGAGGATGTGGTGTCTAAAGGACGTGTGGGTCCAGGGCAAATTCTTGTCATAGATACCTTTACAGGTAAATTATTAGACACCAAAGATGTGAGCATGCATTTGAAAAAAATGCGTCCATATCGTGAATGGTTACGTGAAAACTCAGTCCGTGTTCATGGCAGTCCTGAGCTTGAAGAATATTTATGTGATCAGGGCTTAAAAGGCGATGACCTTAAAGCTGCACAAAAAATGTTTATGGTGACTTTCGAAGAACGCGATCAGATTCTTCGTCCTATCGCTGAAAGTGGTCAAGAAGCTGTCGGCTCTATGGGGGATGATACGCCAATGGCCGTATTGTCACGTCAAGTACGTCATGTTTCGGATTACTTCCGCCAACAATTTGCGCAAGTGACCAATCCACCGATCGATCCATTACGTGAATCGATTGTGATGTCACTTGAGACATGTCTGGGTCGTGAACAGAATGTATTTGAACAAAGTCCTGAACATGCTGATCGATTGATTATTTCAAGTCCAGTATTATCAAAATCGAAAATGCATCAAATTCGTACTTTGGGTCGTAAAGGCTATGAAATTGCCGATCTCGATTTGAACTATCCTGAAGCTGAAGGTTCTGAAGCTGCAATTTCTCGTATTTGTGAAGAAGCAGCTCAAGCGATTCGCGCTGGTAAAACCTTATTGGTGATTTCTGATCGTAAAATTCGTCAAGGTTACTTACCTGCGAATGCTGCAATGGTAACGGGTGCAATACATCATTACTTAATCCAAGTGGGTTTACGTACTGATGCCAATATTATTGTAGAAACAGCACTCGCTCGTGATGCGCATCAGTTTGCTGTGATTCTCGGTTTTGGTGCAACAGCCATTTATCCATACTTGGCTTATGATGTGATCAATGATTTAGTGGCAAAAGGTGAGTTGTTGGGTGATCCAATCCATGCCCAAGCCAATTTCCGTAAAGGCATTGAAAAAGGCTTATTAAAAGTTCTTTCAAAAATGGGAATTTCTACAGTTGCGTCTTACCGCGGTGGACAATTATTTGAAGCTGTTGGTTTGTCAGAAGAAGTCGTGAATAAATGCTTCATTGGTGTACCAAGTCGTATTAAAGGTGCAACTTTTGTTGATCTTGAAAATGATTTGAAAAAGTTAGCAGAACTTGCATGGAAAACACGTAAGCCTATCGAACAAGGCGGGTTGCTGAAATTCGTATTCGATAAGGAATACCATGCGTTTAATCCAGACGTTATCAACGCTTTGCATAAGTCGGTGCGCTCTGGTCAATATGCTGACTTTAAAGAATATGCTGAGTTGGTGAATAACCGCCCAGTGGCTACCATTCGTGATTTATTAAAACTTAAAACTGACAATCCGATTCCACTAGATCAAGTGGAAGATGTCGCTGAAATTTTACCGCGTTTTGACTCAGCGGGCATGTCGTTGGGTGCGCTGTCTCCAGAAGCACATGAAGCGATTGCCATTGCGATGAATACGATTGGTGGTCGTTCAAACTCAGGTGAGGGCGGTGAAGACCCAGCTCGCTATGGCACCATTCGTAATTCAAAAATCAAACAGATTGCATCTGGACGTTTTGGTGTTACGCCTGCGTATTTAGTGTCTGCTGAAGTTTTACAAATTAAAGTCGCACAAGGTGCAAAACCGGGTGAGGGTGGTCAGTTACCGGGAGGTAAAGTGAATGGCTTAATTGCACGTTTACGTTACTCAGTTCCAGGCGTGACGTTGATTTCACCACCACCGCATCATGATATTTATTCAATTGAAGATTTGTCACAACTGATCTTTGACTTGAAACAAGTCAATCCTCAAGCGATGGTATCGGTGAAGCTGGTTTCTGAACCGGGTGTCGGCACGATTGCAGCAGGTGTGGCAAAAGCATACGCGGACTTTATTACCATTTCGGGTTATGACGGTGGTACGGCTGCATCACCACTTTCATCGATTCATCACGCAGGTTCTCCATGGGAGCTTGGCTTAAGTGAAGCGCATCAAGCACTTCGCGTAAATGACCTACGTGGTAAAGTTCGTGTACAAACCGATGGCGGTTTGAAAACTGGCCTAGATGTAGTGAAAGCTGCAATTTTAGGTGCTGAGAGTTTTGGTTTTGGTTCTACACCCATGATTGCATTGGGCTGTAAATATTTACGTATTTGCCACTTAAATAACTGTGCAACGGGTGTCGCAACACAACAAGATCATTTACGTCAGGAACACTATATTGGTGAGCCTGAAATGTTGATCAACTTCTTCCACTTTATTGCAGAAGAAACACGTGAATGGTTGGCAGCATTAGGTGTTGCGAGCTTAAAAGACTTGATTGGCCGTACAGATTTACTGGAAATGCTTCCAGGTGAAACCGATAAACATGCGCATCTTGACCTCAGTGCATTATTGGAGTCGCATCCATCAGCAGAAGGCAAAGTGCAGTATTGCCAAGTTCAAGGCAATGCACCGTTTGATAAAGGCATTCTTGCAGAGAAAATGGTTGAACAAATGATTCCTGCCATTGAATCAGGCACGGGTGGTGAGTATCACTTCACAGTCGGCAACTGTGACCGCTCTATTGGGGCGCGTATTTCAGGTGAAATTGCGAAACGTTATGGCAATTTGAGTATGGAAGCACATCCTGTTCAAATGAATTTAGTGGGTACGGCTGGTCAATCTTTAGGCGTATGGAATGCAGGCGGTCTTCATATTAAACTTGAAGGCGATGCGAACGATTACGTGGGTAAAGGAATGGCGGGTGGTCGCATCTCTATTTTCCCACCTAAAGGTTCACCGTTCCAAACGCAAGAAACTGCGATTATTGGTAATACCTGTTTGTATGGTGCTACAGGCGGTAAATTATTTGCGGCGGGTACGGCAGGTGAGCGTTTTGCGGTACGTAACTCGGGTGCATTTGCTGTTATCGAAGGTGCTGGCGATCATTGTTGTGAATACATGACGGGTGGTATTGTGACGGTACTGGGTAAAGTCGGTCATAACTTCGGTGCGGGTATGACCGGTGGTTTTGCCTATGTACTTGATTTAGATAATGAGTTTGTTGACCATTATAACCACGAGTTAATTGAGTTAAATCGTATTTCTACAGAGTCGATGGAAGAACACCAAGATTTCTTAGGTCGCATTCTAGACGAACATATTAAAGAAACAGGTAGTGCTTGGGCGTACAAGATCAGAAATGAGTTTGATTTCTATAGCCGTAAATTCTGGCTGGTGAAACCAAAAGCTGCCAACTTGCAGACGTTATTAAAAACAACGCAAGCTGATCCACAATAATTCCACTACTGCAGATATATAGGCAGGCACAGCTGATCACATAAACAGACTGTGCTTACCCACGGAGAAAGAGATGGCAGAGCGCCTAAACAATGATTTTCAATTTCTGGATGTCGCACGCCAAGATCCAGAGAAAAAAGATATCAATGTCCGCAAAGCTGAGTTTGTGGAAATTTATAAACCTTATACCGCGGAAGTGGCTGCAAATCAGACCCATCGCTGTTTAGAGTGTGGTAATCCTTATTGTGAATGGAAATGTCCGGTACATAATTACATTCCAAACTGGTTAAAACTCATTGCAGAAGGTCGTATTTTTCAAGCAGCCGAATTGTGCCATGAGACCAATACACTTCCAGAAGTTTGCGGACGTGTTTGTCCTCAAGACCGTTTATGCGAAGGCGCATGTACATTAAATGATGGTTTTGGTGCGGTCACAATTGGGAATGCAGAAAAATATATCAATGACACTGCATTTGCTTTGGGTTGGCGTCCAGACATGTCTAATGTCAAATGGACTGATAAAAAAGTAGCGATTATCGGGGCAGGTCCTGCAGGTCTAGGTTGTGCAGATATTTTGGTGCGTAATGGTGTAAAGCCCGTTGTATTTGATAAGCGTCCTGAAATTGGCGGTCTACTGACATTTGGTATTCCTGAATTTAAAATGGAAAAAGACGTGATGAAACGTCGCCGTGAAATTTTCACAGGTATGGGCGTTGAGTTTCGTTTAAACACTGAAATTGGTACCGATATTACGATCGATCAATTGCTTGCAGATTATGATGCTGTGTTCATGGGTATGGGGACTTATACCTATATGAAAGGTGGCTTTGCGGGTGAAGATCTTGATGGGGTATACGACGCTTTAGATTTCTTGATTGCAAACGTGAATCGTACCCAAGGTTGGGAAAAAGATCCGTCTGAATATATCTCTGTTGAAGGCAAGAAAGTTATTGTTCTCGGCGGTGGTGATACGGCGATGGACTGTAACCGTACTTCAATTCGTCAAGATGCGGCAGCTGTGACTTGTGCGTACCGTCGTGATGAAGAAAATATGCCAGGTTCACGCCGTGAAGTTAAAAATGCGCGTGAAGAAGGCGTTAACTTTGCGTTCAACCGCCAACCGATTGAGATTGTGGGCGAGAATGGTAAAGTCACCGGTGTCAAAGTCGTGACAACGCAATTAGGCGAACCAGACAGTCGTGGTCGTCGTAGTCCAGAACCTATTCCTGGCTCTGAAGAGATACTCCCTGCAGATGCTGTATTGCTTGCCTTTGGTTTCCGTACCAGTCCAGCGGATTGGTTTGCTGGGGTGAATATTGGTTTAGATGGTTCTGGTCGTGTTGTTGCTGCTGAAAAGCAAGAGTACAAATTCCAAACATCGAATCCGAAAATTTTTGCGGGTGGTGATATGGTACGTGGTTCTGATTTGGTGGTTACGGCCATCTGGGAAGGTCGCCAAGCTGCTGAAGGTATACTTGATTATTTAGATGTTTAAGTCCATATCGAATCGTTAATATAAAAAATCCCACCAATGTGGGATTTTTTTTATGCTTATTGATAGGTCTTGTCTAACAGTTACATTTTGAATATGAAATGAAAAAATAAAATAAAAAATTATTAAAACAAGAGATTAGATCTAAATCTTGCAAAGACGTGTGAAAGTAAGTGTGAAAAAGTTGGCAAAATGTATAGATTCGATTTTTAGCTGTCTTTTTTTGCAATATACAAAAAGGATCAATCTGACAATATAGAGTGAATTAAAACAGTCAGAGTAGGTTGAAACGATGACAGTAACTCAAATGGCGAAAGAAAAATCATATTTAAATCGCCCCAAAGCGCTCGGCATCACCGTCCGCCGTTTATATTATAATCCGAAAGCGATTCGACGACATTTTTTTGCAAATTCGCCAGTGATGTCGCATGTCTTGACGGCATTGTCTTCAACATTCCCGATTGGTGAGCAGTTCTTTGTACACAGTGTCCGAAATGTACGTGATAAAGTCACGGATCAGCGCTTACAAGCCCAGATTGCAGCTTTTATCGGGCAGGAGGCAATGCACTCCAAAGCTCATGCAGAGTTTAATGATGCTTGGCGTAGAGATGATTATCAACTTGATAATTTCCAAGCGTGGTTAGCACGTCGTGATGAATTTATTCGTACAGTTCATCCAAAATTACAGTTAGCAATTACCTGTGCTTTTGAACATTTTACGGCACTTTTAGGCGGCTATATTCTTCGACATCCCGAACTTTTAAGTACGCTCGATGAAGATGCAGCTAAACTTTGGGTATGGCATGCCATTGAAGAAATTGAACATCGAGCTGTGGCGTTTGATACTTATCAAGCTGTTTATAAAGATCACAAAGTCCGTCGTAGCGTGATGCGTAGCGTCACCACGGGTTTTGCAAGCTTAACGTTTTATTCGGCTAGTCGTTTATTTATCCAAGACTATAAAAAAAGCGTACCCAAAGTATCGGGAAATTTGTACGGTATATTTTTGATTACGAAAATGTTTATACAACTTGTTCCAGAGTATCTTTCTTATTATAAAAAGGATTTTCATCCTTCCGAAATTGACTATACAGAAATTGTTGATTTTTGGAAAAACAAATTAGCCACTGAATATCATATGGAAAGTTTTCAACACGAAAATATGCCTTCACTCTATAGCTAAATAGTTGATACAGAATAGTTGATACAGAGTTAAAAAAACCTAGTCGATTGACTAGGTTTTTCATGACTCGAGATAATTATGGCGCAAATTGATTATTTCATTCTACGTGGTTTTTGCCAAGGAAGTGGCCGCTCTATTGTTTCGGGAACATCACCAGAGGTTGATCGTAGACGTAAATGAATTGCTGCTTGAGCGATCAGATTTGCAGATACTGGAGCAGTGATAAATGCCAGCAGTGTAATTAAAATTTCAGCAAATCCAAAACGACCATGAAAGGCAGCATAAATCATTGCTGCGATTAAAAAGCTCCCTAATCCAAGGGTACTTGATTTGGTTGGCGCATGTAATCGCATGAATAAATCGGGCAACTTCACCATGCCAATTCCACCAATAATAGTGAAAAAAGTACCAATGATTAAGAAGATAGAGACTAAAATTTCCATTAAAATTTGCATTTTATGCTCCTAATCTATGACATGGCCAGTGGTGAAATAGCGTGCCAGTGCTGCTGTAGATACAAAGCCGAGCATTGCAATCAATAACGCACCTTCAAACAATGAAGTACTGGCCCAATAAATTCCAAGAATAACCACTAAACAGGTTGCGTTTAAGAACAAGGTATCTAATGCAAGGAGTCGATCTACAATTGAAGGTCCCAACACCAAACGGTATAAGCATAGAAACATGGAAATGGTAATACCGACTAAACAAATTCCCAAAGCATAAGGCAAAATGATCATGAACCTTCTCCTCGTTTGGCATGGAAGATGGACATTAAAGGCGCTTCATAACGAGCTTTAATCTCGAGTATTTCAGCCTCTGGATCATCACTACTCAATATGTGGACGAGAATGTCACCTCGCTCTTGATCAATACCCGCTGTGACCGTGCCTGGTGTAGTGGTAATAATCATCGCGAGGAGTGTATTCACATGCTCATGATCTGTTTCAAGCGGTACGCGAAACCATTTTGGATGTAAGTTTTTAGTTGGACCCAAAACTTGTTTAGCAACTCTGAAGTTACAAATAATAATGTCCCAGATCACGACAAATATGAGTTTTATTGCGACCTTCCAATCAATATTGGGTGTACGAACAATAAAACGTTGAGTCATTTTAGGAATGATTAAACCTAAGATAACCGCAACGATAAAATCAAATAATTCTGCGCTCTGGCCCAACATGAGCCAGCTGATAGCGACAATTACCGAAACAAAAGGGTGGGGCAATACTCGGTCAATGAAAGCGATTTTCTGAGTCATTTATGGCTCCATCGGCTTGAGTTTTGAATCATCAGGCGATTGTTCTAATTCAAGCTGTCGTTGTTCGATTTGGCGTTGTTTATATTCTGAAATATGTTCGCCCTGCAACGTTTTATCACTAATGATGTATGGAATTAAGTGCGCATTAGGATCTGCAGATTCACCGCCATATTTAGTTTCAGGTAAATAGTTTGGATCATAAGGTTGCACACTAATGACTTGCCCATGTTCATCTGTTTTTAAAATAGATTTCGTATAGAAAGCTGAGTCATTCAGTTGCACTGCCGTTTGATGAATATAGTTCATAATCGGATTTGCAAAGATGACATAAGCGACTAAACCCGTCAGAAAAATATAAATGGTGCGATCATTGCGAGCAGGGGAGACTTCAGGAAGTTTTTGGTATTCCTCGAAAGCCTCATCATTTGGGTTATCTACAGGCTTTGTCGCACGCCAGAAAATCACCAATCCTAAACGGGTAAACGCCATAATACTCAACAAGCTCACGATCAAGACCGTAATAATGATGAGGAGTTGATAAGGTGATTCAGCCGTGGCTTGTAAAATAAAAATCTTACCAAAGAAGCCACTAAATGGAGGTAATCCAGCCATCATTAACGCGATAATAAAGAAGCAAATAGACACTAGAGTCTGTTGCTTCATCATCGGGGCAACTTTTAAATGATCTTTAAATGAACCGCGTTGTGATGTGATCCAGCCGCAAAGCAGATAAAAAGTAGCAGCAATAATCGTACTGTGAACCAAATAATATAAAGCGGCTGTCCAAGCATCGGTATTCATTAAGGACAGAGCAATAACGATAGTTCCCACGGATGAAAGTACCATGAAGCCCACAAAACGACGTAAGCGTTCAGCCCCTATAGCACCAATAACACCATAGACAGAGGTTACTAAGCCGATCGGCAATAACCAGCTGGATAAAATTTCGCGAGACAGTTCATCATTAAAGACCATGCTATTTACACGGATAATCGCATAAATACCGACTTTGGTCATAATCGTGAATAACGCAGCCACTGGAGTTGTTGCAACGGCATAGGTTTTAGGCAGCCAAAAACCAACGGGTAATATGGCAGCTTTAATGGCAAATACCACAAACAGTAATAGACCACCCGCAACAGCGATTTGATATTGATCACCCGCTAAAGTGGGTAATAGTCGGCTGACATCCGCCATATTTAAACTGCCGACTGAACCATAAATCATACCCAGTCCGATGAGGAACAAGGCAGATGCCAAGAGATTAATGGTGACGTAGTGAATGCCCAATTGAAATCGTGCTTTACCTTGTCCGTGCAAAAGCAGGACATAAGACGCCATCAATAAGATTTCAAAAAATACAAAGAGGTTAAACAAATCCCCAGTGAGGAAAGCCCCACATAGTCCCATGAGTAAAAAATGACACATGGCGTGAAAATATCGGCCACGTTCGTCCCACTCTTTACTTGCGAACCAAATAAGAGGAACAGCTAAAGCATAGGTGAGTACCAGCATGAATGCAGACAGTCTGTCTAATACCAATACAATACCGAAAGGCGCAGACCATTCGCTTAACTGATAAACAGTGATAACGCCTGTATTGGCTTGAATCAGATAACAGATTGCTGTGATCAAACCCAGTACCATTGAGAAACAACTTACACCACGGCGCCATGGTTGACGCCAGTCATGGGAAAGTGAACCAGAACCAGGATTGCCCAAAAGGACCAAGATAAACGCAGTGAAACCTGGAATTAAAATACTCATTACAGGTGCATGATCAAGCCAAAATTCGAAAAAGTTCATGATTAAGGCTCATCCTCACGTAAGTCGGTATTGACGGGTTCTTCTTTGGAGTCGATATGATCTGTTCCAGACTCATAACGACTGCGTAAAGCCAATTGGACAATAAATGCCGTTGTGGCAAAGCCAATGACAATCGCTGTTAATACCAGTGCTTGAGGTAGGGGGTCGGAAACTTTTGTAGCGTCAGTCAAAATAGCTGGAGAACTGAGCTGTAAACGTCCCATTGAAAAAAGGAAGAGATTGACCGCATAGCCAATCATGGCTAAACCGAGGACCACAGGAAATGTTCGGGCACGAAGGATTAAGTAAATACCGGTGGCAATCAATAATCCAATGGCAGAAGCGAGTAAAAATTCTAAACTAATCATGAATTACCCCTTAGGTACTGGACCAGTGATGCTGGTATTACGGGAATCGCCTAATACTGAAATCATCAGCATGGCTGAACCAACAACAGTGACATAGACGCCGACGTCAAATGCAGCAGCGGATGCTAAATGCATTTTTCCGAGTAAAATAGGTTCTACATAAATATGTGCGCTGGTGAGGAATGGACGTCCCCAATACCAAGCTGCGATACCTGTGAGTCCTGCAATCATCAATCCCGAGCCAATCCAGATTTCATATAGACGTCCAGATTTAGCCTTCAACATTTGCTCAGTTTGATCTTGTCCTAATGCAATATATTGAATAACCAACGCCATTGTTGTGATCAGTCCAGCAATGAAACCACCTCCTGGTAAATTATGACCACGCAAGAAAATGTAAAGACTAACGACAAGTGCGATAGGCAGTACCCAAGAAGTCGTCATACGTAACATCAAGGGTGAAGGATTAAAACGGTAGCTTAAGCCTTGGGTAATGGTTGTTCCGTGAGTACGCATGCCATCCATTAAACAAAGAGCACCAATCGCTGCGATACCCAATACGGTAATTTCACCGAAGGTATCGAAACCACGGAAGTCGACTAAAATCACGTTTACAACGTTGGACCCACCACCTAAAGGAATAGATTGCTGTAAGAAGAACCACGAAATTGAGTTGTGATCACGGGTTAAAATCAACCAAGCAATCCAGCCAACCCCTAAGCCCCCTACAATCGCAATAATCGCATCTCTCCAGCGTCTTGAGCCTGAAGATTCATAAGGAGTAAGTTGTGGTAAAAGAGACAAACTCATGAGCAGCAATACGGTTGTGACTACATCGACAGTGATCTGCGTGAGGGCTAAATCAGGTGCAGAAAGCGTAACGAAAACCATCGTCACAACTAAGCCAATCGCACCACTGATCAGGACTGCTTTAATGCGTTCGTGATGGAACCATAACATCATCCAGCAAGCTGAAAAGAGCAGTAACCAGAATACAATCGCGATCATCGGTGCATGCGTTAATTCGCGTGTACCTGTACTCAGTCCTTGACCGACTAAAGGCATAGCCACAATAACGATTGTGAAAACTACAATCCACAGCAAGTAATTCTGCAACGAGCCTGTTTCAGTCGCTCGTTTTAATTTTCGTGAATTTAATAATAAATGCTTTAAAAAGCTTTCAAATAATAACTTACCTTGTAACTTGCCCAATAGAGGGTCTAAGTCAATCTCACGGATACGACTGCCCTTGGCTAAGCTAAAGTAGAAAATGATACCGCCAATTAAAGCGATGGCGCTCATTAAAAGTGGCAGATTAAAACCATGCCAAATAGCTAAATGCACACCTTCAAAATTAGCCTGATTGATGCTGGCACGAGTACCTGCATTGACGATAGGTTCGACTAATAATGCAGGAAGGATTCCGACTAAAATACATAAGCTGGCTAAAATAATGGCAGGTAAACGCATCCCGATATGAGGCTCATGTGCATCTTTATTTGGAACATTCTTACCGATGTCGCCATCAAAAAATACGCCATGGACTAAGCGTACTGAATAGGTCACTGCGAATAAACCAGCCAATGTCGCGATGATGGCCGCTAAGATGACAAAACCACCCGATAGATTCGCAAGGAGCTCAGTAAAGAACATTTCTTTAGACAAGAAACCATTCGTCAACGGTACACCTGCCATTGCTGCGGCAGTAATCATGGTTAAGGTCGCAGTAAACGGAAGGAGTTGCCAGATTCCACTTAATTTACGTAAATCACGTGTTCCTGTTTCGTGGTCAATAATCCCTGCAATCATAAAGAGTGCAGCTTTAAAGGTGGCATGGTTGATAATATGGAACACAGCTGCAGCCACAGCAAGTGGCGAGCCAATCCCCAATAAGCAAACGATAAGACCCAAATGACTAATCGTAGAATAAGCCAATAAACCTTTTAGATCTTCTTTAAAGATTGCAAAAAAAGCAGCCATACAGAGGGTAAATAGACCGACTGTAGTCACCAGATTATGATACAACGCGGAGCCTACAAAAATAGGCAACAAACGTGCTAATAAGAAAATTCCGGCTTTAACCATGGTCGCAGAATGTAGATATGCAGACACAGGCGTTGGAGCAGCCATGGCATTGGGTAGCCAAAAGTGAAACGGAAATTGCGCACTCTTTGTAAATGCGCCAAGCAAAATGAGGAGCAAAGCAGGAACAAACAATGGACTCGATTGAATGACCGACGTCATTGTTAATATTTCATCTATTTGATAGGTACCCGTGATTTGCCCAAGAAGAACAAATCCACCTAACATCGCTAAACCACCCATTCCAGTGATGGTTAATGCCATGCGCGAACCACGTTGAGCCGCTTCGTAATTGCTCCAATATCCAACCAATAGGAATGAAGAAATACTGGTGAGTTCCCAAAAAACGAGTAACACGATTAGGTTGTTTGACAGGGAGATGCCGAGCATGGCTGCCATAAACAACATTAATAACGCATATAGTTTGCTTAAAGAATTTTTAGGATTTAAATAATAATATGCATAAATATAAATTAAGGTGCCGATCCCAGAAATGAGAAGTGCAAAAATCAGCCCTAATGCATCTAAACGGAAACTTAAATCAATTCCAAATTGGGGTAACCATTGCCATTGTTCGGAGACGGCATTTCCATTCAAAACCTCTTTGGCTTGAGTCAGTAACAGAATAAAGCTTGTTAAACTGACTCCAATTGCCCCTAAAGCTGTAGCCCCGCGAGAGAATTTTTTCAGCCATAGGACAAGAACAGTGCCAAGTATTAACGGTAGTAATATAATAATCGGTAGCACACGTATATCCATAGTGTTGAATAGGTCGAAACCTATGGTGAGTTTTATCTTCCAAATATCTGAGGAAAGCAAAGAGCAATCCAACTACTTAAATTTTGAAAGCCGAACCAATATAAATAATCAGAAACAAGTTGTGTTGCGCAACTTGAAAAGAAATTCAAAAAAAACATTTTTTGAATAAAATGAATGCAAATATTTTATTACACGAACAAAATAACATCAAACGCTTTTGCCCATGTCATCAAATATTATAGCGAATTTGTCTATTTTTTTTGTTTTAAATTCGTTGTGAAGCGAAAATTAAAAATATTAAACAATTTTGTAAATAGAAGAGAGGTCTTCACTGTGTCTATGAGTCCAATGAGCTTTGTCCAAAAACTCATTGATTAAAAACATGAACGGAAAAGTGATCAACATGGTTTTACTCAATAATTTTAGTGCCTAAAAAATACGAATATTTTGATCATTCATTTAAAACTATAGATTGAATCTAGTCATACTAAAATTATCGATAGTTAAAGCTATTTGACAAATGTAAGTACATGCTTAACGAAGAATAATATCAATCACTTTAGTGGATTTAGTGATTTCATATCTGATTATTTTAGTGATAACTGAGCGTAATCACTTTTTTATTCTGGCCTAAAGATTGTTCAGCAATAATATTTGCAATTTGATTACTTTGAATATTGGTTTTGTTGTCTTTATCTTTTTGTTTTGTTTTGATTGTGGATAAAGCGATTTGAACAGCCTTACATCTACTCTCTTTAGAATGATGTTCACAAGTGAATTCTGAAATTGAACCTTGAAAATCAATTTTTTCTGCATGAGAAAGCATTGAGGTATTCAAAAAAATAAAGCTTATAAAAAGTGTGTATTTATCCACCTTCATCTCTCTTCCCCTTAGTTGAGATGTATAAGTAAGATAAATACAGGGCTAATCTTCAAAAAACAAATAAAATTTAATTAAAACAATAAAATATATTTAATTTTGATGTGTGTGTCACTTAATCATATTCAATTGTGACGGTTGCCATACCTCTGACTGTGCCTGGTGTAACGGTTGATGCAGTCTGATAATAACGCGCTTTCATTGGGACATTATATTGTATGTTTTGGTTAGACCTTAATGTGCCTAAGGCTAATTTTTCGCCTTTAGTAATGACTTTATTTTGATTTTGATAATTCCATATAATTTGAGTACTTACACCACGTGCACGAGTATTTGCTGGAGCATCATTATTAATGACTTGATTGTTGGTATTCGCTGCTGCTGTGTAATCAAAATTTAAACTAATTTTATTGGATTCTTCGTAACCTGTTGGGTTTTGACCGCCATTGCATAAAATATTCAAATCAAAAATCTGTTCACCCTGTGTAGAGCCAATCCCTTTAAAATCAGCTTTGTTCACTGTAGGCAATTGTATAACCTTATTTATATTGCCTTGAATTTCACACGATGAAGAAGCGATCGTAATGGCATTGCCATAAACTGTACTTGTGAGAAAAGGCTTAGTGCTCTGACCAGTAAGATAGTAACTACTATACTGTCCTGGAACTAATGTACCAGAACCAGTCGTAGGTGCAGTTTTTATAATTTCAACAACAAAATAACCATTAGCTAAGGTGTAGTTTCTATTCCTTTCTAGAGTTCTTGTGTATGGATAATATCCAGAAAAGTTTGCCGCTGCTTCTGCTTCACGATATAAGCGAATACCAATACCAGGAATATTTGTACTGTAAATAGATGCTCCAGCAGGGCTGAGAGGATAGTTTTGACTTAAAACAGCATTTATCGTTGAAGGTGAACCATTATCACAGTTATATTGTGAACCATTGCTTGAAATAGGGAAGGTTGCTTTTCTTAAGACCTGGCCTACAGCATCACTTGGTCTTACGACAACACGTCCTACAGCCATACTTACATCCTGTGGTCTAAATCCATTTGAAGGAGTGCAAGCTGCATATGCTTCAGTCATACCCGCAGTACAAACCAGTAGAGTTAATGCGCTTAGCGTTTTGAATTTCATTGACATGTAGCCTCTGCCGTAATCATATTTTGATTTTTATCAGTTGCCTGCTGAGTAACATCATAAGTAATTTTACATTGCTCATTCGCTTCATCGCCCCATTTAACGGTGACTGTATCAGCGGTTAGGCTCGTGCGTAGATAAACCATACTCCCTTGAGCAACCATGCCGATATTTTCACCTTGGGAGTTAAATGCTTCAGCTGCAAACGGTAAGGTTTTGCCTTCTTTAGTCAGTCCATGTATGTAAATCGCTTTACCAAGCTTAGTTGCAAAACTGACTTGAGAAATAGAACCCGCATAAGGTGCAATCCGCTGACTGGTCTCTGAAAGCTCTACATCTGTAGACATATTTTGAGGATCAAGCGTGATATCGTTTAAACGATAAGGGGTTACATATGGAATAACAGCATAGCCAGATTTATTAATGCTTAACCCAGTGGTATTGTTGACTTTGGCACCTGCTGCTTCAGGCGCATAAACGAGCACCATAGTTTGGCCTTGATCTGGTCCTAAAAGAACACCCTTAGAATGCGCCACAATATTGCCACGTGCAGAAACCATCGCTTGTTCATATTGATCTGAAATACTATACGAGCCACCTAGTGTCGTGAAATTGGTACGATACTGTGCATTGACATTCATACTGGCATTATCACCATAGGTCTGAGATACAGATGTGCCGTAATTAAAGCGATCATTCACCGTGCCACTCATCCCTAAGGTTATATTGTCTTTAGTGGTCATTGAGTTGAAGTTGACAGAGTTTTTCTTAAATGACCATGGCAGGGACAAGGTCAGCATATATTCCGTATCATCAGTTGTTTGTCTAGTTATATTGTCTTCTACAATACGTTTGATGGCAGATATACCATAAGTGAGGTTGCTGTATGTATTGCTATAACCCATTTGATATTGGCGAGTCGTTTCTTGGCGGTTCCAATAATCAATCCAAGAGCCCGTAGCGTAAATGTTGCCCCATTTATTCGGTAATCCTTGATTTAGAGTAATTTGAAATTCACTACGTTGCTTACCAACATAAGTTGAACTAATGCCACGATCATCTAAATCTTGAACAATTAATGCATCTCGTAACTTATAAAAATTTTCAGTTGAATAACGATATGCTGCGAGCGTTAAATTCGTATTTGTTGGTGTAATTAATTTACTGTAGCTTAATCGATAACTTTGACCTGTTTCACTTTGACGTTTTTTAAAGTCAGCTTGTGAATGTGTGACATCTAAAGATACGGCACCAATAGGCGTTGAAAATGCACTACCTAATGTAAATGCTGAGTAGTCTTCTGAACTTTGAAGGCCCGTAAATCCTGTAATAAAATTATTGATACCGTATTGATATTTGGCTTGTATGATCCATGGATCTAAATGAATGTCTTTGTCACGGAATTGTCCAACAGTAACAGAATAACGACTCATTCCAGGACGAAGCATTTGCACAACCGAAGCATAAGGAACTTTAAAGCGCTGAGTTTCACCGCTAGCTTCAATAATTGAAACTTCTAATTCACCACCAAAACCAGTAGGGTAAAGATCATTAATTTCAAAACTACCTGGTGTTACAGTGGTTTGATAAATTAATTGGCCTTGTTGACGAATTTCAACTTTTGCATTGGTTTTTGCATTACCGCGAATTCGTGGAGCATAACCAAGCATACTGTTTGGAAGCATGCGGTCATCGCTCGAAAAATCTACCCCACGATAGCCAAATGAATCAAAAATTTCACCGTCGGTGTAGCTGTCACCAAGCGTGAATACACCTCGATATTGAGGAAAAGCACGCTGAACATATGTACTAATTGACTCATAACTATTGTTTGCAGTGGTATCGTCATTATTATTTGCTTTGTCTTGCCACTGCCACTGTCCGTTATGACGGAACTGCCAGCCTAAAATATTAGCGCCAGTATTAATTGATGTGAAGGCATTCGTACGTTCTTCATTGCCTTGCATTCTGTCGTATGTTTTATATGCACTACCATTATAAGACAGGAATGCTGCATTGATTCCGCGATTCCAAACACTAGGATCCACATAACCTTGTGCATTTTTCTGCATAGCGACTTGTGGAATTGAAATATCTAGACGTAAACGTGAATTATCATACTCGTAATAAGCATTTTCGATCCATGCATCGATTTTTTTACAAGGTTCTAGTTTTAGATTTTCTGCATTATTTTTATTTAATACATCAGACTTGACACCATATTCAAGTAAACTTGTTTTTGTAAAACAAGTAAAAGCATTCTCTTTATTATCTAAGGCCTTAAAAACGATATGGCGTTTGCCAAACCAATTACCGTTTACATAGACGTCAAGACTATATTCACCAGGTAAAACAGGATTCCCATATTTAAAACGGTCAACATCAATTTTTCTGGTATCACCAATTAAAAAAGCCGAGTCAAATTCTGCTTCTTGAACAACATTATTTGTTTGTTTCGCTTCTTCTGCATGAACGGTGACAGACATACTGAGCGTAATAACGCCATAAACTAAATAATAGCGAACACTATGCTTTATCGATTTTAAATTTTGTTGTTTATTTTGCATAAGGTTATCCGCCTATCTTAATAAAATAGGTTAATTTTTTATGTGAGTTCTATTTTTGGAATTTATTGAATTTTTACAGGAAGTTCCACTCGGCCACCATAATCATTAATAGTGGTAAAAACCATTTTTGAAATATTGGAAGATTTCAAAGCAACACGCTCTTCTGAGAAGGGTTTAAGCATTAATCCTTCTGTAATTAAGTCAAAACGTTTACCAGCTTGCTCTTGGTTAATCGAAGTTAATGTGACATGAAAGGGCGTTACATTTTTAATTTTAAGTTGATCACCCTGCACAGACCATTGTAATTTCGATGGTGCCTCAGCTGAGTTATCTTTAATTTCGCTTGGACGATAAAAGAATTTAATACGCGAGCGAATCGCAAGCTGCAAAAAATTCTCAGGGGTATCCGTTACATTTTTTGAACTTGGTTTAGGCGGAATATCTAAAACATTGAGCCAATATAAAGTTTCTTGAGTCTTATTTAGACTGCCCGATTTAGGTAAAGCAGAGATTCTTAATGTTTGTCCTTTTTTAGACTCTACTCGTGAAATAGGGGGAGTAATCATAAAAGGAGCTTGAGACTGGTCAGGAGTACTACTAGCATCACCCTCATCTATCCAAGCTTGAACCAAAGCTGGAGTATTTCCATTATTGCTGACCTGTAAAGTAATTTCTCGAGCATCAGAAGGGTAAACAACCCGAGTGCCGTGAATAATTATTTCAGCATGTGCAGTAGAAAATGGAAGTAAGCAAGCAAAGAGTCCAATTTTGAAAAGGGGTTGCTTTAAGCGCATAACGTATTCTCATAAAAAATTAAATAAAAAAAGAAAACTAATGTAGCGAGCTACATTAGTTTTTAATTTATAAATTATTGATAAATAATAGTATATTGTACAGAGGTTGTTACTTTACCAGCTGTTGAAGCATCAGTTGCAAAATATTCAGCATAATAGTTTAAATCTGCAGAACCAGCATCAGCAACATCAACCCATTGAGAGTTAGTTTGTGCACCATTCGTACTCGCAGCAAGTACAGGAACAAACAAGTTATTAGAGCCTAATAATTGAATTTGTACATTTTTAGCACCAGCAGTGTCTTGGTTGTTCAAACGACCAGAAGTAAAATCAACAGTTGCGCCTGGTTCAAAATAAGTCGCTACTTTACCTTCTGAACAATTTGCAAGATTAATTGTAAATGGTGTACGACCTGCTACATCACCCGCTTTAGCAAGAGTTTGCTTAGAAACCGTAGGTAATGTAACGGTAAAGTCTTTACCTTGAGGGGTAACGATATCGCAAGTTTTATCAGTAACTAAACCATTAATTGTGATTGTACCGTCAGCTGCATGAGCAGCAGTGATACCAACGAATGTTGTTGCAAGAATAAAAGTAATTTTTTTCATTTTTAATCCAAGAGCAAATCTTATTAAGTTTTAAAAGGGAACTACATTAGAGTTGATGATGTTAACATTACTCATAAAAAATGCAAACAATATCACATTAATTGAATCGTGAAATTTGTAATTTAAAATTGAGATAATCATCTAAAAAAAACAAATTTATTTTCTTTAGGTGTTGGAAGTAATCTCATTCTCTTGTTTTTGTAAAAAGAATTGTTTTTATGTGATTGAATTAAATCATTAAAAATATTTATGATGTGAAAATTAGTGAATTATTTTTGAATTGGCTTTTTGATACTTTCATTTGAAAAATATTTTTTTAATTTATTGGGCGCATCACATAAATAATTATAAAAAATGTAAAAAATATAGAAAAATTCACACAAATTGGTTTTGAAAATTTTGGTGTATGACAGAATATAAGTCGTTTTCGATACTTGAAATTATTAAACTGAATGGTAGAGAAACAAGAGATGAGGTCTATTATTCCAAATGAAAATATTCATAAAATTACTGTACGAAAGATAAATAAAAGTTAAATCAGAACTTAAATTTTTATTAATTTAACGTTTAATTGCTTCATCTTTACAGACCTTGAGTATTATTAAAATTTTTAGGATGTTGGTAGGTTAGAATTAACGGTTCAGCTACAGTAGCTACTTCAGTTAGCGGAGGTGCAGTTGGAGCTGAAGCACAAGCAGCTGCTGCAACTCAACTTAGTTGCGCCGCAGGAGCTATTGGTGCAGGTGTAGGAGAGGTTATTGCAAGTTTAATGCCTGATCCAAGTATTGGCACTGAATATAGTGCTGAAGAAAAATTAAGAAATAGAAATGCAGGAAAAATCATTGTTGGCGTTATTTCAGCATACTCTGGTTATGATGTAGTTGAAGCAGCAAATGCAGCAGATAATGCGATTGAAAATAACAATAATACTCGAGCCTCTCCTAAACGATCTTTGTTCAGTTACATCGCTAAAGAAGGCCGTCGATTATTTAACACCCTATAGCAGAGCAGATGTTAAGATTCCACCAAATGATACAACTGTAAAATAATGGCGTGCTTGGCCTGTTAAAAAAATTTTTATTCGAGAGCTATTTCATGAAAGTTAAATTTTTTTTTAATCATACTCAGGAAGATGAAGGTGGGGAAATAATTTATTTCGCAGCAATTGGTCTTTCTCAGAAAAATGCAAATAGAGAAGATGAATATCTTGAAGATGCTTCAAGTTTTATACAGTCTTTAGATACTACTGATTCAGTACTAAAAGTATTAAAAATACTAAATTTTTGTAAAGGAGAATATTTACTTAAAACAGCTATAATTGATAATGAGTGGGATAGTGCGAAAGCTATGATTCAAAATGATTATATTAGTTTTAAAAGATCTTTCACAAAAGAATACACTGATAAGATACCTCTAGATACCTTGTTTGAAATTTTAACAAAATGGAGAGAGTATTTGTTAACTGTCGATAAAAAAGAAATTGTATTTGAAGTATAAAATTTAGGAAATTTGAATTTAATAATTACCAGTTACGTAGATACTTTTAATTATATAACATCGTTAATTATTAAATCTTCCTAAAATCTTAGATTCTTAAATGAAGTGCAACAGAGATTAAATTATTGGAAAGAAGCAAGATGAGATAGCATTTTGCTTCCGACCGACCAAAGTCAAAGTTGAATCATAAACTAAACTCATCTTACTCAAGAAGAAAGATATCAGATTTACTTCCTGTTACGCGCAGGTTTTTCTAAGCGCTATATCGCTTAGCGTTTAAATCGTAATCATTTCAATCCTAAAAAAATCTCTTCTTATATATGGGCTCTTGTCAATTATTATGCCAACAACATGGTGTTGCACTTCAAACGATAATCTAAGATTTATTTTAGATAGATTGTTTTTGGACATACATAGCCAATGGAATATTCCAAGAAAATCTATACTGATGCATATATTTTATTCATCGTTTGAATTAAATTTTCGCAATAGAGACGCGCTCTCCGTTATGAATTAATTGCAAGAAATTATTTTGTTGTTCAGGGCTCATGACTTGAAATTGTTCAAACATACTTTGAGCATCTAGAGATAAGTTCTCAGGTTCAAGCGTTAATTCATTTTCTACAGGTTCTATATGCTGTAGCAAATTTTGGAAGAGTAGATCGAAATCATTATTTTGAGTGGAGAGATCAACCGAAATTAACTTTTTCTGTTCTAATTTCAAATATTGATAATCTTTAGCATATTCCAACAAGTCTTCACTCGTGCCAGTGGCAATAATTTGGATTCTTGGAAAAGCTTGATGCAATTTATTTAAGATATTTTGAGTCATATCTTTATCAAGTTGAGCATCAATATTATCAATTAACAAAATCCCATCACCTTCAAGACAAGGGTAGAGTTGATTTGGATTAAGTAGACATAAGCGTCTAACGACATCTCCTACCAGCGCAATCCAATTACGCATTGAATTTGAGAGTTGGAAAAATGGCACTGTTTGATCTTTGAAAGTAACCATTAACTGTAGTTTAGGTAAATATTCAATAAAGATATCGCTTAAGTCAGGAAAAACAATATTTAAAGCTGTTTTTAAGGCCTCCATACTTGGAGCATGCATCTGTGCATGTGCTGCTAATAATTTTTGTGATAATCCATCTGTATGTGCATCTCTTCCATCCAATTGATTTTGCTTTTCATTGAATAAAAGTTGTTGTAATAAGTGTGAGGTCTGCGCATTTTCAATGTCAGTGATTTCACGAAGCCATTCGAAAAAACGTGCAAAAGTTGTATAGGAAATAGCGACATTTTCATAAGCCGAGTGGTTTTGAAATACAGCAGGATTATTTTTAGTTAATAGGTTGGTTTCATTTACAAAACGATCTGAGGGGTAGTAGGCAATCAGAGGTAATCCTTGAAGAGGGTCTTCTCTCATTATTTTATGATACATTTCTGCAAGTTGTTCAAGCTGAGCCGTATCGACTTTACTGTGCCCTAAGCCGTTTGCTGTTATGGTTTTAAATAATGTCCAACTACAAAGATTCGCGTTATTTTCCTGTGTGTCCAAGCGCTCTGAAAGAACACCTATTTCAGTCGGAATTTCGACATTGACTTCAATCGTCGACTTTATACATTCTTTTTTTATATCTGCATCTAACATCACCACGCCTGCTGTACGAGAGTCTTTAAATCGAGCAGGAAACCATGTTAAAGCTTGATAAATATTTTTTATAATCGCCGTCTTACCGGTCGATTGGTCACCTAAAATGAGTGTAATCGGCTGCTTGGCGTAATTAAACTCGACGTTTAGATCAGAAAAATGATAGCAATGGCGTAGTTTTATGGATTGTATTTTCATATGTTACCTGCAACTTATCGTTTAGTGTCATGCTGTTGCTTTATCTGGAGCACTTCTTTTGAGTTTCAGTTGTTGCACTAAATCATAAATGTGATGGATATTTAGACTGATTTTAGCACGAGTACATGCGACGTAGAGTAGTCTTAATTCTTCATCACTAATCTTATGTTCCAAGCCATTGATTTTAAATTGGTAGTCATCTTCAATATGGACACGGTTCCACTCTAAACCTTTTGCTTTGTGTGCTGTCGAGATGACGTAATCCGCTTGCTCAATCGGAGTGATTTTCGCCAGAGCTTTTTTGAGCGGATCAGTTCCATGATCATCTACCAGTTTAACCAAGGGTTTAATATCACTTCCATCATTGGTTTCACAATATTCATGAACATCATGCCAAGAATTAAACCAAGCGAGTTCTGGTACATCGACCACTCGTTTGCCTTGCTTGAGTAAACTTGCTGCATCCACAAAGCGATTTAACTTTACATGATCGGCCTGAAGACTGACTTTATCACCTTGCACCAAACCTGCGAGTAGTAGCTCCATTGCACGCGCATTGGTTCGACAAAGAATCGCATCGCGCATTTTGGTATGCGGTTTATTTACGACGGATGATTTGACATCTGGATTGCCGATTAAAGGTACGGTTTCGTTAAGTGCACCCAAAAGTCGATTTGCCACATCAGCGATTGCATCGCCAAAACGGAAAGAGGTTGTTAAACGCGATTCAGGAAGAGGCATTTGTTGCATTGCATTGACCGCTCCACGCCATGCATAAATTTGTTGATGTGCATCGCCAACATAAACGACTTGGGTGCTGCGCTGCTTGAGTAAAATACCGAGCATTAACGGATCTGCATCTTGCGCTTCATCAAATAAAACGTAATCGGCAGGAATAAAGGGATCTGATAACGCCCACAATTTTAAATAAATATCGTGCCCAATTCCTGCTTGATGATTTTGATCAATTGATTCAAGCCAGCGACGTTCAACAGCGGGGTAAAGGTGCTTTTGTAATGATTCGATATCATCGGCATGCAACCAACTCGGTGCTTGAATATGACGTGGTGCAGGGTATTGAGAACTGGTAGAACAGAAATAACTGACAGCATTGGCAACAAGACTCGCTAGGCGACTCGGTAAAAGGACATATTTTTCATAACGCCCGCCCATCAGTCTTCGAAGTGTAACTGGTTCTAGTCGGTACTCTTTGGCAATAAAACTTGGGCTTAGACGTGGTAAGCGCAGTTTGTCGGTCACTCCACGTGGAACGCTTCTAAATGCCAATGAATGGAACGTTCGACAGTCGACATTGCCATGAAATTTATTTTGAGCTTCGGTAGCAATCGCTTTGTTAAATGCCAAATACATACCGCGGCGGTGCTGCATGGCATCACTCACCAATTTTAATGTCGTGGTTTTACCTGTGCCTGCGTAGGCAATCACCTTAAAAGATTCACCTTTGTGTGCTTGCTCAATCGCAAATTGTTGTTCTAGTGTCGCTTTTATAATATCTGGCACAGTGGTATCGAGTCTTTTAAAGTGAATCAAAATTGATCGATGAGTATAGCAAGAAAACACTCAAAACAGGCAGATCAATTTGGATGATATGACCAGATGTTCATCGCCGAATTAAAGAAATTATATTTCAAATAGAGAAATTGAAAATCTAAAAAAACCATGCAGGTGCATGGCTTTAAAGGTCTTAGATTTACAGTTAAAACTAGTGACTACGATTGGCTTTTTCAACTAAGCCTGAAAGTCCTTGACGACGTGCCAGTTCATTCAGAACCAATTGAATATCAAGATCAAAATAACCAAGCATCACAATGGTATGAAACCAAACATCAGCCACTTCATAGATCAAATCATTTTTATTGTCTTCATTGACCGTAGCTTGAAACTCTTTAGCAGCAATCACCGTTTCAAAACTTTCTTCACCGATTTTTTCTAAAATCTTGTTTAAGCCTTTGTGGTAAAGCTTAGCAACATAAGAAGACTCTGGATCAGCACCTTTACGTTCAGCCATCATTTGTCCGAGATAGCTCAGAACATCCACTTGTTCAGCTTGAGCATTAGATGCATTCATGACTTGAGTATGTGTATGGGCTGATTCTTTACCGTAAATGCTTTTGGGATCTTTAAGTTGAGTATCAACAATTTCCCAGCCCTTTGGCGTCAGTTTTCTGTAGAAGCAAGACTCGCGACCTGTATGGCAGGCGATACCGCCGTGTTGTTCTATTTGCAGTACGATGACATCTGCATCGCAATCTAAACGGATTTCATGAACCGTTTGAAAATGACCAGATTCTTCACCTTTATGCCAGAGCTTTTGGCGTGAGCGAGAGAAATAAACGGCTTGGTTCTTCTCGGCAGTCATGCTTAATGCTTCACGATTCATCCAGGCAACCATCAAAATGCGTCCAGTCTGATGATGTTGAGCAATAGCAGGAATAAGTCCTTGTTCGTTAAATTTTACTTCATCGAGCCATTGCACATTGTTCATGAGAATTTCACCAAAATAGAGAGTTAAAAAGTGCTATAAAATTGTTTAAGCACTTTAGTTTAAGCGATTTAATTTGTTTTGAGGAAAACTTTAATGCTTTTTCGAAACAACGCTTTTAAAGCTTTATATTTTCTGGATAGGGTTGAGCAATGTCAGCATAATTCATTTGATGAAAAATACTTAATTTTAGACCAGAGACAGTGAGCGCCATTTCTTTACGGAAATATGGGATTTGATACATCCATGCAAAAGTTAAATCTCTTAGTCCTCCTGCCCACCAATGATTTGATTGATAGAACGGTGTTAATAAGCGACTGAGAAATTGGTAGAACTGTGTAGAAGACTGACGGTGAAGATGATACTGCTGCCAGATTTTAGTCCAATCTAAAGTCTGCCCATGCCGCCCAGCATGGACAGCTTGTCCGAAAGCCCAAGCATCGAGTAAAGCCATATTTGCACCTTGCCCCAGCTGTGGACTCATCGCATGCGCTGCATCGCCTATGATTCCGACACGACCTTCGACAAATTTTGACATCACCACATCTCGGTAGTGTGCAGATAACCATTGCGGTTCGAGTTCAGGTTCAGCAATAACCTGCTTTAACCAGATTGCAGTTTCTGGCCAAAGATGTTCAATATCTTGTAACCATTGTTGATGTTCTAAATTAGTTGTTAAGAAGTGATCAAGTTTCGCTGTTGGCATACTCCAAAAGACACTGGAATAACGTTTATCGGCTTGCTGAGGTGTTGCACCTGTGGGCAAAATCCCAAGCATGATTTGAGCACGATCATAGAATTGATGCAGAATTTCGGGGTCTAATTCTAGGCACTCAGGAACAATGGTCCATTTTGCTCCCCAAGGATAAGCTTGATCAATCTTCACCCATTTTCGGGGTCTGAGTTCGCTACGCGCACCATTGGCAATCAAGATTGCATCGAAGCATTCAGTATAGTTTTGCGTAGCTACACTGCCTTGAATACGCACTTCATTTTGACTTTCTTGATAGCTTTGAATGTCTGCATTCATGCACCAATGAATCAAATCAGGATATTCTCTGGCCTTCGTTTCTAGGATATGGCATAAGCTGGCACGGTGAATACCAAGGCCATAGAACTGAGGATTGGCCTGATGATAGTGACTATTGACCAAAAGTTTATGGTTGGACAGGCGACCTTCTAAACCTGTGACTTTCGCACCAAGTTTAAGCGCGTGTTCTAGAACATCTAAGTGCTCAAATACTGCTAAGCCTGAAGGTTGAAGGAGTAATCCAGCACCAACAGGTTCTAGCGCCGAGACTTTTTCAAATATCGTGACATGAATACCCTGACGAGCGAGTAAAATTGCAGTTGTGATGCCAGCAGTTCCAGCACCGATAATGGCTAAATGAGTCTTTTTCATTCTATCTTGCTTATTTTTATTCGATTTTAATTTAGCAAAATTAAGCAGGCTTTGATAGTCAGATGAAATTTAAACGTGAATACATTTATTTAGATTTGAATGAAAAATAGGAAAGATGTGGATGAACGTATATTTTAAGTTAGCCTAAAAGCTATTAATTTATCTTTTAGGCTGTGTTTTTTAAAATAGTTTAAAGTTTAATCCTAGTGACGCAATCCCATATTTTTTATCTAAGCGTGATGCTGTAACGCCGTTATATAAAAAAGGAATTTTCCCTACAAAGTTATGTTTATAGAGTTCACCTTGGACAAAAGTTGAAATTTTAGGTGTGATGTCGTAGCTGAATTTCATCCCAAGCGTGTGATTGTCTTTAATGGGTTGATTGCCAAAGTTAGACACACGATCATCGATGTCATTACGCCACAAACGTTGGTATTGATACGCGACTTGGCTTTCGAACTTCTTGTATTTTAAATTCCAAGAACCACCGAGACTTGCATAATAACTATCGTAATTGAGGTCTTTTTGCATATTTAGACCGAACTCTTCAGCCTGCCCGGAAATATCGAGCTTATGCACAATTGTATTATCAATTTGACATGGCTGAGCCAATTGTCCGCTATATTGATTATCAGAAGCTATGTTGATATTCATGGCACAATTTCGATAACGAGTGCTTACTTCAAGCTCGTTAACTTTAACTTTGCTGTAACCTATATTGCCAAGAACAGACAAAGTATTCATAAAGTCAATTTTTTTTGAAAAAATAGCATCCAGTTGTAACTGTAAATCTTCCGGATTTTTTACGGTAATTTGATCAAATACATAACCATTGATGTGAGAGCTTGTTGATTTTTTTAAGTCGCTTGCTGTATTTGTCCATGCACTTAACTTAAAGGCTAAAGCATCATTTTTACTGAGATTAAGATCAGGTGTAAATGTCACTCCGATTTGAGCACTTTTGATTTTATTTTCATCTGAGGCGTATTGAATTTCTCTATCCCAATAACCCGCATCAAATTTCCAATTTGGATTAAGGATATATTCGGCTAAAATATGTCCGCCAATATAATCACCCGTTTGATTGTCTTGGATTCCCTCTTTAGCGCGAAAATCAAGAAAATCTATTTTATCGTTCACGGCATCAATAGCGACAGTTATAGACAGTCCGGTTTGAGTATTGAATTGCGGATTTTTTGCAGTGAGGAACAAATCGTTAGGTGATGCTTGGATAGAAGTATGAGCAAAAGTACAAATGATTAAAGCTAAGCACTTATTTTTCATTGAAGTAAAAGCCTAATGGAAGTTGTAAAAGTAAAAAAGCCAGACATAGAGACTGGCTTTTTGATAAGACTTAGTTCAATACAAAATGACCAATAATGCTTGTGCCTACGAATTGCTTCGAACCAACAGCGATACTTCCATTGTTAAGACTTAATTCTTTATTTGGGATAGCGTAGAGCGTTGGTAAAACATAAACAGTTGCTTTTACGCGATCACCCGTCGCTAACTTACTATAATAAGTATTATAAGCATTAGATAGGACAGTACTACTATCAAGCACAGCTGTTAGATTTAATGAACCATTAGCATTTGCACTCGCAAGATTGACTTGATCTAGGTTGCTAATCGTTGTATTTCCTACGGTACTTAATGTTGAAGAAATCTCAATTGGTGCATTTGCTGGAATTATCGCTGAAGTAATTTGACCTGAGATATCGTATTCAATTACTACTCGATCAACAATTAAATTCAGAGTTTCTGTTTGACTACCACGTTGTCCATCAAGTTTTATACCAAATTTAACAGTGTCGGTTGCATTTGATGTCAGATTTGACAATTTGAAAGAAAGATTCAAACTATTTAAAAGTGCAGCTTTAGATAATGAAATTGGCGCTGCTGCTGATGAACTATTTAACTGAGTAAGCGTATTTGATGCAAAGCTTAGATCTCCATAGCTTGGCGTACGTAATTCATCTTTTAGAGTTGTATTGCTTTGTAATGCATCTGCTAATGCTTGACCATTACCCGTATTTGTTTGTGGATCATTGATCACACTGACAATAATACTCGTGATTGTATTTAAAGAATCACTAATACCAGTCAGAGTAGCACTATTTAAACTTGAATCAGCTAGGATATTGCTGATCGTTGTTGGATTGATTGCTAAAGGAACATTTGGACTAAACAAAGGCGTTGTTATTAATTGATTAATGATAGCCAGTGTTGCTGCTTTATGGGCATCATCTTGAGTTTGATCGGCTCCAATCTGAAGTGCATCTTCAAGTTTAGTAATTAGTTGTTGTAAAATAAATATCTTTGCAGTGGTATCTGCGGAGCTGGTTTCTGGTTTAAATGTTTTAACATCTCCAATATTGGATAAACCTAAATTGGTTAAAATTTGAGTAAATTGGGCTGGGGTTGTATAAAACTCAAGGGATGTTAATGGGGAAATTGTGATATTGCCTAAGCTTGCTAGGTTATCATTTTTAATTTTTAAGGTGCCTGTAAACGGAAGCCCAGTCCCATTATCTGTACCGCCTGTAACACTAATTGCATCTGACTCTACAGTACAGTCTGTTGTATCAAGTTCAAAATATCCTGTATTGTCTGTAATTGCATAATTATTACAATTGTCCAATGCAACAACTGCACCTTCTAATGCGAAGTCGATTGCATATCCTTTAATGATTTTATTTTCTGGTGTTGTGTCGCCACCATTACTACTTACCCCACAACCAGCGAGTAAAGTCGCTGTCGCAATTGCTGTTGTTATAACTGATGCTTTCCATAATTTATTAGACATTAAAATCCCCATAAGTAAGTAATAACAAGACTTATATAAAATAATATTAATAATAACAATACCTTATATCTAAACAGTCGGTTGGGTATAACTTAACAATTAATCTATCTTAACAATTAATGTAATTATTGTGAGTTGTTTTGTATTAAATTCGTTAAGTGCCTACTTGTGATTAAACTAGGCTTAAGTATTGAGTTTAATTATTTAATTTTTATAATTTTTTTTTGTAAGTAAAATGCTATCTCATCTTGCTTCTTTCCAATAATTTAATCTTTGTTGCACTTCATTTAAGAATCTTAGCAATCAAAAAAGATCATTGAGTGGTAATAAGTAGATAGGTAAAATTCCTTCTCCATTGGGGAGAAGGTGAGGATGAGAGAATACGCCTTGTGAGTGTGCTGTGTGAATAATGAATTATAAAAAAGTCTATGTTATTAATATCGATATGCCCTCAAACAGTTGAGTGAAGACTGATTAGCTATGCGTTTCTTCGTCTCCATCATCGCCAAACGTTTTCGCAATCTTCTCGATGTTCAGACTTTTCGCCATGGCATCAAAAATCTCTTTATATGCACCATCTTGGTGGTATAGCTCGTTATGTTCACCGTGTTCTACAATGCGACCTTCTTGCATCACATAGGTATAATCTGCGTCGATGATTTGCGCTAAGCTGTGTGAAATCATAATGACGGTGCGGCCTTGCTTGATTTCATCCAAGCTTTGTTTGATTTGCTCTGAAGCGATGGCATCTAGGCTTGCTGTAGGTTCATCTAGAAAAATAATGGGTGGATTTTTTAAAAACATCCGTGCCAGTGCGATACGTTGTTGTTGCCCGCCGGAAAGCATCAGTGCATCTGCATCATAGGCTTGTGGGAGCTGTAAAATCTGATCATGAATTGAAGCTTTTTGAGCAGCTAATTCCACTTCTTCCTGTGTGGCATCTATTTTTCCATAACGAATATTGTCAAAAATAGACCCTTGGAAAATATGATTTTTTTGCAGAACTAAACCGATATGATCACGCAAATACTGCGTATCAATGGCTTCAATATTCACACCATCTAATAAAATCTCGCCAGAATCAGGTTGATAAAACTTGTCGAGTAAACTGATCAATGTTGATTTACCTGCGCCAGAAAGGCCGACCAGCGCCGTAATTTTATTGGGACGGATGGTCATTTGTATGTTGTTTAAGGCCTTGTGATCATTTGGATAAGTAAAATCGACATGATTTAACTGGAACTGACCTGTGATCGGTGGCTTATTATTTCCACTAGACTCAATTTCATCATCGGCTTCTAAGATTTTGAAGAAACTTTCCGAGTAAATCATGGCATCATTCACTTCATCATAAATTCGATGTAACGAGCGAATTGGTGCAGACACATTATTAAACAACAACACATGGAACATAATCATCCCGATACTCATTTGCCCGTCTAAAACAAAATAAGCAGTGAGAATAATGATCAGGACAATACCAATTTGCTCAACAAATGTTTTAGCACCATCAAATAAAAAGCTAATTTGTCGCGTTTGCATCTGATTATCGGTCAATTCTTTTTGTAATTTGAGCTGTTTCGTGGACTCAATGGTTTCGCGGTTAAAAGACTTAATCACAGTGATCGAATTAATAATCCCTAAGATTCCTTGACTCTTTTTCTCTCGACCATCACGTAAATTTCTGCGCCAACCCCCTAGTTTTTGCGCTTGTTTATAGGTTAACCAGAAATAGATTGGCACAATAATTGTTGCGACTAAACCGACATAAATGTTGGCATAGTACATGAGCGCTAAAGCCACAAATGCGCTGGTAAATAACGGTAAAATATCAATAAAGAAAATTTGAACCAAGCGGGTAAGTGAACCAATTCCGCGATCGATACGCGTCTGTAGTTTACCTGCCTGGTTATTGTCTTCATTAAAGAAAGCCAAGCGATAGGTCAGAAACTTTTCAATAATGCCTTGTGCTAAATCCTGAGATACTAAAATTCTGAGTTTTTCACCATAAAATTTCTGTCCAAACTGGACGAAAGCATTCACGATTTCTTTGCCCAATAAAATGACAGAGATGGTGATGAGGATATTCCAGCCTTCTGCTAATCCAAGACCATTTTCAATCAGTTCATTAATACTATCCACGGCATATTGAAGCGTGAGCGCATTTACTTGTGCCGTGAAGGAGCCGATCAAGGTCAGAATTAAGGTGGCAACGACAAGTATTTTATAGGGTTGAACAAAAGGTCTTAATTTTTTAAACAATAACCATAAATTCATAAGCGGTTGTTTTTATTGTTTGAAGTGCTTTAAGTCTATGCTTGAAAATAAGTCGTCACAAGCTTTTGCTGTGTTTTAAATTGTGAATGCACTTGCTGCAATGTCATAAACCCGCTTATATATAAAATATTATTTTTCGAAAAGACATTATATCTGCCGCTATGAACTTCGAGCTGTTTTTACCAGAAAGCGCTGATAACGTATTGCCTTATGATGGTGTGGTACAGGATTACGGCATTATTTTAGAGGCTCATCAGGCAGAATCATATTTAGATTATTTTTTGACAGATTTGAATTGGCAACATGATGAAGCATTTCTGTATGGAAAACATTTTAAAACGGATCGTAAAATTGCTTGGTATGGAGATGAAGATTATCAATATCACTATTCGGGCGTGCGAAAACAAGCGCAACCGTGGAATCCACGCTTATTGCAACTGAAACAACAAATTGAGCAAATCACGAATCACTCATTTAATTCATGTTTGGCAAACTTATATGAAAATGGAACGCAGGCCATGGGGTGGCATAGTGATGATGAAAAGTCTTTAGTCTCTACAGATTGTGAGACCGTTATTGCATCTTTGAGTTTAGGGGCGAAGCGTAAATTTCGTTTTAAGCATAAGCGTAATGCTGAATTGGTTGATGTGATGTTGCACACAGGCCAATTGATCGTGATGAAAGGGCAAACTCAACTTCACTGGAAACACATGCTTGCCAAATCAACTAAAATTATAGAGCCTCGCGTGAATTTGACTTTTCGGTATTTTTATCCGACTACAACATAATATCGCTATCCACAGAAAGGGGTTCAACCGCTTGAAATTTTTTTTCAATTTGCAGTGAAATTTGCTTCAATACTTCAATAATTTTTTCGACATTAATAAATTCAAAACGATTTGTTGATGCAAGCACAGTCAGTGCTAAAGGTGCTTCTTTATTCGAAAATTTAATGGGAACTGAGAGTCCAGAAATATTGGGATCAAGCTCTCCTTCAGACAAATGAAAGCCATCTTTTTTAATTTTTTTCATTTTTTGCATAAATGTGTTTTCATCAGACGCGAAACCGACTTCATCTAACTCTTGCGCGAAACGATCATAATAATTTTTAATTTGCGGTTTAGGCAGATACGCAATAATCACTTTCGGGGAAGAGCCAATAAACACAGGACGAGGGCAACCTCGACCATATGAAAGTAAGGGCGTATCTTTATATCGCTCATGATGGAGGTCAATACAATTGTCTTCATTGAGATGTGTAATCAGACAACATAATTCGGTGCGCTCAGTGATTTCACGCATGTAGGGAATACTGATTTGAACGAGAGGATCTGTTTTACGAGAAATAAAATCAAGAACTGCAATTTGAGTCCCAAGCGTATAATCACCTGAGGTTCCGCTTAAGCGTTGCAATAATCCCGCAGCAACAAGTTCTTTTAAATATCGATAACTGGTCGGTTTTGATAACGAAAGTTCCTCAGCGATGACGTCTACATTAATCACTGGACGTGAAATTGAAAACAAATTAAAAATCGTGAGAATTTTACCAAAACTTGTTAGCGCCATAGGTTTTTGCACATTTTATAAAATGAGAAATGATACTGAATAATATAGCTTATAAATTATAAAATAGCGTTTAGAAAAAATAACTTAAATGATTTAATGTGAAAAAAATATCAAAATATCGTATTTAAAATGGATTCAAATATCAAAATACGATAATTTAAATAAAAAATCAATTGAAGTTATTTAAAAATATTTATAAAATATCCTAATGTGATTAAATTGAAATCACTTCTGCTACAAACCACTCTCATTTTCGATCCAATTTGCGATTCAACTTTTAAAATCACTTCACTTTTAAGCTGAAGGGATGAGACAGGCTGTGCGAAATTAAACCCCTAATGGAATTTTTATGTTTTTACTTAAGCCCATTCTTGCTTTTAGACCTTCAAAAAGTGATTGGATATTTGCAGTAAAAACATTTATGGCCGGTATTCTGGCCTTGTACGTCTCTTTTAAGCTGAATCTGCATTATCCCATTTGGGCGATCGGTACGGTTTTTGTCATTGCCAATCCGTTTACAGGGTTAACACTTTCAAAAAGTGTTTTCCGTGTATTGGGTACCATGATGGGGGCATTGGTTGCTTTATTTGCAACGCCAATCTTGCTGCATTATCCACTGCTCTTTACCTTGTTTTTAGCCAGCTGGGTTGCATTATGTTTGTATATTTCTTTGCTGGATCGGACGCCGCGCAGCTACGCTTTTTTATTGGCAGGATATACAACTGTTATTGTTTGCTATAACAGCGTTCATTATATTGACACTGTTTCAATCTTTGATATGGCTTTGGGGCGTTTTCTTGAGATTACCGTCGGAGTCGTCTGTAGTGGCTTGGTCAGCGCATTGATTTTCCCACAGTCGATTGGACGTGTTATTCAATCTAGAATCAAAAGCACCCTGAAAGACAGTGAATCGACTTTTATCCGTATCATTCAAAGAGCGGAAGAGGCTGAGCCTAAAAAAGCATTGTCTAAAATCACACGTGATATTGCTGATTTACATGTTTTAGCGATTCATTTGAATTATGAGAATTCAACCTTATCAGGTTTGACTAAAACCTTACATGAAATGATGCATCAGCTTTCCATCTTGGTGTCTAATCTGGTTGCAATGTCTGAACGAATCAAACAGCTGAATGAAACAGAAGACGCTCAAGTTTTTCTAACGGCTGTGGAAGCTCAAATACAGTTGGCGATTACGCAAGGTTTAGAACATTCATCTTTAATCACCAATGAGCTGCCTGATGGACTCAAAGGGCTATTTCAACAAGCAATCCATACAGCAAATAGCCAGCAAAAAGTGATTTTGATGAGTTTGCAAATGGATATTCGGCATGCTTTACAAAATGTTCAAAGTTTAAGAATGATTTGGGCATACATACAGCAAGAAAATAATCAAAGTTCTCATAGCAATAAAAGTGTTCGTAAGTTTGAAGTAAAAAGAAAGCTAAAAGGTCAGTATCCAAAATTACATCGCGATCATGGTGTAGCCGTTCGTGGTGGTATTTCTGGATTTTTAATTATTTTTATATCGACTATGTTTTGGGTTTTAAGTGGTTGGAATGCAGGCTTTATGATGGCGGAAATGGCTGCAATCAGCGCGTGTATTCTCACAGCAATGGATAATCCTGTGCCCGCATTACGCATGTTTATTCGGGGGAATATCTATGCGGGGGTTATTGTTTTTATTTATGCTTTTGGTATTTTTCCCGTTGTAACAGAGTTCTGGCAGTTGGTGCTGGTACTCGCACCGTTTTGTATTTATTGCCTCATGCTTTTCCCTCATCCACCTTTAACAGGTATTGCTTTGCCGCTAATAATGGGCGTGATGATGGGCTTGAATTTTCAAAATATTTTCCATTTAGATCCTATTTTATTTTTTGATGCGACTTTGGGTACGATTTTAGGTCCGATTATTTCTGTTTATATTATCCATATTGTGAGAGCTATATCTCCAGATATGTCCATTCAACGAATTTTATCTTTGCATTATCGTGCCTTGAAAGAAGCCTTATATTTACCTTATGGTGAGCAATTTCAAAGACATTTACGTCTTATGTTTGATCAAATTGGTGTGCTCAATACCAAAATGACAAAATCTGTTGGACTCCAGAACAAGATTTATCTGGTTTTAATTGAGGCCAGTGCAGCTGTTGATTTGAGTCGATTAAATGAGTTGATAGAGCAACAATCACGGTTTAAACAAAACAACGAACGGATGGCATCACCTCAGTTATTAAGGGATTTGAAAATCTTTCAAACGGGTTTGGATCAGTACTTATCTCAAAAGGTTTTAGATAAAAATACTGAGGATGAGCAATTAAAGATTTTGAAGATGATCGAGAAAATATTTTTACAGATTCATGAAGGTGCACGTTCAGAATGGTCAGAGCGCTTAGCAATGGCTTTGAATAATATTCGTTGTAGTTTATTCCATACGAGTGCGATTACATCTTTATCTCAGGGCGACAAAGTATATGGGTGAGTTTAATTTTTATGGTGTATATGTGCCGGTTTTATTGGTTTATGCACTCATTGCTTATCTGATATTTCTACTGCTCCGCGTAGGAATAAATCGTTATGTGGAAGAGAGTTGGCTTATTTATCCCAGCCTTTTTTATCTTTGTCTTTACGTCGTTGTACTCTGGCTTACGCATAGCACAGCTAGATTCTTTTAAGCCCAGTAGGCGATCAATGCAGCGCACACGAAATAGGAAAATTTAGAGTATGAATAAAACGAAGATACAGCAGTTTGGTCGCCCGCTGCTTGGTATCATTATGTTGATATTAGCGATTTTTGCTCTGGTACAAATTTGGAATTATTACACCGTAGAACCCTGGACTCGGGATGGTCGTGTGCGTGGTGATATTATTCATGTTTCATCCGATGTTTCTGGCATTGTGACTGAAGTTTTGGTGCAAGATAACCAAACGGTGAAAAAAGGTCAGGTGCTTTTTAAGATTGATGTTGCCCGTAAACATTTGGAAGTGGAACAAGCGCGTTCAGACTTACTTAAAACCAATGCCGAATTGGCATCAGCTGAAGCTGAATTGGCGCAAGCCGAAGCCAATCTCATCAAGTCTAAGGCCAGCACGAAACTTGCTGAACAAAATGCAGTGCGCTATGCCAGCCTCATGGATGGTGCGATTTCGAAGCAAGAACAAGATCAAATGTTTGCGGCACGTGATCAAGCACAAGCGGAACACATTCAATTAGAGGCGATGATCACTCAAGCCCACGCGAATATTAAGCAACAAAAAGCGTTGATTGAGGTGGCCCAAAATCAGGTCAATTTAGCGCAGTTGAACTTAACGCGTTCGGAAGTGGTTGCACCATCAGATGGGACACTGTCCAATTTTGAATTGCAAGAAGGCAGTTATATTACCACTGGACAAGCTGTTGCAGCTTTGATTGATCGTGAAAAATTATATGTTGTGGGATATTTTGAAGAAACCAAGCTCGATCAAATTTATGTTGGTGCTCCCGTTACGGTTGAGTTAATGGGCGACTCACAAAAATTGAAAGGACATGTACAAGGCATGGCTTCAGGGATCGAAGACCGTGAACGCAGTCCAAGTTCAGGTTTACTTGCCAATGTGAACCCGACATTTAGTTGGGTGCGTTTAGCGCAGCGTGTACCTGTTAAAATTATCTTAGATGAATTGCCTAAAAATGAATTATCGTTTGTGGCAGGACGGACAGCGACCATCCATATTGAAAAGGCAAAACAGTAAGACTAAGAGACAGTGGTGCGCGCTGTTGAGGTTAATTAAAAAAATGCATCTTTCGATACATTTTTTTGATGTTCCACTTTTAAATCATTTTGAAGATTCGATTGGTAGTTATGGCGTCAAACCTTCAGGATTTCGATACCAACTTTCAATGAACAGCGCAGCAGCAATACTATCTGCTGAAAGTTTTTTAGCACGGCCTTGCGCTTGATACTGATCTAACTCATCACGTGCTTCACGGGTGGTGAGACGTTCATCTACCATCAGTGTTTCAATGTTGGTCTGATGACGTAATCGACGTGCAAATTTGCGCGCACGTGCAGACAAATCAGACTCTGAATCATCCATATTTAATGGCAAACCGACCAAAAATAAATTTGGCTGATGTTGTTTAACGATTTTTAATAGCTCATCCCAATTGGGAATACCATCTTTCATGGGAAATAGCGCTAGCGGGGTTGCACTTTCGATCAGTGAAGAACCCACCGCCATTCCTGTTTTTTGTGTGCCGAAGTCAAAAGCCATGATTAATTGTGGTTGCGTCAAATCAGGCATGTCCAATCTCTGAAGATAACCAAGTCCGATCTATACCCATTTTTTTATAGGCAGCGTCCCAGCGATCGTCATAAGGTAAGTTAAATATTAAGTCCATATCTGAGTCGCAAATGAGCCAATCGCCACGTGACATCTCATCTTCGAGTTGGTTTTTCTCCCAACTGGCATAGCCTAAAGCAATTTGATAACGTCCAACGCCTTGATTTTGTGCAATCGCATCTAAAATGTCTTTTGACGTGGTAATACATAAGTTTTCATCCATGGCTATGGACGAATGCCACGTCGGTTGACCAGTGTGTATCACAAAACCTGCTTCAGGACGTAAAGGGCCGCCTTGCAATACTTCGTGTGGATGAACATGATCTGCTTCGATATCTAAATCATTGAGCAATTCTTTGACTTGAATACCTGTAGGCCGATTGATAATAATTCCTTGAGCTCCATCTTGGTCATGGCGTGCAATATAAACCACTGTATGCGCGAAGAAATCATCCGCTAAATCAGGCGGTGCGATAAGACAACGATGGGTCAGAAATTGTTTAGTCACCTAAAGGCTTCTCCTTCATTTAAATATTTTGAAATTTGAAAGCTTTAATCATCAACATACTTGAATCAGCACGAATGAACAATGAATTTATGCATGAATGACCAGACTAACTGATTAGAAAAAATTAACAATAACCGAGCTTTAGATCTATATGAGTGATTCAAGCTCATTCTTATGAGCGTGCTTGGAATTTTAATTGACGAAGTTGTTTTGCATGTTGCAGCGTCGTTTCATTGATTTCAACGCCTCCAGTCATGCGTGCCAACTCATCTATACGTGCCGATTCTTCCAGAGAAATAATGGTGCTACTGGCAGGGTCTGTCTGCAACTTTTTAACCAGTAAGTGCTGATCGGATTGCGCTGCAACTTGAGCTTGGTGGGTAATACATAGAATTTGGACGTGCTGTCCCAGTCCCGCCAGTAGACGACCGACAATCTCAGCCGTTCCACCACTAATACCGACATCGATTTCATCAAAGACAAGAACTTCAGCTTCTGTTTTTTCAGCATTCATCACTTGCATGACGAGGGCAATACGAGACAATTCTCCACCTGATGCCACACGGCCTAGCGGTTGAGCGGGGATGCCTTTATTCGCAGTAAAGAGCAGTTGAATAAAGCTAAAACCTTCTGCTGATGGTTGTTCCAAAGGATCGAATCTAAATTCAAAATATGCTTCAGGTAAAGCCAACTGTTTTACTTGTTCAGTGAGTTGCTTTGCCAATGGCGCTGCTGCAGCGCGACGAATTTCATCTAGGTATTGTGCTTTTTCTAAAAATATTTGATGTGAAGCTTCAACTTGTTCAGCCAAGATCTCAGGGTCTTCGAGTTGATGTAACTGGGTTAATTCGTCTTGCCATGTTTCGTATTGGAGTTTGAGCTCTTCAGGTTGAATACGGTATTTACGTGCTAGTCTATGAAACACTTCAAGTTGAGTATTTAGCTCTTCCATGCGTTCTGGATCAAAACTTTGACGATCAATATATTGTTTTAAGTTTGCGCTGGCATCTTCCAATTCACTTTGTGCATTGAGCAATGAGTTATAAATTTCAGAAAGCTGTCCGCTACGTCCCGAATGTGTTTCTAATTTTCGTATGATCGTGGATATTTCTTGGCTAATATTTTGTTCGTCTTCAGCAAGAGTATTTACGGCATAACTACAGTCTTGCATGATGTGTTCATGATGGCTTAAACGATCAAATTCTTGTTCAATTTCTGTGTAATCGGTGTGAATCGTTTCTTCAAGTTCTTCAAGCTGTAGGTTTAAGCTATCAATCCGCTGTAGACGATTACTTTGAGCATCTAAAGCAGCCTGATGTTGTCGAATGTTCTTTTGCCAAGCGTTGTAGCTGTCTTTAACAGCGAGCGTATCTTGATGAAAATTATGATAGCGGTCTAACCAATGTTTAGGATAAGGCGGCTCTAAAAGCTGTTGCTGACTGTGCTGACTATATAACTGCACCAATAAACGACCAATTTCTTTGAGTTCAGACAGACTACTCGGGCGACCATTGATCCAAGCCTTGCTACGTCCAGTGGCAAAAATTACGCGACGTAAATGAATTTCACCTGACTCGTCCGCCAACTCATGCGTGTTCAACCACTCTGCTTCAGGGCTATTTAGGTGATAGCTAAAAACGGCAGTGACATCAGCTTTTTCTGATCCATAACGAACATAATTTGTATCTGTACGTTCGCCTAGACACGCAGATAACGCATCCAGTAATAAAGATTTACCTGCACCTGTTTCACCAGTAAGAACATTGAAACCTTTTTCAATATCAATGGATAAATTATCGGCTAGGGCAAAATTGATCAGATTTAAGTGTGTCAGCATAAACGCATCCAAGCTGCGAAATTGTGGTTCTAAGATAGTGAATTTTTGTTTATGTCACAAGTGACTGGATATTTTAATATAAGACGATTCATGACAATTCTAACTTAAAAAGACCCTGAACATAAATTTCTCTGCTATAAAACAATCAATGCCCTGAAAGCTTTAAAGAAAATTTAAAATAAATTCTGCGCTTTAGTGAAACTTAGACATATGAATCATACAAATTTCAAGTGCATAAAATTAAATTCAGGATGAATATACTGTTTGGAAAGTCAGGGGGGGTGTCGTGTTTGGGATGAGTATAAAGTGATAGTAATCTTGATCAGAATGCTTAAGGACTTTATCTATCGTAAATATACCTTTTTCATCTGAGAGCTTAGGATAAGGGATGACTGATTGTGAACTTGTTGAGTGAAAAATGACTGATGAGATAAGTCTAGGGCGTGTCCTCATTTGGAGTATATATTTCGCTCGTGAGTTATATTCAATTAAAATACCTTTACTTGTTGTCTTGAATTAAGCTTCCGATCATGTCACGCAGAATCATTACAGACGAAATTTGGACCCAAATCCAACAAACTATGCAATTCTATGGCTGTTATCGTTCACGCAATAGCAAAAATATTATGGAAGCCATCCTATGGAAACTTCGTACTGGTGCTCCGTGGCGTGATATTCCTGAAGATCTTTGCCCATGGCAAACTGCTTATAACCGATTCAATCTTTGGGCCAGCAAAGGGCTTTGGGAGAATTTTTTTTTAAACTACGAGGCGTATTGGATAAGGAATGGGTCTTCATTGACGGAAGCTATGTCCGCGCGCATCAGCATGCAAGTGGAGCTCGGCGTGGTGAAGATAGAGCAATTGGGAAATCAAGAGGTGGAGCAACTACAAAAATTCATCTTGCCGTCGATGCGAGTGGATATCCGATTGATTTTGAAATCACTGGCGGTGAAGTTCACGACAGTCAAGTTGCAAGCCAATTAATGGGAATGGTCGGTGAAGCAGAGTATTTGATTGCAGACAAAGGTTATGATTCAGAGAATATCCGTGAAATTGCTCGAAATCATCATATGATTCCGATCATTCCAAGAAAATCTAATAGTAAAAAATTAAATATTGAGTTTGATCATTACCTTTATGGATTAAGGCATCTGGTTGAAAATGCGTTTGCTCGCTTAAAACATTTCCGAGGTATTGCTACTCGTTTTGAAAAGTTAGCTCGTAATTACAAGTCAATGTTATTCTTAGCTTGCTCATTTATTTGGTGCAAAGCCAAATGAGGACAGACCCTAATAGGCTAAAAATAAAGATACGTGAATAAAATAGTAATTTTTTCATCGGTTTTTACTGGGGTGAAAACAAATTAAGCTGCTAGCATAGAAAAAATTAGACTTAAAACTGTATATTCGACCTTAGTCGATGAACTTAATAATAGGCTTTTTCGGTATACTGCTCCTGTCTTAAATCGTGACAAAATTTATATCGAATGCTTAGGCAGGATGAACTGAAATTTAAAGTCTGAATGATATAATTTAAACATGAATAAGACTTAAAACACCAATTGATTAGTTGTGCGAGCGCTATTAAACTACGTCAACTAAAATCTATAATATGCGCATCATTTGGAGAATACGCATGACTTCACAATTCGATCATGTAACGGTATTAAAAAAATCAAATGTATATTTTGGCGGAACATGCATTAGCCATACCGTACAGTTTGAAGATGGAACGAAGAAAACATTGGGTGTTATTCTCCCCACTGAACAAGCCCTAACTTTTGAAACGCATGTGCCTGAACGTATGGAAATTATTTCAGGGGAGTGTCGAGTTCGAATTGGTGAAAGTGAAGAGCATGAGCTATTCCGAGCAGGCCAGTCATTCTACGTACCAGGGAACAGCAAATTTAAAATCGAGACAGATGAGGTTTTGGATTATGTGTGCCATCTAGAGGGTTAATCCTTTTCTAACTGAATTTGACAAAGAAATTTTAAGCAAAATCGGTTAAACTAAAGTTCAAATGAAATCCTGTAAAGTTGGCTTTGCGGGATTTTTCTTTTTCTGTTTTTTATTAAATGAGTTGAGGTCGTTCATGGCTAAACCCGAATATTATTATGGCATTCATTCAGTTGAGTCATTATTGGAGTTAGAACCAGAACGTGTTTTGACTTTATTTGCATTAAAAGGTCGTGACGATCAGCGCTTGAAACGTATTTTTGAATTGGCAGATCCTTTTGGGGTGAGTATTCAACAAGCCAGTCGAGATAGTTTAGAAAAGCTCGCGGGTCAGCCTTTTCATCAAGGTGTTGTAGCAGCTGTTCGTGCGCATCCAACATTAAATGAAAATGACTTGGAAAAATTGATTGAGTCTAATCAAAATATTTTTCTACTCGGACTTGATCAAGTAACCGATCCACATAACCTTGGGGCGTGTATTCGTACGGCTGCGGCGATGGGTGTACATGCAGTTGTTGTGCCTCGTGACCGTGCGGTAGGACTTACACCTACAGCGCGTAAAGTGGCTGCTGGTGGTGCTGAAAAAGTGAAGTTTATTCAAGTGACCAACTTGGCACGTACCTTAGCAATGGTCAAAGATAAATATAATGTTCGCGTGATTGGAACAATGCTCGATGAGCAAGCTTTACCGGTTCATGAATGTGATTTGACTGGGCCAATTATGTTGGTGATGGGCGCTGAAGATACAGGTTTACGTCCAATTACACAGTCTCAGTGTGATCAAAAAGTATTTATTCCTATGGGTGGCAACTTACAAAGCTTAAATGTGAGTGTGGCGACAGGAATGGCATTATATGAGGCTTGTCGTCAACGTCAATCCAAGTAATCCACACTGCTTATTGAGATTGTTTATTGAGGTTATTGTTGATTATTAAAGTCTTGTTTTAAAGGATTTTAAGTCTTTTAAAATCACGTGATAAAAGAGATCGAAATGGTGTTGTCCACCCGTTATCAAGGTTATGCATTTGTAGTGATTACAATGTGTATTTGGGGTGGCTTCACCATTAGCGCTCGTTTAAATGCAATTTGGCATATCAGTCCTTGGGACATTACCGCTTTAAGATTTATTTTGGCATTTTGTATTTTAATGCCTATTCTCATTTATAAAAAAGACTTACGCTTTTTATTTAAAAAAGAACCTTTTATCTTGGCAATGTTGGGTGGTGTTGCATACTGCTTGACGTGTTATAGCGCTTTTCACTTTGTTCCAGCAGCCCATGCGGCCATTTTCTTAAATGGCAGTATCCCGATTTGCACCGCTTTAGCGGCCTATATATTGTTTAAACAACCTTTTGATCGTCACACTTGGCTGAGTTTGAGCATCATGCTGTGTTCGATTATTGCAATGAGTTATCTGATGTATCAAGCAACGGGAGTTGCTTTTAGCATGGGTGACATCTTGTTTTTTATGAGTGCGATCTGGTGGGGAATTTTCACTGTTTTATTAAGGCAATGGAAACTCTCCGCTTGGCATGCGATGACAGGCGTCGCGATTTGGTCAGCATTGGTCTATGTGCCGATTTATCTATTGTTTATACCTAAGCATTTAGCAGATGCTCAAGTTGAGCATTTGGTAATGCAGACGATTTTCCATGGAGTTTTCGTGGTGATCATTGCAACCTTGACTTATATTGAAGCGATCAAACGTTTGGGTGCATTTAAAACAGGGAGTATTGTAACTTTGGCACCTTTTATTGCTGCCATCATCGCGGTTCCACTTTTGGGAGAACCACTGAGTTTTGCGATGATTTGCGGGTTAGTAGGGATGGGCGTTGGGGCATTACAACCTTGGCGTTGGTTCAGAAAAGATTCCTTACAGCAGCAATTAGATCAGCAAAAAAAACAGTCTAATTAAGACTGTTTTTTTCAGTACTATTTTTAGGGCGCTAGTGATTATCAGCACTGTTCTTTGTAGCGCTGTGCTTTAAATAAAATTGATGCATGCGCGCTAATTGTTGATATAAATGCTCTAATTTTCCATCATTTAAAACAACATCATCTGCAAGTTCTAATTTATTTTCGCGTGACATTTGCACACTGATGATTTTTTTAATCTGTTCAATGGTTTGCCCATCACGCTGACCTGCACGTTGAATTTGTAATTCTACGGTGCAATCAATTAAAAGAGTGCGCTCAGTCAATTCGTGTTGATTGGTCTCGAATAAGAGTGGCGACACCAAAATGACATAAGGACTGCTGGCAGCAGCCAATTGTTGAATCAATGATTGTCGAATTGCAGGGTGGGTAATCGCTTCAAGTTGCTGACGAGCTGAGGCATCTTTAAAAATATAGTCACGTAAAGCTGTGCGATCTAACTCACCATTGTCGAGTATGACCCAGTCGCCAAAGGCGGTATGAATCTGTTCTAAAGCAGGTTGACCCTTCGCAACGACTTCGCGGGCCACAATATCCGCATCAACCACCGTAATACCTTGGGTTTCGAACCACTGACTTGCAGCGGATTTTCCGCTACCGATACCACCTGTTAAACCCAAAATGAAAGACATCGTGATTCCTATTCGAGATGATTTGTCTGGCTTGTATGCTTAGATGATCTATGCTGGATCTTATTCAATATTTTATACGGATTCTAATTCAGGGTTTTATTCAGAGTCTTATTCAAACACTGATCAAACCTTATCCACCGAGATAAGCCGTCATGATCTTTCCACCCCATAAAAAAGCAATCCAACCAGCAATGGCGATATAGGGTCCAAATGCAAAAGGCTGATTCTCTTTTCTGATTTTGAGCAAAATGATACCAATAATGGCACCGACCAAGGAAGAGAGCAATACAATCAAAGGCAATAGTAGGGGGCCCATCCATGCTCCTAATGCAGCTAGGAGTTTAAAGTCGCCATAACCCATACCTTCTTTACCAGTAATCACTTTAAACAAGTAATACACTGTCCAAAGACAGAGAAAACCAATGATATAACCCCAGATAGCGGAACTTGGTGAGACATAAATAGAATAACTATTGAGCGCTAAACCTAATCCGGCTAAGGTTAGTGTATATCGATCGGGGAGAAGTTGCGTATCAAAATCGATAAACGTGAGTGCAATTAACATCCACGTTAAAATGAGACCGAACAGCATTTGAATGCTTGGGCCATAAACCGCAACGACCATCAATGAGCTCACTGCTGTAAGAAGTTCGATCAAAGGATAGCGAATGCCAATTGGGTTTTCACAAGATCCACATTTGCCTTTGAGAAAAAGCCAACTGATGACCGGAATATTCTGGAACCAACCAATTTTGGTTTTACATTGTGGGCATGTAGAAGCGGGTTGACTTAATGTTAGTTTGGATTCATCAATAATGGCTTGTTCAGGGTGTAACAGCATGGTGCATTCTTGCTGCCATTCCTGTTCCATCATCTTTGGCGTTCGGTAAATCACGACATTTAAAAAACTACCGATACAGAGCGACACCACGCCCACCACAAGGTAGAGTGCGATAGGTGTTTGAATTAAATAGTGAATAAGCTCGTTCATTAAACCACGGAACCCATTTGGAAAATTGGAAGGTACATCGCAATAACAAGACCGCCAACCAGAACGCCGAGTATCGCCATGATAAAGGGCTCCATCATCGAGGTTAAGCCATCAACGGCATTGTCAACTTCACTTTCATAATGCGTTGCGACTTTGTCGAGCATCGTATCTAAAGACCCAGATTCTTCACCAATCGCTACCATCTGAATCGCCATTGAGGGAAATAAATTGGTAGCACGCATGGCAAATTGAAGTTGTTGACCTGTTGCAACATCATCACGAATACGCATCACGGCTTCTTCATAAACTACATTGTTGGTAGCACCTGCAGTCGACTGTAATGCGTCGATCAATGGAACACCTGCTGCAAACGTAGTTGAAAGCGTGCGGCTGTAACGAGCAATGATGGCCTTATAAACCAAGTCACCAAAAATAGGGACTTTTAATGATAATTTGTCTAAGCCATCGCGCAATTTTTTACTGCGCTTTTTGGCTTGGATAAAAGCAATAATGACAGCAATAATGCCAATCAATAAGACAAACCAGTATTTTTGCGTCCAGTTCGACATGCCAACCACCATTTGGGTGAATGCTGGAAGATCAGCCCCAAATGAACTAAACATTTCAGAAAATACAGGAACGACTTTGACCATTAAAATAACGGTGACAATGAGGGCTACAATAATGACAGCGATTGGATACTTCATTGCTTTTTTAATTTTTTGTTTCAGAACCTCACTTTTTTCTTTATAAACCGCTACACGGTCTAGCATGGTTTCAAGCGCACCCGATTGTTCACCTGATTCGACCAATGAGCAAAATAAATTATCAAAGTGTTGAGGATATTTTCTGAGTGCACCCGCAAAAGTATTACCACCTTCTACTTCACTTTTGATTCCCAAAACGACTTCACGCATGGCAGGATTGTCCAGACCTTCTGCGACGATTTCGAAGCTTTGTACCAGCGGTACACCCGCTTTAATCATCGTTGCAAGTTGGCGAGTGAAAATCGTGATATCGAGTGTCGATACTTTTTTCTTCATGACGCCTTCGAGAATATTCTTCCTTTTTTCTCGAATACCTCTGACACTGATGCCTTGTTTGCGCAGCGTGACTTTTGCCAATTGCAGGTTTCGAGCAACGATTTCCCCTTTAACCTTCACTCCCTTACGATCGAAGCCTTCGTATGAGTAGGTTGGCATTATTTGCACTTTATTAACGGCCATAATGATTCCTTATATTATTTTATAATTATTCACTGGTTACGCGATTAACTTCTTGCAGTGAAGTTAAACCTTTCATGACTTTAATCAATCCAGAGCGACGGAGATTTTTGACTCCTTGCCTTTGAGAAGCAGCTGCAATATCAAGTGCATTTCCATCTTCCATGATAATTTTTGAAATTTCTGGTGTGACTTTCATCACTTCATAAATTCCCAGACGACCTTTATATCCTTCTCTACATTCAGAACAGCCCACAGGTTGAAAAATAGTTAGGTCAGGATTAGCCAGATCATTTTCAGTGAAACCTAATTCAAGTAAGCTTTTTTTAGGAACATCAATCGGCGCTTTACAATGATTACATAAACGGCGCGCCAACCGTTGAGCAATCACGAGATTGATCGATGTGGCAATATTGAAAGAAGGTACTCCCATATTTCTTAATCTTGTCAGTGTTTCAGGCGCGCTGTTAGTATGCAAGGTTGACATCACCATATGACCTGTTTGCGCTGCTTTGATGGCAATTTCAGCAGTTTCTAAGTCACGAATCTCACCGACCATAATAATATCTGGATCTTGACGTAAGAATGATTTAAGCGCGAGCGAAAAAGTAAGCCCGACTTTGGTGTTGACGTTGACTTGATTAATGCCATCTAAATTAATTTCGACAGGATCTTCGGCAGTAGAAATATTCGAGTTTTCAGTATTTAAAATATTTAAACCAGTATAGAGCGATACAGTTTTACCAGAGCCTGTTGGCCCTGTGATTAAAAGCATGCCCTGTGGCTTTTCAAGGGCTTCCATAAACAATGCTTTTTGATCTTCTTCATAACCCAAAGCATCAATACCGAGCATGGCACTGGTGGGATCAAGTATACGTAGGACTATTTTTTCACCAAACAGTGTGGGTAAAGCATTTACACGGAAATCAATGGCTTTGGATTTTGAAAGTTTTAATTTAATTCGCCCATCTTGCGGGACACGTTTTTCAGAAATATCCATTTGTGACATGACTTTAAGACGTGATGCCAAACGATTGGCAAGTTTTAAAGGTGGGTTTGCGATCAGTCTTAAAACGCCATCGATACGGTAGCGTACACGGTAGCTTTTTTCATAAGGCTCAAAATGCAAATCTGATGCGCCCATGCGAATTGCATCGACCAATAACTTATTAATATATTTAACGATAGGGGAGTCATCACCTGGCGCGTTATTGTCATCATCGTTAGTTTGATTGGGGTCTGTAGCGATGATATCGACATCTAAGTCTTCGCTGTCAAAATTAAAATCGTCGCTATTCGCAAAGGTTCTATCAATAAGACGTTCGAGTTTGTCCAATTCGACCGTGATGGGAACAACTGTAAGCTTACTGTTAAAGCGTATCGCTTCGAGGGCTTCGATATTTGTTGGATCGCTGGTGGCAACAAAAAGTGTAATACCACGTTGAAACAGCGGGAGAATTTGATGCTTAGTGATCAGGTTTGTAGCGACGATATCTTTAGGTAATAAGTTCGTATCATAGGCATCTAGATCAAAAAAAGGTTCGCCAAACTCTTGAGCCACCAGTTCTGCAATGATGCTCGATTTAATATGCAAATGTTCGACTAAAAACGGGATAAGTTGTTGATGGTTTTTTTTTGCATTTAGAACTGCAGACTGCATTTGTTGAGCACTGAGAATCCCTTCACTCACTAAGCGACGACTGATCCCTGAAAATTTTGGTGCAGTTTGCTCTAAACTCATCCCCAACGCCTTAAATTATTTTATAATTTTCAATATGAAAATTATACGGTTCTGAGTAAAAAATTCTATACTTAAAACCACTAATATAGGCTGAATTGATTAAAAAAGAATGAACTAACTAAGGTTTTTTTCATTAATCATGATGTGTTTATTGTTTATTTTTTAACACATGCTTTTCAAGTCATCTCTTCAGAATTGAAAATATACTTTAAAATTCAAAATTACGTGTAGAATATGCGCATTTTAGAGAGAAGGTTAGATCTATGTCGGGTTCGACTATTACTCCGTGGGTTGTAGGCAATTGGAAAATGAACCCAATGCAGGCTAACGCTCAACAATTAATTATAGATTTAAAGCAACAACTTAAAGCTGGTGATATCCTCGCTGGGACATGCCGTATAGGTGTAGCACCTGTTTCAATTGCGCTTTTAACAACTAAAGCTCAGTTGGAAGACGCTACTGTCGAGGTCATGACTGTTGCACAAGACGTTTCTCGTGTCGCAGGGACAGGTGCATATACAGGTGAGGTGAGTGCGGAATTACTCAAAGATAGTCAAATTGATTATGTGTTGATTGGTCATTCTGAACGCCGTGAAATATTTGCAGATACAGCATCTGTTGTTGCTGAAAAAGTAAAAAATGCTTTGTCAGCAGGTTTACACATTATTTATTGTGTAGGTGAAAGTCTTGAACAGCGTGAAGCTGGTCAGGCGGAACAAGTTGTATTACAACAAATTTGTGACATTAGTGTCGTGGTAAATGCAGAGCAATGGTCTAATATTACCGTCGCATATGAACCAATTTGGGCTATCGGAACGGGGAAAACAGCTTCTCCTGAAGATGCTCAGTCAATGCATGCAAAAATTCGTCAAGGCTTAACTCAAATTACGCCATTCGGTGCAAACACAGCTATTTTGTATGGCGGTAGTGTTAAAGCAGAAAATGCCGTAGAGTTGGCTGCTTGTCCAGATATCAATGGTGCGCTGGTTGGTGGTGCATCGTTAAATGCTGAGTCGTTCTATCAAATTGCTCACGCATTTGCTCAATCAAAATAATTAGGAGTTCATCATGCAAAATTTTGTACTGGTGGTGCACATCATTTTAGCAGTATTAATGATCGTTTTAATTTTAGTGCAGCACGGTAAAGGTGCAGATGCAGGTGCTTCGTTCGGTGGTGGTGGCGCAGCAACAGTATTTGGCGCTTCAGGTTCGGCTAACTTTTTAACACGCTTAACAGGTGTGTTAACGGCGATTTTCTTTATTACCAGTATTACTCTGGCATATTTAGCAAAACAGCAAACTACAGATGCTTATGGGCTTAAAACTTTGCCTGTAACTGAGCAAGTTGAACAAAAAACGCCTGAAACTTCAACAACTGCACCAAAACCTACCCCGTAATTGAATATTTTACTTTCAATTTTTTGATCAAGCCACTAGAATGCCTGTCAGCTGCGGTGGTGGTGGAATTGGTAGACACGCTACCTTGAGGTGGTAGTGCTTTCGGGCGTGGGGGTTCAAGTCCCCCCTTCCGCACCAACTTATGAATCCAGAATATAAGTTGGTGTATGCAGTGTATTTATTGTTGCGGGATGGAGCAGTCTGGTAGCTCGTCGGGCTCATAACCCGAAGGTCGTTGGTTCAAATCCAGCTCCCGCTACCAATTTTAATTAAGAAGCAACTTAATTAAAGCAAAAAGAAATTTTTGTAAATGTAAATGCGCTTTGTTGCGGGATGGAGCAGTCTGGTAGCTCGTCGGGCTCATAACCCGAAGGTCGTTGGTTCAAATCCAGCTCCCGCTACCAATTTTAAGGTAATCAATTTTCTATTTTAAATGTTCTTGGCTCTTTGGGTTCAAGTCTTTTTTAACGGCAAAATTTGTTGGTTAACACTAGCATTCGTTACCTCCTTATTTTTAAGCGAAGAAAATAAGCAGCTTAATTTTTTAAGTTGAAAGTTTTTGCATTTGTTGCGGGATGGAGCAGTCTGGTAGCTCGTCGGGCTCATAACCCGAAGGTCGTTGGTTCAAATCCAGCTCCCGCTACCAACTTACTTTGAGCAAAACAAGGTAAGCAACTTAGTGTTTTAAGTTGAACGTTTTTTTGTATTTGTTGCGGGATGGAGCAGTCTGGTAGCTCGTCGGGCTCATAACCCGAAGGTCGTTGGTTCAAATCCAGCTCCCGCTACCAAGTTTTAAGATGATGAATTGTTTATTTAAAAAGTATGTTGGCTCATCGGGTTCAACGCTTTATAAATAGCGAAGGTTATTGGATTAATTCAATTTCCACGACCAAAACTGATTTGGGTGCAACTAAATCAGAGCAAGTATGAAGTATTTTGATTGAAAAATAGTTCATGTTTGTATATAATTTTTGCACGTTGATGCGGGATGGAGCAGTCTGGTAGCTCGTCGGGCTCATAACCCGAAGGTCGTTGGTTCAAATCCAGCTCCCGCTACCAAGTTTCTTAAGGAGGCTCACAACTAGGTGGGCCTTTTTGCACAGTGGACTTTGGTTTTCTGTGTAATAATGGGGGCGATTGCGCCCTTTTTTGTTATCTATCGTGTAGTGTGGACATCAATTGGTCAAAATATCATGCTATCACTATAGTAAGTTTGTATCGGTCAAAAGGCCGATTGAATCGCACATAAATGACGAGAGTAAATGAAGTTATCTAACAAAACCCAAGCATTATTTGAACTGATCGCGCCTGCAGTAGAAGCATGCGATGTTGAACTTTGGGGTGTGGAATTTACACCGCAAGGCAAACGTTCACTTGTGCGCATATTTATTGATAAGCCAGATACTGAAACTGCAGAATCTATTGTTTCTGCTGATGGTGAAGAAAGTCAGGGCCGTGGTATTGGTGTACAGGATTGTGTTCGTGTAACACAACAAGTGGGTGCAATTCTTGATGTTCATGATCCTATTTCAGGTGAGTATGCATTAGAAGTGTCTTCTCCAGGTTGGGATCGTCCATTTTTCAAACTTGAACAAATGCCTGCTTATGTAGGACAGCAAGTTGCACTACGTTTGATTTCAGCGGTTGAAAATCGTCGTAAATTTCAAGCGAAGCTGGTTTCTGTTGATATTGAAAACGAAGTCATTCAGGTCGAAGTTGAGAATCAACATGTGCTTGAAATCGATACGCATAATATCGATAAAGCCAATTTGATCTATCAGGACTAAATTAATTTTAACTAAAAAGAATTTGAATAGTAGGTGACTTATGGGCCGTGAAATTCTTACCGTTGCAGAGACGGTCAGTAATGAGAAAGGTGTTAGTCGTGAAGCGATCTTCGAAGCACTAGAGCAAGCTTTAGTAGCTGCAACGAAGAAAAAATTCTACGAAGGCACAAATTCTGAAGAAGCTGAGCTACGTATTGAAATTGATCGTAAGACTGGTGAATACAGCACCTTTCGTCAATGGACAGTCGTTGCTGATGAAGATCATGAAATGCCGGCTTGCCAAGATGCAATTTCGGATGTAGATCCTGAACAATGGTCTATCGGTGATGTTCGTGAGCTTGAAGTACCATCAATTGAGTTTGGTCGTATTGCAGCTCAAATTGCAAAACAAGTGATTGTACAAAAAATTCGTGAAGCTGAACGTGCATTGATTGCCGATGCTTACGAATCTAAAGTCGGTCAACTTGTTTATGGCGAAGTGAAAAAACAAACCAAAGATGGTTTTATTATTGATCTTGGCGAAAATGCAGAGGGCTATCTTGCGCGTGAAGAAATGATCGCAAAAGAAATTCTTCGTCCGAAGCAACGTGTCAATGCAATTCTGTTTAATGTCAATCGTGAAGGTCGTGGTGCACAACTACAATTAACACGTTCTCGACCAGAAATGCTGATGGCGTTGATGAAGAAAGAAATTCCTGAAATAGCGGAAGAGATTATTGAAATTAAGGCAGCGGCTCGTCAGGCTGGTGTCCGTGCTAAAATTGCAGTGAAAACAAATGATCATCGTATTGATCCTGTGGGTGCTTGTATTGGTATGCGTGGTACACGTATCCAAGCAGTTCAATCAGAATTAAACGGTGAACGTATTGATGTTGTTGTGTGGTCTGATGATCCAGCTCAATATATCGCAAGTGCTTTAGAGCCTGCAGATGTATCGGGTATTGTGATTGATGAAGAAGAACGCACTGCAGATATCATTTTTGCAACCAGTGATCAATTGGCTCGCGCCATTGGTTCTCAAGGTCAAAACGTTCGTCTTGCTTCAGAATTAACGGGTTATAAACTCGATATGATGTTGGAAGATGAATACCGTGCACGTCAGCAAAGCGAAGCACAACAATATTTAGACATGTTTATTGGTCGTCTAGATATTGAAGAAGATCTTGCGATGGCATTGGTTGAAATGGGCTTTACTTCACTTGAAGAGATTGCCTATGTTCCTGCAGAAACATTCGATGAAATCGAATTAGATGCAGAAACTGTAACGTTATTGCAAAGTCGTGCGAAAGAAATTGCATTGGCTGATGCATTGAAAGAGCAAGAAAGCATTCAAGATCCAAGTCCTGAACTTCTAGCAATGGAAGGCATGACAAACGAATTTGCTTTGGCTCTAGCAGCTCGCGGTGTAATTACTGTAGATGATTTGGCTGATCAAGCAACTGACGATATTTCTGATATCGAAGGTTTAGATGCTGAGAAAGCGGGTCAACTCATTATGAAAGCACGTGAATCATGGTTTAACTAATTTGGAGGTCATACATGACGGATAAGTCAATACAAGAGTTAGCAGTCAGCGTAGGTCTTCCAGTTGAAAAACTATTAGATCAAGTTCGAGATGCTGGATTGCCACAAGCAAAACCAGAAGACAAAATTTCGGTTGAACAGCAAGACCGTCTCGTTTCTCACTTGAAAAAAGTGCATGGACAAAGTGACGGCAGCGCAGGAAAAATCACGTTGAAACGTAAAACCACCACTACTGCTAAAGTAGCGAGTACATCAGGCAAAGCAAAAACGATTAATGTGGAAGTTCGTAAGAAGCATACATTTGTTAAGCCTGATCATGAACAAATTAAAGCAGAAGCATTGGCTAAAGCAGCTGAGTCTAAAGCTCAAGTTGAACAAGCAGAACCAAGTGCAGCGCAAAAGCCTCAAGCAACTTTTGTGAACAACGCAGCGGCAAACTTAAATGCGATGCGTGCTGCTGCTAAAAATGAAACAGCAAAGCAAGAAGTTTCTAAAGCTGCTGTTGTTGTTAAGCGCAAATCTACGAACAAACCTATTGTAAAACAGGTTGTTAAGGTTTCTGAAACTGCTGAACAGAAAAAGCTTCGTGAAGCGCAAGCTGCACAATTGAAAGCAACTGAAGAAGCAGCACGTCGTAAATCTGCTGAAGAAGCGCAACAGCGTACGCTTGAACAGATGCGTCAAATGGCATCTAAGTACTCTGCTGACGAAACGACCCCAACGATTCGCGTTGTTGATGATTCTCCATTGGCCGCTGGTCTTGTTGGTCAAGCTTATGAAGACTCATTTGCGAAAGAAGACCGCGAAATCAAACGTGGTACGAATACGCCGACTGCTCGCGCACCGAAAAAAGGTGGACGTCGTGGTCAAGAAGAACAAAGCTTCAATAAACAGCCTAAACGCGGTTTAAAAACAAGCCAAGGTAACAAGCATGGCTTTGAAAAACCAGTTAAAAAACAAGTTTATGATGTTGAAATTGGTGAAACGATTGTTGTTGCAGACCTTGCAGCAAAAATGGCAATCAAAGTACGTGAAGTTATTAAATCACTCATGAAAATGGGTGAGTTAGTGACTCAAAACCAAGCGATTGAGCAAGACGTTGCAGCACTTGTTGTTGAAGAAATGGGTCATAACCCCGTTCGTGTATCTGATACGCAAGCTGAAGACAACTTACTTGTTGCTGCTGAAGAAGCGCGTGGTATTCAAACGACACGTGCGCCAGTAGTAACAATCATGGGTCACGTTGACCATGGTAAGACTTCACTTCTTGACCATATTCGTCGCGCTAAAGTAGCAGCAGGCGAGGCTGGTGGTATTACTCAGCATATTGGTGCTTACCATGTGAAAACTGAGAAAGGGATTATTACTTTCCTAGATACACCTGGACATGCTGCGTTTACGTCTATGCGTGCACGTGGAGCGAAAGCGACAGATATCGTAGTACTTGTTGTTGCAGCAGATGATGGTGTAATGCCACAAACTGCAGAAGCAATTGATCATGCGCGTGCTGCGGGTACGCCAATCATTGTTGCAATCAACAAAATGGATAAAGAATCTGCAGATCCAGATCGCGTATTGAATGAATTAACTGCGAAACAAATCGTTCCTGAACAATGGGGTGGTGATGTTCCAGTTGCAAAAGTTTCTGCGCATACCGGTGAAGGGATTGATGAGCTTCTTGACTTAATTTCAATCCAAGCTGAATTGCTTGAGTTGAAAGCATCTGAAGAAGGTGCTGCACAAGGTGTTGTTATTGAAGCTCGTGTAGACAACAGCCGTGGTGCTGTAACGTCTATTCTGATTCAAAACGGTACATTGAGTGTTGGTGATTTGGTTCTTGCTGGCGCATCTTATGGTCGCGTACGTGCCATGACAGATGAAAACGGTAAGCGTATTCAATCTGCTGGTCCTTCAATTCCTGTTGAAATCCTCGGTCTTCCAGAAGCACCGATGGCAGGTGATGAAGTTCTCGTTGTAACTGACGAGAAAAAAGCACGTGAAGTTGCTGATGCACGTATGGATCGTGAACGTCATCAACGTCTTGAGCGTCAAAGCGCAATGCGTCTTGAGAACCTTATGGCATCTATGGGCAAGAAAGATGTGCCTGTAATCAATGTGGTTCTTAAAACTGATGTACGTGGTACTTTGGAAGCACTTACAGTTGCATTGAATGGCTTGTCTACAGACGAAGTTGGCGTGCGTGTAATTGGTTCGGGTGTCGGTGCAATCACTGAGTCTGACGTGACACTTGCTGAATCTTCTGAAGCTGTTCTTCTTGGATTTAACGTACGTGCCGATACAACTGCACGTCAAAAATCTGATGCAGATGGCATCGATATTCGTTACTACTCAATTATTTATGAATTGATTGATGATGTTAAAGCAGCAATGAGCGGTAAGCTTGCGCCTGAACATCGTGAAACAATTCTGGGTGTTGCGCAAGTACGTGAAGTATTCCACTCAAGTAAATTTGGTGCAGCTGCAGGCTGTATGGTACTTGAAGGTATGCTACATCGTAACAAACCGATTCGCGTATTACGTGATGACGTGGTTGTGTTCCAAGGTGAGCTCGAGTCTCTTCGTCGCTACAAAGAAGTGGTTGAAGAAGTTCGTGCAGGTATGGAATGTGGTCTTGCGGTTAAAGGTTATAAAGACATCAAAGCACTCGATAAGATCGAAGTGTATGATGTTCAATTGATTAAACGGAGTCTTTAATGGCGGGTAGTCAACGTCTAAAGCGCATGGCGGATACTGTTCAACGCGAGTTGTCAGAACTGATTCGTCAAGAGCTAAAAGATCCTCGCTTAGGTGGTCTAGTGACCATCTCTGCGGTGAAGGTTAGTCCTGATCTTGGCTATGCAGAAGTTTATGTGACTGTAATGGGTCGTGAACTTGGTGATGAGCAAAGTGAAGCTGCGAACAAAGAAACTCTAGATGTACTCAATAAAGCTTCTGGATTCTTGCGTCACGAATTGAGCCGTCAAATCAAGACACGTATTACACCGCGTCTGCGTTTCCATTATGACAAGACCAATGCATATGGTAACTATATGTTCGGTCTAATTGCTGAAGCAGTGAAGGACTTACCTCCAGAAGACGCTAAAAAAGAAGACGAATAATTTCGTTATTAAAAAGCCACCTTAGGGTGGCTTTTTTTATTTATGTATTTGTCTTTTCGAGCCATTTATTTGATCATTTTTTTGCATAAAGACCTTAATTCTAGATGGATTTATCAAATGATTTCTTTTGAAAGGTATTTCTAATCAACAATTTTACAATCATTATCTGCTCATTCTTTCTCTAGCTCAGGGGGGGATTCTAAAAATCGATTTATTGTTCTTAAATGATTTTTTGAATTATAAAAAATATTAATGTTTAGGCAATTCAGCTTAGACTTGAACGCGATGTAATAATAAAAGAACATATCTTAGATAGATTGGACATTCAAATAAGAATCCATTTAAATAGAGTGGCTTAATGATCGGCTAAGATGTTTTAGCACTTTATAAATGAGATGTAGTTAAGTACTTTTTGTTTAGATATTAATTTTATTTGATGATTGAATCATTTGATTGAAATTGAAACCGTAAAGAAAAAATACAATTCAATTTTTAAATCTGGGTAAAATAAATTTATATGAACAAATACAAATAAATAATGAGGGGTAAATAGATGAAAATGTTGAAAAAAACGTTACTTTCAATTGCATTGGTCAGTACGTTGACATTATCAGGTTGTGGTTATAACACCTTACAAGCCAAAGATGAGTCTGTCGTTGCTTCATGGTCAGAGGTTCAAAACCAATATCAGCGTCGTGCAGATCTCGTACCTAATTTGGTGAATGTGGTAAAAGGCTATGCGAAACATGAAGAGCAAGTGTTAACAGAAGTGACGCAAGCACGTGCCAATGTCGCAGGTTTAAAAGTCGATAAAGAGGTTCTAGAAAACCCTGAATTATTTAAACAATATCAGGAAGCACAGTCACAGATGACAGGGGCATTATCGCGTCTACTCGCTGTAACTGAAAACTATCCTGATTTAAAAGCCAATGAGCAATTCCGTGATTTACAGGTACAACTTGAAGGTACTGAAAACCGTATCGCTGTAGCCCGTAATCGTTATATTTCTACAGTGCAAGATTACAATACCTATGTTCGTCAGTTCCCGCAAGCGATGACAGCGAAAGTGATTGGAATGGACACCAAAGAAAACTTTAGTGCTGAAGCAGGTTCGCAAAAAGCACCAACCGTTTCATTTAATTAATCGAAAATAATGAATTGTATTCTTTTTTGAGTTTTAGATTTAAGTGAATCGTTAATGGAGATATGGTGCAACTATGCTGGGATTAAGAAATGTTGAATTTCTGCAAAATTTGAAGGCAATCTTTATCGCCAGTTTGATTTTGCTTACGAGCATCGTTCTGCCGTCTGCATATGCGGAAACAGCAACTGCCGTAGATATGGAAGAAGCGATTGTACTTAAAAAAATCATTCAACCTGATACACAGCAAAACTCAAATCGATCAAATCCAGCGTTAGAAAAAGGTTCTACAGTTGCCTCTGCACCACAGAGCGGTGCAACTACAGCTGTTGAGAATGATCTGGCAGATGGCGAGTCCATTCGTCAGCTGCCTACATTGAATGCACCTGTGATTGATCTAGCTAAAATTTTAACGGCTGCTGAAAAATCAAAAATTGAATCGCAAATTCTTAATTTACATGAACAAGGAAAAGCACAAATTGGTTTGGTGATTGTGCCAACCACTGGGCAGGAAGATATTTTTGATTTTGCAATGCGTACTGCTGAGCAATGGAAATTAGGCTCAGCGGAACAAGACAATGGGTTGCTGATCACTGTTGCTGTGAATGATCGTAGAATAAATATTGCGACAGGTTATGGGCTTGAAGGGGTGATACCCGATATTATTGCCAGTCGTATTATTCGAGATCAAATTACGCCTTATTTTAAAGCCAATCAGTATGGACAAGGTCTGATAGCGGGTATTTCTGAAATAGAGCGTATTTTAAATCTAGATCCAGAAATTGCACAAAAAGCTGCTGAAGAATTGAAAGAGCGACAAGCTCAGGCTTTACGAGAGCAACAAGCCAAAGAAAAAACCTTGAGTACCAGTTTATTTATTCTGATTGCAGGCGTTGTTGCCTCATTTATGATTGGAAATCGTTTAAGTGCATCTGTTGCAGGAGTAACCGCTTTTGCTGCGGCATTAATCTATGGAACAGGCATTTTGATGAGCCTGATTGTCGGAATTGGTATCTTCTTTCTGCTCTTTACATCAATTGCGCAGCTTATTTTCCAAGCTTTTCTCTCCGGCGCAGGTCGAGGCGGCGGAAGCGGAGGTCGTGGTGGTGGTTTTGGTGGCGGGGGCGGTTTTAGTGGCGGTGGCGGTGGATTTGGCGGTGGAGGGGCATCAGGCTCATGGTAGTAAAAACAGAAACAACAGAAATTATTACAGAACCTAAAGTTCAGCAAAGTACTGAGCCCAGCTTAAAACGATGGTTTAAGCATTTTTTCTATATGCCCGCTTCAAAGCGCTATTTCTCTAAGCAAGATCAACAGGTGATTGCAGAAGCAGTCAATCAAGCAGAACAAGGGCATATTGGGGAAATTCAGGTCGTGATTGAAGGCTATATTCCTTGTTCTTTAGCGTATTATCAAGATACTCGACTGCGTGCACAACAGCTTTTTGCAGAACTGGGTGTATGGGATACAGAGCAAAACAGCGGAGTGTTGCTCTATTTGAATTTATGCGAACAAAAAGTCGAAATTGTCATTGATCGAGGTATTCAACGCGCGACTGAACAGAAGGTTTGGCAAGCTATTTGTGATCATATAGTTTTAGAATTAAAAAATAAGAATTATCGTCAGGGAGTGATACTGGGCGTGCAAGAAATCGGTGAAATTTTGAATACATTCTATGACGGTCAAGTCGTAGATCAGTCTAATGAACTTCCAAATATTCCTTTAATTTTGAATTAACTGCGGAAAACTGACAAAAATTGTCAGTTTTTACCTAAAATTACATATAAAAACAAAAGAATTAAAAAAAGATTGTATGTTTTGGTAATAAAAACAAAAATACCTTCAATACGTTGGCAATCCTATTGATTAAGAACAAAAAATCAAAAGTGAAAATGCTGACCTTATAAGTGCTTATTCAAAGCGATAAAAATATATTGGAGAAATGTTATGAATGCTCAAAAAGGTTTTACCCTGATTGATACTCCATAAGTGTCCATATAAAATGAACAATCCATAAGTTAGTCGATATGGACATCATAAAGTAGATCACAAATAATAAGCCAACTATGAAGCATAGATATTACTTCAGCCTTCTTTTGATACTCTCCTCGTTTAGCCATGCACAAGAATTAGACTTAATTCAATATTCAGATATTTCATCAATTCCTCAAATTGCTTTGAATCAAAAAATCCAAACAGAACTTCAAGCATTGTTAAAACATGATTACCCAAAATTCCATGCTAATTTTAAACATTATTCAGCGCCTTATTTATTGAAAACAGACGAAGCTTTGTATTATGAAGGTAGGTCTGCATCTAGTTTAGATGCTTCATCGGCTATTATTTTTAAAGATGGACGATTGTTTTCTGCAATTTATTTTGCTGAAACTAAGGTGTTAAAATATTTCAGTAATGACGTGAGTTGTTTAGAACAGTTACATCCTGCGATTCAAGTCTTTGCTCAGCAGCGTGAAATTCAAAGTATTGAGTATGTGACAGCAAGAGTGGAAAGCACTTTAAAATATTATCTTGGTTTAGCTGCTCAATGTGAGACTTATATAGAAAAACTAAAGAAAGGAAACTCAAGTTTTTTGAACATCTAAACCAATATGAAAAATCTATAATGGCTCAATGGAAAGGTAAGTGAGTCGTATAAAATAAACGGGGAATATTTTTCCTTCAATAAGCTCAGGAAACTGTTGGCTGAAACTTCGGTGTGAACTTAGTCGGACGCTTGTCGAAGCCATTGTGTGACAATATACTCCTATGGACTAACTTATACTCAACTTGCACAAATTATGTTGTGTAACGTATGTAATAAGTTGAAATTGTTAGAAAATAGGATAAATAAAAATGCAACCGACTGAATTAAAACAATTACCAGACTGGCTATTAGAACAGTTACCCCAAATGACTGAACCAGCAATTTTATCACTGCGAGATAAGAAACTTGTCGTCACTTACCCCGATCGTATGGAAGCAATTCACGAGAGCTTAAAAGACGTACAACACCAGATCCATCATGTCAAACCGACAGATTTACAGATTCTTCCAGAGGTTTATCAATATTTTGGTAAGGATAAAGAAAATGGTTGCCTATTTTTTAAAACCTCTGAGCATTTTTCTAGTAGTTTATTTTCATATACCGATCAAAATAAATTTGAGCATTTACAATCTGCTTTACAGACTGCCTTTGAACATGAGCAAGCATATCTCGCAAATCCAACGGACTTTTTAACAGCCTATCATTTTATTGATACACACCCAGCTTTTTGGACGGTTACTGGCGATGTACCATCATGGCACTGGAATACATGGGGGCATTGCCAAAATATTTATCACGGTGCATATAATGATGAAGATGATGGGAAATTAGTGATTTATTTAGAGACTGGCTCACATCTAAATAAAGTAGAAGATGGTGGTAAATTATACCAAGAGCATTATCATGATTATCGTTTAGATGTTTGGGCAGATACGTTTGAACAGGCATTTATCAAGTTGGCGGCAATGGTGTATAAGTTTTTTGACTATCAAGGTGTTGAGCGTCCAGATGTGCCTCATATAAAACCAGCATGGATTCTGGAGCTTGATGAACAAATTGCAGAATTTAAAAAATGGAAAGATGAGGAACTGTGAGTATTCACTATTAAAAGGATGTCCACGAGTTGTTAAAGTATGTCGCCTAAAACTTCTGCCAATGTTTGACCATTTTGATGATTGATCAATCTAGCAGACATACCAAATGCAGTCGGCCCTGTAAAATCTGCAAGTGCTGTATCCCCAATAAATAGGACTTCTGAAGCTTGGCAACCTAGTTGGTTAATGAGTGACTGATAGATTTTCGACTCAGGTTTAATTGCAGCAACTTCATAACTCCAAGCATAAGCATCAAGGGGCGGTAATAATGAAGAAACAATTTTTCCATATGGCATAGCTAAATTTGAGCATAATGCCAATTTAATTCCCAATTTCTTTAATTCTTCCAAAGTTGATAAGGTATCTTCATACAATCTAATAGAGCGTAACTCTTCATCTAAATCATGCTCAAGTTCTTGCAGAAATTGGTCTGGAATATTTACTGCTAATCGCTTTGCAAGCTCTGCCAAATTTAAATTGTGGGACATAATAAATTTGGCATCATCAGGCTTTGGTTGTCGCCCATTTTCTTTTAGCCATTTCATTAATTTTCTATATGGGGAACGTCTGTCTCCTATTTTTACAAGTGTACCAAATACGTCAAAAGTAATGACTGATGGCCCAATATGACCTGCTTTTGTTGATAATTCCATATTTTTATAACCAATTAAATTAAGTTTTACTTCTTGTTGAGATTACCATAAGAGCATTGTTATAAAAAATTAAGGGAGATATTTGATATCTCCCTTTGATTATTTTATTCACTGAAGTTTGCAAACATAATTTTAGGAAAATTTTTCATAAAGTGGCGTCTAACATGATTGAAGTCACTCAGATCATGTTGATTTTTTTCAAAATAATTAACCCAGGCTAAAGTTGCATCTTGGTCATTTAAGTTAGGATTAACATTTAAGAATAAAGCTAAATCAAATGTACGGTCAATATTAAACTCTTTGATTAGAGCAACAGCAGTTGAGCGGACTTCTTCTGAAATAGAGAATTTTGGAGAAAAATAGTTATTCATAGCTGAACTTCTTTAAAAAATTATATAATGAAATTTAGAACGGCTAATTTGTTTTTAATAGAACAATATAACCTGCTGTAGGTTAAATTATCATTTTGAAAGTTATTTATCAAGTTAAAATAACCTTCTGTAGGTTAATTTTTTAATTTAAAGGTTGTTATGATTAGATGTAGGTTGTCAAATTTGATGGGTGAGCGAAAAATTTTAAAGTTAAGTGAGGTAGCTCAAGCGACTGGTATCAATCGTAATACGCTAACAAGTCTTTACTATGACCGGGCAATACGAATTGAACTTTCGGTTGCTGATACCTTGTGTAAATATTTTGATTGTAATATGCAAGATCTATTTGAATACAGCGAAGATTTATGAATCGGGAAACTAAGTTACTTATAATTTACTAATAAATTATAAGTAACTTAGAGTGGATGACGTTTTATGTTAGTGGTAGCTTAAATTTTGATTAATATATTTCTTGGCTAATACATGAGCGTAAGCTCTACCCGCTAGCAAAATTACACAGCATAACGTTAAGGTTGATAGAAGAGGAATAAGTGAGGTAATAAAAAAATTTTCTTGAAATATTAGGCCCATAAAATTTGGTAAGCGTCCCCTAATGAAATAGAATCCACTGATTATTAAGACACAGATTACCGAGCAAATTGCGATTGCATGTTTTTGATAGCGAAAATATACGTGATCACGAAACGATGAGATACATTTATTACAATAAGAAAATCTCTGGTAGTCTTCATAAGAAAGCATTCCATCACCATTTTTGCATGGCAATGAATTATTAATTGTTAAATTACCGCCACACACATTGCCTTTATTTGAATGACCGACAGAAACAAGATTATTAGTCATAAGACTCCTAACTATTTATTTTAAATTAATATTTTTTCCTGCAACATTTCCTGCATTGTCATTACCGACCGTTACGACATTGCCTCTAGGTGATTCTGTTGTATTCTGAGTTAATAACCCTGCCAAAATATGCCTTTGTACAGTTTCTGAGGCTTGTCGAAATAACTCAATTAACATTTTTTCTTGTGTTGTCAGACTTAAAGACTCTCTTTTTCCAGTCAAAACGTAATTAATATCGAAGCCTAGTTCTGTAAGTCTAGCAAGATATGTTGCATCTGGGGAACGTTTACCATTTTCATAATTAGACTGTGTGGGAATTGCTACTCCAACAAATTCAGCTACATCTTTAGCCTTTAAATTTAGTCGGTTTCGCTCTTCAGTTAAAAATAATTTAGTCAATTGAATAATTCCTATTGATTAATGTTAATCAAATGATTAATATTAATTCTGTTAGTAATACTAACACATTGTAACATCATAAAAAACGTCATAAACAGACACTCAAGGATAAGCGATATGAGAGGAAAACCATTTATGGTTCGATTACCAAGTCCTGAAATTCGTGATGCTTATAAACGGTATTGTATGGATCATTTAAGAAGTCTTGATGCACAGTCATCGTTACTCATCATGAGAGAACTTAAAACGCAAGGTTATTTGAATGATTTATCGGATATAGGTCAGAAACTACAGTATCGGAAGGTATAGGTGGTGAATTAAGGTTTCAACAATAATTATTTGTATTAGGCAAAAAGTATAAAAGCCCATGCGGGAACATGAGCTTTTATGAATGTCTTGATTGGCGTCCAGACACTTCGATTTTGATGGATAGAGGCATTTTTGTCAATCCTACCTCAAGATCGCTTTTTGCCTGTTTTTTTTAATAAACAGGAGGCTCACATGAGCACTAAACTAAAAAATGGTCAGTCACGCTACAAGTCTAAAGCTAAAGTCGTGACCATTAAAAAATTTCAGTTATTGACGTTGGTTAAGGCAACCCGTTGTTTAAATGATGCAGAATTCGAAAAATATGGTGATGCTTACCTTGAATTCCCCATGATTATCCAGGGAGATGGGCAACCATCTGAAATTTTTAATCTGTACTTGCTGAAAAAATTACAACAAACAATACAGTATGATTTTAAAACATTTTCTTCAATTGCTAACCAATTACTTGATTTTCAGCGCTTTTTAGAAGATGAGCAGCTGGACTTTTTGAAATTTCATAAATTAAAACAGTTGAATGCGATTTTTAAATATCGTACTCGTCTTATTGAGCAGGCAAATGCAGGTCTCATTTCCGCCAGTTCTGCACGTGGTCGAATTAATGCAGTGGTGAATTTTTATCGATTTCTTGTAATGGAAGACTTGGTTGATCATCAATGTTATGGACTTCCATTTCAAGATGTCTATAAATATATTGCTGTGGATAATGAGTTTGGCGCACGTCGAAAAATGGCAATTAAGTCGCATGACCTTGCAATTCACGTTCCTGCTAAAGCCCAAAACTCTGAAACTATTGTGGATGGTGGTGAGTTAAGTCCACTGACCGTTGAAGAACAAACAATCATATTAAAAGCACTGCAAAAATCATCACGTGAATATCAGTTGATGTTCTATCTTGCATTGTTCACTGGTGCTCGCCTGCAAACAATTTGTACTTTACGAATCAAAAACTTAATTGGTCGTGAGCCTGATAGCCAGGGTTTTATCCGCCTGCCAGTTGGGGCGGGTACAGGCATTGATACCAAATTTCAAAAGCCAATGACGTTGCTAGTTCCGAATTGGTTAGCTCAAGACCTGAAAGTTTACATTAATAGTGAGCAAGCGCGTTTGCGTAGAGCAAAGTCAAACTATGGTGACTCAGATGAAAATTATGTATTTCTCACTAAACTTGGTACGCCTTTCTACACAAGCAAAGCTGAACAACAGGAATTGACCGAGCAGATCAAGGCCTCTGACTCATTCGGGACTAGGCTTAAACGCTATGAAGGTGAAGCGGTACGTAGTTATTTAAAAGTCGTATTATTACCTGAAATTCGCTTGATTGATCCGCAATTTCAAAGTTTTAAATTTCATGATTTACGTGCCAGTTTTGGTATGAATCTGCTTGAAAGTCAGTTACAACACCTGCCCGAAGGGCATTCGGTGATGACAGCTGTCGAATATGTGCAAGCTCGTATGGGGCATCGCAACATCAGCACCACTTTACAATATTTGAATTACAAATCTCGTTTACAGTGGCGCAATAAAATTCAGCATGAGTATGAATCAAGTTTAATGAAGTACGTGATGTCTTCTGTCAATTCAGCAGGAGATTTGTCATGAGCTTCACACGTACCCCATTGTTCGTCCATATCACCGATATCAATAAACAGATTAATGAACATGAGCGACTTATTCTCGTTTGCAAGGATAAAACCGCTTCTTTTGCTTTTAAGACATTTGACATTGGAACTCTGTTTTACCGTAAAAGAGTATCTGGCGAGATTTTGTCAGAACAGCAGTTATGTGCATCATTTGATGAAAAAAGGCGTTATTTTTTACAATGTTTGACCGACTATTTGCTGCAAATGGGCGGATCAGATTTGTCAAAAGGACTATTTTATTACACCAGTAAACTTTTTTTAGATTGGGTAGGTAGCCAAAAAAAGACATTTGATTTTTCAAATCAAGACAGTGTGATCGATGCGTATCGTCGTTACAGTAAATCTTTAGTTGATCGCACTTTGCTTGCTGATACTGAAGAGGAAAGTTTAGCTGCACATACAGCAAAGCAATATCAGCGTAATGCAGCTAAATTAATCGCATATGTATTTGACTGTCATGAAATTGATATTGTTAGTCAAGCAATGCAAGTACAGTCGCAGCGTTATGATGTTCCTATATTACCCATTGCGGAAGAAGATCATCAGAAAACTTATGCGACTTTGCAGAATGTCTTTCTTGAAATCCATCGCATCGTTGTGCAAGAAGAAAGCTTTCCAGCGCATTTTAAATCGGTTGATGAAGAGAACTTTTATTTTTATTCCGGTTTTCATCATCAAACTGAAAAACAGCACATCCAGTTTGATATACAGAGTTATTTAGTCAAATATCCGGTTATTCCAGCTTTTTCTAAAATGCTGGCTGATTTTGAATTAGAAGAAGATAGTGAGCATCGAAAGCGCTTACGTGAAAATCGTAATGAAGCTCTGTATAAATTGCAGCAACGTAATGAGAATAAGCGACACATCGAGCGAGAACGACTTGCCTCCTATGGTCTTTGCATTGGTATGTTGTTATTTATCGCACAAACTGGGGCAAATTTAGACACTGCTCAACAGTTACAACTCGATACGATGGAAATCCTACCAAGTACCCAGGGGCGAAGGTTTTCGGGAACAAAAAGCCGTGCAGGAGGCAAGATAGTATACCCAGAATTTGGGGTGAAATTTGAGCCAGTGTTTAGGAAGCTTTTGGAACTTCGTGAATGGTATATTCAAGATGAAGCATGTGATTTCATCTTTCCATTACGCAACGAAATTCAACAGTTGGGATCTGTCAGCTACAGCAGATTACAATTAATGAAAAAGTTTTTTCAGCGTATTTTCCCACAAATGGTCTGGATTACACCACAACAGTGGCGTAAGCATAAAAGCAGTCAAACTGTTGAGTTTAGCGATGGTGATCTATTGCTTGAAGCTGAGGTAATGGGTCACTCACTCGATACTGCAAGAACTAATTATGCACGTACTTCATTCAAAGATGCAGCCCAGCAAATTTCACAGTTTTTTAATGAGCTGCGAGAAGTCGCAGTAGCACAAACTCGAACTGTTGAACGTATTGCTGTGCAAACGTTAGATGAGCCTGTTGATGTTCAGACCTTACCTGTCGGGGCTTGTACGACAACAAATCTACAGCCCGAAAAAGCAATGGGTTTTACTGCACAAGCCCCAACTCCAAACTGCCAGCAATTTGAGCATTGTCTATTTTGCCAACACTATGCAGTCCACGCTGATGATGAGGATGTGCGTAAGCTTTTATCACTGAAAAGTCTGCTCGGCTACGTTAAGCAAAAAGCCACGGATTTAATCAATTGGGAACAACAGTTTGGGGTTGTACTACATCGCATCGATGAAGTGATAAAAGAGTTATCAAATACTTATGAAAATTTACGTGATCGTATTTTTTCGATTCAAGAAGAAGTTGAAAGTGGTGATTTAGATGCCTATTGGCTGAATCATTTTGAATTGCTAATTGATTTGGGGTGGGTCGAATGAGTTCATTTAATTCATATTTATACGCTCTTGGTGTTGCTGAGCAGTTCTTACCTGATGAGTACAATCTACAGAATAATCAGCTGCATGTTCCAAGTACTTTTGTATTATCGCGAATGAAGAGTGGTGAAACATTGTCTGTCTATGCAGATAATGTCTGGGATCTTTCTCCATATTTACCAAAGTGTCACTGTCGCTTGAATTTTGATAGTTGGCTTGAGAACTCCCGTGAAGATGACTTTCTCTTCTGCCAAATTCGGACAGAAATGAAAAAAATCAGTTTTGCTTTGCTTTATATAAAATCTGGCAAGTCGATTATTAAAAGTATTGAGCAGCGGCATACGGTTTTGCGCCAGTTTGCTGCTATCGCATACCGCAATGGCTGTACATTGCAGCAGCTGTTTAGCGATGTTGCTTATATGTCAAAAGTGAATGATGCTTATATAAACGTGAGCTATCAAAAAGCACTCCAAATCAAAGCATTTTTAACGGATTGTTTTTCTATTCAACAACAACACTCATTGCTCATTCCTGCATTTAGTACATATCAACCGATTGAGCATTTAGCAAAGTTGGCTGCTCAACTCAGGTTGCAGTCAGGCAAAGTAGGTCCACAAACCAAAGTCGTTCCTTCACGGCTTTATATTGCCTTAATTAATACTTTAGCGGATAAATTGAACGAGTTTAATCAAAATGCACCTGCTTTGCTGCAATGGTTTCAACGTATTCAGCAAGATAAAGCTTTTGCGCGTATGCCCCGCGAATTTAAAGACTATAAAAATGCAGTGAGTTTTGTGGATGCTCATGACTTACTTGGTTTAACTCAACTTTTTGAAAATAACCAGATTCAAAAACATGCCAACCTCACCCGTTATATGACGCTGATTCAAGGTATGGGCAAGTTGTGGATTCATCTGTTTACAGGGATGCGTGATAATGAAGTGAATCAGCTGTCTTCTGATTGCTATCAAACTATTCAAAGTAATGAGCATCTTGTGCATGTCATTATGGGCTATACATCAAAATTACACGGGGGTGGCAACAAGTCTACGTATTGGATTACGTTTGAAGATATTCAAGTAGGCGTACATGCAGCACAAAGCATTGGTGAAATCTACGCTCTGCTCAACTCACATTATGATATGTCTAATCCTGCTGAATACCCATTATTTCCAACGCGTTATTTGCAAAATCGGAATAAGCAAAATAAAAAGGATTTTATTTCCAATTTTTCAGGTGCCCCGACTCGAACACAGTCTAATTTTAATCAGTATTTAAGCCGTATTTCTGTCTTGCTTGGAGAGGGGGTGAAAATCACAGAAAGTGATATCGCCGAGCTTGAAGCTTTTGATGGTTTTCGCAATTGGCGAGAAGAAAAAGACTGCCAAGTTGGTGAGTACTGGAATATCTGTACCCATCAATTTAGACGTTCGCTTGCAGTTTATGGCGCTCGTTCAGGCATGATCGGACTTGGCGCTTTGTCAGTCCAATTTAAGCATCTAACAGAGTCTATGACGTTGTATTACCGTAATAATGCGGTATTTGCACCAAATATTTTAGTGAGTGACAGTCAAAAAGAGTTTATTCAAGAACTGGAATATCAGCGCTTGGTACATTCTTATGCGCAATTTGAAGAGGGTGTAATTAATAGTGCTGGCCGTTTACTTGGTGGGGCAGGAACCTATTTGCAGCTACAAAAAGACCGCGAGCAATTACTCACAGTATTTCCAAACCGTGATGAAACCATTAAGCGTATGAAAAAGGGTGAAATTGCCTATAAGCCTAGCTTGTTTGGCGCATGTACCAACCCTGATTCTTGCGAAAAAATTTCTTTTACGGCTATTACGAGCTGTTTGAGTTGTGCCCATGCTGTGTTTGATGCAACAAGTGCTGAAAAAATACAAAAAGCGGTTCAGCGACTACAACGGCAGCGAGATATGCAAGTACAGAACAGTCTGCTATACGAGCAAATGGACAGTGATATTTTGGCTTTAAACAAAATGATTCAAAAAATTAAAACGATTAATATTGAGGTGTAAAATATGAGTGTACTTAATGATTATTACGCTGCTCTAGAGCGTTTAAAAGCGAATAAGCCGAACGTCTTAGCCAAAGGCTTTGCGATTAATAATGATACCGTCGCACTTGAAGCAGGGCGTAAGCGAGGTTCAATTAAGAAGAGTCGTCATGCTGTATTAATTGAAGCTATTGAGCAAGCAGCACAGCAAGTTCGGCAAAATGTTCTTTCACCGGCACAACAGGTTGTAAAGGCTAAAACTAAGACCAAAGCGGTGAAAAGTGATTATGATCAGTTGCAGGAAGATTATGAAAAACTGCTCGAAAAGTTTAATTCACTATTGTTGGAAAATTTTGAGTTAAGACAAAAAGTTGAGAACCTTTAAAATAAATACCACTAAACTTTGGTTTAGTGGTATTTTTCTTTCAAAATATAAGTTTATTCAAATAATTATGAACATGTTTTTGGCTCAACGCCTGCTGGTAAGTCAGATGTACAAGCCCAAGCACCTGTATCAACTGTATAAGTTAAAGTCACCTTTTTGCCTGCAATCATATCGTTAATACCTGCTGAAGCGGCCTTAAACTCAGCCTCTAAAGCACATGTACCTACAAGTGGAGCTGTGCCAGCTGTAGCTGTAGGTGTAATACTTGTGACATATTTTCCAGTAGTAGTAGTAGAAGCTAGTCCACCTGAAGTACTACAACCAGTTGTTAAGCCATCATTACTAATAGATTCAACTACAGGTGTTTTAAGACCATCTAATAATGACATTGCTTCAGCTGCCTGAGCTCTTGCAGTATAATTTTTGTATTGTGGGATCGCAATTGCAGCCAAAATACCAATAATAGCGACAACAATCATAAGCTCGATGAGCGTGAAGCCCTTCTGCATTGTATTCATAACATTCTCCACAAATGTTTTGTTAATTTAATTATAAGCTTTGTAAGCTAATTTATAGTTTGCACGAAGTGTGCCAAAGTATAGTATCTAGTTATTTCATATAAAATCAATACCTTGTTGGAATTTAAAGATTAGTGAAATCATTTTGAGTAATTTTATGTAAGTTAGTGACAAAAAATGTCAGCTTTGTTTGTTTTGTGAGATGTTATGATGCTAATTATTTATAGCTGGAAAAAGCAAAATGCTCAGCAGCTAAGCAAGTAGATAACTATTGATTTAACGATAATTATTTTAAGCATTGGTGAGTGCAGTTTAAAATTCAAAAGCAATGTTCTATGCTGAATTTTTCATACATGTAGGGGAGTTATCAAATTAAACGACTAAAAGATTTTAAAATCGATGATCGAACACCTCGCCCAGCTATAAAAGTTATGCCTATGCAATTTGATGATGACGAAGCGATTCGTCGTATTATGATGCATGATGCATGATGCATCATGCAAGACGTGTGATTCGTCAGCATAGAGAAGAACTACAAAAGCTGGCTTATAAATGAGTTTGGATTTTTTTATTCTGTTTTTAGCTTATCAAAATTTTAAAATATCTCACGACCAGTCTGCTTTTATAAAAATTCACCCTATCGCACTGAGTAAAAGCCATTTTCTGATATGGACAAATTGGAAAAATTTGTCTATTTAAAACGATGTCCATATGGACAAAATGAAAAATGAAGTAAAACAAGACAATTCAATGGTTTAATTCATGTGCATATAAAGTGACTTATGGAATGAATTGAATTAATGATTGTTGTAGCGATTATCGGTATTTTAGCTGCGATTGCGATTCCTGCTTATCAAAGCTATACAGCTAAATCACAAGTTGCTGCTGGTCTTGCTGAGATCTCACCTGCTAAAACCAACGCTGAAGCAAAACTTGCTGAAGGTATTTCTGATACTATTGCATCTGCACCACTGTTAGGTGTGCAGTCTTCTACAAGTCGTTGTTCAGCTATTACTGTTAGTGTGGCAAGCACTGGTGCAAGTACAATTTCTTGTACGTTGATTGGTACATCTTCTATTAATACTAAAGTTATTAAATGGACTCGTGGAGCAGATGCTACTGATACTTCAGGTGCAATTGGCGGTTGGACTTGTTCAACTAATGTGGCGACAGAATTTAAACCTAAAACTTGTTTAGCAGCTTATTCTTAATTCCTGCATTAAAAGAAGGGTAATTTATTACCCTTCTTTTTGATTATTATGAATAAATCATCACTTATAATTACAGTACTTTTGATTACAATTTCTGTTGTTAATCCAGTATTTGTTAAACCTATATCTTCTTTTTTTTCGGAATATATTTTTTTTACATCTTTTATATTTTTTATACTTTCAATTTCTTTATTGCTAAAAAAGATATCTATCCCAAATATTGCTTTAGCGATTATATTAATAATTATAGTTTGTTTACTGCATTCTTATATATTTGAAATACCATTATATTTTTTTATTATTTATCTTTGTGCCTTGTTTATTGCAATTATTTTAGGATTTAATCAAAGTAATTCTTCGCAAAGTATGACCTATTTTTCGGTAACGTTGTTAATTACTGGATTGCTATCGAGTGTGTTGGCATACACACAATGGTTAGGTTTTTCCCAAAATCAAAATTATATATTGAGCCTTGTGGGTACTCGTCCTTTTGCAAATTTTTCACAACCTAATCATTTAGCAACATTTCTTTTTTTAAGCCTCATTTCACTCTACTATTTATTTGAAAAACAGAAAATTAAGCCATTATTTTTATTAGTAGTGTCATTATTCTTAATATGGGGAATAGTACTTACTCAATCACGAACATCATGGATAGTCATTTTTTTTATCCCCTTATTCATTTTATTTAAATCAAAAAAAACTAGTTTGAATATTTCCAAATTGCAATTGGCTGGAATTTTTAGCCTATTTTGGCTCATGGTTATAAGTCTGCCGTATGTTAATCAATTACTTTCACCACATTTTAACATTGCGCAAACTAGTACACTGCTTGAGCGGGCTACTACAGGTCATTTACGTCTTAATATTTGGAATCAAATGATTCATGCTATTTGGGAAAAACCATGGTTTGGTTATGGATGGGGACAGACAACAGCGGCACAATATGCGGTCATTGATCATTACCCTGGCACAGAGTGGGCTTCAAGCGCGCATAATATACTGTTAGATATTTTGATATGGTGCGGTATACCATTGGGATTAGCCATAATTGGATATTTTGCTTATTTATATTTAAATTTCTTTTTTAAATCTAAATCTATTGAGACTGTTTGTTCGACATTGATGATATCTGCAGTGCTCATACATGCAATGCTTGAATATCCATTACATTATGCTTATTTTCTACTACCTGTTGGCTTCTTGTGTGGTATTTGCTTAACAGAACAAAACGTTAAAACATTTGAAATAAGCAATAAGTGGGGCTATTTAGTCGTAATTATCGGACTAGGATTGTTATATCAAGTTTTTAAAGAATATGACCAAATTACAGACAATATGGTTGCAGCAAATACACACGAAATGAATGAGTTTAAAACTGAGCTTGTTCTACCTTACGATTCAATATTCTTTGATAAGTTTGAAGATCGTGCTCGATGGATTGCTGTATACCCTTATATGAAAGTTGATCAAAAGGTCTTAGATTTAGCTGAACGAAATATAAATGCATATTTAACTTCTTATGATTTACAAAAGTACGCAACTTTGCTTGCTCACAATGGTTATAAGGATAAAGCTGAACGACAACTTAAGATTTTGAAAATAATGTATGGTGAGGACTTAAGTTATGAGAGCTTATTTATCAAAAAACCAAGTGTAAATATACCCTTAGAAAATTCAGTACTGAATTAAGAGATACAGTTTTTTTGACCGCTTGAGGATATAATGTACTAACCCATTTATTTATGCTCTTTATGCGCTTATTTATTTTTTTTTCAATTATTTTTTTAATACTCGCTTGGCTCCTTCCTTTCCATCGCTCCCCATGGCCTACATTTGGATCAGAAGTTCTGACTTTTATTTCTGCCTCAATCCTATTGTTTGGTTTTTATAAAACTAAAATTTCTATTCCAAAACCACAGCTTTTAATCTTGCCTATTGTTTTTGTTCCTTTACTGCAACTACTCTTCGGGCAGGGAATTTATTTCAGTAATGCCATACTGTGCACTGGTTATATCCTCATGTTTTGGTGCATGGTGGTTGTAGGATTTAACCTATCGGATACACCAGAGAAAAGAGAAAAAATCTTTAAATTGTTTAGTTTTGCACTTCTCGTTGTTGGTTTGGTTTCAAGTTGGATTGCGATCTTCCAATGGTTAAATTTAAATTCCTATTTCTCGACGTGGATGTATACGTTTAAAGGAAATCGACCTTACGCAAATTTAGCTCAACCTAATAATTTAGCGACATTACTCACGATATCATTGTTGGCATGCTTATATTTTTACGAAAAAAGAATCATCAAAAATGTATATCTGATTCCCTATTCAATTATTTTACTGTTTAGCATTGCACTGACACAGTCACGCACAACTTGGGTGGTGTGTTTATTCATCCTGTTATATTTACCGATAAAACAGTGGAGAGCTCCAGCAAGATTTAGTACGCTAAAACTATTAAGTTGGATCGCTGTATTCGTATTATTCATTGGATTTTTACCTGCTATAAACTCATGGGTTGCTCTCGTTTTAAATCACAATATGGTCGAAACGGCTTCTGTGATTGAGCGAGCATCATCCGGCTATCTACGACTGGATATGTGGCAACAGCAGTGGGTTGCTCTCATGCAGCAGCCTTGGTTTGGATATGGTTGGAATCAAACTGGTATCGCTCAAATTGCAGCATTTGATGCGCATCCATCACATGAATGGTATAAGAGCGCCCATAATATTGTCTTTGATCTGCTTATTTGGAATGGTGTGATCATTGGTGGATTGATGATTGTTTATTTTAGTGCGTGGTTGTATTGGCTAAATAAAGGCGTTAAAGATACGATTTCGATTGTTGCAATGCTCATGGTTTGTGCGATTTTAATCCATGGTATGCTCGAATTTCCGCTGCATTACGCGTATTTCTTATTGCCTGCCGGCTTCTTACTTGGGATTGTTCAGTCACAGTATCAACGATTACCCGCTGTTAAAGTGAGTGGTAAATCTTTTGTCGTTATTACCATTTTTATCATCATCGGCTCGGCTGTTTCAGTACGAGATTATTTTCTCTATAAAGAGCAAAGTGTGATTGCGGGGAAAACGACACCGCTAACAGAAAGTCAGCAACTTGTGATGAATAAAGAAATCATTTTGCTCACCCAGTTTGAAGAGCGTGTCTGGTGGATTCAATTAAATCCCAAGACGCATTTCAATTCAGCAGAACTCGCATATTTAGATACTATGGTAGCAAATATGGCTTCAAAATATGATTTGTATAAATATGCCCAAGTATTAGCATTTAATGGTTATAAGGCCAAAGCAGAGCATCAGCTGTGGATTTTGGAAACACTGCATGGTGAAAAAAGTCATTATGAAGATCTTTTGAAATAGAAATTGATGATTCAAAAGAATGTAAAAAACCCCCGATCTTCGGGGATTTTTAATATGTTTAAATGATATTTATTGTGCTTAATGATATAACTTCAAGCTTAAAATTACATTTGGCTTTGAATATAATTTTCGATACCAACAGTTTCAATCAAGTCAATTTGGGTCGTGGTCCAGTCCCAGTATTCTTCTTCTTTCTCTAAAATTTCTTGAAGAAGATCTCGGGTAACATAGTCAAGTTTTTGTTCCGCAAGTTTGACCGCAGATTGAATTGCTTCTATGTTTTCTTTAACTTTACGAACATCACAATTTAAAACTTCAGCTGTATGTTGACCAATATAAAGCTTGCCCAAATGCTGTAAATTCGGCAATCCTTCTAAAAATAAAATACGCGCAATCACTTTATCGGCATGTTTCATTTGATGAATGGATTCTTTATATTCAGCAGAGCCCAACTGTTCAATACCCCAGTCATTGAACATGCGTGAGTGCAAGAAATATTGATTAATTGCGGTAAGATGATGATAAAGAACCTGATTGAGTTGATTAATCACATCACGGTTGCCTTCCATTGTCTCTGCTCCAAAATAATAATGTATGCCTTCGACAGGCGATGATGGAGTCATCTTAACCTAAGTTGTTCATAGCTGACGAGTAGTTTATTGAACGGCAAATGAAAATCGCAATCAAACACGATAGTGATTTCAGGATTTTCAAAAAAATAACCCCGCCTGAGTCAGAGGCGGGGGGAGAAATATTGTTTTACTTTGTTTTCTTATTTTATCAAATAACTAATTTAAGCAGCTTACAGGTTTAAGCAGCGTACGAGATTCGCGCAGCGATAGAGCTCAGCTCTTCGTTTATGATACTTCGTGCTTCGGGTACACATCGACCGCAGCAAGTACCTAAATCAAGTAGCTCACGTACTTCACGATAAGACTCAGCGCCATTTTCAACGGCGTCTTTAATATCTTGATCTGTAATACCGCGGCATAAACAAACGTACATATTGAAAGCTAACTAAGTAAATACGATAGTTAGTATTATTGATAATTATTATCGTTTGTCAATGAAATTCATTTAAAAGTTGATTTATTGTCATCGAATTTTTGAATAAAAAAATACTACCTGATAGGTAGTATTTAAAATAATGTTTTAATTCATTGGTTTATTGTGGGATGACAACAATACCATCCATTTCGACCAAAGCATTTTTGGGTAAGCTTGCCACACCGAGCGCTGCACGAGCAGGGTAAGGTTGTGCAAAGTATTCACCCATAATTTGGTTGACGAGTTGGAAGTTAGAAAGATCTGTAAGGTATATATTGAGTTTCACGATATCTGTCAAAGTGCCGCCTGCTGCTTCACATACGGCTTTTAAATTATCAAATACACGGCGAATCTGAGCTTCAATGCCTTCTACCAACTCCATGCTATATGGGTCTAATCCGATTTGACCTGAAAGGTAAAGGGTATCACCCACTAAGATCGCTTGTGAGTAAGTGCCGATTGCAGAAGGTGCATTTTCAGTATGAATTACTTGGCGGGACATCAATTTCTCCTTTTTCATCTTCAATCATCATAAAGGATGAAATCTATTCATGAAAGTCAAAAAGAGAAATAGTTAACCTGCTTTTGAAACTTCTGGTGTCGGCAAGGGCATTGCCAATCTTGAAATACGAGGAAATCCAAATTGCATGCGCAGTTCACGAATAATTTGTGCGATTTGCTGGCGATCATGAACCACAATATTTAAGTAGGTTTTCGATTCATGCTTACGTACAGATTCAATCCCGATTTTCGCCTTACGACAAATATAGATTAACTCAGAAATCTGTTCATCATTTAATAATAAATCGATGCAAAGGAAAGCATTAAAGTTAATTTCATCATCTTCTGCATTTGCCCAATGAAGTGGCATGATGTTTTCAGGGTGTAAGTGTTGTTCATGCAAAAGATTATGGCAGCGAGCACGATGCACAATTAAGCCACGACGTGATAAGTGGCCCTGGATAGGATCATCGAGCACAGGATTGCAGCAATGCGCATATTTTACGTCCACACCATCTGTGCCTAAGATAAGACGATCTGAGACATTTTCTGAATTTGAGGGATCTTGTGAAAATAAGTGATTGGCAACCAACTGCGGGAGTAAATCACCGACTGCGATTTGTTCAAATAAACTGTTTTTATTCGGGATATGACGCCATTGTAAAAGTTCAATCCAGTCTTCTTCGGATAAATCTTGAATTGACAAATTAAACAATTTTAAAGCCCGATTTAAAGCCTGCTGACCCACTAAACGTTGTTCATCGGGATCTTGGTCTTTTAAAATATTTTGAATCGAACGACGCGCTTTCTGCGTATTAATGAAACTGAGCCAATCTGGGTTAGGTGATGCTAAGACATCGGTAATGACTTCGATTACTTGACCACTAGAAAGAGGTGTTGATAGTGGTTTTGTTTCACCATCTATTTTTGCACCAACAGCATGGTTGCCTAAAAATAAACTTGCTGAATAGGCAAAATCAACTGCAGTTGCCCCTTTTGGAAGCTCATGCAAATGACCCTGCGGCGTATACACCCAGATTTTATCTTGATGTAAATAATCTAGGAGATCGCTGAAGGTGGTTTTTGCACAATCTCCTCCTACCAGCGTATTCAAATTTTGCATTGAGGCTTGGATGGCTGAACGGCAGGCTTGAGGTGCATTTTCACCAAGAACCACACCAAAGCGCGCAGCTTTGCGCATTAACTCAGTTTGAATGGTGAGTGACAGCGTCGTTTTTTCGCCTTTGAGGCGTAACATTAGAGATTGATTGCCTCCAGGAAGTGGAGAGCGAATGTGATCTTGATAGCTTAGCACTTGGAAATTATCTTTTAAGCCTTCAACAAGACGGTCGCAATCAGCAATACTTTGTAAAATAATTTCAAAAGCATGGCTATGAGAGAGTTCTTGTAGGTCAATTTCATTTTTTATAAAATGTCGTAACAGTTCAATGTTGTTATTTTTCTTTTTAATTCGACCTGGAATATTGGAGTCGCTGAGAAAATCGCTGAGATGTTGTTCCCATTCAGTTTGATATTTACAACGTTCAGGTTTGGTTTTTAATAAAGCTTCTTGAATGTCATTAAACATGTCTAAATCGAGGTTTTGATAACACAGATGCTCTAAGTTATCTGCCATTTCATTCATGCCGACTAAGCGAGCCATCGGGACAAAAATATCATAGGTTTCTTGCGCGATACGTGCACGTTTATCTGGGCGCAAAGCTTCAAGTGTCGTCATATTATGATAGCGGTCTGCCAGTTTAATAATAATGACACGTGGATCTTGTAAGGTCGCTTGCAGAATTTTACGAAAAGAAGCAGCTTTATTGTATTCCTTATCACTTGAATGGCTAAGTTTGGTTACGCCATCGACAAGCTCTGAAACAGTTTTGCCAAATTTTGAACTGATATCATCTTTATTAAAGTCGGTGTCTTCAATCACATCATGTAGAAGTGCAGCCATTAAGGTTTCAGCATCTAAACGCATGTGCGCCAAAATACAGCTGACGGCTATCGGATGCAGAATATAGGGTTCACCACTCTTGCGGGTAATGCCATCATGCGCAATGTCAGCATAATCGCAGGCAACAAGAACACGCTCGACATCTTTTTCAGATAAATAAGCATCGATGATGATTTGCAATTGCTGCTTCGCTTGGCTGACCAATGGGCCTGGCATAGTGCACCTTTTTGTATCACAGGAGAGTAAAAGTTGTATTGCTTTCAAAGTAAAGCATATTGCACAAAGTGCCAAGTTTTCAAATCAAAAACTACATAATTTTTTAACAAATTTTTTTGATTCTGTCGATTGTTTATATCAATAAAGTGCAATAAAAAAGCCTAGTACAAAGACTAGGCCATTTTATGATGCAAAAAACTTACTGGAAAGAGAAACCATCCAAGTTCAAATTATTTGCAGAAAGTGCAAGATCTAAACTTGAAGTTTGGTAATCTTGATCACGTTGTTTAAGAATATCTTTACTGACATGACCTTCAGCAATTTCGCGTAATGCAACGACAGTCGGTTTATCATTATCCCACTCTACAGTAGGTTCGATACCTTGACGAGCCAGTTGACGCGCGCGCTTGCTTGCCACTAGTACAAGCTCAAAGCGGTTGTCCACATGGTCTAAACAATCTTCAACGGTTACGCGTGCCATAAGACTTCTCAGTTATAAGTAAAATTTCAATAGACTGCGAAGTATAAATTGCTTCGTCTATAGACTCAAGTTTAATCACGATTTAGGTGTGATTAATTTTTGAATCAGTTCCTGATGACGCACAGATTGTTGCTCTACCGATAAACGATTAGCGTGAATAACGGACTCAAGATCGTGTAAAGCTTTATTAAAATCATCATTTAAAATGATGTAATCAAAGTTTACATATTGCTGCATGTCTTCAACTGCACAGCTTAAACGATGCTCGATAATATCTACCGCATCTGTTCCGCGATTAGATAAACGCTGACGCAAATCAAATTGAGTTGGTGGTAAGATGAAAATTTGTTTAGATTCAGGAAAAAGCTTACGTACCTGTTCTGCACCTTGCCAGTCAATTTCAAGCAGAACGTCATGACCTTTGGCCAATTGTTCTCTTACTGTTGCTTGAGCAGTACCATAATAGTTACCAAATACTTCTGCATATTCAATAAAACCACTTTCTTGAACTTGTGCTAAAAAGAGCTCTTTACTGGTAAAGTGATAGTGAACACCATCAAGTTCGCCAGGACGCTGTCCACGTGTGGTGTGTGAAACAGAAACGTGTAAGTTGCTTACGCGCTCAAGTAGGGCTTTCACTAACGATGTTTTGCCTGTTCCAGATGCTGCTGAAACGACAAACAAGAGACCCGACATGATATTTTTCCTGATATGATAAAATATCTTCTCTATTTTAGAGCAGACGAGTTTCAAACAAAATAGCAATTCGCATTTTGTTTGCAAATTTATTGTGAGTTGTCCATGAAATTAAGTGAACATTGAGGATCCTATGGAAATTGTTTTGGCTAATCCACGTGGTTTTTGTGCAGGTGTAGACCGTGCCATTGCGATTGTGAATCGTGCACTGGAATGTTTTAGTCCACCGATTTATGTCCGTCACGAAGTGGTTCACAATAAATTTGTCGTTGATGATTTACGCCAGCGTGGCGCGATCTTCGTCGAAGAGCTTGATGAAGTACCTGATGACAATATTGTGATTTTTAGTGCGCACGGTGTTTCTAAAGCCGTACAACAAGAAGCAGAGCGTCGTGGTCTAAAAGTTTTTGATGCGACCTGTCCCTTAGTCACCAAAGTGCATATAGAGGTGACTAAATATGCACGTGAAGGTGTCGAAGCGATTCTGATTGGGCATGAAGGGCATCCTGAAGTCGAAGGCACCATGGGGCAATATGACCTCAAAAAAGGTGGTCATATTTACTTGGTTGAAGATGAAGCTGATGTGGCTGAGCTCAATGTAATTAATCCTGAAAAATTAGCATTCGTCACTCAGACTACGTTATCGATAGATGATACGGCAAAAGTGATTGATGCTTTACGCAGTAAATTCCCAAAAATTCAAGGCCCAAGAAAAGACGATATTTGCTATGCAACTCAGAACCGTCAAGATGCAGTCAGAGATTTAGCCGAAAAATGCGATGTAGTATTGGTGGTGGGTTCACCTAACTCATCAAATTCGAATCGTTTACGTGAATTGGCTGAGCGAATGGGTAAGCATGCATATTTGGTTGATAATGCAGATGAGCTTAAAAAAGAGTGGTTTGCTGACTTGAGTAAAATCGGCGTTACTGCGGGTGCTTCTGCACCAGAAATTCTGATTAAACAAGTGATTCAGCGCTTACAAGATTGGGGTGCAAGTTCGCCGCAAGAATTAAATGGGCGTGAAGAAAATATTACATTTAGTCTGCCAAAAGAATTAAGAATTCAAGTGACGCAAGCTTAAGCCGAAGCTTAAAACACGAGCTTTAGTGTATTGATGTGTGGCAAGAGAACAGATAAAATAGACATAATGTGCTCTTGTCCGCATTTTACTACCTTCTATCGTATCTGTATTTTGTTTTTATATTATAAATATTACTTTCGTATCTAATAAGAAGAAGTATAAGAGTAGAACAATATGCCCTATGTGCAATTAGGCACTTTATCCTTTATTGTTTTCATTTTGACGTGCATGATTTTAATCACACAGACTCAGATGTGTATTTTTTTATTCTATCGTTGGATGGTGCATTTTTACTCTCACCGTAATCAGAAAACGCATTTCATCTTTATTCAATCCAATTTTTTTATACGTCCTCGACACCATATTCAATTCATAAAGCAGAAGTCGATTCAACCCCTCATTGAATTTTTTAATGTCTTGTCTATTTCCTTTTTCAGAATTTCGCATCTCAAAATCTTTCAGTCTCTGCAATTCGCATGTATTCAACATTGTTCTGGACCTCTTAGTCGGGGCAGTTTTTGATGCGAAATCAACAGCTGGGTGTAGGCCTGATCGAAGTGCTGATTGCATTATTTATATTAGCAATCGGTGTTATTGGGTTTGCTTTATTACAACTCAGGGCTATTGATGCTTCGCGTGAAGCAATGAATAAAATGCAAGCAATGAATTTGGCTCGTGATCTTTCTGAAAAAATTCGAGCCAATGCAAGCCAGTATTCTGAATATGCGCGTAGGTTGAATGCTGAATCACCAAGCGCTTCAGTTAAAGCATGTGTGCAATTGGGAGCGACAAATCCATGTCCAACTTTGGCTCAATTTACCGCATATGATGTCGCGCAAATTATAAGGCAAGCAAATCAATTGGCGATGAAGATTAAAATGCCGAATTGTCAGCAAACCCATGCTGGACAAGACCGAAGATGCATCTATGTAGCTTGGGGCGAGACGAAAGCGATTGATAGCGGCTCAGATCCTGATGCTTGTACAAATGGTGGAAGCTATTTACCTCAAGCACAATGTATCGTGATGGAGCTTTACTGATGTATTGCAAACGTCGTGGTTTCACTATCGTAGAGCTCATGGTCTCCATTACGCTTGGATTACTCATTACCGCAGCAGCAGTTCAATTGTTCTTCTCAGGCCAATTAAGTTACATCATGCAAAAGGGAATGGCTGATGTACAAGACAATGGCACTTTTGGTTTACGCTTTGTCACCTATGAGCTGCGTAAGTCTAATTATGGACAGATGGATAAAATCAATGATCGTCTAAAGAATGGTGGGATTGTAATAACCTCTGCACAAGCACCTCTTTTACCCACAGTCAGCGCTCTAAACCATTCTAATAACACGATTCCACTTAATTTGCCGAGAACGATTGTGAGTTCTGCTCAAATTCCAGTTTCTAAATCAGGTTTAGTGACTAATGCGAGAGCGGCGGACTCTGCGTCAGGGCTGCAAACTTCAATTGGTTTAGGGAGTGATCAGTTGGTGATGCAATTCTATGCAGATCGTAACGGTATCGACTGCGAAGGAAATAGCTATACAGCGGGACGTTTTATTGTACAAAGATTTTTTTTAAGAGAGGATATTAAAAACAGTTTGGACCCTCATTCAGCCTTAGTGCTGGCTTGTGAAGCGGGTTCATATGTGAGTGATGAAAGTACGACTATTTTAAGAAATGTCAAAAGCCCCTCAGTATTTGGAGGCACCGTTGGGCAAATTTTGATGTACCGCGTTGATCATTTTCACTATTTGTTGGGAATATCGAATGAAAGCAACACGGCCAATAAAAGATACATCGCTATTGAAGATTATAAAAAAATAAATGAGTTTCCACGGCCCAGAATAAATTCGATACAAATCGGAGTGTTGCTTCGCTCAACAGAAAGTATAGGTCAATCCAATCTGGTATCGGATGATCAGGAATTTCAAGTTTTAGATCAAGTTGTGCAACTCAAAAAAGCCAAAGGGACAAACTCAAAATATATACGTCAAGTCGTCAGTCAAACCATTGCCTTAAGAAATGGATTAACTGTGACAGATGCCGCGGAGGGTTTGTAATGAAAAAAGTCAAAGGCGCGACATTGATCGTTGTCTTGGTTTTATTAATGCTCATTACCATGATTGGCACTTGGGCAATAAGACAGAGCCTAACGAGTCTAAGTGTGGCTACTCATAGTCAAGCGCAGCAATTATTAATGCAATCTTCAGATACTGTTTTTTATCACTTGGGCTTGGGCGGGTACGTGGCTAAAAGTGCAAATCCATTAAGTCTTTTAGGTTATGTCATACAAAATGAAGGTGACGAAGTGGTTTTTTGTTTCAGGGGTCAATCGAGTTCAACTTCGTTTAATGTGAGTAATACCAGTCTGCTCGAATGGAACGATGCGATGTCAGATATTATAATCAATGGTGTATCAGGATTTTGTTCTTTGAGCGCTGAAGCAGATTATGCTAGCGCTCGTAAAGCTCAGATGACCCAAGTTTCAATAATCGCAAGCCCACCTTCTTCAGAAGAAGATGATATTCCATTGAATCATGTCAATTTAGGCACGGATAATGAAAGCTTGGGACAGGGCGCTAAGAATAAAAGAATTACAGTTTATGCAACATCTTTGATTCCTATACTGGCTTCGACTAGCCAAACACAAGAAATACAACAATGTTTAAAACGTCCCAGTGCACAACCTTTAATAGGTTCAGCAACAACGATCTCAGATTGTTTGCGCAATTTGGGTGTTCCCTTTAATACACAAGTTCAAAGCTATATTTTTGATGCGGTTCAACGTGCGAATTAATATTTTTTAGATCAGACTTTGTAGATAAAGCTATAGGACTAAAACTTTATCATGAAAGCCTTGCGGTTAAAGCGTGGTGGTAAATCGTTATAGACAGATCGTTGTAGGTAGAATAATGAAAAATAATAAATTGAAAATAAAGTCTACGGTTACACAGAAAATCATTGTACATGCGCTGGCAATACTGAGCGCATGCGTGCTTATGGAAAATGTAGGTAATGCCAGTGATATTCAAATATATCAGCATCCTACAGCTAAAAATAATCCAATTTTGATGTTGGCGATTGATAACTCTTTAAGTATGACTTCTGTCGATGCTTACTATAAAGGACAATTGGTCTCACGAATCAATGCCTTAAAAAGTTCGCTCATTGATGCATTAAATGCAAAAGACAGTTCTGGGCAATTCAATATTCCAGAAAATACCTATATTGGAATTTCAGTTTTCACATCAACCAATGAAATAGGCAACAGCAGTGATTGGCTGAAGGATGGCGAAGCTGCACGTTCATCTAAAATACTGATGGAAGCAAAGCCTCTTTCAATCACACATCGTGCAGATCTGATTCGTAATATTCAGAATATTTCTGCAGTGGGAAGCACACCAACCCCCTTATTACTTGCTGAAACTTATGCGTATTTATTGGGCAATAGAACCGATGGTGAAAACTTAAATAATTTAGATAATACTATTGCGACAAAATACTCAAATTATTCAAAAGGATTATCTGGAACAAGTTTAGCGCCAATCGGTACGCGAAAATCTGATGGTTCTTATATTGCACCTTTGTCAAAACTAACAAGCAGTGATGCTCAATGTAGTACTCAAGGCGTGTTTTTTTTAAGTGATGGGGCGCCAGTTGGTCTTAGATCTGCCACGGTATTACCTGTCATGAAAAATGCTTTGGCTGATCCAAGTTTTAGTTGTGAAAACTCACCCTTGGACGATGTTTATTATCATTATACAACGGCGAAAGGAGGATCTTCGGCACCGACCTATAATGGCGAGTTTAAGGAGATGGCTACACGTAATTATCCGATAAAAATGGATGATCTCGGCTCAGCCTCAGTTCAACAGTCTGGTTGGCAGAACAGAAGTTCATGGGCTTGTGTGGGTAAAATTGTACAGCGGCTCGCTCATCAGACACAGCTTACAAGCGATGCTCGTCAGAAAAGAATTTATACCTCCACTGTAGGATTTGGTCCGCTCTTTCAAAAACATCCGAATGAAACATGCACTGCCTCAAGTGAGAGTGGACTTTTGAATTATTGTATTTTTGATCGTTCTTATACGGGCATTGGTGCGACAGTTTCAAATAGTTTAAATGCCCAGGCTTTAAAAATATTGGGGAATAATATTGGTAAAGGTGACACTTTAGGCACAAGAAATGAAATAGGGGGGTATACCCAAGCAACCACGGGAGAAGATATTCAGCAAGCATTGAATAATTTTCTGCTTGAAGTCTCATCTGGAAATTTTGAATCTGCAAGTTTCGGAAGTTACGTTACACCTTTAGATCCTTTATCAAACACACCGTATCCTTATATTTTTGCACCTCAGTTTCAACCTAAAATAAGTCATGTAAATTCAAAATTCGGCTCCACACATCGTTTATGGCTCGGTAATTTAAAAAAATATACATTGAATCTGCAGGGTGAAATGATCGATAAGATCAGTCGCAAAGTGCTTAATCCGTCGGGAGCACTCCAGACCAATACGCGTGATTTTTGGAATATCAGCAATCAGGATGATGGTTTTAGTGCAATTGAAGGCGGTGTCTATTCCAGATTAGGCATACCGATGGCGCAGCCGAATCTGATGAAGGCCAATGATGCAGAACAAATAAAAACACGGCCCATATTCATCAATGCAAAATGGTCAAGTTCAGGGCAACACGCAAACGTTGTTGTGGCAGACCGTGCTTTAACGAAAATCACAACTAAGGATGTAATTACTGCAACTCAACTCGATTCAAATTTAAAAGGCTGGAGACAAAATCTTTATCAGCCTTATTTATTGTCTGCTTTGGGCTATCGTTTAGATCAAGATTTTTTAAATGGCTTAGCGTCGGGTTATGTCTGGGATTCATTGTCCAAAGTGAATACTTTAGAACCGATGAGACAATTAGGGGGTGTGCTGCACTCAGACCCTTTGCTGATCACGTTGGAAGCCAAATATAGTGAGACAGCGGGAGAGAAGATTGGAGAAATGGGTGGTTTAAGTCACCGTAAGGATTATTTGCTTTTTGGCACGATGCAAGGTTTATTGCATATGATTGATCAAGACACTGGTGTTGAAGAGTTTGCATTTTTACCGCATGAAATTCTCCAAGATCCAAACAAGCGTGATGCACTATTAGCCCAATCCAATACAATGATTGGCTCCCCAGATCCACTGTATGGAATTGATGGCGCATGGACTTCAGATGTTGCCTATCGCGTTGATACGCAAAATAAAAAAATAATCGCATCAAAAGCCAATGTGTATGGTGGGATGCGCATGGGTGGAAAAAGTTACTATGGCTTAAATGTGATGACTCCAGCATCGCCATCATTCTTGTTTCACATCGATCCGACATCGGGAACTATTCGCAGTGGGAAAGCAGGAATATCGACATCTGTCGTCAATCCAGCGCTGAAAGCGATGGGGCAAAGTTGGTCTAAGCCAAGCATCGCTAAAGTAAGGTTGAATGGGCTTATCCAAAATGTCTTAATCGTAGGTGGAGGTTACGACACTGCATACGAGACAGAGGGGTATCAACCCAAAACAAGTTTGACGCAAAATACTGCAAATGAAGGAGCTGGCATATATATTTTCAATGCCAACACTGGAGAGTTGCTTTGGAATGCGCGTTTTGGTGAGATTACTCAGGTTGGTTCAACAGATGTGCGCAATAAAGAATTAAAATATAGCGTGGTGAGTCAAATTAAAGTGTTTGATCGCAATGCAGATGGCTTGGTTGATCATTTATATTTTGGTGATTTGGGTGGCCAAGTATGGCGAGTGGATTTAAATAATAAACGACAAACAAAAGCAGAAGGCTTTGGACGAATTAAAAAAATAGCAGATTTTAGTCAGATTAATCAGAAATTTTACGAAATGCCAGCCTTAACGATTCATGATCAATCGGGGCAAAGATTTGGCGTATTAAGTTTAGCTTCTGGCAATCGGAGTATTCCGCTAAGTACAGAAAATGATGCAGATCATCGCGTTTATGTACTGCATGATTATGAATTGGCTGAACGTGACCTCTTTAGCTCAACTTCGAATCATTCAAACATTAATTTAAACAATAATTCAAAACAGATCACTGAGGCTGATTTACTGGATTGGTCAAATATATCAACAGCTTCTATCCATTCGCTTTTAAGCAAACAAAAAAAAGGTTGGTATTATGTGTTGAGACAAACGACAGGGATGGATGAAGGAAAAGATACAGGTACTGTCAAAGCTATGAATGGATATATTGCTATCGCAAATAGTCCTGTGCATTCTGACCTTTATGTATCGTTGTATAACCCAAACGACCCTTCGTCTCAGCAACCCAACCAATGTAGCGGTGGAATTAAAGGTTCAAGTCGTACCTTACAACTCTGTCTTCCTTATGAAATTTGCGGAGATGCTCATTCAGCACTAGATATTCAAAACAAGAAAAATGCAACGATCTCAAATCATAAGTCAGATGGTTTGACGAAGCTAAATCGAATTGCAATCACAGAAGCGGGACAGAAAAAAATAACGTTGCTTGGCGATGGAAATACCCGCTACACAACCACAAAAAAGCTGAAAGCCTATAACTGGTTTGAGCGTCAGTAGGTGAATGATGAATACATATAAGGGATTTACTTTACTTGAGTTGATGATCGTTGTTGTCATGATCATGATCACGATCATTGTCACTATTGCTATTCCGTCTTATCAGGCCTATACAAAGCGAGCAATCACAGTACAAGTACAACAAGAAATATCTAAAATCGCAGAACAACTTGAACGTTACAAAACCAAGAGTTTTTCTTATCGAGGGTTTGATGCCAAGTATCTCTATGATCACTCTACAGCGCTGAGTAGCTTTAAATTTCCAAGTGAAAGCGATGCAAAATATATTATTTCGATTGCAGATATCTCAGAAGCTTCTCATAAAACTCTACTTCATACAGATCAGGGTCTTGGACAAAAATGGGCTATCAGTGCTATTCCGTTAAAGACTAATTTTGATGCCCTATTGCTGACCAGCACCGGTATTCGTTGCAAACATAATCATCTCATTGCCAGTGACTTGGAGAATATCAAAGCTTATAAAGGATGCCATGCACATGCAGATCAATGGTAATCGTGGGTTTAGTTTGATTGAGTTAATGTGTGTAGTCGCGATTATAGGTATTCTTACTGTGATTGCTTATCCCTCATATCAGGAACACATTCGAAAAACCAAGCGAGTCGAAGCTCAATCTGAAATATTGGCTTTGGCGAGTCGTTTACAGCAGTACCAAGTGATTCATCATACTTTTTTGAAAATTTCAGATCACACCTCGGTCCCAATTTCATTAAAGGATCTCGGTCACTCAGGTGTCATTCCTGAAAATAGTGATCCGATGTATGATCTAGAATTCAAAGAAATAACTGAAAATAAATGGGTGTTGGTCGCATCGCCACGACAAGGTACAATACTTGAAGGGGATGGAAGCCTAATGATAAATGAAAAAAATCAACGTTGCTGGATCAAAGCTAAAGCGGTATGTAGCTTATCCAATCAGAGCAATTGGCATAGCGCGGTAAAACAATAAATTCAAAATTGTGGATAAACAATTTTTGATCTTTCTTTCGAAGTAAATATAACGTAAAATATTGCCCTCTATGAAAGGGGTTTGAAATGTTCCGATGGTCGGTGCGTGGATAATCCGTAAAAACTATAAGGTTCTATCATGGTTGTAATTCGTCTTGCACGCGGTGGTGCTAAAAAACGTCCTTTCTATCAAGTTATTGTAACTGATAGCCGCAATGCGCGTGACGGTCGTTTCATCGAACGTATTGGTTTCTTTAACCCTACAGCTCAAGGTAAAGCAGAAAAACTTCGTTTAGATGCTGATCGTTTTGCTCATTGGGTTTCTCAAGGCGCTCAACCGTCTGAACGTGTTGCTTCTTTAGCTGCTCAAGCTAAGAAAGCTGCAGCTGCTGCATAATTTTACATTAAGTAGTAGGTAGCCCATGATACCAACACAGAATGTTCCCGAAGATCGTATTCAGATTGGACAGTTACGTTCAGCATATGGATTAAATGGGTGGCTCTGGATCTATTCCAATACAGAACCAATGAGCAACATCTTTGATTATCTTCCTTGGTACATTGAGACCAAAGAAGGTTGGCAAAGTGTAGATGTAAAACGTTGGAAACCGCACGGTAAAGGCTTGGTTGTTTCGCTTAAAGGTGTGATTGATCGCACTGGAGCAGATAACTTGGTTGGAACCAATGTTTGGATTTCTAAAACGCAAATTCCGAAAGCAGGAATGGACGAGTTTTACTGGACAGATTTGAAAGGCTTAACAGTGTTAGGTTTGGACGATGCTGAACAAGAAGTGAATCTCGGTAAAATCCATGAAATGTTTGAGACAGGTGCTAACGATGTGATGGTGGTTCACGCAACACCAGACAGCGTTGATGCTGAAGAGCGCATGATTCCATGGCATAAAGATGTGGTACAGCGTGTTGATCTTGAAGCTGGTCGTATTTACGTCAATTGGGGCGTAGATTACTAATCCTTAAAGGATGAACGCATTCGGAAAATAGAGGAATCTGCGATGTTTTTTGCAGTGATTACGCTTTTTCCTGAAATGTTTGAAGCGATTACAGCCTACGGTATTAGCGGGCGTGCAGCAAAACGTGATTTGATACAAGTCACTTGTATTAATCCGCGCGACTTTGCAACGGGTAACTACAAAAGAGTGGACGAACGTCCATTTGGTGGTGGTCCAGGCATGGTAATGATGGCTGAGCCTTTGTCTCAAGCAATTAAACATGCCAAAGAGCTTGCTTCGCAAGCGGGATGTGTTCAGGTTCCTGTGGTGTATATGTCACCGCAAGGGAAAACCTTAAATGAAACTGCGGTACAAAATTTTGTCGAATATGATGGATTAATTGTACTGTGTGGTCGTTATGAAGGTGTCGATGAACGTTTGATCCAGACTTATATTGATCAGGAATGGTCAATTGGTGATTATGTTTTATCGGGTGGGGAGCTTCCTGCGATGGTTTTATTGGACAGTATTATTCGGAGACTTCCGAATGTCATGTCTGATGAGCAATCACACGTACAAGACTCATTTGTGGATGGTCTTTTAGATTGCCCACAATATACCAAGCCAGATCATTTTGAAGGTTTGGATGTGCCTGAGGTGTTAAAATCTGGGCATCATGCAAATATTGAAAAATGGCGGTTTTTGCAACGCTATCAGCGTACACTTGAGCGCCGCCCAGAGTTGGTGGAACAAGTCGAACTGACCAAGCAGCAAAAAAAATGGCTAAAAGATCAGTGAGGATAAGTAAAATATTACTTTATCCGAGCGTAAAGCGAGAAGTTTAGCTTCAAGCAAATACTTAAATTTGATTTTGAGTATTCTTTAAATAGGCTCTTTATTGTTTGAGATGGTCAACGATAAAGAGAAAGATAATCGGGTCTATGCGCTTTAGCCTCTATACCCAGCGATGATCAGACCTCTTCTGACTCGCACATATCGGAGATACCCCATGAGCGGTAAGCATCCTTTAGTACAAGCTGTTGAAAATGCACAATTAAGAACAGATCTACCTTCATTTGCACCAGGTGATACTGTAATTGTTTCTGTAAAAGTTAAAGAGGGCGATCGTGAACGTCTTCAGGCTTTTGAAGGTGTTGTAATCGCGATTAAAAACCGTGGCTTGAACTCTGCATTCACAGTACGTAAAATTTCTAGCGGTATCGGTGTTGAACGTGTTTTCCAAACACATTCTCCAATCGTAGCTAAAGTTGAAGTTAAACGTCGTGGTGCTGTTCGCCGTGCGAAACTTTATTACCTACGCGAATTGTCTGGTAAAGCTGCACGTATCCGTGAAAAGTTACCAGCTCGTAAAGTTAAAGCTTCTTAAGTTTAGGCTAAAGTTAAGTTTTATCTTGAGTTAAAAAATGCGCCCTTAGGCGCATTTTTTTATTCTAAAATTTAAAGTTATAAACCTTCAAGCTTTAAGCGGTTCGCATGTTGGCGATATAAGGAAACAGGATCTGGTGCTGTCCAGCTTTTTAATCCTAGCACTTGGTTAACTTCATCAAAGTGATTGAGTTTGTAGTCGTCACGAATAGTTTTACCAAACTTACTACTACACTGACTGACTAAACCATCATTTTTTTGACCATTAAACGCAATGAATCCTGCAGCAGTGAGCGTTGTGTCTGGATCAAGAATATTGGTGGTGATTGCTGTTCCTGTCCATGAGTAGAATGAAATCCCATCCGCAGAATCAGGTCCACTTCCACATTCTTCAGTAGGTAAACCTAAAGGGAATTTGGCATTAAAAGCTTGGCTGCCGTTATACGTTAGATCGTGGATGGATGCTTTGAAATCACTCGGTAAATTACTACGTAATTGACTGAAACTGATAATCGGTGAAATCATATAATCTACAATCGCTGCAAAAACTGTATTTAATGGCTTAGCGCCTTGTACAAAATCGGCGATTGGAGAACCAAAGTTTGAACCACCGACAGTGGTGATAGATGCAACTTTTTCTGGTGCAACGCCTGAAATATAGCGTGCTGTTGGGCCACCATGACTATGGCCGATTAAATTGATTTTATCTTGTCCTGTGAGCGCAAGGACATCGTCAATATCTTGGAGTAATTGTTCACCTCTGACTTCCGTTGAGTTGAGTGGGGACAGTTGTGCTGCAAAAGGACGAGCGCCATTACGTTTGAAATCTGGCAAAATCTGATACCAATAATCCATGCCAAACTCAGGTGTGCCTAATTTGCTAAAACCAAACATGCCATGCACAAAAAGTAAGGGATATTTTGTTTGCGCATAATCACTGTTCGCTTTCCCTTTGACTTCAAGAACTTGAGCATTACTATTGGATATTGCTAACAAAAGACTTAATCCAACGGCTAAATTTAAAAGTTTTATTTCCATGAATGAAATTCTCACATTTATTGTTTTATGGAATGAATCAGTTTTTTTAGATCTCCTATGGGTTATATATAAAAATCGATCATTGAGAAGAATGAGGCCATTAATAAAAAATGGTTGAGTAAAAAGAAATAAATTAAAAATAAAGCTTACATATTGTCAGAAATATTTTAAAAGAAACTATTTTTCAATTGCTTGTGCTTAATAAAGATTTATTTATAAAGTGTGTTTATACATTTTGATGCCAAGCTAAACTCAAGCTTTTAGCAATAAAACGCGAAGATTCAGTCAAGCCATAACTGAAAACTAAGAAATATTGGATTTTAGATAAGTTTGATTGCTCACATTGAGCATCTACTTTTTTAGATGGAGCCGAAGTCTTTGCATCAATAGACCTGAAGCTTGAAATTAAAGCAGGCCAGAACAGTGTGGTTTCCATAAAAAGTCCTTATTTATTCTTATGTTTCTTGCACAATCTAGTGCTAAATTGATTATATCGTCACCATTTTATGCTTGCTGCATTAAGCGACCAGCGGTTTAACGATGGTAGGGCTTTAAGCATCTCTAAAACAACCAGTATCAAGTCATGTGAATATTAAATAGTTAAAACAAGAGCTTATCTTTTGGTTTTAATTGCATATGAATAAATCCTAAAAAAAGGATATCACTCATCAGAGTAATATCCGATATGTTGAATTGAGCGTTTTAATGAAATGGCTTACAGGCCTTGAAGTTTTAATCGGTTCGCATGTTGGCGATAGACTGAAACTGGATCTGGAGCAAGAATGGCGGTTAAACCAAAGAACTGATTAATTGCATCTAAATGGTTCCAGTTGTAGTTGTCACGAATGGTCTTGCCATATTTGGCACTACAACGTGAGACCAAGCCATCATTATCGCCTTTAGGATCAGTCAGTTTAGCTGTAACCCCTAAGAGCATATCTGGATCAAGTACATTGGTCACTGTTCCCGTGCCACCAAATGAGTAGAAACGAATACCTTTTTCAGTCGCAAGGCCTTCGCCACATGCAGTTTTTGGCATACCCAGTGGATATTGAGCTTGGAATTTGGCAGAACCCTGTAAACTTAAACTTTTACCCGCGCTGAGTGAGTCATGGGGGAAGCTATTTGGATCGAGACCTTGTGCCCAGACCAGCATTTTGGACGCAAAATTAACCACATCAACCAAGGGTTTCTCGAGTGGACTATTCTGAACGGAAATAATTAAATCGGCGACTTTAGAGCCTTTTAGGGGGCTGGCAATTGCGGTAGAGGACGCTACTTTTTCAGGAGCGACGTTGCTTACATAGGCGATGCTATGACCACCGTGACTGTGTCCCAGTAGATTTACTTTCGGTTGGCCGGTGAGTGCGATAATTTCATCGACTTGTTGTAAAAGTTGTTCACCTCTAACTTCAGAAGAGTTGAAAGGTGAGACACGTGTTGCCCATACATTGCCGCCATTACGTGCAATATCAGGCAAAATTTGATACCAATAATCTACGCCCAATTCATCAATGCCAGCTCGAATCCAGCCGCCCATTCCGTGTGCAAATACCAATGGATATTTGGTTTTGGCATATGTAGAAGTAACAAATCGCTCCTTAATTTGACTGGTATTTCCCGCATGTGTGAAGGATGTGGACGTAATGAAGCCACATGATAACAAGGTAAATATGATTGGTTTGACGTTCCATTTCATTTTAAGTGCTCTCATTTTTGTTGTTCGGTGATGATGATTCGCTGTTTTAAATAATCATCCGATTTATATTCTGAACATATCCATGTCGAATATTGATGACCCGCTGCGATTAAGTTAATCGCCATAAGGGAGCTTTCCTCCTTTGTCATATACAGATTCAAAAGTTTCCAGACGCAATTGCTCTTGTTGATTATTAAAGTTTTGATTGCGTAATTGTTGTATCGCCGTTTGTTTGGCACTGTCACTCATATTGCTTTTTAAAATGCTGTCACGATTTTGAAGGTAGCCATCTACACGAGTTTTCCAATTGCTTCGCTGACCATCTAGATTTTCTAAGCGTTGGGTGGCTTCAGGTCCGACCAAATTCAAACGCATTTGACGGATTTCTTCACGACTACCGCCACGCGCTTTAATCTCAGCGGTGAGTTTTTTTAAATCTTCCAGCTGTGAAAGTTGCTTGAGGTTTTCTTTCCAATCCTCAGGTAAGTCTTCAAATAAAGCTTGAAGTTTCTGAGCTTTTTCCGCTTCAGAGAGTTTTTTATTTTCCATCACGCTCATTCGCGCAAGGGTATAATCGTTATACGTATCTTCCACACCAAATAATCCTTCACTTTCATAGTCAGAAAAGAATTTTTTGCGCAGATTTTTTATATTATTAAAAATTGCTTTGTAATAACTCGCTTGTTCTTTGTCGATGTTTGGTGCATCAAGGCGACCCATTTGCTCACGATACTGCATATAACGCGACCATAAATCGGTAAGTTGAGACAGTAGCGGTTCGGTATAAGTAGCCGTTGCATAGGTGACGAAATCAATCTTAATCTGTTGAATTTCTTTTTCACCGTATTGAGTCATAAAAAATTCGAAACAGTTTTTAGTCGCTTCGTTCACAATTAAACGATTTGAGGCATCTATTTTCAGCTGGCAATTGATTTGAATATCTTGCTGACTGGCACTGGAGAAAAGCTGACCTTGAGCATTGGCTTGAACTGTGGCTGTACTCGTTTCTAAGGGATTCAGTTGTTGTTCAGCAGGTTGTGCTTGCTTAGATGAATTAAAAGCGGTTGGTTTCAACCAAAAGATGAAAGCAATAATCGCGGCAATAATAAATACAGAAAAAATAATCAATCGTTTCTTTTGATTTTGTTGCATTTCAAATCCTTTGAAATAATTGCATTATTGTTGTAATGAGTTGCTAATTTGCCATACTCAAAACAAAATCAAAACTTAAATTTGTAAAACTTAATTACTGGATTTGATAAGATAGCGTTATCAAATTTTGATGAAATTTACTGTATGTCTCAACAATCTCCAAGAATTAAGCGTCGCCATATTAGTGGCGTATTTTTATTGAATAAACCGTTGGGGATTAGCTCGAATGCTGCATTACAGAGAGTACGTTGGTTGTATCGTGCAGAAAAGGGCGGTCATACAGGTGCTTTAGATCCGTTGGCATCCGGTTTATTGCCGATCTGCTTAGGCGAAGCCACTAAATTCTCTCATTATTTATTAGATTCCAATAAGCGTTATCAAACGACCATTCAATTGGGTCACAGCACGACTACGGGCGATGTTGAAGGTGAAGTCTTGTTAGAGGCTAAGGTGCCTGAACTTAGCGATGCTTCGATCCAAAAAGTGATTCGCCAATTTTTGGGTGAAGGTACTCAAATTCCACCGATGTATTCTGCGCTTAAGAAAGAAGGGCGTCCTTTATATGAGTTGGCGCGTAAAGGGATTGAAATTGAACGTGAAGCACGTCCGATTCATTTATATGCCATTGAGCTTTTATCCTTTACTGAAAACAGCATTACTTTAGATATTACCTGTTCAAAAGGGACGTATATTCGTGTTGTGGGTGAAGACATTGCCAAAGCATTCGGCACTTATGGCCACTTAACTTATTTACATCGTATTCAAACAGGACATTTCGATCTTATACCTGAATATACCATTGAATATTTGGAAACGCTGACTGAGCAAGAGCGTGAAAATTTACTGTTACCTGCTTATGCACCAGTGGATCATTTTCCCAAAGTACAAGCACCTGAAGGCAGAGCAGAGTTTTTCAGTCGTGGTATGGAAAGTAATATTGAACATGCAGAAGAAGCACAAGTCTTAGTGTTTGATGGTGAAAAATGTTTAGGTTTGGCTGAAATTACCGATAAAAAACGTTTAGTGCCAAAACGTGTATTAAACCTCTAACAGAATAAACCTTTGCTCGAATACAAGTAATCGAATAACGCATTACCAGAATAAACCACCAATTAAATAAACCACTAAATTGAAAAAAGAACGACAAATCAGGTGAGTCTAAAGTATGGAAGTTGAAATTATTGTCAGCCTCATCTTTTTTGCATTTTTTGCAGGTGCAATTGACGCGGCGGTTGGTGGTGGAGGTTTGATTCAAACGCCTGCACTTCTGGGTGCATTACCGCAATATTCTACTGCGACGATTTTTGGAACCAATAAGCTGGCATCTATTTTTGGTACAGCTTCAGCCGCATATACGTATATGCGAAAAGTTAAATTAGAGTGGAAGCTATTGGCGGTGATCGCCGTCACCGCATTTATAAGCTCATTTGCAGGCGCAGCTTGTGTTTCGATGATACCGCAAGAAATAATGCGACCTTTTGTGTTGTTCATGTTGATCGTGATTGCGTTATATACCTTCATGAAAAAACAATTTGGTCAGGTGCATTTTCAGCAGAAACTGAGTCGGAAAATGCTGATTTTAGCAGGGCTTGGTGGTTTGGCGATTGGATTCTATGACGGGATATTTGGACCTGGTACAGGCAGCTTCTTCATTTTCTATTTTATTCGTTATCTTAAAGTTGATTTTTTACATGCCTCTGCCTTGTCTAAAATTGGCAATTTTATGACCAACTTTGCAGCGCTAAGTTTCTTTGTCCCGACTGGTAATGTGTTGTTTGCTTTGGGCTTGATGATGGCTGTCGCCAATGTGTTTGGTTCATTGGTGGGCGTGAAAATGGCGCTTAAATATGGCAGTGGTTTTATTCGAATTTTATTTTTGATTTTGGTGAGCATTCTGATTTGTCGTCTGGCTTATCAGATGTTTTTAATGTAACTCATTCTCAACATTAAACTTATTCATACAAATTGCAGCATGATTGCTCTGTGTTGTTGGCGCTAGATTTCTTAAGATTGGGCTACACACAGATCATTATTGCTGCATTTTAAATCATGTGTCCTTTAGTTTATTCCTATTGTTCGTCAAAAGAATCGTCATATAACAGATCTTAAAAGAAAGGAAAACAGATGAATATTTTTGAAGCGTTAAGAGAAAGTCATGAGATACAACGTGATTTGGCTGAAAAGTTAGTGACAACCTCAGGGGATACGCCAGAACGTCGTGAGCTGTTTGATCAATTAAAAAATGAACTTTTTGCGCATGCCGTGGCAGAAGATCGTTATTTTTATATTCCTTTGATGATGACAGATTCAGGTTTAAACATTAGTCGTCATGCGCTGGCTGAACATCATGAAATGGATGAATTGCTTGAGCAATTGACCGAAACTGAATTTAGTAACCCGGGCTGGTTAGCGATCGCTAAAAAACTATCGGAAACGGTACATCATCATCTGAAAGAAGAGGAACATGGCTTTTTTCAACAAGCAGGAAAAATATTAGAAGATAAAGAAAAGTTGTCTTTGGCAAAAAAATATCAAAGTGAATACAGCAAATATAAAAAGATTGAAAAAGACAGTCTAGTCTAAACGGCAATCGGGTTTAAGTTAATGCAATAAAAAAGATGGCTCAAGCCATCTTTTTTTAATCTTTTATTTTTATGATTCATCTGTCGTTGCTAGAGTTGAGTCTGATCGTCTGCTGGCTCTAAAGGTTACGCCGACCGATGCGACCATAATACAAAGTAAGGCAACCCCTTGAAGCAAGCTGATCTGCTCTTTAAGGAGCAACCAACCTGCCAGAGCCCCAAGCGCGGGTGACAGACTCGAAAGAGTGCCATAGCTCATTTTGGATAAGCTTTTTAAGGCCAATAAATCTAATGCATAAGGGATGGCTGTTGCCAATAAAGCAATCAAAAGCGCTTGCGGCCAGTATTCAAATTTGATCAATGCTGTTGGATTATGGACTGCACTGATCGGCAATAATACGAGAGCGGAAAGCACAATAGCAATACTGAGTGCGTGCATCCCAATATTTTGTCGAACCACTTTTTGACCAAAATAAATATAAGCTGCCCAGCAGACACCTGCGCCAATCGCCATAGCAGCACCAATAAATGAAAAGTTTGCAGCATTGGCATCTTGCCATGGCACCATTAATCCGACGCCAAAAATAGCCAAAATGACCCAGATATAATCACTTTTATATTGAATAGAAAGTAATGCCAAGGTGAGTGGGCCTAAAAACTCTAAGCCAACAGCAATACCTTGCGGGAGTTTGCCGAGTGAAGCATAGAACAACACATTCATCAAACACACAGAGCCGCTATAAAACAGCAAATTTTTCCATTTTAAATGTGGTAAACGTTTGAAGATTCTCCACGAACGAAACATCAATACAACTAAAATAGAGGCAAAACATAGCCTTAAAGTCACAACGGTAAAAGGGTCGAGTACTTCGAACAGTTGCTTGGCAAATGATGCGCTGATCTGATAGGCCACCATGGACAAAACCATAAACAGGACAGCGGTAAGTTGGGTGTTTGGCATGGTGCAATGATATTGGAATTATTGCTTAAATTTTAACATTTATTCTTGGTTAGCAGCAGAACAATTCCATTAGACGAGCACGCTTTGAGTTTATTTTTATATTCTTTTTAATCCTATAAAGCTGTTTAAAAGCTGAAGCAAATAGTGACTAAACTAAATCTAATGTTAAAGAGTGGAAGATACGCGCAAACTCCATTATAGATTTTATTCTCAATTCTCAATTCTCAATTCTCAATTCTCAATTCTCAATTCTCAATTCTCAATTCTCAATTCTCAATTCTCAATTCTCAATCTTTAACTTTTAGCTTGGCTTGCTGTGTTGTATATGTACAGCCAATAGATGCACAAATGATGGTTGCCAACGCGAGCCATTGGTTCCAGAGGAGTTGTTCATTTAAAAATACAAAACCTGATAAGGCTGCGATTGCAGGCTCAACACTCATTAGTGTGCCAAAACTGAGTGCAGTCAAATTGCGCAGAGCGATCATTTCCAAGCTGAAAGGAAGTGCACTGGCTAAAATAGCCAAGGCGATAAAATAAATAAAGTTTGAGGATTCAAACACCTTATTGGGGAAGCCCATAAAGATAGCGAGCGGGAGCAAAATCGCTGTTCCAACGAACATGCCTAAGCAGACAGTATGATTACCCGAAATACCCGATGGTTTTTGTCCAGCAACAATATACAGCGCCCAGCATGCACCGGCAGCCAACGCGAAGAGCAGACCAGTCGGATCTAAACTTGGCGATGCTTGGTTAAATGGAAAGAGCAGAATTAAACCTAAAATTGCTAATCCAACCCAGATGAAGTCAAACTTTTGTCGAGCGTAGTAGAGGGCTACACTGAGTGGCCCAATAAACTCAACAGATACGGCAATGCCTAAGGGTAGACGTTGAATCGCTAAATAAAAGAGTAGATTCATGCCAGCCAATGCACAGCCATAACTGAGAATGGCTTTCCATTTCACATGTTTAACGTTGAGCTGCCAAATTTTGAAAATCACGGCCAAAATGAGCGCACTTAAACACAGTCGTAGTGCAGATACGGTGAGCACTGGAAACTGATCGAATAAGACTTTGGCAAGTGAGCCACTGCTTTGTAAGCTGATCATTGCGATAAGCAATAACAGGATAGATTGCAGTTGAGGCATATTTTTCATATTGAACATTTGTTTTGGCTATATCTGCTTTATCTAAAGTTATGACATTAAGTGGTGACGTTAAGTGATGACGATTTTAAGAAGCATAAAACGCGAACTTAATCTTAGATGTTTGAGCCATCGAGCATGTTGGATTTTAACTGCAAATAAAAAACCACAGCTCGAAAGCTGTGGCTTCAACAACATCCGATGAATTAAAATCAGACTGTTTAGAACAAATTGATTTTAGAACAATGTGATTTTAGAACAATACGCGTGCGCGAATCGTACCTTCAACGTGATGAAGTGTATCTAAAGCTTCTTGAGATGCTGTTGCGTCAACATCCATCACCAAGTAACCCACATCGCCTTTGGTCATTAATGATTGACCAGAGATGTTGATCCCATGTTCAGCAAATAAATTGTTAATTTTAGACAACACGCCTGGCACGTTTTTATGAATGTGTAGTAAACGATGTTTACCTTCAGTCAATGGTAGTGCGATTTCAGGGAAGTTGACTGCAGATAAGGTCATACCTTTATCTGAGTACGCAACGAATTTCTCAGCCACTTCAAGACCAATGTTCGCTTGCGCTTCCATGGTTGAACCACCAACGTGCGGTGTTAAGATCACGTTAGGTAAGTTACGTAGTGGTGAAACAAATTCCTCACCATTCGCTTTTGGTTCTTTCGGGAATACATCGACCGCAGCACCGGCAATGTGGCCAGCTTTAATCGCATCTGCCAAATCTTCGATCACGACACACGTACCACGTGCAGCATTAATGAAGATTGAACCTTGTTTCATTTGAGCAAATTGTGCTTTGCCAAAGAAGTTACGTGTAGACGGAACATCTGGCACATGAAGTGTCACCACGTCAGCAGTCGCAAGAAGTTCAGCCATAGAGCCAACTTGACGTGCATTACCTAAAGGTAATTTGGTCACTGCATCATAATAAATCACTTTCATACCCAAGCTTTCAGCGAGAACTGAAAGTTGCGAACCGATAGAACCGTAACCGACGATACCTAAAGTCTTACCACGTGTTTCAAATGAACCCACCGCAGATTTATTCCAACCACCGATATGCGTATCTGCTGATTTTTCAGGTACACGGCGAAGAAGGAGAATTGCTTCTGCAAGTACAAGCTCAGCGACTGAACGTGTATTTGAGTAAGGTGCATTAAATACTGGAATACCACGAATCATGGCAGCATTTAAATTCACTTGGTTGGTACCAATACAGAAACAACCCACAGCAATGAGTTTGTTCGCTGCTTCAAAGACTTCTTCAGTCAATTGAGTACGAGAACGAATACCAATGAAGTGAGCATCTTTTACCGCTTCTTTCAACGCTTCACCCTCAAGCGCAGTTTTACGGTAGTCAATGTTGGTGTACCCAGCAGCATTTAAAGTGTCGATTGCGTTTTGGTGAACGCCTTCTAACAACAAGAAACGAATTTTATCTTTAGGCAAAGAGAGATGTTGGCTCATTACGGCTCCGCTACAAAGGCCAAATTTAGTGGCGGTATAATAACATACGAGAACGCGCTATAGACATTTCCTTTATGACAACAATGTTGGTTATTTTTACCATAGGGCAGTCGTTGTAGGTGCAGTGTGGTCTAATTAACTGCATCATATCTAAGCGCATTATCAAAATGTCTTATTTTGTCAGGGTTTCACAGGAAAATGCTTTATAATAGAGAATCGTGAAGTGAACCAATCCCATCGTGCTTGGTTTATATTCATAACAGTCTAAAAATGTTTCTTTAAAAATCAGTCATAAAGGAATAAATTTTAGACTTTCCAAAATTCGTAAATTTCTTGCTAGGTCCGCAAACGATGAATGCTCAAGTCGCTTTAACACCTGAATTACTGACTCAATTAACAGCAATTGTGGGTGAAAACCGTATTAAAACTGATGGGGATAGTCTTGAAAATTGGGGACGCGATCACACCAAACATTTTGATCCAAGCCCTTCAGTCATCGTTTTACCTTCCACCACAGAGCAGGTTCAAGCGATTGTAAAACTTGCAAACCAGTTTAATGTTGCGATTACCCCATCGGGTGGACGTACAGGTTTATCCGCGGGTGCAGTAGCTGCGAATGGCGAAATTGTGGTGAGCATGGACAAGATGAACCAAATTTTGGAATTCTTCCCAGCAGACCGCATGGTGCGTGTTCAAGCAGGCGTCGTGACCGAACAGCTGCAAAATTATGCTGAAGAACAAGGCATGTATTATCCAGTTGATTTTGCTTCTGCGGGTTCATCGCAAATCGGCGGAAATATTGGCACCAATGCGGGTGGCATTAAAGTAATCAAATACGGGATGACTCGTAATTGGGTACTCGGTTTAACGGTGGTAACCGGTAAAGGTGATGTGCTCCGTATCAACAAAGGTATGATTAAAAATGCAACTGGCTACGCACTTCAACACTTGTTTATTGGTGGTGAAGGTACTTTAGGTTTAGTGACTGAAGCTGAAATTAAACTTGAACGTCAGCCACAAGATTTGCAAGTGATGGTATTGGGTGTGCCTGATTTTGATGCCATCATGCCTGTACTTCATGCCTTCCAAGCCAAAATTGATTTAACTGCATTTGAGTTTTTTGGTGAACTTGCGATGCAGAAAGTGCTAGATCATGGTCATGTGCAGCGTCCGTTTGAAACAGCATGTCCTTTCTATGTCTTGTTAGAATTTGAAGCGCCGTTTGAGCCGATCATGGACAAGGCGATGGAAATATTCGAGCATTGTATGGAACAAGGTTGGGTGCATGATGGCGTGCTGAGTCAAAGCTTAGATCAAGTAGAAAGCTTATGGCGTTTACGTGAAGATATTTCTGAATCGATCGCACCATTTACGCCGTACAAAAATGATATTTCTGTATTGATTACTCATGTTCCTGCATTTATTAAAGAAATTGATGCGATTGTTGCATCAAACTATCCAGACTTTGATATTTGCTGGTTCGGTCATATTGGCGATGGTAACTTGCATTTAAATATTTTGAAGCCGGCTGATTTAAGCAAAGATGACTTCTTTGCAAAATGTCAGGTGGTGAATAAGTATGTATTTGAAACCGTTAAAAAATATGATGGTTCAATTTCTGCGGAACATGGTGTTGGGATGACCAAAAAACCATATTTAGAATATACGCGTTCAGCTGAAGAAATCGAATACATGAAAGCTTTAAAATTAGTATTCGATCCAAATGGCATTATGAACCCAGGTAAGTTATTTGATTTGAACTAGTTAACAAATTACATATTCAATTGTTTGAAAAGATATAGCATGATTTAGTGCTGTATCTTTTTTTATAAGTGGATTTTTAAATGTTGAAAATAAAAATAATGCTATTGGGCCTGCTGACGACTGTTGCTCTCGTAGGTTGTAATCAGCCTACAGAAAAAGCGAATCAAGAGGTTGATGTGAGTGCTAAAGAGGTTGTTAAAGATACAAATCAAGAGAATTTAACGCCTCTGCAGCAAGTATTAAATCAACAAACTTATTTGGATGAAGCGCGCGAGATTGATATTCAACAAAAATCTGATTCTGAGCGAGCACAGAACGTCGAAGTTACTCTAACTTTATCTGGTTTAGCAGATGACTCCATTAATGCTGAACGTAAAGTGTATCAATTCAAAAAAGTACAAGATCAATGGCAACAACAAGGTGAATCTGTGAATACACAACGTTGTGGTCGTGGTGATGATACGACTTCATTTCATAGTAAACTCTGCCCTTGATTCGATTAAATACACTTAATTAGTATTATTTTATTCATATTTTTTTGTGCATGAAAACGACAAAATTTTCGTAGAAAATTGATCAGGAGGGACAGGAATATGTTACGAGTATGGGCTGCAACTGCATTGTGTGTCGGCATTTTGTCGGGATGTTCGACGACTCAGAATTTAGTGAATAAAGTATCGAGTAAAGTATCAGGTTCGGATACGCCGTTGGCGCAAGTTTTAAAAGAGCGCACGGATTTGCATAAGGAATTGAGCACAGTTGAAATTCGTCAGTATTTTAACAGGACTGAACAACCCACTGTGGCAGAAGTCAAAGTCACTGAAACCAATTTGTTGGATGATTCTGTGACGTCGATTCGTACTATATATAACTTTAAACTGATTGATGGTACTTGGAAGCGTTTAGGTAGTCAAAAGGCCTATCAATGTGGACGTGGGAAAAATACCAAGACTTTCCAAACAGCATATTGTCCTTAATAAATATTTGATTTATGGTTGATTTTTAGTCTGGAATGCTTCATAAAAAGCGTATCGATTGATGCGCTTTTTTTGCGTCTGGGGGAAGAATAGCTGTGAATATTTTGATTGTCGGAAATGGTTTTGATTTGTCGCACTACTTACCGACGAAGTATGACCATTTTATGGCAGCAATGGCTGCGATTGAAAAATGGGATAAACCTCAAGATGATATGAATTTTGATGACTTATTTGGCTCTTTATATGAAAAAGAAAGCAATTTTTTTGGTTATACAAAAGCAATCTATAAAACTGATGAAATTAAAATTTCAGTTGATCAAATCAAAGAGTTACAAACTCAATTAAAAGAAAATGTTTGGTATCAGTATTTTTCAGACCATGTTAAAGACGTAAAAACATGGATTGATTTTGAGGAGAAAATTGCACAAGCTCTAGAAATAGTATGCAATTTTTTGATGGTAATAGAATCTTACTCGAAACAAAATAATTCTTTTAATGATTTTATTAAAAGTAAAATAGAGGCCAATAATAATACTTATTATTTAATCCAGAAGAATATAAGAATACTAGAGTTGTTTACACTGTTAGAAGTTAAATATAAAAAAACAGGTGTAGATTTTAGTCCTCAAATAGTTAGATTTTTTGATGATTGGAATACAAGTTCTCAAAAATTATCAACAAATTTTTTGCTAGTACGTAAAGGGTTTAGTGAATATACCTATACTAAAGTAACCAGTTTTTTACATAAATCTTTATTAGAATTTAGTCGTGAGTTTAACAATTATTTAAAAAGGATTGAAAGCCTCCAAAGTATCAACAATGTTATAAAAATTCCTGCGTTAGAGGCGGTAGAGCGAGTATATTCGTTTAATTATACTTCGACTTATAAGAGATTATATACTTTCGACCTTCAATCCTATTTTTTACATGGAAAAATAGGTGATCAATCTAAAATAGTATTAGGTGTATCTGATTTAGATAATCAAATTTTACAAAAATTTAATCTTTGGGGATTTACGAAGTATCATCAAAAATTACTATTAGATACTGATTATAATTTTATTGATGAGTATTTAGTTAAAAGTAAATTAATGAAAGAGCATGTGAATTTAACTAGAGATTTTTGGTTATCGAGAACTGCAAATACAGAGGCAGGATCAGTAAAATATATTGAGCAAAAAATTCAAGAAACTTTACAAAATAACAATTTAAATCTCCATTTTTATATCTGGGGGCATTCATTAGATGTTTCAGATAATAACTATATTCAAGAGTTATTTTCATTTAATGAGTTATATAATCAAAATGTAAAAGTTACGATATATTATTTTAATGACCAAGCTCATGCTGATCTTCTTGCTAATTTGATGCGTATTTTAGGAAAAGTAAAAGTTGAAACATGGAGAAAACAGGAATGGTTAGAGTTTAAAAAAAATCCTGATATTGCTGAAATTAATAGTATAAAGCCTGTTGATCTACTAATAAAATAGAATGCTAAATTTCCTAAAACTGCAACACTGAATGCTATTCAGCTTGTCGAAGTGCATTGTGGATTAGGCTAAAATCTTAAAACTTAATGAATGACGATAACAAAATGAAAAAAATTGCGTTTATCCATGAGCCAAGTTCTACTGGCCCAGTAGGTGATTTCTCTCCAGTCACTTCAGTATTTTCCCATTACGAATTGGGCAATACAGTTTCGCCTTTTTTACTACTTGATCATTTAGGGCCAGGAACACTTCAACCGACACGATTACGCAAAGGCGTATTGGAACATCCACACCGTGGATTCGAGACAATCACTTTTGTATACAAAGGTGAAATTGAGCATCGTGATTCAACGGGGGCAGGTGGTGTAATCCAACCTGGCGATGTGCAATGGATGACCGCTGCATCAGGAGTCTTGCATGAGGAAGTCTTTAGTGAGGCATTTTCAAAAACAGGCGGCTCGTTTGAATTATTGCAGTTATGGGTAAACTTGCCGAGCAAAGATAAAATGAATCCAGCACGCTATCAAAGCTTATCTAAGGCAATGATCCCACGTCTAAACTTGGACAATGATCATGACAATGGCAGTTTTTTAAGAGTGATTGCAGGAGAGCATTTACAGCAAAAAGGCCCTGCGTTGACACATACACCTCTGCAAGTCATTGATGGTTATTTCAAAGCAGGACAATCTCATCAATTTGATGCGAAAGAAGGTGAAACCACACTAATCTATCTTCGTTCAGGGCGTATGGTGTTTGAAGGAGAAGACACGCTTTTAGACGCGCAGCAAATGGCGGTACTGACCAATCAAGGTGAACAAGTACAATTGACTGCTGTTCAAGACACTCAGTTTTTGTATCTTTCAGGCGCACCCTTAAATGAACCTCTTTATGGGCGTGGCTACTTTGTCATGAATACATTTCAAGAGGTCTTACAAGCCTATGAAGATTTGAAAAATAATCAATTTATTGATTCGAATGAAACGAAGTAAATAGCCAAATCGACAATCAAGCAGACAACAAAAGAAACAACAAAAGAAACAATAAAAAAGAACATAAAACTGATTAAAGTTATTTTGAATCAGCTAAAATGTAGCCAATTCGATAGTCAGGAATAAAGCGATTGCTTTTTTAAGTGAAGCTTAATTTTTGGAACCATATTTTTAAAATAATCGATTTAAAAATTTAATTTGACATACTCAATCTCAACGACTAAATCACAATTCGTTTTATTGGATTGATGGTCTATTAAAACGAATCTGATGAAGTTGGTCGCACAACCCAAAACTAAGATTTATATTTTAAAGATCATTATTTAAACTTCACAATTTAAACATCACAACTTAAAGATTTTAATTTCAAGATCACAGTTAAAAGATCACAGTTAAAAGATCACTGTTTAATGATTGATTCAATCCGTTAAGAAAAGCATCTGCTGACTTAAACGGTTCTCCTTTAAAAAGATTGCAAATAATTGCATCAAAACTAATTAGAGCACATGCAAAACTTCCAAAAAGCCACGTTAAATCGTGCCACCTTTATGTTCCCTTTGGCATTGGTGTTATTCGAATTTTCTGTTTATATCTGTAATGATTTAGTCCAGCCAGCCATGCTGACGATTACGCAAGAGTTTGGCGTAAGTAGTTCATGGGCACCGTCATCGATGTCTTTTTTTCTGTTGGGTGGTGCATGTTTAGCATGGCTCTTAGGTCCTTTGTCAGACCGACTGGGACGGAAAAAAGTCTTACTTTGGGGCGTGGTGTTTTTCGTTATTTGTTGTTTACTCATTCTTTTGACACAAAGCATTGAGCAGTTTCTGGCATTTCGTTTCTTACAAGGTATTGGTCTGACGATCATCTCTGCGGTTGGATATGCCGCTATTCAAGAGATTTTTGAAGAACGTGACGCGATTAAAGTGATGGCATTGATGGCCAATATTTCACTGATAGCGCCATTACTTGGGCCTGTACTCGGTGCATTTATGATTGACCATGTCTCATGGCATTGGGGTTTTATCGGTATTGCAATACTGGCTGCATTGAGTTGGTTTGGACTCAAAGCCAAAATGCCAGAACATCAGATCAGTGTTCCGAAACAACCGATTGCTTATGTTTGGGATGACTTTAAAGCCGTATTTAAAAATAAACGTTTTATGGTATTGGCGCTATCTTTGCCTATGGTATCGATTCCCTTAATTCTCTGGATTGCTTTGTCACCTGTGATTTTGGTGGAGCAATTGGGACTCACCAATATGCAATACGGCTTTGCACAAGTGCCCGTATTGGGCGGCTTGATCTTGGGGAATATTGTGCTGATTAGCGTCATTGACCGTTTGGCTTTGGGTAAAACGGTGATGCTGGTATTGCCTCTGATGCTATTGGGTACACTGATTTTAATTGCAGGGGTGATTTGGCAAGATTATTTACTGTGGTCTTTAATCTTAGGAATGACCTTAATCAGTTTTGGTGAAGGTTGCAGCTTCTCAGTTTTGTATCGCTTTGCATTAAGTGCTTCTGAAGTGTCTAAAGGAACCGTTGCCGCAGCAGTCGGAATGATTCTGATGGTGGCATTTTTTGTTGTGATTGAAATGGTTCGCGTGTTGTATGTTTATTTTGATATGTGGGCATATAGTGTGGCATGTTTTATATTGATTGCACTTTGGTTTAGTGCACCGAGAACAGCCATTAAGAACATCATGGAGGAGCGTGTTGAACAAGGAATCTTCTAACCGATTCTTTGTATGAAAAATCAGTATATTCAACGTAGATCATAAAAAACCTCTTAATATTAAGAGGTTTTTTATTGAATTTATTTTTTATCAATTGATATCTATGATCAGTTTTTTTCACAATCAACATAGAGTCAAAGTCTTAAAGTTATGATTAGAATGAGTCGAATCAAAATCATTTAATCTCTAATTCTAATAATGTATTTCTGAGTTGAATGAGCTCAGGTAATGTTTCCAGCAACAAACGAATTTGATTAAGCGCCAACATGAGATTTTCTGAATCAGTTTCTTGCACATTCAACATTTGTATTTCATCCAGTTTCTTATCGATGCTTTGCTGGTCAATCACTTCATGCTGAGTGAGCGCATTCTTTAGAGTGAGCTGACACCATTGCATCAAATCCAGCACCTGTGAATCTTTAACCTGAACACGATGACTACCGAGCGCTGATACATAGCTCAGCTGACTATGGCTATAAACCAAATAACGAAAAGCGTGATGGATCAGCGTTGGATTCGGATTGGGCTCTGTACTTAGGCTGGAAATCATACTGGACAGTTCAATATGCGCATTGTGTGCAAAACGACGCGCCATTCGATAATCCATACTGTTATTTTTACCGTGTTGATATTGATCAATCACCGCTGTGAAGTATTCCAAGGTCGCGAGACTACTTTTTTGAATAGTCTTTGAAATATTGCGAAAATTCCAATCTGGCCAAATAAAACTGACTGCAAACCAAGCTAAACCACAACCGATTAAAGTATCCATGATTCTGGGTAAAATAATGGCATAGCCTGCACCTTTTAAATTAAAAATCAGCATGACCATGAGTGTTGCCATCAGGGTCGCCATGGCATATTTTTTTGATCTTAAATAGAAAAATATTACCCCAAAAATAATAGTTAAGAGCAGTTGCCCCTCAACACTCGGAACAAAATATAAGATGGGTATACCGAATAAGACACCTAAAACAGTTCCTAAGGTTCTCAAGCGTAAACGGCTTTTGGTGGCAAAATAACTGACTTGGCAGACAAACAAACTGGTCAGTAAAATCCAGTAGCCATTTTTAGCAAAGGGTAAAAGCGAAATTAAACTACCTACAGCAAAGACAAAGCCAATCCTGACCGCATGTCGAAACAATGCAGATTGTGGGCTTAAATGTTGTTTGAGCTTTAGCCATAAATCATCTAAGCCTTGAATGTCATCATCTAATAAATTTAAATTATCTAGAGCTTGAGATGACTTGTGTTCATCATTCTGTGGTCCATTTTTTTGTTCAATAGCCAAATGCTGAAATTGTTCTTGAATATTGATTAAGTTTTTTAAGATTAAGCGTAAATTTTTAACTTCTATATTCTGAGGATTATCTTGAATCCAAGCATGCATAGATGTTTTGAGGTGTAGCAAGGCAATGGGTTCTGCCTCAGAAAGTTGGAGTTTTTTATTTTCAAGAATAGAACTGGCTAATAGTCGACAGTGTTGTGCGTGTAATTGAATATTTTTTTGGATGCGGTAGATGAGATCAGTACGGCTAAAATTTTGATGTATTTTTTCATAATGTAAATAATTAGAGGTGGCTTGCTCATGAATGTCTTGTGCTAAGAAATATAGATTGAGTCCGTAAATCGTATTTTTATTGGCACGGGATGCTTTTAAGCGACTGAGCAGGGTAGTTTTACAGTTATTTAGGCTGTGTACGGTTAAGCTATTTTGCAAAGATAAGGCATAGAGCAAATCTTCAACATTATCGGTATTGTCTGGATCAAAGAGTAGCGCCTTGGCTTCGAGCAGCTGTGCCAATTGCTGAAAGCACTCAGCTAAGTTGTCTTGGACGGCTTGCGTAGGTTTAAGCAAGTAAAAAACGATGGTGCTCAGGCCGTACCAAAGTGTACCCAAAACAAAGTAGCTCGGTTGGGCATACCATGTTTCATATTCTCCAAAACCAAACATTGTATAAATGGACAGTAATACGGTGCCAAAAGAAATAGTGGCATAACGCTGTCCCAAAGCACCGAGCAGGATCAGTGCTGCGCTAGAAAGTGATAAATAGACAATGAAAATAAATTTATAAGGATATAAAAACGCTAAGATACTGCTAACACTAAAAAATAAAACACAGATATACAGTAAGTTACGCAACCGAATACTGAGGCGGTCATCAAAATCAGTGAGGGCTGTGGCAATGGCACCTAAGGTTACTGGAACAATGAGTTGCTCATATCCAAGATAAAAAAGACCCAAAGTTGTACCTGACAATACAATAAAAATTTGTAAGCAATACACCAAAATAGAATTTGATTTGAATTTTAAAAATATCGTTTTAAAGTAATTCACATTAATGTCTTAGTGCATAATTCATGTTTTACAGACTGAGCTTTTTTTAAAGTACTGTCAATTTATGATCGAATCGATTTCTGAATTATGAAATTTTAGAAATAATGATTTTAATGCTTCATATTTAGTAAAGCTGGTTATTTATTTTCATCCAGCTTTTTAACAAAGTCTATTTTACCTAAATATGCAGGAATTAGATCTTTTCGATAAGGATAAATATAGCGACTTTGTAATTGAAACAGTTCAGTCATCGCTTGAGCAAGCAAGAGGATATGTTTCTTTGGTTCTAAAAGAGGACAATCGCGAATGATAAATACACATTGATCTATGAGCATAGTTAAAGCACGAATTTCATCCTCAATTTCTTCAATTAAAAAATGAGATTGTTCTAGAGATTGATTATTTAAACTATCTAAATTATCGATCATTTGTGTGATTAAAACGAATGAAACAGGATGAATACTTGCTTGTGGATAATCAGTTTCAATGAGGTATATAGAATGATTGACGTAGTGAAGTGACTGTTTAAAATGTTCACGAACTGCCATTTTTATCTGTAAAAATTCAGCACAGTTTTCACAGTGAAACAGAGCCGTACTGAAAACTAAAAATACACTCCCAAACTTCTTTTGAATGTCGTTGAGCGTAGTTTCAGCTGTACCGTGTCTAGTAAGCTGAACGCTTTTATTTTGAGGCTTTATTTTATTGTGATGCATAGTCTATTTGTGGGAGGGTTAGAGTTCGTAATTTTTTTAATTTTGAGTTATCCAAAGCGATAGCGTAATCATTTGCAATATTTTGATTTTAAAAAGACTTGTAAATAAATCGATATTTATCCACAAGCCTATGTTTACCGATTGAAATGCTGTGAATCTAAATTAAAGAATCACACCACATGCAACACGGTCACCACCACCGCCAAGTGGTTTCGGTTGATCAGCATAATTGTCTCCACCAGCATGCACCATCACAGCAAGACCTTGAATATCAGCTAATTTTAGGCGAGGTGCAACAACAGCAGTTTTCGCTTCACCTTTAGTGTCGACATTGAGCACTGGTAAATCACCTAAATGACCATCATTCGGCGTGCCGTGGTTTGGTGCTTGGTTGGGGTTAAAGTGACCACCAGCAGCGAGAGCTGCGCCCATTTTTCCATCTTTTTCAGCGGCTTCACAAGAGCCTTTTTCATGAATATGAAAACCATGGAAACCTGGAGAAAGTTCGGTCAATTGTGGTGAAACAATCAAACCTTGAGGTCCATCTTGAAAAGAAATAGTACCAATTTTTTTCCCCACACCTTGAGCAGAAACAGCATTTACAGTCACAGTTTGAATGGGATGATTATTCTTTTTTTCAGATGACATTTGTGTGTTTGCACAACCAACAGCAAATAAGCCAATTGCAACTGACATTAATGTGGTTTTAAAAAGATTATATTGCATGGTTTCATCCTTGGTTGACGATGGTTTTATAGCATTCAAACAAAATTAAAATGATCAAACAATGCAACTCATGCAAGGACTTGTATAAGTTTCTTAACTATTTTCCCTTAACTATTTTCCCTTAACTATTTTTCATTGTTAAGAGTTACATGAGCTTTATAGTTTTGGAAGGTCTTCATCATCATAGATCATCGTTGCTTTGGGTACAGGCTCTGGATCAATCGTTTCGTGTAGCCACTCACGCCAAATAGCCAACAAGACTGCCAGAATAACAGGGCCAATAAAGAGGCCGACCAATCCGAAACTTGCAAGGCCACCCAGTACACCAAACATAATCAATAAGAAAGGGATCTGAGTAGCACCGGAAATAACCAAAGGACGAATCACGTTATCTGCAGTACTAACCACACAGACACCCCACGCCATAACACCAATGGCTTCAACCGTTTGACCTTGTGAGAATAACCAAAGCGAAACTGCACCATAAGCTACTGGAGGTCCAAAAGGAATTAAGGCCATCAGGAAGGTCATGATGGTCAAAACCATCGGATTAGGTACTTCTGCAACGTAATAACTCACGCCAGCTAAAATTGCCTGAGCAAGCGCCGTTAATCCAACACCATAGACCACAGCACGTGTAGTTTCAGAAATGGTGTCTACATAATGTTGAATACGAGGGCCAATGACTTTTTCCATGGCTTTGCTCACTTGAAGCACAATAGTTTGACCATCGCGATAAAAGAAGAACAAAGACATCATGGCAAATCCAAGCTTCACTAAGTTTTTGGTGATTTCGCTAATCACAAACTTACCGTAGTTCAAATGCCCTTGAACCCAAATGCTAATGTTACTAAACAAAGAACTTGGATCCGCATTGATTTCACGGACAATCCTACTGATTTCCTTACCGACGATAGGTAAATCTCGAATAATGTCTGGAACACTCAGATGACCAGAAGAGAGTTGACGTTGAATGTCAAAAAATAGATTACGACCTTCATGTTGCAATAAAAAAATAGCAAATGTAAACGGTATACCCACCACTAACATGAGCAGTGAGGTCATAATCGTTGCACTTAAAGTTGGACGATTGAGACCACAAAAGCGTTGAATACGCTTATAAATCGGCCAAGTCACATAGGCAATAATACAGGCCCAAAGTACAGGGACAATAAAGTATTTCAGAATGTCATATCCTAAATAAATTAGAATAAAGAACAGTCCAAATAAAAGAGCACGTTGTAATATCGGATTAAAATCTTGCACTAATATCTCTAATCTATTTTTTGATATTCAATGAAATGAAAACTCTTTTCTAGAAAATCATTTTTGAATGGGTTTTCATCATATATGAATTTCTAAAAAAGTGCTTATCTTATGACATACAGTCACTTCGATGTTAAAACCAATCACTTGGATCTTCAATTAAAGCATCTAATAAAGGTTGCCATTGTTGTTGTATTGCTAAGTACATTTTTTGATTTTTATCAAAGACGCTTAAACCTTGCATTGCCAATGTGCCGTAAGCTGCACGCTCTGAAACCCAAGCGACCGGTTGTTGATCAATTTTGGCAAAAAATTGTTGAATATCTTTTGCACTGGCACCTGAGGGTTTAACGCGATTGGCCAATAAAAACACATCAACTTTTCCCTTACGAATTCTTTTAATATCCTGAATATGCTTTAGGAACCGTTTAGTGCTGTCAATATCAAAAAACGAAGGCTGTAAAGGCGTGACCACGGCATGACATTCACTGATTAACTGTTCAGCATGTTCATCCGTTAAGGCACCCGGCGCATCGATAATTAAATATTGAATATTTTTAGGCGCTTCGCCAATTGATTTTTCATGACGCCAATCCAAGCTTTGAATTTCGGTTGCATCTTTTGGCCGTTGTTTGAGCCATTGCAACGCCGACTTTTGATTGTCTGCATCCGCTAAAGCGACTTTATATCCTTTTTGGGCAAGTGCTGTTGCAAGTGTTATTGCTGTAACAGTCTTACCACAGCCACCTTTTTGGTTTGCAATCAATATGGTTTTCATGAGCCTACAATTTTATGAATATACAATGGAAGTCTATTTTGTAGCTTAGCATTTTTTCATTGTAAAACGCATATACATGACAAAAGACTAGATCTTGTTTAAATTGGGTGGAATTTATTTTAAGAGAAGTCTGAATGTCCATTTGGATGGCAATGCTCATTGGTGCATGTATTGGAATCGTAATAACGACTATTGTTTTATCAAGTACACGAAATGGCAGAATCAAAGCAGAATATGAGCAATATATTGCTGAACTTGAAATGGAACATCGCGAAAGTTTAATCCTGGCACAAAAGCGTAGCGTCAATACCAGTCGTGCCGTTCTTAAAGGTAAAATGGCTGAACAAATGGCACCGATCATGCCTGAGTTCCAATATTTGCCGAGTGATGCCAAGTTCTTAGGGGATCCTATCGATTACGTGGTTTTCGACGGTTATAGTGACTTTAGAGATGGTGATGGCTTAGCCGAAGATATCAATGTGGTACTGATCGACATTAAAAGTGGAGGAGCAAGACTCACCAAAGGGCAAAGGGCAAATGGCAATTGCACAAGCGATTCGCGATGGACGCGTGCGTTTTGAAACCATTCGAATTGATTTAGATGCAGACTGAATTAAAAATTAATATTGAAATTTTGCTTAAAATATTCTTTTATTCGATTTCTTTTATAGGTCAAAAAAATTATTAAGCATGAATAGATTATTAATCAGGGATAATAAACAGGGATAAATTGTTAAACAGCGAATATCGATTACAAAATGCCTTCTTCATCTCGAAGAAGGAGAGGAAAGGGAAATATTGGTGCTAAGTTTGTTCTGTAAAATGAATGATGAAAGAAGTCTATTGATCCACGTCATGATCAAAATATTTATAAATAGATATTCTGTTTTTTTGTTACTGTAAATTGTGATTCAACCCCATTTTAAAAAAGCTAAAAAAGATTTAAAAACTATACTTTAAAAATGCTAAAGACAAAAAATGACGAATTAACGATATATTGTTACCTTTTCTTAATTTTCACTTAAGCATTTAGCTTTATATTATTCATAGTTTTAAATTAAGGGGCTTAACATTGAAAAAATTATTCTTTGCTGCATTTTTGGCAAGTAGTGCTTTATATACGCATGCTTCGGATGCCACGAATTTTAATATCGCCAAAGGTTTAGCTCCAGTTTCAGCAGAACAAAAAATTTCTGTGCTTGAATCTTTTAAAGGTGAGTTCCGTATATTAGGTTCAAAAGAATATACTAATGATGCTCAAGCACAATTTTCACCTATTGATTATGCTGTAACAAGAGGAATTTTTACCGAGCCTGAAATTGCTCGTCAAATTTCAATCAACCAATATGATCGTTATCTGAATTGGAAAATGGCAAAACCACCTATTCCACCAAAACTGGCGACTCAATTGGTGAGTAATATGCACATTATTCCTGCCAATCCTGAAATTGCGCAAAAAATTAAGCAAGTAAAACGCGGTGATTTGGTTCAAATCGAAGGGGATTTGGTACAAATTAATGCCAAAGACTTAGTCTGGAAATCTGCTTTAGATTGGAATGGCATTGGAGATGGTGCGTGTAAATTAATTCGTGTAGATTCAATTAAATGGGTTGAAAAACAAAATATTTAATCACTCATTTTGATTGCGATTATTTATACATTTAATAGTAGATACAAGAATTGAAACAGGAATAGTCCTTCGCTAATCTATCTGAATTTAAAATATTTTTATTAAATTTAGTGTGTTCAAATCTCATATTCATGAGTGGGATTTGAGCTGTGGCTTTTATGGTGATATGTTATAACTGCGCCGACATGGAAGAAAAACGACACAATGGCTCAATGATGTTGTGTGGTTGAAACGGTATTTAAAAAAACGACAGAGCAATCAAAATGAAAAATTTATTTTGCATGACAATCCTGTTTGGAGGGCTGATTTTGGTTGGATGTCAAAGTTCTACGCCTCAAACTGAAGGAAAAATACATCACTATACTTTGAACCAGAAATGTCCCGCTTTGATGGTTATGAAAGTCGGTGAAACATTGGTTTTTAATGCCAGTGAAAATCCGTCTACAGGCTTTCAATGGCAGCTATTACAACCGTTAAAATTATTTAAAGTTGAAGAAAGTTATCTGCAAACTGAAGCCGAAGAGGGCATGGTTGGCGTAGGTGGTGAGAAATCTTTCCGCTTTAAAGCTGAAAAACCAGGTCAAGAGCTGATTGAGTTGGTTTATGCGCGTTCATGGGAACCGAATAAGCAAGCTCAGCAACAGTGGCAGTGCCGTATTCGGATTTCGTGACACATAACCACATGACTCAATGATTCAGATTAAATGATTGAGATTAAACGATTGAGATTAAACGATTGAGAAAGAGTGACCGAGTTTGAGAATCAGTGATTGTACTAAAAGACACTCAAATCTCATCTTATGCTTATCGACGGTTTTTAGTGCAGTTAGAGTTTATGGAGTAACAGAGCTCCAGTGCTCTAGCTGTGCTTGTGCGGTGTAGTAATCACTCATATTTTTTAGCGTATCGGTTGGATTTTGCAACTCACCATCATTAGATTGAGTAAGCTCATCATACACCTGAGTCTGACTCTCCCAATATTGATAATACAGTCCTTGAATATATCGCCCTTGTTCGGTTTTCAAATCTAAGTCTTTGAGCATATTTAAAGAAGATTGGATCAAGTCACGCTTTCTTTGACTGTTCATTTCTTCGGTTAAATTACCGTCTTTTTTTAATTGAATAAGTTCATTCTCTAAATCAGTACTGAGTGAATTAAAGTTTAGTTCATACTCTTTCAAGAGCGCGATATCCTGAGCATCATGCACAGTACTGCTAAAGGTTTTGATCGGTTTAGCTTTGAGTTGTTCTTGCAACTCACTTGATGGATCGTTGGATTCTTTGGCTTGTTTTGAACTCTGATCTTTCGTGTCTGAGCATGCAATCAAAAGCAATGAACTGATCAGCGTGATACTTATTAATCGGGTAGGTATTTTTAAACTCGTCATCAGCTCTTCCTTATCTAGAATCATCAGTCTTGGGTTTTTTCAATTCTTTCGGCAATCTGAAAATTTAAACATTTTTTGGTAGTGATACGCATAGGTTTGGTAAGGAAATGAGATTTCATCTTGAGCTTTCTTTCCTGTAAATTGCTCAACAATGTCCTCAAATTTCAATTTTAATTCTAGCTGTTTCTGTTCAGGCATGGCAGCAATAAAACTGGTTGATAATAATCGCTTACTCACGACATTTTCAACCGAACCAGTTTGATGATGGCTAAACTTCTTTTCGTTTTCAAGTTTAAATAACTTTTGGTCAAGGAATACTTTTTGCCATTCTTGACTATGAAAACGAGGCGTATCTGTTTCGTATTCTGCAATAAAGTCTGCTAAAGCTTTAACCCAATCGACGCTTTCATCACGTTGATTCCAAACTAAACCTAAGTGACCATCTGGCTTAAGCAAACGATGAATTTCAGTGAGCGTTTCGTTATTGGCAAACCAATGGAAGGACTGAGCGCATAAAATAGCATCAATACTGTTGGAGTTGAGTAGAATTTGATGGCTAAAGGCTTGTTGTGTCTGTACATCAGGATGTACTATTTTCAATTGCTCTAGCATTTCTGCTATTGGTTCTACGGCCACGATATTGGCCGTTGCTTGTTTTAGGTAGTCTAAAAATTTACCTGTACCAGCGCCCAAGTCAATCACTTTAGATTGTTCGTTTAATTGTAAATCCTGAGTCAACCATACGATAATGTCTTGCGGATAATTAGGTCGAACATCTTGATAGAGTTTAGCAGCGGAACTAAATCCATGTTGTGCGGCAGGATGCAATGAATGTGTCATATTTTGCGCTTTTTTATCTGAAGAGTATCTATAAAATATGACACTTGCTGCAATCTATAGGCAAGTGAACAATTGATTCATTTTGCATACAAAGTTATGAGAACCTTTTTTCGGAATTGCAATGGACAAGCAGATAGTATTTGAAGATGAACACATTAGAGCAATTTATTTAAAAGGAACATCTGAAACTTTAGTTTTATCTTTTGGTGATTTAATTACACGTGCAAAAGGTAATTCCATTAATGCAGAAAAATCATTAAGTAAATATGAATATAGCGTTATTGGTATTATGCCTAAACAAAAGTCATGGTTCCCAGCAGTAAGCATGCTTGGTGTTTTAGCCGCGATTCAACCGATTTTGGCTCAGTTTAGAAACATTGTCTCTTATGGTGGTTCTATGGGGGGCTATGCAGCGATTAAGTATGCGAAAGCCTTTAATATGAATCGTGTTGTGGCTATGGTGCCGCAATACTCGATTGATCCAGAAGAAGTGACCGATCGTCGTTATACCGATTTCTATGATGAAGAGCTGAATGGCAATATGCGCATTCAAGCGGAAGACATCGTAGCGGATTGTGAATATATTATTGTCTACGATCCATACTTTGATCTAGACCGTGAACATTATGACAAGATTAAACCGCTGATCCCGCATTTACATACGCTACATTTGCCTTATACCGGTCATGATGCTATTGCGGTATTGGCAAATTCTGCGCTATTACATGATTTTATCGAGCGTCCGTTTGATCAGACTTATTTTTACAAACAGATTCGTGCCGTCAAAAAGAACAGTAAATTTTATTACCGCAGTGTGATTGCTCATTTGTTGGGTACGCATAATGAAGCTTTGGGTAAAATTCTGAAGACCATTGATTTGCAATTGGACAGTACTTTTTTTGATGCGAGTTTAAAGCAAACGATTACGCGCATTTTATTGACCAATAAGCGTGTTGATGAGCAAGATCTGCAAAAATTGGGTATTTCCATTCACTTGCCTTTTGAAAACAAAACACAGCTGCATGATAGTTTTGGAAAAGTGTTGGTTTTTAATGTGATCACTCAAAAGCTGGAAAGTTATGATCAGCATGTGATTGATGTGAATGGAAAATACATTATTCCATTGCATGTAGAAAATAGTGGCTTAGCTGAAATTGAGATTAAAAAACAAACTTATCTCATCTGCATGAATGATCGCCGTGTGACCAAGCTGATTAAACATGATGAAGCTTTAAGTTCTGATATGAGCCCTTTGGTGATTAAGAAAGGGACAGATTTCTTTAGCATTGCTTATAAAAACCAATATATACATTGCGATGAGTTAGGCAACTGTCTATTTGAAGCTGATAGTGTGGGTGAATTACAGAAGTTTGTGGTGAACTAATTGCTGTTGCACAGTGTTAAATAATGCGTAGGGAAAAGGGCTTTATATCTTATAAAGTCCTTTTTTACTTGGGTATCTTGAATATTTAAATGTGCTGAAGAATGTTGATAAACATGAGTTACATGCATTAAAGAGCCTTCATGGTCTTTTTCATACTGATAGCGAAATACTCTTTCAGTTGCAGATTTCAAGTTATTAATTTCATGGCATTATTCTGGAAGATGTATGAACTGAGTGTATTTTGATAAGATATATAAAATCTCGCTTCTATTTTACAACCCGTGTTGAGTTGAATTAATTTAAACTCATTTCCTTCATCAGTACGCAGTTCATCGTCATCTAAGTTTTCTATGGATTGTAAGGTTTTTTCTGCAGCATAAATGAGGTCACTGAAACTAATAAGAGTGGCTAGAATGCAAAGTTTCATAATTTTAAAAATGGAATAAACCATGTTCAATTTTCTTCTTCTTGGTTGTTTTGATTTCTTGAGTATAACGATAAAAATGTAGATGAATTTCCTCATTGAATTTTTAAAATTACTTAAATACTAATTTATATTTCAAAACTGATTGATTTTTAAAGGCTTATGAAGTGATGTTAAGATAAGATGATTTGAGAGTGATGATTTAAATCAGATCAAAAAACCTCATTATCAATCATGGATGAAGTGGATCTTTCGCTTTAAAAAAGTAAGTGTATTAGAAAAATTAGGCTCAAAAGCTCACAAGATAAAGGATGAATCAACAGATGAAAGCTGTATTTTTAGATCAAAGCTCTTTGGATTTAAACGATTTAGATTTAGAGCCGCTTATAGCTGTTTTTGATCATTTAACACTTTATCCAGTCACGCGGTCTGATCAGATTGTGGAACGTATTCAAGATGCTGACGTGGTGATTAGCAATAAAGTCGTGTTGGATGCGGAGACCATCAGACAATGTAAAAACTTAAAACTCATTTTGATTTCTGCGACAGGCACCAACAATATTGACTTGGTACAGGCCAAAGCTCAAGGCATTGTGGTGTGTAATTGTCAGGCCTATGGCACTTCTGCAGTAGCACAGCATACTTTAATGTTAATGCTGGCTTTATCCACCTCATTGATTCAGTACAACCATGCAGTACAGCAAGGACAATGGAATAAGGCTTCGCAATTTTGTTTGCTTGATTTTCCGATTGTAGAGCTTGCGGGTAAAACCTTGGGCATTATTGGTTATGGTGAGCTGGGGCAAAATGTGGCCAAATTGGCCAAGGCTTTTGATATGAATGTGATCGTCGGTGCTATACCGAATCGACCTCATGTAGATGGGCGAGTGCCAGTAAGAGCATTATTCAGTCAAGTGGATTATTTAAGCTTACATTGTCCATTAACCGATGACACCCGAGACTTGATTGATGCTGATGCGTTTGATTTGATGAAGCCTACAGCTTTTCTGATCAATTGTGCACGTGGCGGTATTGTCAATGAACAGGCGCTTGCTGATGCATTGCGTCAAGGAAAAATTGCAGGCGCAGCGACAGACGTATTAACCGTAGAACCTCCTAAAAATGGCAATGTTTTATTGGAAGATGATATTCCAAACTTAATTATTACGCCGCATAGCGCTTGGGGCAGTGTAGATGCTCGACAGAGAATTGTTCAGCAATTGGTTGAAAATACACAGGGTTTCCAAAGCGGACAGCCCATTCGACAAGTCAATTAATTATTGAGTAATTTCAGCAAGGACTATTTAAGTGACAAGTAAGATATTTCAAGTTATAGCCAAGGCATTTTCAAGTTCCAAATATGATTTTTGAAACATTCTAAGTTAAACAACCGCTTCTCAATTGAAGCGGTAGCTGGTTCATCTTCCAATCATCTAAATCACTTCATCAGTTAAATCACTGTATGTTTAGCGTGGAATATCAGTAGTAGTCTTTGGCTGTGGTTGACTCGTATTACTCTCTTGAGTGCTCATGTTCTGGATAGGAATAGATTGACGCTGAATTTCAGGTTCACCTTCATTGTTTAACTTTAAATCTAAGTTTGAGTCATTGCCCATAGCGGTACTTTGTGGCATGACTGCAGGTGTGTTTTCAGATTGTGGCGGTGCATTTTGAATGCGTGGGGGCATCATCGCTTGGGGTGAAGATTGAGAAGATGTCGTTTGACTCAGTGAACCACGTTCAATGGGAACACCCCCTTGACCAACTATATTTTCTTTGGTTTGTTTGACTTTTTTTACTGTGGTGTCGATACCTTGACGCGTGTTGTCACGTGCAATCACGGCTTGTTCTGTGGTGTACTCTTTGGTGTTATTCCATGTTTGGCTGACGCTAGGTTTGATCTTCGCAATGCCTTTTTCAGTTGCTTCACCGACTTTATCCGCTGTATTTTGCACTGCTGTTTGAGTTTTACCAGCCAGAACACGCAGTAAATTGGGATTATCACCATAGGTAGTCTGCTGCGCATTATTTTGAGTGTTTGAATCAGCTTGCGCGAATGATATTGGCACTAAAATCAAACTGGTGCTGAGGAGTAAAGCAGATTTCATTATTTTCATTGTCAATATATTCCTAATAACTGTTTTGATGTTACTCAACTTTGATGTTACTTAATTTAGATCTTACTCAATTTTTTCGTGACTCAACGTTGTTGGACGAGATTATTCGACTTTAAGATCAACGCTTTAATATAAGTGATCTGTCAGTTATTTCATTCAGCTTTCAAAAATAAAAAATCTTAAAGCCGAAAATTATAAAATCATAGATTCAACATTTTCGAGCTCATCACGAACAATCACCAAATGAATGATTAAGACTTAAACCACGAAACTCAATCCTTCTTACCCTACATCGAATGGTTTAGCTTGAGTTACTGTCTTCTTAGCAATGTTGTACATCAATGAAGATGGATTCAACGATGAGCGTATAAGCACAAATTCAGCACAGGAAAGTCCGCACAATTGAGCTACTGATTTGAATGATCATAATACGTCTTGGACATAGACACGCACAAAAGCTTAAAAAATCATACAGCAGTCCTGCACACAGAAACAATCTATGTAATTGATGCCACTTAATGATCGATGAATGATCTTTTATTTTACATAGATGATTTAAATAGTTTTTTTTATGGATTGTCTGAATCAGATGTATAGGTAAACTTTTAAAATGATAGAGAGCTACTTAAAGGATAGAGAGTGACTTAAATGATAGCGAACGACCAAAAAATAAAATCCTCAAACCTTTCAAGGTTTGAGGGTAGTCTCATGAATATTAAAAAAAGATGTTTAAAGTCTATTTAGACTCTAAACTTGAACCATCTTCCACAGGATGAGTTGGATCTGAGTGAGGAGTTGCCTGATGTTCATTACGGTGATTCATCCAACGATATAAGACTGGAAGTAAAATCAGCGTTAATAGCGTCGAGGAGATAATCCCACCAATCACTACGCTGGCTAGAGGTCGTTGTACTTCAGCACCTGTTCCTGTCGATAATGCCATCGGTACGAAACCTAATGAAGCTACACAAGCGGTCATGAGTACAGGTCTGAGTCGAAGAATTGCACCTGTCCATGTTGCTTGTGCCAAAGGCATGCTGCTGCGTAATTCTTTAATAAAGGTCAACATGACTAAGCCATTTAACACAGCGACTCCCGACAGCGCGATAAAACCGACACCAGCGGACATCGACAATGGAATATCACGCAGCCACAACATGACCAATCCACCCGATAACGCAAAAGGTACACCACTAAAGACCAAAAGGCTTTCTTTGATATTGTGGAACACGGCCATGAGCAAGACAAAAATCATGATCAGTGCCAAAGGGATAACCACCTGCATCCTTGCTTTAGCTGAAGCCAAGTTTTCAAACTGACCACCATACTCTAACCAATAACCAGCAGCTAAAGGTTCTTTACCAAGTTTGAGTTGCAGTTCACTGACAAATGACCCTAAGTCACGTCCTTCAACATTTGCCGTAATTACGATACGTCTTTTGCCATTTTCACGGCTCACTTGGTTAATACCCAAAATGTTTTCAACCCGAGCAACATCTTTAAGCTGGATTAAACCGCCGTTCGGAAGCTGAATGGGGAGTACAGCCAATTGTTCAGGTGTACGTTGCGATTCATCTAAGCGAATCACAAAATCAAAGCGGCGATCGCCTTGTAAAATTTGCCCAACACTTTGACCACCCACACCACTGGCTACTAAGTCTTGAATACTCTTCACAGAGAGACCGTATTGCGCTGCAAGTGCTTTATCGATTTCAATATTAAGCAAGGGCAAACCACTGGTTTGTTCAATTTTGACTGCACTTGCCCCAGGAATAGCCGAAATTTTTTGAGACAGTCGCTGTGCTTCCTGATTCAAAATATCCATATCATCCCCGAAAATTTTCACACCAACATCGCTACGAATACCTGAAATTAATTCATTAAAACGTAATTCGATCGGTTGAGAAAACTCACTATTATTGCCCGGAAAAGTCGCTAGAAATTCTTGCATACGAGTACGCAAAGCATCAATGCTTTCTTTGGGGTTTTTCCATTTCTCACGGGGATTCAATAAGATGACACCATCTGAAATGTTGGGTGGCATGACATCAGTTGCCACTTCGGCTGTTCCTGTACGTGCAAAGATGGCTTTAATTTCTGGGAACTCTTTGAGGAGTAACTTTTCCGTATTTTCTTGCATTCTAAGTGACTGTTCCAAACCTGTGCTAGGGGAACGCATTTGCTGAACAGCAAAATCACCTTCACTTAATTGAGGTGAAAACTCGCTCCCGATTTGTAAGGATAAAATACCGGTGAGTACTAGAATACATACGGCTAAGGTCAGTACAAAAGCTTTAAAGTTATAGACCCAGTTTAAAAGCATTTCGTATTTTCGCTTCAGCCATAACATCCAACGGCTTTCTTTTTCTTTTACTTCTCCAGTTACAAAGAGTGCAACAGCAGCAGGAACGAAAGTGATGGATAAAATAATGGCAGCGATTAGCGCGAGTACCACGGTCATTGCCATAGGATGAAACAACTTCGCCTCTACGCCTGATAATGCAAATATAGGCAGATACACCACGAGAATAATGAGTTGACCGAAAATTAATGGGCGTCGTGCTTGTTGAGCAGCGAGAAAAACCTCTTTGAAGCGTTCAGCACGGGTTAATATTCGACCTTTTAAATGCTGAGCTTCAGCGATTCGACGAATACAGTTTTCAACAATGACCACCGCACCATCGACAATGATCCCAAAATCGAGTGCACCTAAACTCATTAAATTCGCACTGATTTTTTGTTCAGCCATTCCTGTTAAGGTAAAGAGCATCGACAGCGGAATGACACAGGCTGTGATCAGGGCTGCACGAAAATTACCTAAGAATAAGAACAGAATAATAATGACTAAAATTGCGCCTTCAACCAAATTTTTCTGTACCGTTGTGATCGCACGTTCAACCAAATCGGTACGGTCATACACTGTTTCGACCATAATGCCTTTGGGTAAAGTCGGTTGAATACTCTTTATCTTTTCATCAATTGCTTTCGCAACTGTTCGGCTGTTTTCACCCATCATCATCATGGCGATACCGAGTACGGTTTCTTCGCCGTTTAATGTCGCTCCACCTGTTCTTAAATCATGACCAATAGAAACGGTTGCGACATCAGAGACTCGAATCGGGAAACCATTTTTATTGGAAATAGCCATGTTGCGAATATCTTCAAGACTATTCAAAGTGCCGGGCACGCGTACTGTCAGTTGTTCACCATTGTTTTCAATAAATCCTGCACCCCGATTTTCGTTATTTTCAGTCAAAGCTGTTTGTAAATCGGTGAGTGGAATTTGTAACTGTTGCAAACGGTTTAAGTCGGGTGCAACCACATAGGTTTTGTTAAATCCACCAATACTGTTGATTTCTGCTACACCTGCAACACGTTGAAGTTGCGGACGTATAATCCAATCTTGAATTTCACGTAAATCCATTGCGCTATAGGCAGTTCCATCCGGCTTTTTGGCATTCGGGTCAGCTTTAACCACCCATTGATAAATCTCTCCCAAGCCTGTGGAAACTGGAGACATGGTCGGTGAAATATCATCAGGTAATGCTTCTTTGGCTTCTTGCAAGCGTTGATTAATCAACTGTCGAGCCCAATAAATATCCGTCCCATCTTTAAAAATAATGGTGACTTGGGATAAGCCATAGCGTGAAATCGAACGCGTCTGTTCTAGCTTGGGTAAACCCGCCATTGAGGTTTCAATCGGGTAGGTAATTCGTTGCTCTACTTCTAATGCGGTAAAACCATTGGCAGGGGTATTGATTTGAACTTGAACATTGGTGATGTCAGGCACAGCATCGATCGGAAGTTTTTGATAACTCCATACTCCTACTGCAATCCAAGCACAGGCAAAGAGCATGACCCAAATGGCATTGCGAATAGAAAACTGAATAATTCGATCAAATAACCCTTCTGGTGCTGGCAAATGGTCATGGTTTTCTGGGGTTGGAGTTTTAGACTGATTAATGTCCATGACTCGCTTCTCCTTTTTCCATTTCAGATTTAAGTAAGAAGCTGCCTTGAGCCACGTAAGTTTGACCTTGCTTCAGGCCACTTTTAAGCGCAATCCATTGGCCGTCTGCTGAAACTTCTCCCAACTCTACATTTTGTGCTTTGAATTCAAATTGCTTACCTGTTTGCGTGGCAACAAAAATGACATTTTTCTGCTCAATTTGTTGAATCGCGGTTTTTAAAACTCTTAAACTTAGACCTGGCTTTGTTTTATTCAGCTCTACATTGACCATTAAATTTGGGCGCAGCTCGGTTGTATCTGAAATCACTTTGGCGCGCACTTGCAAACGTCCAGTTTGTTGATCGGCCTCTGTGTTGAGCGTTTGGATTTTGGCTTTATAGGTTTTATTGGTTTGCAGCGACTTAAATTTCACTTCTTGATTTAATAGCGTTGGGTCAAATTCTTCGCTGGGTAAAATAAATTCTAACCACAGTTGATCCAGTTGGTTAATGATAAAAAGCTGCGTCGCAGTTTGCACATTTTCTCCTACCACAATGTCTTTTTGACTAATCACACCTGAAATAGGCGCAATTAAGTTGTAGCGACCACGTGAGTTTGGACTTGCGCCATAAGCAGACAAACGTGAACGCGCCGTTTGAACCTGAATTCTTGCTTGTTCGACAGCGTTGGAAGCACGCTGAAAATCTTGCTTTGCGGAAACGCCTTGTGACCAAAGTTTTTGTTCACGCGCATAGTCTTGTTGCGCCAAATTTAAACTGGATTGTGCAATTTGTAGGTTAGATTGTTGATCAACCAGTTCTGGAACAAATAGGCTGGCTAAGACTTGTCCTTTTTTTACCGCTTGGCCTAATTCGACTTGGACTGCTTCAACACGACCACTAAAGTTTGGGGAGACGTGCGCTTGGCGGTCAGTATTTGCCATTAATTTCGCTGGATAAGAAACAACTTGAGACACTTGTCCAAGTTCTGTTGCTGCCAATTGAATTCCTTGTTCAGCTATTTGTTGTGCAGTTAAATGTAGAATGCCGTCTTCTTCAGTGTCTTCATGACTTTCAGCTGTTTCATTACCTTCAGCTTGAGCCTCTGACGTTATTTTACTTTTTTCTGCATTTTCAGTTTCATCTCCGTGTCCATTTGGTGCAGCATTTTTAGATTTGCCTGAAAAGAACAGAAAAAAAGCCAATATAGTGGTGATGATCAGTGCTAAAAAAATCAACACTTTTTGTGACGTTTTACCGTTCGGGATGTGATTATTATTTTTCATGTTAGTTTCCTCCACCAATCACAGGCAATGCTTGTAATTCAGCCCAAGTACTTTGATTGATTGTAAAAATGGCATCCTTCGCTGTGATTTCACTACTGTCGATACCGATACTTAAACTTTCGACATCAATGGCGCGTTGCCAACCATCTTTAAGCAATTGGATTTTGCGCATGCGAATGTCTTGAATTTGCTGAGTGGCTTGTTGTACATCTGAGATATTGAATTTACCGGCGCGAAAACCTGCCAACATGCGTTGCTGTACTTGCGCGGCAAGCGGAATCTGACTTTGTTCCAGTTGTTGGAATTGTTGTTCCAGTCCTAAAATTTCGTCCACTAAACTTTGAATAGACAGCTGATTTTGTTGTGCATAAAGCTGTTGCTGGCTGGATAACGCATTTTGCTGCGCTTGCGCAATTTGAATTCTGTATTGATTGCGATTAAAAATATTTAACGGAATTTCAATCCCCAACATTGTCTGATTGTCAGTTTTTGCTTCAGGCGATTTGATTCGATTGAGGCCTAAACTCAGGGTTGGATTCGGACGAGCTTTCGCCTTTAAGTAGTCAAGATTCGCTTGGTTGATTTGGACATCCATTTGCAAAGACTGCTGGAAAACATTTTGGGATAGGTTTTCAGTAATCTGATTTTGAACATTTTTAGGCCATAAATTTTGAGCACTCAATTCAATATTAATCGGGCGATTAGACTCACCCCACAGGTGACTGAGTTGTTGTTGCGCCAAGTTCAGTTGGAGTTGGCTTTGCGTTGCTAATCGTTGATTTTCAAGATGCAGCATTCGAACGCGATCGACATCCACTTGCGCAATACTGCCTGCTAAATATCGATTTTGAGCAGCATTTAGACTTTCTTGACTCAGCTGTAATTGTTCTTGAAGTAGGGCTTTTTCCAAGGTCAAAATGGCCACTTGCGACCATGCGTGCTTGACCACCAGTTTTAATTTGGTTGCATAGATTTGTTGTTTTAAAGACACCTGTTGTTGCGATATTTTCGCTACACTTTTTTGGGCTTTACGTTCTCCAAAAATATCTAAACGTTGCGAAATCGTCATCGCTAATTCTTGATCTTTCTTTGAATCAAAACCCGTTTGTTCGATAGAAAGACTTGGGTTGTCCCATAAGCCAGCATTTTTGACATTCAGATTGGCAATCTGCTCTTGCGTTTGCCAAACATTTTGACGGTTTTGAAAGTCTTCAACTTGACCAATAATGGCATTTAAACTCGTTGCTTTACTGGTGTTGGTTTCAGCCCAACTCATCTGGGATATACCCAAAAAAAGGGAGAGCATCGCCGCACTTAAATATGAGTGTTTAAGTTGAAAACTCGATTTACGGTTCACTTGCGCCTGAGCAAGCATGATTATTTTTGACATGATCTTATTCCACTAAATTGAAAAAATTAGTGGTGAGAAAATTTTAGGCTACCCCACCTATAGCGGGGTGAAGTTCGGTGGGGGATTCAGAAAAGCGAGATGTGGGGATTGGTAAAAATTGTGCCAATCAAAATTAGGTTTGTTATTCGAAAAAACAGAATGATGGGGCTTTACAGCACTTCGATCTTCTAAAAGCAACAGATGAGCAAAAGAGGGTAAATGATCGCTATGATCATCATTTTGGTTTTGTTCAATTGAAATTGCATGCGCACTTTTAGTTTCAGACGTCGATTCATTAAAATGGACATGAGACGAAATATGATGACCAAAATGAAAGGTTTTTTGAGTGGTCTGGCTATTTTCATGGGTACAGAAAGCCGCAGCTACATTCCACATACTTTGGAACATAAACAAGCTGAATAAGACTGTAATGAAAATGCGAGAACGTTTCACACATTTGCCCCTTTAGAATATGTGAACTATATCAAGTAAATACGCTGTAATAACATTACATGGCTTTGTATATAAATCATAAAAATCATTTACTTAAAATTTATTAATATTTCGTTACAAAAATTAGAATCGTATTGTATATAAAAACTTAGAGCGATCTTAAGCATGAATAGGATCTTTTTAAGAGTTCAAATGTAAGGTTTTTAAGATTTGCGTAGTGTTAGAGGGAGAGCTTATTCTCTTCAGTTTATATAGATGGGTCTATCAATCGACGGCCTCAATGTTCAATAAATATCTGTCAGCACTGCTTTTGGATTATCTTGAATCCTTTAAAGATTAAAAAGCAGTGCATTTCTAAGTCTTAAATACATTTTTCCAAATTGGATGACTTAAAGTTTTTCTTGAGCATATTGAAGTTAGCTAGTTTTTCAGCATCTTGTGGGTCAAATACGGTTTGTTTATTTTCAACGTCCGCATCAACGTTGGAAAAGGCTGAGATGAGTTGATCGCCTTTAAAGATCCAGTGTTCTGTGGCCTTACCCGTTTCAAAGTTGCCTGTGAACTCAATGACGCAGTTGTCTGATTGTTTGATGAGTCGGGCAATATTATGTTTGGTTTCTGGTTGAGCCGAGATGTTTTTGTGTTGTTCTAGAACAACAGGGGCGGTTGGATTGGTTGGAGTAGTCGAGCAAGCGGTGAGAGTGAGAGCTATTAAAAAAGTTGTTAAAAGTATTTTAAAATGCATTACATATTCTCTGAAAATTAATTTAATAAATTGATTTTATACAATCTATTGAGAAGATATGGATTTTTTAATTGTAGATTGTTAATTACTTTTGTTAAAAATAATCGATATTTTGATTGTGATTGAAATCATTTATAAAATACATACTGAGCTAGATAAGCGATCACTACTTAAATAATACTCACCTTTATAATTTAGAATATTTAGTAAATATTCTCGTAATAAATTATTAACGCTGTGAAAATCTTTAATGGCTTGAACCATATAGTTTTTATCTCCAAAGGGTAAAAGAAGGCCTTCATGAATCATTTGATTTCTTTTCTCTATAATATTTTTAGTTTCTTCTCGCGAAATATTGACATGCTCAAATACTCGTTTAATCATTTCGTTTGAACCACACTTCCCAAATTGCTTATGTCGATAAATAAAATTATTTCTAGACTGAAAAGGTTTGTAATTTTCTATATCTTCAGGACGAGCCTCTAGATCAGGATATTCTGGATGTTCAAATCGGTTGCCATTATTGATATATCCAAGCATTTCAGCATATGTTCTTTTTAGCTGTTCTATGAGCACATAAGAAATAATAAGTTTTGTTTCAACTGCTAGTTTAGGCTGATTGATTTCTAGAAGGTATCCAAATACAACGGTTAACTCTCTAGATGATTTTAGTTTTTTAAATGTTGGATAAACTTGTTCTATAAATTGTCGAATGTATTGACCTCTATTTTCAATAATATAATTAGGAGGATTGATCGTATACTCTGAACAGTTAATTGAGTTTTTAGCCCTAGAGTTGATTTTGTAACTTTGACGATGAATAGGTGATTGTAGAGCAAATGAAAGTAACCAACATAGATCATCAACAATACTTAAAATAGCCTTGAGTTGACTATCTTTAATATTATGAACCGTCACGGTTGTAGTAATTCTGGTTTCATTAATAAATTTTTTTTGTTTCAGATTTATATCATGTTGTTTGAATTCAAAAATAAAATTATCACATTCAATTTTAGTAGTATCTTTGATAAAACCACCATGTGGAGAATCCGAAAAAATCTCTCCAATCATGAATAAATTAATAAGATATATTTCTAAATTTTGCATAATAAATTTTAATAAAAATCATTCAATTATTTAAGCAGGATTTTATTTTTATTTTTATTTCAATGATTTAGCTTAAGTCTGCAATATTGAAATATCCGCAATACGGATTATCTAATTGAACCGATAGATCGATATTTTAGATTTATGTAAAATTACATTGTTTAAGTTCAGCATCTGAAAAAAATTGTTTAGTAGCAATAAAGCTTTCAATGGTTTGAGAATATTCAGGATCATTCCAAGTGCTTGTCATCTTTAGGTTGTCACGCTCATCAGGCATGATTGTTGAGGCTGAAATGAGCTTATTATTCTTAAAAGTGTAGCGATAAATAACATTTAATTGATCTGGATATAAAAACACTTTATCGAGCTGGCAGTGATTTTCGTGCTTAGTAAGAACTAATTCTCCATCAATATTTTTAGATTGAATATCGTCACTCATTATAAAGTTGGTTTTTTTTATCACCGAATGAGGCTGAGGATTGCTCTTAGAAGCGTTATTTGATTCCTGATGTGAATGAATGGGTTGTGTTCCGCATCCAGCCATGATTAAGAGTGGTATACATAAATAGATTATTTTCATAATTAAAAAATTAAATTGATATTATTACGTATCACTATACTGAGTTATTTAAAATAGAAAACCCGCTTTAAAGCGGGTTTTTTTCAAACTTATAACTTAATGCTGCAACACCGAAATATCCGCAACTTTCGTGAACAAGTCACGAAGCTGTGCAAGCATACGTAAACGATTGGCTTTTAACTCAGCATCATCCGCCATAACCATCACACCTTCAAAGAATGCATCGACAGGTGCACGAAGTGCTGCAAGCATAGACAATGCAGCGGTGTAATCTTTAGCAGCAAATAATGGCGCAACGATTGGCGTGATTCTCGCAAGTTCAGCGAATAATGCTTTTTCAACATCTTCAACCAAGTTTGCTTCAACCACAGCACCTGTAGGCGCAGCTTCTTTCGCCAAAATATTCGCAACACGTTTATTTGCAGCAGCAAGAGCAGCAGCTTCAGGCAAGGCACGGAAGTGATTGACTGCATTCACACGCTTATCAAAATCAAGAGGTGATTTTGGTGACAAGGCTTGAACGGCTTGAATCACATCAACCGCAACGCCTTGATCTTCATACTTCGCACGGTAGCGACCTTCAAGGAAGTTCACAGCATCAGCTAAAGTTTTGTCGTGATCTTTTACAACATCGCTATAAGCGGCTAAAGCAAGTTTGATCAGTTCTTCAATAGACACGTCTAATTCATTTTCAGTCACTAAACGTAAGATACCAATCGCAGAACGACGTAGCGCAAACGGATCTTTCGAACCTGTCGGTGCTTGACCAATACCAAAAATACCTGTGAGCGTATCTAAACGGTCTGCAAGTGCGATCGTTGTACCCGTTTTAGTTTTAGGTAAAACATCACCAGCAAATTTAGGTAGATATTGCTCACCCAATGCTTCTGCAACTTCGTTATTTTCGCCTTCAAGACGTGCGTAATACGTTCCAGCGATCCCTTGAAGCTCAGGGAATTCACCCACAAGTTCAGAGGTTAAATCACATTTTGCAAGTAGCGCCGCTTTTTCAGCATCAGCAGGGTTTGCACCTGTAATGTTCGATAACGCCACAGCCAGTTTCGCAATACGTTCAGATTTATTCCAAAGTGTACCCAATTGTGCTTGGAAAACCATATTGGCTAATTTTTCTTTACGCGATGCAAGCGGTTGCTTTTGATCTTGTAAGAAGAAGAATTCCGCATCAGACAAACGTGGACGAACCACTTTCTCATTGCCTTCAATAATTTGAGCAGGATCTTTAGACTCAATATTTGAAACGGTAATGAAGTAAGGCTGAAGTTTATTGTCGCTATTCACTAAGCAGAAATACTTTTGATTGTCCTGCATCGTCGTAATTAACGCTTCTTGCGGTACAGCAAGGAAACGTTCTTCAAAGCTAGCACGAAGCGCAACAGGCCATTCGACCAATGCGGTCACTTCATCACGAAGATCGCTTGGCACAATCGCAATCGCATTGACTTCATCTGCCAAAGCTTTGACTTGTTGATCAATCATCGCTTGGCGTTCTTCAAAGTTTGCCACGACATAAGCCGCTTTTAACTTCGTCAGATATTCATGCGCGTGACCTAAAACGATTGCTTCAGGTGCATGGAAACGGTGACCGTAGCTGATATTGCCAGACGCTGTATCTTGAATCGTTGCTTCAAGCACCGCATTGTCCTTTAACAACACAACCCATTTTACAGGACGTACGAATTCAGTACGGCTTGCCGCTGAACGCATACGTTTTGCAATCGGTAGATTATCCAAAGCAGTTTGTAAAATTTGTGGCAATAAAACATCAAGGCTTTGACCTTTAACGTCTTTCAAGTAGCACACTTTTTCAACTTTACCCGCTTGGAAAGTGCTGACCTGATCTGCAGTAATGCCTTGACCACGCATAAAGCCTTCCAAAGCTTTGGAAGGGTTACCTTCGGCATCATACGCAGCTTGTTTTGCAGGGCCGTCAAAACGTTTTTGAGTATCAGGTTGTGCCGCATCAATATTGGTGATTTTTAGTGCAAGACGACGCGGAGCTGCATAGGCTTCGATAGAATCAAACGCTAAGCCTGCATCTTTTAAGCCTTTCACCGTTTCTGCTTGTAATGCATCACGTAATTTTTTAAGGCTTTTTGGCGGTAATTCTTCACAGCCCAATTCGAACAATACTGAATGTTTAGACATTATTTGCTCTCCTGAGATGCTTCTTTTGCGTCCGCTTCAACTTGTGCTTTTAACTGCGCTAAAACTTCATCACGTAGTTCAGGCTCTGCCATAGGGAAGCCCAGCTTCGCACGTGCAGCCACATAGCTTTGTGCAATTGAACGCGCCAAAGTACGTACACGTAAAATATAACGCTGACGTTCAGTCACCGAAATCGCACCACGTGCATCTAACAAGTTAAAGCAATGAGATGCTTTAATGACTTGCTCATACGCAGGAAGTGGTAATTCAGCTTCAATTAAACGTGTTGCTTCTGCTTCATAGAAATCAAATAGTTCAAACATTTTTTCAACGTTGGCATATTCGAAGTTATAGGTGGATTGTTCCACTTCATTTTGATGGAACACATCACCATAAGTTACTGTGCCAAATTGACCTTTGGTCCATACCAAGTCGTAAACTGAGTCTACGCCTTGTAGGTACATGGCTAAACGCTCAAGACCGTAAGTGATTTCGCCAGTCACAGGGTAGCATTCGATGCCGCCGACTTGTTGGAAGTAAGTGAACTGAGTTACTTCCATACCGTTTAGCCAAACTTCCCAACCTAAGCCCCAAGCACCGAGTGTTGGAGATTCCCAGTTGTCTTCTACAAAACGAATGTCATGAACTAAAGTATCAATCCCAATCGCTTTTAAAGAATCTAAATACAATTGTTGGATATTTGCAGGGTTTGGCTTAAGTACCACTTGAAATTGATAGTAGTGTTGTAGGCGGTTCGGGTTCTCACCATAACGACCGTCTTTCGGACGACGTGAAGGTTGAACATAAGCTGCGTTCCAAGTTTCTGGTCCAAGCGCACGAAGGAAAGTCGCGGTGTGGAAGGTTCCTGCGCCCATTTCCATATCGTAAGGTTGTAAAATCACACAACCTTGTTCAGCCCAGTAATTTTGTAAGGCAAGAATTAAGCCTTGAAATGTATCAATATGCGATATGGCGCGACTCATGGTCATCCACTTAAAATGAGATAAAAATTGGCTCTAAGTATAAGGATTTTGCATGACAGTGGCAAAGGGTTAATACATTCAGAAGAATTGAAAAAAATGAACCTTATTCTGAAATCGTAGACGCCGTTGTTCTCATCTCAATTGTAAATGAAACGGGGGATGCGCAAGCGATACAGATCTTAAAAACCAAGAGACAAATAGCTTTAAAAAGTACAAATATCTCGGTTATAAAATTTCGAGATTATAAAAATATTAAATTACAATCACGATTGAGAATTAGTTTAATCTTCAAGCAATAGCACTCAAACTGTGTGGCGAGAAGAATATGAATACCTATAAAATTGAGTGCAACTTACATTACCAAATCATCCAGCCCACAGATTTTATTTTCATGATTCAGGTTGCATATCACCCTCAACAGGTGATTGTCACTGAACAACTTGATTTTAACACTGTCGTCAAATGGCATTCCTATCAAGATGCTGCACATCAAAATCGTCATCTACGTTTGCATGCGCCCGTCAGTGATTCATTTCAATTGACTTATCATGCAACAGTCGAATTAGCTCCTGCTGCATCTGTGGCTCGTCTGGAATCCTTACAAGAAGTCTCAATTGCCGATTTGCCGCATGAGGTGTTGCCTTATTTGCTGAGTAGTCGTTATTGCGATGCTGAACGTATTGCAGAGATGGCGAATCGCTCTTTTGGATGGATGACGCCTGGTTATACTCGGGTTCAGGCTATTGAGCAGTGGATCTACAATAATATTTTTTATGTTTCAGGCAGTTCTAATGCGCAAACAACATCAACTGATGTTTTGGTTGAGCGCGCTGGCGTATGTCGTGATTTTGCGCATTTAGGGATCGCTTTATGTCGCGCGTTGGGTATTCCTGCGCGTATGGTGGTGGGCTATGTTTCAATTAAGAAATTTCTTCCCGATTTTCATGCCATTTTTGAAGTATATTTAGATGGGGGATGGGTCTTGTTCGATCCAACGCGTTTAGCTTCTGTAGATAAATTAGTACGGATTGCGACAGGGATTGATGCTGGAGATGTTGCCTTTGCGACATATTATGGCGAAGTAGCGCTATTAAATATCACACCATTGATTACTGAATATACAGCGACATGATTAGAGAAAACATAAACAGGAAATTAAGTCTCTTTTCTGTTTAACAGAATATTGAGGATGAATAAGCGCTAGAACCGTAATTTTTTTCATTTTTCATTTTTAATGAGTCATACATTACCAATAAATAACTGAATCAAATGGCAGGTTTGATATTAGACTTCTTTCAAAAGTCATTATTCACTCAACACACTCATTATTCGTATTCCCTCATCCTAACCTTCTCCCAAAGGGAGAAGGGATAATTACGTATCAATTATTGTCATTCAATGATCATTTTTTGACTTATGAAAGAGATCTATTGATTAAACAATAAAAAAGCACGCTTGCGCGTGCTTTTTTATATTGAGTTCTAAAGGTAGAACCAATAGATGAACAGTGAAACGATAAAAATACACATGATATTGAGTAGGAAACCAACTTTCATCATTTCAGACTGCTGAATATGTCCTGTACCAAACACAATTGCATTTGGAGGTGTTGCGACAGGTAACATAAAGGCACATGAAGCACCGATCCCGATCACGATCACCAAGATTTCTTTTGGCATACCCATTTGGTCTGCGATTGCAGCAAAGACAGGAACCAAAAGTGCAGCAGAGGCTGTATTACTGGTAAATTCAGTCAAGAAAATAATGAACGTTGCCACCACAAAGATGATGACCAGAGGTGAAGCATCACCAAAAGCATTCGCCAAGGTTTGACCCAGTACCAAAGAGCTACCTGAGTCTTTCAAAATGGCACTGAGGGTCAGACCACCACCAAACAAGAACAATACGCCCCAGTCCGTATTTTCTGCGACCTGTTTCCATTTTGCAGTACCCATCATCACCACTAAACAGGCTGCTAAAATTGCAATCCAGGTATCGGGTTGAGTGATCCCAAAATTTTCAGTCAATTTTTTACTTAAAATCCAAGCCATCGCAGTACAGACAAACAAAATCATGGTGGCAATACGAGTGCCTGTCCATGGAATATCTTCAGTGACGAATTGAACTTTTTGATTCAGCTTAGGACGTAAGACCAAATACAAACTGAGTAGCATGGCAGGTAGAATGATTAGCATCATCGGTAAGCCAATCTTCATCCAGTCGGCAAAATCATAGCCCAATGCTTTGGCTGCAATTGCGTTCGGTGGAGAACCGACCAATGTCCCTAAACCACCAATACTTGCAGAGTAAGCAATACCAAGCAAAATAAACACAAAGGTTTTGCGGTCACGAGAAGCATCTAAATGTGAAAGCAATCCAAGAGCAAGAGGCAGCATCATGGCTGCGGTGGCTGTATTGGAAATCCACATTGACAAAACAGCGGTCACCACAAAAATAGCCACTACTGAAATACCCAGATGACCACCAGACATGGAAATAATCCACATCGCAATTTTTTTATCGAGCTTTTGAATATGTAGCGCCGTTGCTAAAGCAAAGCCACCAAAAAATAAGAAAATAATGGGGTCAGCAAAGGTGGCTAAAGCCGCTTGCGTGGTGACGGGAATCAACTCATCGCCTTTCGCCATCGGCATGGCAAACAAAACTGCAAGCACAGGCACCAAAAGTGCGGTAATGGTGATGTGAATCGCTTCGGTTAACCACAAGATGGCAATAAAAGTCAGTAAAGCCAACCCTTTATTGGCATTCTGATCATAAGGCAGAACATTGTAGAGCCCATAGGAAATAATCGCGGCAATAATAAGGATGACCCAACCTTTGAGTATGCCTTTCGGCATGACATTGGTAGGTGTGGCTAAATTTTCAGTCATAGATCATCGCCCTCCGTGAGCTGTTTATTTAATCGTTGTTTTGAGATTTATGAATTTGTGATGAATTAAAAATATACTATTTAAACAGTAGATGCGAGTGTTCTAACAACCCAATGCTCTGCCATAGGGCTTGAATGCCTAAGCCGAAAAGGGCAATCAAGACCAAAATTTTAAAATGTCGTTGCGACAAGTGGTGACGAATTTTGCTGCCGATCCATACCCCAACCAAAGCAAATAAGGTAATCCAGATTACCAAATATTTCTGCTCGATACTGATGCTGATCAAAACAGGAAAGAGCAAAAATAACTGAATTATTTTACTGGCAACAAAACTTAAGTTACTGATGATGACAATATCGACTTTAGAGAGTTGTCGACTGAGTAAATACATCATTAAAAAAGGTGCCATCGCATTGGTTGCGCCACCAATAATGCCTGCAAGCAATCCAAAACATAGCATACTCAAAACACCTTGTCCCGTTTGAAATGGCTGTGTTCTAAATTGGTCAAAAACATAAAAAATGATAACAGCGCCCAGGAGCAGTTTTAAATAACCCTCGTTAAGCCAAAGAAGGAGTTGAACGCCGATTAAGCTTCCCAACAGACTGCTTAAAATCAAAGGCCAATATGCTTTTAAATAATATTGAATACTGCTCAAAAAACGATGCTGAGGGTCGGCATTCAGCATTAATAAATTGAGCGCCAGACAGGGAATAATCACAATCGTGACTGCGACGCTGAGCGGATATTGATTTGACAGCACCGCTGTACTCATCATAGGGAAACCAAAACCGCTTAAACCGTGAAGCAGAGCAGCAAGAATACAAATGCCCAATGTGGTCCATTCTGATGTCTGCATGCTGATTTTTCCTCGACGGTTTTCATCTGAGCTTAAAACAATTTAACGTGAGAGATAAAGCGATAAAACCAATACTTTATTCTAAATCATCTTAAATCAAATCATCCCATCGCTCTGAACGTGTAAGAACAACGACTCAAGCAGACATTGTGTTTTATGTTTAAATGCTGATTGACCTCATGAAATGCTGTCTTCGTTATTCAGTCGCCTTTTATTGTGTTGCCGTGTATTTTTAGTGGTTGCCGAATGTCTTGTAGAGAAAGTGCTTCGTTCTTATTAAGTGATGAGATTTGACTAGATTCGACTTCAAGGCATTCAACAGTGGATCCGTCAGTATTTTTTTACGTATTTATCCTATTTTAATATTTCATTAATCTTCTATTTTTATACAGTTCAAAGATGTAAATCACATCATTTTTAGTTTGTTTCGATCTTGCTGCTGAGAGCTATAATTTTATAGATTCTAAAAACGATTCATCCAATAGAGAAGATTTTTCTTTCTCATTGTATTTTTAAAATTCTTAGATTTTCTGAGTTTGAAAACAAATAATTAATCAGACTTTTTCAATAGCACTTGCTAAAAAGATTAAAATCGTAAATCATATGTAATGTTATAACATTACATATATTGCATTTATATAATCATAAAATCACAACTGGACTTTTATATGAAAACCACACATTCTATTTTGGGAATTCTAAGCATAAGTTTGCTGCTCACAGCATGCGGTGGATCATCCAATTCAAATAACGCGGCTCAACAGAATCCTGAGCCTGTCAAACCTACACCAGAACCGAAACCATTGAATGATCAGGGGCGACTTTTAATCATCAATGATGATGCCACACGACCAGAACTCAGTTTGTATGATTTAACTCAGAAGCAAACCATTCAGACGACATTACTGACACATTTACCTTCAGAAATCTATAGTAGTCCAAATTATCGTTATGGCGTATTGCTTGCACGCCAGCAGGGGCAAGTGAATTTTTATGATTCAGGCTTAAGCTTAAATAATGGAGCGCTGGTAGAACAAACACCAAGCTTACTTAATCATCAACTCTTTGGTGCTGCACCTACGCATTATCGACAGTTTAATGGTCAGGCTGCGATTTTCTATGATGGTAGTGAAACACAAAACTCTAAGTTTGATGTCTTTACTGATGCTGATATTGCCAAGAAATTTGTGGCTAGCCAAAAAATTCCGATGAAACATCATGGTGTTGCAGAGCCGCTAGGTGAATTGGTGCTGAGTAGTTATGTGGCTGAAGGGGCAACAAGCCCAAGTTTGGTGAAAAGCTATTTGTTACATGGCGATCATTATCATGAAGAGCAAAAACTGGTTAATCCTTGTCCTGGACTGCACGGAGCCGCATCCATTCAAAAATTTACAGGATTTGGTTGCCAGGATGGTGTGCTTTTAGTTGAACAACAAGGTCAGAAATTTATAGATTTTAAATTACCATTGGACGTTCGTATAGGAACGCTTGTGGGCCATCCAAATGCGTTGAATTTGGTCGGGATTTCTTCGGCTTCACCTGATTTATTTGTAATTGATGCCGCCAAAAAATCAATTAATCAAATAAAGTGGATAAATCAACCTGAAACCAAACGCTTAAAGCAAAGCTATAGTGCGACAGGAAAGTATTTCGTGGTTTTGGACAGCACGGGGACTTTGAATATCTTTGATGCTCAAACTTGGGATATCACATTCCGTACTCCGGTTTTAAGTATTCAACCTGAAAACTTGAACAAAACGCAATTGGTGATGCATGGCCAATTGGATGAGGTTTTCTTAAATGATACTCAAAATAATTCAGTGATCCATGTCGATCTGAAAACAGGTAGCATTAAACAGCGTATTCAATTGCAAGCAATTCCTCATAAAATGGCGTGGGTAGGTGTCAAATCTTAATAAGTCGATTGATAAAACTGAGGACCGTTAAGGATCGTTATAGATTTCTATATTTTAATCGTCCATTTTGATCATTGGTTTTCGTCTTTTATTTTCAATACAAACAACTCAAATCACGCTGATTTGAGTTGTTTCTTTCAAATGCATAATAAATACATCTTAAAAATTAAATCGTTTTATAATCCCCCAAAGTTTTTAAGTAATGAATAGGAAAGTTGTGTTTCACTCAAAAATTGAATGGTTAAATGTCCTAAAACCAAACTTTAAATTATTGCCTTTAAGCGAGCGAATTATTTGTAGTGTGGGGGCGTTTATTGGCTTGCTTATATCATCATGTATCAGTTGGTGGGTCTTAGGCGAGATTAACCCATGGTATATTGCGCCGATGGGAGCCTCAGCAATTTTGCTATTTGCTGTGCCTGCAAGTCCTTTATCACAGCCATGGAATATTGTGGTTGGAAATAGTATTGCAGCCCTCGTTGGCGTGCTTTGCTATCATCTTATTCCGAATCTGAGTTTAGCTTTTAGTACTGCTGTAGCGATCTCGATTGTGATAATGATGAGCACAGACTCACTGCATCCGCCCAGTGGTGCAGTTGCCATTACCGCCGTTTTAGGTGGAAGTGCTGTACATGACTTGGGATATTATTTTTTATTCTATCCAGTCTTACTCAATTCGATTTTACTGTTGGTTGTTGCCATCGTATTTAATCGATTGTGTGATCGGCAATATCCACACGTTGCACAAATTAATCAGCGTACAACAGATCCAACGCCTACTCAGAAAGTCAGTATCCAACCCAAAGATATTCAAGAGGTATTGGATCAGCAAACTGAGCTGTTAGATATCAGTGAATATGATTTACAAAAAATAATTTTAGAAGCACAAGCCAAAGCAAATTTAAGACAGAATTCTGTCTATATGTGCCGCGACATTATGAGCAGTCACGTGGTGAGTTTGAATCAGGAAGACGATATTCAGCTTGCACTCAATAAATTTAAAGACATGAATCTGATGAGCCTACCTGTGATTAATGATGAAAATCAATTGGTAGGAACGCTGGCACTTTATGAAGTGGTTGAGTGGTTTAAACAATCCGCTGACTTAAGAAGCACATGGAAATATAAAGTTGAACACATCATGGTTCGACAGGTTGTAACGGTTAAGTCAGAGCAACGTATTGAGGATTTGATCCCGTACTTCGTAGAGCGATCTTTTAATTATATTCCAGTTGTTGATCATCAGAAAATGGTCGGTATTATCAGTCGTGCAGATATGATCGCGGCATTAAATCAACAATTAATTCAACAAGTAAAAGACGAATGAACCATTAAAAGACAACTTAACTATTACAAGAAGAATTAATAATTAAAAGACGAATTAAGATTGAAGACAAAAAAGCTACGACATCTTGGAGGGAGATGAAGTAGCTAATACTTAACATAAAGAGGCGAACAACAGGAAAAGAAAACTAAAAAATTAATCCTGATTTACAGTTCTTATCGGTGCTGAATGATTAGACAGTGGATCATGTCGAATCGTTTGTTTAGGCATGATCAACCACAATATTAAATACACGAGAATACCGGGGAATGCGGCGCTCATAAGGGAAACAATCACAAAAATAATGCGCAGTAAATTGGCATTCCAACCAAAACGTTCAGCAATACCACCCATAACCCCTGCAATCATGTTGTGGCGATTAGAGCGATATAAACCAACATTGGCCATTAAGGTCTCCTTAAAACCTGAAATTTAAATAGATGCTTGAAACAACAAAATATCATCAAGCTATGAATAATTAATGGAGATGTTAATGGGATATTAAAAGGTAAATCTGCTCAAAAAATGTAAAATTGTGTAAGTTACAAAATTGATTATGATTTTCAGTGATATTCATAAGCCTATTGAAATATTCTGTCAGACCTATCGCATATTCGAATTGGTAACAATATAAGCCATTGATATATAATTTAATTGAAGAAAAAGTTAGTGATTTAATCTGTTGATATCCGATGGTTTTTTTAATGATGCCTTTATGAAAATATCTCCTTGGGTGTGTTTGTTAACCAGTCTCATGTTATGTGCTTGTCATAACTCAGACGTCTCATCTGCAGTCGAGTCTGTAGAAAATTCAGGCTATCCCTTACAACACAATCCAGAAATCAAAAATAAACTGACGGATTTGGCGGGTAAGGCAACCTTGCCAAAAGCTCAAGAAGCACAGGTCAAACCCTTATTGATCGATGAAGCACAACCTTATATTGGCCGTTACCAAGTTGAAATAGATTGTCATGATCCATTTGTTGATTGTCAGCAGGGCAGAGCGAATTTCATTATCACTTTACTGCCTGATGGCACAGCGCATCGTAGTATTGTGTATATGGGAAAAATAATGTTTGCCTCCAACCAGCGTTATCAAGAAGATCAATGGTTCTATGATCAAGCAGATCATCAAATTATTTTGAGACGCAATAATGGTGTTGAATTTTTTTATGATATAGATGAGCAGCATAATTTGATTATGAATCTTGATAAAATCGCTCATGCAAATAAAATTAATCAGCAGTTTTTCAGTAATGAAAATCCATTACCAGAACTGTCCTATGTGTTAAAAAAGACGGCTGCAAACTCTTAAATTCTTAAACTCTTTTAAAATTCTTTGTCTTCATTCTTTATTTATGGACCCTGTTGAAAATCCAACTTAAATTATGATCTTTGTAATGTATTAAAGATTTCTATATTTAAAATTTATGCAATAAAAAAGCCTATCAAATATGATAGGCTTTTTTACGAATTTGGTGGGTCGTCCGCGATTCGAACGCGGGACCAACGGATTAAAAGTCCGCTGCTCTACCAGCTGAGCTAACGACCCATAGGGGTTCAAAACATAAGATGGTGGGTCGTCCGCGATTCGAACGCGGGACCAACGGATTAAAAGTCCGCTGCTCTACCAGCTGAGCTAACGACCCATCTCGTTTTGATGTTGCGTATTTTAGCAAGTTATCAGCAGAGCGCAAGCTAAAATTTTAAAACTTTGTTACGTTTGGCTAGAAATAACACAATTTGCTGTTATTGAGCTAAAAAATAAACAAAATTCACTTAAAATCGGTATTTATACTGCTGAATATTACTCAAAATCTCATCATTCACATCGCAATATGCATCTGAATTGGGCAATAAAATCAAAATTCGATCTGAAGTCTTCTCTGGATCATAGGCTTCATCTTTCAATTTGCTTTTCTGATATTTAAAAGTACCTGTAGTTTCGAGTATTTGTTGAACACGTAAAAATACAGGGACTGCATATGGCGGTAATTCTTTTTTAAATGACTGAGCCATGTCAGTTAAATCTTGATCATTTAGCTCAGCACCATCTCTTAAAGTAATCGCAGCCATGCCTGCACGACCATTGGTGTTTGGAATTTCAACCCCATACACAACGGCTTCAGTAATTTTTTCGTATTCGCTACAGATATTCTCGACTTCTGTTGTCGATACATTTTCACCTTTCCAGCGGAAAGTATCACCTAAGCGGTCAATAAATTGCGCATGGCGACAGCCGATATCACGAACCAAATCTCCAGTGATGAAATACGAATCGCCTTTGCTGAATACATTATGCATGATTGACGATTTATTTTTTTCAGGGTCGGTATAACCATCAAATGGAGAGCGATTGGTTATTTTACCAATCAGTAAACCAACCTCACCTTTTTTGACTTTTATACAATGACCTTTTTTGTCGAGGATCGGTTGCTCTTTTTCTTTGTCATATTGAATAATGGCATAAGGAATAGGGGAGAAACCAACGGTATTATCAAAGTTAAATAAATTTGAAAAACCAACATTTCCTTCACTTGACGCATAGAGTTCAAGTACTTCTTCAACACCAAAGCGTTGTTTAAACTTATCCCAAATATTCGGACGCATACCATTACCAATCATTTTGGTTACACGATGGTTGCGATCCTGCTCACTTTCTGGCGCATCCATAAGATAACGGCAGAGTTCACCGACATATCCAATCGCAGATGCATTGTATTTTTGCACATCTGACCAAAATGATGAGGTAGAGAATTTACGACGCACCGCTAAAGCAGAGCTGCCTGCAATCACACCACACCAGCATACGACCATACCTGTTGCATGATAAAGCGGCAGTGTTACATACATAACATCATCTTTATTTAAGTTTAAGACGTGTCCATAGGTACCATATGCCAGCATCCAACGGCTATTGGTAAAGATCACAGCTTTAGGTAGGCCTGTTGTCCCCGAGGTGTAAATATAAAATAAGCCATCTACGCCTGTAACCTTATTGGTTTCAGCGAGATTGTCAGTTGAAAACTTTTGAATCTGTTGGGCGAGGTTGTGAAAGCCTTCAGGTGCTTCACCTGCGTCTTGACGGGTATTCTGATCCGCAAACCAATACAAAGCATCTGAAGGAACTGTGAGTGCATCACGAATATCTTGTACAGCCTGTCTGCATTCTTCACCCACAACCACAGCGATTGGTTTAACAAGGTTAATGCTGTGTGTAAGAACTTTACCTGTTTGTGAGGTGTTGACCAGAGCACTGATCACTCCAATTTTAGCCAATGCAAGAACAGTGGCAACCAGCTCAGAACGGTTTTCGATAATTACGGCGATAACATCGCCTTTTTGTGCACCTTTGCTTAGATAAAGCTGTGCAATTTGATTCGCCCACTGATTGAGTGCGTGATAGCTATAGCGTTGATCTTCAAATATGAGTGCAGTGCCGGTGGGATTGCGTTTAACTGCGCGTTCAAAAGCCAAAGCTAAGCCAGCGGGTGTAGACGCCGTTCGCACATAAGCTTGAGAAAGTCCCTTTGCAATATGTGGGAGTTTTTTTAAGAATTTAGGTAAACGTACCGCAACATCCGAGATTCCTATCAGATCACTTTGATTGGTTTGGCTCATATTTCTTCCATTTATTTTAGTATCTAATCAATCTGTCTTTTTGAGTAAGCGAACAACATGCTTTATTTTCAGGTTTAATTTTCTACATCATGTTCGACATAATTACAATCATGATTTCTGACTATAAAGCTTAATCGAACATAACAAAAAAACCTAGCCACCGTAATGACTAGGTTGATCGAACATTACTATCTTTTATGCAACTTACTCAGCTGGATTCACTTTTTTAGGTGGACGTCCACGAGGGCGACGAGGGCGAATAGGTTTATCCTCTTCATCTGTCTCGGCATCATTTTGCGCTGTAGCCGCAGCTTCTTCAGCATCTACGATTTTTTGCTGTGCTGCTGCAGCTTTCGCTTTAGCAGCAGTAGTTTGCGGTTTAGTCGGCGTTGCTTTGCTGACCTCAGGCTCTTCTGGTTTAGCCACAACAGGTGCGTCAATCGCTTCAATCATCACCGAAGGTGTTGTCTCTGTTGATTCAGCCACTGTGTTTTCCACTGGAGCGACTTCTTCTGCAACCGCTTCAACTGTAGTGACCTCTGCAGGTGCTGCTTCTGCAAGAGACACTTCTTTAAGACGCGCTTGCTTTGCTTGTTCAGCCGCTAATTTTGCTAAACGACGACGTTCGCGAGGGTCATTGGCAACACGGTTGTCAGACACTGGCTTTGGTGGTGTCAAATCTAACACTGGCGCAGGCTCAGCTTCGACTTTAGCACTTGAAACGACCGCATCACGTGTGACTGGTTTTTTCTCAGCTTCAGGCTCAGATACATTGCTGCTGAGCGTTGCTGCATACTCATCTGCAAATTTTTGCAAAGCACGGTTGAATGTTGGAATTAAACCGAATTGTTCAATTAAGACTGAACAATCTGTGCCATAGACATGACGAATCAAGCTGATCACTGTGTGCTGTGCTAAAGCAGGAATCTGTGAAGGATTCACTTTAGGTGCTACCGGTTTAGATTTGGCGGCATCTTTATGCTTATTACGACGACGCTGGCGCGGATCGTTAGCTGCACGAATGGCAGGTTGTTGCACATCAGCTTGCTCTTGAACCGCTGGTTGCTCGACAACGATTTCAGTCGGTGTGCTTTCAACCACTGGGTTAACAAGCACTTCTGTCTGAGCAGTCAACGTTTCAGTTTGAGTCGCTGTTTCAGGCGCATTGTTTAACGCAACAATTTCACTTTTCGCTTGGTCAATATTGACCATCAGCGCTGTAGTCATGTTTTCGTTGCGTGGTACTTCAACGACATCCACTTTAATTTGTGGCGCTTGCTCAGTGTTTGTTACGACCGGAGTTTGCTCGTTGAGTACAGTTTGATCACGTTGACGATTTGGTCGCTGTGGGCGTTGTGCATTACGATCGCGACGTGGAAGCGCCTGAGCATCTTGCTGAGGTGCATCCAGTTGTTGATCATTTTGATGCGGACGTTTTGGATGACGAGGTTTTTGATCACGCTGTTCATGACGTAAGTCATTACCACGGTTATCTAAACGATCTGAACGTTGCTCTTGACGTGTATCATTGCGGTTGTCTAAGCGACTATCTGTACGATTATCAACACGATTGTCTGAACGACTGTCATTACGATCATGTCGTTGGTCGTGACGTGTATCGTTGCGATTGTCTACACGACTGTCTGTACGGACATCTGCACGATTGTCAACACGATTGTCAGCACGATCGTGACGTTGTTCATGGCGAGGAGCTTGAACAATTTCTTCAGTTACATGATGGTCATTTGATAATTCACGTTGTTCACGTGGCTTGTTACGAGGCTTCTTATGATTATTGTTACGCTGTGGACGATCTTCTTTTTCAAGTTGACGTTCATTGGCTTCACGAGGCTCTTGTTTCGCAACAGGTGTATGCGAAATATAGGCATTTGTTTCTGCTACGACAGGTGTTGCAACAGCAATCGGCGCAGCTTGTGAGATTTGGCCGAATTGACCACGGCTCACAGCACCACCATTCACCATTTGTTCAATTGCTGCGGCTGCATTGTTTGCAGTGCGTGAACGATCAGTAGTGGTTGCTTGTTTTTGAACAAACAGATTTTCTAACCAAGCACATGGGCTTGAAGCAGGTGCAGCGACTTGAGCTTGAACCTGATTTTGCTGTCCAGCAGATGCGACAGGCGTAGTGTTATTTTTACGCTTTGGATTCTTATCTTGCTGTTGAGCAGAAGCAGCAGGCGCAGGAGCAGCAGCGCGCTGAACCGTTTGTTCTTCTTCTAAATGCCACTCAGAAGATTCGTAACCTAACTCTTTTTCACTATTGCGCGTTGCTTCAGTGCGTTCATAGCTGGTCGGTGCAAAACCTTCTGGATTAAACGTGATTTCGTAGTGTGGTGTTTCTAAATGTGGATGTGGTAATACCGTCACACGTACATTTGATGTTTGTTCAAGGTAAACCAGGCTATGACGCTTTTCGTTCAATAGGAAGGCAGCGATTTCTACTGGCACTTCTACTTGTACTTCACCTTGACGTTCACGCAATGCGATTTCTTCTACTTTACGCATGATCGAAAGTGAAAGAGAGCGTAAGTCACGAACCATCCCTGTGCCATGACAGCGCGGGCAAACATAACCGGTTGCTTCTTCAAGAGATGGACGTAAGCGTTGACGGCTCATTTCCATTAAACCGAAGCGAGACAACTGACCGAATTGAATACGAGCGCGGTCACTTTGTGTTGACTCACGAAGTTTCGCTTCAACCATACGTTGGTTGCGTTCTTTGGTCATATCGATGAAGTCGATTACAACCAGACCACCAATATCACGCAAGCGTAGTTGACGTGCAATTTCTTCAGCAGCTTCTAAGTTGGTGCTGAGCGCAGTTTCTTCTACGTCATGACCGCGTGTTGATTTTGCAGAGTTAATATCAATCGATACCAATGCTTCAGTTTGATCGATTACGATCGAACCGCCAGCGGGTAGTTTTACTTCACGTTCATAAGCCGTTTGAATTTGGCTTTCAATCGCAAAATGAGCGAATAAAGGTTCATTCAATGTATACGTTTTTAACTTATCTAACTGATTCGGCATAACCGCTTTTACGAAGTTATACGCTTCGTTATACGCTTGCTCAGAGTCAATTAAGATTTCAGCCACGTCATCACGTAAATAATCACGAATGGCACGTGTAACCACGCCAGCTTCTTGATGAACGAGCATTGGTGAAGGACCAGAGGTTGACGTGGTTTGAATACGTGCCCAAAGATCTAACAAATGTTGAAGATCAAGCTGTAATTCTTCTTGCGAACGGCCAATACCTGCTGTACGTACAATCACACTCATGCCACGTGGGACATTCAGTGATGACAGCATTTCTTTGAGCTCTTCACGAACTGCACCAGAAATTTGACGGCTAATACCACCACCTTTCGGGTTGTTTGGCATCAAGACTAAATAACGACCCGCAAGTGAAATGAAGGTAGAAAGAGCAGCACCTTTATTACCGCGCTCTTCTTTTTCAACTTGAACAAGAAGCTCAGTGCCTTCGGTGATCAATTCACGGATATTCGATGTTTGACGAGGATCAGCTTTGTAATAAGAGTTGGCAATTTCGCGCATCGACAAGAAACCTTGACGACCTGCACCATACTCTACAAATACAGCTTCTAGAGAAGGTTCAACGCGAGTCACGTGACCTTTATAAATATTGGCTTTCTTTTGTTCACGGGTACGATTTTCTAAATCAAAATCGTAAAGACGGTGACCAGTGATGAGTGCAACGCGAACTTCTTCGGCATGTGTTGCATTGATCAGCATACGTTTCATGGGTGTAGCACCTAATAGTAATACACAACTCATAGTCGCTATTCACGTAGCGAACATCAACGCTCATGGATCAAGCTTAGATCTAAAAACAGGTGGATCTAAGTGTTTACCGGCCTTTTTTGATGGGCTTCGGTTTTTGATTCACGTATTGGTGATGGCAATACGGCTTTAATCATAAAGTGATTAAAGAGACCTGAATATTCACTGGCGGACAAACGGTGCATTGGATGTGAGTAACTTTCACTGTCACATTGCTCTAAGATCACCTCTTCATACTTGATAGAGTGACTTGATACGGAATTATCATCGTATCTTTGCAATCTGTGCAGATCCAATGCATCTAACGTTGTAGCCTGAATATTGAATCAGGTTGCGACTATTCTGATGTGTATCAGTTTACGTTTAAAACCAACTTAACATTGGCGACATATTTTTTTAAACAAACTGATTTATGTGCAAAAGCACAATTAAACGCAACAGTTTGTCTTTTTGCCGATATAATAAGCCATCGGCGTTGGCATATTCTTTTGGGACCATTCCGAGTTTATGCTAAACATTAAAACTTAGTTTTGATTTCAAAGTTTTTGAAATCTCTAAATTAATGTTCACTTACGGCGGTATCCGTGCGCTGACTATAGCAAACCTTCGATCATCTGCCTATGGGCTATACATGCATTTCTTATGATATGTGTAGTTCAAGTGATCAGTTTTTAATCAAATTTAGTATTTTTTTAGGTCAACGTAACTGTATGAATTCTACACAAGAATGGCAAGATGTCACTTGGTTTGAAGTGAATGAGCACCAATTGGGGCAGCGCATCGACAATTTTTTGTTTTCACGTCTAAAAGGTGTACCTAAAAGCCGTATTTATCGTTTAATTCGTGAAGGCCAGGTACGTGTCAATAAAAAACGTGTAAAAGCAGAAACTAAACTCGCTATTGGCGATCAAATTCGTGTCGCACCGATTCGTTTTGAACCTAAAGATGAAACACCTGTACCTGTTTCAGACAAAGTGGCACAAAGTCTATTAAGCCGTGTTGTTTATGAAGATGAAGGTCTGATGGTGGTTAATAAGCCATCTGGAATTGCAGTACATGGTGGCAGTGGCGTCGCTTATGGTTTGATTGAAGGTTTACGAGCCGCTTCTGGTAAAAAATATTTAGAGCTGATTCATCGTATTGACCGTGATACATCTGGTTTAGTGATGATCAGTAAAAAGCGTAGTACGTTAAAGGCGTTACAAGATTTACTTCGTGAACACAAGATCAAAAAAACTTATGCAGCGATTGTGAAAGGCCAAGTGGCTTTAGATAAGCAGCTGATTGATGCGCCTTTGCATCGCTATGAACTTGCTAATGGTGAGCGTAGAGTCTGTGTGTCTAAAGAAGGTAAGCCAAGTAAAACACAGTGGAATGTGGCTGAACGTTTTATGCATGCAACCTTGGTTTATGCATCGCCATTGTCGGGACGTACACATCAGATTCGTGTTCATGGTCTCAGTATTGGTCATCCTTTAATTGGGGATGATAAATATGGACATGAAACTGACTATCGAGGACCGAAAGCACGTCGTTTGAGTCTACATGCATTACGCTTAGATATCCCAGGTTATCCAACGATTGAAGCGCCATTGCCTGAAGATATGCAGAGCTTAGTGGCACAGTTAAGAGCACAGAAGAAAGATAAACAACAGATCACTCCAATGGGAGATGAAGACGATTAATTTTTATTCTTTTTCTTGAAGAAAACGATGTCATGAAGAAAGCAATGTTAAAAGTCATGAAGTAAACTGAATCAAATATTGGGTAATTTTATGAAAAATGCGGTAAAGCTGGTTATTTTTGATTGGGATGGCACTTTATTTGACTCAGTTGGTCAAATTGTTAAAAGTTTACAATTTGCTGCACAACAGTTCCAACAACCGCTCACTGATGATGCTGCAAAAAGTATTATTGGTTTGGGTTTGCCAGAAGTGATGCAAATCTTATTTCCACAAGTTCCTCATTTACATCAGGAGTTATTACAAAGCTATTCGGATCATTATGTTGCTCACTCTAAAAGTGATGTGTGGTTTGATGGTGTGGCTGAAATGCTGGCGGATCTTACAGCTCAAGGTATTATTTTAGCTGTAGCAACAGGCAAGAGTCGTAAAGGTTTAGACCGCGTGTTGGATCAAACCAATAGTCGTAATATTTTTAGAATTACGCGTGCAGCGAGTGAAACTCAATCTAAGCCTAATCCACAGATGCTAGCTGAAATTCTAGCGTACACTGGGGTGGATGCAGATCATGCAATCATGGTGGGTGATAGTTCTTATGATCTGGAGATGGCACAAAATATTGCCATGCCACGTGTAGGAGTGAGTTATGGAGTACATAGTGTTGAAACTTTACAACGTTATCAACCGCTCACTATTGCAGATAATGTGCAAGAATTGCATGGTTATTTACAAGGTATTATACAGTCGACTGCAATGACTGAGAGTGAAGTGATTTAAGAACAACAACATGATGGAGGAGGATGCTCTTCCATCAAAAATAATAAAAACAGGAATGCCATGAGTCGTTCAATTCGTTTGCTAAATCTTTTGCAGCTATTAAGAGAATATCGATATCCTGTGACTGCAAAAGTATTGGCTGAACGGTTAACGATTAGTCAACGGAGTGTTTATCGTGATATTGAGAGTTTACGAGAACAAGGTGTCAATATCGATGCTGCTGCTGGTTTAGAATTTCAACTCTAAGGGAATTTTTTACTCCCACCGATGACTTTAAATGAAACGAAAATAGAGGCCATTTTTTTGGCTTTAAATTGGTTAAATGATATTCCAGATCAAGCTTTAAAATCTGCATCAACCTCTGTGCTGGCGAAATTAAATGCGGTGTTACCAGAGCATTGTCAGCATTTATTGCAACAAACAACCTTAAGATCAATCCAAACATGGTTGCCTGTTAATGAGCAATTGGTAGAGCAAGTCCGAGTCGCCATTCGTCAGCAAGTTAAAATTATGGTTGATTATAAAGATGAGCAGCAGAGAGTGAGTTCAAGAGTGTTGTGGCCATTTGCAATAGGTTATTTTAATGACCGTATCGTTTTAGCGGCATGGTGTGAACTGCGTAATGGGTTTCGACATTTCAGAATTGATCGAATACAACAACTGCGTTTAAGTCAGGAATTATATCCACATTTTAAACAACAACTTTTCCAACAATGGTGGGTACAAGAAGTTTGTCGTTCGACTACTGACAAGAACTGACAATTAAAACAAGTAAATTTAAATAAGACCAATAAACAAGGAAATATAAAAATGGCTCTAAAACTATATACAAATTCTTTTTCACGTGGTGTTGTTGTCGATTGGTTGCTCATCGAGCTCGGTATTCAATGTGAACGCATCGAAGTTGCATTTGAGACGGATATGAAAACACCACAATATTTAAAAATTAATCCTTTTGGGAAAGTGCCTGTTTTAGTTGATGATGGAATCGCGGTTTATGAGTTGGGTGCAATTTTTGCCTATTTAGCCGATAAATTTATTGAAAAAGGTTTAGCGCCTGCATTGAATGACACTCAGCGTGGCATTTACTATCGATGGTTATTCTTTATCTCTGGACCGTGGGCAGCTGCAGCAACTGACCGTAAGTTGGGTGTACGGGTTAATCCTGAACTAAAGTCTTCTGTTGGCTATGGTGATTATAATGATGCGTATAATAGCTTTGTCGTAGGGTTGAGTGAAGCAGCTCCCTATTTGTGTGGAGAGCAATTCACTGCTGCCGATGTGTTGGTGGCAGCAATGTTATTTTGGCAGCTAAAAATGGGTGAGATAGAATCTCATCCTGTTATTGAACGTTATTTAGAAAGTATCAGTAAACGCTCGAGTTATGAACAGGTTGCTGCATTTTTTAGTAATGTATAAGTAATAAGATAAAAAAACAGCCGTACTATTTGGCTGTTTTTTTTCATCAATTTTCCGAACCATTCACATCTAGATGAAATATTTGGGTGAGTAATTCAATAAATTTTTGAACCGCTAAGGAATTAGAGTTTTTTTGATAACTTACGAAAAGATCAAGGTGGGGAAGCTCTACATCTAGAGGACGAATGACCGTGTTATTCATGGTGAGAGGAGCGACGTAAGTTGGGAGAATGGTGCAACCTAGTCCCATACCAATTGAATTGATATTAAATAAGATGTTATCTGCTTTTTGAACGATATTGAGTTGAATATCATTGGCTTTAGCAAAATCTAAAATAATATGATGCAAGGTATTTGATTTTTCTTCATCTGGAATAATAAAATCAACGTTATTTAAAGCCTTAACAGGAATTTTTTCGTATTTTGCGAGTGGATGATCTTTAGGTAAAATAAAAATTAAGGGCTCTCTGAGTACAAATTTACTTTCAATTTCATCATTGTTCATATTCTCGCGTGTAAAGGTAATATCCAGTTCACCTTTCTTAATTCCACGTATTTGTTCTGTATTATTTAAACTGTGGAGTTCAATTTTAAAATCTGAATTTTGGACGCGTAGATGAGGAAGCACTAGAGGGAATACTTTCATTTCAGCGACAGGAACAAAACCAATACGCAGCAGTTGCTGCTTAGCTTTAGAGACTTGGCGTGCCATTGCAATGGCTTTTTCAGCTTGTGCCAAAGTTAAACGTGCTTGTTCTAGAAAAACACTGCCTTCTTCCGTCAGTTCAACCTTACGTTTAGTACGATTAAGTAAACGGACACCGACATCTTCTTCTAAGTCTTTTATTTGCTGACTTAAGGAAGGCTGAGCAGTGTAAAGCTTCAATGCTGCTTTGCTAAAATTTAGCTCTTCAGCAACAGTCACAAAGTATCTAAGGTGGCGTAATTCCATATAAACCGTCCAAGCAGTAATCTAAAATATGTCTTACTTTGTTTTCGCTGATTATAATCTAAAAAAATTGTATGGTGAATTTAATTGCAATATTTATTAAATAGATACCCTAACTTGGTTTTAAACCATTTTAATCAAAATGGAAATTTATTTAATAATCGTTAAAACATCTTAATTGAAAAATAAATATTTTTTTATCGTTTATCTTTGAACAGTCATTAACTTAAAAAATGGGATCAAATTTTTCTGCTCCCTTGTTTGTGTACACGATTATCATAGGAAAGCTTGAGTGAATTGAAAATTGAGATTGGTATCCACTTCAAAAGTCACAATACTTTTTATTAGACAACATTTACTTATTCAAGAGCATAGCACATCAGTGCATATGGCTTCGTTTTAGCATGATCATGTCTTTCAGTTGTGGCAATCTAGCTATTTTTGAATTATACGCCGTTTAGCGAATTTGAATGTATCTTTAAGGGATGTGATGACACTCGTGGTTGTATTCATTTTAGCGACAATATTAGTTTTGAAGACGACACTCAATTATGAATAGATGAGTTTAAGGGGCACTCTACGAAATGTTGTCATTATGTTGGAGCTTTGGATGTGCTTTTACAATAAATGGAAAGCTAAATGTTTAACAGTTTCTTCTTATGAATTCACTCGCGTTGATAGAGATGCAGCATCTCGTGAGGGTTTAAGATTAAAGTTTGAATGATCGGGTAGATTCACTTGATGATTAAAGCAAAAATAAATCAATGCAAAGCTCATTTTTGAATACATTCATTGACTTAAAGTTCGCTAAAAGCAACAAAATAATAAAGATATAGTGATGATTAGTTCGCTAATATGAAGTAAAAGAGCTACCTTAATCAAATATAAGTATTTGATTCTTTATACTGGTCAATCGTTGTAAAATTTTAATATCACATTATTTTTATCTTAAATGCGTAAGAAAAACTGCAAATGAAAGGATGTTAAAAGTCGTAATGTCTAAATTGGCTGAAGTTAAACGCGCAGGAGAAGTTGCTTTAGTGAACAGCAATAAACCAAATACTAAAGCGGCAATAATCGCTCCATTACACTATCAATTATTGACTGAAGACTGCATGCGTCATATGTGGTTAAAGCCAAAATTTAACTACGTCTCTTCAAACTATAAAGCTGACCACGGCTTTGTAAATCAATCGCCACATCCAGAGGGTGGACGCCGTTGGGATTTGTTTAAATGGCTGATGCGCCGCAAATCTGCGACTTGGGTCGGAGACTTTAAAAAAGAACGTGCAGATTTTTATGCAACTAAAAAATTAAAGCCTGAAGAACGCCCATCGGCGGATATGAATGACTGGCAGGTGTGGTTTGTGGGGCATGCCACTGTTTTGATTCAAATCGGTCCTTATAACTTTTTGACCGATCCAGTGTGGGCAGAGTATGTGAGTCCGAAACAAGGTAAAGGACCAAAACGCGTGATCCCAGCGGGTATTGCTTTGGAAGATTTACCGCGTATTCATGCCGTGTTACTGAGCCATAATCATTATGATCATATGGATTTAGCAAGTTTAAAATGGTTGCATAAAAAATTTGCGATGCCGATTTATACAGGCTTAGGCAATGCTTATTATTTGCCTAAATCATTCCATGTGATTGAAATGGATTGGTGGCAATCAGCTTTGTTGCACGATATCAAAATTACATATACACCTGCACAGCATGGTTCAGGTCGAGGGTTGCGAGACCAAAATGCTGCTTTATGGGGTGGTTTTTCGGTGGTTTCAGCGCATGGTCATTGTTTCTTTGCTGGGGATACTGGGTATGCGTCGCACTTTAAAGAAATTTATAAACGCTTCGGCGCACCACGTATTGCACTGTTACCTATAGGTGCTTATGAGCCTCGTGAATTGATGCGATATATGCATATGAATCCGCAAGATGCATTTCAAGCGCATACAGATTTGCAATCTAAACGCAGTTTAGCCATTCACTATCGCAGTTTTCAATTAACGGATGAATCACGTGAGCAACCTGAGTTAGATTTGCACCAAGCAATGAAACATACCTCTAAGCTGATGAGTCCTTTTTATTGTATTAAAGAAGGCCGAAAACTGATTGTTTAGCATTTTTTTTGATTAGATAAACGCTTGATGATAAAAATGCTTGATCATAAAAAAACCACCTCAAAAGGTGGTTTTTTTATTTAAGACAAGAATTTAAACTTAAAGTAGTCCAGGATTGCCCTGAGCTGGATCTGTTGCACGTGCAGCTTGTGCATCCGCAACAGTCATACCTAATGCTTGAGCTACACCTTCACCATAAGCTGGGTCGCAAGAATAACAATTACGAATATGACGATACTTAATAAAGTCTAAAGCATCTCCCATTGCGCCAGCAGTGTTATTAAACAGCGCTTGTTTCTGCTCATGATTCATCAGATTAAACAATGCACGTGGTTGACTGAAGTAATCTGAATCATCCTGACGATAATCCCAGAAATCTGCATCGCCATTAATTTTCAATGGTGGTTCACGGTACTGAGGTTGTTCTTGCCATTGGCTGAAGCTGTTTGGTTCGTAGTGTGGTAAACCACCGTAGTTACCATCCATACGACCTAAACCATCACGACGGTTTGAGTTTACAGGGCAGCGTGGCGCATTCACAGGAATTTGTGCATGGTTAACACCGACACGATAGCGAGCAGCATCCGCATAGTTGAATAAACGTGCTTGAAGCATACGGTCAGGTGAATAGCTAATCCCTGGAACCAAGTTGCTTGGTGCAAATGCCGCTTGTTCAACATCTTGGAAGTAGTTTTCAGGATTTTTATTGAGTTCAAATTCTCCCACTTCGATCAGTGGATAATCGCCCTTAGGCCAAACTTTAGTTAAGTCGAATGGGTGATAAGGAACTTTTTCTGCATCCGTTTCTGGCATGATCTGAACGAACATTTTCCATTTCGGGAAGTCACCTTTTTCAATCGCACCGAACAAATCAGATTGAGAGCTTTCACGATCTTTAGCAACAATCGCTTCTGCTTCAGCATCGGTCAGATTCTCAATGCCTTGTTGGGTACGCATGTGGAATTTAACCCAGAAACGTTCGTTATTGTCATTGATGAAGCTGTATGTGTGGCTACCAAAACCATGCATATGACGGTAACCACGTGGAATACCACGGTCTGACATCACAATCGTTACTTGATGTAATGACTCTGGTAATAATGTCCAGAAATCCCAATTGTTGGTTGCGCTACGCATATTTGTTTTAGGATCACGTTTTACTGCTTTGTTTAAGTCAGGGAATTGACGTGGATCACGGAAAAAGAATACAGGTGTGTTGTTACCAACAAGATCCCAGTTACCTTCTTCAGTATAGAATTTAAGGGCAAAACCACGAATATCGCGTTCAGCATCTGCTGCACCACGTTCGCCAGCTACAGTGGAAAAACGGGCAAACATTTCAGTTTTCTTACCCACTGAGGAGAAAATTTTTGCACGTGTATATTTTGAAACATCATTGGTCACTGTAAACGTGCCAAATGCACCAGAACCTTTTGCATGCATACGGCGCTCTGGAATCACTTCACGAGAGAAGTTTCCTAATTTTTCATTTAACCATAAATCTTGAGAAAGCAGCGGTCCGCGAGCACCTGCCGTCATACTGTTTTGGTTGTCCACAACGGGAGCACCAGCGTCAGTGGTCAGGTGGGTAACAGGACATTTTTTAGCGTCATCGCTCATTATGTATCTCCATTCATATCATCATGATTTGTGTTTTTAAAATATCAATTCAATTTAGAAATAGCATGTTCCATACATCATGACATTAATCGTTTTGTTAAATTATTCTGAAGCAAAAATATGACAAAAATTTGAATCAAATTATTTCTTCTAAACGATATTCTTTTTGATATAAGGTGAGTTCACATTACATTAATTTAAAGATATTTATTAATTTAATTTCAATTATCAGTTATTTCAAGCTAAAAACTTCCAAATATTGATTGTTTAATATTGGTGAATATTTCTGTTATTCATCATCCTTTTAAGTAGATAGCATTATCTTGCTAAAACCTTTTGAGATAAACAAGTCTAATTGTTTCATGGCAATGAATATCTAAATATTAAAGGGTACTGATGACACTTTCGAGAAGAATTTATAATGAAATGGTTTTGAAATAACGCAATGGTTTTGAAAAAATGCATAAATGTGCACCGATATGAAAAAGTACTCTCTTTTATTACTTTCTTTATAAAGTCTCTTTCTATAAACAAATCATTGAGCAGCAATCAATTGATAAGCAATGATAAGCAAAAAGCCTCCTCGTTCAGTGAGAAGGATAGACTGAGAAAATATAGATTGTGTATCTGCTGAGTAAAAAGTGACGGATGAAAGACGTCTAATTTTATGGATTCAATAAAGTTATGGGTTAAGTTGAAAAATCAGCTAGACCTAAATTTCCTTTATTTAAAATTTAAAATTTAAAATTTAAAATTCAAAATTTCATAGTGTGGAGTCTTCATGATGGCTATAGGAGAGTGACCTCGGTTAAAGGTTGAGCGAGACCTCAACCCATAGCCATTCAAACAGACTTTATTCAGTATTAAAATTCATAATTCATACGTAATAAATAATTTCTAGGCATCCCTGGCATCGAATTTGAACGCCAGTATTCTTTATCCATCAAATTGCTCACCGCAAAACTCAGCCCCCAACGATCATCTTTATAGCCTATCGCTGTGTCATAGCGTGTCCAACCATCGATTTCTGTTGTATTGGCATCTGATGTATAGAAAGGCCCCACATAGGTGGCTCCGACTTCACCGTATAACTTTTCAGTCGGTAAATAGCGTAGAAATAGACTTCCAGAATGCTTAGAGATATTTGCTAGGGACTTGCCATTCAGATTCGCTGCAGTTGTAATATTTGAGCGAGCATCTTTGGACCACGTCGTATCAGTATAGCCATATCCGCCACGAATAAAGACATTATCCAATAAACGGCCAATAAAACTAAACTCTACACCTTCGGATTTTTGCTCTTGTCCAACGGCCCAAATATTTGGCCGATTCGTGGCATCAGGTCTATAGCGAATGTTGTCTTTTTTAATTTGGAAAATTGAGAGTTGCGTGTTTAAGCGCTCATCTAGCCAATCACTTTTTACACCGACTTCATATTGAACATTATATTGCGGTTCAGCATCGTAAACGGATGTATCCTGAACAGCGGGATCAATACTGATATTCCCTCGACCACCGTAGGGAGAATAACTTTTACTATAAGAGGTGTAGAAACTCTGTGATTCAATGGGTTGCCATACAAAGCCCATGTTTGGACTTACGCTTTCTCCTTGATAGCTTTTAGCCAGATCGACAGGTTTGCTATTTGCAACCGATGCTTTTGTTTTAAAATCATAGCGGTCATAACGTAGTCCCAACATCATTTTTAGTGTTGGCGTCAGGCTAACCAAATCTTGAATGAATATACCTATGTTTTCTGCACGATGTTGATTAACGGTCGTTGTTTTTTTACTTGCTCCTTGAGGAAGTTTGTCAAAATAATCTGATGGATTAAATGGATTAATATAACCATAGTAGCTGGTGTTGCCACTCGAATAATTGCCTAATTTTGGGTCGCGGTTTTCTTGCGTCCAATCACCTCCGAACATGAGTTGATGTTCAAAGATCCCTGTTTTAAATTTCCCTGTAATATCAAAAGTATTACTTATAGTTTTATTAATCGTCTTTTGCCATGCATAATTTTGTCTTAAATAACCTCTTTCCCAACTCTCATCTGTACAGCTAGCGCCTGTAATTTGTTGACCATTTAAGTCACACCACGTACCACCAAAGAAGTTATCAAAGTTTTGTTCGGCTTCACGGTAACTGGCTGCCCAATGAAACTTCCAATCAGGCGAAAACTCATAACTTAAATCAGTGCGCAGTGTGTGAGATACGTCTTGAATATAGTCTGTTGGACGCGCAAAAGCAGTTCTGATTGAAATACCAGCAGGAAGGTTTTCATAACTTGGGCCACGGTCAGGGATTCGATCTACATTGTCATAGGTATACTGAGTGGTCCAAAGTATGCTTTGATCGTCATTTTGATAGCTGACACTTGGTGAAAACATTTCAATTTGAGTGCCAATCCCTTTACGGAAGCTATTACTATCAGATTTTTCCCCTGTTAAACGAACAGCCCAGTTGTCATTTAAGATTTGATTTAAATCAACAGTTGCACCGACATAATCATAGGAGCCAGCAAACAGTCCAACTGAGCTTTTTGAATTAAAATTGGCATACTTAGTGACCATGTTGATGACACCGCCACCTTGGCTACGTCCATAAAGTACGGACGCTGGACCTTTTAAAATTTCAATACGTTCCACGTTGGCTGTACTTCGTCGAATCTGTCCACTCTCACGAATCCCATCACGATAAATATCACCAGCATCAGCGCTGAAACCACGGATTGAAATTCCGTCACCACGGGTATCGTAATTGGTAGAGACACCCGGTGTTCCTTGTAACATGATGCTCAGATCATTCGTTCCATATAACTTATACTTTTGTACATCAATGGTGTTGATGGTCTGTGGTATGTCTTTCTGTTTGAGGCCATTACGCGTCACATTGGCTTCATCATAGTCAATATAACTCCGAGTAGGATCTAGATCATTTAAAGCGGAAATACTGATTGTGGGCAATACTGCCTTATTGGTATTTGTCGGCGCTAAATTGGCTTGATCATCATCGGCGAAGGCGAACTGACTCACACTCACCATCATCATGGTCGTTAAAAGATTTAATTTAAAAGCTTTAGCGCTCAGTAAATTTGAATTTGATGCTGACATTTTATCTTTCATTTTGTTGGTATTTTAAGTGCAGCATATTATTACAAACGATTCTCATTTGCATCTAATTTTGGATTAAATTTTTTTGATCTTTAATGATGCTGCTATATATATTTGATCTGCATTTTAAATTCAGAATAAGATATTGATTTAAATGTGAATTTTTATTTGAAAGCTCGGTGAGTATTAACTAAATAATTTTTCTTAAACTTATATACTGAGTTAATATGCTCAAAATACAGTCGTAAAAATTAAAAAGCCGCTAAAACGAAATGAGATAGGGTTTAAAAATGAATTCATGGATGACACACCAAATCAGTAATCAATTTGATGAGCTACAAGATTATAATCTTTTTGAGTCTGACTCAATTTTACAAGAAATATTAGCGAATTATGGAAGTAGGAATCAGGCTCAACTGGCTGAATTTGGGCATGTCGTTGGTTCAAGTCAATACTATGAATATGCTGAACTCGCGAATACACATACGCCTATTTTGCATCAATTTGATCCAAGAGGGCGTCGAAAAGATGTTGTTGAATTTCATCCTGCTTGGCACGAATGGATGGCCTTAAATCGTAAATATGCTGTTCACTCTCATCCATTTTCAATCTTTACCAAACAAGCCGGTTGGATAGATTGGGCCGCAAAGTTTTATTTAGCAGGACAAGTTGAATGTGGAAACTTGTGTCCAAATTCAATGACCTTGGGCAGTATTCCACTCATTCAAAAAGAGCCAGAGTTGTGGAAGAAAATAGGTGAAAAGCTGTTATCTACAGAATATGATCAACGCGATATACCCATTTCCAAGAAAAAATCGATTTGGTTAGGTATGGGCATGACTGAAAAGCAGGGCGGTTCAGATGTACGTGCCAATGAAACGACTGCTGTACCTGTCGCTGAATCAGGACGTGGCAAAGCATATTTACTTACAGGGCATAAGTGGTTTTTCTCTGCACCAATGTGCGATGCGCATTTAGTGGTTGCTAAAACTGAATTGGATGGCTTGGCTTGTTTCTTTGTTCCAAGATGGCTAGAAGACGGTCAAAAAAATGCAATTCATATTCAGCGTTTAAAAGATAAAGTCGGAAATAGCAGTAATTCCAGTAGTGAAGTGGAGTTTCAAAATGCATGGGGCCTAATGATAGGTGAGGCTGGACGTGGTATTCCGACCATCATCGAGATGGCAAACTATACCCGTCTCACCTGTTCAGTCGGATCAAGTGCCATGCTGCGGCAGGCCTTGGTGCAATGTATTTCTTATACCCGTCAGCGAAAAGCTTTTGGTCAACATTTGGCAGATCAGCCACTCATGCAATCTGTTTTGGTCGATATGGCTTTAGAGACTGAAGCGGCAATGCAACTGAGTTTTTATCTGGCACATTGTTATGAATCTGATGATGCATTATCCACTGCTTGGAAGCGTATTATGACGCCTGCTTCAAAATTCTGGATTTGTAAACGTGCAGTTGAGATGACAGGTGAAGCCATGGAGGTTTTTGGCGGAAATGGTTATGTCAATACAGGCATCATGGCACGAATATTTAAAGAAGCGCCGGTCAATACGATTTGGGAGGGTTCAGGTAATGTCATGTGCTTAGATGTACTGCGTGCGATGAGTCGAGAACCTGAATCAATTGAGCTTTTGTTGCAAGATTTAGCAACGACTGCTTTGCATCATGAAACGCTTAAACATGAGTTGCAAAGTTTAACGCAAGTGTTTGCGCAAAGAGCTGAAGATTTACAGTTCATGGGACGTAGCGTCATCAGTCGATTAGTGATATTGGCACAGTCTGTTTTATTGTTGCGACATGCTCCAGACTACATTGCCCAAGCTTTTATAAACTCACGGTACAGTACTTTTCACGGCAGAGTCGTGGGAATGCTCAATCCTGTGGATATTGACGTTGATGCGATTCTTGAGCGGGCTCTGACTAGTTGAAATCATTAAGGACTAGAGTGATTTAATCGCCGTCTTTCATAAGTTATGATTCACACAAAATATTCATCATGAGTATTCCCTCATCCTAACCTTCTCCTCAAGGGAGAAGGAATTTTTACAGATGAATTGATTGCCACTCAATGATCATTTTTTAATTGCTAAAATAGGTTTAATAAAATCATGACATAAAAATGTGATTCATTTTACTTTTTATAATATATAAACAAAATAAATCACATAATAATATATAATGCTGCTGAATTTGAGTCTCTCATATCGTAATCATATGTCTTTTTGATGAGCCGCTTTCTATCCATCTCCTTTAATTGAATCAATATATAATTTATAAATCTTATGAAACCAAAGAAAACTAGAAAATATTCCAAAATCATTTTCCTCTTATTTTTAAGTATTGTTGTGCTTTTTATTGTTCTTTATTTTTTTGTTTTTGCAAAAAACTCAAAAATTGAACCGAGTACTTTTGAGGTTAAAACTGGCGATATCACTGAATTGGTCAAAGCCACGGGGGAAGTTTATGCCTCTGAAATTGTATCAGTCGGCGCGCAAGTTTCTGGTCAAGTACAAAAGCTTTATATTCGCTTAGGCCAACCTGTTAAAAAAGGTGAATTGATTGCAGAAATCGACTCAACCACACAATTAGACAAGCTTAATACCAGTAAAGCTCAATTAGAGTCAGCCAAAGCAGAGTTGGCAGCACAAAAAATTGCGCTGCAAACAGCACAACAAGATTATCAGCGAAAATTGACGCTTTATCAGGCTGAGGCAGGTTCTAAAGAGGAGATGGAACAGTCAAAAAATGCATTAAAGCAAGCTCAAGCAAATGTAGAAACCAAGCAATTTCAGATTAAGCAATTACAAATTAATGTGAATACTGTGCAGACTGAGTTGGGCTATACACAAATCCGTGCACCTTTGTCAGGTACAGTAGTTTCCTTACCTGTTGAAGCTGGTCAAACTATTAACTTCGCGCAGACCACACCCTTGATCGCCACGATTGCCAATTTGGATAAAATGGAAATCAGAATGCAGGTTGCAGAAGGTGACTACACCAAGTTGAAAGTGGATATGCCTGTTCGATTTAGCACTTTGGCAGATCCTAAAATAAAATTGAATGGCAAAATTCAAAAAATAGATCCTGCATTAATTAGTCTGACCAAAGGCACTTATGATAATAAAAGCGAGAATGCCAATTCAGCGGTATTCTACTATGCACGGATGACCGTGGATAATATGGAACGTAAGCTCAGTATTGGGATGACCACGCAAAATGACATTATTATTCATCAAAAAAACAAGGTCATCATGATCCCCAAAACGACGGTGATGTCAGAAAATGAAATATCTTCTGTATTTGTATATACCCCAGATAAAAAGACAGAAAAACGTCAAGTTAAGACAGGTGTTTCTGATTTCAATCATATTGAAATAACCTCAGGCCTTAAAGTGGGTGAAAAAATATTGATGGAATTCCCTGATGATTCTGAGAAAGAAGCTCAGGAGATTTCAAAGTGAGCTTAATTGAGCTAAAACAACTCAATAAATATGTTGGACCAGAAAACAATCAACAGCACATTCTCAAAGATGTCAGCTTAACGATTGAAAAAGGCGAATTTATTTCGATCATTGGACAATCTGGCTCAGGTAAGTCAACGCTCATGAATTTGCTAGGATGCTTAGATCAAGCGTCTTCTGGTGAATATTTATTTGAAGGCGAAGATGTTTATTCTCTTGATCCTGATGAACTTTCTGCGTTGCGACTAAGTCGTTTTGGATTTGTATTTCAGCGCTATAACTTATTGAATGCTTTAACAGCACTTGAGAATGTCGCTTTACCTGCAATTTACTCCAGTTTAAGTGCCAAGCAACGTCAAAGCAGAGCAATGGAACTATTGACTCAATTGGGAATTGAGGAGAAAAGTGAAAATAAACCCAATGAAATGTCAGGCGGGCAGCAGCAAAGGGTAAGTATCGCTCGGGCTTTGATGAATGGTGGTGAGGTTATTCTTGCAGACGAACCCACAGGTGCACTCGATTCACAAAGTGGCGAAATGGTACTGCAAATTTTAGAAGACCTTCATCGGCAAGGGCATACGATTATTTTGGTCACACATGATCAAAATATCGCGCAACGAGCAAATCGTATAATCGAGATCAAAGATGGCAGTATTCTGTCAGATCGTCGCCAGAAAGAATCCACACAAATCAATAATCAAAAAATTTATCATTCGCAAACCAAATTTAGTTTGTTTTCTCAAGTTTATGAAGCTTCCAAAATGTCATGGCATTCGATCTTAGCCAATAAGCTTCGCTCTTTTCTGACCATGTTGGGCATTATCATTGGAATATGCTCGGTCACCATCATTATTGCGATAGGTCAGGGTGCGACGCAAAAGTTTTTGAGCGATTGGGAAGGTTTAAAAGAAGCGACCTTGTTTGTTTATCCTGGATCGGATGGGCTGAGTTCAACGGCAAGTCGCTTAAACGTCGATGATGCAGATGCCTTAAAGAGTTTGTCAGAGGTCAAGCATGTTTCGCCGAATGTCAGTATGAGTGGCGAAATTATTTTTGAAAATAAGAATATTACGGCCAGTGCTAAAGGGGCGGATGCATTTGAGCAAAAATTTAATAATATCAAAGTTGAAAGTGGGCGGTTCTTAACTGATAGCGATATTGAACAAAGTAATCAAATTATTGTTTTGGATCAGCAAGCTTCAAAAAAACTCTTTGGACATAGCAAAAATGCTCTAGGTAAAACAGTTTTATTTAATAAACGTTCATATGAAGTGGTAGGCGTTGCTAAATCACAATATAGCTCTAGTAGTTCAGAAGTTTGGGTTCCAAATACAGTGCTACTTTCGCAAATGTCTAGAAGTACGAGTTTAAGCTCTTTAACGGTTGTGATTGCTGCGGGTCATGATCCGAATAAAGTTGAAAAGAAAGTGAAACAACAGCTCATTTCAAGGCATGGTGTTGAAGATTTTTCAATTTTTAATAGTGATGAAGCCGTCAAATCATTAACGAAATATATGGGAACGATGACTTTCTTTGTTTCTGCTGTGGCCTTTATTTCGCTTTTAGTCGGTGGTGTGGGAGTGATGAATATCATGTTGGTCTCCGTCACTGAGCGAATTAAAGAAATTGGTTTACGTATGGCTGTCGGTGCAAAACAGAGTGATGTTCGTGCTCAATTTTTGATTGAGTCGGCTGTACTTTGTTTGATTGGTGGTGTGATAGGTGTTGCTTTGGCATTTATGAGTAGTCTTATATTTAATATGATTAGTCCTGAATTTAAAATGGTTTTTTCATGGACAGTGGCATTTGCTGCACTCATCTTTTCTTCAATCATAGGTTTGTTATTTGGTTATATACCGGCAAAAAGAGCATCAAATTTGAAGCCAATAGAAGCGCTTGCTCAGGAGTGAAAGATTACTTTTCGTTTCTTTGATGGATATCTCTGTGCTCAAGGATTAAGAAGGCTTTGAAAATTTATATATATTTAAGACGCTATTAAATAATCTGAATCGCAAATAAGGATTTTTAAAAAATTAGGTAATAAGAGTAATTTTATGCTTACTTTGTAGAGTTCTTAGATCAGAATACGAGCTTTATTTTGCTTAAAATGATGTGTAATTTTCAAGATAGAGATTGTATTTTCTTAAGCAGGATTCGGATTAATTAGTTTCTGCTTTTTTATTTCCATTAAAGAAAATTTTAGATTACGTACAAACATAAATTTTGCTTTCATCGTAAATAAGGCAATAGACCTTCTTTGATTTTGCATAATATTATAACAGTCTTGTTTCTATAACTTATTGCACTTCTACTTACAGCACTAAGTATATCTTTAAATTTTTCATCTAATTGAAAAATAAATAGCTAAATAATTTCTTCATTTTCAATTAAGCATGCCTGAAGCTGCATTATATTATCCAATTAAGCTAGAGGAATTCACCATTCTGTGAATGATTAAATGTTAGTCAAGTATGAGAAATCTCCAATGCGTAAAATATTTTAATAAGAGCATCAATTGTCATAGTTTATCTTCTACTTGAATGTATAAAACCGCCATTTAGACGGTTAGATAAAACTCAGCTATTAAATTGTGTTACCACAGATATCTTTAGTCCCTGTTGGATATAATTGAGATATTTTTGTTGCATCGGTCTTTGTCTCAACAGAAAATTCCTTATCAATATCAAAAGTGTTAATATTTTGATACATCGCATTTATCATAAATCCGATGTTCTTTGCTTTACTTGGAAGAGTATAAACATATCCATGATTTACACCATTTACAATCAAGCCGATTTGATTTGAAACTTGATTAATATAGAAACCAATTTTTTGTAATTGAGTAGAATTTGATACATATGAACCTTGTAAGTTATTAAGTTCTGTCTGTTTCCCCTCCTCTGTGATAAACATGAAAAAGAAATTATTTTTATAATCTCCACCAGTGGAATCGGTGTTGTTTCCATACAACGTATGAAGCATAAATGTTTTACCATTTTCCATGTTTCCACTCGCACTAATAGGGAAAGTAACTAATTGGCCTGTTTTGCTAAGCTTATCAGGAACGTTAAAACTTAATTCGAAAGCAATAATACCGTCAGAAGGTAAGGATTTATCACCTAGAATAGTGCCATTATTTGTAAGTTTTTCTATTGTATTATTAGCAAACTCTCTACTCGTTGCGATATTTATCCTGTAATCTCCTAATGATCCTGTTGGCATCCCTTCTTGTAAAGTTAGTCCAATTTTTTGATTTGAATTTTGAGGAAAAAGTGTGATATTAGGTGCTTTATATCCTGACATTGTTTGTATTTGGCTTAAGGTAGCATCAAAGTTATAAGTGCAGGCACTCCACCCAGTCATACTTACTAAACTAGTTGTTATAGCGATCATTAAATTTTTCATTATTCTCTCCTTGTTATTTTAAAAATAAATATAGAGTAGTGAGATTAGTTATGCTAAACAATCCCGATGAAAATTTTTAATATTCTATTAAAAGCCTTACTTAAGGAAGTAGGGGTAAGTCTGTTGGTTATTCAAACAAGTATGGCTTAGTCTGATGAGCTAAATTTGTGATTATTTTTGTTAAAAAAGCTTCGTTGCTTAATAAGCGATTGAAGGTCTTACAGGTTTAATATTTAGATCAATAGATCTCTTTCATAAGTCGGAAAATGATCATTAAATGGCAATACATTAGACCTCTTTCATAAGTCACTTTTTGCTCAATTCCATGTTGTAAATTCCAGCAATTAAATTGAATCTTAAGCCGAGTCTTTTTCCTCTATTTCGGTAACGTTCAGCAAGTATTTTAAAATGCTTCAGCGCACCAAAAACATGTTCAACAAGGATTCTTCTTTTATTGATTTCTCGATTGTATTTTTTAAGCTCAGGATCTAATGTACAGCCTTTTTTTGCTTTCAACGGAAGCAAACTGTTTGCGTAAATATTATGAATACCCTGATAACCTTTATCCGCTAATAGAAATGAATTCTTAGGAATTAAATTTAAGTTTCTTTTGAATAATTCAAAATCATGCACTGCACCTTTACACATACAAAAACTGAGTATTTTCCGTGTTTTAGCATGAATAATCGCTTGTACTTTAAAGGTATGTGTCTTTTTCTTACCGCTATAGCTTTTTTTCTGTTTTTTTGGGCCGTTGAATGGGTATTTCTGTTGCATCGATGATGACAACATTCCAATCAATGTCTTCACCTTCAGGCAAATCCTTCGGTAAATTAAAAAGATTAGACTGGATTAAGCAGTCTTCAACATGCCGAACAATTCTTGAAGCCGTCGGCTCTGAAACACCATAACTGGTCGCAACATGAAATAAGGTTCGATATTCACGCCAATAGCTTAGACTCAAAAGAACTTGATCTTCTAAGCTTAATTTAGCGGGTCTACCCGTAGTTGGTAAATGCTATTTCAATTGCTCAACCATTAAATAAAAAGTTGAGTATGAGATGCCTGTATAACGCTTAAACTGCGGATCAGAAAGCTTTTTAGAGTCGATATATTTCATACTGAAATTATGCATCAATGTCACAAAGTTAAGGGTACATATAATCACCAAAAAGATGACTGTTTTTTGAGTTATGAAAGAGATCTAATACATATGAAGATACATTCACGTTGTATTGATAAAAGCATGGTTGATGAATATTCTCCATCTATGAGGCTTGTCTTTAGCGGCTTCAAATAAACAGCAATGTTAAATTGCATTTACAATCCCCATTATCAGCCATCACATTCTCTTTTTAAATTACTATCTTTGTAGACAACAGAGTCATCATCTTCTTTATTAAAAGAAATGCGGTGATTACCACGAAAACTACTTATTATATAATTTCATATCAACTAAAAGCGTATATTAAAAAATGATGAGGATTAAAAAAATGAATTGTAACGATGAGATATTAACTACTAATCTTCATATTATCATTTCATATTTATCAATGTGTAATTAAGTGCTTTAAACAATACCAAAAGGAAAATTGATTAGAATGGTTTCTTCAAGTGGGGTTGCTATTTATTCAGAAATAACGGTTCATTAATAACAGTTTTAAGTTTATTGGATTGAAAGCTTATTCAAATTATCTTTTATCATGAATTATTCAGATTTATTGATATCTTTCAGGCTTTAAACTTGTATTTAATTTAAGTTTTAAACATTATTAAGCTTGAAATCTGAGCACAAAAGCATCATATTACTTTTGTATTGTATCTATGGTGCTCAACATAAAATAGGTGTAGAAATGGCAAAGAAAAAAGTATTGCCAGAAGTTGTGATTCATAACTTTGTGGCGAAACATATGCATGAGGTTAACCAAAGCCAAGTGTTTGTAGATCGAAAGAAAAATTTAAAACGTGGTTATACAAAACACAAAAAAGGGAGATATTCGAATGATTATCTCCCTTTTCAATCGCATTGATGATTAACCACCACCACCACCATCTCCAGAATCATTGCTAGAATAATCACTAGAAACTTTATGATGATATGAATCAGACGTTGGGTTGTAGTTAAAATTTGCTGCTGAAGTGCTATTTTTTTGTTTTGACTGAGCAGATTCTGATTTTTTGAAAAAAATAATTAATAAAAAACAGATCAAAATGATAGCTAAAAAAATTAGAATAAAATTGAGCATGCTATTTTAATTCTCATATTAAGATGATTCTCAATGATATTTTAAACTAGACACCCAGCATTCTGTTGGATTTTACCATATCTGCAAGTCCATGATGTTTAAAATAATATTCCATCCAGCTCTTAACAATCAGCGGGTTACTCATTTTCACGACATCTTCTAATAATTTTTCTGCATCGCTCATAGGGACATGGCAAATCGCTTTGCGTACACGCAAAATATTACTTGAGCTCATCGATAATGTATTAAAGCCCATCGCCATCAATAAGATCGCGGATAAAGGGTCGCCAGCCATTTCTCCACAAATACTGATAGGCTTGTCATATTTATGACATTCCTTAACCAGTCGTTGTAAGGCCCGCAATACAGAGGGATGAAAGTGTGAATAAACACTTGAAACACGTGGATTATTACGATCAACCGCCAGTAGATACTGAATCAAATCATTTGAGCCAACAGAGAAAAAGTCGACTAACTCAGCAAATTCACCAATTTGTAAAAGTACACTTGGCACTTCAACCATAATGCCAATTTTAGGCTTTTTGATCTTCACTTGTTCTTCTTCTTGAACAGCCATCCAGTCACGTTCAAGTAAATATAATGCTTCTTCTACTTCGCTAACGCTGGTCACCATGGGCAACAAAATGTGTAGATTATTTAAACCGATACTCGCTTTGAGCATAGCGCGTATTTGTGAAGAAAAAATTTCTGGATGATCGAGTGTAAAGCGAATACCTCGCCAACCCAATGCTGAGTTTTCTTCTTCAATATGAAAATAAGGCAGGTCTTTATCTGCACCAATATCCAAGGTACGCATGACCACAGGTTTGTTGGCAAAGTGACTTAGCTGCTGACGATAGATTGCGCGTTGTTCCTCTTCACCTGGAAAGCGATCACGCAGCATAAATGGAATTTCAGAACGATAGAGTCCTACACCTTTGGCACCGCGTTGTACGCCACGCACAACGTCAATCATTAAACCTGTATTAACAAATAAGTGCACTGCAACACCGTCTGGCGTGATCGCATCTTTGGTTTCATATTGCTTCAAATCTTTGGCGATTTGTTCTTCTTCTTTTTGAATTTCTTTATAACGTTGACGTAAACGACGCGGAGGGTTGACGAAGACACGTCCTTGATAGGCGTCCACAATCATTTCAGCATCATCAAGCGTATTGACTGGCAGTTCAGTCACACCAACCACAGTGGGTATGCCTAAGGCACGAGCCACGATCACCATATGTGAATTGGCTGCACCTTCAGAGGTGACGATTGCAGCGATACGATCTACAGGTAATTCGACCAATGCAGCAGTACTAATTTCCTCGCCCACGATAATACTGTCATTGCTAATTTCTCGATGGCTTAAGTCATCTTTTTGCAATGCAGCAAGAATACGTCTTCCGAGATCTTTTAAATCAGAAACTCGCTCACGTAAATAATCGTCTTCCATCTGAGCAAAAATTGCGATGTGTCGATCAATCACACGTTTAACTGCACCTTGGGCCCAGTTGCCATCTCGAATCAGCTCTTTGATTTCTGCGGGTAGCGCATTTTCATCCAACATGCGTATAAACACACTAAAGAGCGCACGTTCCTCAGACATGAGAGAGTCTTGCATCTTTTCATCTAAGGAACGAATTTCCGCTCGGACTGAATCCACAGCTTGGTCTAAAAATTCAAGTTCTTCGCTAATATCCTCTGCTTCACGATCTGGAACAGCAGCCAAATCTGCAGGTGGATACAGAATCAACGCTCGTCCGAGTGCTATGCCACCCGCACCAGAAGAACCTTGGAAAGTTTTATAGGTTGGAGAACTTGACGGCTTACGAAATACATCAATATTTCCCACAGCATGCGCATGCGCAATCACACCAGATAACTGTGCACAAAGTGTGACTAAAAAGGATTCAGCTGCTTCACTAAAGTCTTGAGGCTCTTCATTTTGTACGACCAGTACGCCCATCACTTTACGGCGATACATGACGGGTACTCCGAGGAATGAGTTATAAATCTCCTCACCCGTCTCTGGAAAGTAGGCGAAACGTTCATGTTTGAAGGCATTATCAATATTGACAATCTCTTCACGTTGACCGACTAAGCCGACTAAACCTTCACCAAGTTGAAGAGAAACCGTTCCTATTGATTCGGCATTCAAACCTTTAGAAGCCATCAATACATAGCGTTGATTTCGTTCATCTAAAAGATAAATAGAGCACACATCTACATGCATTGCTTGAGAAACTTGGTTTACCATAATTTCTAAAGAATCATGCAAACTGACTGAAGCATTGATCTCTTGAACAATGCGTCGTAAAGAGTCTAATTGCATGTTAGACATGAAGGTGTGCTCCTCTTTAAGGGAATGAGTATGTTTCGTTCATTTTATTACAGTGCCTATGGCAAAGTATTTATATCCTTTTTGCACGATCCAAGTTTTGCTGTGGTAATTGCATGCACAGCTCCAACATAGCTCTACGGTAAACATCTCGTTTAAAGTTCACCACTTGCCCTAAGGGATACCAATAACTGACCCATTGCCATTGATCAAACTCTGGCGGATCCGTTAAATTCAATTGAATATGACTCGGTGAAGCAGTCAATTTCAATAAAAACCATTTTTGCTTTTGTCCAATACAAACAGGATCAGAATCTGACCTGATATATCGAAGTGGCAAACGATAGTGCAACCAACCTTCGGTTTGCGCAATTATCTGGACATGTTCTGGCAATAAACCGACTTCTTCTCGCAGCTCTCTGAAAAGTGCCTGTTCAGGAGTTTCTCCAAAGTGGATACCTCCTTGTGGAAATTGCCAAGCATTGTGTCCAATGCGCTTTGCCCATAAAACTTGTCCAATATCATTTGCCAAAATGATCCCGACATTGGGTCGGAAACCTTCTGAATCGATCATTTGGCTACCTAAAATTTATTAAATTCGTTGACTTTGAGTTCGGGGGCATCCACTCTCTATGCCCAACTCGAATAGTTCAAAGTAATAATGTTTTAAAATTGCTATGATCTTAACGAATTTCTATCCCTTAGCGGTGATAGATTTACATTTTTTTTCTTAAATTTCAGTTTGAACGAGTATTTTTATGAAATTGGCGTTATTTGATTTAGATCACACCTTATTAAATACAGATTCTGATCACTCGTGGGGAGAGTTTTTAGTCAATGAGGGGCTGGTCGATCCAGTTCGACATCGCCAAATCAATGATAAATTTTATAACGATTATAAAGCAGGGCAACTCGATCCAATCGCCTACAATGAATTTGTTTTTGAATTTTTAACACAGTATGATAATTCTTATCTCGTTGAACTACATGAACTATTCATGAAGAAAGTCATTCGTGCACAAATGCGTCCTGAAGGCTTTAAAGCAATTCAACGTCATAAAGAGGCAGGGCATGAGTTGGTCGGTATCACCGCAACTTCAGATTTTATTACAGCACCGATTTTCCGCGAGTTTGGAATTACAGAAATCATTGCAACCAATGCTCAAGTTGTGGATGGGAAATACACGGGTAAAGTCATAAACGTGCCATGTTATCAAAAAGGCAAATTAACGCGATTGGATCAATGGTTAGCTGGTCGTGAAGTCACGGAGTCTTGGGCTTATTCGGATTCGATTAATGATCGTTTCTTGTTGGAATATGCAGATCATGCGATTGCTGTAAATCCAGATGATCGATTAGAAGTATTGGCCAAAGAGCAAGGTTGGGATATTCAGGATTGGTCTATTTAATCGACTTTTATTAATTTTGGTGCTGTAGTAGAACAAGTCATAAATATTAGATTTATCTCAAAAGTTATTATTCATACAACCCACTCATTATGAATACTCCCTCATTTTAACCTTCTCCCAAAGGGAGAAGGAATTTTAAAAGATCAATTTATTGCCCTTCGATGATCATTTTTCGACTTACTAAAAGAGATCTATTGAGTCGTAGTCATGATGACGCGACTCGATGTTTAGTAAATATGATTATCATCTATTGTTATTAAGTCGTTTAAGCGAATAAAAATAAAATTTATGAGTGAATAGTAAAGTTATTTTATAAATTCTGGTGATCTTATAAATGGTGTAACCAATTAGTCAGAAATTATAATTTTTTTAGTAGTAAACTGATTATGTTGAATATTGTTATATTTAATAAAAGTTATATTTAATAAAAAGATGTTATGTTGTATCTAGAACTATGTTGTACTTAAAGCAATGAAAAGAGAGGAAGTTATGTCGAATACACGCCCAAGAATGACCAATCTATTTGAACAATTAGGTTTAGACTCGAGTGAGCCTGCAATTGAAAAATTTATAGAAAAACATCAGCTTGATGCGCATGTCAGTCTTGTCGATGCAGTGTTTTGGTCTGATGGTCAACGTCAATTTTTAGCTGAAAAAATTAAATCAGATGGAGAGTGGGCTTTGGTGGTTGATCAATTAAATGAAGCGCTTCATGAAGATTCTGTGTAATGTTGCTCTAAAGTTTAACCCATTGGAAATATGCTGATGGGTTAGCTAAAAAAGAATTGATACACTCACAAGAAATAGAGCAATTCGAAAATGACACTTAAATCAAAAAATTAAGCACAGTACATATGACTGAATAACAGTCGATTCATCCACCCATTTATAATATTCAATAGGAAATCAATAATATTGACCATGAAAACGATATCATTGTAGGGCAGAAATATTATCGTGATTACAAAGATAGAATATTTACACAGACAGGGTCTAAAAATTAAGCAAACCAAACAGTTTGCTGCAACCAATTTAAATACTTCGATCTTAGGTGCTTTGATTTTGGACGTTCTAGGGTTGTTTTCCCGTCAAATGTATCCTTATGGTTTTATTGCTGTAGGGGTATTTTTGCTTGATGTTGTAGAGCAAATCTAAGGAATTTCAAATGCCGCTTCTAGCCTTTTTATACTGTGGCGATCGGTTTAGTAGGGAATAATATATAAATCTTTGGTTAATAAGAAAATTCAGAAAATAAACAATGTAGTAGGTTCTCATCGAAATAATGATCAAGAGTGACTACAAGGTTTAACGAATATTGCCGTATGTAATCACATGATTTCTTTTAGCTATTGCAACTGTAATACGTTCAATCTGTGCATAATTTAGAAACGAATATATGGAATAGTACAATTATTAATCTTTGAAAATTAATGGATAATTTCAAATTCGATATGCTAATGTGATTTTAACATTGCATCAATGTCCTTGCTTCAAAACGGTGTCACCTCAAATAAGACAGCCATGATTCAAGGACAATTAGAAAAAACGTTATGGATAACGGAAAAATAAATATCAAGGAGAAACCATGGGCACTTTAGCAATCATCATCTCATTGGCATTACTGATGTTTTTTGCCTATCGCGGTATTTCAGTATTGATTTTAGCACCCATTATGGCGGCCATTGCCATTCTGCTTTCTGGTGACATGATCTACATGATGCCACAGTATACTGAAACCTTTATGTCGGCTTTAGGCGGCTATATTTTAAAATTCTTTCCTATTTTTTTATTGGGTGCCTTATTTGGACAATTGATGGTTGATTCAGGTGCTGCATCTAGCATTTCAAACTGGATCATGGAGAAATTAGGGCACAACCGCGCCATTTTGACAGTGGTATTGGCGTGTGGTGTGTTGACTTTCGGTGGGGTTTCACTGTTTGTAGTCGCTTTTGCTATTTACCCCATTGCCAAATCTATGTTTCAAGCGGCTAACATTCCAAAACGCTTAATTCCCGGTGCCATCGCTTTAGGCTCATTCACCTTCACCATGACCGCTCTTCCAGGTTCGCCTTCCATTCAAAATGCGATTCCAATTCCTTTTTTTGGTACCAATGTATTTGCTGCCCCTGGTATCGGCATCATTTCTGGTTTAGTCATGTTTGGTCTGGGCTGCATGTGGTTACAAAGCCGTGCAAGTAAAGCTTATAGAAATGGCGAAGGCTACGGTATTGATACCCAAGAAGGAGAGAAGTTTGAAAATGGCGTGAACTCTCAAGGTAAAATGCCAGTATTCTTAGCATTTTTACCATTGCTCTTGGTGATTGGTGTAAATGCTTTGTTCACCTACATACTTTTTCCAAACATGGACTTCACGTCGTTTACTGAACTCTATCCAAAATTAGATCCGAGCAAGCAAACAGGTTTGTGGGCATTGGTGATTGCCTTGGTGGTCGCTTGTTTAAGCCTGATCTTGTTACGTTTGGGCAAATGGAACAACCTCAAAGAAACCGTTAACAAAGGTGCTTTAGGCTCAATGTTGCCAATTTTCAATACTGCCTCTGAAGTAGGCTATGGCGCTGTCATTGCGTCTTTGGCTGGTTTTGTCATCATTCGCGATCTGGTATTAAATGTATCAAGTAATCCATTGATTTCAGAAGCCATTGCTATGAACATTTTGGCAGGTATCACTGGTTCTTCTTCTGGCGGTATGTCGATTGCCTTGTCTACATTGGGTGCCGATTACTTAGCCATGGCCAATGCTGCTGGTATCAGTCCTGAATTATTACACCGTATTGCGGCTTTGGCGGCAGGATGTTTGGATACCTTGCCTCACTCAGGTGCGGTCATCACCTTATTGTCTATTTGTGGTATGACACACAAGCAGTCTTATGGCAACGTGGCGATGTGTACGGTTGCGATCCCAATGGTTGCGGTAACGGTTGCCATTACATTAGGTACTTTGTTCGGCTCATTCTAAATAAAAAGCGTACAAGACGCTTTTAAAGCGTTCTGTACGCCATATTAAGGAATAAACTATGAAATTGGCTCATATCGATGACTTCTATGTAGGTTTGTCGCACACCTTAACCCGCACTATAGACGCTGAAAAAGTGGCTCAGTTTATCAATTTATGTGGTGATAAAAATCCTATACATCATGATGAAACATATGCCGCACAGACCAAATTTAAACGCCCCATTGCTCATGGATTTTTAACCGCCTGTTTTTTCTCTCCGATTTTTGGCTTGCATCTTCCAGGTCCCGGTGCAATTTATGTCAATCACAATTTGCGTTTTTTAAAACCAGTATATGTGGGTGACACTGTTGATGTAGTCGCAACAGTCATCAAAGTTGATCATGAACGGAAACGAGTTTACTTTGACACCATTTGCAACATAAATGGCGAACAGGTTATTGAAGGCGAAGCGGAATTATATGTGCCTACCCCTACAGAAGCAGGGCAGTCGGCATTAGATGCAGCAACAACACATGTTTAACATGATGCAATAATTTCAAATGCTATACAGATGGATTTTAGCCTTTCTTCATCCATAAAAACGAAGGATTAAGTCCATCTTTCAATCAAAGTGAATTAACGAGTTAAAACGTGAAGATTTATCTGGCAGCTTAAAAATTAAAAAATATGAAGTAATAGAACATAGTAAGAAATAAAAATATTAAGAAATAGAAAAAAATATTAAGAAATAGAAAATGTTAAGACATAAAAAATGCCGTCATAAGGACGACATTTGGAGCTTAAATATTTAAAACTTTAAAAGCTTAATGAATCATCAAATCAACCAAAGCTTTTGCTGCTTTGGACTGTGTCCGAGAAGGATGCCACACCATACCGAGCTGACGCTTCATTTCTAAATCTAAATCCAAGGTGACTAAGTCTTGACTCACTAATGTTTTAGGGAGTACAGACCAACCAAGTCCTATAGATGCCAACATACGAATTGATTCGAGTGGATTATTACTCATGGTCACTTTAGGTTTTAAACCTTTTTTCTCAAACTCAGCCAGTGTGATTTGTGCCGTATAAGTATTTGAACCGGGTAATAAACTTGGAAATTGCATTAAATCATCAAGGCTTATATCTTTTTTAACCGCTAAAGGATGAAAAGCTGCAGCCACGAAAACCAAAGGATCATTCCAAAGAGGAATATAGCGAAGACGATCATCGAGGTTTGGAGGAAGTGTTAAAAAGGCCAGCTCTAAATCACCTGCCAATACTTTTTCATGCGCTTGTTCTGAATCAACAAAATGCACATCAAGTGTCACGTCAGGGTGTTGTTGAACATAATTTTTTAAATGCTCGGGTAAATGATGTAAGCCAATATGGTGGCTAGTGCCAATCTTCAGTTTACCTTTAATCTGAGCTTGGTCATGACTAAGCGTATGATGAATATCGCCCAATTCATTCATCCAATTTTTTACTTTGGGTAACAGTGAATGTGCTGCGTGAGTCGCTTGGACACCGCGACCTGCAGATTCAAAAAGCTTGACACCAAAATAATCTTCTAAACTATGAATACGTTTTGTGACAGCGGGTTGGGTAATAAACAGATGCTCAGCTGCCATAGAGATTGAACCAGTTTCCATGACTTTAATAAAAGCTTCAAATGCAGCAAGATTCATGACAGGCAATCTGAAAAATAAACTTTTCAATTATTTATGATTTAATAATATTAATCAAACTTAATTCGTATTTGCATTATTGATAGACGGACATTCAATCGATCAAATTTAAATATCACATAAAATCTTGTGATTAATGAAAATTCTCAAAACTTTTAACATTAAATATTGTGACCTATATCACACTATTATTATACTTTTCCCTTAAAATATATTTGTAACAAGGTATTATTATTAATGTTTTCTTTATAAAGCGTTGCTATTTTAATTATGCTTCTTAATTGATTAATTATAGCAATTACAAATATATTGAGGAAATATTATGTCATTTTTTAAGAATATCTTTAATAAAATCATACCATCATCAACAAAAAACAAAGAGATTGCACAGCATTCAAATACAGCCCATCATCATGACTCGAGTAATATAACGATAAGTCATGCTAAACAATCGGGAGGTTTATTAGATGTATTGTTTAGTCCAATTCGAGCTGTGACCAATGTAGTGTCCAAAGTGCTCGATATTTTTCCTGATCCGACCAAAACAGGAACTTTATATGATGGTGTGAATTCAACTTACAATGCGATTGCTCAAACTGTGATCAACTTGCCTTCAAATATACTGGGTAAAATTCCAGTTGTTTCTGTGGTTGGTGACGTTGCAGGCAGTATATTATCTGCAGGTTTCAAAGCCGTCGGAATTGTTGCAGATCACACCATTATGATGGCTGCGAATGTCGTTGAAGTTGCTAAAGCAGGCGTAGTAGGTAGCGTTAATATTCTAGACAAAAGTATCAATGGTCAGGCGCACGTGGAGTTCAATGGACAAAGTCCAGAAACGCTAGATAGTATCAAAGAGGTAGCAAGTCATAGTGCCTCTTATACGATTAATAATTTAGAGTCACATTTAGTACACGACATAGATTTGATCGCAACGATTCCAGATCTATTGATTGATATTATTCATGACGTTGAAAATAACTTAAAGATTGATATTCCAGGTTCTGATTTTTTAAATCACATTGTTGATTCGTCTGTCGTCAATATACGTGATACCTTGATTGACGGCGTAATCGGAAATGCGATTAAAATTTCTGAAGGCATAGGTCTAACGCATACCAATGCTGGCATTATGAGACATGAAGCGATGGATCATGTTGGCGAAGGAAATATTCGTGAAGGATATCCAATGCACGGATCTCATGCAGATCATAGTGAGCATAGTAATCAGAATCAACAGACTGATCACAGTCAGCACGGTAATCAGAATAAACAAACTACTGATCACAGTCAGCACGGCAATCAGAATAAACAAACTACTGATCAAAGTCAGCACAGTAATCAGAATCAACACACTGATCACAGTCAACATGCTAACCAAAATCAACACGCTGGTCATTCACATGCGACTCAATATGATTTAAGTGTGACTAAATTTTTGCCTGATTTAAATACATCAGTGCAATTATATTAATTTTTAAATATTCTAAATAAGACTCTTCTAAAGAAGCCTTTCACTTGATAGGCTTTTTTTTGATTTTACGAATTTGATTTTACAAAACCGCTTTTACTCTCTAAAAAAAATTAAATGCTATATTCTTTATCTATCGTATATTTATTCCAGATTTTCTCATGAAAGAAAAATGCAAAGGCTTGTACAGTAGGCTCAAGTAAGCTTAAGGTTAATGCCATTGCAATACTGCCTGTTACAAAGTAACCCACCATCATCGCAATCGTCATATGCATAATGTAATAGCTTAATGTTTTTTTAAACATACGCTGGTTATTTACCATAAAATTTTGAATATGAACCATGGGATAATCCCCTAATCAAGTTGTCTATCATTGGTTAAATGATAAGCATTCTTATTTAATATGTAAAAACGAATATTATGCAAAAAACAATCTAATATTCCGATCGTGCTCAAATAAGCAAAAATTAAAACATTCCAAAAAGTTAATTAATTTATAAAAATGATAAATTAGATTTATGTGATTTCAGGGTTATAATCCTACTAATGAAAGAATTTACCCAGTCCAGTGGAGCACATCGACATGGCAGGCGAAACCCAAAATACAGAATTTCAAAAAGCAATAAATCAAAAAGCAAAAACCTTATATGACAAGTTGTGGGATGACCATTTGGTTGCACAACGTGATGATGGCTCTGCTTTACTTTATATTGACCGCCATTTATTGCATGAAGTTACCTCACCTCAAGCATTTGAGGGATTACAGTTAGCAGGTCGTAAACCTTGGCGTTTGAGTGCTAATATCGCAACACCTGACCACAATGTACCTACGTCTAAAAAAGAACGTGCTGATGGTATTGCAGGTATTGAAGATGAAACCTCTCGTATTCAAGTGCAAACCTTAGACGATAACTGTAAAACCTTTAATGTGGTTCAGTTTGATATCAATGATATTCGTCAAGGTATTGCGCATGTCGTTGGTCCTGAGCAAGGTTTGACATTGCCAGGTATGACAGTCGTTTGTGGTGATTCTCATACTGCAACACATGGCGCTTTTGGTTGTTTGGCACACGGGATTGGGACATCAGAAGTTGAGCATGTCTTAGCGACCCAATGCTTAGTGCAAAAGAAAATGAAAAACATGTTGGTTCGCGTTGATGGAAAGTTAGGTCAAGGCGTGACGTCAAAAGATGTGGTTTTAGCCATTATTGGTAAAATTGGTACAGCAGGTGGTACAGGCCATGCGATTGAGTTTGGTGGCCAAGTGTTCCGTGATATGTCGATTGAAGGGCGTATGACAGTATGTAATATGGCGATCGAAGCTGGTGCACGTGTGGGGATGGTGGCTGTCGATGACAAAACAATTGAGTATGTAAAAGACCGCCCTTACTCACCTAAAGGCGAGCAGTGGAATGCTGCTGTTGAGTATTGGAATACATTACATTCAGATGAGGCCGCTCATTTCGATACTGTGGTTGTGTTGCAAGGTGAAGAGATTGAGCCGCAAGTATCATGGGGCACTTCGCCTGAAATGGTGATTCCTGTCTCTAAAGCTGTTCCAACTTTAGAACAAGCTAAAGATGACGTTCAACGTAGCGACTGGAAACGTGCTTACCAATACATGGGTTTAAATGCGGGTCAAGCTTTGGCTGATATTCAGTTAGATCGTGTTTTTATTGGCTCTTGTACAAATTCACGTATTGAAGATATCCGTGCTGCTGCAGAAGTAGCGAAAGGTAAAAAAGTAGCGTCTACCATCAAACAAGCGATGGTTGTGCCTGGCTCTGGTTTAGTCAAAGCACAAGCAGAAGCAGAAGGCTTGGATAAAATTTTAGTTGAGGCTGGTTTTGAATGGCGTGAGCCAGGTTGTTCGATGTGTTTAGCAATGAATGCCGATAAATTACAACCCGGTGAGCACTGTGCTTCGACGTCTAATCGTAACTTCGAAGGTCGTCAGGGCAATGGTGGTCGTACGCATTTGGTGAGTCCTGCAATGGCTGCTGCTGCTGCGATAGCGGGTCATTTTGTTGATGTTCGTACATTCTAATTGGTGCAAGGGAGTTAACTATGAAAGCTTATGCCATTGAACAAGGTATCGTTGCGCCATTAGACCGTGCCAATGTAGATACAGATTTAATTATTCCAAAGCAATTTTTGAAGTCGATCAAACGTACGGGTTTTGGCGATAATTTATTTGATGAGTTGCGTTATTTAGATGAAGGTTATTTGGGGCAGGATATTAGCAAGCGTCCTAAAAATCCGGACTTTGTTTTGAATCAAACTCGTTATCAAGGTGCCAGCATTCTTTTATCTCGTGCAAACTTTGGCTGTGGATCTAGTCGTGAACACGCGCCATGGGCACTTGAAGAGTTTGGTTTTAGAACGGTTATTGCACCAAGTTATGCTGATATTTTCTTTAATAACAGTTTTAAAAACGGGATGTTACCTGTGATTTTGGCTGAAGAGATTGTTGAGCAACTGTTTCAAGAGTGCGCTGCCAATGAAGGTTATCAATTGACTATTGACCTAGAAGCTCAAGAAGTACGTACTCCAGCGGGCGAAGCCTTTAAATTTGAAGTTGATCCTTTCCGTAAGCATTGTTTACTCAATGGTTTGGATGATATTGGTCTTACTTTACAAGCTGCCGATAATATCCGTGAATATGAGGCAAAAACCAAACAAGTACGTCCTTGGGTATTTCAAGAAATAAGTAGCTAAGTGATTGTTCTTTTGAGCCCTATGACGAAAGCTCAACTCTTGTTAATATCAGTGCAAAATGAGTTAAAACATGTTGCGGATTTTAGTAAGGTTGGGCGTAGATCATGGCAAAGCTTCTCAAAAGATTAGCAGTTTTTACGGGCATGGCCATCACAATAGCGGGTTGCCAAAGCTTTAATACATTACATCTTAAAAAAGTGAAAGAAACCGAGCAAACTAAATCCAATGCTTTGATTTATTGTGACGGTACAAAAAATTGTGAGTTTGAGCGTTTGGGTAAAACTCGTATTGTTGATGCGAACAACCATCGCTTAGAAAAAGAGGCAATTCAGCAAGGTATTGTACGGCTGAATAAAGCATCGCTCAACGATGATAATGCTATTTATCTGTCTGTACCTGCGGCACAGTATGAATTGGTGGTTCGCTTTTATCCTATTTCTGAAGATAAAGCGGAAACTTTACACCTGATTCATCGTTTTAATGCGAATAGACAGTATCGCTTAAATATGTTTCGTGATCGAAGCAAGAATAGAGGAAGTTTGTTGAATTCATCTGCGCCAGATCCGCTCTGTGTAGATCTTCAACAAAATATGAAAACAATTCGACGTTTCTGCAAACCGTATAATGTTTTAAATGGTTTAGGCGAGTTTGTAGAGCAGAAAAATTTTAAAACCCGTTAGCAAAATACTAACTTTATAAATGGAATAACTCATGTCTAAACATATTTTGATTTTGGCTGGTGATGGTATCGGTCCTGAAATCGTGAAAGCTGCTGAGCAAGTACTTACACGTGTTAATGATAAATTCAATTTAGGTTTGACGTGGGAGCAGGGACTATTAGGTGGTGCGGCGATTGATGCGCATGGCGAACCATACCCTGCAGTGACTGCTGAGCAAGCAAAGCGTGCAGATGCGCTTTTATTAGGTGCAGTCGGCGGTCCTAAGTGGGATAGCATTGAACGTTCAATACGCCCAGAAAGAGGCTTGTTAAAAATTCGTTCTGAACTGAATTTATTTGCTAACTTACGTCCAGCGATTTTGTATCCACAATTGGCTGATGCATCGAGCTTAAAGCCAGAAATCGTTTCAGGCTTAGATATTTTGATTGTACGTGAACTTACGGGTGGTATTTACTTTGGTGAACCACGCGGTATTCGTGTACTCGAAAATGGTGAAAAACAAGGTTATAACACTGATGTTTATGCTGAGTCTGAAATTAAACGTATTGCCAAAGTTGCGTTTGAAATGGCGAATCTACGTGGCGGTAAAGTGTGTTCGGTAGATAAAGCCAATGTGCTTGAAGTGACTGAACTTTGGAAGCAAACCGTAACGGATTTAAAAGAAGCTGAATATCCAAATATCAACTTGTCTCATATGTATGTTGATAATGCAGCGATGCAATTGGTACGTGCACCGAAGCAGTTTGATGTAATTGTGACAGGTAACTTATTTGGCGACATCTTGTCTGATGAAGCGGCAATGCTTACAGGTTCGATTGGCATGTTACCGTCTGCATCTTTAGATGAGAATGGAAAAGGCATGTATGAACCATGTCATGGTTCAGCACCAGATATTGCGGGTCAGAATGTGGCTAACCCACTTGCAACGATTCTTTCTGTGGCGATGATGTTGCGTTATACATTCCGTGAGGAAGCGGCAGCTAAGGCCATTGAAGAGGCAGTTGGGCAAGTCTTAGATCAAGGTTTACGTACAGCCGACATCATGTCAGACAACATGAACAAAGTTGGTACGATCGAAATGGGTCAAGCCGTTGTCAAAGCTTTGAATTAATCAAATTCTGAATGTATTAATAAATGCAGCTTTATCGCTGCATTTTTTATATATGATTTGATTTTGGGAAAAACTAACAGCCTCTTCCTTTAAATTCGATACTTTCAGCTAGATTTTGTTTGAATTTGAAAATAACGAAACACTTCAGAGAATGATGGTAGCCATCGCTGGTGGATGAGAGTTGGGTCGGAATGATAAAACTCTTATGGTCACGAGTGGATTTACCGGCAGGAATAAACACAGTTGCTTGCCGTGTAAATAAACCAACTGATCTTTGTTCGTGCTGGGTTGAGGGTGAAGAGCAACATTGAATCTCTCTAAATCAATATTTTTTTGAATCGAAGCCATGCTTTGCCCTATATAAGGTTGTAAAGCACTTGATAAGCTTGAGTTGCGCTGCTGTTTTGCTGACTGGCACGCCGTTAAATACACGCTTAAGCAATATAAAAAAAGTACGGATACGGACTGTTGAATGAACTTCATATAAAACCTTTCATTTATTTTTTTATTTATATTCTTTTGTTTATTTTTTTAATTCTAAAACATTGAACCATTAAAATTTAAACTTAAAACCGAAATTAAGCAAAGGATTTTTAAGTACCTAGCAAGATGTGGATTTACACGCATGCAATCATCTGTCCAAGATGTGTTTAAGGCATGTAGACATGTATAAGATAAATCATAGACGCAATAAAAAAGCCACTTAACGTGGCTTTTCGCTTACTAACACTTAACGTGCACGGTAAGTAATACGACCCTTAGATAAGTCATAAGGTGTCATTTCTACTTTAACACTGTCGCCAGTCAAAATACGAATATAGTGTTTACGCATTTTACCAGAAATGTGTGCGATTACTTCGTGACCGTTTTCTAAACGTACACGGAACATAGTATTAGGAAGCGTTTCGGTGACAACGCCTTCGAACTCGATAAGTTCCTCTTTATTGGCCATAGCCTACCTGATGATCAAATTGGAAAGGGGCAAATTATAGGCAAAATTTTGGAAAAATACAAGGTTAAACGCTTTGATGTGAATGTATCTGTAGTCAAAATAGACGAACACAGAGATATAATAAACAAACAAAAATATGTAGATCTATATTGTCAGTTTGGTCAATCGACTGTAATCTTGAAGATAAGTTTTGAGTATATATTAATAACATACAAGGAAGGGCACTGCGTGAGTCAGCTAACTGATGCTTCGGTTGTTCTGCGTTTAGGCTATCAAGCGATACGTCGTGCTGGATTGCCTACAGAAGAAATACTAACAAAAGCGGGTGTGGCCTTAAATCAAGTGGATCAAAATGCACGTACGCCTTTAAGCGCGCAGTACGCATTTTGGGTCGCGGCAGAAGAAGTCAGTAAAGATCCTGACATCGGTTTGCATTTGGGGGAACATCTTCCATTATATCGTGGTCAGGTCATTGAGCACTTATTTATTTCGAGTGAAAACTTTGGCGAAGGGCTAAAACGTGCCTTGGCTTATCAACGTTTAATTAGTGATGCATTCCATGCCAAACTGGTCGTTGAATACGATCGTTGTTACTTAACCAACGGTGAACAACCTAATTTTTCTGAGAATATTGTCAATCGTCATTTTTCAGAATGTGCGATGTCAGGTATTTTAAGATTCTTTAAATTCATTACCGAAGGACGTTTTAATCCGATTTATATTGATTTTAACTTCAATAAAGGTGCGGAAGATGACGAGTATTTACGTGTATATGAATGTCCTGTGAGTTTGGGGCAAAAAGAAACGCGACTGTATTTTGATCCGTCTATTCTAGACTATACATTGTGGCAAGCAGAACCTGAGCTTTTACAATTACATGAACAACTGGCGATCGAGAAACTTCAAGAGTTGGCTCGTTATGATCTGGTCGGTGAAGTCCGTCGTGCAATTGGTTCAACCCTTGAAAGTGGCGAAACAACGTTGGAAACCGTTGCAGCGCAATTAAGTATTACACCGCGTCGTTTACGTACACAGCTTTCTGAGGCCAACACTAGCTTTCAACAAATTCTTTCTGATTACAGATGTCGTTTGGCCAAAAAATTATTAGCCAATACCAACGAAAGCGTAGAGCGGATCGTCTATTTAACGGGATTCTCTGAGCCGAGTACTTTTTATCGTGCTTTTAAACGTTGGACCAATGAGACACCAGTGGAATATAGAAAACGTAAACAAAACGTTCGTCCATGAGAAAAAGCCATGCATTGCATGGCTTTTTTGATGTTGAAGGCCAGATTTAGCTTTTCAATTTTTATAAGAAATATTGCGTTTATGCATTGATGTACAAAATGAACTAAAGTTAATCTGACGCTCATCTTCGAAAATGTTTAAAGCGATAAAATTATTCAGGCATATTGAGCCAGTGTGGCCCTAAAGGCATCTTCGGCAATTTAAACTGATCAGGATAGTCTGCATAAATAAAATATAATCCATCAGGGGGGGCAGTGACGCCTGCAGCTTGACGATCTTCAGCGGCAAAAATCGTATCGATGTGATCAATATCATACATATCTTGTCCGATTTCCAATAAGCATCCCATAATATTACGGACCATATGGTGTAAAAAACCATCAGCTTGGATGTCGAGGACAAGATAGGCACCATGCTGGATGAGTCTACAATGTGAAACGCTGCGAACAGGTTGATTGGATTGACATGCTGCGGCTCTAAAACTCTCAAAATTATGCGTACCTTCAAACTTTGAGGCAGCCAGAATCATTTTTTTTACATTGAGAGGGGCGTGGATGTGGGTGACTTGTTTATGCAGTAATGCAGGGCGCACACGGTTGTTATAAACTACATAACGATAACGACGCGATTTAGCTTTGAAGCGCGCATGAAACTCTTGATCCATATCCTGAATCCATTGGATCGAGATATCTTTGGGTAACAGGCTATTTGAGCCTAGAAGCCATCCATCCAATGGACGTTTAGCCTGCGTGTCAAAGTGTGCCACCATATTTGTGGCATGGACACCGGCATCAGTGCGTCCAGCACCTTGTAGCTGTATGGGTTCATTTGCGACTTTAGACAGTGCCTGCTCTATGGTTTCTTGAAGGCAAATGACGCCAGATTGCTGTGTTTGCCAGCCTCTATAGTTTGCACCATTAAATTCAATACCGACCGCCAAGCGCTGCATATCTACCTCTATTGTGATCAATCGTACCAATGCTCATGCCATTGATTCGTGGAGGGGTATTGTAAATACATTTTTAAAATTTTGGCATAAAGATCAGCATGACTGTGTGTGTCATTGATTAATATTTTTGCCTCATTAAGCCATTTACTCACAGCGTAGCGTTGATCTAAACCGCCAAAGGCCACTTGAGTATCTAAAATAATAGGGCAGCCAAATTGCTGAATCTCAATGCAATGATTGATGATCTCTCTATTTGTAGCCATATTTCCTGTACCGTAGGCTTGTAGAATAAGGACAGTTGGCAGTTGTTGCTTAAGAATAGAGAGCGTTTTACTCAATTGCTGAAGCTCTATCGGTTGTAGGGTGAGATTAATTATATTTAAGGCGTTAATTTGAGTGAGATGCTCAACTTGAACGATAAATTGCTCAGCGCTTTTAGATTTTGATTGAATTTCTTGTGTAGATGGTATGCCTTGAAACGCATCCAATGCCGTACTGTGTATTTTTAATACGGTACTTGCGTGAAAGATTTGATGGTGAAAAGCAACATAAACACCCATTGGAACTTTTTGGATATGGTCAATCGCGGTATTAAGATTGTCTAAAGCATCTGTAAAATCGCGGATATCTTGGCCTGACACATTTAAGAGCGGATATTGACTTCCTGTCACAATGACCCGTGAAGATTGTTGTAAAAAATGGGCTAATGTTGCCGCAGCATAACTGAGTGTGTCGGTCCCATGAATAATAATAAAATTTTGATAATGTAATAATTGTAAATCTTGAATTTGCCGAATCAGTAGAAACCAATCTTGAGCAGTGAACGCACTACTGTCTTTTACACTGGCTGCTGCAAAGCAATCAATGCCAACATTCCTGGCAAATATCTTTTCTAAAATAGGAAGAAATTCTGATTCAGGCATTGGGCTTAAAGGTTGACCAATACAACCGAATGTTCCACCCATATAAATTAATGCGATTTTTTTCATAATAAAAAAGCAGCCAATGATGACTGCTTCATGTTAAGGCGAAAATACTTAAGACGCTATTTGATTCAGTAGTTTTTCCGAAATATGACGTTGTTCTGCTGAATATTGATCGGCTTTTTCATTGATCAAGCGCTTGGCTGCATCGTAGGCACCCAATTGAATGTACTGTTGCGCAAGTTCAAAATTCAATTGAATTTCATTGGTGCTCAAAAGTTGTGGAAAGGCTTGTGCAAGTGGATCTTGAATATGTTCAGATGAATCTTGATCAATCTTTTGACTTGCTGTTTGCTGGATTGAACGTTGAAGTTCTTCTTCAAAAACTAAATCTTCAGGTGTGGTCGCAATCGGGGTATCAAGCTGGAATTTATAATCTTGATTCGTTTGCGAATTCAACTCAAAATTTGATTGAGGAAGGTTTAATTGAGATTGATCTTGCAGTTCAGTGTTTGTATTTTTGTTTGTATTTTCAATATTTACTTTTTCAACTTCAATTTTTTCAAATTCAAATTTTTCAAAGTTGAGTTCATTTGAAACGAGACTTTCAGATGAAGCGAAGTCCGTTTTTTTTTCATGAGTTTGAGCCGGAAAATCAGAGCTGAACTCTAAAGGCTTAATATCATCAGTTTGCCATGTTCGGCTTTGTGTATTTGATTGATCGAGAGCTTTGTTGTCTCTGTGGTCCTGATTAAGACGAGGCTCACTCAGATCATGAGTGAGATCTGATAAGGTGAACTCAAGAGGTTCTATATCTGATTGTGGTGATTTTTTTTCGAATTCAAATGCAGATAAAATTTCATTAAATGCTGCGTTATTTTGAGCCGCTTGTGGAAAAGTTGTTGTTTCTTTAGGCTCAATCAAGTGATTAAATTCAATATCAGCCTGACTTGGGTTGATCACATTCTGAGTTATTGACGGAGTAGATGGTGATGTCTTTAGCCAAGGTGCATTTTCTAGTTTTTGATTGGCTTGGTCTATAACGTCATGTAAACCCAATAAGCGTAGATGATTGAGTAATTGCTTGGTGGCTAATTCATCACTTTGTTCAAGATGAATATCGAACAAAAATAAATACAAATCATGCTGGCTACTGTCTTGATTTAATGCCTGATTGATTTTGGCTTCAGCAGATAAAAAACGTCTGGTTTGAATTAATTGTTGGATTTCAGCTTTGTCGTCATCATTTAATGTGGCACCCGATTTTTTTGTTTTATTCTCAACGATGATGGGCTTTTCTTCAACACGTCTTGAGGCTTTTTCACTACGCGTTAAATTTTTATGATGAAGCTGAGCCTTCGATTTTTTTTTGTTATTTATGGTGTTATTTGAATCTTTTGCATTTTCTCGCTTTTTTAAAAGCAAGGCAATAATCAGTAAAATAACAAAAGGAATGACGTATAGCATATTTTTACCCCTTCATTGAAATCAATGAAATTTATTCCTTTATTGTGGATTGAGAAAATTTTATTTCAATGGTCTTATACATGCTGACTTTATCTGTTTCATCTTAAGGTGTCATTAGTAATATTAAAATTCTGAGTAATGACCGCTTTATTGCACAATGTATAGAGAACATCTATTAAAAAAGAAATGCTACATATGACGGAAAGTTAGGTAGTAAAGTCAGGTAGTAGTGAGCAGTTCATAATTTTCATTACCACATCTAACTATTTCTGAGCAATTTTAAGGTCGTCAAGAATCATTCTGACTGAAAAGTTTGTTAATGTTGAAAATGGTGGTCTAGAAAACGCAAAAACTGAAGTAAGAGCTAAACAAAAAACTAAGATCTCAGCCAAAGCCAAAGCCAAAACCAAAAACAAAATTAAGTCACGAACAAAACATTGGATGAAAATTGAAATAAAAAGGCCGATTCATAAAAATCGGCCTTTTCTTAACTTTAAAATAAAGCGTTTGGTTTATGCATTTTTATAGTCGATAAGAATACGTAACATACGACGTAAAGGCTCAGCAGCGCCCCATAACAATTGATCACCTACAGTAAACGCACCTAGGTATTCTTTACCCATATTCAGTTTACGTAAGCGACCTACAGGAACGCTTAATGTGCCAGTTACAGCGACAGGAGTAAGATCTGTCATCGATGCTTCACGCGTATTTGGAACGACTTTCGCCCATTGATTTGCGCTACGTAACATATCTTCGATTTCATCTAATGGCACATCTTTCTTCAGCTTTAAAGTTAAAGCTTGGGAATGACAACGCATTGCGCCAATACGGACACAGTGACCATCAATTGGAACAATCTGTTGATTACCTAAGATCTTATTGGTCTCTACCTGACCTTTCCACTCTTCTTTAGATTGACCGCTTTCCAATTGCTTATCAATATAAGGAATTAATGAACCTGCCAAAGGAACACCGAAGTTACTCGATGGGAAGCCTTCACCACGTTGTAGTTGAGCGATTTTAGAGTCAATATCTAAAATTGGCGAGCGCGGATCATCTAGTAAATCTTTGGTATTGTTATATAAATAACCCATACCGCTGATGAGTTCACGCATATTTTGAGCGCCAGCACCAGAAGCTGCTTGATACGTCATTGACGTTGCCCATTCCACTAAATTATTTTGGAATAGACCGCCTAAACCCATCAACATCAGTGAAACTGTACAGTTTCCGCCAACAAAAGTTTTAGTGCCTTTGACTAAACCTTCTTTGATGACGTTCATGTTTACAGGATCAAGTACAATGATTGCTTCATCATCCATACGTAATGTAGATGCAGCATCAATCCAGTAACCTTTCCAATCTTCAGCTTTCAGCTTCGGGAAAACGTCTGAGGTGTAATCACCACCTTGACAGGTAATAATGACGTCCATCTGCTTTAGACTGTTAATGTCCGTAGCATCCATAAGTGCTGGAGCAGTTTTACCGCCAAACACAGGCGCTTCACCACCTGCATTACTGGTAGAGAAGTAGAATGGCTCAAAGTGAGCAAAATCATTCTCTTCAACCATACGTTGCATCAAGACGGAACCAACCATCCCGCGCCAACCGACCAGACCTACTTTCATGTCATTTTGCCTCGGTGCGTAAAAAAATAAAAAGGGGGCTTGAGTGTATCAAAAGAGCGTATAACTGCAAGCGCTACAGAAAGAAAACAGCAATATTGTTGTGCAATATATCTTGTTTATGTTACATGGAAAATTGATATTCATTAGTGAATTAACAAAAAATACAGAATATAAGAGAGAACATAAGAGAGTGATGATGATTTGGATTGAGATAATGGCAGTGATTGTCATATGGTTGACATTTTGGTCATTGATACCACGAGATGAATGGTGGTTCCGGGGCGCTGATTTTCCAAGACTGCAAATTTTAGCGGTCGGCTTTATAACTTTCTTGTTATTACTCTTTTGGAATAGCGAGTGGGACTTGTGGCGTCAGCTCATTTTCGTGGGTTTAATTGCGGCAATGGCTTATCAACTCAAAATGGTGTTGCCATACACCATGATATGGAAAAAGCAGGTCAAGCAAGTCCAACCCGATCAATTGGATATTGAAAAGCAGTTTTCTTTAATTGTATCCAATGTACTCACACCCAATACCGAATATCACCGTTTAATCAAGCTGATTCAAGAATATCAGCCAGATATCGTCTTGACGCTAGAAACAGATCAAACCTGGCAAAATGAACTCTCCGTAATCGAAGCAGATTATCCATATCGTGTACCTGTTCCATTGGATAACTTATATGGAATGCATCTCTACAGTAAGTTAGAGCTGGCGGATACTGAAGTGAAATTTATTTTAAGTAATGAAATTCCTTCGATTCATACCACAGTGAAATTACGTTCAGGTCAGACCGTACAGCTTTATTGTTTACATCCTAAGCCACCGAGTCCAACTGAGGCGAAAGATTCAACATTGCGTGATGCAGAACTCCTGATCGTAGGTGATCAGATTCAGGATCTGGACGAAAGTTGCATCGTGATGGGGGATTTAAATGATGTGGCATGGTCAAGAACAACGCGGTTATTTCAGCGTATCAGTGGATTACTAGATCCGCGGGTTGGTCGTCATTACGTCAATACTTTTCATGCTGACTATCCATTGTTACGTTGGTCATTAGACCATGTTTTTCATAGTACGGATTTTGCATTGGTTGAAATGAAGCGCTTAGAACATATGGGCTCAGATCATTTCCCCGTTTATGTTGTACTACAAACTGGACGAGAGTTTGAACAAGTTCAACAAGAGTTAGAGCAAACAGCAGAGGATGAAAAAGAAGCGCACGAAGCCATTCAGGACGGGATTCAAAAGGCAGAACGTGAAGAGAAAAAAGTGACAGATGAAATTGCACAAGGCTATAAGGATGGAACGAAGATTGTGTAAATTTATCCTTTTGTAAGCTTTTTCTTACACGGATTGACTCTACTTGCGAGTATACGAATGTATAGAATCATTCTATGATTATTTCATCGGCACAGGGAGTGGGAATGGAATAATCCCAATACGGAAGACGAAGCCGATGGAAAGTCACTATGGATATGGTGCAGGAAAGGAAAGCCACTACAAAATAAAAATATTTTTTTGAAAAGCACAACCTCATAAGCCCGAGTTTTACAGGATGTAGAACTCGGGTTGAGTTTTTATGGATATTCAATTTTTGCCCTTATTCACTTTATAGATTTGTGCTGGATCTTTAAATCAAAGAGTCGGGCCTTTAAATCCAAATCTTAAGTAGCTAATTTACTCTTATTTTAAGGCAATTTACTCAGACATTAGGCGCTATCGTGCGAGATAAAAATTGCTACATATAACGGTGATCTTTAATAATTTACGTTGGTGATCTTTCATAATTTAAGTTTATGTTTCATCAGTCAATATGAAGCCTAAATGGCCATAAATAATGCCTATCTAAGCCATATACAATCTAATCAATACTTAAACTAATGAGCGTCTAGTAAATTTTATCATAACCCTCTGGACGAGTTTTAAAGCGACGATGGAACCACATATATTGTGTGGGTGCTAAACGTAATTGTTCTTCAATGATGAGATTAGTACGAGTTGCATCAGCCACTTCATCATCACTCGGCATATTGTCTAGAGCTGGTTCAATTAAAATACGATATTGTGGATTCGCAATATTCCCAGTTCGATAAAAATAGAGTGGTATTGCTTCCGCTTTAGTGATTTTCATTAAACGGCGGTGTGCCGTTACGGTCGCAGCAGGTATACCAAAGAATGGTGCCATAACCCCTTGCTTTAAACCAAAATCTTGATCTGGACTATACCAAATCATTCGTCCATTTTTGAGCTGACGACTTAAACCACGCATATCATCATGGTCAATCTGATGGGTATAAATAGTTGCACGACAACGGTAGATCAGCATGTCGAGTAGTGGATTATTTTGTGGACGATAAACGACGTCGGGATCAAAATATTGTGAACAGATATAACCACCAGCATCTAATAAAGTGGAATGTGTACCGAGTAGCAGCGCCCCTTTACCTTCAGCTTGGGCTTTTTGAATATGTTCTAAACCTTCAATTGAAATACGACCTTTAAACCATTGTGGACAATACCAAGCATTTAATGTTTCAAAAACACCGACCATTTGGTCAATAAAGACTTGGCGAGTATTTTCGTAAACCAACTCTGGCATCCACTCTGGGAAACAGATTTCTAAATTACGAATGGTGGTTTCACGACGAGATTTCAGGGATCTGAAGGCAATATTTCCCAGTAAAAAAGCCAAACGATGTTGAATTGCCCATGGAAGAATAGCCAAAATCATTAAAAAGAGAATTCCAATCCAAATACCCCAATATTTAGGCAGTAAGAATGACCATTGGAATTTACTGGGTTCGTGATTCGACGCTTTACTCATAACGGTTTAGAACAACATTTTAGTGACTAAGTGAAGTTTAACATGAAGCTTTATTACTGTATAAATTAACAATTTCGATCTGGTCACAGAATATCTGCTTGTTTACTTGCTTATTTGATTGAAAGTCTTCTGGACAATCATTAATTTTAGACATGAAACTTATGAATTGATTTCGGATCAAGTGGAGAGGTATTTAGATGCGTTGTTTAGCAAAGATAGATTTTTCGGCATTTTAGTCTTTTTAATCCTCATTCTATTTTTTCGATCAATATGCCGTAGAGAAAAGATTGCAACCGAAGATGAAAGATCAATCTAAACTTTCCGCTATTAACTAACATCCTATTTTTAATTAGTCATCCATCATTCAAAAGCATAAGATTTGTACCATTCTCAAGATTTAGAGTTGAAGTATGGCTTTCAGTTGGATTTTATTCACGCTTATGGCTGCATTTATGCAAGCTTGGCGGAATGCCTTTCAAAAACAACTCAGTAGTACTGTTGATGTTTGGGGAGTGACTCTGGCGAGATTCATTTTTGGATTTCCTTTTGCGATTCTTTATTTGTCTGCCCTATATCATTTCTCTCCTATTACAGCAGCGGTAACGTTCACACTCAAATTTTGGATTTATATTGTCATTGCGGGTTTAAGCCAAATTTTAGCAACGGCTTTAATGGTGCAACTTTTTAAACAAAAGAATTATGCCATTGGTGTTGGACTAGCCAAAAGTGAAGCGATTCTTGCTGCTGTGATCGGCGTCGTATTTCTTGCAGAGTATTTATCGATTTGGGCTTGGTTTGGTGTTTTGATCGGTGCTTTAGCAATTTTCTTGCTTACGAAAGGTCATCAATTCAGTGGTTTTTCTGCAAAAACCCTATTGATTGGGATTGGTAGCGGTTTGGCTTTTGCCATTACCTCCTTACTTGTACGTGAGGCCAGCTTAGAATTAGCGATGTTACCTCAAATGCACCGCGCAGCTTGGGTCTTGCTTTTGGTGATTGGTTTTCAATGCTGCATTATGCTGAGCTATTTGGGCATATTTAGCCGACAAACACTCTGGGCGATGTACGAGCGAGTTGGACTGACATTCCGGGTGAGTACCTGCAGTTTTTTAGCATCTTTAGGCTGGTTTACGGCCATGAGTATGATGAGCGTCGGCGTGGTAAAAACCTTAGGTCAAATTGAAATTTTATTTAGTTTACTTATTTCGGCATATTTTTTTAAAGAAAAATTAGCACGAAATGAACATGTTGGTTTGGCTCTTGTTGTTCTTGCCGCCATTCTGGTGATTTGGGCATAGTGATAAAATGAACAAGCTTTGATATGAAATTCGAATATGATTATTTTGATGATTAAAATAAATGCCCACTGAAAAATAAAGGTTGAATCAATATAAAAAACTCCGTCATGAAGACGGAGTTTTTTAATTTAAAGCAGTTGAAACTAAGCTATCAAAATGACCAAGGAATTAACCTTTGCTCATTTCTTCAAGTTGTTCCCATTGCTCTAATTTTTCAAGCAATTGCTCATCAATTTCTGATAAGCGTGCAGACAGTTTCATCGCTTGATCATTGTTTGATACAAACAAAGTGCCATCAGCAAGTTTCGCATTAATGTCCGCTTGTTCTTTTTCCAAAGCTTCCATTTCAACAGGTAATTGCTCTAAAGCACGTTGATCTTTATAGCTAAGTTTTACTTTCTTAGGTATCGCAGCGGCAGCAGTTGCTTCTGCTTTGGCTAATGCTTTTTTTACATCACTTTTTTGATCGACTGCAGTTTGATCAGGACGTTGCTCTAAATAATCCTGATAACCACCAATGTATTCATCGATATGGCCTTTACCATCGAAAACCCAAGTTGACGTCACGACATTGTCCATAAATGCACGGTCATGCGAGATCAATAACAGTGTGCCTTTGTACCCGCCAAGCATTTCTTCCAAAAGCTCTAGAGTCACCATATCCAAATCGTTGGTTGGCTCATCCATAACAATTAAGTTTGATGGTTTAAGTAATAGTTTAGCGAGAAGAATACGGTTGCGTTCACCACCAGACAAAGCTTTTACGGGGGTGCGTGCGCGTTCAGGAGAGAACAAAAAGTCTTGTAAGTAGCTGTAAATATGACGACGGCCACCATTTACATCGACAAAATCTGAACCTTCAGAAACGTTATCTTTAACCGTTTTTTCCAGATCAAGTGCATTACGTAATTGGTCAAAGTAAGCGACTTCTAACTGTGTGCCTGTTTTCACAGAACCCGTATGTTCAAGTTCACCCAAGATGGCTTTGATGAGTGTCGTTTTACCTACACCATTGTCGCCGACTAGGCCAATACGGTCGCCACGTAGCACCAACGCAGAGAAATCTTTGATGATTGGCGCATTGTTGCCAAAAGACACACTTAGATTTTCTATATCAAATACAAGTTTACCTGAGCGGTTGGCATCTTGAGTTGCCATGTTCACTTTACCTTGTTGTGAACGACGCGCTTTAGATTCTTCACGTAGCGCTTTTAATTCACGAACACGGCCTTCGTTACGGGTACGACGGGCTTTAATCCCTTGGCGAATCCAAACCTCTTCTTCAGCTAATTTTTTGTCGAAAAGTGCATTTTGCTTTTCTTCAGCTTCCATTTGCATCGCTTTGAGTTCTAAGTAACGTGAGTAGTTACCTTCGTAGCTGCGCAAAGTGCCTCGATCGAGTTCAACAATACGCGTGGCAATGCTGTCGACGAATGAACGGTCATGCGAGATAAACAATAGCGTTAAATTGTTTTGATCAAGTAAGAATTTTTCTAACCATTCAATACTTTCAACGTCCAAGTGGTTGGTTGGTTCGTCAAGAAGTAACACATCGGGTTGTGTTAATAACGCACGTGCAAGTAGTACACGACGTTTACGACCTCCTGAAAGATCAGCAAGGTCTGCTTCTGGGTCGAGGCCCATTTTGCTGAGAATTGAGTTTACTTTGGTTTCGAGTGCCCAACCATCCACTTGGTCAAGCTTGTGCTGTAGCTCGCCCATACGGTCGCAAGCGTCCATGTCACCAAGTACACATGCATCACTGGCTTCATGGTAAGCTCGAAGCACAGTCGCGGCTTCTCCTGCACCGTCAGCAACGATATCAGCGACTCTACCTGAGTCCATGGGTACATCTTGAGCAAGCATTGAAATGGTAATGCCATTTTGTAAAGAAACTTCACCACGATCTGGCAGTAAGCTTCCCTCAATCAGCTTGAGTAAAGTAGACTTACCTTCACCGTTACGACCAATCAAACAAACTCGTTCGCCGCGCTCTAAATTAAAGTTTGCGCCGTCGAGCAGGGAGGGTCCGCCAAAAGCAAGTTGGACATCCCTTAACGTAATATAGGCCATACTGTTTCCTGAAATCCTAAATGAGGACTTAAAATGACTAAACAAATAAATATGAATGAACAGGCGTCATTTTCCGCACCCATAGAAGATTTGCAAGTCCGAATTGCATTTTTAGATGAATTAGTTGATCAATTGAATACCCAAATTGCCATTCAAGACCGTGAAATTACTGACTTAAAGAAGCAAATGAAAATTTTGTATCAACGTATGGAAGCAACCAGTTCAGATGATGGAATTGCAACATTTGATCCGATGGCTGACCGTCCACCGCATTATTAATATACAAACTTAGCTTTAGATGCATAGATCTATGTATTTTATTTGACCTTTATCTATAACAGCGTTGTAATAAACACTTCACCTAACGAGTTTTTGAAACTGACTATGAATGCCAAAGTTGTCCTTTTAGATCTGGAAAATAATCTTCCTACAGCACAACTATTTAGAGATATTATTGAACACTTTTCAACATTATATATCTTTAATGGACAAGGTCGTTTTGAATTTCCTTTAGTTGATTTAACTGAGCTTGCAAGTTGGATCAGTAGTGGTCAAGTTATTGTTTTAGATACCTTAGCCGCTAAAGAAAAAGAGTTTGAATATGCAGTGGTGGTCGGACAGTTGTTGGCACTGCTTGAGCCAGAGACACATGTAGAAGTTATTTCTGTCATGGACAGTAGCCAAATGCTGGTGGACATGATGCTCGCTTCAGGTTTGAGTGGTCACTTGATACAGTTGAAACGTGATTTAGCCGACACCAAAGCCAAGAACTCGCTGCCAAGTATCGATGCGATTTTAGCAAATCCACATTTACAACAGATCAAAAAATATTGTGATACCTTGGCGAAAATGTCAGGTAAACCCAATACAGTTTTGAAACTTAAAAACTCGATTGTGAATATCCTAAACATTGATGCGGATCAAACGCAGCATATTTTAGGCATGTTGATCAATTTAAAATTGGTCAAAAAACAAGATGATCAAATTTCATTTCGTAAAAAAGCTCTTAAACAATGGGTGCAACTCGATTTAAATGCAGTACAGCAACCCCTTGAACCTCAGCTAAAACTGGCAAAAGTCGATTCACTTCTTGCTAAATTGCATACCCATTCAGAACAAATTTTTGCTGATGTCGATTCACATATAGCTGCACAAAACACGCCAGATGATTTATTCAAAAACTTTGAGCAGATTGATCCTGTTCAGATGGAAGTGATTCAGAAGTTGAATCAATTGAAATCTGAGAAACCTAAAGATATTTATGAGTTGCGCGATTTGCTCGAGCAATTATTTCCAAAGTCAGATGTGCGATTATTGCTCAAAGAAATGCTCGACAAAGGTTATATTTATTGGAATGGAAGTGCAGTGATCTACAGTCATGAGATGTTTCTGAATTAATTTAAGTGCTAAATAGATGATAGATCATTTTTTAATAGAATTAGTCGTTTAGTCTTTGTGGTGACTTTTTTTACGATCTCGATTTCTTTTGCTGGACTCATGTATATTGATGGATTAGCACATACGTTAGGCTTCGATGTATCACTGTTTGATTTAAATTTTTATGACTTTTTTATATACGTCGTAATTTCAGATAATTTAAATGTTTTTCCAGTTTTTATTCTATCTTTAGCAATCGCTATATCTTTCGTTCTATATCCTAAAGCAATAATCTTTGTATATGATTTTACTTATATTTTCTTTATATACCTATGGAATTTTTTTGGTGGATCAAAAAAAATAGTTCCATTTTTCTTAATATTTATTTCACCATTTCTAATATTTCTTTTTTTTATTTGTTTAATTTTCTATGCTGTAATCTTAAAATTAAATGAACTTAAACTATTCAAAAATTATTTTTTAAAAGTTAAAGAAAAATTAATTGATGATGATCAATATTTAAAATCTTCAAATCGGCTAGGGGAAGGGAGTCACAATTTTTTTAAATCTTATTTAGTTTTTTCATTTATCTTATTGCTGTTTATTTCATGGCTAGGTTGGGTTGTTCATATTGGTAAGCAAGGACAGGTTCATGCCCAAAAACATTTGGATTCAACAGAATATAAAACACTATATTTAACCAATAATACCAAACTTAAAGTCGTTATGGTTTCCAAAGTGAAAAATGGATATATTTTTGTTTTGAATGAAAATAATAAGAATAAAGAGAAAGCCTCGTTTATTCCAGATAATGTGATTTTGCGAATTGATTCATTCTGAACTTGCGTTTTATATTCACCTTATGCAACTCTAATATAAGAATCAAAAGGTGAACTATGGAAAATGCTGGTCTTTGGATAACAATCCTTATTGTGGTTTTTGTATTGGGCTCAATTTTTGGCCTGCGTGTGAGTCCACGAGAAAAAGCATTGGGCATCATGCGTGATAAAGCACGAAAAATGGGATTACATCCACGTTTGGTTGCTGCTCCAGATTGGACAAAAGTACCTAAAGCTACTGAAAATCGTGCCAGCATGGTGGCGTATTATAGTGTCATTATTCCAGAAGGGCGTTTACTTTTAATGCGAGCATTGGTTGAAGACCAAAAGCTTAAGGTTATTCATGGCGATGATAAATTTAATGATTTTCCCATTGCATTAAAAGGGATTTATGCTATTGATATGCAGTCAAATTGTGTTGGGCTATATTGGGACGAAGAATCCGATCTGCACGCAACTCAACTTGATGATATGAAAGCATTTTTACAAAAACTGGCTGAAATTTAACTTTTTAAATAAACAGGAATAACGGTTCATTATGGCGAACGCTCCTAAGTCGACATCCAAAAGCACAACAGCAAAAACTCCTGATGCTGTAAAAAAACGTGCCTTAGTGATTGTAGAATCGCCTGCAAAAGCGAAAACGATTAATAAGTACTTAGGTTCTAACTACATTGTGAAATCTTCTGTGGGTCACGTGCGTGATTTACCTACAGGGGCTTCAAAAAGCACAGAAAAAAAACCTGCGACACGTACCAAACTTAACGATGCTGAGAAGGCCGAAAAGGCCCAGAATGCATTGGTTAATCGTATGGGGGTTGACCCTGAACATGACTGGAAGGCTAAGTATGAAGTCCTTCCTGGTAAGGAAAACGTTGTCGCTGAACTGAAAAAACTGGCTTCTCAAGTTGACGAAATCTATCTCGCAACGGATATGGACAGAGAAGGGGAAGCGATTGCTTGGCATTTAAAAGAAGTTATTGGTGGTGATGAATCACGTTATCAACGTGTGGTTTTCAACGAAATTACTAAAAATGCCATTCAGGAAGCTTTTAAACAGCCTTCTCGCCTTGATACAGACAAAGTTAATGCACAACAAGCACGTCGCTTTTTAGATCGCATCGTCGGCTTTATGATCTCACCCTTACTGTGGGAAAAAATTGCTCGTGGTCTTTCTGCAGGTCGTGTGCAATCAGTTGCAGCAAAACTTGTAGTCGAACGTGAGCGTGAAATTCGTGCCTTTGTTCCAGAAGAATATTGGCAAGTCTTTGCAGACACGCAATCCAAAAAAGATCACATTCGTTTAGAAGCAGTGAAGCAAGGTGGAAAAACCTTAAAGCTGCAAAATAAAGCACAAACAGATGCTTTGTTGAACATATTAAAAGATGCTGACTATAAGGTTTCAGTTCGCGAGGATAAACCGACCAAGGTTAATCCGAGTGCACCGTATATCACTTCTACGCTACAACAAGCAGCGAGTACACGCTTAGGTTTCTCTGTGAAGAAAACCATGACCATGGCTCAGCGTTTGTATGAAGCGGGTTATATTACCTATATGCGTACAGACTCCACTTTTTTAAGTGATGATGCTGTCAATATGGCGCGCAATTACATAGAACTAGAGTTTGGTGAAACCTATATTCCGGCTAAGCCGAACCGTTATGGCAACAAAGCGGGTGCACAAGAAGCACATGAAGCGATACGTCCTTCAACGATTACGCTTAGTGGTGATCAGCTTGTTGGTGTAGACCGTGATGCACAGCGTTTATATGAGCTCATTTGGCGTCAGTTTGTAGCATGTCAAATGACACCAGCTGAATATTTATCTTCGACCATTTTAGTCGATGCCAATGGTGTTGAGCTTAAAGCCAAAGGTCGTACCTTGGTTTTTGATGGTTTCACTAAAGTTCGCGGTGCCAATAAAGCAGATGATGATGTGTTATTGCCTGCGGTAAAAGTGGGTGAAATTCTTAAACTTGAGAAACTTGATCCATCGCAACATTTTACCAAGCCACCCGCACGTTTTACAGAAGCATCATTGGTTAAAGAGTTAGAGAAAAAAGGCATTGGTCGTCCATCTACCTATGCTGCGATTATTTCTACGATTCAAGATCGTGGTTATGTGAAGATTGATAATCGTCGTCTTTTTGCAGAGAAGATGGGTGAAATCGTGACAGATCGTCTCGATGAGAACTTCAATAACTTGATGAACTATGCTTTTACTGCGGATCTTGAAAGTCAGCTGGATAAAGTGGCTGATGGCGAGCGTAATTGGAAAGAGTTACTTGATAATTTTTACGGTGATTTTAAAAAGCGTTTAACCACTGCTCAGGGTGAAAACGGCATGCGCCGTAATCAACCCGTAGAGGTTGATGCTGTTCACTGTAAAGAATGTGACCGCCCAATGCAGATTCGTACGGGAACTACAGGCGTTTTCTTGGGTTGTTCAGGTTATAACTTGCCACCGAAAGAACGTTGTAAAGGTACATTTAATTTAACCCCTGTAGAATCTTTGGCGATGCTGTCCGATGATGAGGGTGCAGAAACAGCTGACTTAATGTCGAAAAAACGTTGTCCAATTTGTGAAACTGCAATGGACAGCTATGTGATTGACGGTGGTCGTAAATTACATGTGTGTGGTAACAATCCAGATTGTGCTGGTTTTGAACTTGAAGAAGGTGAGTTCAAAATTAAGGGATATGATGGACCCACTATTCCATGTGACAAATGTGATGGCGAAATGCAGTTGAAAACAGGACGTTTTGGTCCTTACTTCGCTTGTGGTAGCTGCGACAATACACGTAAAGTTCTAAAAAGTGGTCAACCTGCGCCTCCACGTGTAGATCCGATTCGTATGGAACATTTGCGTTCAACCAAACATGATGACTTCTTCGTGTTACGTGATGGTGCAGCAGGTCTGTTCTTAGCTGCGAGTAAGTTTCCTAAAGTACGTGAAACACGTGCACCTAAGGTAGCTGAGCTACGCTCTGTTGCTGAGCAACTTGATCCGAAGTATCAATTCATTTTGAATGCGCCAGATCAAGACCCTGAGGGCAATCCAACATTGGTTAAATTTAGCCGTAAGAACCAAGAGCAATATGTGGGTTCTGAAAATGCTGAAGGTAAGCAAACCAAGTGGAGTATGCTTTATAGAGATGGGAAATGGACTGAAGCTTAAATGCTTTTGATACCATGATCTAAATAAAAATGCTGACGAAAGTCGGCATTTTTTTTGTATCATGGCAAAGTAATTTTTTACTGACTGGGTCTATTGATCGCTAAAATAAACAAATCGAGTATCTTAAATCAAATTTTCACAGCATAGCGACTGCTAATCGCAATGCGATTCCACGTATTAATAACAATCGCCAGCCATTCAATAGCGCTGATTTGCACGTCAGTTAAAAAAGGAAGCGCATCCTCATAAACAGCATCAGGAACTTGATTTTCAGAAATTAAGGTGATGGCTTCAATAAGTGTAAGCGCTGCGCGCTCTGTATCATTGAAGTATTCAGTTTCACGCCATGCATTGAGTAGACTAATACGTTCAAAACTTTCACCTGTCTTGAGTGCATCTTGTGTATGCATGCGGATGCAAAATGCACATTGATTGATTTGTGAAGCACGTAGTTTCAGTAAATGAGCAAAACCTTCATCTATATTGACTGCATTTATTTGTTGCATCGCCAGTTGATCAAGTTCAGTAACTTTCTTATAAAGTTCAGGTGCGGCTTGAGCAAGATTAATACGTGACATGGTCAGCCTTTGAGGGGAATTAATTTGTTTTACTGTACCTCAGATCGCTAATCCGTTATGTTTGATCTGTCCAATTAATAAAAAATGCGATGAAGACTTTTGTTTTAGCCCCTGATTCATTTAAAGAAAGTATGACTGCTGAACAGGCTTGCGCTGCGATGCAGCGTGGTATTGAGCAGGTTTTCTCAGATGCAATATGTATTCATGTACCTATGGCTGATGGTGGTGAAGGAACTGTTGATGCTTTGATTGCTGCTTTACACGGCGAGAGAGTAGCATGTGAAGTGACTGGACCTTTACCTCATCAGAAGGTTCAAACTTATTTTGGTTTAATTGATGCAGGTCAAACAGCTGTTATTGAAATGGCAGCGGCCAATGGAATGCATTTATTATTATCAGAGCAACGTAATCCATTACTCACCAGCACTTATGGTACAGGTGAAATGATTAAATGTGCGCTTGATCTAGACGTTTCTAAAATCATCATTGGCTTGGGGGGAAGCGTGACCAATGATGCAGGTGCAGGTATGGCACAAGCATTAGGTGTCAAATTTTATGATGAATGGGGCGCTGAAGTTGATAGGGGTGGTGGGCAGCTTGGACATATAAAAAATATTGATCTCTCAGAAATAGATGCACGTTTAAAACAGACTCAAATCATCATTGCTTCCGACGTGAATAATCCTCTGTATGGTGACAATGGAGCCTCTCGAGTTTTTGGACCACAAAAAGGTGCAAGCTTGGAGATGGTTCAACAATTGGATGACAATCTTCGTCATTTTGCAGATGTGGTTGATGCTGAATTAAACTTAGATTTGCCTCATGTGGCAGGTGCAGGAGCAGCAGGTGGCTTAGGCTTTGGGTTGATGGTATTTGCAGATGCAACTATTCAATCAGGTGCAAAATTAATAATTGAGCAAGTTGGATTAGCTGAAAAAATTGCCAAAGCAGACTATATTTTTACAGGAGAAGGTCGTATTGATTTTCAGACTAAGTTTGGTAAAACACCTTGGGCTGTGGCGCAAGTGGCAAAAAAGTTGAACAAGCCTGTAATCGCATTTGCAGGACGAATTGGTGATAATATTCAGCCATTATTCGATGAAGGTTTTACGCAAATCATTGATATTAATAATGCGGATTATGATTTTGAAAATGTATTGAGAAATGCGAGAAGAAACTTAGAAAATTGCTGCTCTGATTTTGTAAAATCATTGAAGTAAATAAATATTAAGATGGAACTGGATATGTGGTGTAGGTAAACTGATTATGTATAAGAAAAAATTAATAATATTAGGTATAACCAGTTGATAAATAAAATAATTGTTTATACGTTGCTTTTAACCACTTCATTTCATTGCATAGCTTTACCTTTAGGTACTTTAAGCAATACGAGTGGAGGCACACTTGGATCATCTTCACCTTCATTATTAATTTTACTTGTAGGTACATTAGCTTTTTATCTTTACTATAAAATATTTATGGATTGGATGAGTCGTAAAAGAAATCAGATTAAACCTGAGTTGAGGGTGGGTATTCAGGCATGGTTATTAACGGTTATAATTTTTGCATTCATTTCTTTATTTGCATCTTCGTTGATTTTTTTAATGCTTGACGCTATTTGGGGGGAAGAACTAATAAGAAGCATTGGACTTTATGTTTGGCTGGTGCTTTTTATCATTTTATTATTTTTAGCAATGACTTAATGAGCTTGTTAAAAGTAATTATTACAATGTAGTGGTATTTCAAAGTCTCATAAAAAAAGCGGTGTAATTAAACTAATCTTAATAAAAGAGCAGAACAAGGCGTAAATGAGCACTGAGGAGGTTTTCTTGGAGTGGCTCTGTTAAACTATGCGCTGATCACGCACGATGAGACACCATGAGTTTAGCCACCCTGATTGACGAATTAAACCCTCAACAAAAGCAAGCAGCAACAACTGACACCAAACATAGTTTGGTTCTTGCAGGGGCAGGTTGTGGTAAAACCAAGACCATTGTGGCACGCGCGGCCTATCTTATAGAACAAGGTGTTCCTGCCAATCAAATCCAAATTCTCACGTTTACCCGACGTGCTGCCAGTGAAATTGTAGCGCGAGTTGAACTGGCGCTGGGTGATCAAGCCAAAGGACTGCGTGCTTCAACATTTCATACCTTTTGTATGTATTTATTGCGTCGTATACCGCAAGCGTTTGGTTTAGATCAATTCACAATTATAGATCGTGATGATCAAATCATGATGTTTCGTCTTATACGAGGTAAAGACGATAAAAAGAATCCCAATCAATTGCCGAAGCCTCAAGAACTTTGCGATTTATATTCTTTTGCACGAAACACACGTCAGAAACTCAGTTTAGCCTTAGAAAAACAACATCCTGAACATTTAGCATTTAAAGATCAAATTGCGGACATTATGAAAGAGTACGAGACACGAAAACGTGCTCGGAGCTTTCTAGATTATGACGACATCTTGGCGATTGTGGCTTCTGCTTTAGAGCAGTCGGATGGATTGGTAGATTATGTCGCATCAATTTGCAGACATATGCTGGTGGATGAAATGCAAGATACCAATCCACTGCAATGGGCGCTGCTTGAACCATTAAAAGATAAAGTCAGCTTATTTTGTGTGGGTGATGATGCGCAATCAATTTATGGTTTCCGTGGTGCCGATTTTGAAAATATCCATCATTTCAAAGAACGCGTGCCAGATGCCGAAATTTTTAAATTAGAAAAAAATTATCGTTCAACCCAAGAAATTTTAGATTTATCCAATTGGTTGCTCGATCAAAGTGAAATTAAATACGAGAAGCGTTTAGATGCCTATCGCGGTGAAGGGATAAAACCAAAGTTACATATTTTCCCCAACGAATTTGATGAAGCCAAATGGATTGCGATTGATATCAAAGAGCGTCATTTCATTGAAGGTAGTGCATGGCGCGATCATATGGTTTTGGTGCGTTCGAGCTTTGCAGCACGTCATATTGAAGCAGCGTGTATTCAGGCCAATGTGCCCTACCGTTTTATTGGTGGAATGAAGCTACTTGAAACAGCGCATGTGAAAGACCTATTAAGTTTATTAAGACTGATTTCCAATCCATTGGATGATATTGCGTGGATGCGTTTCTTAACGCTCTGGGATGGTGTGGGTGATGTGGGCGCAAGTCGCTTGGCTCAGCAATTACTTCTTGAGTCAAACAATGAAAAAATCATGGATCAATTGGAAAAGTTTGGTCGTATTCCGCAAGAAACATTGTTGATCATGAAACAAATGGATGTGCTCAGAAATGAAGTGCAGGCATGTGTAGGATTAGCAATACAAGCCATTGAAAATCAGCTCAGTGAAAACTATAAAAAAGACTGGAAGCGTCGTCAGGGCGATTTTGAATTGGTTAAACAATTGGCCTCGAAACACAGTCAATTAAGTGAGTTTTTAGAAGCATATGTGTTAGATCCTGTTTCGATCACTGAAATTGAACGCCAATCACAAGATGATGTCGTCACACTGATTACGATTCATTCAGCCAAAGGAACCGAGCAAAAGGTGTGTTATGTGGCCAATGTGTCCGCTGGGCAGTATCCAAATGCACGTGCTCAAGGTGACTTTGATGATGTTGAAGAAGAGCGCCGTGTGCTCTACGTGGCGCTGACTCGTGCGCAAAATGAGTTGATTTTGACCAAACAAAATTTAAGTATTTGGACCAAAGATCATGTTGATGAACAAGGGCGAAAGGTTGAAAATTATTTTTTAAATGATTTAACTCGACATTTATGTACGACTGAAACCCATTACAAGACACGTCAACAAACAGTGAAAAGTACTTTAATTGAACGTCAGTCGATTAATTTAGATTTTGGCATAGATCTCGATTAAACTATCGACATTGCGCTGTTTAGTTTTTTTTTAATTGCGAAGTTCAAAAAGTCGAGTAGGCGAGTGCTTTTTGATTATTTTGCCTATTTTAAGGTTGTAAGATGAAAATTTTAGTTCGTAATTTAGAGCGTACTGTACGAGAGCCTGAATTACTTAAGTTGTTTCAACAGTTTGGTAAAGTAGACTCATGTACATTAGTGATGGATGAAGTCACCAAGAAGTCTAAAGGTTTTGCCTTTGTTGAAATGCCAAATGGACGCGAAGGTGTGAAGGCGATCAAAGCGCTCAATACACTACGTCTACATGGTCAAGGTATTCGTGTGAAGCAAGCTGAAGACAAGCCAGTAGATGACGCTGAAAGCAAATAATTGAGAAGGAGCATTTGCTCCTTTTTTATTGTCAAAAAATAATGCTAAGCATAAGAGAGTGCGATTAAAATTTTAGGCTTTATCCATTGTGCAACCGAGTGGATGCTTCATTGTTCAGGGTATCAAACGCTTGGAAATTCGTTTATGGCAACCTGAGCTTACGCTACTAAAAAAAATTAGTCATTGTGGAAAATAGTCATTATTCAAATCAAGATGGTGATGAAAAAAAGGTCATGGCTGTAGCAATAGTCGATTTTGAATCTATTCATGCATGGCAAGAAAATGAAGTTGAACTTGCATGTGCAAGTACTTGGTCTGAAGGGTATTTTGCATGGGTAATCACTCATGTTAGACCCATTGAACCACCCATCCTCGTTCCTGCTCAACGAAAAATCTATTTAATTGAGATCGATCATGTATAAATTTTATTGTGATTTTTTTTAAATAGCGTTTAATCTTGAAGAAAGTAAGAAAATTGATAATTTAAGGAATATGTTCATGTCTCGTGTCGCTCGCTTTCATGCCGATCGTACCAATCAAAAATTATATTTTGCTCGTCTTTCGTGTCTACAAGCTGAGCAAGTCGAACATGTTCAACAAGCTCAAGCATATCGTGAAGCAGCAGTATTTCATTTGCATGGTGCTGTATTGGCATTTTTACAAGAGTTAGCTCGTTATTATCGACTCAGTGACACTGCGCCAACCTTAAAGTCGATTGAGGATCTTATGGCGGAAAAAGGGCAAGTGTCACCTGAAGTAACGGTATTACAGCAGTTAGCGAAACATGGCTTTATTGCTGAACTTAAGCGTGCATTCCGCATGTGTCAGTATGCTCCTGAACCCAGTTCACCTGAACCTGAACAAGAAACCTCATCTAATTTGATCATCAAAGTAACGCAAACATCGCAAGCGTGGTTGCCTGATGCACAGATCCTAAGAGAATGGCTACGCGATTTAACTCAACTTATTGATGGTTTTCGTAATGAAATGGTTGAGTTTTAGAAATATTCATGCCAGTTTAAATACATAGACTTGAATTTAGGTTAACTTGATCCAATATAAGAAAGTCAAGGTGATACAAATCGCATCCAGCATTTTGTCATCATGTTTGGTCATGGAGGGTGGTGTATGTCTATAGAGCAGTTAAAAGAGTTGTTTGGCACTCAAGAAGCCATTCTAGAGTTGGTTCAGCTAGAAGGTGGTGAGCTAGCTTTACGCAATGCTGACTCTGAAAAAGATCCATTGCTCACTATCCAGTTTAATGATGACATTAAAGCCCTGTTAGGGGATCAAATGCCTATAATCGCTCAACAAATGATTCAGGCTGCGCTTTTGGCACTTTTAGAAAAACAGTCGAATGAGTGGAATGCTGAAGTGGTCGATGAAAAACCTCAGTTTTTGAGTTGATTCAGTCCTTGATTTAAAAACCGCATAAGAAGTGCGGTTTTTTTATACCTATATTTCTGACTTAATCAATGCGAGGGAGACTGGTGATGCGCAATTTCAATTTGATTTAAAATATAATTAGTCATATTTCTCGCCATCTCTTCTTTTGCGTAATACACCTCACCTAAGTTGTCAGCACGAATCAACTCGGCTTCTGCATTATTTTCAGCGCAGACGAGGACTTGAATTTTTGGATTCAAAACTCTAGCAGTATCGACAATTTTATGAATGTCTAAAATATCCATTGGGGAAATAACCAACAGGCGTGCATGTTGAATATGCGCTTGAATAAGCACTCCAGGTTCTGTTGCTGAACCCGATACTGCTGCAATTCCTTTAGCACGTAGATTTTCTACGATTTCACGATTCTCTTCCGCAATCACGACTTTAATATTGTTTTGCATTAAAGACTTTGTAATACGCCGACCGACTTCACCATGGCCTATCAGAACCACTTGATCACGTAAGTAATCTTGAGATACCTCATCTGGCAACATCGCCAGCGGGTCACCACTACGCTCTAATAAGCGCGCAAGATGAGAATGTTCACGAATCCATTTTTGTACAGGCTCGACTGCAGAAAATAAAACAGAGTTCAATGAAATTGAGAATAAAGCGCCTGCAATAATGAGGTTTTGTGCTTCTAAGGTCAGCAATCCCGTAGATAGTCCAAGGGTCGCCAGAATGAAAGAGAATTCCCCAATTTGCGCTAAACTTGCACCGACAGTGAGTGCTGTATTAAGCGGATAACGGAAAAATAGCACCAACGCCATTGCAGCCAGCGTTTTACCAATCATGATGATCCCAATCACCATTAAAATATGTAAAGGTTGATCAATGATGATTCTTGGATCAAAAAGCATGCCGACGGATACAAAGAATAAAATTGAAAAAATTTCGCGTAAAGGGAGTGTTTCTTCTTCAGCTCGATGACTAAAATCAGACTCTTTAACCACCATGCCTGCGAAGAACGCACCCAGCGCCATAGATACGCCAAAAATAGCGTATGAGCCATATGCGATTGAAATAGCAGCTGCAACCACGGTCAGGGTAAAAAGCTCTCTAGAGCCTAAACGAACCACAAATTGCATAATCATTGGAACGAGACGTTTACCAATAATCAGCATGAAGGCGATAAAACCTGCAACTTTGATTAAGGTGATGCCCAAAGTCATCCAAATATTTTCATTTGGATCACTCCCTTCTAACGCATTTCCGCCCAAGATCACGGCCATTGCAGGAAGAAGCACCAAGGCCAAAACCATAACTAAGTCTTCAACCAATAGCCAACCCACTGCAATTTTACCATTCACAGAGTCAAGCAAGCCTCGGTCACCCAATGCTTTGAGTAACACGACCGTACTTGCACAAGATAAGCTTAAGCCAAAGACCAGGGCTGAACCAAAGCTCCAGCCCCACATCATGGACACAGCAATCCCCATTAATGTTGCAACGGTGATTTGTAAGATGGCACCAGGAATGGCGATTCGTCTGACTTGTAATAAATCTTTGAGGGAGAAATGCATGCCGACCCCAAACATGAGGAACATCACGCCTAATTCAGCCAATTGATTGGCAAGGGTGATATCTGCAACGATACCAGGTGTTTTGGGACTGATAATAATACCAGCAATAAGATAGCCAACAAGAGGGGGTAGACGTAAACGTGCGGCAAGATAACCAAAAATTAAGGCTAGACCAAAACCAACCGCAAGTAAAATAATAAGATCTACATCATGTGGCACTAAAACCCCCTTAAAAAACTTTTTAAATGAATAGGAAATTGAACCTCAGCACAGATTAAGCATGATTAGTGCCAAAGGACCAAGAGATTGTAACAACTCGAATAAAAAAAAGGCGAAAAAAAGCGACCCAAAGAGGATCGCTTTTTTAAGAAAACCAAAATTATTTAATTTTAGCTTCTTTGAAGATTACGTGTTGACGGATTTTTGGATCAAATTTTTTGATTTCCATTTTTTCCGGCATAGTACGTTTGTTCTTAGTCGTGGTATAGAAATAACCTGTACCAGCAGAAGAAACTAGGCGAATTTTATCACGCATGGTTCAGACTCCTTAGATCTTTTGACCTTGAGCACGTAGGTCTGTAACAACCTTCTCGATACCCAATTTGTCGATAATACGCATACCCTTAGTGGTTAAACGAAGACGTACAAAACGTTTTTCGCTTTCTAACCAGAAACGGTGGTGATGCAGGTTCGGCTCGAACCGGCGTTTAGTTTTGTTGTTGGCGTGTGAGACGTTGTTACCAACGACTGGACGCTTGCCGGTAACTTGGCAAACCTTAGACATGGTGTAACTCCATTGATTTAGCCAACAGCAATTCTGTATGGCCAGTCAAAATAAAACGGATTGAATTCATTCAAGGGGCGTTTTATATCAAAATTCCGCTTAAAAGACAAGCGGAATCGATAAAAATGCAACATGATCAAGTGTGATAGATCATGCCTTGATCACTTAACGAAGAAAGGCTTTCTTGATTAGACTCGGGATAGGTCTATCAAACGGCGGCAGAATGAATTTCAAGCTAAACAGCTTGGGTACAGACATAACCGAACGTTCATTAGATAAACTAAAGAAGCCTTCAGGACCGTGGTATCTGCCCATTCCTGAAGCGCCGACGCCACCAAATGGTAAGTCATCTTGCGCGACATGAGTCACTACTGAGTTTTGCCCAAAGTGGCCAGAATGAGTACGCTGAGCAACATATTCCGCTCGCGCATCGTTAAAGTCGAAGTAGTATAATGCAAGTGGACGTGGGCGGTCATTAATAAACTCGATAACTTCGTCTATTTGATCATATTCTAAGATGGGCAAAATTGGACCGAAGATTTCATTCTTCATAATATCCATGTCTGGGGTGACGCCAGTCAGTAATGTAGGCGCAACTTTACGGACTGCGGTTAAATCTTCATTACGCGGATTTATTTCAATACTTTTCGCACCATTTTTCAAAGCATCTTCTAAATAACCTTGCAGACGCTTATTTTGTTTGTCGTTCACAATAGACGTGTAATCTTGGTTATCGCGTAAAGATGGATACATATTTTGTGCGACAGTTTTGAAACAACGAATAAATTCTGCTGTTTTACCGCGTGGAAGGTAGATGTAATCTGGTGCAACACAAGTTTGTCCTGCATTCCAAAGCTTACCAAACGCAACACGTTCAGCCACATCATTCATATCGCTGTCTTGATGTACAATAACTGGAGACTTACCACCAAGTTCAAGAATGACTGGAACAAGGTTTTCAGATGCAGCTTTCATGACTGTTTTGCCGACGTTGGTCGATCCTGTGAAGACCAGTTTATCAAAAGCCAAATGACTAAAAGTATCTGAAATGATGCCGCCGCCTGTAACCACAGCAACCAACTCTTGTGGGAATGCTTCAGATAATGCATTTTGTAAAACATAACCAAAATGATGAGATGAACTCGATACTTTGATCATCGCGTGATTTCCCGCAGCCAAAGCACAAATCAGTGGGCTTAATGCCAGCAGAAGAGGGTAATTCCACGGCGCAATGATGCCCACGACACCCATCGGTTGGTATTGTACCCATGCTTTTGCAGGTTGATGCAGAATACCAATATGACGTTTAGACGGCTTCATCCATTCAGTTAAATGCTTGCTATAATATTTAATCTGTTCTAAACACGTCAGTAATTCGCCAATTTTGGTTTCTGAAATTGAACGATTGCCATAATCTTTATTAATTGCTTCAGCAATTTGATCTTGATATTTAACCAAAACCTTTTTGAGACGAGCTAAACGTTCAATTCGTTGTTTTGCTGTTGGGTGGGGATAACGTCTGTATGCTTCTTTCTGTAGTGCAAGAAGATCATGGATGTGTTGAACGTCCGATGTTTCAGTCGTCATAAAATTTGTTTTTGTTTGACTGTTCATGACCAATACCACTAATGTAGATTTAATGTATTTTTTATTTTTAGAGTAATTACTCTAAAAAGTCAAGTAACTTTTATGTTAGCGTATGCTAACGGTTGTCGATGGTATTAGGATGTCAAATTCCAAAACGTTAAAAACGAAAGATCGAATTTTGCAAGTGAGTTTGCAACTTTTTAATGAGCGTGGAGAGCGTACCGTCACCACGAATCATCTTGCGGCTGAAATGAGTATTAGTCCGGGGAATTTGTATTATCACTTTCGTAACAAGCAAGAAATTATTAAAGAGTTAATGGAGCAATACCAGCAAGAAACTTTAGACTTGCTTGCTTTGCCTGATGACCGTGCAGTCAATGCGAATGATAAAATTCGTTATTTTCAAGTATTAAGTAGTCAAATGTGGGAATATCGCTTCTTGCATCGTGATGTTTATCATCTTGTGGAAAATAACGATGATTTTCGAAAAATTTATCCTCGATTCGCGGGTAAGGTAATGCAACAAGGGCAAAAAATTTATCAAGCTTTTGTGGATGCGGGTCTCATGCAAATGACAGCGTCAGAAATTGAAGCTTTGATTATTAACTTGTGGATTGTATTGACCAACTGGACGAATTTCCTTTATATGTCTGGTCATTTAAAAGATTCAAACCATCTGGATGAAAAGTGGGTATGGCAGGCATTACGTCAAATGGTCTTTTTAGAAGGACCTTATTTGCGTGGTGAAAGTCGTCAAACCTATGAGCGCTTATTGGAAACTTTAGGTCCTTCCGAATTGTTTGCGAGTTTATCTGCGGATAAGAATGACTAGTCTGCGGATAAGAAAGACTAGATCGATTAAAGAAAATTTGAAAGCCTCTCAAAAAGCGTTAGAATACGCGGCTATTTTTCAATTTACCTGTTAAGTGACATAAATCATCATGAATATGACAACTGCGAACACTGCACGCTTACTGATTACTTGTGAAGACAAGCCAGGCATCGTACAGGCTGTATCGAGCTTTTTGTATCATCAAGGCGCGAATATTACTGCGCTTGATCAATATGCAACTGAAGCTCAAGGCGGACGTTATTTTATGCGTGTTGAATTTGAGCTAGAAAATTTGCAAAGCCGCAAAGAAAATATTCTTCAAACTTTTGCTTCAAACGTTGCGGTTCGTTATGAAATGCAGTGGCGTTTAGGTTTGGTGAGTGATGTAAAAAAAGTGGGGATTTTGGTTTCTAAAGTAGACCATGCCTTGCTTGAATTACTCTGGCGCCATGCACGTGGTGGTCTACCTTGCGAAATCACCAAGGTTGTTTCTAACCATGAAACACTCCGTGAGTCAGTTGAAAACTTTGGTATTCCATTTGAAGTTGTACCTGTAACCAAAGACAATAAACGTGAAGCCTATGCAAAAATTGATGAATTAATGCAAGGCAATGATTTATTGATATTGGCGCGTTATATGCAAATTCTGGATGAAGAGTTTGTACAGAAGTGGGAAATGAAGGTGATCAATATTCATCATTCATTCTTGCCTGCTTTTGTTGGGGCTAATCCATATAAACAAGCACATGAGAAAGGTGTAAAATTGATTGGCGCCACGGCACATTATGTAACGGCAGACTTGGATCAAGGGCCAATCATTGAACAAGATGTAGAGCGTGTAAATCATGACTTTACGGTTGATCAATTACGTGATTTAGGTCAGGATGTTGAGCGTAATGTATTGGCACGTGCAGTCAAATGGCATTTAGAAGATCGTATTATTGTTGACGGTAATAAAACCGTTGTATTCCAGTAAAACGCTATATTTGCTCATTTAATTAACTAAAATAACGTCTTAAAAGGCATGCTTATAGTATGCCTTTTTTATTAAGCATTCAAAAAACTAATAAAAAGACGACAATTAATTGTTGCAAATGAAAACACTTCTCATTTATTATTGACATACTTTAATTGTTCTAAACGATAAATTCGATTGAATTTACCATTTTGGTGGTCATCACTTGTATTAGGTTCCAAACTTTAATGAGTCAATCTCCTACGTCTATACCGCAAACTCCTAACACGATGAAAAAGAAAGTTCTTACTGCAGTGATTGCTGTGGTGATAGGACATATAGGCGTATTATTTGCTGTCAGTCAAATGCAGTCACCAGAACTCAAAAAGATTGAAAAAGAGCCACTGAAAGTTAGATTTGTCAAAATTACAGAAGATGTTCCACCACCTCCGCCACCAGCAGAGCCAGTTAAACCGAAGGTTCAGCCGAAACCTGAGCCTAAAGTGGTAGAACCAAAACCTGTGGTGAAGCCAAAAGTGATTGCAGAAAAACCAAAACCTAAAACCGAATTATCTAAACCCGTTGTAGACGATACGCTTGAAAAGCAAAAACTTGAAAAAGAGCGTTTAGAGCAACAAAGACAAAATCAAGAGCGTTTAGATCAGCAGAAGCGTGAACAGGCTCAACGTGATCAAGCAGAACGTGAGCGTAAAGCACAAGAACAGGCTGAGAGAGATCGTTTAGCACGTGAGCAAGCTGCAAAAAATACCCCGAGAACCTTGAGTCAAGGTCAAATTTCATGGGTTCGCTCGCCGAAACCATCATATACAAATAAAGATTTACAAGGTTCTGACCGTATCATCGTGGTTTCTGTTGAAGCGGATGCAAGCGGTCGTGTAACCAATGTTCAAGTGATTAAATCGAGTGGTATTTCGACTCTAGATCAGAAGATTGTTCGCTCGGTACAAAATGCAAAATTTAGACCCTACAAGGAGAATGGCGTCGCTTATCCATTTAAGGCTGAGCAACCATTTGAATTAAAATTGAATTCTAACGGCTAACTATTATTAGGAGTTCGAGTATGAACTTTTCAGTTTATTGGCAACATGCAGATGCGGTGAGTAAAACGCTGTATTTTGTATTACTGGTAATGTCAATTGCGACATGGACGATTGTTGTTTTACGCATCATGGGTACACGTCAGCTGAAGCAACAAGCTAATGCTCAACTTTCGAAAGCGTTATCAAGCCTGAAAGCTAAACTCATCCCATTAAGTTTTGAGCAGCGTAAAGCTGTCGCAGAGCAAGCATTATTACGCCAAATTGCAGTTGAAAAATCTTCAGCTGAAAAAGGTATTGCTGTATTGGGTACAATCGCGTCTCTTGCACCATTCGTGGGTTTGTTCGGTACAGTATGGGGAATCTTCCACGCACTTGTTGCAGTCGGTAAGAGTGGTCAAGCAGGCTTAGCACAAGTTGCGACACCCGTCGGTGAAGCCTTAATTATGACGGGTATTGGTCTTGCAGTTGCTATTCCAGCCGTGATTGCATACAACATCTGTGTGCGCTTTAACCGTACGCTCAGTCATGATCTGCAAGATCATGCGCACAGTTTGTTAATCGACACGATGTTGCAACAAGATTCAACAGTACAAGCAGCACCTGTAAAATCCACACGTGAAGGTTTAGTTGGAGGTCAAGCTTAATGGCTTTTCAATTGGGTGAAGACAACGAAACTGGTATGACGGAGATGAACCTCATTCCGTTAATCGATATTATGTTGGTATTGATGATCATCTTTTTGGTGACAGCAACCGTTGCTAACCCATCAATTCCATTAAGTTTACCCAAAACAACTGCTGATATTATTGATCCGCCACCCGAATCAATTCAAGTCAGTATCAACGCCCAAGGCGAGTTGGCTTGGGATGCTGAAATCATTACGATTGATGAACTACAGAAACGTTTTGATAGCGCAGGTCAATCAGCACAACAACCGACCATTATTTTAAAGGCGGATAAAGATTCACGTTATGATACTGTGGCACAAGTGATGTCTCGTGCGAGCGAAGCCGGGCTTTCTGATATTGCTTTTGCAACAGATAACTAATCTTAGAAATTCAAAAAAGCGACCTGATGGGTCGCTTTTTTTATGGGCTGGAGAGTTGCTAAAGGTAGGTTATTCAGACTTTAATAAGTCTTGAAACTTACTACGCAATTTCATCAGCTTAGGTGGAATTGAGAAATTGCAGTAGCCCTGTGCTGGATTACGGGCAAAAAAGTTTTGATGATATTCTTCTGCTGGATAAAAAACAGGTGCAGGGCTTAGCTCTGTCACTATATTTAAATCTTCAGCTTTTAATTGATTGATTGCCTGTTCTGCTTCATATTGCTGTTGTTCATTGAAATAGTAAATGACAGAGCGATATTGAGTTCCAATATCGTTGCCTTGCCGATTCAGGGTTGTGGGATCATGAATGGCAAAAAAAACGTTAAGTAATTGCTCGAAGCTGATTTGGGTTTCATCGAAATCAATTAAAATCACTTCAGCATGATGGGTATCGCCTCTACAGATATCATCATAAGTGGGATTGAGTGTATGACCACCTGCATAACCACTCACCACTTTATCGACACCTGTGAGCTGTAGAAAGACAGCTTCTACACACCAGAAACAACCGCCGCCTAAGAGTGCTTGTTGCATCGTCTAATCCTGTTTGTTGAATCTCTTAATATGGATAACATGGAGTGCAAATGCACATTCTCGAATTTTACAGCCCGAATGCGCGAGCTGTATTGGCAAGATTTGTAACATCCATACGACGAATTACCATATCAATGAGCTTAGCGTGGTTGTACGCTAGATTCATATTGCAATACAGGATTACCATGTGGATCAAGCAAACGTAATGTTTGGTTATATACTTGGTATCCTGCAACTTTAGACAAAGCGTGATTATATTGCTTCGCAAGTTCCATGGTGTTTTGACACATCATTTGAGTGCCTGCAAGTTGACTGAGGTTGAGTTTATGGCCTTCAGTGCTATAACTTCCCATAATTCGATTACAGCCGTCAGCACCACTCACACGTTGTGTCGCTTCATCAAATTGAATGCTTGGAACATTGTAAGCAGCCGGATCTGTTTTAAATTCTACTGCACCGATATGCGTTAAAACCCAAGTTTTATTTTGTAGTAAAGCCAAGTTTTCAGCCTTTTTTAATGAGCTTTGTGTTGTTGTACAGCCAGTGCCCACTAGAACTGCGCAGACCGCTGCTGTTGCCCATACTTTTTTAAACATTGCTTGCCCCCTCTATACGATTTTTTTGTGCTTCTATCTAAGCAAAAATAGAAATGAATCACCAGTTTAACAATGTATCTTGATGTATTTTTTTATCCCTATTCAATTTTGCTTTTCGGTAACCCTGAACGAATAATTTGCGAATAATCGGCAGTATTCTGATCATCAGAATGCTCCACTTGAGCCATCTTTGGATTAATATGGGCACGTTGATACCAAGTCTTCATGTCCCAGTTTCGATTAAGAGCACCCAGATCATATAAATAATTGGGTAGATATCCTGAGGCAAGCAAGCGATAGTCCGTAGGTAATTCTTTATTGGATACGGCTTGAACCATATCAAACACCAAAGTCGTGCAGTTGGTGGTCAGCGTGTTATACCATTTGGCTTGTTGATTTAATTCATCAGCTTGATGCAAATATTCTTCAAACAACGCTTTCATTTCTGCTTTTGGCATATTTACAGGGAAAAAATACACCTGCTCATTGCGAATATTACTGCGTGTATAAACGATATCTTTTTCATCTGATGCGACTAAGCTCACTTCAAATTTTCGGAAGAATCCGCCAATCGCAGAAAATTCTTCTGTTTTTTCTTTACGAATTTCGATAGAGAAGGTGAGTGGTTTACTGTTGGCAAAGTCAAAACTGACCAAAGTATGCGCAATTTGAGGCCCCATCCAATATGAGGTAATAATGTTTACACCCGTAATTTGATCTAGATCGTATTCACGACTTTCCCAACGCTCATCAAATTGGCCATTTGGATACCAGTTAAAATTTCGAACATTGTTCAGTGTGATGATGTCACCTTGACGCTCATAATTTAAAATACGCGCAACTTCAGGACTCCACTCGCGGTCTTGTCTAGCTTCTAAGCCAAAATACCAAAATAGACTCAGAACAAAGATGATGATATAGAGCAGAACATCCTTGGTGCGACTAAAAAAATGTCGACTGACATAGATACCTAAAATACTTAAAGCAAAAGCGATCCATGAACCAATCAGAACTCTACTGAACAGCCATCCCCATGGTTCTTGAATCCAGAGCGCTAAACAGAGCCATATGGATGATAAAATGACAAATAAACTAAATATAAAATGCAGTGCGCCCATCCCGAGCGCCCTCAAAAATTCTCGTTTACCGATGTTATGCATATAGGATCATTATAAGTATAAATTAGCGATTATTTTTGGTAGGTTGCGAACTCAAAAGCAACCCCAGTTTTGTCGTCTATATGTTGTTCAGATGCGACCTTTTTGAAGTCAGCGGGTATGTCTGGATAGTAGGCATCACCCTGAACGTCAAGCGCTACATGCGTCAGTTCTAAGCGATCTGCAATGGGAAGGGTTTGTTTGAAAATTTCACCACCGCCAATAATAAAAAGCGTAGATGGTTTTTCTGATGCTTTGACGTCTGCGACTGCTTGGCTTAGCGCATCTTCAATGCTGTAGGCGATTTTTGTTCCCGTAAAGTTCCACTCTAGATCACGAGTAATCACCCAGTTAACGCGTTTGGGTAAAGTTCGACCCATCGACTCTAGAGTCTTACGACCCATAACCACCACACCACCTTGGGTAATTTCTTTAAAATGTTTTAAGTCAGCAGAAATATGCCAAGGCAAGTCATTACCTTTACCGATACAGTGTTTTTGATCCATGGCAACAACGTGAACGACTTCTAAATTTTGGAATGACATAAACGGGCTCTTAATCTTTGAATCGTATTTAGCTTCCTGTTTAAAAAGCGGGAGAAACTCGATGGATTGGTTTCTTCCGCTTTTAAAAAGTTGAGGCTAGACGAAAATTTTTGAATGATGATTATAAGTTACACGGCTACAGGTGCTTTAATTCCTGGGTGCGATTCATAACCCACAATTTCAATATCTTCAAATTTAAAATCAAACAAATCTTTAATCTCAGGATTCAATTTTAATTGACAGAGTTCAAGCGGTTCACGGGTCAGTTGCAATTGCGCTTGTTCAAAATGATTTACATACAGATGTGTGTCGCCGCCTGTCCAAACGAAATCACCGACTTCAAGATCACAAACTTGCGCAATCATGTGTGTTAGAAGTGCGTAGCTGGCAATATTAAACGGTACGCCCAGAAATACATCTGCACTGCGTTGATATAATTGACAAGATAATTTGCCATTGTGTACAAAAAACTGAAATAAGGTGTGACATGGCGGAAGAGCCACTTGACCCGCTTCATTAGGATTCCAACCTGACACAATCAAACGACGTGAATTAGGATTGGTTTTAATTTCATTGATCAACCATTTGATTTGATCAAAACCATCTTGTTCATATAAGCCATTTTCTTTTTTGGTTGCGCCAAAATTACGCCATTGATGACCATAAATCGGGCCGAGCTCACCTTCAGGACGACCAAAGCGCGCTGTTTGTTCAGCTGTAGACCATTCATCCCAGATACGAACGGTATTGTCTTTTAAATACTGAATATTGGTATCACCTTTTAAAAACCACAGCAGTTCAATCACGATTGAACGGAAGTGCACTTTTTTAGTGGTGAGCAATGGAAAGCCTTTGGCTAGATCAAAGCGCATTTGATGACCGAATACAGAACGTGTTCCTGTACCCGTACGGTCGCCTTTATCACCGCCGTTGTCTAGGATGTGTTGTAGTAGGTCTAAATACGCTTTCATAAAATTCCTAAAAAAATAGAACGATCTTGAAGGGTTCAACAGCAATAAAAAATTGTCTGATGATATCAAATTGGGAGTTTTGTCTCATTCCGAAGTGTACCTGATTGGTCTCTGTTTTTTAAGTCTCTTGAATCAAATAGAAAACTTAACAATGATGGACCATTCTATTTCCTCACATTGAAGCTGATAAAAATGATCAAGATACAATTGAAGATGTTCAACAAAATAATGTGGAATTGATTTTAATGTTGATGAAGCTAAATGGATCATCAAAACTCCTGAAATGAAGATGAATCCTGTTCACTCAGGACTTAGTTTTAATGATCCTAAAAAACGCTCTGACGAGAAAATTTTATTTTGCATCATGTGTTTTTATTGTGGTTGAGTAATGACAAAGGTGAAAACAAACAAATCGCGAGCGCCATAAACGCCAGTCCTTGCGCACCAGGGAGTAGAATTTCACCGTCTTTCATATGCATAAAAATCAAGCTCAATAATAATGCAATAGGAATCCAGAGCAGCAATCGAGACAAAAGTCCTGTCGGATTCTTTGCAGCGAAATGAATTTTGCAGTAGCGACATATTAAGAAAATGATACCTGTACCTAAAAACATTAAAATCGCTTCTAAGGGTAAAGGATCGATCCAATACAGCACAGCGGTGATTGATGCAATGATGATAAAAAAAAGAAATTTATGAGTTGTTGAAACGCGTGGATCAAACCAAAATTCGAGCATAGACAGTGTGATTAGACATTGTGAGATATTTTACTTTAGCATATTTAAATTTCGAAATATGGGTGGAATGATTGGATTGCTATTCATTGGCTTGATATTGCATTTATTGTTAGTAAGGTGTGTGGTTATTCAAATTTATCGTTATTTAAATTCGTAGTTATTTATACGTTGTTATTCATACATTGTTATTAAAATTTGCAGTTATTAAAAAAGCACCCTAAGGTGCTTTCATTGATTATGATGAAGGCGTCTAGATTAAGTCGTTTTTTGTGGACCCCAGTCGTACACTTTCTTTTGATAGGCATACCACATCATCCAGAAACCAATCAAAATCATTGGAAGGCTAAGGAATTGACCTTTACTCATCCATGCAATAAACAGTTGACCATTATCTGGTTCGCGGAAGAACTCCACGATAAAGCGAGCTAAGCCATAGCCGATCAGGAACAATGCAGATACTGCCATACGTGGGCGAGGTTTCGAACTAAACCACCATAAGACGATGAATAGGATTAAACCTTCACACAGTGCTTGATAAAGTTGTGATGGATGACGAATGAGTTGCAGTGGATCTGTCGGAAAAACCATACCGAACGCAAAATTTGGATCTACAACTTGGCGGCCATACAGTTCACCGCCAATAAAGTTACCAATACGACCAAACATGAGTCCAGTTGGAACACATGGCGCAATAAAATCAAGCGTTTGGAACCAGGTCATTTTGTATTTTTTACACCACAGTAGCATGGCGATCATGACACCTAAGAATCCGCCATGGAAGCTCATGCCGCCCGTCCATACTTGGAATAACCAGAGTGGGTTGGCTAAAAACTGGTCGAACCCATAAAAGAAGACGTAACCAACGCGACCACCCAGTACTACACCTAAAGCGCCATAAAAGATTAAGTCAGAGACCATATCTGGTGTCCAACCACGTTGTTTAGCACGATAAGTTGCAAGTCCCCATGCAAATAAAAATGCAAGTAAGTACATCAGTCCATACCAGTGGACTTGAATTGGACCCAGCGATATTGCGACTGGATCAATAGATGGGTAGGTCAGCATTCCTGTTCCTTGATATTATGTTTTGCACAGATTTTAGCTGAAACATTTAAAAAATGTTGTACATTCAATGTGTATCGTTAATAGGTAACAAGAATGTGTATTGTCGCTATAGCATGGCAAGTGTTACAAGATAGAGCACTTTGCATGATTTCGAATCGTGATGAGTTTTATAATCGACCTGCTTCGAGTATTCATTTTTGGCCGAATAGCCCGATTGTGGCGGGACAAGATTTACAGTCGGGTGGGACTTGGATGGGGATAACTCAAACAGGACGTTGGGCGATTGTGACTAACTTTCGTGATGCTAAAGATCAGACAAAATATCCAACTTCACGAGGTCATCTGATTCAGCAGTATTTGGAGTCTAATTTAACCCCGATCCGCTTTGCAAAAGAGATCGAAAAAGTGCAATGCGATTTTGCTGGTTTTAATCTATTTGTCGGGGATACTGAACAAGCCGTTTACATGAGTAATCGAGGTGAGGCACCTCAGGTATTGGCAAAAGGGGTTTATGTCGTTTCCAATGGATTAATGAGTGATGATTGGGAAAAAACCAAACATCTACGCAAACGTTTTACTCAAGAATTGTTGCCCATGTTGCAACGTGAAGAGATCTCCTCAGCTGAAATTGAATACGCTGTTTGGGATATTTTAGAAGATGAACGAAAAATACTTACGACGCGATTACCTGAGACAGGGATTTCAGTTGAAATGGAGGCTTTACTTTCATCAACATTTATTCAAAGTCCAGTCTATGGGACACGATGTTCAAACTTTTTAGTAATGCAACAACAGCAGTGGACATGGTTGGAAAAGTCTCAGCAAGGTGAAAATATAGGTGAAATTCGTACATTAAATATTGATATTCATAGATAAAAAATGCCGACATGAAGTCGGCATTTTTTGAAAATTTATTTTATGCGGTTACTTTCGTCTCTAAAGCTTCACCAGCAATAACTCCACCATCTTTACGCGTAATCACAACTGTTGCTGAGCGAGGTGTTTTACCCATTACACTGTGTTTCGAGCTTTGGTTTGCAGGCCAAGTACCACCTGGATGTTGCACATTAACAAAGATCGCTTTGTAATCAGGTGTCATCGTTACACCTGTAATTTCACAACCACTTGGACCCGTTAAGAAACGACGGACGCGATCATTTTTTAATTGAGCACCAACAATTGTTAATTGACCACCTTCTTTAGTTGTTGCTGCTGCTACTTTTTCTGTACCACCATCACCAACTTTACCAGGCAAAGCAGCAAGCATCATACAGTTAGTTTCATCGGTATATTGGCCATCATCAGTTTGGATCCAAAGCACACCACGTGGGTCGAACCACATACCATCAGGACTAGAGAAGTCATTCATATCATCTAGACCAGATAGATTAATATTTGACGCTGCATCAGCTTCAGCACCGAACAAGAAAATATCCCAAGTAAATGCAGTAGCAGTCACAGTGTCTTCATTTTCATGGAAACGAATAATATGACCATTCATATTACCTGACTGACTTGCTGAACCATTTTTAACATCAACATAACTACGTGGATTAGCTGCATCTGTATCATATGAGCGACCGCGGCTGCCATTGTTAGTCAGTGTTACATAGATCTCGCCATTTTCAGGATTAACTGCAACCCATTCTGGACGATCCATTTTTGTAGCACCCAAATAGTCTGCTGCTAATCGTGCATTGACCACCACATCTGCTTGGTCAGCAAAAGAATAGCCAGTATTTGATGTGTCTAGTCCATTTTTATTATGGGTTAACTCTAACCATACACCAGTACCATCATCATTGAATTTTGCGACGAATAATGTACCTTTATCCATATATTTATCACCGGCAGCATAACCACCGTTGATATCTTTTGGATCCCATTTTGCATCAGATACAAATTTGTAGATGTATTCGCCTGTTGCATCATCACCCATATAAAATGCTAGTGGTTGACCAACAATAGGATTACTAGAGCGACAGTCTTCATGCGCAAAACGACCTAAAGCAGTACGTTTTACTGGGCGGCTGCGATTATCAAACGGATCGATTTCTACAATCCAACCACATGTATTCATCACATTACGGTAGTCTTGAAGGGCATTAGCATTTTTAGCAGAAATATCCCAGCAATCATATAAATCACGATTTCCTGTTAATTCTGCTACAGGTGTTTCCCAACGATATTGACCGCTTCTTGCAGAAGTTCCACCACGTCCATAACGGCTTAAAGAGGTTTCTTCTTTTACCGAACGAGTATCGTTTGCTTGACGTGCAAAGTAACCACTCCAATTCTCTTCAGCAGTGATATACGTACCCCAAGGAGTATAACCAGATCCGCAGTTAGCAAATGTACCACGCGTACGAGTACCATCTTGAGAGAAAAAGGTTTTAAGTAGATCTGAACCACGTGCTGGACCATTTAGCTCCATTTCTGTTTGAGCAGTAATACGTCGGTTAAATGGTGAATCCATGTTGATGCGAACATTTTGACTTGTTTCATCTTTGACGACTTCAACGATAGAGACACCATGAGCGTTAATTTCACGCATGACTTGATCTTCAGAACGGACGCCTTTCGTCACAGCATCGGGTACATGGAGTTCAGTCTGTGATAAATACTCATGATTTAAAACTAAAAGACCTTGCTTTGACTCTTTAAGCGAGTAATTTTGTTTGGCAGGATCCATACCAAAGAAACTCATTCCATCATGACAATCGCCTGAACGGAATTTGTATGAAGCACCCGATTGTGAAATTGCATCAGTTTTTATTGCATAATTTTTATTGATTGGATCACCAACTGCATACAAAACTTTGAGTTCATAGCCTTCAGGAACAGTGAAATAATTTTCAGTATTTTTTTTCACGTGTTCGAAAGTAAATTTACTTGGGCGTGCTTTGAGGTCGCTCCATGTATGAGCATCAGGATTCGGTTCTGGAGTAGGAGGTGTGTTTGATGAGTCAGAGTTTGAGTCATTATCATCATCTGAACAACCAGATACGGATGCAGCAAATGCTAATGCCATAGCCCCGCTAGTAGATTTTGTAATAAAGCTACGGCGACTCATATGGTTCGCTAGAATAGTCTGAAAATGTGTATTCTTTGAAGTATTACTATCTTCTGTAAGATCCTGACAAGGGATCATATCATCTTGATTCATATTTTTTCCTAGCAATGAGGCTTGGTTGTTTTAAAGTTAAGAACAAAATACGCACTAATTGTGACAGGATGTTGAAGGTAATATTTCAAAAATATTAAATAAAACAATTATTTGAATATTTGAAAGGCAGCTAAAGCTGCCTTGATTTTATTTTCAATTACTCAGTTACTGATTTACGTTTTTCAAAGATTTTGCCCAAAAATAAGCCTAATTCAAACAGCATCCACATGGGTATAGCCAACATAATCATTGAAAGTGCATCGGGTGGAGTCACAAACATTGAAACGAAAAAACAGCCTACGATAATAAAGCGGCGTTTTTCGACCAGCTGGGCAGTGCTGACTAATCCAATCATAATCAAAACAAGTGTGATAATTGGAATTTCAAACGTTAAACCAAACACTAAAAATAATTTTAAACAGAAGCTGAGATAGCTATTAATATCGGTCATCGGTGCAACCGTTTCAGGTGCGACACTGATAAAAAAATGCAAAATGGAAGGCAACGCAACCATATATGCGAAAGTAACACCAATATAGAAAAGACTAATACTGCCGAGAAGTAAGCCAACAGCTAAAGACTTTTCAGCTTTATACAGAGCAGGTTTCACAAAAGACCAAAGCTGATAAATGATATAAGGCATTGCAATCATCAATGCCACAAAAAAATTCAGTTTAAACGGCGCCATAAAAGTGGCTGTTACATCAGTTGCGATCATAGATGATGTAATGGGTAATTGAGCACGTAAAGGCTCAGACATCAATTGGTAGTTTTTATTCGCAAAAGGTAATAAACAAAAAAATAGAATGACAAGAAGACCGACAATTTTAAATAAATGTTTTCGCAAAATGACCAAATGCTTGGTAATTGGCATCTCTTCTAATGGCGGAATATCTTGCTCAGTTGACGTTGTTTTTTTGATTAATGAGGTGCTCATACGGCCACCTTAAGTTGACTCATTTCATGATTGATTGAAGATAAAGGCATTTTATTTAACTTGGTTTGAGCATTTATTCTTGAGTTATTGATACGAAAAGCGAAAGGGGGTTGAGGTTGTTCGATATAAGTATAAATCTTTAAGCGTTGAGCCTGAATTAATGGTGTTGATGTGTTTGATAATTCACTAGAATTTAATCTATCTGACTTTGCATTATCAGATTTTGCTTCATTAGGCTTTGTTTCATCAGCAATTTCTATTCGCTGATTTTCTAGAGCACTCATCTGAACTTTCATTTTCTGTTCAAGCTCTTGAATTTTATTCATTTCATTATTCATTTGCTCGCGTAATTCAGACAGGCGTAATTCGCGATCTAAATCGTTTTGTGCATTGCTCACCATACGCTTGATTTTCGCATACCATTTCCCTGCAAAACGCACACCTTCAGGGAGCTTCTCTGGACCTAAAACCAAAAGTGCGATAATGCCGAACATCAGGAGCTCTGCCATTCCAATATTGAGCATATTCTTACCTCAATGCTTAATTCTTGACTGTGGAATTTACTTCTGTTGTCGTGTTTTGATGTTCAAGCGTACGTGGTTCACTTAAAGATGCAGTCGTCGCAGCCGCTTCATCTTCTTTAATTGATTTTTTGAAATCTTTAACTGCGCCACCGACATCTTTACCTAAATTTTTGAGTTTAGATGTACCAAATAATAGAAGAACGACAATCGCGAATATAAGTACGTGCCAAATTGAAAGACCAGCCATGGTTTTTTCCTTGTCTAATTTATAATCGTCAATTTGAACAGGATTATGTGACAGTGAATTGACGTTAATGTTTCAATTCAAAGACAGTTTCAAGCTTTGATAATGTTTGAAGCAAAATCAATAATGCATTTTTCAAGTTTGATGAGCATGTTTTATACTGCTGCTGTGCTAGCATGAGAATGATGAGCTCACCGAATAAAAGTCACTGATATGACGCTTCTTCTTCCATTGATTGCATTTTTAATTGGTTATTTTGCAGTTCAATATTTATCGCCTTTTCGTCCTTTTTTAGCGCTGATTTTGGCTAAAATTCTGATTCCAGTGATCATTATCTATCATATGGTGTTTTATCAGCAGGGCAGTATTTGGTTGATGCTGTTTAGCTTTTTTTCATCATTACTGATGTATTTATTTTTTTATAGTCGTGATCAAGATCGTTTAAAAGCATTGTGCCTCAGTTATTTAAATATGGCTTGGTTGGGTTTTCCATTTGCATTAGCCGTATTTGGAACAGAGGCGACCAGCCCGATGGTTGCACTCTATATTGGTGGATCAGTCTTTGGAAATATTTGTGCAGTGATGGCGCTGGGAGATGGAACGCAGAGCAAACAAAGTATCTTTAGAAAGGTGATTTTGTCACCGCCGATAATCGCCTTGAGTATTGCAGCATTGTTGTTGCCTTGGGATTTTTCAGATGATCAAAATCATGTGGTGATTCAAAGCGTTTACCTTACATCGAAATGGCTTATGACGTTTACAGGGATGTGCATTTTAGGTATGTGGCTGAGTCAGGTAAGAATCCAGTTCCAAGATCTCCTTGAAAGCACTCGATTTGCGATTCAAAAGTTAATTCTAGGTTTGCTGTTCTGTGCTTTTGCTTATTATTGTTTACCGATTCCGCAAGATTTTATTACGTTTTCAGTCATGCTGATGTTTTTTTGTTTGCCTCCAGCGGCCAATATTGTGGCGTTGGAAACCCATTATCAGGGCACAGGCCGCTCAGCGCGCTATATTGCTTCAGACACAGTGGTGAGTTGTATCTTGATCGGATGCTTATGGTTGTTGGTGCATATTCTGACTTAATTTAGGTCGATCCCATGACGAGATCAAATAATGATGATCTGCGTCTTGGGACATCATGGATTATGCCTATTGATTTAAACTTGATTTGAATAGTTGCATCGCTTGACCACGATGACTGATTTTATTCTTATCTTGTTTGCTCATTTCAGCACTTGAAAGGCCAAGTTCTGGTAACCAAAATAAAGGATCATAGCCAAAGCCTTGTTCACCGCGTGCCTGTTCAAGGACTTCGCCTTTCCAAATGCCTTGGAAAATTTGTGGTAGGGGATCTTCAGCGTGTTGCACCAAAGCCAAAACACAAACAAACCATGCTTCAATGGCTTCACCTTCTTTACGGTGCGGTTTTAAGTCGACCAATAATTTAGCATTGTTTGCAGCATCATCACCATGCTCACCTGCGTAACGCGCAGAGTAAATTCCTGGAGCACCCCCTAAAACGGGAACACAAATGCCAGAATCATCTGCAATGGCTGGTTTCCCAGAAATCTTAGCGGCATGACGCGCTTTGATAATCGCATTTTCAACAAAGCTTAAGCCGTCTTCAATTGCATCTTCAATATTTAATTTGCCCTGAGCTATCACTTCAACGGGAAGATTTAACTGTTCAAATAGCTTTTCAAACTCAGCAATTTTACCTTTGTTGTTGCTGGCGAGGACCAACGTGCCTTGAGATAACCAATCTGTTGAAGACATAGAATTTCATCATTAAAACCTTACATGGCACTAAGTGTAGCAAGTTGCTCGTCATTCTAGGCAATAAAAAAGCACCCGAAGGTGCATTTTTTAAAGTCGCATTATATTACTGCGCTTGAATCCACTTATCAGCACGGTCACGTGCAGTACGAATTTGTTCAGGGCTCAGGTTTGCAGCCAAAGCGGTTTTCTTGGTTTCTGACATATTGATGACTTTATTGTCGAGCATCCCATCACGAGTAGACAGTTCATACCACTGGTATGCACCCATGTAGTTTTTCTTTTGCTCTTCCATGACAGCTAAATTGAAGCTGGCACGGTTATCCCCATGGCTGGCTGCTTTTTCAAAATAAGAACGTGCAAGCGCTTCGTTTTTAGATACACCAATCCCATCTGCATACATACGACCCACATTCAACTGGGCAGATGAAATGCCTTGATCCGCAGCTGCTTTAAACCATGTAAACGCTTGTTTTAGATCTTTACCAATTTCTTTACCTTGCTGATAGTGATTAGCAAGATAGAACTGCGCAGCAGGCTGACCCGCTTTGGCTGCTTTTTGCAAATCCGCTACAGACATGAGTGAGTACTGTGCTGCTTGAGCCGCTGTTGACTGTTGTTGTGGTACATAGTCTGCATGTACTTGAAGGCTGAATAACCCCAAACATAATGTACTGCCTAATATTAGTTTTTTCATAGAGCGCTCACTCGATAAATAGCGACTTCACCAAACAAATTCGGAAGGTGCTTACTGAGTAAGCTTCCTTGTTGATTTCCATTCACGGCAAGTCGGTCAATAATTTTAATCTGATTTTCAGCACACAGTGCTTCAAAATCGCGAAAAGTGCATAGGTGGATATTTGGAGTGTTATACCACATATACGGCAATGCTTCAGAAACTGGCATCTTTCCTTTGATTGCTAAGAAAGAGCGAGTCTTCCAGTAGGCAAAGTTAGGAAAAGTAATAATGGCTTGCTTCCCAACACGCACCATATCGCGTAAAAGCACATCGGGCGCATCTACAGCTTGCAAAGCTTGTGCCATAACCACATAGTCAAACGACTGGTCGGCAAAGCGTCCCAAACCGAGGTTCAAGTCTTGTTGAATGATATTTAACCCGCGACTGACGGCAATTGCAATCTTTTCTTGATCAATTTCGAGTCCATACGCCCGAATTTGGTGTTTTTTACTCATTTGCGACAATAATTCGCCGTCACCACAGCCCAAATCTAGCACGCTAGAACCTGGTGCAATCCATTTTTCTGCTAATTGTTGGTCAATACGCATTAAACTGTCTCCTGAGCTGTAGTTTGCAAATGTTCAGGACCACCCAAGAAGGCTCTCAGGGTTTTGACATACATAGGAATAGGGAACAAGAAGGAATCATGTCCTTGTTCTGCATCGACATCTATATAACTAACAGGTTTTTGGCAAGTGATGAGTGCATCCACGATTTCTTGTGAGCGCTGAGGGGTAAAGCGCCAATCTGTGGTAAATGAAATGACCAAGAAACGACATTTGGTATTGGCCATTGCCTTGGTCAATGAAAGTTCATATTCACGTGCGGGATCGAAATAATCCAAGGCCTTGGTCATAATCAAGTAAGTGTTGGCGTCAAAGTTACGACTGAACTGTTCACCTTGATAGCGCAAATAACTTTCAACCTGAAACTCAACATCAAAACCATACATGAATTTACCTGATTTTAAGTCACGGCCAAATTTTTGCTTCATGGCTTCTTCAGATAAATAGGTGATATGACCAACCATACGCGCCAAAATCAAGCCACGTTTTGGATAGCTATCATTTTCCAAATAACGCCCATGATGAAAATCTGGATCAGACAAGATGGATTGACGTGCCACTTCATTAAATGCAATGTTTTGGGCAGAAAGTTTTGGCGCACTTGCAATGATCACACAGTTTTTTAAACGATCAGGATAATCGACAGACCATTGTAAAGCTTGCATACCACCAAGCGATCCGCCAATTACAGAATACCAAGTTTCAATTTCTAAACGATCTGAGAGCATGGCCTGAGTTTTAACCCAATCACGAACAGTGACGAGTGGGAAATCTGGACCATAAGGACGGTTTTCATTTTCAGGGTTTGGAGAGGTTGGACCCGTCGAACCGCTACAACCGCCAATATTGTTGAGCGCCACCACAAAAAACTTTGATGTATCTATGGCTTTACCTGGCCCAATACAAGCATCCCACCAGCCCACTTTTTTATCATCTTCATGATGATAACCTGCAGCATGATGATGCCCAGACAGGGCATGACAAATGAGAATGGCATTGGATTTGTCCGCATTAAGCGTACCGTAGGTTTCGATCATGATATCGAAACGAGGGAGAATTCGACCACATTCTAATGCGAGTGGTTCTTCAAATTGAATTTTTTGCGGGGTTACTAAGCCCACGGAGTCAGCTGGAAAAGACACAGGATGGATTCGCCTTAAATCTTTAGTATGAATAAACAAAAGGATACCACTTGCGGGTATCCTTCTAAAGTCATTTTAATGTTATTACAATCGCAATTGCTTATACAGCAGCACCCACACGTTGCTCTGTGCTAAGTACGCCTTGTGCGATTAAGCGGTTGGCACTCGCAATAATGGCATCAATGGAAGAGGTGACAATATTGTCATGTACACCCGCTCCAAATGCTGACTTGCCTGTACCTTTCACTTGAAGTTCTACCAAAGCCAAAGCTTTTGCATTCGCACCAGAACTGATACTGCGCTCTTCATAGTTTAAAACATCTATAGGCAATTGAAGAGCATTTAACACGGCTGAAATAGGTCCATTACCTGCACCGCGTAATTGCTGTACTTCACCATCGATTTCAATATCTAAAGTAATGACTTGGTTGCCATTCTCATCTGATAAACGATAGTTTTGAACATTGTAAAAACCATGTTTAGTATTTACGTATTGTTCATTAAACAATGCCCAAATATCTTGTGCGGTCACTTCTTTGGCTTGTTCATCCGTGACTTGTTGAACAGATTGAGAAAACTCAATTTGTAAGCGACGCGGTAAAACAACGTTATAGTTCGACTCCAATAAGTATGAAATCCCACCTTTACCTGACTGTGAATTGACTCGAATAACTGCGTCATAGTCACGACCTAAATCTTTAGGATCGATTGGTAAGTAAGGCATATCCCACATTTCTTGGTTCTTTTGGAACTCGAAACCTTTTTTGATCGCATCTTGGTGTGAACCTGAGAATGCTGTAAAGACCAAATCACCTGCATATGGATGGCGTGGATGAACCGGTAAACCTGTACATTCTTCAATCGTGGCAATGATTTCATTGATATTTGAAAAATCAAGTTCAGGCGCAACACCTTGGGTGTACATATTCAAAGCAATTGCCGCAACGTCGACATTACCTGTACGTTCACCATTTCCGAATACACAACCTTCTACACGATCTGCACCCGCCATCATCGCAAGTTCAGATGCTGCGATACCACAGCCACGATCGTTATGACAATGCACTGAAATGATGACTCCATCACGACGTTGTAAGTTGCGATGCATCCATTCAATTTGATCTGCATAGACATGTGGACCTGAAACTTCAACAGTTGCAGGCAAGTTTAAAATGACTTTGTTGGTTGGAGATGCTTCCCAAATCTCGGTAACTGCATCACAAACATCTTTTGCAACTTCAAGTTCTGTGGCAGTAAAGCATTCTGGGCTGTACTGGAAAACCCATTCAGTATTTGGATATTGTGCTGCATATTCTTTAACTTTTTCAGCAGCATTCATCGCAAGTTTCTTCGCACCAGCGACATCAACATTCAATACTTTGTCACGGAAAGTCGGTGAATTCGAGTTGTAAATATGCACAATAGCGCGTTTAGCACCTTCCAAAGATTCAAACGTACGTTGAATCAAATGATCACGGGCTTGTACCAAAACTTCAATATAAACATCTTCAGGGATATGATTTTCTTCGATCAATTTACGTGTGAAATCAAAATCAATTTGTGATGCAGAAGGGAAGCCGATTTCAATATGTTTAAAACCGATCTTTACCAACATTTGGAACATTTTGAACTTTTGTTCAATGTCCATAGGCTCGAAAATCGCTTGGTTACCATCACGCAGGTCGGTACTCATCCAGATTGGCGCTTTATTAATTTCATTGTTCGGCCACTGGCGGTCGGGCAAGTCTACACGTTGATACATGCGACGATATTTTGTACTTGGATCTGCCAACATCATGAGATAACTCCTTGCGTAGTTTTCGTTGCTTCAATCTTGGGTAAAGGCAACGTCCTACAAAGATAGATTGTGTCTATTTAACCATTTACAAGTATTGTCTATTTCGTTGGTGATTAAATATAAACTTTAGATTTATATCACTTTGCTTGACCAACGATATTCTTGTAGCTTTATAACTTAAAGTCTAATCGAGCTCAGTCGAAAAGTTTTTCCTATTTCTATGGATTTTACTCTTATCTTAAAAAAGTATTTCTGATATGACTTATTAAGTGATAAATATTCCCGTATTAATTATAATGAACTTAATTTTTTCTCAAAAGATATCTATATCTTAACTTTTAAGTTTAATTTAAAGCTCAGCCCATTTTCTCATCAGATTATGATACATGCTGGTGAGATGAATGACTTCGGTATGTTGATCACCCAGTTCAAGGCGTAACTTTTGTATTGTTTGGTCTAAATTAAACAGCATAAAACGATCGGCATCATCACGAATCATACTTTGTACCCAAAAAAATGATGCGATGCGACAACCAGAAGTGATCGCTGTGACTTCATGCACACTAGTAGATGGATAAAGAATCATATCGCCTGCAGGAAGTTTAACTTCATGGTAGCCGTACGTGTCTTCAATTACTAAATCACCTCCTTCATACTCATCTGGTTCACTTAAAAAAACCGTACAGGATAAATCTGTTCTTAAGCGGTCATTGCTTCCTCGAATACGTCGAATGGAATTATCGACATGAAATCCGAAAGCTTCATTATTTTCATAACGATTGAATAGAGGCGGAATAATATCTAAGGGAATTGCAGCGGATAAAAAAAGAGGATGTTGACCTAAAGATTCTAAAATAATTGTGCTGAGATGATGAGTGAGAGGATGATCTTCAGCCAGTTGTTGGTTTTGTTTGACTGTGGCAGAAAGTGTGCCAGCTGTAACTTTTCCATTCACCCATTCAACTTTATTCATTTCTTCACGAAAGTATTGAACCTGTTCTTTGCTGAGTATGTTGGGAATATGATGAATCAAGATCAATACCTTTAGTGAAATCATTAAGCTGATGCATAAAAGATAAAATAGCCCCAAATTAGAGGCTATTCAATCTTCATTCTAAAGAAAATATTTTAAAGTTTAGGTTTTAAAATTTAGGCTTTAAAATTTGAAATTAGCTGAAAGTACAGCACTACGACCTTCAGCTTCAGTTGCATAATGTGAAGCATACGCTTTAGTAAAGTATCGAACGTCGGATAGGTTATTTACATTGAGCTGTACATCTACATTTTTATTGACGTTATAGCGGGCCATTGCATCATATCGAACATAGCCCGATACAAACTTAGTATTTGCTGCATCACCAAAAACTTTGTCCATTGCAATCGCACCTGCACCGAGTTGCAGTTTAGGAAGCACTTGGTAGGTTGTCCAAAGCGTCGCTGAGTTTTTAGCAACGTTTTGTACTTGGTTGCCATTTGTTGGACTTGCTGCATATACGGCTGGTTGACCTGATGCTGCAGTATTCACAAAACCAGCATCAACAATTTCGCTGTCTAAGTAGGTATAACCGACAGATACTGCCCATTTATCTGTAAGGTTACCATTTGCGCCAAGCTCGATTCCTTCAACACGAGTTTCACCAATATTGCGCGTAAATCCATCTGTATCTAAAGCTCGGGTATTTTGTTTTTCTGTACGGAAAATGGCTGCTGTTAAGTTCAACTTATTGCCCAGCACATCCCATTTTGTGCCAATTTCATATGTTTTTACTTCTTCAGGTTTTAGATTGTTGATCGCTCTTGCTTGTTCGTCTGTTGTGTTACGACCGGGTACTGAAATACCCTCTGAACCATCACCTGCATCAACACCTACAGGATTGGCAGAAGTCGCATAACTTGCATAAATGGAACTATTCTCTGTGGGTTTAAATGTGATACCAGCCTGATAGTTAAAGAAATCATTGCTAGATTCGTATTGAGTTCCAGCTTTGATTTGTGACGTACCTGAACCTGAAGTTTTGTTATATTTCATGTCCGTTTCGAATTTATCCCAACGAACACCAAGATCGATTAACCATTGAGGTGTTATTTCTATATTATTCAAAGCATAAATAGACTGTGTTTTAGTCGTAATATTCATCATATTAGGATTCGCTTGAACTGAACCTAACCAAGCATCCTTGGTGTTGGGATTGTATAGACCTGTACACCAGCCATTTGAGTTTGGTAATGAGCATGCATTGTTTGCATTGTTATTATTTGAGCTTCCACCAATTTTAGTGGTGTTTGGATCGGTAACAATATTAGACCCACGGTCAGAATCTTGTTTTGAATATTCTGCACCGACGTTAAATTTATGTTTAAAAGCACCTGTATTCAATTTACCCGTCAAAGCAAGTTGATCTGTAAAACTGTCGGTACTGGTTAAATTTGTGTTTACACGACGCCAAACTTGATTATTTAAAACATTACCTTGGCTATCATCGGGCTGTGTCCATAGATAATTATTTTTCGATTTATTATAAACCGCAGTATTACTCAATGTGAGATTGTCATTGATGTCATGTTCAAGTTTAATCGTACCCGCCTGATTTTCTTGCTTTTGAAAATCACGATCTTTCCAACCGTAGTAAATACCTTGAGCTACATCTACAGGTTTACCAACGGTTGCTTTTTTACTTGCATCGTATTGATAAGGAACACCTGAGTCAGGTTCATCATTAGATTTTAAATAGTAATAGGAGAGGGTTGCTCGAGTGTCTGTATCTAGACCAAAGCTGATACTTGGAGCTATACCTGTACGTTTATATTCAGCACCATCTTTTTGTCCAGCTTTTTCATTTTGATGCCCAAGTACTGCCACACGCGCTGCCACACCATTTCCAAAGTCTTTATTGCCATCTAAAGTGATCCGCGCGTATGCATCTGTCCCACCAGCTACAGATCCTTCTAAAAAGTTCCCTTTTTTTGCAACTTTAGAAATCATATTAATGCTACCACCCGTGCTACCTGCACCGCCAAGCGCTGAAGCTGAACCTTTGGTCACTTCCACTTGTTCAATTGCAAACATTTCACGGTTTTGCGAGGTCGCATTGCGAACGCCATCGACGTAGATTGAACTTTCAGAGTTATAGCCACGAATAAATGGGCGGTCACCATTTGGATTGCCACCTTCGCCTGCACCTAACGTAATACCCGGTACTGTACGTAATGCATCACTCAGCGTAGTCACTTGTGTATCTTGAATGAGTTGCTTTGAAATCACTGAAACAGATTTTGGCGTGTCGAGTAGAGGCACAACATACTTGCTATTTGCAGATTGATCTACTTTTAGGCTTTGTTCTGCACTGGCTTTACTTTTGAGAGTTTCAAGTTGTGTGATTTGATCTTGAGCAATTGCTTGACCTGCTATCGCCGTTACTGAGGTCATGATTGCTGAAGAAATAATTTTCTTACGTGTTTTAATAAAGTCCATTTCGACTCGGTATCAGTTAATAAAGATTAGGATGAGAATAGTAATGATTCTTATTTTTTAATGGGGTTTCGAAAATTGGTAATCTCGATGTAATGTTCATTAGATGATGGAACATTAAATGTAACTGTGTAACAAAATATTTATAAGTCTTTGAATTAATTATTTATTGATAAAAACGACTATTATCCTTTTAATTATGATAATTATTTATGCATCAATTATTTAGATTTAATGCCAAATTAAAAAGAAAAAAGCCCTGTTTTAGCAGGGCTTTTTAAAATAAATTTATAGCTTAGAAGTCATAAGAAACGGATAACCAATAGTTACGACCTGATAAATACGTACCAGATGTTGAAGAACCTACGTCTAAATATTTATAACCTGTTGCTGTTTGAGGGCGATTTCGATTATCTAAATATTCATAAGATTGGTTTCCACGTGTAAAGTCTTTATCAAGTAAATTATTTACAGCCATATTAAAACGTAAATTATCACTATAAGAGTAGCTGCCGCCTAGATTAAATAAGTTATATCCACTTAATTCATTTCCAAAAATTAAAAACTCTTCGTAATCACTTGAACCAATACCAGTGGCAGGAGCCGTAGGTTGTGTTTTAAAACGATCTTTGTTTGAGCGATATTCATGTTGTAACCATAAATCAATTTGGCTATTTATGTGCCATGTTGATGTGGTGTTTAGAGCGTGTTTAGGTGTGTTGTTGTAATAAGCCCCTTTATCACTCCCCTTAGTGATTTCAGTTTCCATCAAAGTATAAGCAGTACGAATATCCCATTCAGGAATAATTGAATACTTAAGACTTAATTCCAAACCTTTAGATTCTGCTTCATCTGCATTAACATTTTTAGCGAATGTATCTTGGACAATTTGTGGGCCATAACTGACGCAATTTGGTCGATTTGGAGATGCTATAAAATTACAGTTTGGAGTCGGGTTGCCTGATACGATTAAATCACTAATTTTACTGTAGAAAACAGTTGAACTAAAATCGAAATTATCATTATTGGTATAGTAAAATCCTAACTCATAGTTAATGGACTCTTCAGGTTTTAAATCAGGAGAACCCACACCGAAAGATGCGCCTTGGCCGCTCACACTGATGATGCCATCATAAAGTGCTTTTGGTGAAGGTGTTTTATAACCCGTACTTACACCACCTTTGAATGTCACTTCATCAGTTGCATTCCATACTAAATAACCACGAGGACTAAATTGCCCGCCAAAACCAGAGTGATCTTCGTAACGACCACCAAGAGTAAAGTTTAAGTTATCTAAAATAGACCATTCATTTTCCAAATATACAGACCAAGAATCTTTTTTAAACTCTGAACCTATACCTGCAATATCATCTTCAATTTTTGCTTCTTTATATTCAGCACCTACTGTGACCTTATGTTGACCTATAGGTAAAACAAGATTGGTATCAAATACTAAATCAGTATTGGTCAAATTACGATTAGCGCCGTTAAAAGCACCATCTTTAAATGTACCATTTGGAATAGTTCTGCCAATTGTTTCTGTTTCAGTTTGGCTTAAATAGGTTTTCCAAACACCGAAGTCATAATCACCGTCATGACCAATTGAAATCTGCGAACGATCAAACTGAAGCTTGTCTTTATAGCCATTCGCTTGTGTAGGTGTATCCTGAGTTCCAAGTCGATTATCTGTATTTGGATATTTTTGAGTAGATTCAAAGCCATCAATCCAAATATGGTTCTGATCATTCAATTTAAAATCTAATTTTGCACCGATATCATAATTATCTGCCTTGCTTGGACGCGGATCACGACCTGTAGTACCTGTAATACGTTCAGATTCTTGTCGATCTAAGTAACTTCCACGAATTTGTAAGCCTAGACGATCATTAATCAGTGGACCGTTTAAAACGAAGCTAGATTTCCAAGAGTCAGCTTCACCTTTGTGCTCCATCAAATTACCACTTAAAGTGACGTTACCAGTCCATTCATCACTTACTTTTTTAGTAATAATGTTAATGACACCGCCCATAGCCTCAGAGCCATAACGTGTAGCCATAGGACCACGAATAACTTCAATTCTTTCGATAGTTGATAATGGTGGCAAATATCCACTAAACGTGTCAGAGAAACCGTTTGGTGTTACATCGCTAGAAGTAGTTTGTCGGCGACCATCAATAAGGATGAGTGTGTATTCAGAACCCATTCCACGAAGGCCAATATTTAAATTTCCTGTTTTGCCTACACCATTACGAATATCGACACCAGGAACATCTGAGAGTAAATCAGCAATACTTGTGGCATTTTTCTTTTCGATATCTTCTTTTGTTACAACACTGATAGAAGCAGGTGCATTTTTAATATCTTGTTCAAAACCTGCCGCAGAAACTACAATTGTAGAAAGTTGATTAACATTTTGAGATTCTGGATTTGTTGTATTCGCAATTGCAGGTGTTGTAGTAATCGTGAAAAGTGCGATAGCAAGTGGCTTGATTTTGAAATGACTCATAGATTTTAATCCTAAAGGTATGAGTTATGCGAGAGAGCATGGACAAATTTGATGCAAATATTAATGATAAAGTTTATCATTTGCAATAAGAAATATACAAAAGATACGAAATATGAATAGATTATGTAGTGAAAATTGTAGTTAAAAAGTCATAAAAGCCAATATAACAGTGGTTATAAAAAGGTATTTTGTATATCTTCGTTGGTTGTCATATAATGTGGCACTTAAAAAATTGCAATTACTATTTCTATATCGAGGAAGCCATGCAAGTAACTTCTGAAGCGGTTTCGGGCGTTGCCCGTCGTTTAAATGTATCTGTACCGACGAGCCGTGTGAATGAGCAGTTTGAAGCTCGTTTAAAACGCACTGCTAAAACTGCGAAGATTAACGGCTTCCGTCCAGGTAAAGTGCCTTTAGACGTTGTGCGTCGTGAATACGGTGCTGGGATTTACCAAGAAGTTGTGAACGACATCATTCGTGACACAGTTTTTGAAGCAATCCAACAAGAGAAAATCAACGCTGTTGGTATGCCAAACATCGAAAAAACTGAAATGAAAGATGACGCTTTAGTTTATGAAGCGACTGTTGAAGTGTATCCACAAGTGGATGTTAAATTTGATGGTTTAGAAGTTGAACGTAAAGCGTCACAAGTAAATGATGCTGACGTAGATCAAATGATCGAAAATCTTCAAAAACAACGCCAAGGTTGGGCTGAAACAAAAGGCATGGCTAAAAAAGACATGCAAGTTACTTTTGATTTCGAAGGTACTGTTGATGGTGAGAAGTTTGAAGGCGGCGCGTCTGAAGACTTTAAACTTGTTTTAGGTTCAGGTCGTATGATTCCTGGCTTCGAAGACGGCATCGTTGGTATGAAGAAAGGCGAAGAGAAAGTTATTGATGTTACTTTCCCTGAAGACTATCAAGCTGAAAACTTAGCGGGTAAAGCTGCACAGTTCAAAATCACTGTGAAATTGGTTGAGAAGCCTAAGCTTCCAGAAATTGATGCTGAATTCCTAAAAACTTTCGGTGTTACTGAAGAAGAAGGCGTTGAGAAATTAAAAGCTGACGTTCGTAAAAACATGGAACGTGAAGTACAAAACGGTCTTCGTAATCAAGTAAAAGGTGCAACTTTTGATGCGCTTGTTGCTGCAAACGAAATCGAGATCCCTGCTTCAATGTTGGCTCAAGAAGTTGACCGTCAACGTCAACAAATGATTCAACAGTTCACTCAACAGTTTGGTGCTCAAGGTGCGAAAGCATTTGATAGCAGCATGCTTCCAGATGAGTTGTTCAAAGAACAAGCTGAAAAATCAGTTAAATTAGGCGTATTGGTCAGCAAAGTATTGGCTGATGCTAAACTTGAGCTTGATCCAGCTCGCGTAGATGCTTATATCGAAGACATGGCTTCTTCTTATGAAGATCCTGCTGAAGTAATTGAGTATTTTAAAAATGATGAAAAACAACGCGCTCAAATTGAAGGTGTTGTTTTAGAAGATCAAGTTGTAGATTACATCTTAGCTTCTGCAAAAGTAACTGAAAAAGCTGTTAGTTATGAAGAGTTGTTAAAAGAGCAACAAGCTCGTCAACAACAAGGCTAATCGCTAAAAGTTAAAAAAGGGGCGCATCATGCGCCTCTTTTTTATGTTGTAGACTCTTTGTTAAATGTCCTGTATTCACAGTGCTTATTCAGAAAATATCTGATATTTAATGGGGAATATTTTGCATTTTCGACAATTATCCCTCATATTGTGAATATGTGTTGAGTAACAAAAAATCAGGAATAAATAAAGTATGTATGTTCCAACAATTGATAACGCATTAGTCCCAATGGTGGTTGAACAATCTTCACGTGGTGAGCGTTCATTTGACATTTATTCACGTCTTTTACGTGAACGTGTTATTTTTTTAACTGGTGAAGTTGAAGATAATATGGCGAATTTGATTGTCGCTCAAATGTTATTTTTAGAAGCAGAAAATCCTGAAAAAGATATTCACCTTTATATTAACTCTCCAGGCGGTTCAGTGACTGCGGGTATGGCAATCTACGACACCATGCAATTCATTAAGCCTGACGTTGTCACTTACTGTATGGGTCAAGCTGCGTCAATGGGTGCATTTCTATTGAATGCAGGTGCTAAAGGCAAACGTTATTGTTTGGAAAATGCACGTGTGATGATCCATCAACCACTCGGTGGTTTCCGTGGTCAAGCATCAGACATCGAAATTCATGCTCGCGAAATTTTATTTATCAAAGAGCGTTTAAATCGTTTGATGGCTGAACACAGCGGTCAAGATTATGAAACAGTGGCCCGTGATACAGATCGTGATAACTTTATGACAGCTCAAGCTGCAAAAGAATACGGTTTAGTCGACGAAGTTTTGTCTAAACGTCCACAAATTTAAGCTGTAAAGCATAGAGAAATATTTGGAGTGAAAATGTCTGAAAATCCTCAAGGACAAAAGCATTGTTCATTTTGCGGTAAAACGCAGTCTGAAGTGGGTAAGCTCATTGCAGGCGAGGACGCGTACATTTGTAATGAATGCGTAGATGTGTGTTTAGACTTAGTTCAGACCAGTCAACAAGTTGAAACAGGTGAATGGGAAACTCGTCCATTGCCTAAGCCACATGAAATTCGCGCTGCATTAGATCAATATGTTATTGGTCAAGACACTGCAAAGAAAACCCTTTCAGTTGCCGTTTATAACCATTACAAACGCTTAAAAGTCACTCAAAGTTCGAGCAAAGCAGATGATCAAGTAGAACTTGCAAAAAGTAATATTCTGCTTATTGGACCTACAGGTTCTGGTAAAACCTTGCTTGCGCAAACACTCGCACGTCTTTTAGATGTTCCTTTTGCGATGGCAGATGCAACGACTTTAACTGAAGCTGGTTATGTCGGTGAAGATGTCGAAAATATCGTGCAAAAGTTGCTACAAAAAGCAGACTATGATGTAGAGAAAGCGCAAAAAGGCATTATCTATATCGATGAAATTGACAAGATTACACGCAAATCTGAAAATCCATCGATTACTCGTGATGTGTCTGGTGAAGGTGTTCAACAAGCGCTTTTGAAAATGATCGAAGGTACGGTTGCCTCTATTCCACCTCAAGGTGGTCGTAAGCATCCACAACAAGAATTCATTCAAATTGATACGTCGAACATCTTGTTCATTTGTGGTGGTGCATTCTCAGGTCTTGAGCGTGTGGTACAACAGCGTCAAGAAAAAGGTGGTATTGGCTTTACGGCAGATGTGAAATCTAAAGATGATGGTAAAAAATTATCTGAACTTTTCCGTCAAGTTGAAGCTGCTGACTTGGTGAAATTTGGTTTAATACCAGAATTTATTGGTCGTTTACCTGTGATTGCTACGCTTGAAGAACTTGATGAAGAAGCGTTGATGCAGATTTTGACTGAGCCTAAAAATGCTTTGACTCGTCAATACCAATATCTTTTCGAAATGGAAGATGTTGATTTAGTCTTTGAAAAGTCTGCTTTGCTTGCGATTGCAAAAAAAGCGCAAGAACACAATACTGGTGCTCGTGGTTTACGTTCAATTTTAGAAAATGTTTTGCTTGAAACAATGTATGACTTACCAAGTCGTACTGATGTTGGAACTGTGATTATCAATGAAGCCGTTATTAAAGATAAAGCAGCGCCAGAGTATCAATCAGAACGTCAGAAAAAAACTGAACAAGTGATTGAAGAAAAAGTGGATTTAAAAATTTTAGACAGTAAATCTGCATAAAATTTTACAGTGAATCTTTAATTTACTGTATTTCATCCGAAAAGGTGGGGAAAGTGAGACTTTCCTCGCCTTTTTTATTTTTTATATTGGCTTGGAATGTTAAGCTAAATTCATAAGATCATTTAAAACCAAACAAAATAAAAATACGTGATGAGGGATAATCATGCGCTTTTTAACTTTAATTCTTTTGACTGGTAGTGGCTTGGTTGCGTGTAGTCATGCACCGAATCAGCAAACTGTTGCTCAAAATCAGATTATTTCAACTTTAGATCCAGTAAACTTTGCAGAGAAATCGAGTTTTATCTCCTCAAAATTAGATCAATACAAAGTGAGTGGTTTTTCGGTTGGTTCCTGGGTCAATCAACAACCCGGTCAATATTTTAAATTGGTAAAGCCTCAGCATCAAAATGCAGCAGTGCTTTATTTATATCGTCCTGATAGTCAATGGAATCGACAAGAAATTATTGCACAGAGTTTTTTCTTAAATGGTAAGCGTATTCCGAGTTTGATCAGCAACCATTATTATTGGATTGAATTGGCTGAAGGGGACTATAAACTCAGCTTAAGTCGTCCATTGACAGTGCTGCATTTTCAAAAGCCTTTATCTGCGCACTTTAGTGTGAAAGCAGGGCAGCAGTACTTTTTAAAATACGAAGAAGAGCAATTTCGTGGTGGGCCAAATGGTGGTGAAGAACTACTCAGAGTGGGTCCATTGATGCAAATGCCGATTCGACAGGCTTTGAAAGAAATTGGTATGACGCAGCTGAAGTCACCAGGTCTAAATTATGTCGCTCAAATTACGCCAACTGGTGAAGTACTAAAAAGCAAAGAAAAAATCGATAGTGGCAAATATAAAGCCAGTGATGATGTCCGTCTGAAAGAGCCTTTTAAATTATGGAATCCAATGACTTGGTAAAATTTTGCGACTCATTTTTTATTGAGTCATTCTATTTAAATCATCAGTTTTTAGACTTTATTAAAGGTTCTATAATGTCTGAAAGCTTGCTGATGAATTCTGCTTTTTGGGTCGGATTTTCTAGGCGTTGTTGTGTTATTTCCATCGACTCTTTCATTAATTCTCCCATTAATAAAGTGCTTTTTTGGGTAATCGATTTGCCGACTGGCGTGCTTAGAAAAGCAATGTAGGCTTGTGCTTCTTCCTCAGTATATGCTTTCTTGTAGGCATTTTTGATCATGTCATAAAATTGTTGATCTTCCGTGACATTGGTTGTGAGTGAGGAAATGAGTTCAGATATTTTGAGTGCGGCTTCTTGTTCTTTTTCATTTAAATTATCGACAATCAGAGCATCTTTTAGAATCTGTTCTGCTTGTTGATCATACATGGGTTTAAGTTCTTGATTTGATTTTTTGATGATGCCTTTGATGTCTGAAAGTTGCATCAGTTTTTCAATACTTGAGTCTTGAATAGGTGCTGCAAAAGACATACTGCTCAATAACAGAGTCGATACGATGATATTAAAATGGAACAAATTTTGAAGGATTTTTTTCATCTAGATAGCTCTAATTTATATAAAAATTTACGTATCATGCTTTTTTGATGCATGCTCAATGTCTATGAAATCATAACAATCTGATAGTGGAATGAATAGTCACTTTGAAAAACTTAAGCATGAAAAATCTTAAGCCCAAAAAAAAGCACCTCTCAAGGTGCTTTTTTATGAATATCTTTAAATCTTAATTGGCTGCAGCATCAATGACTGGGATTTTACCAATTTTTGCTTGCCAAATTTTTGGAGCAGTCGCATGAATAGACGTACCATTCACATCAACTGCAACAGATACAGGCATGTCTTCAACCACAAACTTGTAGATTGCTTCCATACCTAAGTCTGCAAAAGCGACAACTTCAGCTTGACGTACAGCTTTAGACACTAAGTACGCTGCACCGCCGACTGCCATAAGATAAGTTGCTTTATGGTCTTTGATGGCTTCAATTGCTGTTGGACCACGATCTGCTTTACCAATCATACCGAATAAACCAGTATTTTCTAAAACTTGACGAGTAAATTTATCCATACGTGTCGCTGTAGTTGGGCCTGCAGGACCAACCACTTCATCACCTACAGGATCAACTGGGCCAACGTAGTAAATGAATTTCCCTTTAAAATCTACAGGAAGTTCTTCACCGTTGTCGAGCATTTCACACATACGTTTATGTGCAGCATCACGACCTGTATAAATCGTACCATTCAACAGTAAGGTGTCGCCTGGTTGCCAAGCATTCATTTCTTCTTGTGTAATATTGTCTAGGTCGACACGCTTAGATGTCGATGAATCCCATGTTACTTCAGGGTAGTCAGACAGTTTAGGTGCAACAATATTTGCAATACCTGAACCATCGAGCGTGAAGTGAGCGTGGCGAGTTGCTGCACAGTTTGGAATCATGCCGACTGGTTTACCCGCAGCGTGGCAAGGATAATCCTTGATTTTGATATCAAGTACAGTCGTTAAACCGCCAAGACCTTGTGCGCCAATACCTAAGGCATTTACTTTTTCGAACAGTTCGATACGAAGTTCTTCAAGTTTGCTTTGTGGACCACGACGAAGTAACTCGTCCATGTTGATCTCTTCCATCAAAGATTCTTTGGCAAGCATCATCGCTTTTTCAGCAGTACCACCAATACCAATACCAAGCATGCCTGGTGGACACCAGCCTGCACCCATAGTTGGAACAGTTTTCAGTACCCAGTCTACGATAGAGTCAGATGGATTAAGCATCGCAAGTTTAGATTTATTTTCTGAACCACCACCTTTTGCAGCAACAGTAATATCAACTTTATTGCCTGGAACAAGTTTGTGATAAATCACAGCAGGCGTGTTGTCTTTGGTGTTTTTACGGCCGAATGCTGGATCAGCTAAAACAGATGCACGTAAAATGTTTGAATTTTCTAAGTAACCTTGACGAACACCTTCGTTAATTGCATCGTCTAAGCCCATGGTTAAATCAAATTTAACATCCATACCCACTTCAACGAATACGTTGACAATACCAGTGTCTTGGCAGATTGGGCGGTGACCCTCTGCACACATACGTGAGTTAATTAAAATTTGCGCAATTGCATCTTTAGCAGCTTTATTTTCTTCACGATCATAAGCACGGCTCATCGCTTGGATGAAGTCCTGAGGATGATAGTAAGAAATAAACTGTAGCGCATCTTTTACCGATGTGATCAAGTCGTCTTGCTTGATAATAGTTGTCATATCAAATATCTCTTGAGCGGGCTGTTGGCTAGCGGGCTAAATTATAAGGGATATCAAAAGACTTTTGGGGTTTTTAGCGAAAATTTGAGCGAAAGTCTAAGCGCAAATCTAAGTGCAAATATTTTAATAGGTAGCACTGCAATTTAGACTGATAAATATAAGCATTAAATACGAATTAACTCAGCTGTGAAATCTGTAAAGCAAATTCAAAAAGCTCAATTTAAACTACATGTTGATTCTTAATTGTATAATAGTTTTTGGATGAACCTTGGCCGAGAGCTTAGAGAGTATACGAATCAAGAGCTCAATTAGTTCATCTCATCGGTTCGTATCATCAGTTTATTAAGCGATATACATTGAGAATAAAACATGAAAATTATTGAATTTATAAAAGAATTAAACAGCCATTTTTTGTTATAGGTATGAGATAATCTTAATTAAAATACGAAACAGTAAGGGTAAGGTTATGAATTCTTTAAAAAAGAAAAATAAAGCTTTTTTTGTTTTTTTCATTATTACACTTTATTCAATTATCGGTTTTATTCTGGGACACTTAATCTGGACCTATCTACTGTAGATTAACAAGAACTTTTTATTCTATTCGCTTAAGAGCGTTTAAATTAGTTAAGAGCATTTTAAAAAATGATTCATAAAAAGTTGATCGCTGATCAACTTTTTTGATGAGCGCTGCGCTCATGTATATATTCCAATAGACTTTCATCAATCAAAAAATGCTCATTGAGCAGCACTAATTTGATCTGTAAAAATTTATTCTTTCTTTGCATGAAGATTGGGATGAGTGAATACTCATGATGAGTGTGTTGTGTGAAGAAGGACTTATCAAAGAAGTCAATTAATAGTTATTAATCATAAAAAGCCACCTATGTTTAATAGATGGCCGCACTCTTTTATTCAATCAAATTTATGAAACCAGACGTTATTCATTCAGTTTTATCGAAACAGATTTTAAACAACTGGTCTGCATTCAACGCTGTTGTTTAAGTCTCTTGCTGTGCTGATTGAATGGCCGTTAATGCGATGGTGAATACGATATCATCAACTAAAGCACCACGAGATAAATCGTTCACAGGTTTGTTTAAACCTTGCAGCATTGGACCAACACTGATCACGTTTGCAGAGCGTTGTACCGCTTTATAGGTGGTATTGCCAGTATTCAAATCTGGGAAAATAAACACATTTGCACGTCCAGCCACTTTTGAGTCTGGCGCTTTTGAGCGTCCGACACTTTCCACCGATGCTGCATCGTACTGAAGCGGACCATCAATGAGTAAATCGGGGCGGCGTTCTTTAGCGATACGTGTTGCTTCTGCCACTTTTTCAACATCTGCGCCTGTGCCAGAAGTACCCGTCGAGTATGAAATCATCGCAATACGAGGGTCGATACCAAAGGCTTTGGCTGAATCTGCAGATTGAATTGCAATTTCAGCTAATTGTTCAGCATTTGGATCTGGATTAATTGCACAATCTCCATAGACATAGACCTCGTCGGGTAAAAGCATAAAGAAGATCGAGGAGACGAGTGAATAGTCAGGGGAGGTTTTTATTAGCTGAAATGCAGGACGAACCGTATTGGCCGTAGTATGTATAGCACCAGAAACCAGACCATCAACTTGGTCCAGCGCTAGCATCATGGTTCCTAAGACGACAGTGTCTTGAAGTTGTTCAAGCGCTTGAATGTCCGATAACTTTCCTTTACGCAGCTCAACCATTTTGTCTACATAACGATCACGAATTGAATCTGGATCAATGATTTCGAGATGATCAGGTAAAATGATATTACGTGCTTTGGCGATCTCAATTACCGATTCAGGTTTTGCAAGTAAGATACAATCGGCAATACCTCTAGACTGGCATATTGCTGCTGCCTGAATCGTACGAGGTTCGTCACCCTCGGGAAGCACGATACGTTTTTTGGCTTCAATCGATTTTTGTACAAGTTCATGACGAAAAGCAGATGGAGAAAGACGTGGTTGATAAGAGCCATTTAATATTTGAGTGATCCATTCCGCACTAATATGACTTGAGACAAAGCGTGTGACTTGCTCTGCGCGCTCAATATCATCTACAGGAATTTCATTGCTTAAATTTGAAAGTTTTTGTGCAGTTTCAAAAGTGCTTAATGACGTTTGAAGAATGGGTAAGCCATTTTTTATTGCGGTTTGGCAGAAATCGAAGACCAATGAATTCGGTCGATACTGTTCAGTCAAAACCAAACCAGCCAATGGAATTCCATTACTGCTCGCAAGACTTGCCGCCAAAAGGACATCTATTCGGTCAGATGCACTAATGATCAGCTCTCCAGCAACGAACTTATTTAATTCATGTTCGATATTAGACGCGATTAAACTACTGTGTAAAACTCGGCGTTGTTTTGCTTCACCTAAATTGACCCATTCCGCTTGAATATGAAGTGCTATATCCGAAATACGAGGAACACTTAATGTATTGCTGAAAGGCACCATGCCAATCACGGGAAAGTTTTCTGAACCAATTTGTGCATGCGTTTTTTGAATACTTTTTACAAAATTTTCTGTCTCAGTCACCAAACGAAGGCTTAGATCAATCGTCACAGGAATTTGTGCTGACTCTTCAGGTAAGCCTCTGGTCCGCATAAACAATACGCCAGTAGTGCGACTGTTTGTAGCTCCACCAAAATGACGTAGTTGGCTTTCAACTTTATCTGCAGTCGCGACCGTATTTTGAATATTTGCATTGCTGACAATAATCACTTTGGCATCAAGCGCCTGAGCCAATTGAGCATTCAGTTCAGAAGCAAAGGCATCTCGACTATTCGGCACCAAGCCTTCAACAATGATCAGGTCATGATTTTTCGCAATTTGACGATGTAAGCGGACAGCCTCTTCAAGTAACTCATCACTTTGATCTGCACTTAATTGCTGATTAATGATGTTATACGCGATAGGTTCAACGGTTTTGTTTTTAGAGATGTGGCGATACAGCGCGGTACTTGGGTCGGCAGTATTGGCGTGCTCTTCTTGTGAAAATGGTTTTAAGAAGCCCGCTTTAACCCCTTGGCATTCTAAAGCATAGATTAAGCCTAAGCATGCTGACGTCAGTCCGACACCTTCCCCGGTAGGTACTAGTAAAATTGTTTTCATAATCAATATTTCAAAATTTAAAAAGTTAGGCTCAGTGTTTGTAAGCTATCAATGTCAATATTCTATGCCGTTGTAATCTCAGCTTGAGACTTTTTTACATTTGAAGTACTCATTTTTTGATTAACAACCAGCGTTGTTTCTTGCGCAATGCGTCCTTCTTCATCTGTAGGAACAACCCAAATTTGTGGACCTGTACCTGCATCAATACGTCCTTCAGTACCACGTTTTAAGCTGTCATTTTTTTCTTTACTAAAGTTAAAGTCAAAATGCGGTAGATAAGACAAAGTCTTTTCACGGATAAATGCAGAATTCTCACCAATACCACCAGTGAAGAATAAGCCATCTAAACGTGGTAAACCACAGCTGAGTGCCGCCAATGATTTTGCCAAACGATAGCAGAATACTTCGATGGCAAGCGTTGCATCTTCATGACCCTTTTCAGATGCTTCAATGAGTGTACGCATATCATTTGAAAGATCTGATAAACCGAGAAGGCCAGATTGGCTATTCAACATTTTATCAATTTTATAAATATCCCAGCCTAAATTTTTGGCAAGGAAACTGTGTAAGCTAGGATCCACATCACCGCTACGCGTGCCCATCACCAAACCTTCCAATGGTGTTAAACCCATTGAGGTATCTATGCTTTGACCATTCCAAATCGCACAAGTTGAGCTACCATTACCTAAATGTGCTGTTAACCAACCGCCTTTTTTATAACTGCCTGCGAGTTCTGAACCACGCTCAGATACATAGGCATGGCTTGTTCCATGGAAACCATAGCGACGCACGTTATGTTCGGTATATAGATATTTAGGCACAGCATAACGATAAGCATGTGCAGGCATAGTTTGATGGAATGCGGTATCAAATACCGCAACTTGAGGTAAGTCAGGAAACAAGCGACGGGTCGCTTCAATACCCACCAAATGCGCAGGGTTGTGTAAAGGTGCTAAGGGTGTAGCAGCACGAATGATATCAATAATATCGTCAGTAATCAGCTCTGCTTGAGTGAGTTTTCCGCCATGCACAATACGATGACCGATTGCATCGGGCTTGTGATTTGCGATACGAGATAAACCGACTTCTAAGGCTTCTTTATGATCTGCATTGGGAATATGAATATCAACAGGTTCATTGCCCATAGTCACCCCTTTAATCCGCGCATTGGGCGTACCCAAATTCTCAGCGAGTCCATGAATTCGGAAATTTTGATCTTTAAGTAATAAGGCAAACTTAATGGAAGAAGATCCGCAATTAATGATAAGAACTGAGTTAGGCATGAGGTTTCCTTGGCCGACGATTTTAGGATTTGCTTGTTGTTGTACCCATGATCAGAAGTGCTTTTCTTGATCTGGGCGTATTTGTATCATGGCGTTTTTTTTTGTCCTAGATAGACTTTAGGTGATTAGACTTAAGCACTATCGACTGATTACACAATAATCACTAGAATTTATTAGCTTACAGATTCCATTTTCTAATGAAATAATGGTGTCTTGGTTCAAATATTTGTCGATGAATAAAACATAACATGCTTCTTTTTAAGGCACAAATATTCTGTAAATTGTCATTCTTTTTTTGTATCTAGCTTAGAACTGATTTTATCTTGAGCTTGATTTTGATTGAGGCATGATTTTATTTTTGGCGACATCTTTTTTAGGCTTTGTATTTAGCTTCAGACCTGCGAACGATAACATAAGCAAACAGTGCCACCATAAAGAAGATTAACATCATCCAAGCTAAGCCTTGTAATGTTTCAATAATAGTTCGATAAATTTCTAAAAACCAACGCTCTTGGGTTAATTCGATAATGATATTTTTTTGATTTTCGCCCGTATAGGTTAATGGCGTGATGTATTTTTCCATGTCATATATTCGAATACCAGACGATGTTCCAACAACCATGCCAGCAAACTTGGTGTATTTCGCCCATGCGCTGTGAATGGGATCATGAATGATACGCGCTAAGATATCGTTGATCGAACTTGAGAATAACCACATCACCAGTAGCGATACACTGAGTGCCAAAATAAATGTAGTGATAATGAGATAGTAGAACATCACGCTTTCCTCAGATTTTTGTTATGTATTGATGCTACTGCGCCTGAAAAGCTTTTTTGTTGTAACTCTGTTCAGCGACATGGGCGTAACTGAACAGATTGAAGATTTACTGATGGAGTACTATTTAAAATCGAGTGATATTCAAAATCGAGTGTCATTCAAAATCGAGTGTCATTCAAACTTTTCGTTTTAAATGTCGAGATTCAAATATTGCGGTTCAAATGTTATTGACGAATTTGACCATCACCCAGAACAATCCACTTTTGTGAAGTCAGTCCTTCCAAACCAACTGGACCACGGGCATGAATTTTGTCCGTAGAAATACCAATTTCAGCACCGAGACCATATTCAAATCCATCAGCAAAACGTGTAGAAGCATTGACCATAACCGAACTTGAATCCACACGCGTTAGGAATTTACGTGCAGTACTGAAGTTTTCTGTGATGATTGAATCTGTATGATGCGAACCATATTTATTAATATGTAAAATCGCTTCTTCTAATCCACTCACGACTTTCACGGCAAGAATAGGACCTAGGTATTCTTCATACCAATCTTCTTCACTGGCCGGATTGACGGCATCACCTAAAATTTTCTGTACTTTTAAGCAGCCACGTAACTCCACTTGTTTCTCAGCATACAGCTCAGCGATGAGTGGAAGAAACTCATCTGCTACTTGCTCATCTACCAGCAGAGATTCCATCGCATTACACACGCCATAACGATGCGTTTTAGCATTCAGCGCGATAGGTAGTGCTTTATGTAAATCTGCTTGTGCTTCAACATAAACGTGACAATTACCATCTAAATGTTTAATCACGGGAATGGTTGCTTCATTGGTAATACGTTCAATTAAGCTTTTCCCACCACGTGGAATAATCACGTCAACAAACTCTGACAGGGTAATGAGTTGACCTACCGCAGCGCGATCGACAGTATTGACCACCTGAACTGAGTTTTCAGGCACTCCCGCTGCCTGTAAACCATGTTGAATGGCAATCGCGATGGCTTTATTCGACTCAAGCGCTTCTGAACCGCCTCTTAAAATAATGGCATTGCCAGATTTGATCGCAAGAGAAGCAGCCTCCAAAGTGACATTAGGGCGTGATTCATAAATCATGCCGACGACACCCAGCGGAACGCGCATTTTACCCAGTTGAATTCCAGATGGACGATATGCCAAATCGGTAATTTCACCGATTGGATCGACGAGACTGATGACATCTTTTAAGCCATCTAACATGCCTTTAAAGCGTGTGGGCGTAAGTTCCAAACGATCCAGTAATGCGCTGTCTAGTTGATTATCATGACCTTTGGTCATATCAATTTTGTTGGCAGCTAAAATTTGCACTTCGCTATTTTTTAAAGCGGTGTAAATAGCGGACAAAGCGTTATTTTTTTCAAATGTAGAGGCACCAGCCAAGAAGCGTGAAGCTTCTCGCGCATTTTGACCTAACATTTGCATATACTGTTCGATGGACTCTTGCATAGCGATCTTGATTATTTAAAAATCTCGCTTAAATAGTAGCAGCCGAGGTTATAACAATCTATGTTTATTCAATAAAAAACCCAACAGAATAAAACTTGTAACTCTTTTTTTTAATTTTTAGCCTTAGAAACAAGATAAATAGTCAGAACAGTGATTGCATATAAAACACGCATTTGTATAGAATGAGTGAGAGTGTAGGCTAAGTTGCAAAAATAATTATATTTGTGAACTTTGTCGGATTGTCTGGCTTGCAAATTAAAACAATAAAGCCAAAAGGAGATAAGGGAATGAATTCCATCATGAAAATGGATTTAGAAGAGCATCCTCATAGTTCAGGATTTAGTTTTTTTGATATTTACAATAAAAATAGCTTTAAACAACCGCCTCGTGTGACGTGGATCGACGGTTGGAAAATTGAATATATGGCTATCGCTGATCCACTGACTTTGCATAACACACCGATTGTGATTGTTGGAGGAGCTTTTCAAAACTTCAATTCATATAAATATTGTGTTGAGCAACTGTTTGAAAAAGGTCCAGTCATTCTGATCGATTTACCTTCTCTTGGTTCGAATCAACAAATTACCAACCGTGATACAGGTTTATCAGCAGCGACTTTAGATATTCCTCAACTTTCAACCATGTTGGGAGAATGGTTAGATGGCGTTGGGATTACCAAAGTTTCCATGATGGGAATGTCTTTGGGGTCTGTGGTCGCCTCTTGTTTTGCCGCTCAACGTCCTGAACTTATGAATCGCATGATCTTGATGGGCGTAATGCAAAAAACACGCAAAAGCTGGCGCATGTTATTAGAAGAATCATTAATGCTCATGCAAGAACAACGTATGGACGAATTTGGTCAGGCTGTTATTTTGTATCTGGTTAATCATGCACAGTTAGAGCAAACGCGTATGTCGCCTACGGCCAAGCGTTTATTCTTTAAGCAAATGGCTGCATTTTCTAATACTGAACAAGAGCGTTATGAAATCAACTGTAATCGTCTGTTGAAACTCGATAATGTTCCAGTGCCGCAATGTAAAACATTGGTGGCGTGTGGGCAATATGACAGTTTTACCTTGCCATATGAAAATGCAAACTTTGCATTGCAATGTCCAGATGTAGAGTTTGCGATGATTGCTAATGCTGACCATGTACCCCAATTGCAGCGTCGTAAAGAAACCATGAATTTGTTCACGGCATTTTTAAAAGAAGAATCGATTGAAAATATTGAAGGCATCATCGCATTAAAACGTCAGCAAATTGAGAACTTAGATCGCCGTGGAGAGGCGCGGGTGAAAATCACGCATCCTCACACACAGTTAACGCATCGTACTTTAGATAAAGTCATTGATGTAGAAATTGAAAATATCAATTATTTTGGAGTTTTACTCAAAACAGATGACTTGCACTTAGATTTTATCAATCAAAATACACGTGATTTAGCGCTTCATTTACGAGATGAAGAAGGTGATTTTAAGGTTGAATGTTTGATTTTTGAAACAAGTGAGCAAGGTGTACGTGCTTTATTTAAGCATGGTTGTTTTGAAGTTGCGGACCGACTTTTCCATTTTATAGCACAAGAAAAAAACCATTGAAGAAATGATGCATTCTGCTTCTTCAATGTATCTTCAGTGATTTAAAAGAGAAGCATCATCAATAAACGAGATCAATAAAGTTATTTCACCATCAATGTGTCAGGTTATGGTTATGACACATGCTTGGGTCACCTTGTTATGTCAAGGCATTATGTCTAGGCGCTATGTTAAAGCATTATGTTAAAACGCCATGTCACTTTTTTAGTCCCTGAGCATGAACCATCCAGACCAAATCACCTAAATGTTCATCTACACTGTTTTGATCCACAGAATCGGATTTATTTTGGAAATAGTGTTGTGGTTGAATCACCTCAACGTGATCAAAACCTGCTGTATGAAAGAAATCTCGTACCTCTTTTGGACTGATAAAATGAAAACTAAAGGCGCTACGAGACATGAGTTTTAATAATTTACTACTCGACCAAATGACTTTGGCCAGTTTGTTGGTGATCGGCTCAGGATAAAGGTCAGTGAGGTAGTGCAAAGTATTAAATACTTGTCCATATTGCACAATTGATTTTAAAAGCTGCGCAAGAAGTGATTTATCAAAATAATTAATCAAGCCTTCACTAATAATGACCAATGGTCGCTCAGAATCAAAAACAGCAAATGCCTTTTGAAAATCTTCGGTAAATAAATCAGCTGAAAGAACTTGCGGACTATTGGGATCGATTTGTTCTAAGGCAATTTGTTTTGTTGCAGCCATCGCAGGTAAGTCTAATTCGCGATAATCAATATGTGGAAATTGTTGTCTAAACCACCAGCCACGTGGTGAAAGGCCCGCAGCAATTTCTAATACTTGTAAATTTGGATATCGTTCAATTAATTGCGTTAAATGCTCATCTAAGAGGGTATGACGTGTTTTTAATGTGGTGCGCATGCTTCCACCGACATATTTTTCTGCAAGGGTCTCTACTGGATTGGCTAGCGTTGCAAATAACTTTCCTTTGGTTGTTGCAAGTGCAGGATGGGAAATCCCCATCTGAAACCAAATATAGCCCGTGTAGTGAGCAGTAAATGAAATATGTCGATGTTTAGACAGGTCTGATTTAGACATAACAATCCTTCTCTATTTTAGTTTTAGATCAGCGCGATGTAGAAGTTTGAATCAATATTTTTATAGCGAAACGTATTCCGATTCCAGATCATGTGAGAACTGAAAAGGAACACGCAACGTGTTCCTTGTGTTTTTATAGTGAATTTCTAAAATCTTCAATGATTTTTTTGACAGATCTCCACTCATCTCCTAAATCTAATTGATCCCCGATACTGATTTGAGGGATTCGACCACGCATTCTTTCTAAACGTTCTTGGTTCGGTAGAGGAAGATTTTCAATGGCTTTAAGCGCCAAGCAAGCTGCCTCACGCTCGTTACAAACCAATCCCATATCGCAGCCCGCATTTAATGCCGCAAGTATGCGGGCATCGGCGCCGCCTGCCACACAGGCTGCTTGCATGGTGAGATCATCGGAAAATAATACGCCATCAAAACTTAAATCTTGGCGTAAAACTTTTTGAATCCAGTAGGGAGAAAAACCTGCAGGATTGGGATCAATATTTTCATAAATGACATGTGCAGGCATGAGCGCATCCAGCTGCGGTTTAAGCTGAATGAAGCTTTGCATATCATGCTGATATATTTCTTCATAACTGCGAAGGTCGATTGCTGCTGCAACATGTGAATCCGCTTTAACTGAGCCATGTCCAGGAAAGTGTTTACCTGTATTGGCCATGCCAGCACGCTTCATTCCGTTCATGAAGGCCGCTGCGAGAGGGATAATATCGGATACATTTTCTGCAAAAGCACGGTCGCCAATCACATCACTGATGGCATTGATGTCTAAAACAGGGGCAAAACTAAAATCAATACCTACAGCTAAAACCTCAATTGCCATGAGCCAGCCGCATAACTCAGCAAGTTCCACAGCACGTTTTGGTTCAGTCAAATAAAGTTGACCAAAGCTACCCATGGCTGGTAGTAATGTAAATCCTTGTTTTAAACGTTGAACACGACCACCTTCTTGATCAACGGCAATCAAAATATCTGGGCGTATTTGACGCATATGATCGGTTAATGCACGTACTTGTTGAGGAGATTCAATATTTCTTGCAAATAAAATCATGCCACCGACTTGCGGAGCGCCTAATAGTTGAATATCTTCTTGATTAAGTTTTGTGCCCGCAATATCAAGCATCAATGCGCCAATCATAGTGGAATCCGAGATTATAGTTTTAAAAAAGAAAACAATACCCCAAAGTTGCAATGATTTGCTACATTTTATCGGGGTAGATTATGTTAAAACTATTCGTTATAAACATAAAAAGTTGTTTAAGATTCTGAATCTGAAGGGTTCTCATCAAAAACACGATTGAATTTGGTTCATCCAAGGAAAGACAAAGTATTTATGAAACTTCAAACAATAGCTTGCGCAGTTGCATTGGCAACAGGTGGTTTATTTTTTAGTCATGCAATGAATACAGCCATTGCAGCCAATGAATCCACCGCTGTAATGGCTCAGAAAATTCTACCTACACAAGAGCAAGCATTGGTTTCTCGCCAGTTGGCAACCTTGGTGGATCGTCAACATTATTTAAATATGCGTTTAGATGCGAATACGTCAAACCGAATTTTAGATATGTATCTAGATAGTTTGGATGCAGACCATAGCTTATTTTTAGCCAGTGAAGTTGCGAGTTATAAGAAAAAGTATGGTCCAACTTTTGGCGCTGCATTGAAGGCGGGTAACCTTGAAGGGCCGTATACCATTCATGCACAATATCGCACACGCTTAAAAACATTTTATGAGTTCATGCTGGCAGAGCTGAAAAAGCCACAAAATCTGAATCAACCGAATGTTTTTATTGAAACAGATCGAGAAAAAGCACCGTTTTTTAATACCAAAGCAGAACAAGAAGTGCATTGGAAAAAAATGCTGGTTTCTCAATTGATCAATCTGACCATTGCGAAAGAAGAAGATGCTGCTAAGCAAAAAGCACTGAAAGATGATCCATCTCTGGCAGATGGTCAGGATTTAACAGCTGCTGAAGATCTCACGCCCGTTCAAACATTGACGAAACGTTATACTCGTCAATTAGAGCGTATGTCTCGTATTAAAAGTGATGACGTTTTAGACAAGACCTTGAATGCGATGCTTGCGACATATGATCCGCACAGTAACTATTTCCCGCCTGTAGATGCGATGGAGTTGAATCGTCAAACCACATTACAGCTAGAAGGGATTGGGGTTTCAATCCGTCCAGAACGTGGCAATGAAGATTATACCAAAATCGAGACCATTGTTGATGGCGGTCCTGCGAGCAAAACGGGACAAGTTAAATCTGGAGATCGAATTATTGGTGTCGCTCAAGATGGCGATAAGATGGTCGATGTCGTGGGTTGGACAAGCTCTGAAATTGTCGGTTTAATTCGCGGTAAGCGTGGCACGAAGGTCACTGTGAAACTCTTAGGTGCAGGTGCATCAATGAGCCAAGCACGCAGTGTAACGATCGTCCGTGATGTGATTCAGGAAGAAGATGCGGGTGTACGCTCGCGTACAGTTGATATTACACGTGATGGTAAAAAATATACGATTGGTGTAATTGAAATTCCTTCTTTCTATTTGAACTATCGTGCACGCCGAGCAGGAGATAATTACCGTTCTGTCGCTGAAGACACCAATAATGCCTTGAAATCTTTGGCGAGTAAAAAAGTGGCTGGGATTGTTGTCGATTTACGAAACAACCCAGGGGGGTCACTTGAAGAAGTCGCGAAAATGATTGGACAGGTGGTTAAATCTGGGCCTGTCGTTCAAATTCGTGATGGTAACGGCAATGTCAGTGTGTTCGAAGACAATGATCGCGGTGCTCAAACCTATACGGGGCCATTGGCAGTGATGATCAATTTGGCATCTGCTTCTGCGAGTGAAATTTACTCTGCTGCGATACAAGATTATGGTCGTGGTATTGTGATTGGTAGTACAACGACAGGTAAGGGAACTGCGCAAGTTCAGTTAGACAGCTTGGCTTATGGTCAGGCGACACTGACACAGCGAAAATTCTACCGAATTACAGGTGGAAGTACACAGAACAAAGGTGTTGTTCCAGATATCAAATTGGTAGATATTTACGATGAAGAATTTGGTGAGCGTAAAGCGAAGAACGCTTTAGAGTGGGATACGATTCCAACAGCACCGTTTAAACGTGAAGGTGAAATTCGACCTTATGTGCAACAGTTAACGACGCTTTCTCAACAACGTGTCGCAAAAGATGCTCAATTTAAGTATTTAGATGCGCGTAAAAGTATTGCTAAGTCGGCTAAAGATCAAAAAAGTGTTGTTTTAGATTTAGCACAACGCAAAGCTGAACTGTTGGCTTTAGAGAAACAAACCTTGGCTGCCGAAAATGCTCGCCGTGAAGCATCAGGTAAAAAACCTTATGCCAACTGGGAAACTTACCAAGCGACTTTGGATGCACTGGCAGAATCTAGAGCAAAAATGAAAACAAACCAACGTCCAGCTTTACCTGAAGAGGAAACTTTTGTGACCGAATCTGTAAATATATTGTTGGATTTAATCGCTGTTCAGAAACAGTAAAACTACTCATTAATTTAAGTTAAAAATGGCATATCAAGATATGCCATTTTTTGTTTTCTTGAGTCAAAAAGAACTTGACCTTCAATGAGATGGTGATATCGTTGTAAACGAAAACTGCTCATTAAAAGATGTATATACTTACACGTATTCGCTGCATTTGGCGCTATTGTAAAACTATAACTAGCTTCAGGAATGGAATAATCTTGATATGATTCACATGAGTTATGATTATGCAATGGTGGCGGGTTCTGTTGTAGCGGCAGTGATCACCTGTTACATTGCGATTTCATTTGGTCAACTCATGGAAAGCAATAAAAGCCCAATCAGTAAAAAAATTCTGTTGATTCTGAGCGGGTTGGTTTTCGGCTTAGCCATCTGGATTATGCATTTCGTTGGAATGATGGCATGTCATTTACCAGAAGGGCATAGTTTCTCAACGGGATTAACGTTCTTTTCTTTCGTGATCGCAGCGTGCGCATCAATATTTGCAGTATGGTTGACAACTCAAGAATCCTTACCTTTTGCTCGGCTTATTCTCGGTTCGTTTTTAATGGGAATGGGTATTTCAGGTATGCATTATACTGGAATGATGGGATTGGTTCTGCCGCATCATGTTGTAAGGTATGATTTCATCTTGGTTATTTTTTCCGTTCTCATTGGAATTTGTGGATCAGGTTTATCTTTTTGGTTGTTGTTTAAATATAAGAACTCTACAAATAATAATTTACTTTATAAACTGTCCGTCGCATGTATGATTGCGTTCAGTATAGTGGGAATGCATTATACAGGGATGGCCGCTGCATCATTTCACACTTTCGGTGAGCAGTTAGGTACGCTTGATGAATTTCATGAAGGGCAAGGCATTTTATTATTTGTCATTATCTTCGTGACGTGCTTGGTCTTGATTGCCAGTTTTTTGGTGGCGGTTTTAGAATTACGTTTAGAAGAAAGAAATCTGCAACTTTTAAAAATAAATAAAGAAATCGAAAATTTAGCGCTCACAGACAATCTCACCAAATTACCGAATCGACTTTTTTTAATTGAATACACAGATTCACTTTTTTCTTCCAAGAAGCCAACCACAGATAAAACAGCACTCATCTATATTGATTTAGATCGTTTTAAAGCTGTTAATGATGCGTTTGGTCATCATGTGGGGGATCAACTCCTTGTGGAGTTATCTCAACGTTTAAGTGCGTTATTGGAAGAGCACCATAAACTTATTCGCATTGGTGGTGATGAGTTTTTATTGGTACTTGAACACTTCTGTGTGGATCAAACTGAAAAAATTACCGATGCCATTTTACAAACCATTCAAGAAAGCTTTGTTTTTTCAGATAAAGAAATCAATATCTCTGCAAGTTTAGGCGTGGTGTACTATCCAGATCACGGTACAAATCTACACGATTTGTTAATCAATGCAGATGCTGCAATGCTCATGTCTAAAGAACAAGGGCGCAATACGTATAGTGTTTTTAATTATTCACTCGATCAGCAAGAAATTGCGCGTAGCCAGTCCAAATTAATTAATGATTTATATAAAGCTGTTGAAGAGCAACAGTTTGTATTATTTTATCAGCCAAAATTTACCGTTGATTTTAAAATTTGTGGTGTTGAAGCGTTAATTCGTTGGAAGCATCCAAGTTTAGGTTTACTTGCACCGGGCATGTTTATTGAAGGTGCAGAGCAAACAGGACTCATTATAAAAATGGGGTATTGGGCTTTAGAAGAAGCGTGCATACAGATCAAAAGCTGGACCAAGCAAAAAATGCCTTTTTGTCCAATTGCTGTCAATTTATCTGCGGTACAGTTTGAACATAAGCAGCTCGTTGAAACCTTAAAAAGATTACTCGATAAATATCAAATCGAACCGAATAAATTAATTATTGAAATTACTGAATCAACCGCGATGCATCATATTGATGTGAGTATTCGGACCTTTGAAAGCTTAAGAAATTTAGGCATAAACTTGGCGATTGATGATTTTGGAACAGGACATTCAAGTTTCCTCTATTTAAAAAACTTGCCTGTGGATGAGTTGAAAATTGATCGAGAATTTATTAAAAACTTATCACCGGGTTCTAAAGACGAAATTATTTTAGAAAGCATTATTCAGCTGGCCAATCGTTTAGGTTTAATCGTGACGGCGGAAGGTGTGGAAACCCAGAAGCAAGCAGATATTTTAAAACGTATGGGCTGTCAACAACTACAAGGCTATCTCTTAGGGATGCCGCTGCCAGTGGATCGTTTAGAGTCCACCTTTAGATAATTCAAAATTATAATTAATATAAAACATTCAATAAAAACGCGTGAATTCTCAACATTCAAATTGTTCTTTGATCTGCTACAATATCGCAAATTTTATGTTTTGATCGAATCTGATCATTTGCACTGCGTGTCTGCAGTAGGTGTTTTGAATGAGCTTTAAAGAAGAATTGGCGGCGCAGGTCGCGCAGCGACGTACGTTCGCAATTATTTCCCACCCCGATGCGGGTAAAACAACCATGACAGAAAAACTTCTGTTATGGGGTCAAGCAATTCAGGTTGCTGGGATGGTAAAAAGCCGTAAATCAGACCGTGCTGCAACTTCAGATTGGATGGAAATGGAGAAGGAGCGTGGTATCTCGATTACCACGTCGGTGATGCAGTTCCCATTCAAAAAGAACATGATTAACTTGCTCGACACCCCTGGACATGAAGACTTTTCTGAAGATACTTATCGTACCTTAACTGCCGTAGATTCTGCGTTGATGGTGATTGATGGTGCAAAAGGTGTTGAGGATCGAACCATCAAACTGATGGAAGTCTGTCGTATGCGTGACACACCGATCATTTCATTTGTGAACAAGATGGACCGTGAAATTCGTGATCCATTAGAATTATTGAATGAAATTGAAAATGTATTAAAAATTCGTTGTGTTCCTTTAACTTGGCCAATGGGTACAGGTCGAGATTTTGCAGGTGTATTTAACCTGATTGAAAATAAATTCTATGTCTATAAGGCTGGTTTTGGTTCAACCATTACCGACATTGAAACACGTGATGGCTATGACTATCCAGACTTACGTGAGAAAGTTGGTGATTTGGCTTGGACTGCATTTGAAGAGTCATTGGAATTGGTTCAAATGGCCAATGAGCCATTGGATCGTGAAGAATTCTTAGCAGGACGTCAAACACCAGTATTGTTCGGTACGGCTTTGGGTAACTTCGGTGTTGATCATGTTTTGGATGCATTTAGTCAATATGCACCAGAACCGAAAGCACATCCAACTGCAGACCGTACAGTAGAAGCAACGGAAGAAGGCTTCACTGGTTTTGTCTTTAAAATTCAGGCCAATATGGATCCGAAACATCGAGATCGTATTGCATTCATGCGTATTTGTTCAGGTCGTTATGAAAAAGGCTTGAAAATGAAGCATGTTCGTTTAGATAAAGATATTCGTATTAGTGATGCTTTGACATTCTTGGCAGGTGATCGTCAACACTTAGAAGAAGCATGGCCGGGCGATATTATCGGTTTACATAACCACGGTACGATTCAAATTGGTGATACATTCACTTCAGGCGAAAAGCTAAGTTTCATCGGGATTCCTCACTTTGCCCCTGAAATGTTCCGCCGAGTTCGTTTGAAAGATCCGTTAAAATCGAAGCAATTGCAAAAAGGCTTGAAAGAACTTTCGGAAGAAGGCGCGACTCAGGTTTTCATGCCACAGAACAGTAATGATCTGATCGTAGGTGCTGTGGGTGTACTTCAGTTTGAAGTGGTTGCTTACCGCTTGAAAGAAGAATACAAAGTTGATTGTGTTTACGAGCCAGTGAGTATCAATACAGTTCGTTGGGTTTCTTGTGCAGATGAGAAAAAATTTAACGAATTTAAGAAAAAAGCACATGATCAATTGTCAGTCGATGGCGGTGGACATTTGACTTATCTTGCACCAAGTCGCGTGAATTTACAGTTAATGCAAGAGCGTTATCCTGATATTGAGTTCCGTGCGACGCGCGAGCACTAAAAACGCTAAATTTTTTACAGCTTTGACGTAAATTAATGTTTAAACAGCTTCCTCATGAAGCTGTTTTTATATCAAAATGGTGATAGATCTAATTTAGAAAAAAGTTAGCAAAGCAATTCGATGTCCAAAAAACAATGTTCAAAAAGTAATGTGTAGAAAGCGATGTGCAAAAAGCATTGTGTAAAAACAACGTGCAAAAAGTAAAAATTAAAAAGGAAAACATGTCTTGCATCTTTATCATTTAAAAAACTTGATCGTTGCTATTGGTGTCTATGCATTAGTGGCATGTGATACTAATAATCAACAGGTCGAATTGACGGAACAACAAAAACAAATAGCGCAGCAAGAACAAGCAGAAGTTTTACCATTTCTGAACATTCAAGAGACGAATGCAAACCTTAATGTGCCTTCATGCGGCAATAAAAAATGTATTGAACTCGATCTTCAAACCATTACCACACAAGATCCATGGTTGAATGAGTGGATAGCTGATCGTCAATCTACAGTCATTTCAGATCAAATAAGATTAGAAAAATCGCAGTCTTTACAAGAGGCTGTAAATGCCTATGCAAAAGCGTCGCAAAAATGGCAAAAAGAGTTTATAAAAAATAAAACCTATGAATTACAAATAGATACGAAAATTTCATTACAACGCAATCAGTATGTATTACTTCAAGTGATCGTTAATACAGAACAGGCTGGCATCAAAGTTAAAGATCGTGGTTATTTTTATGTGGCTGATCGAAAATTAAAGAAAAACCTCACTGTTTTAGATGTGGTAGAGCCCAAAAAGAAACGATTACTCAACGAAATCGTCAACACCCAATATACGCAATGGTTGAGCGATCAAAAGCTTGATCGTAAAAAGATAACGCCCAAAAAAATATCTTGGGAGCAACATGATTGGTTCTTTGACAATGAAGGGATGGGGATTCATTTTCGAGCAGGTGAAATTGCTAAAGATGCACCTCAACTCGATATTTTTCTAAGTAAAGCTCAAACGCAACAAGTGCTACGCCCTAAGATATTTGAACGAATGTTTTAAGAATAAGATGTAAATCATGTATTGAGTTATCAAAAGGCATTGAAATCTATACATACAGGACTTGAGCATTTAAAGTCAAAGAGTTAGGCTAAAATGATCATTCGCTACAACATGCACTACTCGCTGCAACATGCTATAAAAAGGTTTGTAAGATGTTAAAAAATAAAAGTGTATGGGTTATCTCCGTCTTGGCATCCGCAATAGCATTAAGCGCATGTCAGCCCAAAAACGATAAGATGAACGATGCTGAAGTCGATCAAAGCAGTATTTCTGAAGTTCAGGTCGAACAGCTCAGTTTACAAGGCAAAACGGAAAAAGTTCCTGTGGTCTTAGCCGAGTGTAAAGCGAAGAATTGTCCTGAAATATCGATAGATCGATTGCAAACCAATCAATTCGTATTGGATAACCTGATTGATCAGGCAATTTTAATGCATCTAAAAGAAATGCTTGAACATACGGATTCCTCAGAAACCACAGCGAAAAATGATCATCCTCAAAAGCAATCAACGGAACAGTCTGCTGCTAGTCAAGTTGCTGTCTATAAATCTGCTGCACAATTATTGGCAGAACAAATTCAACCTTATGTAAATAACTTTATCGCTTTAGATGATGAATTAAAAAGCTTAGGGGCTGGACATCAAATCAGCTTAAGTATTAGCCCTAAAATTTTGAACTCGGATGGTGCTCTAGCGACCGTAGTCATCAATACCAGCAGCTACTTGGGTGGAGCACATGGTGCATCTTCACAAACATATTATAATTTTGATTTGAAGGCGCAAAAACAAGTCGAGCTTGATCAAATTATTCAAGACAATCAAAAAGCAAAACTGAATGCCTTAGCCTATGACGCTTTTAAGGTTTGGGTGCTGGAAAATAAATTGTCTGAAAATGTTGAAGAGTATGAGCAAACTTGGAAATTCAGTTTAAGTCCTAACTTTTACTTGGGTAAACAAGGCTTGATTTTACAATATGCTGAATATGAGCTGGGGCCTTATGTTGTTGGATTGCCTCGACTTACCATTCCTTATACTCAATTGGAGAACGTGATCAAGCCAGAGTATTTGCCGCAAAGCGCTCAGGAAACTCAAACTGCTTCTCAAAACGTCACTGAGTAATTTACATGACCCAAACATCAGAATGGCGTCTGTTTGATACCCATACACATTTTGATGTGGAAGATTTTGATGCCGATCGTGAACAATTGGCGTATCAAGCGAAGTCGGTCGGAGTAGAGGCGATTATTTTGATTGGGTTTTTACAAAGTCGATTTCAGTCTTTATTAAAAACCCAGTACTTTTTAAACACCCTGAAAGGTGCTCCCAAAAGTCATTTAGCACCAGGGTTACATCCTTTTTATATTGAGCAACACGAACCACAACATTTAAATGAATTAGAGCAGATCTTAAAAACGCAACAATGTATTGCGGTAGGGGAAATTGGCTTAGATACTTTTCTAAAGCAACATAAACAGCCAGAGATGTTTGACAAGCAAAAAAAATACTTTTCTGCTCAAATTGAATTAGCCCAACAATTTGACTTACCCGTGTTATTGCATATACGTAAATCACATGCAGATGTTCTCGCTATACTTAAGCAGCATCAGTTTAAGCAGGGAGGTATTGCTCATGCGTTTAGTGGTGGTGTTGAAGAAGCGAAAGCATTTATAAAAATTGGATTTAAATTGGGTATTACAGGTCAAATTACCAATCCAAATGCTAAAAAACTTCATCAGGTGGTTCGTGAAGTTGGCGCGGAACATTTGGTTTTAGAAACGGACTGTCCAGATATGACACCTTTATGTTGTCAAGTTTCAACACAGCAGCGTACGCGGAATACACCCGTAAATTTACCTTATGTGCTCCAAGGTTTAGCTGAAAGCTTGAATATGGAGCCAAAAGATTTGGCCCCTGTTTTATGGCGTAATACAATGAATTGTCTTAAATTATAATTTAACTAATAAGATTTACATTTTGAGCTTAAGCTTTAAGCATCAACAAAAATAGACACTAAAAACCAATATTAAATGCTATTTCTGGATCGTAAATGAGCAATCGATTATAAACAGCGTTTCAAAATGTTATGAGCAGTTGCTTGTTTAAATGAAGTAGCATATTTTAATAGGATCAATAAAAATTATTCATAACATGCTTATTCAGTGCATGATATTCAGTTTTTTTAGTGAAAATATTCATCTGAAAATCGTCATAAAATTTCTGAATTAAATTCTCAATATTTAAAAATTATTAATATTTAAAAATTAAAAGATTTACGAGTTAAAATATTAAAAAGCCCAAGATTTAGATTCAAACCAGTTTAAACTAGATTTAAAGTTCTCCAAGCCCTGTATATTTTACAGGGCTTTTTTTTGTCTAAGTATCTTGATATCTGAGCACTAAAGCGATCAACCAATATTCCATTTTGAATGTTGTTGATTAATACTCGATTTGTAGAGAGAGTTTGGTAAAATGGCGCTGAATTTACCAATGATTTATGTTGCCTTATGACTGCTGCTCAAAATGATGAATATGACCGACGTTTTGCCGGTGTGGCTAAAATTTATGGTGAGGACAGTTTTAATCACTATGAAAAAAGTCATGTCATGGTCATCGGCATTGGTGGCGTAGGATCATGGGCAGTCGAGGCGCTGGCTCGATCAGGCATAGGTGAGTTAACTTTGGTGGATATGGATGTGGTCGCGGCATCCAATATTAACCGTCAGTTGCCTGCAATGAGCAATACCTTGGGGCATGAAAAAATAGAAGTGATGGCAGAGCGTTGTCGCTTAATTAATCCTCGAATTAAAATAAATCTGATCGATGATTATTTAACGCCTGAAAATGTGGCTGAGCTATTAGCAAATGCTCCAGATTTGATTCTAGATTGTATCGATGACGTCAAAGCAAAATTTGCCTTAATGTTGCATTGTCGATTCAATAAAATTCCGTTAATTGTGTCTGGCGGTGCAGGTGGGAAGCTGGATCCTTTAAAAATTCGAGTTGCAGATTTATCGAAGACTGAACAAGATCCAATGTTGGCAAAACTACGTACTCAGTTGCGCAGTAAAGGGATTTGTAAAAAGCCAAAAGAGAAGTTTGGGATTACCTGTGTGTACTCAATAGATAATCCATTTTCGAGTGCAGATGTTCGTCCAAGTGCTGGATTACGCTGTGGAGGTTATGGTTCAGCCGTTGTGGTGACGTCTAGTTTTGCGATGGTTGCTGTTTCAGAAGGTTTAAAAAAATTAGATGCAAAAAAAGCAAAGTTTTAAAATTTTCTTAGACGCTCATTTTTTTCTTTAACTCAAGAATTAGATTAATGTATTCATACTGAATGCTTATGATGTCTTCCGAAATTTTCTTATCTATAGATATTAGAAGTAAACCTTTTTTACTCTGCTTTGATAATAAAGTGTATTCATTGTTTTTGTTAAGCAATGAATAAATTTTTTTAAAATTCTTAGCATTTTTTTCTTTAACAATCTTTTCAATAATGTTTATTATCATTAACGTATGGTTTGGAAAGTCTAAAAGATTGTTTTTGAAAAAGTGCTCTTCAGTAAACATCTCGGTTAATAGTGTTTCAATATAATTTACTTTTTTTCTTAAAGTATTGAAATCGATATCAAAAAAATTGGTTAAACGAGTATCTTCAAGTTCTTTTTCTAATTTAGATTGTATCTCTATAGTATTTAATTTATTTGGAATTGAGTTCTTAAAGCCAAGCACATCAGAGTAAATCTCTAATTTAGATGCTAATACAATAATTTCTCTATAAATTGGATCTAAATTTTGATGAAGATCTCTCATTGCTGTAATTACTTCAATAAAATAATTAGTTGTTAGCTGCTTGTTAAATTGAACTTTCCAAGAGATAAATCCAATAATTGCTATAATTGGGGTTAATACGTAAGCAGTAACAGTCAATATATTGAATATATTTTCTCCATCAAGCTTACAATTTAATGACTGTGCATTGCAGATTGATATGAATTGAAAGAAGCCAAAAATTATTAAAATAATAATGTAGACACTTAGATAATACCAAATATATTTTTCAATTTCAGATTTCATGTTATTTCACTATAAATTTAATTTATATCAGAAAATTATTGATATTGAATCAAATGTATAACATATAGCCCCTATTGTAGGGGCTTAATTTATTCTATTCTGAGTCTAAAATTTCAGATTCACTAGCTTTAACTTTACTTTCTTGAAGATAATCTTCGGTACGTTGCATGGCTTCTTTAATACTAGAAATCGCATTTTCTACATCAGCAAGTGTTTTCGCATTTCCGCCACTTAATGCCTGACGCCATTTTCGAGCACCGGGTAAGTTTTGAAATAAGCCTAAAATATGACGAGTGATAATAGAAAGCGGAGCGCCTTCTTCCATGCGTTTGGCAATATAAGGCATCATCTGATCCATAATATCGAAACGATTGGGTAGATCTAAATTCCACAATTGACCCAATTCAGCCAAAAGATAGGGATTATGATAAGCCTCGCGACCAATCATGACGCCATCAACATGTTTTAAATGCGCTTCAGTCTCAGCATACGTTTTTACGCCACCATTGATCTCAATGAAAAGATTAGGACGTTCTTTTTTTAATCGATACACATCGTCATATCGTAAAGGCGGTACATCTCGGTTTTCTTTTGGAGATAGACCTTTAAGTAATGCAATACGAGCATGGACAATAAAGTTATCACAACCTGTTTGGGCTACAGTGTCTACAAAGTTCAACATCTCTTCGTAAGACTGCATGTCATCGATACCAATGCGGTGCTTGACATTCACAGGAATGTTGACCGCATTCCGCATTTCAGCAATACATTCTGCAACGAGTTCAGGTTCTGCCATCAGGCATGCACCAATTTTATTGTTTTGCACTCGATCGCTTGGACAACCGACATTTAAATTGACTTCATCATAACCCCAGTCCTGAGCCATTTTGGTACAGATGGCTAAGTCTTTGGGGTTTGAACCACCGAGTTGTAAAATAATCGGATGTTCTTCGTTGTTATAATCTAAATGGCGATTTGCCCCACCGAATAATATTGCACCTGTAGTGACCATTTCGGTGTACATAATGACATTTGGGTTAAATAGACGGGCAAAATAACGGTAGTCACGTGTCGTCCAATCCATCATCGGCGCGACCGAAATACGAGGTTGTAAGGATTGGATGTCTGACATAAAGAACCTGAGTATTGAATCGTGATGAGCGCGGCATATTATCACAAAAATAAAGTCAGTTCATTTGGCTGGGTGTGTTGCTTGGAAAAGCAGGATGCTTATATAAATGGCTTGAATAAAAAAAGATACGACGTCCTTCATCATCAACCCTAAGTTTAATTTCTAGAACGAAGTGGAACAACATCGAGTGTTTCACACTATCAGGCGGGAAGAAATCCTTTATTTCTGCAACTCGCTTTATCATAAAAACAAGCCAATCACTCAATCAATACATGCTTCGATTAAAGATCAATGGGTCTTCATTACATCTTTAAAGATAAAGCCAAACAATAAAACCGCTGATACTTAAGGATATTTCTTCGTAGATCTGCTACTGAATTCAACCCTTAAACTTGCAGAATGAAACTAATACCCTGAGGGTATTTCAGTCAGAGATATTTGATATTGGCAAGTCTATTTGAATTCATCTAAAAATATAAATGGACAAATAAGAAAGATTAATCAACTAGCAAGGAAAAGCTAAATGAATAAGATGATTTTTAAAACACAACCCCAGCTAGAGCATACTTTTTTAAAAAACTGTTGGTATGTGGCCGCATTATCTACGGACGTAGATGCATTTAATCTTTTTAAACGCAAGATTATGAATATCAATGTTGTCATATATCGGACTCAAGATGGAGAGCCTGTTGCGTTACAAGATCGTTGTCCGCATCGCTTTGCGCCGCTCAGTTTGGGTAAGCGAGATGGAGATGAATTAGTTTGTCCTTATCATGCGCTAAAATTTAACTCGACGGGCCAATGTACCCATAACCCACACGGCAAGGGGCATATTCCCACTGCTGCAAAGGTTCAAACATTTCCATTGGTAGAGCGTTATGGCTTTTTATGGATATGGATGGGTGATGCAGATAGCGCGGATGATGAGTTAATTCCAGATTATAGTGAACTGGTGTCTGGACATGAAAACTCTGTCGGTCATACCTATATGCATGTGAAATGCAACTTTGAGCTATTAACTGACAATGTCATGGATCTCAGCCATATCGATCACGTCCATGGTGAAATTATTACAACGCGAGGAAAGTTGTCGCCACTTGTGCCTAAAGTGACAGAAACGCATAACAGTATTGCAGCGCGATGGGAGTGGGAACAACAACCCGCAATGATGATCTTTGCGCCATTGTTACCGTCACCTAGTGAGTCAGCAGAGCAATATTTTAACATTATCTGGACAGCACCTTCGCATATTCAATTGACAGTGGCAGCAGTGCAAAATGGTGAGTTCGGTGTGGATGATTTAAACCAATATGATCTACATACCACGACGCCAGAAACTGAAAATACCACGCACTACTTTTTCGCGACTCGACGCAATCATATTGAAGAAGATGCAAGTTTTAATGTGATGAAAATTCAAAATATGCATCGTGCATTTGAAGATGAAGATGTGCCATTACTTGAGGCTGTTCAAGACGAGATGGTGTCCACAGATTTCTTCTCACTCAATCCTGTTCTAATGTCGAATGATATTGCGCCAGTACGTGTACGCAAAAAATTATTGGAGTTGATCGAACAGGAAAATCAGCATAATGATGTGCATGATTCTGCGCAGAACCTTACTCAGAATTCTGCCTAATTTATAGTTCAATGATCAAGGGAGTACTTATCCACTGGATAAGTACTGAGATGAAATATTGTCAAAGGATTGTAAATAGTGAATATGCAGAAATTAAGATTAAAAGTTCACGATATTCGTTGTGAGGCAAAAGACACCTTACTGCTTGAATTAAGAAGTGAAAAAAATGACGAATTACCTGCATTCACAGCGGGATCACATCTAGAATTTCATTTGAAAAATGGATTGGTTCGACATTATTCATTACTGAATGATCCTGCTGAGCGAACGCGTTATGTCGTTGCAATTAGTTTAGATGCAAATAGCCGAGGTGGATCTCAATTCATTCATCAAAAACTGAAAGTGGGAGACTTTGTCTCCGTCAGTACACCTCGCAATAATTTTCCACTTGCTGAGGCTGAACAATACTGTTTCATTGCCGGCGGAATTGGGATTACACCAATCTTAGCCATGATCCACTGGTGTATTGCTCACCAGAAAAAATGGCGATTATATTACGCGGTTCGCAGCAAGCAGCGTGCAGCTTTTTATGAAAATTTACAGGCATTAAATCAACTCAAAAATATTCATTTTCACTTCAATGATGAACATGAAAGTTTATTAGATTTAAAAAAAATTGTTCTGGGTTTAGACGAGGGTGAGCACGTTTACTGTTGCGGTCCAAATCCATTCATGCTGGCGCTTAAGGATATGCCTGAAGCACCAACTGATCGTTTGCATTTTGAATGGTTCAGTGCGCCTAAGTTGGCGGAACCAGCGCTTGGTACTGAAAATGCTATAGCAGACTTTAGGGTTAAGTTGGCAAAGTCGGGACATGAAATCATCGTTAGATCAGAGCAATCTATTCTAGAGGCGATTGAAGAATCAGGCGTAGATGTTCCCTTTTCCTGCCGCGCGGGTATCTGTCGAGCGTGTGAATGTAAGGTTTTAGAAGGTGAGCCAGATCATTTGGACATGATTTTGAGCGATAGTGAAAAAAAGACCAATCAGACGATGTTGATCTGTGTTTCCCGAGCCCGAAGCAAAGTGTTGGAATTAGATATTTAAAGAATAAATTAATTTATATGGATATAAATAATGAAAAAAATAACAGTGATGATGTTGAGCGTTTTATCACCTGCTTTATATGCGTATAACGGAACATTACTCACAGGAACAGGACAGATTTCAAGTGGTATGGGCGGTGTCAGCTATGGTGGCGGTTTTGACCGATCTTCGATTGCGGATAATCCAGCCAATTTATCCTACCAGCCAGCTGGTGGTGATATACAAATGTCTTTGCTGAATATCCGTTCAGAAGCAAGTTTTATTGATCCAAATAAGCAATATCAGAGTAATCAGTATGTTCCCGTGCCGAGTCTTGCTATTGTGCAGCATGCTGGAGAACAACTCAGTTATGGCGTTGCCGTTGTAGGCTCAGGTGCATCTGTAGATTATAAGCAGGCGATTACTGCTGATGGTCAAAATGCGACAGCCAAAGATAATTTGGCGATGGCCACGATTAATCCGACCGTGTCTTATAAAATTAATCCAGAGCTAAGTGTGGGTGCAGCGATTCACCTTGGTGTACAGCAATTTAGAGCAAAGGGCGTTATTGTTGGAGTGGATTCTAATCAGCAAGCGATAGAACTCCCTGGGCATGGCAATCAATGGGCTTTGGGTTATGGCTACGCCTTTGGCGCAACATGGCAGTTTCAACCGCAATGGACAGCTGGAGCATCTTTTATCAGTGAAACAGTTTTTTCAAAACTGGATGGCTATGAAGATGATCTTCTTTTAAGCAGTGAGGGTCGCTTAAACTTACCCATGCGATTCGGCGTCGGAATCGCTTATCAGCCGCGAGAAGATCTTAAAATTGGCTTTGATGTGTTGAAAATTAATTGGCAAGATACCGATGGATTTGGTCAAGGCACTGCTTTTAATTGGAAAAATCAAACGGTGTACCGAATTGGCGCAGATTATAAAGTGAATGATGTTTCAAGTTTGAGGGCGGGTTATAGTCATGCCAATAGCTTTTTGGATAGAGACTTTAGCAATGCCAATATTTATACCAATGCGATCGCACCTCAAGCAATGACGCTTGGATATGGACATCGTTTTAATTTTGCAGATTTCAATCTGGCTTATGAATATGACTTTTCTTCATATGAGAAAGGAACCAATCAAAGCACAGGAACAAATTTAAAAAATGAAAATCACACGTTGACCTTAGGGTTTTCAAAGGCATTTTAGTTTTTGCTGAGGGTTTAAACCGCGTTAAATACGACTTGATGAATATTTCTTGATGAACGTTCTTTGGCGAACATTCTTCGATAAAGGTTCCTCGATAAAAACTCTTTAATGAACAATGTTAAAGCGAGTAATCATGCTACTTAAACCCTCATACACTTAGATGGACATAGGCTGACAGTTAATCAAATGATAGATGTACGCGTACAACAAATTCGCTATGAATCTGAGAATATTATCAGTATTCAATTGTATCCGATTCACAGCAAGCTGCTGCCAAGCTTTAACAGTGGGGCGCATATCGATGTCCATCTTCCCAATGGAAAAGTACGGCAATACTCTTTGATCAGTCCCTTACAGGATCGCCGTTATTATGAAATAGGCGTGCTTAATAGTCCGACCTCAAAGGGCGGCTCAAGCTATATTCATCGCAAGTTAAAAGTGGGCGATATTCTAACGATTACTGAACCACGCAATCTTTTTGAACTGGATGATACCGATCAGAAAGTGTTGTTAATTGCGGGGGGTATTGGCATCACGCCGATCCTGAGCATGTGGTCGAGTCTGGCAATTGATCAACGGAAGTGCGAACTTCATTACTGTACGCGTCAAAGCAAGATACCGTTCATTGAACGTATCGACGCATTCAAGATTATGAATAGCGATAGTCATTATGTAACGTATATTGGTAATAAAGGGAATAATGGCTTTGAGATTGCTGAAGTCTTAAATTCCAACAGTATGAATACGCATATTTATGTTTGTGGTTCTTACGAGTTTATTCAGTATGTTGAGAATACTGCGCTTTCAATGAACTGGAATAAACATTTTATACACAAAGAATGTTTTAAGAATACGAACCTGATGCTGCCAGTATCTTCCGTTGAAGATCACGTACTTGAGATTGCCTCTACAGGCCAAAAAATACCTATTCTACAGAATGACAATATTGCTGAAGTGCTCAATCAGGCGGGTTATGCAGTTCCCATGTCATGTGAACAAGGGATTTGTGGGACTTGTACACTGCGTTATATCGATGGAGAGTTTTTCCATCAGGATATGATTTTAAATGATCAAGATCATTTAACCTTGTTTACGCCATGTTGTTCAAAAATAAAGTCTAAAAAAGTCATTATTGATATTTAAAAAGGAACATCAAAATAATATGGATATCAGGCAAATGAAATATTTTATCGCAGTGGTGGAAGAGCTCAATTTCACTAAAGCTGCTGAAAAACTATTTATTGCTCAGCCGCCATTAAGTCGTGCTATACAAAATTTAGAAGAAGAATTGGAAGTCTCTTTATTGGTGCGTAATACTCGATCTATTGAACTCACAATAGCGGGAAAATATTTCTATGAAAATGCAAAAAAGATCGTACAGAGTGAAATTCACCTCAAGAAAATGACACAGCAAATAGGCGGAGCCAACAACACTCTTCGTATAGGATTTATTGGTTCGACTATTTATAGTGAGCTGGCGGAATGTATTAAAAACTTTCGAATTGAATATCCTGATACCGCGATTCATGTTGAAGCCATGAATACCTTGAAGCAAATTGAGAAATTAAAAAATGGCACGATTGATGTGGGTATTGGCCGACTTAAACTCATCGATCCTGAGATTGAAAGAATTATTCTTAAACAAGAAAAATTATATGTGGCTTTCTATAAAGAGCATCCACTCTTGCAACAAAAAAGCAGTCAACCATTGTATTTAGAAGACATTGTTAATGAACCCTTAATCTTATTTCCAGATACAGCACAACCGAATTTTCTGTCTAATATTCTAGAAACCTTTGCCGTTAAGATGATTGCACCAACTAATCTTTTTGATCCAGTACGAGATGTACAATCGGCTTTAGGGCTTGTATTGGCAGGACTTGGCGTCTCGATAGTCAGTGAAGGTGTTGTTAATAATTATAGTCGGGATCTCGTATTTCTACCCTTAAGTGAGTCTTTTGCATCCACGCCGATTATTCTGAGTCACCGTAAAAATGAAAGCTATATTCTCGTTGAAAACTTTATTCGTTTATCCAAGAGAATATTTGGCTGTGAATAAATAAGCGTTCTTAGAATCAATCTGTTGATGACAATGAACGTTAAACAACACATAAAATTAAATAAAAGGAAGATATTCAATGAAATCACGTGCAGCGGTTGCATTCGGTCCAGGTCAACCATTAGAAATTGTTGAAATTGATGTTGCTCCGCCTAAGGCAGGCGAAGTATTGGTCAAAATCACGCATACAGGAGTATGCCATACAGATGCATTTACCTTGTCTGGGGATGATCCTGAAGGTGTATTTCCAGCGGTCTTGGGGCATGAAGGCGCAGGTATTGTTGTTGAAGTCGGTGAAGGCGTCACCAGTGTTCAACCAGGTGATCATGTTATTCCACTATATACTGCAGAATGCGGAGAGTGTTTATTCTGCACATCAGGGAAAACCAATCTTTGCGTTTCTGTGCGTGCCACACAAGGCAAAGGCTTAATGCCTGATGGAACGACTAGATTTTCATATAATGGTCAGCCGATTTATCATTATATGGGCTGTTCAACTTTCTCAGAATATACTGTTGTGGCTGAAGTTTCTCTGGCAAAAATTAATCCAGATGCTAATCCAGAGCATGTGTGTTTATTAGGCTGCGGTGTAACAACGGGACTTGGTGCAGTTAAAAACACAGCAAAGGTTCAGGAAGGCGATAGCGTAGCTGTTTTTGGTTTGGGGGGAATAGGTTTAGCAGTCGTGCAAGGCGCGCAAAAAGCCAAAGCAGGCCGAATCATTGCGATTGATACCAATCCTGAAAAATATAAACTTGCAGAAAAATTTGGCGCAACAGATTTTGTGAATCCTAAAGATCATGAGCGTCCTGTTCAAGACGTTATTGTGGAAATGACTGGCTGGGGTGTAGACCATTCCTTTGAATGTATTGGCAATACGCAGGTTATGCGTTCTGCATTGGAATGTACCCATCGTGGTTGGGGCCAATCGGTGATTATAGGTGTCGCTGGTGCTGGACAGGAAATTTCAACTCGACCCTTTCAATTGGTGACTGGTCGTACTTGGAAAGGTTCTGCATTTGGTGGTGTTAAAGGCCGTTCGCAGTTGCCAGATATGGTTGAAGAGGCAATGAAAGGCGATATTCAATTGGAGCCTTTTGTGACGCATACCATGGGGCTAGATCGCATTAATGAGGCTTTTGATTTAATGCATGAAGGTAAGTCGATACGCTCAGTCGTGCATTATTGATTCTTTAAGCTCGTTTTCTCTCTGTAACGTTATTCGTAGTTAATATTATTTTTAGCTAAAGCTATTTGTGAATGAAGATTTACAAATAGCCCTATCAAAAATTGATCTTTTCATCAGTCATTTTTATACAATAAATGCACTCTCATTATTTCCTTAGCCTAGCCTTCGCTTAGAAGGCGTAGGTGTTTTTACATATCAATTTATTGCTGCTCAATCATTTTTTTAATTTATGAAAAGTCTAATGAATATTTGATCAGAATCTATGGAGAACTTATTCAGTTTTGGTGCCATGCCGCTAGATATTTGAGATTGAAGATTGTTGAACACGCTGATTGAATAAGCTTATAGAAAATGGTTGTAGATAGAAGAAGGTTGTAATAGAAGAAGGTTGTAGAATAGAGTCATAGTCGATTGTGATAGAAGAAGATATTTAAAAAAATATCTTCTTCTACTTAGTGTCACTTCATTCTTATCTTTAAGCCGCTGTTGCGCTGAGTTTATTGCCTAATTTTTTAGGATCAACCATAATTTTGGCATGTTTTTCAGGATCACTTAAGGCTTTGAACGCTTCCTCTACGCCTTCTAATCCAACGACTCCAGTGAGTAAACAAGAACAATCAATTTTACCTTCAGCGATCATGTGTAAGGCATCACGAAATTCTAATGGGGTATAACCCATGACGAATTGAATTTCGATTTCTTTATTCACGGCTAATGCAGGCTCAATTTGATCGCTCTGCATACAGACACCAACCCCCACAATTTTAGAAAATAAGGGTGCGCCATTGATGATCTGTTGCAAAATCCCAGGGACACCAACACATTCAAAAATAACAGGTCTCTTCGGCAGCGCGCCCAATTTATCTGCAACTCGCCAAGCATGCCACCAAGGTAAATTTAACGCTTGGATTTTTTCAAATAATCCGATGCCGTAATTAATTGCCTCTGATGCATTGCCAATTAAGCCGTACTCTTTCCAGTTATCAAAGGGTGAACTTTGTTTAGGATCAATCACCACATCTGCACCACAGATTTCGGCGAGACGGCGACGATTTATAGAGAAATCACTGGCAACCACGGTTTTTACGCCAGATGCTTTGAGCATTAAAATAATACCTAAGCCGACTGGACCACAGCCAATCACAATAGCAGGCTCATTTTTTTTAATTCTGCTACGACGTACTGCATGCAGCGCGACCGCCATAGGTTCAGTCATTGCAGCTAAATCAGGAACTAAACCATTGGGTACCGCAAACATCAGCTGAGACTGTACTAAAATTTGCTCGGCATAACCGCCTGATGCATGAGGTGATAATCCCGTTGCTTGATAACCCAGTTCAGCTACATTCAATAAAGGCATTGAACAAACCAAGGTATCCGTTTTAAATTTATGACGAGTTTTAGGGCCATAATCTAAAATTTTTCCACAAAATTCATGGCCCATGACAAATTTATCTGAAGACTTCGCCACACCTTTTAAACCAATACGTGACGTCAGCTCATGCATATGATCACAGCTATGTTGCATATGTAAATCACTGCCACAGACTCCGCAACGTATGACGTCCAACAACACCTGACCTTTGGAGGGTTTGAGCTCGGGTAAGGTCTCCAAACTCAGTTGATGCTTATGACAAATAACGGCTTTCATTGTTCATTCTTTTTGTTTGCTGCTTTATCTTTGTTTTAGTTGCAATTTTTAGTTTTAAGAGTGTGGCATAGATCGAGCATTGAGCCAAGTCATAGAAACTGCGAACGGACGTAGTTTCCTAGAATTGAATTTTTTAATTGATATTCATGATTGCTAAATTTTCTAATCAACAATTAAAGTGTTTTAGCTTTATAACGATTGTCTAAAAGCGTGAAAACAACAGCACAAAGCACTAAGCCGATACCCACTAGGCAGACGCTTAACCACCCACCATGATGCCATGCATAAATACCCAAGGCAGAACCGCCGGCACCGCCAATAAAATAACTGGTCATATAAATTGAATTAATTCTTGATTTGGCATCCGGGCGTAAACGAAAAACAATATTTTGATTACTGGAGTGTATAAAGGCGAGACCTAAGTTCATTAACCCGAAGCCGAAAATATAACTGATGAGATAAATTTCACCCAAGTACAGGAATAACCAAGCACTAGCTAAAATTCCGATACCAGCCCAAGTGATGATATGGGTATAGCCCTTATCTGCAATTTGTCCAACCTTCTTGGTGGAAAGTGCGCCAAATACACCCGCAAGCGCAATTAAACCCACGATGACATCTGAAAGCTGAAATGACGCTGTCATTAAAATGGCAATAGTTGAAAACAAAATGCTCATGGTTGCGAATGCGAAGCTGCCAATGAGAGAGCGATAGATTAATCTCGGTTCTTTAGCAATCAGTGAGCCCATAGAACGGAAGATGCTTAGATAACTCATAGTTGAGCTGGGCAGGAATGGTAAACGGGCATTTAAAACCACTGCAACCATTAACATTAAAATGCCGCTGACAATATAAATAAGTTTCCAGTTGAAGAGATTCGATAATAAGCCAGCCAAACTCGTCGACAACAAAATGCCGACCAGTAAACCACTCATCAGCATACCGACAACTTCACCTGTTTTTTCAGGTTTTACCGCCATCGTGGCAAAGGGAATCAAAATTTGAGCAGCAACAGAAAAGAGTCCAGTGATAATTGTGCCAATCCAGAGCATCGGTAAACTGACTGAAAAAGCGCAAATAAATAATCCGATCGCGGCAAAGAGCATCAATAGAGGAATGAACTTGGTTTTGTTGACAATATCCCCCAAAGGCACAATGAATAATAAACCAATGGCATAAGAGATTTGAGCCAAGGTTACAGTCAGTGCGACCTCTGCCTCAGGTGCATGAAAATAGAGTTGGATCGAATGAATAAGAGGTTGTGAATAGTAATTTGCACCTGCACAAATTCCGCAAGCGATTGCCATGAGCCAGAGCAGCGCTTTATCTTCATGAATATCGAGTGGGTTTTCAATCAACAGCTTTTACATCCTTTATTTGAACGACTATTTTATGTTTAGGTTATTTACGTTGAGGTTGTCGTGTAAAGCGCATACTCAATATCATCAACTTGAAGTCAACATGTCTGGCTAAACTAAAAAACGATGATAAAAAGAGACAGCAATAGTCGTATAGATAGGTAAGTCCTGATTTGGCCTTGTTTTGAACATGATGAATGGGTGTGTCATGTTTTTCACTATTATGATCTACGACCCATATTTTGAATATAGTGATTAGTGTAAAAATAAAATAAATTAATGCGCTAATTTCTTTTTAGATAAAGTAATAATCAATACCCCAATAATATTCAGTGCACAACCAAACCATTGGATGGCATTCATATTTTCACCTAAAAATAAGGTGGCTAAGATGATCGTCAAAATAGGCCCAATCGAGGCGATCATGGCAGTTTGAGATGCGCCGATTCGAGCAATCCCTTGCGCAATTAAAATTGTGGGAAGGACCGTGACGGCAAAACCAAGTGCAACGCCATACCAAATGACACTGCTGGGTAATTGCTCAATCAACGCTATCGGATTAGGCGTAGAGAGGACATAGTGTAGAAGCGTTCCAATACAAGCAATACTCAGCGCTAATCCCGTAAAATTCCATGAGCCAAATTTCTGAATCAAACGAGGCGTGAGCAGTAAATAAATTGCGAAACTGACAGCACTTGCAAATACTAGACTTACCCCGAGCCAGAACTTTCCTTCATGGGGAACGTCGCTCTGCTCTTGCAACATGACAATGAGCGTTCCGCCGTAGCTTAAAGCAATTGCACAGATACTTTTAATACTGAGTTTCTGTCGATAAATAATGCTGGATGCAATAACCGTTAATGTAGGATATAAAAATAAAATAATGCGTTCAAGCGATGCACTGATGTACATCAGCCCCATAAAATCTAACCAGCTTGAAAAGTAGTAACCAATTAAACCTGCAAGGGTCAAAAGTAGCCAATCAGATACGCTGAGATTGCGATTATTTTTGCGGTTGAACCAGCACAATAATAAAAAGAAGGGTAAGGCACTGCCCATTCTCAAGGCTAAAAGGACAGTCCCATCTACGAGAGGTGAAAGTTCATAGGCTTGTTTGATGAAAATGGCTTTAGTGCTAAATAAAAAAGCGGCTGCAATTGCAAATAAAGTTCCTAATTGCGTTTTGCTAACGGCTAAAGACATTTTCGTAAAAACCTTAGAGTTGTATGTTCAAGCAGAACAGCGTTAATCAAGTAGAACAGGGTTAATCAAGCAGAACAGAGCTAAATAGCTCAGGTCAGAACGAGTATAAAACTCAGCAGCGCAAATATAAAAGCTTAAAATCTGATGAAGTACATCATTAAAAAGAATAGATGCTCAACTTATTTTTTGAAGGACAGCGCAAAGCACCGACTGATTAAGTAATGCTCTATTTTGGTGCGGTAAAATCCTTTTTAACAGCGCTTATCAATAATTAAAATGAATAAATCATTTTTTAAAGTTTTTTTGTTGCCAAATAAAATTAATTTTCAATGAATAGTGATTTTTATAATTTTATATGGATGTCTGCATTAAATATAAAAATCTAAAAATAAATGAATGACTATTTTGACAAAAATATTTGAAAATTTTGTCATAAGAATGACTCATCATTATTGGTGAAAGTGTCGTTAAAGCAAATGCTTAAATTAAACAAACCTGAAACATAGGCCTGGATTCATTTGAAGCAAAAAAATAAATTGACCTGATTGCCAAAATTTAGATTTTGAAATGTCACCAAGATCAATCCATGGCATTTTAAAAACGGATCTTTAATTCAATTCAATCATTAAATAATCAGCATTTTCATTCATGAGAATTTTTTTTGACAGATAATGTTCATTTTTGATTGGTTTTTGTTCAAAAATAATCCATATTTGTGAATCATCAGTTCAAAATGAGGGTATTTATTAAATAAATATTGGGTGGTATTTTAAAAAAGTTCAATTAGAATCCAAAAATTCATATGAATAAATATCTGGGGGAATATCGCAGGGTGCGATATTTACTTATAGAAAAATTAGCTTGAGGAATGCTCATGCAGATCGGAATCCCTACCGAAACTGTCGTCGGTGAAAGTCGAATCGCCGCTACACCGGAAACAGTCAAAAAATTCATTAGCGCAGGTCATAGCGTTGTTATTCAACGTGGTGCAGGCGTTAAAGCAGCCTTCATCGATAGTGCTTATGAACAAGTCGGCGCTACTGTGACAGACGATGCTTATACTGGAAGTCAGTTGATTTTGAAAGTTCGTGCCCCTAAAGGCGATGAGATTCAAAAGCTTTCTGCCAATACAACCGTCGTTGCAATGTTTGATCCATATCGCAATACGGAACTCGATCAATTTGCAAATCAGCAAATATCTGCATTTGCATTAGAGCTATTGCCTCGAACTTTATCTCGTGGGCAAAGCATGGACGTATTGTCCTCTCAAGCTAACTTGGCAGGTTATAAATCTGTACTTTTAGCAGCCGCAGAATACCAGCGCATGTTTCCAATGTTGATGACCGCAGCAGGTACAGTTAAACCTGCACGTGTAGTGATCATGGGTGTTGGCGTGGCAGGACTACAAGCGATTGCAACCGCGAAACGTTTGGGTGCCATTGTAGAAGCGACAGATTTACGTCCAACCGCACGTGACCAAGTGGAATCTTTAGGTGGCAAATGGCTAGATGTGCCAATGTCCGACGAAGAAAAACAAAAAGCTGCTGATGCTGCGAAAAATGGTTATGGCTGGATGCCAGGTGAACAATATATTCAAGATCAAGCAGCCATTGTGGATAAAGCTGTTTCAAATGCGGATATCGTGATTACCACAGCGCTTCTTCCTGGTCGTGATGCACCTCGTCTAATTCGTGCTGAAACGGTCGCGAAAATGAAACCGGGTTCAGTGATTCTTGATATGGCCGTTGAATCTGGCGGAAATGTTGAAGGTTCGGTATCTGGTGAAAATGTGGTGACTGAAAATGGCGTGAAAATTTTGGGTATTCCGAATATTCCAGCCACGGTGTCTACAGAAGCATCATCACTTTATGCACGAAATGTATTCAATTTCGTAGAAACGCTTTTTGATCAAGATAAGAATTTTAAGATCAATCAAGAAGATGAAATTCAAAAAGCATTGCTTGTCACGCATAGCGGTCAAGTCCTGTTTAAACGTGGTTAAGGAGACTAATCATGGTTGAAACAATAACTATTTTCGTTCTTGCAATCTTCGTAGGTTATTACGTGGTTTGGGGCGTGACACCAGCATTACACACCCCTTTAATGGCGGTGACCAATGCACTTTCATCCATCATCATTGTGGGTGCGATGATTCAAACTGTGGGCTTACCTGTGATGGGTGTAGAAGGCAGTGTGGATTTTCAAACGATTAATGTGGTGAGCGTGTTGGGTGCGATCGCCGTGTTCTTGGCAAGTATTAATATTTTTGGTGGTTTCGCAGTGACTGCACGTATGCTCGAAATGTTTAAACCAAAACAAAAAAAGAAAGAGGGCTAAGCCATGGAATTTATTCGAGAGTATGCGGATTGGTTCTACCTGATTGGTGCCGTTCTTTTTATTTTAACGCTTCGTGGTTTGTCTGGTCCTAAAACAGCGATTCAAGGTAATCGTTATGGCATGATCGCCATGGGAATTGCAGTACTTACGACATTCTTCGTCGCAGATAATCCAGTGGTTTGGATGATTTTAGGCGCGATGGTTTTAGGTGCGATTGTGGGCATTGCACGTGCACGTACAGTGCCAATGACGCAAATGCCTGAAACAGTTGCGTTGATGCATTCACTTGTCGGTCTAGCTGCGGTTCTCATTGCGATTGCTGCGATTATTCATAACAACAAGTTAATTGAGTTGGGTCCAGATTTACTTGCTGTGAATGGTGTTGATTTTCACCAAATGAGCCGAGTTCATTTGTTTGAATTGTTCATTGGCTGCTTTGTTGGTGCGATTACCTTTACTGCATCTGTATTTGCTTATGGTAAGTTGGCTGCAAAAAAATGGGCAAAAACCATTTCGGGTACTTGGGTTAAACCTGTACAAGCCATCATTTTTATCGCAATGCTTGCGGCGGGTATCCATTTCTTCTTGACTGGAAATATGACGTCTTTCTGGGCAATGACGGGTCTTGCTCTGGTGTTGGGTTGGGTTTGGATTGCGCCAGTGGGTGGCGGTGACATGCCAGTCGTGGTTTCATTATTGAACTCATTCTCAGGTTGGGCTGCAGCAGGAATTGGCTTCACACTTGAAAATAATATGTTGATCGTAGCAGGTTCACTTGTTGGGTCTTCAGGTGCGATTTTGTCTTATATCATGTGTAAGGCAATGAACCGTTCAATCATCAATGTACTGTTTGGTGGTGCAATGGGTGGAACAGCTGCCGTTGCAAACACAGGTGATAAAGTTCAACGTAATCATCGTTCAGGTTCAGCAGATGACGCAGGTTTCCTAATGTCCAATGCAGACAGTGTTGTGATTGTGCCTGGTTATGGTATGGCGCAAGGCCGTGCACAGAACGCGGTGAAAGAACTTGCCAACATCTTAAAAGAACAAGGTGTGACGGTACGTTTTGCGATTCATCCTGTTGCTGGACGTATGCCGGGTCATATGAACGTGCTTTTGGCAGAAGCAGATGTTGCTTATGAAGATATTCTAGAAATGGATGAGATTAACTCAGACTTTCCTGCAACAGATGTGGTGCTGGTGATTGGTGCAAATGACGTAGTTAACCCAGCGGCTAAAGACGATCCGACATCACCTATTTATGGTATGCCAATTCTGGAAGCACATAAAGCGCGCACAATCATGGTGATTAAGCGTTCTATGGCGACAGGTTATGCAGGTCTAGACAATGACTTGTTCTACAACGACAAAACCATGATGATTTTTGGTGATGCGAAAAAAGTTGTGGAAGACATGACTAAAGCGATCAATGGCTCAGGTCACTAATTCTTAGGTCAAAGATTAAAATTAAAAACTGCCGAAAGGCAGTTTTTTTATGTGCGAATTTCTAGGCAGATACTAGGTGAGTCATCTTAAAAAATCGCGCATATATAAAAAAGTATTTTTAATGAGATGACTGAAGTACTTTTCAATAGTCAGAGTTTCTGAAAAATTAGACAATAGCATGGTTATAAACTCATATTTTCTAAAAATAAATTGGCTATGCTTACTTTCTTAAAACTGCAATATCAGTCTTAATCTGAATGAGGATCCGTCAGATTGATTCTGAATTGATCATTTCAAAATTACTTAAGGCTTTGATAGAGTCGGAGTAGAGCAGAATAGGATTTAAAAAAGACGGGTTAAAAAGCAGTTCATTAAATGTTTAGTTTTTATATTGAGAAGATCAGTAAGATCATAATTGTTAAATGAACGCCCAATAGGGGATATATTTTTTTAAAATGACGATTGAACCAGATGACAGGAATTAAAAAAGCGACTTAAAGTCGCTTTTAAAATTATTACGCTACAGATTCTGCTGTATTGCGCCATAAGCTTTCTAGGTCATAGAATTTACGTGCAGTAGGAAGCATTAAGTGAACCACAACGAAACCTAGATCCACAAGAATCCATTCTGCATCGCTTTCACCTTCAACACCAATCGGGCGAAAACCAGCTTTACGTGCTTCTTCAGCAACGTTGTTAGCCAATGCTTTCACATGACGGGTAGATGTACCTGATGCAATCACGATAGCATCGGCAACATTACTAATCGCGCTGATATCCATGACTGTGATATCTTTAGCTTTAACGTCTAGCAATGCCTCTTGTACAACTTTCAAACAAGATTGTACGTCTTTAGATTGAGAATTCATTGAGAGTTCGTGAGAATTAGAAGCGCCGGGCGATGGTTCTAAATTCATGAGAAGTGTTTTTTCCTGACTATAACTCAATCTATAACTATAGCGCTTTTATGTAAAAAATTCAAATTTAGCATTGAATAATTCAGTAAATCCTTAGTTCAAAAAGTATTTATTTTTCCAAGCAAAAGATGTTGATGAATTTGGGCTAGGTTTATACTCAGCTGCAACATAACCTGAATACGGACTTTTCTGTAAATAATCAAAAATTTCCTGAAATTGGATATTCGCTGTATCAGGTTGATTACGTCCCGGACAATCTGCAAATTGAATATGTCCAATTTGATTTATATTAACCTGTAATGCGTCTAATACATTTTCTTGCATCATCGCCATATGATAACAATCAAACTGCATTTTTAAAGCAGGGTGTTGGACGGCTTCTATGATCTCTTGAGCTTGAGCAATATTCTGGACCAAAAAATGAGGCATGTCTGTGCCATTAATCATTTCAAATACAGGTTGAATCTGATGTTCGGCCAGTTTTGTAGATGCATATTTTAAGTTGCTTACAAGGGTCTCTATACAAGATAAACGCTCAACATCTAGCGGTTTTCTGCCGGCTAAAATATTGACACGAGGTACGGCAAGTGCATGTGCATACTCTATTGCAAGATCAAGCGCTTGCTTAAATTCAGCTTCAGCTCCCGGCAAACCAGCAATGCCGTTTCCACCTTGCATTAAGTCACCAGCAGGAACATTCATCAGACAGAGTTTTAATTGGTGTTGATTTAACTGCTGACGGATATCAGCAATGCTGAGCTCATAGGGGAACTGAATTTCAACTGTGGAAAATCCATGTTCAGCGGCTAAAGCAAAACGCTCAATAAGAGGCACTTCAGTAAAAATCATGGATAAATTAACCGCAAGTTGAATCATATGTCTACCTTATATAAAAACGCTAAGACTTTATTTTCAATATTTTATTTTTCAATATATTGAATGATCGTTGCTAAATCTGACTCAGCAAAACCCGATTGTTGATGTGACTCAAGCTGTAATAACGCGCGCTCTGCAACAGGAATATTTAAATCAAATTGTTGGGCCAGTTGCACTGCATTATTCAGATCTTTTGAAAGTGTTTTGACTTTCCACTGAACAGGTTCAAATTGATGCGTTGCCATACGGGGCGTTAAAATCTGAAAGGGTTTTGAGTCCGCAAATCCACCAGCAAGGGCAGGTGCAAGTAAGCTAGTATCAACGCCTGCTTGTTGTGCAAGTGCGACTGCTTCAGCAATAAGCGTACTATTCGCAGCAACGATTAACTGATTACAAATTTTAGTGGCTTGTCCCGTTCCTGTTTCACCCATACGTGTCAAACGCTGTGAAAGTACAGAATAAATGGGAGCTAAGCTTTGAATTGTGGCGGTGTCTCCACCAGCGAAGATCACCAAACTGCCATTTTCAGCGCCTGCCGTACCCCCAGAGACTGGTGAGTCTATCCATATAGCATCACGCTGTTGAGCTTGTTCTGCCAATAACTTGGTTTTGCTAACAGACAAACTTGAAAAGTCGACCAGAATTTGATCTGCTTTGAGGTGATTTTTGAAATGATCAAAAACATTTTGAACAGCATCATCATCTGAAAGACAAATCAAAACCACTGGATAGGTTGCAATTCGATTCAGTTCGAGCATTTCTGCTCCCAAATTAATCAGCGGATCACACGCACTTGCTGTCCTATTCCATACTGCAACCGAATAGCCTGCTTGAATTAAGCGTGTGGCCATTCGACTGCCCATTAAACCCATTCCTAAAAAAGCAATTTTGGTTTTAATGTCTAAACTCATTGTGCACCTATATTATTTATACTGGCGAGGTAAAAATTTGACGTCAGGATTCTTGTCTTTTTTACGCGCAATCAAACTATTTTTTCCCAAAAGCAGCTTCAATTGCCAAATTTTTTCTAAACGTAAAGACTTTTTCGGATTATGTTCCATGGCGTCGAGGACTTGTTTAACTGCGGCCACAGCATCTGGAGAGCGTTGAATAATTTCTTCTGCAAGCTGCTGTGCTTTTTCTAGCGGAGTTTCGGCTAAATGTGTGACTAAACCAATTTCTTTGGCATATTCAGCATCAAAAATACGCGCAGTTAATGACAGCTCTTTAGCAAGATCAACACCAATAATTCCTTTGATCGTGCGAGTTAATCCCATATCAGGGACTAAGCCCCAGCGAGTTTCCATAATAGACATTTGCGTTTTAGGGTGTGCAATTCGAATATCAGCAGCCAAGGCCAATTGCATACCTGCGCCAAAACAGTAACCTTCAATTGCCGCAATCACAGGAACAGGAAGTTCTTGCCAAATGAGAAATGCTTTTTGAAATAAACTTTGACCCGGTTTTATAAGCTCCCAAGCAGCGTAGGCTTTATTCTTGGGATTATTTAAATCAGCTAGATCAATACCTGCGCTAAATACTTGAGCTTCACCGATCAAAATTACGCAACGAATACTTCGATCCTGTCTAATTTTATCAGCCGTTTTGACCAGTTCTTTTAATAGGGCAAAGCTCATCGCATTGCGTTTATCTGGACGGTTTAAATAGACTGTTGCGATACCATTATTCTTTTCTACTCGAAGCAGCGTCATGATCGATACTCTGGATTATTGTTTATCTGATCAAGCATAACATGTGTTTTTAATGCGTACGTGACAGCATAGTCATGGAAATCAGTCAGAATAGATAACAAATTCAATTTACGAATTTAAAATTAATTTTGCTGCATTTTCAACATCTTCAGTTGCCAATTGCAATTGTTGGAAGCGATCTAAAATAGCTTGAACAAAGGGCTCATCTGCTTTGCGACGTTCTTTACGTAATGTCGATACGAATTGTTCAAACTCACCTGTGATTTGTTGTAATTTTGGTGTGCCGACATAGCGTGTAGCACCATATAAACGATGTAAGACATGCTCAAGTTGAGGATAGTCTTCCATTTCAATGAGCTGCTTAATTTCATTTAATTCAATGTCAAAGCTATCGACCAACATGCTCAACAAATCGTGAGCTAAATCTTCTTTATTGGCGGCGAGTTGAATGGATTGATTCCAATCTAAAATTGAATGATCCAGACTTTCTATACGTAAGATTTTTTCAGATGTTTTAACTGGATTAATAAATTTGTCACTGGTCCATTGCGTTAAAATATGGATGATCTGATCCATCTGAATCGGCTTAGTCACATAATCATCCATACCAACTTTGAGCAATTTTTGTTTTTCATCGGCAAGGGCATGTGCCGTGAGTGCGATAATCGGCATGCGCATGTCTTCAATAGTCGATTCTAATGAACGTATAGCACGCGTGGTATCGATCCCAGACATGACCGGCATTTGAATATCCATAAAGATCAAGTCAAAAGGTTTTAACTTTTGTTGAATACGTTGCTGAATAATTTCAAGCGCTGCTTGTCCACTTTGTGCTTTGGTGGTCTGCACATTAATTTCACCCAATAATGCTTCTAATACCACTAAATTGGGGAGGTGATCATCGACTGCCAAAATATGCAAATTGAGCGCTTTAAAATCATCGTGCTGTTCTTGTTCGAATATCGGTTGGTTTTCTAAAAGTTGAATGAGTGAGCTACGACTGAGCGGTTGATAAAGTGGACGTGCTTTGTATTCATTGAGCATGCTCAGATCTAAAACCATTTGGTAGCCATAAACAGCCAAATGCCCGTCATAACGTCCACGAATTTCTTTAAGTAGGGCTTCGGTATCACCGCTATGATCTACAATTAACCATGTATTTTCAGCATCTAGTTTTTGTGAATTTAATCGACTGAATAAATCTAATATCGACTGTGATTCCGTATGTTCGACATCATAATTTTCTAAATAATGACGCAATACATTCGCTGTAGCAGGATGGGCTAGATATGAAACGACATGGATATCATCAAATACAGGATGAATAATCTCTTCTTCATCAACGCCAAATCGAGCACTAAACCAGAATGTAGAACCTTTTTCAGTGGGCGCACGTTCTTGATTGTCTTCGAAGCCAATTTGACCATGCATTAAGCTGACCAATTGTTTAGAAATCGCTAAACCTAAACCAGTTCCCCCAAATTGACGAGTGACCGATGCATCACCTTGAGAGAATGATTCAAATAGACGTTTGCGATCTGTGCCGCTTAAACCAATGCCGCTGTCTTGTACACTAAAATGTAATAAACACTGTCCAATATCATCATGCTCCATACGTGCACGGACAATAATTTCACCATCTGGCGTGAATTTGATCGCATTGGAAATCAAGTTGGTGAGAATTTGTTTGAAACGGAGCGCATCACCAAATACATGTTTCGGCACCGTATCCGCATAGTAAAAGGCCATGTCGATTTGTTTTTGTGCTGCCAATGGAGACAACATATCCATTACATCATAAATGGCTTCTTCTAAATCGAAGGGTGCGATTTCGAGTTCTAATTTACCTGCATCAATTTTAGAAAAATCGAGTACATCATTAATCAAAGCCAATAAGTGTGCGGATGATTTACGAATCGTTTGTAAGTATAGACTTTGGTCATTACTGAGATTGTCTTGACGTAAAAGCAAATGAATAAAGCCATCAATACTGTTGAGTGGCGTACGTAATTCATGACTAATATTGGCCAAGAAAACAGACTTTGCTTGATTGGATGAAATGGCTTGGTCACGTGCTTGTTTATAGGTGATGTTTTGCACTTCAAGCGTGTCTAAAGTACGACGTAAATCGTCTTCCGTTTGTTCAGTATGTTCTTTCAGTTCTAAAAAGCTAAAGTGTAAGCGCTTAACAACATTCGCGATATCTCGTTGTAAGAGTCTGAGCTCTCCTGTGCTATTAATGACCATATGCTGATCAAGCGTATCTGCGTTCAAACGTTGCAGTTGCATGCGAATTTCATACATCGGTGCAATCCATCGTCTCGAATAAAAATTCAAACACAATAGAAGTAATAATAGCGTGAGTAAGCCCGTGGTGATGAGGACGATAAAAACGCGATATTGAGAAATCGCCAAGGGCTGATTGTCGAGTTCAATCACTAACCAGCGCTGAGTTTGATTGGGCGATGTAAGCTTGATGCCATATATATTGTTTTTTTGATCGTGGACTGGGCCAAAAGTGTTGTACTTGACTGGGAATTTAGGCCACTTACGATTGCCTTGATATCCAAGACTAAAATAGTTGTTTTGATTTTGATCAACAATAGCGGCACTAATTAAGTACTTTTCATTAAACATTCTTTGCAAAATGATTTTTGCACGATCTGATTGCGCTACGCTGGGATTGGTTTCAACGACTTTAATAATGTTTTCAGCGGTTGATTTATAACGGTTGAGAATCGCTTGCGCTGCAAATCGTTGTTCAGATTTAGCGGAATTGGATGTTTCAGTTAAAACCAGTGCAGAACCTACACTTGCCAGTACCGCAATGGGCACAAAAATGAGCGCAATAAGTTGCCCATATGCATGGTTGAGTTTAAGACGATTAAAGAGTTTTTTATTAAAATTCGGCATGTGTAGAGTGGCTCATTCCCCATGTGAGGCATATTAGCACGCTTTATAAAAAATGACGGCGCTTTAATCGCATTCAATAAAAAGCAGTTGAAGTTAATGCAGAAGTATCGTTTTTTTCATACAATAGCCGCACCTCGATCTAGGTGCAAACAATGAGTAATACACAACCTGATTTCTTAGCAGACGAATTTTTGTTAGACCATTATGTTGGGAAAACCCCACTGGTAAGGCTTCAGCGTCTGGCGAGTCATACTCAAGCGACCGTACTTGCAAAACTAGAAGGGAATAATCCAGCAGGTTCTGTAAAAGATCGCCCTGCTTATAATATGATCATGCAGGCTGAAAAGCGCGGACAAATCAAACCTGGTGATACTTTGATTGAAGCGACGAGCGGAAATACAGGTATTGCACTGGCGATGGTTGCTGCGATGCGTGGTTACCATATGAAGTTGATCATGCCTGCAAGTTCAAGCCAAGAACGTAAAGATGCGATGCGTGCATATGGTGCTGAACTCATTGATGCCGAAACGATGGAAGAAGCGCGTGATATGGCGCTACAAATGGAAAAAGATGGTTTAGGTTTGGTTTTAAATCAGTTTGGTAATCCTGATAATGTTGAAGCACATTACTTGACGACTGGTCCTGAAATTTGGCAACAAACGGGCGGCAAAATTACCCATTTCGTTAGTTCTATGGGAACAACGGGTACGATCATGGGGATTTCAAAGTATTTGAAAGAACAAAACCCTGATGTTCAGATCATTGGTTTGCAGCCTTCAGAAGGGTCTAATATTGCGGGGATCCGCCGTTGGCCTGAAGAGTATTTGCCAACGATTTTTGATGCGAAACGTGTTGATCAAATTATGGATATTCCGCAAATTGAAGCTGAAAAAACAGCACGTCAATTGGCACGTAAAGAAGGCATCAGTGCTGGAACTTCATCGGGTGGTGCCGTTTGGGCATCGGTTAAGATTGCTGAACAGCATCCAGATGCGGTTATCGTTTGTATTGTTTGTGACCGTGGCGATCGTTATTTATCAACAGGACTTTTTTCTGTTGAAGATGAAGAATAATTAAAGAGAAAGAAAAATGCGCTTACCTGTTTTAGTGTTTGATATTGAAACATTGACTGATCTTAAATCAGGAGCGCATTTATATGGCTTAGATTTACCTCAAGAGAGTTTAGATCAGGCCTTGACGAAGCTACGCCGTCAAGAATCGGGTTCTGATTTTCAGCGCTTACCCTTACATGAAATTGTCTGTATCTCAGGGCTATGGATTGATGAAAAAGGGGTCATGACTTTATTTTCATTTAGTCAGGAAAACTTTAGCGAAGCTGAAATTTTACAAAAATTCATTTCTATTTTTGATAAACGTAATCCGACCTTGATTAGCTGGAATGGCTCTCAGTTTGACTTGCCTGTGATCTTATTTCGTGCCATGTATCATGGACTATCTGCACCGAGTTTGTTTGATCAAGGCGAAATTGACTCGCAAAAGCGCTATAATAATTACCAAAATCGTTATCATCATCGTCATATCGATTTGATGGACTTTATGGCCATGTTTAATGGGCGTAATTTTCAAAAACTGGATGACATCGCCTATCTCTTGGGGTATCCGGGTAAGCGCGGTTTAACGGGCTACTTTATTCCTGAATATGTACGTACTCAACAATGGTTAGAACTCACCAGCTATTGTGAGGGTGATGTGTTGAATACATGGTTGGTGTATTTGCGATTCTTATTGCTTAAAGGGCAAATTTTGCCTGAAGACCATCGTTTGTGGATTCAAGCGACGATTCATTATTTACAAGGTCAGCCACAGCAAAAAGATTTTTTGCGTGTTTGGCAAGAAAGTTCTACTCAGACTGATTTTACAACATCAGATTTCCCCGCTTCACAACATTAGGTATTCCTTTGAAACATAGAGCATCTACTCGCCCATCTCAGCTTCCACGTTATATTTTTAAAGTTGAGAGACTTTCACACGAAGGGCGAGGGATCGCGCATTACGCTGCTGATGAGCAAGAACACCCAAGTGACAAGCATGGTAAGAAAGTATTTATTCGTTATGCTTTACCAGGTGAAACGGTTGAGGCGCAAATTACACATCAAGCCAAAAAACTTGAAGAAGCAGAAAGTGTTCGTTTAATCAGTGAGCCTAGTCCATATCGCATAGAACCGATTTGTCCACATTTCGGTGTGTGCGGTGGTTGTAATATGCAGCATATTCAACCTGATGAACAAATTCGTCTCAAACAAGAGGTGTTGAAATCTCATCTAGAACATTTCGCAGGGATTCAAACAGAACAATGGTTAACGCCGGTGCGTTCAGATCGAGTCGATTATCGTCATAAAGCTCGGATCGGTGTACGGTATATTCCCAATCAAAATAAATTTTTAATGGGTTTCCGTGAAGCGCAGAGTAATCGACTGACTGAAATTACCACCTGTAAAATTTTAGATGCTGAGTTAGATCAAGCGTTACCTGAGCTCAAGCAGATGCTTGAAAGTCTTAAAGGCAAAGCAGACCTCGGTCATATTGAATTGGCAAAAGGTCATCGTGAAGTTGCTTTATTGATTCGCCATATAAATAAATTGAATAAAAATGATGTCAACCTATTAAAAGATTTTGCGTTAAAGAAGAGTTGGCAGTTGTATTTACAGCCAAAAGGCACCGAATCAGTTCATCGTATTGATGATGAAAATGCAGAGATGCGATTGCATTATCATTTAGATGATTTTGATATTAACTTTGCTTTTAAACCGACTGATTTCACGCAAGTGAATCCCACAGTGAATCCAAAGATGGTCAAGCTGGCATGTGAATTGCTTGATTTGAAAGGTGGCGAACGGGTACTCGACTTATTTAGCGGTCTTGGGAATTTTTCACTTCCACTCGCGCAATGTGTAGGTGCCGATGGCAACGTAGTCGCAGTTGAAGGTAGCGAGGAAATGGTGTTGCGTGGTACAGAAAATGCACTGAAAAATAGCATTAAAAATGTTAAGTTTTACGCGCAGGATTTGACGCAAGACTTTTCGCAACATTCTTGGGCAAATCAAGGTTTTGATGCACTTTTAATTGACCCTCCTAGGAGTGGTGCTGAAGAAATTATGCATTATGTGCCTAATTTTGGCGCGAAAAAAATAGTATATGTGTCATGTAACCCTGCTACATTAGCACGAGATGCTGGAATTTTAGTACGACATGGATATCAACTAAAGAAGGCGGGCGTGATGGATATGTTTACGCATACTGGTCATGTCGAATCTATTGCTTTATTTGAAAAAAGCGAATGCTAAAAGTGTTGATTTAATATAATGAAGAGTAGATTGATAGGAGAAGGGTATGGTCACAGTGCGTGAGCAGTTACCTGGACGATTCGATGAATTGTCTGAGGAAACGACTGTAGAACATGCCGCAGAAGCGCAACAAGGTTTAGCAACTTGGCTAGATCGTGTGCGTACAATTTTAGACGGTGCAGAACTTAAACAACTAGAAGAAGTCGCTCAGACTGTTTTACAGAAAGAGCTTACGTCTACCATAAATATCAAGACCAATACCTTTGCCACAGGTCTGGGAATGGCCGATATTTTGGCGCATTTGCATGTAGATGAAGATACGTTATCCGCTGCAATGTTGTACCGAAGTGTACGTGAAGGCATTACTTCACTCGAAGAAATTCAAAAGCTGTTTGGTGATAACGTTTATAATCTCGTCAAAGGTACTTTGGCGATGGGTAAACTTTCTGAGCTGATTGAAAAGAATAAACGCTTAGAAGATCATTTTAATAATAACCAGCGTGAACATTTGACAGGCATTTATAAAATGCTGATTTCTGTCACTGAAGATGTTCGTGTTGTCTTAATTAAACTTGCTGAACGAACGTACTCGCTACGTGAATTACAGCAATCTTCTCGAGAACGTCAAGAACGTGTGGCTCGAGAGATCTTGACCATCTATTCGCCTTTGGCGCATCGCTTAGGCATTGCTCAATTAAAGTGGGAACTTGAAGATCTCGCATTTCGCTATTTAGCACCAGAACGATATAAAGAAATTGCGTCATTACTGAATGAAAAGCGTTTAGAGCGTGAGCAGTACATTCAGTTCGTCGTCGACAAACTAAAAGCTGAATTATTAGGTCATGGAATCGATGCGGAAATTTCTGGTCGAGTGAAACACATTTATTCGATTTATCGAAAAATGAAAAGTAAAAACCTAAGTTTTGATCAGCTTTATGATATTCGTGCGCTGCGTGTTTTGGTCAAGTCTGTACCTGAGTGTTATCACACCTTAGGTATTGTTCATCAAATCTGGCGTCATATTCCACATCAGTTTGATGATTATATTACCAATCCGAAAGCCAATGGCTATCGTTCATTACACACAGCGGTAATTGCGGAAAATAAATCTTTAGAGATTCAGATTCGTACACAAGAAATGCACGAAGAAGCTGAGTTAGGGGTGTGTTCGCACTTTAATTATAAAGAAGGTTCAAAAACCACTGATTATTCATTTAATCATCGCTTACATTCATTGCGTTCAGTTTTAGAGCATTATCAAGAACGTAACGAAAGCAGTGGTCATCCGAATGAGGATGAGACTGAAAGTTTCGAGCAGCTACAAGACTTTGAAGATTTTGAAAAAATCTATGTGTTTAGTCGCGATGGCGATATTAAAGAATTACCGCGAAACTCGACGGTACTCGACTTTGCTTATCATGTGCATACCGAAGTAGGTAATAAGTGCTATGCAGCGCGTGTGAATCAGCGCTACGTACCTTTGACCTATACGTTGAAGACAGGCGAGCAAGTTGAAATTCTGACCAAGAAGGATCGTGAGCCTAACCGTGATTGGTTAGTCCATTCGTTGGGTTACATCAAAACAGCTCGCGCACGTGATAAGTTGCGTCATTGGTTTAGGCAACAAGATCGTAGTAAGAATTTAGAAGTAGGTCGTGATCTCTTAACCAAAGAATTGTCGCGCCTCGCAATTCATCCCAAAAGTATTGATTTAAATGATTATTGTAATCATTTTAATGTAAAAGCTGGCGAAGATATCTTGGTTGCATTGGTTAGTGGAGACATCAGTCTGCATGCCTTAATGAATCAAGTAAATCGTCATATGCACTTGGATCAGGACGAGCCTGAACTGGTATTGAAGCCGACATTAAACCCTCGTGCGAGCCATACTCTTTCTGCACATGGCATTCTGATAGATGGTTTAGATAATGTCGAACTCCATGTTGCGCAGTGCTGTCAGCCAGTACATGGTGAATCGATCGCAGGGTATATCACGCTAAATCGTGGCGTTAGTATTCATAAAGTGGCGTGTCCTGACTATGTTCGCATGATCAGTCAAGAACCTGAGCGAGCAGTTGAAGCAGACTGGGAAATGCAACCCACACGAGGGCAGAGTGTCCAGATTGTGGTGGAAGCTTACGATCGTCGTGGTTTGTTGAAAGACTTAACTCAAGTTATTTTCTCAGATCAAATTAATATTCGACAGGTTAATACTATTTCTGAATTAGATGGTATTGCGAATATGAAGTTGCTGATTGAGGTGAAAGGCTTGTCACAATTGTCACGTTTGCTGGCTCGTTTAGAACAGCAGCCGGGAATTATTAGTGCGAGACGATTGGTTCAAGGTAATTAATCACTGAAAAAAAGCCTGCAATTGCAGGCTTTTTTTGTGTCTAGCAAATTGACTAAAATTTTTGTCTTTAAAGGTCTTAGTCTTTAAAGATTTTAGTCTTTAAAATCTTAGTCTATGAAGACTTTAGATTTTGCACTTCTTAGAACCTTGGTAAATTGCAATATTGTCAAGATTTGCTTGAGATGTTGCTTTAATTTTTTGTTGTAATTCAACGTTTGAAGCATCAGAAGTATCTTGTTCGCCAGCTAAATTATTTGCAAATTGCCCAGCTTTAGTTGCTTTTTCAGAGTTTCCACCAAAACTTGAAAGTGCGCCACTTGCCACGCCAGCCCACTTACTTAATGATTTAGCCGGTGTTTGTGTAGCAGCTGCGGTAATATTTTTATCTGCTGCTTCAAAGCTACGTTTAGCATTAGATTTCTCTACAGCAAGGGTTGCACAGTCCATAGCTTTTAGTTCTTTGCTACTGATTTGTTGAACGCCGGAAGTCGTTTCAGCAAAAGTTGTTGAAGAAATAGCTGCAATAATTGCTAAAGATATGAATTTTTTCATTTATATTCTCGAAGTATGTGTGAGTTTTTATCTAAACCCTAGATGGGTTGCGGGAATATTACATAAATATGACGAAGTTGTCATTTATTTTTACTTAAAAATAAATTGCTGATTCTATTTAGGAATTGTGGGCTTAATCGAGAAACTTGGTACATTAGCTCGGATTTTACGCCAACCGTGTGGTGTGTAGCAGTCAGAAGCGAATCCTTGACCTTTACAGATTTAAAGATCTGTTGAGCAACATCATGTGGGCTTAAATGAACTCCCATACTCTGAATCGTTCCTGCATTCATATCCTTGACCATATTTGTTTTTACAAACAGCGGCATCACGTCTAAAACGCGGATACCATATTTCTGCCACTCTACATCCAAGCCTTCGGTGATACCACGCACAGCAAACTTACTTGCAGAGTATGAAATAAGATCGGCTTGACCATAAATTGCAGAAGCAGATGAAAGGTTGATCACGCGTGCAAATGAGGCGTTTTTTAAATAAGGGAATGCAGCATGACATCCATTAAGTACTCCATTGACATTGACGTCTATAGTGCGGTGATGTGCTTCAATCTCGGTTTTTTCAAAGGGCCCTGAATAGAGTACTCCTGCATTATTGACCAGAATATTAATCTCACCCGCCCAATCATTAAAATCGCTAAGGGCGTCTTGCCATTGCTGATAATTAGAAACATCTAATCGCCCTGCTTTGGCATTTTTACCCAGTCTTTGCGCGAGCTGTTCTGCCTGTTGAGTATTGACATCATAGATGCCTACTTTGTAATTATTTCGATAAAATAATTCAGCTACTGCAGCACCTATACCTTGCGCTGCCCCACTAATAAAAATACTCTGCATCATCCATGATTCCTTTTTATGTCTTTTATTTGAACTGTTCCTGCGTTAAGCAGTTGAGCACAAAAGAACGTCATTTTACAAGTCATCTCATGGATTAACGAATCAGCTGAAAGGTGTATCTCTATGGAAAAACTACTAAAAATCATGCAAGAGCTTCGAGAAAAGTGTCCTTGGGATCAAGCTCAAACACCTGAAAGCTTAACCGCTTATGCCATAGAGGAAGCCTATGAAGTTGAAGAGGCTGTCCGACAAGGCAATGCTCTGCATGTCAAAGAAGAACTTGGTGATTTGCTGTTGCAAGTTGTTTTCCAGGCACAGATGTACAGTGAACGTGGTTTATTTAATTTTAATGATGTGGTTGATGCCATTTCTGAAAAGTTAATTCGTAGGCACCCCCATGTTTTTCAAGCTGAACAATTTGAAAACCTGAGCGTAGATGAAGTAACGGCACTCTGGAAGTCAATCAAGCAATCTGAAAAAAAAGATCAGAAACTATCGAGATTAGATGAAGTGAAACATGCACCCGCTTTGATTCAAGCACAGCAAATTCAGCAAAGCGCGGCTCAAATTGGTTTTGATTTTGAATGTGTTGAAGATGCATATTCAAAACTGAATGAGGAGCTGGCAGAGCTGGAAGAAGCTGTTTTAAATCATAATTCCGATGAAATACGTGATGAATTTGGCGATTGTTTGTTTTCATTGATTAATGTCGGGCGTAAACTAGGCGTTTCGAGTGAAATGGCGTTATTGGGCACAATCCATAAATTTAAAAGTCGATTTGCCTATATTGAAGACCAAGCCCAAGAACAGCAGAAAAAAATTGAAGAAATGACTTTAGAAGAAATGGATCTGTTGTGGGAGCAAGCGAAACATCATTTAAACGCTCAACAATTAACAGCAGATAAACAAAATAAAAATATGGACTTTTATGAAAATAATCGCAATCAAGATTCAGCAGCTTTATTCAAAACCAGTGAGCTTTAAACGAATTCATTCTTTATTTTATAGTGTCGTGCTGATGTTGAGTTATGCCTTGTTCTCTGGTCATGTCATGGCTCAACAATTTGATCAGTCTTATCTGAAATGGAAAGCAGAGCAGAAAGCTGAAGATGAACGTTTAAATAAAGCGGATGCTCAGTTTTACTTGTCTAAACCGACTGTAAGCAACGCAAAGACAAATTTTACAAGTAAAAATTCAAGTGTTGGAGCAGCTGATAAAGTCCGATTGAACTCAGCCACAGTTGCAGAACTTCAACAGCTTAGTGGCGTGGGGGAGAAAAAAGCTCAAGCGATTGTGGAGTATCGACAAAAAAATGGAAAATTTAAATCTGTAGATGAGCTTCAGAATGTCAAAGGCATCGGTCCTAAATTATTGGAAAAAAATCGGGCACGTCTGGGGCTTTGATCTGTAATTTTAGATGGTATTGATCACAAAAAATTTTGAATAAATTTAAATATTCCTTACCAGATTTTGATAATCAAATTGCCCTTTGATTGTGATAGAGCTATGATTAGCACAATTATGATTTTTACGTCTTGACGTAGGAGACAGCGTCTTTTGCAAACTTTGCACGCGTCTAAGTGTGGATTATCCACCGCTCAATTACCTTCTTATATATTAGATGTTATTGATTCTTTAACCAAAGCAGGCTACGAAGCCTATATCGTCGGTGGCGGTGTACGTGACTTAATGCTAGGTTTAACGCCTAAAGATTTTGATGCAGTGACCAACGCAACCCCCAATCAGATTAAAGAAGTCTTTGGTCGTCGTTGTCGAATTATTGGTCGTCGTTTTGAATTGGCCCATGTCTATTCAGGTCGAGAGTTAATTGAAGTAGCCACTTTTCGTGCACCACCTAAAAAAGCAGTGACCTCTGCCGCGGGGATGATTCTTCGTGATAATAACTGGGGTACGATAGAAGAAGATTTTGCTCGTCGCGATTTTTCAATTAATGCGATGTATTACCAGCCACGTAAAGGAATTGTTCTAGATTTCTGTAATGCGATTGAAGATATTCAAGACAAAACTTTACGATTGTTGGGGGATCCAAAATTAAGATTCGAAGAAGATCCTGTTCGAATGCTGCGTACTTTACGCTTTGCAGCAAAATTAAACTTCAGCATTGATCCAAAAATTTTAAAAGTTTTCACTCCTGAACTGACCAATCTATTACGTGATGTATCTCCACACCGTTTATATGATGAATCGCAAAAGCTTTTCACGATGGGACATTTGAATCGTGTGTTGCCGATGCTGATTGAGTTTGGAATTTGGAATCAATTATTTGCTGAAGTTCCAGCAGATATTAATCAATTCATCGAGCGCGCTGCGCAAAATACAGATCAACGTATTCAAGTGGGTAAGACCATTAATCCTGCGTTCTTTTATGCGGTGTTGTTATGGCAGCAATTCTTAGAGCGTTGTGAAATTTATTCAAATAAAGGTGTCGTGGCGACTGAGGCACGTGCACAAGCAGGCTTAGATGTTTTAAAACGTCAGGCAACCCGAACCATTATTCCACGTTTTGCTGAAACATTTATTCGTGAAGTATGGGAAATGCAAACACGTTTGTTGAATCCAAAAGCACAGCAAATTGAGTCGCTTTCGGGTCATGCTCGCTTCCGTGCCGGATTCGACTTTATGTTGCTGCGTGAAAAGTCAGGTGATGAAACGACGCAGGGCATGGGCAGTTGGTGGGATGCTTATCAAAACATGTCGCTTGATGAAAAAGAGCGTGCGATTAGTGTTTATAACCGACAACGCAATAAGAGTCGTCGAAAGTCGACAACTGCAACGGATGAAACTGTTGATACGAAGGAACAGTCTTTCATTGAACCATTAGTGAAAGAGACGGAATCTCGAAGTAGACGTTCACGCAGTAAACCCGCGCATAACTCTGGCTTTGAAAATAAACGTTCAAACTATGCAAAAACGCCTATTGCTGAAGGAGAGATCCATGCAGATCATCCAATTTTGAAGCGTAGACGTGTGAAACGTGATTTAAGTACAGTGGTTTTCGGCCCGACTCAATGATGACGAAGACCTATATTGGGCTGGGAAGTAACTTAGGTGATTCTCGACAAATATTGATAGACGCATACCAAAAGCTTGCGGCATTAGGTCGAATTCAGGCTTCAAGACTGTATCACAGTCCGCCAATGGGCCCTCAAGATCAACCCCATTATCATAATGCGGTTGTTAAACTAGAGACAGTGTTTGCACCGCTGGATCTCTTGGACCAATTACAAAAAATTGAACAAGAATCAGGGCGTGTTCGTTTGCGCCGTTGGGGTGAAAGAACACTTGATTTAGATCTATTACTTTATGGTGATGAAAAGATCCAACATGAGCGTTTGACTGTGCCTCATATCGGCATATTAGAACGTGACTTTGTTCTATTACCGTTGTTGGATTTAGATAGCAATTTAAAAATCAATGGATTGAATATTCAAGATGCGGATAGTGTTAAGCAGAGTCAATTAACTGTGCTTGCAGATGCGTCATGGGTGAATGTTTAATTTTTCAGAATGCTCCAAGGAACTGTGCTTCCTAAGGGACTGTGTTAGAGGACATCTTTATGCTAAGTCTGAATGATTTAAGACAATTTAAGCAACAAGGACGAAAGTTTTCTTGCCTCACTTGCTATGATGCAAGTATGGCTCGAATAATGGAAGTTGCTGAAGTTGATACAATTTTAATTGGTGATTCCTTGGGGATGACGATCCAAGGCCATGACTCGACATTGCCTGTGACTGTTGATGATATGGCTTATCATACAGCCGCGGTACGTCGTGCCAATCAACATGCATTTATATTAACTGACTTACCATTCATGAGTTATGCGACACTAAATGATGCATTACAAAATTCTAAAAAAGTGATGCAAGTTGGCGCGCAAATGGTCAAGTTGGAAGGTGGTGCTTGGCTCAGTGAGATTGTGCAAGTATTGACGCGTAACGGCATTCCTGTGTGTGTACATCTGGGATTAACGCCTCAGTCAGTACATGTATTTGGTGGTTATAAGCTGCAAGCAAAAACTCGTGAAGCCGCTGATCAGCTCATTGCTGACTGTAAGGCTGTTGTTGAAGCGGGTGCTGCAGCACTTTTACTCGAATGCGTTCCAGCACAGTTAGGTAAAGAAATCACTGAACTTTTCCCGAATACGCCGGTGATTGGTATTGGTGCGGGCGTAGATACCGATGGTCAGGTTCTTGTTGTCCAAGATATGCTTGGATTGACCATGGGCCGTGTCGCAAAATTTGTCCGTAATTTTATGAAAGAACAATCGGGTGAGACTGCTATTTTGGATGCGATTAAAGCGTACCATCAGGCGGTACAAGATCAGTCATTTCCATCGAAAGAACAGACATTCCAAGTCGAACTGTAAGAAGTTGAGTTGTACAACATGAAAACTGAAACCACTATTCAAGGGTTAACGGCATCTCTCAGTGCTGCTCGCCAAGCTCGTAAAACGATTGGCTTTGTCCCGACGATGGGGAATTTACACCAAGGTCACTTAAATTTGGTACGTGAAGCCCGTAATTTCTGTGATGTTGTAGTGGTTAGTATTTTTGTGAATCCGATTCAATTTGGTCCAAATGAAGACTTTGATAGTTATCCGCGGACATTAGAACAAGACAGCCAGCTTCTGGCAGACGTAGGTTGCGATATTGTTTTTGCACCTTCTGTAGAGCAAATGTATGGTTCCAAACCACGCTTGACCAATATCAGTGTGGGAGAGATCACCAACGAATTATGTGGAGCACAGCGCCCAGGTCATTTCGATGGTGTTGCTGTTGTGGTCACTAAGTTATTGAATATCGTGCAACCGAATTTTGCTTTATTTGGTCAAAAAGATTATCAACAACTGGCTGTCATCAAACAATTTGTACATGATTTAAATATACCTGTAGAAGTTATTGGTGTTCCGATTGCACGTGCAGAAGATGGTTTAGCACTCAGTTCACGGAATTCATATTTGTCAGCAGAACATCGTCAGATAGCACCTGTCATTTATCAGTCACTTCAAGCTGCTGAAATAGCGTTAAAGCAAGGACAGGCGCTGAATGATGTATTGAATGCTATTCGAGAAAAACTGGTTGATGCAGGCTTTGCCATAGATTATGTCGAGGCAAAAACACCTTCATTACAAAACGTAGAACAGTTTGATCAAAACATTGTTCTTTTCGTTGCAGCAAAAATTGGCAAAACACGTTTAATCGACAATATTCAGATTCATTATTCAAGTTCATGATTCAATTAAGGTAGCTCTGCTATGAAGCGCATTCTTATTGTTACGGGTCAGTCTGGTTCTGGAAAATCATCTGCTTTGCAGGTATTAGAAGATTTAGGATATTACTGTATTGATAATTTGCCTCTGGCATTATTACCTGAAATTGTTGAAAAACTTGATCAAGAAAATCATTTGGAGCAATTGGCTCTCGGTGTCGATGTTCGAAGTACACGAGCTGATTTACAAGAGTTTGATCAAGTTTTTCAGGAGCTTGCAAAACATGGCGCGGTCGATGTTATTTATTTAACGACCAAGGATCACGAATTAATAGCGCGTTTTAGTTCCTCTCGTCGTCCACATCCATTGGCGAATCGTTTTAAAAGCCTCAATGAATGTATTCAAGAAGAAAAACAATTACTGCATCCGATTCAAATGAGAGCGACGCTTCAGATTGATACATCTGATAAAAGTGTTCACGATCTTAAAGATACTTTATTATCTCGTTTGGGACAGGTTGATAAACTGATTGTTATTTTACAATCATTTGGTTATAAACATGGCATACCGTTAGATGCCGATTTTATTTTTGATGTTCGACATTTGCCGAATCCACATTGGGATATAGAGTTAAGAGAATACTGTGGTTTGGATGAACCAATCCAGAATTTTCTAAGCTCTAATGATAAAACCAATGAAATGTTTAATGATTTAAATCAATTTTTAGAAAAATGGTTGCCTGCATTCGCTGCAGGACATCGCCATTATATAACGGTTTCCATAGGATGTACGGGTGGCAAACACCGCTCTGTATATATTGTAGATAGACTGAAAAAAGCACTTGAGGCACAATGGTCTATTCAAGTCTTGCATAGAGAAATGAAGCACTGGTCATGATTGACACAACTGTTGACGTAATTAATAAATTAGGGTTACATGCGCGAGCATCTGGTAAACTTATCGAAGTCACTACTAAGTTTCGTTGTTCGATTCAAATTGGTAAGGGCGATAAACTGGTTGATGCCAAAAATATTATGTCATTGCTCATGCTTGGTGCGGGCAAAGGCACAACTTTACGTTTAGTGGTGGATGGGTCAGACGAAGAGAAAGCGTTGTCTGAAGTCCAAGCGCTATTCGCAGCAAAATTTTACGAGGCAGAATAATCGTGGCACGTCGAACGCAACGTTTTACTGAAGATGACTTTGAATCTTTAGAAGGACGTGCAAGCAAAACTGAACAAAAGAAGGCTGTGCAACGCATGGCTGCTTTGGGGGAAAGACTCGCTGAGTTGAATCCTAAACAAATTAAAAACCTTCCTGTGGAAGAGCGTTTAATTGAAGCATTAGAAGATGTACGTTTAATTACGTCACATGAAGCACGTCGTCGTCAATTTTTACGTATTGGTAAATTATTACGTAATGAAGATGAAAGTGTAATTCTCTCTTATCTGACACCACAACAAGGCTTAAAGAAAACTGCTCAGTTGCATCGTTGGGTAGATCGAATGATTGCACAAGGTGATCCTGCGATTAAAGAATTCATTAAGATCTTTAATGCAGCTGAACATCATGCGATTCGCCAACATATCTTGCGTATTCAACGTGATATTAAGCAAGAATTGGGTGATGATGCTGTTGCACAGTCGAAATTAAATATGACCAACTATATTCAACAGGTTGCATTGATTTCGGACAACACAAAGTAGTTTTAGTTTGTATATGAAAAAAGCGATCATTGAGGATCGCTTTTTTTATTTCTTAGATTTTTATTTGACGCTAAATTAAACTTTTATGCTTTAAAATTCTTTAACGTATAAATAATGACTTAAGCAAAGGCTGAATTTTATGAGCTTAGACATTCCTGAACAATTACAAAATATGAATGCCAACTGCGGTATTTATGCTGTGTGGATGTTATTGCAACATTGTGATATTGAAATTGATATCCAAGAGTTAGCCAATGTTTGTGCTTACGATGAAGAATATGGAACTTTTAGCATTGGGCTGGCTGTCGGTTTAAAAAAAATGGGTTTTACGGTCACTTTTCATACGGATGAAGATTTGCATAAAGACGTGAACGAACTTCCAAGCTATCGAGAAGCTGAACGACTGAATATTCCAATTTTACCCGCACTCAATTACTCAGCGCTTCAACATGCAGTGGAGCTAAATCATTGGGTGATCGTGTATTACGACACATTCGCGGGTGTGGGGAATCATTCCTTAATTTATGATATCAATGAGCGTGAAATTAGTTTTTTTGATCATTTTGATGTGATGACGCCAGCGATCTTTGAACAACAGCGTAAAGTAGAGGGGATTTGCCAACAAGCGATTTTAATCCGCCGTGAGTTTTCCGCGCTTTAATTGAATGATGTTGATAGCACTAAAAAACGACCACGCATGGTCGTTTTTTATTTTTATCTTATCGAAATCTCTATAACTCTAGATTAGCTTAATTCACGCTCAGAACGCTCTTTGGCCCAGTCACGTAAAACAAATTTTTGTAATTTTCCGGTCGACGTTTTCGGAATTTCAGTGATCACCACATCTTTAGGAACTTTGAAACGGGCCAAATGCTGTTTGCAAAACTCGATGATTTCTTCTGGTGTTGCGGAAGCACCTTGTTTTAACTCAATGAATGCGCAAGGCACTTCTTGCCAACGAGGATCTGGTTTTGCAACAACTGCAGCAGTAAGCACTGCTGGATGTTGATATAAGACTTCTTCGACTTCTAGAGAAGAAATATTTTCACCACCAGAAATAATCACGTCTTTGGAGCGATCGGTAATTTTGGCATATCCATCAGGCTGAGACACGGCTAAATCACCAGTATGAAACCAGCCCCCTGCAAATGCTTCGGCTGTTGCTTCAGGATTTTTGAGATAACCTTTCATGACGATGTTTCCACGGAACATAATTTCTCCCATCGTTTTTCCATCATGCGGTACAGGAAGCATCGTTTCCGGATCAATGACTTTCATACCATCTTGCAATGGGTAGGGTACGCCTTGACGAGAATGCAGTTGCGCTTGTTCTTGAATACTCAGCTCACTCCAGCCAGCTTGAGAAGCACACAGTGCAGAAGGGCCATAGGTTTCAGTTAGACCATAAACATGAGTGACGTTGACGCCAAGGTTACGCATACCTTCAATAATCGCGGCAGGAGGTGCAGCACCAGCAACCATGACTTCTACTTGATGATCAATTTTTACCTGTTTTTCTTTAGGTGTATTAATCAACATTGAAAGCACAATCGGTGCGCCACAGAAATAATCGACTTTATGTTCAGCAATGCGTTTAAAAATAAGTTCAGGATCTACTTTACGTAGACAAATATTGGTTCCGCCATTTGCGGCAATGGTCCAAGCAAAGCACCAACCATTACAGTGAAATAATGGCAGTGTCCAAAGATAAGTTGCACGTGGTGTCATGCCACAAGCAATAATATTACTTGCTGCATTGATATAAGCCCCTCGGTGATGATAAACCACACCCTTAGGATTGCCTGTTGTTCCAGAGGTATAACTTAAGCTAATCGCATCCCACTCATCCTGTGGTAGTTCCCATTCAAACTGCGGGTTACCATTTTCTAACCAATCCTCATATTCAACCTGACCAATTGCAATACTATTTGCATGATTTTCATATTCAGTATCCATTACGTCGATGACATAAATTTCTCGTTGAACCAAAGCGAGTGCTTCTTGTGCCAAAGCCGCGAATTCAGGATCAACCAATAATACTTTTGTTTCTGCATGTTCCAACATGAAGGCCAAAGTCTTAGCATCAAGACGTGTATTTAGCGTATTTAAAACAGCACCAGACATGGGTACAGCAAAGTGTGCTTCTAGCATCGCGGGAACATTGGGCAGAAGTACTGAAACGGTATCGTTTTTTTGGATACCTAATTTTTGTAATTGATCGGCAAATTGACGACAGCGAGTATATTTTTCTCGCCAAGAAATCCGACGTGCGCCATGAATGATGGCATCTTGATGAGGATAAATATAGGCAGCACGTTCTAAATAGCGCAGTGGTGACAACGCAACAAAGTTTGCTGGTGTGCGAGGGAGCTGATCATAGGCGCTATTCATTTATATTTCCTTATTAAATTTTTATGGCTGTAATCAACATAGACAAATTTGTGCAAGAAATCAGTAGTTCTTTAGTCGATTATATTGACTGTTTGAAATTTAAATAACTTTGAAGTATTGAATCTCATCCGCCATCTCAAGCAGTTTTGCGATGGCTTATTTATTGTTATAGGTTGGGATCTCAGCTTAGTTCAGGGTGAAAAGCATTTTGGGTACTTTTTTGATCAAATTTAAGCAAAAAAAAGAACACGGCTGTGTCCTTTTTATTTGTAGTTTGAATCTATACAAAGATCATAAAATTAAAGCATCTGATGCTTTGAAATTATTGAACCCCGCCGTATTGAATGCCAGTCAATTGACTCATTTCGTGTTTCCATGTGGTTAAATCATCGATACTGAATTTGCTGAGATGGTCATGACCGCAGGCACGCGCCATAACTTGCATCAGTTCAGTGGAAGCGTGTAGGAAATTTGCCAATTGTTGCGCTGATTTTTCAATTTCTATACGGCGACGTAAATGATCTTGTTGCGTCGCAACCCCCACAGGACAGTCATTGGTTTGACAAGCGCGCATACCTAAACAGCCAATGGATTGCATCGCTGAGTTTGAAATCGCAATGGCATCTGCACCTAAAGCCAATGCTTTAATAAAGTCAGCAGGAACTCGTAAACCGCCTGTGATGACTAAGCTAATATCACGACGACCTAAACGATCTAAATGACGACGTGCTCGAGCCAAGGCTGGAATCGTTGGAACGGAAATATTGTCACGGAATAAGGTCGGTGCTGCACCAGTACCGCCGCCACGGCCATCTAAAATAATGTAATCGACACCAATACTCAGTGCAGCATCAATATCTTTTTCAATATGTTGTGCCGAAAGTTTAAATCCGATGGGTATGCCACCTGTTTCTTCGCGAATATATTCAACAAATGCTTTGTATTGTGATAGCTCTGTCCAATCAGGGAACGTTGCAGGGGAAATAGCGGCTTGACCTTCTTCTAAGCCACGAACTTCTGCAATTTTGCCGACCACTTTATGGCCCGGTAAGTGACCTCCTGTCCCTGTTTTAGCAGCTTGACCACCTTTGAAATGAAAAGCCTGACACTGCTTAACTTTTTCGATGTCATAACCAAAGCGACCTGAAGCAAGCTCATAGAAATAACGAGAGTTGGCCGCTTGCTCATCTTCAAGCATGCCACCTTCACCTGAGCAAATACCTGTTCCAGCCAGTTCGGCACCCAGTGCTAATGAAACTTTGGCTTCTTGCGAGAGGGCGCCAAAACTCATATCTGAAACAAAAATTGGAATTTTGAGCTTGAGGGGTTTCTTTGCATTTTTACCAATAATCACTTCTGTTGATACCGCGGCATCATCAAGTAGAGGGACTTTCCAAAGTTGTGCTGTGACTAACTGAATATCTTCCCATTTTGGAAGTTGATTATAAGGAACACCCATCGCGGCACTTGGCCCATGATGACCAAACTTGCTGAGACCATGGCGTGCGAGCTCTAAAATAAATTTATTATGTGGTTCTTCAGGTGCACTTTGTGAGTCTGCATACAAACCTTGATACTGATCTCGTTTGAAGTTTTGTGGGTTTTTAGTTTCCCAAGCTTGGATTTCGTCTAAATCGACACAAACAAAATCATCTTCAATCCAAGCTTTAAATTTATGTAAGTTTTTATTGATATAACGTGGGTTTATACCCGTTTTATAACTGTAATGTGAGCCATGAAGTCCACAAGTGATTTTATCGCCTTGAATATGTGCATCAGACATTAACGCGCCGCGGTGTTGACAGCGGCCATACATCACCACGACTTTTTCAGGATCAGTGTCTTCTAAACGGAGAACCACGAGATCCACATTGGCTGCAAGTGCATAAGTAGGTTTTAAAGTGTCTAAAGATGACCAAGCGAGTAATTTTTTTATTTGCATGTGACCTGCCTAATTGATTTTGGGTGGGTAGTGTTTTGCATGAGATTTATATTTTTTCAATCAATATATAAAATAATCGACTTTAAGTATGCCATATCACGTGAAAGGGTTGTTTTCGAAAAATGGTATACAGTTTTCTAATGATGAGATAAAAATTGAGATGCACTATAGAAATAGAGAAAGCCAAGGGCGAGTTACAAATAAATGAGTTTCAAATAGATGAGTTACAAACCTATGTCACTTTCGGTCATTAGCGTATTTTTTTTTGCTGAAACGATTTGATTGTTATACAAATAAAGAACGCACTATTTTTTAAAATAGTGACAAAAGCCTGTTCTTTGATTTGTCCTTGGATTGTAGTGAAATAATGATGTTCCTATCAACTTCTGTGTTTTGATTGGTTTAGCGCTATTTATACGAATGAATTCATCTAGATTTGTGTTTAATTTAAGTGAATGGTTTATAAAAAACCATTAAAGGTGTAAAATTTTGGCACTTTAATATATTGCACCGATTTTATATTTTGAGGTTTTCCTCGATCATAATCTCGCGGTGACATGCTCCATGGTACGGGGCATCACTCCTTAAGGATTTTTTATGCCTGTTATTACTTTGCCGAATGGTGATCAAAAGCAATTTGATCACGCGGTTTCTGTTATGGATGTTGCTTTAAGCATAGGTCCTGGTCTTGCAAAAAATACAGTTGCAGGCCGTGTTAACAATCGTTTAGTTGATGCATCTGACCTCATTACTGAAGACGCTACGTTGCAAATCATCACCCCTAAAAATGAAGAGGGTGTTGAAATCATTCGCCATTCTTGCGCGCATTTAGTGGGTCATGCAGTAAAGCAATTGTTCCCTGAAGCAAAGATGGTGATTGGTCCAGTCATTGAAGAAGGTTTCTACTATGACATTTGGATGCCACGTCCATTTACTTTAGATGACATGGCTGCAATCGAAGCACGCATGAAAAAGCTGATCGATCAAGATTATGATGTCGTGAAAAAAATGACTCCGCGTAATGAAGTGATCGAAGAGTTCACAGCACGCGGCGAAGAATATAAATTACGCTTGATTGCGGACATGCCTGAAGAAACAGAAATGGGCTTGTACTACCATCAAGATTATTTGGATATGTGCCGTGGTCCGCATGTACCGAATACTAAATTTTTAAAATCATTCAAGTTAACTAAAATCTCGGGTGCTTACTGGCGCGGAGATGCGAAGAATGAACAGTTACAGCGTATTTACGGAACAGCTTGGGCAGACAAAAAAGAACTTGCTGCTTATGTAAAACGTATTGAAGAAGCAGAAAAGCGTGACCATCGTAAAATTGGTAAAGCGCTTGATCTCTTTCATATGCAAGAAGAAGCACCAGGTATGGTGTTCTGGCATCCGAATGGCTGGACGATTTACCAAATACTTGAACAATACATGCGTAAAGTTCAGCAAGACAATGGTTATGAAGAAATTCGTACACCACAAGTGGTTGATTTCACTTTGTGGGAAAAGTCTGGCCATGCTGCAAACTATGCGGATGGGATGTTTACAACACATTCTGAAAACCGTAACTACGCCATTAAACCAATGAACTGTCCTTGTCACGTACAAGTGTTCAACCAAGGCTTAAAGTCTTACCGTGACTTGCCTGTGCGTTTGGCTGAGTTTGGTTCATGTCACCGTAACGAACCATCGGGTTCATTACACGGCATTATGCGTGTTCGTGGCTTCACTCAAGATGATGCACACATTTTCTGTACCACTGAACAAATTGGTAAAGAAGTTGCTGATTTCATTCAGCTGACTTTAGATGTGTATAAAGATTTTGGCTTCGAAGATGTACAAATGAAGCTGTCTACACGTCCTGAAAAACGTGTGGGTGAAGATTCACTTTGGGATGTTGCTGAAAAATCTTTAGCAGACGCTTTAGATGCAGCGGGTCTGGATTGGGAGCTTCAACCAGGTGAAGGTGCATTCTATGGACCGAAAATTGAATTCTCATTAAAAGATTGCTTAGGTCGTATCTGGCAATGCGGTACAATACAGTGTGACTTTAATTTACCGTTACGTTTAGATGCATCTTATGTGACTGAAGATAACGATCGTGACCATCCTGTCATGTTGCATCGTGCAATACTTGGCAGTTTCGAACGTTTTATTGGTATACTAATTGAACATTATGCTGGATTCATGCCACCTTGGTTGGCTCCGATTCAAGCATGTGTCATGAATATTACCGATTCTCAAGCGGTTGCTTGCGAGCAAGTCGTCGCAAAACTCAAAGAAAGTGGAATTCGTGCCATTTCAGACTTGAGAAATGAGAAAATCGGCTTTAAGATTCGTGAACGTACATTAGAGCGTATTCCTTATTTATTGGTCCTTGGTGATCGAGAAGTAGAGGAAGGGACAGTCAATGTTCGTACTCGCGCTGGAACAAATTTAGGGACTATGTCAATTGATGCCTTCGTTGACTTAGTGAAAGTAGCCGTTGCCGATCGTGGCCGGTATATTGTGGAGTAATAAAGATTAAACAGCCTGACCGTAACCAACAACAGGGTGCTAAAAGCAATCGTCCTGCATTAAACGACGAGATCCGTGCAAAAGAAGTACGTCTCGTTGGTGCTGAGGGAGAGCAAAAAGGCATCGTTTCATTAGCTGAAGCGTTGCGCGCTGCAGAAGAAGTTGAGCTTGATCTTGTTGAGATCGTAGCCAATGCAGAGCCACCTGTTTGTAAGATCATGGATTTTAACAAGCATTTATTCGATCTGAAGCAAAAGCAAAAAGATGCTAAGAAAAAACAGCATCAAGTTCAGGTTAAAGAAATTAAGTTGCGCCCTGGTACAGACATTGGTGATTACAACATCAAGCTGCGTGCCATTCTTCGTTTCTTAGAAGAAGGTAACAAGGTCAAAATTACTTTGCGTTTCCGTGGTCGTGAAATGGCACATCAACAGCTCGGTTTAGCTCAATTGCAAAAAATTGAAGCTGACGTGACTGATTTTGGTGTTGTTGAACAATCACCAAAAATGGAAGGTCGTCAAATGGGTATGTTACTTGGTCCTAAAAAGAAAAAGTAATATTATCCAGACTGGAAAAAGCACTGCACTATGCAGTGCTTTTTTTTGTTTGCAGTTAAATTAAAGAATTTGAATAAAATCATGAGTACTCAATACCTCAAAAATATTGAGCTAACTCAATCAGGTCAAATTGATTAAAAAATCGAATTTATCTTGTTGGAATAAAGAGTCAATTTAGAAAGAGAAGAACAAAATTTAAATATAAAAAGACCTGCGCTGGGCAGGTCTTTTATTCATGTTAAGCATCTACAGTAACGGATTCTAAACGATTCACATTTTTTCCAATCGGAATTTGGCGAGGTAATTTTTCTTCAGGAATAATACGCTCTAATGCAATGGTGAGTAATCCATTTTCATAGTTCGCATTTTGTACTTCGATATGTTCATCTAAGCGTAAAGATAACTTAAATGCTCTACGGGCTATACCTTTATGTAGGAACTCCGTATTTGTCTCTTTGTTTTGCTCGCTGGGCTTACCTGAGATGCTCAGGACTAAGTTCTCAAGATGTATTGAAAGCTCTTCTTCAGAGAAACCCGCTGCGGCAACCACGATACGATAATTGTTGTCTGCAATCTTTTCGATATTGTACGGTGGATAATTGGGTGTATCGCTTTGCATGGCATAATCAAATAAATCATTAAAACGATCAAAACCAATACTACGACGGAATAGCGGAGTTAGACTCATGTTGCTCATTGATAAAACCTCCTGAGGTCAGCAAAGTTATAAAAATAAGATTTCAATTTATTGTGCATAGCACCAATAAAGATTCAACAGCATCATCAGATCCTTGCTGTTATTTTAAATATCGGTACGAGGTTCAAAATTTCAAGATTATTTTTAAATTTTTTTGAGCAAAAATTTTGAGTGAGTCATATACAGATTTTGAGATGAGTATTGATTAACTTTATATGTGATTTAGAATGCAAAAACATGTTATAAAATAATCAAAACTGAAGAATACTAGACAGAATCGAAAAGGATTAAAACATGATTGATTTATATTATTGGGGTACACCCAATGGTCATAAAGTGGCAATTGCTTTAGAGGAAATGGCCCTAGATTATAAAATCTATCCAATTAATATTATGGAAAATGATCAGTTTCAAGCAGATTTCCTCAAGATCTCTCCCAATAATAAAATACCCGCTATCGTGGATCAGCAAGGCCCGCGAGGTGAACCGATTTCGATCTTTGAATCTGGTGCAATTTTACAATATTTAGGTCGCAAAACAGGAATGTTCTATCCGAGTGATGAGCAAGAGCGTGTTGAAGTTGAACAATGGCTTATGTGGCAAATGGGTGGCTTGGGTCCGATGTTAGGACAAAATCACCATTTCAATAAATTTGCAGCAGAAAAAATTCCTTATGCGATTGATCGTTACGTAAGTGAAAGTAAGCGACTTTATGGCGTGTTGAATAAGCAATTGATTGGGCAGAAATACGTCGCGGGAGCATACTCGATTGCAGATATGGCCATTTTACCTTGGTTGCTGCGTCATGATTGGCAAAGTATTCAATTAGAAGACTATCCACATGTGCAGGATTATATCGAGCGACTCACTGCACGATCAGCTGTTCAAAAAGCACTTTCAATACAGGTGTAATCAAATTGCACTGGACAACTGTGCTAAGATTTCATGATTAAGCAATTTACCACCTTAACGGTGGTTTTTTATTGAGTCCAAAGTGATGAAAGCATTCTTTTTAAATTCAACAACCATTATTGAAAATAACGCAAAAATTTACGTCTATATTATTATGGGTTTGGTCGGCTGTTTGATTCTGCTGGTTGCGGAAGCAGTACATGTACAAAACTTGGTACAGACATTGCAAACTCAAGATAATGTTACAGTGCGCGCAGCTATTGATCCCTTAATAGATCGCTACCGATGGAGTCGTTATTTCATTTTGATTTTGTCTGTTGTTGGATCTGTGTATCAGTATAAAAAAACCAAGAAGAAACTAGGACTGTAGTGCTGAGTTTATTTTTACTTTTTATTTCTGCTTTTGGTGCAGCGACTTTATTACCGTTGCAGTCTGAAGCAGTATTATTAGCCCTTCTGATGAAGACAGAATATTCAGCGGTACTATTAATTTTGGTGGCGAGTATCGGAAATATACTGGGTTCTTGTGTCAACTGGTATTTAGGCGTTCAGATTGAAAAATATAAGAATAGAAAATGGTTTCCTGTGTCAGAGCAGAGTATGAAAAAGGCACAAAAAACCTATCAAAAATATGGATATTGGTCATTATTGCTGAGCTGGGTGCCCATTATTGGTGATCCCATTACGCTAATAGCAGGATTGCTTAAAGAGAATTTCTACCGATTTTTGCTTATCGTATCTATCGCAAAAATCGGTCGCTATATATGTGTTTATTTAATTTTTTTAGGGTTTTTATAGTCAATTTGGTGATTGGCAATCATTTAAATTAAACATAATTTCATCTTTTAATTTTGACTTTTTATAAACCCAATATTTTCGTGGAACTTTAACCTGAGCAGCTAAAACCGCTTGTTTAAGCGCTTGGTCTAATGCATAGACTCCAGAGCCAGTGTTGATTTTTACTTGAGTGGCATCACCTTGTTTATTGACTTTAAAGGTGAATTTAATTTTTCGGTTATGCCCATTTAAATCATTGGACGTTATATTGAGCTGTGGTTGGTTTAAATAGGTAAATGCGGTTTTCTTTTGCGCTTGTTGTGCTTGCCAGACTTTAGAGTTGAAGTTCAGTGGGCAGTTTTCAGTATCTTCATTCAGTTTTAGACTAAATGTTTGATAACCAATAATTGAAAGTTCATTCCCATCTTTTTTAAAGGGTTTGGTTTTTGCTGCATAAACTGCTTTTAATAGCATTTGGTCTAATTTCTGAATGCCAGTACTTTCCTTCACTGAAGCATCGACTACTTTGCCAGACTCATTTGCTTTAATGCGGACAATCGCATAGCGATCTAGGGATTTTAAATCAGCATCTTCAAATTGTAGCTGAGGAAATTTAGTCCACTGAATTCGAGTTGTTAAATGTGCAGGTTCAGCAACCGTAGTTTGGGTGCTCAATTGCGTTGATGTTGTGCTTTCTAAGCTATAAGCCGATGTTGAAGCAAGGCACATGAGGAAAGAACAGCAGAGCAGTGGTTTCATAATGTTATGTCTTAGAAATGATCTGAAAATGAATGTCGAATAAAGCAGTGCGAGTATTTACTGTATTGAGTTTGGCTGCAAGGATTTTAGTGGCTTTATTGGTTTGATCGGGTCGAACAATGAATTTAATGTTATTGCTTTTGTTTTAATCAAAGATGCTTTAGAATACTCGCTCCCTTACCTGCAGGTCGTTTTTGCAATGGTGCAGACGTTCCGAACAGGTGTTCAAAAGAGGTTGTTATGCCTAAGATGAAAACTCGCCGTGGTGCAGCTAAACGCTTTAAAGCGACTGCTAACGGTTTTAAGCGTAAACAAGCGTTCAAACGCCACATTTTGACCAAAAAATCTGCTAAGCGTATTCGTCAATTACGCGGCTGTGTAATGGTTCACGTTAGTGACGTTGCTTCAGTTCGCCGTATGTGCCCATACATCTAAGGAGATTTATAAATGGCTCGTGTAAAACGTGGTGTTCAGGCGCATCGTCGTCATAAAAAAATTCTTGCTCGTGCTAAAGGTTACTACGGCGCTCGCTCACGTGTTTATCGCGTAGCGTTCCAGGCTGTAATCAAAGCAGGTCAATATGCTTACCGTGACCGTCGTCAAAAGAAACGTCAATTCCGCGCTTTGTGGATTGCACGTATCAATGCTGGTGCTCGTCTAAATGGTTTGTCGTACAGCCGTATGATTTCTGGCTTGAAAAAAGCTCAGATCATCATCGACCGTCGCGTTCTTGCTGACATCGCTATGCATGACGCAGTTGCGTTTGCTGCTATCGCTGAAAAAGCGAAAAGCGCATTGGCTGCATAAGTCTTTATGACTTAAAAAAGACCGCTTTTAGCGGTCTTTTTTTTAAATAATCTGTAGTTTATTTTCTTGAATAATAAATTTCATATTAGTAAGCTTTTCCAGCATAGAAACAGAAATATTTAACTCATTAGAAATTTTTTCAACAGAAATGCCATCACTGATTACAATATTAATAGCATCTTGAAGTAGTGAAGGTGTCTCAATAGGCATACTAATGTCTTCAAACTCTTGTCTTGCCTCACCATTTACTCTTAAGTGAATAGCACCAGTTTTATACTGACCATCATCAATTAAGTTGAGTTGCTTAGCTCTGTATAGAATAGCTGCTTTGCTAATTCCCCAAATTTTCTTGAATTCACTCATTTTATTCCAATCAAATCGACCACCCTTGAATAAAATTGGAAAATTTGTTCTCAGCATCGCTTGTGGTAACAATAACGCACTAGAAAATCTATGTGCTTGGGACTCAGTTAAAGTATCGCCAGTAGTAACCCCATTGTGCAGTAGCATATGGCCAACTTCATGAGCTATATCAAATCTTTGTCTACATGCACTTTTTTTACTAGTGTTTCGAACAATTATAGGTCTTTGACAAATTAATGATAAAGCATCAACTTCGCTCGAAATAGAGTCAAAGTCAGTTATAACGATGCCAATATCTTCACAGAATTCCGTTAAGTTTTCGATAGGAGCTAAATCTAAGTCAAATTGCTTCCTGAAGTCTTCGGCAATTTTCTCGATTTGATCTCCTGTTAATTGAGTGTGATCAGTCTCGATAGAACTGATTAGGTAGTCTGGTAAATCAACATTTTCTTCAATAAACCTAATTAATCTATTTAATTGTTCAGCTCTTGAAATTACCACTTGTTTTGCAAACTGTCTTGATGATTTAAGACTGCGGAAGTGAATTTGATCTTCCTGTAAAGGTGAATGAATTTGATAAAAAAAATTCTTTTTTACATCAAAAATATTACATAATTCAATTAACAGATCATCGGTTGGATAACCGAGACCCGTTTCAAGTTTATGTATATATTGTTTTGATTTACCAACTTTAACTGCTACATCTTCAAGAGATAACTCGTTGAATAATCTTAGTAGTTTAAGTTCGAGTCCATTAAAAGAATTAAACATTGTGTAACCTAATAATTGATTCAATTCTCTTCTGACTTGTCGGTATTATTGCGTTTACTTGATAAATTTCGAGTACGCTTTTTACCACTACTCTTTGGTGTAAACAAATCATCGGTTTGAATTGAAGGGGTGAAGCTAGATGAATTATATTCCCAAAGAGCAACGATATTTTCATTAATGTCGTAACTGACAAAAAGAACAGTTGCTAATGGAAACCCATCTTCATCAAGAGAATACATGAGTAAGAAATTTGAATAGCAGGGTAAACCGACTTCATTAAAGAGGCTCAATTGTTCAGTGAGAACAAATGCCCCTTTCTTTGTTGGATAAAAATAGTTTTTTTCTTCAAAAAAGCGACAAGGTGTTTGTCCCAGTTTGAAAATAAATTTGTTAGTCTTATCTAAAATTTCAATTTTATATGGACAGGCATCATTTAAGAACTCTCTTTTAAAACAATTATGAGTTCTTTTAAAGAAAACAGTACCAAAAGTATAATTGTCATCGTCTTGGTCGCGTGTATCTCTGAAACTTTTATCAAATGACTGAAGCATCAATTTTGCGATATAGGATAACTTATCATCCGTTAACTCTTTATCAAATGATGATGGGTGGGGGTATTTGGTCATATATAACGTATCCTTACTGAAAGTAATTGGAAAATCCTAAGTAGCGAAATTCCAATTTATTTCATATTTTTAATTACGTCAACCAACTTCTTTCTTTTTTTTGAATTTGTCACCCTGTGTTTTACTGAATAAATGTTTTGTTATCTAAATGCTATAATCCAAAATAGTATGCGCAAATACAAATCACCACGGTAATCACAATCAATGCAAAGACATTTGATTTAGCAGACTTATGTTCTGGCTTTATATTTGGTGCGTCGTTATTGAAAAAGCGATTTTCAGTGTGAATAGATTGCGCGTGCTCTTCCGATGGAATATTTCTTTCAACAGGAATTAAGCGAGCCGTTTTATAATGGTTCGCAACTTTGGTGACAAATTTCGCAGTTAAATCCTCAAGTTTATGTTTAAAGCGCTGAAGACTTACTCGCTCTTCATGACTTAAAGCATCTTCTTCAATGTGGGAGGTCTTAAGTTTTTGTGTGATGAATTGATCTAAAGCTTCGAGTCGAATCAAACTTTCATGTGCATACGTTGCATTATAGTCATCGGGTAATAGTGCTAAATTTAACTGATCTGCTGAACTTGTGGAGCTATGAGGTTCTGCTAAATTTTCGCGTGTATATCCATAGTAGGACTGTCCTAATAGATCAGGCGCTACAAAGCCTTGAGCGAGCGGTTGATCAAAGAGAACATTGTCTGTGTAAGTATGAATTACATCCCAGTTCGGTTGTTGCAGATCAACTTCGACTCGCTTAATCAGTTTGGAATTTAATTCATAACGCCAAAAATTTTCTATTCGTAAATCTGAACGTTGCTTTAATGGTGGCTGAAATTCATTATCACCGTTATACCACTCAGCCAGTTCTTTACCAAAAATCCATGCTGCATAAGACTTGCTGTGGTGGCTGACAATAAAGTGAGCATAAGGTAGAAGTTCAACATTTGGGTTGGGATTTTGCTCATCGAGTAATAGGCTTGAATTATGTAAGCTTATTCTGATTACCCCTTGTTTTTTGAGGCCTTCGAGCCAAACTTGGAAATGCTGTGCTAATAACTGTTGAGAAAGTAGATCACGAAAAGCGAACATATGCTGATTGAAAATCGGATGTTTTGCCCAGTGACTAAAACTCAAATTTTGGCTTAAATATTCATTGCCATAGCTGACGAGAGCAAGCTGTTGTTTCCAAATCGGGTCAAGTGCCATTGTTTATCTTCTTAGTGACAATGTGAATATCTTATACTTTTTATAAATCAAATTACTAATCTTATTGCATAACTTATCACTGTCCTGATTTTCCATCTTCTAAACTGCATACCAATGCGTAAAAACTGTTAGAATATATGGTTATATTATTTTTCTTAAATTGTTGCTTTGAGAGTTACTATGTCACTGGAAGCCCTGACCACTGAAGCGCTTGCTGCCATTGCAGCAGCAGAGGACCTTGCTACACTCGATCAAGTACGTGTGCAGTTTACGGGTAAAAAAAGCCAGCTCGCTGAACAATCGAAGTCGCTGGGCAAAATGAACCCTGAAGAACGTAAAGTTTTTGGTGCGCATATTCATGCCGTGCGTGAAGCCATTACTGGCGCATTAACTCAACGTCAAACGTTTTTGCATCAAGCGGCATTAGAACAAAAGCTCGCAAGTGAGCAAATTGATATTACTTTGCCCGGTCGTGGTCAGTTTGTCGGCAGTATTCACCCTGTAACACAAGTTCAAGATCGTATTTGCCAATTTTTTACCAGAGCTGGTTTTAACATCGCGACAGGTCCAGAAGTAGAAGACGATTATCATAACTTTGAAGCATTAAATATTCCGAGTCATCATCCGGCTCGTGCCATGCATGATACGTTTTACTTTGATGTGAATCATCTACTACGTACACATACATCTGGTGTCCAAATTCGCACGATGGAAACCTCGCAACCACCGATTCGTATTGTTTGTCCAGGTCGTGTCTATCGTTGTGATTCAGATCAAACACATTCACCGATGTTTCATCAGATCGAAGGTTTATACGTGGCTGAAAAAACCAGCTTCGCGGAACTTAAGGGTTTATTGATTAATCTTTTAAATGAGTTCTTCGAAAAAGATCTTCAAGTGCGTTTCCGCCCGTCTTATTTCCCGTTCACTGAGCCAAGCGCAGAAGTGGATATTATGGATGAGCGCGGTCGTTGGTTGGAAGTTTTGGGTTGCGGTATGGTACATCCGAATGTTCTTCAATCGGCAGGAATTGATCCTGAAAAATACACAGGCTTTGCATTTGGTCTAGGTGTGGAACGTTTTGCAATGCTTCGCTACGGTGTGAATGATTTGCGTATGTTCTTCCAAAATGATGTGCGTTTCTTACGCCAGTTTGCTTAAGACTTTTATTTAATCCTCTCTTGTGAAGCAAAGCTTCTCTTCAGCTTTATTGATTAAAAAGAATCGATTTAAAGCTGAATCTGAGTAGGGATTCTAGAGATTGAAATTACAGGTTTTTATAAATGAAAATTAGCGAAAATTGGTTACGTACATGGGTTAACCCAGCCATTGATAGCGATACACTTTCAAATCAATTGACGATGTTGGGTTTAGAAGTCGATGAGCTTTCTCCAGCTGCAAAGCCATTTACGGGTGTTGTTGTGGGTGAGGTTTTAACTGTAGAACAGCATCCTGATGCAGATCGTTTAAAAGTTACTACGGTAAATATTGGAACGGGCGAGCCTCTGCAAATTGTATGTGGCGCACCGAATGTGCGTGCAGGTATGAAAGCACCTGTTGCAACCATTGGTGCAGTATTACCAGGTGACTTTAAAATTAAAAAAGGAAAGTTACGTGGGATCGAGTCACAAGGCATGTTGTGTGGCGCATCTGAAATTGACCTTGAAGATAAACTTGATGGTCTGTTAGAGCTTCCTAGTGATGCAACTGTTGGTTTAAATATTCGTGAATATTTAGATCTTGATGATAATGTCATTGATATCAGTATCACGCCTAACCGTGGTGATTGCTTCAGTATTCGAGGGATTGCACGTGAAATTGGTGTGATCAATCAATTGCCTGTGACTGTACCGCATGTTGAAGATGTTACAGTAACTCTTGCAGATGAAAAGAACGTCATTGTGAGCACCGAAGGTTGCCCACGTTACCTCGGTCGTGTGATCAAAAACATCAATACTAAAGCAGTAACACCTGTATGGATGGAGCGCGTTTTGGCACGTTCAGGTATTCGTCAGCATAGTATTTTGGTCGATATCACCAACTATGTATTGATTGAATTGGGTCAGCCATTGCATGCATTTGACGGTGGCAAACTTCAAGGTTCAGTACAGGTTCGTCAAGCAACCGCACAAGAGAAGCTGGTGTTGTTAAACGAGCAAGAAGTTGAATTGACTGAAGATGTTATGGTCATTGCTGATGATGAAAAAGCATTAGCGATTGCAGGTATTATGGGCGGTTTGTCTTCTTCTGTGACCGATGAAACAACAGAAATTTTCTTAGAATCCGCTTTCTTTGCACCACTTGCGATTGCAGGTCGTGCGCGAAAATTTGGTCTACATACAGATGCATCGCAGCGATATGAACGTGGTGTAGATTTTGAATTGCCAATGATGGCAATGCAGCGCGCATCTCAATTGATTCAAGAGTTAGCTGGTGGTTCGTTCGGGCAAATCACGATTGCAGAAAATAAAGCATTATTACCAACACGCCAAGCGATTGAACTGAATCAAGCACAAGTCGATCAATTGTTAGGTTATCACGTTGATTCTACTTTCATTGTTGATGCATTGACTCGTTTAGATTGTAAAGTGACTGAAAAAACTGACGGGCAGTGGTCAGTAGTTCCTCCTTCACATCGCTATGACATGGCTATATACCAAGACTTAATTGAAGAAGTTGCACGTATCCATGGCTATGACAATATTCAAATTAGCTTGCCAGTGATTGAAACAAAGCTTGCGAAGTATCAAGATCAATTTGAGTTAGGTCAGTTGCGTCAAACGCTCGTCACTCTTGGATATCAAGAAGCGATTAGTTTTAGTTTTGCAGACTTGAAATTAGAGAAAATTTTAAATCCAGATGTAAATCCTTTGGCATTGGCAAACCCAATTTCAAGTGATTTAGCTGTGATGCGCTCTACTTTGTTATCTAGCTTAATCCCATGTGTTCAATACAACATTAATCGTCAACAAAGTCGTGTGCGTTTCTTTGAATTAGGTTTGCGTTTTGATTATCAAGATGCAGCCAATATTCATGAGTTGAAGCAAATCCCAACCTTGGCAATGATTGCGGTTGGTGCGAAAACCAATGAATCTTGGCATGCTAAACCTCAAGCTATGGATTTCTTTGATCTGAAAGGTGAAGTAGAAGAGGTCTTGGCCGCAGGACGTATCAATGCTGAATATGTTCGTTCTGAGCGCGTTTGGTTACACCCAGGACAATCTGCAGAGATTTTAGTGGATGGAAAATCGATTGGTTATTTAGGTCGACTACATCCATCATTAGAAGAAAAGCTTGATTTAGGTACAACTTGGGTGGCAGAACTTGATCAATTGGCTGTTTTGCAAACTTATGTATCTAATTTTACAGAATTATCACGATTTCCGTCGGTTAGACGTGATATTGCCCTTTTAATTAATGATAAGATTAATGTCAGTGAAATTCAGCAACTTATCGAAAAAGTAGGTGGTGAGTTATTAGACTCTACTTGGTTATTCGATGTGTATACGGGTCAGGGTGTTGAAGAGGGCAAACGCTCATTGGCATTTGCTATTTTATGGCAACACCCATCACGCACACTTGAAGATGCTGAAATCAAGTCCGGTATGGATAACATTATTCAAGTGTTGCAAGACACTTACCAAGCGACATTGAGGGCCTCATGACAGCATTAACAAAAGCAGAAATGGCTGATCATTTGAGTGAGCTCACGAGTTTAAATCGTCGTGAAGCTAAGCAAATGGTAGAGTTGTTTTTTGATGAAATTAGCCAAGCATTAATTGCAGGTGAACACGTCAAACTTTCAGGTTTTGGTAATTTCGAATTGCGTGACAAGCGTCAACGCCCAGGACGAAATCCTAAAACTGGGGAAGAGATTCCAATTTCCGCACGTCGCGTAGTGACATTCCGCGCAGGTCAGAAATTTAGACAACGTGTCGGTACTGAACAAGTTGACTAAGGTCGATCTTGTTTTATATCAAACCTCAAGTCTTTGTACTTGAGGTTTTTTTTAATCCAATTTTATAGAATTAAATGAATTTGAAGCTCAATCTTTTAGTTGAATCAACTAGAAACAAAAACAAGAGACGAAAAAAAAGAGAACCAAAGGTTCTCTTTTTCTGATAATAATCTAAGAGATTATTATTGAGCAGCAGAAGCAGTCGCAGTAGCGTCAGCAGCAGCATCAACAGCTACAGCAGCAGCATCAGTCGCTTCAGATGCAGCAGCATCAGCAGCAACAGCGTCAGTCGCTTCAACAGCAGCAGCATCAGCAGCTACAACAGCTTCAGATGCAGCTTCAACAGCTTCAGACGCAGCAGCGTTAGCATCAGCAGCAGCATCTTCAGTTTTTTTAGCACAGCCAACGAAAGCTAAAGTAGTAGCAACGGCAGCAGCAATAGCAATTTTTTTGAATAACATGGCATCACTCTCATTAAAATATATAGAGACAAAAAAAACCTGGTTAGCCTGTTGTGTGCTTTTATTATTCCTAACGTTAGTGAGGTTAATAACGCATGGAGCAGCCTAACTGGTATGCCAACATGCTATCACTCGGCATATTGAATTACTACTGGGTGATTTAAAATAATTGCTAAAAAAGGTTAAAAAACAGCATATTTTTAACAGATAATTACAATTGATTTTGAATTCTAAATTGGAAGAGTACAAAGTAAGTTATTAATATACCGCTATTTTTATTCACAGAAATGATATAAATCAATTAATTATATATAACTTTACATTTTTAATTGTCAATTGTGTATTTATGTAAAAAATGTCAACCATAAAAAAGACCACTATCAATAGTGGTCTTTTTTATTATTCGTGGTATTAGTTTGCAGCTTTACGCTTCATTTGATCGAAGAAATCATCATTGGTTTTGGTTTCTTTCATGCGATCCAATAAGAATTCCATTGCCGCTAACTCATCCATAGGGTGAAGAAGCTTACGAAGAATCCAAACTTTACGTAAGTTCTCTTCGCTCATTAAACGTTCTTCACGACGTGTACCAGATTTCTTGATATTCATCGCAGGGAAGACGCGTTTTTCAGCAATACGGCGATCAAGTGCAATCTCTTGGTTACCTGTACCTTTGAATTCCTCGTAAATCACTTCATCCATTTTACTGCCTGTTTCGATCAGTGCAGTAGAAATAATGGTCAGTGAACCGCCTTCTTCGATATTACGTGCTGCACCGAAGAAACGTTTTGGACGTTCTAGCGCATGTGCATCCAAACCACCTGTCAATACTTTACCAGATGATGGAATTACCGTGTTATATGCACGTGCAAGACGCGTGATTGAGTCAAGTAGAATAACGACATCTTTCTTATGTTCAACCAAACGTTTTGCTTTTTCAATGACCATTTCAGCGACTTGAACGTGACGCGCAGGCGCTTCATCGAATGTAGAAGCAATCACTTCACCGCGAACTGTACGTTCCATCTCTGTTACTTCTTCCGGACGTTCATCAATCAGAAGAACGATCAAGAAACATTCAGGATTGTTACGCACAATAGATTGAGCAATGTTTTGCAATAACATTGTTTTACCGGCTTTTGGCGGTGCAACAATGATAGAACGTTGTCCTTTACCAATCGGAGCAATAAGATCGACTACACGTGCAGTTAAATCTTCAGTTGAACCATTACCCAATTCCATCATTAACTGTTCAGTTGGGAATAATGGAGTAAGGTTTTCAAATAAAATTTTATTACGTGAGTTTTCAGGGGTGTCGTAGTTGATTTGATTTACTTTAAGTAAAGCAAAATAACGTTCGCCTTCTTTCGGAGGACGAATTGTACCTGTAATGGTATCGCCAGTACGTAAATTAAAACGACGAATTTGAGACGGGCTAATGTAGATATCATCAGGTCCTGCAAGGTAAGAACCCGCAGCAGAACGAAGGAAGCCAAAACCATCAGAAAGAATTTCAAGAACACCATCACCAAAAATTTCTTCGCCATTCATTGCATGACGTTTCAAAATGGCGAAAATGATATCTTGCTTACGGTTACGTGCCATTCCTTCAAGGCCCATAAACTCAGCAATTTTGATGAGTTCGCCTATCGGTTTTTTCTTGAGTTCAGTTAAGTTCATATATGGTCAGATTGAATATAAGATGTGTGGTGCATAATAGAAAAGAAGCAAAAGATATCCGCAGTGCAAGAAAAGAGTAGGAATTGATTTGCACAGTAACAAACTCAGAATCTAGTTAGTTCTTTCGAGGAGAAATGTGTAAAAACAATTTCTTTAGCCGAGCGGCGATCTTATGTTTTGTGTTTTGTAAGAAACGTGGAGAAGATGTCCAAGTGTTCCTTGAGCAAGCAATATAAGTCAGATTGCTTGCATTGTCAATTTAAGGATGAAAAAAGCGCCATGAAAACATGGCGCTTAAGCATCTAATCATTAAACAATGAGTTAAATGTTTTCTTCAATGAATGCAGCTAACTTAGACTTAGGTGCAGCACCTACTTGTTGACCAACCACTTCACCGTTTTTAAACATCAATAGTGCAGGAATGTTACGAATGTTATAGTTTACGGCAGTTGCTTCACAAGCAGTCACGTCCACTTTAACAATTTTCACTTTACCTTCATATTCAGTTGCAAGTACTTCAAGCACAGGTGCAATTGCTTTACAAGGCGCACACCATCCTGCCCAAAAATCAACAAGTACCGGTGTGTCAGAATTAATTACGTCAGCTTCAAAGTTAGCATCAGTTGTGTTTACAATATTAGCAGACATAAACGTTGCTCCAAATGTTTTTAAAGATGGTCTATCTATAATATAAGTATTACATAGACATCTTTAACAAAGTAGGGGGATTGTTATAATTTTCCGTGTTTATTGAGCGAATGTCCAATTGATGCTGGCGATATTGATGATCGGTGTAATACAACTGTCATATATGTTAAAAAAATAGCAGATCATCAAATTCCCTGCACAAATGGCTTTTAAATTACAGGTATGTGAATTAATCTAGGCAGAATTCTGGATATACTTGTCTAAATAATGTCTGATTTTTTAATTGATGAAGAATTACTTGCAGCCATCGATATGGGTTCCAACAGTTTCCATTTAGCAATTGCTCGTGTTGATCATGGTGAAGTAAAGAAAGTCGCTTCAATGTCTGAAAAAGTACAATTGGCTGCAGGACTAGATGAGAATAAAAATTTAACAGAAGCTGCTCAACAGCGTGGCTTAGCTTGTCTGGCTCGGTTTGTCGGGCGTTTGAGCTCAGTTCAATCCAATCGTTTACGTATTGTGGCGACCAATGCATTGCGTCAAGCCAAAAACGGACACGAATTCATTCAGAAAGCTGCTCTTATTTTACCAAAACCGATTGAAATCATTGCGGGTCGTGAAGAAGCACGTCTCATTTATTTAGGTGTTTCTCACAGCATGGAAAATAGCGGTCGTCGCTTAGTCATTGATATTGGCGGCGGTTCGACTGAATTGATCATCGGTGAAGAGTTTGAGCCTATTCACACTGAGTCAGTGCAAATGGGATGTGTGGCTTATACCAAAGCCTACTTTAGTGAAGGTGAAATCAATCAAAAAAGTATGGATAAAGCCATCGTCGCTGCTCGAAAAGAGTTGTCAGGTATTGCCAATACGTATAAGGCTGCTGGTTGGGAAACGGTGGTTGGTTCAAGTGGGACGATTAAAGCGTGTCGCCAAATTGCAGTCAATATGGGCTGGAGCGATGATAAAGAAAATCTTACTCGCGAAGGTTTAGACAAGTTAAAAGAAAAACTACTCAAATATAAACACATCTCTGAAGTAGAGTTTGATGGTTTAAAAGAAGATCGTCGAGCTGTGCTTCCTGCGGGTATCGCCATATTGCATGCGGTATTCGATGTATTAAACATTGATAAATTGGTTTATTCAGATGGTGCTTTAAGAGAAGGCGTGATGTACGACCTTTTGGGGCGCTTTCAACATGAAGATGTTCGTGATCGAAGTGTTCAAGCGTTAATGGGGCGTTATGGGGCAGATCAGAAACAAGCGGAGCGTGTGGTCGATACAGCACAGCAATTGTTTAATGGTGTATCGCTTTCTCTACAATTGAATAGTGATGACAGTGATCTGTTACGCCGAGCGGCCTATCTTCATGAAATAGGTTTGGCGATTAGTCATGGTGGTTATCATCGTCATGGTGCTTATCTATTACAGCACTCAGATATAGCAGGCTTCTCTCAAATTGATCAGAATTATTTGTCACATTTGGTCGCTCATCATCGTCGAAAATTGCGTTCAGAAGCTAAAAATGACGTTTTTAAGGTCGGTGGAAGCAAGTTAGTTTATCTATGTTTGTTGCTTCGTTTAGCAATTTTATTAAATCACAGTCGCAGTGACGAGATGCTTCCTGCCATTGAATTAACGGTTGTAGATGAGCAACAATGGCAACTTAAAGTTTCTGGTGATGCCAAGCAATGGCCTTTGTTGGTTGCAGACTTGCATGATGAGCAGGTGCAATTTAGACATTGGGATATTGAATTGAATATTCAATCAGAACTATTTATCGATTAATTGATTTTCGATAACCAGTATTTTATCAATTCACTAAATGTGGGTTAATTTAGGGATATTCATTGACTTATGAAAAATAAAGCTGCTCAGTCTAAAGCATGGAAAACGGTTCAAATTGCTCGTCATCCAGAACGTCCACAATTTTTGGACTATGTAGGTGAAATTTTTACTGAATTTGATGCATTACATGGCGACCGTCTCTATGGTGATGATGGTGCCATGGTCGGTGGTTTAGCACGATTCAACGGACAAGCGGTGATGATCGTAGGTCAGCATCGTGGTCGTAGTACACGTGAGAAATTGCAATATAATTTCGGCATGAGTAATCCAGAAGGCTATCGTAAATCACAACGTCTATTGGATATGGCGGAGCGTTTTAATCTTCCAGTATTCACCTTTATTGACACAATGGGCGCATATCCAGGTGTAGGTGCGGAAGAACGTGGTCAAGCCGAAGCGATTGCAACCAGTTTGGCGCAACTTTCTTCTTTGAAAGTGCCTGTTATAGCAACAGTTTTAGGTGAAGGCGGTTCAGGTGGAGCACTGGGTATTGGTGTGGCGGATCGCGTAATCATGCTATCTCACAGTATTTATTCAGTTATTTCACCAGAAGGTTGTGCATCAATTTTGTGGAAAACTGCTGAAAAAGCGGAACAAGCGAGTGAAGCTTTGGCCTTAACTGCAGACAAGTTAACGGCTTTGGGTATTGTTGAATATGTTGTAGATGAAGGCGAAGGTGCACATTTACAGCCAGCTGAAGTTATGGAAAAGCTTAAAGTTGTTTTACAGCAAGCTCTTGATGAATTAACTCCAATGGATGCGAGCGAGCGATGCGAAGCGCGTTACCAACGTTTAATGAAGTTTGGCAGCAACAATTCAGGTCTAGCTTCTTAAAACAAAGCTCACAATTTAGTGATCAAACCACATTCTTAATCGGATGTAGCGGCGGCATGGATTCCATGCTGTTGCTTTTTTTGCTGTCTGAAATTTATCCTGATCGTATCCGAGCAATGTATGTCAATCATCAACTGCAGCGGGTGAGTAGCGATTGGGCTGAATTTATTCAAAGCTATTGTCATCAAAAAAATATTTCCATTGTTATACAGGATGTTGAGGTTCTACAGGGCAATGTAGAAAATCAAGCGCGTGAAGCGCGTTATGATGCGTTTAAACGTCATATCCAAAAAAATGAAATTTTGCTGTTAGCACATCATCAACAAGATCAAGCTGAAACACTCATGCTTAGACTTCTTTCTGGAGCAGGGGTGCAGGGCTTATCTGCCATGAAAGTTGTGGATGAACGTGAAGATTTTTGTATTTGGCGACCTTTATTAGATTTATCGCGTGAGCAAATTTGCCAATGGGTTGATCAATTACAACTCCCCTATGTTGAAGATCCAACCAATTTAGATACCTATTATGATCGAGCATGGTGCCGACATGAGCTTTGGCATATTTTGCAAAGCCGCTTTCCAAAAATGCAGCAATCCATCAGTCGAACTGCTTACTTAATGCAAGATGCTGATGAAGTTTTATCGGAAATTCTGCAACAAGATTTATTGTTATGTGGTGATGCCAATCAAATTGATTTAGTTCAACTCAGTCAATTGTCTCAAGCGAGACAGCGACAAGTACTTTCTTCTTGGATGCGTGGAGAAAGTACGTATAGACCTGCATTTAATATGGTGCAAAGACTTCAAGATGAAGTCATTCATGCCAAGGCAGATGCAAAGGCTGCATTGCATTGGAATCAACATTATTATGTTCGTTACCAAAAGACCTTATATCGTTTAACTAAAGCTGTATATTCAGCAGAGCAAACGCTTGATGCTACAGAGCGCTCTATTGGTTTGAGACTTCATCAGCAGCTTGAATTGCCTTCTGGTGTGTTTGAAATTCAACGTGATACTTTAGGTTTAAGTATCGATTTACTCGAACAAGAATTTACATTGACGCATCGTAGAGGCGGCGAAAAAATTCATTTGTATGGTCGTGTGGGTGCTTGGCCGCTCAAAAAAGCCATTCAAGATGCACAAATTTTTCCGTGGCTGCGTCATACAATTCAAATATTGAGCATAGATAATGTTATGCTTGGCGTATTTACGCCACACGGGTTTTGGTTGGCTCAGACCGATTACTGCACAGTAGGTGGTTGGCAACCGAAGTTAATTTCTTCGTTATAAGAAATGTAGAGTTGAGTTTGATTCATGAATGCTGCTTTAAATTGTAATATATGTTTCATCGGTGGTGGTAATATGGCTCAGGCCTTGATCGGTGGATTAATCAGCCGTGGCTTACCGACGACTCGAATTACTGTTGCAGATCCAGTTGAAGCAGTAAGAGAATTATTACAAGAAAAAGATGTGCAAGTCACTGAAGATAATCGTGCGGCAATTGTTCATGCAGATGTGGTTGTCTTGGCTGTAAAACCGCAGATGTTAGCAGCAGTATTATCGCCATTACACGGATTATTTGAAGGTAAGTTGATTGTTTCGATTGTAGCTGGTGCTGAAATTGAAACGATATCGAAACTGTCTGGTAGCTCGCTTGTTGTTCGAGTGATGCCCAATACGCCTGCACTGGTTCAAACTGGTGCTCATGGTTTATATGCAAATGATATCGTTGATCAATCTAAACGTGAATTGGCAAGCCAAATATTAGCTGCTACAGGTTTAACCATTTGGGTAAACTCAGAAGCAGAAATTGATGCTGTTACTGCTGTTTCTGGTTCGGGACCTGCTTACTTTTTCTATATGATGGAAAGTATGATACGTGCAGGTAAGAACTTAGGTTTAGATGAAAAAGTCGCAACTGCATTAACTTTGCAAACTGCACTCGGCGCAGCTCAAATGGCAATCACCAGTTCCAATACGCCAGCAGAGTTACGTAAAAATGTAACGTCTCCAAATGGTACAACTCAGGCAGCATTAGAAGTGTTTGACCGCGCTCAAATTTCGCAAAATATTCAAGCGGCTTTGGCTGCTGCGCAAAAGCGTAGCCAAGAGTTAGCGCAAGAATTAAGTGAAAGTGCTAAATAATCAAATCTATTAGGAAAGTTGAAGTATGGGTGCGAGTTCTGCGCTATTTTTTGACATTATCATTAATGTTGCAATTTTATTGGTTTTCTTCCGTTTCTTAATGCAGTTGGCGGGCGTGAATCCTTATAATCCTGTCGTGCTGTCTACGACCAAAGCCACTAAAATTGTGGATGTTTTTGGACGGATTTTGCCTACCATCGCTAACGGACGAGTCAATCTCGCCGCTTTGGTGTTGGTGATACTGCTCTATTTTTTGAAAGTATTCGGATTGAAGTATTTAAATGCTCAACCTACGGGTGATGCGTTGTACTTCATTGCATCTACAGTATTGGCGATGTTACAGGCATTGATTTCGATTTTGAAATACCTGTTGTTTGGCTATATTATTTGTAGCTGGATCGTAATGTTTTCGCAATCTCGTTCGCCTTATATCGAGGCAATTCAAGAGCTTGCTGAGCCGATGCTGGCGCCGTTCCGTAAAATTATGCCGAATATGGGCATGATCGATTTATCACCTATTTTAGCGTTCCTGACACTTTATATTGCTGAAATTATGTTGAGATCAATAGGCTAAAATTTTGAAGTTATAAAAAAGGACTCGAGTGAGTCCTTTTTTATGTGCTGTAGTTTTAGGAAGGTGTTGAGTGGATGCTTCAAGATATTAAAAATTCAAGATATTAAAAATTCTAGAAATTAAAAAAAATCAAAAATCATCTACCTTCACCTTTCGATCAGAAGCTGTTTCAGCGCTTAATGTGCCTCATCCCAATTTTGTCCTTTGCCGACTTCTACCAGTAACGGGACGGATATTTGCACCACATTTTGCATCGCTTCAGCAATTTTCACTGCCAATTCATCTGCGATATCCGCATCGACTTCAAATACCAATTCATCGTGTACTTGTAAGAGTAACTTTGCTTGGTTTTTAGGTAAGATTTTATCAACGGCAATCATTGCAAGTTTAATGATTTCAGCAGCGGAACCTTGCAGAGGAGCATTAATTGCAGCACGTTCTGCAGCTTTACGAATCATCATATTGCGTGCGCCAATTTCAGGCGTATATAAACGACGACCTAAAATAGTTTCCACAAAGCCTTGTTCTAATGCCACTTGACGAGTGCGCTGCATATACTCATAAATGCCAGGGTAACGATGGAAATATTGCTTAATATAATTTTGTGATTCTTCACGACTAAAACCAAGCTGACGAATCAAACCAAATTCAGACATCCCATAAAGTAGACCGAAGTTAACCGCTTTGGCTTGACGACGCTGATCGTTGGTGATGTCTTCTAAAGGTACATTCAATACTTCAGCGGCTGTACGACGATGGACGTCCTGACCGTGATGAAAGGCATCAACCAAGGCTTCATCCTGAGAGAAATGCGCCATTAAACGCAATTCAATTTGTGAATAATCGGCTGCTAGTAACACACGTCCTTCTGGCGCAACAAATGCTTTGCGAATTTGACGACCGATTTCCTCACGTACAGGAATATTTTGTAGGTTTGGATCAGTTGATGATAAACGACCTGTTGCGGTGAGTGCTTGATGATAACTGGTATGTACTCGATGAGAACCGTCATTGGCTTGCTTAAGTAAACCATCGGTATAGGTACTTTTGAGTTTTGACAGTCCACGATATTCTAAAATTAACTCTGCAATTGGATGATCAATTTTTTCTAAAATACTTTCGCTGGTGCTGTACTGTCCAGTGGCGGTTTTTTTCCCACCTTTTAAACCCAATTTATCAAAAAGGATTTCACCGACTTGTTTTGGTGAGCTGACATTAAAAGGTTGACCTGCGATTTCAATGATCTGATTTTCAAGATTCTGAATGGTGTCTGCAAATTCACAGCCCAATTGATCCAGAAAGGTGAGATCCAACGCAATGCCATTTTCTTCCATCGAGGTTAAAACAGTCGCTGTCGGTACTTCTATGTTTTGTAAAATATCCAGTAAAGGCGGAGTTTCTTTAAGTTTGCGATGCAAAACCTCATACAAACGATAAGTAACATGCGCATCTTCAGCAGCATAGTGTGCTGCAGTTTCAATCTCAATTTGATTGAACGTTTTTTGTTTCGCACCTTTACCTGCCACTTGTTCATAGGTCGTGGTCAGGTGGCTTAAATAAACACGAGCAACATCATCCATTCCATGACGGGTTGCGACTGCGTTCAAGACATAAGAGGCGAGCATGGTATCGAAGTACCAGCCTTGTAAATGAATGCCATGATTTTCTAAAATATGTGCATCATATTTTAAATGATGGCCAATTTTCTTCACTTCAGGATTTTCAAGAATCGGTTTGATTTGTGCAATTACGTCATCACGATTGAGTTGTTCAGGCGCACCTTCATAATCATGTGCCAATGGGATGTAATAGGCATCTTTTGCATCAAAAGCGACTGAAAAACCGACCATTTCTGCGACACGATAATCTAAACTGGTGGTTTCAGTATCAAATGCAAAGCAAGTTTCAGTACTGAAACGTTTAAAGAATGTTTCCCAATCTGATAGCGTCAGTACAGTATGGTATGAGGCTTCTCCCAATTGATCATCTATGCTGGTTTGCGTTGCTTGATCTTCAATTGCGTTAGCATTAGAGTCTTGAGGTGCAGCTGATTTTTCAATGACTTTGGCACTTTGTTTATAGGCGCTATTGTTCGGATTATTGGGATGATCTAAAGACTGTAATTGATTACGAAACTCTAGTTCAGTGTATAGACGACGCAGTTCATTAACATTCGGATCAACGACTCTCAAATCTTCATAGGTCAGGTTTAATTCTAAATCACAGACAATACTTGCCAATTGATGATCTAGCGTAATCCCTTCAACGCTGTCTTTGATATTTTGACCGACTTTCCCTTTGATTTTATCGACATTTTCTAAAATGCCACCAATTGAACCGTATTCAGTCAGTAATTTTGCTGCAGTTTTTGCACCGACACCGGGCACACCCATAATGCCATCAGAAGCATCGCCCATTAGGGTTAAGTAATCGATAATTTGATTGGGCCAAACGCCAAATTTTTCAAAGACACCATTTACATCCATCGGTTTATCTTTAAAGCTGTCTTCAAGGGTCACTTTATCGGTGACCAATTGAGCCATGTCTTTATCACCCGTAGAGATGAGGACTTGATAGCCTTCTTTTTCAGCGCGTTTTGCTAAAGTGCCAATAATATCATCCGCTTCTGCACCCGGAAGCACATGCAATGGAATGCCTAAAGCACGAATCAGGTTGTGTAAATATGGAATTTGTTGAGATAACTCATCGGGCATGCTTGGACGATCACCTTTATAAATAGGTGATAACTCATGACGGAAAGTGGGTTCTGGTGTATCAAAAATCACGGCCATATGTGTAGGTTGTACACGACGCATCAGTTTTTGGATTGCAGAAATTGCGCCACGAATAGCGTTGGTCTGTAAACCTGTTGAAGTGGTTAACGGTGGGAGTGCATGATACGCACGAAATAAAAAATATGACCCATCGACCAAGACAAATGGTGGCATTGAAACTTTCCTTATCCAAATAACTCGATTATTGTACGTGATTTTTGCTCATTACGCTGACTCTAGATATGGCTTACGCTTACCGAATATCTGATGAATTAAGCAGAACAAGCTGAAGTGCTGCTGTATGATCATCTTTCAGGGAAAGAGAAATAAAATATGCTGAAACAACACAGTGAAATTCGAATGATTTGGTTGATGGTTTTAATCATTGCTGCAGTGGGAGCGTGGTTTTTAAAACTTCCGATTTTGACGTTTCTGTGTGCGATCGCATTTGTTTTGAGTGTGATGCAATACGTTGATGCAATTGAAAAACCAGTGCATGACATTGCAGCGAAATCTCAATCGGTATTTGAGCCCACTTCAAAAGTGCCCCTCTATCTATCCTCTGTGATTGCTGTGATTGGAAGCATACTGGGCTGGTACGTCTTGGTGGGTTTGGCGGCTTCAAGTTGGATTTTCTTTTTTTTACGCTGGCTTCAGAAACTAGAACGAAATTTAAATCAGATTCAAATCAATCAAAATATAATCAATACTCATGGAATTGTGTCAAACAATGAAAATTTGACGAATTTACCCATTATGGCCGCGGATCCTGTCTCTGAAAAATCTGAACTAAATTTTATTGATCAAATCAAATCATGGATTTTTTATGGTAATCCTGTTTTAAAAGTCGCCATAATTGTCTTGGTGATTGGCGTAATTTTATTATTGCGTTTTGCGACAGAGCACTGGCAATTGAGTCTATCGCTGAAGTTGGCGATCGTTGCATTGCTTAGCTTTGTCACAACTGTGTTTGGAATGACTTTTCAAAACAAGAATAGAAGTTTTGCTTTGGCGCTTGAAGGTTTGGGTTTGGCTGGATTATTCCTTACCTTATTTTTTGGCTATTACAATCAGGTAATCCCGAGTTTAGCTGTGGCAGCATTATGTTATGCCGTGATTATGTCTGGAACGTTGCTATTGAGTTTACGCCAGCAAAGTGTTGAGCTGGCATTAATGGCAATGCTGATTGCCTATATTGCTCCTTTTACGCTTCCAGTACGTGATGCCACAGCTGTTGAGTTGATCGCTTATTATTTGGTGATTAATGTAGCTATCGCGATTTTAAGTACATTGCGACCTTGGAAAATGCTTAATCAAATTGCATTTTTAGCCACGACTTTGATTGGTGGAGCCTATGCATTTATTTATGGCTATGTACAAGAACAGAAAACCTTGACTGTTTTGCTGCTTGAGCATACGGCTATTTTTATCTGGTTAGGCTTTCGTTTTAGTCAGTTATTGGCAAAAAAAGATGTCGCTCAATTGGGTTTAAAACCTGTTCTCGATGTTGCCTTGATTTTTAGTGCGCCTATCGTGGGTTATCTGTTTATTTATCTGATGTATTTTGAAGATACCGCTTGGCAAGCAGGTATGAGTTTGGGCTTTGCTGTTGTTTTTGCTGTGTTGTATCAGCTTGCAAAACGGAATCAGTCTATTGCTTTAATTTCGCAAAGTTATCTTAGTCTAAGCTTAATATTTCTGGCACTCATTCCACCAATTTTACTTTCTGAAGAGTGGAGCGTCACGGGTTGGGCCGTTGAAGGCGTCTTGATTTTCATTTTTGCACTCTATAAACGTTCAAATATCAGTCGTTATCTGGCAATGGGCTTACTCATTGTGGCGGGTTTATCCAGTACTTACTATTTGGTTGAGTCGGCTGTATTTCCAAGTACCATGTATTGGATACTCAGCTTAAGCTACTTGCTTGTAGTGGTGATTGCGAATGCTCACGCAGACTTTCGTAGACAGTTGCCATTGCCGAGTGTGATATTTCTGAGTGCTTTAAGTATCTCTGCCAGTACCATACTCATCATCTTAGGGTTAGACCTGTTTGATGGTGTATTGCAGTCCGTATTGAGTCTATTGTTGTTGAGCCTGACTTACTTCACGATCAATGAGGTGCTTCTTGCTCGAAATGCTAAGTGGACTTGGTTATTACCTAAATGGTTTGGTTTAATTCCACTGATTTTTTTTGCATTTTCGATTGTGTTGACGCATGTGGGGCAGGGTGTTTTGCAATGGGATTCAATATCTGAACGAATTATATTTGCCATATCGGGACTGGTCTTAACTGTATTGTGGTTGAGACCTGTGTTGGGCGAATCTTCAGAACGAGAATGGATCAGTTTGGGTATCTTTATCTCACTGGGTTTAACCAGTCTGACCTTATTACCCAATATGCCTTATATCAGTGTGGTTATTTTACCGCTGTTGCTCTGTATCTGGTCTCGATTTTATTCAACGCATCAAGCATCGGCATTGTTGTGGCAATCCAAAAGTACGATTGGTTTGATGGTGATTTGGATGATTTGTTCGCAACTCTTTTCCATGCAAGCTTTTCAAGGCTATTTATTACCCGTGCTCAATCCATTTGATTTGGTGAGCTTGGCGATGCTGATGCTCTTTATTGCGATGTTGTCTGTTCAACTTAAAACTGGTCTAGACCGAAGTATAGTCGCTATTCTAATGGTGTTGAGTTTGTTGTGGCTGAGTAGCTACATCATTTTGCGTAGCTTGCATATTTATTTTGCAACGCCGTATAACGATTTGCTCATTTGGGAAAATGCTTTAGTCCAACTGAGTTTAACGTTGCTTTGGGTGAGTTTGGCATTTTTCACTATGAGTTTTGCGACGCGTAAACGTATTCGTTCTATGTGGATTTTGGGGGCGAGTATCTTATTGATTGTGACGCTCAAACTGGTCTTACTTGATTTATCCCATGTGGGAACCTTGACGCGTGTTATTTCATTTTTAGGTGCTGGTTTTGTCATGTTAATAATTGCGTATATTGCGCCGATGCCAGAGACAGAAAAAGCATTGGATCATTAGATGTCTAGAATCAATTAAAATCATTGAGCAGCAATAAATGGATATATAAAAATGCCTTCTCCCTTTGGAAGAAGGCTGGAATGAAGGCGTACTGATCATGAGCTTATTGTGTCAAAATGACTTGTGAAAGTAGTCTATTAAGTTGAATCATTAAAATAAATCATGTCATTCAGTGACTGTAGTGAAAAAGTTGAGATTGAGGTCTATCTTTAGAATAAACAACTCATCTCAACGTTACGCCAGCATAGTTATTTTCATTAATCCTTAAATTTTCGGTTCACGTTTTAATTCTTGTGCATTGGCGTAGTTGTCAATTTCTTCATTGCTGAGCGCTTGTTGTGAAGGGCGATCGACAAAGCCCATTTTAGGCACAGGAATTTCAATATGATTATCGACAAATCCATTTCGAACTCTTTCCTGCATTTCATCACGAACTTTAAGGAAATTCTCTTGTTGGCACCAAACAGCAAACAAAAGCTCAATGGAGGATTCACGAAATGCAGTGACCGTTACAGCAGGTTTTGGATCTGAAAGTACCAATGGATAATTATTTGCAACGCCTAACAGTACTTCACGCACTTTAATAATATCTTCATGGAAATTAATGGCCAGCGTGATGGGAATACGTCGTATGGGGAACTTTGATAAGTTCTGTACGGGTGCGCGAATGAGCTGCTCGTTGGGTAAACGCACATAGACGTTGTCTTGAGTCAGTAATTTCACGGAAAGTAAATCAATCGAAATCACTTCACCCTCAATCGTATGACCACGAATGAGCGTAATTTGAATGGTATCTCCAATTTCAAATGAGCCCTCACCAATCAAGAATAAACCACTGATCAAGTTTGTTGCAGAGGTTTGTGATGCAAAACCTAAGGCAACGGTAAGAATACCTGCAGCACCTAAGAAAACGCTGAGCTTAAATCCAGCTTCTTTGAGACTCGCCATAACGAAAATCAAAAAAATAAAATAAAAAATACCGCGTCGCCACACCAATCGTTGATGTGCATTAAACTTACTTCCAACGGTGCGTATAAAGGTATTCGATACAATACGCGCAAAAAGAAAGCCAATAAAAGACAGCACCACAGCGATCAGAATTTCAGTCAGACGATCTGTGTCGATGTTGGTAAAAAGATTTTTAAGGCTATCAGCAACGGTTTTGGTGAGACTATCTGCCATATCGCCCTCTTAAAAGAATGAATCAAACATATTGAATAAAGCACTGCCTGGTGATCGGGCTGGATTGACATAAGTGACTTCACCCGCCAATGGTGGCGTGCGATTTTCAATCCGAATGCGTACAGGTCGATCCATCCCTTCGTGGATAACTTTAATTTGTGATGTCCAAAGACGTGTTGTACTTTCACTATAAAATAAAGGTAAAGCGGGGACAGGCACATTCATGCGGTCAAATCGAAGCTGATGACTGCTCACATTGTGAAAGTCTATAGGGGTTACCGCACGAAAAGCACGAGGTCGGAGCTGCTTTAACTCAGTACGACCATCAACAGACGTGGCATAGCACATTTCTCCACTTTGATGGTCTGGACCAAACCAAGTGTCTTTCGGGTGAATTATAGGAATATCAAATAAAGGACTTTTTTGACCAATGATATATCCTGAAATCCAAAGTGGCGTGCTGATATATAAGGTGCCTCGTTGGCCCGCGGGTATATAGATCGGGTCAATTGGACGGATGACGACAGAGCGATCAGCCAAACGTGGCAAGAGTTGTATGGTCGGTGTCGTTTCACGAAACATATAGCGTTCAACGTGAATGGGTTGGGGAAAACGGAAGCTGTCATCCTCAATGAAGTGCCATGATTGTTCATAATCATATTGCACCTGAGGACGATGATATTCCAAACGCCACTCTTGTATGCCACGTGTAAGCCTGAATAACAATGAGCCAAACTGCCATGCTTTAGACTGATTTAACTCAAATTTTTGTTCGCCCCACCATTTTAAACTTTCGATTTCTGACACTGAAAATTCCTTTGAAGCAATTCTACGTACCCATTAAACAATTTCATGAAAAACAGACTTCACGCTGTCATTTGCTTAGAGTACACTCATTTTAATTCTAATCATCATTATAAGCTGTAATGCAAGTACTTAAACAATTACAAATACCCTATAGTTTTGCAAAAAAGCACGGTGTCCTTTTACGTTATGAAGGGGATCAGGTTTTTATTGTCCGACGTCAAGATGCTTCCTTAATTGCGTTACAAGAAGCTCGTCGCTACGTCGGGCGTATAGCACAATATCAATTAAGCACTGAAAAAGATTTTAATCAACTCCTGAGTTCAAGTTATGCAGGGGAAACTGGAGAATCGCAACAAGTCGCAGCAGGACTTGAGGATCATCCAGATTTACTTAGTCTTGCAGATCAAGTGCCTGAAACTGAAGATTTGATGGATCAAGAAGATGATGCGCCGATTGTAAGATTGATCAATGCCCTATTATCTGAAGCAATCCGAGTCGGCGCTTCCGATATTCATATTGAAGCCTTTGAAAAAAAGCTCTCTGTCCGTTTAAGAGTTGATGGACAGTTACGTGAAATTGTACAGCCTCGTCGTGAGCTTGCACCACTATTGGTATCGCGTATTAAAGTCATGGCAAAATTAGATATTGCTGAAAAACGTATTCCGCAAGATGGTCGTATTTCATTGCGTCTTGCAGGACGTGAAGTAGATGTCCGTGTTTCAACTTTGCCATCATCACATGGTGAGCGTGTCGTGATGCGTTTGCTTGATAAGCAAGCCGGTCGTCTCAATATGGTTCATTTGGGTTTAATTCAAACAGATTACGATCGTTTGACACAATTGGTTCATCGACCGCATGGAATTATCTTGGTTACTGGGCCGACAGGTTCGGGTAAAACTACGACACTCTATGCAGCATTGTCTGACTTAAATGATGGCTCAAAGAATATTCTTACAGCTGAAGATCCAATTGAGTATCAACTCGAAGGGATTGGTCAGACTCAGGTCAATACCAAAGTGGATATGACGTTTGCACGTGCATTAAAAGCCATGCTTCGACAAGATCCGGATGTGGTCATGGTCGGTGAGATTCGTGATTTAGAAACAGCAGAAATTGCAGTTCAGGCCTCATTAACGGGTCACTTGGTATTGTCTACACTACATACCAATACGGCCATAGGCGCCGTAACTCGATTGAAAGACATGGGGATAGAACCTTTTCTTTTGGCCAGCTCTTTAATTGGTGTGATTGCGCAAAGACTTGTACGAACCTTATGTTCACACTGCCATACTTGGAGAGAGGCAGATCATTTTGAACAAGATTTTTTTAAACATGTAAGTCAAGAAACTGCTATTAAACTTCCTCAACCGAAAGGGTGTGAGCACTGTTCGCATACGGGTTTTAGTGGTCGAACTGCTATTTATGAGATTGCACCTGTCGATGATCAAATGCGCCGTTTGATTCATGGTAATGCTGCTGAGTTTGAATTGGAAAATTACGTCAGAAAACAATCTGGCTCAATTCGAGATGATGGACTACGTAAAGTTTTACTGGGTAAAACCACTTTGGAAGAAGTTTTACGTGTGACCAATGAGACGGTAGAGTGATCGGAGTTTCTTCTTAAAACGTTTTTTTAGACGGGGAATGATTAAGAACGCCTACTTAATTTTTAAAACAATAATTAAAGAATAAGTGTGAAACGGTAAGATTTAATAAAAATAGCCTAAACAGAGATGTTTGGGCTATTAAACTTTAAATAAATTTTTATATTTCAATGGTGTATATCATTTTTTGCATAATATGTATTATGTTAAATAGATCTAATATTTGATGAAATTTTAAACAATAGTGTCTGATTACATTTTTAAATTTTTCTTCACTTTTTCTTTTGTTACTATTCATTTATTAATATGCACTGGATCTAGCATGACTAGCCCTATTTTTTTACATGAACTGCCAGAAGAGCAGCTAAAAAAACTTTCTCAAGACGATATTCAAAAGATTAACCACGCAGAACAACTCTATTGGAATCATAAACCTTATACCAAATTCTATATTGCATTTAATGGAGCTAAAACTCGTGATGGTGGCTTGATAAGAGCCTCTACCGACACGTATAAAGTCAAAGGTATTTCTTTAGCTTTAGTTGGTGATGAAGCCATATATGCTGATGGTTCAACTGCGAAAATTATCTCTGGCGCTGGTAATGCTATCATTGTTCATGATCGATCCGCAGCACTCGTTGGGTCGCCACTAGAAAATGGTGATGAAATTATCGATAGTCCGATCACATCCCATGTTTTACGCTTATATCATGACGCAATTATCCCAGAAGGGTTTATGAGTCCTAATCGTGGAGATTTAAAAAATGTCTAAAGGTTTTGGTATTCATGGTTCAACCACTGACCATGGTGGGATAGTAATTTCAACTCAGTCACGTAGCTCACAAATGGGAAATCTATTTCTTCGTGCTGGTGATGGTTTTGCTTGTCCAAAATGTAAAACTTGGTCCACTTTGATAAAGAGTAATGACCATGTGATTTTTGATGGTAAAGCAGTGGCTTATGTCGGTGATAAGTTTACTTGTGGGGCTACTTTGATGCCTAAGCAAGTCCATGTCATTGGTGCCAGTAGTGGAGCTAACTCAGTTTCTTCTCTGTCTACAAAAACTACATCTATTACAAGTAACCTCGTTGAAGATACGCTGGAAGAAATACATAAAATTCAGTTCAAGATTATAGATGAGGATTCTGAGGAATTGCTTTCAAATATGTTGTATGAACTCTATAGTAAAGAATCAGGAGAATTATTAGTTCAAGGTTATACAGATGAAAATGGTATGACTGCTATTTATGAGAGCGAATACCGACCAGAAGCTATTGAGCTTATAACTATTGATTTGTCGAAGACATTAGAACCCTTATAAATAATAGTAGGAAAAAAAATGAGCGATACTGGTCGTTTAATATATCACAGCAATTACGATAAAACTCCTATTCAAGCTCAAGCAGCAGAACGAATTGACTTGAAAGGTACAGTCAACATGTGCAGAGCTGATGATGGCTTTCTTACAGCGTGTGAAGGTTGGCAAAACTTGATTAAAGTAAAGCAGATAGTACCTTATACATTTTGTATTCCGCAGCATCTTTGGGATCATATAAAGAGACGACAACCCTTCGAATATGATATGGCTTTAAGATTTGGTTTAGAGTTTGATTTAAGACAAATTGAAAAAGATACACCAGGATTTATTTACACTGAATATTTCCACACAATGATGTATCTTAAATTTGCCACATATATTGTTAGGGTTAGTAAAGACAAAGCGTTAATAGCAGCCACTGAGTTATTACAAGATACCTTTAAAATTCGAGTTGCTGCACATTATAGAAATAAAGAAGATATTATTCAGCTTACACCAGCTGGTTATGGTATGTTCTCAAAAGCAGAATATGTAGGTAAAGCTGGTCAAACTCTAAAAAATGGTGGTCCTTTTATGATTAGTGAAAAGTTGTATACAATGATTTTTGGAAAAAAATGGAACAAACAGGCATATAATTTCGCTATTTCAGAAGGGTATAAAACTCCCAGAAAAGAAGAATTTGAAAAATTTGATGGAACATACTATTAATGAAAAAAATCTTCCCTCTATTAATTTGTTCTATTTTTCTTTCTTCTTGCTCTAATGCTAAAAAAGATGCGATTTATGAAAATGAGTTAGATAAACAAATAGTACAAACTAAAATCATGGCTATTTCAAGCAGTTTAGAATCTGCAAGCTTTGTATATCGAGCTGCATATAAGAAGGCAGAGAAAACTTCTGAAATTAATGATCATTTGTATCTATATGCTTTGGGTGAAATGGAATCACTTTTTAATAGTTATGATATGGGTAGTTTGGATTACCAAAAAGAGATTACAAGTTATAGATTAGTATCAGGAGATGCTATTGATTCAATGTGTATTATTAATAAATTTTTGAAAAAATATCAAAGTAAATTGGAAAGGAAAGAGCTAGCCAAACGATATAATACAACTTTGAATAAAACTTTCATGTTGCAGAGCGAATACCTTAATATTTTAAAAAATAATCCAGATTTAATTAATGGATCCCAATGTTTAAAGTTAAATTAATACAATACACGTTATGCTAAATACACATAAAGGGTATTTCAAGTAATCACTTTACATTTATCTCTTATCAGAAATTTAAATTTATTATTCTTACAGAAAAAAGAGCTGATATGCAGAAACATATCAGCTCTTTTTATCGATTCAGTGAATATGTGAATACCAATAAACAGAAGATATGAAAAATCAAACAATCACATTCAGCGTCACATCTATATTGCCACGGGTTGCATTAGAGTATGGACAAACAATATGAGCGGCATCAACTAACTTTTGCGCTTCATCTTTTTCAAGACCTTCTAAATGAATATTCAATTGAACAGCCAAGCCAAAACCCGTTGGAATAGGCCCAATACTGACTTCACCTTCTATAAAAGCATCTTTAGAAATATTCAATTTATCTCGGTTTGCAACAAACTTCATCGCACCTAAAAAACAAGCTGAATATCCTGCTGCAAAAAGTTGTTCAGGATTTGTACCACCCCCTGGTCCGCCCATTTCTTTTGGAACTGCAAGTTGAACATCTAAAATTTGATCAGAGGAAGTCGCTCGGCCATCACGTCCCCCTGTGGCTTTTGCTTGAGCGGTATATGCGATTTTTTCTAAAGACATGACACAATCCTAGTTATCTTGACGAACTTAGATCGTGGCTGATTTTTATACATAAATATTCAGTGAAATTGTAAATTCGAGAGTATTTATGTATTGGGTTGAATATGCAAAGTTAAAGTGTGATTAATTTGCGATGTTGCATCAAAGGCATCGATTCACGAATTTTGGTTTGTTCATCTAAATCAAAAGCAACCGTAATCAGTTGAGCGCCTTCAGCATTGACCATGTTGAGCAATTGCCCACGACTATTGGTTGCACCAGAGTGTCCCCATGTTTGACGTTTAGTGCCATGCCAGCCTTGTTGTGCTGCACCTAAAACCTGACACTGACTATCCATTGCGCGAGCTTGCAGCAGCAATTGCCAATGCGTTTGGCCTGTTGTATACGTAAATGCAGAGGGTGCAGTCAATATATTGGCGCCCTGTTGTCTTAATTTTAAAGCCAGTTCAGGAAAACGTAAGTCATAGCAGACCATCAAACCAATATGACCAAAAGGTGTCTTTGCCACAACAACTTCGGAACCAGGTTCAAAATTTAACGACTCTTGATACCCACCGACACCATCACCAACCTGTACATCGAACAAATGGATTTTGTCATAACGCGCTTCTGTTTTTTCAGGGCTAATACACAAACTTGTGGTACGAACCCGGCCATCAGGTACGATGATGCCATCTGGACGATATGGGCAGGGTAAAGTACCTGCAACGATCCAAATTTGATGATTAAAAGCTAAGGTTTCTAGACGATTTTGAATTTCTTCAAAGCGTTCCGCTGTTTCACGTTGTTTACCCGCAGCAAAGCAGACAAAATTTTCAGGAAATACAATAAGCGAAGCGCCCTGAGCTTTGCTTTCTATAACGAATGATTCAATGGTATTGAAGTTTTCTTCAATATCATTTTGTGAGTTCATTTGAGCGATAGAAACTAAAGCCATGGCGCTATCCTGATATTTATAAGTGTTTTATTTAGATACTGTGATCCATTGTATCTTGTTGCTGTTCAAGCTGTTTTACAAGCGGCTCAAACATATTTTGATTGTTCTGATTCAATTTCATTAATGTCTTATGCGCATCTAAAACCGTAGAGAGCATGGCATTATGAGTGATGTGGTCATCGAGTAATTCACGTGTGCAAACGTTCGGGTCACCACAATAGTTAAGGATGACAAAAACCTGCCCCAGTCCCATACTGTTGGCAAGCGTCGTAATATCTGGATTGGTTGATAACATGACCGCTTGGATATTATGGATTTGCTTCAGTTTTAAACCTAGCTTTGCCAAAATACCTAAAACAGTACTGTCTATAAATGTGGTTTGAGTTAAATCAACAATTGCGCCAATGACGTTACTTTGTTGCTCAATTCGAGACAGAAGTTTGTCTAAACTAATACAAGACTGGGCTCGTACTTCACCAATAAGTTTGAAGATATGCGTGCCATCTAAGCTTGCATATTCAACATGACCTGTTGACATATAAATGCCATTTGCAGAAAAGAATAATAAAATTATCCCATAGCGCAACTTTATACTCAAGAGGGGGGATGCCGTGCTCATGAGTAATAGTTGATAGGGTATTGATTATAAACTTAATTCATTCTGATGAAGCTAAGGATTGCGATGTCATCTGCAACGTGTTCAGGGGCTTCGAATGATTGATTTTGCAAGTGGAAGACCAATTGTGTGAATTGTTCATTCAATCCACCATCAAAAGGTTCAAGTGCACCATCGGAGCAAATGATAAAACGAGCCTGTCGATTTAATACGCACTCTTGCTCTTCTATATCGAAGTCAGCGGTGAGTCCCAGTGGGAAACTGCTGGTGTTTAAAATGATCGGCGGTTGATTGGGTTCAAAGATAATCGCGGGAGGATAATGCCCAGCACTTGCCCATTTTAATTGATGGGTTTCTAGATTAAGCACACCCGCGATCATGGTGATATGTTTTTCAATATTCTCTTGGACCAGCATTCCATTGAGTTTCTTTAATAACTCGCGAGGTGTTTTAGAGCGACCGTGGAATGCAGCCATCCATGACGTGAGTAAAGAGCTTGTAACGCCATGCCCAGAAACATCAGCGAGATAAAAAATAACTTCTTTATCACTGATTTTCCAATAATCATACCAATCTCCAGACAAATAAGCTGAAGGTTGAAATAAGGTTTCGACTTTATAATTCTGTAATTCGATAGGATTAGGTAAAAGTTTTTTTTGCAGTTCAGCAGCTGAAGGTAGATCACGACTGTCTTGATTGCGCTTATATTGCGCATCAATTTTTGCTAGAGACTTTTCTGGCGTTTCTGGAAGATGAGACCATAACCATCCAGCTAAAGCGCCTTTTCCCCAAGCACGAGAAAGTTCTGCGCCTTCATGTTCATGCGCAATTACAATAGTCGGTAAAGACCATTTATATTCTAAAAAATCATTAACGTCTGCAATGGCGATAATCGTCGGATCATATAAATGTATATCTTCTATATTAATCATTTGCAGACTCGGAAGCTGATCTAGAACTTGCTCTAAATTGGCTATGGTACGCGTGGGCTGAATGAAATACATAGAATTGAGAAATGATCCGATGGATAAAGGGTTAGGCTTATCTTAGACCAAGTACAATGCTTATCCAAGTGTTGAGAGGGAACACATGGCGAATTCCCTCATTATTCATAGAAAAAAATCAACACATTGAGATTTCTATTTTTTGAAATCTATCGATTATTTGGTGGAATTATTTTTAGGAGCATCGTTTTCAGTAAAATCTTCATCTGCAATATCATCGATAAAAAGATCGGCACTTTGCTCACCGCCTTTTTTCTGTGCGATCTCAAAGTTTTTACGTTGTAAATAAATATCGCGAAGTGCTGCATATTTATCGCCCTGTAAAACTTCATCTACATCTAAGAGTTGAGAGCGGGCATCAACGCCTCTCAAGAATTGCTCTGAATAGTAAAGACGATCATGGCCATCTAAAATGTATTTTTGCGGACGTGTTTGGCTGTCGACAATCATGCCTAGACCATCACGGAAAGTGCTCGGCCCCATAAACGGAAGCATTATATAAGGTCCAGAAGGAACACCATAATAGCCTAGTGTTGTACCGAAAGACTCATCCTCAGTGTTTAAGCCTAAGCGACGTGCTGGATCTGCAAAGCCAAGACTAGTTACTGTATTAATAGTAAAGCGACCTAATGTTTTTGCAGCACGGCTAAATTTACCTTGAGCAATTTGATTTACAGCATTCCACGGTTCGCCCAGATTTTTGCGGAACTGTCTAGAAGAACCGCGAACTTCATTGGGTACTTTTTCTGTGTATTGAACTGCCAAAGGACGTACGACATTTCGATCAAGGACGTCGTTTAGTTCATAAATCTGGCGGTTTAAGGGTTGAAGCGGATCTTTCACTTTATCTGATTGTGCTGCTGTGGCATTTACTTTCAAATCATCTATTTTAATATTTTTTAATTCTTTTAATGATTCTATGCGTGGATGATTTGCAAAAGTATATTTATGTTTAGTGGTGGATTCAGAGCTATCGGTTGCATGAGCAGAAGCGGCACTACTATTGGCAACAGTCGGTGCAACAGAATCAGTAGTTGATGAATCTTGTGCTAAAGCAGTTTGAGTCAACCCGAAAGTGAGCACACTTGCCCATAAAAGAGGAGAGCAATGCATAGAGGTTCCTAGAAATTAAAAATAATGTAGATTTTATTTGTTGAGATCGCCTGAAAACATTCTAACAGGTCTTTATCAAGATGTATTAGCCTAAAATTGCTCAAATCGTGTCTAAAGTTACTCAAATGTTGTCTATTAAAAGAGAAAAAGCGCCTATTTTGAAGAAAAAATAAACAGTTAAGCGTATTTTTGAGAAATAAATAAAAAAAGGGGTTGTGTGGTGAAGAAAATGCTGTAGAATGCACATCCATCGGCGGTGATGTTGATTAAAACTTGTTGAGAAACAAGGATTTAGCTGAAAGGTTTAAATCTTTAATGTTTTGAAGGAGTTTAAAATTAATGAACAAAACCTGTTGACTATTCTCTGAAAGAGAGTAGTATAGCCGACCTAGCTTGCTGGTGACGAATCAGCAAGAAGATCATTAAGAGATTATGAAGAACAACTTGTGTGGATTTTTACTGGTTGATTGATCGAAATTATTTTCATTGATTGATGGTAGAAATTACTCGAAGTTTATTTGAGAAATATTTGTCAGAAAATTGATGAGCCAAGATTGGTGCCCTTTAAGGCACTAAGCAATATTAAACTGAAGAGTTTGATCATGGCTCAGATTGAACGCTGGCGGCAGGCTTAACACATGCAAGTCGAGCGGGGAAAAGTAGCTTGCTACTTGACCTAGCGGCGGACGGGTGAGTAATACTTAGGAATCTGCCCATTAATGGGGGACAACAGTTGGAAACGACTGCTAATACCGCATACGCCCTACGGGGGAAAGCAGGGGATCTTCGGACCTTGCGTTAATGGATGAGCCTAAGTCGGATTAGCTAGTTGGTGGGGTAAAGGCCTACCAAGGCGACGATCTGTAGCGGGTCTGAGAGGATGATCCGCCACACTGGGACTGAGACACGGCCCAGACTCCTACGGGAGGCAGCAGTGGGGAATATTGGACAATGGGGGGAACCCTGATCCAGCCATGCCGCGTGTGTGAAGAAGGCCTTTTGGTTGTAAAGCACTTTAAGCGAGGAGGAGGCTACTTAGATTAATACTCTGAGATAGTGGACGTTACTCGCAGAATAAGCACCGGCTAACTCTGTGCCAGCAGCCGCGGTAATACAGAGGGTGCGAGCGTTAATCGGATTTACTGGGCGTAAAGCGTGCGTAGGTGGCCAATTAAGTCAAATGTGAAATCCCTGAGCTTAACTTAGGAATTGCATTCGATACTGGTTGGCTAGAGTATGGGAGAGGATGGTAGAATTCCAGGTGTAGCGGTGAAATGCGTAGAGATCTGGAGGAATACCGATGGCGAAGGCAGCCATCTGGCCTAATACTGACACTGAGGTACGAAAGCATGGGGAGCAAACAGGATTAGATACCCTGGTAGTCCATGCCGTAAACGATGTCTACTAGCCGTTGGGGTCTTTGAGACTTTAGTGGCGCAGCTAACGCGATAAGTAGACCGCCTGGGGAGTACGGTCGCAAGACTAAAACTCAAATGAATTGACGGGGGCCCGCACAAGCGGTGGAGCATGTGGTTTAATTCGATGCAACGCGAAGAACCTTACCTGGTCTTGACATACAGAGAACTTTCCAGAGATGGATTGGTGCCTTCGGGAACTCTGATACAGGTGCTGCATGGCTGTCGTCAGCTCGTGTCGTGAGATGTTGGGTTAAGTCCCGCAACGAGCGCAACCCTTTTCCTTATTTGCCAGCGGGTTAAGCCGGGAACTTTAAGGATACTGCCAGTGACAAACTGGAGGAAGGCGGGGACGACGTCAAGTCATCATGGCCCTTACGACCAGGGCTACACACGTGCTACAATGGTCGGTACAAAGGGTTGCTACCTAGCGATAGGATGCTAATCTCAAAAAGCCGATCGTAGTCCGGATTGGAGTCTGCAACTCGACTCCATGAAGTCGGAATCGCTAGTAATCGCGGATCAGAATGCCGCGGTGAATACGTTCCCGGGCCTTGTACACACCGCCCGTCACACCATGGGAGTTTGTTGCACCAGAAGTAGGTAGTCTAACCGCAAGGAGGACGCTTACCACGGTGTGGCCGATGACTGGGGTGAAGTCGTAACAAGGTAGCCGTAGGGGAACCTGCGGCTGGATCACCTCCTTAACGAAAGATTGACGATCGGTAAGAATCCACAACAAGTTGTTCTTCATGAAGATGTATCTGAGGGTCTGTAGCTCAGTTGGTTAGAGCACACGCTTGATAAGCGTGGGGTCACAAGTTCAAGTCTTGTCAGACCCACCACTCTGCGAACTTTACAGATAAAAAGATACATCGATCTATATGATAAGCTGGGGACTTAGCTTAGTTGGTAGAGCGCCTGCTTTGCACGCAGGAGGTCAACGGTTCGACTCCGTTAGTCTCCACCATTCACTTTAAGTGAATAAGCTGAGAAATTATAGAACTTAGTGAATATCAACCATTGATTGGTTTGAGTTTATTAAGTTCTGTGATTTATCACAGTTTCTAGACCTGACGAAGGCTAGAAAAATCATTAACAGAATATATTTGAGTTGAAATAAATTGTTTAAGGCTCAACATTAAATTGACATTTAAATGTGACACGCAAGTGACATGTTTGTATTGAGATAGAATGTTGAGAAACTAGCGATTAACTGAATCAAGCGTTTTGGTATATGAATTAGATTGAAGCTGTACGGTGATTAAATTCACAGTGCGTCAAACTGTAATGTTGAATGTTCTGCTTGTAAGAACAATCGACTGTTTGGGGTTGTATAGTCAAGTAATTAAGTGCATGTGGTGGATGCCTTGGCAGTCAGAGGCGATGAAAGACGTAATAGCCTGCGATAAGCTCCGGGGAGGCGGCAAATATCCTGTGATCCGGAGATTTCTGAATGGGGAAACCCACTTACCATAAGGTAGGTATTGCATGATGAATACATAGTCATGCAAGGCGAACGAGGGGAAGTGAAACATCTCAGTACCCTTAGGAAAAGAAATCAATTGAGATTCCCTTAGTAGCGGCGAGCGAACGGGGAAAAGCCCATTAAGTCATATAAGTTCTAGTGGAATGCTCTGGGAAGTGCAACCGTAGTGGGTGATAGTCCTGTACACGAAAGGGCTTATATGATGATGTCGAGTAGGGCGGGGCACGTGAAACCTTGTCTGAATATGGGGGGACCATCCTCCAAGGCTAAATACTCCTGACTGACCGATAGTGAACCAGTACCGTGAGGGAAAGGCGAAAAGAACCCCTGTGAGGGGAGTGAAATAGATCCTGAAACCGCATGCATACAAGCAGTGGGAGCCGGCATTGAGTCCGGTGACTGCGTACCTTTTGTATAATGGGTCAGCGACTTACATTCAGTAGCAAGGTTAACCGAATAGGGGAGCCGTAGAGAAATCGAGTCTTAATAGGGCGTTTAGTTGCTGGGTGTAGACCCGAAACCAGGCGATCTATCCATGAGCAGGTTGAAGGTTGGGTAACACTAACTGGAGGACCGAACCCACTGTCGTTGAAAAGCCAGGGGATGACTTGTGGATAGGGGTGAAAGGCTAATCAAGCCTGGTGATAGCTGGTTCTCCCCGAAAGCTATTTAGGTAGCGCCTCGGACGAATACCATTGGGGGTAGAGCACTGTTTCGGCTAGGGGGTCATCCCGACTTACCAAACCGATGCAAACTCCGAATACCAATGAGTACTATCCGGGAGACAGACTGCGGGTGCTAACGTCCGTAGTCAAGAGGAAAACAATCCAGACCGCCAGCTAAGGCCCCAAAATTATAGTTAAGTGGGAAACGATGTGGGAAGGCATAGACAGCTAGGAGGTTGGCTTAGAAGCAGCCATCCTTTAAAGAAAGCGTAATAGCTCACTAGTCGAGTCGGCCTGCGCGGAAGATGTAACGGGGCTAAAACTATATGCCGAAGCTGCGGATTTGCAATTTATTGCAAGTGGTAGGGGAGCGTTCTGTAAGCCGATGAAGGTGGATTGAGAAGTCTGCTGGAGGTATCAGAAGTGCGAATGCTGACGTGAGTAACGACAAAACGAGTGAAAAACTCGTTCGCTGAAAGACCAAGGGTTCCAGTCCAACGTTAATCGGGGCTGGGTGAGTCGACCCCTAAGGCGAGGCCGAGAGGCGTAGTCGATGGGAAATTGGTTAATATTCCAATACTTCTGTGTAATGCGATGAGAGGACGGAGAAGGTTAAGTCAGCCTGGCGTTGGTTGTCCAGGTGAAAGGTTGTAGGCATGCATCTTAGGCAAATCCGGGGTGCTCTATGCTGAGAGCTGATAGCAAGCTAGTTTACTAGCGAAGTGGCTGATACCATACTTCCAGGAAAAGTCTCTAAGCTTCAGTTACACAGGAATCGTACCCGAAACCGACACAGGTGGTCAGGTCGAGTAGACCAAAGCGCTTGAGAGAACTCTGCTGAAGGAACTAGGCAAAATGGTACCGTAACTTCGGGAGAAGGTACGCTGTCGACGGTGATAACCCTTGCGGTTTGAGCGGTTGACAGCCACAGAAACCAGGCCCCTGCAACTGTTTATTAAAAACATAGCACTCTGCAAACACGAAAGTGGACGTATAGGGTGTGATGCCTGCCCGGTGCTGGAAGGTTAATTGATGGGGTTAGCGTAAGCGAAGCTCTTGATCGAAGCCCCAGTAAACGGCGGCCGTAACTATAACGGTCCTAAGGTAGCGAAATTCCTTGTCGGGTAAGTTCCGACCTGCACGAATGGCATAATGATGGGGGCGCTGTCTCCAGCAGAGACTCAGTGAAATCGAATTCGCCGTGAAGATGCGGTGTACCCGCGGCTAGACGGAAAGACCCCGTGAACCTTTACTGCAGCTTGACATTGAACTTTGATCTTACTTGTGTAGGATAGGTGGGAGGCTTTGAAGTCGCGACGCTAGTTGCGATGGAGCCAATCTTGAAATACCACCCTGGTAATATTGAGGTTCTAACTCTGCTCCATTATCTGGAGCGAGGACCATGTCTGGTGGGTAGTTTGACTGGGGCGGTCTCCTCCTAAAGAGTAACGGAGGAGTACGAAGGTGCGCTCAGCGTGGTCGGAAATCACGCGTAGAGTATAAAGGCAAAAGCGCGCTTAACTGCGAGACCCACAAGTCGAGCAGGTACGAAAGTAGGTCTTAGTGATCCGGTGGTTCTGTATGGAAGGGCCATCGCTCAACGGATAAAAGGTACTCTGGGGATAACAGGCTGATACCGCCCAAGAGTTCATATCGACGGCGGTGTTTGGCACCTCGATGTCGGCTCATCTCATCCTGGGGCTGAAGCAGGTCCCAAGGGTATGGCTGTTCGCCATTTAAAGAGGTACGCGAGCTGGGTTTAGAACGTCGTGAGACAGTTCGGTCCCTATCTACCGTGGGCGTTGGAAATTTGAGAGGATCTGCTCCTAGTACGAGAGGACCAGAGTGGACGAACCTCTGGTGTACCGGTTGTGACGCCAGTCGCATCGCCGGGTAGCTATGTTCGGAAGGGATAACCGCTGAAAGCATCTAAGCGGGAAGCCTACCTCAAGATTAGATTTCCCTAGGACTATATGTCCTCTAAAGAGCCGTTGAAGACTACAACGTTGATAGGTTGGATGTGGAAGCATAGTGATATGTGAAGCTGACCAATACTAATTACTCGTGAGGCTTGACTATACAACACCCAAACAGTTGGTGTTGTTGATCTAATTGATACAAAAACCTTGATTTAGTGAAAGCTAGTCCTTAAACTGCAACTCAAATATAGTTCTGTTAATAACTCTTTTGGTAGAAAGCTTTGGCATCTAAATAAGACCAATGCAAGTATCCATAAACAGTTGTGCTGGCGACAATAGCAAGAGTGAACCACCTGATCCCTTCCCGAACTCAGAAGTGAAACCTCTTCGCGCTGATGGTAGTGTGGGGTTACCCATGTGAGAGTAAGTCATCGCCAGCTCATTAATTCTAAAACACCCCCAACCCAAATAGCGTTGCTATGAGAGTTGGGGGTGTTTTTTTATGCGCGATTTAAAGAAAAGAAAAGAAAAGGAAAAAAGAAATAGAAAGAAAAGAATCTGCTGATCTATAGATTTCGTTGTTTAATTTAAAGATAAAAAGAAATTGATAAAAGCACTTAGCTTATTTTGATCCATTTATTAATACACATTTAAAATTAGAAAAATAATAAATTTATCAATTCAGGAAATGAATATATTAAATAAATTATTTTATGGCACCTTTTGATAAGAAAATCATTCAATGATATTTCTTTTGTTTATTTATGCCAAAAAATTGATGATTCTTGCAATTAAAAAAACAGCAATAACTGTCAGTATAAAATAGATGAAATATCAAACTATTAGGGAAGAATTTGATGCAATATAATCCAATTTATTACACAGAAGAGCATTTTGCTTTTGCTAATGCTGTGAAAAAATTTGTAGAAAAAGAAATTACACCTTTTGTAAATGAATGGGACGAAGCGGAAACCTTTCCTAGAGAACTTTATAAAAAAGCGGCCGAAGTTGGATTAATGGCAGCGGGTTTTGATGAGAAATACGGCGGTACATTAGAAACAGATGCATTTTATACTTTACTGGGTTGTGTCGAGTTGGCAAAGGCCGCATCGGGTGGCTTGGTGGCATCATTGTTGTCCCATATGATCGGTGCACCTCCCATTCATAGTTTTGCAAGTGATGAAGTTAAAGACCGTGTTTTACCAGAAATTTTATCCGGTGAGAAAATTTCAGCTTTAGCGATTACTGAGCCAGGTGGTGGTTCAGATGTAGCAGCCCTACAAACAAAAGCGGTAAAGGAAGGCGATTACTACTTGGTAACAGGTGAAAAAACCTTTATCACCTCAGGAATTCGAGCAGATTATTATACTGTTGCTGTACGAACTGATCCTGAGGGAAAAGGTCCGAATGGTATTTCAATGTTACTGATTGATGCGCATACACCAGGCATCACCAAAACCAAGCTTGATAAAATGGGCTGGTGGGCATCTGATACTGCACATCTACATTTTGATCAAGTAAAAGTGCCAGTCGGTAATTTGATTGGACCTGAAAATATGGGCTTTTTCGTGATCATGAATAACTTCAATATGGAGCGTTTCTTTTTAGCTGCGAGTAGTTATGGTTATGCGCAAGTATGTTATGAAGAGGCTCTAGATTGGGCGCAGCAGCGTAAAACATTTGGTAAGCGTTTGGTCGATCATCAAGTAGTTCGTCATAAATTGGTCGATATGGCGACACGCCTACAAACGACGCGAGCTTTACTTGAAGATACTGCTTATAAGATGGGACGTCCTGAGCTTCAAGGGAATGAAATGATTGCACAAATTTGTATGTTGAAAAATGTGGCAACACAAACTATGCAGTTCTGTGCTGATGCAGCAGTTCAAACTTTAGGTGGTATGGGTTTTATGCGCGGAATGAAATCTGAACGTATTTACCGTGAAGTCAAAGTGAATATGATTGGTGGTGGCGCGGAAGAAATTATGAAAGATTTGGCGAGTCGCCAACTGGGTTTCTAATCACTGTAATAAAATTGATGTAATGAATAGGTGGCTTTCTTAGTCACCTATTTTTTATTCAATCTTTGAAGCGGGATTCATGGTCATATCCCAAACAATATTCGTGAGTTCATCCAATGAAACTTTGCCTTCTGGATTAAACCAAGTCACAGTCCAAGCAATAGAACCACCAATCAGACGACGCCAAATAAAAGGATCATGCTTAATTTTTCCTTGATCATGTAAATTTTGAATGACCTTGAGCCAAATGCCTTCATAGTCATTTCTCAATTTGAGGAGTTTTTTCTGATTTTCAGGAGAAAGGGCAAACCATTCGTAAACTAACACAGCCATGGCAGAACCTGTATCACCAGAAATTGCTTCAAGTTCAGCTTTTATTAATTCTTTAAGTTGTTGCTCTGGCTGATCAGATTTCGCAATCGCATGTTGCATACAGATATTATTGTAAATGATCGTTTGTTCCATCACATTTGCCAAAATATCATCTTTGGTTTTGAAATGATGAAATAAGCTACCCGATTGAATACCAATAAATTGAGCTAACTCTCTCACGGTGGTTTTTGCATAACCTTGTTTATGAAATAAATAGGCTGCCCCAAGAAGAAGGCGGCCTTTTGCACTGTCATCAAAACATGCAATCGGTTGAATTTGTTCAATTGAAGAAGCGATCATTTTATTATTTTATCCTGCTTAAAAGTGTAGAAGGCTTGTGGCGTCTGCATTTAAATCTTTTTGGTATCTAGTAAAAATTTAATTTAAGCACATTTGCCAAGAATAATAACATTTTGCACTTTACAAACCAAGCGCTTGCTTGGTAAATTGAGTATAAATTCTATACAGAATAATGAGAAGGCAAATGACAAATATTCAGGATGATCAAAAAGTCGTAAAAATTGGCTGTGCATCTGGTTTCTGGGGAGATACCAATACTGCTGCATTTCAGATGGTGCATATGTCTGATATTAATTATTTAGTTTTTGATTATTTATCAGAAATCACCATGTCGATTATGGCAAAAGCTAAAATGAAAGAGCCTTCTCATGGCTATGCACTTGATTTTGTAAGTCGTGTTATGACGCCTTTAATTAAAAAAATCGCTGATAAAAAAATTAAAGTGGTGAGTAATGCTGGTGGTGTGAATCCATTGGCATGTCGTGATGCTTTACAAAAAGTAATTGAAGATGCAGGACTTGATTTGAAGGTGGCTGTAGTTTTGGGCGACGACTTATTGGATCAACACGCGCATCTACAAAAACAGAATATTAAGGAAATGTTTAGTGGTGAGGACTTACCTGCACATGTGGCAAGTAGTAATGCTTACTTAGGTGCTGTGGCAATTCGTGATGCTTTAGATCTTGGTGCGGATATCGTGATTACAGGACGTGTTGTCGATTCGGCTGTAGTGCTCGGGCCATTACTTCATGAATATAAATGGTCTCTCGATGATTATGACAAGCTTTCTCAGGGGTCACTCGCAGGTCATGTGATTGAGTGCGGTGCACAATGTACGGGTGGGAATTTTACCGATTGGCGTTTGGTTGAAGGTTTTGACAACATGGGATTCCCAATTGTTGAAGTCAATGCTGATGGTTCCTTCATTGTCACGAAACCTGCGGGCACGGGTGGACTAGTTTCAATTGGGACTGTCGCAGAACAAATCGTCTATGAAATTGGTCATCCACAAGCGTATTTACTCCCTGATGTTACTGCTGATTTTAGCCAAGTTAAATTGGAGCAAGTCGGGGAACATCGTGTCAAAGTATCTGGCGCTTTAGGTAGTGCACCGACTGCGCAATATAAAGTAAGCACGACTTTTCCAGATGGAAACCGCGTTTTGGTGAGCTTCTTACTGGCTGGTCAAGATGCTGAAGAAAAAGCCTTGGCTGTGTCTAACGCCATTTTAACCAAAGTAGAGCGTGTCCTTGCGTTGAGGTCAGTCCCTCCTTTTAGTGAAAAGTCTGTCGAAATTTTAGGGACTGAGACAACGTATGGGGCCAACCGTCGTATTCATGGAAATCGTGAGGTTGTGGTTAAAATTGCAGTTAAACACATGTTTAAAGAAGCATGTATGTTCTTTGCATCTGAAATTGCACAAGCATCTACGGGTATGGCACCCGCACTGACGGGCATAGTGGGTGGTCGTCCTAAACCATCACCAGTGATTAAACTTTTCTCATTCTTGGTGGATAAGTCGACTTTAAATGTAGAAGTTGATTTCAATGGTCAGCGTCATAAAGTTGAAATACCAACAGGTTCAAATCTGAGTACGCAAACACTGCCAGCGGGTGAAGTGGCTCAGTTTAATGGTGATGAGATTGAAGTTCCTTTGGTCAAGGTTGCGCATGCTCGTAGTGGTGATAAAGGCAATTACAGCAATATTGGTGTCGTAGCCCGTAAAGCAGAATTCTTGCCTTGGATCCGCGCTTCATTGACTGAAGCGAATGTAGCTGAATATATGAAACATGTATTTGACGACCTTAAGGAAGATGATACAGAAGATCAAGTGAACCGAGTTCAACGTTATGAAATTCCTGGTTTTAATGCACTGAATTTCTTACTCATCGATGCATTAGGCGGGGGTGGTATCGCAAGTCTACGCATTGATCCACAAGGTAAGGCCTTTGCTCAACAACTCCTAGATATGCCAGTAAAAGTACCTGCATCACTATTAAATCAATGATGTCGCAGCAAAATGTTTAAAAAGATTGAATGAAAAAAATTGTAAAAAATAAGCATGAATAAATAAAGGAAGAAGATCAGGATGAGTTATCGCTCGATATTTAGACCCGATGCATTTGCTGAAAAAGTCGTGATTGTGACTGGCGGCGGTTCAGGGATTGGACGTTGTACCGCACACGAACTTGCAGCACTGGGTGCACAAGTGGTGATTACCGGTCGTAAGATTGAAAAACTTGAACATGTCCAGAATGAAATTACGGAAGATGGCGGCAAAGTTCACATCATCGTATGTGATAACCGTGAAGAACAACAAGTCAAAGACATGATTGCTGAAGTGATTGAAAAGTTCGGCAGAATTGATGGCTTGGTGAATAATGCAGGCGGTCAATTTCCTGCGACATTAGAAAGTATTTCTGCCAATGGTTTTGATGCAGTAATTCGCAATAACCTGCATGCAACTTTCTTTTTAATGCGTGAAGCTTACAACCAGTGGATGGAAAAAAATGGCGGTAGCATCGTTAATATGACTGCTGATATGTGGGGCGGTATGCCAGGTATGGGACATTCAGGGGCAGCACGTTCAGGTGTTGATAATCTCACCAAAACTGCATCTGTGGAATGGGGTAAGTCTGGAGTACGTGTCAATGCAGTTGCACCGGGGTGGATTTTATCATCAGGAATGGACACTTATTCGGGCGTTTTTGCAGAAGTTATTATTCCAAGTTTATCGAATAATGTTCCTGTTCAACGTATGGGAACTGAGTCAGAAGTATCCTCTGCGATCGTCTATTTACTCTCTGAAGCTGCTGGATTTGTATCGGGTGTAACCTTAAGAATAGATGGGGCAGCATCACAAGGTACACGGATGTATCCATTATCAGATGCGAAAAACAGTGAGTCTTATAACGGCTTTCACCGCGCATTTATTCCTGATGTTATTAAAAAAAGAAATAATCAATCTTAAGGAGAGAAGTCATGCCGATACTCCAATCTGAAGTTGCCGTAGGCAGTGAAATATTTGAAACCAATAAAGCATCTTTACTGGCACAGCTAGAAGAAGTACGTGCAGTTCAACAAAAAGGTGTTGATAAGTCTTATGCGGCCAAAGCCAAATTTGAAAAAAAAGGGAAAATTTTACCCTATGAGCGCGTCCGCTTGTTACTCGATGCAGACTCTCCATTTGTAGAGTTGTGTGGTCTGGTGGGCTACAACATGCATGATGATAAAGATGGTTCGGATGCTGGTGGTGGAATTATTGCTGGAATTGGTTTTATTAATGGTGTGCGTAGTTTAGTGACCGCCAGTAATAGTGCCATCAAAGGCGGCACGATGGCACCTATGGGTGTGCATAAAACCTTGCGCTTACAACAGATCGCCATGAAACAAAAATTGCCTATCGTGACTTTGGCAGAAAGTGGGGGTGCGAATCTAAACTATGCTGCCGAAGTATTTACTGCAGGCGGAACGACATTTGCCAATCAGGCGCGAATGTCTGCACAAGGTATTCCTCAAATTTCAGTGGTACATGGTAACGCAACCGCAGGTGGTGCTTATCAGCCGGGTTTATCTGATTATGTGATTACAGTACGTAAGCAAACAGAAATGCTACTTGCAGGACCACCACTATTGCTTGCTGCTACAGGTGAAGTCGCGACTGCTGAAGAGTTAGGTGGTGCAGAAATGCATGCACAAGTGGCAGGTACAGCAGAATTTTTGGCAGAAAATGATGCGGATGGTATTCGTATTGCGCGTGAAATTTGTGGACATTTAAATTGGAAGGAACAAACGAAAAAATTAAATGTGGATTATAAAGAACCACGTTATGACGCTGAGGAGTTGTTGGGCATTATTCCAGCAGATCCAAAACAACCTTTAGATATGAAAGAAATTATCGCACGCTTAGTCGATGATTCTGATTTCTTTGAGTTTAAGTCTGAATATGACGCGCATACAGTGTGTGGTTGGTCAAAAATTGGTGGTCTTCATATCGGTATCATTACCAATAATGGTCCTATTACCCCTCAAGGTGCAGCCAAAGCCGCGCAGTTTATTCATCTTTGTGAACAAACACGTCGTCCTCTTTTATTCTTACATAACACCACAGGCTTTATGGTGGGAACGGATGCAGAGCAAAATGGCATTATCAAGCACGGATCAAAACTGATTCAAGCCGTTGCCAACTGTACTGTGCCGAAAATTTCAATTATTGCGCATGGTTCATATGGTGCAGGTAACTATGCCATGTGTGGTCGTCCACTGGGTCCAGACTTTATTTTTGCATGGCCAAATTCACATGTTGCCGTGATGGGTTCAGCACAAGCAGGTAAGGTGCTTCGTATCGTTGCGGAAAGTAAACAACGCGCATCAGGGATGGAACCCAATGAACAAATGTTGGATTTCTTAGAACAAAGTACGGCAGTGAAATTGGAATCTCAATCGACGGCTTTGTTCAATACAGCCATGTTGCATGATGACGGTATTATTGATCCGCGGGATACACGTAAAGTACTGATCTTTTTGCTAGAAACGATTTATGAGTCGGAAAATCGTGACTTGAATTCAACGCGATTTGGTGTTTCACGTTTTTAAGATGAACCATTCCTAATACGCTTCTAAAAGGTCAGAAAATGCTGAGAAGCTCCTCTCTTTATTCAAGATAGGTTAGGCGGAAATACGAATTTAACAGACAAGCAAAATTAAAATTTAGGGAATGAAAAATGAAATTTACAGCAGAGCATGAAGCACTACGTCGTACAACACGTCAATTTATCGAAACTGAAATCAATCCATTTACAGCTGAATGGGAAGTTGCTGGTCAGTTCCCGATTCATGAAGTCTTCAAAAAAATGGGTGACTTAGGCCTACTTGGAATTTGTAAGCCTGAAGAAAATGGGGGACTTGGTTTAGATTATTCATACAATTTAGTTGTTGCTGAAGAACTTGGTCGGATTAACTGTGGTGGTGTACCACTGGCAATGGGTGTGCAAACGGATATGGCAACACCAGCGATTGCACGCTTTGGTAGTAAAGAACTTCGTGATGAATTTTTAACCCCTGCGATCACGGGTGAATATGTTGCTTCGATCGCAGTTTCTGAAGTTCAAGCGGGTTCTGACGTTGCAGCACTCAAAACCACGGCAGTAAAAGATGGTGATGACTACATCATCAATGGTCATAAAATGTGGATCACCAATTCACTCCAAGCTGATTTCTTTTGTTTATTGGCAAATACATCTGATGGTAAGCCGCACTTTAATAAATCGATGATTATTGTTCCAGCAAAAACACCAGGCATTAGTTTTTCTGAACCTTTAGATAAACTGGGAATGCGCTCAAGTACGACTGCACAAGTGTTCTTTGATAATGTTCGAGTGCCACAACGTAACTTGGTGGGTACTGAAGGCATGGGCTTTATGATGCAGATGCTGCAATTCCAAGAGGAGCGGATGTGGGGTGCCGCAAATGCCATGGGCGGAATGTTGAATTGTATTGAAAAGACGATTCAATATACGAGAGAGCGCACCACGTTTGGCCAACCTCTGATCAATAATCAATATATTCATTTCCGTTTTGCAGAGCTGATGACTGAAGTAGAAGCGCTTAAAGCATTGAATTACCGTGCATGTGACTTACATATTCAAGGCGAAGATGTCACACAAATCGCATCTATGGCGAAACTCAAAGCAGGTCGCTTAACGCGTGAAGTCGCAGATAGCTGTCTACAATTCTGGGGTGGAAATGGCTTTATGGCCGACAACCCTGCGGCACAATTCTTCCGTGATGGTCGTTTGGTGTCAATCGGTGGCGGTGCAGATGAGATCATGCTGGGCATTATTTGCAAACTCATGGATACCCTACCGGGTAAACGTAAATAAGGAGATCGATTATGTCTTATTCACATCCACTCAATAGCATCTTGGAAGATGACAGTATCCAGTTAGAGCAACACGGCTCAATTTTGAAAATTTGGTTGAACCGACCAGACAGTCGTAATGCCATGAGCTTAAAGATGGTCAAATCGATTATGAATGTCTTTAAAGCAATTGCAGATGATCACTCAGTTCGTGCGGTTGTTTTCCGCGGTCATGGTCGTCATTTTTGCGCAGGCGGGGATATTAAAGATATGGCTGGCATTCGTGCGGAAGCCATGAATGTGGGCAATAACAAGCCTTACATCGACTTTAATCGTCAATTTGGTGCCATGATTGAAATGGTTGATCAAGCGCCACAAACAGTGGTGGCGATTTTAGAAGGGGCAGTTCTGGGCGGTGGTTTTGGATTGGCTTGTGTTTCTGATATTGCCATCAGTCTTGCAGATGCTCAATTTGGTTTGCCTGAAACAGGGCTTGGAATTTTACCCGCTCAAATTGCACCTTTTGTGGTGAAGCGTGTCGGTTTAACCCAAGCACGTCGTCTTGCACTTCTAGGTGGTCGTTTCAGTGGTGACAAAGCCCTGCAATTCGGTGTTGTACATGAAGTTGCGGATACGAGCATGGCGCTTGAACAAATGATTGAAACCACACTTGAGCAAATTAAACGCACTGCACCACTGGCATCACGGGCAACCAAAGCTTTGTTACATCGTGCATCAACTCAAGAAGCCTTAACGACGTTATTGGATGATGCCGCGGTTCAATTCGCAGATGCAGTCAATAGTGCGGAAGGTATGGAAGGAACCATGGCCTTTATCCAAAAAAGAAAACCGACTTGGGCAGATGAATAGAGGCTGGACTCTATTGCCTAACCCAATATAAAGAATGAGATCACCTCCTTGAATAAAGGCGGTCAGATAAGAATAGTGGTGATGATATGGCGTTTTCTAAAGTTTTAGTGGCAAATCGTGGTGAAATTGCTGTGCGGGTAATGCAAACTGCAAAAGCAATGGGGTACAAAACAGTTGCAGTATATTCAGATGCAGACCAACATGCCCGTCATGTTCAAGTGGCAGATGAAGCGGTATATATCGGCGCTTCAAAAGTATCTGAATCCTATTTATCGATTTCCAATATTATTGAAGCCTGTAAAAAGACGGGTGCAAATGCCGTGCATCCAGGCTATGGCTTCTTGTCAGAAAATACGGATTTTGCACAAGCGTGTATTGAAAATGGCATTACTTTTATCGGCCCGACGGCACATGCGATTGAGCTGATGGGCAGTAAACGTCTATCTAAAATTGCCATGATTCAAGCGGGTGTACCTTGTGTCCCTGGTTATGAAGGTGATAATCAAGATATTCATTTCCTTGCTGAGCAAGCACGTAAAGTTGGCTTCCCTTTGATGGTCAAAGCATCTGCAGGCGGTGGCGGACGTGGAATGCGTTTGGTTCATCAAGAGTCTGAATTGCTAGAAGCACTCAATACAGCCCGTTCTGAAGCTGAAAATGCTTTTGGATCGGGGGAGTTGATTATAGAAAAAGCAGTGATTGCACCTCGTCATGTCGAGATACAGGTTTTCGGTGATACGCATGGCAATTATGTCTATCTATTCGAACGCGATTGTTCGATTCAGCGACGACATCAAAAAGTTGTGGAAGAAGCGCCATGCCCAGTGATGACACCAGATTTGCGTCAACGTATGGGTGAGGCAGCTGTTGCGGCTGCTAAATCATGTGATTACGTTGGAGCAGGAACGGTTGAATTTTTACTTGATGCATCGGGTGAATTTTACTTCTTAGAGATGAATACTCGACTTCAAGTAGAGCATCCAGTCACAGAAATGATTACTGGGCTTGATTTGGTAGAGTGGCAATTGAGAGTTGCCAATGGTGAGAAGTTGCCATTACAACAATCCGAGTTGACGCTGAAAGGACATGCGATTGAGGTCCGATTATATGCAGAAGATCCACGCCTAGATTTTTTACCACAAACTGGAAAAATTTTACGTTGGAAACCTGTTGAGTCTGCCAATGTCCGTATTGACCATGGCATGTTAGCCCAAGGCGAAATCAGTCCTTTTTATGATCCTATGGTTGCAAAAGTGATTGCCTATGGTGAAAACCGTAATGATGCGATTCGTATTTTAGCGGCGGCTGTTGAAGAGAGTGTGCTATTAGGTGTGAATAGTAATAAAGAGTTCTTAGTGAATTTACTACGTCATCCTGTGGTTGTAGCAGGGGATACCAATACTGCATTTATTCAAGAACACTTCCAAAATGATGTCAGTTTAAATAAACAAAGCCTAACGCTTGAAAGTTTGGCCATCATAGCCGCACTGTTTTCGAGTGCATCCATGCAAAGTAGTTGGAACACAGGAATTGCATTATCCTTACCACTTAAACTTCGCTACGATGATCAAAAACTGGAATTGATTGTGAAACGGGATGCATTAAAAGTTACCGTTGAAATTTGTGGTGAAAGCCAAACGATCGATATTGTTGAACAAAATACTGAACAGCTGATATATATGATCAACGGTGTGCGCCGTAAAGTCAGTTATGTACTTGTGGATGATCAAGTGTATTTAGACACAGCCAACGGTAATGTGAGTGTTGAAAATATTACTTACTTACCACCTGAAACTGCGGAAGTAATGGGTGATGGTAAAATTCGTGCGCCGATGGATGGATCTATTATCAATGTGGTCGTGAATGTGGGTGATACAGTCAGCAAAGGACAGACTTTACTTATTTTAGAGGCAATGAAGATTCAGCAGCAGATTAAATCTGATGTAGATGGAGTTGTCGGTGAAATTGTAGGTCAGGTTGGACAACAAGTAAAAAAACGTCAAATTTTATTGAATGTTGATCTTTAAATACGATTTTAAATATATAAGGAACGAACAAGATAAAAAAAAGCGACCATGAGGTCGCTTTTTTTTGGATTTAGCAAAATTAAGCAAATACACTTTGTAAGGCGCAATACAACAGTGCAAGGAAAAAAACTGCAACAGCAGGTTCTACAAGCTTTGACCATGTTGGAACAGGAAGAGCGACAGGTTCAGCCACTTCATGAGTATCTGCGTGTTGATTGTTGACCATGTGATTAAATTCCTTCATCGTTTGGTCTAATGATAGCTCTTCTTGCTCGACAGGTTGAGAGCCAATCAACTCAGTTAGCTCGTTTGTTGACCAAACCCAATCTTTAGCATTGCCAGATAGATGCTCAATCTGTCCAAGTAGCAACTCACGCATGCCATGCGCTTTATATTGACCTGTAACATCAAGCTGTTTGAGCTCATTGATCTGCAATGTGAGAATTTCACTGGTGGTTGCTTCAAGTTCAGCTTTTGTGAGTGTCGACTGATTATGTTTTGACGTGGTCAGGTGTCTAGCAAGATCTTGAATATAAAGTTGATCTTGAGAATGAATTTCTTGATAAATTTTATCTTCATCTTGACGCCATAAACTAATCAATTTACCTAAACTTAAGGTATTGATTTCATTTAAATGCTCACAACGCTCTTCAGAGGGGTAATGGCGAAGAAGCTGAGGCTTTTGAATCTTGATCTGCTCAGCAAAATATTGTACTAAATCAAAAGCCATCCATTTCTCCTACTGTATTTAATCTAAAATTCTTAAACTTGGTTTTTTCTTAGGTGTTTCTGTTTCTAATACTTCTGGCTTATTTGATTCTAAAGCATTTTGCTCTGTTTGTGCATTTGCATATTCATCTGGGTCAAAAAATAAGCCCTGACCATTCTCTTTTGCATATATACCCAAAATTGCAGCCATAGGAACATAGATATCTTTAGAAGCACCACCAAAACGTGCAGAAAAGGTAATGGCATCATTGCTCATATTGAGCTTATGCACTGCATGCGGCACGATATTCAGTACAATTTGACCATCTTGAATAAACTGAGTAGGAACATCTGTGTACGGTTTTGTGGCATCGACCAACAAATATGGCGTTAGATTGTTATCACAGATCCATTCGTAAATTCCACGTGCTAAATAGGGACGTGTCGGGGTTAAATTTAATTCTTGATCAGACATTGTAAATAACTCTTTTAAAAACGAACTATTGATTGGCTAAAACGTTGCTAAAGCGACTTTTTTCTTGAACAGTCATCGACTTGATAAATGCAGGACGACTAAAAATTCTTTGGCAATAGAGATGAATTGGACGGCATTGCTGTTTAGGCAATTCAATGCCCATTGCATTTAACCGTATAAAAATTGGCGCTAACATGCAATCTAAAATTGTAAATTGCTCGGACATAAAATACGGATAATGCTGGAATAATGGCGTAAGTGAAATTAAAGTATCGCGTAATTTTTTTTGTGCTTTTAATAGATCTGGTTTATTGAGCGTATCAGGATGACGCAAAATAATATCGGCAAGGTTCAACCAATCTTGCTCAAAACGCCAAATGTACTGACGCTGTTCTGCACGTGGTGCGGGTGCATCTGCATAAAGTTTATTTTGACGATATCGATCATCTAAATACTCAGAAATAATAGCGGTATTGAAAAGCTTGAGTTCATTTTCAATCATCATCGGTAAGCGATTATAAGGATTGAGGCTGGCAATATCCTCATCGTGCTCCTCGACCAAAATAAGATGATGTTTGATTTGTTTTTCTGCAAGAAGAAAGCGAATCCAATGAGAGCGGAAGTCATCTGTATGGCTATAAAGTGTAATTCCTTGAAGCGGAGCGTTCTCAATAGACATATATACAAACTAAGCAAAGTGAATTAGATAGGATACTAAAAATAGGCAACAAAATCACGGATACTTTTAGATCATCTACTATTCAGCATGATTAAAACGAATAAATGATGACTCAAATGAAAATAAAAATTGAGCGGATGATTTTAATGAAATTGCTGGGCTTCAGTGTGTAGATAACGATAAATTTAAAGTGCAGTAAAATTGCAAACGAGTCGTGCTTTTCTTAATGTGAGAGGTATGTGTCTATACAATAAAATAATCAATCATCACGATGCCTTAATGGTCGCTTTCTTAAAAAAATTAAATTGATGGCTCAGATATTTCATAGATTATTTTTTATATTGTTTCATAAGACTTCTTTCAAAAGTCATTATTCATACAACACACTGATCATGAGTGTTTCCTCATCCTAAATCTCTCCCAAGTGGAGCAGGAATTTTTACCTATTAATTTATGGCCACTCAATGATTATTTTTCGGCTTATTTTAAAGATCTATAGATATCGAGATATAACAGTGAAATAAGTTTTATATCTATTTCTAGAGATGTGATCATTCAAAAGCCTATCATCAGAATGATGAAGCACAGCTAAACTCAAGATTTATACGTTTCCAATAGCAATGTGTATAGATAAACCAGAATCTATACCTAAAGCGTTTTTTTAAAATATTTCCCTGCTAATCATCTTAGTATTAAGAATAATCCGTTCAAACATATGCAATCGATTTAATTTATCTAAGAACATGAGATTCAGAGCGAATTTTACTTGTCAGGAGTATTTTTTATTATTGTTTTGAATCTTTTAACGCATTCAAATCGGCTCTATTGCTAAAGCTTTATATGTATAAAATCATAAAATAAATTGATCAGTTTTTATGTTATAAGCAAAATAAACTTAATAAGTAAAAATCATCGCTATCACTTAAGTTCATAGTCCTAGTTGCTGAGTAGCGATTTCAACTTGTATTCAGACATAAAAAAACCTCGGCAAAAGCCGAGGTTTTTTGTCCGAGTTCGTAAACGAATTAACGTTTAGAGAACTGAGGACGTTTACGTGCTTTACGTAAACCAAGTTTCTTACGTTCAACTTCACGAGCATCACGAGTAACGAAACCAGCTTGACGAAGAGCAGGCTTTAATGTTTCGTCAGAAGCGATCAATGCACGAGTAATACCGTGACGGATAGCGCCAGCTTGACCACCGATACCACCACCAGATACAGTGATGTAAAGGTCAAACTTTTCAGAAACTTCAAGAAGTTCTAAAGGTTGACGAACAACCATACGAGCAGTTTCGCGACCGAAATATTGCTCTATTGTACGGTTGTTAATAACAAGTTTACCTGTACCAGCTGACAAGAAAACACGTGCAGTTGCGGTCTTACGGCGACCTGTACCATAATTAGTAGCCATGTGCTGTTATCCCTTAGATGTCCAAAACTTGTGGCTGTTGAGCAGCGTGTGGATGCTCAGTACCTGCATACACTTTCATTTTCTTGATCATTGCATAACCAAGAGGACCTTTTGGTAGCATACCTTTAACAGCTTTTTCTAAAACTGTTTCAGGTTTATGAGCAATTAACTTCTCGAAGTTAGTCTCACGGATACCACCAGGGAAGCCAGTGTGGCGATAGTATTTCTTATCTTGCGCTTTCTTACCAGTAACGGTAATTTCTTCAGCATTAATAACAACGATGTAATCGCCTGTATCAACGTGAGGAGTATAAGACGTTTTATGCTTACCGCGTAAACGACGAGCGATTTCAGTCGCAAGGCGACCTAAAGTTTTGCCAGAAGCATCAACAACATACCAGTCGTGTTGAACTTCAGCAGGCTTAGCGCTGAGAGTTTTCATTAACCACTACCTATTATAGTTGGTTTGGACGGTGGAGTCTGTCCAAACAAAAAGGAGAGCGAATTCTATCTGAAAAGCGATAGATTCACAATCGAAATATATAAATTTCAAGGGCTACATTATATAGAGAAAAAATGGATCTGGATAGTATTTATCCATTTTAATTCAAAAGATTAAAGAACAGGTTGGTGAGTTGAAATCCAATTCATTAAGTTGATTATAAATAGCCACTTAACAGATTTAGTGAGCAGATTTTAAAGTGTGTTTGTACACAATATGATGATACTTTTTAATCTGAAATAATGGTATTCACCTATAAATACTGATTTTTAAACACACGAATTGATCAAAACCAATAGTGGCATTATTATTTGAAAAGTATTTTATTTAATCTCTGTTGCACTTCATTTAAGAATTTAAGAATCAAAAAATATGATTGAGTGCTCATAAATTAATTTTTAAAAATTCTATCTCCTTGTTTAAGAGGACTCGGATGAGGGAATCATTGTTGTGAGTATGAAAATGCCTTATGGAATCAATTTATTCTCATGATATTTTGTTAGTCAATATGTTGATCTTCAATTTCACTTTTTAATAAATGATTTTAAATAACTGATTTTAAATAACGGATAGGCTATTTAGACTTTAACGTCTTTTAGATTGAACAAGATCTGTAAATTCGACTCGATTTCGCTGAATTGCCGAAAGATACTGACATGTAAATCAGTTTTAATCATCAAGATAAAAATGATCTTTTATCAAGTTAACACTGAAGTTTTGCTCAAGACATTTTATAATGATTCATCAGCGGGTTAGGATGTGTTTGTAATGTTGCCTTTATATGTAACCAGTGGTGAACCTGCTGGGATTGGTCCTGATGTTTGTTTGAGTTTGGCTGAACGATTGGATGAACGTCCTGTTGTTGTTTTAATTGATAAAACATTGTTACAACAACGTGCTGAGATTTTAAATCAAAAGATTGTCTTCACTGACTTTGTGGGACAAACCCATGCATCAGCTCAAGGTGAGCTTTATGTAGAGCATGTGCCACTTGCCGAACATGTCGTCAGTGGTCAACTCAATGCACATAATGCAACTTATGTATTAGAACAACTTCGTCGTTCCGCAGATTATGCGTTATCTGGACTCAGTGTCGGTGTGGCAACAGCACCAGTTCAAAAATCGGTAATCAATGAAGCGGGTATTCATTTTAGTGGTCATACAGAATATTACCAAGAGTTTGCAGGCGTCGATCGTGTTGTCATGATGCTGGCGACTAAGTCCTTACGTGTCGCACTTGCCACGACACATTTACCTTTACGTGATGTGCCAGATGCCATTACGAAACAGCGCTTACATCAAGTGATCGATATTTTAATTCATGATTTAAAGACCAAATTTAAAATTGATCATCCTCGTATTTTGGTGTGTGGATTAAATCCACATGCGGGCGAAGACGGATATTTAGGTCGTGAAGAAATTGAAGTGATTAATCCTGTACTTGAAAGCTATCGTGCACAGGGGATTCAGATGAGTTTAAGTCTGCCTGCAGATACGCTATTTACACCAGAAAATTTAAAAGATGCGGATGCTGTGCTTGCGATGTATCACGATCAAGGTTTACCTGTGTTAAAATCTCAAGGATTTGGTGAAGCCATCAATATTACTTTGGGCTTACCTTTTATTCGCACATCTGTAGATCATGGTACGGCACTCTCCCTAGCGGGTTCGGGACTTGCAAAAAGTTCGAGCTTGCATGTTGCTGTAGACTTAGCGCTTGATCTTGCACGTCACTAATTCCTTATTTACTCACGTTGGAAATGTTTTATGTATCAAATTAATGCCTTAAACCCAAAACAAGAAGGGCACCAGGCTCGTAAACGATTTGGTCAAAACTTTTTGCATGACCAACGTGTGATTTCTAAAATTGTCCGCTCTGTTAATCCACGTCCGGGGCAGAATATTGTCGAAATTGGTCCTGGTTTAGCAGCGTTAACTTCACCACTCATTGGCGAATGTGATGCGCTGACGGTAATCGAACTTGACCGTGATTTGGCTGCTGGTTTGCCCGGGCGTGTTCCACATCCTGAGCGTTTAACGATTATTGAAGCCGATGCGCTGAAATTTGATTACAGCACATTATTTAAAGAAGATCGTCCTTTGCGTGTTGTAGGTAACTTACCCTACAACATCTCTACGCCATTGTTATTCCATCTCTTGGAATTTGGCGGCAAAGTCAAAGACATGCACTTCATGCTACAAAAAGAAGTGGTTGACCGTATTACCGCTGAACCTAGCACCAAAGAATATGGTCGTTTGTCGGTAATGATTCAATATTACTGTAAGCCGACTTATTTATTTGAAGTACCACCGGGTTCATTTAATCCGCCACCTAAAGTAACATCTGCAGTGTTTCGTTTAGAGCCTTATGCGACTAAACCGATTATTGCAAAAAATGAGAAAGCGCTCGCTCGTTTGGTGTCGCATGTTTTTACCCAGCGTCGTAAAACGCTACGTAATAGTTTAAAAGGTATGCTTGCTGAGGATGGTTTTGAGAAGGCTGGCGTAGACCCAATGGCACGTCCTGAAACTTTAACACTCGCTCAATTTGTTGCATTGTCAGATAACGTGGTGGCTTAAATGGCGCAAGATCAAATCCGTTATAACTATGTGATTGGTGATATTCAAGGTTGTTTTGAAGCACTGAAAGCCTTGTTGAAAGAAATTAAATTTGATCCAGATCAAGATTTTATTTGGTTTTCAGGGGATTTGGTTGCACGTGGGGAAAACTCGATTGGCGCATTAAGGTTCGTGAAAAAGCTGGTTGATCAAGGCGTGGCTGCAACAGTATTGGGTAATCATGATTTGACCTTACTCGCTGGAGCGCGAGGTCTCAAAGAAATTAAAGATAAGGACAATACGCGTGATGTGATTGATGCGATTGATTCAGATGATTTAATTGACTGGTTACGTAAGCAGCCTTTATGTTTATTTCCCAATGAACAGACGATTTTAACCCACGCAGGTATTCCTCTGAATTGGACTGCAGAACAAACAGCACAATTCGCGAATGAAGTTGAAAATATCATTGCGCATGACGACTTTAGTGTTGTGGACGAGTTCCTGAAAGAGATGTACGGTAAAGAACCGACCTTATGGTCAGATGATTTAACAGGTCATGCGCGTTTACGTTGTATCGTAAATTATCTCACCCGTATGCGTTTAACCGATGCTGAAGGTCGTCTTGAGTTTAGCTTTAAAGATGCTTTAGATGATCCAATGCCTGAAGGTTTTCTACCGTGGTTTGAGTACCCATCTCAGGCGGCTGAAACCCATCAATTGATTTTTGGACATTGGGCTGCTTTACAAGGACGAACTGTTTCAGCAAATATTCAGAACGTTGATGGCGGCTGTGTTTGGGGCAATCAACTGATGGCATATCGTTTAGAAGATAAACAAATGTTTTCAGTGGATAATCCAGTGATGTAAAACGGATTGAAGAATAAAAAGGCCACCTTTTGAGGTGGCTTTTTTCATTGAAAGATGATGGATTTGTGAAAAATTCTATGCAAAAGTTTAAAAAATTAAGGTTTAAAAAATTTAATGCAAAAGTTTTATATAACAAGCAAGATGCATTCAAAAGAAGTCAGAGCTTATTTAAAAATAAAATAAAACTCGGCAACCAAATCGCCGTAAATACCGCATTCACCGCCATTCCAAAAGCGGCATAGCGACCAGCGATACTGCCACGTTGCCATGCTTGTGCTGTTCCAATAGCATGTGCAGCTAGACCTAGTGCCAAGCCCGACGCACGTTCATCATTTATATGACGCAAAATAAGTGGTGAAAATGCAGCACCAATCACACCTGAAAGAATCACAATAAGAATAGCCAAACTGATTGGTGCATCGAGTAAGGTTGCGATATTGATGGCAATCGGTGTTGTTACAGCACGAGTCGCAAATGCCAGAATGGTGGAATCAGTCATATGCAGCAAATAAGCCAAACTCATCGGCAGGGCAACAGCGCTTATACTGGCAAAAATCAAAATTCCGACGATTCCTTTTAACGGTAAATCATCATATCTCATTGCTGCTAAAGGAATTGCAAGTGCAACAGTGACGTAACCCAATAAATGATTAAACAGGGGATTAACCTCTGACATATAGGACTCGTAGGGAATACCGAACAGCACTAAGAATCCGATGACAAAGAACATTGCAAAAACAAGAGCTGGAATTTGAGGGATCTTTTTATTAAAAGGTTTGGCAACTAAATAAGCAATCAGGGTCAACACAAAACCATAAAATACTGTGAGCATGATGTTCTCCCTATAACCAGCGTTTAGCCATTTTGGCGTAAATCCATAAAGGAATTAGCGTACTGAGGGTGAGGACGACCAGAAAAAGCGGAATCTCCTTTCCCATATGCACAAGCATCACCAATGAACCTGCGCTAATCGGTAGAAATGCAAACGCACTTTCTTTCATGACTTTATTGTTAACATCGACAAGACGCGTGGGTAAACTTTTAAAATGACGCCAAATAAAAAGCACGGCAAGCAGGCTAAGTAAGCCGACCAAATTACCCAATTCGGGGCGATTCAGCTGAGTCATAGACCAAACTGAAGCTTCCCGAAATCCGATCACCAGTATGAGAACGCCAATCCATGCTGGCCAATCAATTGTTTTAATCCATTGCATAGTTTTTAAACTTTTAATTGTACTTATCACGTTTTAACGTATTTAGTCTCTCAATTCAAATTCTTCTAACAGCCTTTTGAATTGCTCCGCTTTTTTTCCAAGAATTTCATCAATGGGTAAATGCGCTTGCTTAATCAATTGCTCTAATTTATGAGGTGCCATATTGACTCGTAAATTCAGATTTCCTTCGTCGTCATAACTTTCAGCTTGAATCACATTCAGCTCATATAGTTGTGTCCGGATTTTTCCATAAGCGGGTTTCAGTACGACATCAAAACTTTGGATCTGCCCCATAAGACATTCTTGAACAGCTTGTTTAAGTAAGTTTAAACCTTGGCTTGAATGTGCTGAAACATAGACACGATCAGGTAAATGGGGCTTAGCGTAAATGATTTTTGGCTCTTCACCAGAACGATCAATTTTATTATAAACCCGAAGAATAGGTACATCTGTACCAATTTCCTTCAGAACTTTTTCGACTGCTTCAATTTGCTCTTGAATTTCTGGACTGCTTGAATCAATGACATGCAAGAGTAAATTTGCTTCTAATGTTTCCTCTAAAGTCGCCTTAAAGGAATCAACCAATGCATGGGCTAGATTTCTGACAAATCCTACGGTGTCTGCAAGTACCAGAGCGCCAATTCCATCCCAATCTAAACGACGTAAGGTCGGGTCAAGAGTTGCAAACAGTTGGTCAGCTGCGTACACATCACTTTCAGCTAAAATGTTAAATAAGGTGGATTTACCCGCATTGGTATAGCCAACCAGTGAAACTGTTGGAATTGCTGCTTTTTGACGTGCAGCACGTCCTTGCATACGCGTTAATCGAACTTTTTCTAATTTTTCTTTCAATTGACTGATACGTAAACGTAGTAATCGACGATCGGTTTCAAGTTGCGTTTCACCAGGACCACGTAATCCGATCCCGCCTTTTTGCCCATCAAAGCCCATTCTACCGCCTACCAGGCGTGAAGAAAGATGATCAAGCTGTGCAAGTTCAACCTGTAATTTACCTTCGTGAGTACGAGCACGTTGAGCAAAAATATCTAAAATTAAACGAGTACGATCAATCACACGACACTGAATAACACGCTCTAAATTACGCTCTTGAGACGGGGTTAATGAATGATCGAAAATGACAATATCGGCTTCGTTGGCTTTGACCAGTTCAGCAATTTCTTCCGCTTTCCCAGAACCAATAAAATATTTAGGGTCTGGCTTAACGCGTTGAGCTTGAACATGTTCAAGAATTTCAGCACCTGCAGATTTTGCCAATAATCGAAATTCTTCTTGATCAAGATCGTCTAGTATATTGACTGAAACACTGACTAAAACTGCGCGCTCACTTCCTTGACGTTGCTCAAAATCTTCCATTCAGGCCAAACTCCACTATAAAACTTCATTTTAGAGTAAAAGAGGCATTGAAAGTAAATTAGATGATGTTTGATGGTTTTTGATAATGTTAGAGCATTAAACTTTGAAATAATTGCGCATAAAGATACATGCTTACACCTAAAGCCAGAACAGAAGCAAAGACATAGATCAGAGCGCTGCTATACGAATTTTCGACAGATTGATCTAATTGATCTAAATATTCATTGTTTTGCATTTATTTTAACCATTAGTTTATTCGATTTAATTATCATATTTGATTTATTAATTAGATTGAAATTGAATCTTTTAATGTTCATAGTCGGTTTTTTAAATCAATGCATGTTGATTAGGAAACGTATAGAATATTCTCAAATAAAGAATGAAAAAGCTGTAAAACTTTTACCTAGTGATTACTCTATGATTCAAACGATGCCTAAAAAACTCAATATTTTTTCAAAAACGCTGCTCTATACTCAAAAAATAGTCTCTGGTACAGCGGCAGTCAGTGAAGGCTTTTACTTGATTTTTAGACATCAAATGCATAAGCATCCGAATAACCCCGAAAATACTCGTTATGTTCAGCATTTTTGCCGTCGTCTATGTTTAGTGTTTAATATGGATGTAAAAGTGCATGGTGAAATTCCTCGCCATCCTGCACTCTGGGTAAGTAATCACATTTCTTGGTTAGATATTCCTGTTCTCGGATCGGGCGCTCGCGTTTTTTTCTTGGCTAAAGCCGAAATTGAACATTGGCCTGTATTGGGAAAATTAGCCAAAGGTGGGGGGACGCTGTTCATCAAACGTGGTTCAGGTGACTCGATTCGAATTACAGAACAAATCACCTCATTCCTCAAACAAAATATTCCTGTATTGTTTTTTCCTGAAGCGACCACGACAGATGGTTCTACCGTCAAAAAAGTTCATGGCCGAATTCTATCTGCTGCAATCGAAGCAAATAAACCTGTTCAAGTGTGCTTGATTTGCTATGTTAATAAACAGGGGCAACTCGATACAGTCGCACCCTATATTGGAAATATTAGTTTCGCTGATCATGTGAAAGCCGTGTTGGAAATGCCTAAAGTCGTCGCGCATTTACAAGCATTACCTGCGATTGAAACCACAGGGCATACTGTTGAAAGTTTGACTAAACACGTTCAGACCATGATGCGAGAAGGTTTGGCTGAGTTGCATCAAAATGCACTGTTAAAAACCTAATGTCCATTTCTTGTATCAATTGAAGTTTTATGACTTACATAAATCCTTCAATGGGCAACCAAGAGATCATTTTGACACCAACACGTTGCCACCATTTCATTTTAGGCTCTTTGGTTAGTACTCGTATGCCATTGGGTGTGGCTTGTTTCCAGTTAATATTATTTTTGGAATCAAGCACCAACTTATAAGCATATTTTTTGAGATTCTCATCCATGGTTCGATGTACAGCATTGGCCAAAGGTTTGCTATTGAGAATGACCCCAATTTCAGTGTTGAGATTGGCAGAGCGCGGATCGAAATTAAAAGAACCAATAAACACTTGTTTATCGTCTAAGGCCATCATTTTGGCATGTAAACTTGAACGGCTCAGTCCTTTTATGCTGACTTTAGATTCCTTGGAAATTTTAATATTATTTTTATTTTGGAACTCTTCAGGCAGTGCAGGTAAGAACTCATACAGCTGTACGCCATTTTTGAGTAAGTCTTTACGATATTTTGCATAGAATGCATGCACAAGCGCGACATCATTGGCTTTGAAAGAGTTGGTTAATACACGGACTTCTACGCCTGATTGTGCCAACGCACTTAATCGTTCTTCACCCAACTTCTCAGGGACAAAATACGCAGAAATAATATCAACACTTGATTCAGGTTTTTCTAAACGTTCAACCATCTGGAAATTAAGGTGTTGTTCTTTCTTTGCTTTGGCATTAATTTTCTCTGGTGAGTCTTTGATGACTTCCGCTTTGACCCAGTCCAGTTGAATGTCATTTTTTAACCAACGGTCAAAATCATGTGTACGATTACTCAGATCTAAATAATTTTGTACGGTGATTTCTTGATAATGATCTTCCAGCTGCCGTTTTAAGTCATGATAACGTAGCGTGTATTGCTGATGATTGACGATGTTTTTAACAGGATATGCAAAGCTATGGTTCCAGTACTCGTCAAAGGAGTGCGTAATATCATCAACGGCTTGACCGACGAGCATCACATCCACATCTGAAAACTGATAATTATCACTGACATTATAATATTGATTGCTCATATTACGTCCACCAATCAGGGTCATTTGATTGTCTGATGTAAACGTTTTATTGTGCATGCGACGATTAATGCGTTTTAAATCTAAGACCATATCTACAGGTCTAAAGCGTCTAAATTTGTATGGATTGAATAGTTTGACATCAATGTTTTGATGTTGGTCTAAAGCCAAATAGATACTTTCCATGGCTGCTGCATTGTTATCATCCATTAACAGTCGAACTTTTACGCCACGATCCGCTGCTTGAATAATCTTATACAGTGCCAGCGCACCAATTTTGTCGTTATCCCAAATATAGTATTGTAGATCTAAGGTTTTTTCGGCCTTTTCAATCAGTTGAATTCGAGCAGCAATCGCTTCAAGAGGGTCAAATAAAATATGGTAACCCGTTAATTCTGGATATTGAATTTTGAGTGGTGCCACAATTTTTGCTAAAGTGGTCTGATCCGTATCTATATCATAGGCGTATTGTGGAGTTACAGGGACTTGTTTAGGTAGGGTCGAACATGCAGATAAACCTAAGATCAAAGATGAACTTAAAATGAAGACTGCTTTACGAGATGTCTTCTTTCTGTGAGCCAATTGAGTGAATTGGTTCGTTGTATTGTGCATGTCTTGCATATCTATTCTGTGAACTCGCTAAGCTAGAGTATAATTGTCTACAGTGCAAAGATAAATAAAGAAACTTAATCGTTCGTCGCCTTAGAGATTGAATATGCCAACAGTCAACACCATCCTTACTGGATTTTATATCAGTTTTGCCATAATCGCCGTTTGGGGAGTATGGCAGGCATGGTTGAGTCAATCTCGAACTGAAACCATACATCCTTTTAAAGCTTTCATCCATTTATTGGCATTTTACTTATCTTATCTCTTAATTCCGTTGTTCTTTTTTAGCATTTTTGCAGGATGGATCGGTTATTTCTCCATTCACCAAAGTGTATTTATTTTCTTGTTGTCCAGTTTATTAATTTATGCGCGTTTTATTGAGCCGCATTTGATTAAGATCAATCCTATTCAGTATAAATTAAGTGCTGAAAATGAGACGTTTACACGATCGATCAAAGTGGCATTAATTGCAGATCTGCACATTGGTCTTTTTTCTGGTCATGAACGTCAATTACGCTTGATTGTAGAAAAAATTAATCAGCAAGAGGTTGATTTTGTAGTCGTTGCAGGGGATTGGACTTATGAACCTGAAAATAAATTGGTTGAAGAGCTGGCGATTTTAAAACAGATTAAAGTTCCTGTGTATTCGGTGAATGGTAATCATGATGAGCAGTATCCTGGACCGCCGATTCAAGAATTGCTTAAACACGCTCTTGAAGTGAATGATGTCATGGATATAGAAGGGAAGATGGTTGAATTTGATGAATTTCGTTTAATCGGTGTTGGTGATTTATGGGCTGGAAAAGCCGATATGCGTTATATGCCAGAACTTCCACAAGATAAACCTTGGCTGATTTTATCGCATAATCCAGATACTGTGGATATGGTTCCACAACTCCCGACGAAACCACTGATGCTTTCTGGTCATACTCATGGTGGACAGGTTGAGCTGCCGTGGTTGACCAATTATGTGATGAAAAAAGTATCGATTTTAGGACATAAGCGTGGATTGTATCAGCATGATCATGCCAATGTTTTTGTCTCTGTAGGCACGGGAATGGTCGGCGTTCCCTTTCGTTTTCGCGTTCCGCCGATGATTGATATTATTGAATTGAGTTAATGTCAGAATCTTAATATTAATGCGTTAATAAGTGGATTGATAATACGAATCTTTGAGAGTTGTATGAGAGTTGAGCCGCATAAATGCTGATTGTATTTATGTAGATCACTCTAAGAATGCACGCACCTCTTTTTACATATCTAAAGAATCCAAACAAAATAGATCGCTTATAAAATAGATCTCTTTCATGAGTCAGAGAACTATAACGAATTTACAAACAGTAATCCCTCATCCTCACCATTTTCTCAAATGGAGAAGGCATTTTTATGTATCAATTTATAACTGCCCTATAATTGTTTTGATTTATGATAAATATCCAATAAATAATTAGATTGTCCGAATAAACGCGCCATTCTGAACTGCGGACCTATTAAAAAGCCGGCGAATGAGCCGGCTTTTCAAATGTTAAAAACACTTAGATTTGATTGTTTACATCTTCATGTTTGGTTTCACGAATCATTAAGAATGCAATCAGTGACAGAATAGATGCAGCTGATAAGTAATAACCCACTGCAAATAAACCATATTCAGTTGCTAACTTGGTCGCGATTAAAGGCGCGAACGATGCACCGAAGATACCTGCCATGTTGAAGGTTAATGCAGAACCAGTATAACGAACTGACGTCGGGAAAATTTCAGACAGTACAGTGCCGATAGGACCGTAGGTTAAACCCATGATCGCCAAGCCGATACACAAGAATAAGAAGACTACAAATGTATTACCCGATTCGAGTAAGTCTGCAAAGAAAAGACCGAAAATTGCAGAAACAACACATACACCAATAGACGTCGCGCGACGACCAAATTTCTCTGCAAAGACCGCAGACAATGGAATAAATGCTGCGAAACAGAGGGTTGCCACTAACTGAAGTTTTAGAAACTCTTCACGGCTATAGCCTAATTTTGTCGTACCCCACTGCAACGCAAAGACGGTGGTCAAGTAGAACACTACAAACGTACAGATGGCTGCGATCGTGCCCAATACCAGCATGCGAGAATGTTTTTGAAAGACTTGAATGAAAGGAATGTTCACTTCTTTTTGTTTGTCTAACACATTTTGGAATGCAGGCGTTTCATGTAGTTTTAAACGAATCCAAAGACCAACGATCACCAGTAAGGCACTCGAAATGAATGGAATACGCCAGCCCCATTGCATAAAGTCTGCTTCAGACATAAACGCACCTAGGGTAAGGAATGAACCCGTCGCAAGAATGAAACCAATCGGTGCACCCAACTGAGGGAACATACCATACCAAGCACGTTTTCCTTCAGGCGCATTTTCTGTAGCCAAAAGTACTGCACCACTCCATTCACCGCCTAGACCTAAGCCTTGACCTAAACGACAGAGTGCCAGTAATAAAGGTGCAAAAATACCAATTTGAGCGTATGTCGGTAATAGACCGATACACACTGTTGAAATCCCCATGGTGAGAAGCGCAGCAACTAAGGTTGCTTTACGCCCTATACGATCTCCCAAATGTCCAAATAGTGCAGCACCAATCGGGCGCGCGATAAAGGCAATGGCAAATGTGGCTAAAGACTGAAGTGTTGCTGCCATTGGATCACTACTTGCTGCGAAGAACAAATAAGGGAAAATAATGACTGCTGCTGTTGCATAAATATAAAAATCGAAGAATTCGATCGTCGTACCGACTAGGCTTGCTGTCAGTACACGCGTTTTTGAGTTAGCAGGTTGGGCAACCGCTGTATTTGAATTTAATGACGCCATGATGGACCTTACACTTACTAAAAATAAAAGAAATTAGTTTTAAAAGCGTAATTTTTTTAAAAAAAGGCGTAATTCTTTAAAAAAACACGAAATCCCAAGTTGCGCCACGGTTTCAGGGTTGCCAAAGCATGTGGACAAAATGAGCTATATTACGTAAAGATAAATTGCGAAGAAATGTGATCCCGCACCGATCAGTACAAAAATATGCCAGATAGCGTGTGTGTATCTTACATTCTTTAATGCATAAAACAATGCGCCAATGGTATAAGCGAGCCCGCCAATGATGAGAAGGGTTAAACTTTGAGCGCTTAAAAATTGTTTCATATCATCCATGACCAAGAGCGCAAGCCAACCCATCGCCAAATAAGCAATCAGTGAAACTTTTTGAAAACGATGAATAAAAACCAACTTAAATAATGTCCCTATGCCTGCAATTACCCAAAGTGCGATTAATAAATAATCTGCTTTGGCAGTAGGAATGGCAATAGACAGAAAAGGGGTATAAGTACCGGCGATTAAATAATAAATAGCAGTATGATCGAGTTTTTTATAAAACTGACGTCGAGACTCAACTTTGGCAAAGTGATAAAGCGTTGAACTGCTAAACAGTAAAATCATACTCAGGCCATATACCCATAAACCGATATATTGACCTGTAGCTAAGTCGCTGCCTTTTACAAGCATGAAAATAGTGGCAATCAAAGCAAGAACTGCACCGACAGCATGACTGATCGCATTGATGTGTTCCTCACGAGGATCATAACTCTGAAGGATTGCTGAGCTCATAGCGGTTTAATTCGTGAAAAGTACAAAATCATCATAATCAAGTTTTACCTTTAAAGTAAGACGCTTTAAAATACATTCCTAGATTGATTTGAGTTTTATATATGTCACAGCTGGCTTCTTTGTTTCCGCAGGAACAACAATTTTTGGATGCTGTAGAGCAAGCCATTGAAACGAAAAAAATTGATCGACTGATTCTGAGTCAATATCGTGGTGATATTAAAGATTTAGAAAAAATAACGTTTCGTGTCATTCAATTACAAAATGAATTGGTTCTCAGTTGTCTATATCGTTATAAAACTCAAGATGTGACCAAGAATTATCCTTTAAATGAAGCAAAAGCTTTAATTACTGAATTATCGTTGGCATGCAAACAAGCCAATTTATTTACCCATGATGAAGAACTGCAGCTGAAGAAAAATAAGAAAAAAGCATTACTCACCAGAACGGTACAAACATCGAAGCAAACAGAATCGGCTCAGCAAGGACATGATCGGATTAAACATCGTTATGTTGATCAAGATCGAATATTTTTACAACACCTTGGGATCACTGATCAAAAAGCACAGATCATTCCCAGCATGGCGAAAAAATGGAAACAAATTAATAAATTTGTAGAAATTTTTGCAGGTGCTTTAGGACACATTGAGCAAAAAAAGCAAGCACTGAAAGTGGTCGATTTCGGTTCAGGAAAGGGTTATTTGACTTGTGCGTTATATGACTATTTAGATCAAAACTTGCAAACGCCGTTTGTGACGGGTGTTGAGCTCAATCTCAAAATGGTTGAGTTTTGCCAAAATGTGGCCAAAGCTTCGAATTATCAACAGTTGGATTTTTTTCAAGGTGATGTTCGAACGTATGCACCAGAACATTTAGATGTCATGATCGCTTTACATGCATGTGATGTTGCTACTGATTTCGCAATTCACACGGGAATCCGTTTAAACGCACAAATGATTATGTGCGCACCCTGCTGTCATAAAGAATTGCGTCCACAAATGCAAAGCCCACAAGTTTTAAAACCGATGCTGCAATTTGGGATCCATGCAGGGCAGCAAGCAGAAATGCTGACCGATACGATTCGCGCACTGTTGCTCAAAGCTTATGGGTACGAAACTAAAGTCTTTGAATTTGTGGCTTTAGAGCACACCAGTAAAAACAAAATGATTTTGGCAACCAAACGCAAGGATTATGAAGCGCCAGATGCAGAGGTCTTGGCACAGATTGTAGCGTTGAAACAAATGTATGGTATTCAAAAACACTCTTTGGAACTGCTGTTGAATGATCAATGGGATCAACAGAAAATCGGTGAAAAGTGTTAATTTGAATGCTCAAGAGCAGTCATAGGCTGCTCTTTTTTTTAAGGAAATATGATGTCCAAATTCGATATTGTTTCAGGTGCTTGGTCGACTTTAAAACAAGATGCGCAATATATTCGTGAGTGCGTATTCATTCAAGAGCAGAACATCGATGAAGCAGATGAATGGGATGAACAGGATCCAATCTCATTACATTTTGTGGTTTACGATCATTTGAAGCCCATAGCAACTGCAAGATTATTGGAAAATAACAGCATTGGCCGAGTGGCTGTTTTGAAAGCATATCGTGGACAGGGCATCGGGAAGTTATTGATGTTAGAGATCATAGAGCAGGCAAAAATTGAAAAAAGAGAGACGCTAAAATTATCGTCTCAAGTGCATGCAATCACATTCTATGCGCGTTTAGGCTTTGAAGTGAAAGGTGAGCAATACTTGGATTGTGGTATTCCACATAGAGATATGCATTTAACCTTTTAGATGATCTTATAAAGTGAGTGAAGATGGCCAAAAATAAAAACATCCATGCTGTGATCTTTGATTTAGATCAAACGCTGTTAGATCGAGAAACATCTTTAGAAAAATTTTTAGATTGGCAAATTGATTTTTTTAAAATGGTGCCTGAACAACAGAAGGTAGAGTTTAAAAACATGTTTATTGAACTCGATAATCATGGTTCAGTCTGGAAAGATATCGTTTATGCAAAATTAATCGAAGCGTTTTCTCTAGCGTATTCAGTTGATACTTTGCTCCAAAGTTATATTCACGATTTTAATCAGTTTTCAACTGCTTTTGATGGTGTTACTCAAGTGATCAAGAGCTTACACAGCCAAGGTTATCGTTTAGGATTAATTTCGAATGGTAAATCACCTTTCCAAGAAAATAACTTTAAGGCTTTAGGATTAAATGAGTTTTTTGATAGCGTGTTGGTATCTGAGGCTATAGCTATAAGAAAACCAGATTCAGCAATTTTTAATCTGTCATGTTTGCAACTTAAAACAACAGCAGAATATTGTGTTTTTATTGGAGATAATGAAATTGCAGATATTCATGGTGCAAAAAAAGCTGGGATGAAAACTATTTTTTTTCATCCAGATCCGAGCAAAGTGTCTCAATTATCAAATGAAAATTTGCATCATTTTCAAGATTTGGATCGCATCATTTCAAACTTATAAAAATGAAATCATGTTCAAATGATTTCACTGTTCCAGCGCTCAATGGCTTGAGCACCTGTTTCTAACCCGATCTGATAAGTGTATTGCAGCTTGTTTTTATCTTTACACAAACGACCTGCAAGTTTCTTATCATTTGGCGGACAGATTTCGAGAATGCGTTGAGCGGACGTATTCTGAATAGATTGACGAACAAAACTGACGGCTTCATTGTAACGCGTACAACGATTTTTTAAGCTTGAAGCAAAACCTTGATGCTTTTTTACGAAATATTTAGCGAGAAACTGATCGCCTTTTGAGCTGGCTTTGAAATAGCTTTGAGGACGAGTCCGCAACACCAAAAGGTTTTTTACATTGCTTTGTTGAGCTGCCCATTGCACAGGCAAAGCATCTGCAACGCCACCATCAAAATAGGGTTCACCCAGAATATTAACTGCCTGACGCGTCAAGATCGGAATAGAGCTTGATGCACGTAAAGCCTCGATTAAAGTCTCTTGACTCGCGCGTAAATATTCAGCATATCCTGTTTGTGCATGGGTGAGCACGGTATAGAAATCGGGATTATTACTAAATAAAGCCTGTTGATCTAGTGGGTTTTCGCGCTCAACCACATCCCACATCCACCTCATATCTAAGAGATCACCGCCTTTAAAAAAGCGACCATAACGAATGAATTCGGGACGTAGAGAGTGATCTAGATACAACTCGATATTGCGACCCTGTTGACCTGCCAAATAATTGGCAACATTGGTCGAGCCAGAGGACACACCAACATAAAGATCAAAAGGATTAAAGTTATGCTCCAAGAATGAATCAAGCACGCCGCAGGTAAAAGCCCCACGCATGCCACCACCTTCAACCACTAAAGCATTACGATGCACATTTGACATCAGTATTAATTACTGTGCGCCGCATCATGTGTGGATTCAGCATGATCTTTTGACATTGTGGCATGTTCATCTGCACTCATATGATGTTCTTGAGCAGTAACGCCAGATGGCGTTGCAGTATTGGCTTCACGTGCGAGCTTTTGCTTCTCAGCTTCTGCTAATGCTTCCTGTGACATTACTGGAGAGTTTTTAAAAGCGTGGTGTTGACTGGTCTCTTTATTTTTTTGACTTGGCATATAGTCGGGTTCGTTCGTAATTGCAGCATAAAAAATAATCATAAAAATGATACTTAAAATGATCGCAATAATTAAGGCTTTCCAACCCCAAGGTGATTTTTCAGGAGTAGATAGATCAGTCATAGGTATATACCAAACAGTTAAATTGCATCTTTAATAGTGTAACTTTATAGCACATTATGGCGATAAAACCGATTAAAAAGACATAGCCCTAATTTTATTAAGGATTTTATTTTTTGAATTTTCTGCCTGTATTTCGTTTTGAATTGTGGTGTGCATAAAAGTCGTATTTAAAAGAATCATTTTAAAAATTACTTTAAAGAACTGTTTAAAAATAAGTAATAAATTGGTTCACCATCAGTTGAGTGGCTAACGAGAACATGACCAATGAAATCGACTTTAAAAAAATAGATTGGTATTTTTTTGTACTCAAAAGATTTTTCATTTGAAAGGCTGAGCGAATATAAAAACCACCGACGATCAATAAAGTGCTGATGGTGAGTATAGCTAAGATGAACAATGCTGAAGGAGATAACCTTAAGCTTGGACCAAAAATGCTCGGAACCAATGCAAGGTAAAAAGTCATGGTTTTAGGATTGCTCAGTGTAAGACTAAATCCATTCAAATAATTTGAAAATAATACTTGATGACCTTGAGAATGATTTCTTGATTCCGATGTATTCAATAAATCTTCTTTGTAGGTCCATAATTTGAAGGCGATATAGTACAAGTACGCACACGCGCAGCAGATGAATAGAAAACCAAGGGTCGGGTTAATCAGATTGACGATTGAGTTAAGGCCGAAAAGCGCAATGGCTAAATAACAGAGATCGCCTGTGATCAGCCCAAGCAGCATAAAGAAGCCATTTTTATATTGACCGCTGATGGTGGTAAAAATGAGCGCAGTCATACCTGGCCCAGGAATGAGTGCCGCGATAGCTAAAGTCACGATATATAAACCGAGAGTTGTTAGATTAAGCATTTTGATTTCTCTTCAAATTTTTATGATTTTCAATCAAAACGCAGGGTGAAAATAATCTATTATTTCCCTTTATTTATAAATTTGGGGTATAAAAATAATAATAATATTTAAATTGGGGTTAAAAATTTCAAAAATGAAAATAGATCGCGTTGACGAAAAAATTTTAAAAGTTCTACAGCAAGATTCAAGAACGACCAATCAACAATTATCTGAGCAGATAGGCGTGTCTGCATCACCATGTTGGCGGCGGGTAAAGCGACTAGAGGAAGAGAAAATTATCAAAGGCTATGGCGTCTTATTGGATCGTCGAAAACTAAATTTAGGCGTCATGGTTTTTATTCGGGTTTCTATAGACAGCCATAGTGAGGTTGAGGCTAAAAAATTCGAAGAAAAAGTATTGGAACTTGAGAATGTAGTGGCGTGTTACAGCATAGGCGGAGATGCTGATTTTTTATTGCAAGTCGTATCCACTGATTTAGATACTTATGCAGATTTTTCGATGTCGATTATTCGACGCTTACCGGGGATAAAGGAAATGCAAAGTATGTTTATACTCAAGGAAATTAAACCATTCAAAGGATTTCCCATTGGTCAAACATTTAATTCTTAATCAATAGCCTTCTTTCAAAAGTCATTATTCATATAACAGACTCATCATGAGTTTTCCCCCATCCTAACCTTCTTCCAAAGGGAGAAGGGATTTTAAGGTATAAATTTATGGTCACTCAATCATCATTTTTCGAATTATGAAAGTGATCTAATAATCTCAGGCGAATAATACATTTGAATATTCATTTAGAACTTAATGAATCTAAGAATAAAAAAAACCTCTCATCTTGAGAGGTTTTTTTATTTAAGAGGATTTATAAAATGAAAAAATTAAATTTTTTCGCCAGATTGAGCCTTACTCAGTAAAAGCTGCGGTGCTTTGAAACGGACACCATATTTTGCTTCTAAAGCATTGGCACGGGTTGCTGCTTTGCTTAAACCATATTGATTCAGGAACTGCAAAGCACCTCCTGTCCAAGGCGCAAAACCAATACCAAAAATAGAGCCAACATTACCGTCAATGACAGATTCGAGCACGCCTTCTTCCAGACAACGCAACGTATCTAAAGACTGCACAAACAATAAACGATCGATGATTTCTTGTTCGGATATCTCATTGTCTTTTTTCCAGTGGCTTAAACCTTCCCATAATTGCTTTTTCCCATCTTGAGGATAGTCATAAAATCCTGATCCAGCAGCTTTACCTTTACGGTTAAATTGATGGATCATGGTTTCAATGACATCATCTGCACCTGAGCGCGGCAAATCTTTACCTTCTGCTTGTAGCGCTTTACGTGTCTCAGTTGCAACATGTTCAGATAAGGTTAATGACACTTCATCTTGAATCGCAAGTGGCCCGATAGGCATGCCTGCTTTTAAAGCTGCCATCTCAATTTTGGCTGGGTGAACGCCTTCAGAAAGTAAGCGTAAACCTTCTTGAACAAAGGTGCCAAATACGCGACTGGTAAAGAAGCCACGACTATCATTCACTACAATTGGGGTTTTACCAATCTGTTGAACATAGTCATAAGCTTTGGCTAAAGTCTCCGCAGACGTTTCTTTGCCTTTAATAATTTCGACCAATTGCATTTTGTCGACAGGGCTAAAGAAATGTAGACCAATAAAGTTTTTTGCATCTTTACTGGCTTGCGCTAATCCGGTGATTGGTAAGGTTGATGTATTCGAAGCCATCACTCCACCGCTAACCAAGAAACTTTCGGCTTCTTGGGTGACTTTGGCTTTAAGTTCTTGATTTTCAAATACGGCTTCAATAATCAGATCACAATTTTTTAAATCTTCAGCAGAAGCCGTCGCCGTAATAAGTGATAAAACTTGGTCACGTTTTTCAGCCGTCATACGACCTTGAGAAACACGTTTATCGAGTAGTTTTTGACTATAGTTTTTACCTTTATCCGCCGCTTCTTGTGATACATCCTTAAGTACCACTTGAATACCTTTGATTGCAGTTGAATAGGCGATTCCTGCACCCATCATTCCTGCACCCAAAACTCCCACTTTAGTCGCTTGCCATTTTTCTACATTTTGCGGGCGACTCGCACCTGACTTGATCGCATTTAGACCGTGCCAGAAAGTACCAATCATGTTTTTAGCGACTTGACCTGTTGCAAGGTAAGTGAAATAGCGCGATTCAATGGTGAGTGCTGTATCAACATCCACTTGCGCACCTTCAACCGCAGCTGCCATGATTGCTTCAGGTGCTGGATAGCAGCCTTTGGTTTTGTCACGCAGCATCGCTGGTGCAATCGCCAAAACTTGTGCAACTTGTGGAGAAGATGGGGTGCCGCCTGGAATTTTATAGCCTTTGACATCGAAAGGTTGTTGCGATTTAGGGTTGGCTTTAACCCATGCAATCGCTTTGTCCATCAATTCTTCTGCTGTCTCAGCTGTATCTTGAATTAAACCAAGTGATTTGGCTTTATCCACACCAAATTGCTTTCCTTCCATAAGGAATGGAAACGCATTTTGTAGGCCAAGCAAACGTACCATACGTACGATACCACCACCACCTGGCAGTAGTCCGAGAGAAACTTCTGGTAGACCAAATTTAGCTTTTGGATCATTTAAAGCGATACGTGCGTGACAGCCTAGAGCAATTTCCCAACCACCGCCTAGAGCCGTACCATTTAATGCAGCAACCACAGGTACGCCCAAAGTTTCAATATAACGAAATTCAGCTTTCATTTTTTGAATCATGCCGAAAAATTCAGGCGCCTGTTCAGGTTGGGCTTGAATCAGCTCATCAAGGTCACCGCCTGCAAAAAATGTTTTTTTCGCAGATTTAAAAATGATTCCTGTGATTCCAGATTCATTTTTAAGTGTATTGACGGTGTCTTCCAAAGCGATTCGGAAATCCGAATTCATTGTATTTGCAGATTGGTTTGGAGAGTCTAAGGTCAGAATCACAATGCCATCAGCATTTTTTTCAAATTGAATTGCACTCATTATTCTTCTCCTTAAACCAACTCAATAATGGTCGCGATACCCATACCACCACCTACACATAAGGTTGCTAAACCACGCTTTTTGCCTTGACGTTCAAGTTCGTCGAGTAGAATGCCCAAAATCATGGCACCTGTTGCACCTAAAGGATGCCCCATAGCAATTGAGCCGCCATTTACATTGACTTTAGCTGGATCAACATTGAGTTCTGTAATGAAACGCATCACCACAGCTGCAAATGCTTCATTGACCTCAAAAAGATCAATATCATCAATCGTTAAACCTGCTTTTTGTAAAGCTTTACGAGCAGCAGGAGCAGGGCCGGTCAACATAATGGTTGGGTCAGTACCCACCAGTGCTGTTGATAATATTTTGGCACGTGGTTTTAGACCTTGTTCTTTGACTGCTTTTTCAGAAGCAATTAAGACCACCGCAGCACCATCAACAATACCTGATGAGTTTCCAGCATGATGTACATGATTAATTTTTTGCGCTTCAGGATATTTCTGTAATGCCACGGCATCGAAGCCCATGCCACCCATCATTTCAAAACTGGCATTGAGCTTAGCTAAACCTTCAGCAGTCGTTGTCGGTTTGATAAATTCATCTTTATCTAAAATCGTTACACCTGCTTTGTCTTTTACAGGCACGATTGATTTATCGAAGTGACCTGCAGCTTGTGCAGCAGCTGCTTTTTGTTGAGATTTTGCAGCAAAGGCATCGACATCGGCACGGGTATAACCATCAAGAGTCGCAATTAAATCTGCGCCAATACCTTGCGGAACAAATGTCGATTTTAAATTGGTTTCTGGGTCGAGTGCCCAAGGGCCACCATCGGAACCCATTGGAATACGTGACATAGATTCAACGCCACCAGCAACCACAATATCTTCCCAGCCTGAGCGAACTTTCTGAGCCGCTAAATTAACAGCTTCGAGTCCTGAGGCACAGAAACGGTTGATCTGAACACCGGCAACATCATCATTCCAACCCGCTGCTATCGCTGCTGTCTTTGCGATATCTGAGCCTTGATCACCAATAGGAGTCACACAGCCCAATACGATATCATCGACCTTTGATGTGTCGAGTTGATGGCGTTGTTGGAGTTCATTTAATAATGTGGTTAATAAAGTAATCGGTTTAACTTCATAGAGTGAACCATCTTTTTTCCCTTTTCCGCGTGGTGTGCGAATGGCATCAATGATATAGGCCTCGCTCATATGCATTCCCTTTTTATAAATTAAAAATTGTTATGGTGCTTTGGAGTGTAATTGATCTTATGTATTGTGCAATGACAAGAACGAATCAGGTCAATGGAGATTTCTGCCAATATGGATTATCGTGTTGCTCAAGAAAGCATTTTTTCTGACGACCTAAAGTGCTATGAAATTTAACGATTCAAATGAGGGGATAACCACACAGGACTGAAGAGATGCATACTAAAATCCAATGCATTACATCTGCTCTTCATCTAAAGTCATTTTAAGATTCGTTAAAGTTTTAGAAATTACATTGTGGATTATGCTGACAATCTTGTTTTTCATATTTTGTTTGATATGTTTTTAAAGTTATATGATTTATGGGCATCATCCTTAATTAGGATGAATAGATGAGTAATGAAATTCCTGTTTTATTAATTATTGTTAGTCGTGGGGGATTTCTGAGAAATTCGGCAATTTAAAAAGATGTATAGAAATCTAAAATTGCAAATAACAAAAACCATTATGATATTTTGTCAAATAAAAAAGCCGAACAAGTCGGCTTTTTTATCACTATAAGACCAAAATCAGATTTTGGCCTTCACAGTTTGTATTCTTTAGATTGCAACTATGTTTACAGCATTTGGGCCTTTTTGACCTTGAGCAACGCTGAATTCAACTTGCTGACCTTCAAGCAAAGTTTTGAAACCAGAGCTAGCGATTTCGCTGAAATGAGCAAAAACGTCAGGACCATTTTCTTGTTGAATGAAACCAAAACCTTTAGTTTCGTTGAACCACTTAACAGTACCTTTAACAACAGCTGAGTTTGACATAATAAATCCTATAGATTTTTAATAATTTTAAGTCTTCTTACAGACCAATGATAACTTTGAAAATAATAAAGAATGGAACTTAAAATCTAAAAAAACGAAGGATTATGACTAAAACTGCGATACTTATATAAGATTTACCGAAACAAAACTTTTTTTCTAGTTAATTTAATCCTACACCTTTTTAATAATTATTCAAGCTATTTATAATGAATATTTATTATATTTATATTTCTGATGGTGATAAGCCAAGAAAAATTTAAAAAAACGCTGCAAATTAAGTTCAATCTTGAGCGAGTTTTTAGCTAAATTGAGTTTTGGTTTGAAAATATTAGATCTATTCGATCAAGCTTAAGTTTTCAATACATGATTTTATAAAATCGTGGATTTATAAAAAATACGGTACGACTTCTGCCGTACCGCTTATTCTTTTTTGCGCATAATAATTTGAATGATTACAGCCTATTCGTTCTGCTCTATTTGATGCAATCTTTACTCAAATCAACCGTTAGTCAATCAATAAAACTTGAACTTTAGATTCCGCGATGCTTTGAATGCAACGCGGAGAGTAGAATACGAATAGGTAGATCACGAATAGATTGTAATTCGCGATCAATAGCTCAGCTACTTAGCGATAACCATGAAGTTAATGACACCCATGAAGTTAGTGATAACCATGAAGTTGGCGATACAAACCTGGGGTAACACCTGTCCATTTTTTAAATGCACGATGGAAAGTACTGGTTTCACTAAAACCGACTTGCTGTGCGACATCTTCAAGGCTTAAAGACGGATTCAATAATAAATGAATTGCAGCATCTCGGCGTAATGCATCCTTAACCCCTTGATAGCTTTTTCCTTCAGCTGCCAAACGACGGCGTAAAGTTTGAGGGGACAAATAAAGCATCGCGGCAACGTCATTCAAAGTTGGCATTTCTTCGCCAATTTGGCTCTTCAACACTTCACGAATACGGGAAGTGAGTGAATTGGTATTCTTAAATTTCACCAATAATTTAGCTGGTGCACCTTTTAAGAATTCTTCAAGCGTATTTTCATCTTGGCGAATCGGTAAATCTAAATAATCAGCAGCAAAGGTAATTTCTGTACGTGCTGAATCAAATTGAATCACTGGAGCAAAGAATAAAGCATCATATTCGTCTGCATGTTGCGGACGTGGATAAGCAAAGTGTACACGTTCTAATGGAATACGACGTTCAATTAACCAAGACGATAAACCATGCCAAATCATCAACATACTTTCAGTGATGAAATGATCCGGATCCATAGTTCTCGGGATAATTGGAACAAGTCTAGCTTCATGTTTGTCACGTTCTAGGCTTACTGACCATTCATCGCCAAATAATTTATAAAATTGAGACGAAAGTTCTAAGGCATCACCCAATGTTTTGGCATGAATGATGAGCTGACTCATGATTGCAAACGTACCTAAACGACGGGGTTGAATATCAAAGCCAACGTGTTCGTCTTGGGTCACCATCCATAGCATTTTAACAAAGCGTGTATATTGCTCAGGTGAGATACGTGCTTTAGGCTGACGAAGTAATTCAGCTTCAATGCCCACATGGGAAAGTAGTGTATCCACATCCATCCCTAGACGTTTAACACCCGTTAGTGCCGCATTTACGAAATGGATACTGATCGTATCACGGCTCATGTTAAATCCTTCAGTCTCTTTGATGTTCACTTTTTCTTGACCTAAATGACGCTAGTAATAATAGATAGTTAGCAATTTACACTAGAGTAATTGCTCTTTTACATCATAAATTGCCGAAACTATCAAGGTAAATGGCTGAACATGACATTGTATGGATAGATTTATATTCCTATCATAAACGAAAAATCAATAGAATTTGAGTATTAAGTATCATGACAACAGCATTAGAAGGTTTAAAAGTCCTCGATTTTTCAACATTATTACCTGGTCCTTTCGCAACGCTTTATTTGGCAGACTTAGGTGCTGATGTCGTTCATATAGAGTCTCCAATACGACCAGATCTAGTTCGTATTTTACCGCCTTATTCTCAAGGTCAGTCGACTGCACATAACTATTTAAACCGTAATAAACAATCTGTTACTTTAGATTTGAAAGATCCTAAAAGTATAGAAATGATCAAACAAAAAATTTCTGAATATGATGTTTTGATCGAACAGTTTCGTCCAGACGTCATGTTACGTCTCGGTCTAGATTATAAAACGCTGGCAGAGATCAATCCTCGGTTAATTTATTGCTCAATTACCGGCTATGGACAAGATGGATCCTATAAAGACAAAGCAGGTCACGATATTAATTATGTGGCATTGTCGGGTATAGCGGGACATTCTGGACGCGCTGACAGTGGGCCACCTCCTATGGGTATACAAATCGCTGATGTGGCTGGTGGTTCTCTCCATGCAGTGATTGGCATATTAACTGCGGTGATCGAAAGACAGCGTAGTGGCTTGGGACAATATATTGATATTTCGATGACGGATTGTGCTGTGGGTCTAAACAATATGGCTGCCGCTGCCGTTTTAGCAGGGTCTCAAAAACAACAGGCCGAAAAAGAACATTTAAATGGCGGAACTTTTTACGATTATTATAAAACGCTTGATGGCCGATATTTGGCGATTGGTAGCTTAGAACCTCAGTTTATGACTGGATTGTCTGCGACCTTAGATTTACCGATCATTATGCAAAAAGGCGCCTCTTTTGATGTGGAGGATCGCTTAGCGGTTAAACAGGCAATTCAAACTAAAATTTCAGAAAAGACTTTTGAGCAATGGCGTGAGATCTTCGCTGTTTTAGATTATTGCGTAGAACCTGTGTTGAGTTTAGATGAAGCTTTGACATCAAATTTGGCGAAACAACGCGGCTGGGTGGTTGATGTGCCTGTGCATGCTGGTGCAAACGAAACAGAACCTCAATTGGCGTGTCCGATTAAATTATCACGTTCTCAACCACGCTATGAGTTTATCGGTCAGGCTTTGGGCGCGGGTGAATGGTAGGGCGTGAAGGGTAGACGTATGCGATAAAGTAGGTTCACAGCATCATTAGAATGATATTTTTGTTTCAAATTTTATGAAGTTAAGACCAGTCCAAGACTGGTCTTCTTCAGGGTTTTTCTGTTATAACTTTTTCTGTTATAAATTTTCCCGTTATAACAATGAATAAGAATATTGGTACATCGTGCGGTTTAAGAAAAATCTAAAATAGATGATACTCTTAACACTCGACACTTTAGTCTAACTTTATTCATGGATGGATATTGGCATGGATGGATACTGGAAAAACTACGAATGGATTTGATTCAAGTTAATGGACAACCACGTTATGGTCGTTTCGATGTACCCCCCAGCGCAATTTCAATCGGACGCTATGTCTATAAAACACCTTATGGAAAAACTTTAAAAAGTTGGCGTAAGAAGCTTAAATATAAGAAATTTAAATTTTGCAGTATTCAACATGAGCAATACAGCATAGGTATTGCTATCGTCGATATCGCATGGGCAGGTCATGGTTTTATTTATATTTTTGATCATGAAACACAGCAAGTGCAGGAATGGAATGCAATTAATGTTTTGGCGCACCACACGGTTTTAGATGAACAGCCTTTATTTAATCATAGCCATTTCACCAGTGCGCCCTTTAATTTAGATATCCAACAAGCCAATGGTGTTCGGTATATCTCTGTAACAAAACATGGGGAACATGTTCTCAAAGCTCGTATTTTTTGTGCAGGAACTGATCCGCTCAGTATGTGTAGTCCCACGGGTATCAATGGATGGACCTATACACATAAGTTGACGACTTTGGCTGTTGAAGGCTTTTTTATTAATAAACAAAAACAAAAAATAGAATTTAATGCGCGTACTTTTGCTTCTCTTGACGATACATGTGGTTTTTTAAGACCTGAAACAGCGTGGTTTTGGCTGTCGTGTAATTTTTGGGACAAAGAGGATAATCGTATTGGATTAAATTTGGCATCAGGTGTGAACGAAAGTTTCGGTAATGAAAATTGCTTATGGATCAATGGACATTTATTTGCACTATCGGATGTGTTATTTGAGATGAAATCAAAGACAGAATGGTGCATCCGCTCCATTGACGATAAGCTCAATTTAACGGTGGAAACTGGTTGGCGTCGTTATGAAAATCTGAATTTACGTATGGTGGGAAGTCAGTTCAGTCAGTGGCAGTCTAAAATTACAGGCAGCATCGTCTGCGACGACGGTCGAAAGATTCATTTTGAGAAAGAATTAGGCTTACTTGAACAGCATTACGCCAAATGGTAATACTGTTCTCTCACATGATTTTCTAGAAAACTTGATCAGCGTATTTTAGACTTCTAAGCCAGCTTGCCAAAATGCCTCACCCGCTAAAATAGGGTCGCCAGTTTCCTCTAAGTGATCAATCCATGTTTGATATTGGCGGATGATTGGATGCTGACTCGGATGGAAATCTTTTTTAAACCAGTCTAAGTACTGAGATTTCATTTTGGTGAGCATGCCATCACGTCCGATGAACCAAGGTATGCCATTCCATGTGAGCTTAAGACGCTCAATGCGACTAAAGCCGTCATATTTCAGCATAACGTTGGCCCGATACAGGGTAAAGTTGAGCATCATAAAAGTCGTTAAAGCCAAAGTAAATTTACGGGTCAGCTCAGGGACCTCTCCAACCTGCTTCATCACATCAAAAGCGACATCACGATGCTCCATTTCCTCAATGGCATGCCAAGCCAACAATGCTCGGACATAGGGATGTGCTTCACGCAGCGTTTTTTTGTGGCTATAAAAAGTTTCAGCCATCAGTGCGGTTAAATGTTCAGCCGCCGCGGTCATTGCAATATTGTATTGCGGTGAACGATTCTTTAATTCGAATTTAAAGATTTTATTAAGTATACGAATGAATTGATCCACAGGCATGCCTTGATCACGCATCACTTGGTTCATTTTGTCATGTGCCATGCCATGCTGTGCTTCTTGACGGATAAAATCAGTCACCCGAAGTTGTAAATCTGGATCTTTAATTTTGTCTCTAAATAAACGCACCGATTCGATAAAATAACGTTCGCCGTCTGGAAAGGTCAGACTCAAAGCATCAAACATACGAGTTTTAAATGGATCACCACCAAACCAAAAGCGTGGAATTTCATCCAATTTAAAATTGAGATCTTTACGAACCACGGGTTGAACTGAGTATTGAGTGAAAGCATTCATTTTATTTTACTTGAATCACTTATGATGCATTCAGTATGGCGGGCATTCATCACTTTGTTTTGACAGTTCTTGCCATTTTTTATACATTTTACGTCAAATGAAAATATGCAATGTCAAAATTAAAATGAAAAAGGAGCGCTCAGGTGAAGGATATCAAAATTCCAAATGGATATTTTCAACTTTGGCATACCTATATACATGATCAAGTCATGGTAGATGATATATATCCGCGACTTGATCAAGACGAACTGCATCAGCTTAAAATGATTTTGGCATTACCGATGACTGAGCAATCCTCATATGGCTTTTTTTTAAAGCTAATCACCTTTACACAGTCCATTGCACCAGCAAATTTTATTTTTGAAATGGCAAGATCGGTAAAGCCTGAGCATTTTGGTGTTTTAGGATATATGGCATCGAGAAGTGGCAGTGTCGCTGAAGCATTAAATTATATTTTAAGATTTAGTCGTTTAGTGATTGATGGTGATGAGATTGTTCCGATGCAAATGCATCAACACGGTCAATTTTTATTGCTCAATTGGCCTTTTATCAGTGAACAATTCAATCTGATTAATGAAATCACCAATGCCATGATGATCCAGTTGGCAAGGCAAATCTTACCGCATGATCAATTTCCATTACATAAAGTTTTTTTCGCTCATGACGCGTTAATTTCAACCTACCATTATCAAAAATTTTATGCCTGTGAAGTGGTGTTTAATCACAATGACTATGGGCTCATGATTCAAATTGATAGTTTAGAATTAAAACCGCATCAAGCTGACCCATCATTGATTCAACTGCTGGTCCAGCAAGCAGAAGATGCAATTGCCTCAAAACCACGGCAAGCATCGATTGATCAAAAAATACATTTGATCGTGGCTGAGTATTTAAGATTAAAACAAGATGTACCAAAAATTGAGGATCTCGCAGATGAGCTCTATTTGTCTGTGAGAACTTTACAAAGACAATTAAAAAGTGTGAATAGCTCATTTAAACAAATTGTTGAAATAGAGCGAATGAAGCGATGTGAAAAATTATTAACTGACCAAATCAGTTTGTCCGAAATTGCTGTACAACTTGGCTATTCAGATCAGTCTGCTTTGGCAAGAGCATATAAAAAATTCAAGGGTCAGACGCTATTACAACGAAAGAAAGAGATGCAAGATAATTAAAGAGAATGATTTAAAATGACAAGGAGTGAAAGCGAGTAAGTGCGAAAATAAAGTGTATTGGTCAATAGAGGTTTTGATAATCGAAGTTCAGTGAATAGAATTTCAGCGAATTGAAGTTCAGTGAAAGGTTAAGCTTAATAAAAAAGGTAAGCCGAAACTTACCTTTTAAAATCTCAAATCACTTAAGTCGACTGTATCCGTGGATAGCGGAATAGAATCGCTAAAATCGCCATAATTGCTAGAATCCAACAATAATAAACTGTGCCAATCAGTTCGATAGGTGAAAGTTGCGCAATTGAACAAGCCAAAAGCAACTGAGCACCAAATGGAATAAGTCCTTGCACAACACAAGAAAAAATATCCAGTAGGGCGGCCGCACGTTTAGGATTTACGCCGTATTCTTTCGCCACTTCACGGGCCATATCACCCGATAAAATAATCGCAACGGTATTATTTGCCACAAAAAAGTTTGAGAAAACCACCAAGCAACTTATGCCAATTTCGCCTGCGCGTTCAGATCCAACTTTAAGTAAACGCGTAAGGCTATAAATCCGTTGAATCAGCCAATTTAGACCACCCTCTTTTTGCATGATGGCAGAAATCCCTCCTAAAAAGAGGGATAAAAGTGCAACTTCAAACATCCCCAAGAAACCATCATAGATCTTATTGTTAAGTTCGAGTAAACCAAAATCAGCTTGGACCACGATGCCGACTAAACCTGAAAAAACGATACCGACAGTTAACACAGCCAACACATGCAGGCGAGTAAATGCCAATACAAAGACTGCGATATACGGAAGAATGAGCCAAAAATTATAACTTTGGTATTCCACTACTTGAGCAGCGTGATTAAACATCATATAGACAATGAGCGTGATGATTGCTGCTGGAACGGCAATCCAAACATTGACTTTGAACTTATCTCTTAATTCCACATTTTGACTGCGTGTCGCCGCAATGGTGGTATCAGAGATCATGGAAAGATTATCACCAAACATCGCACCACCAACGACTGCGCCAATCGCCAGTGCGGTATCAATATCCGTTACTTGGGTAAAACCAAAAGCGATAGGAGCGCAAGCGGCAATGGTTCCCATTGATGTACCCATTGCAGTGGCAATAAATGCTGAGATGAAAAACAGCATGGGAAAGACGAATTCTGGAGGAATAATTGAAAGCCCAAATTGAACCGTGGCATCGACGCTGCCAATGGCACTACTGACACTCGCAAACGCACCAGCAAGCATAAACACCATAAACATTAATATCAGGTTGGGATGGCTGGCCCCTTTAAAAAATGCGTCTATTCCTGCATTTAATTTTCCTCTGTACATGAGGACAGCAAGAATGATAGCCGGTAGAGCTGCGATCGGTGCTTTGATTTGGTAAAAGGCAAGTTCAGTGCCAATCACGGTGTGGTAAATCCCACTGCCTAAAAAAATGGCTAAAAAAACAATAAGGGGGAGAAGGGCAAGCGCTCTGATCGGAGCGTTACCTTGGGAGTGTGTGGTCATAACAAAAGTAATAAATAAGTAAGCGCGGCTAGTATAGAACAGCTTTGGTTAATTAAGAAAAATTAAAATGTAAACTCTAACTCACTTTTTTTTAAAAGTTTTTCTGCAATAAAACCCAGTTATTCTTAAGATTCAGCATTTTAAAATACACAGAAAATCGAGCTATTTGATCATTGTGAAATAAATCAAAACATTGATAAATATGCACTTGGGTTATTGAATGAATATGAGACTACTTTGTAGACGCTTCAACTCTGTTCAATGGGTAAAAAATAGCGTTACAATGGGCTGTCTTGTGTTCATACAAAACAAACTCCTCAATTTTATACAATTCAAGGAAAGTGCAACCCTATGTCACGTTTAGCCACACGATTTGCAAAGCTTAAATCTCAACAACGCAAGGCTCTTGTTTCTTATGTCATGGCGGGTGACCCTCAACCACAAGTAACCGTTCCGCTGTTACATAACATGGTTGCGGCTGGGGTGGATGTAATTGAACTTGGATTACCATTTTCAGATCCGATGGCCGATGGTCCAGTGATTGCTTTAGCCGCGGAGCGTGCTTTAGCTGCTGGAACCAATACCTTAGATGCTTTGAATATGGTTAAGCAATTCCGTGAAAAAGACACAGAAACACCGGTCGTGTTAATGGGTTATTTGAATCCTGTTGAAGTGATCGGTTATGAGCGTTTTGTGTCAATTGCGCATGAAAGCGGTGTCGATGGTGTTCTTTTGGTGGATTTACCACCAGAAGAGTCTGATGATTTAAATGCTGTATTGAAAAAATATGACATGGATCAAATCTTCTTACTGGCGCCGACGTCTACGGATGAGCGTATTCAACACGTTGCAAATCAAGCCAGTGGCTTTATTTACTACGTTTCATTGAAAGGTGTGACTGGTGCTGCAACGATTGATGTAGAAGATGCGGCTAATCGTATTCAAAAAATCAAAGCAATGACCAATGTGCCAGTGGGTGTCGGATTTGGGATTAGTGACGCTGCTTCTGCGAAAGCAATGGGTAGCGTTGCAGATGCTGTGATTGTCGGAAGTGCTTTTGTCAAACCATTTGCCAACATTGCACCTGAACAAGCTGCTGAGCAAGCGGTCAACAAAGTCAAGGAGCTTCGAGCTGCGCTCGATGAGTAAGTATGAATCAAGAAGTGAAACCAGGGAAAATTTTAAGTCCAGTGACACCATGGACTGACCGCTCAGTGCCAGGTATTCATGTACCTGATGAACAACAAGCATTAAAAGCAACATTTACAGAGCCAACGATTGAATGCCCAGAATGTCATGCTTTAGTGACACGTACGGCAATGTCTTTCAATGCCTATGTTTGTCCACAGTGCGATGAACATTTGAAAATGAAAGCACGTGATCGTTTGAATTGGTTCTTTGACCAGACTACAGGTGAGTTAGGTCAAGAATTTGTAGCGAAAGATCTGCTTAAGTTTACAGATTCAAAACCTTATCCAGTGCGTATGAAAGAAGCACAGGATAAAACAGGTGAAACTGAAGCTTTGGTGGTGATGGAAGGTCAAATTAAAGGACTTTCTTTAATCGCATGTGCATTTGAATTCGACTTTATGGGCGGTTCAATGGGCACTGTTGTAGGTGACCGTTTCGTGCAAGCCGCGGAAAAAGCAATCGCTACCAAACAACCGATGATTTGTTTTGCCGCTTCAGGAGGTGCTCGTATGCAAGAAGGCATGTTGTCTTTAATGCAAATGGCACGTACTTCAGCTGCGATTCAAAAAATGAAAGATGAGCGTATTCCATATATCGTTGTACTGACTCATCCTGTATATGGTGGTGTAACGGCATCATTGGCAATGTTGGGTGATGTGCATATTGCTGAACCGAAAGCGATGATTGGTTTTGCGGGTAAACGTGTGATTGAGCAGACTGTTCGTGAAAAATTGGAAGAACCGTTCCAACGTGCAGAGTTTTTGCTTGATCATGGCGTAATCGACCAGATTGTTCATCGTCATGCATTACGTGATACTGTATATCGAATCGTATCGAAGTTGATGAATTTGCCTTGAAGCTCACTGCTCCATTAGAAACAGATGATTTAAAAACATGGCTCGATTATTGGAGCCATGTTCACGTTACAGGGATTGATTTAGGTTTAGAGCGAGTCATTCCTGTGGCGGAAAAATTGGGTGTAACGACACCGGATGCAAAGGTGATTACCGTTGCTGGAACCAATGGTAAAGGTTCAACCAGTACGACTTTAGCGGCCATTTTAAATGCGCAAGGCTATCAGGTTGGACTGTACCAATCTCCCCATATATATCGTTTTAATGAGCGAGTTAAACTTGCTGGCATTGAAGTAGATGATCAAAGCCTGATTCAAGCCTTTGCTAAAGTGGATCAAGCACGCCGAGAATGTAATCTAAGTTTATCTTTTTTTGAAGCAACCACTTTGGCTGCTTTTACAATATTTAAAAATAATAAATGTGATGTTTGGGTACTTGAAGTTGGCTTAGGCGGTCGTTTAGATGTGGTGAATGTCGTAAATCCCAACGTTGCCGTGATTACCAATATTGGGCTTGACCATACCGATTGGTTGGGCGATACCATCGAAAAAATAGCGTTTGAAAAAGCAGGTATTATCCGTCCTAATATTCCTGTGATTTTTGGTGGTCAGCAAAAGATTCCTCAAGCCATACAAAACAAAGCACGTGAATGTCATGCGCCGCTTTATGCTTTGAATCGTGATTACTTTTATGAAGAAGCTGATGATGGGAAAACGTGGAATTTTGCATCCTCTGGCACCACGCTCAAATTACCAAAAGGCGCCTTAGCAGTTGATAATATTTCAACGGCAGTGGCTGCGATTTTACTCAGTGGGCTGAAGGTTGAACAGGCTTCAATGGCTCAAGGGATAAAAGATGCACGTCTATCTGGTCGATTTGAAATTCGAAAAATAGCGGATAAAACTGTGATTTTCGATGCAGGACATAATCCACATGGTGTTGATTTTTTGTTAAAGCAATTGCGAAAATTCATGGAATACAATAAACAGTACACAGAAGTTGTGGCTGTTTTCTCAATGCTTGCAGACAAAGATATAAATTCAGTTGTTAAGTTATTGAAAAAAAATGTAATGAAGTGGAAAATTGCAGAGATGAATGTGCCAAGAGCGGCATCTTTGCAACAATTAGAGTCTGCGCTTCAAGGTTTAACAGTACAACATTATCAACATGTACAAGCAGCATTTCAATCAGCGCTTGAAGAATCCAAAAATAATCAGCTGATTTTGGTGTGTGGTTCGTTCCATACCTTAGAAGCGGTCTGGGAGTATTTAGACAATGTCAATGAATAACAAACAACGATGGATGGGTGGCGTCGTTTTATTAGGAGGAGGTGTTTTATTGGCCGCACTTCTACTAAAAGGCAAAGAAGAAATTCATCAAAATCAGGTGCCTGTACAACCGATTGAAAATGTAAGACAGAGTGATACAGCACCTGAAACGGTGCAGCTACAACCATTGACTGTGGATATTGATACGGAAAAACGCCTGCTTGAAGAACAGCGCCGGTCACGTGAAAAGGCAGTTGCAGAACAAGAAGCTCAGGCGGCTGATTTTTTAAGAAATCAGCAACAGGTCGAAGCCGAGGCTGGCCGACGCGCAGCTGAAGAATATGCAGCGATGAACGCACAGCGTCAAGCTTCACAGCGAAGTTCAGATAGTATTCCACCTGAACTTATTGAAGATGACAACGTTAAAGCGCAACGATTGGCGCAAGAAAAGCAAGCTGAACAAAAAAAACTTGCTGATCAAAAGAAATTAACAGAGCAAAAAGCGAAATCTGAGCAAGACGTTGCAGAGGAAAAGCGTAAAGCTGCTGCTGAAAAGCTAGCTTCTGAAAAGAAAGCAGCAGAGAAAAAAGCGGCTGAAACTAAATTAAAAGCTGAAAAAGCGGCTGCTGATAAAAAATTAGCAGATGAGAAAAAAGCGGCAGATGAGAAAAAGCGTAAAGCTGAAGAAACCAAAAAGAAAGCAGAAGCTGAGAAAGCCCGAGAACTACTTGAAAATGGTGAAAAGCAGTGGATGGTTCAAGTTGCTTTGGCTGCCAATGAGGCGAATGCTGATGCAGTGGCTGCAAAGTTACGTGCTAAAGGCTATAAGGTGACGAAGAGTCCAACCTCAAAAGGGATTCGGATCATGGTTGGGCCATCGAAAGATCGTGAGTCCGCAGATGCTGAACGTAAGAAAATTAACAGTGATGAAAGCTTAAATATGAAATCTGCTTGGGTGATCGACTGGGTTCCTTTAGATCGCAGATAATTTTAAATTTGTTTTCAATCATCATGTTTAGAGTTGTTTAAAAAGGGTTCGAGCTTTGCTTTCGAACCCTTTTTATGTTTTAGGATCAAAACGCTTTTCTATTTTTTGATTGGTATCACTTTAGATCTTCGATTATTGATATTTTCTTAAATCCTCTGGATCGTGTGCGCATATGATTTCAATACTGGGTTGAGTCATTGATAAGTTTTGTATTTGTTTTAAGCTCTGAATGCGTTGTAGATTGTCAGTGGCAAATAAACGCTCAGTGAGTTCTAAAGCGGGGAGTTTCACTTTCGGGTTCAGTTGTCGATGCGAATAATAGGCGTCACCGCAGAATAATAACCAATTATTTTTTTGCTTAATCGCAATCCCGCAATGGCCTTCTGTATGCCCAAGAAGTGGAATCATTAAAATCTCATCTTTAAAAAGTTTAAAACCTTGTACTCTAGCTAAGTTATACCAAGGCTCACCAAACTCAGGTTCAATAAAATTCCAGTAACGGTGCTGTTTAAATTGTTCAGATTTATAGCGAATTTTATTTTTATAGTTAAAGTTTTGTGTGGCATTAAATTCACTTGAAAGAATATGAACTGTAGCCTGTGGGAAATCCGAAATTCCGCCAGCATGATCAAAATCTAAATGCGTGACCAGAATATGTTTGACATCAGAAGGCTTAAAACCTAATTTTTGAATCTGTGAAATTGCGGTCAAATTGATATTGTTTTGAAAGTTGCCAAATTTTGCAATGATAGAACCTAAACGTAGCTGAGTATGTAAATAATCCTGCATTCCCAAACCTGTATCAATCAACACCAAACCTTGATCTGTCTCAAGTAACAGGCAATGACAGACCAGTTCTGCTTTGAGTCCGCGCTGTCCAAAAAGAGGAGCGCAGTAGAGGCAGAAACTTCCGCAATTTAAGTGATGTACTTGATGAATCATGATCAAATTTTTTAAGTCGTTTAAAATGTTATAGCTGAATTTTGCAGTAGCAACAAATTGAAATTTGAAAATGCTTAAATACACGCATATCAATAATGCAGATATCAATAAACAATGAAGATATCAATAAACAAGCAACCATAAAAAAACCTGTCCGAAGACAGGCGTTGTAAATTTAAGACGGCTCGTCAAAGGAGTCTTAAATGTATAAAAAATATCAGTACTTCACTTTATTTTTTCTCTATACATGACTATTAAGTTTTCAGCTTATTTCGGTTGCGCTGTTAAGCGTAAATAAGGCGTCACTGCTTTATAGCCTGTTGGAAAGCGTTGCTGTATTTCAGCTTCATCTTTCAGAGATGGCACAATAACGACATCATCACCTTGTTGCCAATTGGCTGGAGTCGCGACTTTATAATGATCTGTGAGTTGTAAAGAATCTACCACCCTTAAAATTTCATGAAAATTACGTCCAGTAGATGCAGGGTAGGTAATGATTAAGCGAACTTTTTTAATGGGATCAATAATGACTAATGAGCGTACTGTTAAAGTTTCACTGGCATTCGGATGGATAAAATCATATAAAGTCGAAACTTTACGATCTTTGTCGGCAATGATTGGGAAATTTACCTCAGTGCCTTGCGTATTATTAATATCTTTAATCCAACCATGATGTGATTCGACATCATCGACTGAAAGCGCAATAACTTTAACGCCACGTTTTTCAAATTCATCTTTTAATTTTGCGGTATATCCAAGTTCAGTAGTACACACTGGGGTGTAATCGGCTGGATGTGAAAACAGGATTCCCCAACTATCTCCTAGGAAATCATGAAAATGGATGGTTCCTTCACTTGATTCTTGTTCAAAGTCGGGAGCAATATCACCTAGATGCAAACTCATCTCTATATTCCTTTTTTAGTTTTGTGTATTCGCTTCACTATTACGCATAATCTTTATAATTAAAAATAGTGTTTTTAGATTTTATTATGAAAATAATAGATAAGAAAGGCTTAAGTATTAAAAATTGTATGCAAATAATCGGATTCACCTATACTTAAGTCTGTCGATTTTGCTACATTAATGCGCCGTAACTCATACGTCGTAGATATTTGATCGGATTTTTTTTGAATGCTTTTGTTTAAAACTCTTGTACTTCAAATTTCTAGCACCATAATAACGTCTGAGAAAAATTTATTTTGATAAGCAAGTTTTAGAGAGTTTATACATGTTGGCAAGTCTGATCGGAGGTATCTTCGGTACTAAAAACGAGCGCGAACTGAAGCGTATGCGTAAAATTGTCGAGAAGATCAATACGCTCGAGCCGACGATATCTGCACTAAGTGACGCGGATTTATCTGCAAAAACCGAAGAATTTAAACAACGTTATACTAAAGGCGAAAATTTAGATCGTCTATTACCTGAAGCTTTTGCGGTTTGCCGTGAAGCTGGTAAAAGAATTATGGGGATGCGTCATTATGACGTTCAGCTCATCGGTGGTATTACCTTACATGAAGGTAAGATTGCTGAGATGCGTACTGGTGAAGGTAAAACCCTGATGGGTACTTTGGCTGTGTATCTCAATGCGATTAGCGAACAAGGCGTTCACGTGATTACCGTGAACGACTATTTGGCGCAACGTGATGCTGAGCTGAACCGACCACTCTATGAATTTTTAGGTTTGAGCGTAGGGGTAATTTACTCTATGCAAAATCCGATTGAAAAATCAGAAGCCTATCGCGCTGATATTACGTATGGTACCAATAACGAATTCGGCTTTGACTATCTTCGCGATAACATGGTGTTTTCTCTCGCTGAGAAAAAACAACGTGGTTTGAGCTATGCCATTATTGATGAGGTCGATTCAATCCTGATTGATGAAGCGCGTACACCATTGATCATTTCAGGACAGAGTGAAGATTCATCTCAGCTTTATGCTGCGATTAATGCGATTCCACCGAAATTAAAAGCGCAAAAAGAAGAAAAAGTAGCCGATGGTGGTCACTTCTGGATTGATGAAAAGCAACGCTCTGTAGAAATGACAGAAGTCGGCTATGAAGCTGTTGAATCAGAACTGATTGAAATGGGATTATTGGCAGAAGGCGAAAGCTTATATTCAGCAGCAAATTTGAACTTGGTTCATCATGTGACTGCAGCGATTCGTGCGCATTATCTCTACCAACGTAATGTTCAATATATTATTAATGATGGCGAAGTCATTATTGTCGATGAAAATACAGGTCGTACGATGCCTGGTCGTCGATGGTCTGAAGGTCTACATCAAGCGGTTGAGGCAAAAGAAGGTTTAGAAATTCAACCTGAAAACCAAACGCTTGCAACGACAACATTCCAGAACTATTTCCGTTTATATAAAAAGCTTTCAGGTATGACAGGTACTGCTGATACTGAAGCAGCGGAAATGAAAGAAATTTATGGTTTAGATGTGGTGTTAATTCCAACACATCGTCCAATGATTCGTAATGATCAAAATGATTTAATTTATTTAAATCGAAATGGTAAATACAACGCGATCATTGAAGAAATTAAAAAAATTCATGAAGCAGGTGTCGCACCAATTTTGATTGGTACGGCAACGATTGAAGCTTCAGAAATTCTTTCAGATAAGTTGAAAGAAGCGGGTATTACTCATGAAGTATTAAACGCTAAACAACATGAGCGTGAAGCCGATATTATTGCGCAAGCAGGTTCACCTCGTGCGGTAACCATTGCCACCAATATGGCCGGTCGTGGTACCGATATTTTATTGGGTGGTAACTGGAAAGCGAAACTCGAAAAAATCGAAAACTATTCTGCTGAAGACTCGGTGCGTCTTAAAGAAGAATGGGAAAAAAACAACCAAATGGTATTGGACTCTGGTGGTCTACATATTATTGGTTCAGAGCGCCATGAATCACGTCGTATCGACAATCAGCTTCGTGGTCGTTCAGGTCGTCAGGGGGACCCAGGTGTTTCACGTTTCTTCTTGTCCTTAGAAGATGATTTGATGCGTATTTTTGCTGGTGACCGTGTGGTTGGCATGATGCGTGCCATGGGCTTGCAAGAAGATGAAGCGATTGAACATAAAATGGTGTCGCGTTCAATTGAAAATGCCCAACGTAAAGTTGAAGCCCGAAACTTTGATATTCGTAAAAACTTGCTGAAATACGATGACGTCAATAATGAACAACGTAAGATTATTTATTCTCAACGTGATGAAATTTTAGCAGAAAGTACACTTCAAGATTATATTGAAGAAATGCATCGTGAAGTGATTAAAGGTGTCATCGGAACATATATTCCATCTGAATCAATCCATGATCAATGGGATATTCCTGGTTTAGAATATGCTTTACTCAATGATTTAGGGATTAACTTACCTGTTCAGCAATGGTTAGATCAAGATCGTCGTTTGGATGAGGAAGCATTGGTTGAACGTATCACTGATGCTGTGATCGAACGTTATCGCGGTCGTCGTGCACAAATGGGTGATGAGTCAGCGGCTGTATTAGAACGTAACTTCATGTTGAGTTCTTTAGATCGTCATTGGAAAGATCACCTTGCAGCAATGGATTATTTGCGTCAAGGGATTCATTTACGTGGTTATGCGCAAAAAAATCCAGAGCAAGAATACAAAAAAGAAGCATTTAATTTGTTTGTGAGTATGCTTGCCGTGATTAAATCTGATGTTGTTACTGACTTATCATTGGTGCGTTTACCAACGCCTGAAGAACTTGCAGAGATGGAAGCACAACAACAGGCTCAAGCTGAAGCAATGCAGTTGTCTTTGTCTCATGCAGAAGTCGATGGTCTGACAGGTGAAGAAATGCCAAGTCAGGATGATGTTGATTTGTCGAATGTGGTGATCACACCACCGGAAAGCCGTAATGCTCCTTGCCCATGTGGTTCAGGACTAAAATATAAGCAATGTCACGGTAAAATCTAATCCGGACATATCTTTGAAACAAAAAAAGCAGAACCAAGTGTTCTGCTTTTTTTATGACTGATTTGATGTTTAACTTTTTTATGAAGTGAATTGGTGACTAGATGTGAATAAGGATTGCCAAATAAACAGGTTAATGTTATTTACTTGTTATGTTTGAGAGATTTGGATATAAAATGAAAACAATACTAAAATGTGTTGCTGTTGCTCTTTTTGCTTTACCTACCTTGGCTATCGCAAATACTGTTCCGCAGACAACAACTTTAGAAAAAGTACAAGCTGCACAAGGCGTAACAACGGCACAAACTGAAGTAAAAAATGACTCTACAACTGTAATTAGCCCGCGTACTGGTATTCGTTATACCTTAGGTAATACAGCAGGACGTCCAATTATCTTGCAAACAGCTGCTGTTGCTGCTGTTACTCCTGCAACAGTGAATCGTATCGTCGCGACTAATCCTGCTTTGTCAGCATCAAGTCAAGAAAAAGCGAAACAAGCTTTACTGGCTCAAGTGACAGAATAAAATTTAAAAATTAACAAACGTATAGAAAAACCAGTACCTTACTGGTTTTTTTGTTTTTGCAGATTCATGAAGCATTTTTCTAGATCCATAAAGCATGGGCATTCAGGAATCCAATCATGATGGATGTTTATTCTCTCGATTTTTAACTGAATTTCTACTAAGCTTAATTTTCAATTTTATATGTTGGACAATTTAAAATGGCGGTGGGTGACGTAGCAATGCCACAGATGCACGTGGTAAAAGGTGTAAAAATTGGAACTGCGGAAGCGTATGTACGTTATCCAAACCGACGTGATGTGGTCGTATTTGAGTTCGCTCAAGGAACCAATGTTGCAGGCGTATTCACTCAGAATGCGTTCTGTGCTGCGCCTGTGCATGTTTCTAAGGCGCATTTAGCTGAAACAAACCCACGTTATTTGGTGATCAATACGGGCAATGCTAACGCTGGTACAGGTTTATTGGGCATGCAGAATGCAGAAATGACCTGTGCTGAGTTTGCGAAAGTCGCAAACGTAAATAGCAATGAAGTTTTACTCTTCTCAACAGGCGTTATTGGTGAGCAATTGCCTATGGAGCGTCTCACTTTAGGGCTTAAACCTGCATTTGAAGATCTAAAAGAACAGGCGTGGGCAGAGGCTGCTTCAGGCATTATGACCACAGACACTTTACCCAAAGGTGCATCTGAGCAATTTGAAATCGATGGGATTGTTTATACCATGACTGGTATTTCAAAAGGTGCAGGCATGATTCGTCCAAATATGGCGACCATGTTGGGTTTTGTAGCCACAGACGCCCCGATTTCAAAAGTATTGGTACAACAGTTATTGAAAACGACAGTCGAACAGTCTTTTAATCGGATTACCGTTGATGGTGATACCTCGACCAATGACTCTTGTATTTTTGCTGCGACAGGGCAAGCAGGAGGCCTAGAAATTACATCTGAACACGATCAGCGCTATGAAACCGTCTTAACAGTGCTTACACGTGTCATGAAGCGCCTAGCGCAGCTTATCATTCGTGATGGTGAGGGTGCGACTAAATTCATTACTGTTGCCGTTCAAGGTGGTGCAAACATTCAAGAGTGTTGTGATATTGCCTATAGCATTGCTCATTCACCTTTGGTTAAAACGGCATTTTTTGCATCTGATCCAAACTGGGGGCGTATTTTGGCAGCCATCGGTTATGCTGGAGTTCCAGATTTAAATGTTGAAAAAATTCAAGTTTGGTTAGATGATGTACAAATCTGTAAAGATGGCGGTGCTGCAGAAGACTATACTGAAGAAGCTGGCGCTAAAGTCATGAACCAAGCTGAAATCACCATTCGTGTTGATTTGGGTCGTGGTCAGGCTAAAGATACGGTCTATACCTGTGATCTGTCATATGATTATGTCAAGATTAACGCAGATTATCGTTCTTGATTTAAAAGCCTCCATTGTGAGGCTTTTTTATGGTCGATTTAAACGATGGGTAAAGAGTTCATAAAGAACATCAATAAGCATATAATTGCTTGATAACAAGCACTTTGGGTAGAGAAATTTAGAATGAATGATGCAACCAATTTAATTGCTAATGAAGCAAAAACGATTGTCCAGGCACATTTAGATCTTCTGGGTGAAGCTAAAACACATGTTTTAAGCCCAGAATTGAAACAACAAAAATTTGAGGAAATACAATTTGAATTAAAAAAACGCAATGCTGTATTGGTTGCTCACTACTACTGCGATCCAGAGGTTCAGGAACTTGCAGAATTGACTGGTGGTTGTGTCTCTGACTCATTGGAAATGGCACGTTTTGGTCGCGATCATGAAGCCACGACACTGGTTGTTGCTGGTGTTAAATTCATGGGAGAAACATCAAAAATCTTATCGCCCAATAAAACGATACTTATGCCAACATTAGAGGCAACTTGCTCGTTGGACTTGGGTTGTCCTGAAGATGAATTCGGCGCATTTTGCGATGCACATCCTGACCATACTGTCGTGGTTTATGCAAATACCTCAGCAGCCGTTAAAGCTCGTGCAGATTGGGTTGTAACTTCGAGTTGTGCAGTTGAAATTATTGAGTATATTGACAGCTTGGGTGAGAAAATCATTTGGGCACCAGATCAACATTTGGGTCGCTATATTCAAAAGAAAACTGGTGCAGAGATGTTGTTGTGGGACGGTTCATGCATCGTGCACGAAGAGTTTCGAGCGCGTGGCATTGAACAAATGAAAACACTGTACCCCAATGCTGCAGTACTGGTACATCCAGAATCACCAGAATCGGTAATAGCGGTGGCGGATGCTGTAGGAAGTACATCTCAGTTGATTCAAGCGGCACAGGATTTACCGCATGACACCATGATCGTGGCAACGGATCGAGGAATTTTTTATAAAATGCAGCAGATGGTGCCAAACAAGACATTAATCGCGGCGCCAACAGCGGGCGAGGGTGCTACTTGTCGTTCATGCGCTCATTGTCCTTGGATGGCAATGAACGAACTGGAAGGAATTCTTCAGGTTTTACGTCATGCAGATCAAGAAATTCATGTTGACCCAGAACTTGCAAGACGCGCGAAGCTTCCCTTAGATCGAATGTTAGACTTTAGCGCCTCATTAAAGCGTTAAAAATAGCCAAAATGTTTGATAAATATACACTTGAAGCGTTTTTTCATTTTTTTTTGAATATAGGTGTTGACGTGAAACAACGTCACGCCTAGAATGCACACCGTACCGAACGATAGATCACACGAGAAGTTGAACGGTACAAAAAGCTGAGATGAATCGGAGCATGGCGCAGTTTGGTAGCGCACCTGGTTTGGGACCAGGGGGTCGTAGGTTCGAATCCTACTGCTCCGACCAATTCTTCAAGGCAAAGGTTTTCCAGTGGTATCAGTATCATCGGTAATGCGCCTGTAGCTCAGTTGGATAGAGCATCCGCCTTCTAAGCGGATGGTCACAGGTTCGAATCCTGTCAGGCGCGCCATCGGTCGCTTGATATTATAGAGCCAAAATGATGTAATGGTGGATGTAGCTCAGTTGGTAGAGCCCCGGATTGTGATTCCGGTTGTCGCGGGTTCGAATCCCGTCATTCACCCCAACTCTTGTAGTTGAAAATCGGAGCATGGCGCAGTTTGGTAGCGCACCTGGTTTGGGACCAGGGGGTCGTAGGTTCGAATCCTACTGCTCCGACCATTTTTAAAGTGTTTAAATGTTTAAGTAAATAATCCGCTTAATTGCGGTATTTTTTTGTCTAAAATTTGATGTTATTTTTTTTTAGATTAAAACATTTAGTTTTAATAAATACGTGGTGCAAAAAAAGATCTCTTGGGAGATCTTTTTTATTGGGTTTTTAAGAAGTGATTTTTAAGGGGTAATAATAACAGTGACTCGTCTGTTTTCAGCGCGTGCACGATCAGAATCATTTGTGTTGAGCGGTTGGCTTGAGCCGCGTCCAACCACCACGATATTATGTGGGAGAAACTGATTATTTAGAAAAATTTGAGCAACACTTTGAGCACGTTTTTGCGAAAGTGTCAGATTGTATGTTGGATTACCAACATTATCTGTATGACCGATGATGCTGAGTTTATTTAAATTATACTTTTTAAGTTGTATTGCTAATGTGCTGAGTAGGGTTTCATTTTTGGATGAAATTTCAGCTTCATCAAACTCAAATAACAATTGCTCTGGTAAACCTAAGCTCCATCCCTCTTCAGTTAAAACAAAACCTTGCTTCTTCAACATTTTAACTTGTTTATAGTTGAGTGAGCCAAAACTCAAACATCCTGATAATGCGAGACAAGCTAGCCCGAGTAGTAGAAGTTTTATTTTGCTGTTGAACATAGATATAACCTACTGGTGTTAATGTTGGTAGATAAACCAATGGTGCTTAAGCGTTTTTGCTTTGTACATTGCTTGGTCAGCCTGTGAAATAAAATCTTCAGGACTTTGTGCATCTTTGGCAATGGCAATGCCTAAACTAAAACTAAAGTAAATATCTTGACCTTTGTAATGCAGTGGAGCTTCACAACATTTGATTAAATTTTCCGCGATAGAAATCAGATGTTCGATTTGAGTCACTGATTTTATGATAATCGCAAATTCATCCCCGCTCAAACGTGCGACAAAATCATTTTGACGAGTACTTTGTTTTAAACGCACAGCCATCTCTTGTAAAACGGCATCCCCAATTGGATGGCCATACTTGTCATTGATGGCTTTAAAGTTATCATTATCAATGAAAATTAAGGCTGTTTGATTACGCGTCGCTTCATTATCATACACATTACAAAGCATTTGATAAAAATAATTACGATTTGGAAGTTGGGTTAAATCATCATGTTGTACTTGATATGAAAGTTTCAAATTTTCCTTTTCTAAGCGAGTATGCCAAGATTGAATTTCACCTAGTAATTGATTAAAAACGAAATTTAAGTGATCAAACTCTCTAATTTTACTTTGAGGAAAACGTAAGTTATAAGCTTTTTGAGTGCTGACTAATTTTGCAATGTGAATGATGGGTGAAATTGACCGCATAATATGTTGGTATGTCGTGTTTACTGACCACCATAGGGCAAAAATTATAAAAACCATCCCTAGAAATAGTGCACACAAAATTTTAACGATAAAGATGATAATTTCTGTAGAGCTGCCATACAGTATAACTTCACCCACATTTTGGCCATTATGAGTGACATTCACTTTAATCGGTTCTTTAAAAAAGATTTGATCAAAGGCATTTTGTAAAGTCGAGTTATGGGATATGACCTTAACACTCTTGGCTATTTGTTGGCCATTTTTCGCCTTCACTTCGATTAAGCGTACAGAGTGTTGGACGGTATATTCATTGATAATTTCGGATAATGTAAGCTGATCGTGAAATACGAGAGCAGGTTGTACCCTTTCTGATATCGTACGACTAATCAGTTCTAAATTCTGTTTAGCATAGGATTTAACAGTCAAAACTGAGATTGATGCAAATATTAATGTGCAGATTAAGAATGTAATCCCAAAAATAATAAATTGAGATCTACGAAAGAGTGATTGTAGAGAGCTGAGTGCAAAATATTTATTCAACATGGCTTACTCCGAACTCTGGGCTAAGAGTAAGACTCGAGGATCTACATGTATTTTTGCTTTAGCTAAACTATCTAAATTCACTTTGAATTGAGTATTGCCGCTTTTAGTACTATATAAACAGAAGGCACTGCCGATTTCACATTCGATATTGTTGTTGCTAAAAGAAAGTAAGGGTGGTGTTGACGCTGATATGAGCTTTTGTTCATTAACAGGTGTGGTATTGCTAAAAAAGATTGCATCACACTCTTTTATACTTGGATCTTTAGATTTGACCGAATTGGTTTTGATCGGGCTGCTTTGCTGCTTAATCGTGCGGCTAAAGTTCTCCAGCATATTTGGATTATCTACAATACAGAGTGAGGGGGTGGATGTGTTCCACTTGACGTAGCTCATTATAGATAAAGTCATCATATATATATTATGTGAAGAATTGGCATGCAGAAGGCTACTTAAGCTGAGTAACGCCCCTAAACATAAAATTTTTTTAAAATTAAAAAATGCCATTTCTATAATAAATATTCTAATAAATATGATTTGGTCTATTCTAAACAAAATCTAGCAATATATATAGCTTAAAAAACAGCACAATTTTGATAAGTATTTGCATTTTTGCGTAATAAATCGACATTTGGTCATAAAATTTGAAAATAACTTAAAAAAGGGGTTGTGTGGTGAAGAAAATGCTGTAGAATGCACATCCATCGGCGGTGATGTTGATTAAAACTTGTTGAGAAACAAGGATTTAGCTGAAAGGTTTAAATCTTTAATGTTTTGAAGGAGTTTAAAATTAATGAACAAAACCTGTTGACTATTCTCTGAAAGAGAGTAGTATAGCCGACCTAGCTTGCTGGTGACGAATCAGCAAGAAGATCATTAAGAGATTATGAAGAACAACTTGTGTGGATTTTTACTGGTTGATTGATCGAAATTATTTTCATTGATTGATGGTAGAAATTACTCGAAGTTTATTTGAGAAATATTTGTCAGAAAATTGATGAGCCAAGATTGGTGCCCTTTAAGGCACTAAGCAATATTAAACTGAAGAGTTTGATCATGGCTCAGATTGAACGCTGGCGGCAGGCTTAACACATGCAAGTCGAGCGGGGAAAAGTAGCTTGCTACTTGACCTAGCGGCGGACGGGTGAGTAATACTTAGGAATCTGCCCATTAATGGGGGACAACAGTTGGAAACGACTGCTAATACCGCATACGCCCTACGGGGGAAAGCAGGGGATCTTCGGACCTTGCGTTAATGGATGAGCCTAAGTCGGATTAGCTAGTTGGTGGGGTAAAGGCCTACCAAGGCGACGATCTGTAGCGGGTCTGAGAGGATGATCCGCCACACTGGGACTGAGACACGGCCCAGACTCCTACGGGAGGCAGCAGTGGGGAATATTGGACAATGGGGGGAACCCTGATCCAGCCATGCCGCGTGTGTGAAGAAGGCCTTTTGGTTGTAAAGCACTTTAAGCGAGGAGGAGGCTACTTAGATTAATACTCTGAGATAGTGGACGTTACTCGCAGAATAAGCACCGGCTAACTCTGTGCCAGCAGCCGCGGTAATACAGAGGGTGCGAGCGTTAATCGGATTTACTGGGCGTAAAGCGTGCGTAGGTGGCCAATTAAGTCAAATGTGAAATCCCTGAGCTTAACTTAGGAATTGCATTCGATACTGGTTGGCTAGAGTATGGGAGAGGATGGTAGAATTCCAGGTGTAGCGGTGAAATGCGTAGAGATCTGGAGGAATACCGATGGCGAAGGCAGCCATCTGGCCTAATACTGACACTGAGGTACGAAAGCATGGGGAGCAAACAGGATTAGATACCCTGGTAGTCCATGCCGTAAACGATGTCTACTAGCCGTTGGGGTCTTTGAGACTTTAGTGGCGCAGCTAACGCGATAAGTAGACCGCCTGGGGAGTACGGTCGCAAGACTAAAACTCAAATGAATTGACGGGGGCCCGCACAAGCGGTGGAGCATGTGGTTTAATTCGATGCAACGCGAAGAACCTTACCTGGTCTTGACATACAGAGAACTTTCCAGAGATGGATTGGTGCCTTCGGGAACTCTGATACAGGTGCTGCATGGCTGTCGTCAGCTCGTGTCGTGAGATGTTGGGTTAAGTCCCGCAACGAGCGCAACCCTTTTCCTTATTTGCCAGCGGGTTAAGCCGGGAACTTTAAGGATACTGCCAGTGACAAACTGGAGGAAGGCGGGGACGACGTCAAGTCATCATGGCCCTTACGACCAGGGCTACACACGTGCTACAATGGTCGGTACAAAGGGTTGCTACCTAGCGATAGGATGCTAATCTCAAAAAGCCGATCGTAGTCCGGATTGGAGTCTGCAACTCGACTCCATGAAGTCGGAATCGCTAGTAATCGCGGATCAGAATGCCGCGGTGAATACGTTCCCGGGCCTTGTACACACCGCCCGTCACACCATGGGAGTTTGTTGCACCAGAAGTAGGTAGTCTAACCGCAAGGAGGACGCTTACCACGGTGTGGCCGATGACTGGGGTGAAGTCGTAACAAGGTAGCCGTAGGGGAACCTGCGGCTGGATCACCTCCTTAACGAAAGATTGACGATCGGTAAGAATCCACAACAAGTTGTTCTTCATGAAGATGTATCTGAGGGTCTGTAGCTCAGTTGGTTAGAGCACACGCTTGATAAGCGTGGGGTCACAAGTTCAAGTCTTGTCAGACCCACCACTCTGCGAACTTTACAGATAAAAAGATACATCGATCTATATGATAAGCTGGGGACTTAGCTTAGTTGGTAGAGCGCCTGCTTTGCACGCAGGAGGTCAACGGTTCGACTCCGTTAGTCTCCACCATTCACTTTAAGTGAATAAGCTGAGAAATTATAGAACTTAGTGAATATCAACCATTGATTGGTTTGAGTTTATTAAGTTCTGTGATTTATCACAGTTTCTAGACCTGACGAAGGCTAGAAAAATCATTAACAGAATATATTTGAGTTGAAATAAATTGTTTAAGGCTCAACATTAAATTGACATTTAAATGTGACACGCAAGTGACATGTTTGTATTGAGATAGAATGTTGAGAAACTAGCGATTAACTGAATCAAGCGTTTTGGTATATGAATTAGATTGAAGCTGTACGGTGATTAAATTCACAGTGCGTCAAACTGTAATGTTGAATGTTCTGCTTGTAAGAACAATCGACTGTTTGGGGTTGTATAGTCAAGTAATTAAGTGCATGTGGTGGATGCCTTGGCAGTCAGAGGCGATGAAAGACGTAATAGCCTGCGATAAGCTCCGGGGAGGCGGCAAATATCCTGTGATCCGGAGATTTCTGAATGGGGAAACCCACTTACCATAAGGTAGGTATTGCATGATGAATACATAGTCATGCAAGGCGAACGAGGGGAAGTGAAACATCTCAGTACCCTTAGGAAAAGAAATCAATTGAGATTCCCTTAGTAGCGGCGAGCGAACGGGGAAAAGCCCATTAAGTCATATAAGTTCTAGTGGAATGCTCTGGGAAGTGCAACCGTAGTGGGTGATAGTCCTGTACACGAAAGGGCTTATATGATGATGTCGAGTAGGGCGGGGCACGTGAAACCTTGTCTGAATATGGGGGGACCATCCTCCAAGGCTAAATACTCCTGACTGACCGATAGTGAACCAGTACCGTGAGGGAAAGGCGAAAAGAACCCCTGTGAGGGGAGTGAAATAGATCCTGAAACCGCATGCATACAAGCAGTGGGAGCCGGCATTGAGTCCGGTGACTGCGTACCTTTTGTATAATGGGTCAGCGACTTACATTCAGTAGCAAGGTTAACCGAATAGGGGAGCCGTAGAGAAATCGAGTCTTAATAGGGCGTTTAGTTGCTGGGTGTAGACCCGAAACCAGGCGATCTATCCATGAGCAGGTTGAAGGTTGGGTAACACTAACTGGAGGACCGAACCCACTGTCGTTGAAAAGCCAGGGGATGACTTGTGGATAGGGGTGAAAGGCTAATCAAGCCTGGTGATAGCTGGTTCTCCCCGAAAGCTATTTAGGTAGCGCCTCGGACGAATACCATTGGGGGTAGAGCACTGTTTCGGCTAGGGGGTCATCCCGACTTACCAAACCGATGCAAACTCCGAATACCAATGAGTACTATCCGGGAGACAGACTGCGGGTGCTAACGTCCGTAGTCAAGAGGAAAACAATCCAGACCGCCAGCTAAGGCCCCAAAATTATAGTTAAGTGGGAAACGATGTGGGAAGGCATAGACAGCTAGGAGGTTGGCTTAGAAGCAGCCATCCTTTAAAGAAAGCGTAATAGCTCACTAGTCGAGTCGGCCTGCGCGGAAGATGTAACGGGGCTAAAACTATATGCCGAAGCTGCGGATTTGCAATTTATTGCAAGTGGTAGGGGAGCGTTCTGTAAGCCGATGAAGGTGGATTGAGAAGTCTGCTGGAGGTATCAGAAGTGCGAATGCTGACGTGAGTAACGACAAAACGAGTGAAAAACTCGTTCGCTGAAAGACCAAGGGTTCCAGTCCAACGTTAATCGGGGCTGGGTGAGTCGACCCCTAAGGCGAGGCCGAGAGGCGTAGTCGATGGGAAATTGGTTAATATTCCAATACTTCTGTGTAATGCGATGAGAGGACGGAGAAGGTTAAGTCAGCCTGGCGTTGGTTGTCCAGGTGAAAGGCTGTAGGCATGCATCTTAGGCAAATCCGGGGTGCTCTATGCTGAGAGCTGATAGCAAGCTAGTTTACTAGCGAAGTGGCTGATACCATACTTCCAGGAAAAGTCTCTAAGCTTCAGTTACACAGGAATCGTACCCGAAACCGACACAGGTGGTCAGGTCGAGTAGACCAAAGCGCTTGAGAGAACTCTGCTGAAGGAACTAGGCAAAATGGTACCGTAACTTCGGGAGAAGGTACGCTGTCGACGGTGATAACCCTTGCGGTTTGAGCGGTTGACAGCCACAGAAACCAGGCCCCTGCAACTGTTTATTAAAAACATAGCACTCTGCAAACACGAAAGTGGACGTATAGGGTGTGATGCCTGCCCGGTGCTGGAAGGTTAATTGATGGGGTTAGCGTAAGCGAAGCTCTTGATCGAAGCCCCAGTAAACGGCGGCCGTAACTATAACGGTCCTAAGGTAGCGAAATTCCTTGTCGGGTAAGTTCCGACCTGCACGAATGGCATAATGATGGGGGCGCTGTCTCCAGCAGAGACTCAGTGAAATCGAATTCGCCGTGAAGATGCGGTGTACCCGCGGCTAGACGGAAAGACCCCGTGAACCTTTACTGCAGCTTGACATTGAACTTTGATCTTACTTGTGTAGGATAGGTGGGAGGCTTTGAAGTCGCGACGCTAGTTGCGATGGAGCCAATCTTGAAATACCACCCTGGTAATATTGAGGTTCTAACTCTGCTCCATTATCTGGAGCGAGGACCATGTCTGGTGGGTAGTTTGACTGGGGCGGTCTCCTCCTAAAGAGTAACGGAGGAGTACGAAGGTGCGCTCAGCGTGGTCGGAAATCACGCGTAGAGTATAAAGGCAAAAGCGCGCTTAACTGCGAGACCCACAAGTCGAGCAGGTACGAAAGTAGGTCTTAGTGATCCGGTGGTTCTGTATGGAAGGGCCATCGCTCAACGGATAAAAGGTACTCTGGGGATAACAGGCTGATACCGCCCAAGAGTTCATATCGACGGCGGTGTTTGGCACCTCGATGTCGGCTCATCTCATCCTGGGGCTGAAGCAGGTCCCAAGGGTATGGCTGTTCGCCATTTAAAGAGGTACGCGAGCTGGGTTTAGAACGTCGTGAGACAGTTCGGTCCCTATCTACCGTGGGCGTTGGAAATTTGAGAGGATCTGCTCCTAGTACGAGAGGACCAGAGTGGACGAACCTCTGGTGTACCGGTTGTGACGCCAGTCGCATCGCCGGGTAGCTATGTTCGGAAGGGATAACCGCTGAAAGCATCTAAGCGGGAAGCCTACCTCAAGATTAGATTTCCCTAGGACTATATGTCCTCTAAAGAGCCGTTGAAGACTACAACGTTGATAGGTTGGATGTGGAAGCATAGTGATATGTGAAGCTGACCAATACTAATTACTCGTGAGGCTTGACTATACAACACCCAAACAGTTGGTGTTGTTGATCTAATTGATACAAAAACCTTGATTTAGTGAAAGCTAGTCCTTAAACTGCAACTCAAATATAGTTCTGTTAATAACTCTTTTGGTAGAAAGCTTTGGCATCTAAATAAGACCAATGCGAGTATCCATAAACAGTTGTGCTGGCGACAATAGCAAGAGTGAACCACCTGATCCCTTCCCGAACTCAGAAGTGAAACCTCTTCGCGCTGATGGTAGTGTGGGGTTACCCATGTGAGAGTAAGTCATCGCCAGCTCATTAATTCTAAAACACCCCCAACCCGAATAGCCTTGCTATGAGAGTTGGGGGTGTTTTTTTATGCGCAAAATAAAGAAATAAAATAGGAGAAAAAAGGAAAAAGAAAAGCTTCTAAAGTGATACGGGTTTTTTATTTAATGGGCTAATTTTATTCATATGCTTTAGAGATGTCATTATTAATTTTAAATCAAAAAAAAGCTTGAAAATTACTATAATATTGAACATATTAAAATCTTAAATATTATAAAAAGGGATTTATAGTGAACAAAAAATTAGACTTCGCGGTTCAATCTTTTTCAAGAGTTGCAATTTTAGGAATTACGTCCCTATTCATCGCTCAAAATATATATGCCATTTCATCAGATGAGTTAAAAAAAGTGGTTGTTGAGGACCAAGCTGCTTATTTGAATACATTGAAAGAATTGGTGCATATTGAATCAGGGAGTAAAGATCTTCAAGGCTTAAATCAAATGGCTAAGGTGGTCAGTGATAAACTTAAATTGCAGGGTGGATTAGTAGAAATTATCCCTACGAATGATATTTATCGAATGGATGATACGCCCGAAAAAGTTGGTCCAATGGTAAAAGCTGTATTTAAAGGAAAAGGTAAATCTAAGGTTATGCTCATTGGGCATATGGATACAGTTTATCAAAAAGGTATGTTAGAAAATCAACCATTTAGAGTTGAAGGTGAAAAAGCCTATGGTTTAGGAATTCTTGATGATAAACAAGGTATTGCTGCAGGACTACATATTGTTAATATTTTTAAGAAAATCAATTATCAAGACTATGGTACTTTAACCATTTTATTTAATTCTGATGAAGAAATTAGTTCTCCAGGTTCACGAAAAACCATTACTGAAATTGCACAAAATCAAGATATTGTTTTGTCATTTGAGGGGGGTGGTAAGGATGGTAATTTACGCTTAGCAACCAGTGGTATTGGTGCGGCATATTTAGACATTAAGGGTAAAGCTTCACATGCAGGTGTCAAGCCAGAAGAGGGGGTGAATGCGCTGACGGAGCTTGCTCATCAAATTGGGCAGTTGCAAGATTTAAGTCAATCAAAAACAGGTCTAAAGCTGAATTGGACTGTTGCGAATGCAGGAAAAACACGTAATGTAATTCCTGATCAAGCTACGGCACAAGCTGATGTACGTGCTTTGAAAGTTGAAGATTTTGAAAATGTTGAAAAGACTCTTCTGGAGAAAGTAAAAAATAAAAAATTAGCAGATAGTCAGGTTGCTGTAAAATTTGAAATTCGACGACCACCACTAGTGGCTAATGATAATTCGCATAAATTAGCTGAGCTGGCCCAAAAAATTTATAAAGATGAATTAGGGTTGAATTTAAAAGTCTCCACAACGCCCACAGGCGGTGGAACAGATGCTGCATTTGCTGGTTTAAAATCTAAAGCAGCAGTTATTGAAGGAATGGGTTTATCAGGTGATGGAGCACATTCTGATACGGCAGAGTATATTCTCATTGATAGTATTGTGCCTAGACTTTATTTGGCGACACGTTTAATTATGGAAGCATCAAAATAATTTTCTTGAATTAAAGAAGCCCCAATAGTGGGGCTTCTTTTGTTTAATGTACGACAGAAATTTTTTCTAAGAAGTGCTTAGTACGTTCATGGCGATCTTCAGGTTTATTAAAGAAATCATCTGTTGCACAATCTTCAAGAATCTTTCCTTCATCCATGAAAATAATACGGCTGGATACTTTACGTGCAAAACCCATTTCATGAGTTACACACATCATCGTCATACCTTCTTTGGCCAGTTGCGTCATCACTTCGAGCACTTCTCCCACCATTTCTGGATCAAGAGCAGATGTTGGCTCATCGAATAACATACAGACTGGATCCATACATAAGCCACGCGCAATCGCGACACGCTGCTGCTGGCCACCAGAGAGTTGACCGGGAAATTTATCCTTATGAACAGTTAAGCCGACACGTTCTAAATATTGAAGCGCCTTTTTTCGTGCCTCATCCTTAGAGCGATCGAGTACTTTCATTTGACCTATCGTCAGGTTTTCCAAAACAGTCATATGAGGGAATAATTCAAAATGTTGAAATACCATTCCCACACGTGAGCGGAATTTGGCTAAATCCGTTTTGGAATCTTTCAGAGGTGTTCCATCAACAATGATATTTCCTTGCTGAAAAGGTTCTAAAGCATTTACCGTTTTAATGAGGGTTGATTTTCCAGAACCTGAGGGACCACAAACCACAACCACTTCACCTTTTTCGATGGCAGTAGAACAGTCCGTTAAGACTTGAAAATCACCATACCATTTTGAGACATCTTGTATTTCTATCATTGGCATTTTGATTCTCCTTATCGAATGATGGCTATTTTTTGATGTAAACGCTTCACCAAACGTGACAGCGCAAAGGAAATAACGAAGTAAATTACAGCGACCAGTAAGTAGAATACTGCCTTGGTTTCAGAACCGTAAGTATTGGCCAGTGTGTTTGCATTACCCAAGAAATCTGGTGCACTAATGACATAGACCAATGAAACGTCTTGGAAAAGGACAATGGACTGGGTCAAAATGATCGGCAACATATTGCGAAAAGCTTGCGGCAGCACCACAAATGACATCGTTTGTCGGTATGTAAAACCAAGCGCATAACCTGCATTGACCTGTCCTTTAGACACAGATTGAATGCCTGAACGTACAATTTCTGAAAAGAATGCTGCTTCAAAAATGGCAAAGGTCACCACACTTGAAAATAATGGTCCATAATAGGTGTGATATTGAAAGTCAAAAAACTTAGGCAGTAAAAAGTAAAAGATAAATATGACTTGAATCAGTGGTACTCCACGGAAAAAGTCGACATAAAACTTGGCAAATCCACTGGCGATTTTACTGTTTGATAATCGCATCATGGCAAGTGGAGTACCAATCAAAATACCACCGATAATCGATAAAACAGTGACGGTAATGGTAAATTTGAAGCCTGCCAGAAGGGTAGCAATGACATCTTCATTTTGTAAAATACTAAAATCCATGCTTATTTACCTCCTGAGCCAAGACCTGGTACAGCCATCCGTCTTTCCACCCAAGCCATTAAATATTTAATGCAATAGGTAATAATCAGATACACAGGTGTAGAAAGAATCAGAATCACAATGTCTTGTGAAGTTTCTTCACGCATTGTTTTGGTATAAGCAAAGAAATTCAGCACGCTTAAAGCAAATAAAACGGCCGAATTTTTAAAGACGTTCATGGCTTCGGATGTTAGCGTTGGCCATACGATTCGATAGGCCACAGGTAAAATTACATAGCGGTAGCTTTGGTTTTGAGATAAACCAATGGCAAATGCTGCATTTTTTTGACCTTGAGATACGGTATTGATACCTGCACGAACTTGCTCAGCGATACGAGCAGCAGTATATAAGCCGAGCGCAAACACCCCAATAATTGCTGGATTATCATTGAGAATATTTTGCCACCACCCACCAGCAACCATTTCACCACTGCCTGTGCTCAGGCTCAGCGGTAGTAATTGAGGGAATACAAATGCCCAGAAAAACAGTTGAACGATAAGTGGAATATTACGAAAAAGTTCGACATAACATGTGCCGATAAATGAAAGCGGTTTATTCGGTAGTGTTCGCATGATTCCAATCAAGGAACCCAGAACAAATGCAATAATAAATGCAGCAAAGGCGGTCCAGAGCATTGTCCATACGCCAGAACCTAAGATTTGCAGCCAAGTGGGCGCATCGGCAATAGGGGAATAGCTTTCCCCGCCAATTGCTTTACAAATTGATTCTGCCCAAGTGGCTTTATCTTCACCGTATTCATTAGATGCTAAACAATAAGCAGTCCAATTAAGTGAGCCAACTGACATGTGTGCTCCTAGAATAAATTATTTTTTATCATGAAAGAAACCAAAGCATTTGAGATGCTTTGGTTTGATTATTGAATAAATCGTTATTTTTAATTAATACCTGTGTCATTTGGAGCAGCTTTAAGTTTGTTATAAGAGCTACTCATTGGCATATTTAGATTAATGTTTTTAGGCGCTATAGGGGACTGGAACCATTTTTTATAAAGAGCGACCATTTGTCCATTTTTCCACATCCCTGTTACAACTCGATCAGCAATCGCTTTGTACTTAGGATCATCTTTAGGCAGCATGATGCCATATGGCTCAGATGATAAAACAGGGCCGACGATTTTAAAATCTTTAGGCGTAGATGATTTTGCAATGAGGCCAGCTAGAATATTGTCATCCATTACAAATGCGGCTGCACGACCTGAGGCAACCATGGCAAATGAGTCGGAGTGATCTTTACCATACACGTTGGTGACTTTGACTTGTTCACCTTTGGCACCCATTTTAATGTACTTATCTGAGGTTGTGCCCTGAGTCGTTGCTACTGCTTTGCCGTTCAAATCCCCTAAATCTTTCACTGTGGAATTCGCTTTTACGACCATGCGAACTTCAGTTGCATAATAGTTTGTAGAGAAGCTTACTTGTTGTTGACGTTGAATCGAGTTGGTGGTTGTTCCGCATTCCATATCGATATTGCCGGCCAGCATTTCTGGAATACGTGTAGAGGAGGTGACTGCTTTAAATTCAACTTTGAGTGCTGGAAGTTTAAGTTCTTTCTTCAGCTCATTGGCAAAATTATTACAGATATCGATGGCATAACCGAGTGGTTTTCCAGCGACAATATATGAAATTGGGTCGGATGATTCACGATATCCAATCACCACTTTGCCTGAAGCTTTGATCTTAGCAAGTGTATCGGCGGCTTGAACCTGAGAAAAAGCACCGCCAGCAAGAATAACGCCCAATGCTGATGCCAGTACTTTTGTTGTTAGCTTTTTCATCACGAAATCTCCATTTCTAATTTTGATATTTGACCGAATTTTTAATTCGTTAATCTACTTATTTGGTTATTCAAAATTCATACCACATTTCCGTGTGAATGATTAATAGATACCCTATCAATATTTTATACGCTAGACCAAGATAAGTAAAGGGCAAAAAAAGATATCTTCTGAATACCGTATTTGAAGTCATCATTACATTGATTAAGTTTTATTGTATTGAAAACAGACAATTTGCATAGTGCTTTGAGCATTTATTTGATGGATATACTTTGTAAGCCTATTTATATAATTGATATCCCTACCTGAGAAAAATATAACTTATCCAAACAGTTATTGGGTTTAAAAAAACACTTGTGAATAGTTCTTATATTAATCTCTCTGATTTAATAGCGTTTATTATGTTTTAAATCAGATGTTGATCTTGAAATAAGCTTTCCAATATGAGAAATGTTGTGTTATAAAATTATTAGGCATGATTTTTGCTTAAATATTAGAATAAGGAGGGATGTGGTTATGAAGTTATCATTAGGACTTAAAGTATCAAATTCTTTGTCCTTGACCCCTCAATTACAGCAAGCGATTCGATTATTACAATTGTCCAGTTTGGAGTTAGAGCAAGAAGTTCAACTGCAATTGGATAGCAATCCATTATTGGAAAAAATTGAAGAAGAAAATCTCAACCAGAGCTTGGAAGAACTGCATCAAGAACAGGCGGTAACGGACTTAAGTCACGAACTTAACGCAGATCATTTGCCCAAAGATCTTCCAGTGGATACCGAATGGGATGATGTGTATACCCATCAATCTTCAGCGATGGAAATGCCAGAATTTGAAGAAAGAGAAGATAATCATCATATTCAGAACAGTTTAAAAGATCATATTTTAGAGCAAGTCAATTTACTGCATTTTTCTAAAATTGACCGTTTAATTGCTTATTGTATTGTTGATGGTTTGGATGAAAAAGGCTTTCTTGATGAGTCTATAGAAGAAATTTTAGCTGCAGTTCAGCGCCTTTTAAGTCAAATGGAAATTCAAGAAGACATTGAACTTGATGAAGTAGTCGTTGTGTTAAAACACATACAGCGTTTAGAACCAGTGGGGGTGGGCGCGCGAACTTTAGTTGAGAGCCTATATGTTCAACTGGATGTATTGCCAATTCAGACAGAATTAAGAAAAGAAGCGTTACTATTATTAAAATATCATCAACTTTTAATCGCTAATGATTTGAATAAATTGATTAAGCAAACAGGGCTGAGCATTGAACAACTCAAAGGTGGAATTGAGCTTTTAAAATCTTTGCAACCTTATCCTGGACTTGCTTTTGAGAATAATAGTTTGGAATATCAAGTGCCTGATGTGGTGGTTTCTAAGAAAAATGACACATGGTTTGTTCAATTAAATCCAGATGTATTGCCTAAGCTTCGTGTTAATTCGTTCTATGCCAACATGATTAAACGAGCAGATCAAAGTGTGGATAATCAGTATTTGAGAAATCAAATGTTAGATGCGAAAAACTTTATTAAAAGTGTGGATGAACGCCATAAAACACTTTTGAAAGTTGCATCCTGTATTGTACGTCATCAACGAGAATTTTTAGAAATTGGTGCTGAGGGAATGAAACCTTTGGTTTTACGTGATGTAGCAGAAGAGGTTGAGCTGCACGAATCAACAGTTTCACGTGTGACCACCAATAAGTTTTTATTAACGCCACGGGGATTATTCGAGCTTAAATATTTCTTTTCGAGCCATGTAGGCACTTCAACAGGTGGAGAGGCATCTTCTACTGCTATTCGTGCCAAGCTTAAAAAATTAATTGCTGACGAGAATCCAAGAAAACCTTTATCAGATAATTCATTGGCAAAAATGTTGAATGAAGATGGTATTGAGGTCGCAAGAAGAACGGTCGCAAAATATCGCGAATCGTTACATATTCCTTCATCTTCAGATCGAAAAGTCTTGATCTAAAATTCGAAGTGTGAGTATTCTAGAGATTCATTATGACAAAATAATGAATCTCTTTTTATTTAGATGAGGCGTAGTTAATATTGGTTACATGAATGATTTTATAGAATTATTTTATATATTCTGTCATGCGATTTTTGACTATGACTGACTCACATTATGAAAAAGGCGAGGGATGGAATTATGCAAATAACAATTCGTGGACATCATTTAAGTATCACACCAGCGATTGAAGAGAATATTCGCTGTAAATTCACTGAAATGACGAAACATCTCGATCAGGTAAATAGTTTACAGGTGAAACTCAGTAAAGATCACCAAGTGACTAAACGCTCTAAAAAAGGCAGTTCAAATCATATTGCTGAAGCCATAGTACGTTTACCCGGTGTTGAGTTTTTTGCTCAAGCGACGGGGGATGATATGTATGCTTCAATAAAAAAACTGACTGAGAAAATAAAAAAGCAATTATTACGTTATCGTAAAATGCAAATGAACTTCCAACCATTGGTCCTAGAGGCATAATTGTTGTAAAGTTTGAAAAAGAGGTTGAATAACCTCTTTTTTTTATAGATTAATTGTATGTGCTGCTGAATTAATCTGATCACTTATAGTAAAATATATGGTTTTTACACTATCGATCGTCCCATGAGAGGTCTTTGCAATGAATAGTGATCAGCTCACTGATATTTTGAAAGCTGCTTTTCCTACTGCTGATATTGCTGTAAGTGGACAAGGCGGTAAGTTTGACCTCCGTATTGTAGATGATCAATTTGAAGGTAAAAGACCTGTTGCCCGTCAGCAAGCTGTGTATGCTCCGTTAAATACCCATATAACCAGCGGTGAAGTTCATGCCGTTACAATTCGCGCAATGACAAAAGAAGAATGGCGCAAAGCTAGTCTTTTCGGAGCTTAAAGATACATGGATAAGTTTTTAATTACGGGTGGAGTAAAACTTGAGGGTGAGGTGCGCATTTCTGGAGCAAAGAATGCGGCATTGCCTTTATTGGCTGCCATGATATTGGCAGACTCTCCAATTACCTTGACCAATGTACCCAATTTGAAAGATGTAAATACATTGGTCAAATTGATTAGCGGTTTGGGCGTTACTATTTATTATGAAGGCGAAACAGTTGTTGCTGATGTTTCGACATTAGATAACCAGTTTGCACCTTATGAGCTGGTGAAAACAATGCGTGCATCTATTTTGGTGCTTGGGCCATTATTGGCGCGCTATGGTAGTGCAAAAGTTTCTTTGCCGGGTGGGTGTGCAATTGGTTCACGTCCTGTAGATCAACATTTGAAGGCATTAGAAGCTCTAGGTGCACAAATTGAAGTTGAAAATGGTTATGTACTTGCCAAAGTAGATGGTCGTTTAAAAGGTGGTGAAGTCATCTTTGATATGGTGACAGTTGGTGGTACAGAAAATATCCTAACTGCGGCAGTGTTGGCAGAAGGCGTAACCACGATCCGCAATGCAGCTCGTGAACCTGAAATTACAGACCTTGCCAATATGCTCATTAAAATGGGTGCGAAAATTGAAGGTTTGGATACGGATACACTAGTTGTAACCGGTGTTGAAAGCCTACATGGTTGTGAATATGCAGTGGTTGCGGATCGAATTGAAACAGGTTCGTACCTTGCAGCAGCAGCCATTACAGGTGGTAAAGTTAAAACAACACATACAGATCCATTATTAATGGAAGCTGTTCTTGAAAAATTCGAAGAAATGGGCGCTGAAGTGACCCGTGGTGAAGACTGGATCGAATTAGATATGATGGGGAAACGTCCTAAAGCGGTGAGCTTTCAGACCTTGCCACACCCTGATTTCCCAACAGATATGCAAGCTCAGCTAATGGCGGTTAATACCATTGGTCGTGGTTTTGCAACGATTTCAGAAACCATATTTGAAAACCGTTTTATGCATGTACCTGAATTGTCACGTATGGGCGCAAATATTCAGGTTGAAGGTAATGATGCTGTAGTTACTGGGGTAGATAAACTCTCTGCTGCACCCGTGATGGCGACAGATTTACGTGCTTCTTTCTCTTTAGTATTGGCCGCCTTGGCTGCTGAAGGCGAAACTTTAATTGACCGCATTTATCATATTGATCGCGGTTATGAAAATATTGAAGCTAAATTACAAAGTTTAGGCGCCCAAATTAAGCGAGTAAATTAATGAGCGATATGAGAAACGATGATCCAAACTTTGACGTAATGGGCAATTTTGATCATGGTTTAACTTTAGCATTGAGTAAGGGCCGTATTTTAAAAGAAACGCTTCCTTTACTTGAAACGGCAGGGATTAACTTACTAGAAGATCCTGATAAATCGCGTAAGTTAATTTTTCCAACGACTCATAAACATGTACGTATTTTAATTTTACGTGCCTCTGATGTACCGACCTATGTTGAAAATGGTGCAGCAGATATTGGTGTCGCGGGTAAAGATGTATTGATGGAGCATGGTGCGCAGAACGTCTATGAGCCCTTAGATTTGAAAATTGCAGTGTGTAAATTGATGACAGCAGGTAAGGTTGGCATGCAACGTCCGAAAGGTCGTCTGAAAATTGCCACCAAATATGTCAATTTAACGCGTCAATACTATGCAAGTTTAGGTGAGCAAGTCGACGTCATTAAGCTTTATGGTTCTATGGAGCTTGCACCGTTGGTTGGTTTAGGTCATTACATCGTAGACGTTGTTGATACAGGCAATACATTGCGTGCCAATGGTTTAGAGCCACTCGAAGAAATCTGCAAAGTGTCATCACGCTTAATCGTCAACAAAGCCAGCTTTAAGCGTAAGCAAACCTTGCTTAATCCAATTCTTGCGCAGCTCGAAAAAGCAGTTGAAGACCGTGAATTATTGAAAAATAAATAAAAGGTTGAATGCTTTTTTAATAAAAGACCGTTACTCATGAGTGGCGGTTTTTTTATGTGCTCTGATCCGCAAGGATGTTTCTAGTGAATACGATATATGATATAAAAAAAATCTATCAAAGTACTTGATTTAGGGCAGCATAGATAACCACAACGACGGCGAAAACGGGTAAACTAAAGCTTCCTATTTATTTTTTGTGGATAAATTGATGCGACGTTTATCGACTCAAGATCAAAGCTTTAAACAAACTTTTGCAGATTTGTTAGCTTTTGAGACTGTGAGTGACCCTGAGCTTTTAAAAACCGTAGATCAAATCATTGCAGACGTTCGTCAGCATGGTGATGCTCATGTTCTTAAACTTACACAGCAGTTCGATCGACATCCCGCACATCAATTTTCCGATTTAGAATTAACGCAAGCACAGCTGAAAGCAGCATTTGAAGGCTTAAGTTCAGAAGTCCGTGAAGCTTTAGAGTTGGCGGCAGAGCGAATTCGTGAGTTCCATCAAGCGCAAAAGCAAGACGGTTGGACGTATGTTGATGCATTGGGAAATACGTTAGGTCAAAAAGTTACGCCTTTAGATCGTGTCGGTATCTATGTGCCGGGTGGTTTAGCGTCATATCCATCTTCTGTATTAATGAATGCGATTCCAGCACATGTTGCAGGCGTGCCAGAGATTATTATGGTGGTTCCTGCACCAAATGGTGATTTGAATCCTTTGGTTTTGGCTGCCGCACATCTAGCTGGCGTGCATCGTGTATTTACTGTCGGTGGTGCGCAGGCTGTTGCAGCATTGGCTTATGGTACTGAATCGATTCCCTCTGTAGATAAGATTACAGGGCCAGGAAATCGTTTCGTGGCTGCTGCAAAACGTGCTGTTTTTGGACAAGTTGGCATTGATATGATCGCAGGGCCTTCAGAGATTCTTGTCTATGCAGAAGGTGAGAATAATGCAGAATGGTTAGCGATGGATCTGTTGTCTCAAGCTGAACATGACACAGTCGCACAAGCTGTTTTTATTACGCCAGATGCCCAATTATTAAATGATGTTGCTGAAGCAATTGAAGCGCACTTAGAAGCTTTACCAAAAGCTGAGATTGCACGGACTTCAATCGCCAATCGTGGTGCATTAGTATTGGTTAAAAACCGTGCTGAAGCTATTGAGTTAATTAATCAGGTGGCAGCTGAACATTTAATGCTTTGTTTAGATGATGCTCAAGCGATGTCTGAGCAAATTCGCCATGCAGGTGCAATCTTTATGGGTCGATATACACCAGAAGCAATTGGTGACTATTGTGCAGGGCCAAACCATGTCTTACCGACATCTGGCACGGCACGGTTTTCATCGCCACTGGGTGTATATGATTTCCAAAAACGTTCAAGCTTAATTATGTGCTCGGAAGAGGGCGTAAAAACCTTAGCAAAGACAGCGGATATTTTGGCACAACAAGAAAACTTGGATGCCCATGCACGCTCAGCCCGTTATCGTTATCAATAAGCTTTTGTAAAAGATTCAAGGGCTGTTAAATCAGCCCTTTTTTGAAACAAAAATTGAGATTAAAAAATGAATATCACCACAGAGCAAATGCGGTTTTGGAGTCCTGAAGTTCGTGAGCTTGAGCCTTATGTACCAGGTGAACAACCTCAAATTCAGAATTTATTAAAATTAAATACCAATGAAAATCCGTATCCACCATCACCACGTGTGGTTGAGGCGGTGCAAAAAGTTTTGGCGAATTCTGCTGATGTACTACGATTATATCCTGATCCTGAAGCTGTTGAGTTAAAACAAGCGATAGCGAAACAGCAAGCTGTTGCCTTGGAAAATGTATTTGTTGGCAACGGTTCTGATGAAGTTCTAGCTCATATTTTCAAAGCATTTTTTGTTCAAGAAAAACCCATTCTATATCCAGATATTACCTATAGTTTTTATCCTGTATATAGCCAATTTTTTGGATTAGGTTCTCATACTAAAATTTTGCCTTTGAATGATGATTTTGAAGTTGTCGTGGATGATTATAAGCAACCGAATGGTGGCATTATCATTACCAATCCAAATGCCCCAACCAGCATTGCATTGGGTGTGTCTGCGATAGAGGAGATACTGCAAGCTAATCCAGATTCTGTGGTAGTGGTCGACGAAGCTTACGTCGATTTTGGAGCGGAATCAGCAGTGCCTTTAGTTGAAAAATATGAAAATTTGGTGGTCTGTCAAACCACTTCTAAGTCACGTTCACTTGCGGGTTTACGCGTCGGATTTGCAATTGCGCAGCCACATTTAATTGCTGCGCTTGAAGCCGTGAAAAATAGTTTTAACTCATATCCGATTGATCGCTTTGCAATTGCAGCGGCGGTCGCTTCCTTTGAAGATCAGCCTTATTTTGAAGAGCAAATCTCTAAAGTAATTGCTAGCCGTGAAAAGTTAGTGGCTCAATTGACTGAAATTGGCTTTAAAGTCCTGCCTTCAAGTGCTAACTTTATTTTTGCTACATTCGCATCGAAAGAAGCAAGTGAGCTGGCTGCAGAATTACGTGAACAAGGGGTTATCGTGCGTTATTTCAATAAACCACGAATTAATCAGTACTTGAGAATTACCATTGGCACTGATCAGCAAAATCAACGTCTGATCGATACTTTAAAAAATAAAATTCTTGTTTGAGTATGAGTTTTAAATACTCATCCGTTTTAAATCAGAATCTAAGCGTCCAAGAATAAAAAAGCGAACTGAGGTTCGCTTTTTTAATATAAATTTTACAGCGTTAATTTTTTTTCCAAGAATTTAACAAATGAAGCATTGCTGATACTTTATCGAAACACTCTTGGTATTCTGCATCGCAATTTGAGGCTATGGTTATCCCTCCACCAGCCCAAATAGAAATGTCTTGTTCTTGTTTTTGAATCGTGCGAATTAAGATATTCCAAGAACCAGTTCCGTCATAATTAAAGTACCCCATAGAGCCACAATATGCACCACGTTGAGCAGCTTCTAATTCTTCGATAATCTGCATGGCACGAATTTTAGGGGCGCCAGTAATAGAACCTCCCGGTAAGGCCGAAAGAAGCACCTGTAGCGCGTTAACATCAGGTTTTAACGTTGCCGAGATCTCACTGACCATATGATGTACTTGATTAAAAGATTCTATATTGAAAAGCTTTGAAGTTTGAACTGAACCTGTCTGAGCAAAAACACTTAAGTCATTACGAAGTAAATCCACAATCATCAAATTTTCGGCTTGATCTTTCTCAGATGACATGAGCTTTTGTTTAGATAAGTCATCCAACTTAGGGTCTTCAAACCTCGGCATAGTGCCTTTTATCGGGCGAGTTACAATTTTTTTATTGTGTTCAAAGTTGATAAATAATTCAGGAGAGCAACTTAAGATTTCAAACTCATTTATTTTTAGATAACTAGAATAAGGTGCATCTGTTAAACTCCAAAACTGTTCTGCACTCTCAATTAAATATCCGTTTGCTTGTGCAGAAAACTCTTGAGTGAGATTAATTTGATAACAGTCTCCAGCGCGGATATAGGCTTGGACTTGATCAAACGCACATTGATATTCTTGTTTTGTCCAGCATGGCGTACATGAAGAAATCAACTCAAATTTAACGGGATTGGAAAAATTTAAAGCACTTAAAATATGCGCTAAAATTTGTTCTGCTTCAGCTTCGTAACTATAAAAATACCACTGTCCTTGCTCAAGTTTTAAATAACTTTGATAGTGTCCCAGATAAGCATTAGGTTGTGGCTTAACATTTGAGTTAATCTGTTGATTCGCTAAATAATTATAATCAAAAAAGCCAATATAACCTCCATTGAAGCCTTCAGAATCATTCATTTGTTCAGGGCCATTAAACTCAACAAAATCTTCGAAACTTTGAACAGAATCAATAAGGGTATAACTTGCACAATTTACTCGAGAGTAGACCTCAAATTTCCCTTCAGAATTAATGCAATATTGCAGTGGAAGTAAACCAATACACGGTAAACGGTTATTTTCAAGATACACACAGCCGAATAGAGTGTGTAGTTTTTCTAAAATTTGAGTGGCTGTTAGTTGACCAAAATTCAAATTTTGTTTTAAATAATAAGGGTTTAACATGTGTGATTTACTGCACTTTTTCTCTAGACAATGTATGATTAAGTTGATACCAGTTCACATTTATGCCACTTATCGGGAATAGGTCGAATTTTTTAAAACAGGTATTGAACATAAGATAACATAAGGTTAATTTAATAATACAAATCGGACTGCTCAAGGATTGACGTTTCAGTTGTATAAAAACAAAAACAACAGGGACACGAGAGTGGTTAAAAATGAAAAAAATACTCTTGGAGAGTTGAAATGAAATTATTAACAAAACTTGCTTTAGTTTCCTCAATTGCAATTAGTGCAAATGCTATGGCTATGCAAGCTATGGATGATGAGTCACTGAGTTCTACAACGGGTCAAGATGGTATCAGTATTGGTATTAAAATTGATGGCGGCGCGATTACTGTAGGTCAGTTATTGATTCATGATAATGACGGTTTGGATGATACTGCTTTGGGCGGTACAACTACTGCTGGTGCAATTGTTATCGGTAAGGGTGATGCAACTCCAGGTGTTAAAATTACTCAAACTGATCCAAGCGTAAATTTACTTAATTTAAAACTTGATACTGATGCAGGTACTGGTACTGATGGTGCATTCTTAAATATTGCTGCAACGGTGACGGGCTTAAAAGCTGAAATTGGTTCAATTGGTGTTGGCGCATCAAATGTTAAAACTGCTGGGACTGTGGTACGTGGCACGGTTGAAGGCAATACTGTTAATGAAATTTTAACGGGTCTAACCTTAGAGTTGGGTACAGTTGCTGCTAATATTCAATTAGGTGCGACACCACAGGGTGCAATGATTGCATTAAATTCGCAAATTGCGGGTGGTTTAAAGCTTACTAATTTGGGTATTAAAGATAATGTAGGTGGTGGCTCTATTGTTTTAGACAGTATTCAAGTGGTTAAAACAGGTCAAACCTTTTTGGATGCTAATGCTAAAATTGGTGTAACCACAGCAGGTCTTAGCATTACTCCAGTAGCACAAGATATTAGTGCTTATATTGGTGGTGTACGTTTAGGTTCTGCTGCAGCAAGTTCGATTGGTGATATCGAAATTAAAGGACTTAATATGGGTGCATCAACAATCACAATTACTGGTCACTAATATTGAATTAAAAAACGCGTGTTAATCACGCGTTTTTTTGCATATATTTTCAAAATAATGTGAATAAGTACTGTTTTTTGATACTAAAAAGGTTATCTTAGGGATAAGAAAATAGAGTATTAACTCTCAATATAATTAAAACACCAGGCAATGATTGCCGAAACTAGAATAGTTAAAATTATGATAGAAATTACTTTAGGCTCGGCAATTATGTATTACTTTGCCAGTCATGCATTAGATATTAAAGAGAAACCAGCTGAAGCTGTGTATTACAACGAAGTGTTAGATTCTCGCGATAAATCATTTACTCGAAACCATAGAGAAGCTGTTCTCGTTAAGCCTGCACTTGAGAATCAGTTTAGGGGCATCGTCCGTCAAGCATATGACTATAGTTGTGGTTCAGCAGCTTTAACGACAGTATTGAATGGTCATGCAGGGCTGAATTTGACAGAACAGCAAACGATGGAAGGTTTGCTCAGGTTTGGAGAATATAATCGGATTGTTGAGCGACGAAGTTTCTCTTTGCTTGATATGAAACGTTTCGTAACAGCTTTAGGTTATGAAAGTGGGGGATATAAAGGTCAGTTCGAAGATCTTATTAAGCAGGAACAACCTGTCATTATTCCTATTCATTATGCTGGCTTCAAACACTTCGTGGTATATAAAGCGTATAAGGATGGTCGTGTATACGTGGCTGATCCAGCTTTAGGGAATATTAGTTTTGAGCAAGAAAGATTTAAAGAAATTTGGGAAAACAACACTTTATTTTTAATTAACGTGCCTAAAGAGCAACAAAAAAATCTTCTTGCACTGCAAGAGTCAGATTTAAGACATGTGGATGATGCAACTATTCATCGTTACGCTTTGGTAGAAGCACAATTTTCCACTGACTACATGAATAGAATTGCAGATCGAGCATCTACAATGCGAAAAGTGATTGACAGTAATCCCAACTCTGCAACGTACAATCAGCCAATTACAAACTTTATGCGACTCTATTATAAACGTAAGTAATAACTTATAAGAAATTAAACAGAAAAATTGGTAGGAATAATATGAATAATCCATGGATGAAAAGAACATTACTTGCGATTAGTATCCAAACGTTGATTGGCGTTGCTTATGCCGCAGAGCCTGCATCTGATACGATTGTTGATGAATCAAATGAGTTGGTTTCTGAAGACTCAAATAATGATGTACAAATTGATACGGGAGACGTAGCACCGATATCTACCGCGTCAGTAAAATCTGTAACGACTAACGCTGAACCCAATATAAATAAAGATCAAACACCTTCTTTAGTGCCTAAAGCTGAAGGACAGGCAGCCAATGCACTACAACAAAAAGAAGGTGATGCAACTCAGGAAACGAACCTTCAAGAAGTTTTTACTTCAAACGAGCGTCAGTATTCTTTAATTAAAAAAGGCGAAATTTCAGCATTTTATGATTTAGATTATTCATATTATCGTGATTCTCAACTCAATGCGGCGATTGAAGATTCTAAGCTATTTCAATTCCGTGTAGATGAAGATGCTAGCCATACAATTACCAACACCTTCACTGCACAGTACGGTGTGTTAGACAATTTAACCTTTAGTGCTTCAATCCCGTTAGTTGCTAAGTCGAATACCTTAAAAGATACCACCACAGCAGGTCTTGGTGATATTAACTTAGGCGCGCGCTGGGAACCATTTCCGCTGAAAGCAGGACGATTACCTCTTATTCTTTTTGGTAGTGTTTCGACTAAAACAGGGGATAGCCCATATGAAATTAATCCAGAAAAAGATCTTTCAACGGGTAAGGGATATTATTCTGTTGGTGTAGGGGCAAGTACACGTAAATATATCGATCCTGTCGTATTATTCACTTCTGTTTCAGCAAATTATGGTTTCAAGGAATCTGGCTTAAATCAAGTTCGTGGGGGCGGGAACTCACAAGGTGAAGGTGGTGATGGTCAACGTCGTATTTTAGATACCTTTGAACCCGGAATCACGGGTGGTTTCTCATTCGGATTCGCATATTCATTTAATTATGATGTTTCGTTGACGATGTCTTATCAACAATCATTTAATATGAATACTTCGTTTAGATATGCAACGGGCGAAAAATTTAATGCTGCTGATCAAACCAGTTCAATTTTTGCCATTGCATTAGGTGTGCGCGTAAATCCTGAAACAATTGTAAATGGAACATTGGGTATTGGTTTAACAGAAGACACACCAGACGTAACTTTAGGTTTGTCTTTCCCACTTGATATTTTAGGTTTCGGCAAGAAAAAACCAAGCTAAGGGAGAGACGGTATGAAATACCCTCAATTACATCCCTTAGTAGCAGCACTTGTATTAATGGGATCAAGTACAACAGCACTTGCACAACTTGGGCAAAACCTTTCTGTGGATGTTCGTTCTCTGACCATGGGGAATGCAGTAACAGCTGACCCGCCAGGGATTAGTGCGATTCATTTTAACCCGGCTGCCCTTACAAAATTAAAAGGCTTGCATACTGACTTTCAAGGTTTGATTGCAAATTTTGATGTGAAAAGAGAGTTCTCAGCACCAGAAGGTTACAACGTATTTGGTTATTCTGACGATCCTTTAGTTTGTAATGACTCACCTGATAATCCATCGAATATATGTACAGACTATAAGGGTGTGGTCAGTGGTGATGTTGAGTACGCGAGTTTATATGTTCCATTTTTGAAAAAAGTAGTGGACTTGGGTGAAGGTTGGCCTGTTGCAGCACCCACAGCTGGAATTTCTTATAATCCACCAGGTTCAAAATTGACTTTTGCCACAGCAGTATATGCACCTTTAGTGGCAGGTTTTGGTTCGGAAGATGGTAACCCTGGTAACTATATGGGCCAACAAATTGCGATAGAAAGAATCACTTATTTATCCCCTTCGATCGCATATCAAATCAGTGATGAGTTGTCAGTCGGTGCTTCCATTGGAATGTCATATCAGGCTATTGCTCTAAAAACGGATTTACGTTTTCCAAATGAGTTGATCGGCGTATTACGGATGGTGGATGACTCCGTATGTGGTCCTTTCCGTGGTAACTCGAATATTATTACTGATTTTTTACTTTTTGGTATTTGTAATGCCAATGAAGGAATGAATCCTTTTAGTACTTTCGGAAAAATGGATGTAGCACTCGAGCAAAGTCTAAGTCCAAGTTACAACTTAGGTGTGATGTGGGAGCCGACAGAGGATTTTGGTTTAGGTTTAGTTTACCAAAGCGCAGCCAAAATGCGTTTGAAGGGTAAATATATGATTCAAAACTCGAATGCGCCGCGTGAGCTTATTAAAGGTTTAAACTCTTCACCTACTGGGCAGATCTTAGCCGCTATTTTAGGCTTCCCATCGTATATTCCACCTGTGGAATCTGGCTTAATGTCGATGGATCTTGAATATCCAGCACATTTTCAAGCGGGTATTAAATATAAAATCTTACCAGATCTACAAGTTAATATTGATGTGGGTTGGACAGACTATGCGGCATGGGATAAGTTTAAATTCGAGTTTGATCGTGAAATTAGTGCTTTAAAAATCGCAAAATTACTTTCAAATGATGTTAAAGATACGTCTTTGTCTCTGCCACTTGGTTTCCAGTCACCCTGGAATTGGGGTATTGGATTTGAGTATTCGGCTAATGAACGTTTGAAACTACGTGCTGGTTATGAACCTCGTTCAAGTGCAATTCCAGATAATAAACGTAATACCATGGTGCCTATTAATAATGCTCAATTGTTTGGTTTGGGGCTAGGTTATCGTTTTGATGAAGACACAGATATTGATCTTTCTATTGCATTCTTACGAAGCAGAGACAATATCCCTGCTGGAACAAGTAGTTTATCGAACAAAGATACAATCGATAATATTTTACTAAATCCGTATGCAGGATTAAATGTATCAACCAATACCAAAGTGACCATACTCGGTATTAATTACAGAACGAGGTGGTAGTGGAATTGATGCAAATAAAAGTAAAATCATCAGTCATTGGTTTATTATTGCTCAGCTTTAGCTGGGCAGTACCGACTAAGGCTGCAGATTTTTATACGATTATTGGTCCAGATGGTCGTCCAATGATCATTAAAAATAAAGATGTTGCTGCGCCATCTGCTAGAGAAAGGAAGTCTAGTGCTAAGACTGAAGATTCAACTCAATTTAAAAACCAAAGTTTAAATTCTGTACAACAAAATCAGAATACAAAAGTAAAAGTTGAACAAGAACCTCAAGCAAAAACTGTTGAGGATACGGTCCAAAATAATGATCAAACGAAAGCAAAGATTCAGGAAAATAAAAATCAAGTCGTCGATTTAAATAGCAATCCAGCAGGTGCAGACAAAGCAAAGGCTCTTTCAGCAAAGAATGATTTAGAAAAAACGCCTACAAGTCACAAAAAGACAGATAAACAATTCAAAAAAGATCAAGCTGCAGCTTTATCTAAAAATATGAATGAGTCTTCCTCACAGAAAAAAAATATCCAGTCATTAGAGAATAATTTGACGCAAACAATGACCAAATCTTCAGAAGTGCTCAAAAAAAATGAAAATTATTCTAAAAGTGCGGAAATAAGAACTGAAAAAAAATCTTCAGTTGATGATAATTTCACCATAATTGATGGTGTGCAGTATGTGGATCATGAATATTTAGAAGAAAAAGAGTTTAATTTAGAAGGTAATAAGCGTTTTTATATTGTGCCTGATTCCAGCTCAACTGGTGGTCGTAATTTCGAAACAGTTGAGCGTGAGAAAGGCTTGACAAAATCTGTTCTTTCAAAATTTTTAAAAAATACACAAACGGCACAAAAACCGATTGTATTGGCGACGACGTATGCAAGACTGAATAAAGATGAAGTTGTAGAAACTTTAGAGCAAGCTTGCTTCACGGGTCGTAAAATAAATAAATCTAAGACACTTAGTTTAGATAAAGATGAAATAGGATTTTGGCCAGTTGCTCCTGTGAAGGAAAATTTTTCTTATGAAGTGGTGAATCTAGATCAAAATGTGGAAACGATTCATTTAAGCTCTTATGCTTCTTCGCAAAAAAATCCGACCTATTATTGGCCCTTGGTCGTTTTCTTAGATCAAAATGGCTGTGTAATTGAAGGTGTGAGTGGTTTTAAAAATGAAGATATCCACTCAAATAATAGAGCATATTCTGCGCTTGCTGGGATATTAAAAAAACCTGATAACGCTCGTTATTTATTTATGACGCCGTTGGCAGAAGCAATAGATATTAAGAATCAGAAACTTTCGAACACTGGTCAGATCAAACTGAGTGTTCTTAGATAAATAAAGAGTCAAAAATTATGAAAAACAAGTCGATTTTATCCTTAGCTTTATCCACATTTTTCTTAATACTTTCGGGCTGTGGAGGAGAAAGTGCTACAATTTTAGAAGATCCCAATAAGGGTGTAACAACAACTTCAAATGGATGTGCTGTTAATAATCAAAATAGTTGCCGAAGTTTTACGATCGCCTACCCAGTAGAAGGGCTGAACTTTGAGTGTAGTAGTTTAAGTGGAAAATTTTTCGCAACTGAACTTATTGGTAATACTGCGACAGGTTCATGTGTTTTCGGTGATAAAGTTCGTTTCTATATTCAGGGACAAAAAGATGCTCCTAAAATTGACCTAGGAACTGTTGATCTAAAACAAATCAGTACATTAGATGTGAATGCTCAGCCTGTACAGATTAGTTTATTAGATATTGCAAAAGGGATGACAGGTAAGAATGCGACATCTATGATGCTGGACGATGAAACATTTAAAACGTTGGTTGGGATTACGCGTATTTTTCAAGCAGTGGGAGTATCGCAAAATAGTAATATTGCAGGTGATGTGCAACCGATTAATTTGACAGTTGATTTAAAAAATGGATTAAAAGTATTGTCTGCAGATGTTACAGTCAAGGATTTTAAAGATGGTACTTATAGCGCAGATCTTGCAGAATGGTTAGATTTTAATAGTGTTAGTGAGCCTATTGCAAAAACTGTTGCTGAACAACAGGTTCAACTTAAGAATGTCAGTATATTTAAGGCAGATTCTTTTTTGATCGAAGCTTTAAGAACTAATATTAAGGGTTTCTCTGGTCAAAGTAGCCCATTTGATAATAAATCTATAGCCAATCTGTATGCATTGACCAGCCGTGAAGGTTATACAACAGGTTATGCGGTACAGTGGACAGGTAAGCCAATAAATACGGGTGCTCCAGTGCCGAATGATCTTAATCTTTTAATTTCTCAAGTTTCACCGCAGAAGTTGAATATTGTAGATGGGATTAAAAACTGGATTAACCCTTTAAGTAACTCAATCTCTAATTCTTTGATCTTAAAAACTACTCCAACAGCAACAGATCAACTTGATATTTTCCAAGGCACTGTCTTTAACCAAAAGACAATTCCAGGTAATGAGTTTTTATATAATAAATTGGGTAATACCACACCTCCAAACGAGAATTTTTACGGCAAATGGCGCCAAACCCTTAATAATGAAAACTTTGACGGTTCTATTGATATATATCAGACCAATCCTGCAACCTATTTAAACCGCGCTGTTTTTAAAACGTTGAATACTGTAAGTAGTGGAGAAAAATACATATTCCCACTGTACGCAACATTAGAATTTAGTTTTGCTGATACCTCTGTTCCAAAACAAAGCGTTGGTATCGTCATTGAAGAGTCTGGTGATATTCGGACTAATTTAACAGCAAGTGGAACAGCATCTGATCGTTGTTTAAATGTGAATAAAGCCACAATGATCGATACGGATGGTGTTCAGCAATTCCGCGTAGGTACTACGGGAGCTGCGAATGATAGTGCGAATGATAAATCTGTGACAATTCGCATAATTTTAGCCAATCCTGTTTTCGGAAATTTAGATGGTGCGATTATTGGTCTAAACGACAGACTTTTGGAAATACCACAACAGGGTAATAATGTTTCTACATTATTTTCAGGTGGTGTTCGTTTGAATTTACAAAATTTGATTGTGAGTAATAGTACGGCTTCTGGTATTAATATTAGTGATTTTGGTAGTACCAATAGCATTGCAGCACAATGGGTAAATATGCAAAGTGTTTTTCAAAATATTTACAACACAGCCAACCCAGCTAATCTTACAACTTCTCAATTAGAGTTAGCAAAACGCCAAAATGGTACGATCGACGTATTTCTACCAAGTTGTTATCAAATTAAAACTAAATCTTGATGAATTGAAACTTATTTTAAAATTAAAAAATCCAGCATATTGCTGGATTTTTTAAATCTGGAAACAGATAAATTGTTTTATCCTGTTAAATCTAAGCGCGTACCTAAAGTTTCAAGATGTGTAGGAAAATGTTGGTTCTTACGATCTTCAAAATAATGCCTCAAAGTTCTTTCTACACTTGGGAAAGCCAATTCATTCCATGGAATCTCATGTTCCTCAAAGAGGCGACTTTCAATGGTTTCTTCACCTGCTCCAAATTGACCGTCAATTAAAGCCGCTTTAAACAGGACATAAATTTGACCGATTCGTGGAATGTTATACATACAATAAAGTTGTTCTATATCAACTTCTGCTTCAGCTTCTTCACGAGTTTCACGAGCAGCACCTTGTTCCATGGTTTCTAATAATTCCATGTAGCCTGCAGGAAGTGTCCATAAGCCATATCGGGGTTCGATGGCACGCCTACACAGTAGAACCTTGTCTTGCCAAATTGCAAGTGTTCCGCAAATCACTTTAGGATTGACGTAAGATATCGCGTTACAATGCGTGCATACTTGGCGAACTTTATGGTCACCTAGTGGAATCTGATCTAATGTCGGTTGTCCGCAGGCCGTGCAAAAAGGCATAGTCTTCATTGAAAAATATGTGGTAGTTCAGCATAACCGAAATAAATTAGTTTCGCATCATTTATAGCCTTATCTGCAAAATTTCATATATGATGAGAGAAGAATAAAAAATGGATTCGAGTTATTGCGTATGATGGATCAGTCCTTAACACAACTTTTACAGCAACGGTTACGTTTTTCAAAACGAGTTCAAAATGCACATGCGGCCGTTCTCATCGCAATCACCAATGAAGATGATCCTAAAATATTATTGACACGTCGTTCCATTTATATGAATAACCATGCGGGAGAGGTGTCTTTTCCTGGTGGGAAACGTGATCAGAATGATACCAGTAATATCGTGATTGCATTACGAGAAGCATGGGAAGAAACAGCATTAAATCCATTTGATGTCACCTTGCTGGGTGATTTACCGATGGAGCGCTCAAAGACTGGGATTTTAGTCAAACCCGTGGTTGGACTGATTCCACCACAAGTCAATTTGATTGCGCAGCCCAGTGAAATCGATCGTATTTTCTTTGCTTCAATTCGAGATATGATGCAAACACCACCGACGCCATATGAAGTTCGGTTGGCGAGACAATCCATTTATTTCCCGAGTTTAAGAATTGAAAATGAAGTGGTTTGGGGGCTAACAGCAAGAATTATTATGTCGCTGTTTCAATACGGGCTCAATTATAAAAAGAATTGGCCTTTTTTATTAAACTCGCCAAACTTTAAATCGGCTGTATTTAAAAATCATTAAAGTGAAAATCATTAAAGTATAAGTGATTAAATTAAACTTGATTTAAATACAAGCTAGATCAAATATAAAAATGTGATCAATAGAAAATGATGTAAAGGAAGATCAACATGATGTATAAATTTCAGGGAAATACACCGAAAGCGATACACGAACCTTGGGATGGATGGGTCGCTGAAACAGCAACGGTAATTGGTGATGTTGAACTCGGTCGTCAGGTGAGTATCTGGTTTGGAGCGGTAGTCCGTGCAGATAATTGTAAAATCAGCTTGGGTGATTTTAGTAATGTCCAAGAAAATGCAGTCTTACACACAGATCCTGGTATTGAATTGAAGATTGGTAGTTATGTCACCATTGGACATCAGGCGATGCTGCATGGTTGTACGATTGGAGATAATACCTTAATTGGTATTAATGCAGTGATTTTGAATAATGCTGTGATTGGCAAAAATTGTATTATTGGTGCAAATGCCTTAATTCCTGAAGGGAAAATAATTCCAGATAATTCATTGGTTATGGGTTCGCCGGGTAAGGTGGTTAAAACTTTAGACGAATTTGCTGAAGCTAGATTGAAACTTAGTGCGATGCATTATGCAGAACATTATAAAAATTTCATTCATTTAGAAAAGTTTGAGTTTTAATAGACGATATTTACACAAAATATTAACGAAGTATTCAGTTAATCATTGTTGTTGGGTTAGGCTGAGCTGTGATGTGTAGCATGTAGATAAATAACATCAAAACATCACAGAGAACCTCTCGCGTGATCAAAATGAGTGGAGTATGATAGGCCTCATTTTTAACGTAGATAGGGTTATGCATGAAATTGCTTGCATTAGAAACTGCCAATGAGCAGTGCTCAGTTTCGTTAATAGATGAACATCAGACGCTTTATTTTCAACGTGATGATCGTGCTAAAGCACAGACTCAGACCATTTTACCAATGATCGAGCAGGGATTAAATCAAGCTGAAATATTGGTTTCTGACCTGACGGCAATCGCGTTTAGTCGTGGACCTGGCTCATTCAGTGGTGTCCGTATTAATGCTGCTGTGACTCAGGCATTGGCATGGTCAAATGATTTGCCTGTGATTCCTGTTTCGACATTGCAAGCTTTGGCACAAGCAGCTTATCGCGAATTAAAATTAGAAAAAGTAACAGCTGTGCTTGATGCACGTATGAACGAAGTGTATATCGCAAGTTATCAACTTGATGATCAATATATTATGCAAGCTGTGGATGAAGAACAATTACTCAGTTACAGTGACGCACAGACGTATCAAAAATTTACTTTAATTGGTTCAGGCTCAGCTTTAGTCGATCCAAATGCAGTAGAACATTTAAAAATAACCGCCTCTGCTGAAGATATTGCCAGTATTGCGCGTACTCAAGCTTTAGAAGAAAAATGGGTCAGTGCAGAATATGCATTGCCTGTCTATTTACGTGACAATGCGTGGAAAAAAATTCCAGAACAAGGCAAATCATAATTAGGAATTTATATGGATCTTTTACTGCTGCTCAAAGCAGCAATTATGGGTATTGTTGAAGGTATTACTGAGTTTTTACCTATTTCCAGTACAGGGCATTTGATTCTGGCATCAGAACTCATGAACTTTTGGACTAAAGAAAAAAGTGATGTCTTTGTTGTCGCGATTCAAATGGGTGCAATTGCAGCGGTAATCTATGAATACTGGGCTCGACTCTGGGGTGCTGCGACAGGCATGATCACAGGCGAAGAAAAAGGGCGTAGGCTCGGTTTTGGTCTTATTCTTGCATCCATACCCATTGTTTTTATTGGTTTAACGTTGGGTCAAACCGTTAAGGCATTTTTATTTAACGATATCGCGATTGCGATCGGTTTAATTGTCGGTGGTCTCATTATTATTTGGATTGAAAAAAATCCGCCGGTGATCAAATCGCAAGAAGTTGAAAATATCAGCTATAAAGACATGATGTGGATTGGCTTGATTCAAGTGTTGTCTTTAATTCCAGGGACTTCACGTTCTGGCGCAACAATTATTGGTGCAATGTTTTTAGGGGTTTCTCGTAAAGCAGCCACTGAGTTTTCATTTTTTCTTGGGATTCCCGTCATTATCGGGGCTGGCTTACTTGATCTTTATCAAAGTTATGATGTTTTTGAAACCAATCAAGATTGGGCTGTGTTGGCGACAGGTTTAATTGTTTCATTTGTATCTGCATTGGTTCTCATTCGAGTATTGGTTGCATATGTGGCTAAACGTGATTTCATGGTTTTTGCATGGTATCGAATCGCGTCAGGATTATTGATTTTATTGTTTGCATTTACAGGTTGGAAGCTATGGTAAGCGAAATACGCTTATTTGCAGAACATGACTTTCAAGAACAAGCACAGCAGTATTCTGATGTGCTTTCTGCTCGTGGGGTGGCGGTAAATATTGAGCTCGTAGAAAAACTCAATGCACGCTTCCTACGATTTAACCCAGCCTTAGCACTTTGTGTTGATGTTGATGGCCTATGGCTTTGTGCCAATGGTATGAAAATGCAGCCTGATTGGAAAGCTGAGATTGGACGTTTAAAACGCGCCAGTTTAAAGTCGGAAATGATTGCGCGGGCATGTAATTTAGGTGAAAAGCCTAAGCTTATAGACGCAACAGCAGGTCTTGGACATGACAGCTTATTAATGGCACATTTGGGTGCACAAGTCACTTTGGTAGAACGTCATCCGATTCTATTTACTTTATTAGAGTCGACTAAAGTACAAGCTCTAAATGATCCTTTCCTCAGTACAATAGTATCGCGTATTGATTTGATTTTTTCTGATTCTGCGGATTATTTACAGTCTCAAATTGAGCTTAAAAATGTCATTGATGTGGTTTATCTCGACCCGATGTTTCCACAGCGAGATCAAAATCAAAATGCAATTAAAAAGCAGGCGCAAGTCAAAAAACAAATGCAGCTTTTACACATGTTATTACCTGAAGATGGTGAAATGGATTTAGGTGATCATCTACTCGAACTTGCACGAAAAATAGCAAAACGTGTTGTCGTGAAACGTCCACGGTTGGCCGTATTTTTGGCTGATCAAAAAACGGACCATCAATGGCAGGGTGATGCTTGCAGATTTGATGCCTATTTTCAGAAGGGTATTTCTGAGTAATTTGGTAAGTGGCTCAATAATAGTCTAAAAACTGATATATAGTTAAAACTATTATTGATAAAATTTTAACCGAGCATACACTAGAAAAGCTGATACAAGCCTCTGTAAAACTGAACCCTTATGATAGATCTGAAACCCTCGATTAACTTTTGGCATGATTTAAAAAGTAACCAACGTGCAGGTATGTGGTTATTTCTGGGTTCACGTAAATCACTGCAAATCGTAAGACCATCGATTCTTCAATTGATTTTTTGGGGGATTTTAGGCGGTTGTGCGAGTTCGTTGTTCAGTTGGTTACTCTCAAATGGTTCAGGTGAATTTAACTCTCAGGGTTTGGTCAGTTATGCACTGTGGCCATTTATTGCATTAATTGTCGGTATCTTTCTATCACAACGAACCAATAATCCTCGTTTGATGTTGGTTCCAGCGTTATTGTGGTTGGTTTTAGATACATATATTGTTTTTTTTCAGTGCCTTATTCAATATTATTTTAACAATTTCGATTATCAACCTAATTTTTTTATTGATCAATTACAAAATATATTCTCTCTGTTATTTGTTTGGCAGAGTTTGGCTGTCATTTGGGTATTCTCCCGTGAGTTAAAATGGCCTTGGTGGGAACGTTTGCTGATTATGCTCGGAACGTTTATTACCCTATTTGTTTGGCAAATTTCATCTCAGAGCCAACCAATTTGGAAAGTTGAAGAAACTGCTCCCTCTATTTCTGAGCAGGCTTTTTATGCGCAGAGTCGCCTACTCAATCAGTCACTTGAACAAATTAAATTTGGTGAATTCGCCGCTACACATTGGTATTTCATGGGTGTGGCAGGAGCGAGCTATCAAGATGTTTTTAAGCTTGAAATAGAACGTATTCGTGAACAATTCGACACCCGATTTGGAACCTATGGTCGATCTATTGCCTTGATTAATAACCCTGCGACGCGTACTGAATTTCCGTTGGCGTCTAAAACCAGCATGGATTTGTCGCTACAACGCATTGGTTCACAAATGAATCGTGAAAGTGACGTCTTATTTTTATATATGACGTCACACGGTTTGGCCAATCAATTCCAAATGGAAAACGCACCGATTGATTTAGATGATGTTGATCCTAAATGGTTAAGAGCGACATTAGATAAGTCGGGTATTCGATGGAAAGTGATCGTTATTTCAGCGTGTTATTCAGGTAGTTTTATTCCTGCTTTACAATCACCAGATACTTTGATTATTACTGCATCAGCTGCGGATCGCGATTCTTTTGGCTGTTCGAGTGAATCTGATTATACTTATTTTGGACGGGCTTTTTTTGATCAAGCGATGCGAGAAAAGAGCAGTTTAAAAGCAGCATTTGATGAAGCAACGATTACAATAGCTACCTGGGAGCAAGCTCAAGGATTTCCAGCATCTGAACCACAATGGGTCATTGGTAAAAATATGGAAATCATGCTTCCGCAACTAGAGCAGCGCTTATTTCCTCAGCAAAGCACGCAGTCTCAAAGTCAAAATCAGCGTGTTGAATTGAATAATTTAAATTTGAATACTGAAGCCGTTGTAAAGGCTAATCCATAGAGTGAGCAATAATATGCAACTTATTCAGAAAAATAAATGTTTTGAAGGCGAACAACGCACTTATCAAATTGAATCAAATTATTTGAAAGGCGCTACAAAATTTTCAGTATTTATGCCTCCTCAAGCATTAAAAGGTCATTCTTGTCCAGCATTGTATTATCTCGCTGGACTGACCTGTACTGAAGAAACTTTTGTGGTCAAAGCACATGCACAAAGATTGGCAGCACAATTGGGATTGATTTTAATTAGTCCAGATACATCACCTCGTGGTGATACAGTTGAACAGGGTGACTCTTGGGATATTGGACAAGGGGGAGGCTTCTATATCGATGCGACGCAGATGCCTTGGTCTGAACATTTTCAGATGGAAAGCTATTTAATCCAAGAACTTTATCCACTATTACTGTCACAATTGCCTATTTTATCAAGTGCGATTGGTGTTTTTGGGCATAGTATGGGGGGGCATGGTGCTTTGACTTTGGCATGGAAATATCCTGAAAAATTCAAATCGGTTTCTGCATTTGCTCCAATTTGCGCGCCGAGTGAATGCCCATGGGGTGAAAAAGCTTTTAGCGCTTATTTAGGCGCAGAGAAAAATAATTGGCATGCACATGATGCGATGCAGTTGGTATTGAGTAAAGGTGCATTATTCGATGAAGTTCTCATCGATCAAGGTTTGGATGATCAATTTTATAGTCAGTTAAACCCTGATAAAATGATCAAAGCTTGTGAGCAAGTGAATCAGAAACTCATCTTAAGACAGCACGAAGGTTATGATCATGGATATTTCTTCATTCAAACGTTTATGGATGAACATCTCCAATTTCACGCATTACAATTGAATAAATAAGGTAAGATTATATTTAAAATGATGAAGCTTAAATAATTAGTTTTCATCATTTTGTTTTTAAAAAATTAAGATTTAATTTTAATTAAACAACGTATGACAATTTAATAACCATTTTTATAATGAATCATATTAGAGAATAATAATATGCAGCCTACTTCTGATACTCATCCATCAACCGACTTGCCCGATTCTAATGCACCATTTCCATTGTCGGATGCTGAATTTAATCAACCTGTTTATATGGGGCGAGAGTTTAAATTCCGATTCCATGGTAAAGCCATGGAGTATTTCGGTATTTGGATCGTCAATATTTTATTAACCATCGCTACACTGAGTCTATATGCGCCTTGGGCGAAAGTAAGACGCTTACGCTACTTCTATAATAACAGTGAATTTTTTCATCGTTTTTTTGATTTTACGGGTATACCCACTAAAATTTTAATTGGTCGTTTAATTGCATTAAGTATATGGGCTGTATTAGCAATTGCATCTTATATGGATATGGCGATTGCTGCTTTTGGTGTGTTGTTTATTTATTTGGCTATGCCTTGGCTGGTCCGTGCGACGGTTCGTTTTAATGCGCGAAATAGTAAGTTTGGAAATAGTCGGTTCTACTTTGAAGGGACCACGAAGCAAGCGTATATACAATTTTTTTATGCTGCATTGATTGTGATTTTTACGCTCGGCATTTTTAGTCCTGTGGCAATTTGGCTATATAAGCGCTATACCATCGATCATCTATATGTCGGGCAACTCAAGTTTAAGTTAAATAACGACTGGCCCCAATATATGCGTGCTGTTTATGTACCTATTGTTATGTTTTGGGGCATTTTAGCACTCTGTTTGATTCTTTTATTCGTCACTGTATCTGGGCTGAACACCGATGTATTTTTAACGTCTATTATTTTCGCGGTTTACGCTGTGGGCTTACTTTTTATCGGTCCACTGATTCAAGCGAGAATTTTTATCACGACTTGGAGCAGCACAACGCTTAATAATAGTGAGTTTAAAACTGAAGCCAATCAATGGCGTTATGCTTGGATCGTGGCATCGAATTGGCTGGCTAAGATTTTTAGTCTAGGCATGTTATCGGCTTGGGCTGCCATTCGACTATACCGCTATCAAATTGAGTCATTAACACTGACTCTACATGATGATCCAAACTTAATGATCAATATTGCTCAAAGCGATCACAATGCGATTGCTGAAGAAATTAGTGATATTTTTGATCTCGATATTTCACTTTAAATCGGAGTTTAGAAATTGAAGCAATCTGTTTCTGTTATTTACTACGATGGGGTGATTTCTAAGCCCTATGAAGCCAGTATGCAGTATGTTGATGACGAACATATTGTGGTGAGATATCAAGACAATGGTGTTTGGAAGAGCCAACGTTATCATGCTGACCAAATGACTTTATTGGGTACGATTGGACAGCGTAATCCGATTATCGAGTTGGAAAATGATGCTCGAATTGAATTGCAGCAGCAAGTTTTACCCGAGTGGGTGCCTGTAGAGCATAAAAGCTTTCACCATAAAGTTTGGAAACTTGAGCGCACGCCATCACTAATTATTTTTAGTGTGATCTTTGTTTTGGCACTAGGTTTTGCGGTCATTAAATGGGGGGTTCCATCCGCATCAAAAATGATTGCATTCCAGTTGCCTGAAAATACGTTAAATCGCATTGGTGGACAGGCTGAAGAATATCTCGAGAAGTATACTGAAGTTACTCAGCTTCCTCAGATACGCCAAGATCAAATCCGTGCACAGTATTTAAAGTTAGTTGCAGAAAATAAACCAGCCACATTAAAATTTCGTGGTGGAGGTGAGCTGGGTGCAAATGCTTTGGCTCTCCCAAACAACACCATTATATTGACTGATGAATTGGTTCATTTGGCAAAAAATGATGATGAGTTGATCGGGGTGTTGGCTCACGAACAAGGGCATTTGTTATATCGGCATAGTTTACAACAAGCTTTGTCAAGCTTAGGTTTTAGCGTGCTTTATATCGCGATTACGGGTGACAGTTCAGACCTTATGACCACTTTACCAATTGCACTAGTGAGTGCCGGTTATTCGCGTAAATTTGAACGACAATCCGATTTGTATGCACTTGAACTGATGCACCGTAAACAATTAGCAACCTCAAACTTTGCAAACTTCTTACAGAGAATGAGTGAAAAAGCGGAAGAGGATGAGGATCAAGCCGTTTGGTTAAAAGGCTTATCGAGTCATCCTGCAACCAAAGAAAGAATAAAAATGGTTCGTGATTTTCAGCTGGAACATTCTTCAAAATAAAACATTAAAGCCATCGTTTTGATTGTGTATCAATGCGATGGCTCTCAATAAAATTTTTTTCAATTTCATATGGTATTAATTCAAGCGGTATGAGTCCAATTCGCTTGAAATTCTTGTTGTGCCATACGATTTAAATGGTCTAGCACCACATTTTCCAGATTCGTATTGTCTGCATCATCAGTAATAATTTGAACCAATAACTGATCACTTTGTGCCGTGAGCACGATTGTTGCTTTTGGCATAAAGATACTGAATTGATCTTCATTTTCTGCCACTTCGAATTTATGCTTCCAATGATTGAGCAAGCGTTTAGCGATCCGTTTAGCTTCTAGGATCGCAATATTCGCTGAACTTTTCATAGATATGTACTCATCAATATTTTTATTGAGCATGAGCTTAACAGACTTAACTTATCTTTGCCTTAAGATCTATAGAACACAGCTTTGCAGAAACTGAATTCAACAGAGTAGTGGACTGATGATTAAAATGATCGGATTGAAAATAATAACGAGGTCTAAGTTTGTTATAATCATGCTATTCAATACACAACTCTGAGCAAGGTTCTGTCATGTCCAAGCCATTTTTAATCGCACCTTCTATTTTGTCTGCAGATTTTGCCCGTTTAGGTGAAGAAGTTGAAAATGTTTTAGCAGCTGGTGCTGATGTCGTACATTTCGATGTGATGGACAATCACTATGTACCTAATCTGACTTTCGGTGCAGGTGTATGTAAGGCATTAAAAAAATATGGTATTCAAGCCCCGATTGACGTGCATTTAATGGTATCTCCAGTAGATCGTATGATTGGCGATTTTATTGAAGCAGGCGCAGACATTATTACCTTCCATCCAGAGGCCTCAGATCATATCGATCGTTCATTACAATTGATCAAGGCGGGTGGTGCAAAAGCAGGTTTAGTGTTTAATCCTGCAACACCGCTACATTATCTAGACTATGTTTTAGATAAAGTAGATCAAATTTTATTGATGAGCGTAAACCCTGGTTTTGGTGGTCAAAAGTTTATCCCGATGACTTTAGATAAGTTACGCCAAGCACGTCAATTGATTGATGCATCAGGCCGAGATATTCGTTTAGAAGTTGATGGTGGCGTGACGCCTGCAAATATTCGTGCAATCGCTGAAGCGGGTGCAGATATGTTTGTGGCTGGTTCGGCTATTTTTGGTAAACCTGATTATAAATCTGTGATTGATGAAATGCGTTTAGAATTGTCAAAAGTAGGTTCAGTCGAGCTATAGTAAATATTGAATTAACACTCAAGATCTGTGGGTAACTTTGTGGTTAAGTTTGTAGATATCTATGTTGATAACACATGGGATAAGTTGGGTATTAATTAAGCTGTTGTGTTTGAATGGATTATTAATTAGACTAAATTTGTATAAAAAGGACTCAATTGAGTCCTTTTTTTTTATTTTTTTGAATATATAACTCACAGTGAATCATGATTCAAAGGCTTCAGAATTTGACTTTTCAGCCGCTTAAAAAATAACAAATAGATTTCGAATGATCATTTTGGGCCTGAAATTTTTATGCACACTATGAATGAAAAATTCGGCTAATGAGCATATCTAATTCTTAGTTATCCTAATTTTGATGTTCAAATGAATTTAAATAAATATTTTAATGTTTTTTTTGAGGAATGAGTTTAGAACAGAAAGCTTTAGCACGAGTATTAAATTAACAATTCAGATCTATTAAAATTTAGATTTTCATTCATGATAAGTCGGAATTGATCTTAATGAACTATTAAGTTGGGTGATGTGGTTGATTGTTTTATATGGACCACTCATTTCAATTAACAATTTAAATCGCCTAGTAGTATTACTGGCTCACATCAATAGTATGATTTATTCTAAATGCGCTGAAAATGTATTATTCACTAACTACGTGATGTTGTTCAAAAACCCCAAGGACTGAATTTGATTTGAGCTTTTTGCATCGGCACAGAAAACAGCGTTGCTTCATCATTCTCATCGTTTTGATTATGGGCTGGAGTAGTATTGTTCTCGCACAAGCACAATCTTTACTTTCAATGATGAGTCCTATAAGCAACGTCTTACATACTTCGGTTGCAGAGAATCAAGACAAACCAGAGCGTCAATCCATTGCTGCGAATGTGAGAGCAGACTGTTATGATGCGGCTTTAAACCCTAAATCAGCGCTGTCCAATCAACATAGCTCGCAAAAAAATATTCTACATGAGCATCATGGTTCTTTGCGTTTAGAACATGATGTCTTAGATTCAAAAAAACACTGTCAAAATAATCACATTACGCTATCTAAAACCCAATGTAATGATTGTGCACAAATGAGCTGTCAAAGCTTAGTTACATTGGTAAATACGCAAAATTTGCAATTTGAGTTTTCGAATCAAAATATAGAGACCTTATACCCGCAATATTTTGCCCAAAATTTAATCGGCTTTTGGCAAGAAATCTTACGTCCTCCTAAAACTTAACTTATTTCCAAAAAATTCATTTTGCACAATTTTTTGCACAATAAGGTTAAGTCATGTCTAAATATTTTAAATACAGCCTACTTATCGGGCTATATCTTTTCAACTGTAATATAGCGATTGCACAAGTTCGCGAATATAAATTACATATTGCCGAATCATCCATCAATTTGACTGGAAAAACAGTCAAAAAAATCACCGTAAATGGGGAGTTTCCAGCGCCTAAACTTGAATTTGAAGAAGGTGATGAAGCGATTATTCACGTATACAATCATCTTAAAAACCAAGACTCTTCGATCCATTGGCATGGTTTATTGTTGCCTGGATTAATGGATGGAGTACCTGGTTTCAATGGGTTTAAGGGCATTAAACCAAATGAACATTTTGTCTATCGTTTTAAAGTCCGACAAAGTGGAACCTACTGGTATCACGCCCATTCGAAAGGTCAAGAGCAAGACGGTTTGTATGGTGCTTTGGTGATATATCCAAAAGGAAACAAATCGCTAGCTGAACATGAGAAAACACAGCGTGATTATGTGGTCATGCTTTCCGATTTTCATGAGTCGAGTAGTCAGCAAATTATGCGTAACTTAAAAAAATCTGCTGAATTTTATCAAGATCAGAGAGAAACTGTTTTTGACGTAATGCAACAGATACAACGTAAGGGTTTGAAGTCGACATGGCAAGATCGAAGCATGTGGAATCAAATGCGTATGCTAAAAACCGATCTTTCTGATGTGAGTGGTTATACCTTTTTGATCAATGGTCAAACGAACCAACAGTATTGGACAGGTGTTTTTGAAGCACATGAAAAAGTAAGATTACGATTTATCAATGCATCAGCAATGTCATTTTTTGACGTCAATATACCTAATTTAAAAATGACTGTGGTGAGTGCAGATGGACAACCGATTGAACCAGTTACCGTAGATGAGTTTCGAATAGGTGCTGCCGAAACCTATGATGTGATTATTGAACCCAAGGCAATGCATTATCAGATTCAGGCAGAGTCAATCGATCGATCTGGTTTTGCAATCGGTCTATTACAGCGTCACGATGAAACAAGCAAAAAAATATCAAATAAAGAACAGATAAAAAAATATCAAATAAATATACCGAAAAGTCGCGCTCGAGCTCTACTAACCATGGAAGATATGGGGCATGGAGAATCAGATCAACATAGACATGAGAGTGGCAATTATGATGTAGAAATTGAAAAACCGCAGCGCATTTCGCAATTGGAAATGGACTCTCCAAACCATCCAAAAATGGATGTGAAAGAGAGCTCTTCTAAGGACAAGCAAGAAACAATAGTAAATCATGAATATAATCAGAGTTCTTCTGATCGTGTTAAGCATAAAATGAAAGATCAATCAGCGGATCAGATCAGTCAATTCAATACTCATGCGCATTTATCTCAAATCAGTACTCCAGATTCACATTCAAATGATGCATCTCCAACTTTGGATACTGTGCAAGGTTGGGCAAATGCTGATACACCCACTGGACATAAAGCCTTGCAATATAGTGATTTGCGTATACTGGGAACTCAGACAGATTTAAGACCTGCAACGCGAGAATTGGAAATTCGTTTAGGTGGGACTATGGAGCGATATATTTGGACCATCAATGGTAAAAAATTTAATGAAGCACAACCTTTGCATGTCAGGTATGGCGAACGGATTCGTTTAAAATTTATCAATGAAAGTATGATGGCGCATCCAATGCATTTACATGGCATGTTTATGCAATTAGAAAATGGCCAAAGTGTCAGTAAAATTCCCAATAAACATACAGTTGTTGTTGCTCCGGGCAAAACAGTCACCGCACTCTTAACCGCAGATGAATTGGGCGAATGGGCAATTCATTGTCATTTGTTATATCACATGACAGCTGGAATGATGACCAAGCTTATCGTTGCGAATGTAGAAGGAGACGCTCTAAGTCAGCCTCTTCCTTTCAAGCACTCTAAAAGTGACGATGGAGAGCTGCATGAACATCACTAAACCAATAGTTATATCCTTATCACTCGTTAAAACTAAAACGGGATTTAAAGCGATTCTCTCTGGATCATTGTTGTTGATCAATAGTTTTGTATTTGCCCAAACTGGCAGCGATCATATTGAACATCCCTCATTAAATACCGATCGTGTGTTGAGTCATTCTGATCATTCTAAGGATACAAATCATTTTAATGATCACGGTGGACAAATTTATCAATCCACTGAGATTAATCAAACGGGTGTTCTAAACGAGAATGGTGACGTAGGGTTCAAAGTAGACTTGGAGACGCGTGTAGGTACAGATGAAAATAAAATTTTTATAAAATATCATGGGATAAAAGCAGAGTCTGAATCTTTTGAATTTGATACGAAGCTTTTATACAGTAGGAGTATTAGTGATTTTTGGGATGCTCAGCTAGGATTGCAGTATAGCTCTCAACATGACAAAAAACGCAATGATGATCATTGGAAGGTAGTTCTAGGGCTGCATGGATTAGCGCCTTATTTTTTTGAAAATAATGTATATCTATATCTAGGTAAAGAGCAGCAAGTGTCATTGGCCTGGGAAATTGAGCGAGATTTTTTATTGACTCAAAAGTTCATTCTTAAACCTTTTTTTAACGCAGATTTGGTGCTCAGTGATCAATCTGAGCAAGCCAAAAAAAAAGGATTTGAGTCAGCAGCGTTGGGTTTAGAAGTTCGCTATGAAATCACTAAAAAATTGATGCCTTATGCAAGCATTGAATATGCCTATAAGCAGTCAACCTTGGAGAAAAATATGCAGCATCAAATCTCTCAGAAAAACTGGCTTTATGGTCTAGGTTTAAGGTTGAAGTTTTAAGATTGAAATTTTAATATCAATTTTGATCTTATAAATTTAATCGATTAAGATGAGAGGTCAGGACTTAAAAACTTAAGTTTTATGTGCTTTTAACCAGCTGTTTTTAATGAATTAAGAGCAGCTGTTAAAATTTATCTTTAAATATAAAATGTAAGCTTAGTAAAGCATTAAGTAAAATTGTGTTGAATGAACTTTGAATTGCATCACGCTTTTTGCTATTATTTTATTCAGACAAGTATTTGAACTAGACATTATCTCATTAGATAACTTTTCAACAAATGAATAACATCTCTAAAAATATTTGATCTGGACAAGAGGGGGAACGACCTCCCTTGATTTTCATAATTCTGGTTTAGCGATGTCGTTGTGAATTTGATGAGCTTCTATTTTATATAGTTGCCTTAAGCAAAGCGCTTCAATATTCGTCATTATCCATAGATTAAAAATCAAGAAAAAACGTCAGGACGACCTGACTCAATGATTTTATTTGGAGTCGCCGTTATGGCTTGGATCGTTCTTTTATTTGCAGGTTTTTTTGAAATTATTTGGGCATATTCGATGAAAATGTCCGATGGATTTACCAAACTTACCCCAAGCGTTATTACTATATTTTTTATGATTTTAAGTTTTGGTCTTCTCGCATATGCCATGAAAACCTTACCTTTAGGTACAGCGTATACGATTTGGACTGGTATTGGTGCGATAGGCTCATTCTTGGTCGGTATCTTTATTCTAAATGAGCCAGCAACAGCAATGCGTATGTTCGCTGCGGTATTGATTGTTTCAGGATTGGTTTTAATGAAACTGTCTTCAACATAATGAGAATTGTAATTAGACCATAATTTTTAGATCATGATTTTTAGACCATAATTTAATGGAGAAGTTGATGAAACTTTCTTTTGTAGAAATCGCTTCTCCAGTGGGTTTGTTAAAACTTGTGGCGAATGATCATGCTTTGGTTGCAGTCCTCTGGGAGAATGAAAATCCCAATCGCGTTCGATTAGCCGAATGGGTTGAACAGCCAGATCATCCCATTTTAATCAAGGCTAAAAATCAATTAGAAGAATATTTTATCGGGACCCGTAAACAATTTGATTTGCCTTTAGAATTTGAAGGAACTGAATTTCAGAAAAAAGTATGGCAAGCTTTACTCACCATTCCTTATTCTGAAACCCGTAGTTATCAACAAATTGCAGCCCAAATTGGTAGCATTAAAGCAGTACGCGCTGTCGGTGCGGCGAATGGTAAAAATCCAATTTCCATTATTGCGCCGTGTCATCGTGTCGTCGGAGCGAATGGAAAATTGGTCGGTTTTGCTGGTGGCTTAAAAAATAAAGAAATTTTATTGAGTTTAGAATCTAATTCATCTTGTTGATTGATCAAGATTGTACTATCTTGTTTTTAATCATATAAATAGAATAAATTCGCATGGAAAATATAGCGAGCGTTTTGTTCAACACTGTATTTATACAGTTATGGTGGTTTATTCCACTTTTCATATTGGTTGCGTTGCTCAAGTTTTTCAAACCGTATCTTAAAGGTAAATTTGGAGAGTTTGCTGTCAGCTTGCATGTGAAAAAATATTTAAATGAATCTTATATCTTATTAAATGATTGCACTTTGCCTGATGACCTTATCGGTACAACACAGATCGATCATATATTATTGAGTCCTTATGGTATTTTTGTGATCGAAACAAAAAATTATAAAGGCTGGATTTTCGGTCAAGTTCATAAAAAAAAATGGACACAACAGATTTATAAGAATCGCTATAAATTTCAGAATCCATTACATCAAAATTATAAACATGTTCAAGTGATGAGCACTATTTTAGAGGATTTGGTCGATCCCAATTCAATACATTCAGTCGTTGTATTTATGCCAGATTGTGAATTTAAAACGCCAATGCCTGAAAATGTTTTTAAAGGTGTGGCATGGATAGACTATGTTAAACAATTTAAAACAGAAGTGATTCCCACTAGACGTCTTAAACGGATCCAATTACGTTTAGAAAAAGAAGCACTAGAAAAGTCTTGGAAAACGCAAAAAATCCATCTTAATAATTTAAAAAAGAAAAATGATATTAATTAGAGGGTAATTAGATATTCATGAAATGCAAAATATTAGAACTCTTTATATTAGAACACTTTATATTAGAACTCTTTCATCAATCAAAAAAGATCATTGAGCAGCAAGGAATTCATATATAAAAATTCCTTTTCTATCCAGAATAAGGCTAGGATGATGAGTGACTGATTGAGGATGTGTTGTGTAAAAATGACTGATGAAAAGAAGTCTATTATTTTATGAAGATGTTCAATTTTGATAAAAATGATTCATAAATCACTAGCCCTGAATGAACAGGGCTAGTGATTGTCGATTAAAAGCGCTTTGGAATTTTTTGACCGTTTGGAACGGGACTATCTGCTTGTTTGAGTACACCAAAAAGCCAAGTTTCAGCATGATGTACAGCATTCTTGACGCTATCACCCATCGCCATTCGGCCCGCAATAAAGCTGGCTAATGAACAGCCTGAACCGTGATATTCACCTTCAAGTCGGGGACATTTCGTTTCAGAAATCAGTTTGCCATTTTCAAATAATGTATTCTTGATATAGTCGGGGGTATCCTCATGTCCACCTTTAACCAAAACCGCTTTTGCACCCATTTTAAATAATTGTGTGGTCGCTTGTTCTAGATCTTCTAAACCTGTCAAAGCGCGAAGTTCAACCGTATTTGGTGTAATTAAATCTGCCAATGGAATTAATTCTACGAAAGCTTGAACCAGTGTGGCTTGATTACCGAGTGAACCACCACTATTTGCAACTAAAACTGGATCGAGTACATAACTCAAATGAGAATGCTGTCGTAAAAATTCAGCCAGAGCAGCAATATTGTCTGTTGTTCCGAGCATGCCAGATTTCACGACCTGAATCGGTAAATCAATCATGACTGCGTTGGCTTGAGCGAGTAATAACTCTTTTGATGTCGCCTCAAAACTAAATACTTGTTGTGAGTTCTGTACAGTCAGTGCTGTACACGCAATCGCAGCATGCGCACCACTTTGACCGATCGCCTCAATATCTGCTTGCAAACCAGCACCACCTGATGGATCTAAACCAGAAAAACAAAGTACAGTAGGGCGCACATCAGTGTCCTTGAATCACGAATTTACGTTAGTATAGGCAACTTTGAGAGAAGTCTCGACAGTATTTTTATAGAAATAGCAGGTATAGGGATAAGCTGTGATTAAAAACTTATTAATTGATCTCGATGGTACATTAACCGATCCAAAAGTGGGGATTACCACTTCAGCTCGTTATGGTTTAAATAAAGTAGGTTATCCTATTCCTGATCATGAAAATATTGATTGGATTATTGGCCCTCCTTTAAAAGCATCATTGGCAAAATTATTGAACGTTTCTGAAGATGACATTTTGGCAGAACAAGCATTGCTGGGATACCGTGAACGTTTTGCAGTAACGGGGTTATTTGAAAATCATGTATTCGATGATGTAAAAGAAACTTTACAAGCTTTGCATAAACATGGATATCAACTTTTTTTAGCGACGGCTAAACCTGAAGTGTACGCTCGACAGATTTTAGAGCATTTTGATTTATTGACTTACTTTGTTTATCCATACGGCAGTGAGTTGAACGGAGAACGAACCAACAAAGCAGAGTTAATTGCGTATATTTTAGAAAAAGAGCAATTAAATCCAGCAGAATGTCTGATGGTCGGTGACAGAGAGCATGATATTTTTGGTGCGCGCAAAAATGGAATCGAAACGATAGCTGTGGAATATGGATACGGTTCAGATGAGGAATTAACAGCAGCTGCACCGAAACATAGAATTCAGAAATTTTCAGATTTGATGAGTTACTTAAACGAGATTTAATTTTCTAATTATCCATTCATCTCATCATATTATGCTGTAAATGATTCAAACGATAATCTAAGAATAAAATAAAACGTGCTCCTTTGAATTTCATGTGTCTCATATGATCTTCAGAGGCCAGATTAAAAAGAATGGGCAATAAGTGGCAATAAATTGATATGTGAAAATCGCTTCTTCCTTTGAGAGAAGTAGAATGAAGGAATACTAATGATGAGTTTTTTTGTGCAAAAGGAGTTATGAAAGTAGTCTAATCATCTCTTGTTGTTAATGTAAACTTTATAATTATCAAAATAATCACTAAATTTTCAGTCATACATCAAACTGACTATTTTTATGATGTGAGAAAGGATAATTGTAAAATTCACAGTATATTTTAAAGTTTTTATTAACAATGCTGTGATTTTACCCTTCGAAAAAAACGATCTAATTTCAAAAAATAACAATCGAAAAAATTTATTACTACTTATTTATATAAACTGTTATTGAGCATTTTTAGCCATTCAGAAAAGTTCATCAATGATTGTTGAACTGATGTTTTTACATTTAATTGAATAAAATCATTTAAATGATACGCTGTAATTTTGATCTAATAATTGCCCTTATTTCGAAGACATTCCAAAAATAGATCAAGATATATCCAATGCGAATAACAAATACAATTACATATGTTTACGTTTAACTGACCAAAGACAACTTAGCGCATGTACAAATTTAGGTATAAAAATAGAGCAAGTTTCATTTCACTACGTTTTACAAAAAATACTAACTTTAATGCATATACGGAGAACAACAATGGGTCTTTTTGATTTTGTTAAAGGCATCGGTAAAAAAAATACAGCTCCTGCTGAGCAACAAGCTGCACCTGCTACTCCCGCTGAGCCATCTGCTCAAGAAGTGGCGAACAAATTATTAGGTCATATCAAGGCATTAGGTTTACCTGTTGCTGGTTTATCTGTTGCTTATAATGGAACAACAGATTTAGCGACAGTCAAAGGTCAGGTAGAAACACAAGCTGATCGTGAAAAAATTATTTTGGCTGTTGGTAACGTAGATCATGTTGCTCAAGTAGATGATCAATTAACGGTGTCATCACCAGAACCAGAGAGTAAGTTTTATACAGTCAAATCTGGAGATAATCTGTCTAAAATTTCAAAAGAATTTTATGGTGATGCAAATCAATATAATAAAATTTTTGAAGCAAATCGTCCATTACTTAAGAATGCAGACGATATTTTCCCTGGTCAAGTTCTTCGTATTCCCGCTTAAATACTAAAGATAAAAAGCCGAGTTTAAACTCGGCTTTTTTTGTTTTTACTTTATATATATTAAAAAATAAATATTTCTAAAAATAAAATTTAAAATAATTAATCATTAAAAATTAACAAGTGTTCTAATTGTTATAAAGCACAAATAAATTGAATTATTTCTCACTTATTTAAGTGCTATTCCTATTTTTTATATTTTTTGAACTCACTATTTTTCTTTAAATCTGTAACATTTGGTCAGTCACTGTGTTTTTAATATTCATATTGCGTCAATTTGGTGCGTGTTTTGGCGCAAACTTTTATTAAAAAATAAGTAATGTTTTGTGTTTTAATTTTTAGAGTTTATTGAAATATTTTAACTAATATTTTGATTATTATAAATTTTAATGAATGATATCTAGAAATTGGCTTAGTAGGCCGAATACATGCCTATTGTTGTATAAATGTTACTCATGTAAATATATGAAACATTTGGTGATCTTTATGTAAACATTTCATTGCTTATTAAAATTTAATATTAATGAGTAACTGGTCAACAAAATTATTTTAAGTGAGATTATGTAATTATTATATTCTTCTATGTTGTTATAATTCACACTAATTACATTTAATTAAAACAATAACTTATATTTTGATTTGAATTGGATTAAATTTACTAAATTCATTGTTTATTTATATTAAATAGTTGCTGATTTTCTCTATGTTTACATATGGGAAACATCTGCTACAAAAGAATATGAGGTAACGAATATCACAATAAACAATGAGGATACATTATGCCAACTTTAGACATTATTTCAAAAGGGACTGGTACTGTTATTGAAAGTACCAATTTAAATAAAATAATATTAAAGGAAAACTCTGTAGTTAAAGTTAAAATATCATATGAAGAAGTATTAAATATAAGAAGAGAAGGTGACAGTGCTGTAATCACGCTTAAAAATGGTGAACAAATAATAATTGAAAGTTATTTTGATGATCCTGCTAATAGTCATCAAATTGTTTTTGAAGACGATGGTCAGCTTTATTGGGCTGAATTTACTGATGCAGCAAATGAAATTGCATCTACCATTAAATATCACCCACTAGATTCAATCGATGTATTACTTGCTGGGAGTACGACTTCTTCTGGAATTTCACCTTGGTGGATAGGAGCTGGATTAGCAGCTGGTGTTGTGATCATTGCAGATAACATGTCTGGTTCTAATAAAAATAAATCAGATAATGTTGAACCTCAACCACCGATCAACAAAGATTTGGAAGTAGCTAAAGAAGCGGTTGGAAAAGCAGAATCTGCTTATAAAGCTGCGGAAGATGCACTTAAGGATGCCAACGCAAATGGCTTAATCACGCCGAAAGAACTGGCTGATTTAACCCAAGCACGCGATGATGCGATTGCTGCAAAAGCTGAAGCACAAGCGAAAGTGGACTTACTACCAGCAAGTACAAATAAAGATGCACTACAAGACCGTTTAGATAAGTTGGTTGATATTACGTTACCAACAGTGAACGATGCCAATGACGACGGTATTATTGATGATGTAAATGCAGCATTAACAGAAGCAACTGCATCGGTTGAAGCGGCCGAAGCAGCATATGCAGCGGCAGACAAAGCCCTTGTGGATGCCAATGCGAATGGCTTAATCACACCGACAGAGCTGACAGCATTAACAGAAGCACGTGATGCTGCGATTGCTGCAAAAGCTGAAGCACAAACCAAAGTAACGGCATTACCAGCAGAAGTACAACTCGCGAAAGATGCCCTCCAAGCGCGTCTAGACGACCTTGTTGATATCACCTTGCCAACAGTTAACGATGTAGATGAAGACGGTATTGTTGATGATGTAAATGCAGCATTAACAGAAGCAACTGCATCGGTTGAAGCGGCCGAAGCAGCATATGCAGCGGCAGACAAAGCCCTTGTGGATGCCAATGCGAATGGCTTAATCACACCGACAGAGCTGACAGCATTAACAGAAGCACGTGATGCTGCGATTGCTGCAAAAGCTGAAGCACAAACCAAAGTAACGGCATTACCAGCAGAAGTACAACTCGCGAAAGATGCCCTCCAAGCGCGTCTAGACGACCTTGTTGATATCACCTTGCCAACAGTTAACGATGTAGATGAAGACGGTATTGTTGATGATGTAAATGCAGCATTAACAGAAGCAACTGCATCGGTTGAAGCGGCCGAAGCAGCATATGCAGCGGCAGACAAAGCCCTTGTGGATGCCAATGCGAATGGCTTAATCACACCGACAGAGCTGACAGCATTAACAGAAGCACGTGATGCTGCGATTGCTGCAAAAGCTGAAGCACAAACCAAAGTAACGGCATTACCAGCAGAAGTACAACTCGCGAAAGATGCCCTCCAAGCGCGTCTAGACGACCTTGTTGATATCACCTTGCCAACAGTTAACGATGTAGATGAAGACGGTATTGTTGATGATGTAAATGCAGCATTAACAGAAGCAACTGCATCGGTTGAAGCGGCCGAAGCAGCATATGCAGCGGCAGACAAAGCCCTTGTGGATGCCAATGCGAATGGCTTAATCACACCGACAGAGCTGACAGCATTAACAGAAGCGCGTGATGCTGCGATTGCTGCAAAAGCTGAAGCACAAACCAAAGTAACGGCATTACCAGCAGAAGTACAACTCGCGAAAGATGCCCTCCAAGCGCGTCTAGACGACCTTGTTGATATCACCTTGCCAACAGTTAACGATGTAGATGAAGACGGTATTGTTGATGATGTAAATGCAGCATTAACAGAAGCAACTGCATCGGTTGAAGCGGCCGAAGCAGCATATGCAGCGGCAGACAAAGCCCTTGTGGATGCCAATGCGAATGGCTTAATCACACCGACAGAGCTGACAGCATTAACAGAAGCACGTGATGCTGCGATTGCTGCAAAAGCTGAAGCACAAACCAAAGTAACGGCATTACCAGCAGAAGTACAACTCGCGAAAGATGCCCTCCAAGCGCGTCTAGACGACCTTGTTGATATCACCTTGCCAACAGTTAACGATGTAGATGAAGACGGTATTGTTGATGATGTAAATGCAGCATTAACAGAAGCAACTGCATCGGTTGAAGCGGCCGAAGCAGCATATGCAGCGGCAGACAAAGCCCTTGTGGATGCCAATGCGAATGGCTTAATCACACCGACAGAGCTGACAGCATTAACAGAAGCACGTGATGCTGCGATTGCTGCAAAAGCTGAAGCACAAACCAAAGTAACGGCATTACCAGCAGAAGTACAACTCGCGAAAGATGCCCTCCAAGCGCGTCTAGACGACCTTGTTGATATCACCTTGCCAACAGTTAACGATGTAGATGAAGACGGTATTGTTGATGATGTAAATGCAGCATTAACAGAAGCAACTGCATCGGTTGAAGCGGCCGAAGCAGCATATGCAGCGGCAGACAAAGCCCTTGTGGATGCCAATGCGAATGGCTTAATCACACCGACAGAGCTGACAGCATTAACAGAAGCACGTGATGCTGCGATTGCTGCAAAAGCTGAAGCACAAACCAAAGTAACGGCATTACCAGCAGAAGTACAACTCGCGAAAGATGCCCTCCAAGCGCGTCTAGACGACCTTGTTGATATCACCTTGCCAACAGTTAACGATGTAGATGAAGACGGTATTGTTGATGATGTAAATGCAGCATTAACAGAAGCAACTGCATCGGTTGAAGCGGCCGAAGCAGCATATGCAGCGGCAGACAAAGCCCTTGTGGATGCCAATGCGAATGGCTTAATCACACCGACAGAGCTGACAGCATTAACAGAAGCACGTGATGCTGCGATTGCTGCAAAAGCTGAAGCACAAACCAAAGTAACGGCATTACCAGCAGAAGTACAACTCGCGAAAGATGCCCTCCAAGCGCGTCTAGACGACCTTGTTGATATCACCTTGCCAACAGTTAACGATGTAGATGAAGACGGTATTGTTGATGATGTAAATGCAGCATTAACAGAAGCAACTGCATCGGTTGAAGCGGCCGAAGCAGCATATGCAGCGGCAGACAAAGCCCTTGTGGATGCCAATGCGAATGGCTTAATCACACCGACAGAGCTGACAGCATTAACAGAAGCACGTGATGCTGCGATTGCTGCAAAAGCTGAAGCACAAACCAAAGTAACGGCATTACCAGCAGAAGTACAACTCGCGAAAGATGCCCTCCAAGCGCGTCTAGACGACCTTGTTGATATCACCTTGCCAACAGTTAACGATGTAGATGAAGACGGTATTGTTGATGATGTAAATGCAGCATTAACAGAAGCAACTGCATCGGTTGAAGCGGCCGAAGCAGCATATGCAGCGGCAGACAAAGCCCTTGTGGATGCCAATGCGAATGGCTTAATCACACCGACAGAGCTGACAGCATTAACAGAAGCACGTGATGCTGCGATTGCTGCAAAAGCTGAAGCACAAACCAAAGTGACGGCATTACCAGCAGAAGTACAACTCGCGAAAGATGCCCTCCAAGCGCGTCTAGACGACCTTGTTGATATCACCTTGCCAACAGTTAACGATGTAGATGAAGACGGTATTGTTGATGATGTAAATGCAGCATTAACAGAAGCAACTGCATCGGTTGAAGCGGCCGAAGCAGCATATGCAGCGGCAGACAAAGCCCTTGTGGATGCCAATGCGAATGGCTTAATCACACCGACAGAGCTGACAGCATTAACAGAAGCACGTGATGCTGCGATTGCTGCAAAAGCTGAAGCACAAACCAAAGTAACGGCATTACCAGCAGAAGTACAACTCGCGAAAGATGCCCTCCAAGCGCGTCTAGACGACCTTGTTGATATCACCTTGCCAACAGTTAACGATGTAGATGAAGACGGTATTGTTGATGATGTAAATGCAGCATTAACAGAAGCAACTGCATCGGTTGAAGCGGCCGAAGCAGCATATGCAGCGGCAGACAAAGCCCTTGTGGATGCCAATGCGAATGGCTTAATCACACCGACAGAGCTGACAGCATTAACAGAAGCACGTGATGCTGCGATTGCTGCAAAAGCTGAAGCACAAACCAAAGTGACGGCATTACCAGCAGAAGTACAACTCGCGAAAGATGCCCTCCAAGCGCGTCTAGACGACCTTGTTGATATCACCTTGCCAACAGTTAACGATGTAGATGAAGACGGTATTGTTGATGATGTAAATGCAGCATTAACAGAAGCAACTGCATCGGTTGAAGCGGCCGAAGCAGCATATGCAGCGGCAGACAAAGCCCTTGTGGATGCCAATGCGAATGGCTTAATCACACCGACAGAGCTGACAGCATTAACAGAAGCACGTGATGCTGCGATTGCTGCAAAAGCTGAAGCACAAACCAAAGTAACGGCATTACCAGCAGAAGTACAACTCGCGAAAGATGCCCTCCAAGCGCGTCTAGACGACCTTGTTGATATCACCTTGCCAACAGTTAACGATGTAGATGAAGACGGTATTGTTGATGATGTAAATGCAGCATTAACAGAAGCAACTGCATCGGTTGAAGCGGCCGAAGCAGCATATGCAGCGGCAGACAAAGCCCTTGTGGATGCCAATGCGAATGGCTTAATCACACCGACAGAGCTGACAGCATTAACAGAAGCACGTGATGCTGCGATTGCTGCAAAAGCTGAAGCACAAACCAAAGTAACGGCATTACCAGCAGAAGTACAACTCGCGAAAGATGCCCTCCAAGCGCGTCTAGACGACCTTGTTGATATCACCTTGCCAACAGTTAACGATGTAGATGAAGACGGTATTGTTGATGATGTAAATGCAGCATTAACAGAAGCAACTGCATCGGTTGAAGCGGCCGAAGCAGCATATGCAGCGGCAGACAAAGCCCTTGTGGATGCCAATGCGAATGGCTTAATCACACCGACAGAGCTGACAGCATTAACAGAAGCGCGTGATGCTGCGATTGCTGCAAAAGCTGAAGCACAAACCAAAGTAACGGCATTACCAGCAGAAGTACAACTCGCGAAAGATGCCCTCCAAGCGCGTCTAGACGACCTTGTTGATATCACCTTGCCAACAGTTAACGATGTAGATGAAGACGGTATTGTTGATGATGTAAATGCAGCATTAACAGAAGCAACTGCATCGGTTGAAGCGGCCGAAGCAGCATATGCAGCGGCAGACAAAGCCCTTGTGGATGCCAATGCGAATGGCTTAATCACACCGACAGAGCTGACAGCATTAACAGAAGCACGTGATGCTGCGATTGCTGCAAAAGCTGAAGCACAAACCAAAGTAACGGCATTACCAGCAGAAGTACAACTCGCGAAAGATGCCCTCCAAGCGCGTCTAGACGACCTTGTTGATATCACCTTGCCAACAGTTAACGATGTAGATGAAGACGGTATTGTTGATGATGTAAATGCAGCATTAACAGAAGCAACTGCATCGGTTGAAGCGGCCGAAGCAGCATATGCAGCGGCAGACAAAGCCCTTGTGGATGCCAATGCGAATGGCTTAATCACACCGACAGAGCTGACAGCATTAACAGAAGCACGTGATGCTGCGATTGCTGCAAAAGCTGAAGCACAAACCAAAGTAACGGCATTACCAGCAGAAGTACAACTCGCGAAAGATGCCCTCCAAGCGCGTCTAGACGACCTTGTTGATATCACCTTGCCAACAGTTAACGATGTAGATGAAGACGGTATTGTTGATGATGTAAATGCAGCATTAACAGAAGCAACTGCATCGGTTGAAGCGGCCGAAGCAGCATATGCAGCGGCAGACAAAGCCCTTGTGGATGCCAATGCGAATGGCTTAATCACACCGACAGAGCTGACAGCATTAACAGAAGCACGTGATGCTGCGATTGCTGCAAAAGCTGAAGCACAAACCAAAGTAACGGCATTACCAGCAGAAGTACAACTCGCGAAAGATGCCCTCCAAGCGCGTCTAGACGACCTTGTTGATATCACCTTGCCAACAGTTAACGATGTAGATGAAGACGGTATTGTTGATGATGTAAATGCAGCATTAACAGAAGCAACTGCATCGGTTGAAGCGGCCGAAGCAGCATATGCAGCGGCAGACAAAGCCCTTGTGGATGCCAATGCGAATGGCTTAATCACACCGACAGAGCTGACAGCATTAACAGAAGCACGTGATGCTGCGATTGCTGCAAAAGCTGAAGCACAAACCAAAGTAACGGCATTACCAGCAGAAGTACAACTCGCGAAAGATGCCCTCCAAGCGCGTCTAGACGACCTTGTTGATATCACCTTGCCAACAGTTAACGATGTAGATGAAGACGGTATTGTTGATGATGTAAATGCAGCATTAACAGAAGCAACTGCATCGGTTGAAGCGGCCGAAGCAGCATATGCAGCGGCAGACAAAGCCCTTGTGGATGCCAATGCGAATGGCTTAATCACACCGACAGAGCTGACAGCATTAACAGAAGCACGTGATGCTGCGATTGCTGCAAAAGCTGAAGCACAAACCAAAGTAACGGCATTACCAGCAGAAGTACAACTCGCGAAAGATGCCCTCCAAGCGCGTCTAGACGACCTTGTTGATATCACCTTGCCAACAGTTAACGATGTAGATGAAGACGGTATTGTTGATGATGTAAATGCAGCATTAACAGAAGCAACTGCATCGGTTGAAGCGGCCGAAGCAGCATATGCAGCGGCAGACAAAGCCCTTGTGGATGCCAATGCGAATGGCTTAATCACACCGACAGAGCTGACAGCATTAACAGAAGCACGTGATGCTGCGATTGCTGCAAAAGCTGAAGCACAAACCAAAGTGACGGCATTACCAGCAGAAGTACAACTCGCGAAAGATGCCCTCCAAGTGCGTCTAGATAAGTTGGTTGATATTGATCTTCCAGAAGTGACTGAAGGGCTATTTGTCGCTGCTGATAATGATGTGCAATTGGTATTGGATATTGATCCAACGGTCATCACAAATAATAATCCATCAGCTCTAAACTCTACTGGATTTACCGTAGGTGCAGTAGGATTGGGTCCAGTATTAAATGCAAGTATACTCGAAAGTATATTTAGTTCTTCAGTGCAATTATCCGTTGCTGAAGGTACAACGCGTGATATTAGCTTTAATGCAGATGCAGGTGGTTTGACTGTTGGAACCATGGACTTATACATCTATAAGTTAAATGAAACTACAGGCGAGTGGGAACAAAAAGAAGTTCTCAAAAACTGGTATACAGTCGTCTTAGGTGGTGTTTCACCAACAGTTCAACGAGAATTAGACGATGGCGAGTGGCTATTTGTTTTAGGAAATGGTGCAGGTTTATCACTCGTTACAGGATACACATTAAGATTTACTGAAGATAAAGTAAATGACTTCAATAACCCAACAGCTGTAACTGGAATAATTTCTGGAAATGTTATTTCTGATATTGATTATCAAAACGGACAAGATGTTGTGCCAGTGGGAAGTAAAATTACTGGGATTACAAGTAATGGAAATACAGAAGCTGTATCAGACTCTGGTCAAACTAGTATCGAAGGTAAATACGGTACTTTAACGATTAATAAAGACGGAACATTTAGTTATACCGTTAAGAGTGATTTCAGAAAATATGGTGAAGTCGATAGCTTTACGTATGAAGTAACTGCGCCAAATGGAGATAAAACCACAGCAAAACTTAATATTGAATTAACACGATTTGCATCTGATGAAGAAGCAATCATTGATAATACAGTATTGTTGAATGTGACACCTGAATACAGTGAATTAACTGGTACTGATATTGAGATTTCAAATGCGACTGCTATCAGCGTACTTGACTTAGGAATCGCAGGTGATGTGTTGTCTGCAAGTATTATTGGTACAGAAGGGGTAATGGACTTTACTGTAGCGGAAGGTACAACGCAGAATATTTCATTCTCTGGTGCTGCTGGTGGCCTAACTCTTGCTTCTGAGTTTAGCTTTGTGATTTATCGCTTAAATGAAACAACGGGTCAGTTAGTACAAGTCCATGAAATTCCAAAATTTGTTCAGGTACTGCTGTTGGGTGGTACGGCTCAGGATGTTACACTAAGTTTTGGTGAGGGAACTTATGTCGGCATCATTAAACAAACAAGTGGAGTGAATGTAATTGGTGGCGCTACAGCCAGCGTAGAAAAAGTTGAGGTTTATGATTATTCTAAACCAACAACATTTGAAGGTAGTGTAGCTGGGGATGTCACACCAGAAGCGACTGATACATTATTAAAAGTCAATGATCAACTTTTCATTGAAGGTCAAGCAGTAACAGTTGTAGGACAGTATGGAACATTGGTTATTAAGGCTGATGGAACATATGCTTATGATGTTGCAGTGCCAAGTGATACTTCAACATGGAAACCGCCTTATGGTGCTGTAGATCGCTTTGAAGTTGTAGTCAAAAAGGCCGATGGTCAATCAGTGATTGAAGTATTGAATATCAAGTTAGATACCAATACAGCTGCTAATGATTCAAATGAAGTTAATGTGGTTGCGAATACCTTTAGCTCAATATCAGTGGAGGCAAATATACCAGCTATTTCTTTATCTTCTAGTGAAAAACTTGAGTTTAACATTCAAGAAGATGCATATGCGAAGTCAATAAATCTAAAAGGTAGTATTACTTCCTCATTTTTTATTAGAACGGTTAACGTTGAAGTTATACAAACTGTAAATGGCGTTGACACAGTTGTCTATGATGGCCCTGCATCTATAGCATCAGGGAGTTTCACATTAGACATTCAACGTTCTAACGGAAGTACATTTGAAGCTGGTGATTATAAAGTCAATATTAATTCGATTAATAGTTACATCACTGATGCTTCGATTACTGCTACAGTATTCAATGATATTTCATCTGTTACAGCTCCACCAACAAACGGTGATTTATTTGCCAACGATCAAGCGACAGGTCAGATCGATATCTTGAAGATTGGATCAAAAGAGCTATACATCAATGACCCTGCAAAAGGCGGTAATCAGTTTACTGTTGAAGGGAAATACGGGGTGTTAACGGTGAATAAAGATGGTACGTATGAATATCAAGCCTCTGGTGAGAGTGGTGGTCTTGAGACATTCACTTACACAACCATTTCTAAAGCAGGTTCTGTTCAAACAGCAACTCTAGAGATTAATGTGGGGATGACTCTTACTGGAAGCAGTGAAAGTGAAACTGTTAATGCTTCAGCGTCAGTGGATACATTTACTCTAGGAGCCGGTGCCGATACAGTAGTTTATGATGTATTGAATCAGGCATTGGATCAAAATAAGCCAGATGTGTGGACTGACTTTAGCGTAACTCAAGGCGATAAGATCGATGTCACTGCATTGCTACAGGATCAAAACGTAACTGCTAATAATATTGGCGATTATGTAACGGTTGAAAAACGTGGTAATGACACAGTGGTGAAAATTGATCGCGATGCACAAGAAACTAAATACAATCCTACTGAGCTGCTTGTGTTGAAAAATACAGACGTTACTAATCTGGGCTTGGATGAGTTTTTGAAATACAACCAAATTTAATGTGATTATTTAAAAAAAAGAGGCTTTTAGAAGCCTCTTTTTTTATTGTTTATAAGTAAAGGGTTTTTAAAATCTTAGATTTATAAAATCATTTTCACATATACAAAAAAATACAATATGGAGGGGTTTTTAGATTATCTATTGAAATTCTTTATAGTATGCTGAAAAATATTACGATTTTATTATAATAAAGATATATAAGCGTTATGATTATTAATACTCAAACTAAATTTTTCGCATTTAAAAGTAAATTAACAGATTGGTTGAATTCAAATTTTAATGACGAACAATCAGAAATAAAAGTTGTTTTCTTTTCTTATGGTGGAGTAGATCAAAGATGTCAAGTTTGGAATACTGCAGCGCCGGATCGTAAAACTGTAGTTAATCGGACTTTAAAGTTTGTTGAAAAATTATACGAAAAAAATAGAGCTTTACCTGAATTTTTGAAATTTGATATTGCAGCCAATATAGAAAAAAAATCATGGCAGCAAGTAGATCACGATGTAAATACCCAACCCCATAATAACCATTTTCGTAAAGGTATTAGTTTCGATTCAAATTTTGAAATCTGTTTTTTAGAGCAAGAAATTTACGGTCGCGCGCTTATTCGTGGTGTGGTTTATAATCAGCCTAACTTTTGGGATGAAAAGAATATAAATGATACGGTTAAATTAAAATACCCTAAACTGAATAAAACCTTTGACTTGAAAAACATGTCGGATGTTTGGGTTTTTGATACTGTTGCTGTAATTTATGAAAATGAACAGTTACTTACGTTACAGTCGGGCGGCACGGTAAATGGAGTGCGGCAGGTAGATGCGGATAAAAAATCCCATATTCTCTCTATCATTCAGAAAAATGCTGAATTTTTACATACCGAAATTCAGGATGATGGTCAGTTTGTGTATGGATATTTTCCAGCCTACAATCGACTCATTAAAAGTTATAATACGATAAGACATTGCACATCCGTATACTCTTTAATTGAGACATTTGAAGTCCAGCCTAAACAAGAATATCTACCGAAGATCCAGAAATCGATACAATATGCAATTGATCATTTTTATCGTGAATCGGCTAATAACGTCGCTTATATGATCGATGGAAACGACGAAAAAGCTGAGATCAAACTCGGTGCTAATGCTGCATTTATATTGATGACAACAAAATACCAAGAAATTACAGGTGATGATCAGTATTTGAAACTTGCAGAAAATGTCGCACTTGGCATTAAAACGATGATCAATGAAAATGGCGAAACTCAGCACGTATGGGATTATCCAAGTTTAGAGCTTAAAGATAAATTCCGTATTGTTTATTATGATGGTGAATCAGCTTTAGCCTTATTACGCTTGTATCAAATCAATCATGACGAAACTTTACTTGAAACCGTAAAGTTAATGTTTGAGAATTTTATTACTCAAAAATATGAAAAATATCATGATCACTGGTTGAGTTATTGTGTGAATGAATTAACCAAAATTTGTCCAGAGGAAAAATACTTTCAATTTGGTTTAAATAATTATCTCAAACATATGACATTTATTAAAGAGCGTAAAACCGCGTATGCCACGTTTTTAGAATTGATGATGTCAGCGTATAAAATGGTGAATCGCTTAAAAGAGTTGGGACATGATTCTTTGCTTGATCAAGCCCGTTTTGAAGAGTTAAAAGAACTCATTGAATTACGGACTGAGTATCAGCGGACAGGTTTCTTTTATCCAGAAGTTGCGATGTATATGGGGCATCCAGTTAAAATTTTAAATGCATTTTATGTACGTCATGATCGTTTTAGAACGCGTATCGATGATCAAGAACACAATTTATCGGGTTATGTTGCTTATGTAAATTATTTTGAATCTTAAGAATTATTATAATAGGGATTTGAGCATGCAGTACCAAATTGATAAAAAAATAATCGAGGAATTACTCGATGGGTATTGGTATCTTGAGCCTCCAGAGGAGTGGAAGCTCACGCATGTTTCTGAAAGTCGATATACAGCGCTTGGTAAGCAAACTTTATTTATTGCGATGGATGAAAAAACCTGGCAAAAAGGAACAGGAAATACGGGTATCTACGCGGGTTGGTTAAATACGCATGAGCTAGTTCATGAATATCAGAACTTATTTGGCGGTGTTATTGCGCAGTATCCCATTAAAAGTATTGATTCTAAGATTCCTCAATTTATCACACCAGATCCTTTTCAATTTATTAATCAATTTTCTCAATATATTCGCGAAAGACTAGACAGTAAAATTATTGCGATCACAGGTACTGTTGGAAAAACGAGTACTAAGGATTATTTGAAACAGATCTTGACTCAATTTAGTTCTGTGTACGCAACCAATAAAAACCATAACTCTCGTACTGGCGTTAAATTGACGTTAATCAATGCCATGTCTAATCCAGAATGTGTCATTCTGGAAACAGCAATGTCTGCATTATGGATGAAATCTGGAGGCATCAGCCAGTTATCAAGACCTCATATTGCGGTGATAACAGAAATAGGTGTAGGCCAAAAAGGTTATGATGAGTTTTCGACTGCGGATATGAAAAGTCGCATAGCAAACGGTATTGAAAAAAATGGATTGATCGTGATTAATCGTGACATTACTGTCTATGATCAATTGCTTGAGTATTGTAAGCGCTTTAGTGAAAACATTATCACCTATGGTTTTCATTCTCTTGCAGATGTGAGAGTTAGTGTTTCAAATGGTGTTTTAAATTTAGTTGTTAAGGATCAAGAATATTGTTTTGATATTCCTCAATATCTTGATCGAGGAACGTGTTTAAATTTATCTGCATCTTTAACTGTCGCCTACTCTTTGGGGTATGATTTATCTCAGTGTGAACATTTGTTTAAAAGTTTAGTTTCTAAACCCTCAGTACTTCAACCGATAGAAGTTATTGAAAAAAATATTACGATTATTGACGATACTTATAATGCTGAAAAACTTTCGATGATTAATGCTTTTCAATTTTGTAAGGCGCATTTTGAATATAGACGTAAAATATTGGTTATTGGAGATATCATCAATCTTGAAGATAAATCTATCGAAGTTCATCAGAGTTTAGCTGCCCCAATTATGGAGAATGACTTTAGCTTAGTAGCTACTTTTGGTCAGGATACATTATATTTAAATCAACAACTGCCTGTAGATAAGGTGATAGGACATTTTAAAAATGTCGATGAATGTGTCACTGCACTAACGGCAGTGTGCCGTAAAGACGATGTCATCTTGGTTAAGGGATCACGTCGTAATTCAAAGATTCAAAATATTCCTTTACTACTAAAAAAAGAATTGATCGAACCTTCAAAAAAAATGAAGGAAATATTAAAAGAGTTTTCTTATCGCTTTGAATTTTCTAAAGATGAAGATCAAAAAGGTTTAGAAAATAGCATTCAGTATGGCGTTGGTAGCTTAGTGCTTTTATATTTAGCATTAAAGAAATTCACATTGAAGGAGATTACATTAGATCACTTTTATAGGGTTTCTGAAAACGTAGATAGAGAAGGAAAATCAAATCAATCACTTGGTCTAAAATATGGTGAACAATATTCTTTTTCACAATTAGTACAATACGTTGTTTTTACTCAGAAGGCTGATGCTATTTTAGCTCTAGCTGAGTGTATGTTTGGCAATACCGCAAAAGCACTTGCACAGATTAAACTGGAAGCAAAAGTACTCGGTGTTGATGATCATGAAATCTTAAATGTTACTGGTCGAAATTATAGACAAACAGTTCAGTCAGTTCGTTTAAAATCTTTATTTATACTTTGTAAAGCAATAAGTCAGTTTCCTAAAAAAACACTCAATCTTATAAAAAATAAAACAATACATCATCAAAAAACGATTCAGTTTCCTACGTTGTTTTCACAATTTGATGATCAATTTATTCATCTCTTTATAGGTGATCCTAAGCGTCAGACTTTAATCTGTTTCAACCAGAATTATTTAGGGTTGTTCCACTTTAAAGAAGGAAGTGCAACGCAAGAATATATCCTGCCAAAAACGATGCAATTTGGTCATGAAACGCAAAATTTTAATAAAAAAATTGCCCTTAAAACGCCATTTATTAATATTTTAGCAGATACATATTTTGGTGAATTTTATACACGAATTCGTCAAAGGAAGCAGGTGGATGATGCTTTACAAAAGCATGGATACAACTTTTCATTTCGTAATGTTGAGCAGTTTTTTAAGTTAAATGATTTGAATATGCTGAATCTTGAATGTTGCTTTACTGAATCTTTAATTTCACCCTTAAAATTGATTAAGCCTTTTGTATTAGACGCAAAAGCTGAACATACGCTTAAAGAAATTAAACAAAGAAATTTTCAACTGGTAAATTTAGCCAACAATCATGCTAAAGACTTTGGTAACGAAGGCTTAGTTTATATGCTAGGCCAATTAAAACAGCAAAACATAGACTATATAGGTGCAGGTTTAAATCAGCTTGAGGCTGAACAACCCATTGAATTGAGTTATAAAGATCAGAAAGTCGTAATTTTTAATGGTTATTGGCATCGAATACCAGCTTATTTAGAATTTGATTTTTACGCTCTTGGAAAACAAAGTGGTGTGGCTAGCTTATCTGGATTATTACAGGTCATACAGACCTATAAAAAGCAATTTCCAAATACCAAAATCATTGTCATAGCGCATTGGGGAGTTGATTTCAAACAAGTGCATCCCAAGCAAATTGAAATTGCAGAGCAACTTATTGAATCTGGCGTGGATCTAATTTTAGGTCATGGTGCACATACACTTCAATCCATTTCAACGATTAAACAAAAACCAGTCATCTATAGTATGGGAAATGGCGTATTCAACAGTAACGGCGAATTTACTAAACATCAGGCATTACCTTACGGTTTAATTTCTAAAATCAATTTGAAAGAAAAAACTTTAAACTTATATCCAATCTTAACAAACAATTTAAATACTTTTTGGCAGCCAAGGCCTGTGAATCAAGATGAATTTAATCAAGTTGTAGAGTTTTTTAATCAAGATTTGGTATCGTTATCATTGGTAAAAGGCCAAGATGAATTGGGTTATTTTCTATCCATGGAGATATTTAAAGAATGAATTTAGATCGTTTTTTTAAAATTATTAAATTGGAAAATTCATTAGATTCACACCAATTGGATGTTGAGATACCTAGCTTTGAAATATATCCTGCATATTTAAAGAAAAATAGTATTTATTTTCTTTGGTTATCAGGTGATGATGCCCATCAATCTTTAGCGCTTGCTTTGAGAAAGGGAGCTTATGTGGTAACGAGTGAAATCATATATAAAAATAATCAAAATCCTAAAATTATTTATGTGAAATCGGTTCGTCAAAACTTAAAACAATTGGCAGAGTATCAACGCGAGCATTTTAATGGAGAAGTAATTGCGATCACTGGTAGTGTAGGAAAAAGCTCTGTAAAAAATATGTTATCACAAGTGCTTGCTATGAAGCATATGACTATTTCAACACTTGGTAATGAAAATGCTTGGTTGGGAATTTACTGTACATTGGCAAATATTCGATCTGAAACAAAATATGTTGTTTTGGAAACAGGAGCATCATGTCCTCGCTCACTCTCAGTTCCAATTCAAGTCGTTAAGCCTACAATTTCGGTTTTATTAGACGTAAATTATAGTCATCAAGAAAAATACAATAGTTTTAAGGAGCTTCTAGCAGAGAAAGCAAGTGTTATTGATGCATTGGTTGAAAATGGGAAACTATTTATTGCATTTAATGTGGCACAAAAATTAAACGAACAAGGTTACGTATTTAGAAAAGATATTTCTATGACAACTATAGGTGATTCTGATCATCCTCAAATAGATTATAAAATTTTGAATATAGATATTGATAAAAAGAAAGCAATAACAAATATTTTTTCTGAAACCGCTGAGCAAATTATTTTAAGTCAACCTGATAGAGCCAATGCGATTAATAGCGTTTACACTTGGGCTGTTTTAAAAAGTCTAGGAATGTCTCTACATCAATTTAATACTTTGATTCCATTTTATAAACCTTTACCGCGACGCTTTGAACGATTAAGAATTTGTAATCAGAAAGAAGTTGTTTTTGAACTTATTGATGATACGTATAATTCTTCGCCAATTTCTGTCTTAAGTGCACTACAGTCTTTAGAAAAAAGACAAACAAGACGTAAAATTTTAGTTTTTGGCGATATGTTGGAACTTGGTGAATCAACTCAAGAATTGCATCAAGCCATTTTTGATGATTCAACATTTGATCAATTTGAAAGAATTATACTTGTAGGGTCTGTTTCTCATTTATGTCAAACGAGATTTAAAGCTGATCATTTTCAAAGTATTAAAGAAGCATACGAAGTTTTAAAAGATTATATTCTGAATGGTGACCTTATTTTATTAAAGGCTTCAAACGGTATGAACTTTTATCAATTACGTAAATTGTTTGAGTCTGAAGCTATACATACGTCTTCACTAACACAATGGAATATTGAAGATGAATATCCTGAGTCTATCTAATTTTAATTTCAGTTAATTTATTTTCGTCACATTAGACAATTAGTTTCTTTAACCCTAAGCAAGAAACCTGACTTTCAAAAATCACATCAAAATTTCTTACTTCAAACAATCATTTTATCAAAGATCGAATGATTGAAAGTTTGTGAATAAAAGCGCAATACCCAGAAAACATAAAATAATGCCGATAAAGCGGTTGATCACGATTTGTTTTGTAAGCATTTTCTGGCGTAAGACTAAAGATGAAAATAGAATAGCCACTGATCCAAACCAGAACAAATGAGCAAAGGACATAAACAAGCCATATCCGAATAGGATGGTTTTGGGAGTCATTAAATTAACAATCTGAATATAGGTGCTGATTACGAAGAGCGTGGTTTTAGGATTAAGTGCATTGGTGAGGAAGCCATTTTTTAGAGCAACTAAAGGCTTAATGCGTGTAGTTAATGTCGTCTCAGTAATTGGTTTTTGACTAAAAGTTTTGAAACCTAAATAAATTAGATAAAAGGCTCCAATATACTTAACAATATTTAAAATATTAGGAGTATAAGCCATGACAAAAGTAAGGGCTAATATTGTATAGCACACATGAACGAGTACCCCTAAGGCAATACCGATAGAGGTATAAATTCCAGTTTTTCTTCCATATAAGTAGCTATTTTTAGTCACCACCGCGAAATCAGCTCCTGGGCTGATCACGGCTAAAATAGTGATGAATATAACGGCGATTAATTCAGTCATTTTGATCGTCTTTGAAAGTTATTGATTTGATTTTCTAATTATTTTATGGAAAGTATTTAACGGTCTAAATGTATATACATACGCGATGAATTCATGAAAACCGGTTTTCTGATGTGTTAAAAATGAATGTATTATTTCAAATTTAATTTGTATTTCCATAGGTTGAGTTTTATAAGTAAGTACAGTTGTTATATTTTGCACTTATGCCGAAAATTTAAAATTGAAAAATAAGACTGAGCATTGATAAGTATTTGGAATGATTGAAAAGATTTCTTTGAATGCAATTAAGTTTTTTTATGCAGTAGCGAAATATGGCAGTGTTACGGAGGCAGCAAAAAAACTATTTGTTACGCAAAGTGCTGTGAGTAAGCAAATTTCAAACTTAGAAGAGGTACTTAATATCGCTTTGTTTGATCGTAAAAATAAAAAAATGATTTTGACTGAAAAAGGAGCAGTACTTTATCGTTGTTGTGAAAAACTATTTACTGATTTAAATGAATGTCTGATTGAAATTCGCAAGCAGAATATTGAAAAAAAGCAGCTTATTTTGTCTTGTGAGCCAACCATATCAATAAAATGGCTTATTCCAAGGTTATCTCAGTTTAAGGCGCTTGGGCATGATTTTGATGTGGTTTTAGTGACTGGCGGTGGTGCTATTGATTTTGATAACTCGAATGTGGATATTGCGTTACGTCGTAATGACTTCGATTGGGGCAATCATATTTATAGTGAAAAAATAGCGGATGAATATATTGCAGTGGTCAGAAATACTGTAAAAAAAGATTTAAATGATATTTTAATTTCTACGTCACGGCCTAATTTTTGGTCGAATTTACAAAAGAATAATCGATTAAAAAAAGAATTAAAACACTTTAATAAGATTGAATTAGAACACTTTTATTTATGCTTAGAGGCTTGCTTGGCTGGATTGGGTACTACTGTAATTTCAATGTATATGATCGAACGTGAGCTTGAGTATGGTTTATTTGAAATGATTGTGCCGCCTTATAAGGATGATTCTGCTTATTACTTACTCTCAAATGAACCCTTTGAGAATGATCCTAGAAAGATGATTTTTTTAGAATGGATGAAAGGTGAGATGAAACTCAATATATCTCTCTAATTATTTGGCGCGAATCAAATTTTTAAGCGATAGATATTTGATGATGAAGAATCAGCTACATTTTAGATTAATCATAAGCTCTCTTTCATCAGTTAATTTTACACAACAAATGCGCAATCAGTATTCTCTCATCTTAGTCTTATCCGAGTTGGGTAAGAAGTTTTTACGCATCAATTTATTGCAGCTAAATTACTCATTTTATAGATGATAAAATTTGCATTGGATTTAGCATTGCCAGCGTAATTTTTTTCACCTCATCTCTACTTTGCTGAATGTGTGTTGAAATCATGCTTAAAGCAGCATGGGTTTGCTGTTGCAAAATGGCATTTAAAATCTGCTGATGCTCAATATAGGTCGCTTCAATTCGATTTGATTTTGAAAAATCCAATCGGCGGATAATCCTAATTTTCTCACTGATCTCTTGGTGTAAGTTAGCCATTTCATGATTTCCCGCAGCACGAACAATTGCACAATGAAAATCTTCATCAATATGTGCCATTGTTTTGAGATCTTGAACATAATTGACGGCATCAACTTTCCAAATCCTCATTAAATTTTGTATTTCTTCAATTTCATGACAGGGCAGAAGACTCATTTTTTGAATGGCAAACTGTTCGATCATGATGCGCATTTCATAGAGTTCATCATAGTATTTTAAATTCAACGGTCGGACTGTCCATCCACTACGAAAAGCAACTTCCACATAACCTTCTTGTTGTAGGCGATACAATGCCTGACGTGTGGGTGTGCGACTGACCTCATAAGTTTGTGCAATTTCTGATTCGGTAAATCGTTCACCGGGCATCAGTTTAAAGTCAAAAATGTCATTTTTTATGCGTTGATAAACCAGCTCAGACAAATTGTCTGAGCTTGATCCTACGCGGCTTAATGGCTGCATATTGATTTTATTCCATGTAAACGAGAGGTTCACCACTGTGTACAGTCTGACCTGCTCGACAAATAATGGCTTTTACGATGCCATCATCAGAGGCATATACAGGAAGTTCCATTTTCATGGCTTCAATGATGGCGATGGTTTCACCTTTTTTAACGCGTTGACCTTGCTCAACCAAAACTTTCCAGATATTCCCTGTCATGGATGCATTTAACGCAGAGAATGCGCTGTAATCGGTATGTTCAGGAATCTCATCAACTAAATGCGCTTCTTGATCAAAAGCATCTTTCCACAGTTCAACCTCATTTTTGAAAGCTGCGTTCTGCTGATCTTTAAAAGCAGTAATGCTATCTTTCTCATTTTCAAGGAGGTGTAAATAAACAGCATAGTCAAATTCCGTTTCCTCAATTTTGATCTGTGCTTGTCCATTTTCAAAGTCGGCGCGCCATTGATTTAATTCCGCCTCAGTCACAGGGAAGTATTTGATTTGATCGAAGAAGCGTAAGAACCATTCTTGATCACCAAATTGCTTATTTTTCTTGAACTTATTCCAAATAGGTAAGGTGCGACCAACCAGTTGATAACCACCCGGTGAATCCATCCCGTAAATACACATATACATGCCGCCAATGCCAACTGTACCCTCAGCGGTAAAAGTACGGGCAGGGTTGTATTTTGAACTGAGAAGGCGATGTCGTGGATCAATGGGAACAGCGCAAGGTGCAGTTAAGTACACATCCCCTAAGCCTAAAATTAAATAATTGGCATTAAAAAGAATATCTTTAACGTCATCACGATGTTTTAGACCATTGATCCGTTGGATAAAATCGATATTGTTGGGTAACCAAGGCGCTTTAGCACACACGCTTTCTTGATAACGTTCAACCGCACCCAAAGTTGCACTATCTTCAAATGCCATAGGTAAATGGACAATTCGGGATGGAATTTTAATTTGACTTAAATCACCCATTTGCTGTTCAAGTTCTAATAAGAAGCTGATCAGTTTTGCTTGTGAAATAGTGAGTCCGTCATACTTGATTTGCAGTGAACGTACGCCTGGAGAAAGCTCTAAAATACCTGCAACTTTCGCCGTACGAATGAATTGCATCAATTTATGCACACGTAGACGTAGCGCAAGATCAAGAACATTGTCGCCATATTCAAGCAAAATATAACGATCACCCGCTTGTCGATACACTGTACGTGGTGATAAATCCGTTGCATCCAAGTGGGCTAAAATTGTACTTTGGGGAATCTCGATTGCAGTAGGTAGGGCAAAAGTGTTTGCATTTGAAAAGTTATTAATCTGTTCGATTTGTTGCTGTTCGAGTTGATTGGCTTGCTCAACGCTCATTGGATAAAAACTAATTTTATCGTCAGCTTTGAGTTGACCGACTTTCCATAGTTCTGCTTTGGCGATTGTTACAGGGCAAACAAAACCACCGAGACTTGGACCATCTTTGGCCAAAATCACAGGAAAATCACCAGTGAAGTTGATGGCACCAATGGCATATTCACAATCATGGACATTGGATGGGTGTAAGCCTGCTTCACCCCCATTTTCACGTGCCCAACTTGGTGTCGGGCCAGATAAACGAACTCCTAAGCGGTTTGAGTTGAAATGAACGGTCCATTCTGAGGCAAAAAACTCTTCAATATATTCATGCTTAAAGAAATCAGGTGCGCCATGTGGTCCATAAAGCACACCAATTTTCCATTCTGTGCCATAACTTGGAATGAGGGATTGGGATAATGCTTTAGGTTCGCTCTGAGCGATAGCTAATTGATCAGGTGCTTGTGCAGTGTTGACCATTTTGATCATGTCGCCCGCTCGTAAAACACGACCAGCGTGACCACCAAAATTACCCAGCGCAAAAGTAGAGCGGCTGCCTAAATATTGAGGCACATTCAGGCCATGTCGTACTGCTAAATAACTGCGACAACCTGACTCTACTTGACCCAGCTTTAAGATTTGACCCGCTTGAATGCTGATGGGTTCCCAAAACTTAATGGGTTGATCATCAAGTGTTGCTGAGCTTGGCGCACCGGTTAAAGCCACGATGCTGGCTTGATGGAATTTTAAAGTAGGGCCTTGCAGTGTGAATTCAAAACCTGCAGCCGTCTGATCATTTCCGACAATTTTATTGGCAAGTTGAAATGCATAATCATCCATTGGCCCTGATGGCGGCACGCCAATATCCCAATATCCGACTCGACCTGGATAATCTTGAATTGAACTTTGTGTTCCTGCATTGATCACTTCAATGACATTTGGCACGTAGTCAAAATTGTCCAACATACGTGTCCAGATATTCATATTTTCAAAACGTTCATCCGAGACCACGTTCAAGGCATAGTCTAAGTTGGTGCTAATTCCATTAAGGCGAGTTTGAGCAAGGACAGCTTTGAGTTTAGTGATTGCGGCATGACGATTTTCGGCATGTACAATAATCTTGGCAATCATCGGGTCAAAATATTGTGAAATTTCTGTGCCAGTAGAGACCCATGTGTCAACACGACAGTCTGCTGGAAAATAAACCTCGGTTAAAACTCCTGGGCTTGGCTGGAAGTTTTTGACAGGATCTTCAGCGTAGATGCGGACTTCAATAGCGGCACCTTGCGGTTTGATTGCTTTTAATGCTTCCCAATCCAAAGCATCACCAGCAGCAACTTTTAGCATGCATTCAATTAAGTCTAATCCTGTCACCATTTCAGTGACAGGGTGTTCGACTTGCAAGCGTGTGTTGACCTCAAGAAAATAGAATTCGTCACGAGCTGCGTCATAAATAAACTCGACAGTACCCGCACTGCGATAATTGACTGATTTACCTAACTCAATGGCTGCTTGATGGAGTTTTTGTCGAGTCGCTTCTGGAAGGTTGGCCGCAGGTGTTTCTTCAACCACTTTTTGATTACGACGTTGTAGAGAACAGTCACGTTCACCAAAGGCAACGACTTCACCTTTACCATCACCAAATATTTGTACTTCAACATGACGCGCATGATCGACAAAACGTTCGAGAAATACACCTGAGTCTTTAAAAAATTGTTCGCCTAAGCGTTTGACACTTTCGTAGGCTTCAATCAGCGCTGGTTCATCATCACAGCGCGTTAGGCCAATACCGCCACCACCTGCTGTACTTTTTAGCATGATTGGATAGCCAATATTATGGGCTGATGTTTTTGCTTCATCTATACTTTCGAGTAATGCAGTTCCGGGCGTCATGGGAACTTGGGCAGCAGCAGCCAATTCGCGGGCACGATGTTTTAAACCAAACTCTAAAATTTGCTCAGCGGTGGGTCCCATAAAGGCAATCTGATTGTCTTCACAAGCGCGAGAAAATTTAGCACTTTCAGACAGAAAACCATATCCCGGAAAAATTGCCTCAGCACCCGTATCTTTGGCAGCTTGAATCAGTTTTTCAATGCTTAAATAAGTATCAGCAGGTTTAAGACCTTGTAATGAAACAGAGATATCTGCATCTTTAACGTGTTGAGCATATTGATCACTGTCGGAATAAACAGCAACACTGGTGATACCTAATTTTTTTAAAGTGCGGATAGCACGAACAGCGATTTCACCACGATTGGCAACAAGTACAGTTTTAAACATTTGAATCCCCTTAATTTTATCATTATTCTGCGTTGACTGAAGCGGATGAATTACGCTGTTGAATGTAGGCACGCCAGCCACCAAAGTGACTGATTTCTTCGGCATCATTTAAGCCATAAGGTTCACAAATAAAGCCTTTTACCCAACGACCATCTTCAAGTTCGACATTGCCCATACCCAGAGGCGTGGGTATCTCTGCAACAAACTCACCAAAGCGCGCAGTGGGCACATCCCAAAGTTCCACAATGATTTTTTGACCTGATTCAACGCGTGCTAGCCCAGGTTTTGGCGGTACAGTTCCATTTAAAGCGAAGAGGGCATAGTCGGCAGAAGTCTTTGTGGTTTCGACCCAAACTGCATCACGAGTGGTCAGTTGGAAATTAAGGGGCATTGCACTCAAATGCGCGCCAACCACCGCGACACGGATATGATGCGAAGAAACGAAGGGCGGAGTTGTTGTGAGTGAGATCTTGCGGTCTAGTGCTCCAAGAGGCAGATCAAGATGGGCTTGCCATACTTTGCCAAACTCGACTAAAGCTTGGTCATGCCAAGCATTAGCAATCAATGTAATGCCCGCGGGTAAGCCATCACTTCGAAAACCCGCAGGGAGTGCAAGAGCACTTAAATCGGCCAAGTTGGTAAAGTTGGTATAAGTACCAAAGTGTGAATTATTGCCAATCGGATCTTCTGATATTTCTTGAAGGGTGTGGATGGTCGGAGAGGTCGGTACGATGAGCGCATCAAACTGGTTTAACGTCGTTTGAATTTCGCGGGCTAAATCTTGTTTTCGATATTCAGCGTTATACGCATCGACTGCAGTATATTTGTGGCCTCCCTCTACAATCGTCAAAACGGTAGGGTCAAAAGCATCACGATGTGTTTCTAAAATCTCTGCGACAGCTGCGGTTCGTTCTGCAACCCAAGAACCTTGGTAAAGCTCTGCTGCAAGTTGAGAAAAAACAGAAAAATCAATTTCAGTAATTTTTACATTCAGTTTTTTAAATTCGATTAAAGCACGTTGAAAGGCATCTTTTGACTGTGTATCGCCAAAAAATTCCAGTTGTTTGGGAATGGCAAAATGCAACTGATGAGATAGATTGGCGGGTGCCGTATTTGGATTTTTACGAGAATAACTGTCTTGAATATCATAAGCCTCTACAACATTGGCAACATATTCAGCATCGGCGACGGTTAAGGCAAAAATTGAAATACAGTCAATACTTTTACATGCAGGCATTAAGCCGCGATTGGAAAAACGACCTTTGGTCGGTTTGAGTCCGACAATATTATTAAACCCAGCAGGCACACGACCAGAGCCAGCGGTATCTGTGCCTAACGAAAAAGGAACCAGTCCACGCGCAACAACACTCGCTGAACCAGAACTCGAACCACCACTGACATAATCAGGATTAAAGGTATTGGGTACTGCACCAAACGGTGATCGTGTACCCACTAGGCCTGTTGCAAATTGATCCAAATTGGTTTTACCGACTACAATTGCGCCAGCTTCTTTGAGTAAGTGAACGGTTTGCGCATCTTGATGTGCAATTTCAGTGAGTGATTTACAGGCCGCAGTTGATGCAAACCCCATAACATCAATATTGTCTTTCACTGCAAATGGAATACCGTAGAGGGGTAACTCTTTTTCTAAATCTGCGACTTGAGCGGCTTTATCTTGAAGGGACTTAATCTGTTCTAAGAGTTGGGTTTGAGACGCAATTGAAATCCAGGCAGTATCCTGTCTCGAAAATTGCGCGACATAGTCTACTAAGTCTTCAAGTTGAAAAGTATTCTGTTGATAGCCGAGTTGCCATTCTTTTAATGTTTTTCCTAACAGAGGATTCAAAGTCATTTTGAGTATTCCAACTTGTATACATGATTAGATACTAAAATGCAGAAACTGTGCCAAATATAAAAATTTTTAATTATCAGTATTTTAATTAGATTATTTAATTGTGTTTAAAAAATAAAGAAATATATTTGGTCACTTAGATGGCGCATAAAATGCATGAATGTTTAAAAACAGTGCGCATAGTTCATTCAACATTGAGTTGATACAGATACATTCATTGCTGAAGTCAAAAATGAGAACAAGACCTGTTTGGATCATTTGGTTTTTGAATAAAATCAATTAGATATTTATTCAAAGATAAGTGAGTGTTAGATAATTGATTTAAAAATTCTTGTCATTGCTTAGATATTACGAGCGATGAATGTGAAGTATAACGACATTTGACCCATTGATATTTCGTGTCTCTTTCCAAAAATTAAACTATAATATTATTTATACGCACCATTCTGAAATACACCATCTGCGGAAAATGCTTGTTTGGTTTTCTCTGCTAAGCTTGATGTGTTCGAATGGTGTGCTCTGTCTGTTAACCCTCTCTCTTAACACAGATCCTCAACTTAATAACGTGTAAACACCACCATCGGTCTGCGTGGCTGTTTTGATTTTAAAACATTAAATACGCACGAAACTGTTTGAAAACGACGGATTGATACAATTCGTGAAAGTATGTTGTATACCATTGCCGCCGTTCAAAATGGACGTTCCAATGTTGAATGGTTCTATCTCAACAGCGGGTAACGTAATGTTTGTTGGTAATTCGCAAGACAACTCTAGTTTTGCAATTAAGAGTTGTGCAATTAATAGTTGTGTAATTAAGAGTTGTGCGATACACAGTCGTGTAATCAAGGTGAAAAATGCTGATGAGCTTTGGAAAGCTCGCTTTCCCGCTGCTGGTCAAGCGACACCGATGAATTACAGTACGAATGTTAAATATACGGTTTTCACATATTAGGTGGTCGCGTTTTATTTGCTCCTAAAATGAGTGACTCACTGCTTGCTTATGCTTTACCAGACCAAAATAGTTGAGCTTTTAATTCAGTTTTAAAAATGCCTGATTATTCAGTATTTTTATTCAAATTCAGTTGTATCTATTTCATTTTTTATGTTGCAGAGAAATGCTGTTGATTTGTTGCCAAAGCATCAATTTCAATCAGATCGCACTAAAATATGATGGATTATAGATGACTGATTTTAAGTGCTATTCAGCTCTAATTCTATTCTTTATATCTAATATAGAACAGACATTAATCTAGCTCAAATGGTATTTATAGACTGAATTCATTCAATATTTTATCGAATCATCTGGCTGATTTGATATGAATGATCGCAAACCAAAAAATTGAAAAATGAGTACACAATTTAGCAAAAGTGTATTCGATGAACTAAATCATTAAGGCATACCATTTATGTATCAAAGTGCGAAATTTCCATTTGTAAAGTCGACTTTATCTTGTCTGATTGCTTGCGTGGGTCAAAATATTTATGCTGAGAGTAACGGACAAGACGTTCAGAAATTAGACGCGATTGTGAGTGAGGCGACACGTACAGATACGTCTTACTTAAATACGCCTGCATCGGTCTATCGCGTTGAACACAACGATACTCAAAATAATATAGGCGTTAATCTGAGTGAAACCTTAAAGGGTGTGCCAGGTTTGCAACTGAATAATCGTGAAAACTACGCGCAAGACTTACAGATCTCAATGCGTGGCTTTGGTGCACGTTCAACATTTGGTGTTCGCGGCATTCGTTTATATGTCGATGGTATTCCTGCGACTATGCCCGATGGACAAGGACAAACCTCGAATATTGATTTAAGTACATTAGATCGTATAGAAGTGTTAGGCGGACCTTTTTCATCTCTTTATGGTAACTCTTCGGGTGGAACAATTTTAACCACGACCAAGCAAGGTGAAGGGCGTGATTCAATTGAATTGGGCTATGCTGGCGGTAGTCATAATAAAGGACGTACAGATGTTGTTTTACAAGGCGGGGCAGATAAAGCCAACGAACCGAGTTATGTGATTAGCTCGTCTTATTTCGATACAGACGGCTATCGTGATCATAGCGAAGCGAAGAAAGTATTGAGCAATGCAAAATTGACTTGGGATTTAGATGATGGCTCTAAGGTCAATTGGATTTTGAATCATGTGGATATTGATGCCAATGATCCTGCAGGCTTAACTCGCAAACAGTGGGGAGAGAATCCAAAACAGCAAGTGCCATTTCTAAAACAATTTAATGTACGTAAAGAAATTCAGCAAACTCAAACAGGACTAACTTGGTCTAAACCACTGAATAATCAGCATGAATTATATAGCATGGCATATTTTGGTCAGCGCTCAGTGACACAATATCAGTCCATTCCAAGTAGTACACAAGAGAATCCACGTCACGCAGGCGGTGTCATTGATTTTGATCGTAATTTTTACGGTGCAGATTTCCGTTGGACAGGTAAGGACCTATTGCCAAATACCCGCTTTAGCGCAGGTTTAGCGGTTGATTTTATGGATGAAGACCGTAAAGGATTTGAAAACTTCAATTCAGATGGCATTTATGGCGTTAAAGGTAATTTACGCCGTAATGAAAATAATACTTTATGGAATTTAGATCCTTACTTACAAGCATCTTGGCAGTTTTTACCGACTTGGCGTTTGGATACAGGTTTACGCTATAGCAATGTGAATTATGAGTCTGAAGATCAATATATTAAAGGTACAAATGGTGATGACAGCGGTAAAACTGATTACCGTAAAGTATTGCCTTCCGTAGCACTATCATGGGCGATTACTCCACAGTGGAGTACTTACGCAAGTTACTCAAAAGGTTTTGAAACTCCAACCTTTACAGAAATGGCGTATCCATCCACAGGTGCAGCAGGCATTAACTTTAATTTAAAGCCTGCAACAAGTGATAACTATGAGTTGGGATTAAAAACCGACAATCAACTTGGACAGTTCACCGCTGCGATTTTCCAAAGTAAAACACAGGATGATATTGTTTCGAGTGAGGCAAATAATGGTCGAAACACATTCCGTAATGCTGATCAAACCCTGCGTGAAGGTTTAGAGTTATCTTGGAATAAAAAATTATGGCGTGACTTGACTGCACAGGCAAGTTATAGCTATTTAGATGCAACTTTTAATGCAGATATTCCAGCCATTGGGGATAAACCTCTTATTGCCTCAGGAAATGTTATTCCAGGTGTGGCAAAAAATCAGGCGTTTGCAGCATTAGCATGGCAACCTGAAACTGGTTTTAATGCAGGTTTAGATATCCGCTATATGGATAAGATCTATGTTGACGATATTAATTCTGATGCAGCACCGAGCTATACAGTGACTTCTGCGAATGTCGGTTATGTTTGGAAAAACAATGATTGGAAAATCAAAAGTTATGCGCGGGTAGATAATCTATTTGATAAACGCTACGCGGGTTCTGTGATTGTGAATGACGGCAATAGTCGTTTCTTTGAACCTGCGGATGGCGTGAACTGGAGTGCTGGTTTGAGTGTAACTAAAGCTTTTTAAGCTCACGTTTATCGCAGATTATTCACTTCATTTATTAGGTTTTATGTTTATATGACTTTTTTCATAGGTCATTTAATACTGAAAATCATAATCAATATGCTTTGATCCACGCCTTCTCCCTGATGGAGATGGCGTTAATACATATCAACTTACTGTCGCTCAATGAATTTCTAAAATGATATAAGTGATCTATTGAAATGTATCCTTTGCGGGGGGAACATATAAGACTTTAAAATCATCAGTTAATTTATAGTTAAATAAAGGTTAATATCAAATATTTAAACAGATTTTTTATTTAAATAAATTTTGATTTTTAAAAAAACATAAGTTTATGTCTAAATTAATAATGATGATAATTTTAGTGCATTTGATATTTTGGTAATACGATAAATTTCTTTACAGGGAATTAAAACATTGATAAAAAGCAGTCATTAAATAAATCAATAATTTAAAAATTTTAAATCACGACACAATTAGAGACAAAGAGTTACTTAATACTACTGAGTAAATAAAGATTAACAGTGTGTATTACTTACATTGCAAAAGCTGAAAAATGAATTTGAATAGGATACTTTAATAACTCGAGTTACTAATATTTAATGATAGAGGGATAGATAAAATGACATCCGTGAATATTACAGATATTAAAGAACATTCAAACGTTATTGCTTCATGTGGTACAAAAGTTGGTGACGTAGATCATTTGCAAGGTTCAGATATAAAATTGACTAAACATGGTGATGGTAAGCACCATTTGATTCCATCGTCATGGGTGGGAGAAATCAGAGACGATCAGGTCATATTAATCAAAGATTCTCAGGAAGTTGTAGATAATTGGACAGAAGTTTAATTTAGAATTTTAAAAGCCTCTTCATGAGGCTTTTAATTTGTCAGTTTTATTTTTTAAACACATGACTTTTTCATTAATCATTCGACTTCTATCAAAAGTCATTATCCACACAACGTACTAATTATTTGTATTCCCTCATCTTAACCCTCTACAAAAGGGAGAGGGAATATTTATACATTAAGTGCATAATGTGACGTTATTTTTTTATCCATTGGAAATTATAACTCTCTATTTTTAATAATAAAATAAGGAATATTTAATATTCTGTTTATCGAAATCAATATATTTATATAAATTATAAAAGGATTTGGTTTTAATTTAATTAATTTTATTTGTGGTGTGATTGGATAGATATATAATTTCTTTAGAACTGAAATTAATAATAGGTAATTATTTAGTTTTATAGTAACTAAATTAGTTAAAGATATTTAATTTCAAGACAGAAAAAAATCAGGCTTAAATTTAAAAAGTGAGTTGATTTTTAGGATTTAAATTTTATTTTTTGAATTATTTTAATCAATCATAAAGTTTATATAAATCAAACAGTCATCCCAAAATAAAAAAATATGACATGTATTGTTACGTTTAAACATTTTTTGTCACATTCTTAATCCTATAATATTTGATATACACCTTCTGAAAAATAAAGGTTTTTTATTCAAATAATTTCAATTATTTTTATTTTAATATGCTGATTTTTAAATATTTTTTAGAATTGAGAAAATCTTATGAAGCTTATTATTCTTATTTTATGCTGCATCTTTATCTATTGTTTATGGCGATTTGTCATTCAGAATAGTACAAGTACATTAATGAATCATAAGAAGTTTGATTTATCACGCTTATTCAAAGTCAAAGAAGCTGCCACTTTGCCTGCACCTCTTCCTGAAATTAACCATGATCCAAGTGATATCAAGCTTTTTGACGATGTTGCGAAACAGTTATTCGAAAAAAAAATTCAAAAAAAAGAACAGCAACATGCTGGCAAAATTCAGGCTGACTTTCTAAATAAAATGCCATCTCAAACTCAAACGGAAATAAAACAGTTTGATTTAGGTGAGTGGTCTATTTATTGGGCGTATCAAGACCAATCCTTAGAGTACTACGCCAGTAAGTATGGTGTTTTTTATACTCATGTTGATGCCGATGGTGTAGAGCATAAGTTAGACTTTAAAACTTCCCATTAAGTAACTAATAAAACACCAATTATTCAGATAAAAGCATTTTACTGAAAATTCTAAATTGCAATGAATAAACATAAACCTTAATTAATGATACTTCGTCGATATCAAATTTTTTAAATCAACACATTGGTTAAATGTACGCATTAGTTAAATAAGCTAAATCGTTAAATTAAAGTATTAAAAGTAAGGAACATATTATCCCAAATTTTTTCCGATCCTTTGCGGAAATATCCCATATGACCAATTTCTTTTAAACCATAGTCAGCAGCAGAAAGATCGATGAAACACATTTCAGCATTTTTATAATGTTGCATAAATGCTCTTCTGGAATCTGGTAATGCCCAGTCATCATCCAGTGCTGATACCGCATAAATTTTTGATTTGACTTGTGCATAACGTTCTTTGAGATGTTGTAGTTCAGGATCAGCAAAGAAGTATGTTGGATTTTTACACCATCTACGCCATTGTTTATAGACATCTAAAGGTAGATCTGCACCCATATTTAACTTGCTCCAAGGTAAATATCCATTTAAGGCAACAAGAGGTGGAAATATAATATTCCACATCACTGTAACTTTAAATTTCTCTTTAAATGGCATATATCCAGCCCAACCTGCACCCGTACCGAAACAATACATTGCGCTGACTTTGTTATGGTTTGGAGCAAGTCCTAATGCTTGCCCGCCATAGGAGTGTCCAACGATAAAAAGGGGCAGATTTTCGTCATGGTGATATTCAATTGCACCGGCGAGATCTAAACTTCCCCAGTCGAGATAAGACATTTTAAACCCTTTTAAATGTACAGGTGCAGATGCACCTACACCGCGATAATCAAAGGTGAGCACATCGAATCCTTGTGCAGTGGCATATTCTGCAAAGCGACGATAAAAGGGCTGTGGTACACCAGTAGCAGCCGTTAAAATTATTTTGGCTTTTGTATACGTTGGAAAATAACGTATACCAGACAATGGATAGTCATCGAGTGCTTTGAACTGAACGACTGAGGTATGATTTTCTGTTTCTTGGAAATTTTGATTGTGCATGTTCTTTTTATTCCTTGAATGAAAAGGGATGTTTTTAATGTCTTAGAATTGAACCGATTCCTTACTTGCCTCTAAATTGTGCTGCTCTTCGTCCGATCATGGCCATGACACCTTCTTGGACATCTTCAGTGCAGAGTAATGGCATAAGATGTTGATTAAGATTTTCAAAAGCTTGAATTTCACCTAACTGTGCGGCATCTTTTGCGGCAGCGATTGTGGCTTGGACTGCCAGTGGCGCTGCTTGAGCAATTCTTTCTGCCAGTTCAATGGCACGATCTAGAGGGTTTTCTTGAGTGATTTCATAAATTAAATTCATCTCTAATGCAGTAGGGGCATCGAAAGAATCACCTGTTAATAGATAGCGCATTGCAGCGTTCCAGCCCGCGGCTTTAATAAAGCGAGAGGTTGCACCCCCAAAAGGTAAAATACCGCGTAATACTTCAAGTTGAGCAAAAGACGTTTTGTCGTGCGCAATGGCTATATCAGCATTCAGCATCAGTTCAATGCCCGCTGTATAACAATATCCTTGAACAGCAACCACAACGGGTTTTTTACGTGGGCGTCCTGAAGTACCCCAAGGATTGATTAAGTTTGGATCTGAAGGAAAGATACCTGAAGACATCTTAGGTTGTAATTCAACTAAATCGAGTCCAGCTGTAAAATGCTCACCATGCGCAAAAATAACAGCGCATCTTAATTCTGGATTATCTTCATATTCAGTCAATGCTAATGATAAGTCGTGAATCATATGGCTATCGAAAGCGTTACGCTTACTGCTCCTATTGAGCCCTAAAAGATAAAGATGACCACGTATTTCACGACTGACTCCACCTGTTTGCTCCGTCATTGTCTTTCTCCATATATTCCTGAGCGGGATATGACTATTTTTAAACCAGTTGAGGGCTGAGGTCAAAACTGATGAGTTTAATGAGGAGATTGATATTTTCTTTAGGCTGGTTAAAAACTTAGCTTTGTTGTGATCGATTTGAAGTAGCTCATAGAAAAGGAAATTTAAAAATAGAGTGAGAAGAGAAAATTTTCAAATTAAAATTTTTTTAATGGATAAATATATAGTTAATTTTGATAATTCTGACTTGTGTTTATTTTTTGAGTTTTCATAATGGTGAAATATTTTTTATAAGAAGAATCTGATGTCATCCTTAGAAATTTTCGCAGTTATTATCAGTGTGATCGGTGTCAGTTTGACGGTGCTACGTCATATGTGGTGCTGGATTTTTAACTTCATTGCATTTGTACTTTATGCGTATTTATTTTATGAATATAAACTTTATGGAGAAACGATTTTACAGTTTATTTTTATGAGCTTGAATGCATATGGTTTTTATTTTTGGTTAAAAACTAAAAAAGTAGAGCATGTCATTAAGATTGAATCTATTGCTTCTTCCAAGGTGATCTTTCAAATGATTCTAGCCTCAATCGGCGGGCTAATATTTGGATTATTATTAAAAAATTTTACCGATGCGGCACTTCCAATTTTAGATTCACAATTAGCAGCATTTAGTTTATTGGCAACGTATTGGACCAGTCGAAAACATATCGCAACATGGGTACTTTGGGTTTTTGTTGATATTGTTTATGTCGGAATGTTTTTTTATAAGTCATTGTTCTTAACCGCAGGACTGTATGCAGCTTTTGTTTTATTGGCTGGATTTGGTTGGTGGAAATGGACTCAGGTTTGGAATCAACAAATAAACATGAAGGCCTTAACAACAGACTAAACAATGATTTATTCTTAGTTGCAATCTATTAAAGAATCTAAGAAGTAAAATACAAAGCAGCTGTTGAGTTCAAAAAAATTGAGTCAAAAGAATATTGACTCAAAAGAAAATATTAAATCTTTTTCATAAGTCAAAAAATGCGCTTCAAGTAGCAATACTTGATAGGTAAAAACCCCTTCTCCCTCTGGGAGAAGCTTAGAATGAGGGAATGCTCTTGATGAGTGTGTTGTGTGAATCATGACTTTTGAAAGAAGCCTGTTGATTTTAAATCACTACTAAATAGTAGTACCAGAAAATCAACGTCATAAAATCAGTATTACAAAATCAACATCTTTAAAGCACTAGCTGAAAGGAGTCAATTCATGCTTGATTTTAATGCGTATAAGTTGGCTCAATTCGATCAGCTTGCGGCTAAAATAAAAGCTGATCCCGAACATTATCTTCAGTTTGATTCTGTTTCAGATTTTTATAAAGCACCTTGGTTAGATGCGTTTCCCGTCGGAACAACATGGGTCTGTAGCGGTTTGGATGATGGTGCAGAGCAATTTGACGCCGTGATTCAATACAAAAATCGAAAGTTAAGTTTGAGTATCGGTGCTACAGTCTCTGTACATTTAAATTTTTAATTCTAAAATTTTTAATATTCAATATCTTTTAATATTTAACATCTTCTAATATTCAACATCATAAAGATTGTAGACTGTTGTCTTTCAAAGAAAATGATGAGCAGCGTATTTTTAAAGTGCTAATCTGTTTATTATACTTTTGGATCATATGAAATTAAAAAAATATAGTCAAAAATGAAACAAGTAAGTGAGTAAAACTAAATTGATTATTTTAAAAATAAAACTTCGAAGGGTCTGCTTGATTCTTTGAGAATTGATGTGATAGTTTTTTAATTTGTACAATAATAAATGTTGGTGTCTATGTGTATGTCAAACGTGAAATTTGAATATTCCATTTTCCAAGTCTAATTCAGACTTAAAGCTCAGACATTAAAAATCGATAGAACTGTATGGTTTGTTCAAAGTGAGATGAAGATTCATCATGCGTTTGCTTAATAAAATATTGCATCCCAGTACCGTAAGACAGTTTATGAAAAATAGTGTGCTCATGAACTGGAGCAATTTAAATAAGAGTATTGTTGTTCTTATTGCAGGTAGTCTTGCTCATCTTTTATGGTCATTTTGGTATCTCTATGTTTCATTAAGTCCTTCACTTCAACATTGGATGAACCTGAGTTATTTTCATTTTAATTTGACCTATTTACTGATTTGTTCTTTTATACATTTAATCTTGATCTATCCGTGTATATATCTAAAGGATAATCATTATATTCAGGTTTATTATCCTTATCTGGTGATTATATTTTTTGCTTCAACATTTATGTTTGTAGGTTATGCTATTGGGGTGATGAGCCCAGCAACTATTGCGAGTTTTATTAGTTTAATTAGTGTGGGATTGGTGCTTTTTGAGCGTAAAATTATCTATGTGATTTGTGTTCCTGTCGTGCTTTATTTACTGATGAGTATTTTATTAAGTGCATTCAACCAAATGGAATATGCACCAATATTTAGTCATGAATTAAATGAATCGGTGTTGATTCACAATAAGTTTTGGGTGTTTAGCCAGCTTTATTTATATATTCCTGTTTTTTTTGTCGCCATTGTCTTATTTGAAATATTGCTCACTCAGTGGCGTAATCGTGAAAAACAAATCAAAATGATTAGTCAGATTGATCCCCTGACAGAGATTTTTAATCGACGAAAAATAGGCTTAGAGCTCGCTATATGCGAGTCATCAGATCAGCCGTATGCCTTGGTATTATTAGATTTAGATTATTTTAAATCGATAAATGATAATTATGGTCATGATACTGGTGATATGGTATTAATTGGTGTTGCGCAAATTTTATCCAGTATTTTAAGGGAACAAGATATCGTTGGGCGCTTTGGTGGAGAGGAATTTATTATTCTACTTAAAAATAAATCCTTAAAACAATGTTTAGATATTGCGGAGCGCTGTCGTAAAGAAATTGAAAAAGAACACTATGTGATTGATAAGAAAAAAACAATACGAGTAACAGCAAGTTTTGGTGTGGCGGTTTCCACCGTTGGCTTAAAGAAAGAAATGGTTATTCAGCACGCAGATCGGGCACTTTATTTGGCTAAAAAAAGTGGTCGAAACCAAGTACGACATTATTTTGAATTAAAAAACGATTTGAATATGATTGAAAGCCATGAATAATATTGACCAGACGATGATAGTTAGAGCTAATTAATTGATTCTAAGGATTAAGCTTGGTTATTTTGAAACATAATAAATTATGATTAGGATGAAAATTACTCTAAAATAAAATTTAACCCATGATCAGATGATGTTTTATGACAGTACTTCATGTTGCTCAGCGTGGTGAGCCAATCTTAAATCTTGTCGCTACAGCAGTTTCTGAAGCTGAGTTTTCCAGCCCATGGCTTTTTTCATGCGTAGAAGCTCTGAAAGCAACAATGATAGCGCGCCATGGTGTAGGGATTGCAGCACCACAGGTCTATATTTCCAAACGAATCATCATTGTGGCTTCTAAACCTAACCCTCGCTATCCCGATGCACCAGAGATGGAAGCCATTGAAATGATTAATCCTGAAATATTGGAATTTTCTGATATTTTGCAGTTAGGCGAGGAGGGTTGCTTAAGTGTTGAAAGTCAACGGGGTCAAGTACTAAGAGCTGAAAAGGTTACAGTGCAATACTACAATCTTGTGGGGGAAAAAATACAAAACACATTTTCAGGCTTTCCTGCCCGAATCGTTCAACATGAAATCGATCATTTAAATGGAATTTTATTTGTAGATCGTATTGTGCTTAAAAACTGATCATTATAAACTTTTTGTTATAATCAGTTCTTGGGGTTATGGGGTTTTAAAATTAATAAGATCATCTCAGTTTTTATATAAAGAGTGGCAAAATGACAAGAAGGACATAATTTTTTGAAACTTTTCAAATCTTATTTAATTAGGTTAAAAAACTATGTTAGCTCTTTTTTAAAAGAGCCTGATAACATGCTGATTTATTGGAGTGATTATAGTAAAGGGAAGTTGATCGCCTTTTTCGGGATGATGAGCCAATATGCCGCGATTAAATGGTATCTCGTTTCCTATTTTTCAGAAGAAAATAATCGTTGGATTAATCCAGATTTTTTTATACAACGCTTAATATCTGTCAGTATTTGCTTTGTTATTTTTGCCGTGGTTTTCGGACTGTGTTTTGTCATTGGACACAACGAAAAGTTTAAGCTATTTGTCTCATATTTTAGTCCCGCTTTTTTTGGGATAACCATGATTTATAGTGGTTATACCATCGGTGTTTATAGTCCTGCAACGATGGCAGGATTCATCAGCATTGTACTTGTCGGTTTGGTTTTTTATAGTCGTAAAATTATATACAGCATCGCTATTCCTATTTTATTTTTCACGGTCATTACCTGTTATTTAACCTCGAATGGCTCGATTCGTTATGCACCTGTATTTAGTAAAGAGTTAAACGATAGCATTATCTATCAAAATAATTTTTGGCTGATTAGCATGGCGGAACTATATCTTCCAATTATGATTGTGTGTATTTTATTTTTTGAAATATTACTTACGCAGTGGCGCAATCGGGAAAAGCATTTTGAAATAGGCAGTAAAATGGACGCATTAACCAATCTGTTTAATCGTCGCCATATTACTGATGTTTTAACGGGGTTAGAAAAAGCTAAAGAAAAAAAATATGCTGTAATCTTGCTGGATTTAGATCATTTTAAAGCCATTAATGATCAATATGGACATGAGTCTGGTGATATTGTTCTCAAGCGAGTGGCTAATGTATTAAAACGAAATACCCGCGAAAATGATATCGTCGGACGCTTTGGTGGTGAAGAGTTTATTTTTATATTAAATTTTAATGATTTAGATGAAGTTTTAGAAGTCGCAGAAAGATGTCGGTTTCAAATTGAAAATGAAATTATTGTTTTAAATACGATGACTGAAATTAAAATCACAGCCAGTTTCGGTGTTGCGCTTTCTAAATATGGCCTAGGAAAAGAAGACGTTATTCGTCAAGCAGATCAGGCGCTTTACTTAGCAAAAGAAAAAGGACGAAATCTTGTTGAAGTTTATAGCGATAAATTAGAAAAAAAATTTTAGAGCATTAAATTTGTGAGTGTGTACCTGAGTGATATAGCCGCTGGATTTATAAATTAATGGTTTAGAAGTGCGTTGAAGACTGAATAAAAATCTCATGATAGAGGATGATTTTCGTAGTTAGCTCTTTGTCTTACAGGATCTATCAATCTATATTTATTCCTAAATTTGTAATCATTTTGTCAGCATAAACCATTTTTTATTGTAGTTTAAACTTAATCTATTATGGTGAAAAATAATATAAAAAATACATTGAGCCATGCTAATGAAAACACCTGTCCCAGATTATTTAAATCATGTTTTATCACAATGTAATAGCAATGATCAGGGGCAATTGGCTGATTATATTCCAGAGCTTGCATCTGCAGATCCCAATAAACTTGCAATCGCACTGGCAACCATTGACGGGACGATATACTCAATCGGAGATGATGATACTGAATTTACCATTCAGTCGATGTCTAAGCCTTTTGCGTATGCTTTAGCGCTTAAACATCATGGAATCAGTGCAGTTTTGGCAAAAGTTGGTGTTGAACCTTCTGGGGAGGCATTTAATCAAATCTCTCTCGATGCAAAACACAAACTGCCGAAAAACCCCATGATTAATTCGGGTGCAATCACAACACATTCCTTAATTCCTGTTAAAAAAAAGGTATCACGTGCGGAACATTTGCGTCGTTTTTTAAGTGAGCTTGCAGGGCGTGAGCTTTCATTTGATGAGCAAGTTTATCAATCTGAACTGGATACCGCATTTCGTAATTTATCGATTGGTTACATGCTCAGAACAGTAGGTGTGTTGGAGGAAGATCCTATTGATATTGTGCATGGATATATTCATCAGTGCGCCATCAAAGTAACCGTGAAAGACTTGGCCAATATGGCAAGTGTGCTTGCCAATGGTGGGCTTCAAGCCAAAACAGGCAAACGCATTCTGGAACGCGATGTTGCTCGTCAAGTGCTGAGCGTGATGATGACGTGTGGTATGTATGATGCTGCGGGTGATTGGCTCACCAGTGTCGGTATACCGGCTAAAAGTGGTGTTGCGGGTGGGATCATTGGTGTACTACCCGGGCAAGTCGGTTTAGCTGTGTTTTCTCCAAAGCTAGATGAACATGGCAATAGTGCCCGTGGTATCGAGATTATGGAGCAGCTTTCGCAGGATATGGGGCTTCATTTGATGGAAGGAACTCCGTCGGCTCAAACGATTGTACAAAATCGCTATCAGATCGGTAAGCGTAATGCGATCGTGGTCTATGAACTGCGTGGTGTATTGCAATTCACAGAGTCGGAAATGCTGCTCAGAATATTGCAAGATGAGCCTGCATCAAAAAACACGATTATTCTAGATCTAACCAATATTTCACTCATTCATAATGTGGGTGTCAAAATGTTGTTTGAAGGTGTAAATCGCTTAAAAGAGGATGGGCACAACGTTGTAGTCTTAGATGCGGAAGGCATTTTGACTGAAGAACAATGCAAGGGTCGAAAAAGAATTGTGGTAAAACAAGACCTGCAGGAATATTTGAAAAAGGTTTTGAAGAAAGATCCGAAGTGAAAATTTTGAGATCATAAAATCTTTTAAATTGATTTCTTTTGTGGGTTGTTTTTTACACAACAAAACCACAGTCAGAATATCCTCATATTAACCTTCTTGCAGCGCGAGAAGGAATTTCAATAGATGAGGTTATTGCAGCTTAATGATTTTTTTTGAATTAAAATAGAGATCTAATCAACAAAATTTTAAAAGGGATGATCAATTTAATATTTATAAATGAATGAAAATAAGGGTTAAGTCTAGTGATTGAGACTAGAGAATTTAAACTAAAGAATGAAGAGTTGAAATGGAGAAAAATAAGAATGAAATCTAAAAACATGATTTACATCGTCACATTTTTTATGGGATTAATCACTCCGACATGGTCTTCAGCAGAAAATTTTGTTGAGCCGATTATTCAAGGCAAGGTTTATAAAAATTGGATTGCAAATCCTAAAATATTCGGTAAACCTATTCAGGTTTTGAAGGGAGGAGAAGATGAGTGCAATGGAGGGAATTTTCCAGATCAATATCAATTCAAAAACTTTAGCTTGCTTTCAAATGGGAGTATTCAGGAGGTATATTTGACTCAAAATAACAGTCTGTTTTTTCATAACGAACGAATTTCTCCAAACTTAAAAAAACTGCAGTTCATAAAAAAATTTAAAAACCACATATATATAGACAGTGAAAATCCAAATGTATTGAATGCAGAAGCATCTGATGACAGTAATGATTCAATTGAATTTATCTTTAAAAATAACCAATTATTAAAATATAAATTACATATAGATGATTGTTAAATAAAGCGAATGAAGTTCTGAGAGGGCAGATTGATCGATGATTTAATTCTTTGATACTTAAATAAATTCTTTGATAACTAAATAAAAGCACCGAAATAGTTCAGTGCTTTTATGGTGGGCTATATTTATGTTTGGTTTAGATGCTCAGGCTTATTTTATTAGTGCAGCTAAATCACTAAAGATCACACCCAGACCATGTGCACCTGCATCAGGGTAGCCTAAGCTACGATCACCGACTGTACCTGCACGACCCATGCGAGCAACGATGTCTTTGGTTGACTCTGCACCTTGCACAGCGGCTTGAGCACCTAATACAAAGTTTTCTTTAAAACTTTTTTCGTTATTGCTCGACCATGAGTCCGCACATGGAACAAGTGCATCGATCAAGGTTTTATCACCGACAACAGCACCACGACCAAATGAGCGTTCACCTGTGATTTGAATGCCTTTCACCGCGTCTTGGAGCATCGTGGCAAAGTTTGAAACTGAAAGCGTGGTTTTGCCTTGAATCGATTTACTCGCTGCACGGAATGCTGAACCCCAGATAGGACCTGAAGCACCACCACAATGTTCCATAATGATGATTGAGCAATTCAGTAAAAACTCATCCATACGTTCATACTGCATCAATTCATGCCATTGGCGTTTGAGCTGTTTAAAACCTTTTGCCACGCTCATACCGAAGTCACCATCACCTGCGTGGGCATCGAGCTCACAAAATGGCACTTCATTTTTAATAATACATGCACTCATGGCATCAATCACGTAGCGCATATTTTCAATACTAAATTGTTCATCTACAATTTTGGCATATTCAGCATGGGTTTCAATTTGAGTATTTAATATTGATTCTGCTTTACAGTCATTGATCGCAAACTCAAGTGGACGTGCTATTGAACCATCCATTTTAAAGGCAGGCGTATGTGCTTCGGCATCTAAATAGGTTTTGAGTTCATCATCTAAAGCAAGCAAGGAGACAGATGCACCTGCCATGTCAATACTGGTCATATAGTTGCCGACAAAAGTACGGTAAATCTTGATGCCTTTGCTTGCCAAGTGTTGGCATACATCATGATTGAACAAATACAACTCTTGCATTGGCGTAGAGCCAAAACCATTCACCAGCACTGCAACTTCATTTAAATCAGGACGATCTAAAAATAGGTCATCCACAATACGTTGAGCGAGTTCTTTAGATGGGATAATTTTTTCACGACGGATACCTGGTTCGCCGTGTATGCCGACGCCATATTCCATTTCATCTTCAGCCAATGTGAACGTCGGTGTACCTTTGGCAGGTACGGTGCAAGAATTAAAAGCAAATCCAAGACTGGTCACATTGTCCGCGGCTTTTTGTGCAATTTCTTTCACACGCGTCAAGACAAAACCTTGCGTTGCAGCTGCACCTGCGATTTTATGAACAAATACCGTTCCTGCTACACCTCGACGGCCGACGGTATAAAGACTGTCTTTGACGGCAATATCATCGGCCACTTTAACGTAATCAACTTGAATACCATCCTCAGCTGCAAGTACAGCGCCATTCTGGAAATTCATCATATCGCCAGAATAGTTTTTGATAATCATCAAGACGCCTTTTTCAGTCGCGACTTGTTGTAGGGTTTTATAGACTTGAATCTGTGAAGGGGATGCAAATACATCACCACATACTGCTGCGTCTAACATGCCTGTTCCAACAAAGCCTGCATGTGCAGGTTCGTGACCGCTACCACCACCGCTGATCAATGCCACATTATTGTGTTTTTCTTTGCGTGACACGATTTTGTATGCTTCGTTAAAACTGAGTTCAGGATGCGCAAGGACCAATCCTTTACACATTTCGACCACGATATTTTCAGCATCGTTGATTAACTTTTTCATTGAAACACCAATAATTTTAAATTTGGGAGAAATTTGTTGTCTATTATCATAGAAATGAGCGAAGTTTGCAGACTTAAAAATGTAAATATGGATGGTTTGAGATAGAGTGGTTAGAAATGGGGCTACTTTTAATGTATATCTATGTAGTAAAAGAATCCCCCCCTAAATCCCCCTTTTGTAAAGTGGGACTTCACGAGACTTTGATGTTGGTTTTGGATTCGTGATATTCCCTTTTTTTCTAAAGAGGGATTAAGGGAAATTCAAAGAGAGAATAAAAATGAAACCCTACAATAAAAATTTAAAACAAGCCTCGCGTGACTTACGCAATAATATGACTGATGCTGAAAAGCTGTTATGGGCACGACTGCGGAACAAACAAATTTTAGATTTGCAGTTTTATCGGCAAAAACCAATTTTGAATTACATTGTAGATTTTTACTGTCCTGCTACCAATTTGTTGATTGAGTGTGATGGCAGTCAGCATTTTACTGATGATGGACTCGAAGCAGATCGGATTCGGGATGAAGCTTTGGGTCAACTTGGCTTAACCGTGCTGAGGTTTAATAATGGACAGGTGATGGGGCAGATTGATGATGTGGTGGAAGAAGTTTATCAATATTGTTTGAATTATTTGGCTGAATAATCTCCCTAAATCCCTCTTTGGAAAAGAGGGACTTCACGCGAATTTAATGATGGTGTTGGATTCGTGATATACCCCCCTTTTAAAGGGAGGTTAGGAGGGATTTAAGCACGCTTTTCAATAGGCTGAACAAAAGTACCATTTTCTGTTTCTGTTTCTGTTTCTGTTTCTGTTTCTGTTTCTGTACTTTCTATACTTTTTTCTATATAGGAAGGTTGTTTCCCAAAAATTTCAATAAATGCTTCTGTAAAATGCTCTGTCTCACGAAAATTTCTAAAACACGGCCATTCTAAAAAAGATACTTCATCTAACTCTTTAGATTTTCCAGTTTTAATCGGCTTTGTTGCAGAAAGCTATTCCTGAAGGCTTCTTTAGCAATATAATTTCCAAATGAAGAAGCCTGCATCCAAAATCTATCGCACAACGAATTGGCCCTCTTATAACCAAGCTCTAATCAAGCGAGGAAATATTTCAATTTGGTTCAATCCTCAGACTCAATGGTATGCTCAGCCACAAGCTAAGCATGGAAGAAATCAAACCTATTCTGATACAGCGATTCAGTGCTGTTTGATGATCAAATCTATCTTTCGCCTTTCTTTGCGTATGGTCACAGGCTTTGTGCAAAGCCTTATTCAACTTAGTGGGTTAAGTTGGACAGCACCGGATTATTCCACACTTTGCAGACGACAAAAGCAGATTGATATTGCGATCAGCTATCAAAAAAGTCATGAAGGACTGCATCTATTGGTAGACTCAACTGGCTTTAAGTTTTTAGGCGAAGGTGAATGGAAACGCAAGAAACATCAGCCTGAATATCGTCGGCAATGGCGTAAACTGCACATTGGGATAGATGCTAAAACCTTACAAATACGAGCTGTACAGCTCACAACAAATAATGTCAGTGACTCACAAGTTTTGGGTGATCTGCTGAATCAAATCCCATTTGATGAACGCATTGATTCTGTCTATACCGATGGAGCATATGACACGAAATTGTGTAGACAAGTGATTTCAGATCGTCATGCACATGCCGTAATTCCTCCAAGAAAAAATGCAAGGCCATGGAAAGATAAGCAATTGGGATCTTTAGAGAGAAATGAATTATTGAAAACAGTCAAACATCTAGGAAGAGCGCTGTGGAAAAAGTGGTCTGGTTATCATCGACGTAGTTTGGTCGAAACTAAGATGCATTGCATCAAATTATTGGGCGATAAACTCAGTTCGAGAAACTTTCAAAGCCAAGTCAATGAAATCCATGCACGTATAGCCGTGTTAAATAAATTTACAGAATTAGGTCGCCCTCACACCCAAGTTGTCACTTAAATTTGTGCAGCTTAGGAAAGATCAGTCTTTAAAATCTTTATGCAACAAAGCCGTTTTAATCATATATCTTTTTGCTAGATCAAATTCCTCTCTTAATACTGCTGCACATAACTGATAAGAGTCTTTACATGCAGACCAATCTTCAGCATCAAGTATTTGATTAAAATTTCTATTACTGAATTTATACGATATAGATTTATTTATTACAAAAACTAGCCTTTGACTTTCAGAACTCCATTTTTTTAATACATCACAGGCAAAGTCTAATAATATGGATGCTAATTCATATTCTTCATCAACTAATAACTCATAAGTTAAATTACTTAAACTGTCATCTGCCTTTTCTAAATCTTTAGGAAATTGTTTTCTCCATAAAACTTGAGTTAATTTCACTGGGATTTCATAAAGTGTTCTATAAACAATATTTATATATTTTTTATCTGCGCGAAGTTTTTTACCTGCCTCAGATTCTTTATCTAAATCAAATTTAGCATCACGACATTTTTTAATATATTGCTCGGAAATTATACCGTTGCAGTGTACAAAAAGATTTCTTCTTTCTGTTAATTCTATAAATTGTGGCCATGATTTTAAACCAGTTTTTAACGGTAGGTTATATTTATTTTCCATCCAATCAAACTGTTTAGAATGACTATCTCTTAATAGATTTTCAATTTCATGACTGATAATTTTATCGCGAGCTTCTTCAATACTATTTAATGTGCTTAACTCTTCAAATGTTATTGTCTTTTGATCGGCTTTAAGTAATTCTGGTTTTTGTTTCAGTATATATTTATTTAGTTGTCCTAAAAATGAGTCATATTCTGAAACAAAAGTAACCAAAAAAGATTTTGGTAATATCTCTAGTGCAAGTTGAGATTGTTTTCTTTTAGTACTTAACCGATGTATTGAACGAGCATGTTTGAAACTAATCTTAAATCCGGCATCTCCATTTTCATCTGTAAAAGGTTGTCCACATTCTTCAAGTTGTTGATTGAATTTTTTATTTGTACTTATAAAATTTTCAATTACAGAATGAATCTGAGAGGGAATAATTTCATTTAAAGCCACAATCTTGTGAAGATAGTCATCAAGTATGTTGTGAAGTTCGTTATTTTCCATTTAGATTTTTTTGAATATTGAAGTAATTAATATTATATAAAAAATCCCCACTCTCGAGGGGATTTTTTTATTCAATAGGAATAGATTCTTCCCCCCTTTAATAAAGGGGGCTAGGGGGATTTAAACAATAGAATCATCCAAATTCGGCGCTAACCAACGCTTCGCCTCATCCAAAGTCCAACCTTTACGCTTCGCATAATCTTCCAACTGATCGCCAGAGATTTTACCTACATTAAAGTATTCAGTTTCAGGATTTGCATAATAGAAACCACTGACAGAAGAAGGCGGCCACATAGCAAAACTAGAAGTGAGGTATGTGCCCATTTTCTCAGTCGTACCGAGCCAATCAAACAATGCCACTTTTTCTGAATGCTCAGGACAAGCAGGGTAGCCCGGTGCAGGACGAATCCCGACATATTTCTCTTTAATCAATTCTTCATTGCTTAAAGACTCATTGGCTTGATAACCCCAGAACTCTTTACGAATACGCTCGTGTAAATGCTCAGCCAACGCTTCAGCAAAACGGTCACCCAATGCTTGCGCCATAATTGCGGAGTAATCATCACCCTTGGCTTTATATTCGTGAGACAACTCTTCTGCACCAAAGATCGAAACAGTAAAGCCACCCAAATAATCCTGTGCAACGTCTTGAGGCGCTACAAAGTCAGCCAATGAGTAGTTGGATTTACCCGTCACTTTGTCAGACTGCTGACGCAAATGTTCAAATGTATGCGTCACTTGCCCCGCTTCATCTGAGACAGAAACAGTATCTGCACCAGTACGGTTTGCAGGGTATAGGCTAAACGTAGCACGTGCGTCATAACGTTTATTTTCAATAATGTCTTTCAACATGATTTGTGCTTGTTCAAACAAATCTCTTGCTGCTTCACCGACCACGTCATCTTGTAAGATTTTTGGATATTTACCTGCCAAGCTCCAAGAGATGAAGAATGGTGTCCAGTCAAAATATTCAACCAAGGTTTCAAGCGGGTAGTTTGTAAAAGTTTGCGAGCCTATGAAATTCGGTTTGATTGGTGCATTTTGAGTGAAATCGATTTTAAAACCATTTTCAACAGATTCAGCATATGACAACTTCGCTGCTTTCGGTTGTTTGTTGGCTAAGCGAATACGAATTTTTTCATAATCCGCTGCATAGTCTGCCAATAGTTTTGGCTTCATTTCAGCAGAAAGCAATTGCGTTGCAACACCCACGGCACGTGAGGCATCGGCAGTATAAAGCACACCGTCATTATGATATTGCGGTGAAATTTTTACTGCTGTATGTGCTTTAGACGTCGTCGCACCACCAATCATCAATGGAATTTTAAAGCCTTTACGTTGCATTTCTTTAGCAACAAATACCATTTCATCGAGTGATGGTGTGATTAAGCCCGACAAACCAATGATATCAACTTTTTCATCAATCGCAGTTTGTAGAATTTTCTCACACGGCACCATCACGCCAAGGTCAACAATGTCATAGCCATTACAACCTAAAACTACACCAACAATATTTTTACCAATATCGTGTACATCGCCTTTTACGGTCGCAAGTAAAATTTTACCTTTAGCTTGTGCTTGAGTTTTCTCTGCTTCAATGTACGGGTTCAACCAAGCTACAGCTTGTTTCATCACGCGTGCAGATTTCACCACTTGCGGTAAGAACATTTTACCCGAACCGAACAGGTCACCAACCACGTTCATGCCTTGCATGAGCGGGCCTTCAATCACATCCAGAGGACGGGTTGATTGTAAACGTGCTTCTTCAGTATCGACATCAATATAAGTGGTGATCCCTTTGACCAACGCATACTCAAGACGTTTTTCAACGCTTTGCTCACGCCATTCTAAGTTTTCAGCTTCACGTTGAGCACCGGCCTTACCACGATATTCTTCTGCAACTTCAAGCAATCTTTCAGTGGCATCTTGCAATGACTCACCTTGGTTCTGGTTGCGAACCACATCTTCAACTGCATCTTTCAAGTTTTTTGGAATATCGTCATAAATCGCAAGCTGACCTGCGTTAACGATACCCATCGTCAAACCTTGTTGAATCGCATAGTACAAGAACACCGCATGAATCGCTTCACGAACAGGTTCATTGCCACGGAAAGAGAAGGATACGTTTGAGATACCACCAGAAATCATGGCATTCGGTAGGTTTTGTTTAATCCAACCTGTTGCTTCAATAAAATCAACAGCGTAGTTATTATGTTCTTCAATCCCTGTCGCAATCGCGAATACGTTCGGGTCAAAAATAATATCTTCAGAAGGGAAGCCAATTTCATTGACTAAAACGTCATATGAACGCTTACAGATTTCTTTCTTACGTGCAGCCGTATCTGCCTGACCATCCTCATCAAATGCCATAACAATAACAGCAGCACCGTATTGACGACATAGACGTGCGCGCTCTACAAATTCGTCATAACCTTCTTTCAATGAAATCGAGTTAACAACGGCCTTACCTTGAACGCATTTTAAACCAGCTTCAATAATTTCCCATTTTGAAGAATCCAGCATAATCGGAACACGAGAAATGTCAGGCTCAGATGCGATTAAGTTTAAAAACTTAACCATCGCACCTTGAGAATCCAGCATGCCTTCATCCATATTGATATCGATGATTTGTGCACCGCCTTCAACCTGATGACGTGCAACGTCTAAGGCTTCAGTGAAGTTTTCTTCTTTAATTAAACGTAGGAATTTTTTAGAACCTGTGACGTTGGTTCGTTCGCCGACGTTTACAAAGAGTGAATCTTTAGTAATGTTAAATGGTTCTAAGCCTGATAGACGACACGCAGGCGCAATTTCAGGGACTTGGCGTGGTGGAATATCTTTAATCGCATTGTAGATCGCACGGATATGATCCGGTGTTGTACCACAGCAGCCACCAGTAATATTAATCAAGCCGCTTTCTGCAAACTCTTTAATGAAGGCAGCTGTTTCTTCTGGTGTTTCATCATAACCACCGAATGCATTCGGTAAACCCGCATTGGGGTGAGCAGAAACAAAAGTATCTGCAACATCAGAAATGGTTTTGACGTGTGGACGCATGGCATCTGCACCCAAGGCACAGTTAAAACCAATCGACAATAAATCGCCGTGGCGCACAGAGTTCCAAAATGCTTCAGGCGTTTGCCCAGTCAATGTACGACCAGAAGCATCGGTAATCGTGCCTGAAATCATCAATGGCAATTCATAGCCAATTTCTTTGAAGACTTCTTTGACCGCAAAAATCGCGGCTTTACAGTTCAAGGTATCAAATACAGTTTCAATCAGCAGAATATCTACACCACCTTCAATTAAGGCATGCGCAGCTTCAATATAATTGACTTTGAGTTCATCAAAGTGAATGTTACGAAATGCAGGATCATTCACATTCGGTGAAATAGAACAGGTACGCGAAGTCGGTCCAAGTACACCTGCCACAAAACGAGGTTTCTCTGGCGTTGAATATTTCAAACATGCCGCTTTTGCAATACGTGCTGCTTCACGGTTGATTTCAGGAACCAAATCTTCCATATGGTAATCAGACATCGAAACGCGTGTGCCGTTAAAGCTGTTGGTTTCAATAATGTCCGCACCCGCTTCTAAATAAGCTTCGTGAATGCCTTGAATAATTTGGGGTTGGCTAAGTACCAATAAGTCATTGTTGCCTTTTAGATCTGATGCCCAGTCTGCGAAACGTTCTCCACGATAATCAGCTTCTTCTAATTTGTGTCGCTGGATCATCGTGCCCATCGCACCATCGATGATCAGAATACGTTGAGCAAGAAGTGCTTTTAATGTAGCGAGGGTAGACATCAATGACTCTCTCTAAATATTTAGCTTAATAAAGGTGCGTTATTTTAACAGATATTGCGCAGCATGCAGCGCAAATAAACATCTTCATGGGCATAACTCATGCTATTTAGCGTGTTTAATCGCCATTTTTATGAAATTTGAAATATTCAAATTAAATTTATGTTTTTATTCATAACTTTGTCATATTTTTCGAGCAAAATAATTTCATTAGAATTTGTGATGAAATATTTGAGAAATGTTACAGAATTATTTCATTTATATTGTTCAGCGAGTTTTCTAAATTTTAAAAAAGGATAATTTATTAAGTAATTGAATTATATTAGCTAAAACTAAAAAAAAATTGGTCTTTTGATCAGAAAATCAAAATAAAGCCTCAAATAGATGCTTTGTATGGCAGCGTCTTGTCATATAATTGTAATAATTAAACTAAACAATAAGGGGATATTCTTATCCTCTTTGCCTGCTTGCATGAATTCTAACCCATCTCCAGATTCAGAACTACATTCGGCGCAAGTCTCGTCGACTAACGTTCATGTGCCGACACCGAAATTTTTTATGCCGGTGTTTTTAACACTGATTATTTCCACACTCATTTATATTGGCTTCCAATTGGTGGCTGATTTATCTCTTGTTCCATCATTAAGTTTGTATGCAGTGGTTTTGCTGGCGACAGCATTATTCCTAGCATTGGGTTTCGAGTTTGTAAATGGTTTCCATGACACAGCCAATGCCGTTGCAACCGTAATTTATACCAATGCCTTATCCGCACCCGTGGCGGTGATGTGGTGTGGCTTTTGTAATTTCTTAGGGGTAATGGTCGCAAGTGGTGCAGTCGCTTACGGCATTATCGCATTACTCCCTGTTGAATTGATTATGAATGTCGGTTCAGGCGCTGGTTTTGCCATGGTATTTGCTATGCTGATCGCTGCGATTACGTGGAACTTAGGGACTTGGTTCTTTGGTATTCCTGCTTCAAGTTCGCATACTTTAATCGGTTCGATTTTAGGTGTGGGCATCATGAACTACATTCTTAACGCTGGAAGCGGTGCGAGTGGTGTTGATATGGAGCAGGTTTTAAAAGTAGGTAAAGCATTATTATTCTCGCCATTGATCGGTTTTGCTTTTGCAGCTGTATTGTTCTTGTTGGTGAAAAAAATCTTCAAGAAACAAGTTGAGCTGTTTCAGCCACCTGAAGGGAATAAACCACCACCGCCATTGATTCGTGCAATTTTGATTTTCACCTGTACAGGTGTAAGTTTTGCGCATGGTTCAAATGATGGTCAAAAAGGAATGGGCTTAATTATGCTTATTCTGATTGGTTGTGTGCCTTTGGCTTATTCTTTAAATAAGAATCTAGACGAGAAACATCTTCAGTCTTTTGAGCAATTATCAGCTCAAACGGCGAGTGTTATTTATCCGAATCATGCTGATATTCCGGATGCTGAAGCACGTGAAGTATTGACACAGTATATTCAAACCAAAGAAATTACGCCTGCTGTCGTGCCTGCATTGGCGAGCATGACAGATCACTTGGGTGATCGTGTAAGTGTTCATGGTTCATTGAAAAATATTCCAGAAGTTGAAGTCTCTTCTTTACGTAATGATATGTATTTAAGTTCAACTGCGTTTAAGCGTTTGGATAAAGCTGAAGCTTTACCTGCGATGACAGTTGCACAAGAAAAAGTGGTCGATGACTACCGCGATAATATGGATTCATTTCTTCAATATATTCCAACTTGGGTAAAAGTTGCTGTAGCACTTGCACTGGGTCTAGGAACAATGGTGGGTTGGAAACGTATTGTTGTGACTGTAGGTGAGCGTATTGGTAAGCAACACATGACTTATGGTCAAGGGATGTCTGCGGAACTCGTTGCAATGACGACGATTGCTGCTGCTGATGGTTTTGGTATGCCAGTGTCGACGACGCATGTATTGAACAGTGCTGTTGCAGGTACGATGGTTGCCAATAAATCTGGTTTGAATTTCCAGATGGTTCGTACGATTCTATCTGCATGGATCTTCACCTTACCAGCAACGATCTGTTTATCAGGTGGTTTATTCTGGTTGTTCTTAAAAGTATTTTAAGCGCATGGTGAATTAAAAAAACGCTGCAATTGCAGCGTTTTTTTTGTTTTGAATTTTGAGTTAATTGACTCTAATTAAGCATGATCTCGATCTTTATATGGCTTAGATAATAGAGGCATTAACAAGGATCATGATTTCTTAATTAAACTCAAAATTTTCTTTAGGGGCAATTTTTCTTCTGCAAAACCGTATAAGGCAGCAAAGGGAAGTGCAGTGCGCGCAAGATAAGCCACACGCCATAATCCGCCATGATTTGCTCCTTCCATCATCAACTCTAAAGGATGGTCCATAACACGTTCTGGATTGGCAATCGACTCAGGATTACGCAGGTCGTGAATCCATAGCGCAGCCATGATCGCATTGGTGGTTTCAGGTTCAAATGCTTCAACACCAAACAAACTCGCACCATTAAATGCGGCTTTCAATAATGGATTTTTTGTGACTGAACGTGTGGTGGTCGATGGCGCGATATTGATACTTACATGCTGTCCTTGATGACGTGCCAACGTTGCACGCCACTGCTGTATACGCTTAGCCAAGGCATAGTTTGGGCCTTGCTCGACCACTAAACAATCTGCAATACCATAAGCTTTTCCTTCCTGAGAAGGGACTGGGCAATGTAAATTCTTTCGGAAAAAATACTTTAGACTGATTGCTTCGATGCTTTGACTGATTAATTTTTCAGAACGAGAACGCGCTTTGAAATTTTCTTCAGAAGCCTCGATCACTTCGAATGGAACAGCATATACATCCGTTGGCGTACACATATACATCAGGCTTGAGTCAGGTTTATGCTGACTGACATATTGCATAATACTGTCCATCGCCATAGATACTCGCACGTGTTTTTCACCATCTAAATAGGCGATTGCAGCGAGATCGAGCGCATGATTTTGCTTCATTAACCACTGTGCAATTTCAGGTGTTTGCGTAAGTAAATTGGCACCTAATTTTTCTTTTAAATGTGTTGAAGCAAGACTATTGTCAATTTTTTCCAGTGATGGTGCAATGAGTGTTGCATTGCCATTTTTAATTGTGGTTAATATTTTATCCCAAACATTTGGATTTGGCAGATCGAGCGCAATGATATTGGCTTTCCATTTGGCTAACCATGTTAATGGTCCCGCTTCAGAGCCTGCACCAAATAACACCATAGTACGGTCTGAAAGATCAAACCATTCAGGGTGCGCAATCACAGTTTTTAACGCATCTGCATGACTCGCTTCAATAATTCCGTTATCTAGCCAGCTTTGGATTTGCTCAACTAAAGCCTGACCTTGCAGACGTTGACCTTTATAAGGAACATACCACTCTGGAGCTGCTTCACTTTCTCCTTTTAACTTCACACTATGTAATGGCGTTAATGGCAAATCCATCATGTCTTTCAATGCATATTTCTTATCGTTGCGATAAAACTCAAAGGTTTGGTGTGCTTTATCCAAACCATGTTGAGCGATCGCAATCGCGTGTTCAGGATTGGCGATACCATTTTCAACCAAGGCTTTAAAATGAACAGGATAGTTTTTCCGCCAATTTTTTTCATGAAGTACGTTCAAGGATGCTTGATGATTTACGGTAGACAAGGCCTCAGCCAAAATAGCTTGTCCTGTTTTAGAGCTACTTGGCTTATGCGTATGAGGAAGACTGGGAAATTGAAGACCCTCTAAATGATTAGACATGCAAAAACTCTCAAGATTGATCATCATTAATATATAGATGTATACATTATCGATGCCAAGTTCAGATTTGTGCTGACATTTACTACCAGAATTGTAGGTTCCTGCAACAATGAAAATGCATAGCCAGTTCTCAATTTTTCTCAAATTGCATTGAGAATAATGGTTTATGGTCTCAAAACGGTACGGAATCCTACGTGGCTGGTGGCTAAATCTAATTCTTGTGGATGTCGGCTACTACTTCTATAACGGGCACAGTAATCATTTGCGCATAAATAAGAGCCGCCTTTAATCACAAAATTTTGAGGCTTGTTTTGCTGTTGTCGTAAGGATTGATAATTCCCCATATGTTGATCATGTGCGCCTTGATAAATTGAACTGGTCCATTCCCAAACATTTCCAATTTGATCGTATAAACCAAATACATTGGGCGGGAAACATCCAACAGGCGCAACACTTTCAAATTGATCTTGTTTGGTATTCTTAAATGGAAATTCACCTTGCCAGTAGTTTGCGAGTGGACGGTGCTGATGATCTAAAGGTGCTTGATGTAAAGGAGTATCTTGAGAATCGCCAGCTTTGGCTGCATATTCCCATTCTATTTCTGAGGCTAAATCACGCCCTAACCAAAGCGCATAATGCTCGGCATCATTTTTAGTCACAAAACGGACAGGCTCGTTGCTTTGTGCGGGAGGTGTTTTGGGTCCATTCGGATAACGCCATGTATATCCAGATTTGAGCTGCCACCATTGATGTGGTGAAGCTGAGTTTGGACTGAAAACAGCAGCTTGATTTTGCTTCTCTGCATCTGTGACATACTTTGTAGCATCGATAAAACTTTGAAATTGAGCCACGGTCACTTCAGTTCGATCTATCCAGAAACCCTTGACTGATCTTTGTTTTTGCCCAAAGTTGATCTCGTCAGGATAAGCAATATCGGAACCTAAGTTAAAAGAGCCAGAAGGGAGTTGAACCATACCAGCCGTTTTTACATTAAGCCATTTTTCGGGTAAGCCTGAATAATGTTGACAGTTCGCTAAGCTGCCCAGTTGAATCTCTTTTTCAATGCTGTTCTTGCTTTGCGTGTCATTTTTTATACTTTTATTTGGATCAGTGACATGGTTGCAGCCTGCTGTGAGCAGACTGCAAACGATGAAGCTGAGGACTTTGGGGGATGAATATTGCATTAAGGCGTATATTCCTGAACACCATTTTTCTTCACATAGTCTTGATAGACCTGAATAATTTCTCTGACTTTTTCAGGATTTTCTTTGGCTAGATTTTGAGTTTCACCACGATCATTCTTGAGGTTGAAGAGTTCCCAAGAACCAGAATGAGGTGATACTTTTTGATTGAATGCGATTTTCCAATCCCCCAAACGGGCATATTTGTTGCCATGCAATTCATCTGCAAATTGAAAATTTTCAGGACGTATAGTTCGAGCTGAATTTTCTAATACAGCTTTCCAAGAATAACCACTTGGCGTATTGATCACACGACCTATATATTCTCCATGTGGAACAGCAATGTTGGCATAGTCGAGTATGGTTGGAAATACATCGAGTACTGAAGCAAAGCTTGGGTGGATTGCCTTTGCCTGCGTTTGATGTGGATATTTAACAATCGCAGGGGCAGTGGTTGCACCCTCGGCTGCTGTGTCTTTCCATAAGTGAAAAGGTGCTGCACTCACTTCAGCCCAGCGTGGTCCAATAAAGTGGTAAGAGGTTTCAGTACCGACATTGGCGAGTGAGTTGTCAAAACCGGATTCAGATCCATAAGGGCTACGGATAAAACCTTCAGCACCATTGTCAGAAACAAAGAAAATTAAAGTATTTTCATATTGTCCTGTGCTTTTTAAATATTGAATCACTCGACCGATATTATCATCTAAATTTTCTACCATACCTGCATAGACTTCCATTCTACGCGCCTCTAATGCTTTTTGACTGGTGTTGAGTTCGTTCCATTTGCCATATTGTTGTGGCGTGTTTTGAGTGTCTAAAGGTACAGCGGGTATGAAATCGGCAGGAATAATGCCTAATTTTTTTTGCTGTGCGATGCGGTTTTCACGGATCACATCATAACCCACATCATATACGCCTTTATATTTATTACGATATTCAACGGGCGCTTGAATAGGCCAGTGCGGTGCGGTATATGCAGCATAAGCAAAGAATGGTTTTCCAGAGTTCTGATTGCTTTTTAAATAGCCTAATAATTTGTCTGTAAAGTAGTTGGTTGAGTAGAAATCATCAGGAAGTGACGAGATAGGCACGATTTTACCATCTTCGGTATACGTGGCGTTGCGTTTAAAAGCACTAGGCGCATATTTGAAATTATGATCTAAGCCTTGTAATAAGGTAAAAGAATGATCAAAGCCTTTGGCATGCGCATTGGTCTCTGGGGTCAAGCCCAAATGCCACTTTCCACTGATAAAAGTTTGATAGCCGTGATCTTTTAAGACTTCAGCAATGGACAGCGAACGGTCATTTAAAAATCCTTCATACCCTGGTTGTCCTTTTAGGTGGGCAGGTGTCAGCTCTGCCATTGCCCCAATACCAGCGAGATGATGATCTGTACCAGAAATCAGTTGCGAGCGTGTGGGAGAACAGGTGGGCGCAGTATGATAATCACTGAGGATTCGACCATCGCTCGCTAATGCATCTAAATGGGGAGTCCGGATTTCACTACCAAAAGCACCTAGGTCTGAATAGCCTAAATCATCCGCCATAATCACCAGTACGTTGGGCTGCCCTTGAGGTTCAATAGGTTTAGCATTGGATAGGTTTGAATCATCATTATTACAAGCCGTTAAATTGATGCCTAATAAAAATAAAGTAATACTCAGTTTGAGTCGGTGATTTTTCATAATGTATGATTTTTCTAAAAATTTTGCACAGACTAGCGTGCAATTTTTCATTATAAAAATATTAAAAATTGAAAAAATAATCTTAAAATAAGCTATGGAATCGTTAAACATTAAAAAAGCCCATAGGATGGACTTTTTTAATCAATATCATGAGAATTTTACAATGATTAGAAGGGCAACTGTGCCAACTTACTGAGGAAATGTGGAATCAAACGCGGTTCAATAATGATAGTCATGATCACACCATAAGCTGCACCCCAAAGATGAGCACTATGGTTCACATTGGAATTATTACGTTTACCCGACCAGATGCTATATGCGACATAAAGTATGGCAAAAATAATGGCAGGAACGGGAATGAAAAATACAAAAATCAGTTTCCACGGTTCAAATAAAATATAGGCAAACAACACCGCTGAGACTGCACCAGATGCACCTAAGCTGGCCCAGTGTTGATCATTTTTATGCTTTAAATAACTAGGGATAATCGCAACGATTAGACCGCCTAAATAGAACAAAACAAAACCAAGTTCATATAAGTACTGTCGGTAAAAGCTCTCAATGATACTACCGAAGAAAAACAAGGTGATCATATTGAAGAGCAAATGCGTACCATCTGCATGGATAAAACCATGCGTAAAAAAACGGTCGTATTGACCCTTTTGTACAGCAGGCGGCCAAAAAATGAGACGATTCATTACATTTTGTTTGGAAAGTGCAATGAGTGAGATAATAACCGTGATGATGATTATCGTAACTGTATGATTAAAAGGTAAATCTAGCATCGAATATTTTTTCATTTTATCAATATTTGTACATCATAATGCCATTTTTTAAGACTTTAAGTAGTCTTTTGATATTAATTCCGACAATTTTAGTTGATTTTTTAATATTACCCCCGATCTTCAGTTAAAATAGATGCTTCAGCTTGAGGAAATATTGTTATGTCGACTGAGAACACCAGCACTGCAGTTGCTGAAGAAATTCCAAACTTATTGATTACGCCAACTGCGCAAGAGTATTTGTTTGATTTACTTGAAAAACAAAACACTCCTGGAATTGCAGTGCGCGTTTTTGTGGAACATGCAGGTACGCCACGCGCTGAGTGTTGTATGGCTTATAGTGCTCCAGACGAAATCGTAGCGACTGATTACAAGCAAGATTATCCGAATTTCGCAGCCTATATTGACTCACCATCTATTCCGTATTTATTAGATGCTGTGATTGATTACAATAAAGACCGCTTTGGTGGGCAATTAACCTTCCGTGCACCTAACTCTAAAGTTCCACGTGTCGGCCCTGATGCGTCGATCGAAGAACGCATTACCTATATTTTGCAGTCTGAAATTAACCCAGGCTTAGCAGGTCATGGTGGTAACTGTGCTTTGGTAGAAGTGGTAGAAGATGAAGAACATGGCTTAACCGCTGTACTTAAGTTTGGTGGTGGTTGCCAAGGTTGTTCAGCGATTGATGTCACTTTGAAGCAAGGTGTTGAAACGACGCTTCAACAACATATTCCTGAACTTAGACGTGTCGTTGACCAAACAGATCACACACAAGCTGAAGGCGCTTACTTTAAATAAGCCATTCTGTTTGTACTTAAAAGCCTCCTTTTGGGAGGTTTTTTTTAAGTTAAATATGAGATTTAATGTGAATATTAATGAGAATGATTGTTAATACTGTTTCGATATTTGTTATTAGTTGTTACACTATTCATCTAAAATTCAGAATCTCTCCTTAATTTTTTGAGCTCACACATATGAATTACAAGTGGATTAAATCAACCTTATCTTTAGCTGTATTGTCAGTGATTACGGGTATGGTTAATGCAGAAGAAACTGTCGCTAAAAATGAAGCAAAGTTAAAAACAATCGTTGTCACCGCAGCAGGGTATGAACAGGATGTTACGCAGGCGCCAGCAAGCATGACTGTAGTGACTCGTGAAGAGTTAGATAAGCGCCAATATAATGACATTACCGATGTACTCCGAAATACCCCAGGCGTTGTCATTTCTGGTGCTGGCTCAGCGCAAACGATCAGTATTCGTGGGATGGGCTCTGACTACACATTATTCCTAATTAACGGTAAACGACAATTTTCTAAGGATGTGAATCCAAATGGTGACGACAGCGGATTCGAAAAAAATATTCTGCCTCCACTTGCTTCAATTGAGCGCATAGAGATTATTCGAGGTCCAGCGTCAACATTGTATGGAACAGATGCAATGGGTGGCGTAATCAATATTATTACTAAAAAAGTATCAGATGAGTGGTCTGGAAACTTCGAGGTGGGAACAGTTGTTCAAGATTCTGGTCAATCTGGTGATATAAAAGAAACATCAATCTATCTGGCCGGACCGCTGCTTGAAAATAAACTAGGTTTACAACTTGCGCTCAATAAGTCTGAACGTGATGAAGATAATTTTACCAATGGTTTTAGAGGTACAGAAAAAGAAAGTATTAACTCGCGTTTTACCTATGTCATCAACGATAAACATGATCTTGCGTTTGAAGCCAACTTTTTAAAACAAGAAAGTGAAACGACAATTGGTAAAACTGTTGCGATTGCAAAACCTGGCAGTAAGCAATCGGAAGGGAGTAAAGGCAGAAACTATAGAGATGTTTACAGTATTACTCACAATGGAGAATACTCTGATGTACTGAAAAGTACGTCCTATATACAATTTGAAAAATCAGAAAATCCAGATAGAAGTAATGGCATTACCAGCGGTATAGAATTAGAAACGTTAATTGCAAATAGCCAATGGGATTTTAACTTTGATCGTCATAAATTGATTTTGGGTAGTTATTATAAAGATGAAAGTCTTGTTGATAAGGCAACCAATCAGAACGATGCAATGCCAATCACAGCACTTGATCGTTGGGCATTCGCTCTATTTGCTGAAGACACATGGTCTTTAACTGATCGTTTTAATTTAACAGGCGGTATTCGTTATGATCATGATGAAAAATTTGAGGGTAACTTTTCACCTCGACTATATGGTGTCTATAATTTAAACGAAGCGTGGACATTTAAAGGTGGTGTTGCAACAGGCTATAAACAGCCAGATTTAAAGCAATCTTCAAGTGATGTACATTCTATTACAGGTAAGGGCAGTGCTTTCCTACGCGGAAATGACAATTTAAAACCTGAAAAATCTGTAACCTATGAATTGGCTACGGCATGGCATGGGGATCAATCTACCGCCACTTTAACTGCGTTCTATACAGATTTTAAAGATAAAATACAAGAAAATCGAATCTGTACCTCTCCAAATGGTAGTAACTCTGATGCGTCTACTTGGGCATGTGCCGATCCATATGGTCGCCTTGATGAAAGTGGTGATGTCAGAAAGTGGAATTTCTGGGGAGATCGTATTAATGTCGATGACTCAATTATGCAAGGGATTGAAGCGACATTTGAAACAGAGCTGGCAGACGGTGTTAATTTGAATGCAAATTATACTTTTACAGATACTGAGATTAAATCTGGTGAATTTAAAGGTAAACCATTAAATAAAATGCCTGAACATATGTTCAATTTAACAGTTGATTATCGTCTTACTGATGCATTAGATGTTTGGTCTCGACTGCATTATCGTAGTGAAACTTCTGAATATAAAGGTCGTTCAACGATTGAAGCATCGACACCTGGTTATGAGTTTTTAGATGTAGGTTTTAACTATGACTTTAATCCAAATCTTACGGGTAAATTTGGAGTCTATAATTTACTTAATGAACGAGTTGAAAATGCGTCTGGTAATTTAGAGTTAGATGGTCGTAGATATGGTATTAGCTTTGTTGCGAAATTCTAATCTTTAATTTCCATCCATAAATTTCGAATTACTTATAAAAAAGCCGCTTAAGCGGCTTTTTTATTCAGGTTTTAATTAAAAACAGTTTTAATAAACTTCTTTCAAAACGCATTATTCACTCCACACACTCATCGTGAATATTTCCTCATCCTAAGCTTTTCCGAAACGGAGAAGGAATTTTTACAAATCATTTTTTGCTAATAAATGATCATTTTGGGACTTATGAAAGAGATCTAATGAAGAGCAGTTTTAAGATTTATCATTTAAGATTGTTTGCGCAGAATCAGAATAATAAAACTTTTCTAAATAATAACGCGCACGTTGTTTTAAATGTTCAGATGAAATCATGGTTTGAATCACAGGTGCAAGTAACTGTTGTAATTCATTTTGAATTAAACTTTCATCGATATTAATGTCATTTAAAATAGCATCGAAATTACGTTCTTCATTGCGGATATACCATGCATAAATACCATCATGCACTTGGCGCTTCAAATAATCTGTTTGACGTATATGATCCCAAATCTCATGGCCCATTGCGACCGTTTGAGGCAGATCAGATACTTCGATATATTTTCGCATACTCGACAAAGGCACTTGTTTAATTTTATGCCATAAATTTGCTTGAAAATGATAAAGCTTGTTGTCATCGAACTGTTGGTTGATGACATGTTCGCTAAGCTGACTAATTTTTATAATATTTTTTTGCAAATAATGTTTAACGGTATCATCCAGATTGGAGTCAGTAACACTCTCTAAAACAGATTTTCCCATCTTCATAAAACGTCCGACACCAGGGACTTTTTTATTCATGACAGAATTATCGATGTAGTCTTGAATAGAGTGATGAATCAATTGCGTTAAAGTTGTAGAAAAGGCTGGATTATTCACCAGGCGTTTAATCAGTGCTTGGCGATGCCCACTTTTACTTGCGACATATTGTGCAATTTTATCAATCGTTTGTACCGGAATGACATCTTCTATTTTAGTGTCTTCGTTGGCGTTATGTGCTAACGCCAATCGAATATGATCTGCAATTTGTTCAATCAGAAAATCACTGGCAGGGGTAGCCAAAATTTGTTTATGTAATAGGTCATTGATCTGTGGAAATGACCAAAGCTGCTTAAGGGGCTGCTTACGAAACCATTGATAAAAACTTAAAAATTCAGTTTGGATCGTATTGGCTTGAGCAAATTCACAATCAAGAAACGCTAAATGAGCTTCAATCAATTGTTCAGTACGTGAGTCTTTCATCATGAATTTATATCTCTATAAACCTAAGGTTTAGGTTGAGTGGGTTGCTCAAGCTTTAGCGTATTTAAAAACTCAATATAATGTTGAGTCACGCGTTCAGGTGCTTCTATGATGGGTAAATGACCCACCTGATCCAAAATCACTGGTTGACGTGCATGTTTTAGAGATGTCTTTAAATCTGTTGCGACCTCAACATTCACGATCTGATCTTGCTTACCCCATAGAATAAAAGTCGGGGCTTCAATATTTTTCAGCATAGCGGCAAAAGTATTGATTGAATAGAGTTTATTCATATCAAGCAGATGAGTGATCAATTTTGCTGTGTCTAAAGAGTGAGAGATCATCAGTTTTTCTTGCTGCTTTTTGATCACTGACGGGATAAAAGGTGGATTGTACATAATTTTGTTCATGACAAAATTTAAATCCCCTGGCTGAGCAACCACCAATTGTTTTAGATAAGCAGGATTGTTCAAATATGAGGTTTGGTTGTGTTTAAATAAGCCGCCAGCACTGATTAAAAATAGACTTTCGGTATCAAAATTGTATTTAGATGCATACAGTAAAGCGATTGAACCACCCACTGAATGTCCCGCAATGTGTAGATTGTTTTGAATATTGGCTGTTTCTACAAACCTGCGTAATTGTTCAGTGATATGGGGTAAAGTCATTTCAAAATTTTTAGCAGTTTTGGTGTTTCCGCTACCAGGAAGGTCTGGGATAATCACATGATATTGCTTAGATAACTGATGAGCGACTAGATTCCACGTATCTCGACTATTGCCAATGCCATGAATTAACAATAATGTCGGTTTATTGGCTTGTCCACCTTCGCTATAGCTCCAAACCACATCACCCACTCTTAAGGTTTTAGTACTTAAACCTGCCCATGCGCGCTCTTCTTGTAAAACTTTTTGATAATCGACAAATTCAACTGGATTAGATGCATGTGATGATTGAAACAACATGAAGCCACTTAGACTGATTGCCAAAACAGCCGTGGTCATAAACTTAACAAAAGCAGGGAGCTGGAAAAAATACATTCATGCTGATCCAAAAAAGTTGCTGGGTATTATAGGGAGAGCTTATGGATTATTCATCTTGAAAATCGTGACAGCATCTGTCTGATAACTAAAATTGATTACTTTTGACGCACTATTGGCTTTAAGATAAAACAACTCAATCACATTAATTTTTAAAACACTTTATAAAACGAATGTTTAAGGCGAAATCAAACAAAAAAAATAACATAGATGTCATTTTTCGCAATTCACAAAAATTGTTACAGAGTTTAAATTTTATCAGTGACATTCAAAATACACAGTATTAAAATCTCTTAAATCCTTTATAGACCACGGATAGATCATGCTTACAGCAGTCGAAGCTTTAGAACGTTTAAAAAAAGGTAATCAGCGTTTTGTGAAAGGAGAGACCAAACATCAAAAATTGTTGACTCACCATGAACGCGCACAAATGGCCGAGACACAAGAACCTTTTGCTATCATTCTGGGATGTTCAGACTCTCGTGTACCTGCTGAAATGGTTTTTGATCAGGGTTTAGGAGATCTCTTTGTGATTCGGGTGGCAGGGAATATTGTTGCGCCGTCGCAAGTAGGCAGTGTTGAATTTGCAGTAGACAGTTTTGCCTGTCCTGTGGTGATCGTATTGGGACATACACATTGCGGTGCCATCGACTCTACGATAGAAGCTTTGCGTAATCCAGATCAACCACCTTCTGCAAACCTGATGTCGATTGTAAATCGTGTTCGACCATCGGTTGAAATTTTAATGCAAACAGAGTTGAAAAATGACCTGAAAAAATTATCTTGTCATGCTGTGCGTTCAAATGTATTTGCTTCTGTGAATCAGCTTCGTCATGGCTCTGCGGTTTTAGAGAGCTTTATCGCTAAAGGTGAGCTCATCGTTGTAGGAGCAGAATATTCTTTGGAAACAGGCGAAGTGCTGTTCTTCGATTTCTAAATATCGAATTTAATTTACACTTTAAAAGGCGCTTATAAAGCGCCTTTTATATAGGGATAAGCATTGTTTAACAGTGTTTTTTGAGCAGCGGCATTGGGGTGAATTAAATCTTTTTGCATGAATTGTTTAACACCTGCTACATCTTGCATAAAGAAAGGCAATAACTTAACTTTATATTGCTGGCTAAGCACTTTGTAATTGTTTTCAAAAGCTTTGCTGTAAGCAGTACCATAATTCGGCGGAATCTTCATACCGAATAGTACAACAGTCGCTTGACTTTTTTGACTGTCCTGAATGAGTTTTGCTAAATTTTGCTGAATCATTTTGGGTGGCTGGCCACGTAGCGCATCATTGCCTCCCAATTCAATCACAACAATATTTGGCTTATGTGTTTGCAATAATTTAGGCAATCTGGCCAACGCGCCACTTGTGGTTTCACCACTGACACTGGCGTTAATAACCTGATGTTGTTTAGGATATTGCTGATTAAGACGTTGTTGCAACAGATTGACCCAACCTTCCTGAGTCGTCACACCATAACCTGCACTTAAACTGTCACCTAAAATTAAAATGGTTTTTGCAAAAACTGTACTTGGTAAAAGCAAGATTGTGCTACATATAAAATATTGACCAAATTTCTTTAAGATTTTGAGATTAAATATTTTTTCAGTTTGCTTATTTTGCATAAAGGTTTTCTATGGTTCCAATAGATTCGACTACATCCATCATGCCACAGGTGATTATTTCTGCACGAAAACTTACACAAAGTATTCAATTACAGCAAAAAAAGTTAACCATTTTTGAACAGCTCGATCTGGATATATACGCAGGTGAACAGGTCGCGATTACTGGGCGTTCAGGTTCAGGAAAATCAACACTTCTCGGTATTTTAGCCACTTTGGATCAAGCCTCATCGGGTGAGCTATTTGTGCATGGTGAACCGATACATGCTTTAAATGAAGAGCAACGAGCATTGGTACGTTTAAAACATATTGGCTTTGTTTTTCAATCTTTTCAGTTACTCCCATCATTAACAGCACTTGAAAATGTGATGTTGCCGCTCAGATTGCAATCCGATTTTTCCTACGCAAATGCTGAAAAAAAAGCCTTAGCCCTACTCAAAAAAGTTGGCTTGGAACGTCAAAGTAGTCAAACGCCTAAAGTTTTGTCTGGAGGTGAGCAACAACGAGTTGCCATTGCACGTGCTTTAGTTAGCGATCCTAAAATTATTTTTGCGGATGAACCGACGGGAAATTTGGATGGTGACACCGCCGAAGAAATTGAACAATTGCTGTTTCAATTAAATCGAGAACTCGGGACAACCTTAGTGTTGGTAACGCATGATCCAGAATTGGCAGCGAAATGCCAACGTCATTTTGAATTGAAAGAGGGTGCACTTTTTGAGCATGCTGCACAAGTTGAGGCGCTGTTATGATGGCCTTGTTCAAGCCATTGCTTAGACAAAGTTTTGGCTCTACAGGAATTTATTTGCTGATTATTGCGCTAAGTTTAGCCATTAGTGCAACTACCGCTTTAAAATTTAGCAACGATCAGATTCAACAGGCTGTGTCATTACAAGCAGCAAAGATGCAGGCTGCAGATTTGGTATTGAAGGATAATTATCCTTTAGAAACGCAGTGGCAAGAAAAAGCATCTGAGCTTTCCTTAAAGCAGTCTCAAGTGACTGTATTTGGTTCGATGGCGCATACAGATGATGCATTTGTAATGGTCAATGTTAAAGCAATTGAACCGACATTTCCTTTGCGTGGAACGCTAGAAGTGTCGCCTAAATCTGCGCAGATTCAATCTGGTGAAGTTTGGCTCAGCGCAAGGGCAATGGAGTTACTGAAAGTTAAACTCGGTGAGACTTTAAATATAGCGGATGGCGTATTTACAGTGAGTGCTGTGATTGAGCAGGATTCTAACCAAGAGTTAGGTTTCTCTGCTTTTTCTCCGACGGTTATTATCTCGCAGCAAGATATTGCCAAAACCAATGCGATACAGCCTGGGAGTCGTATTGATTATCGGTTATTAATGGCCGGAGAGCCAGAGCAGATTCAAGCATTTGAGCAGTACTTTAAGCAACTTAAAAAGCCTTCAGAAACGGATTCAAATTTAGCTGATGAAACGGGGCCAATTGCAGAGCAGGAGCAATCGAGTTTAACCTTAAGAACAGCCAGTGATGCCAATACCCGTTTGATGAAGCCAATTGAAAACTTAGATACCTTTTTACAATTGGCGAATATCTTGACCATTTTACTGTGTGGGATTGCGATCGCATTAACCAGTGAGCGCTATGTACAGCAGAATCAAGATCATATTGCCTTAATGCGTTGCATGGGCGCTAAGAAAAATCATATTTTTATGACCTATATTGCACTCCTATGCGCCGTGATTGCGATTGCGATGATCATCGGAAGTATCTTGGGCTTGGGTCTAGGTTATGCGCTTTTGCAGCTCATGTTAGAGCTGATTCCAAACTTAGAATTGACGTTTGCTCTGTGGGATATGCTACTTGGGCCATTGCCGATTGCGATTTTTACCAGTGCAATGGTGTTGTTCGGTTTTGTCCTTCCGAGCTTATGGCAATTATTGAATACCCCGCCAATTCGAGTGATTCGTCAACAAGAAAAATCAGCGCGTTCGATGTTCGTCATGTTTGCGATGGGCATCCTGAGTTTGATTGTTTTTAGCTTGGTGCTGACTGAAAATATCATGCTGAGTACGCTGGTTATTGGCGCAATTATATTGTTGAGTGCGGTACTGTATAGCTTAGTCTGGTTCGTGTTAAGGGGACTTAAAGCACTTAAAAATAAATGGTCGGGCTATATCCGCACGCCGTCACAAACTGCATTGCAAATCACGGCATTGGCTTTAGGTCTAAGTCTAATTACTGTGTTGGCGGTGTTGCGTACGGACTTACTCGAAAGATGGCAACAACAGTTACCTGAAGGTACGCCAAATCAGTTTGTTTATGGACTACCACCTTTTGAAGTCGAGCAGTTCAGACAGCAGATTGAAACCAATAAATGGGTTGGAACTCCTTTATATCCGAATATTAAGGGTCGTTTGATTGCACACAATGGTCAGCCTTTTTCAGCAGAGATGATTAAGCAAAACAATTCTTTGCGCCGTGAGTTGAATTTAACCCAATCCAATGAATATCCAAAAGATAATGTTATTGTTTCAGGGGCAGCGCCTTTGCTTAAAGCGGGTGAAGTATCAGTCGAGTCTAAATTGGCTGAAGAGCTTGGAATCAGTATCGGAGATCAATTGACCTTTAGTTTGCCTGAAGGGGAGCTACAAGCCAAAGTGGTCAATCTCAGAACGGTTGAATGGGAAAGCTTTAGTCCTAACTTTTTCTTCATTTTTGCAGCAAATAGCATGGATGAAAATGCGGGCAGTTATTTGGGGAGTTTTTACGTCCCACCACAAGAAAAAGGAAAATTGGTGAGTCTGATTCAACAATTTTCAAATACAGTATTTATTGATGTTTCATTGATTTTGCAAGAAATTAAAAACTTGGTGAACGTACTGGTGCAGATCATTACGGTCTTGGCGGTTTTAGTCAGCTTATCGGGCTTTTTAGTGCTCATCGCCTGCATTAACTTGCTGATGGATGAACGTAAAAGTGAAGTGGCTTTAATGCGCTCTTTTGGTAGCTCGAAAGCCCAGTTAAAAAATATGATGACTTTGGAAATTGGTTTTATTGGCCTTATCGCGGGAATTGTGTCGTGCTTATTTGCTGAAGTCATTAGTGCTATTGCAAGTTATCGCATGGGTTTAGCCATACAAGCGCATTGGGAAATTTGGTTTATTTTACCGATCATCATGATGCTCTTATGTGCCTTGATCGGACGTTATCGATTGAGTTATCTCAGTGAGATCCCGCCCTTACAGAGTTTAAGAGAGATGAGTTAATCGCATTCAGTGAACTTGAATTCAATATACATTTGAGTCGAATATGGCCCTGAATCGAATATGGCCCTGAATCAAATATGGTCCTGAATCAAATCTAACATTAAAGAACCAATTGGATTAGAACCCCAATTGGTTTTTACTTTGTTTAAGCATTTCGAACCAAAGTGGCTGAATGGGTTGGACTAAACTCAGACAATATTGATAAGTGAGATATGTTGCAACAAAGCCTACGAGTAAAATGATGATTTTGCTCAGCTGGCCTTGATTGAATTTGCTCAACATATACCACAATAGAGCAAGGACTGCGCCCATCAACATACCGCCTATATGTGCAGCATTGTTGATGCCAGGAATCATGAATCCCATACCCAAGTTCAAGGCCAAAATGATCAGTAAAGATTTACCATCAAGAATAAATTTTTGCTGCGGTAGCGGAGGAAGTAAAGAGAGTGCAGCCAGCGCACCACCGAGTCCCATGACCGCACCAGATGCGCCAGCAGAGACTCGTGGCAGCAAACTTGGGTCAAAGCTACTCAGAAGCTCATAAGTATTGCGAATGTCAATATAACCGCTGAGCAGACTACCCATGATGCCTGCTAATAAATACAAGCCAAAAAAATAAAATGAGCCAAAGGTTTTTTCTGCCACATTACCAAAAATATACAGCGCCCACATGTTCAACATCAAATGAACTAAGCCGAAATGAAAAAAAGTGCTGGTGAAGATTCGAATGGGTTCCTCTAGATAAGTAAGAGGTGCATAATCAGCTCCCCAACGAATAGCATCCATCGTTGCTGGATTGGATACGCTTACACCTGAGAAAATTTGCCAAGCAAATAAACCGACATTGATGATAATCAACAACAAGGTGACTCTGCCGATCGGATCTCTTTGTGACTTTATAAACTGTGGAGGTTGCATTTCAGACCTGTATTTGTATTCTATTTTCTATTATAAATGATTGAGCATCGCATGACATTCCCAATGAGCAGGAGTAACACACTGACATGAAAGCCTTTATTGTTCGGACTTTGTTGATTATTGTCAGTATTATCCTTGTAATTCAATTGTGGATTTTTTCAAGTTTGGTGTGGTGGCGTACTCACTCCGTTGATACCACGATGTTGATGCGCTGGACGTATTGGACGAATTCGTCTATACCGATTCAACACCAATGGCGCGACTACGATCAAATTAGCGATAACTTAAAACATGCGATTGTGGCCGCTGAAGATGCAAAATTTACACAGCATCAAGGTTTTGATATTGAAGGCATTAAATTTGCTTTAGAACGTAACCGTGAAAATGAGCAAGTGGTGGCAGGAGGCTCGACCATTTCCCAGCAGTTGTCTAAAAATTTATTTTTATTCAATAAGCGATCGTTTTTACGTAAGGGTCAAGAAGCAGTTGCGACAGTCATGATGGAACGAATGTGGTCGAAACAGCGCATTCTTGAGGTGTACATGAACTCAGTTGAATTTGGAGATCATATATTTGGAGTTGAGGCCGCTTCAAAACATTATTTCGGCAAAACTGCAGAAAGCTTGAATCGTGAGCAAGCTGCATTTTTGGCAGCCATTCTTCCAAATCCAAAATATTATCAAAACAATCGTAATGATCGAAGAGTCTTAAATAAAAAAAGGACGGTGTTGCGTTATATGCGCTCAACTCAAATCCCCTAATTTGCTGCTACAATTTTCTCTAATCAATGCTAAGCAATAAGAGATAATTTGAGTAAATTTCTTTGATTTTGCAAAGAAAAAACTCAATGTAATAAATTTTATAAAAAGTTGAAATTAATTTTTTGACTTTTTATAAAATTGTCACAAATATGAAGCATACTTAAGAAAGATTATTAACATGCAGGTTGTGGTATGAATACCGCGGTTCCCAATACTCCTATTCAATATACTTATAATGAACGCTATATCAATCGCGAACTGTCAATTTTGGATTTTCACCTGCGTGTTTTAGAACAAGCAGTTGATCCTTTACATCCGCTGATTGAGCGAATGAATTTCTTACTTATTTTCTCCCGCAATATCGATGAATTTTTTGAAATTCGTGTGGCGGGAATGATTGAGCAAATTGAACTGGGCAATGAAAGCCGCAGTCCAGATGGCTTAACACCTAAGCAAGTGCTTGAAGCCATTGCCAAAACGACGCATGCCGCTATAGAACGTCAATACCGTATTTTAAATGAAGAGATTTTTCCGAAACTGCGTGAAGCAGATATCTGTTTTCTACGTCGTGGCGAATTAACTCCTGCGCAATCCCAGTGGGTAAAAAAATATTTTCAAGAACAAGTTGCCCCAGTACTTACACCAATTAGTCTTGATCCAGCCCATCCTTTTCCACGCTTGGTGAATAAGAGTCTGAACTTTATAGTGACTCTGGAAGGAAAAGATGCATTTGGTCGTCAGATTGACTTGGCCGTTGTTCCTGCGCCTCGCTCTTTACCACGTGTTGTTCGACTTCCTGATGAGCTAACAGAAGGGAAAGATCACCATGTCATGCTGTCTGCCATTATTCATGAACATATTTCAGATTTATTCCCTGGAATGACAGCAACAGGGTGCCATCAATTCCGCGTGACACGTAATGCGGATCTGGCATTGAATGAAGATGTAGAGGATTTGGCCAAAGCATTGAAAGGCGAACTGAATTCTCGCCGTTTTGGTCGAGCAGTGCGTTTAGAAGTCACTGAAAATTGTCCAAAGCATATTTATGACTATTTGCTGAATGAGTTTGATCTAGAAGTTGATCAACTTTATAAAGTTGAAGGTCCAGTGAATTTGGCACGTTTATTGACGAATTTTAAGCGCCCACATTTACGCTATGATTCTCATACACCCGTCATTCCAAAAGCTTTGAAAAAAGCAGAAAACGTTTTTTCTGCGATGAAAAAGCAAGATATTTTACTGCATCATCCGTTTGAATCTTTTGCTCCAGTGATTAATTTGTTGCGCGAGGCAGCACGTGATCCACAGGTTTTGGCGATTAAACAAACCTTATATCGTAGTGGCCCTGAATCTGAAATTGTTCAAGTGTTGGCTGAAGCCGCACGTAATGGTAAAGAGGTGACTGCGGTTATTGAGTTACGTGCTCGATTTGATGAAGAATCCAATATTGAAGTTGCCAATGTTCTGCAAGAAGCAGGTGCAGTGGTGGTGTACGGTATTGTCGGTTATAAAACACATGCCAAAATGATTCTGGTGGTACGCCGTGAAAATAATAAGTTAGTTCGTTATGTACATTTAGGGACAGGGAATTACCATGCGGGTAATGCGCGTATTTATACAGATTATGGTTTGCTCACCACAGACAAAGATTTGTGTGAAGATGTACATCGTATTTTTCAAGAGCTTACAGGCATGGGGAAAATGGCGAAGTTAAAAAAATTACTTCATGCTCCATTTACCTTGCATACACAATTGATTTCATTTATCGATGATGAAATAGCGCATGCGAAAGCGGGTAAACCTGCACAAATCATTGTGAAAGTGAATGCGCTTACCGAAGTGCAATTAATCAATAAACTCTACGAAGCTTCACAAGCAGGGGTACAAATAGATCTCATCATTCGTTCTATTTGTTGTTTACGTCCAGGTCTGCCAAATCTTTCTGAAAATATTAGAGTACGTTCTATCGTGGGTCGTTTCTTAGAACATACGCGTGTTTATTATTTTGGTAATGCTGGTAATTCAAGATTGTATTGTTCGAGCGCTGACTGGATGGATCGTAATCTATTTAATCGTGTAGAAGCATGTTTCCCAGTAGAAGAACCAGCCCTGAAGAAACATATTCATGAGTTGGGATTGCTCAATTACTTAAAAGACAATCAGCAAGCTTGGCTGTTGAATGGTGATGGAACTTGGCATCGTGTTGAAATGGCTGAAGGCGATACTCCTCATAACGCGCAGCAGGTTCTATTAGAAGCCATTAAATAACCCATATTTTTGAATCAATTTAAAAAAATAAGGAGCCTTAAGGCTCCTTATTTTTAACGGTATAGAATCAGCGATGCATTAACATAGACTTGCTGTTACACGCTGTAGAATCTGTAATAACACATCAAATTCGCTTTGTAGCGGTGTGCTTTTACGCGTTATCAGAGCCAAAACTCGAGAAGGCGCATTTTCAACAGAGCGTACGCTGATTTGCTCGTTGTTTTTTAACATATTCGAATTTACAGCAATTTGCGGTAGCAATGTAAATCCAAGATTTGAGCTGACCATTTCAACCAATGTCGGGAGAGAGCTTGCTTTTAAGCGATGATCATTCTTACGATCACCGATTGGACATACACTCAAGGTGTGATCACGTAAGCAATGGCCTTCTTCAAGAAGCATTAACTGAGACAAATCTAAATCATCTAAAGTCTTTGCCTGAGCACTCTTTTGATCAGCCTTATGGGCAACCAAAAATAAACTTTCTTTTGCTACTTCCGCAACTTTCAAACCGCGTGTATCAAATGGAAGCGCTAGCATGATCATGTCTAAATTACCATGTTCAAGCTTTTCAACTAGATGTTCACTTTGAGCTTCATGCAGATGTAATTGAATTTTAGGTAATTCTTTATGCACTTCTTCAAGTAAACGCGACAAAATAAAAGGTGCAATCGTTGGAATAATGCCGAGATGTAAATCACCTGTTAAAGGTTCACTCATTTCTCGGCTGAGGCGCATAAGATCCTGAGCATCCGCAAGTAGGACACGGGCGCGAGCGACGACTTGTTCGCCGAGCGGGGTCAAACGGACATTTTGGCGATCACGTTCAACGAGTACGCCACCCAATAAACGCTCAAGTTCCATGATGCCACCCGAGAGGGTAGACTGGGTTACGAATGAGCGACGAGCTGCTTCAGTAAAGTGCAGCGTTTCAGACAGTGTCACCAAATATGACAGCTGTCTTAGGGATGGTAATGCAGCCATAGTGTCCTAGTTTTTATCATTTAAAATGTTTTGCAAATAATCCACATAGATGTGGGATGAAATGTGCAGGAATATCATGCCCCATTCCTTCAATTAATTCAAATGTCGAGCCTGAAATCGCTTTCGAAACAGCTCTACCATGACTTGCAGGGAGTAATCGATCTTTTGATCCATGTACAACAAGAGTGGGTTGTTGAATTTGTTTATCAATTTGAAGTAAAGAACCTGTACATAATATTGCTAAAAACTGTTGAAGTACACCCGCTGGGTGGTAACTACGACGATATAATTTTCGTGCAGTTTGAATTGCCTCAATTTGATTAACATATCCTGGTGATCCAATATTGTGGAACACCTTTAAACTATGGCTCACAATACCGTCTTCATCATTAGAAGCAGGTTTACCAATTAAACTAAATAATTGTTTTGGAAAGGGCGGTGGCAAGAGCGGTTGGTTATTGCTGGTGAATAATAAACCCATTTTTTCAATTTTTTCTGGATATTTCGCTGCTAAAATTTGTGCAATCATGCCCCCCATTGACGCACCAATAATGTGGGTTTTTTCTAGTCCCATACGATCAATCAATAACGCAACATCATCCGCCATATCGTATAAATCATAGGGTGAGCCTTGATTCCCTAAACCGAACGCAAAACGACTCATAAGCTTTAATGTGTTTAGTCGGGGACCTTTATAACGGACTTTAGACGATAGGCCAATATCGCGATTGTCAAAACGGATAACTCGGAAGCCTTGATCAATCAATGATTTACAAAAAAAATCAGGCCAAAACAACAATTGAGCACCCAATCCCATAATGAGGAGAATACTCGGATGTGCTTCATCTCCTCCTATTTCAACATGCAGCTGAATGCCATTGCCAAGATCGACTTTGGTTTCTTGCATGTATGAGGCATAAGGAGAAAGATTATATTGTAGTGCGTTATTCATTATTATTTTCCTAAAAAAGGGTGTTCATTGATCTTAAAACACTCATTTTAAAAATATGATCTTAAAAACATGAACTTAAAAAACCGATTTATAAACACCCTGATTGTTTAACGCCAAATTATGACTACTTAACGCTAAACTGCGACTGGAATTAAGTCAGGGACCAATTTAGTGAGAGTTAAACGTTGTTTACCTGCAGTTGGACCGAGCAGTACAAAACCGCGCAATACACCTTCATCGTCTAACGCTTTGGCGATCATTCCATCTTCAAGATCATCTGTTTCCCAGTTTACGTTCACATTGATCGGGGCTGGAAGTACTGTTAATGGCGCTGCTGGTGTTTTAACTGCAACTGGCATCGCTGGGTAATGAACTGGTGTAGATTGACCATTCAATGTTTTTGCGAGCGCGCGTGCTTGCTGCATCAGTGGCATAACATAAGGTAAAAGTAAGCCATTCACTTCAGCGCAATCACCTAGCGCATAGATATCCACTTGATTGGTTTCCATGAGAGTATTGGTAATGATTCCTCGACTGGTTTGAATATCTGCATCATGAGCTAATGCGATGTTCGGCTGTAAACCGATTGCGGAGAGAACGACATCTGCAACCAAGTTTTGACCGTTGGCAAGCGTCACGATATAACCTTGTTCCGCATGCTTAGAGACTTTTTCAACTGTCGTTCCTAAAACGAATTGAATACCCGTTTCTTGTAAATTTTGTTTGAATGCCTCTGCAACATGCGTAGGTAGAAGACGACCTAAGGGTTGTGGTGCTAAATCAATCACAGTGGCTTGATGACCAGTATTTTGTAAATCATTGGCAAATTCACAACCAATCAATCCTGCACCTAAAATCACCACGCGCTTATCTGCACTCTTTGATAAGTTTTCACGGAAAGTACGATAGTCTGTGAGCGAGTTAACCACATGAATTTCATCACTAGCATCGCCTGAAATAGCCAAGCGAATCGGATTTGCTCCCACTGCTAAAATAAGTTTTGAATAGGGCTGAATTGAATTTTGGTCTTGAGTCTCTAAATGAAGTTCATTTTTTTCAGTATTGATCTGTTTTACCCAAGTATTTTTTTCAATTCTTAAATTAAGTTGAGCTGCCATTTTCTCAGCGTCACCCAAACCAATTTGTTCGGGAGTTTTGTTGCCAACTAATGCATTAGAGAGAGTTGGTTTTGCATAATTCACCGCATCATCAGCACAAATCATCACAAGCTCTTGCTCGGTATTTAATTTACGAAATTCTCTAGCGAGGGTATATCCAGCCATGCCAGAACCAATGATTACGATAGGTTGCATACAACGCTCCAATGTATAATTTAAATTTTATAGCTCTAAATTTCTAGTTTAAAAACAGGTTTTGTTTAAAGTCAGGGCATCCTTAAAAGGATGAAAATTAAAAATGATGAAATAAAAAAGACCATGATGACATGGTCTTTAGCATCTATTTAGACTTCAATCATTTCAAAATCAGCTTTAGAAACGCCGCAATCTGGGCAAGTCCAATCATCTGGAATATCATCCCATTTGGTACCAGCAGTAATGCCGTCTTGAGGCCAACCTTCTGCTTCGTCATAAATCCAACCACAAACGATGCATTGATATTTTTTCATCTGATTCTCCAAAAACTGACATATCCGCTTAAAGTTGTCAGTAAAATTTTCCTGTACATAGACTCAATTTGATATGACTTTTTAAATGTACATATTCCAGCAAATTTTTACGCAGTTCTATGATGAATGTAAAGTAAATAAGGGAGTTTAACCTACTAATCTTGAAGCTGAATGGCTGAGTAGGACAAAACACATGCTATTTAGGCAAATCCAAGCATAAACTTGATATTTATCATTCATCTTATTGTCTAAACATTATTGCTTATTACTTACACATTATTAACGTATATGAATTTATTAAAAATTTAAATCCAATATTTATAATCAACAGCAGTCAATATTCATGCATAAATTTACGATAACAGTCAAATATGTTTAGTGAGCGTATGCGTTAATTTGATTGATTTTTGAATGAACATCAAATTAAATTTGTATTTAATAAGAAACAATAACTTAGATAAGATGGATACATTTAAAAGCTGAGGCTGCCTATATTTTTATTGAAATTTTCAGTAAAATTCACGTATTCCTTATGATTCTTTATCTCCTATGAACAACTCCTTTACGGCTTTGTGGTCGAATATTCGCACGGTTCAAGATTTTCCAAAACCTGGTATTTGCTTTTTTGATCTCACACCTTTGTTTATGAATAGCATTGGTCCATTAACGGACGCGCTCATTGCCAGCATTCCCGAACAGCAGTTGGCTGAAGTGGAAAGCTTTGTTGCTGTTGAAGCGCGTGGTTTTGTATTGGCGAGTTTATTGGCTCAACTTACGGGCAAAGGCTTATTACTCGTACGTAAAGCAGGTAAGTTGCCGCCGCCTGTAGTGGGTGTGGGATATAGTTTAGAGTATGGTATGGACCGTTTGGAAATGTCTGCCAATATCCAACCGCAAAAAGTCATCATCGTTGATGATGTGTTAGCCACAGGCGGTACTTTAAAAGCCGTTAAGCAGTTGATGGATAAATGCCAACACACTATTTTGGGTGCAAGTATTTTTCTAGATCTTCCTGACTTACACGGTGATTTAGGCTTGAATGTTTGGTCTGTTTTAGATGACAAGACGATGCCTGAACAAAATGTGGCTTAAGTCGAGTTAATTTAAGAGTGATAAAAAACCATGTTTAAGCATGGTTTTTTATGTCTTAACTTTTTTTCATCATTTGTCTTAATCATTTGCATGAGTTATTTGTCTTAAGATCATGTCCCATCAAATGTTAAATCTTCCTCATAACTCGAAAAGAATAATGAGCGGCAATAAATGGACTAAAAATGCCTTCTCTCTCAGAAGACTAGGATGAGGGAGTACTGATCCAGATTTTGTTGTGTAAAAAAACAACTTATGAAAGAAGACTATTTAATACATTCAATAAACGATCATTTTAGATGAATTAAGAGATCGTGAGGTAATGTTTTTCAATTTTGGCAATGAGCTCATTAATTTTTTCAGGCTCAGCCAAGCGATGATGTCCCCCAATGATACTTTCAACCTGCATAAATGATTCCAATTGATCGACGGTTTGATACATATCTAATATTTCATCACCCAATTCAATATAAGCAAACTGGGGAATATCATGGTCCAAATCGTCTTCACAAATAGCGGGATAATCTAGATTAAAGTTAGGTGCTAGACTTGGATTGGTAATGACTGTAGGGAGGTGAAAATGCTTCGACATTTTGAGTGCCCAATATGCACCTAGACTATGACCGACCAAAATTGAAGGCTGAAGTTTTTCGATGATGTCGCAATAAAAGCGCTCTACAGCAGCATAATTTAAATTGCGATAATCCACGTTAATGCAGAATTTATTTTCCGCCACAATCGCTTGAAATTTTGATGACTCTCTAGAGGAATCTAATCCATGTAAAAAGAGTATTTTATGTGTACTGATTTTCATTGTTTTAATGCACGCAATTATTGAGTAAACCAAAATAAAAAACCAAGTTTGAAAATAATGGAATGTTTCACTATTTATTAAGCAAGATAGTAGATCTTATTTCGCTCAGAAGAACTTAGCTTTTGGTCTAAGAGTGAGTGATTTAGAAGGAGATTGAGAAAAAAATAATCAATTTAAGCAACCTTTAAAGTATGATATTTAAATAATTAATTAACTCGTAATTTTGTTTAAATTATTGATATTTAAAAATTATTAATTATTAGAAAATTGTAAAAATCATTCTTACTACTAAAACTAAATCTTTTTTTCTGATATTGAAATGATGAAAAGTCTGGTCAATCGGGTTTGCAATTGTCGTTTTCCATAGGGAACACTACTGCGCAATGACGACTAAATCTGATATGCTATGCACCTTCCGATTTTTTACTACATATACGAGGCAGTGATGACGCAAAATAACGCTCAATCGACTTCTGAACAACCTATTTCCGAAAACGATTTAATTGCACAGCGTCATGCCAAGTTAAAGCAGATTGAAGAGCAGGCAAAAGCGGCTGGAAAAAGCCCTTGGCCAAATACATTTAAACGTGAACATTATGCGCAAGATTTGCAAGAGCAGTTCGCAGATAAGTCTAAAGAAGAAATCGAAGCAAGCGAACATGTTTATGTGAAAGTTGCGGGTCGCGTGATGTTGAACCGTGGTTCTTTCATCGTCATTCAAGATATGACTGGCCGTATTCAACTTTATGTCGCACGTAAAGAACTTACTCCTGAAACTTTAGAGACCATTAAGTCGCTTGATTTGGGCGATATTATTGCCATTGAAGGTTATATCGGTCGTTCAGGAAAAGGCGACTTGTATGTACATATTGAACAATTTGAATTATTGACTAAATCTTTACGCCCGCTTCCAGATAAATTTCATGGTTTAACAGACACTGAAGCAAAATATCGTAAACGTTATTTAGATTTGATCGTTAACGAAGAAACACGTAAAACTTTTGAAATTCGTGCAAAAGTTGTTTCAGGTATTCGTGCTTTCTTAACAGAACAACGCTTCATGGAAGTTGAAACGCCAATGATGCATGTCATTCCGGGTGGTGCTTCTGCGCGTCCTTTTGAAACCCACCATAATGCTTTAGATATGCCTTTATACTTACGTATTGCACCTGAGCTATATTTAAAACGCTTGGTTGTGGGTGGTTTTGAACGTGTATTCGAAATTAACCGTAACTTCCGTAATGAAGGTGTGTCTACACGTCACAATCCAGAATTCACCATGATCGAATTCTATCAAGCTTATGCAGATTATAAGGACTTGATGGAACTGACTGAAAATATGCTTGAAAAGCTGGCAAATGACATTCTAGGCTCTACCGATGTTCCTTATGGTGAAGAAGTCTATAGCTTCAAAGGCCCATACAAAAAAATCTCAATGGCTCATGCGATTTTAGAACATAATCCTGAATTCACAGCTGAAAATGTAGCTGACCGTGAATTTTTGGCTAATTTCATCGAAACTGTTTTAAAAGAAAAAGTAAAACCAGGTTTTGGTTTAGGCCGTCTTCAAACCATCGTATTTGAAGAAACGGTAGAGACAAAACTTCGTCAACCGACGTTCATTACTGAATATCCTGCTGAAACTTCACCACTTGCACGTCGTAATGATGATAATCCGCATATTACCGATCGCTTTGAGTTCTTTATTGGTGGTCGTGAACTTGCCAATGGTTTCTCAGAGTTAAATGATCCGATCGATCAAGCAGAACGTTTCCAAGCGCAAGTTGAAGAAAAAGATGCAGGTGATGATGAAGCGATGCATTATGATGCTGACTTTGTGGAAGCACTGGAGTACGGCTTGCCTCCAACAGCGGGTCAGGGGATCGGTATCGATCGATTAGTTATGTTATTTGCTAATGCTGCCAGTATTCGAGATGTAATTTTATTCCCACATATGCGCCGTAAAGATATCTAAGTTTTTGTATTCTAGATAATCATTTCAAAAGCCACTCTTAGAAGTGGCTTTTTTACCTAGATTATATAACTTCTTTCGAAACTCATTATTCATAAAACACACTCATCATGAGTATTCCCTCATCCTAACCTTCTCCCAAAGGGAGAAGGGATATTTACCTATCAATTTATGGCCACTCAATAATCATTTTCGACTTATGAAAGAGATCTATTATTTAAAATAAAAAGAATTAATAGCCTTAATAAATTTAATTTGTAAGGTGTTTAATGGAATGTATTGAATTAAGAGAACTGTTTCGTATTGTTTTAATTTTGTTGGTTAAGTGTGATTAATGAAAGTGTTAATGTAATGTTTGTAGATTAGTGCTATTAAAACACAAATAATAGCAAAGACTCATCTTGTGAACGTATTGTAAATGTTTAATTATTCTAAAAATAAGTGGTGCATTCCATTATTACTTGTTTTAACACAGCAAGCGACTGCACAAGGTTTACAGTTAAACAATCAAGATCTACGCACAGATTTAAATTGGTTAAATCAACAAGGCGTGATTCAACTGAGTACATCGACTTGGCCAATGAGTGGCGATGAAATTCAACGTGCATTATCTAATGCTCAAGTCAGTAATAAAACACAGCAAAAAGTCATTAATTCGGTTTTAAGTTCATTAGATCAAGACAATCAAATGGCTAAGGTCGGCTTATTTGCAGAGACAGAACAAAAAAATATTCCTCAAGCATTTGGCGATCCTCAAAAAGCTCAATATGTTGCATCCTTAGAATTAAATGCAGGTGGTGAACACTGGGACGGAAAACTGCGTATTAATGCAGAGCATGATCAGCAAATTAAAAATGATCATAAGGTCAATGTAGAAGGCTCTTATCTTGCAGGTAAGTTGTGGAATCAGTGGCTCATTGCGGGTCAAATTCCAACGTATTGGGGTCCAGGGCACGACGGTAGTTTAATCCGTGGTGATGCCAGCCGTCCCGTTTATGGTTTTACAGCACAACGAGCAGAACAAAAAGCATTTGAGTCCAAATGGTTGTCTTGGATTGGACCTTGGCAGTACCAAGCTTTTGGCGGGCAACTTGATGACTATCAAGCGATTCCAGATGCTAAATTAATAGGTTTGCGTTTAACTGCTCAACCTTTGCCTTATTTAGAATTAGGTGCATCACGTACTTTTCAAATAGATGGTGAAGGTCAGCCAGGAAGTGCGAAAGCGTATTGGAATGCTTTTATTGGTAATGATAATGAATGTGCTGATGCAACATGCACAGGTGAAGGGAATGCTTCTAATCAAATCGCTGGTTTTGATGCACGTTTAAATTTACAAACTTTGCTCAATACTCCCGTAAGTATTTATGGTCAATATGTCGGTGAGGATGAAGCTGGGCTATTACCAGCAAAAAAAATGTATTTAGCGGGTGTTGATTATTCTTCAACTTTTAAAAACTTACCTTTTCAGGTATATGCAGAATGGGCTGATACACGGACCAATGCTCGAGTAAATGGCATTTCTTATAATCACCATATTTACACGGATGGTTATTATCAACATGGATATCCATTAGCACATGCTATGGGTGGCGATGGTGAAATGGTTTCAATTGGCGGTGATATTCGTTTTGATCAAATGAACCGATTATCAGGTCGTGCATTATTTGCCAAAGTGAACCAATCAAATCTTCCTATAAATCGTGCATTTCCTTTAGAAGATGATATTAAGGCACTTGATCTAACTTGGACTCATTATATTAAACCAACCATTCCACTGAAATTGAATGGTTGGGTCTCAGATTCTGATCGTCAAGGACGTGATGGTGGTTTATCACTGGGTATTGAGCTTCCTTTAGATGGCATATTATTTGGACGATAATCAAAAATTATTAAAAAAAGCCCTCATCAATCTGGGGCTTTTTTTTGGAAAAATTTAAGCATTCTGATTCAAGTTGAACTAAAGCTTTATGATCTTATTGAAGATTTAATCGATTTGACTCAGTGTTAAATCTGAGTGAAAGATTGGTCTTAAAATTTTGTTTATGATCTTTTGGTATATGAATATCACAAAACAAGCAAAAGGAAATTGTTCTAAATCACTATAATGAATATAAATTTTTAAAAGTGTAATAAGTACACGTTTTAGTTGAGCTGGTGTTGTCGATGTCAATAAATGAGGAAAGACTTACTCATCTTAAGCAGCTTGAAGCTGAGAGTATTCATATCATCCGTGAAGTAGCTGCCGAGTTTGAAAATCCGGTGATGCTTTATTCCATTGGTAAAGATTCGGCGGTGATGCTGCATTTAGCCTTAAAAGCATTTTATCCTGCAAAACTCCCATTCCCGCTGTTGCATGTTGACACAGGTTGGAAGTTTAAAGACATGATTTCGTTCCGTGACAACATGGCGAAGAAACATGGCTTTGACTTGATTGTCCATCAAAATAAAGAAGGGAAAGATGCAGGCATCAATCCATTCGATCATGGTAGTTCTAAATATACAGATATCATGAAAACCCAAGGTCTAAAGCAAGCTTTAGACAAATATGGTTTTGATGCGGCTTTTGGTGGTGCGCGTCGTGATGAAGAAAAATCACGGGCTAAAGAACGTGTTTATTCATTCCGTGATACCAAACATCGTTGGGATCCGAAAAACCAACGTCCTGAGCTTTGGAATTTGTATAACGGTAAAGTGAATAAAGGCGAAAGTATTCGTGTTTTCCCATTATCAAATTGGACAGAACTGGATATCTGGCAATATATCTACTTAGAAAGCATTCCATTGGTTCCACTCTATCTTGCGGCAGAACGTCCTGTGGTTGAACGTAGTGGCACATTGATTATGGTGGATGATGAACGTATGCCGTTGAAAGAAGGCGAAGTTCCACAAATGAAATCGGTTCGTTTCCGTACTTTAGGTTGTTATCCATTAACTGGAGCAGTTGAATCTACTGCTGACACTTTGCCTGAAATCATCCAAGAAATGCTCTTGGCGACCAGCTCAGAACGTCAAGGTCGTATGATTGACCATGATGAAGCGGGCTCGATGGAAAAGAAAAAGCAAGAAGGTTACTTCTAATAATCTGCTTCTGATTCCTCTTTGTTAAAGAGGGGGAATAGAAAGTCCTTCTTTACTGAAGGAGGATTAAGGTGGATTAAGAACGATTTCTAAAGAATTTGTGGAGCTGTGAGCATGTCTCATCAATCAGAATTGATTAGCCAAGATATATTGGGCTATTTGAAACAACATGAAAATAAAGACTTATTACGTTTTTTGACCTGCGGTAATGTCGATGATGGTAAATCAACCCTTATTGGTCGTTTACTTTATGATTCAAAATTGATCTATGAAGATCAATTGCAAGCTGTAACGCGTGACTCGAAAAAAGTCGGTACGACGGGTGATGCACCTGACTTAGCGCTTCTTGTGGATGGTTTGCAAGCAGAACGTGAGCAGGGTATTACCATTGATGTGGCTTATCGTTATTTCTCGACAGAAAAACGTAAGTTTATCATCGCCGATACTCCGGGCCATGAACAATACACACGTAATATGGCGACTGGTGCATCAACTTGTGATCTTGCAATCATCTTGATTGATGCGCGTTATGGTGTACAAACACAGACTCGACGTCATACTTTTATTGCCAGCCTACTGGGTATTAAGAACATTATTGTTGCGATCAACAAAATGGACTTGGTTGAATTCTCTGAAGCTCGTTTTAATGAGATTAAGACTGAATATGCAGGTTTTGTTGCGCAATTGGATGGTCGTAAACCATCGAATATTATCTTTACGCCAATTTCTGCATTGAATGGCGATAACGTGGTAAACAAGTCTGTCAATACGCCGTGGTACACCGGTGAAACTTTGATGGGTTCTTTAGAGTCTGTTGAAATTTCGCGTGTTTCAGGCGATGCAGATTTCCGTTTCCCTGTGCAATATGTCAACCGTCCAAATCTTGATTTCCGTGGCTTCTGCGGAACGATCGCTTTGGGTGATGTTAAAGTTGGCGATAAACTGACGGCTTTACCGTCTGGTAAGTCTTCAACTGTAAAAGAAATTGTGACTTATGATGGCAACCTTGAATCTGCTGTTGCAGGTCAAGCGGTGACATTAACGTTAAACGATGAAATTGATATTTCTCGTGGTAACGTTCTTATTCGTGCTGATCAAGCGCTACCTTTAATTTCACGTTCTGTGAATGCGACTGTGGTGTGGATGGCAGACCAACCCTTGGTTTTGGGTAAGTTATATAACATTAAGATTGGTACACAAACTGTTCCTGCAAAAGTCACGGCGATTAACTTTCGTACCAATGTGAATACTTTGGAAAAAGTTCAAGTTGAAAATCTTGAATTGAATGCGATTGCCAATGTGACTGTTGAATTTGATGCACCAGTGGTATTTGACCGTTATCAAGACAGCCGTTATACAGGTTCATTTATCTTCATTGATCGTTTGAATAACGTAACGATTGGTGCGGGTATGGTGGAAGAGTCTGTTGAATGGTCAGCGCACAGCAATCCTGTTGCAGCAGAAGACCGTGCAGCACGTTTGGGTCAAAAACCTGCGTCAATTACAGTGCCAAGCAAAGCGTTGCAAAATGCACAAGCACTTGAAAGCTTATTGCTTCAGCAAGGTATTGTTGCGATTGCAAAAGCGGGTTTAGACGCTGCTGAAGTGGCATTACTTCGTGAAACAGGCATAGCAGTAATTACAACTGTAGCTGAAGGGACAGATGTTACCTTTACGCAAGATACGGTTGAAGAGCTTGCTGATAAAATTGTGGAATTGGTCCGTCTGTAATAGATTGGATTGATTTAAAAAACCCACTGTAAAGTGGGTTTTTTATTTATATTCGTTACTGAAAATTTTGATAATTTCACTGGGGGATCTTTTGAAGCAATTATTTAAGTATATGAGTCAGCCACGTAATTTCTTTGAGGAGGGATTCATTCGGTTATCTCAACTCAGTGCTTTAAATGATCCTTTTGAAGCTGCATTTTGTGAAAAAAGTTTAGATGAGTTAGTTGGAAATTTTGATGATTCGGAATCATGGGATCCAGAATTTGGTAGAATTTCTTATTCAAAATATGTACAACTACGAATGAATAATGTCGGTGTAATAAGTTTTTCAGAAAATAAAGAAAATTTATTAATGTGGGCTCATTATGCGAATGAACATAAAGGAATGGTTGCAGGTGTATCGTATTTTAAAGATCGTTCTATCTTTGAGAACCTTTTTAAAGCAACATCTTATATCAGCTCTACGATGGGGGAAGAATGGTCATTATTTAATGGAGTACCAAAACCTGTATGTTATAGAAAGGGGATGAGATATAGAAATGACAAATTCGATTATGATTATTCGAATATAGCTGCTGAAGGAGCAGATAGGATTCTGTATGAGGTATTTTTACAAAAAAGTGATGAATGGATTTACGAGCAGGAATATCGAGTTATTTTGAGATTAGAGCAAGCTGATCGAGTAACGATTCCTGATTTAAAATCGATAAATGATAATAAAATTATAGAGAAATTAAAAACTCATTCATTTGTGAAAATTGATTCGAAAGGCAACTGTACAATTGATCTTTATAAAATTGAAGATGAAGCAGAAAGATTATTTTTGGCTATGAAGCTTGCTAAATTGAGTATTAATCCTAAAGTCCTCTATTTTATGAAATTAAGCTCTAGTGCAATTAATAATTGCTTGTTAGGGCTAAATTGTATATCGAAAAAAGAGGATATATATGGAACCCATGCAATCAAGACAGGATCTTTAGATGTATGGAAAGCTAAAAAAAATTTGGATTATTATAGTCTTGAATTTGATGAAATAAGATAATTATCCTGAAGAGTTTCTATTTTTGCAAAAATCTAATAAGATATATCTTAATTATATTTAAGATATATCTTATCTATGCAAACTCCCGAATCTATCCCTATCCTAGACAGCACACCAACACCACGCAAACGCCTCTTCGAAGCAGGCGAAATGAAACTGTTGGTACTGCACTTTATTGCAGAATCACCAAAGTACAGCTATGACGTGATAAAAAGCATCTCTACATTTGTGGGTAGTGATTACAAACCCAGCACAGGCACGATTTGTCCGAATATCGACTCGCTAGAACAACAGCAATATATAGAATTTAAATTGAAGGTAGATGATCGTAAACAATACAGTATTACTGAAAAAGGTATGCAGTATCTTATAGAAAAAGCAGATCAAATCGAGCACATTCATACACGCTTTGAAACCCGCCGAAGAATCCATACGCAAACAGAATTTATCGACATTAAACGTGCGATGGAAAATCTGAAATCATCACTTCGACTCAAACTGCAAACAGAACTGAGTCCTGAACAAGTGCGTGAACTTGCCGAACAGATTGACCAAGCAGCTGTCAATATTGCTCGTATGTAGGGGGAGAGAAATGAAACAGCATGAATATAAAATTAGCGTAGAACACATTGCCGATGCCAAAGGTAATCCATCGACTTATACAGAGGCACTCGAATTTACTGCATATAACCACGATGATCTTTTTAAAGTTTTAGCACATTTGCAAAAAACCGAATTGGTCGATGAAGAATCCACCAAAGCTTTGGCAATTGGGTTGAAATTGTTTGGGGAGGTGTTATTGCTTAATAAAGACGTGACCATCTTTAAAGAATTTTTACCGCAGTTTATTCAATTTATTCAAACATTGAAAAAATCTGCGCCATCACAAATCTAATTATTATCCTCGATCGATTAAAGGTATTTAATGTCAAACTCTCTTCCAAAAATTCACCCTAAACATATGATGTGGCTGATGCCACTGATTCTCTCAGGCTTAATGAGTGCTTCAATTTCTTTTTTTAATATGCTGATGAATAAAGGATTTGTAGAAGGATTCTTTCCACTTTGGCTCAAGAGCTGGAGTATTTCATGGCTTATTGCATTTCCATTGATTATGATTTTTTTACCTTTAGTCCGTAATTTTTTAATGAAATTTGTAGGTAGCATCAACCCTTAATTAGATCAAAGATTCAAGTTATTGGAGTGCAGCGTTGGGAAAAATAAGCGCTTATATCCCTGTGCTATTCGAGCTTAAGTACGAATAGCATAGGAAATAATTCAATTTTAAATGAAGAGACTAAGGAAATCTGATTTGTTTAGTTAAGAGGCTGTTTACTCTTCATATATTCAACCACAACATCTAAAACAAACTCTTGGCAGGCTTCACCAGTTTTGGGATCATAAGCACCATTATTGGTAATATTATTAGAAAGTACTCGAATAGCTAAGAAGGGTACATTAAATTGCTTGGCAATTTGCGCAACAGAAGCGGCTTCCATTTCCTCAACAGAGGTGCCATAGGTTTTGTGCAGAAAAGCAATACGATCAAGTTCACTGTTCCAAGTATCCGCAGAACCAATGGTGCCTTCAACGACTTGTCCAAGTTTATAATTGACTTTGGCTTTACGTGAAGCATTCATGAGTTCAAGATCACCTTCAAATTTTCGAATAGCAATGGGCTCTGGATCAGATTCATCATCAGGTAAGACATCAAATGCCTCATTCCACTCTAAAGTATTCGAGCCTTGACCTAACTCGCGAAAAGGTGTTTTAAAAGCGCCAATATTGGTGGTGTATTTGCCTAATACGATGTCATAAACCTTTAACTTCGGATCATGACCACCTGAGGTTCCTTGGTTAATAATTGCAATCGGATCGTATTGTTGAATTGCTATCGCAGTAGCTGCAGCGGAGTTAGATATCCCCATACGTGTTTTAGAAATGATGACAGGATAGCCTTGATATGTGCCTTTCCAAAACTTCCAACCGCCAATTGTTTCAGTGGTGGTGTTATCGAGTTTTGCAGCGAGACTTTCAGTTTCTATGGGCAATGCACCTTGAATAATGATGGGCTGTAAAGCGACAGTGGGTTCAGACGCTTTATTTTTTTCGGAATCATCAGCATTATTGTTATTACATGCACTGAGTATAAAAGTACTGCTCATGAGGACTGCTGAAAAAATAGTTTTAAATTGCATGCGCACTTTTCTCTTGATATTCATTATTAAGCTCTAAAGTTAGCAATAAATGAGCCAATTTACCCTGTGTTTTCAGTAAAAAGTTAAGCTAAAGAGTTATGTTTAATTCGGTAAAAGGCGTTGTTGAAGTCTGAGTGCTATTGGAAGAAATTTTTGTGAATATAAAGTATTTCGGTTTATGAAGTTATTTAAAGACGTTTTATATCAGTCATTTTTATACACCAAAATCACAATCAGTATTCCCTCATCCTAAGCTTCTTCCAGATGGATAAGTTTTTTTTATATAACGCTCAATCAACTTTTCTGATTTATGAAAGAGATCTATTATTAAAGTTAAATATAAAAAATATGAATAAGTTAGTTTTGTATTATTAGTTTTGTATTAAATGAAAACTCATATTGATTTTTTAGAGGGACTAATAAGATCTCGATGACTTTTTCACCATTTATATTTTTTAAGATATATCCTGAAAAAGAGTATAAAAATATCAATGAGAAAAAGAAGACCTCCAGCCAAGCGAACTTAACTGGAGGATATAACTCAATGCGTTATCTGTAGATTATTGGATGGTTACTTTTACAGGTGGTGCATAAAGTGTATAAGTATGATTTGGTGCAATGGTATAGTTAAATTTAGGCATCACATACGCTGTACCTTTTTCAGTAAATGTAACAGCTTGACCATTTTGAGTGTATTTCGCAGATTGTGGTAGCACTATCATTTCTTTGAATGTATAACCTGTTTTAGCACCGACTTGAGTTAAAGTCGAACCTGAAATTTCAAGCGCTTTACCTACAGTAGCATTGACTGCAGGTGGCACATCCAATTTCACCACAAAGTCTGCAGCATCACGGGCATAATCTGTGGTTAAACCATGTGTGCCTTGTACATACATTCGATTAAAATCATCTTTATTTAAACGGAATGTCCAAGGCCAGAACGTTACGCCGCGTTGACTTGCCATACCCATCAACTCTTTATTCAAACCAGTAAATGATGGATTAAAGGTGGAAGAGTATTTTTGTGTTGCAGCCAAGATAGTGCGCGTATTTTCAAGATTGTTTGGTGTCTGTGGTGTACTGGTGAGGAATCCTGTTGATACGCCAGGCAATACATTTTTCATATGTAGAACTTGTGCGGCATCGAAACTGATTACAATGCTTTGATCATAGACATCATGCTGATCAAGAAGTCGTTTGAGCGCTGGAACAATTTCAGGTTTTGAACTTTTGATCTCAATAAAATTCATGACTTTAGGGTGCGCTTTAACGGCAATCAATAACTCTTCTAAAGTGGGTACTTTAAAACCGCCAGGAATAGTTCTGAGTTGTCGAACCTCTGCTAAAGTCAAATCCTCAATTTTTCGATTATCACCTGTGGTACGTTTTAAAGTACCATCATGCATCACCACAATATGACCATCTGTCGTCAGGTAAATATCACTTTCGACGGCATCTGCACCAACTTCAATGGCTCTAATGGCACCTTCAAGCGTATTTTCATCTAATTCGCCCGGAATACCACGGTGACCTGTAATCAGCGGTTTACGCAAAAGTGTATTTGGCGCCATATTCTTCATAATGTTCATGAAGACGTCAGGCTGTGATGCATAGATACCATTTACACCTGTGGTTAATATTTGAGCCGCCTTCACTGGGTCTGTTGTATTTGAACCTGCCCAAGGAGTAATGAGTAAACGTTGGAAATGACTGACCACATCTCGGGTGACCAATTGTGGTGGAAGAATCACGATTTTAGACAATGATGAGTTGGTATTGTGCACAATCGTCATAATATCTCTATTCGACGATGTAAAGCCTGAATGTTGTGAATAGTTGAGGGCGGTGCGTAATGTTGGAATTGCAATACGCGCGGTACGTAACAATTCAGGTTGGTCTGAAACGAGGGTGATGTCACTCAAATCATAACTTGGACCAAGTGCTTTTAAACTGTCGATGGTCTTGGTCGATTGAATATTGAGTAAAGGAATGCTTCGACGCTCAGTGTTCGATAAATAATCACGTAAATGCATGACTTTTTTATTTTCAGCATTCAGTAAATTTAATTGTTCATCGAGTATATAGGCAACGTGGGTTGCTGATGTTGATGCAATCCCCGAAGTTGGCACTGGCTGAGCCAAAGTAGGTGCCATTGACACAGGCAATTGATGATCAATTAACGCTGTCACTTTATTGGTGTCAGGTAATGGATCAAGTTGTTCGCTAATTTTTATAGAATCAACCCGCATTAATAGACCTGCGGTCGATAAACCAATCCCACCTTGTTCTAAATTTTGATGCAGCGTGGTATCTAGGACGAGTTTGTCATCTAAATAATGATGTATACGATTGCCGTGAACCACTACAGAAGCTTTATGGGTCTTGGTTGGATCAATTTTATGGGTATGACCTGTTTTGCTCAGAACATTCCATGTGTCGTTTGCTTCCCGGTAAGCGAGCTCTAAACCGTTTGAAGCAGTCGCATCTGTACGTATTGCAAACTGGTAATATGGGATAATTGCAGGATTTGATGCAGCACGATGCACAATACTACTCCAACGACCAGTATTGTTACTTTTTACATGGGTAAACTCAATATCAATGCGATAGTTACGTAAATTTTCATATTTAGGCGCAAGCATTAATGTGGTCATCGTGGTGTTATGTTTAAGACCATCTATAAATAAATGACCATCTTTAATATAAGCCTCTCCGACACTTTTTGCAGACAGCGTCCATGCTTCAGGAAGTGCTGTTAAATTTTTAAAGTCTTCATCCAAATAGACCTTTGGAACAGGAACTTCAACAGTAGGCACCTCAGGCTCAGGTTCTGGCGTAGGTGTATTGGGCTCTTCAGGTAAGTTGAGAGGGGGTTCTGGATCTAAAGGTGAAGTGGGTGTTTCAGGGCTTATCGGCGATGTTGGAGTTTCGTTAGACGGTGAACCTGTATCATCGTCGTCGGAACAAGCGGTTAACGTTAATATCAGTAAAATTGCAGTGGTTAAAGTATTCAGTTTCATTGTTGTATTGATCTCTAGTTAAGTGCCCTAAACGCCAGTAATGTATAGATTGAAAATTACACTTCTGTTGCTTTGTCATAAACTAAAGATTTACTTACATATTAAATATTTATGAATTATTTAAAATTTAATTATTGTGTAATATTCATCTAAGTGTATGCATTATTAAAAGCACGCTTAAGTTTAATTCTTATTACGAAAGTACTCATATCGTTGATTCTCTGTGGGCTGATGAATGGTTTTATTTTTTTATCGTCTTAAGCAATCAAGCACCTTTGCAAAATAAGCTTTCTGAGTATTTATGGTGTTCAACGATTTGATTATTTTTTAATCATTAAATTTGATGCTTGAGAATTATTTGAATGTTCACTCATGCTTATTTAACTTTCGCGAGCCATTTTTTAAGAAAAACTTTGGCTGACAATATTTGATTAAATTTTTGAGATATCAAGCCCATCCGAATTCAAATTTGTATGTAGGCATAAAGAGATGCGGTTTAAATTGTATTAGTATTACGTTTGAATTTGATTGAGAGCGGTGTAAAAGATCAATTTGACTTGTCTTTGTTCCAGTGTTTATCTATGTTCAAATATATAAAGCAATGTCGAAATTTAAGATAAAAGGGAAGTATATCAATGACGCAAAATATGCAACAGATCATCATTACAGAACCGGGTGGCGTTGAAAAACTTGCCTATGAAACAGTGGCAATTCCTCATCCAGCGAAGAATGAAGTCTTGGTAAAAGTTTATGCTTTTGGCTTAAACCGTCCAGATATTTTGCAACGTCAAGGTTTGTATCCAATGCCTAAGGGCGTTACGCCAGTACCGGGTTTAGAGGTCGCAGGTGTCGTAGAAGCTGTGGGTGCAGAGGTTACTGAATTTCAAGTTGGAGATAAAGTCTGTGGTCTGACCAATGGTGGTGGATATGCAGAATATTGCGTGGTGCCTGAAAGCCAAACGTTAACGATTCCAGAAGGTGTGAGTTTTATTCAAGCTGCTGCGATTCCTGAAACTTTTTATACGGTATGGGCAAATGTGTTCCAAATGGGTCGAGCTAAAGCTGGAGAAACAGTACTCGTACACGGTGGAACCAGTGGTATTGGTACGACAGCGTTAATGCTGTGCAAATCATTGGGAATCAAAACCTTCGCAACCGTTGGTTCAGATGAAAAAGTTCAGGCCATTTCTCATTTAACCACAGCGATTAATTATAAGACGCAAGATTTTGAGCAGGTCATTAATGATGCCAATCAAAATGCGGGTGTTGATGTCATTTTAGATATCGTGGGTGCACCTTATCTCGCGCAAAATTTAAATTTACTCCGTCGTGATGGACGTTTGGTCTATATCGCTTTCTTGGGAGGGGCAAAAGCCAAAGAAGTTAAGCTGGGTCAAATTATGATGAAGCGATTAACCATTACGGGTTCGACTATGCGTGCACGTAATACTGAAGAAAAAGCTGAAATTACACAAGGCTTAAAACATACCGTTGCACCTCTATGGGCAAAAGGTGAATGTCTACCGATGATCTATAAAACCTTCGAATTTGATCAAATCCAAGCAGCGCATGCAGAAATGGATAAAGGCGAGCATGTCGGAAAAGTGGTGGTGAGCATTCTTTAAGTTTAGATTTAAGAATAAAGCTGATAAGAGAAAATATAAAATAGGCGCCTCGTTGTGCCTATTTTTATTTGTAAATTTAATCCTTTTTGAGTATAAGTGTGACTCAGTTTTAATTTTCAGCAAAAATTAAATTTATTGAATTAAATTATTTATTTACGGAACTTGGAATAACAACTACCATAAAGTATTTACGATACTTTTATATTTAAAAATTATAAATACTCATTGATTACATATTAGTTGAGGTAGAAGTGAGGAAATCTTTTCGATTAGATATGTTTCGAAATCGACTATTGATCTTATTCAGTGGTATTTCTTTCATTTTGATCATTTGCATCAGTTTTTTTATTGAGAAAGTGGCTTCGTCTCAAATGACCCAAGCCGGTGGTCAGAGTTTATATATTGCTGCAAAAAGTATAAGTAATACCATTGCGAATTCATTGAATGAACGTGAACGTGAAATTGTATTGCTGAGTCAGTCACCATTTTTGGTTGAAGCAAATTTTGATGATCCTCGTGTACTACAGCAATTAAATCAGGTAAAAAGAGCGTACCAATATTTTGCTTGGTTAGGAATTGCAAGTCCGACGGGTAGAGTAGAAGTCGCTGCAGATCAAATATTGTTAAATGTTGATGTTTCAGAACGAGCCTGGTTTAAAGAAGGATTAAAGCAAACGTACTTGGGCGATGTGCGCAATGCAACATTATTGGCAGGAAAAATTAAATCTATCGATCCCAGTGTACCTTTAAGAATTATTGATTTTTCTACCCCTATTTATGATCCCAAAACCAATCAAGTCAAAGGTGTTTTAGCAGCGCATGCAGATTGGAGTTGGGCAAAAAATGTTATGCAAAGCTCATTGACGGAAAATGCGAAGAATTATGGTGTTGAAGTCTTTATTGTGAATGCTGATGGAGAGATCCTATATCCCTTGAATAGAATTGGGAAAATCACTCCGCCACTTTATGATGAAAACAGGACAGAGTTTTTTGTAGATGACTGGGATGAGCATAGAAAATATCTGACGGTGGATAGTCCTGTACTTTCAACAACAAAAATGAACTTAGGTTGGCATGTGATTATGCGTCAACCGATTGAAATTGCGCTCTTGGAAGTCAAAGAGATGCAAAGAAAGATGCTTGGTTTAGGGATTCTATTTAGTATTATTTTATTTATTATTGCTTATCGCTTGTCAAACCGATTTAGTACACCCATTGAAGATTTGGCAAAAGCTGCGTATGCAGTACAAAAAGGTAAGACAGACGTCAATTTCGAACAGAAAACCAGTATCCGTGAAATACGAGGGCTTTCTCAATCTTTAAAAAGCATGACCGACACTTTACTGTTACAGAAAAAACAATTGATTGAATCCAATTTGAACTTAGAAGAAAAAGTTCAAGCACGGACTTATGATCTTGAAGTGGCCAATGAAGAGCTAGAAAAACTGAGTCACTTCGATTTTTTAACGGGCTTACATAACCGAAGAAAATTTTCTGAATATGTTGAATACTTGTTTAAGCAATTAAAACGTAATCAACAGCTTTATACCGTCATGATGATAGATATTGATTATTTCAAGAAAGTGAACGATAACTATGGTCATGAGATGGGAGATCATGTCTTAAAAAGAGTTGCTCAAATCTTGACTGAAAGTATTCGTCAGACAGATTTTGTTGCGCGTTTGGGTGGGGAAGAGTTCATTGTTATTTTACCGAGTACCACTCTCGACGGTGCGACTTTGGTGGCTGAAAAAATTCGTCAAAGTGTAGAGCGAAGCACGATTATTGAAAACCATCCACTCACCATCAGTATTGGAATTAGCGTAGCGAGTGAGCATGATCTAAAAGCCAATGATACAGTTCTACGTGCAGATAAGTGTTTGTATTTGGCTAAAGAGCAGGGCCGTAATCGAATCGTATCATAGTCCCAAAAAGAGATAATTGCTAAGCATCCTTATTGAAATAAAAGTCCGCGACCACAATCGATCGCGGGACTTATACTGCTCAACAATTATTCATCGTTTAAAGAACATTCTGAACGGTTCGCATTTTGTTTACAGCGTACTTTCTTCAAAAAACCCATCATTTTCGGATCATAAATACCCGCTTTTGTGAGTTGAATACGAGATTCACGCATCATCTTTTCATAGCCTGCTTTTTCACTTTCTGGAATAATCATCCAGTATTTCGCAGGTACAGCTTTTTCATAATTACTCACAATCGCCGCAGTTCGACCCAGTTGACTTGATACCCAATCACGAGATTTTTGACCAAAATCTGCAGGGAATTTGTCACGTCGAATAATGAAATTAGCGGAAACCTGAGTCAGTGGGAATTTAACAATACCGCCTTTTTCACCCAGTCCGCGATGCATTTCAAAAGGTTTATAAGCCACAATCGGCGCAGGTAAAATATCGACCTCGTGGTTATTGAACTTGGTTCCAGCATTTGTTACATCGACTGAAACGGCTTGACCACCGACTTGTTGAACCAATTTAACTTGTGATTCATCGTACTTGAAAACACCGATTTTTTTACCAGCAGCTTTTGCCAGCGTATCAATTTTACGGTCTGTGACAAATAAATAAGCAGGACCAATCGTACCTAAGCCTGCAATTTCATATTGACCACTGATCATGCTTTTTGCCATTTGCGGTTTAGACAATAATTGATATGCCGTAATTGCAGTTTTTAAATCGGTCAATGCGCCAATTGCGTCTAAAGAACCAGTAAATTTATTAAATTGACGGCCGCGTAATCCACTGATAATTGCACCATCACATTGGCCCGCTTTTAAGTCTTCTGCTGCGATCCGTTCATCGACATAGGCGCGAAGCGTAATGTCCGCGCCCCATTTTTTGGACTCTAGTGCATAGTCTTTGGCGAGCGCAAATGCATCTCCAGCCTTACCTACTGGATCAAAGACACAGACAGTTTGCTGGGCTTGAACAAAAGCAGACAGACATAAAACACTCAGTCCAAGTGCTATTTTCATTTTTTTCATTGTTGAATCCCTGATGATTTATTGTTTTATTCCAACAACAATATGAAATAGTATTTTGGGGTTGATCATAATGGCAATGATCTGAATCTTTATGTCAGATGAGTCACATTTTGGATCTTTAAATTTGATCTTATCTGATGTTCTAATAATCCTTTTAATCTAAATAAACATGATTCAGGATGCATTTTTCCGCTCAATCAATTGAATTCAATTTTATAGAGAGTATTTTGCTGATCTTGTTCTGAATCATAAAGATTTAAATCATAAACATTTGAATCATGAACATCTGAGTCTTGTATATTTCAGTCATACAAATGGGACAGCAAAATAATGATTAAACTCAGGTATAATTTTGTTTTTGCTTGTTCTTTTTCTTATGTCTTTCGATTTAAAACATACACAACAGCCATTAAGTGAGCTTTCGCCACAATACAAAAAGCTGAATAGACTGATTGAAAAGATTGAACAGCAAAAACAAGACCTGTTGCTTTGGCAAAATGCGCAGCAAGATATTCAAAGTTATATTTATCAAAAACTCGTCCCACTTTATGCCGATCTGCATGCGATATGGTTTGAGCAAATGCAGGTGCTTTGGCAGCACTTACAAAGTCCAGCGTTTTCTAAAGCAGATACCCTGCAAATAGATAGTAAGTTAATGAAGCTTACGCAAACCTTAAAAAAATCCAAAAATTTAAAGACGTCACAAATGGATTTAGTCACTGAAATCACCGATTTTTATGTTCAGCATATGGCTCACAGCCAGAATAAAAAGAAGAAAAAAGCAGTCTCTGAATTGCCACAGTACTTTTCAGAACAAACATCACAATTTGAAGATGTTGATGGAACAGGGCTAGATGAAGCAGAACAAATCGAAGAAAGTCAAAATGAAGCTACGCTAAACTACACGAATCATCACAAATTTAGTCAAAACCAATCTCGTCAAAGCCAGTTTAGTCGAAGCCAGTCTAGTCAAAACCAGTCTAGTCTAAATATTGAATGGAACGATGAGCAATGGAGTGGGGAAAAGTATCAACAGCAACGTGAAGAACATCAGCGCAAACGTTTAGCGCTAAAGCGTGAACAAGCGGAGAAACAAGCTGAGCAATCACTCAAAGTGGTGTATTTAAAAATCACAGCCATGATTCATCCAGATCGTGAGCCTGATGAAATTAAAAAACAAGAAAAGACCGAATTGTTTCAAGTCGTTAGCCAAGCGTATGAACAGCAAGATTTATTTTATTTGTTAAAGCTACAATTACAGCTCGAAACCAATAAAGGGATTAGTGCTAAAGCATTAACAGACGAGCATCTTAAATTTTATAAAATGGTGTTGGAAGCGCAAAGCCAAAAGTTAGCCAGTCAACATGATGAGATCACCGATGCTTTGCATTGGAGTGATCAACCCAAAGCTAAAAATATGCAGATTAAAGATGTGTATAAAGTGATTGATCGAGATGTGGTCGATCTTAAGGAACAATTAAAATGGGAAAAAGAACGACTGAGCTATATAGCGAAGCAGAAAGGATTAGAACAGTTATTGGCGCAAATGGCGTTATAAATACTGGATCGGATACATCAAGGAATATTGAAATGCACTTATTCTGATTCAAAGAATAAGTGCATTTATTTGAATCTTTAAAAATTAAATTTGAGTGATATTATTTGAATTCAATATTAGCGACATTGACCTTGAACGTTGCCATTCACACTATTTTTGATTGATACAGGGCGACCTTGATTGTTTTCACATTGCAAATTGCCATCGATATTATTCATTTTCACAACAACGCTTGAACGGTTGTTTCTCAGTTGAACATTACCATCGACATTGTTCTGGTTTAAGGTCACCACTTTGCCTCTAGATAATTGAATATTGCCATCGATGGTATTGTTAATCGCTGTGACTTTAGTAAATGAACCCTTAGACTCTAGATTACCTCTGACTTGACTGTTTTTAAGGGTCAATATAGCGTTGTTTTGAACGCTGACATTGCCATCGACTTTGACATTGATCAAGCTACATTGATTGCTCACATTGACATTACCATGGATGGTTTTGTTGCTGATGTTTCCAGTGCAGTTCACGTTATTTGCAAAGACAGGCACAGACATAAATGTACATAGAGCGATTAAGGCCATTTTTTTCATAAGGTGATCCAGCGTTTTAAAGAGATGTGTTTTGATAGCGTTGATTTTACTGAAGTTGCTGCTGGAAATTGGTCATGCCGCGTTAAGTTTGTTTAGTCAACTGTAGTGCTTGTGTAGAACAATGAATGAATCATGGATAGGTTTAACATTTTGTATAAGAGGAATTCATAACTGATTTGATCGTATTTTCATTGAATAATAAAAATTCCTATCCTTTAACGGGGATGAGCATCCTCAGAATATAGTCTGAGTGTGAAAGATATTGGGTAAATTAAAAGAGAATAAGAAATGAAAATAGATCCCAAATTATTAGCATTCGCAAAATCTTTACGGAGTAATGCGACTGATGCAGAACATTTGATGTGGCAAATTTTACGTGCTAAACGATTTATGAATTTAAAATTTCGTCGTCAACATGTCCTTCACTCTTTTATTGTGGATTTTTACTGTCATGACATTGGCTTGGTGATTGAGTTGGATGGTAGTCAGCATGGATCAGATGAGGGACAAGAATATGATGTTGAACGAACTAAGTTTTAAGAGGCTTTGGATTTAAAAGTGGTGCGGTATTGGAATCATGACGTTTTGAGTCGGACGGATGTAGTTTTGGAGGATTTGTGGCGTGTATGTGATGAATTGAAAAACACCTCTCCCTTGCGCACTCAGAATATATTCTGAGGATACTCATCTCCTAAAAGGAGAGGGAACATTCATTGAGCATCAAACAACAGTGGAATTCAAAAAGTTTTACTCCCTCTCCCTATGGGAGAGGGTCGGGGGTGAGGGTTATTTAATAGGTGATGTATAACGTCTTAAAACGTAACCCTCAACTTCACTTTGATCTAAAGTAATTTTAACCTTTAGCCAGGATTTAGGAATAGTTTTGTCAGGTATAACCGTTAGTAAAGTACCGGGTGGCAAGTTTTCAATAATTGAGCTTTTCTTTTTTGGGAGTTCAAGGAAATCCAAAGTATTTGTAATAACTCTTTTGTTTGAAAGAAATGTATTTAGGGTTTCTTGGTTGGAAAAATCAGTTGAAGTTTTAAGATCACATTCATCTTGTCCCGCAGTATTTTTGATAGCTTCATCTACAATAGGTTTTAAAGCATACTCAAATATAAAAGCAAGACCTAAGTCCAAAGTAACACCTGTTGATAGTTTGTTAAATGCTTGATTTGAGCTGAAGCTAATAAAAAAACTAAACAGAATACATAGGATCATAGACGACGAATTTTCTTCTTCATCTGTAATGGTTGAGTTGTGAGCTATATATTCTGTATTTGATGGTGGGAATGGAATAGTTGAATCTGAGTCCTGCAATGTGGCTTGAGATGAAAAGTATTCAATCATCTGTTCATGTAAGGATTTCCCAGTAGTATTTTGATCAAAAACTAAAAAATTGTTAAACAAAGGATTTTCTCGAAGTTTTTTTAAGCTATTTGTTGTCTTGTAGTCCTTCATTGCTTTCATAGCAGGAGAATTTTCCATCGCTAGCATAGCTTTTATGGCAGGAGAATTTTCCATCGCTCGAATAGCTTTCATGGTAGAAGAGTTTTCCATCGCTAGCATAGCTTTCATGGTAGAAGAGTTTTCCATCGCTCGAATAGCTTTCATGGTAGAAGAGTTTTCCATCGCTAGCATAGCTTTTATGGTAGGAGAATTTTCCATCGCTCGAATAGCTTTCATGGTAGAAGAGTTTTCCATCGCTTGCATAGCTTTAATGGCAGGTGAATTTTCCATCGCTTGCATAGCTTTAATGGCAGGTGAATTTTCTATCGCTTGTATAGCTTTAATAGCAGGCGAATTTTGTAATTGCTGAATAATTTTCTCAAGATTGTATTTTGGCATAATATTCTTTATCTAATTTTTTGAAATTATAAACAAAAATCCCCTCAATTGAGGGGATTCTTTTAATCAAACTACAGCCTTAAAGCGCTGCAATCTGATCCATATTCGCTTTAATTTTCACGAGCTGATCAGCAAACTCAGCCAATTTCAATTTTTCACCTTCAACTACAGCAGCAGGGGCTTTTGCCACAAAACCTTCATTTGAAAGTTTGCCTGCAATTTGGTCATGCTGCTTTTGAACTTTATCGAAGTCTTTCTGTAAACGACCCAACTCTGCTTTCGGATCAATCAAACCTTTCATCGGTACGAATACAGACACATGACCGACAACAGATGAAGAAGACAATGGCGGTTGCTCAGCATCAGTTAAGAACGTAATGCTTTCAACTTTAGCCAAAGCTCTAAACAAAGGTTCAATACGGGCAATCTGCGCTTTTTCAGCATCAGTGGTGTTTTGAAGTAGCACAGGCAATAAACGTGCATTACCTAAGCCCATTTCACCGCGGATATTACGAACCGCACCAATCAAACCTTGTAACCACTGCATGTCTGCTTCAGCTTGATCATTAATCAAGGCTTGGTCAGCAACAGGGTATTGCGCCAACATAATGGTTTCGCCCGAAATATTCAGTTTCGGTGCAAGCGTTTGCCAAATTTCTTCGGTCAAGTACGGCATGATTGGATGCGCAAGACGTAAAGAGGCTTCCATCACCGCAAGTAACACACGACGAATTTCTGCTTTACGCTCTACCGAAATATTTTCATCATTCAGTACAGGTTTGGTTAGCTCGACATACCAATCACAGTATTCATTCCAGATAAACTCGTAAATCGCTTGTGCAGCCAAGTCTAAACGATACGTCGCAAACGCTTGATGTACCGCAGCTTCTGCTTTTTGCAGACGGCTCACGATCCACTGTTCAGGCAATTCCCAAAGATCTTGACGAACCTCTTGACCAATCACTTGCTCTTCGCAGTTCATCATCACAAAACGGGTTGCGTTCCAGATTTTGTTGGCAAAGTTACGGTAACCTTCAACACGTTTCATATCGAACTTAATGTCACGACCTGTATTCGCCAATGCACAGAACGTGAAACGAACCGCATCTGTACCGTAAGATTGAATACCTTCTGGGAATTCTTTACGGGTCGATTTCTCAATTTTTGATGCTTGTTTCGGGTTCATGAGACCTGTCGTACGTTTTTGTACTAAAGTTTCAAGATCCACACCATCAATCAAATCTAAAGGATCGAGCACGTTGCCTTTAGATTTCGACATTTTCTGACCTTCGCCATCTCGAACAAGACCATGTACATACACAGTTTTGAACGGCACTTGTGGCGTACCATCTTCATTTTTCATGAAGTGCATGGTCATCATGATCATGCGGGCAACCCAGAAGAAGATAATGTCAAAACCCGTCACCAACACATCTGTTGGGTGGAAGGTGTTGAGGAAATAATTGTCTTTGTCTTTTGCTTCGTCGCCCGTCCAACCTAAAGTTGAGAACGTCCAAAGACCAGAAGAGAACCATGTATCCAATACATCTTCGTCTTGATCCAATTGAACATCAGTAGGAATGCCATTTTTAGCACGAACTTCCGCTTCATCACGACCGACATAGACATTGCCTTCCGCATCGTACCAAGCTGGAATACGGTGACCCCACCACAATTGACGTGAAATACACCAGTCTTGAATGTTATTCATCCACGCCATGTACATGTTGCTGTATTGTTCAGGCACAAATTTAATGTCGCCATCTTTAACTGCTTTAATTGCAGGCTCAGCCAATGGTGCAATTTTCACATACCATTGATCTGTCAATAATGGTTCAACGATTACACCCGAACGGTCACCGCGTGGTGGCTTCAAGGTATACGGTTGAATTTGATCTAACCAGCCTTCAGCTTCAGCTTGTTCAACCAATTTTTTACGTGCTGCAAAACGTTCTAAGCCCACATATTCAGCAGGCGCAGGGATGGTTTTAGAAATCGCTTCGCCCGCTTTGGCAATGTATTCAAACTCAGCCAACATTTCAGCGTTTTTATTAAAGATATTGATGATTGGCAATTCACAACGCTTACCAACTTCATAGTCATTAAAGTCATGGGCAGGAGTGATTTTTACACAGCCTGTACCGAATTCTTTATCGACATATTCATCTTTAACAATGGCAACGGCACGACCTGTGATCGGTAGAATGATGTTCTTACCCACCAGATCTGCATAGCGTTCATCATCCAGCGCAACAGCAACAGCTGTATCACCCAGTAATGTTTCAGGACGCGTGGTCGCCACAACGATGTAATCTTTACCGTCATGGGTACGAAGCGATTTATCTTCAAAGAAATATTTGAAATGCCAAAGTGAACCTGCTTCTTCTTTATCAGACTCAACTTCAAGGTCAGAAAGGGCAGTTTGTAATTTTGGATCCCAGTTGACCAAACGCTTACCGCGGTAGATCAAACCTTGTTCATGAAGCTTAACAAAGACTTCTTTCACTGCATTGGATAAACCATCATCCATGGTGAAGCGTTCACGTGACCAATCTACAGATGAACCTAGACGACGAATCTGACGAGTAATGTTGCCGCCAGACTGTTCTTTCCATTCCCATACTTTTTCGATGAACTTTTCACGACCAAGATCATGACGACTTACGCCTTCTGCACCCAATTGGCGTTCCACAACCATTTGCGTTGCAATACCTGCGTGGTCAGTTCCCGGTTGCCAAAGTGTATTTTTGCCTGACATACGGTTATAACGGGTTAAGGCATCCATAATGGCATTGTTAAAACCATGCCCCATATGCAAGTTACCCGTGACATTTGGAGGCGGAATCATGATACAGAATGATTCACCTTTTTCAGAGGGTTTGAAATAACCACGCTCTTCCCAAGTTTGATACCATTTTTTTTCGATCTCAGTTGGATCGTATGTCGTAGCAATGTTTTGCGCTGAATCAGTCATATTAAGAACAGACCAAAAAGATATAAAAAATTGCATCTATTGTAGCAAAATAATTTACTTGGATGTTGATTCCAGTGTTGTTGCGTTGAGAGATTACGCAACAATCAAAAAATAGATAAAATTAAGACGAAACATAGATCAAAGCTAAATAATAGAACGAGTAATGAATAAGTGATGAATAGAAAGACAACAAAAGAACATGCATCACTTGGAATTTATCTTGGTCATGAATGTATCTTGATCATTAAGAACAGCTAGTCCCGCCATTTTAAAATCATGTATTTGTATGTTTTACGCTCTTTGATGTACGAAGCTTAGATCAAATGAATTTAGTCTGAAAATATGTATTCGACCAATATATTTGGTCACAATTACAAGAATAGACATCAACACAATGAAAATAAAAGGTTAATATGCGCTATAAATAAAACGAATCAAGAAGTGCATGACAATGTGGCTGTTTCTTTGCTTTGTTAATATGGGCTCAGGCTATTCAAGACAAAGCACGGTTGAATATCAACAAGTGTTAAAGCTGAATAATTGCCAAAGCTAAACCACTATTAATGATGCAGAGTAGAACAGAACATTTAAATATTAGATCTGAATATTTGATCAGGTTTTTTGATTAAATGTTTTAAATCAATCCTTTAGTAGGAAGTTTAATGGCAGTAAATTTAAATTAATAACGAAGTACATAAAGCGAAAATGAAAGACGCTAAAATCAAAGATTCTAAATAAACAAAACACTTACAGGAGTTGCTATGTCGTATCAAATTCAATTAAAGATCAATGATCATACCTATAATGAATTGGTGGAAATCACTGAAAAATTAAATCATGGTGAGAAAAAAGATTTGGCCAAAGATTTAGGTCGTGTTTTTACCGAAATGTCCTGCCAAGTTTTAGAGCAAGTCTTTGGTACATTGGTGAAAGAACAACAAGCGAAGAGCGGTTCTACAGGTCGTTCTCATGAAGGTCAACAGGCCTTAGATCAGATTGAAAGTACACTTAAAAAATACATGCCATGGTCGATTTCATTCTTTGGTAATGATCGTTTAAAACCTGTCGCAAATCATATTTTAAATAAATTTCATGCTGAAGAGCCCGGCAATATCAAAATGTATTACAACTTAGATCGCCAGTTAGGTGAGGAGTCTCAAGCCAGTTTAGAGGCGATTCGTCAAGGTAACTTTGATGTATTACCCAAGCTGATGAGAGATTTAGTTAAAGTGATTGATTTGGGTGTGTCAGAGTTTATTCGTGATCCTAAAACATTATTAAAGTTCAATTTTGTGGTGGATAAAACCCTGAATGGCGTGATTAACATGATTACGGCAACAGGCTATAAACGGATTAATAAAATCGCAGATGAGTACGATAGTCGTGACCAAACCAAGGCAACTTATTATGCAGATCATTTTGGAAATTTTCTAATTCAAGTATAATTCATGCACACTTCATAAAGAGAACAAGATCATGGATGGAAAGGTTGTATGGATTACAGGTGCTTCATCTGGTTTGGGTAAGGCATTAGCACAAGAGTGTGCCGCAAGAGGGGCTCAGGTGGTTTTGACGGCACGTCGTTATGAAGAATTAGAAAACGTTCGGCTGAGTTTGAGCCATCCAGAACGTCATATTTCAATTGCTGCTGATATTACAGACGAGGCTCAAGTCCGTTCCGCTCATGATCAAGTAAGTCATGCAAAACAAAAAATTGATTGGCTCATTAATAATGCAGGTTTAAGCCAACGCGCTTTAATCGCAGAAACCACGATGCTGACTGAACGCGCCATTATGGAAGTGGATTATTTCTCTCAAGTCTTTTTAACCAAGACGGTTTTACCCACCTTTTTGGAACAAAAGTCAGGTCGCATTGTTTTTGTATCGAGTGTGGCGGGATTATTGGGAACGCAATATCGGGCTTCATATTCAGCAGCTAAAGCAGCGATTCATATGTGGGCAAATAGCTTAAGAGCTGAAGTGGCTGATCAAGGTTTAGGGGTTTCGGTGGTTTTCCCAGGGTTTGTCAAAACCAATGTTTCATTTAATGCTTTGGATGGCGAGGGTAAACCGCAAGGTCATGACAATGATGCGACCGCCAATGGTTTAGAAGCAGATGAGTTTGCCAAGATCACTGTAAATGCATTGTTGAAAGGGGATGAATACATTGTCGTAGGTGGGAAGAAGGAGAAATTAGGCGTTTGGATTTCTCGCTTATCCCCAAAAATTCTTTATCGTATGATTCGAAAGATGAAAGTGAAGTAAGTAAATTTATTCAGCACTATTCGTTAAGCATGATCGAGTTGAGTAGACGATGTATATCAAAAGAATAGCATTCTTCTTTTTTAATATACTGTAACTTTCCTCAACTCGACAGGCAATGCATTAGATTAAAAATGTCACATTACATTTTCTAAAAATCGACTATTTCTAAAAAACCAACGATACAAAATAGCGATGATCTTTTAACTCTGGTCTTGCAGCTTTTGAAAGCTATAACTTTTAAAAGCTGTAAGTCGAATCCGAACAATACTCATCAAACGATTATCGCTGATGCGCATCAAGACTTGATTATAGGTGAAGTCGTTAGTAACTGATCAAAGGAAAAGATCTTTAATCATCATTTTAAATTGATCAGTTCGTTTCATTTTTGATTGCTGTGCCGTAAGCAAAGACTTCAACCATCCCACCTTGCATACCCAGTTCAGTGGTACTCAAGCGTAATCCCATAATATGGGTAGCACCCATTTTTTCAGCTTCTTGCTTGAGTCGAACCACGGCTTCACGACGAGCACGTTCTACAATACTTTCATAGCTGGTCAAACGACCCCCAAAAAAGTTTTGAATTTGAGCGATCACATATTTAAAGTAATCATGAGAAATGACGACATTACTACTTACCATTTGTCCAGGCTGAGTCGTTGTTTTAAAACGGTGAGTATCCAGTGAAATATGTGCGAGACGTTTTTCGTCAGCATCTAATGCTTTAAAATGTTTGCGCTCATTGTATCGACCAAAGCCGAAACCCAGCCCAAACAACACCAAAAAGACAATGACCTTAAAAATTAAACCGTCCATAGATCAAGCCTAGTGTGTGAATGGATCTGGAAGACGTGTAGATTGAGTATTCACCATCACGGCGGTGCCATAGACAAAAAGCTCAGATGCGCCTTGGGTAATATTTGAGGTTGAAAAGCGGATACCTACTATGGCATTGGCACCTAAGTCTTGTGCTTTTTTAATCATCCGATCCATGGCTTCTTGTCGTGATTCTTCTAATAATTCTGTATAAGCGGTGAGTTCGCCACCGACAATATTTTTGAGTCCTGCCAGTAAGTCACGTCCGACATGTTTACTTCGAACGGTACTGCCATAGACGACATCAAATTGTTTAATAATTTCATGACCTGGAACGGTTTCTAAATTACTCAGAAGCATGATGTTGATTCAAATAATAAGCGAGCTTTGAAGATAGGAAATCCTACCGAAAATTGCAATCAAAAAAGCCCACACAAGGTGGACTTTTTTGATAATGAATACTTATTTAGAGTTGTATTTCAAATCAGAGCTGGATGGCTGATACTGAATTTGCTGTGAGGTATTAGTTTTTAAACCGCCACCTAAGGTTTTATACACTTCAACTTGGTTATTTAAGTTGGCTTGTTCAAGCAGGAGTAAACCTTGTTCAGCCGTGTATGAAGTACGCTGAGCATCTAATACAGTTAAGAAGCTATCAATACCTGCACGGAAGCGGGCATTCGACAGTTTATAGGTTGTATTTGTAGCATCGACTAAGCGACGCTGAGAAGCCAAACGTGCACCAATATTTTGACGAACCGCTAAAGCATCATTCACTTCACGGAATGCAGACTGAATTGATTTCTCATAATCAGACAACGCAATTTGTTGGTCCGTTTCAGAAATTTTGATATTTGCACGACGTGTGCCCCAATCAAAAATTGGAATATCTAGACTTGGACCTACAGACCAAATAAATGCGCCAGATTTAAATAAATCACTTAAATCAGTCGATGCATAACCAGCAGAACCCGTCAGGCTAATCGATGGGAATAAACGTGCTTTAGCAGCACCAATATTCGCACCAGCCGCACTGAGTTGATATTCCGCTGCTTTCACATCTGGACGATTGTTGAGCAGATCACTTGGAATACCCGCAGATAGGGTTTTGTCATTGGTGATACTGGTTACACGTTGTTTTGGCAATAACTCTGGAGCAACCGATTGACCTACAAGGAGGTTCAATAGATTCTGTGCTTGAGCAATTTGTGTCTTAAAATTAGCAACATCATTGCGGGCAGTTTCGACAGAAACTTGTGCCTGACGAACAGGTACTTCACTGTCGATACCAACGTCAAAACGCTTTTTGTTGAGATTGTAAGACTCAAGCTGTGTTTTCAGAGTTTGCTCAGCCAGCTTTAAGTTGGCATTGGCAAAAGAGTAACTTAACCATGCTTGCGCAACTTGACCCACCAATGCAATTTGAGTTGCATCGCGTGCACTTGCAGTCGCTAAGTAATTGTCTAAAGCATTGTCTTTAAGGCTACGTACTCGTCCCCAAAAGTCCAACTCATAAGCAGTTACACCAAGGCCAACGTTATACACCGTATTCGCACCATTTGATGTCGCTGTGTCTTGGCGCAAAACGCCACCACTTGCACCAATGGTTGGAAGCTGATTATTTTGAGTGATTTGGTACTGTTGCTGTGCACGTTGAATATTCAATGCAGCCGTACGTAAATCACGGTTATTGGCAATCGCTAAATCAAGTACTTGAATTAAGTTTGGATCAGCAAAGAAGTCTTTGTACCCGAGTTCAGCCACAGATGTGCCTGAAGCATTCCCCAAATAATTGCCAGGAATATTGGCTTGCGCAACGGGTTCTGGACCACGCATGCTTTGACATGCAGTCAAAGCAAGCGCAAGTGCAGATACCGCAATGCTACGACCTGTAATAGACCATAACTTTTGCATTACGATGTATGCTCCTGAGTAGTTTTTTGTTTAGGCTTGAATTTAAAGATACTTCGAATCCAAACATAAAATACAGGGATAAAGAAGATACCCAATAAAGTCGAGCTAATTACACCACCTAACACGCCATAACCTACAGAGTGTTGGCTACCTGCACCTGCGCCTGAAGACAAGGCAAGTGGTAGTACACCAAAACCAAAGGCTAAAGTGGTCATAATGATTGGACGTAAACGCATTTTAGCAGCGTGTAGCGTTGCTTCAAGTAAAGGCTCGCCTTTGTCTTCTTGAAGTTCTTTGGCAAACTCTACGATCAAGATCGCATTTTTTGCCGCCAAACCAATCACCGCAATGATCGCCACTTGGAAGTAGATGTTATTGGTTAAGTTAGGATCTTTGAGTAATACCATACCTAAGAATGTTAAACCAATTGCACCAACAATACCCAGTGGAATCACCAACATCACTGAAAATGGAATAGACCAACTTTCATAAAGTGCGGCAAGACATAAGAATACAATCAACATTGAAAGCGCGTATAGGCCCATGGTCTGAGAACCAGACTCACGTTCTTCTAAAGATAAACCTGTCCACTCATAGTCAAAACCATTCATCCCCATACTAGGCAGTTTTGCAACGATTTCTTCCATCGCAATCATAGCATCACCCGAGCTGACACCCGGCGCTGGAGTACCTTGAATATTGACTGATGAAATACCGTTATAACGCTCTAAACGTGGAGAACCATAGGTCCATTCACCTGTAGAGAATGATGAGAATGGAACCATTTGACCCGAAGCGCTACGCACATACCATTTGTTTAAATCTTCTGGCATCATGCGCGCATCTGGAATTGCTTGTACATAAACTTTCTTCACACGACCACGGTCGATGAAGTCATTCACGTAAGAGCCACCCCAAGCGATACTCATGGTGCTGTTGATTTCTGAAATGCTTACGCCCATTGCGCTGGCTTTTTCATTATCGACATAGATTTTGTACTGCGGCGTATCTTCTTGACCGTTTGGACGAACACCTGCAAGACGTTTGTCTTGTGCAGCCATTCCCAAGATCATGTTACGCGCATTAATCATTTGCTCATGCCCATTACCAGCAGCATCTTTTAACATCAAGTTAAAGCCTGCAGATACACCGAGTTCAGGCATTGCAGGAAGCTGTAAAGGCATAACATAAGAGGCATCTTTAGCGATGACGTTAAGCGCCATACCCCGTTGAATAATGGCACTTACAGTTGATTCTTTTGTGGTACGTTCATCCCAGTCTTTTAACTTAATAAAAGCTAAGCCCGCGTTTTGACCCACACCTGTAAATGAGAAACCTGCAACACTGAATACAGATTCAACGTTTTCTTTTTCATTTTCTCTAAAGAAATGTGTCATTTGATCGATGACTTTTTCAGTACGATCAAGCGTTGCATTCGGTGGGAGTTGGACCAGTGTCATTACAACACCTTGGTCTTCGTCTGGTAAGAATGAGCTTGGAAGTCCCTTAAATAGGAAGACCAAACCAACCAGAACGAGTGCATAAATTGCACCTGCTAAAATCTTATGAATAAGAAGTTTGCCAACCCATTTTTGATAACCTTCAGCCATACGGTCGAAGCGATCATTGAACCAACGGAAGAAACGAGCAAAAATACCATTACTCTGTTCTTTGTTTTTGTCATGTTGTTTCAACAACGTCGCACATAGCGCAGGAGTAAAGGTTAATGCCACGATGAGTGACAAGACCATTGCTGTTACGAGGGTAATAGAGAACTGACGGTAAATTACACCTGTGGTTCCACTGAAGAATGCCATTGGAACGAAAACCGCTGCAAGTACAGTGGTAATACCCACTAAGGCACCTGTAATTTGATGCATTGACTTTTCGGTCGCTTCAACAGGGTCGAGGTGTTCCTCCACCATAATCCGCTCGACGTTTTCCACCACAACAATTGCATCATCGACCAGTAGACCAATGGCAAGTACCATGGCAAACATGGTGAGCGTGTTGATGGAGAAACCAAACATATTAATGACGGCAAATGTACCCAGTACAACAACAGGCACAGCCATGGTTGGAATAATCGTTGCGCGCCAGTTCTGTAAGAACAAGAACATCACAAAGAATACAAGAATAATGGCTTCAATCAGCGTTTTAACAACACTCTCAATTGAAAGCTTAATAAACGGGGTAGTATCAAATGCCAGTTTATCTTCTAGACCAACTGGATAGTTTTTACGAAGTTGTACAAGGCGTGCTTCAACAGCATTTGCTGTATCTAAGGCATTCGCACCTGTTGCCAATTTAATCGCTACACCGCCTGCAGCACTACCGTTAAACTTAGAGGTAAATTGGTAATTGTCAGAACCCAGTTCAACTTTGGCTACATCACCTAAAGTGACTTTAGCACCTGTTCCAGCACTTTTTAAGTAGATAGAACGGAACTGATCAACAGTTTGAAGTAAGCTTTGTGCATTGACTGTTGCGTTTAAAACTTGACCTTCAACAGCAGGTGCACCGCCCAATTGACCCACTGCAACTTGCGCGTTCTGAGAACGCAGTGCAGCGACAATATCGCTTGGACTTAGTTGATAGCTGGCTAATTTGGCAGGATCTAACCAAATACGCATTGCGTATGAACCACCAAATACCTGAACTTCACCTACACCCGCAACGCGGCTAAGGGGTTCAGAAATATTTGAGTTCACATAATCTTTAATGTCCGCATCATTTAATTCACCATTTGGAGAATAAAATGCCAAAACCTGTAAGAAGCTCGCCCCAGATTTCGTAACACGAATACCCTGACGTTGTACGTCTTCTGGTAAAAGTGCAGTTGCTGACTGTAATTTGTTTTGAACTTGAACTTGGGCGATATCAGGATCGACCCCTTGTTCAAAGTTAATTGCGATAGACGCTGAACCGTTACCCGCACTGTTAGATGAAATATAGCGTAAGCCATCTAAACCATTCATCTGCTGTTCAATGATCTGGGTCACTGTATTTTCAACAGTTTCAGCAGATGCACCTGGATACGTCGCAGAAATAGTGACAGTGGGTGGAGCAATGGTCGGATACTGTGCAATCGGCATTTTACTGATGGTTAAAATACCCGCCAGCATAATCACCAATGCAATCACCCATGCAAAGATGGGGCGATGAATAAAAAATTGAGCCATTGAGTCTACCCCTTATGCAGTTGAAGTAGCTTTTTGTTCAGTTTCTGATTTGGCTTCAGCTGCTGGTTTTTGTCCTGCCGCTGGAGCTGCAGGATTTGCACCTTTTTGTGCTGCGGGTTGAGCTTGATAAGGTTTTGCAACAACAGTTGCGCCATCTTTCACTTTAGCAACACCATCAACAATCACTTTTTCACCAGTTTTCAGACCATTGGTCACAATCCAGTCTTTACCTTGAACACCCGCTGTTACGATTTGGCGTGTTTCAACGACATTTTTGGCATTAACAATCATCGCTGTCGCTTGACCCGTTGGGGTGCGTGTAATCGCTGCTTGTGGGATCAAAATGGCATTTGGAATGACACCTTGCACAATTTGTGCAGTTGCATACATACCTGGAAGCAATAATTGATTCGGGTTTGAGAAAACAGCACGTACGGTAATAGTTCCTGTATCTGGATTCACACTAGCGTCTGAAAACGCAAGTTGACCTTCAACTGAATAAGTACTGCCATCCTCAAGTTTTAAACGAACCTTAGTATTGTTACTGCGGTCGATATTACCTTGACTCAATTGTTTGCGTAAACGAAGGAGTTCGGCACTTGATTGATTAATGTCGACGTAAATAGGATCAAGTTGTTGAATGGTGACCAAAGCATCTGGCTGGTTAGCGGTGACAAGTGCACCTGCGGTCACTGATGAACGACCCGACTGACCTGAAATAGGTGAGCGAACTGTTGAGTAACCTAAGTTAATTTGAGCATTCTTCAATGCCGCTTGTGAAGTTGCTATATCTGCTTGTGCTAACTTAACTTGAGCCAGTAAATCATCATACTCTTGTTTTGAAACCGCATTAATACCAACAAGTTGACGATAACGATCAGCTTTCACTTGCAGCGCATTTAAATTTGCCTGTTGACGTACTAAAGATGCTTTAGCACTGTCTAGATTTGCACGGTTAGTATTGGCGTCAATTTCATACAAAGGCTGTCCTTCACGAACAAAACTACCTTCTGTAAATAGACGCTTTAATATAACACCGCTGGCTTGTGGACGGACTTCTGAGATTTGATATGCAGAAGTTCGGCCAGAGAGCTCGACAGTTTGTTCAACACTTTCTGGTTGAGCAACAATGACACCTACTTCAGTCGGTGGCATATTTTGAGCTGCAGCGGCTTGCTCTGCATCTTTAGGCTTATCGCTACAACCTACAAGTGCAATACTTGTTGCTAGAGCACAAGCGGTGAGGGCTGGCGCCCAAAGCTTTGCCGACATCATTATTCCACCTCGTTTAGATTTTTCTCTAAAAATAATTTATTTCGCTTGAATATCGCTTGCGAAAACTGTAACCACAGTAGTGCAATCCATACAAAAGCAATACTCCATCCTGCTAATACATCTGTTGGAAAATGAGCTCCAAGGTAAACCCTTGAAAAACCCATGCCAATAAACCAAAAACAGGCAAATAATTTGATCCATATTGCTTGTTTATGTTTATAAAAAATAAAAATAAACAAACACGATAACACTGCTGCATAAAGACTATGGGCGCTTGGGAAGGCGGCACCATAGGTATCTACCATCTGATAAATTGAATCTGGACGAGAACGATTGAATAGATATTTTAGTATCCAACCTATCATTGATCCACCGATTAAACTTAAGATAATCAATAGACTGGAAATATATTTTTGATTTCGTATTTGTTGTAAACACCATACTCCAAAGCACAACAACATGATGGGTAATCCACCCAGATAGGATAAAGTTATCGCCACATGATTTAAAAATATCGAGCGGTGTTGACTCATCCATATTACAGCGGATGTATCTAGTTGTTGTATAAAAGGAATATATATTCCAATGCTACTTATCGTTAGTCCTAAACAACCTATAAATATAAATACATAAGGCATATAAAATAACCAAAGTTAGAATATAAGCGCACCACCATTATCATAATAATGCGCCAAAGTGTACTAGTCGGTACACTTTTTTTCAAGTCCGAATAAAACCATTTTATAGTAGTTATATTTCTTGAAACATATCATTATTTGAACAAAAAATAACACAACAATTAATGATTTGTTTTTTGGGCGCTAGAATTTGTATCTTCCACTTCTAAAGGTTGTTTCGGTGGCCAGAAAAAATCCATAGGACGTGTAAAGAAGTGAGTGAAAACAAGTTTGGCAAGTGGTTTCCATTGTTCGAAGCGGACACGACGAGCACGAAGCGCAACGATAATCGTTAAACTAAAACTCACAAATAAGTTGGTTAAACCAATCAGTAACACACCGAGGAAAGACACAATAATGAGTCCAATTTCAGGCGTGCCATTGATGCTCATTAAGCCTTGTATGAAGTTCGCCGATGCAAATGCAATATGACGTATATCTAAAGGTAGGCCTAAGATAAATCCAATCGTACCCATACTGCCAAGCATGATACCAAAAATGAAATTACCCGCTAAAGCACCTAAATTTCGTTCAATATAACCTGCAAACTTATCTAGGCGTTCTTGCCCCAAACGATTTCTAAGCTTTTGATGTGCTTTGAGTCGAGGACCGACTTTACGGTAGACAGCCATGTTGTCAAAGTAACCCGCAATAAGTCCTGAAAAGAATAAACATACACCTGCAATCGCGGCATGAGGAACCGCCAATGACGTAAATGGATTTAAGCTATGTAATAAGTATGAGGCTTTATTGTGCGTCAGTAAGGGTTCATCGAGTCCGTACTGCCATAATAGGGTGATAAGCGCGGCAGTGGGAATCGCAATCGAGATGTTACCCAAAATTGCGACGAACTGGGTGCGAATAATATTAATAATGAGCGCAGCAAGCTCTGCGATTTGTGTCGTCTTAGAACCTTTTCGCTGTTGCACTGTCGAGGCAAGCGCGGCAGCAGTCATGGCGGGTTGTTTGGTTGCCACTGTGAAGTGCAATACATGAATCAGCATAAAACCTAGTGAATAATTCATGCTAAACATAAAGGCTTGCATCATCGGCGCTAAGGTCAGACGCGCCGTTAATATTTTCAAAGTGGCCATGATGGCAATAATGACACCCGCACCGGCTGCGGATTTATACATTTTTAGAAAGCCAGACTTGTCGGTGCTTACATAATGTTCACCTGTTTTACTGGCGTTCTCGGTAACTTGGAGTGCAATGAGCTCACTATTGGTTTTGAGCAATTCACGGACACTATTTTCAACATAATGCGCAGCGACTAAATCTTGAAATAACTCTGACAGTGCAAAGTATTGCGGTTTGCCTTGTTCCGTTAAAATTGTCAGCAAAAGTTCAATACGATCTAAACATTGCTCAAGCAAAGACAGCAGATAAGTCAGACTTAAACTGACCCCAATGCGTTTAGTTGCACGACGAATTTTCATCACAACATCACGACACTGATCAATCATTACCAATGCTTGGTCCGCATCAGGAGGAATGAGAATACTGACATCATCTGCTTCTCGATGCTGTTTTTTATAAGCTTCGATGAATTCAATGATTTCTCGGTTTTGCACCAAGAAAGGCGATTCATATTCAGAAAGTTCAGGCTGTGCATTAATAAATTCTGGATATAAGCCAATACCACTAATTCGATAGGACAACACTGTGATGGCTTTGATGATGTCACGTTTGATCCCGAGCTTGGCATCGATATGACTATGATTCTGATTTAAGACTTGAAAAAATTGAATCCATTGTTCATCTTCAATATTTTCTAACCAATATTTATCACTGCGAAAACCAAATACGCGAAAAACTAAATCTTTTAAATCCGTTTCATCTACCAGCAAGGGAAGGAAGTGTGCGCCGAGTCTTTGCCCAAATTGATTCCAAAATCCATCTAAAGATAAAATACCGCTGTCTGCATAAATACTGGTTTGTTTGTAGCGATTTATCAGCGTGACTAAATAAGCTTGAAAATAATTGGCTGCTGTAGGGGTAATCAATAATGCTTGAATCAGCGATTGAAATTTATTTTTGATTTCTTCTGAGTTGTAACTGTCTTCAGGTCTAATTCGAGCGACCAGTTCAATGAGTAAGTTTTCATCAGGAACAGATTGAGCTTGGTCAACTTGTTCCTGCATTTTTATAAAAAGATCATTAAAATTTATATGCATAAGCAAGGGAGAGTCTAATTATTGGATTCGGTTTAAGGCAAGTTGTGCCAAGTTATTGAGTGCTTGACGATAAATACTATCTGGCAATTGATTGAGCGCTGCTAAAGCAGCTTCAGTCTCTTCAATTGCACGTTTATGACAATATTGTAGTGCACCAGATTGATGTACGATTTGAATAATCTGATCTAAATTCTCAGTACCACCAGACGTAATACTCTTACGAATCATTTGATGTTCTTCACCCGAGGTGTTTTTGAGTGCCGCGATAAGAGGGAGGGTCGGTTTACCCTCCATTAAATCGTCACCAATATTTTTACCTAAGGTCTCTGCATCTGAAGTGTAGTCTAAAATATCATCGATAATTTGAAAGGCATTGCCAAAATGACCTGCATAATGACGAAGTGCTTCACGATATTCATGCTTGCCCGTCAAAATAGCAGCGCCTTCTGTGGCTAATTCAAATAAACGAGACGTTTTACCATGAATGATGTCAAGATAAGTGGCTTCATCCGTGTCTGGTTGATGTTGAGACTGTAATTGTAAAACTTCGCCTTCGGCAATTTCACAGGTGCCTGTTGAGAAATCTTTTAACAAGACCATGTTATTCAAATCTACCAAAAGATCAAAAGCACGTGAAATGAGAAAGTCGCCAACCAAAACTGCAGTTTGGTTATTCCATCTTGCATTCGCTGTCGGACGACCACGGCGCAAGCCAGATTCATCTACTACATCATCATGAACCAAAGTGGCTGTATGTAACATTTCAATGATGGCAGAAAGCTTTTGCGCATTTTCTAAATTTTCTTCTCCACAAGCGCGTGCTGCTAATAAACACATGATAGGACGCATACGTTTACCGCCAGCTTCCACAACATGTTTACTCACAGACATGACTAAGGCCACTTTAGAGCTGATCCCCTCATTGATTAATGCATCCATCGCAGCAAAGTCTGTGGCAACAGGAGCGAGAATATCTTGCTTAAAATCGATGGTCATTTGAAGGGAGTCCTTATACAAATTTATTTCTATACGTGCGCTAGTGTAACAATTAACATCATCTTATGTCGTATTTAGCAGGGATAATGTCGCTGAATTCTAATAATTTGTTTGTATTTTGCGCAAGCTTTCTCTTGCTTTGATTTCTTGTTTCAAGCATCGCCGACATAGTATCATTTTAACTTTGGCTGAATTTCATTCATTTTCATAATTTTTACTGATTAATCAATGTAACGATTGTTATCTTGCTGTGAAATGTAAGATTTGATCGCTATTACTGAACTTTAAGATAAAATACCTTGTTGTTTATTTAATTATCACTTAAAATCCATGCCCTTGAATAACCCCCAGTGGCGAGCGTATTAAGAACGATATATTCCTTTATCGTCACGTCGACACGGGTATGTTGGAGTACGTTATGTACGCAGTAATCCAAAGCGGTGGTAAACAGCACCGTGTTGTAGAGGGTGAAACCCTTAAAGTTGAGTTATTGAAAGCAGAAACTGGTGCTACTATTACGTTTGATGACGTATTAATGTTAGTGAACGGTGAAAGCATTCAAATTGGTGCTCCAGTTGTTGCTGGTGCTACTGTAACTGCTGAAGTAGTTAGCCACGGTCGTCACGACAAAATCCGTATTGTTAAAATGCGTCGTCGTAAGCACTACCGTAAACAACAAGGTCACCGTCAATGGTTTACCGAGTTGAAAATTACGACTATTTCAGGCTAATTACGAGGATTTTGAAACATGGCTACTAAAAAAGCTGGTGGATCGACACGTAACGGTCGTGACTCGAACCCTAAAATGTTAGGCGTTAAAATGTTTGGTGGTCAAGCTGTGACTGCTGGTAATATCATCGTTCGTCAACGTGGTACTGAATTCCACGCTGGTCCAAACGTTGGTATGGGCCGTGACCATACTTTATTTGCTACCGCTGATGGCGTGATCAAATTTGAAGTTAAAGGTCAATTTGGCCGTCGTTATGTATCTGTTGAAGCTGTATAAGTTTTAAGAGACATAACTCAAAAAAGCTCACATTTATTGTGAGCTTTTTTATTGCTACACAGTTGATGTGGTTCAATAAAAAATGAGTACGAATGATCTTCATCATGATGTAGCTTTTTCTACAAAAATAGTGAATAACAATACAAATCTTCTTATTTTCTCGATTATTGCATTAAATAAATGGTTTAAGATAATTCATCTCGCACATTGCGATGATGCAAATTTATAAAAAGGTGAAATAATGGATATGCTTCGTAAAACGATCGGTGCCGTAGCAATTAGTGCGGCTATGCTTGCACCAGTCATCAGCACTAATGTTTTGGCAGCAACGACTGCCGCAACGGAGCAACAAGCCACAGCCAATTTAATTCAACAATTAAATGGGATTAAAAGTTTATCTGCTAATTTTGAGCAAACCACGAAAGCAACATCAGGATCGAAAGCTCCACAAAAGAAAGGCCTGAGTGCACAACATATGAATCAGACCTTCAAAGGGGTGATGAATGTGGCGCGACCGGGTAAATTTTATTGGGAAACCACATCTCCTTCAAAGCAAACCATTGTAACTACAGGTAAGATGATTTGGATTTATGATCCAGATTTAAAACAGGCGATTCGTCAAAACCTAGATGAGCAAGTAGCGAACACACCTGCTTTATTGTTGTCAGGCAATACCAGTCAGATTATGCAGTCTTATCGTGTTACCCAGCCGAATAAAGGAAAAACGTATTACACGTTGTTTCCAAAGCAAAGTGATGGTGCTTTCCAAAGTTTAACCATTAGTTTTGGAGCGAATAAGGCACCAAGCTTAATGATCTTGGAAGACTCATTGGGGCAAACGACCCAGATTCGCTTTACTGATGTGAAAGTGAATCCAAACTTACCAAATTCGATCTTTGATTTTACGCCGCCTAAAGGCACCGACATTATTGATCAATAAATTTTTTGATCAGGCTCTTTGATCAAGCTTAGTGATCAGGCTCAAAATGAAGCGAGTTTGAAAGGTTGAAGCAAGATTGAAAGATGAAAGATTGAAGCGAGATTGAAAGATGAAACATAAAAGATAATCAAATGTATTTTAAATAGGACGCTAAAGATATTTAAGTGTCATATTTTGACTAAAAAAGCAGCCTTAAGGCTGCTTTTTTTGAACTTATAGAATCTGAAATTCATTGAACTTTTATATAGCATACGGATTTTTGAATGGTATTTGAATTGAAATAGAAGTAGACCAATCCGATACAAATTTGATTGAAAAGTCACGAACAGACTTTGTATAGTAATCAAAATGATTAAATGAAATAGTGAACAATATGAAGGCTTATTTAACTCAAAAGAACTCGCCAGTGATTAATATTCTAATGCTTTCGTCTGTATTATTTTTAACAGCATGCCAGCCTAAAGGAGCAGATCAGGATAAAGCATCTCAAGACACCAGTGCAGTGGCAAAAACGGATCAATGGGTTGCATCAAAAACAGTTGCGTTTACTGTAACACAGACGGAATCCTGTGATGCTGGGGAGTGCACGAAGTATGATTTACAAACGGTGGAAACTAATTATCCGTGGATTAATGAATACTTTATAGAACGTATTAAAAAGACTGTTCCATTGGCATTTCAAGCGGATAAAAACTCAGCCGCATCTGAAGCGGTAGTTGCATCTAAAACAACTGATGAAAAGAATTTAGGTGAGTCTTCGGTTGTGATTCGTTTTATTGGACAAAATCAAAATTTGGCAACATTTGAAATGCTGAGCTATACCTATAATGCAGGTGCAGCACACGGTATGTATCATAAAGAGTATGTAAATTTTGATTTGAAAAGCAAAAAACGAATTGCTTTGCAGGACTTAATTGTTGCGGGCACAGAGAAGAAATTAATCGAAGCTTTATATCGTAATAATATGATGTGGTTAGATGATCATTCGATTGAGCAAGCTAAATTACAGTTGAGCGATAATTTCTATTACGGTGCGAACGGAATTGTATTTGTTTATCCGCTGTATGACTTGGCTTCATATGCAGAGGGTATGTCTGAGTTAACGTTGCCTTATCAATCAACAGCAGGCTTGATTAATGCTGGATATTTACCCAATTTACCGCAATATAAAACTGAATAGGTTTGTCTGAATTTAGCCCAATCAATATTTCTGTCGTTTTGCTTAAAATTTGCTGTATTAAGGCACAGCTGAAAGCGGAGTGACTGTATTTTTTGGGCTGAAGCGCTTACACTATAGCCAGTTTTTTTCTTTACAAAAGATTGACCATGATCGACCCAAAATTACTCAGAAATAATATCGAGGCTGTTAATTTAGCCTTAGCAAAACGTGGCGTACAGTTAAACGTAGAAGAGTGGGCATCATTAGAAGCTCAGCGTAAAGAAATTCAGTCTAAAACTGAAAGCTTACAAGCTGAACGTAATGCTGGTACAAAACAAGTTGGTCAGATTAAAAAATCAGGCGGTGACGCATCTGAGCTTATGGCGCGTATGTCCGCGATTGGCGATGAAATAAAAGCAGCTGAGGCGGCTTTAAATGAATTGCAAACTGAAATTGAAAATAAATCATTAACTATTCCAAATTTACCGCATGAGTCTGTACCTGAAGGTAAAGATGAGAATGATAATGTTGAAATTTTAAAGTGGGGCACACCACGTCAGTTTGATTTTGAAATCAAAGATCATACTGATTTAGGCGAGTGGATGGGCGGTTTGGAGTTTGAAACTGCAACGAAGCTCACGGGTTCACGTTTTAGCGTATTGAAAGGTCCATTGGCTCGCTTACAACGCGCTTTAACTCAGTTTATGTTGGATACGCATACACTTAAAAATGGCTATACCGAAGCGTATGTGCCGTATTTGGTGAATGCTGAATCGCTTCGCGGTACAGGTCAATTACCTAAATTTGAAGAAGACTTGTTTAAGCTTCAAGGCGAAAAAGAATATTACTTAATTCCAACTGCCGAAGTGCCTGTGACGAATTTTGTACGTGATGAAATTGTAGATGCAGATCGTCTGCCATTGAAATATGCCGCACATACACCCTGTTTCCGTAGTGAAGCGGGTTCATATGGTCGTGATACGCGTGGTTTGATTCGCCAGCATCAATTTGACAAAGTTGAAATGGTTCAGATTGTGAAACCTGAAACTTCACTTGATGCTTTGGAAGAATTGACGGGTCATGCAGAGGGTATCTTGCAGGCACTCGGTCTTCCATATCGTAAAGTCATTCTTTGCGCAGGTGACATGGGCTTTGGTGCAATTAAAACGTATGACTTAGAAGTTTGGGTGCCAAGTCAAAATACTTATCGTGAAATTTCTTCATGCTCATGCATGGGTGACTTCCAAGCACGTCGCATGAAAGCGCGCTACCGTACTGATCCTAAGAAAACTGAATTCTTACATACACTGAATGGTTCAGGTTTGGCTGTGGGGCGTACTTTACTTGCAGTGATGGAAAACTATCAACGTGAAGATGGTTCAATTGAAGTACCTGAAGTACTACGTCCGTATATGAGTGGTTTAACTTATATTGACTAATTAGTCGTTATATTAGTCGTTCATTAAGTCCTAAACTCGTTATCTAGATGTAAGTCATGAACCACTCATCTAGATACTTTTGAGCATAAAAATTGCTTGAGACAATCAGATCTTAATATTGAGGTAATTCGTGGATATTTTTCCAATCTCTTTAAAGTTGCAACAGCAACCTTGTCTGATTGTCGGTGGTGGACGTATTGCTTATCGGAAAGCGCTACTTTTATCAAAAGCAGGAGCAATCATTCATGTGGTTGCCCCTGAGATTGATGCTGCTTTACTTGAGTTGGTAAAGACCTCTCAAGGACGATATGTTCAGTCCATATTTAATTCAGAAATTAATTTACGCGACTATCGTTTGGTGATTGCTGCAACAGATGATCCCGCAACCAATAAAGCGGTATTTGAGGCATGTGAAGCAGATAAAATTTTAGTCAATAGCGTGGATGATATTCCGCATTGCCGTTTTATGGTGCCCGCGATTATTGACCGCTCACCGCTGATTATATCGGTGGCAAGCAATGGTACATCTCCTGTATTGTCGCGTCAGATTCGAACTCAGCTTGAATCCACTATTCCGCATGGAATGGGGAGATTGGCTGCTTTTTCTGGAAAATGGCGCCATGCTGTTAAAGCCAAAATAGTTAATCCAGATGAGCGACGTATTTTTTGGGAAGATTTGTATGCAAGTCGCCTGAAAGAGCAGGTGTTCAACAATAATATGCAAGAAGCAGATCGCTTAATTGAACAAGCTTTAATGGAATGGTCGACGCCAAAAGGTGAAGTGTATTTAGTCGGTGCAGGTCCAGGTGATCCAGAATTACTGACGTTAAAAGCACTGCGTTTAATGCAACAAGCGGATGTGGTCATTTATGATCGCTTGGTCTCTGAACCGATTTTGAACTTATGCCGCCGTGATGCAGAAAAAATTTATGTCGGTAAAGAGCGTTCTAACCATTCCGTTCCTCAAGATGGAATTAATGCTTTATTGGTGGACTATGCCAAGCAAGGTAAACGTGTTTGTCGTTTAAAAGGCGGTGATCCGTTTATTTTTGGTCGCGGTGGTGAAGAAATCCAAGAACTCTATGAAGCTGGTGTGGCATTTCAAGTGGTTCCTGGGATTACTGCTGCATCAGGCTGTTCTGCTTATGCAGGCATTCCACTCACGCATCGTGATTACGCGCAAAGTGTACGTTTTTTAACGGGACACTTAAAAGAAGGGTCTCCTGAGTTGCCTTGGCATGAATTGGTTTATGAACATCAGACACTGGTTTTATATATGGGTTTGGTGGGCTTAGAAAAAATTTGTGCACGTTTGATTGAACATGGTCAACGTGCAGATATGCCGGTTGCGCTCATTTCCAAAGGCACGACACCTGAACAAAAAGTCGTGGTTGGAACATTGGCTGATATTGCTTCCAAAGTGGCAGAACATCATATTCGAGCGCCGACACTGACCATTATTGGTGAAGTGGTAAAATTGCGCGAACAATTACAATGGCAGGGCTAAGTGCTTTGTCATAACCTTTAAAGAAGAGATCTCCCGTGATTCATGTGGTTTTGTACGAGCCTGAAATTCCTGCAAATACAGGTAATATCATTCGTTTATGTGCCAATACTGGTGCGCAGCTTCATTTGGTTAAGCCGCTGGGTTTTGAACTGGATGATAAAAAATTAAGACGTGCGGGTTTGGATTATCACGAATGGGCACACATGAAAGTTTGGGAAAATTTTGATGAATGTGTGGCGCATTTGGCTGAGCAGGGGATTGGTTTAGATGCGATTTATCCGCTTACGACCAAAGGTAGTGAAACACCTCATACTTCAAATTTAAATCGTTCTGTGGCTTTGTTAATGGGCCCAGAAACGCGTGGTTTGCCTGAACAGGTGCGAATGATGTTTCCACAACAACACTGGATTCGTTTGCCGATGGCAGCAGATTCACGAAGTTTGAACTTATCAAATGCAACTGCAGTGATTGTGTACGAAGCATGGCGTCAGCAAGGCTTTAAAGAATTGGTTTAATTTTTAACTGTATAAATTTTCAATTTGTATTCATTACTGCATAATTAAAGCCACTGAGAAGTGGCTTTTTTTGTAATAAAAATCAATAAACGCTTCATATCATGGCGAATATTGGTTATAAAAAATAAATGTTGAGTTAGATGTATAACAATGCAAAATTTATTCAATCAAGAAAAACTGAAATCCTCTGTAATACCTTTAATTATTTTGACCAGCATGGTGATAGCTATGCCGAGTTATGCTGAGGATTCATTGGAATTAAAAAATCAAAAAAGCAGTGAAAAAATCGAATCTAAGACAGTGTCAGAAAACAATCTACCTAAAACAGATACAGGATCTCAAGCTCAAAATTCAAAAGACATTGCTGTTGATGTACGGCCTTTAACGCAAGCTGAAATTCGACAGGGGCTTCAGAATATGCATCAGCGTCTGATCTCTAGCATCGAGATCTGGGGCAATAGTTTGAAGCCTGAAGACTTTGAACGTAGTTGGAGAGGCCGGCTGTTAAATAAAACCAAACGACAAGAAGTATGTGGGATTTATCAAAAGATCGTCAATGATACTTATCAATTGGCTCTTACAAATAAAGCTCGATTAAGTCTACAGGACCAAAAGGTCTTGGCTGATCGTAATGTTTTTATTCAAAATTTAGGCTTTAAAGACAATATTGTGGATACCCAAATGGGATTTAACTGCCGAATTAAATAATGATTATGAAGATCAGCGTGTCTGAGAAAAAGCTAAATTGAAACGTTAATAAGAAATAAAAAGGCGCCTAAAGCGCCTTTTTATTCATCATTAGATTATTTGTCATTAAACTCATCATGCTGAGGAGCAGGATGACGGAAACCTTTGGTTTTATAGCCTAAGTATAAAACACCAAACATTGCCCACCACAAACCAAACTTCAAAGCAGTATTTTCAATTTCTAACCACATTGCAAAGATACAGATAAAGCCCAGTAATGGAATAACCACAAAACTAAAAATATCTTTCAGATTTTTGGTTCGACCATCACGTAATGCATAACGTGAGATCACAGATAAGTTCACGAAAGTAAAGGCGGTTAAAGCACCAAAACTAATCATCGAAATCACAATATCTAAATCCATAAAACCGGCTGTTAATGCAACCACACCAACAATTAAAATATTATATGACGGTGTAAAGCTCTTCGGACTAATATGACCAAAGATTTTTTTATTGATCACGCCATCACGGCCCATCACATACATTAAGCGTGATACACCTGCATGCGCAGAAATACCAGATGCCATAACGGTGATGATTGCGAAGTACAGAACAACCGTTTTAAATGCTACACCACCCACAGCTTGCAAAATATCAGGCTGAGTCGCCGCAACATCTGCGAAGTAAGTTTTAGGGTCATTCGGGAAATAAATTTGCATGAAGTATGTGCTGATAATGAAAATCACACCGGCAATTAAAGCGGTTAAGAAAATCGCTTTTGGTAGTGTTTTTTCAGTATCTTTGGTTTCTTCTGCAAGAGAACTCAGTGAGTCAAATCCTGTGAATGAGAAACAAAGCAGCGTTGCACCTGTAATCAGTGCACCAACAGTGGTCAACTCATTCCAAAATGGCTCAAGACTCCAAAGTTGATAAGGCGCGTTCACCAATGTGCCGTCAGCATTTACGCCTCCAGCCAATAATGAATAGACCATCCAGGTAAAGTAACCAATCACGGCAAGCTGAATAAAGACGATTAAGCTGTTGAAATTGGCAACAAATTTTACACCACGCAAGTTCACTAGGGTCATGAAAGCCGTTAAGCTGACCACCCATACCCAATGATTTACATCTGGGAATAGTGCTTCTAGATAGATCACTGCTAGAATAATATTCACCATTGGCGACAATAAATAGTCGAGCCAAGATGACCAACCCACCATAAAGCCAACGTTCGGGTGAATGGATTTTTGTGCATAGGTATATGCAGAACCCGACGACGGATAGCGACGGATCATATGCCCGTAACTAATCGAGGTTAATAAGATTGCGACTAAGGCAATAATATAAGATGTGGGTACATGAAAATGACTTTGTTCCGATACTAATCCAAAAGTATCAAATAAGGTCATTGGCTGAATATAAGCTAAACCAATAATAATAATGTGCCAGAGACCTAGCGTTTTTTGCAGTTTAGCTGCCGATTGAGTCCCAGTTATATTTGTCAACGGCGTTATCCTCTTAATCGTTGATCAAGGATCAGTCAAATCTATCTAGGATCGTTTGAGACGAACGATCCCCCCTAATGGATGAAACAAAAGTGCGCCAATCTAAACTATCTTGGGGCAGTTTGTCAGTAACTTTCATGAAGTTTTAGCAGAAAATGTGCCACTTTGTTTAATAATTAAGTGAATTTAATTTCTGCATGATAAAAGCCTGATGTTTAAAAAAACATCAGGCCGGATTTCGAAGTATATTGGCTTACTTTGTTAAATTTACCAAGCTTTTTCTAAGATTGATTTTAAATCGAGCAAAGAAGTTTCTTTCGGGTTAAAAATAATTGAACCATCATTCAACGCTTTTTCAGCAATATCATCAAACTGATCTTCCGTCACTTTTCCTGTTTCACGCAAGGTACGCGGCAATTTGGTTAATGCATAAATTTGATCACGCATAGCACTGATGACACTAATGGTTTTATCGGCACGTAAATTCGCAGGAGTTTGAGCATATATATCTGGACCTGCTAAGGGTAAAAGCAAGTCAGCAATTTTATCGCCATTAACATCTTTATTGAATTCTAAAACATACGGCAAGAATAGATTCATACATAAACCATGCGGTAAATGTGAAACTGCGCCTAAAGCATGTCCGAGTGAATGTACGATGCCGACCATTGCATTTGAAAATGCGATACCCGCCATAGTTGACGCTTGAGCCAACTCTAAACGACCATGTGCATCTTTAGGATTATCTAAAACATTAAATAAATGATCGCTAATTTTTTTAATTGCGGCAGTAGCATATGCATCACTGATTGGATTCGCTGCTAAACAGGTATATGACTCAATCGCATGTGTCATTGCATCCATCGCGGTCATCGCTGTTAAATGCGGTGGCAACGTTTGAGTCATGCGTGGATCTAAGATGGCAGCATTGGGCATTAAATATTTTGAAGCAAATGGCATCTTCTGCTGAGTGGTGTTATCTGAAATGACGGCAACCATGGTAACTTCGGACCCAGTACCAGAGGTGGTAGGTACGACGAAAAATGGCTTCAGTGGTCGAGGAAGATTATGTGCTCCCGAATATTTCAAGAGATCTTCGCCACCTTCGGTCACCAAAATATTTGCAGCTTTCGCTGTATCAATCACCGAGCCACCACCAATCGCGATAATCGCATCACATTGGTTGTTGCGATAAGCTGCTGCAACACTACGTACAGTTTCTAAGCTTGAGTCTGGTGGTACATCATCGAAAATAAAACCAATCGTTACATCAGTCGACGCAAAAGCAGCTTCAACAGGTTCAAGAAGGCCATTCGCACGAACGCCTTTGTCTGTAATAATCAAAGGTTGTTTTGCGCCCATAGATGCGAGTTCAAACGGCATGTGTTCTAAGGCTGCATTCCCAGCAATGACTTTTACCGGGCAGAAAAATTCGTAATATGGTTTGGTCATTATTATGCACTTCCCTTGATATATGACTGAGCAACTTTTAAATAAATATTTGCAGCGCCTGAGAGTTTTTCTTTAAGGCTAAGTTTTTGAGGGTATTCTTTAACCGCCATTTCTGCCACCATTTTAGGCAGAATTAAAGCTTCCATTTTATTCAGACAACGCACCAAACGAATGGCATGGCCCAAATCACCATCGGCAATCATTCGGTCATTGGCAAAAGATTGCGCTGTACTTTCTTGAAATGAAAATACCAGAAAAGCATGATGAATGTGCTTAAAAGTAATGGTTAGATCTGGCTTGGTTGGAACACTGTCAATCAGCTCTAAATGATGATTTTTATTGACTCGAGCAATGAAAGCCGCGTCATTATTAAATACAGCCATCGAAACAGTAAATCCAACGGGGAACTTTGACACATCCTGTCTGATTTCGTCATCGACTTGACTCGCCATCGCCAAGCCTCTGCCAATCACATCTAACATGACTTTGACATAAGCTTGTTCTAAAGCGGGCTTTACTGAGTTTATTGAAATCACTCGCTTATCCCTTCTTACAGTAATTATTGGTTTTAGAGTATTTACTCTAAATTAGTTGGGTGGTCAAAGTAAAGTGATTATTGTTTAATTGTTTGAATATTTGCAAATAAATCATCATTTTTCAGATATTCAATGATATCAACACAAAGTTGTGAGAAATCTGGGAAGGGTTGCAGCAAATCACAAACACGGACCATTTCTAGACCTGCATATCCACAAGGATTAATGGTATCAAAACCAGTCAATTCGCAATCAATATTTAAAGATAATCCGTGATAGCTTCGACCTTTACGAATTTTGAATCCAAGCGAGCCAATTTTTCTGTCATTTACATACACACCCGGCGCATCAGGTTTTGCATAGGCCGTAATGCCATACTTATTCAAAAGATCAATCATGAGCTTTTCAGCATAGGACACCAGTGTACGTACATTCCACTTCAATCTGTTTAAGTCAAACATGAAATACGCAACCAGTTGGCCTTCACCATGCCATGTGACCTGACCACCTCGATCAGTTTGTACTATTGGAATGTCGCTTGGAATCAAAATGTGTTCTGGTTTACCGGCTTGACCTTGTGTCAAAACAGAGTGGTGCTGCAAAATCCATAACTCGTCAGCAGTATGCTCATTACGTTGTTCAGTCAAACTTTTCATTTCTAAAAAGCGATCTTCATACGGTGTGAGTTGGTTATATTGTCGAATAATTAAATTGGGTTTTGAGGTGGCATCCACAGCTATTAAAGCCTTTTCATCTAAAGATTATTGTGATTAATTATAATGAAAATATCTTTGATAGGGGAATAATCCGTGAGCGCTTCAAAAGTGAAGCGAGATATAGATTAAGTTTGTTGTTGAATATAAAAATAATAAAAAAAACACGCTCGGGAGCGTGTTTTAATCACTTTAAAGTGCTGTCTTAATCAGTGGACAAGCGGCTAGATCTGCATAAAGTGCATGGACTTGTTCTAGCTCATTGAAAACCAAATTCGCAGTTAACGAATGGTATTTACCTGTGCGTGATGGTTGCACTTGAATAGAGGTGCCTTCGAAGTCAGGAAAATGTTTTACAAGTATTTCAACAACAGCTGTGTGTAAGTCATCACCAGCAATACCAATCAATTTAATTGGATAATCCATAGGGAAAACCCAAAGATGTTCTTGAAGTTCGCGTGATGGAGTACGATCGGTCATGTCAGTCATGGGATACCTCATAATTTAAAAAATACCTGCATAGCGCAGGTATTTTGTATTAATTTGCTCATACTCATATTATGGAGGGTAAGCCTCCATAATCAAGTGAGTATTATCTCATGAGTGAGTTAGTCATTCTCAAGGAATGAACGTAAATGCTCAGAACGAGAAGGGTGACGCAGTTTACGTAAAGCTTTCGCTTCAATCTGACGAATACGTTCACGCGTTACATCAAACTGTTTGCCGACTTCTTCCAAAGTATGGTCTGTAGGCATATCGATACCAAAACGCATTTTCAAGACTTTTGCTTCACGTTCAGTTAGGTTTTCTAAAACTTCACGTGTTGCTTCTTTTAAGCCTTCAGATGTCGCCGCATCAATTGGAGAGGTGATATTACCATCTTCAATGAAATCACCTAAATGCGAATCTTCATCATCACCGATCGGTGTTTCCATCGAAATCGGTTCTTTAGCAATTTTAAGCACTTTACGGACTTTAACTTCATCCATTTCCAAACGTTCGCCTAATTCTTCAGGAGTAGGCTCACGACCCATTTCTTGAAGTAATTGACGAGATACACGGTTGATCTTATTAATCGTTTCGATCATGTGTACAGGAATACGAATGGTACGCGCCTGATCGGCAATCGAGCGAGTAATCGCCTGACGGATCCACCAAGTCGCATAAGTCGAGAACTTATAACCACGACGGTATTCAAACTTGTCTACCGCTTTCATCAAGCCGATGTTACCTTCTTGAATCAAGTCGAGGAATTGCAGACCACGGTTGGTGTATTTTTTCGCAATCGAAATCACCAAACGTAAGTTCGCTTCAACCATTTCTTTTTTCGCGCGACGTGCTTTAGCTTCACCAATCGCCATACGTTTAGAAATTTCTTTAATTTCTTTAACGGTAAGATCAAGATCTTTCTCGATATCGGCAATTTTTTGTTGAAATGCCAATACATCAGGACGAACTTTTTCTAAATAGGGTTTTAGATCAGCAGGCGCTTTCGCAATTTGTTCTTCAAGCCAAGCTGGATTTGATTCTTGACCAGGGAATGAGGTACGGAATTCGTTGCGATCCATACGACCACGACGAACAGCGTAGCGCATCACTTCACGCTCAGCAGTACGAATGTTTTCGTGCGTGCCGCGAATCATTTCTGAAATAATATCAAATAAACGAGGTGTGAATTTGAACATCATGAACACAGTCGCAAGTGCTTCTAAAGCCTCTTTTGCTTCTGGGCTATTTCGACCAGATTTTGCAATCGCGGCTTTAGTTACTTCCCAAGCTGCTTTTAATTCGTCAAAGCGAACTTTGGCAATCTCAGGATCTGGACCAGACTCAACTTCTGACTCGTCATCAGTTTCAGCTTCTTCTTCTTCGTCATCGTCTAATTTGACATCTTTCGTTTGCTTCTTAGAAGCGTCAACTGCAACGATTACTTCAGGTTCTTCTTCAATCACTTCTGGAATTGGATCATTAGATTCGGGATCTAAATAACCAGAAAGAAGATCGGCTAAACGACGTTCGCCCAATTCATAATCTTTATATTCTTGTAATACAACTTCTACTGCATTTGGCCAATAAGCAATTGAGTTTAAAACATCGCGAATACCTTCTTCGATACGTTTCGCAATGACAATTTCGCCTTCACGGGTTAACAGTTCAACTGTACCCATCTCGCGCATATACATACGAACAGGGTCTGTGGTACGACCAGGCTCATTTTCAACAGAAGCAAGTACAGCTGCAGCTTCTTCCTCTGCGACTTCATCTGTTGTCTCAGTATTATTCCCGTCGAACATGGTGTCGTCAGATTCAGGCGCACGTTCATGTACTGGAATACCAACGTCTTGAAGCATTTGAATAATGTCTTCAATTTGTTCGCTTTCAGTGATCGAGTCTGGGAGATGATCGTTAACCTCAGCGTAGGTTAAGTAACCTTGTTCTTTGCCTCGGCTAATCAGAGCCGCTACTTGGGAAGTAGGGGAATGCTTATCGCTCATCTTTGCTCTCTTCTCGTTGAAATCTGTGGCATGGAAAAACCGTGCATGATAGCACAATTATCCTCGTCTAGTATCTGAATAGATCAGCTAATTTGGTTAAAAAAAACCAGTGACGTAAGTTATATATCAAATTATGGGGATAATTTTTTTGTTTTCAAGGGCTCAAGCCGCCTTTGTTTTAAAAGCAGCAGTTTATTGTTTCAAACCCTATCTATGGTAGATAAATTTATAACTGAATAATAATGTAAATAATAGACTTAAATAATGATTTTTTTGTTGATTAAATTCTATAAATCAAATAAAACTTGACAAGTCTACAGAACACAGATAAATAGCGCGTAGATCCATTCTTTTTTTCATTCATGAGGTAGTTTTAGTGTCTTCTACAGATTTTGAATTAGATGATAACTACAGTGATGATGATGCTGGTTTTGAGGAAACTACACCCAAAATTAGCATCAAAGAATCATTAGAAAAGCGTCGTTTAATTGATGACTTACTTGAACAACGTCGTCTGGATCGTGAGTTGAAAGATCTGGAATATGATTTTGATGACGATGACTTTGACGACATAGATGATTAATTTAGCATTGGGCTTAACAGCTTAAAATGTTATTCTAATCAATTAAGATAATATCTGTTGGAAACAAAATGAGTGCTTTAAATTTAGACCTGTTGAGTGACTATTTAGATGGCGACCAAAATGAGCATGGTCTAGATTTTGCGGCGACTCATGGTTTTTTGAGTGCGACAGCTGTGGGTCCAAAATTTGATCGTTGGTTGGATGAGTTATTTGACAACAATCAAAGCAAAGTGCCTGCGGATATGTTGACGCAAGTCAAACTTTGGTTAGAAGATTTACGCCAAAAACTTGCCAATGAAGAAGGAATCGCTTTCCCTTTTGAGATTGAAGAAGCAAGTGTTGAGTCAAGCCTAGGGGATTGGAGTGTTGGCTTTGTCGATGCAATGTTCCTCAATGAAGATGCATGGTTTACACCTGAGTTTGAAGAGCAATTGGTTGATTTAACTTTACCGATTATGGTCTTTAGTGGTGTAGACGAAGAAGATCCACAAATGGAATCTTTCCGTCGCAATGGCCAATTGATGGACGAGCTTGCAGAAGAAATTCCAGATAATTTAAATGAATTATACTTGATGTACCACACGCCAGAATAATTCAAGCGAATGTATTGAAAAGCACCTTCGGGTGCTTTTTTTTTTTTTTTTATTTCAAATGATCAATAATAGATCTTTTTCATAAGTCGAAAAATGTTCATTGAGGCGTAATAATTTGATACTTAAAAATCCCTTCTCCCTTTGGGAGAGGGTTAGGATGAGGGGGTACTGATGATGAGTGTGTTATGTGAATAATGACTTTTGAAAGCAGCCAAATACTCATTATCAAAAACTATTAAATCTAAGTTTTAAGGTGAATCTTGAAATTTTTTAAAGAGATTTGAATTTTTTAAAGAGATTCAGATTTTTGATGAACGTTATTATCCATTAGATTGTGCTTTTTTCTTGCGTTGTTGTCTGCGGTACAGTACCCAAAAAATAATCACAGCAATAATGACGAGAATGATGTAACTCACTTGACTAAATATTTGATGCATCATTTCAGTATTATTACCAAAATAATATCCGACACAGGCTAGAAATGTCGTCCATATGATGGTTCCTAAAGCACTGTAGGTCATAAACTTCCAGAAAGGCATTCGACTCATGCCTGCTGGAATACTAATCAATGAACGAACAGCAGGGATCATACGGCCAAAGAACACAATACGATGACCATATTTCTCAAACCAATCGAGTGATTTTTTAACATCAACTGATTTTATAAACAGATATTTGCCGTAGCGATCAATGTATTTAAACAGTGTGTCGTGCGAAATTTTACGCCCAATCCAATACAGCACAGCCGCGGCGATTAATGAACCTAGGCTGCCTGCAATGATCACACCAGTAAGCACGAGTTGTCCCTGTGAGGCGGTAAAACCAGCAGAGGGCATAATAATTTCTGAGGGAATAGGAGGGAAGACATTGTCTAAAAACATCAATAAAGCAATTCCAAAATAACCGAGTTGCTCCATGATTGAAATAATCCAGTCTGTCATGGTCGAGCTTATATTCATAATATTGGGTTCATGCTAATTTTTTTAACTTTTAAAATATAGTCTTATTTTGTTTAAGTCTGATTTCTTATATACGAGACTCATCTATTTCACTGAATTTTATTTTTAGAACATATGTGTTGAAAGTCGGTCATTGTAGATCTATAAAAAAAACCGCGACAGAATCGTGCGGTTTTATCATTATTTAGATTGACTCAGAGATGAAATTAGAGGCGTTTACGCTTTGCTGCTGCAATTTGAGACTGACGCATACGGAAGCCGGCTTTTTGTTTCTCAGTGGTTTTTTCAATACAGTAAACACAAGACACGCCATGTTCATAGCTAGCCAGTTCTACTTCTGCAGGTAACAGCGGCCATCCGCAGGCATGACATTTGGTATGTTCACCTTCTTCAACACCGTGTGTTACCGCAGTACGGCCATCAAATACAAAACATTCACCTTCCCACATGCTTACTTCTGCTGGAGTCTCTTCTAAATATTTTAAGATACCGCCTTTCAGATGATAAACCTCAGTGAAACCTTCTTGTAATAAGAGGGAAGTTGATTTTTCACAACGGATACCACCGGTACAGAACATTGCAATTTTTTTATCTTTGTGTTGTTCTAAATTTTGCTTTACGTATTCAGGAAATTCGCGGAAAGATTCAGTTTTAGGATCAATCGCGCCTTTGAATGTTCCCGCTTTGTATTCGTAGTCATTACGCGTATCGACAAGAACCACATTGTCGCTTGCCAGTAGTTCGTTCCATTCTTTAGGATCTAGATAGTGTCCAACTAAATCACGTGGTTTTACTTCAACACCCAGTGTCACAATTTCTTTTTTATGTTTAATTTTCATTTTACGGAAAGGCTTTTCATCACTGAACGATTCTTTATATTCCAGTGTGGTGAAACCTTCATTGATTAAAAATTGATGAATCGTATCAATCGCTTCACGGTCACCCGCAACTGTGCCATTGATTCCTTCACTTGCTACAATTAGAGTACCGCATAGATTGATCGATTTTACCAAGTCCAATAATCTTTGTTGAAGATCCAATGAATCTTTAACTTCGTGAAATTGATAAAGTGCGGCAACAACCCAACCAGAGGTCGCTTGCTGTTCTACAGGTGCAAGCTGTTCTACAGTAGCGTTCATGGAGTACTCCAAATGTATTAATATAGGGATAATTCAAGGCGCATATTCTAACGCGTATTGAATGAATATGCGAGAAAACCATATTATAAATATGGCTTTAATTGAGGAAATAATTTTGAGTAATGATCGTCGAATACCTTCTCTTACCCCATGTGCAGGGCGTTGCTCTACGGTATTTGGTGATGCAGTCTGTCGTGGTTGTCGAAGATTTAACCATGAGGTTATACAGTGGAACACATATACTGCTGAACAGCGAATGATGATTTGGCAGCGTTTAGATATGCAGCTAGATCAAATATTGGTCCCGATGCTACCGCATGCCGATATTCAACAAGTTGAAATTTTTATTGAAAACAAACGTATTCGTATTTTTGATACAGCCTCGAAGGGACGTAGACTTTATCATGCATTAAAATTATGTGAAAAAAACAAACAACTTGCTGATGAGAGTGGTTTGGGTATTCAAGCAACGCAAGTTAAACAGATTTGGACTGAATTTGAGAGAAGGGTGCTTGCATTAGCAACAGCAAGTTACGAATTGGCATGGTTACGTGCAAATGGGATCAGTCGAAGTTTGTTGCACAGTCTGGATGAAATTTAAAAATTGTTGCTGCGCTGCTGTGAAGTTGTAAAGTTGAATGTTCTTAGTCTTAGAAAAGGTTAATTGAGATTTAAAATTAATTTGATTTCACAGTCCCATATTTTGAAAATCTACGCTTATTTAAGCAGCCATAATTTTCATTGGTGTTTATTGTCATTATGACGTTTTGGAACGTGCGAAATAATAAGCATAAAAAAGCTCGCCTATTGCGAGCTTTTTTATTTTTCATCTTGTTGGCTTATCACTAAGCAACTTGCACAGGAATGCAGTTTGCAGTGTGATTTACAGTATTATTTGGATTTGCATAGACTAAGCGTGGCTTGTGGGCATCTGCTTCAGCAATGGTGAAATCACCAAAAGTCGCAATGATCACCAAATCTCCGATGTCAGCTTGATGAGCTGCGCCACCATTCACAGAGATAATCCCTGAATTTTCTTCACCACGAATCGCGTAAGTCGTAAAGCGCTTGCCGTTGGTTACATTCCAAATATGAATTTCTTCATATTCACGGATACCAGCTAAATCAAGTAAAACACCATCAATTGCACATGAACCTTCATAATGAAGTTCTGCTTGAGTAACAACTGCACGATGAATTTTAGCTTTTAATAAGCGAGATAGCATGGGAAGCGTCTCCTGAGTTGCCCTAGGACTGTTGTGTTAAAAACAATATCGATTGGGGGGTACAAATGAAAGCGCATTTTGCTCTTAAAAAGTGCTCATGGCAAGATAAATTGTTGGACATTTATGAACTTAATTACTTAAGGTTTATAAGCATTTATTAGATTCATTGCTTGTTGTATCTCACCATCAATCATTAATTTGATGCGGCTCATTGCGTGATGTAGAGCATCATCCATGAGTGATTGTTCACTTGAAGGGGCTTTGCTGAGGACATGTCCAGAAACACGTTCTTTTGCGCCAGGGTGCCCAATACCAATTCGTAAACGATGAAAATTTGGACCTGTATGAGGCACAATATCGCGTAAGCCGTTATGACCCCCATGTCCACCACCTGTTTTAAGGCGAATGATACCGGGTTCCATATCAAGTTCATCATGTGCGATAAGCATTGATTCAGGTGTAATATTATAGAATTTGGCGTAAGGAACAACACTTTTGCCTGAGGCGTTCATAAAGGTTGTTGGCATGAGTAGACGAACGTCTTTGCCTTGGATGCTGCCGCGACCGCTAATTCCGTGAAATTTGGGATCGTTTTTTAGGGAAATGCCATATTGATCTGCTAGGCGTTCAATAAACCAGAAGCCTGCATTATGGCGGGTTTGAGCATACTCTTTACCAGGGTTGCCCAAACCAACAATCAGTGAAATATTATTTGACACTAATTACACCATCAACACTTATGCGCGAACGAAGTCAGCATGCATAGGTGTGTTTTTAGCTGGGTGACGTTGTAAAGCTTGGATTTTAACGCTTTCAGCTTTACCGTCGATATTTACTTCAATTACTTCTTCAAAGAAAGCATTGTTTTCTAGAGCTTTAACAAGTTGACGAAGCTCTAAAGTAATTGCTACAGGTTCAGCAGTACCACCGTAGATGATCGCTGGAACTTTGTTTTGAAGACGAAGGCGGCGGCTCGAACCTTTCCCTTGAATTGATTCTTCACGAGCTACTGCATTTAATACGAAGTTTGCCATGATAGACATTCCTAATTTAAGTTTAATTGACTAGACCTTCGACCAGTCTAGTGATAGAAAACCCTGCCATGAGGCAGGGCTTTTATAATTTAGCGCTATATTATAGATAAGAATCAAACATTGCGCTAATAGATTCTTCGTTATTAATACGTCGAATTGTTTCAGCAACCATGCTAGCAACTGAAACTTGGCGAATTTTACCAAGTGCTTGCGCTTCTTCTGATAAAGGAATGGTGTCACAGACAACCAATTCATCAATCACAGAGTTACGTAAGTTTTCAATTGCTTTGCCAGATAAAACTGGATGTGTTGCATAAGCAATGACTTTGCGAGCACCAAAAGTTTTTAATGCATCAGCTGCTTTACAAAGTGTACCTGCTGTATCCACCATGTCATCAACAATCACACAATCGCGATCTTTAACATCACCAATCAAATGCATCACTTGTGATTCATTTGCTTTTTGACGACGTTTATCAATGATAGCTAGATCGATATCACCCATTTGTTTAGCGACAGCACGAGCACGAACTACACCACCAACGTCTGGAGAAACAACCATAAGATTATGGTGAGACTGTTGACGTAGATCAGCTAGAAGCGCTGGTGTACCGTAAATGTTGTCTACAGGGATATCGAAGAAACCTTGAATTTGATCGGCATGCAAATCAATCATTACCACACGGTCAATACCAACAGTAGTCAACATATCTGCAACAACTTTTGCAGTAATTGGTACACGGGATGAGCGAGGGCGACGATCTTGGCGAGCATAACCAAAATAAGGAATCACAGCTGTGATACGACCAGCACTTGCACGACGCAAAGCATCTGCCATTACTAAGATTTCCATAAGGTTATCATTAGTAGGAGCGCAAGTAGGTTGAACCACGAACACGTCTTTACCACGTACATTTTCGGTAATTTCGACAGCGATTTCACCATCAGAAAATTGACCTACAGATGCAGCACCTAAAGGAATGTGCAAATGGCTTACGACTTTTTGAGCGAATTGTGGATGTGCAGATCCACTAAAAACGACAAGATTGGGCATGAAGCACCCTTGGCGGTTGAAGTATAGAGAAAATAGATGGCAGGGGTAGCTGGATTCGAACCAACGGATGCCGAGATCAAAACCCGGTGCCTTACCACTTGGCGATACCCCTAATGCGGCAGAACTTTAATAGTTTTACGTGAATTTGTCAAGGTTGTTTGGCAATGTTCTACGTAATTTTATTCTGTCTTTTTTGAACTGAAATGGCAGGGGTAGCTGGATTCGAACCAACGGATGCCGAGATCAAAACCCGGTGCCTTACCACTTGGCGATACCCCTAATGTGACGTTGTGTTTAATGGCAGGGGTAGCTGGATTCGAACCAACGGATGCCGAGATCAAAACCCGGTGCCTTACCACTTGGCGATACCCCTAAAACACAAAACATCTACAGGCGAAAAATGATGGCAGGGGTAGCTGGATTCGAACCAACGGATGCCGAGATCAAAACCCGGTGCCTTACCACTTGGCGATACCCCTATCATTAAACTTGAATATGATTTAATGGTGATTCATTTAAACTATTCACCAAGTAAGCTTTACAAGGAGAAAGTTTAAGAATCTCATCAAGATTCATATCTTCAGTTACTTCAGTAAAAACACAAGCACCTGTACCTGTAAGTTTTGCAATACCGAACTGATCTAAATATTGCATCGCTTCATCGACTTCAGGATATAAACGTCTTGCTAGATGCTCAAAGTTATTTCCGAAATCAGATGGCTTTATCTGATAGGCGCAAAATTTAGTAGGCTTCGTGTTTCTTGTCAATGTTTTTTGCGAAAATAGCAGCTGAGTGCTGATAAAACAGTCAGGTTTTAATACAATGTATTGTTTTTGATCTAAGTCTATGAATGTTAAGTGTTCACCAATCCCTTCAGCCCATGCATTTCGACCATGAACAAAGATAGGTACATCTGCGCCAAGTTTGAGACCTAAATCAGCGAGTTGTTCAATATTTAAACTGCACTGCCAAAGTTGATTGACAATCAGCAGGGTGGTCGCTGCATTTGAAGAGCCACCACCTAGACCTGCACCCATAGGAATGTTTTTTTCAATACGAATATTGAGCCCCGTTGGTTTTTTGGCATAAGGTTTTAAAATTTGAGTGGCTTTGTAAATGAGATTTTGCTGAAGCTCAACACTTTGCAAGCCATTAATTTTGACTTCAGAATCAACTATTTGTTCGAACTCCAGCCAGTCGCATAGATCGATCAGCTGGAAAATACTTTGTAATTCGTGATAACCATTTTCACGACGGCCGATAATATGCAAAAACAAATTTAACTTGGCAGGAGACGGAACACGAATCATAGTTTTTAAGCTTTTAAATTAACGGTTTTGAATGACCATTGTAATACGATTTTCTTTACCAGATTCAAGCTGTTGTTGTAAAATTAATCGGTTTGGGAGTTGGGCAGTGTCATTGTAGCTGAGTTGAATGTTCCAGCCATCCTCATTGATTTGTGTAATACGCTGCTGTTGGTCTTTTTCGAGCTGAGCTTGTAAGGTTGCAGGTTTCGCTTGTATCCAGTGAATTAAATGTGTGATTGGTGCTTGCCATCCTGTAGCACGTTCCAATAACTCTTCGGGAGTTTCTGCTGTGATCAAACCTGTTTTAGTGCTGTTTAAACTCACTTGACCGGGTTGTCCAGAGATTTGAGTCTTTCCTATACCGAGTATTCCGCTTAACTCAATATCAAACTGATCTTCATTTTGTTCCCATACAAAAAAAGCACTTCCAGATTGCTGAGGACTTTTAACACCAATTTTTCCTTGCAAACTAAATTGATTAGGACTTTCTGCTGCACTTGCCACATGCGGCTTTGTGGCAATACTTTGACATCCAGTTAAAGCGACTGCGCCAATTGAGCTCGATAAAATAAAAATGATTTTGAAAAGTTTAAGCATGAAGAATTAACTCATTTTGAAATTTTGAGGCAACAATAAACTATTTAATTGTTCTAATTGCGGATCATTTGGATGATTTTTTTGCAGTTGTTGTAACACATTGCTAAATTTTTCTAATGCACCTTGCATATACAGTGCTTTCGCAAAACGTATGCCGATATTGATACTTTTGCTGAGATCATAAGCCTTGCCGAGAACTTTACTTGCTTGATCAAAATCATTTTGCAAGAAAGTAATATAACCAAGCGTATCGAGTATTGAGGCTTGTTCAGGAGCGTTTTCAAGTGCTCTTTCTGCATAGCCTCGTGCTTCATCTAAACGCGTATTTTGTAATGCAAGCGTATAGGCATAAGCATTCAAATAGGTCGGACTATTGGGCTCAATTTTTAATAATTTTTTTAACACACTGTCGAGTTGATCACGATCTGTAAAAGGATCGAGCAACAAAACCTCAGAATAAAGAAGTTCAGGGTCGTCTGGAAGGTTTTTTACCGCTTCATTTAAAAGACCCAATGCAGCCTTTTTATTGCCCATTTTTTTTAAAATTTCAGCCTGTGCTTGATATAAAAAGCTGGCTTGTTGCGGGAAGTTTACCCGTTCTTGAGTAAGGAAGCGCAATGCATCATTCAGACGATTTTGCTTGTCATAAATCGCTATTAAATTTTTGCGCGAGAGCATGTATAGGTTGCCATCTACCAAGCGATAGTAGGCTTTTGCAGTCTCATAATGTTGTTTGCGATCTGCATTTAGAGCCAGATAATAATAAGCATCATTTTGATATTGATTAGAATATCGTAGCTCAACGAGATACTGTTCAGCTTGTTCATATTCTTTCAAGTCGATAGACGTTAGGCCTGCAATAAAGAGTGCTTCTTCTGCATCTGGCCATTTTTTAATGATTTTTTTGAGTTTTTCTATAGCTGTAGCGGTTTGATTAATTCTCACCAAGTAACGAACCTCAGCCATATGGACTTCGAGATTGTTCTTATTTTTCCTAGAGCTGACATCAAACCATTTTAAAGTTTCTTCTTCATCACCTAAGGCCATGAGTAAATTGGCTTTAAGAAGAATAAACCCCGTCGCTTTAGGACGTTTTTTAAGGGCCTTATTTAAGGTCTTTAACGCTTGTTCAACTTCATTGTTCTGTGCTTCTAGGCTGGCAATCAAGACTAAAATTGATGGATTGTCTTTTTCTTGACTGTTTTGAAGCGTGGATAATAAGTTTTGACGGTCTTCCGCAGATTCAGGCGAAATACCTTCTAAAATTTGTTCCAAATCTGAATCTGGGTCTAAATTGAGAATATTATCCAATACTTCAGCAGCCAACTCATATTCATGTGATTTGAGTGCGATATGCGCTAAATAAAATTTTGCTGGAACATCTTGAGGTTCCTGAACCACCCAATGTGTGGCAATATCTAGAGCAGCTTGTAAGTTGTTATTATCTAGTGCAATTTGCAGAGCACGTTGTTTAATACTGGTTGAACTATTCTGAATGGCAAGAACGGTATAGTTGTGAAGCGCAGTTGTTGTGTCATTGGACGCAAGGGCAAACTCAGCAACTATAGTCTGTTCTATGACTTTGGTATTTGAATGTACATGATTAATTTCTCCAGATGCTCTAATATGAGCACTGTAAGTCATGCTACCTACAAGCAAGAATGTGGTAGAATACTGTTTAATTGTCGTTCCGTTGATTCGGCTATTTATTTGACGCAAATTTTTATCCAAGTACTGCTTTTTATGACACCGTTATTGCACAATAGCATAAATATAGCGAATTGATGATCTGATATGTCTTTCTTTGCATTGGGTGTCAACCATCAAACCGCCTCCGTTGAACTGCGAGAAAAAGTGGCTTTTAACCCTGAAAGGTTAAGAGATTTATTTGCAGAACAAAGTCACGATCATGCTTTAAATGACATGGTTGTGGTTTCAACGTGTAATCGGACTGAAGTCTATGCCATGGCTGAGAATGCTGAAATGGTACTAGATTGGCTTGCGCAAAAAAACGGTATTGATGTAAAGCAACTTGAGAATCATATCTATCGTTATGAAAATTCAGATGCTGTAACGCATTTGATGCGCGTTGCTTCGGGCCTAGACTCTCTTATGCTGGGTGAACCGCAAATTATGGGTCAGGTAAAGTCTGCACTGAGTTTAGCCAAAGATTCAGAAGTAGTCTCAGCCAATTTAAATCGTATTTTTGAATATGCATTTTATGCTGCTAAACGTGTTCGCTCTGAGACAGCAGTAGGAAGTCATGCAGTTTCAATGGGTTATTCAGTGGCTCAGTTGGCACTACAAGTGTTTAGTCAACCTGAAAAGCTTACGGTAATGGTGGTCGCTGCAGGGGAAATGAATAGCTTGGTTGCGAAACATCTGGCTGAAATGGGTGTTGCTAAAATTATCATTTGTAACCGCGGTATTGAACGTGCACAGCAACTTGCACAAGAAATTTCTCATCGGGTTGAAGTAGAAGTTGTTCCATTTACAGAATTGGCAGAACATTTACATCGTGCAGATGTAGTTTCGAGTTGTACCGGAAGTTTACATCAAGTGATTTCCTATGCAGATGTTAAGACCGCGTTGAAGCAACGTCGCTATAAGCAAATGTTATTGGTTGATTTGGCTGTACCGCGTGATATCGAGCCTAAAGTTGAAACTCTCGATGGCGTATATTTATACGGTGTAGATGACCTGCAAAGTGTCATTGAAGAAAACTTAGCGCAACGTCGTCAAGCCGCAGTTGAAGCTGAGGTGATGGTTAATCAATTAGCAACGCAGTTGATTACCCAAAACAAAGTCAGTCAAGCAGGCAATACCATTCAGCTTTATCGTGAACAAGGTGATAAAGTCCGCCAAAAAGAGCTGGATATCGCATTAGAACGTATTCAAAATGGCGAAGATCCAACGCAAGTGATGCAACAATTTGCGCATCGTTTAACGCAAAAACTCTTACATCCGACATCACTTTTATTGCGTGAAGCAGCGAAAGCTGAAAATCCAGCGTATTTTGAAGATATGAAAGAAAGCCTAGGTGAAATCTTTAAGCAGCTCCGTCAGCCGAAAGCCTAACAACTTAAAATATTGATTAGGTTATTCATTCACCAGCTTTAAACCGATTTTTTTGGTGAGCTCATTCAACTGTTGTCTTAAGAAACGAACCTCACTTAATGAAGAAGGTTTCTTGAGTTTTTGTTTTAAGAATTTTTCTTGTAGTGATAATGAATATTCAGAGGCTAATTTATCGGCCATTTCTGGCGCTTGCGTTAAGGCCTGAATATTGGTGCGCTGCATGATCTCTGCCAGTTCTGAATGAAACGGGCTACACGCGCCTAAAATATAATAGCTTGCAAGTTCTTGGTCATCCGGTAGATCGTCAAAAACAATATTAAAGATGGCCAATATTTTTGCTAATAGCTCATCTTCTGGAATTAAAGCGCGCAAAACTTCAAAGTGTATATATAAAAAAGGATGATGCATCAGCATCGCCACAGCAAAATCTTCATCTTTGGTTCGAATATTAAAAGATAGGGATGCGTCTAAACTGACTTGTGGTTGCCATTTTTTATTGAATCCCAATTTATCTTTAAAGAACTGACGGATCAAATATTTATATGAACCATGTTTGGGCATTAAATCGGTTAATTGATTCAATTCTGCCATCACCTGACTTTTCCCTTCAGGTGTGGTGATTTCGTATTGTTGGCTAAGAAGCGCAAAAATAAAATCTGACAATAATGGCGCTTGTTGCCACAATCGATTGAAAGTTTCGAGTCCTTCTTTGCGTACTAGAGAGTCTGGATCATGCTCTTTGGGCATAATAAAGAATTTGAGCTCTCGACCGTCATTAAGCAGAGGGAGTGCGATATCTAGAGTACGTCGCGCAGCTTTTTGACCCGCAGCATCGCCATCAAAAGCAATCGTGATTTGATTGTTTTGTTTGAATAAGGTGGTGAGATGATCTGCATTACTGGCTGTACCTAAAGTTGCAACCGCACCAGGAATACCTGCTTGTTGTAAGGCGATCACGTCCATATAGCCTTCAACCATGAGCCAGTTTTGAGCTTTGAGTTTACGGCCCTCATACAAACCATAGAGCAGTTGATTCTTGTGAAATACTTCCGAGTCTGGCGAGTTAATATATTTGGGTTTGATCTCGTCATTCAATGCACGACCGCCAAAACCAACTACACGACCTTTGGCATCACGTATGGGGAAGATGACGCGCTCACGAAGTAGATCGAAATCACGGCCACTGTCACTGGTGCGAATTAAACCGAGTAACTTCAAACCTTCAATATCTTGAGGGAAGGCTTTTTCTAAGTGTTGCCAATCTTCAGGTGCATATCCTAACCGCCAATATTGAACAGTATCTGCGCCTAAACCCCGACGTCTAAAATACTGTTGAGCGATTTTACTATGTGGGAGTTGTTTTTCGTAAAAAAGCGCTACATTTTCCAAGAGATCATATAAATTCCCTTCTTGAGGAATGTCTTGATCATACTGATCATTAAAAGCAAAAGCTGAACCATCAAAGGCATCGAAAGCTTCAGTGTTTTGGAAGGCTTCAAATGGATCTGCCTCAAAGGAAGCAGATATATCAGCGTTTATATCTTGTGTTTGTGTATTTTGAACATTAGGTTGAGTTGGCGCAGGAGCAACTTGAGCGACAGGTTTCGTTGACTCACGCTTATAAGAGATTTTTTTTGCGTTGTAATTGTCTTTAGGAAGTTCAATACCTGTTTGACCCGAAAGATCTTTCATTACATCGATAAAATTTCGATGATCAATATCCATCAAAAATCGAATTGCATTCCCGTTGGCTTGGCAACCGAAACAATGAAAATATTGTTTATCACGATAGACATGAAAAGAAGGAGATTTTTCCTGATGAAAAGGACAGCAGCCTGAATATGTTCGCCCCGTCTTTTTTAATTTCACACGTTGACCAATCAGATCGACGATATCGGTACGATCCAAAATTTGATCTATGGTGTGCTGAGGTATAGCCATACTAAAAAGTCAGGTCTAGTAAAGTCGCAGTGGGATGGTGAGTTTAAAGCATTATGCATATGAAATATATCCATACGCAAGTTTTGTCTTAAATTCTGTCGATAAAAAAGGCGGGAATATATCCCACCTGATTTTAATCAAATTCGTTAAAAAAATTATTTACGTTGTGGATCATAGAGGCTTTCATTGGCTGGCGCACTTTCGAGATTTTCGTCTGCATCGCGATTACCCAATAAACCAAAACTTACTCGATTTAATAAAGATGATTCAGGCTTTTGTTGTTCAACTTGAGCCATATCTTTACTTTGTGATTTTGCTTCACGACCTAAAATACCTAAGGTTGCTTTGTTTAACCAGTTACCTTCTTTACGCGCTGCACGTAAATTAACTTCACCATTGCTTTTAACCAAATGAGGATAGTTTAATTTCAGCACTTCAATATATTGTTGAGACGTGGCTTTATCACCCAGCTTATCATAGCCATATGCCATTGTTGCCAAGGCTTCAGGAATCTGCGGAGTTTTCGGATAATGCTCAACCACCCATTGACCGCGTTCTACTGCTGCAAGCCAAGCTTTACGTTTGATGTTATAGCGTGCTGCATTCATTTCGCTTTCAGCCATTTCTTGACCAATATATTGCATGCGCTGAGCAGCATCTACAGCATATCGGCTTGAAGGGAAGCGACGAATGAAATCAACAAAATTTTGATATGCAACTTTTAAGTAACTTACATCACGATGCGATTGTTGCAATGAGGTGTAGCGAATCAAACCGTCATAATTTTGCTCCATATTCGCTACACCACGAACATAATAAGCATAATCCACATTGGGGTGATTTGGATTTAAGCGAATAAAGCGATCAGCTAATGTAATTGCGCCTTCATAATCTTTCTGCTGAAACTTTGTGTAAAGCAAGTCTAGTTGTGCTTGCTGAGTATATTGTCCAGTTGGATAATATGTATCAATTGCAACAAGTGATTGTGCGGCATCGCTATATTGGCCACGATCTAATGCTTTTTGAGCTTTATCAAAATATATTTGTTCGCTTGATTTAGGTCCAGTATCGACTACATCTTTCTTTGGATTACTGCTACAGCCCACAAATGTAGCTGCTAAGCCTAACGATAAAGCAAGCATTGTAACTTTATAACGTGGTAGCGACATAAAAATTCCTCTGTTTATACGGGCAATAGGCTACAATTGCACTATTAAACCACTTTTGTCCGAATGAGCAAATGACTTCAGCACAATCTTCTAATTCTAATTTCCCAGAAAACGACTTCAACTTACTTGAAGAATCTGAGGATGCAGATAATCATACTTCAGCGTCAACTGCAACACGTTTATCGTTGCAATTTCAATTGGATGAGAGCTATTTAGGTCTGCGAATTGATCAAGTTGCTGCCATGGTTTGGAGTGACTTCTCACGCGAAAAATTGAAACAGTGGATGAAAGAAGGTCATCTATTGGTCAATGGAAATGTCGTAAAACCTAAGTATAAATGTGAAGGAAATGAAGCATTAAGCTTAGAAGTTGAGCTAGAAGCACAGACCAGCAGCCAACCTGAAAATATTCCTTTAGATATTGTGTACGAAGATGGTGACATTCTTGTGATCAATAAACCTGTTGGAATGGTTGTGCATCCAGGTGCAGGAAATCCGAACGGTACGTTGGTGAACGCACTTTTATATCATTATCCAAAATCTTCTGAGCTGTCACGTGCAGGCTTGGTGCATCGTATCGATAAAGATACCAGCGGCTTATTGGTGGTTGCTAAAAACTTAGAGGCACAGTTTTCTTTAAGTAAGCAATTAGAGAAGAAATCAGTGTTCCGTGTATATGATCTGATCTGTTACGGCAATATTATTGCAGGTGGGACGATTGATGAACCCATTAAGCGACATCCAGTCGATCGTGTAAAAATGGCTATTTTGCCTGGTGGCCGTGATGCTGTAACGCACTACAATGTCAAAGAGCGTTTCCAAAACTTTACTCGTGTACAAGCTCGCTTGGAAACAGGTCGTACCCATCAGATTCGTATTCACTTTACCTATATTGGATTTCCATTAGTCGGTGATCCTGTTTATGTGAGTCGCGTTAAAGTTCCTGCAGGGGCATCTGAAAAACTAGCCTCTACAATTCGTGCTTTTAAACGTCAGGCACTTCATGCTACTCAATTGGGTCTAATCCATCCTCGTACACAAGAAGAGATGAAGTTTGAGGCGCCGTGGCCAGAAGATTTTGTAGAATTGCTTGAAACCTTAAGAACTGAAAATAAAGCATATTGATGTGAAAAAAAACTGCTCAAATTGAGCAGTTTTTTTTAAATGATTGATTTAGCTTCCACAAGCATCTGTGGTACCTGTAGGAAATGTATTTGTAAACTTCGATTTATCTGTCACCAATTTTAAAGACCTTGTTTTATCCAGATGTGAAGAGGTTACCTCAACTACACCAAAGGATGGTTGAGTATCTAAGACAATACAATTAATTTATAGCTGTTAGGTTTGGATGAAAATAAACCAATTAAAATACGAATTTCGAAAGCTTTGTCAATTCAGATTATGATCATTGTAATAGAATAATTTTTAATGAGAGCAACATGCAATTTGTTCAAGGATTACCACACGGGGTCTATGTCGGCCAAACTCAAATTGAGCATGCGAAGAGTGTAAATTCTAATATCCTAGAGTTGGCAGGTTTTAATTTGGCTTTACATGTCAATGATGATCCAATGCGAGTTCAACAACATCGCATGGCTTTATTGAATGAATTTGCAGAATATGATGTAAATAAGATCACATGGATGACGCAGACCCACAGTACGATTTGTCATACCATCAATGAAGAAATGACATTTACGGCACTGGTAGGGGATGGATTAGTCACACAAACTCAAGGGCATGCCTTGATGATGATGACAGCAGACTGCTTACCTGTTGTTCTTGGTAATGCAGTAGGTACAGAAGTTGCAAATTTGCATGCAGGCTGGCGTGGTTTAGCCAACGGAATCGTTGAAAATACCATTTTAAGCATGCAGTCTAAGCCAAATTGGGCATGGTTAGGTGCTGCCATAAGCCAGCCATGTTTTGAAGTGGGTGGAGAAGTATATGAGGTTTTTTGTGAAAAATACCCAGAACTTATACATGCATTTAAAGACAGTGAAAATCAAGGGAAATATCAAGCGGACTTATATGCGATTGCGCGTTATATTTTAAAAAAACAAGGTGTTGAAGTTATTTGGGGTGGGGGCGAGTGTTCCTATCTCGATAACGAAAAATATTATTCATATCGCCGTAATGCGAAAACTGGGCGCATGGCAACATTCGTATTTATGGCTTAGAAAGTGTTAAACTGTCGCCACGTTTTTATCTAGTTATCTTATGTCTGATCTTAACAAATCTCTTGCTATTGTTTATCACAGTCCTTATGGACACACTGCAAAAGTTGCACAATTCATAGCGCAAGGTGCTCAGAATTTGGGAGTTGCAGTGCATATCATGAATATTGAAGAAATAGACTGGGATGTGCTAGATCAGGTACAGGCAATCGTTTTTGGCTGTCCAACCTATATGGGCAGTGTTAGTGGTCCTTTTAAAATGTTTATGGACTCAAGTTCAAAGCGATGGAAAAATCGTGACTGGCAAGGCAAGTTGTCAGCTGGATTCACCAATTCTGGTGGCTTAAGTGGAGATAAGCTTTCTGTATTACAACAGATTAACCTATTTGCAATGCAACACGGTATGTTGTGGTCAGGCCTGCCTTTAATGCCAACAGGGCACGGTGAAAATGATTTAAATCGTTTATCGAGTAGTTTGGGTTTAATGACACAATCAGATAATGCGCCCGTTGAAATAACCCCGCCAGCAGGTGACTTAAAAACTGCAATTTGGTTTGGTGAGTATTTAGCGGCTTTGTTAAATAAAATGAAATAAGCCAATGGTTAAGCATTGAAATCTTCAATGCTTTTTTTATGAAAAATTTAACTCAAAATCAAAGTAAATAGTTTGTGATTTTTTGTTTAATTTTAATTGTCATTTTTGGAATTGTAGTTTTGTAAATAGGTCATTGAAATCAATAAAAATATAAACTTGTACAGTAATTTTGACTTATGTGTTAACAATTTATCACTTTACAGAAAGGTGAAATTTTCACATATTGAATGTAGTTGCTTATGGATTAAGCAGAAATATAACAATCAAAAGTAAATGATTAAAAATTTGATGGAGAATGGAAATGAGTTTTAACCTTAAGCCTCTTGCGCTTTTGTCACTTATTTTTCCAGTATTTTGTGCCACTAGCATGGCAAATGCTCAAAATATCCAAACAATGCAGTCCCTCAGTGATACTGAGTTGTCTGACATAAATGGTCAGGCATTATTGAGTCTAAGCAATATCGCTCCAAATGATTCCTCTAATAAAATGTCAGGACAAGGAATAGGTTTTTACAAATTAGGCCTAGAAGCGGATCTTGAACTCAATGCCAACATAAAAAAACTACAGTTGGGTTGTGGTGGAGTGAATGGTGCAGGTGGTTGTGATATTGATATTGATAATTTGAGTCTAAGTGGGATTTCAGATACCTCAGAAGGTCGAGCTGGTTCTTCAGCAAAACTAACCAATCCATTTTTAGAGTTTGCAATCAAAAATCCCACCTCAGCATCAACGCGTGAAATGGTCGGAATTAGATTGAGTGCTGAAAGAGCTTTGGGATTACTTACATTAGGTGATGAAAACTCAGCAAAACCTAATGGAATTAATAGTTTAAGCGGTTATCTAAAAATTAATCCAACTACAGGTCTTGGTACTACTGCTGCCCGTAATATGTCGTATGCTGATACGGGCCAAACAATAGATGGTAATGTTAGTACGAGATTTATTATTCCCTTAATTTTAGGTTTTAAATCAGATGATTATAATTTGGGATTACAGTCTACAACAGCAGATATTAGAATAAATGGTCAAACAATTTCAGGGAACAGAATGACCAATGCTTTATTGACGGGTAGTGCTGATATTAATCCGATTAATTTTGCTGGTAATTTAGGTGCCTCATTAAATGCTACTTTTGGATTATTAACACTGCAAAAACAAGTGACAGGAAATATCACTGGTTTGAAAGCAAATGTTAGTGTTGATCAAAGTTTAGGATTAATTCATAAGCTACAAGTCAATAATCCATTTTCTTTATCACTTCAACAACAAAATGTATGGTGGCCAGGTGCTGATGCCACAGCACAACGGGGATGGTGGATGGCATTCGATGATGCAATTGATATTGGTAACGTTACTCCTTCTCAGCAGATAGTTATAACTAATGATGTTCTGAAACAGGTCGTAAACCCTATTAGTACATTCTTAAAAGCTAATCCTGTTAGCTGTTCAGTATTAAATTGTCTTTTTGGTGCGGATTTAGCTGTTGGGAAAGTGAATCTACCGAATACATCAGTGAATTTTCCCTTAAAAGACTTACAGCTAACCAATCAGAGTTTTGCACCAAACTGCTATGGCAATCTCAAATTTTGTTAATACGGGTTTATGAGTTTTGCAATTATTTACAGTAGTAATAAAAAAACCTCCATATGGAGGTTTTTTTATTACTACTTTTCTTGGTTCTATTTTAATTTTCATCATCCAGACTCAAAAATGACATGTATTTCATTTTGTCGGTAAATTATTGACCCAGCCACACTTGTGTTTTATTTTGTAATTTATAACAACTAAAAATTTAAAAATGTTTTTGACTGCAATGTTAAAAACTCAAAAGATCGGGAAGTCTGCTGATGAAAAATAAATGGATGAAGATGTTGATTTGTTTAGCACCTCTTACTTTAAGTATTCAGAGTGTGAAAGCTAGTCAAGTTGATCTAAAGGTAATGTCAGATCAAGAACTCTCGGATACGAATGGTCAGGCATTATTGAGTCTAAGTAATATCGCTCCAAATGATAATGCGAATTTAATGAGTAAATACAGTTCTGGTTCAAATATCGGATTCTATAAGTTGGGTTTAGAAGCGGATCTGGAGTTAAATACAAATATAAAAAATTTACAGTTAGGTTGTGGTGGAGTCAATGGGGCTGGCAAATGCGATATAGATATTAAAAATGTATCTTTAAGTGGCTTGCCTTCGTTTAATGATGCAAATGGTAATCCAGTGTTCAGCGATGGTCGTGCAGCAACGAGTGCTAAATTGACCAACCCTTTTATGGAATTTGCAATTAAAAATCCCAGTTCTGCTTCTACCCGACAAGTAGTCGGTTTAAGGCTAAGTGCAGAACAAATTACTGGATTATTAACTGCTGGATTAGCAAATAATTTAACACCATCTTCAACAGATGGTATTCAAAATTTAAGTGGTTTTATGCGAGTAGCGGCAACAACTGGTGAAGCGACCACACTACCTACAGTATTTGGTAAAGATCAGAATCATCAAATTAGAGGATTGTTGAGTGCAATTGGTATTAACAGAGAATTTACTTCAGAACCAGGTAGCTCAGATACACAAGGTGTAACGATACCTTCATTAACTACGGGTTTTAATATCCCTGAGTTTCAGGTCAGTGGTAATCGCCTAGATAGTGCTACAGTGAGTGGAATTAAAACAAAAATAGATTCAATTAGTTTGTCTGATGGTCCTCTGAATCAATTGAAAGTTAATTTCCCAGCTCTTTTATTTTTCATAGGAAGCCAAGCTAAAATTAAACTAGCGGATGGTTCTGCTGTACGAAACCTAAATATGGATATAACTTTTAACCAAGCATTGAGTATGCTTCATAATATACCATTGACAGGGAATGGCGGTTATTTAAGTTTACAGCAACAATCTATTCTATGGCCAGGTAGTTATATTTCGAGCAGTGATAGTTCTGGCAAAACACTTGATAATATGACACAAAGTGATGTGTCTAAGACAGGTTGGTGGATGTCTTTTGCTGATCCTGTACAACTTGGTTATTTAAAAGCGACTGAAAAAGTAGATATTAAAAACGTAATGCCTCAAGTTGCAACACTAATGACTAATGAACTATTGAAAGAAGAAAATAGGGTTTATGCTCCATTAGGTTCGGCTTTGGGAACACTTTTTGGAATTACAATGACAACACCGAAACCTATTATTGTCGATTTAAATCAAGCAACTTTAGCAAATCCAGCCAAATTAGCTTTATCTAACTTGAAACTTGGAAACCAAGAGGTTAGAGCAAATTGCTACGGTAACTTACAATTTTGTTAGTTTAAATCATAATGTTAAATAATAAAAAACCTCCAGTTGGAGGTTTTTTTATTATTTATGGAAAATACGCGCTTTATCACGCTGCCAGTCACGATCTTTTTCGGTGGCACGCTTATCGTGCAATTGTTTACCTTTAACCAAAGCTATTTCAATTTTGACTAAACGACCTTTCCAATAGCACGCTAAAGGCACACAGGTATAACCTTTCTGATCGATAGAACCTTGCAGCTTTTCAAGTTCACGACGTGAAAGTAAGAGTTTACGAGTACGCGTTGCTTCAGGAACGATATGTGTTGAAGCAGATAAAAGAGGTTGAATTTGGGCACCAAACAAAAAAGCTTCATTATTTCTAAAGGTAATATAGCTTTCTGTAATACTCATACGCCCAGCGCGTAATGATTTAACTTCCCAACCTTGCAGTGAGAGACCTGCTTCGAATTTTTCTTCAATAAAATAATCGTGACGAGCGCGTTTGTTCTGCGCGATAGTGCCACTATTATTTTTTTTTACGACAATGTTTTTCGACATAATACTAAAATTCCAAGATTAGTTATATTTTGCCTCAAACTGAGCTCAAGGTGAAGTGATTTCAATATTAAAGAGGGAGTACGCTAAGAAACAACTTTTTGTTAAACTAACTGCCTAAACAATAAACTTGAGAATAAATGGATGTCTAAAACTCGTGTAATTTATCCAGGGACATTTGATCCGATTACAAATGGTCATATCGACTTGGTGTCACGTGCAGCGAAAATGTTTGATGAGGTTGTGGTTGCAATTGCAATCGGACATCATAAAAACCCTGTATTTAGTTTAGATGAGCGTGTAGCTTTGGCTAAATCCTCATTGAGTCATTTATCTAATGTCGAGTTTGTCGGGTTTGATGGATTGCTGGTGAATTTTTTTCAAGAACAGAAAGCTACAGCGGTACTTCGAGGTCTTCGTGCCGTTTCTGATTTTGAATATGAATTTCAACTCGCAAACATGAACCGTCGTTTAGATTCAAATTTTGAAGCTGTATTTCTGACACCTTCAGAACAATATTCATTTATTTCATCTACATTAGTACGTGAAATTGCTCGATTAAAAGGTGACGTGACACAGTTTGTACCTAAAGCTGTAGTCGAAGCCTTTGAGCGTAAACATCAACAGGGTTGGTAGCGTGTCTTTATATATAACAGATGAATGCATTAATTGTGATGTTTGTGAGCCTGTATGCCCCAATGAGGCCATTTATATGGGTGAGCTCATTTACGAGATTCATCCAGATCTATGTACTGAGTGTATTGGTCATCATGATCAGCCGCAATGCGAACTTTTCTGCCCTGTCGACTGTATACCCAAAGATCCGAATCATGTGGAAACATATGATGAATTGATGGATAAGTACAAAAAACTAATTGCTCAAAAAAGCACGAGCAATTAGTCGCAAAGTTTGTTAAGATGCGCGACTTGAAGTGAGCTAGACGATCGCTGCTGCTAAGGTCTCCGTGACTAAGGCAGGGGAGGAAAGTCCGGGCTTCATAGGGCAGGGTGCCAGGTAACGCCTGGGCGGTGAAAGCCGACGGCAAGTGCAGCAGAGAGTAGACCGCCATTTTTGCAACTTTCTTTCGAGAGAGCCTAGAGAAATGGTAAGGGTGAAAGGGTGCGGTAAGAGCGCACCGCGTGTCTGGTAACAGTTCACGGCAAGGTAAACCCCACCAGAAGCAAGACCAAATAGGAATCCTGAGGCACGGCCCGTGCTGGATTCGGGTAGGTCGCTTGAGCGTACGAGTGATTGTACGCCTAGAGGAATGATCGTTCACGACAGAACCCGGCTTATCGGCTCACTTCATCAAAATTTAAACAAACACGCTCAAAATTACTTGACCAATATCATAATCAAGTAGATAATGCGCCCACAGTTTATGGCTATGTAGCTCAGTTGGTTAGAGCACCGCACTCATAATGCGGGGGTCACAGGTTCAAGTCCCGTCATAGCCACCATTTTTATAGACCTTGCACACTTGCAAGGTCTTTTTTTGTCTGTAGATTTTATCAGAACTTTTTATTCATTTTTTTTAAATAAAATTTTAAAAATAATGATCAATATAAATATGTGAGGAGATTGATTTTCAATATGTCTTTTACTTTAAGTCAAATTTAAAGATTGCTTGAATAAAAGACATAGAAATCATTAAATCATAAAGATTGAAACTATTTGATTTTAATCGAAGGTTTAAAAACCAAGTTTAGTTGATGATTTATCGCCATTAAAGCTGATTAATGCTTTACCTTGATTAAAGCTTAGATCATAAATTACAGATTTAGACATTTTAGCCAAGCCAAACTGATAGCTTGAATTTAATTGAATTTGATTAATTTTATTTTCTTTAAAGAGCTTTGGATGGGCAGACTTTAAAGCCATAATTTGTTGACTGATAAAATCACGATCATTTAATTCTTGATGGGTATCGACATTAAAAATTAAAATGTTATTTTGACTTATCGTTTCCCCAAGACTTAGATAACGATTCTCAATACTTAAACTTTGAATACTGCGAGATAACCCAAGTTTTTCGATATCAACTGAATCAGTTTTGCTGTGTAACCAAATACTATTAATAAGTATGGTGACTAACAGTACAATACTTACAATATAATGTGTCTTCCAAATGGGTGGTTTTGCTACAAAATAATTTTTAGGGTTTTGAACTTGCGTATTGTTGAAAATATCATGTAATGACTGAGATGTTTTTCGATTAAAAATAACCAAATAAAAATTAATGATCAAAATACTAATCAAGAGTGCTTTTAGAATGCTTAAGCCTAAAGATTGCTGTGACAAAGATTGCAGATAGCCAGTGAAACACAGTGGTATAACGAAAATGCAGGATCTTGAAAATGCTCGTAAGAAAGTAATCGGTTGGTTACCCAAATTAGTGACTTGAAGGCTACAGATCATCTTACCAATAGTTTTCCCGTCCAAAATATTACTGTTAAAGATTGAGAAGTAGAATAAACAAATAAAAGTACCGAGAAGATTCAATATGAAGGGTGTGCCAGAAAAATATGTAATGAGATATTTACCCAATACTGTACATGTTGTGCCAAGGATAATTAGATCAATGATAAAAGCAAATATTCTTCTAAAGAGGGGGCGGGTGTTCTTCGAAGTTGAGTTCATTGTCATAAAGTTCACTTATTGTTTAAGGTTGTTCAAAATATAATTAAAATTTATAGAGCTGATTTTTATTTTAACATCGAAAATATGAATCAAAGTCTTTCTGTTCTTTAAATAATTTTTAGATATCAATTTTTAATATTTTGATTGCTATCGGTTGATTATTTATTCATATTTTATAGGAAGGATATTAGGTTCTAGCCGTGGAAAATTTCATGAAATCTATTTAATAGAACGCCAATATCAATAAAATTATAAATATGTATGTATTTTATTCGTTTGCATGTGATTTGCTTAAACTATGAACATTGAGGTTTTGAATTGCTTGACGTGAGTTATAGAAATTTAGATAATGCGCCCACAGTTTATGGCTATGTAGCTCAGTTGGTTAGAGCACCGCACTCATAATGCGGGGGTCACAGGTTCAAGTCCCGTCATAGCCACCATTTTTATAGACCTTGCACACTTGCAAGGTCTCTTTTTATCTGCGTTTTATTCATTTTTTTAAATCCTATTCAGACGCTAACATATTAAAATAAATATATTGCTCAATCCCCCGCTCCATTTTCAAAAAATTAAAAAAAGAATCCTATTGATGGATGACTCTCACTTAAAATTCTCAAATTTCATCAAATGATTTAAATACTGCTATCTAACTCAATTTGGACTAAAAATATAAATGTTTCCGTCTCATTAAGATGATCTTTGTTAAGAATGAGTAATTTTCAATAATATTTTGAAGATGACGGGAGTAAGGATAAAAAATGTCATTTTAATCTATGTGTAAAAAAATTTTTTTATTCGACATATCAAGAAGTTTTAAGATGCTAAAAAAGATATTGATCAATAAAAATTCTTATTGTCAGTTTTTTTGATTGATCAGAGTGTCAATGAGAGAGAGTGTATTCTCATCTTTATAAAAAGGTTCAATGAGGGTATTTATAATATCATCTAAAATATTTTTATGTTCAAAAGCTTTCAAAGTAAAAGGAACGAAGCGCTTCGATTCTTCATGCAAGTCTTGCTCTTGAATACCAACTGCCAACAAAAGCTCTTGTAAAGTATAGTCACCAAAATATGTATAAAAAGCATGAACAACGTCTAAAATAATATTTTGCATATGTGGAATTTTACGAAGTTCTCTCCAAGTCTCATAGACTAAAATAAAGAAATCTTCTAAGTCTATCGCTGCAATTTGCGAAGTCGTTTCACTTAAGCTTTTGGTTTTTAATTCTGACCAAACATCCAAGGCAATTTCGCTGAGTTCTTCACTTGGCAAAGTAATGATATGTCCCAATTGCTTTAACAACATTTGAGCGAGTTGTTGTTCTAACTTCAGTTCAATAATTTGGTGTTGATCTTGAACAAAGGTTAATAGTTTGGATGTAATCCCTTTATTTTTATGAGTCACTTTGCGTAGTTGATCTAGCCATGGGGTGTTGCTCTCAACAATCTGATTGGCGAGTTGCAAACTAATTAATTGTGCTTTTGGATTGTTTTGCAGTGTACTTTGCAAATAAAAACGGGCTTGATCTAGTTCAAGTATTTTATTGATCCAAAGTTCAAAGGTATGATCTGAAATGAGATCTTGGATTGAAGTTTGACTAGACACTGAAAATTGATGAATCTTTTGCGCAATTACCCCAATAAATTCGAGTAATTCTGGGCCTAGATTTAAATCGAATGCATATTTCTGCACCACTGCATTCAATTGTTCTACTTGGATGACATCTTTTAATAAAACCTCATCAGATTTTAGATAAATTTGATGAACAAATTTTTCAACGTAATCATTTTTATCTGTTTCAATGAGTTTCTTTTTGATGAATTTAACCTGCTCAAGCATAAGTGCTTGAGCAAGTTGTTCTGCAAGTATCTGGTTAGACACCTGCTTTCCATCCATTGACGATTGGATAGCGACGTTCACGGCTAAATGCACGAGAACTAATGCGCGGCCCAATTGCGCCTTGACGACGCTTATATTCGTTACGATCAACGAGTTGAATGACTTTTTCTACTATAGCTTTATCAAAGCCTTTCTCGATAATTTCATCTTGGCTCAAATCTTCTTCGATATAAGCATAAAGAATGGCATCGAGAACATCATAAGGCGGTAACGAGTCTTGATCTTTCTGGTCAGGACGAAGCTCCGCAGAAGGTGGTCGAGTAATCACACGTTCTGGAATTACAGGCACTTTTTCAAGACTATTGCGGTATTTAGCCAATTCAAAAACGATCGTTTTGTAAACGTCTTTGAGTACAGCAAATCCACCGACCATATCACCGTAAAGCGTGCAATAGCCGACAGCCAGTTCAGATTTATTACCTGTGGAGAGCACTAAATTACCAAATTTATTGGATAGTCCCATCAATAGCGTTCCGCGCGCACGAGCTTGCAGATTTTCTTCAGTTGAGTCCGCTGGAGAGTTGCCAAAGAATGGGTGTAAGGTTTGCATGAAACTGTTTACGATCGGGTGGATTTCAGCAATACCGAAAGTGACGTTTAAACGCTTAGCCTGTTCGGCTGCATCTTCTACGCTGATTTGTGACGTGTAAGTATAAGGCATCATCACCGCTTGTACTTTGTCTGCTCCAATCGCATCAACTGCAATCGCAAGTGTCAAAGCAGAATCAATCCCGCCAGAAAGACCCAAAATCACACCCGGAAAGCCTGAATTCTGAATATAATCGCGCGTTGACATAACCAATGCTTGGTAAATTTCGGCAATTGTGTCTACGCTTGGTGATTTTTCTGAAGATGTATAGACTTTCTGTTCTGCATTATATTCAGCAAAATAAAGTGCTTCTTTGAAGCTTGGCGCTTCTAGAGCAACATCACCTGATTGATTGATAACGAAACTTGTACCATCAAAAATGAGATCATCTTGTCCACCAACTTGGTTAGCATAAATGATATTCACATTTAATTGTTTGGCTAATTCTTTCAAGGTCAAAATACGATGTTGGGGTTTGCCAACTTCGTATGGCGATGCATTGAGCACTAAGATGCTTTCAACATTCAGTTTAGTGAGTTGCTGAACGCTTTCAAGGGTCCAGACATCTTCACAGATTAATACTCCAAATTTATGACCAAGGTATTCAAACACAAGATGTTGATGACCTTCGGCAAAGTAGCGTTTTTCGTCAAAAACACTGTAATTGGGTAGATTTTGCTTATTGTAAACACCTAAAACTTGACCATCTTTCATGACGGCAGCAGAATTATAGCGATGTCCACTTTCAGTTTGATTGACGAAACCAAAAACCATCACGATATCTTTTACAGTTGCTAATTGCTCGAATGCCTCAGCTGTACGTTTGGTTAGACTTGGACGTAAAATTAAGTCTTCTGCAGGATAGCCGATGGTTGATAGTTCAGGAAAAATAATAATATTTGCATTTTGCTGCTTTGCTTCGTTGGCTAATTCAATCATTTTTTGAACATTAGCAGGCACGTTGCCAGTATGCGGAGAGAATTGAGCAAGTGAAACTTTAAAACTATTCATTAAAACCAAGTCCTATTCCTGTAGGTTAAATATACACAACTTGCTGATTTGTATAAGTATGATTGTTCAGCAGCATGTGTCTGATACGTTACACGGCCAAATGGCTAAAAATCAAATTCATCAAACAATTAAAATAAAAATCTTATTTTTTGCACGGCAAAAATTATGACTCTTACGTATTCTATCTAAAAATAAATCAGATACTAGCGTTTAGTGTGGAATATTCAACATGAAGCAAACAAATTGATAAACTGAAACGAAAACAGTGTGATTTTTAATGATCTTCATTATTTTACAAAAAATTTTATATTCAATTTTAAGAGGTAAGTATAAGAACTGAGTGTGTATGAATTTACTCATCTCAATGAGACTTTAATCTCAATTCAAGAAATCAATGAATCATGATGAGACGCATGAATAATATTGGGAATTTGTCCTAAGAAAATATCTCTCGCGATATCACCTTGTTGTTCAATATTATATTCAGAAAACTTCTTTCCTGCTTTTAGTTGATAGCTGTATGGATTATAGCGGCCGAAGGATAAGTAAAATAAGCTTTGTAAAATAGCACCGTGTATGAGCACATTGACATGCTGTTGATGTTGTAAAACATGTGCCATTTCATGAATAAAAATAGCTTGATAGCTTAAGCTTTCTTGACTGAAATCATCACGATAATGTGCATTGCGAATGTGAATGTATCCTTGCGGAGCCATGAGCACGTTTTTCGGTTGCCAAGGTAAATAAGGGTGATTCAGGATCTTTACTTGATCATAAGCAATCAAATCACCATACACTTTTTGTGAAATTTGAATTTCGCCTAAGGTTAAATGCCGATATTTAAACCGCTCTAACTTTAATAGACGAATCACAATAGGCCATAACGTCGGCATTCATTTTTCCTATTTTTAAGAAAGATCCATTGCTAATAAACAATAACGCAAATCTTCAAGCAAGCTTATTTTTAAAATCATAGCCCATGTCCTTAATTGATACAAAACTAACTTTTGCTGATATGAGTCACTCAATATTGTTCAACAATCAGTATAGATAGTCACTATCTGCTAATCAAAAGACTATTTTGGCAAATGTTCTTCATTATTTTTTGGCTTAACGTCCTTAATAATGTTGATTGATTCACATAAATTGTGAATTTTGTCGAAATGAATTGTTGAGATAAGTAGATTGGGAAGGGTGTCTATCATGCTGTTTACAAAGCGGGTTAAAAATAAAATACATCAGGTTTTTTCAGGTCCAGAATTTAACGCCGATCAGCAATCTGGAATTATTCCTATTCGTCATATGAAATTTGATTTTGATCCGAAATTACTGGATCCAAAATTCTTTATGGATGCTGAACTGGCAAGTGCCTATTTTGCATCACTGTCTATATTTTTAACATTAGGCGAGGATCTGGTGATTGATACAGCGCGCTATCATCGTGACTTTATCCAAGACCCATTGTTGAAGCAACGTGTCACGTCATTGATAGGGCAAGAAGCCATTCATTCAAAAATGCATGAAGAAATGAATGATGCCTATATGGAAATTGATTTGCCGGTTAAGTTTTTCCGTTTTTTAGCAGGTTATGTTTTTGAATACGGGTTCAACCGTTTACCGCAACCGATGAAATTGTCTTTAATGGCAGGAATCGAGCATTTCACAGCCGTTCTTGCAGAATATATGATGAATCATGAAGAAATATTCTTTCGCTCACAAGACGAAAAACAGCGTGCGATCTGGATGTGGCATATGTTAGAAGAATCTGAACATAAAGATATTGCCTATGATGTATTCCAAACGCTATCCAATAATTATGCATTGCGTATCGCGGGTTTCTTTCCTGCATTAATCACGATATTGCTGCTCATTTCTGTAGCATCAACGATTGTTCCATTTTATCGTAAGCCTAGTAATTTGATTCGTTGGAGTTATTGGAAAGATATTCCACGCAGTTTTGTTTTGATTTTTGGGTTAAAAGATGGCGTTTACGGTAGCTCGATCAAACATATTTTCGATTATTTGCGTCCGAGTTTTCATCCCAATGATCATGATACGTCGGCATTTCTTGAATACTACAAAGAAAAATTGTTGAATCCTGAAAATGGTGTGCTTGCGCCCTATTTTGTTAAAGAGTTTACACCTGCACTTCGAAAGTGATTAGTTTTCGCATTTGATTTACGCATGACATTCATTCAATCGTTTATGGAATTTTGGTAATGGGACTTTTAAAAAAAAAAAGAAAGCCAAGTCATCAAGCATATGCAGTGGTCACTGGAGCGGGTAGCGGTATTGGTCGAAGTTTTGCGCTGGAATTAGCAAAGCGAGGCGGTGATATTGTTTGTGCGGATATTAACTTAGCAGCCGCGGAAGAGACAGTTCAGCTCATTCAATCTCAAACAGAACAAAACGCATATGCTGTTCAATGCGATGTCGGTGATAAAGATGCGGTTCAAGCTTTAGCTGAGCAGGCGGAACACTTATTGAGGCATCCAGTATCGTTAGTGGTTAACAATGCAGGCGTTGGCTTGGGTGGCAAATTCGAAGACGTTTCTCTAGAAGATTGGCAATGGTGTATGCACGTCAATCTATGGGGTGTAATTCACGGGTGTCATTATTTTGTTCCTAATTTTAAGCAACAAGGTTTTGGCGCAATAATTAATGTGGCTTCAGCCGCAGCTTATACCGCGGCACCTGAAATGGCAGCGTATAACGTTACTAAATCCAGTGTATTGGCCTTGTCAGAAACACTTTCAGCTGAACTCCGCCAAGATCACATTCGCGTTAATGTACTTTGCCCTACCTTGGTACCCACCAACATCATGAAAAATGGTCGCTTACCTGCTCATTATTCAGGTCTGGCGGATGACTTACTACAAAATCACGCCTTTATCACCAGCGATGAGGTGGTTAAAAAAACCTTGAATAATTTGGATGCAGGGCGTTTGTATACCATTCCTCAGCCAGATGCAAAGTTGTTTTGGCTACTCAAGCGAGCTTCTCCTGTGCTGTATAGCAAAATGCTCGGTATTGGATATCCATGGTTTAAAAAGTTTGTGAAATAAACTGATTAGGGAATAAAAATGACATTAGAAAATGAAACTTTGGAAAACGAAGTAATAACAGATTCATCAGTAGAAACGCCGCTCAAACTTGAGTCAAAAGACAAAACACAGATCAAAACTAAGCAACGCTCTAAATCTTTAGCGGTGCAACAATCGGCTTTGCGGGTCTATGACACCATTGTGATTGGTGCGGGTATTTCTGGTATTGCAGCTGCTTATAAAATGAATCAAGCGGGTTATCACGATTATTTAGTGCTGGAAAAGGCCAATCGGGTAGGTGGGACATGGCGTGATAATAACTACCCTGGTTGTGGTTGTGATGTTCCTTCGGCATTGTATTCCTTTTCTTTTTCACCCAGTCATCAGTGGAGTCACTTATTTGCGAAACAGCCTGAAATTTTGAGCTACTTAGAAGACGTGGTTCAAAAATATGATTTGGCTGAGAAGATTAAATTTGATCATGAGCTTCTTAGTGCAAAATGGGATGAAAAGCAGAATATTTGGAATTTAGAAACAGCTAAAGGTCTGTATCAGGCCAAAACAGTAATCTTTAGTACAGGGCCGATTACAGAACCTTCGATGCCTAAGCTGAAGGGAATAGAGTCCTTTAAAGGGGAAATGTTCCATTCTGCGCGTTGGAATCATGATTATGATTTAACTGGTAAACGTGTTGCGGTGATCGGTACAGGCGCTTCAGCAATTCAGTTTATTCCGCAAGTACAACCCTTAGCAAAAGAACTTTATGTGTTTCAGCGTACTGCGCCGTGGGTATTGCCGAAAGCAGATATGGACCTGAACGAAAAAGCGCAAAAAGTGAGTGGGCAATTCCCAATAATTCAGCAGATCTGGCGAAAAAGTATTGCTCAGATTTTGAATGGAATCAATTTTGGTCTTCGCAACCCTAAAGTATTGAAGCCGATCAATATGATCAGTCGACAATGGTTAAGAACACAGATTTCTGATGCCAAGTTGCTTAAAGATGTTACACCGAACTTCGATATTGGTTGTAAGCGCTTATTGTTTGCCAATAATTATTATCCAGCGCTACAACAAAACAATGTGAGCTTGATTCCTCACGGCTTGGTTGAAATTGAAAATAATGTTGTTATTGCGGCAAATGGCGAACGTCATGAGGTTGATGTGATTATTTGGGGCACAGGTTTTGAAGTTTCCCATCCTCCGATTGGTCAACGAGTTTATGATATTGGCGGCGGTCTATTGGCTGATCGTTGGAAAAATAGCTCTCCCGAAGCTTATTTGGGGACCAGTATTGAAAATGTACCCAATGCTTTTTTAGTGTTGGGGCCAAATATATTGGTCTATGACTCTTTTATTGGAATTGCTGAGGCACAACTGGACTATATTATTAGTGGTTTAGTCCAGATGCGTGATCAAAAATTATCTCGCATGATGATTAAGAAAAATGTGCTCAAACAACATAATCACTTGGTCCAAAAGCATTTAAAAACAACCGTTTTTAACAGTGGAGGCTGTAAGAGTTACTATTTAGACAGCAATGGGAAGAATTTTGCAGCGTGGCCTTGGTCTTTAAACAAATTACGTCAGAGACTCAATAAGCTCGATTTAACGCATTATGAAACGCGTTCTTAAACGTAAATTTAATTATTAAAAAAGCTCCAATATTGATTGGGGCTTTTTTACTTATAGATCATTTTTTAGAACAATAATTTTCGCAAGCAAATGAGCTTAGGTTTAATTGATTCAAGGTTCAATAAAATCACAAACTAGACCTTAATGGCTATATTTAAATGGCTATATTTAAATGGCTATACTTTAATGGCTATACTTTAATGGCTATAACGAAAGCTTAAATTTAGCTCTAAGAAATTATCCATACAGAATCTCATTGCTAAAAAGATAGCGATAAAAAAAACCACCCAAAAGGGTGGTTTTAAAATCAATTCATTCTTAAAGAATTAACGACCTTGGATGTCACGTTTAACTTCACCTGTGTAAAGTTGACGTGGACGACCAATTTTGTAAGCACTGCTATGCATTTCTAACCAGTGGCTGATCCAACCCACTGTACGTGCAAGAGCGAAGATTACAGTAAACATTTCTGTTGGGATACCAATCGCTTTAAGGATGATACCTGAGTAGAAATCTACGTTTGGATAAAGATTACGTTTAATGAAGTATTCGTCAGATAACGCAATACGCTCAAGTTCCATAGCCAAAGCAAGTTGTGGATCGTTAATGCCTAAAGCAGCAAGAACTTCATCACATGTTTCTTTCATTACTTTCGCACGTGGATCGAAGTTTTTATAAACTCGGTGACCGAAGCCCATAAGTTTAACTTCTTTAGTTTTCACTTTTTCCATGAAGTCAGCAACGTTTTCTACAGAGCCGATTTCATCAAGCATCTTAAGAACAGCTTCGTTCGCACCACCGTGAGCAGGTCCCCAAAGTGCAGAAATACCAGCAGCAATACATGCATACGGGTTAGCACCAGTAGAACCAGCTAAACGTACAGTAGACGTAGACGCATTTTGTTCGTGATCAGCATGAAGTGTGAAAATACGATCCATTGCTTTTGCAAGAATTGGATCTACTTTGTAATCACGATCAGCAGGCGTAGCGAACATCATGTGAAGGAAGTTTTCAGCGTAGTTCAAGTCGTTACGTGGGTAAACAAATGCTTGACCAATTGTGTACTTGTAGCTCCAAGCCGCTAAAGTTGGAATTTTTGCGATTAAACGGATCGCCGTGATTTCACGGTGATCAACATTTTCGATATCCAAGTTGTTGTGATAGAACGCAGACAACGCACCAACAACACCAACCATGATCGCCATAGGATGTGCATCACGACGGAAACCATTGTAGAAACGGCTCACTTGGTCATGAACCATAGTATGGTTACGAACTTTAGCGTCAAATTCAACTTTTTGTTCAGCTGTTGGAAGTTCGCCATTTAAAAGTAAATAACAAGTTTCTAGATAATCAGCTTTAGTCGCTAACTGGTCGATTGGGTAACCACGGTGTAAAAGTACACCTTTAGCACCATCGATGAATGTAATTTTAGACTCACACGCAGCAGTCGCCATAAAACCAGGATCAAAAGTAAAGTGACCTGAGGTCAATACATCTTTAACGTCGATTACATCTGGGCCCAACGTGCCGCTGTAAATTGGTAATTCAATTTCTTTGCCATCAAGTTGTAATACGGCTTTTTTGCCAGTTGCTTCAGACATTCAATAGATCTCCTGTCCTGGTGAATGTTTTATCTAACCCAGAATAATCTGTTTTGTCATCGGGTTAGACGGTATTAAATTTGGTTCAAGCTTAGTGAGTAGCTCAAAAATGTCAATAATACTAATGGATGAAACAAATGAACTGTCGAGGCAGCTTCATTCACAACAAATTTTTAAGTAAGACAGTCTTTTACTACGCCGCAGTATCATAAGACAATTTAGGGCAGAGGTGCAGAAAAAAAATAGCGAGAACGTGTATATTTTGTCGTTTTAATCTATTTTAACAACGAATTTCAATCGCTACGCTGACTCTATTTAAGTATTGTAAGTGACTGAATTATGCGAAAACACGAAATTTTAAGCGCAATAAAGGGCAATCAAATAGAAATAAAAAACACTTTTTTTCTTGAAATATTTTTTTTCATTTTTAATCAAAAACTCCATGCAAATGCGCTTTTTAAGCTGAATGGATTTAAAAATAATCAATAATTTATTACGCACTTTATTGCAATCTTTTGTGATGAATCTCAGATTTCACTTAAATGATGAACAATAAAATAATGGCTTATCAGTGAAAATAATGCAGATCAGGTAAATCATGGATTTTTCTAATAAGATATAAAGGCTTTATTTATAAGGATGTTTTTTTATTTTAAGATATTGATATTTATAGAAATTAAATAAATAAATTTTGTATTTAATTTCGCTGTTAGCCTTTAGTCTATAGCACCATTAAAACTGAGCAAATAAGTTTTAATAAGTTGAAAAATTAAATAGTTATTTAAAAATAGAGAGTTAAAGCAAATAAAGATGTTTTAATTAAGCTTAAATTTACAAATAGAGATGTAAATGATTCTTATTTAATTAATTTTTGTTTTATATCGAACCAGCATGTGTTTGTAATTTGATAGGGGAAGTTTTATAATTCCGTGTCGTATAATACTTTAGGTAGTCACTTACCTAAAAATGCCAGCTTTCCTTCGAATTAATTCCAACAAACTCCGGATGGAGTTTTTACTTACAGGATGCCCGCTGTGAAAAGCAACAGACCTGTCAATTTGTCCATGGGTCAAGTTTTAGAAGTAAACTTAAAATCCCCTGTGGCTATTGCATCAATTCTACACCGTCTTTCTGGTGTCATCGTATTTTTACTCGTACCGGTACTATTGTGGCTTCTGGACAAATCATTGTCATCTCCAGAAGGTTTTGCACAAGTTCAAGAAATCCTAAATGGTTTTGTTGTGCGTTTTATCGTATGGGTATTTGTAGCTGGCTTGATTTTCCACTTTATCGCTGGTGTTAAGCATTTACTTGCTGACGTTGGTGTGGCTGAAGAGCTTGAAAGTGGTCGCATGGCATCTACAATCGCATTAATCTTGTCTGCAATCGGTATCGTTGCGTCATTTGTATGGATCGTACTCTAATGAAAAGTGCTACAGGCTTTACAGGTTCGGGTTCTCGCGATTGGTTCATTCAACGTGTTAGTGCTGTGATTTTGGCTGTTTATACTGTTGTTATTTTAGGTTGGATCCTGTGTAACAGCGGCTTCAGCTATGAACAGTGGTACGGCTTCATGATGACAACTCCAATGAAGATTATGTCTTTATTGTCAGTCTTATCTCTTGTTGCACACGCTTGGATTGGTATGTGGCAAGTATTCACAGACTATGTGACGACTCGTCAAATGGGTCCTTCGGCGAATGGTTTGCGTATGGTGCTTACTTCAGCAGTGATTATTGCTGTGTTGGCATATGCAATCTGGGCGATCCAGATTTTTTGGGCGAATTGATAGGAAACAATCATGGGCGCTATAAACCCTAAAGAAGATTACACAAATATTCCACACGAAACTTTCGATGCAGTCATCGTTGGTGGTGGTGGTTCAGGTATGCGTGCGTCTTACCAGCTTGCTCAAGCGGGTTTGAAAGTTGCGGTACTGACTAAAGTTTTCCCAACACGTTCGCACACTGTGGCAGCACAGGGTGGTATTGGTGCATCTCTTGGTAATATGCAAGAAGATAATTGGCACTACCACTTTTATGACACAGTAAAAGGTTCAGATTGGTTAGGTGATCAAGACGCGATTGAGTTTATGACGCGCGAAGCACCACAAGTGGTTTATGAGTTAGAGCACTTGGGTATGCCATTTGACCGTAATGCGGACGGTACAATTTACCAACGTCCATTCGGTGGTCACTCTGCGAACTACGGCGAAAAAGCTGTACCTCGCGCTTGTGCTGCTGCCGATCGTACAGGTCATGCACTGCTTCATACGCTTTATCAAAGCAACGTGAAAATGGGTACTCAGTTCTTCGTTGAATGGATTGCATTAGATTTAATCCGTAACGACGCTGGTGATGTACTTGGTGTGACTGCAATTGACCAAGAAACGGGTAAAATTGCTGTATTCCAAGCAAAAGCAACATTGTTTGCTACAGGTGGTGCGGGTCGTGTGTATCGTGCATCTACTAACGCATATATCAACACTGGTGACGGTCTTGGTATGGCAGCGCGTGCAGGTATTCCATTACAAGATATGGAATTCTGGCAGTTCCACCCAACGGGTGTTGCTGGCGCAGGCGTATTGTTAACAGAAGGTTGTCGTGGTGAAGGTGCAATCCTTCGTAACGATTCAGGCGAGCCGTTCATGGAACGCTATGCACCTACTCTTAAAGACTTGGCACCACGTGACTTCGTATCACGCTCTATGGACCAAGAAATTAAAGAAGGTCGTGGTTGTGGTCCGAAGAAAGATCACATCTTGCTTGATATGACGCACTTGGGTGCTGAAACGATCATGAAGCGTCTTCCATCTGTATTTGAGATTGGTAAGAAATTCGCGAACGTTGACATCACTAAAGAGCCAATTCCTGTAGTACCGACAATCCATTATCAAATGGGTGGTATTCCTACAAACATTCATGGTCAAGTTGTATTGCCTGAAAGCCCAGAAACAGTTGCGCTTGAAGCAAGTTACGACAAAGACACTGATGTATATTCACACAATGCAGGTGAACGTAACTTCACTAAACCTGTAAAAGGTTTCTATGCAATCGGTGAGTGTTCATGTGTATCTGTACATGGTGCAAACCGTTTAGGTACAAACTCATTGCTTGACCTTGTAGTATTTGGTAAAGCTGCGGGTGAGCATATTATTGATTACGTGACTAAACATCACGGTGATGAATACCAACCCCTTCCAACAACTGTTCTTGAGCAAACTGTTGCACGTATTCGTAAACTTGACGAATCGACTACAGGTGAAAATGCACAAGACGTTGCTGATGCAATTCGTGATATCGTTCAAGACCATGCTGGTGTATTCCGTACAACTGCACTTCTTGAAAAAGGTGTAAAAGAAATTCTTGCACTTGAACCACGTATTCGTAACATTCATTTGAAAGACAAATCGAAAGTATTTAACACTGCACGTGTTGAAGCTTTGGAAGTTGAAAACTTGTATGAAGTGGCTAAAGCAACACTTATTTCAGCTGCTGCTCGTAAAGAGTGTCGTGGTGCGCATACGGTTGTAGACTTCGAGCTACCACCAGATCACCCAACATACTCTTACGGCCGTCGTGATGATGAGTGGATGAAGCACACATTATGGTATTCATCAGACAATCGTCTTGAATACAAACCTGTGCGCTACCGTCCATTATCGGTTGATGCTATTCCACCTAAGCCACGTACATTCTAATTGGGAGAAATGAGATGAGTAGAGGTATTCGTACATTTAATATCTACCGCTATGATCCTGATAAGGATAAAGCACCGTACATGCAAACTTTTAAACTTGAGTTGACTGATAAGCACCGTATGTTGCTTGATGCGCTTTTGGCATTAAAAGTTGAAGATGAGTCATTAACATTCCGTCGTTCTTGCCGTGAAGGTATTTGTGGTTCGGATGGTGTGAACATTAATGGTAAAAACGGTTTGGCGTGTCTTTGGAATCTAAACGATTTACCTGACGTGATTACTGTTCGTCCATTACCAGGTCTTCCAGTTGTGAAAGATTTGGTTGTAGACATGAACCAGTTCTACGATCAGTATGACAAAATTGAGCCATTCCTGATTAATAATCAGCCAGCGCCACCGAAAGAGCGTTTACAGTCTCCAGAAGAGCGTGAACACTTAGATGGTTTGTATGAATGTATTCTATGTGCTTGTTGTTCTACAGCATGCCCATCGTTCTGGTGGAACCCTGATAAATTCTTGGGTCCTTCAGCACTATTGAATGCATACCGTTTCATTATTGATTCGCGTGATACTGCAACCCAAGATCGTTTGGCTCGTTTAGATGATCCGTTCTCTTTGTTCCGCTGTAAAGGCATCATGAACTGTGTATCTGTTTGTCCTAAGGGCTTAAACCCGACAAAAGCAATCGGTCACATTCGTAACATGATGTTTGATCAAGCAGGTTAAGCTGTTCTGGTTTTGAAAAAGCACACTCTAATGTGTGCTTTTTTTTATTTGAATTAAGAGTAAATGTGTGTTTTTTAAGACCAAGGGTTTAAATGGGCAAAAATAGCCCAATATTGAACAAAATACTGATTTTTGACTTTAATGAGAATGCAATCCATCTGCATTTTTAAACTTAAAATGTTAAGATATAGGGGATTTGATTTAATAATGTTTGAATTGAGAGTTTTAAGATTTTTTTATTAGGCTTTAGTCTATAGGTTTAGTCTTTTAATTCATGTTGAATGAAATGCACCTTATATTAAGGGATTAATTTTCACATGTATTTAGCTAATTTATAGGTGGTATGTGTCAATAAAATCAATTCAAAGATGTGTTCATGTTAGGATTTGGGAATTATTTTAAGTACAAAAAGCCATTACTGTGTACATTTATTCAACATTTTCATGGTATGGAAATACTTGGAATTTATAGATAATAATTTGAATCTGAGTTAATTGAGAAAAAACAGTTTAAAGACTATTTTTTCTCAATTAATTTGCAAAAAATTGCTCGATTTTTTCGAGTATGAAGATGAGTTGTGATGTCAATGAAGGCATTATGATTTGTTGCTGGTATTAGAAGTTTTCTAGTACTACGAACGCCCCATGGTCATTTGTGCCTGATGGGTGAATGTCAATCTACCATTTGGCATTTTCAATCATGGGAGAGCTTAACAGGCTTCCTGTAATGTTTTGCAATAGGAAATGGGTCCACAAATGCAAGAAGTTGCTGACGCTCTGCGTCTTGACACTGAACTCTCCGCTGACAGTGCAGCGTATATTGAAGAACTTTATGAGCAGTATTTAACAGCTCCGGATTCAGTAGGCGCTGATTGGCAAGAATACTTTGGTAAATTCCCTAAAGGTGATCAACCACACAGCAATGTACGTGAGCAATTCCTTTTATTAGGTCGTAATTCAAATCGTATCCAACCTGTCGTACAAAGTGCAGTAAGTTCAGAGCACGAACGTCGTCAAATTGGTGTATTACAGCTCATCGCAGCATATCGTAACCGTGGTCACCAAAAAGCAAAATTAGATCCATTAGGTTTGGCAAAACGCGAAGACGTACCAGACTTAGATCTTGCTGCGCATGGTTTAACCAAGTCAGATTTAGATACTGTATTTAATGCAGGTAATTTGGCTATTGGTAAAGATCAAGCAACGCTAGGTGAAATGGTTGCAGCAATGGAAGCGACGTATTGTGCTTCTGTTGGCGTGGAATACATGCACATTGTTGATACCAAAGAAAAACGTTGGATTCAGCAGCGTCTTGAAGGGACTAAAGGTCAATTCGGTTTTTCTGCAGAACAGAAAAAACACATTCTTGAACGCTTAACAGCAGCTGAAGGACTTGAGAAGTTCTTAGGCAACAAGTATGTGGGTGCAAAACGTTTCGGTGTTGAAGGTGGTGAATCATTCATTCCTATGGTTGATGCCTTAATTCAACGTGCCGGTTCTGTAGGTTGTAAAGAAGTTGTGATCGGAATGCCACACCGTGGTCGTCTGAATCTTCTTGTAAATATTATGGGTAAAAACCCAGCAGATCTTTTTGGTGAGTTCGAAGGTAAGAGCATTCACAAAAAAGGTTCTGGCGACGTTAAGTACCATCAAGGTTTCTCTTCAAACGTAATGACATCAGGTGGCGAAGTTCACTTGGCATTGGCGTTTAACCCATCGCATTTAGAAATCGTAGGACCTGTAGTTGAAGGTTCTGTACGTGCTCGTCAAGTGCGTCGCAAAGACATCGGTGGTGATGATGTATTACCGGTTATTGTTCACGGTGATGCAGCATTTGCAGGTCAGGGCGTTAACCAAGAAACCTTCCAAATGTCACAAACGCGTGGCTATACAGTGGGTGGTACGGTTCATATTGTTGTGAACAACCAAGTTGGTTTTACAACGTCTGATCCTCGTGATGCACGTTCTACAGAATATTGTACTGATATCGCGAAAATGATTCAGGCACCAATCTTCCATGTCAATGGTGATGATCCAGAATCTGTATTGTTTGTTTCGCAATTGGCACATGATTTCCGTCATACATTCCGTAAAGATGTTGTGATCGATATGTTCTGCTACCGTCGTCGTGGTCATAACGAAGCGGATGAGCCTGCTGCTACACAGCCAATGATGTATCAAGTCATTACCAAAAAACCAACAACACGTACGCTTTATGCTGACCAGTTGGTTCAAAGTGGTGTATTAGATCGTGCAGCTGCAGATCAGTTAGTAGAAGATTATCGTTCGGATCTAGAAGCAGGTAAGCATGTTGCCAATGCACTTGTTTTAGAACCAAACAAAAAAATGTTTGTAGATTGGGCGCCATACTTGGGTCACGATTACACAGACGAATGGGATACTTCATTCCCAATCGAGCGCTTAAAAGAGCTTGGTACGAAAATGCGTCAATTGCCTGAAGGCTTTGTGATGCAGCGCCAAGTAGCAAAAGTGATTGATGATCGCTTGAAAATGCAAACAGGTGAAATGCCACTAAACTGGGGTGCTGCGGAAGTTCTAGCGTATGCAACGATTTTAGATGAAGGTTTCCTTGTTCGTTTAACAGGTGAAGACGTTGGACGTGGTACGTTCTCACATCGTCATGCAAAATTGCATAACCAAGTTGACGGTTCGGTTTATATTCCACTTTGTCATATCAAAGAAAATCAACCACGTACTGCTATTTATGACTCATTGTTGTCTGAAATGGCTGTGCTTGCTTTTGAATATGGTTATGCGACCACTCTTCCTAAGAGTTTAATCATTTGGGAAGCGCAGTTCGGTGACTTTGCAAACTGTGCGCAAGTCGTGATCGATCAGTTTATTGCTTCAGGTGAAACCAAATGGGAGCGCGTGTGTGGTTTAACCATGCTTCTTCCGCATGGTTATGAAGGTCAAGGTCCTGAGCATTCTTCAGCACGTTTAGAGCGTTTCTTACAGCTTTGTGCAGAAGACAATATGCAAGTGATTACACCAACGACACCTGCACAGATTTTCCATGCGATGCGTCGTCAAGCACTTCGTCCTATTCGTAAGCCAATGATTGTTACATCTCCGAAATCATTGCTTCGTCATAAGTTAGCAACGTCTACTTTAGAAGAGCTTGCAACAGGTTCATTCCAAACTGTGATTGATGAAGTGGATAACTTAAACAAAGCGGACGTTACTCGTTTAGTTCTTTGTGGCGGTAAAGTGTATTACGACTTGCTTGAAAAACGTCGTGAACAAGAATTGAACATTGCGCTTGTACGTGTGGAACAGTTGTATCCGTACCCAGAACAACGCATTGCTGAAGTTCTTGCTACTTATCCAAATGTGAAAGAGATCGTTTGGTGTCAAGAAGAGCCGAAAAACCAAGGCGCTTGGTTATTCATTGCTCCACGTTTATACGATGACATCATGAAATCTGGTCAACAAATTCGTATTAGCTACGCAGGCCGTGAAGCATCTGCTGCACCTGCATGTGGCTCACCTTACTTGCATGCAAAACAACAAGCTCAGCTCGTAAATGACGCATTAGCGATCGTAGCTGAACAATCAGGAGAATCGAAATAATGGCAACCGAAATTAAAGCACCGGTATTCCCAGAGTCAGTTGCAGACGGTACTGTTGCAACTTGGCACAAACAACCGGGTGAAGCAGTAGCACGTGATGAAGTGATCTGCGATATTGAAACGGATAAAGTTGTTTTAGAAGTTGTTGCTCCTGCTGACGGTACAATTGCACAAATTATCAAAGGCGAAGGCGATACAGTTCTTTCAGATGAAGTGATTGCGACATTTGAAGCGGGTGCTGTTTCTGGCGCTGCTCAAACTCAAGCGGTTCAATCAGAACAGAAAGTAGAACAAGCTGCTGCTCAAACTGAAGCAGGCGCTGCACCTGTAGTTGAACGTGCTCAAGTTGCTGATCAAGCACCTGCTGTGCGTAAAGCTTTAACTGAAACAGGTATTAATGCTGCTGACGTTTCTGGTTCTGGTCGTGGTGGTCGTATTACCAAAGAAGATGTTGCAAATCATCAAGCGAAACCAGCTGCTGCACCTTTAAGTGTTGCTGTAGGCGAGCGTATCGAAAAACGTGTTCCTATGACACGTCTTCGTAAGCGTGTTGCTGAGCGTCTTCTTGCTGCTACGCAAGAAACTGCGATGTTGACAACGTTTAACGAAGTCAACATGAAGCCAATTATGGAAATGCGTGCACAGTACAAAGATGCTTTTGAAAAGCGTCATGGTGCACGTCTTGGTTTCATGTCATTCTTTGTTAAAGCTGCAACTGAAGCGCTTAAACGCTACCCAGCTGTAAATGCTTCAATTGATGGCGAAGACATTGTTTATCACGGTTACTATGATATCGGTGTTGCTGTGTCATCTGAGCGCGGTTTAGTGGTTCCTGTTCTTCGTGATACAGACCGCATGAACTATGCTGAAGTTGAAAATGGTATCCGTGCATATGCTGCTAAAGCGCGTGATGGCAAATTGGGTATCGAAGATATGACTGGCGGTACATTCACCATTACTAATGGTGGTACTTTCGGTTCATTACTTTCAACACCAATTTTGAATACGCCACAAACTGCTATTTTAGGCATGCACAAAATTCAAGAACGTCCAATGGCGGTCAATGGTCAAGTTGAAATCTTGCCAATGATGTACTTAGCGATGTCTTATGACCACCGTTTAATCGATGGTAAAGAAGCGGTAGGTTTCCTTGTAACAATCAAAGAATTGTTAGAAGAGCCAGCACGTCTTATCCTTGATCTTTAATACTTACCATTGAAAATAATCTAAGACAGAGCGATCCTCTGTCTTAGTTCTTGGAGATAAAAATGTCTCAACAGTTCGATTTAGTTGTAATCGGCGGTGGACCAGGTGGTTATGAAGCTGCGATTCGTGCTGCTCAACTTGGTTTCAAAGTTGCTTGTATTGAAAAACGTATTCACAAAGGCAAACCATCTTTAGGTGGTACATGCTTAAACGTAGGTTGTATCCCGTCTAAAGCTTTATTGGATTCTTCGCATCGTTATGAAGATACCGTTCAGCATTTAGATGACCATGGTATTACGACTGGTGAAGTTAAATTTGATCTTACAAAAATGCTTGCGCGTAAAGACAAGGTTGTAGATCAGTTAACTGGTGGTATTGATCAATTGCTTAAAGGCAATGGTATCGAATGGTTAAAAGGTACAGGTAAATTACTTGCGGGTAAAAAAGTAGAATTTGTATCTCACGAAGGTGAAACTCAAGTTTTAGAGCCTAAGTATGTGATTCTTGCTACTGGTTCTGTACCAATTAATATTCCTTCGGCTCCTGTAGATCAAGATCTTATCGTTGACTCTACTGGTGCATTAGAATTCCCAGAAGTACCAAAACGTTTAGGCGTGATTGGCGCGGGTGTTATTGGTTTAGAGCTCGGTTCAGTCTGGCGTCGTTTAGGTGCAGAAGTTGTTGTATTTGAAGCAATGGATGCATTCTTACCAATGGCTGATAAAACTTTAGCTAAAGATTATCAAAAACTGTTGACTAAGCAAGGTATGGATATCCGTATCGGTGCAAAAGTTGCAGGAACTGAAATCAATGGTCGCGAAGTTACTGTTCAATATACCCAAGGCGGTGAAGACAAAACTCAAACTTTCGATAAATTGATCGTTTGTGTAGGTCGTCGTGCTTATGCTGAAGGTTTATTGGCTGATGATTCAGGCATTAAATTGACTGAACGTGGTTTAGTTGAAGTAAATGATTGGTGTGCAACGTCTGTCGACGGTGTATATGCAATTGGTGACTTGGTACGTGGTCCAATGCTTGCACATAAAGCAATGGAAGAAGGCGTAATGGCAGTTGAACGTATTCACGGTCATGCTGCTCAAGTAAACTATGACACCATCATTTCTGTAATTTACACACACCCAGAAGCGGCGTGGGTAGGTTTAACAGAAGAGCAAGCGAAAGAAAAAGGTCATGAAGTTAAATCGGGTCAATTCGGTTTTGCTGTGAATGGTCGTGCTTTAGCTGCTGGTGAAGGTGCTGGCTTTGTGAAGTTTGTTGCAGATGCGAAAACGGATCGTTTATTGGGTATGCACGTGATTGGACCTGCTGCGTCTGATATCGTTCACCAAGGTATGATTGCACTTGAGTTCGTTTCTTCGGTTGAAGATCTACAATTAATGACATTTGGTCATCCAACATTCTCTGAAGTCGTTCATGAAGCTGCCTTGGCAGTGGATGGTCGAGCAATTCATGCGATTCAGCGCAAACGTAAATAAAGAAGAATAGAGCGGCTTAGGCCGCTCTTGTTACATTTGATGGTTGTTTTTGCATGAATAATCATCTAAAACTAATAATAGAAAATTAAATAAATGCTAGCGCTTATCTTGATGGATGTTTAAGTGCTGGTGATCATAAAAACGTGAAAAGTAGTTAAAGGTAAAAAAGAATGAATCTACACGAATATCAAGCTAAAACGCTGTTAAAAAAATACGGAATGCCTGTTCAAGAAGGTATTCTTGCAACCAATGCCGATGAGGCTGTTGCTGCATTTGAACAGCTTGGTGGTAAGTTTGCTGTGATGAAGGCACAAGTCCATGCTGGTGGTCGTGGTAAGGCTGGTGGTGTAAAAGTTGCCAAGTCTAAAGAAGAAGTTGCTGAATACGCAAATTCGATAATCGGCACCAACCTAGTGACCTATCAGACTGACGCGAATGGTCAACCAGTCAACAGCTTACTTATTTGTGAAGATGTTTATCCAGTAGAGCGTGAGCTGTACCTAGGTGCAGTTGTCGATCGTTCAAGTCGTCGTGTGACCTTTATGGCATCCACAGAAGGTGGTGTCGAAATTGAAAAAGTTGCCGAAGAAACTCCTGAAAAAATCATTAAAGTTGAAGTTGACCCATTGGTTGGATTGCTACCTTTCCAAGCACGTGAGGTTGCATTCAAACTTGATCTAAAAGGCGGACAAATTAATCAATTTGTCAAAGCGATGACAGCTGCTTATCAAGCTTTTATCGATAATGATTTTGCCTTATTTGAAATTAATCCATTATCAGTACGTGAAAACGGCGATATTTTATGTGTTGATGCCAAAATAGGTATCGATTCCAATGCGCTCTATCGCTTACCAGAAATTAATGCGATGCGTGATAAATCTCAAGAGAATGAGCGCGAACTGAAAGCGTCTGAATTTGATCTAAACTATGTTGCCTTAGAAGGAAATATTGGTTGTATGGTCAATGGTGCAGGCCTTGCTATGGCGACCATGGATATTATCAAGCTTTATGGTGGACAGCCTGCAAACTTCCTTGACGTTGGTGGTGGTGCAACCAAAGATCGCGTGATTGAAGCATTTAAAATCATTTTGTCTGATACAACTGTTGAAGCAATTCTGATTAATATTTTTGGTGGGATTGTACGTTGTGACATGATTGCTGAAGCAATTATTGCAGCGGTTCAAGAAGTTAATGTAACGGTTCCTGTGGTGGTTCGCTTAGAAGGCAACAACGCAGAACTCGGTGCAAAATTACTCGATGAATCAGGTCTTAAATTAATTTCTGCAACAGGTTTAGCGGATGCTGCAGAAAAAGTCGTTGCTGCAGTGAAAGCGTAAGGGAGTATCAATCATGAGCGTATTAGTTAATAAAAACACAAAAGTATTGGTACAAGGTTTTACCGGTAAAAATGGTACTTTTCACTCGGAACAAGCTTTAGCATACGGCACCAAAGTTGTGGGTGGTGTAACCCCAGGTAAAGGTGGTCAACAACATTTAAACCTTCCTGTGTTTAATACAATGAATGAAGCGGTACGTGAAACTGGGGCAGATGCTTCAGTGATATATGTACCTGCACCTTTTGTTTTGGATTCAATTGTCGAGGCTGTAGATTCAGGCATTGAGCTGATTGTGGTAATCACCGAAGGTGTGCCAACATTAGATATGCTAAAAGCTAAGCGTTATCTTGAAACTTATGGAAATGGCGCACGATTAATTGGACCAAACTGTCCAGGAATTATCACTCCAGGTGAATGTAAGATCGGTATTATGCCAGGGCATATTCATCAACCTGGTAAAATCGGAATTATTTCACGTTCTGGTACATTGACTTATGAAGCCGTTGCTCAAACAACAAAACTAGGTTTAGGTCAGTCAACTTGTATTGGTATCGGTGGTGATCCAATTCCGGGCATGAATCAAATCGACTGTCTGAAATTATTCCAAGAAGACCCTCAAACTGAAGCTATTATCATGATTGGTGAAATTGGTGGTACGGCGGAAGAAGAAGCAGCTGAATATATCAAGGCGCATGTCACGAAGCCAGTCGTCGGTTATATCGCTGGTGTTACTGCGCCTAAAGGCAAGCGTATGGGTCATGCGGGTGCCATTATTTCTGGTGGGCAAGGAACAGCAGAAGAAAAATTTGCTGCTTTCGAGCGTGCAGGAATGGCATATACTCGTAGTCCTGCTGAATTGGGCTCAACTATGCTTCAAGTGTTAAAAGATAAAGGTTTGATTTAATCATGAGATTAAACCTTTCATAAGCTCATTTTAGACAGCTTATTAAATCTCTTTCACTGAGAAAATAAAAAGATTATTCACTGTCATATAACATGTTTAATAAAATGGGAGCCTTAGAGGCTCCCATTTTTAATTTAAAATAAAGGTCTTAACCTTTGACTAAACCACCATCAACAATTAAATTTTGACCTGTAACTGCGCGTGACCATGGTGATAAAAATAATAGAGCTGCGTCTGCAAATTGTTCAGGAGTCGTCACTTCTCTTAAAGGCGTGGATGAAGCAATAAAATCAAAAACTTGATCTGGCGTTGCACGACTTGCATCTGTTTTTCTGAGTAAACCACCTGACACCATATTTACATTGATTCCATACTGGCCTAAATCATGCGCAGTGGTTCGAGTAAATGCAAGTAAAGCCGCTTTTGCAGCAGTATAGTCATGATAAGGAACGACAGGATTTTGTACCAAATTGGTTCCAATATTAATAATACGACCGAAATGAGCGTTCTTCATGTCATCTAAGGCAGCTTGAGTGGTATTTAGTGAGGCTAAAACAGCACTGTCAAATTGTTGTTGCATCGATTGCCAAGTCAAATTTTCAACTTTAGGTCGTTGATCACCATCAAATTTAAAGCTTAACAGCGCATTATTAATGACAGAGGTAATGGCATGCCCAAAGTGATTTTTTGCTTCTATAAACATGCGTTTTACTTGCGCTGCATCCGTGACATCAGCCTGATAAATAAAGACTTGATCAGCATGTTTTTTGAATAAATCTTGAGCAGATTGTTCACTGCTGTGGTAGTTCACTACAACTTTTGCACCTTCACGAATAAGTGCATGAGTAATCGCAAGTCCTAGTCCTCTTGCCCCACCAGTCACAAGAACAATTTGGTCACGGATTTCCATATTTTTATTCCATCTCTATGTTTAATATTATTTTAATTTTAACATTGATCTATTCTTATAACTTTTTTATAACTTAAAGTAATGATTTAAAGATTAGACTCTGAAATGGCTTATTGCAAATATAAGCTTGTCTTATGAAACTATATATTTATAAAATGTGATAGATTTCTCTCATTTTAAAGATGGAGTACGGCTCATTTTTGAACATCATTTAACAGCTATTTTCAGTCTGTTTATTACACTTTGTTATATCAGTGGAAATAGTGTCGCTGAAATTTATAAAGAAAAAGAAGAAGCTTTAAAAAGCAATCATTTAGAAGTAAATAGCTTAGGCATACATGTTTTAGATACAAATGATTTAGATGCCAGTAGTTTAGGATCAAATGATTCTAAAGCAGATGATTCAGCAGTTAATGATCTAAAAAAAGAAAAATTTGATGTCCAGGTGAATAATCAATTGAGATCAAATGATTCTCAAGATGTATTTTTTGTTGTCGAACAACAGGATGAAAGTCTGATTAAGATAAAAGATCAACAAGATGAGATCGATTTTGGACTTAATTTAGAGCAACAAAAATTAGCTCAAGAACATGATGATGAAGTGAAAAATTATAATATTTTGCAAAATCAATTTTATAAAAATGAGCGAATCCGTATTTTTAATCATACCGCATTTAATTCAAATGATTTTAAAAATAAATTGGGCTCAGGTGAGTTTAACGTTGATGGCTTGCAGGCCTTAACAATTTCTTTTGGATATGGAATGGAGTTTAAAATAAATAATAGAAATCGAATAGGATATGAATATTTGTCTAGCTTTCCTTATAATCGTGGTCAACTTATTCGAATATTTTGGTTGAGAAATTTAAAGTATTAAATTGAGTACTTTAACTTTTTAAATCAATAAATTATAAAAAAATTATATAGATTAGACTTCTTTCAAAAGTCATTATTCATACAATACGCTCATCATGAGTATTCCCTCATCCTAACTTTCTCCCAAAGGGAGAAGGGATTTTAACGTATCAATGTATGGCCACTCAATCATCTTTTTTCATTGATATAAAAAGTATATTCATCATTTTTAACTTCTTCACTCAAAAGACAAAATAAAAGGCTTCATCAATGAAGCCCTTATAAATGTAAAACCAACGCACATTTACGAAAGTTTGATTTTTAATAATGTTGATGAAAGAACACTTTATGGATTTAATTTTTTATAGAGACCCGCTCGAACAGCTCCAGCTTTGGTTTCTTTGATCAATTTCCAGCTCGAAGGTAGTTCAAGTTTAAACAGTGGACAATCTGCTTCAAGGTAAATAAAACCTTCATTTTTAAGCAGTGGATCGACTAAAGCTGCAAGTTCCTGCCAAAGATTAAGGGCATAAGGGGGATCTAAAAAGATTAAATCAATGCTGTCTTCTTTGAGCTGTCGAATTGCAATTTGCGCTGTGGATTGAATTAATTGGCAGTTCTGAATTTTCAATAGTTGAATATTGTCTTTCAAAATTTTAGATTGCGCATGGCTTGGTTCAACCATAGTGACATGTGCCGCACCACGAGATAATGCCTCAAAACTTAATGCACCAGAACCTGCGCAAAGGTCTAAGACTTGCGCATTTTGTACATCCCACATAAGCCAGTTAAATAATGTTTCGCGTACACGATCTGGGGTAGGTCTAAGTCCATCAATATCAGCAAATGGAAGGACACGTCTTTTCCATTCACCGCCAATAATGCGTAATTGATTCTTCATTTATTCACTCACAGTAACCTGAGTTGTAGCTGGTGGATTATCCGGCTGTGTCGATATTTGATTTGCTGTTGTTGGAGCAGATGTAGCAGTTCTTTGATCCAATGATGGATTGTTTGGGCTATTCACTTGGGCATTAGCAGCGTTCGGCAATGCAAGATTATCACCACTTGGTAAATCACTTGGTTTAATCCCCGCAGTCATTAATCCACCACTAATTTGATGTTTAGAAGGGACTTTGGGTTTATTTTTGCGGTGTAGTAACCAGTAATCCATGATCGGGCGGGCAATCGGCGTGGCACTACCGCCACGACCATTCTCTACAATAATCGCAACGGCAATTTCAGGTTTATCAGCAGGTGCAAAACCAACGAATAGTCCATGATCTAACTGACGATCCGTTAATATAGATTCATTATAACGTTTACCTTGGGCGATACTTTTAACCTGTGCGGTACCTGTTTTACCTGCGATTTGATATTGCAAACCACCTCGAATAGATTTACCCGTACCTGATTGGATGACATCAACCATGGCCTCGCGCATTTTAATCCAATCTTCAGGTTGACCGTTGAATTGAATTTTTCCATTTGGCGCATTATGAACCTTGTGAACTTTGGCACCTTTAGATTCACGCAGTACGTGAGGCGTGACATGCGCCCCTTGGTTTGACGTAATCGCGGTAGCCATTGCTAGCTGGAGTGGCGTAGACGTAAATGCTCCCTGACCGATACTGACTGAAATAGTTTCACCTCTAGACCATTTCGCATTTCGAGTGCGCATTTTCCATACCGGGCTTGGGTATAAACCGGTACTTTCACTCGGTAAATCTACCCCAGTTTTTTCACCAAAACCAAATTGTCGCATCCAAGTATTCATTCTCTCAATACCCATTTGGAAAGAGAGAATATAGAAATAGGTATCACATGAAACGACTTGGGCCTTATGCATATTGACTGAACCATGACCTGATTTTTTATGGTCACGGAAACGATGACTATCACCAGGAAGGGTGAAATAACCAGGATCTGAAATAGTGGTATTCCAATCGACCACACCGTAATGTAGACCACCTAAGGCAAACATTGGCTTAATGGTTGAACCTGGAGGATATGATCCTTGCACAGCACGGTTATAAAGGGGTTGATCAATATTATCCCGTAATTCGCTATAGTCTTTGGTGCTAATACCTGTCACAAATAAATTAGGATTAAAGCTCGGACTGGAAACCAATGCTAAAATTTCACCAGTATTGGGATCCATGGCGACAATGGCACCGCGACGGCCGACCAGTTGTTCTGATGCGATACTTTGCAGGCCATAATCTATCGATAAATAAAGATCATTACCTCGGACCGAATCTTTACGGCCTAATTTTCTCAGCACATTACCATAGGCATCTGTTTCGATAGACTCGAAACCGGGTACGCCGTGAAGTAAGTCCTCATAATATTTTTCAACACCCACTTTACCGATCAGGTTGGTTCCTGCATACGCGTCTTTATCAATCGATTTTAACTCTTTATCATTAATTCGACCGACATAACCAACCACATGGGCAAAGAGTTCGCCATGTGGATAATAACGAGTCATTTGAGTTTCAATTGAAACGCCAGGAAATTGAAATTTAACTTCACTAAATTTAGCGATATCTGTTTCTGTCAAATTCAGTTTAAGCGTCACACGTTCAGTTTTTCTTGCTGTTTTTACCCGACTTGAAAAACGTTCAATATCATCTTCAGACAGACTGATGATTGGGGTAAGTCGTTTTACTGTTTCTTCAATATCAGTGACATCCGCTTTACTTAAGGTTGCAGTAAAGACGGGATAATTATCAGCCAGTAAAATACCATTACGGTCATAAATATAACCACGAGCAGGAGAAATAGGCTGGAGGCGAATTCTGTTTTTATCAGAAGCATCTTTAAATTGCTCGTAGTGCACAATCTGCAAATATGCATAACGTGCGAGCAAGATCAGTAAAAAAAAGATCACAAAACCAATCGCGAAAAAAACTCGATTACGAAAAATTCGTTTTTCTTGTTGTACATTTTTTAAAGGAAACTGATGTTTCATACGTCGTCGACTTAATTCACGTTAAATAAAGGCTATGCCAGATCATTTTACCTGAGAATGAGACAAAAAATTTAAAAAATAAAGCGAAGGCGCTACTGAAAAGTTATCATTTTGACTTTATAGACATTAATTTAGATGCGTTTTGTATATAAGATCGAAAACTAATCTGTTAAAGTCAAAAATATTATGGACAATTAAAATAAGTTGATCTCAAGGTGAGATAATGGAGAAAATAATGAGAATAATACTTCCCTTCGCATTTCTTTTTGCAGTGGGGAATGTAGCCCACGCAGAATTATCTGATTATTTGCCAGCGGCTAAGCTGAAAGTTGAAAATCTTTCTCAATGGAATGCTGGGGCAGGGATCACACAAAAACTTGCACATTTGAATGCTGAATGGGTCAATCCCTACGGTATTGCTTACGCTAAATTGGGTGCATTTATTAATGATGGAAATGAAATTGGTGGACAATTCGGATTTAGATATCCAGTAACAATGAATGGAACAGACTCCAACGGTTTCTACTTAGGTGCATTTGCAGGGCATTTAAAATCGAAAACCGTCAATGGAAAAGATGAATCACAGCTGGGTGGCGGAGTAGATTTGTCATATGTTCTTTTGAATAAGGACCGAATTAGTACATTTAGTGTCGGTTTAGTCGCTGGAGAAGAATTGAAAGTCGCGAATCAAGTTATTTATGAAACTAAGCCAGAAATACAATTCGCCTACACCTTAAGTGTAGGTTTTTAGAAGGTTTTATGGTTTTATGCAACAACTCTACCGCAAATAGAAAAAATACGAGAGTCATGAATGTTTGAATATGTTAGTGATTTGTGGCAAGCCTTTTTAAATCGACCAGATTTTTATGCTGTCTTGAGTATTATTCCAGTGACTGCCTTTGTAACTTGGGCGCACGTATGGATGGCACTCAAAATGGTATTTTACCCGATAAAATTTTGGGGATTTCATCTGGGTCCTTTACCTGTGGGTTGGCAAGGTATCGTGCCACGCAAAGCAGGTCGAATATCAGGCATTATCACAGATAATACGTTGTCAAAATTAGGTTCATTGCGAGAGTTTTTAGATGCAATGGATCCTGAGGACATGGCGCGAATCATTGGCGAACAGGTTGGTTTCGAACTTGAACATCTCATAGATGAAGTGATGCTTGATCGCAATGCAGTACTGTGGGAAAACTTACCTTATTCAATTAAAAGAAGAATTTACGCGCAAGCACAGAAGCAACTTCCGAAAGTATTAACGGACTTAGTGACTGAGCTCACCATGAGCGTAGAATCCTTGGTTGATATGCGTGAAATGGTTGTAAGTCAAATGGAAGGTGATCGCCAGCTCATGGTGAACATGTTCTTAAAAGTGGGTCAGAAAGAGATTAACTTTATTTGGCATATTAGTGCGCTCATCGGAATGGTTTTTGGTATATTCCAGATGATCGTTTGGTTTGTCGTACCTTGGCACTGGACTGTTCCATTTTGGGCCGCGATTTGGGGTTTCTTGACCAACTGGATTGCAATTTGGATGGTGTTTAATCCGATAGAACCACATCCTATGAAATTCCCGCAATTTTTTGAATTAACCAAGAATCGCAAATTTCCTTGGATTAAACCTGTTATTCCACGCATAGGAACTTATAATGTTCAAGGTGCATTCATGAAACGTCAAGATGAAGTTTCGGATGTATTTGCGGATGTTGTTACTTCAGATTTGATTACTTTAAAATCGATTATGACGGAAATGATGTATGGTGGACGTAAAAACAAAACACGTCGTATCGTTAAGCGTCATATCAATGAAATATTAGAAACGCCGTTGGTAAGAACGTCATTGCAGCTTTCATTAGGTCCAAAAGAGTATGCTAGACTTAAGACGGACTTGATTGATCGTTCAATTGAAATTACGATGGTTCCTGTTTGCGACCCTGCGTTTAATGCGAGCCGTGCACAGAAAATCTATCAAATGTTTAGAGATCGTATTAGCGAATTAACGCCTAAAGAGTTTCAGAATTTGTTACGTCCTGCATTCCAGGAAGACGAATGGATTCTAATTGTACTTGGTGGGGTAACCGGATTTTTCGCCGGATTAATACATTTGTTTGTGGCTTTCTTATAATTAGATGCTGGTTCTCATATCATATTACTTTTGATATGAACTCAGTATCGTACACATTGTTAAAAATGAGGATGTTTATTTATGCGCATTATATTACTCGGACCACCTGGGGCAGGTAAAGGTACACAAGCTCAGTTGATCTGTAAGCGCTACAATGTCCCACAAATTTCAACCGGTGATATGCTCCGTGCTGCGATTCGTGAAGGAACTGAATTAGGTTTAGAAGCTAAAAGCGTAATGGATAATGGTGGTTTGGTTTCTGACGAACTCATTATTGGTTTAGTCAAAGAGCGTATTGCTCAACCTGATTGTGTAAATGGCTGTATCTTTGATGGTTTCCCTCGTACGATTCCTCAAGCAGAAGCATTGGAAAGCGAAGGTATCAATATTGATCACGTGATTGAAATTGATGTTGCTGATGAAGAAATCGTTCAACGTCTTTCTGGTCGTCGTCAGCATGCAGCGTCTGGTCGTATTTATCATTTAGTGTATAACCCACCTAAAGTGGAAGGTAAAGACGACGAAACTGGTGAAGATTTAGTTCAACGTCCTGATGATCAGGAATCTACGATTCGTAAACGCCTTTCGTCTTATCATACAGAAACTGAGCAATTGGTTGGTTTCTATCAAGGGCGTGCAGCTTCAGGTGAAAATGCACCAACTTACGATAAAATCAATGGTCTTCGTCCTATCGAAGATGTTCAAAAAGAATTATTTGCTATTTTGGATAAATCTAAATAGTTAAATTTGAATTTTTGACATTAAAAGAGTCCTAAGTCATATTAGGGCTCTTTTTTATGAATAATTTGAGGGCAGTGTTTTGCAAAAAGTGGCTATAATTCTTGTTTTAATTGCGTGTATTGCTTTACTCCTGTTCTTGGTTTATTTCAGCTTCAAGTTGTTACGCGATACTCAGAAACAAATGCAGATAGATAAAGATAAGCGTAAATTAGATCGTACGTTTCCAGAACAATCAAAAAATAATAAACAAGATCTTAATCAATAAAAATAATAATTGATCGCTTGAATAAATTTGAGATCAATTAAATGCATCGATCATGATTAAGAAATAGAGACGTGTAGAGGATCTATTTTTTAATCTTAATAGGTTTATCTGCACCGAACTCAAAACGATCTGGCCAGTTACATACATCAGAAACGACACACTCATTGCATTTAGGTTTTCGAGCAATACAACAATAACGTCCATGTAAAATGAGCCAATGATGCGAATCCACAATAAATTCTTTGGGGATCACTTTAACCAAGCGGTGCTCGACCTCTAATACATTCTTCCCGACAGCCAACCCCGTGCGATTACCCAATCTGAATATATGTGTGTCTACAGCCATCGTAGGCTGTCCAAATGCCGTATTGAGTACGACATTTGCTGTTTTACGTCCAACCCCTGGCAATGCCTCTAAATCGGCACGGTTGTGCGGTACAATGCTATTGTGCTTTTCTATGAGCATCTGGCAAGTTTTAATTACATTGTTGGCTTTGGAGTTATACAAGCCTATGGTCTTAATGTATTCCTTTAAGCCTTCCACGCCGAGTGCATAAATCGCCTCAGGTGTATTCGCAACTGGAAAGAGTTTATCTGTGGCTTTGTTGACGCTGACATCGGTTGCTTGCGCAGATAACGTCACAGCAATCAGCAGTTCAAAAGGATTTGAATAGTTAAGTTCAGTTTCTGGATTGGGACGTTGTGCACGTAGTCGTTCAAAAAAAGTTTGAATTTGTTTTTTAGTCATGTTTTTGACGGTCATGATTGAACATCCTGCAACAGATTTAATTGTTGGGTTAAATCTTCGAGTAATACTCTTTTATTTGCATCTTCACGCACGGACAATTGTTTTTCTAATTTTTTAATTTGTGTTCTTAACTTAGCTAGCTCAACAGTCGCTTTGACATTGATTTGCAGATTGGGTTTTGTTGACTGGGGAGTTTCTATTTTCGGTACAAGTGTATGCTTTTGTGAAAAAATTGAAAATAGCTCAGTGTCAATTTCTGCACGAACGACAGGACCTGTCCGATTTATACGACTTTTTTCTTCTCTTTGGATATGTGCGTAATAACGCGAACGTAAATCATTTTGTTCCTTTATACGCTGTATTTCGTTGGGTAGAGGATTCAAATCTTCGACTAAATCGATACAGTCGACAGGGCACGGTGCAATACACAATTCACAGCCCGTACATAAGTCAGTCAAAATAGAATGCATCACTTTGCCAGAACCGATGATCGCGTCTACAGGACACGCGCTAATGCATTTGGTACAACCAATACATTCATCCTCACGAATGAGAGCCTTCATTCTCTGCGGGCGACCATCTGATTGAATGGACCAAACGCTTGGAATTGCGTCTAATCGCGGTCGATTCAGGAGATTTGAAATGGCATCTGCAACAGGTTGACCACCTGGAACACATTTGTTGGCATCTTCACCTTCGACAATTGATTTTGCATATGGCAGACAGCCATCTCGATGACCACATAAACCGCATTGTGTTTGCGGGAGTAAAGCATCAACGTCTTGAATAAGAGAAATTTGCAGATTCATGTAGGTGTAATTACTTCATGGTAACTTGAAAATAGAAGAGAATCGAAAATAATGCTCGAAAATGTGATTTTACCATGAATTGACAAGAGAATGTTTGCGCAATTCTGGGGCGCGCTTAGCGCAAAAAAAGCGCAAAAAACACTATTAAACATATAAAAAAAACTTTTGAAATGTATAACTAAAAATCATCATTACTAAAAATAAACCATTGATTTTACTTTTTTTTAAAAAAATTCTTTAAAAGTGTTGTAGATTAACTTTAAAAGATATTTAATACTTGCGCCAAAACTTATCAATATATTGAGATTTTGACCAATTTTGATCCATTTTCTGCTGAGGATTAAGCGTTGAAATACAACAACCTTAACGATTTTTTAAACTACGTTAAAACACGTGATGCGAATCAACCTGAATTTCTACAAGCTGTAGAAGAGGTGATGATGAGCTTATGGCCTTTTATCGAGAAAAACCCGCAATATGCTGAGCATGGACTGCTTGAACGTTTAGTTGAACCTGAACGTGCAATCCAATTCCGTGTTTCTTGGGTAGATGATCAAGGTATGACTCAGGTAAACCGAGCATTCCGCGTGCAATATAATTCAGCAATTGGACCATTCAAAGGTGGCATGCGTTTCCATCCTTCTGTGAATCTTTCAATTCTGAAATTCTTAGGTTTTGAACAAACATTTAAAAATGCACTGACTACATTGCCTATGGGTGGTGGTAAAGGTGGTTCAGATTTCGACCCTAAAGGTAAATCTGAAGGCGAAATCATGCGTTTCTGCCAAGCATTAATGATTGAGTTGTATCGTCACTTAGGTGCAAACACAGATATTCCTGCTGGAGATATTGGTGTTGGTGGCCGTGAAGTGGGCTATATGGCGGGTATGATGAAAAAACTCAGTAATGACACTGCTTGTGTATTTACTGGTAAAGGTCTTACTTTTGGTGGCTCATTGGCACGTCCTGAAGCAACCGGTTACGGTACTGTGTATTTCGCTGAGGAAATGCTCAAGACTCGTGGTCAAAGCTTTAAGAATAAGGTCGTGGCAATATCAGGTTCTGGTAACGTTGCACAATATGCTGCTGAAAAAGTGATCTACTTAGGCGGTAAAGTCGTTTCACTTTCAGACTCTGCTGGTACTGTTTACGTTAAAGACGGTTTCACAGAAGCATTACTTGCTGAAGTTATGGAACTTAAAAACGTTAAACGCGGTCGTATCTCTGAATTCGCTTCTAAGCATGGATTTGAATACTTAGAAGGTCAACGACCTTGGTCAATTAAATGTGATATCGCGCTTCCTTGTGCAACTCAAAATGAGTTAAACGCGGAAGATGCAGCTCAATTAATTGCGAACGGTGTAATTTCAGTTGCTGAAGGGGCGAATATGCCATCTACTTTAGAAGCTGTTGAGAAATTCGTGGAAGCGAAAATTCTGTATGCACCTGGTAAGGCATCGAATGCTGGTGGAGTGGCAACTTCAGGTCTTGAAATGTCACAAAATGCGATTCGTTTAGGTTGGACGTTTGAAGAAGTGGATGAGCGTTTACATGCCATCATGAAAGAAATCCATCGTAACTGCGTGAAATTCGGTACCAAAGAAGACGGTACAGTTAACTATGTTGACGGTGCAAATATCGCAGGTTTCGTCAAAGTTGCTGATGCTATGTTGGCGCAAGGTGTTTATTAATTTTTGAATTAACTCCTTTGAGTCAAATCTTGAATGAATAATAAAAAAGACCGAGGCAATTGCCTCGGTCTTTTTTATCTCTTTAATAAGATACTCAATTAGTTAATAAGACACTTAGTTAATAAGACACTTAGTTAATAAGACACTTAGTTAATAAGACACTTAGTTAATAAGATACTCAATTTATTTGGTTGAAATGTTCTATTGATCAGTAATCTTTTATTTTAGCGAGATGATTAAAGTGCATTTTTAAGGCTTTCACGTTCAATCGTCATATCATGTACATACGCATATTTAGATTGATCGGCAGCAGGGTTTTTAATTTCATAGCGCTTCACACGAATCACTTGACGTTCATTAGGGCTGTGTTGAAAACCGTCAATACGATCATAAAATAAAGTCCAATCTTTATCTACTTGGGTTTTTACACCACTTTCAGCATATTTAATTTCACGAACTTGCAAACAGGTCTGAGGTGCAACACCGACGCATTGTTTTGTTTCAGGTGAAATCTCTAAAAAAATGGTTTCTGCAGTGGTTTGATATTTAGTTTCTGGTGTCATTTTACCTGTGAAGGTGAACTTTTCATTTTTTGCAGTGGTGAGCATTAAAGTCGGATTTTCTTTGTCATTTAAATTTAAGACGAAAGGCACCTGAGTCGAAAAGATCTCTGCTGCTAGCTTTTCTTGTGCCATCCCATTACCCGTACACGCCATTTGGGTACTGGCCATATTACCCGTGGTAAGGACATTATTTGCAACTGACCAGCTACTTGAAAGATTGTTACATGTTGTGGAAATAGCGAGTAAACCTTTATCCATAAATTTCAATACTAAAGGTTTAGAAGCCCCATCAGTATTCAAACTCCATTCGTATGAGTTTAATGTTTTATCTGCATTTTGCTGTTGTAAAACAGACATTGCTAAATCTCCAGCTTTTTGAATATCTCCAGATTGACAAGCCGCTAAAGCGAGAGGAAATAAGACAATTGCTAAGTATTTTAGTTTCATTTCAATTTCTTCTAGGTTCTGAAAGAATGCGGCAATCATAGCTGATCAGAACATAAAGAAAATGGACACATTCTGAAGTTTTAAGTATCAAAATGTATCCATTTACCGACATGCTTAATACGATAAAGTCATTTTTAATCGAATCTATAGATATCCATACCAAGTGAACCCATCGAAAAGCTGCTGTGCACCACACTAAAACGATCCCCTGTACCCATCGCATAAAAGATCGGTGCAAAGTGTTCAATCGTAGGATGATTTTGCTTCGAATAAGGAATTGATTCCCATTCTAAAACCGCTTCAAAATCATTATGCATCAACTTGTTGACCACATAATTACGGAAGGTTGAGGCCCACTCAGGCACTACATTACTGTCTCCATTCCAAGACAGCTCTCTCAAATTATGAGTAATGCTTCCTGAGCCAATCAATAAGATCTGTTTATCTCGCAAGACAGCTAAGGCTTGGCCGACATTATAGATTTCATTTGACGGTAGATGCATCGGTAATGAAATCTCAATGACCGGAATATCCGCCTCTGGATACATATGTAAAAGGGGCATCCATACACCATGATCGCGAGGTCGCGTGCTATTGGCATGCGCATTAATACCGGCTTCTGCTAAAAGCTTGAGTATCTCTTCTGCCAATACTGGTTCGCCGGGAGCAGAATATTGAATATCGTATAATTCATTTGGGAATCCACGAAAGTCATGCCACGTCATCGGACGTACGCCAGTACTCACTTCTAATGCGTTACTTTCCCAATGCGCAGACATCACGACAATTGCTTGAGGTTTCGGTAAATTTAAACCGAGACGATGCAAGGCTGGACCTACTTGTTCAGGATTTATTGCAAGCATGGGAGAACCATGAGAAATGAATAATCCTGGAAGCGTTTGTAAGTTCATTGTGAAGAGCCTATTTGAAATATCATGATCATCATCGGATATAATTGAGTCGGTTTAAAGTAGCGATTAATCAACGTAAAGTTCTAAAAACGACACGCCAAAACATGTCTTAACGAATTAGCCTGCTCTGTGATAGGGGTGATTGTTGTTAATGCTCATCGCACGGTAGAGCTGTTCAATGAGCATGACACGGACCATCGGATGTGGCAAGGTCAGCTTAGAGAGCGACCAGTGCCATGCTGCGGCTTTACGAACCGCTTCAGAGTGCCCATCTGGACCACCAATCGCCAACACAATATCATTGCCTTCCAGCATCCAAGATTTCATGGTTTCTGCGAGTTTTTCGGTACTAAATTCTTTACCACCAACTTCAAGGGCAATCAGAACTTCATTTCCTTTCATCGCATTTAAAATGCTGTCACCTTCGATTTGACAGTATTTTAGAATATCCGCTTCAGAATCATTTTTACCCCTTTTCGCCATAGGTAACTCAATGATTTGAGTTTGAACAAAAGGCTGAATACGTTTGAAATAGTCTTCAAAGCCTGTCAGCACCCAAGCTGGCATTTTTTGTCCAATAGTCAAAATGCGAATTTTCATGATCGTATCATCTGGTTACTTGACACTATTATAACGTTGATTTAATCGCTTCGTGGACGCTTTGATGTGATGAATTGGAATTCATAACGAATTAAGAACAGTGAGCAATGTAGGTTATTTAAAAAACAGGTAAACTCATTTCGGAATAGACTTCTTTGGTCAGTCATTTTATATAGAATGAAATCAAAATGAGTATTCCCGCATCCTAATCTTCTCCTAGAGGCAGAAGGAATTTTTTATATACCACTCAATGATCTTTTCTGATTTATGAAATAAATCTAATGTGGGAAGTCTGTAGTATCATTATACGGTAGCTCAGAAAAGAAATTTGATTCGGTCTGTTTTATAATGAATTAATATATTAATTATATAAAATGAATGCTAAGTATAACGATTTGAAAATGGTTATTTTTGGGTTTAAAAAAGTAACCTGATTCAAAATCGAATCACATGTAAGTGAAATAATAAAAAATTGGAAAACAAAATGAAAATGCCTAAGCGTAATTTTAAAATGCAACACTTAAATTTCAATATCGTAGATTTGAAGAGGTTTAATCGATTTACCCTGACGATATTGACTTGTGCCATGACGACAACATTTGTATACGCTGCGCCCACCCCGAAATTAGATTTAACGCTATCAACACATTCAAAAGCTAAAATTAAGCAATTATTGAATGATACTAAGACTTGGCAGCGGATTCCTCAAACTGTCACATTATGCGTCTATTCACCAAGTGGCGCCAATGGCGAAGCCTTTGAACAAGCGACCAGTTATATTAGCGAATTACCTCGGATAGCACAGGTTGCAAAAAATTTTGGCGTAAATATGAATGTTGTACGTACGTCAAAGTTGCAAATGAAAATTGATTTAGACTATCCAAAATTAAAACAAAAAGCTTCAACAGCGGTGAATCTGAAAGTTTATACAGATGAAAGGGTATTAACTGAAGACTTTAGAGCAAAGAAATGTGATGGTGCAGGTATAAGTAACTTACGCGCACGCCAGTTTAATTCTTTTGTGGGAAGTATCGATGCTATCGGTGCAGTGCAAAACTATAAACAATTATCTCAAGTCATTCAGCTTTTAGCACGTCCTGATTTTGATACAAAAATGATAAATAAGGACTATGAAGTTGTAGGTATTGTACCGTTGGGTGCGGCGTATATTATGGTAAACGACCGCCGTATCGATACTTTAGCCAAAGCAGCTGGAAAGAAAGTTGCGGTCATGAGCTTTGATGCAACCCAAAAAAAGCTAGTACAAAATGTGGGAGCTCAACCAGTAACAGTCGATTTAAGCTCTGTGGGTGGAAAGTTTAACAATAACGAAGTCGATATTATTGCTGCGCCTGCAATCTTATTTGATCCTTTGGAGTTACATAAAGGGATGCAAGATAAATCGGGCAAAGTGGTTGGTGCAATTATCCGTTTTCCACTCGTACAAGTAACAGGAACGCTCATCATGCATCGAAATAAATTTCCGGCAGGTATGGGTTCAATCGCAAGAGAGTTAATTTCTAAGCAGTTAAATCCAGCATTTCAATTTGTTGATAAAGTGGAAAGTGAAATTCCGACAAAATTTTGGATGGATATACGTGAAGCAGAAAAGCCGGGCTATATAAAAATTATGCGTGAGGCGCGTATTCAGATGACGAAAGAGGGTTATTACGATCCTGAGATGATGCGTATTTTAAAAAAAATCAGATGTTCAGGTGCGCCTAATCATTATGAATGCGCTTTAAATGATGAATAATCTGTTCAGATAGGATCAGTAATGATTATATCGATCTTGAGTTTAACAAGATCGTTGATGGGTAAATATAGATGAATATTTAATCTGTTTTTCTGATCAATTTTATTAAATTAATCAGTTTTACCTTTTAATTTCGATTGAGTATATTTCATACACAAATTAAGCAATCCATCAGATGCATTACAAGCAAGGTTTTTGATTGCCTTGATCATGCTGCTATTAGGAATAAGTGTAATGAATAAATTAATCGTAATGATCGTTTTAATGTCAACAATGACTGCATGTGCATATGATCCAGTTCAATATGAAAAGATGCGTTTCCAAGAGAATGCGCAACACAACAAATTGATGGGCGCTTAAACAATGTATGCACAATAAAAAGAGGAAATATTAATATTTCCTCTTTTTTAATCAGCAATAAGATTTAACTTTCAAATTATTTTTTACTAACAATCTGAGACCATAGTAAAGGTTTAATTTCGTTACCTTGGAATGTTACAGTCGCATTTAATGATCTAGGCTGAGTTTGTTTAATACCAAAGCTATATCGACGAAATATATCATAAATGATTAACTCACCTGAGTTTGGTAAATGGTTAAATCTGCTTACTTCAAATGGAGTGAGCGTTTCGAAATCAAAATCATAGCTAAAGTCTTGATTATAAGGCTGTCCTATGATTTTACCTCTAGTCTTCATCGTTTTAATTGAATCAGAGACTTCTTCAGAATATTTATAATTAGACAGTTGGATATATTCTAAACTTTTCGCTTCACCTGATTGACTCGGCGTAATTCGTTGAAACTCAAGTTTATTGGGTACTTCATAATCATTTAAATCGTAATTAGTTAATTTTAGGCTGCTACGTTTTAACGTTCCATTAACTAAATATTCATCTTTCAAATTAAAATCAATATTTGAGCCATATCTGACATTGGTGAAAGTTACTGTTGTGATTGAGCCATCTTCGGTTACTTCAATTTTAGAACCAGCTCTAAATGTGTTCTCACCGCGAATACAATTTTTTTGACCGTCTCTAAGTACCATAGTAGAAGTATTGCCTACCTTGGTGATTGTTGAACATATAGCATTTAAATTATATTTCGCATTATTAACCCCTAAATTATAAAGATCGACCACTTTACCAGTACGTGCCAATGGATAATCAGCAAATGCTTCTGCAACCATTTGACCTAAGGCTTGATTATATTTTTCATTTACACTGCTTTCAGTATTGCCTGATAAGAAATCTTTGATCTTTTCTAAAACACTTTTACCTTCAAACGGTACAAAATCTTCGGTTAAACCGGGTGGAATAATTTTACCTGGAACATTATCAGGTATTTGATCACCACCACCACTGCCTCCACCACAGGCTGTTAATAACCCCGAAATACAAGCAACACTAACCAATTTTGTATATATATTCATAAGATATTCCTTTAAATCTTACTAATTCCATGCATTGAATTGAATGTGCATTAAAATATATAACTTATGTTCAAGCTAAATTATTTTATTGACAACTTTCAATTTGTTTTAAAATGAATTTTTATAATTAAATATATTAAATAGTTTTTGGTTTACTTTCTATAACATTGTAACTTTATTTACAAAAAAATTAAATTTTGTGTATTTATCTTGATATTAAATAGTGATTCATATGTTTAAGCTTAACTCATTATTAAGGTATTTTAAAATTTAAATTTATTTAAAATGTGGTTTTGTTCTCATATTTATAAGATATTGTGGATTGAATGTTTTTATGTGAAACTTACCATAATATATTATTGATTTGTCAGGGTTTAATATTGGACATGATTGGTTTTGTTAGATTTTTTAAATTTAATAATATAATTATATTTAGATTGAATTGCCTGATAATAGTCATTATTAATAAATTAATATATCTATTTCATAAATTAAAAAATATCTATTGAATGGAAAATTATTCAAAAATAAAAGATTATTCTTTATTTTAGAGGTGCTTGTAATGATAAAAATTAATAAATTTCATGAATAAATAAACAAGGGTATTGATTGTGAAATATATGTTAAGTTAATTGAAATTTTGATTTTTATTTATGATCGGTATATGGATTTATTTTGAATTTTTATATATTAAGAATAGCTACATAAATGATTATTTTGTAAATTATGAATACGTTATAAGTGCAGTAAAATTAATTTAAAATATTTAAATCAATAAATTTTTTCTATATTTCAAAAAATGATTCAGATGATAATTCTTAAAAAAATAAAGATGGTTGCATGCAAATCAATGGGAAGCTAGACGTAAAAAAATATTTAAATTACATTTGAATACATTTATTAAACTGCTGTTTCATATTGTATTTATAACTACACTATAAAAAATATTACTGGCTTTCTATACTGAAAATGAATGAATAATCATTTATTTTTCAGTGTATTTATTATTATAAGGAAAAGTAGTATGGAACATAGTATTCAGACAGTTTCGAATTTTGATCTAAACCGATATTTAGGAACTTGGTATGAGATTGCTCGCTTGCCAATGAAGCACGAGCCTACTGAAAATACTGACATTTCTGCCTTCTATGAATTACAAGAAAATGAAAAAGTTAAGGTTTTAAATAGAAGTCGTAAGCCAAGTGGTGAAGTTGATGAAGCAATCGGAGAGGCAACAATTGTTGATGCTGAAAATGCCAAACTTGAAGTTACCTTTTTACCTGATGGACTCAAATGGATTCCTTTTACCAAAGGAGACTATTGGGTGCTTAAAATTGATAATAATTATACGACGGCTTTGGTTGGCGAGCCGAATCTAAAATATTTGTGGATTTTAAATCGTAGTCAACATCTAGATCAGTCTGTCATTGACGAATATCTCGCATATGCTCAAAGTTTAGGCTATGAATTGGGAGATATTATTTATCCGAAGCATACACAAACTTCGCATTAATTATATTTTTGGCACTTACAAAAGTAAGTGCCATTTCTTTAGAAATACCGTAGGTACATTTGGTAAACACGGGCTGAGCGAGAATAGTCTAATCTTATAAATCTCAAATATTTAATAAAATAAAATTTAGGATTTTTTGTTGGTAAATATATGATTTAAATAACATGTTTACATTAAAACTTTTATCAAAGCAACGTTATTTATTAACTAATGTCTTCTAAACAATTTTATTGAAACCGTATAACTAAACAATGTCATCGAGACCGTATCAATGAAACTATGTCATCGAAACAAGGAGTATGTTTCATGTTTCTAAACGATATTCTTGCCAGATTTGAAAATAATATAGAAGTTGAAAATATTACAGATCAATCAGAAATTATTTTAAAAAACAGAGTTTTACAAAATGCATTAAAAGAAATCATAGCATTTACAGCGAATTTAGCGCATCCAGCGCAAGGTCATACTTATCAACGTTGGCAAATATTTGCACAAGTAGCTGCCACTAACCTGACCTTAGCAAAATGGTTTGAATCACACTGTGATGCTTTAAGTATTCTTAATGAGCTGAATATTCAACACTCCTACAATGGCGTATGGGCAGTTTGGGCAGCGGAGGGTAGTTCTCAGCCTCTACGTTGCCATTCAAATCATTGTTCTGGAGAGAAACTTTGGTGTTCAGGGGCCGACTTTGTTGAATATGGCCTGTGTACATATAAAAATGAAAATGCGCAATCACAACTCTGCATTATTGATATGAATAACAAGGGCATTGTCATTGATCATTCAAAATGGCAGGCTGTTGGCATGAAAGACACTCGTACTGCAACGTTGACTTTAAGTGATGTTGCTGTTGAAAATGTTGGAGAGCCTGATGATTATCTGAATCGAGTGGGTTTTTGGCATGGTGCAGCAGGCGTGGCTGCTTGTTGGTTTGGTGCAACGGTTCGAATAGCATCATTTTTAGAAAAAGAGTTCATGCGAAAATCTACTGCATTTAACGCCATGTACTTTGGAGAAGTTGTTGCCCATTTAGCAATGATCAAAAAATTGTTTAAAGCTTTGGCAGAACAAATAGATCAGCAACCCGATGTTAGTCATGAGTTAGAGATAAGAGTTTTACGTTTTCATGTTGAGCAAACAGCTAAAAAAGTGATTGATCTCGTAGGAAATGCTTTGGGTGCACGTCCATTTTGTGAAAATGCCATCTTTGCTCAATTGGTCTCAGATTTACCAGTATTTTTAAGACAAAGTCATGCTGCCTATGAACTTGAGAGGATTGCTCATTTATCTTTAGATCAATCCAATTCAGCAATTGATGCAAATCAGGAGCAGAATGTATGGATGCTTTAAATCCTGATCTTGAGGATAGGGAAGATCTGAACGAAATTGACGAGTTTCCTCAGTTCAATAGCGCTCGTCTGATTTATGGTGAGGGGACGTCCAAACGCGATTGGTTGCAGTGGGATGGTTTAAATCAGCTCAAACGTATGGATTTAGAAAGTGAGTTTCCCAAAGATTCAAGAATCATTATCTTATCACCACATCCTGATGATGAAATTTTAGGTTGCGCAGGTTTAATACAAGGCTTGGACCTTTTGGGGAGAGAGGTTGTAATCGTTGCAGTAACCAACGGGACTCAAAGCCATCCATATTCAAAAAAATACTCTGCTGAAGAGTTGAATACTATAAGGCCGAATGAGTCTCGACGTGCATTAAAGTCACTTCATCTAACACAAAATATTCAATATCTTTCTTTTGAATTAGAAGATGGAAAACTTCTGGAACAAGTCAAAACTCTTGAGCAAAAACTACATCAGTTAATCAATAAACAGTTAAGCAAAAAACACAATATTTTAGTCACTACTTATGAAAAAGATGGCCATCCTGATCATGAATGTCTAGGTCGTTGCGTACGTGAATATGCTGAAAGAGAACAATTGAAATGCTATCAAGTTTTGATTTGGGCATGGCATTGGGCGAAACCGATGGATCCCCAAATCGCATGGGAATCTGCACGAAGATTAGACTTAAATCAGCAATTTTTAGACCATAAGGCATCCGCTATAAAATGCTTTGAATCTCAAACTGAAGATGATCTAACGACCCAACAACCCGCGATCTTACCAACTCACGTTATAGATCGAATCTTAATGCCATTTGAGGTTTATATACATGTTGAATAAAACAGAATACTTCAACTCATTGTACTCAGGTAATGATGATCCTTGGGAGTACAGATCTCGATGGTATGAAGAGCGCAAACGTCAAATTTGTCTTTCTCTTTTGCTTAAAAACCATTATGAAAGTGCATTAGAAATTGGTTGTGCAAATGGTACTTTTTCTGAACTTTTGGCACAGAAAACAAATCGTTTATCGTGTTTAGACGCAAATCAAAAAGCTGCAGATTTAGCAGCTCAAATATTGGATAAGTTCACTCATGTCAGTGTTGAATGCAAATCGGTGCCTGTAGACTTTCCTGATGAAAATTTTGATCTGATTGTTTTGAGTGAAGTCGCCTATTATTTGACCCAACACGAACTAGATGAACTCATTCTCAAACTGCAAAAAAGTTTAAATGACGATGGTATGTTATTAAGTTGCCATTGGAGACATCCGATTGAACATTTCCAACTTGATGGTCATCGTGTGCATCAACAACTCAAAGAAAAATTGAATTTATTTCATTATTCAAGCTTGATCGATCCTGATTTTTTAGTAGACATCTGGACGAAGGACGCAAGATCATTGGCCCAGTTGGAGCGAATCATATGATTGGAATTGTGATTCCCGTACATAACGAAGAAGAGGATCTCGAGGCCTGTATACAGGCATTACAGAAATCTATACAAGAAATTGTACACTTGAATATTCCAGTTCAAACTCTTTTTGTTTTGGATAATTGTATTGATGAATCCTATAATATTATTGTTAATCAGAATCAAAACTATATTCAATGTGCGTTTGAGAGTGTTGGTAAAGCCAGACATTTGGGTGTACAGGAATTGATTCATCTGGGTGCAACATGGATCGCATCTACAGATGCAGATTCAACTGTTCATCATGATTGGTTATATCATCAGATTCAACATCAACCAACAGATGTGATCTGTGGAGTGGTCGAAATTAAAGACTGGCGGAATTTGTCGAGTATTAGTCGAAAAAAATATACGGATCATTATCAAGACCGAATGGGGCATCAGCATATCCATGGCGCAAATCTCTCGTTTAGTCGCGAGGCTTACTTGGCTGTGGGCGGTTTTGATCCCATCACCTGCCATGAAGATGTTAAGCTTGTTGAAAAGTTTAAAAAACATAATTATTCAATCACTTGGTCGAATCAAGTTCGAGTGACGACAAGTAGTCGTTTGAACGCTCGCGCTCCCAATGGTTTTTCCACGTTCTTAACAACAATCAATACAGAACAAAGCTGAGTTGGAAATAAGAAAAAATAATTAAATACAATGAGTTATCTATTTAAAATAATTTATAAGATATTGATATTTAATTAGAAGGTTTAAGATGGTTTGTTCATTAGTTTAGATTACAAATCTTTAGTTTTTTTAATGATGAAGCACTTTTTTAAACACTTAATGTGTGTATAATTCCGCCAAAATAGACCTCTGCTTATTTATAGATCGCTATAGAAAAGTAGGGGTTTTTCTATGGATGATCAACTTAATGGACTGCCTAATCTCTCCTTAGTGGTGGCGCGCACATGTTTTATTCAAAAACAGCACTTTTAGACTCCCAGACCCAACTTTCTGCACGTAATCTTGCAACACGATTGGTTTTTTTTGCATTAGGTTTTGGCACCGCTGCTTGGGCGCCTTTAATTCCTTTGGTTCAACAGCGACTCCATTTAAATCATGCTGATTTTGGTGTCATGCTTTTATCCATGGGCATTGGTTCAATGTTATCTATGCCAATAACAGGCGCACTCATCACGAAAGCAGGGTGCCGCCTTCTCATTGCTATTGCAATTGCATTAATAATGATCATTTTACCAGTGCTCAGTGTGGTCCAGAGTTCAGCTTTGCTTGCCATTGTTTTATTTATTTTTGGATCAGCAGCAGGCAGTATTGGTGTAGCAATTAATTTCCAAGCGGTGGTTGTTGAAAAGCAGAATTTGAAAACAATGATGTCGGGTTTTCATGGCATGTGCAGTTTAGGTGGATTGTGCGGTGTTTTATTGATGACGGCTTTATTGGTTATGGGAAGCTCGCCTTTACTTGCGACTCTTATCATCAGCAGTATTTTATTTGTGATCTTTGTTGGCGCAGTACCTTATTGTGTGGCAGCTACAAAGAGAACGGATGAGATAAAAAAAACTAAAGAAGGATGTCTGGAGAATATCGCTATTGATGTTGCTGAAACGAAAAAAGTAAAACCGAGCTTCGCGATTATTTTGATAGGCATTATGTGTTTTATTGCCTTTTTGTCTGAAGGCGCAGCAATGGATTGGAGTGGTATTTATCTGGTCAGTAAGTTTGGTTTGGATGCTTCTTTTGCTGGTTTGGCCTATACGTTTTTTGCTATTACCATGACGATTGGAAGATTCAGTGGGCAGCGCTTACTTTTATGGTGCGGAGAGCAAAGACTGGTCGTGATTGGTGCTTTGTTCGCGGCAATGGGGTTGTTGACAATTGTGGTTGCTGGACACTGGAGTATTGTATTGTTCGGATATGCATTATTAGGCTTAGGGTGTTCAAATCTTGTGCCTATAATGTTCTCACGCGTAGGTCGTCAAAATATCATGCCAAAAGCAGCAGCCTTGTCTTTGGTTTCAACTATTGCCTATAGCGGCTCTTTATCTGGACCAGCTTTGGTGGGATTTTTGAGTGAGATGATCGGCTTAAGTTATGTTTTTGCAATCATCGCCATGATGTTATCAGGCATTGCCATTTTGAGTCGTTTTACCAAAATCACTCAATCAAATTGATATTTATTATTTTTAAACCATATCTGTCGCGAAAATAATGAACGTCCGATAAAGAACATCGGACGTTTAAGTAAAATAAGTGTCAATCGATTTCAGGGCTAGACATGATTCTGATTAGACTTATTTCATGAGTAATTTTTCATACAATAAAATGACAATGAATATTCTCTCATCCTCATTTTTCCTAGAGGAAGAAGGCATTTTCAGATACCAATCTAATACCGCTCAATCATAATTTCTGATTTTTAAAAATAATGATTGAATCGCTCATATAAGCATTATAAATACGCTTTAATGTTTGACGGAACTTTACGGGATAAAATCGATAAGGCATTTTCAATCGGGGTTGCTTGATCTTTTAAATCCTGTAAAAAGGCATCACGCCAATCAAAAATATCAAAATCATTGATTCCTTTAATTAATTGTTGATAGCGTTCCAGACGTTCAACTTTACTCATACTGACTGCTTGTTCTAATGCTTTCACCATCGCTTGGCGATCTTCGGGATCTACAAGAATAGCTTCAGCCATTTGTTCAGCTGAACCCGCATATTTAGATAAAATTAATACACCAGGATTATTGGCATCCTGTGCAGCAATATATTCTTTTGCAACAAGATTCATTCCATCTCGTAATGAACTCACCCAACAAATATCTGCAAAGCGATACAATTGCATCAATGCATCATGATCGACTGTGCCGTGAGTAAAGTTAATGGGTTGCCATTTATTTTGCGAATATTCCTGATTAATCTGATTCATTTTATGGTTAAGATCTTCATAAAGCGCTTCATAAACAGGTATTTCCATACGACAAGGACAAGCGACTTGGAGTTCAGTGATTTGCTGGTGCATTTCAGGATGTCTCTCAAGAAATGTATTAAAGGCATTAAAGCGCTCGATTAAACCTTTAGAGTAATCAATACGATCTACACCAATAATCGTCTTCACATCTTGATAATCTTCTGCATCAAAGAAAGCGGGGATATCAGCCTGAGCTGACTTTGAGCTGTTTTGTATGGTTTGTGGATTTACCCCAATTGGATAACATTTAATACGTGTTAAATGATGATTTCGAACAATAATCTCAGCATCTAATGCTAAGGCTTCTACATAATGTTTGATGACTTCCTTACAAAGGCTTTGATCTCGCTCTGTCTGTAAACCAATCACGTCATAGTCACATAAATGACCCAGCAATAATTCTGATTGTTCTATTTTTTTCCAAATATTTAATGGCGCAAAGGGGATATGTAAAAAGAAACCGATTCTATTTTTCATTCCCAGTTGACGACAATGATGCGCGACACTGAAAAAATGATAATCATGTATCCAGATGACATCATCTGGGCTAGCAATTTCAGCAAGTTTTTGGGCAAACAGAATATTCACTTCCTGATAAATCTGATAATCATAGGGTTGCACTTGAATTAAATCATCACGATCATGCATGGCTGGCCAAAGGACACTATTGGAATATCCACTATAGAAATGCTGATACTGTGATTCTTTCAAAGGCGTTGTCATGTAGTGAACATGCGCATTAGATTGCACGCTAAATTTATTGTCTTCATGGTCAGAGATTTTTTCACCATTCCATCCTAACCAAACTCCTCCCAACGTATCTAGAGCATCATTGAGTGCCACAGCGAGACCACCAGCAGCATGCGTATCTGGATTGGGCAGACTAACGCGATTGGATAAAACAATTAATTTAGACATTATGTTTCTCCATAGGCTGATTGATATTGTTGTTTGTATTTTTAAAAGTGATGAACAGATCTGCTAAAAATTGAATAACTGCATTGACATTTGCAAGGCGATATTTTGCGTGTGTTTCACCTTCACCGACTTTGATACTGATACCATTTCTTTGATTGACGCTTATAAATCCAGATTCATCAGTAATATCATCTCCGATAAAAAGAGGTCGATAATGATCTAACTGGTAATGTTTAATCAGTTTTTGAATGGCAATACCTTTGTCAGCCTCAATGGGGACAAGCTCCCAGACAAATTTTCCTTCCGATAACTTCATAAAATGATATTTTTGAAGCAGATTAAGCATGATCGTTTTTGAAATTTCTCGGAGATTCGGATGACTTCGGTAATGCAGCGCTATTGAATGCGATTTATGCTCAATGAGCAGTTCGGGATACCCTGAACAAAAGTTTTCTAAATCATGTTTTAAGTTTTTAAATTCTGGGTGTGGCGAATACGCTTGAATGGTGTGTTTGGAATCACTCGAAATCTCTAGACCATGCGTACTCGCAATTGGTAATTCAACGGGATTAAATAACTGGTAAGCAGTAGAAGCAGAACGGCCTGTTACCGCAAAGATGGGTATATCAAGATCTATAAATTTTTGAACAATAAACAAAGCGTCTTCTGAAATATAGCTTTTATCAGGATCAATTGAGAACTCTGAAAGCGTACCGTCGACGTCTAAAAAAATGCAGTGAGGAGATGAAGTCTGTTGAATATCGGATAATAATTTTTCATTATTTTGATTTATTCTTGGCGTCGAATACATTCAATAAATCCCCCTTTTTATGATCGTACGATTAAAATACGCTATTTAAATGAGAAATTTATTCTTAAATAATTTAGACATACAAATCTTTAATAGAAGTAACAAAAATAATATTTTGAAATATTTTCAATAAAACAATAAATTACTTAAATAAATATCATTATTAAGAATTAATAAACCTAATTTTATTTATGATTTTGAATTATATTGATTTTATTTGGTTTTTTTAAAGTGACTTATTATTTATTATGAAGGTCAAATATTCGGATAGAAATGTATTTTGTTACATAAACTCATTTTTAATAATTTAATCAATATTAGAATGATCATATGAATAAGCTTATATTGATGAAGAAAATACAACTGGCTAATCTAGTTTTAATTTGCAATAAGCTTTAAATTGACTATATAAATCCACTTTAAAGATAAATTCAAAATTTCTCTATTACAATCCGTGACTCTGAAGCTTTAGGTTTCTTTCATAAGTAATTTTTTACAGAATAAAATCACAATCAGTATTCCCTTATCCTAATCTTCTTCCAGAGGAAGTGGGAATGTTTAGAAATCAAATTCTTGCTGCCCAATGATTTTTTGTTTGATGAAAGAGACTAATAAATTGATTTATAAAAAAGAATAATAGACTTAGTTTTGTAAAAACAGTCTATTGATTTAGCATTTCAACTAAAAGAAATGAACTATCTTAAAGTAACTATAATAAGCAATAGATAAAAGCAATTAGTGTAAATAAGCTTGAACAGCGTTAAAGTTTCATTGCATTTAGAGATGAATGATTAAGAATCTTTTTGATAAAAAATTTCACTGATATACCAAGTTTTTTTCCCTGTAGGGGTATGCACTTGAATTTCATCATCTACAGATTTTCCTAGACAAGCCTTTGCTATCGGTGATTGGAGTGAAATATACTCCTTTCGACCGTAAATTTCCTCATCGCCCACAATACGAAATTTAATCGTTTCATTGTCATCATTTTCTAAAGTGACCCAAGCACCAAAAAAAGCTTTGCCATCTTGTTCGGGGCTATACTCAATTTTTTGAGCAACTTCAAAAAGCTTCATCAAAAACCTGATTCTACGATCAAGCTCACGTAATTTTCTTTTATTATAATGGTAATCAGCATTTTCAGATCTATCGCCGAGACTTGCAGCCCACGATACAATTTTAGTGATTTCTGGTCGTTCTTTACGAACGATGTCATTCAATTCATCTTGTAAACGTTGATAACCCTCTGCAGTCAATAATTTTCGGTTCATAACCAATTTTTAAAGCCTCATATCTCGTGTTATATGTTTAATAAAGAATTGCTATTCCACATAAATCTTAAATCTATGGAACTGCATGTTAAACAAAATACGTCTTACATTAAAGTGGTTAAACGCATTGCATGTTGGATATAAAGAAAAACTTCCATTATCTATTTTATTGAGTAAATAGTGAGTTGAATAGGGGTTTTAGTGGCGATTTTAGCCAACAAAAGCGTTTCTCAGCTACTAATACATTCAGTTAAAATGGCTTTAAGAATTTTAACCATAATTTAAAAAATTTATTAAACTTTAAAACACATGGAATTTGTGCCGAATCGTTTTAAATTTGAACATGCAAGCTAAGTTTTTGTGAAAAGTATTTGCCAAGTTCAGTTTTTATTTATATGATAGCCGCCATTGGAAGCGTGGCAGAGCGGTTTAATGCACCGGTCTTGAAAACCGACGAGGGTTTACCCCCTCCGTGAGTTCGAATCTCACCGCTTCCGCCAAATTCAAAAAACCCTGATCATTGATCAGGGTTTTTTTTCGACACTTTTGTCTATAACTTATCCCACATAAAAATTGGATTCTATAAAACTATTCCAGTCGCAGTAAGAATATAATGTTGGAAGGTAGTATTATAAAAAGTTATTAAAAAACTATATTTATCATTCAATTTTTTCGCAAAACTATTGGGATGTGAGTTTAAATTAATCTGGAGCTTTTTATAAGGCCCTCTAACTTTTGTCCTAATGGCATACAGGACATCGAGCAGTTGATTCTTTAGCTTCCTAAGCCCTAATTAATTTCGAGAACCAAAAGTTGGTATAACTGAACCTTTTACTTTTTATACGTTCTTCAATTAGGCTTTGTTGGATATACCTATGATTAAAGTCTTGTCTAATAATAAAATTTCCTAACGCATAAGCCTGCAAATAAAAAATATTGTATAACTCATTGGTCTACCTGTAATCAAGCATTGGTCAATAGGTAAGAGCATATACACCATGATTAATGAGTTGGCATACAATAACTCAATAACTCAATAACTCAATAACTCAATAACTCAATAACTCAATAACTCAATAACTCAATAACTCAATAACTCAATAACTCAATAACTCAATAACTCAATAACTTAATAACTCAATAACTCAATAACTCAATAACTCAATAACTCAATAACTCAATAACTCAATAACTCAATAACTCAATAACTCAATAACTTAATAACTCAATAACTTAATAACTCAATAACTTAATAGGTATATCTACCTATATCAATAGGCATTTTTATATGCTGATACCAGTACTTCTTATTATCGTATTAAGAAAGTTTAAGTATGAGTACTTAACTTCTGCCTAATCAGAACACTGATTCATCCTTATATTTCACAGGCATATTCTCAGACTAGATTAAGTCATGTACTTAGTGGGAGTTGAAGCTTCTATTAAGGGAGACTTAACGTTCTAAGGAATTGCTGTAAATGATAGCTAAACATCTAAAATCAATAGCATTAGCCACAAGTCTTTTGGGCTGTACGCCACTTCTAATTGCAGCTGAAAATGGGGGGAGTGCATATCCTGATGGTACGGATAGCTTTCTAGGGGGCGCAATGCCACCTCCAGGTACCTATTTGGTGAATTATAACCAGTTCTATTCAGCAGATAAATTTAAGAATAATCATCCTGTATTTGATGACTTCAAACTCGATACCTTCGCAACTGTTGCACGCGGTATTTATGTCAGTGATAAGACCTTTCTTGGCGCAACATGGGGCATGCATGCCTTTCTGATCTATGCAAATGCCGATATCACTTTAGGTGGAGGGCAGGATGAAAAAATGGCTTTAGGGGATATCATTATCGACCCATTTCTATTGGGTTGGCATCAAGGAGACTGGCATGTCTCTACCGGGGTAGATTTTTATATTCCAGTCGGTTCTTACAACAAAAATAAACTTGCCAATATTGGTCGTAACTACTACACCATTCAACCTATTGTCGCAGCCACGTATCTCAACAAGCAAGGTATCGAAGTCACCACTAAATGGATGTACGACATTAACTTTGAAAATAAAGATACCCAATACGAATCAGGCAATGCCTTACATGTAGATTACATCATCGCAAAGCACATGGGACCACTTGCAGTCGGTCTTGGTGGATACGTTTATCGACAATTGGAAGGCGATTCGGGAGAGGGTGCAATTCTCGGTGACTTTAAAGCCAAAGCTGCAAGTATTGGACCACAGGTGCGCTACCAATTTGCTCAAGGCATATCGGTTGCTGCCAAATACCAAAAAGAATTTGAAGTTGAAAATCGACCCGAGGGTCAAAAGTTTGCACTCGATATCACTATTCCATTTTAAGACCAACATATTGCAGTAGGGGGAGAAATTATGAAAATTGAAAATAAAGATTATACCGCTGGTCGAAAAAATGCAGTTGATTATCTTATTGTTAATGAATACTCAGGCGGTATTGTCGGGCCAAGCCAGCGTATGCTGGGTCCACTTAAAAATGGTGGAACACTGAAAACAGGTACTCCGCCAGGTTGTTGGGGTCCAATGATTACTCCAGCATTTCAAGGTGGTCATGAAGTTACATTACCAGTATTTATTGAAGGGGCTGAAGTAGGTGATGCCGTTGCACTAAAAATTAAAGCAATGCATGTCACCTCTAAAGCAACATCTTCTGGCGTCATGAGCTTTGTCGAAGGTCGTTATCATGGTGATCCATTTGTGGCGAAATATTGCAGCGCATGCGGTACAGAACAACCTGCCAGTTATGTCGAAGGCATAGGCGAAGATGCCATTCGTTGCAAAAACTGTGATGCAGAAGTCAGCGCATTTGAGTTTTCACATGGTTATGTCATTGTTTTAGATGAAGAGAATAAAGTCAGTTTAACGGTGAATCAAAAAATTGCTGACAAATTGGCGGGTAATGCCAATGAATTATCAGCACTGCCTGAACATGCAGCACAACACTCAATTTTGTCACTTGCACGTGCAGATATGCCAGGGGTTGCAGCGCATATGCGCCCATTCCTCGGCAATATTGGTACCACCCCATCACGTGACTTGCCAGATTCACACAACTGTCATGATTTTGGACAGTATCTGATTAATGCACCACACAAATTTGGTATGACCGAAGAAGAATTGCTTGCAGCAAAAACCGACGGACATATGGACACCAACTCGATTCGTCCTGGATGTATCTTAATTTGTCCAGTCAAAGTGCCAGGTGCAGGTGTGTACATGGGCGATATGCATGCACAGCAAGGCAATGGCGAAATTGCAGGTCATGCAACAGATGTATCAGGTGAAACTGAGCTTCAGGTTGAAGTCATTAAAGGCTTAACTATTGATGGTCCAATTTTGCTTCAAGCGCTTGATGATTTACCACCAATGGCACGTCCATTTAATAAAGATGAAAAAGCCAAAGTCAAAGCACTCGGTGAGCGTTGGGGCCAAATAGACATTGAAGAAAGTGGTCCAATTACCTTTATGGGTACAGGTAAAAACTTGAATGATGCCACTGACAATGCCTTAAACCGTGCTGCGAAAATCACAGGTTTAAGTGTGGATGAAGTCATGAATCGCTGCACCATTACAGGTTCAATTGAAATTAGCCGTCTGCCAGGCATGGTACGCGCAACTTTCCTTTGCCCAATGCCAATTCTTGAAAAACTCGGTATCGCTGACTTAGTACGCGAACACTATCAACTGTAATGGATGTCGCCGTGGTGTTGCCACGGCATCTTTAAACTCTTAAATGAAAAGGAATCTCAAATGAACAGTGAAGCTAAATTACGTTGGGGCGATTTATACCCTGAACTTGGCATTGAGCCAATCCCAACTGAACCTTGTATTTCTCCAGAAATTTATCAAGAAGAAATTGATAAGGTCTTTTCTAAAGTATGGCTCAAAGTGGGTCGTGTCGAAGAAATTCCAAAGAAAGGCGACTATAAAGTTAAGCGTATTGATTTTGCAAAAACATCTGTGATTTTAATGCACGGCAAAGATGGACAAATTCGTGGTTTTCACAATATTTGTTCACACCGTGGCAACAAAGTCGTGGTTGAAACTGACAATGAAACTTTCGGTTCAAATAAGGCAGCAGTCGTAACTTGTCGTTTCCATGGCTGGGTTTACGATGCTAAAGGTGATTTAGTCAATGTGCCTGAAGAAGAGAAGTTCACGTCGTGTTTCGACAAAGGTCATAACGGTTTAGCACCGGTACGTACTGAAGTTTGGGAAGGTTTTATCTTCATTAATTTAGACAATGAAGGTACGCAAAACGTTGAAGAATTCTTGGGCGGTATGGGCACACATTTGGGTGGTTATCCATTCCATGAAATGGAAGAATGCTTTGCTTATAACACGCTACTCAACTGTAACTGGAAAGTAGCACATGATGCCTTTGCTGAGGCTTATCACGTCGCAACCATTCATGCAGGATCATTCCCGAATGTATTTGCTTCAGGTTTACAGGAAGTTCAATTGTTTGGTGATCACCGTACTTGTGCAGTGTGTTTAACCAAAAATGCAAATCCTAAACCTGCGGCGGCACTTTCCGGAGAAATTACCGGAGCATCACTGGTCAATCATTATGAACGTACGCAACTCCCGAGTTCAGTGAATCCCAATGATCGTGATGATTTTTCATTCGAGTTGTCTGTGATCTTCCCGAATATTTTGGTTCATGTAACTGAAGGCGTGTGGTTTACCCATCAATTCTGGCCAGTGAGTCACAATCAAACCCGTTGGGAAGGTCGTTACTACCTGCCGAAAGCAAAAAAATATTCTGAACGTTGGGCACAAGAGTTTGCACAAGTTTTACAACGCAATGCATGGCTTGAAGACACTGCAACGATGGAAGATACCCAACAAGCACTTGAATCTAAAGCGAAAAAAGTGATGCATCTACAAGATGAAGAAATCCTGATTCATCATGGCTACCATGTTCTTGAACAATATCTCAACCGCGCATAAGGAGAATTCGCATGACACAACTTATTTCACAACTACCTGCTGATTTTGCTGTTCTTGAAGGTTTTGTCGCTAAATGGGCTTTAGGTACTTCAAAACGACGCCACCAGCAAAGATTGCAATCGACTTCAGTTGAACTACAAGCTTTCTACGATGCAATTCTACCTGAGATGCGCAAATTATTGGCTGCACTCGATGAATATGAATTGGGTACTTTGCCCGAAGAATTGCACAAGTTGTATTGGCTGAGCCTAAGTTTCGCAGAAGTTGCACCACATATAGAACTGTACAAAGGATCAGTGGGTGTGCCGTATGCCTTCGAAGAAAAGCGCTTTATCTATGAAACAGGTGATGTGGTAAACGTTTAAAAGGACTTGAATATGAGCCAACATAATCTGGAAGCTCGGTTGCATTATCTAGAAAGCTGTGAAGCGATTCGGAGTCTTATTGGGCAGTACGCCACAGCGGCTGATCAACGCAATAATCCTCAAATATTACAACATTTGTTTCATGACGACGCAGTTTGGACTGCCAGTGGTTTTGGTGAATATCAGGGTCGTCAAAATATTCTAGATGCCTTGTCGAGCATTGCTGAAGAACAGATTTTATGGAGTCTGCACATTATGGCAATGCCTGATATACAGATCATTGATGAATTCAATGCAACCTCTAGTTGGATGCTTTGGGAAGTGTGTCACTACGCACAAGCGACAGCTGAAAAAAATCAGCCAGCATCAATGAGTTGTTTAGGTGGTTTTTATCATTCCATCATTCGCCGAGAAGAAGACGAGATTTGGAAGTTTGAGCGTGTTGAACTCAACCTAACATTTAACCAACCATTTCCAACGGTGTAAATACAAGGTCTGCAGTAATAACAGCATTAAACAGGAATTTATAAAATGAGAAAAATCGCAATTATTGGTGGTGGGCAAGCGGGCTTATTACTGGCATTTTCATTACTCGAAAACAAATATGATGTGACTTTATATGTAGACCGTCCTGCAGATGAACTTTTACATGGACGTATGGTCAGTACCACTATGTTTTTCGCCAATACTTTAGAGGTAGAGCGTAAATTAGGCCTGAACTTCTGGGAGGGCAAAGCTCATCATGGTCAAGCGATTCATGTGGACTTCCGTGCGCCAGATGGCAGCGTTGCATTACCCTTAACTGGTTTTTTACATGAAAATAAAGGTGTCGCGATGGATCAGCGGACCAAATATCACCGTTGGTTAGAAGAATATCCACGTCGTGGTGGCAATTTGGTGATTCAAAATGTCAGCCCTGAAGATTTAGAAATCATCTCTGCAAAAAATGACTTAACCATCTTGGCGGCAGGTAAGGGCAATATCACCAGCCTGTTTAAACGCAATGAATTTCGTTCAGTTCATCAAACTCCACCACGTAAATTGGCTGCAGCACTTGTTGTCGGGGATGATCTTTGCGGTCCAGACAGCTGGCAAGGTCAGCCTTCGCAAACCCTCCACTTTAACTTCGTGGCGGGTGCAGGCGAATACTTCAGTATGCCTTTTTACAGTCATACCCATGGCGCTTGTCGTAGCTTCTTGTTTGAATGTGTACCGCATGGTCCGATGGATATGTTTGATGATGTCACCAATGGCGAAGAAATGTTGCAGCGCATGAAAGAGGCGGTTGCCAAACTGACGCCTGATCAAAGTTTCCGTATGGTCGACAACCTTGAACTCAGTGATCCAAATGCATGGCTGAAAGGCGCATTTCGTCCAGAAGTCCGTTATCCAGTTGCACAGCTCGAAAGTGGCGCAGTCATTTGGGGAATCGGCGATACAGTCATGGTGAATGATCCTATCGCAGGTCAGGGTGCAAATAATGCAACACGAATGGTTGAACATTATTTACAAGCAATTCTTGCGCATGGTGATGAAGAGTTTACTGCTGAATGGATGACCCAAGTTTTCGACGAGTTCTGGGAATATTCAGGTCTCTATACAACTGAATTTACGAATCTGCTACTTAATCCACCTGGTGAAAGTTTATTACAAGTTTTAGGTGCTGCGTCACAAAATCAAGCTATTGCCGATGATTTCATGGGGCATTTCAATCATCCGCGGGGGTTCTGGCCAGCGGTCGATGGCGCTGAAGGCGCAAAAGAATATCTTTCACGGAAGGAGTTCCAAGATGCAGCTGCCTGAAGTGTTATGGCAGGATGTTGATCTTGCGGAAGCGAAATCGCTTCGGCAGGCTTTTGGGGGCTTTGCCACAGGAGTCGCAATTGTCACTTGCCTTGATGAACATCAACAACCTGTAGGACTCACGATTAACTCGTTTAGTTCAGTTTCTTTAGATCCAGCACTCGTGCTGTGGAGTTTAGTCAATCACTCACCTAGTCGTGAAATATTTGAAACTGCTGAATATTTTGCGATCAATATTTTAGGTGCAGATCAGCAGGACATTGGCTTGAACTTCGCCAAGCCAATTGCAGATAAATTTCAGCATGGTGTTTGGAATATTGAATACACTCAAGCACCTTTGCTCGAAGGCTGTGTAGTGCAATTTGTTTGCAAAAATGAAAAGCAGATTGAAGCGGGAGATCATCAAATTTTCCTTGGTAAGATTGAGCAGTGTCGTCACAGCAATAAGCGACCATTACTGTTCTGTAAAGGACAGTTCAACGAATGGCCACAGTATCAGGAGGTTTCATGACTGATCTAAACAATAAAGTAATCTTGGTCACTGGCGGCGCAACCCATATTGGTCAGGCAGTGGTTTCTGAACTGACTACTTTGGGTGCACAAGTCATAATTGCCGATATTAATGAAATATTGGGGCAACAAGTCGCGACCGCTACTAAAGCAACATATCAATATCTTGATTTAGCGAGTGATGACAGTATTCAAGCTTTGGTCAGTACACTGAAACAAATCGATATCTTAGTTAATTTGGCATGTCTATACGAGGATCATGGTTCACAGTCGACACGCACCGATTGGCAAAAAACTTTTAATGTCACGGTGTTTGGTCATGCAGCACTGGTACAAGCCTGCCGTCCATTGCTCAAAGCAAGTTCAGATGGTGCAGTCATCAATATCAGCAGTGTTAGTGCCCGTATCGCGCAAAAAGAGCGTTGGGTTTATCCAGCATCTAAAGCCACTTTGGAGCAATTGACTAAAAGTATGGCTTTGGACCTAGCAGTAGATCATATACGCGTGCATGCCTTGTCACTCGGTTGGACATGGTCTGTTCCAATGCAAATGATTTCAGGTGGTGATCGTCCAAAGACGGATCGTATTGCAGGTCGTTTCCATGTGGTTGGTCGTATTGCGGATGCTTCCGAGGTCGCACAAGCCTTAAGTCTGTTATGTAGTCCAAAAGCCAAATTACTCACCGGCAGTACGATTCATGCCGATGGCGGTTATCACACCCTGGGACCTGAAGCGACAGATTCACCGATTGAGGAGTTAAGCGCATGAATATTCAAATGACCAATATAGCCGAAAAGCTGCTATGCCTCACCTCGGATGTTGAACAAGGCGAAGGTTTACAGGTCATGATTGAGGGTTATCCGCCACTGGCTGTTTTTCACCTAGAAGATGGAGGATTTTACGTCACTGATGATACGTGTACCCATGGGGATGCTTCTTTAGCCGATGGTGAAATTGATGGCTGTGAAGTGGAATGTCCATTCCATGCTGGTGCATTCGATATTAAAACCGGCGAGCCGTGTGGTGCACCATGCAGTATTCCACTGAAAACCTACCAGTCCATTGTGCGCAATGGTCAGGTCTATTTGGTGGAGTAACGCCCTATGTATAAAATTCAAATTGAAGGACAAGGGCAATTTAACTGCGCATCCGATGACGTGTTACTCCGTGGCGGATTGCGTGAAGGTTTAGGCTTACCTTATGAATGCAATGCAGGCGGCTGTGGCACCTGTAAAATAGAAGTACTTTCTGGTGAGATTGAAAACCTGTGGGTAGATGCACCGAGCTTATCAGATCGTGATAAACGTAAGGGTCGTGTATTGGCATGCCAATGCCGCCCAAAATCTGACTGTGTGATCAAAGTTCGCTTAGATGAGCAATGTATACCGAAAATCTTGCCAAAACAGCAAGCAGTAACTTTGAAGCATGTAGCGCCAATTACCCATGATATTCTGGAAGTCCATTTACAGGCAGATACGCCTGCGCAGTTTATTCCGGGTCAATACGCTTTGATTTGGGTCAATCAGGAATTGCTGCGCGCCTATTCAATGTCCAATTTGCCCAATGACGAAGGGCTGTGGGTCTTTCAGATTCGACGTGTGCCTGATGGCAAGATGACCAACATTCTGTTTGATGAACAGGAACGTCAAAATGCAGTGATTCAAATTGATGGTCCTTATGGCTTAGCATATTTACAAGAGCAGCCACGTCCGATTATTTGCGTTGCAGGAGGATCAGGTCTGGCGCCTATGCTGGCGATTGCGCGTGGTGTCGCAGTCAATCCACATTTACAGCATCAAAAAGTCTGGTTCTTCCATGGTGGACGTGAACAACGCGATTTGCTGACAGAAGCACAAATGCGTGAGTGGACTGAGCTTGGTGCACGCCTGAACTATATCCCTGCAACTTCATCCGAGTTTATTGAGGGAATTCGTTCCGGTTTTATTCATGACGTGATTCATGATGTTATCGGTGCTCAACTGCTTGGACACGAAATTTACTGTGCGGGTCCACCACCGATGGTGAAATCTATTGAACAGATGGCACATCAAGCAGGAATTCCGCAGCAGCAAGTTCACTTCGATCGTTTTTTCTAAATTTTATCCTGTATTTAGCTGGCAAGTGATGGTTTTAAACCATCACTTGCAAAGTTTTATCTCGACACATCAAGACCATATTAACGATTTGCGCAATTGACTCGGTACCAAGTTTTTGTCGAATATGCATGCGATGAATCTCGACAGTTTTATGGCTAATATTCAGTATTTGAGCAATATGTTTACTCGACAAGCCATCTACCAACAAATTAATGATTTCATTCTCACGTGGAGACAGGGATTTCAATTTAGATTTTTGTAGTTCACGGTTTTCAGTGGCTATAAAATCAATTTCAGCCTGTTGTAAACAGGATTGGATTTGATTGAGCATATGCTGCGGGTTAAACGGCTTTTCCAAAAAATCGAACGCGCCCGCCTTCATGGCATTGACGGACATCGGAATATCGCCATGACCGGTCATAAAGATAATCGGTATACTGATCTTTTGCTGATTCAGTTGTTGCTGTAATTGTAAGCCGCTCATCCCTCGCATCCGCATATCAAGAATCAAACAGGCAGGCGTATGGGGACGCTGGTAGCTTAAAAACTCCGTTGCGCTGTTGAATGTTTTGGCCTCGAGTTGAACAGACTCCAAAAGCCAGGTTAAAGAATTACAAATGTCTTGGTCGTCATCAATGACATATACGATTGGTTCTGCGACATGCGGATTAGTCATATACATTTTGCACGCTCCTGTGCTGCCAAAGAAATATTGAAGATGGCGCCTGATTCGCCTTCACAAACCCATAAATAACCTTGATGGTTTTCGATGATGCTGCGAGACAAGGTTAATCCTATGCCCATACTGTCTGTTTTACTTGAATAAAATGATTCAAATAACTGTTCAGGATTTTGTCCTTGTAGTCCTGGACCATTATCAGCGATCGCAATTCTTGCGTGTTGATGGTGCTGCCAAGTACGGATAAAAATATCGCGCTGACCTTTCGGATTTTTTTGTAATGCATCGACAGCATTAAAGACCAGATTGATAATAACTTGACTGAATAATGTCTCATCAGCAGAAATAATTATTGGAGATACACCGAATTCATAATGAATGGTGCATCCGCCTTGATCTGCTTTGAGTTTAATGAGCGGATTTAAATCCTGAATCAGACGGTTCAATGAGTGGATTTTAAAGTTTGCTTCACCTTTTCTCAAGAAGCTACGCATACTGTGAATAATACCATTTACTCGATGGGTTTGATTTAACGCAGCATTCAGCGCATCAATGGTTTCCTTGGTATTCGCCAAACCGTTTTTGATACGAATAATACTTCCGCCGACATAATTATTTAATGCTGCCAAAGGTTGATTCAACTCATGTGCCAATGCAGTCGAAAGTTCACCCATGGTTTTACAGCGTGACATATGGCCCAGTTGTTTTTCTCGAGTCCGCGCTGTATTTTCAGCTTCGATACGTTCAGTAATATCTCGGTAATTAACTAAAATGCCTTGAATATCAGGATGGTCAAGTAGATTTCTGAAAGTTGCTTCATGATGGCACCACTTACCATTGTGGTGCAGGATTTTATAATGGATCGTTCCTACACCATCATCTGCTGGCTTTTTAAACAGTAGTTGTCTTACATCCATTCGATCATCGGGATGAATCACGCTTAAAACATTTTTATTGAGGACAAAACGGTCACGATAGCCCAAAATACGTTGAAGGGAAGGGCTGGCATAGAGCAATTTTCCTTGAGTATCTAAAATCGCAATGCCATCTCCTGAGTTTTCTAACAACATTTTAAAATATTGATCTTTAGATTGAAGCTGATACTGGTATTTCTTGATTTCACTGATGTTGCGGACGAGTGCTAGCATTTTTGGTTGCTGCTCGATCTCCACTATTTTCAGACACACCTCAACAGGGATATGAAGCAATTCTTGAGTCTGTATGAGCCACTCAAATGTGATGGCTTCATAACTAGCAGCTTGATGAACCTTTCTTAAGGCATGTTGAAAATCAAAACCATGACTATGCGCACTGATTTTTTCCACGCTCATCTGTTTTAATTCTAATTTGCTATAACCCGTCAAAGCCTCAGCTGCTTCATTGGCATCCATGAAATCGATACTATCAATGTCATGAACAAAAATCGCATCACCAGCTTTGTCAAAAATGGTTTGATAATAAGTAACACTTTTCATTCCCGGTCCTTACGTTAGATGGCGTCCTGCTCTATCTGGTAGAAGGCGTATTGCGTGTGATTTAAAAATTTCTAATTTTGTCTATTTTATTGAGTACAATTTATAGATTATTCAACTCGAGTAAAAGTCTCAATGCATAATCAAAAAAATTTAAGTCCAACAAAAAAAATTTAAACTTATAGGTATAAGCAAGAAGTATTCCATAACTTCTTGATTCGTATTTTAATTAGAATTCTACACTCTTTAAAGGTATTAAAACAATTGTAATAAAATAGATATGTAGGGCTGCTTTGTACGTATCTCTTCAGAAGAGATTATCTTAAAATATAATTAAAAAATGAATGAGCCCTTAAAATCTATTGCACAACCAATTTTTTCTCATACAGTCAAATTTTAAGTGGTTGTAGTAGATTAGGTTAAATTTCTATCCAGATTATTAGTGTTTTTAGCTGCTCTTCGAGCGAACCATTGTTAAATCTAAACTCACATTACTTTATAAATAAGGAAAATGTTTTTAGATCAAGGTCATTGTGCTTTCTTAAAACTCGTTTTGCTTGATTCAATAATTCTTCGAAAGCATTTATGTGATTTTTGTCTATACTAAACTGCTTTAAATGATTAATTTCTTATGGAATAAACCCGCAATATCTAATGTATTATAACTTCGAGAATAATCTGTATGGACCACACTATCATGTGCTACTTTTAAAGTAATAATAGAGATTAAGATAGAACTAATGGCTTTTAGAATAACTTTGATATAGACCTTTCCAGTGCTTTCGATAATACCAAATACAGCGACCTTGCCAACACATCACGATTACCCTTGCGTACATCACTAAAACAACTTTCGATTAATTCAACGGCACCCTCAAATACTTAGTGTGCTTCGAGCTCTAATTTGAAGGTGATTACCTCACATATTTTGCCATAAAACAGAGCTGCACTATTGGGCAGAATTCAATTAAATCATCAGCTGAATGAGCAGTCATTTCAAGTACAAAATACTTCAGCAAATTTATCTATATTTTTTAATTAATTTACAATAAATTATCTTCACTTTCGTAGACTAACGTAAAGCTAATTTACTACAGCCCCTAAATATTTTTAACCATTAATAGGCAGATATATTGAGGCAGATCCGATTGGATTTAAGGCGGGAGCAATTCTTTATAGTTTTGCTATTAATAATCTAAAAAATTTAATAGATGCTAAAGGATTGGATACAATATTTATGTATAGTCATTATGAAAAAGGATCAAGGAATGTATTTGGATATTTAGTAATCAATTTTTCAAATAAAGATATTATAGTATTGTTACAACTGAAGTTTTTGGTAATGATGCCTCTAAATATTTAAAGGATCAATTCTGATGAAGGAATGTAAGTGTTAATGTATTAAAAATTAAGAAAATCAGGAAAATAGAATAATAGAATAAATCACGAGTATTGAAGATGCTATTTACTCTTTAGTTTTTAACAATTGTGTGACTTCTACATGTTTGGCACTATAAAGCGCTGGACTTAAAGTTTATACAAGTATATCTGGCTTACCGAATGTATTCTTTTTGAGTCCAATTGTAAATACTAAATTTTTAAAAAAAACAACCTGATAATAAGACAGAATAACTTAAAAAAGATGCAGCTGTACCAAAATACATTTTCGATTTTGATCAGGATATTAACTTACTCAAAGGTGTTATGAAATGAAGAAGTTTTTAATATTAATAACAATATTAATGATGTTTGCATTTGTAAAATTTATATATGAATTTAATAAGGAAATTGATGTGAAAAAAGATTGGGTTGAAATACAAAATGTTATTTCAGATTATGAAAATCCTATTTGGGTAATTGTTAGAAATCCAAGAGGTCGATCATTAAAATTATTAGGTATTAAAACTAAATATATAGAAATACCATATATTTGGTTGATTTTAAATAGAGATGATGGACATAAACATATTAGAGTGGGCGTTGAGTTTTATATAAAGTGTAATGATGTTGATGAAATAATAGAGCATAATGAAGTAAATAATAATGTAAAATTATTTTTAAAAAATAAATGTTCGGTATGATATAAAATTTTTAAATAAATTTTAGATAATAAATATCTATCTTATTTTTAAAATGGGGGTTGGGATTTTATTTTTTAATTATTGATAAATATGAATTTTAAGTATAAGTGGTTTGATTTATGAATTTTTTTATATTACTTGAAATAATGATTTTTTTGGTTATTTTTGAAATTTAGCAGAAGTTATAGAACCTAATTTATTTAATACCTTAGATTATCGTTTGAAGTGCAACACCATGTTGTTGGCATAATACCTGACTCGGACTTTTAAAGCCGAGTCTTTTTCTTGGACGTTGATTCAAACGTTGAGTGATTTCTGAAATATACTCATCCGTGTAATGATTTAAATCACTACCTTTCCTTATGTATTGTCTGATTAATCCATTGGTGTTTTCATTTGTACCTCGTTGCCAAGCACTGTAGGGATCTGCGAAATACCAATCCAAATCAAGTTCTTGAGCAATATGCTCATGCAAACTGAACTCTTTGCCATTGTCTGCAGTTATTGTTTTCAATTGGTCTTTGATGGGGGTGAGTAGATTGATGGTCGCTCTGCTTATGTCTTCAGCCTTACGTGTATTGCACTTTGTTAGCCAAAGATAGCCTGTTCTTCGATCTACAATTGAAACTAAAGATTGTTGATGATTTTTACCTACGATCGTATCTATCTCCAAGTCACCAAAGCGAGTCCGTTGTTCAACCTCATGCGGTCTTTCATGAATGCTTTTACGATGAGTGAGCTGACCGCGGGTTTCAGGAGAACCATATTTTCTCTTTCTTTGATTTCTGAAACGTAGGTTGTGGAAAAGCACGCCACCATTTCTTTTATTCTGTTTTATAAACCTGTAAATAGAATGCAGACTGACTGCTACGTGAGAAGCAATTTGTTCAGGGCTCCATTGTAGGTTTAGGTAAGAAATGACAAGCGCCCAAATATGAGATGGGATTCTTTTAGGATTGGAGCGATGACGTTTTAAAGCGACTTTATGTGCATGTTTAGCGAAGTAACCATTTCTAGCTTTATTTCGGGTGATTTCTCTAGAGATCGTTGCTGGTGAACGATTTAAACGCCAAGCGATATAGCGTTTGGAAAAACCTTCACGTAACAGGGTATAAATCTGATATCGTTCTTCTTGAGTAAGATGAGTATAGTTCATGATGCAACTTTGACTTTGGTCGGTCGGAAGCAAAATGCTATCTCATCTTGCTTCTTTCCAATAATTTAATCTCTGTTGCACTTCATTTAAGAATCTAAGTAATTTAAATAATTAAAAACTACGGTTAAATCCTAAGATGAAGTATATAAATATGCATTGACCAATTATAGTGCAAATGCAAAAACCCTGATCATTGATCAGGGTTTTTTTATATCTAGCTTCTTTAAATAGAACCGATTTGATCAGACTAAGCAGGTAAATCAAACCAAATCACTTGTGCTTGGCTGAGGGCTTTAAGTTTTGATGACTCATCAAACATATAAGCATCGCCCGGTTTTACAATTTGACCTGCAATTTCAATTTCACCTTCAATCACATGCACATAATTGAATTTTTTGGTTAATTCAATTGGAAGCTCAAGACCTTCATGAATGACGGCTGTTTTTACTTCTGCATCTTGGCGTAAATGCATCTGCGCATTGGAATTTGGTCCCGCAATGACATGCCATTGGTTTGGAGCATCATGTGGATCAAGTTGGATCTGCTGATACGTAGGAAGGGCATTTTGCTCATTTGGAATAATCCAAATTTGTAATAAATGCACATCTTGATCATATTGATTGATTTCACTATGACGTACACCTGTGCCAGCACTCATCAACTGCCATTCACCCGCTTTAATGTCTCCCGCATTGCCCATACTGTCTTTATGTGAAATTGCACCTGAAAGCACACAGGTTAAGATCTCCATATTGTCATGGCCATGTGTACCAAAACCATTATGAGCGGCGATATGGTCATCATTAATCACTCGTAAAGGACCAAACCCCATTAGTTTAGGGTTATACCAGCTTCCAAATGAAAAACTATGACGGGTGTTTAACCAACCTGCTTCTACATGACCCCGATCTTCACTGCGGTGTAAAAAAGTATTCATTTCAGTACTCCAATTTTTTATCATTCAATGAGGCAAGTTTAAGATGCTTCGAGTTTGCGATAAAGCTCACAACAGAAACGTATTGTTTTATTCATGCAACGATGATGGGCCTTGAAATTCAACATTCATGCTGCACAAAAAAACCTGCTCGAAAGCAGGTTTTAAATTTGAGCAAGAAAGGTTTAGGACTATTCTAAAAATTTGACCGTAACGCCTGATTTCACTTTCTTTCCTAGATCATTAGCATCCCAGTTGGTTAGACGAATACAACCATGAGATGCTGTTTTCGAAATCAAAGATGGATTCGGTGTACCGTGAATACCAAATGACTTTTTGCTTAAACCAATCCAGATATTGCCGACTGGGCCGTTTGGACCCGGTGGTAATGAAAGGGGTTTGTTATTATTCCCTTGTACGAAATTACTTGGTGAATAGCTATACCAAGGATTTGGCGCGACGCCAGTTACTTTATAAGTTCCAGCAGGTGATGGTGTTTCCGAGCTACCAATAGTTGCAGGGAATGAGCCGACCATTTGATTTTGTTGATTAAACAAGTACAGCTGTTTTGCACCTTTGTGAGCCACAATCAAATGAATGTTTTCAGGCAATTCATTACGAATATTGGTCACTATAATTTTTTCACCCACTTTATTAAAGGTTGCATTTGGATTGAGTTTCTTCAAGAAACCTTCGTCAAGATGAAACTTTTCAGCGAGCATTTCCGAAGTGCGTGTGTAATACAAACCTTTCATTTTGGCTTGTAAAGCATAATCACTTGGGATTGATTTCGCATACGGACCTTTTAAGTCTTCAGCGCTGATGGTGTAGGTCACAAAAGCAGGTTTACCACCTTGTTTTGCAATTAACGCATCCCAAGTTTCTTGGGTCAAAATACCTGTAGCTTTCAATCCATTCATTTGTTGAAATGAAGCAATTGCTTTCAATGTATTTTTACCACTGGTGCCGTCAATTGCACCTGGAGAAGCATGAGCATTGTTCAGCATTACATGTGCGCGAGCATAGACCGGAAATTGACCTTTACCGATATTGTCGTACCATGAAGCATTATTCAAACCATCTAAAGTCCATGATGCTTTTGCAGCTGGAGAAGACGAAGTAGACGTCATTGCAGAAGAAGCAGGCGCACTGCCAATATCCGCAGTTTGATCTTCAGTATTTTCTAAATTTTGCAATGTGTCGGCAGCGCGATTTAAATCGTTTTGTTCTTGCTGCGTGATAACATCAGCTTCGACAGGTCGACTCTCAGCTGCAGACGCAGAAGAATCAACTGCAAGAGGATCAATCGGATCTTCAATAGCGGTTACTGGGCTCGGAGTTAACGGTTGTTCAGCAGTTGTATTAGCAGCGAATGCAGTACCAGTTAAAATGCAGCTTAAACTCAAAGCAAGTATTGAGCGAACGAACATGTAATTCAACCTTAAGAATTATTCATATTGATTTGTAGAAATTCATATTGATTTGTATAAACCAACGAAGTATTACAGAAAAAAGACCGTTGTGCAGTAGTTGTTTTGTTTTATTCCAGTTTTTTCAGATGCACATCATCTGTAAATATAATGCCAAGAAATGTTTAAATTGAAAGCCTTTTTGATATGATCGAGATAATTTAAATTTAACATTGAGAAAGTAAATGACGACCTTAAAAAATGATCGTTTTCTACGTGCATTGTTACGTGAACCTGTAGATTGCACACCAGTATGGATGATGCGTCAAGCAGGTCGTTATTTACCAGAGTATCGTGCTACACGGGCTACTGCTGGTGATTTTCTTTCTTTATGTAAAAATCAAGATTTTGCCTGTGAAGTCACTTTACAGCCGTTACGCCGTTATGATCTTGATGCAGCGATTTTATTTTCAGATATTTTAACGATACCCGATGCTTTAGGATTAGGACTTTATTTTGAAACAGGCGAAGGTCCTAAATTTCGTAAAACCATTCGTACTGAGCAGGATGTGGCGAACCTACCGAAATTTAATGCGAAATCTGATTTAGATTATGTAATGAATGCGGTTTCGACTATTCGTTCAGCATTGGGTGGGCAAGTGCCTTTAATTGGCTTCTCTGGAAGTCCATGGACACTTGCAACTTACATGATTGAGGGAGGTTCAAGTAAAGATTTCCGTTATACCAAAAATATGATGTACGCCCAGCCTGAAGTTTTGCATGCTTTGTTAGATCGCTTGGCAGATGCGGTGATTGATTACTTAAATGCTCAAATTGATGCAGGTGCGCAAGCGATTCAAATTTTTGATAGTTGGGGTGGTGCATTAGCACACCGTGAATATCTAGAATTTTCACTGAAGTATATGCAGAAAATTGTAAATGGTTTGAAACGCGAAAACGAAGGTCGTAAAGTTCCAGTCATTTTATTCACCAAAGGTGGCGGTCAATGGCTAGAGCCAATGATTGCGACGGGTGCTGATGCTTTTGGTCTAGATTGGACAACACAATTGAATGTTGCACGTCAAACAGTGAATGGTCGCGCAGCATTACAAGGAAACTTAGATCCTGCAACGCTATATGGCACACCTGCAAGTATTGAAAAATCAGTCAAACTAATGTTGGATGATGCCTATGCGAATGGTGAAAAAACGGGCTATGTGGCGAACTTAGGACATGGAATTACACAGTGGGTCGATCCTGCAAATCCAAAAGTATTTATTGACACTGTGCATGAATATAGTGCGAAATACTTAGGCTGATATTGTTGTAGCTTTTATGAACTTTTTGAAATCAATTTTTGAATTTCACCATAAGGCAGCTTACGCTGCCTTATTTGGTATTTTGCTCCTGATTGCATTTGCCATAACTTCACCCATGGGGAATCAGGAATACTACGGATTATTCCGATACGATTATTTGTTATTTTACGCATTGATTATTCAAGCCTGTTTAATTCTGCTCAAACTTGAGTCTTGGGCAGAAGCCAAAGTCATTGCTATTTTCCATATCATGGCCATGCTTATGGAAATCTTTTTAACCCATCCTCAAATCGCATCTTGGTATTATCCTCAACCTGCTGTATTTAAAATCATGACGGTACCTCTTTTTGCGGGGTTTATGTATTCAGCTGTGGGCAGCTTTTTTGCACGGTCTTTACGTTTGTATGAAGTGTCATTTACACGCTTGCCGACCTTTGCCAATATGCTGTCGTTGGCTATTTTGTCTTACCTTAATTTTATGACTAAGTTTTTTATAAATGATTTTCGGAATGTACTGTTTTTGTGGAGCATCGTCATATTCTGGGATACTAAAATTTATTTTAAACTTCAGCATCATCAAATGAATTTACCCATGTTGCCTGTTCTGCTTGTTTTGGCATTTATTATTTGGATTGCTGAAAATATCAGTACCTTTTATAAAATTTGGCTCTATCCATCTCAAGTGGAGACTTGGCATGTGGTGGGGTGGGGTAAAATTGGATCGTGGTATTTACTCTTATTACTGAGCTTAGTTTTGGTCTTAAAAATACTGGGACAGCGTGATCAAACAGGTCAATGGAATTTAACCAAATAGCGCGCTATTAAAAATGAAATTATTTTAAAAATTTAAGTACTTCAATAGCTTAAATTTGATTCACCAAAATATTGTGATTTGTTTTGCCTTATCAGCAAGATAACGCTATCTTTATGCAGTGTAAGGAAGTTTTACACGCTAAAGTATATAAATAACATTCAAATATTAATAATTCTGGAGCATTAATATGTTAAAAAAAATGATTTTAGCAGCAGTAGTGGCAGTCGGTTCAACAGCTGCTTTTGCTGACAAGGATGTGGGTTGTGGTGTCGGTTCACAAGTATGGGCAGGTCAAACTGGTAAAGTTCCTAAAATTTTAGCAGCGACAACGAACGGTATTTTTACCAACCAATTATTGGGGATCACTTTTGGTACTTTAGGTTGTAGCGGTACTGGCGCTGTTACAGCACAAGCGGTTACTTTTACCAATGAAAATGCTGAAACACTGGCGCGTGATATGGCGGTAGGTCAAGGCGAAAGCTTAAATGTACTTGCTGAATTATTAAATATTAAAGCAGACGATAAAGCACGTTTCTTTACAGTATCTCAGCAGAATTTCTCAGAAATTTATTCAGTTGAAAACCAAAACTCTTTACAAGTACTGGCTTCATTACAAGCAGTAATGGCGAAAGACGAAGTACTTAAAGCTTACGTATAAGTTTTAATGAATGAAACCCTGTCAATTGACAGGGTTTTTCCTGCTCAGTAGATGATAAATATAAATTTAAATGAATAAAAATGCTTTAGCTTTCACACTATTGAGTTCTACCTTATTGATATCGTCAGTGACCTTATCTGCTCCTCTACTTAAGTCTGAATCCTTAGATCTTATAACTTCAAGTCAAAGTGCAAGCCGTTATATTTTACAAGCCCAGCAGCAAAATATGGCTGCAGATGTGACATGGCAACGATTAATGTATGCCGATCGAAAAGGTAAAAGTGAGGTGAGCTACGACGGATACTTTTTTTCAGACTCCGGAAGAAATAATCTAAACAAAGAATTAGACGCCAATATTCAATCCTTGTTTGATCAAATGGAATCGAATCAATCGATTCGTTGTCGCTTTCCAGCACGTAGTGAATGGCTCATACAGCGACTCAATATTCCAATGACAGACTTGCCCAAGATAGCGTGTCCGGAACTCGATGATTGGATGTCACACATTAAACCGCATAAAGCCACTTTAATATATGCGACCGACTTTATGGGGAACCCGAGTTCAATGTTCGGGCACACTTTATTGCGTCTAGACCCTAAAAATCAAAAAGAATTAAATTTGGTCTCATATGCAGTGAATTATGCAGCCACTGTCAATAATCAAGATAACTGGTCGTATGCGTGGAAGGGTTTGGTCGGTAAGTATCCTGGTGAATATTCTTTAATGCCTTATTACCGTAAGGTGAAAGAGTATGGTGATTTTGAAAGTCGAGATTTATGGGAGTACGAACTTAATTTTAATGAGAAAGAAACTCAGTTTTTGGTAAAGCATCTTTGGGAAATGAAACATGTTACTTTTCCCTATTATTTTGTGAGTGATAACTGTGCATATCGCTTATTGGGTTTAATTGATTTAGTGCGTCCAAATCTCAATTTAAAAGATGAGTTCGTCGTTGCTGCAATTCCTATTGAAACGATTAAATCGATTGCTCAACAAGATCTCATCAAGGAAACGGTTTACCGTCCAGCATTAGAAACACAATTACTATCGCAAGCAAAACAGCATGGTGTTGAATTAGCCAAGCGTGCTCATACACTGGCATTTGCAGATATGAATGAAATGTCAACGCAAGTCAATCAGCTTTCAGCATTGGATCGTGCCAAAGTATTGGAGATGGCTTACGATGACCTCTATTTACAATTCATCGGTCGGCAGGTAGATGAAGCATTTGCTCAACCTAGATTACGTCAATTGTTGGTATTACGAAGTCAAATTAAAGAAGATAAACAACGTAAAGCACCAGATACGCCTAATGTTGATCCAACTCAATCGCACCATGCTCGAAATCTCTCCATAAAGACAGGTGAAGTTCAAGGGCAAAGTTTTGTCGAAGTAGGGCATCGTCAGGCGTACCATGATTTGATTGATCCACATGGGGGGTATCGGATTGGTACTCAACTCATGTTTTTGGATTTTTCATTCCAATATCGAGAAGACCATTTAAAGCTCAATCATCTTGATCTATTGAGTGTGAATTCATTTAACCCTATCACGCCTTTTAAAACACCATTGAGCTGGGGATTTAATGTCGGATGGCAACAACAATCCTTAGATGGACAGGGTCAATTTAGCGAACTTGAACAACATGGTGTGCTGAATATAAAATCTCAATTTGGCTTCAGCATGGCTAATCAAGAGCGTAAACATCTGTGCTATGTTCAGGTTCAAAATCAATTTCAAGCAGGAAAAGCCTTAGATAAGGGCTGGCGTTTGGGAATAGGCCCGACCTTAGGCTGTCAAAATATTTGGAGTGATCGTATCAATACGCTCAATCAGATTGAGCTGCCATATTGGGAAGATTCTCATACGTGGAATATGCGTTTTAATTCAAATATTCAATTTCAGTTTAATCCTCAAAATGCTTTGCGCTTCGGTTGGGAGTATCAATCTCAACAAGACCGTGACTGGGATAAATGGAATATTGCTTACCTGAACTTTTTCTAAAAATTTTCACTCATTCTTTTTGTGAAATCAAATCCAGAAAGATTCGAAATCCACAAACTATTTAAAAGTTGGACATAAAATCATCAATATAAAATCTAATAATCTACTGACAATTTTATTTCTCATAATTTTATATAAATGATTTTGGCTTCGCTTTTTAGCTGAATAGTGTCTTATTTTTTTAATTTCAATTTGCTAAGATTAGTTCATTAATTTCAGAAACTTGTTCTCAAAACTATATTAAAGACAAAACTGAATAAAAGAAGACTTTATAAAAGAAAGTTATGTTAAAAATGAATACTGAAAATTGATTTGATTCTAAAGAGAGTAATCAGCAGTATCTCAAGATGAAATATCTGTGATTTTAATGAACGTGATTTGATACTGAAAAATTATTTTGAGGCAAAAAAAAAGTTGAAGTTAAATATAATGTGGAATATTTATTAAACGATTTAAAATTATTTTTATAAAATAAATTCAGAAAATTTATAGATCAATGAAATCCCAAGCAATAAGATTTCATTGATTCATCGCGAATATTAAAATAAATTAAATCGAATTTATTTTTTCTCAGCTATTCGAGCAATTACTTCTTAGACTTTGTAGAGCTCTTTTTAGAAGTCTTAGATTTCGCAGATTTTGATGCTTTTGAACTGACTTTCGCTGGTTTTGAATTAACAGCTTTTTTATCAGTCGCTTTAGATTGTTTAGCCTTAGGTTGTTTTGCTTTAGATTCCTTAACTTTAGAGTCTTTAAGTTTCGACTCTTTGGTTTTAGAATCTTTAGTTTTAGTCGCCTTTTTAGTATCTTTGGTCTTAATATCTTTGGCTTTAGTGTCTTTGCTTTTCTCTTGCTTCGTTTGAGGCTTAGCTTTAGACGTTGATTTTTTTTCTATTTTTGCATTTTTTTCCTCTTTTTTAGTAACTTTAGATTGTTTTTTGCTTGGCGCTTTAGTCTTGCTACTTTTTTCTGCCTTTGGTTTATCTTTAACATCAGTTTTTTTCGATGCAGCTGGGGTTGATGTTGATTTCTTTGCTTTTTCTTGTGTATCTTTCGCATCTGTCTTCGATGACTTAGTTTTGTTCGCAGGAGTGGTTTTCTTTTGTGTAGTTGCCATGGTGAACATCCTTCATTCAGTTATGTTAGTTATGCAAAGTTGAAAATGACGAATCATTTGTCATATATCATTTGATCTTTACTGTAACGTTTAAACAGCCAGATTGGCTGTTACAGATGTGACTAATTGTTTGATTGTAATTTTGTTTTTTTAAGATATTGATATTATTAAGTTATTTAATATTTTTAAGAGACACTTATTACATTTGTATTACAGATCGGCTTTATATCTACATCAATCACTTTTTATCTAAGTCTAATCAGCATTGCATCATCATTCTGTAGATCTCTTTGATAAATAAATTCATAAATAAAAAAATCATTAACTGGCAATCAATTAATAGGAAAAAACTCTTTATCTATGAGGTAGAGGACCAGAATGAGAGAATACTGATTGTGATTTTGTGATGTAAAGAATAACTTTTGAAAAAAGGCTTTGGTATAAAAAGCATCAATGATTTTCTTGAAACTAGATATTTGAATAAAATGATTAATTCTCAAATTAAAATTTAAATTTTTTTAAAGCTCAGCTTTAAATTTTGCTTTAGATCTCAATTTTAAATTTCAACAAGAACATAATATTTTTTGACTGCTTGAATCACCTCAAAAGTCCCGACAAATCCTGGAGGAATAATCCCAGCATCACCCGCTTGAATTTCAATATAGGACTGAGTCTTTTGATTGTGTATACGAACTATACCTTCGATCACTTGAAAGAATTCTTGTTTATTTTCAGCAAATTCGATATTCCATGCACCAACTTCGCAGTGCCATATGCCACATCCCATATTTGGATGTTCATACATGCTTTCTGTTTGACGACGCGGATTTCCTTTTACCAATCTTTCGGGGCGAGGAAAGTCAGTACTTGAGTGACTTGGTGTTAAACCATGACCGGCTAAAAAAATCGATGACATTCTGACTATGCCTCAAAATTAAAAAATTTAATTCGAAAAAATAAACCCCAACACGAGTTGAGGTTCTTTAGTATTAATGACTTTCTGGAACGGCACTGAGAAATTCGCGACGGTCTTCTTTATTGGTTTTAAAGTCACCAAGAAAGGATACAGTGCGCGTTGTAGATTCTTGTTTACCTACACCACGCATCATCATACACATATGAGCAGAGTCGATCACAACAGCAACGCCACGCGCACCAGTCACTTCAGAAACGGCTTCAGCTATCTGCTGAGTCATATTTTCTTGAATTTGTAAACGACGAGCAAACATTTCTGTAATACGGGCAAATTTGGATAAGCCTAAAACATTGCCTTCTGGTAAGTATGCAATATGCACACGACCATAAAATGGCAATAAATGGTGCTCACAAAGCGAGTAGAATTCGATATTTTTGACCAGAACCATTTCACAATTATCAGAAGGGAAGACCGCTTTATTGGTCACTTCGTCAAGAGTGAGGCTGTAGCCAGATGTTAAATACGAAAAAGCTTTTGCAGCACGCATTGGCGTATCTTTTAGACCAGGACGATTAAGATCTTCACCAACGGCTGTAAGAATGTTGGCGTAGGATTGCTGCATAGACATAAGACGTGTTCACTTACACTGAGATTGAACAAGGACGGCATTGTATCAGAAAACAATTGCATTGCCGTATTTTGGTAAAAAAATCCAATTATTGACTAAATTTTGGGTTCTTTTCTGTACGTTTGAGTAAAACTAATACTGCACCAGTGCCACCTTGTTTTTCTGGGGCACTCACAAACGCGAGAACGTCACGATGCTGACGAAGCCAACCATTTACATACGTTTTTAAAATGGCTTCAGGGCCTTTGCCATGTACAATTTTAAGTACATTCTGATTTTCATCTTTTGCAATCTGAATAATCTGTAGTACAGCCATACGCGCTTCTTCAATGGTACAACCATGTAAATCGACAGCTTCAAACCAGCGTAGATTTCCTGCTTTTAGATCTTCAAAAACCTTATGCTGTAATGTCGCAATTCGATAGCTTAAAACCGCTTGACTCGCGACAGGGTTTAACATCGCCTGTGTGTCAGAAAGAGTCGCTCCTTCGATCAACTGTGGACCTTCTGCAGCCGCACGTTTTGCCAAAGTTTGGCTATCGAGTTTTTTAATTTTCGATTTGGCTAACTTGGCAATATTTGAACTATCAATTTTTTGAACACCTTGCATCGATTTTTGGAACAATTCCAAATCGTCATCTTCAGGTGAAACTTCAGCCTGAATTTGAGGCTCAACGCGATTTTCCAAGGCTGTGGTATGTGGGTGGGTTATTTGCTTTTTAAAAGATTTGAGTAAGTTGTACTGATCTTTTGATAGCGAAGAGTCATGTTTGCTCATAGTTTATAAAACATGAAATAAGTTGAATTTCTTTAAATTATAGTCTGTATTGCTGCAAATGAGAACTGAATTGCATTCAGATTGCTTTTAGATCTCATTAATTTTCGGGATCTTTTTCAATTATAGAAATTTATAGCCACTTAAACGACTGCTCAAAGGGATGAACTATTCATTCTTGAATAATTGGAAATAGAGATTGGAAAACGAAAAAATATCACAATATTGAATGCTAATAAGAATAAGTATCATTTGTATTTATATTGTTTTAGTATTGTTTTTCAATACTTTCAATTTAAATTAAGTTTTAAAGAAAGATAATAAATCCACCATATTGGTTATTTCTTTATGATTAAATCTGTCCGCTTTGGTCAAAAACCATTAGCTCTCGCAATAAAAATGATCTGTTTTTCTTCCAGTGCAGTTTTCACAACTACCTACGCAAATGAAGCTGAGAATAAAGCTTTAAATGAAGAAATGAATCAATTACCAGTAATCAGTAGCAGCGCAGAACAGCCAAGTGCGATTACAGAAAATTCAGGAAGCTATACAACAGGTAGAACGAGTACCTCAACGAAATTAAATTTATCCATCCGTGATACGCCTCAAACAGTAAAAGTATATACAAGACAATATCTAGATGATCGAAATATTAGCTCCTTTCAAGAGCTGATCGGTAATATTACAGGGGTTTCAGGTCAACGAACGGATGAACGTCTAAGACCCTATGCACGTGGCTTTGAAGTGGATTACTTTCTAATTGATGGCAAACCCACGTCAGCAAATCTTTCCGAAGGAGATTTGGATCTGAGTATTTATGATCGAGTCGAGGTGGTAAAAGGTGCGAATGGATTAATGACGGGTGCTGGAAATCCAGCCATGGGGCTTAATTTAATTCGTAAACATGCGAATGCCAAAGAATTAAAAGGGAATGTCGCGAGTTCAATCGGGTCATGGAATAGCTATGCGAGTTCGGCTGATTTATCTGCACCACTGAATAATGATGGTTCTTTACGTGGTCGAGTTTACGTTAAATATGAAGATGAAGATTCATTTATGGATCTTGCGGAAAGAGAACGCCGAATCGCGTATGGTGCTATTGATTATGATATCAGTGATCGAACATTATTATCACTTGCTGCAACGTATCAAGAATTAAATCGAGATGGTGTACGATGGGGTGGTTTGCCTGCTTTTTATAATGATGGTTCACGTACCAATTTTGATCGATCATTGACGGTGAGTTCTGATTGGACGTATTGGAACGTCAACACTTCAATGCTTTTTGCAGATTTAAAACATACCTTTACAAATGGTGTGAATTTAAATTTATCATATTTATTTAAAAGAGAAGATGCTGATTCTAACCTGTTATATACCACAGGAAGAGTTGATAAATTAACCAATACATTGGCTGTTAATGGCAATGTCTCTGTGTACGCTGATAGCCGACGAACTGATGAAAATAATGTCGATGTATTTGTTTCTGCACCATTTGAGATTGCAGGGAAAGAGCAAGAAATTATATTCGGGGGAGCATGGAATAAATCAGAACTTAAGAAGAATGATTTTGGAGGATCATTCTATACAGGGCAAAATGTTTTAAATGTTGACGCTTTAAATTTTAACCATATCAATACTCAGCTTGTTGTCCCTGTTTTGAGAAACCAGAAAGGTGTACTCAATAATAAAACGCAAACCGCTGCATATATTGCAGGTAAATTTCATATTCTTGATCCTCTCAAAGCTGTTGCTGGTATTCGTCTTTCAAATTGGGAGTTTGAAGCTGAAAATCAAATTGGAAATCGTGAATTTAACAATCAAGTTACGCCATACTTTGGTTTTGTATATGACTTAAATAAAAACTATTCTTTATATTCAAGCTATACCAGTATATTCAAGCCTCAAGATAAAAAAGCAGAAGATGGTGTCTACTTAGATCCAAGCGAGGGTAATAGTTATGAGCTGGGACTAAAAAGTGAGTATTTTGATGGTCAACTTAATGCTGCTTTGTCGGTCTTTAGAATAGAACAAGATAATTTTGCGGAATTATTATTAGATCAAAATGGTTCGAATATCAAAGTTAAAGATCAAAATGGAAATTTAACTGCTGAAAATGCCTATTACGGGGTCAAAGGTGTGACCAGTAAGGGTGTTGAGCTGAACATTGATGGTGAAATTAATGACCATTGGGGACTTAGTTTTGGTGTTGCTCATTTTGAGGCTAAAGATGCCAAAGGGAATAAAGCCAATACAAAAAACTCAAGAACCACTTCAGATTTATTTTTAAAGTATAAGAACGAGTCTTGGTTTGCGGGTGCAGGATTAAATTACTACAGTAAAATTTATACTGGCACAGGGTCTTCCCGTATAGACCGAGACGATTTATATCTTGCAAATTTGATGGTTGGATATAAGTTCGATCAAAACTTGAGTGCTCAAATCAATATCAATAATTTATTCGATAAAAAGTATTACGATGGTATCGGTTCAGATAATATGATTTGGGCGAACCCTCGTAATGCAACACTCACATTGCGTTATAATTTTTAAAACGTGATTTTATTCTTTTTGCTCACTGATGATGAACAAGAAAAACTAAAATTAGACCTCTTGCACCAACCAAAAAGATCATGGAGCGACAATAAATTCATATCTAAAAATGCCTTCTTCCTTTGTGAGAAGGCTAGGTTGAAGGTATACGAATTTGTGAGTTGGTTGTTGATTGTTGCTTGTTGCTTGTTGCTTGTGCATGTAAAAAATGACTTATGAAAACGTCTAATTCAATCAAATAAAAAATGAGAGCACATGGCTCTCATTTTTATTTCGTATCTAATCCTTTATACCTAACATAAGTTTTTAAATACAGGACTTCGCTTTATTTACTCATGATTTACTCAATAATTTACTCAATGTTACAGAGATAAATTTTTCACTCTATTTTGATTTATTTAATAGAGTGAGGTACACCAAATAAGTCACGGAATGCATGATCAGGGCGAGGCTGTTTCATAAAGCTTTCACCGACTAAGAATGCATGAATATCATTTTCTTGCATCATTGCAACATCAGCGGGTGTTGCAATACCGCTTTCAGTAACCAATAAACGAGATGCTTCAAGTTGATTCTTCAAACGCACTGAGGTGTTTAAATCCACATCGAAGGTTTTTAAGTTGCGGTTATTTACACCTAAAATACAACGCTCATTTAAGCGTAATGCACGCTCAAGCTCATCTTCATCATGGACCTCAACCAAAACATCCAGATTATGTTCGAAAGCAGTTTGTGACATTTCTTCCAATTGTTGATTGGATAAACTGGCCACAATTAATAGTACACAGTCTGCATGTAACGCACGTGCTTCGATTACACCATAAGGATCTATGAGAAAATCTTTACGGAGGGCAGGAAGCGAACAATGTGCACGCGCGATTTGAATGTTTTCATCCGCGCCTTGGAAAAAATCCACATCTGTAAGTACTGACAAACACGCAGCACCTGCATCTTCATACTGTTGAGCGATTTCAGCAGGATTGAAGTTTTCACGAATAATCCCTTTAGACGGCGATGCTTTTTTAATTTCTGCAATAACAGCAGGGCGCTTTTGTGCTAAAGCTTGAGCGAAACCACGTACAGGTGTTGCTGCTTTTGCAAGTTCTTCAACATCTTTTAGGCTATATTTCTTTAAACGATCAGCAAACTCTTCATGCTTACGTTCAACAATTTTACCCAATATGGTATTTTTAATATCGACCATGACGGATCTTCCTTAAATTTTAAACTTCGTAGTGCTTCATGGTTTTCGTAAATTCAGACAACACACTCATTTTTTCTAAAGCTTGTCCGCCATAGATAATGTCATGCGCCAGAGCGACACCTTGCTTATAACTAGTCGTTAGGCCTGAAACATAGATACCAGCACCTGCGTTGAGCGCCAGCATTGCTGCTGCTTTTTCACCAATGGCTGATTTTTTCTTGCCTAGAGCATCTTTAATGAGCGTCAAACTTTCATCAGAACCTTCAACAATGAGACCTGAAAGAGCTTGTGATTCAATATCTACACTCTCAGGGGTGATTTCCCACTCGGTAATTTCACCATTTTTAAGTTCAGCCACATAGGTAGAAGATGCAAGGCTAATTTCATCTAGACCGTCTTTTGAATGAACGACCATGACATGTTCAGCACCTAACTGTTTCATGACTTCAGCAATTGGACGACATAACTCATTGGAAAAAACACCGATGACAAAGCGTTTTACACCAGCCGGATTCGTAAGCGGGCCTAGTAAATTGAAAATACTACGAATGCCTAGTTCTTTACGAGGCGCAATCGCGTATTTCATTGCTTTGTGATGATTGGGGGCAAACAAGAAACCTACGCCCATTTCACGGATACAACGTTCCGTTTGTTCCATATTCAGATCAAGGTTAATCCCTGCTTTTTCCAGCAGATCAGATGAGCCTGACTTTGTAGATACACCACGATTACCATGTTTTGCAATCGTTGCACCTGAAGCTGCAATGACAAAACTCGATCCAGTAGAGACGTTAAATAGGTTTTGACCGTCACCACCTGTACCAACAATATCAATTAAGTAAGGTAAATCGCTCACATCAATTTTAGTTGCAAACTCACGCATGACGCGTGCAGCTGCGGTAATTTCATCGATACTTTCGCCTTTTAAACGTAAACCCATCATCAGGGCGCCTATTTGAGCATCAGTTGCCTCACCACGCATAATGGTGCGCATAACCTCTTCCATCTGTGGCTGAGTTAAATCGATATGTTTGGTAATATTATTTAAAGCTTGTTGGATATTCATATTCTGTTTTACGCTCATTTATGCATAATTTTCTAAAAAGTTCTTAAATATTTGATGACCATGTTGGCTCAAAATAGATTCAGGGTGGAACTGCACGCCTTCGACAGCTAATGTCTTATGCTTTACACCCATAATTTCCTCTATGGAGCCATCTGATTCTTGGGTCCAACAATTCACTTCAAGACACTCAGGCACACAAGTTTGATCAATCACTAAAGAATGATAACGAGTTGCTGAAAATGGAGAAGGAAGGTTGCTGAAAATCCCGGTATCGTTGTGATACATGTCCGATAGGCGGCCGTGCATGACATTTTTAGCACGAATAATCGAGCCGCCGAAGGCTTGACCAATCGCTTGATGCCCAAGACAGACGCCAAGTAGCGGAATTTTTCCAGCAAAATGTTGAATCGCAGGAATAGAGATACCTGCTTCAGATGGAGAGCAAGGTCCTGGACCAATCACCAAATACTGAGGTTGCCATCGTTCAATTTCCTCTAACGTGACTTGATCATTACGAACGACTTTTACTTCTTGTTCTAACTCACCAAAATATTGGACAATGTTATAAGTAAAGCTATCGTAATTGTCTATCATTAAAAGCATTTTGATAATAACCTATTGATATTTGTGAATGTTTTAAGTTCTACTCGGGGTATTACCCGTTTTGTTACCCGTTTCCCTCAAAGCATGAAATTTTATATTCCATAAAAAAGGCCTGCTAAGAGCAGGCTACTATATCACCTTTGGGTTTGAATTTTTCAACCTCTTTTTTCACTATTGATTCATACCAGAACACTTCTTTATCACTTAGGCGAACTGGAGCTGGAACCTCTCCATCTTGAATCATTCTGTAAAACTTGGTTCGACCTACAGACATGAGCCTCATAAACTCAGAAGCTCGAACACGACGGTCAATTTTCATCATCCACCTCACTTTCACGCTTATTTCTAGCGAAAATTGCATAGGCATCATCTTCGCTAAAGCTAATATCAATTAAGAAAAAGCCAGTTGGTGTGATAGGGTCCCATTTTGTGATATCAGCGTTATCCATCATGATTTCCCAATCATCAGAATTAATACTGCTTTCCATCCAAAGCATGACAGTGTCTATATCGAAGTGCTTCTTGAGGTCACTCCATTGTTCTTGCGATATAAATTCAGAATCACCAAAAGTTTCAAGATATTGTGAATAAACTGGATGAGTCCAAGTTCCCATTTCACTGCGAATAATTTCAGCAGGTTCTAATTGTTTTGTTTCCATCACTTAACTCCCAATTCATCTAAAAATTCTTTGCCATTCTTAAGCCACATCTTGCAAAACAGATCCCATCGAGCCCTCATCGCTTCATTCATTTGGCAATTAGTACCGATAAAAAGGGCATCTTTACCAGCTTTGTAATACTGGACACCGCATGGGGTAGGCTTGACTTTATAGCCACCGCAAAAGATGAATTGGATGAATGCTAGTTGTATTTTTTCAGGTACTTTCATTAGTCGCCCACCCATTTGCCACGGTTCACTGGATATATCGGCTGAGATTGCATTGGAACCGATACTTTCTTTTTAGGCGGTGCTTTACGCTCACGGTAAGGCTCAATATCACCAATCTTGGTCATGCGATTTTTGGGGTAGTTCGAACTATGTGGAACCCATGATCCAGCCCAGTAAAAAAAGCCTGTTTCATCATCTCTGTGAAAGCTAAGCATCCCACCCAAAGTGTCGTAATCCGTTGCTCCGACAGGGATGTTGTCGACTGACAAACTAATCATCATGGTCATTGGATAGCTCCCTGAACTTGAGTTAAAGAAGCCTTTCTTTGACCGCAAGCTTCAATCACATCTTGCTCATACTCAGTGCCTTTGAATGGTGTGTAGATAATCCCGAGTTCAGCAATATCATTAGAGTTGCCGATGCGTTCAATGGCCTCTTGAAATTGTGCTGCCAGTGCTTCTTCTTGAGATCGACCATCATTTAACCAAGCTAAGATTCGCTCACCAGTTTGCTTGGTAATTTGCTCACCATCATGACTAAACAAGCCTGTACGATCTTTGGTTGGTATCGCAACATGGTTTTCATGAAGCATATCGAGAGACACGGTAAGCTCATATTCAAATCCGTCACGCTGTTCACACTTCATACCGAGTTTGAGAATCTTGCGACCCTCACCCTGAACAGTCTCTGTTTTAGATCGCGTTGTGGTAATGATGTGAATGTCGGTTTGGAGTAGGGCATCGATAAATTTACGGTGCTTAGGTGTGGTTTCAGACCATGCTGACCATGTATTACCTTTGAATCTCGCAGCAGCTTTGTCATTTATTTCCAAACAACCACCACTACCAGTCCACTCATGTGATGCGCTATCAATAATCAGCACGTCATAACCCATGTTGTAAGCAGCTTGGATAGCACCCACAAAGCGCTCAGGTGAATAGGGTGGTCGCATAGGTAGAGTGTCAAACGTGAACTCAGTTGCATAAAGAGAAGCTGATTCATTCTCTGTATCGATAACTGCGATTCTAGAACCCAAGCCAGATGCCATTTGAAGTGCACTATATGTCTTACCTGAACCAGATGGGCCACTAAGGTTTAGTTTTAATTTTGCTTTTTTTCGTTCAGCTTTGGTGAACGCGAAGATTTCATTACTCATTATTATTCTCCCGATCAACCAGTTAGTATTTGATTGAAATATGTGGAATTTGGTTTTTAGCGATAGCTGTGATCAAGTCTTTAATTTGAATATCCGAAAGACCTGTATTTAGACCGAGCATTGCAGCTGAAACTTCTTGGTGAATTGAGCGCATATGTTCACGATTGGCTAGTCGAGCTTCTTCAGCTTTGCGTTCAGCTACGGCTTGAGCAGCTTGTTCAGCTATATTGCGAAGACGCTCAGCTTCAATCGCTTGCTGCTTATCAATTTCAGCTTGTTTAGCCTGTTGTTCAGCTTGAATTTTTAATTGCTGTTCACGCAAAACCGCAGCTTCTTTTTCAGCTAATAATCGAGCTTCACGCTGCTCTGATTCAGCCTTATCGCGTTGAACTTTTTCAGCTTCAAAACGTGCTTTTTCCTCAGCTTCACGATTGGCTTTTTCAGTTGCTTCACGTGCAATTTGTGCATCACGCTCAGCTTGGATGCGTGCTTGCTCAGCAAGGCGAAGGTTCTCTAATTCTGCTTGTTCGGCTTCGTATTTTTCACAGGCAACAAGTGTAGTGCGTAGAGCTTCAAGAGCCTCGAATTGAGTTAGTCTTGCTCTTGTTTGATACTCACCCCAAGATTCAACAGTGTCTATTTTTTCCAAATCTTCAATACGAGCTTTGATTTCGCTAGAATTAAGACCGTCAGTTAAAGACATTTGCTGAATTGATAGAATTCTATTTTCAAGTCCAGTAACTCGATCCTTTTCCGCTTGCTCCCAAGCATCACGCGGTGCAAGGATTTCATCACGCAAAGCGTCAAGTTCTTTCTCTGCTTGAATACGATCAGCATCAACCAGTTTGATTCGCGCTTTTTCTTCAGCAACTAAATCTTTACCAAGTTTTGAAATAAGCGTTTTAGACTTACTCACCTTCATTGCATTTGAACCAATGGCATCACGACCTTTTTTAGTTGTCACATCTGGTACATGCTTACGAGCTTCTTCAGCGATTCGAGCAACCAATTGCTGCGTACCACCAACCTGTGAAAACGCTTGTACAATCACGTTTTGCTCTATTTCTTGTAATTCAAATTTAGCATTCATATTCTTTTCCTTAAGCTGCCATTTCTTCTAAAATGTGGTTTTTGATCTTGGTCAATCGAGTCAAGTTATCAGTCATGTAGCGAATGCGCGTTTCGACTGAATAAGCATTTGATAGAAATAATCCGATAGACTCGAAGCCACGGCCCACATAGGTTATTGCGATTGTGTGACCGTCAAAATCTGACACTGTGTCGCGCTCATCTGACAATTCAACTAAGCTTTGTGCAGTTCGATTTAACACCGCAGTCAGTCGCGCTAATTCTATTGATTCAATCTGCTCAGAAAATTTAGGGATTGCGTTCATTGAGTAGCCTCCTTGAGTTTTTCGCAGAAGCTACCTAGAGTTTCAGTCTTAAAGACAAAATGACTCTCTTCGCTGCAAATAACAGTGAAAACATTAATCCCATTAACTTTGCTTTCGTATTCATTAAAAGGAAGGTCATCTTCGCTGGGTATAGAAACTCTTTCGATGTGCTCAGTTACGGCCACAATGTGCTCAGCGTTTAAAACCACATCTTCAACTTGAATAAATTTCACTTCCCACCTCCAAACTGAATCTGATGCTTAATCGCCATAGCATGTTGACGCTCCACATCATCAGCACAGCCACGCATAATGGTTAAAGACGTGAAGATGAAAGCTGCACCGATTACAACGATCAGCGAAATATTTTGAAGGGTAGAGATAGCGCCTTGAATGAAAGATGGATTCATTTCAGCCTGTGTCGGCTCTTGATAGAGGATCTGAGTCGTTTGACTCTTTGGATGTATTTGGTTCATAATTACCTCGTTGTTGTGAGGCCCAGTTCCCGTCGAAAGTTGCTGGGCTTTTTGTTGTCTACGAGATAAATATTAGCATACTAATATTGGTAGTCAATAAGTTTACTAATATTATTTTATTAAACTTATTTTTTGACTTATAATAGACAAAAGAAAACCCACGCGAGGTGGGTTTTCATTCAAAGCTTCTTTATTTTGTGTGGGTAAATATTACTGTTGCGATTATTGCTGCAGCATTAACTACTAAGAGCGATACAAGTGTAATCATGACTCAAGTTAAGTGTTGGTTAAGGTTAAATTATAATCCTTAAAGTACGTTTTATATACATATTTTTTTATTTTTATACAAAAGAAAACCCACGCGAGGTGGGTTATTTGGAGTTTGTTATGGATATTCAATGGCGCAGCTCAGAAAACTATATAAATAATCAATTTTTAGAAGAAAGAAGAACAACTCAACTAACAAAAACAGTTGAAGTAAGCTATAAGGTTGCCTCTATTGGGGATGATGATACTGAAAATAGTGATGTTAAAATAAATGGATTTTCATTCTTTTGTGATGATTTTTTAATTTATGCAGAAACAGAGCAGGATGAATTAATTTTAGGTGTAAACAACCACACATACTTAGAGTTTAAGCGTGTGGTCGAAAATGGTGAAGAATCTAAAAACCGATTCCGATTGATTGGAGTGCGTTCGGTAGATTCTCTAGACCAGCATCAAGTAGTGTTGTTGCAAGGTGTGTTATTAGCGCCGAAGGTAGATTATTTATCTCTGCAATAACCGACTCTTTTTGAGATTTTGGAAGTTCTGATTTTTCAATACGAGCAATAAGAAGTGCTTTAAATTGCTCTTCATCTATCTTTATAAAAACCGTGTTGAGCTTTTCGTTTATCTCTCGGGTTAAGCCGCCATTTTTTTCGAGAAAGTCATAACCTGTATGCGTGAGCCCATACTCACCAAAAGCATCATCGAGATTTTGATTTTCTCTCGATATCAGGTTATTGCTCTCTAGGTATTTAAGATTATATGTTAGTTCTTTAAAGCCAAACGTCTCAACAAGATTGTTAGCATTGAGATGCTCACCTTTTGCTTGACTTGCATGTACCAATCTCAGTAACTCTATCCACACTTTCTTGTCTATCACCCATCCTCTCCACCCGATCTAAAGGACTGCGTCGGGTTTGCAGTTTAAAAACCTATTGAAAACCAAGCTAAACCTGCTAATACAAAGAGCAACCCTAGCTGTATGTAGTCGTATTTATTCATTGCTTGTCACCTTTTGTTCTTTTTAAGCACTCATTTCCTTATGAGTAGGGTGATTTTTCAGTTATTTAATCCAGACAGCAAAATTAATAGAGCTATTTATACCTCTGAATACTTCTCCACAAACTCGTCTAACCATCCTTGAGCCACCTCAATATTGGTTATATCAACCAGCTTTAGATTAGTGCCTTCTGCTTCGTTAAATCCCTCAATAATGGCTTCAAAGATATTTGCCTCACTAATGACTTCGTGTGCAATTTCCCCAGCGTCATAGCTTTGCTTGGCTTTTTTGAGCGAGACTATTTGTTTATCAATTCCCGCACCAATCTTACCTAATGCCAACTTAAATTCTTGTCGATTAATCGATAGCGCGGTTTTGGATTTATTGAGGGTTGCGATCATTATTTTCTCTTTTCTTTTAGGAATTTTAATTACTCGGCTCGTCAAAGTTGGCGATCCGAGGGGGTATTTTTATTACCATCTTTCCAGTGTTGCAATTTGCCAAACCCAGCCATTGATTTGAAAATCTTGCTCTTTTATCTGGTCTACTGTTAATTGAATTTCTGGAAACTCATCTGAGTTATCCGAAACAATTCGAACACCACCAAAAGGCAGGTTATATAAGCGCTTGCAATAAAACAATCCACCAATACAAACAGCAAATATCTTCCCATCTTTAATAGTTTTTCTTCCTAAATCCACATAAATGGTATCACCATCTTTAATTGTTGGGCTCATCGAATCACCAGATGCGGTGGCAGCTATAGCATTATTTTTTTCAACCGTTAGATTTCTTAAAGTTGATTTTGCCATTCGTAATTTGCGTGTTTCATTAGCCATTGCCTCACTAATAGAACCAGAGCCACATGCAAAGCTAAAATCTTTGAAGAAAGGGATTTCCACTTCATCATCGTCAAGCGGTGTTTCGGAATCCCAAGTTTCGACTGGAACGAAATTGCTGTTCTCAACACCCGTTTGCAGCCAATAAGCATCAACACCCAAGTATCTTGCAATAGCAGGCAAGTGGGATGATGAATCCACACGTCCAGTTTCTAATTGACTATAAGCAGACTGAGTAATGTTGTTTGCCTCTGCCACTTCCAGTTGAGACTTACCAGCTTTCTTTCGAGCAAATTTCAGTCTGTCTTTAAGCATTTTAAAAAACCTCATTAGTTATCTTTAATATTATTAGCCAACTAATACTTAATCAAATAAGAATACTTATTGACTCTATATTAGTATTCTAATATATTGAGTGTGTTACTTATATTTTAATAAGAGAATGCTAATGCAAACCTTATACAGTGAATTGGTAGGGCACTTTGGCAGTCAAGAATCAGCTGCTAGAGCCCTAAAAGTTAGCCAATCAAACATCAGTGGCTACATCAAAGGCCGTTGGAACATGTCCGAAATCGTTGCACTTAGAGCAGAAAAGGCAACAAACGGAGTATTTAAAGCTATCGACCTTTGCCCATCCCTTAAAGAATTCCAATCCTTAACCGCATAGGAGCCATAAATGAGCCTCGAAAAAGAAGACGTAAGATTAAAACTCTCACCTGACATGAAAGCCCGATTGAACGACATCGCTGCGTTTAACGGTTTGGAATACAACAAGCAATTAACACTTCTCATCGAAAAATCCATCGTTGGTGAACATCATGCAGTAAGTGTCGCACTTGAGCGAATCGAAAGAAATAAGCGTGTGAGGGCGCACGAGGGCACAGTAGTGACAACGGGGTCACACAGTGGAAATGGCGGGCATAACCAAATTTTAGACATTAAAAAAGCCTGAGGTTAGAACTCAGGCTTTTAGTAATTCAAAACTTTAGAAGGCATTGAATATGAAATCAAATTTAGCACATGAACCCATTGATTCGCAAGGAGAGGTGGTTCAATTCCCAAAAAAAGAGCGACAAGCAATGTTGGAGAAATTCTCTCAAGGCTATGTTCAATCAAGTCAATTGTACAGAAAAGAAGTTTATCCATTTCTTAGTGATGCTGCTCGTCATGTTTATTTTGAGCTTGAGAATAAAATCAATGGATTTCAAAAGGATTCTGATTTTGTCAGCTATAGCCAGCTACAAGGCAATAGCCAGCTTGAAGGTGCTAGAACTGTAGCTAGAGCATCCATAGCTAAAGGTCTTAAGGAGTTAATTAACCATGGTGTTATCACTGTTTTAACCACCAGCAAGAAAGGGAATAAATACCAAATTAATGAGGTTTCATTAGTTGGTAAGCAGTACACAAAGAAGACTAGTTCACCTACTGAACTAGTTCACGTAGTAGACCAGTCTAGTCTAGTAGGTAGACCGCAACTAGTTCACGTAGTAGACACACAAAAGAAATCTTTAAAGAAATCTTTTAAAGAAACACACACACAACAGAATCCGCCTCAAAAAACTCAAGACGAATCTTGGAAACCAAACCTTGATCTTCTGAGTTCAATTCTGAAAACCACAAAACATTCTCAACGAGTATCTGAAATTTTAGGAATGGTTGATTTTGAATTCCACCTTGGCAACTTCAATGCTCACTGGGAAGACAAGATCACACTTACTGAAAACCAAAAAACACGAAAGTTTGTTTCCTGGATTACTCAAGAGTTTGAGAAGTCGCAGAGAGTCAGCAAGGCAAAACCTGTAATACCCAACCGCAACGTAAACGATGCATGGGGCGCTGAACAGCAATATGCACCTGCAAGCGATATTGATTGTGGAGATCTGCTATGAACGCAAATGCACTCTCGAATTTTAATATTCAACAAGCAACAGAGTTTTGCTCAACACATCAAACCCAAATGTCAAAAATGGGCGGACGAGTATTTTGCAAAGATTGCTCACTTGAAGCCTTGAACCGTGGTCAAAAAGAACATGCACACGCTGTGAATACCATGGTCCGTGAAAAACACTTTGCAGGTGCGAAATTACCAAGCCGACATGCAAACAGTGGATTCGGTAATTACCAGGTGCAAAACGATGGTCAGCAAAATGCAAAAGCTCAATGCGCATCATTTGCCAAAGACTTTCTGAATAACAAAAATCGCAACCTGATCATGGTTGGTCGCACAGGTACAGGTAAAACCCATCTTGCTTGCGCTGTGGCATTGAACGTCCTGAATAAACGCAAATACGCTCGCTACGCCACTTCTGAGAGCATGGCTAATGAGATTGCCAATGCTTGGACAAAAGCCGATGACAGCGAAACCAGTGCGATCTATCGCTATACGGATTTGGACTTATTGATTCTTGATGAGTACGGATTGCATGACCGTCATGAAAACAGATTGCAGTTGGTCCACAAAGTTTTATACGCACGTTATGACGAGAACAAGCCAACGATGTTGATTTCGAATTTGACTGTCGGTGAGCTTGAAAAGGATTTAGGGGATCGTTTGTGGTCACGCTTTCAACACGATGGGTTGACATTGGTTGAGTGTAATTGGGCGGATCAACGTATTGGAGCAGTGGCATGAAAGACGAAAACGATAATAAGACTGCGGATTGGGTGGGTCAAAAAATCAAACGAATTATCTGTTGGTTTAGTTGTGGTGCTGCTTCAGCTGTTGCGACAAAAATCATGATTCAGCAGGCATCAAAACTCTATCCCGGTGTTGAACTTGTGATTGCAAACAGCCCAATTATTGAAGAGCACGCAGACAATGAGCGCTTTTTCCATGAGTGCCAGCAGTGGTTTGGTCAAGAGATTATTAAGCTTTACAACCCCAAATACTCAAAGGGTAAAAACTCAATCTTTGAAGTATTTAAAAAGGGATATTTGAAGGGTATTAACGGGGCACCTTGCACTACCCAGTTAAAGCGAATTCCACGAGGTTCGTTTCAGAAATATGGTGATTTGCATGTATTCGGCTATGACATTACTGAAATTAATCGTGCGCAAGATTTTGAAGAAAGAAACCCGGGCTTGAATGTGGATTTCCCATTGATTGAGTCTGATCTTTCAAAAGCTGATTGTCTTGCAATGCTCCAAGACGCAGGGATTGAAATTCCAATGATGTACAAGCTTGGTTATTTAAATAATAACTGCATCGGATGTGTCAAAGGTGGTGCAGGTTACTGGAACAAGATCCGTAAAGATTTTCCTGAGACCTTTAAAAAAATGGCAAAGGTTGAGCGCGATGTCGGGCATTCAGTACTGAAAAATGATAAGGGCCCAATCTTTCTTGATGAGCTAGATCCGAAAGTTGGGCGTTACAAAGATGAGCCGGACATTGATTGCTCATTCTCTTGTCAGATTGCGAAAGAAGATAACGACTGGAAAGTTGTTAAGTTTGCGGAGGCTGTATGAACCTATCAAAACAAGAATTTTTGAACTGCGGTACATCAGCTAAATACATTCAAGATAAACGGAAATTACGTGCTGAGCTTGATGTGGAAATGGAGAAGTTTTTGAAGCGTGGTGGGGAGATTAAGGATGTTGTTCCTCAAGTCTATAAAGCTAAGCACGGTACAAACACTCAATATGTTAAGCACAGTTGTAGATGTAAGACGTGTGTGGCTTGGGCTGTAAAAAATGGCGTGGTTAAAACGGATCAGTTGAAGGAGCGCAAGGTATGACAACTCATTACTTAAAAGACTTGCGTGACAAGCTAAACGGCACCCTTGCTCACTATGAAGATGAAGAAGAATTACAGGCGCAATGGGAAGAAGCTCTTCAGCAAATGGAAGATGAGCGCAATCAGGCTGAGTTTGAGAAAAGTTTTGTGGAGTGCGGAAGATGAGTGAGTTAATTCGTGAACTGTTTGAACGTCATCAAGCGAAATTACTAAATCTTGATTACGAAGAACTCAAACAACAGTTTGATCGTCATGAAGAATGTTTCAACAAAAGATATGCAACTTTTAGTTGTTTTGAGAAAGAGTTTGATGTCTGGGAAGCATGTTGGAACGCTCGTCAATCCGAAATCGATCAGCTCAAAGCGGAAAAGGCGGGGTTGGAGAAAAGCGTTAAACAAATTCTATCTGATTCAAAAGAATCAATGGTTGGTTACGTTGAGATGGACTTGTACGACAAAGGCTATCGGGTTTGCACTGAGTATTTGATTGATGAGTTAGAAAAAGCCCTGCGAGGTGAGCATGAATAACATTTGGATGCTCCTATTTCTGTGCTTGTGCTGCTTCATTTGGGGCTTTGCAAGCAATTATAAACAATGGTCTAAACGAGCTGAAAAAGGTGATTTGGTAGAAATCAAAGGCAAGATTTACAAGATCGTTGAGGTTGATGTGATTGAGCGAGGTGAGCATGAATAAACATATCCCTTGTGAAGCTGACCTAAACAGCTCTGTAAGTAAGACGTGGGCCAATGCGGTCATGGCTTGCAAAACAGGCAATCCATATTGCGGTGCTGATGGTCGTTGCCATGCCGACGGTGCTTGTTTTGAGGTTAAAGAATTAACACTTGAGCAGGCTTTAGTTGAAATTGAGCATCTTAAAAGCGAACTCGACAAAACTAGAGTGAAGAGTAATCAAGTTGATGCTTTGCACTCAAGCCTGATAGCTACGCTTGAGCGTGAAAAAGATTTTGCATTGAAGCAAGGCAAAAGTGAGCGCATGTTCGCTTTGCGTCGGTGCTTAACAGTGTTAAAGCGAGGTGTCAATGATCATCGGGATTGATCCTGACCTTATCAAATCGGGGGTCGCCATTCTCGGCGATTCCCTAGAACTTAAAACTTTGACGTTCGCTGAAACTGTGGAGCTATTCCGCACTCAGCAAGATCAGATTAAAAAAGTAGTCATCGAAGCAGGTTGGTTGAATTCTAAATCAAATATGCATGGTCGAATTGGTCAACGTAAGAGCGTAGGAGAGCGAATTGCTAAAAACGTGGGTGAGAACCACGCAACAGGTAAATTGCTTGTAGAAATGGCAAAGAGTTTCAATTTGAACGTGGTTGAAGTTAGACCGACACGAACGAAGAAGAATGCGGAAGAATTTAAGCGAATTACTGGCTATTTGGGTCGAACAAATTCAGAAGTTCGAGATGCTGGGATGTTGATTTGGGGGATGAAGTGATGCTGACACTATTTTTAATCGTAGGAACTTTAGCAGCGTTTAGTGGTGGTAAGGAAAAATCAACAGGGTGCAACATTGCCTTGGCGATAATCACAGTTGGTTGTTATGCCTGTGCAGTGGCATTAGAGAAGATTTAAGGGGAAAGGGATGAATGCAGTAGCGGAAAAATTTGAACAATTCGAGTGGTTGACGAAAGGCATTACAGCAAAGTCACCACAGTTCGGTGATGAAGGGCATAGCACAGGAGCAAAGCCATTGGACTATCAAGATCGTTTGGGCGCTATTGCAAGCATGGATACGCAGTTAGAGAAGTCTGTTGCATCGCTGATTATTTATGGCGAAACAGCTAAGTCAGATTATGAATATATTCGTAATCACTTGGCTAAAATTATGATGAGTGGGGCTGTTCAGGATAAGAAGCGAGAGCCTGAGCATATTGCGATTTATCACTTGTCATGGCTTGTCGCTCGGATGGTGATTGATTTCTCGATGAATCCTGAGCTGGAGGATGACTACACCGCAAAGGGTCGATTGAGTTATATGGGTGTTCGACCAATTCAAATGACTGTGGATCAGTATCGGAAGACTTGGAAGCAGTATGAAAACATGATGGTGATTGCTTTGGAGACCGCGATTAAATGTGCTTCAGATGCAGTTGAAAAGTATAAAAAAGATACTTACAAAGAACTTAAAGCATAAGGATTCCATTATTTCGGAAACTAGGGTATAGTTTTTATATACTGGTCGTATTACGGTTTGACCAAATAGTTTAAAGTTTATTACCTGTTCCTCATGCGGGTATTTTTTTTAGCTCACAGAAATGTGGGCTTACAGAATTCAAAGTTTATTACCTGTCTGAACCACCGACAGGTATTTTTTTGTCTAATGATTTTATTTGAAAGATATTGCAATAGATTATTAAATGCATATTTGTTAATATAATGTTTATAAATCAACAGATAAATATAATATCGAATTCAGTGAAGCCCGCATTTACTCCAAAATGGGGGCTTTTTTTATGGCGGTAACCCTTATTCTTAGTGGTTTAATGTAATTACCGCCACCCAGATTGTAATTTTATGTTTATTTATCATATTTGAAATCTATTGCCAATTAGTTGAACAATTAAACCAACTAAAATGGTAGACATAGCAACATTCAAGTTTGACTGGTTATCCAGTTTCAGCCTGCATCTCCCCAAGACGCAGGCTTTTTTTATGCGCCATTAGCTCAGATGGATAGAGCACTGGAGTTCTAATCCAATTGTCGTAGGTTCGAATCCTACATGGCGTGCCATATTAAATCTCATTAGCCTGCTACACTAAATTTGCATAGTGATTTTAATTTTATTGTTACATTTTGCCAGTGATAACTGTTTGATTTATATGGAAGATGGAGTGGGGTTGCTCATGGAGGGGTTGTATGCTTCTAGAAATAATTAAGTCTATTTTTTGTCAGCATAAATATGAAAAGGCGCGAACGCTTCAAGGGGAGCAAATTTATCATTTTGATGCTGTGACTGAGTGGCAATGCATAAAATGTAAAAAAGTAACTTATAGCGGGCATGGAGATCGTATTAAATAAATTCTAATATGGTGGAATTACACCAGATTAGGTTGGATTTTAAACATTCATTAAGCTAATGTTTTTATTAAAAATAATTTAATGTTATGGTTGGTGATTGTATTTATAGCAACATAAAACCTTATTATGAGTTCCTCGGAAATTCCTTATTTTTTAATAGAACAAATTTATGAATTTGTTAAAGCTAGACCTGATTTTATAAAAAAAACAAATCATATTATGGTTACTGATTTCTTAAGGGAGCTCCATAATGGACCATCATCTGAATTTAAGTTTATTGAGCCAGTTACTATTATAGGTAATTTTGAAAAGGTTAAAGAAATTGTAATTAGATTTGCACCTGATTTTATGGACAAGGATTCTTTTCTAAGATGGCTAGATCGTAAATTGAATGTTTGATTTCGAAACCTTTAAAACTACAAATTTCAGACTTAGACCTCACCAATCGGTGGGGTTTTTATTATCGGAAGGAAAGTGAAGATGAGTAAAGTAACAGAGCAAGAACTTCAAGAAAAAGCAGTAGCGCCACGTGTGACTAAAGATCACATTGATTCACTTATCGTTGGTGCACATTACTTCACGGCTGGTGATGGTTATGCAGGTGCATTGGTTGCTTCGGATGAGTTCAATGCATTACCTGAAGATGATCGTATTGTTCATCCACCATCAGAGCTTGATTTACTCACATTCTGCGTGATCATCCTTAAAAATGGCTTCACTGTTACAGGTGAATCGGCGTGTGCAAGCCCTGAAAATTTCGATCCTGAAATTGGTCGTAAGATTGCTTATGACAATGCATACAATAAAATTTGGATGCTTGAAGGTTATCTGCTGAAAGAAAAGCTTCACCAATATAAATAACCTTTCGCTACGTTTCCTTTGTCAAAACCTCTCGCAGAAATGTTGAGAGGTTTTTCTTTTTGAGGTGTTGAGTGTGGACACAATAGAAGCGAAGAAGAATCTTAAAAAGCTCAGACAAAATTTAGAGTGCTTGGATAATTACAACCATTTGAACTCTACGTTTCAGTTTGAGCAGTCTTGTTTTGCTGAGCGTAAAAAGACAGTTCAGCAAATATCAAATATTGAATGGCAGTTGAAGCAGAACCGAGGTTGATATGGCATGTGCATCGTGTGAACAAAGACGACAGTGGGTGAAAAGACATTATGACAATTCAAAAGAAAGTATCCGATTGTGTATTGATCGACTTAGTGGCAAGCCTGTTGAAGCAAAACAATCAGCTGCTAAAAAATCTAAACACACTATCAAGTCAAAACAATCAAGTGATCAGTCAGAACAGTCAGCTGATTCAGATCACCAACGAGCAGAACGCCCAGATCAATGAGTTGTTAGAGCATTTGGATCTGGATGGTGGTGATGAATCTAAGTCTGGGTATTTGGATGGGTGAAATGGAATATAAGGATACGCGGCTGCAGGTCGCCGGCATTGAAGTGACAGGTGATCATCGGGTTAGTGCACGAGGCACACGAGTTCGCCTTAATAACGGTATGTATCTTGGTGATGTTCAGGACTTATCGCTTAATGGAAACCATGGTGATATGTGGACGGTTGATGTAACTGTTCGGACAATAATTACCAGTCAACAGGTTCTGGAGTTATTTGGGAAGATTCGTAATGAAACTACAGCGACTACAAACAAGACTTCAGACGATCACACCTAAGCCAGAAGTTAGACAGGTAAGTGACTCATGGCGTGATGGCAAGTCATCAACACAGCGTGGCTATGGCTACAAGTGGCAGAAGTATCGACTCAGTTTTTTGCGTTCAAATCCGTTGTGCATTTACTGTGAGCGTGATGGTCGCGTGACCGAGGCAACTGTTGTCGATCACATTGAGCCACACAAAGGCAACCAGACATTGTTCTGGAAGACTGAGAACCATCAATCGCTATGCCAATCGTGCCATTCATCCGTAAAACAACGTGAAGAAAATCAATAATTTTGCACAAATTTGGTGCAGATGGGCGGGGGGAGTAAAAAGTTTGGAAGGCCTTGTCTTTCTAGACCACCCTCCATCACACGTATAAAAAAATTTCCCTTTTCAGCAAAAGTGCATCTAAAAGTGCAAGGAGTTAAGAGTGGCTTTAACAGCAAAAAGTAAAGCATTTGCTCAGGCTGTTCTTGACGGTATGAGCAACCGTGATGCCGCTATTCATGCGGGTTACAGCGAAAAATCAGCGTCGACAAAAGGCTCGATGTTGTCTAAAGATCCCGATGTTATTGAGTACATTAATAAGCTTAAAAGCAAAAGTGCAAGTGAAAATTCTGAACCAAAAAGTGCATCTTTACCAAAGGTGGTTCAGGCAGTGAAAATCGAGCCTGAATATGAAGAAGCATCTGGTGAGTTTGTTGGCCATGATGAAATTCCAATTGGTTCAAAAGAAGACCCGCTTGAATATCTCAAATCTGTATGGACAGATGAAGGTCAAGATGAAGAATTAAGAATTGCATGTGCTCGTGCAGCACTTCCTTATGTTCACGGCAAGGTATCTGAAAAAGGTAAAAAAGAAACTCGAGCGGATGAAGCTCGAAACATTGCTCAAGGTGCAAGTAAGTTTGCAACTCGTGCAGCACGTAAAACTTATAGTTAAGGTTGAATTATGTCCTCTCTCAATTGGAGCACAAGCTGTCCCGATTGGGAGAAGCGAATAGTTAAGGGTCAATCACTCATTCCATGTGAGCCACTGTTTCAAGATGAAGCGGATATGGCTCTCGATGTGTTCAAAAGCTTGATCGTTGCAGATGTGATGGATCAGCCGACCATGGGTGAAATCACTAAGCCATGGGTATTTGAATTCGTTTCTGCAATCTTCGGGGCATACGATGAAGAACAGAGTCGACGATTAATCACTGAATTCTTTTTATTGATTCCGAAGAAAAACTCTAAATCAACACTGGCTGCATTCATCATGCTCACCGCATTGATTATGAATGATCGTCAATCGGCTGAACTCATTATTTTGGCACCGACAAAAGAGGTTGCAGATAATAGCTTTGTGCCGATTCGTGAAGCAATCAATGCAGATCCAGAGCTAAAAGCTTTAATGAATATATCTGAGCACACTAAAACTGTGACTCATTTGCAGACAAATGCCACTTTGAAAGTGGTTGCTGCTGAATCGAATACGGTTGGTGGTAAAAAGGCTTCATGGATCCTAATTGATGAGCTTCATTTATTTCAGAAGAATGCTGGTGCAGCTTCGATGTTTCGTGAAGCCACTGGTGGTTTAGCAAGTCGAAAAGAAGGCTGTGTTATTTACCTGACTACACAGGCAAGCGAAACGCCATGCGGTGTATTCAAGCAAAAATTGGATTATGCACGCGACATTCGAGACGGGAACAAAAGCAATAAAAAGTTCTTACCTCTGATTTATGAATTTCCAAAACAGATGGTTGAAGATGGCGACCATTTAAAGCCTGAAAACTTCCATATTCCTAACCCAAACTACGGCACATCTGTTGACCCTGAGCAGCTTAATGATGACTTTGAGCAATCGAAAGATTCGAGTGAAGAAGACTTAAGAGACTTTTTAGCCAAGCGATTAAATATTGAAATCGGCATGAACCTGCGTGCAAACCGTTGGGCAGGCGCTGAGTTTTGGTTGCAACAATCTAAGAAATTCACACTCGATAAACTCATTGAGCAATCAGACGTAATCACGCTTGGAATTGATGGTGGTGGTCTTGATGACTTGCTCGGTTTTGCTGTGCTTGGTCGTCACAACAAGAGCCGTAAATGGTGGTTATGGAATCATGCATGGTGCAACTCAGTCGCTGTAGAGCGACGCAAAGAGAATGCGCCCAAATATAAAGATTATGAAGCTGAAGGCAGCCTAACCATTGTTAAGCGAGTCGGTGAAGATATCGACCAACTTGCCGCAATTGCCAAGAAGTGCTTTGACTCAGGCAAGTTGGACAAAATCGGACTAGATCCATTGGGTCTTGGTGGTTTGCTTGATGGCTTGCTTGCTGCTGATATTCCACAAGAAAAAATGCTGGCGGTTCAGCAAGGTTTTAAATTGATGGGCTACATCATGACCACTGAGCGGAAACTCGCAGAAGGCAATTTGTACCATGCAGGGCAAGGCTTAATGACGTGGTGCGCAGGTAATGCCAGAGCTGTCGTGAAAGGTAACGGCATGATGATTTCAAAGCAAGAATCAGGCGTTGGCAAGATTGATCCATTGATTGCCACGTTTAATGCTGTGGCATTGATGAGCATGAATCCTGAGTCAAATCAAGGGCAAATGACTGACGAGCAGTTTTTACATGCACTAACGAATCCAATATTTATGTGAGGCATTATGAATACAGCAGTAATTGTTTACTTGCTGCTGCTTTTGAGCGGAGCAGTTTGTTTAGGAATCGGTGTTTATCTATTACTAGGCTTGGGGTGGATGCTATTGGTTATAGCGTTTGTTTTATTTGGTTTTGCTGCATTTTTAAAAAAAGGATTAGTAGATGAAAACGTTTCTTCAAACCCTAAATGATGCAGTTGTAAGTCCAAAACAATCAATTAAGTTAACTGATGGAGCTTTATCTAATTTCTTCAGTTCGATGTCTAATAGTGGTGAATCTGTTAGCGTTGAAAAAGCATTAAAACTTGATGCTGTATGGGCTTGTGTTCGGCTCATATCTGAAACAATTTCTACATTGCCTTTAGTGTTGTATGAACGACAAGAGGACGGAAGTAGAAAGCCTGCTAAAGATCATCCGTTGTTTAGTGTATTAAGATACCAACCCAATATACATATGACATCTGTGAATTTTACTCAAGCATTAGCTGCATCATTACTCTTACAGGGCAATGGTTATACACAAATTAAGCGTAACAATAAAAATGAAATATCAAGTTTAAACTTTATGCTACCAACAAGAACTTCATTAAGTTGGGGTGATCGCGAAGAGCTTCTCTATAAATATACTGATCGAGATGGAAGACAATTCGATATTGGCAATAAGGAGATTTTACATATACCTGCATTTTCTCTTGATGGGCGAATAGGCTTATCACCAATACGTTATGGAGCAAATACATTCGGATCAGCAATGTCAGCAGATAACGCTGCAAATGGAACTTTTAAAAATGGGTTACTTCCAACTGTAGCCTTTAAAGTTGATCGTGTAATGAATGATGCTCAGCGTGAAGCCTTTAGGGGGTATGTTAAGCAGATTTCAGGAGCTATGAATGCAGGCACATCACCAGTTTTAGAACAAGGTGTAACACCTCAAATGATCGGAATAAATCCAGCTGATGCCCAATTATTAGAATCAAGAAATTTTGGTGTCGAAACTATTTGCCGTTGGTTTCGCGTACCCGGTTGGATGATCGGTTATGCAGGTAAAGGTCAAACTAAATGGGGAAGTGGGATGGAACAGGAAATGATTGGTTTCCTTCAATTCACTTTAAGGCCTTGGTTGGTATTAATTGAGCAATCAATGAATAAAACATTGCTCACACCTGCAGAACGCACCAAATACTATGTTGAGTTCAACATTGAAAACTTACTACGTGCGGACTCAAAAAGCAGGGCTGACTTTTACTCCAAAATGGTAAATAACGGCATTTATACACGCGACGAAGTACGTGAAAAAGAAAACTTGCCGAAGTTTGGCGGAGTGGCCGCGGAACTCACGGTTCAATCACAAAATATTCCAATTGATGATGCTAGTAGTGATTAATTGAAATCTAAATATTCGCACCCTAATGGGTGCTTTTTATTGCCATTTAAAAGGTAAATCAAATGACAAGATTAACTATGCCATTGGCACCCAAGGCTCACAATAAACCAAATGTTCGATTTGATTTGCCTGATTCTGTGCTGAATAAATGGCAATCAAATATTAAAGCTTCTTCTGAGAGTGATAACACAATTTCAATATATGAAGAAATTGGCTATGACTGGTGGACCGAAGGTGGTGTCACAGCGAATCGAATTGCTTCAGCATTGCGATATATCGGTGAAGATCAAGACGTGGTCGTCAATATCAACTCCCCGGGCGGTGACGTATTTGAAGGACTAGCAATTTACAACCTTCTTCGTGCACACAAAGGTAAAGTCACAGTTCGAGTTTTAGGTGTGGCAGCAAGTGCTGCTTCAGTAATTGCAATGGCTGGTGATGAAATTCAAATTGCTCGTGCAGGTTTCATCATGATTCATAACTGTTGGTCATACGCAATGGGCAACCAACACGACATGCGAGAAACCGCTGATTACTTAGCAGTATTTGATGATTCGGCTAATGATATTTACCGAACTCGATCAGGCTTAGAACAAAAAGAAATTGCAAAAATAATGGATGTTGAAACATGGCTTTCAGGATCTCAAGCAATCGAAAAAGGTTTTGCTGATGATTATCTTCCTGCTGACCAAGTAGAAGTAACAGAAGATCCCCCAGCACAAGCCGCAATTCGAAAATTAGACCAAATACTCGCGAAACAAAACATTCCTCGTCAAGAACGAAGAAAGTTATTTCAAGCAATTAAAGCCGACACGCATGACGCTGTCACTCCAAGTACGCCTAGCGCTACTTCAAAAGCTACGCCAAACGCTAGCTCAGTTTCATTTGCCGATGGTTCGGCTTCAAAACTTTCTCAATCTTTAAAAGGTATTTTAAACAATGACTGATACAGTAAAACTCGAAAATGAGTATAAACAAGTTCAAACCGACCTTAAAAAAGTTGGTGATGATGTAAAACAATACGCTGAAAATGTTGAAAAACAGGTCAAGCAATTCGGTGATGCAAATACAGAAACTAAGCAAAAGGCCGATGAAGCGTTAAGTAAATACAACGAATTGAATGCTTCAATCAAAGAATTACAGCAAAGTTTAGATCGTCCAAACACACCATCTCAAGCTGAACGAAAAACTGTTGGTCAGCGAGTGATTGAAAGCGATGACTTTAAAAATAACGCAAGTTCAACCTTTAAAGGCAATATGCGGATTGCTATGCCTCGTCAAGCAATTTTGACAGCAGGTGGTCCAGCAGTTACTGCGGATAATCAGGGGATCATTGCTCCAATTTTTCAGCGAATGACAGTGCGTGATTTAATTGCTGGTGGGCAGACCAATTCAAATGCAATTGAATACACCGTTGAATCAGGTTTTACCAATAATGCAACGACTGTTGCTGAAAATACAGCTAAGCCTTATTCAGACATTCAGTTTGATAACATCACTGCGAATGTTCGAACCATTGCCCATTTATTTAAAGCATCTCGACAAATAATGGATGATGCGCCTGCATTACAGTCATATATTGATGCGCGTGCACGATATGGTTTGCAACTTGCAGAAGAGCGTCAGTTGTTATTGGGAAATGGTGCTGGTCAGAATCTTCACGGAATTATTCCTCAAGCACAGAGTTTCGATGAAACATTAGTCAAAATTGGAAATGCGACCTCGATTGATCGTATTCGTTATGCCTTGTTGCAAGCAGTATTGGCAGAACTACCTTCAACAGGGATTGTTTTAAATCCAATTGATTGGGCAGGTATTCAACTTACCAAAGATAATGAAGGTCGTTACATCATTGGTAATCCTATTAATGGCAATGCACCAACTTTATGGAATCTTCCAACTGTTGAAACACAAGCAATGGCTGTAGATACATTCCTAACTGGTGCGTTCAGCATGGGAGCTCAAATCTTTGATCGCATGGACATTGAAGTTCTAATTTCAACAGAAAACGATAAAAACTTCGAACAAAATATGATCTCAATTCGTGCGGAAGAGCGTTTGGCGCTTGCTGTTTATCGCCCTGAAGCATTTGTAACTGGTTCATTCACACCAACACCTTAATTAGAATAATAATGGGTGCGTTATGCACCCTTTATTTTTGGAGAGCTGTATGAAATTGAAAGCACTTAAAACATATGATTTTGGCGGTGTTGTTTTAAAGCCTGGTGATGAGTTTGAAGCGAAAGAAAGTATTGCTAAACAACTTGTCGCTTTAAAGCAGGCGGATTTTTTAGAACAACCCAGAAACACTGATGATTTATCAGAATTTGTTCCATTAATAGAGCATGAAGCACTTCAAGCGGCATTTGATGCATTTAAAAACAGTCCTGAGGATATGATGGCGCGTATCGCTGATCTTGAAGCACAGACTAAGATTAATGAAGACGCAGTTAAGTCAATTGCTGAGGATTTATCAAAGCTGAGTAATGATGAGCTAAAGACCATTCTTACCGAAAAGAATATTGAATTTAAACAGAATTCTAAAAAAGAAGATTTGTTAGCGTTAATACCCTTGGAGTAATTTATGTCTGTGCTGACCATTGACGAAGCTAAACTGCATCAGAAAATTGATCACGACGATGAAGATGAAGATATTCAAGAAAAGCTTGAAGCATCGGAATCAATGGTTGCGCACTACATAGGGCGAAATATTTACAGTGATCAAGCATCTTTAGAGAGTGATTTTAATAAAATTCAAGATATTCAATTTAACGCTAAAAATGAGATCGAAAACCTTGCGTTAATTTTTGAGATTGATTCAGATAATCACAAAAATACAGCTGCTCAAAAACAATGTGAACTTAATCAAAAAATCCTCATGATTGTAAATGGAGTTGTTCTCAACCCCCACATTCGGGCAGGAATACTTTTAACCTTTGGGTACCTCTATGAATTCCGTGAAGATATAGGTGATTTACCTCAAGCAGCTAAAAATGCAATTCAGCCATTTCGAATAAATTTAGGGGTGTAATGTGCAATCAGGCAAACTATCTCACCGCATCCGCATCGAACAATACATCTCTGTTCAAGATCCAAAAACAGGACGAATCACTAAAACATGGGCTGAATTTGCGACGGTATGGGGTAAGCACGAAGGTTTATCTACAAAAGATCAACTTCAAGCCCAAGCGATCAATTCAAGCATGACAGCGCGTTGTAAAATTCGGTACAGCTCTAAAGCCATTCAGATTAATTCGACTATGCGCGTTCTGTTCCGTGGCAATTATTGGAAAATTGATGGTGATCCTATGCCAGATAACGAGAGTGGTTTGGAGTGGCTCACGATAAATTTAGGTCAAGGTGAATCATCATGGACTCAGTCAACTTAAATGTACAAGGTATGGAGCAATTTCAGCGCAAAATTGAACAGCTTGCAAACCCCAAAAAAGCTAAATCAATGGCTCGAAAAGCAGCACGTCAAGCTATGAATATTGCGAGAGATAGCGCTAGAGCAGCAGCAAAAGCACTTGATGATCCGCGAACACCTGAAAAAATTCACAAAGAAGTCACTGTTATTGGTGGTAAGAGTCGAAACTCGAATGAGATTGTGATCAAAGTAGGTGTGAGAGGTGGTGCCAGAGTTCCATACACTAATAACGATGATAATCGTCGAAAAGGCAGAACAGGCAAGTCTTACCAAATGGAAGGAAAAGTTTTCTACTGGCGATTCATTGAGTTTGGCACATCAAGACATCCAGCTACGCCATTTATCCGACCCGCTTTGTCAAAAAATATTAATCAAATCACAGCTAAATTCGTTCAAGTCTTTGACACTGAAATTACTAAAGCACTGGGGGCTTTATGACAGCACCTATTTTTGAGCTACTTTATGCAAGTGAAGAGTTAAAGCTTTATCTCCAAACAACAACACCATTTTTAGAATTAAGAGCTTATGAGTTTGGTTTGGCGGATGATGCACCAATCAAACCATACTTGGTATGGCAAGACATTACTGGCACACCACAGAATCATATTGATTGTCCCGCAGTCACTGATCACATCACGATTCAAATTGATATTTACGCTGATACACCTGATGACTTGTTCGCAATTAAAAATGTGGCAAGACGAGCATTGGAGATTGATAACTCATGTACTGTGACTGATTTGCGCGGTAATAGTCGAGAGCCTGATACAAAGCTTTATCGAACAGGTTTTGACTGCAATTGGTTTGTTGATCGATAAACTCACATAAAAAGCAAAAAGCCCACGATTCACAGTCGATGGGCTTTTTTGTTGTCCACAACCTTAGAAGGGAAGGAAGTAAACGATAAATGAATTATAACCCCAAACACCAAGTAAAGGTAGATGGAAAAATGAGTGAACTAGGCGCAGATAAAGCGGGATTAACACTCGCTAATGCAGCAAAAATAGCAGCAATTCTCTTTGGTACTTCGGCATTAATTAGTGCTCTTGGCTTTGCTTATAAAAGTATTTTTGGTTAATTAGTCAACCTACATTATCAACTGTTTTGAATTAAGAAAATTATCCACATAGCACCCAATCGGGTGCTTTTTTTATGCCTAAAATAAGGAGTAGCTACTCATGGGCGTTCTATCAAAAGGTTCACAGGTTTGGATTGCTCATGGCACTCCATTGGTTTTAACAAAGATGGACTGCATTAAAGAGTTCACTTGGGGTGATGACAGCATGGGTGAAACCGATGATACCTGTCTTGATGATGACTCTCCCGTTAAAACCTCGACATATACATCTGTAACACCGGGCGAAGGCAGCACTGCAATCGATACCGACCCTGAAAATGATACACACATAATGCTGCTTAGCTTAGCCCAAGACAAAGAGCGTGTTGAAATTTACATGGGTTGGTCTGATGGTGTGGGTGAGCCAACACTAACAGGTGATGTGGTGACGTTGCCACCAACTCGCACATGGTCAAGTGCTATCGCACAACTGCGTAAAAACCCTGTAACTGTAGCAATCGATGCGCTTAATCGACATAGCATTCCGTTTAAGCGTCGCACTGAAGTTCTTGAAGTATTCAGGGTGGGTGCATAATGAAAAAGAAGATTTCTATTGCGGAAATCCAATCGGGTGCCTTAATTGGCACTCCAGTTGCTATTTCTGTGCCGATTACGCTTGGTGAAGATGAGTGTGAATTTGATACTCATGTTAAGCCATTTAGTTATGCCACGGTGGTCGCACGTTGGAGTGCTGTAGGCCAAAACAAAGAGGCTTTAGCGGGTACGATCGCAAGCTGTGTGTGTGATGAAAAGGGTAAGCTCTTATTTACTGAAGACGAAGTACGCGCAAACTTCTCAGAAGAGTTGATCGAAGCGCTATGGGCTAAAATCATTGAAGTGAATAATATCGGGGGAAAGTTGAAGAAGACGAATTCAGAGAAAATGAATTCTTCGCAGAACTCGCCCTTAATGGAATCGGTGGGAACTCCATTGAAGAAGTCAAAAAGAACCTCTCGTTCAAAGAAATCCAATACTGGCGTGAATACACCTACAGACGCGGAAGCCTCAACACAGGTCGAAGAGTCGAGCAAGCCGTCGGACGATTGATGGCACTATACATCAACTCTAAGACCAAAAAAGAACATCATGTTGAGGATTTGATCTTTATGCCTCACGAAGATCGCAAGATTCTCACTTATGAAGAAGAGCGCATGATGCAGATTGAAAAAAAGAAATCAGCTTAGGTTGGTTTAATTTATTGATAAGTAGCAAATAGATGATGCTGCGCGACAACATTTAACGTACTCGTTGGGTCACAAATATTGACAAATACTAATCTTTACCGTATTGACCCATTATGCGCAATCGAATAACATAGCCAAATAAACCCCCTGGTTGAATATCAGAGGGTATTTTTGTCACTATTATTTGGAGGCGTTTATGGCTAAGTTCATGAATAACGTTAATAAAGATAAAGCTATGTCATCTAATACTTGTGCATTTGAGGGATGGGATGGTTAATTCTCCAACTCACCAGAATATCAAAAGCAGATTAACGTTCCTATTGGCGTTATCTGCTTTTTTAATATCTATAAGCTTAGTTTCGGGCCATATTTCTACTTTTCTAAATCTAAATGATTGGAAAATTCCAGATTGGTTGATATTTTCACAGCTTTTGGTTTTTGCTGCTTCAGCATATATTGCCTATTCAACCATTCACTCTTCAAGGGCAACCTCACGAGAGAGGGCGACTCTTGATACAATTTTAGATGATAATAAGGACGACAATCTAGCGCATTCAAAGAATCTTGTTTTGATGTTCAATGAAGATCCAAAAGACTATTACAGCAAGAATGGAAGGATTGGAAGTAGGGATCTAGCACATTTGTTTTGTGAGGAGCACCACAATCTTGCCAAAGATGAGGCTGAGGTTAGAGCGCATTTACTTAAAGTTTTAAATAGATATGAGTTTTATGCCATAGGAATTAATAAGGGTTTATTTGATGAAGATCTTTTTAAGCGTATGTATTGCTCAACGATGCTTAAGTTTTGGGGAGTAGTAAATCCATCCGTATCCCAATTGCGAGAATTTGCAAAAAAAGACACCTTGTTTAAAGACTTTGAATCACTAGCTATTAGATGGAAAGCAAATCCTCTTAAATCAGAAGATATTAAATGAGCCACCATCAGGTGGTTTTTTAATATAAAAATTATTTAAAAATAATAAGTTGTTTGCTTTTGTAACATTAATTAAGTATTGTGTAAGGCTATATAGATGATAAGCGAATAAATGCCAATATTTAACTCTACAACGATTGCTCTGACATTTTTAATTTCTGGAATGATGATTTTTTCCCACCTACAAAGAACTATTACAACTATTCCGATTTAATATAATATATCTGTATAACTTATAACCTCCCTTTGGAGGTTTTTTTATGACTTAACCTAAATAAGATTTTGTTACTCCTTGTAATATATTGTTATTTACAACGCTCTCATACAGAGTGTATAAATAATGAACAAATAAAATCAAGGAGAAGGAAAATGAACGCAGTCGATGCAATTAAAATTTCAAGCTCAGGTTTAATATTTATGATTTTCCTTTATCAACTCGGACAGATGTCAATGTGATGTGATTTACAAAGCCACTTTAAAGAGTGGTTTTTTAATGCTTGAAAATACAGCGTTTTATTGTATAAATATAAATATATACGTAAGTTATGAGGTTGCCATGCCCGAGTGGTTGGAGTTTAGATTAACTAAGGTAAATTATGCTTTTAGAGAATTTCCAAAGCTTAAATACCTATCATTATTTTATTTAGGGTTGGTGATTCTGGTCGCGATTTTATATATGCCTATTTTAGAATTGGCGCATGGTTTTAATTTTTTCGGAAATTATCTATTTCAAAGCTTCATTGCAGAAAATGTAAGTTGGTTCGTATGGGGGCGATTTATTGTTCCGTTATCTCTTGCTTTGTTTTTTTACTTGGATGTTTCAAATCGACATGATGAAAAATATTTGAGGAAGTATAGGCAGCTGCCAAAATGGAATAAATAAAAGCACCCTAGGGTGCTTTTTTATCATTCAATATACCTGGAAAATCCTCATCTAATTGATTTTGATAGTGAGAATGTAAAATTTTTAAAACCTGAAGAAATAATTGATCACTTGGATTTTTAGGCTTTTCTCCATGCTCAGCCACAAAAGCATCAATTCTAGATTTATAAGCACCAGCACTCCCTGCATAGTAACCAGTTAAATACCCTCTTACAGCCATTTTCAAATCTTCAGGCGAGTATTTAGTCTCAATAAAGCTTTGCTCAAGACGAGCAACCATTTCCGCACTTTGAGAGCGATTACTTTCTTCGGCAGACTTCTCTATTTTTTGTTTTAGTTCGGGCGGTACACGCAATCGAACTATAGTGTGATCAGTTTGATTACTCATTCAAAACCTCAATGCCACAAATTGTGGTAAATATTTTACGATAGGTATTTACATTACCACAAAGTGTGGCTATAGTTATTAAACGCCACAGAGTGTGGCATTCAAAGGAGGGGCTATGAAAGAAGAATTTGTTTATGTGAAAGGTCGTTTGGATAGTGATCTGCATAAAGAACTTAAGGTGATTGCAAAGGAAGATAAAAGATCAATTGTTTATCTTATGAATGAAGCGGTCAAATTATTGGTAGAAAAACACAAGAGTGCGAAAGCATGATTATCACAGACAACAAAAAAGCCCAGAACTTGGACGGGACGGGCTTGATTGATGTCATCACACAGGATGTAAATAACATGACAAATATTACCCAATTTTCTCAAGGGAAGCAAGTTCAAGTAAGTGAACATCAATTAAGACGTTTGCTTGGGTTTGTGAGTGTAGCAAACATTGCATTTAATGAGCTTCAAGCTTTAACAGGTGTAATTGCTGAAAAGTCAGAAGATTATTCAGTAGCTCAAACATTGGCTCGCTTGGCATCAAGTCTTGCGAATAATTTTAGTGATGAATGTTCTGAAGAGTTTGATTTTTTCAAAGAGTGTTCACCACAACTGGTGTCCACTTTTGCAGAGGAGTTGGCAGCATGAACGCAAAATTAAATAACAGTGTGACTGTTGCTGGTGTTCAAACAATTGTGACTGAGTACAAATCTGTTCCTGTTTTAACTACAGCTCAGCTTGCAGAATTTTATGGTACGCAACCTAGAAATATAACTGATAACTTCTCAAATCATTTAGATCGCTTTGAGGTGGGTAAGCACTACTTTAAGCTTGAGGGTGTTGAATTAAAGAGTTTTAAGGACTGCACCGATAATATCGGTTCAGCTCAAATTAGTAAAAATGCTAGAAATATAATTTTGTGGACAGAGAAAGGTGCAGCCAGACATGCAAAAATGCTGAGCACCGATCAAGCATGGAATGTATTTGAGCAATTAGAAGATTCATACTTCAAAGCCAAAGAGCTTCTTCAAAACTTTGATCCGATGAAAGCTCTATCCGATCCAAATGTATTGCGTGGACTTTTACTTGGTTATTCTGAAAAAGTTACTGTTCTCGAAGCGCAAGTTGAAGAAATGAGTCTCGATGTTGAAGCTCTTGATCGAATTGCCAAGGCAGATGGTAGTTTATGTTTAACCGATACGGCAAAAGCTTTACAAATGAGACCTAAGGATTTTATTGCAAAGCTACAGTCTGAAAAGTGGATTTATAAACGAGCTGGCTCAAGCCATTGGTTGGGATACTCGGAACGGGTACAAAGCGGTTATTTAGAACACAAAGTCACTGAAATCACACGAAGCGATGGAACAACTAAAATCACTGAGCAAGTGAGAGTTACACCCAAAGGACTGGCGAGGTTAGCTAAAGTACAAGGTGAATCGAAATGACCGATACTGAATTTGAATTAGATGAAGATTTTCACAAAATGTCTCGTGAGGAACTTCTTGAAGATATTAAGTATCGAATTTTATCAGACCGAGAAATGCTGATTTTAAACTGGAAAGAGAAAAAGTCCTTAAAGCAGGATATTAAAATGCTTGAAGATGCTTTGCGGTTAGGAACCAAAACTCTCGAAATGACCAGTGAAAAAATTAGCGAGTACGATAGAATTATGACCAATGCAACAAGAACAATTTATATGTGGAAATATAGTTGTTATGCGTTGGCTGTGATGCTGATTGTGATTGCTTTTATTCTAGCTTAAATAATGAAAACCGCCTTTAGGCGGTTTTCTAATTAAAATTGTAATTCGATCACTCAGATAAACTATACTTCTAAATAGAGTTAATCAATTTATCTTGGCGTGAATTAAATGGATTTTAAGCATTCAGTAAAACTAACGATACAAAATGATCTCATCAGCAAATTAGGTAAAACCACATTAGTTGATGCATTAATTGAGCTTATTTGGAATGCTTTAGACGCAGATGCATTAAATGTAAGAGTGGTTTTTAAGGGAAACGGTTTGGGTTCTTTAGCAAGTATTCAAATTATAGATGATGGAGAGGGCATTCATTTTAATAACGCCAAAGATATTTTTAAAAATTTAGGCGGTTCGTTAAAAAAGAATAAAATTAAGACAGAGAAGTATGGACGATTTTTACACGGGAAAGAAGGCAAGGGTCGTTTGAAGTCTTTATCAATTGGGGCTACGGTTGATTGGAATATCACATATCTTGATGATGCGAGTAAAGAATACTTTACATACAAAGTAAGAATGAATTTCAACAATCCATCTGCGGTAAAAATCTCCGAACCAATTAAACAGGAAGAAGTACTAAAAACAGGAATAACCGTATGTATATATGATATTCATAAAGATAAAGAAGAATTATCAGAAGCGGCAATGTCCAAACTTCTTGAGACATTTGCGTTATATCTGCACGATTACAAAGATGTAGGCATTTATATTAAGGATGTAAAATTAGATCCTACTAAAATAATTTTAGGAGTTAGTGAGTACTCTTTGAGCTTTATAGACTTTGAGGGTAAAAAATATACTTCTAGTTTAAGATTGACAGAATGGGATAGCTCTAAACATAAGCCAGCCACCTATTTGAGTGCTAACAATGGAATCCCTTATTTAATGTTAGATATGGGGTGGCGTTATCCATCTAAAAAATACACTGCATATATCGAAAGTGAAGCTGTTGTGGCAATGCTAAATACCCATCAAATTGATTTAGCGGCCATGAATGGGTCAGTTAAGGAAAATATTTTACTTGCCAAGTCTTTAATACAGAAACATTTCAGAGAGATTGAAGCAAAGAAAGCTGATGAATTGGTTGCTCAATGGAAGAAAGACGGTATCTATCCTTATTATGACGGAATAGAAAATATTGTTGAAAAAGTAGAAAGGGAAGTATTTAATGTGGTCGCTTCTGCTGTTACCTCTAATATAGAAAAGTTTGAAAAAACAAGTCCAAAAAATAAAAAATTTCAGTTCAGGCTATTGAGGCAGGCTTTGGAAACTAATCCGGAGAGTTTGCAGACGATTATCGAGGAGGTGTTAAATTTGAGGTCTGAAGAACAAGATGATTTGGCTAAGTTACTCAACGATATTTCACTTTCATCTATTATCAGTGCCTCCAAGGTGGTTTCCGACCGCATCAAATTTATTGAGGGACTTGAAAATATAATCAACAGTAAAGAAGGAAAAGAGAAGTTAAAAGAGCGAAGTCAATTACACAGGCTTTTAGCAGAGCATTGTTGGGTTTTTGGTGATGAGTACTTTATTTCAGTGGATGATCAATCGCTTACTGAATGCTTAAAGAAACACAAAAAACTGATTGGCGAGGAAGTAGATATTCTGGAGCCTGTTAATCACCCTACTAAAAGTAGAGGAATTGTTGATTTAATGCTTTCAAGAACCACACGAAACAATAAACCCAATACAGCTCATCATCTAATTATTGAATTAAAAAGACCTAAAGTTAAAATAGGTTTAAATGAGGTAATTCAAACTATTCAATATGCAGACGCTATCAGAAATGACTCTAGGTTTAGCATGACTAAAGCAAAATGGACATTTATAGCAATTAGCTCTGAAAGAGACATGAAATTAGAAAGTTATTTCGATGATATCGAGAATGGCGTAATTGCCAAAAAAGATACTTACGAAATACTAGCGAAAACATGGGCTGAAATTTTTGATGAGTGCAAATCTAAACTACAATTTTTTCAAGAAAAGTTGCAGTACAAGGTAGCATCTTCAGATAGCTTTGGTCATTTGAAGGAAAAGTTTCCTAATTATGTAGATGGCATTGATTCCATAAATTAAGATTAGCTAAGAAACCGCCCTTCGGGAGGTTTCTTTTTGTTCGGTAAATTAGTATCTTGTCCTGAATAACAATATTTGGGGTGTGGTATGTGGCTTATATTAATAATTATTGTGATGGTTGTTGGTGTGATTGTCTTAGTAAGAAATGCTAACGCTCCAGTGGGGAATAAAAATCAAGAGTTTCTTAAGACACAACAAAAAAGAAGCCAAGATGAGCCATCTGGAAGATATTTATCACCTCCACCATTAATCCCACTTGGGAGTAATAGAAGGAAGATGGCTAGCGAGCTTATCGCTGAAAAAGTCTACCAGCTAGATTATGACTTTGAGAATTACCCATTTGAAATTGTTGGTGAGGGCTCGTACCAAAGTAACTTAAAAAAAATAGCAGGCCCAAAAGAGGAGCAATCAAAATTCTATCAATGCAGTGCAAAAGTAACCTCAGAGCCAACAAATAAATTTGATAAAAATGCCATTAAAGTAGAAATTAATGGATTGTTGGTCGGTTATTTATCAAGAGAAGATGCGCAGAAGTTGGTGGGTAGAAAAATTAATAAGGTAGTTGCTGCTGTAATTGATGGTGGTTGGTATAACAGTGATGATGAAGGTAGTTATGGAGTAAAATTAGGCATCAATAATGTGAGTGACCTGATATGAAGAAATTAGTATTTTTGGTTTTAGCTATTGCTTTGGTTGGGTGTGAGAGCGAGCAAGAAAAAGACAAAAGATTAAATGGGATAGGCCTAGGTAGTGTTCAAAAAATTGTTAAAAATAAACTTAATGACCCACAATCAGCGCAATTTAAAAATCAAGTCGGCTTTTGCGGGGAAGTTAATTCAAAAAACAAAATGGGTGGATATGGAGAATTTAAAAAATTTAGCGTTTTGAATTCTAAAGATGTTATTTTCGAAAATGAAGCTAACACAAGCAATGGTCAATTTCAAAAAATATGGAAAGAAACATGTGGGACTAAATTTAAGTTTAATAAAGAGGATGTTTTATTAATCCCTAATTTTAAACTTCCCGATCCTGTATACAGTAAAGCTAAATATAATTTTGGACAGAATTTTGCAACCGCAACACCTTCCAGTTTGGTTATTGGAGATGGTGAATATATATATCCTGTACTTCAAATTCATTGTAAGGGCAAATCAACAGTATTTAATCTTTATTCTATGAATACGATTTCATATAAAATGAATAATACAGTTTCTATTGTGGCTGATAAGCAAAATATGATTCTTGTAGAAGTGGAAGACAATAATCGTGGATATCAGAGTTTTGGAGAGGATGCACACCTTTTAAGCTCATTAAAAAACTCTGAAACGATACAAATATCATTTCAGACATCGAGTGGTGGTTTTTCTATGCAGGATTTCAATGTGGCTGAATTAAGAAAAGGAATGAGAGGTCAGTCTAATTCTTGCGAGTGGAATAAATTATAAACGATAAGTTTAAGCTATTAAGTAAACCGAATTAGAACCGCCACTAGGCGGTTTTTTTACACCCAAAATTCAGCGCCTTTAGGCGCTTTTTTATTGCCTAAAGGAAAGTCATATGGCTACAAAGCTCGGTACGCTCACATTAGATTTGGTCGCTCGAATCGGGAGTTTCACACAAGGTATGCGTCAAGCATCTACAACCGCTGAACGTGAAATGGGCCGTGTGCAGAATAGTGTGGTAACAGTTGACGGCTTGATTAAAAAACTTGCTGTTACGGCTGGTGCTGTTTTCTCTGTGGGTCAAATTTCTAACTATGCTGATAGTTACACAGGCATTGTGAATAAATTAAAGCTTGTCACCAAGACTCAAGGTGAGCTTACTCAAGCTATGAACAGTACATATCAGATCGCTCAATCAACCTCATCTGATTGGGAATCTGTAATTACTGTCTATACAAAATTTCAAAAAATTTCTGAAAAACTTGGCTTGTCCCAAGAAGATGTTGCTCGTATTACTGAAACTGTGACTAAAGCTGTGGCTATGTCAGGTGCTAATGCCGAAGAGGCTCAGCGCGCATTAAACCAATTCGGTCAGGCGTTAAATACAGGTGCACTCAAAGGTCAGGATTTAAACTCTATTTTATCTCAAACACCGGGCTTAACTGATGCAATTTCTGAAGGTATGGGGGTTGCATCTGGTAGTCTAAAAGAGCTTGGTGCTGCGGGTCAATTAACAAATGAAATGGTGATTACGTCGCTTCAAAAAGTTGCATCATCTGTAGATAGAAAATACGCAGAAACAGCAACGTTGATATCATCTTCATTTGATCTAGTTAAAAACAGTGCAAAAAAAATGATTGGTGAGTTTGATGCTGCCAATGGTATTTCTGAGAAATTTGTAGCTGGTATGAAAGGTGTTGCTGATAATTTAGGTACTATCACTCAGTTTATGGTGGTTGGTGCAGCGTTCATGGCGGGCACATACATTCCAATGGTTGTTAAAGGAACATATGCAACAATATCCGACACCGTTTCAAAAGTTGCAAACATCACAGCTTCTAGAGCAAAAGCTGTAGCAGATTTAGATGTTGCGAAATCAAATTTAGCAGCTACTGCTGCGATGGTTCGAGCAATGGGTGTTACAAATGCTCAGACAGCGACAATGATGGCAAACGCTCGTGCTGCATATCAACAAGCTGCGGCAGCAAAAGCGGTTGCATTTTCAGGTGCGGGATTATCAAGTGTTTTACTTGGACCAGTGGGTGTGGGTGTAGCTTTGGCATCAGTGGCAGCTGGTTACTTATTGATGAAAGACGGTGCAGATGAATCAACCAAATCATTAAGAGAAAATAATGAGACCGTCGAAGATGCTATTAAAAAATACAATGAGCTTGATGAGGTTAAGCGTCGTGCTCAACTGGTCTCTGAAAAAGATCGGTTACAGGATTTGGGTAAAGAATACGATGATATAACTGCCAAACTCATTACAGCGACATATTCCTTTAGCCGTCATAATGACATGACTTCTGAGCAGTCACAGCAGGTCAATGCCTTGATTGCGGAATACAAAAAGAGTGGGGATATTGACGAGTTTTCAGCAAAAATCAATTCCCTCAGCTTCATTAATCAAACCTCTAAAGATCGATTTAATACACTTGGTGGTGCGGTAAAGAGTGCTGGTGATGAATTTAAAAACCAGAAATCTACGGTAGAGCAAATGGCTCCAGCACTTAAAGGCACGGCAGATCAAGCCAAGCAGTCGGCGGTGGAGGTTTCGGGCTTAAGTGAGGAACTAAAAAAACTATTCGATCAAGCCAATCAAAACCTTAAAAACTCGCAAGTAACTACCGCATTGGCAAGCCGTGGTTATAGTGATGACATGATCTCATTGGCTCAAAAGTATTTAGCGGTTGAAGGTGCGATTGTTAAAAATGAGCAAGGGAAAAAAGTTCTTCGGGATGATGTTCAGAAGAAATTTAATGAAGAATGGATTGCGCTTCAAAAACAGAAAAGCGCAATTGATGCTCGAAATGATGCGGACAAAGAACGAACCAAGGAGCTTGAAAAACACGCTAGGCTTATCAAAGCAAGTACGATTGATGCTGTTATTTCCAGTGGTGAGGGTAATTACAACTCTGTAAATTTAGGACAGAAAGGTGGATACAGAGCAAGCACTCGAAACCTAACTGAAATGACAGTCGCTCAGGTCTTAGCAGCACAAAAAGCTAAAGATTTTAACGCTGCTGGTAAATATCAGACGATTAATTCAACCCTTCAGGGTGCGATTGATGCTGGTGTTGTGTCCAGTGCTGAAAAATTTAGTGCAGAGGTTCAAGAGAGAATTTTTAAGCAATACCTAGTTGCTTTGAAGCGTCCCGAAATAAAAGGTTTTATCACTGGAAACACAGGGGCTAGTTTAAATGACGCGCTACTAGGGTCTGCAAAAGAGTTCGCTTCTGTTGCCAATCCAAGCACAGGTACAGGTAAGTCTTATTACGATGGTAAGGGCAACAACAAGGCTTCAATTTCTGCTGAAAAAATGACGGAATCATTGCTTGCTCAGCAAAAGGTTTATCGTGAAAACATTGCCCTTGGCATGACTTCTGAACAGGCTTGGCTTAAAAGCTTTAACTCATCGGCAACGGTGGTTAAGGCAGAAGAGGTTGATCGAGATAAATTTCTTGAGGACATGATTAACCGCAAAAACGAACAAACCCAAAAGCAAAAAGAGATTCAAGTCGAGTATTACAGCGATTGGCAAAAACTTGAGGTGAATAATCAAGAGAAAATCAAGCGTATTGAGGAGAATTTTGCAAATGATACAACAGAGCGCGATCGACTTCTTGGGCTACAAGCGAAAGCCTATGAGACTGATGTTGGGAATTGGTTCAAGGCTCAAGATGAAAAAGTAGCAGCTGAACGTGAGGCGAATAAACAGATTTTAGCTGAGCGCTATAATTTGATAAACGCTTCTTTAGCCATGTCCGATCAAATCAAAAACCTATCATCAGGTGCAGAGGATATTAATGCTCGTGCCTCAATGTCTCCACAAGCATATGCAGAATGGTCTTTAAGCAATAATCGATCTAATGCTCAAGCTGATTTAAAAAATCAGCGTGTCGGTGTCGAACAAGACATTATGACGAGCGATCTTTATTCAAATGACGATGATCGTTATGGGGCTTTGGTTGAGGCGCATCAGGCTTATAGAGATGGTTTAGCAGCGATTGATGTTGCATATGATCAGCAAGTCAAGGATTTAGCACAGCAACAACATTTAGACCAGCTCGGGCTTTGGGGTGGATTGCTATCACAAGGTCAAAACACATTCTCACAGCTTACACAATCTTTAAAGGATGCAGGAGGGGAGCAAAGTGGTGTTTATAAAACCATGTTTGCTATGCAGCAAGCAATGTCTATCGCATCCGCAATCGTATCGACTGAGGAAGCAGCAACCAAAGCTTTAACAATGGGTCCTGTTCTTGGTATTCCAATGTCATCAATAATTCGTGGAATGGGTTATGCGAATGTTGGAATTATTGCAAGTCAAGCGATTTCAGGTATGGCCCACGACGGTATCGATAACATTCCAAAAGAAGGTACTTGGCTTTTGGACAAAGGTGAACGCGTTGTTGATTCTCGAACTAATGGCGATTTAAAGGATTATTTGGCTAAAGGCGGTGGATCGGGTGGCAACGTAACCATCAACCAATCTATAAACATTGCTTCTGATGGCACAGCAACAACCCAAAATGATAGTAAACAATTGGGTGCACTCATCATTAACACTGTGCTTGCTGTGATCAGAAAAGAACAACGCCAAGGGGGATTGTTATCTAAATGAGCAACCAAAAATTCACTTGGTGTAACGACCTAGACGGAAACTCCCAAACCACAAACTTTAAGGTGCTTCAGTCCAATTTTGGTGATGGATACACTCAGCGCACAAGTGTCGGGATTAACAATAAATCTGGCACTTGGGCTTATAAGCGTACAGAAACCAAAGAAGTGATTATGGAGATCAAGGCCTTTTTCGATGCGCATAAAGGATCGGATTCATTCCTCTGGGATTCGCCACTTGATGGGGAGGTTCGAGTGGTGGCAGGCGATTACACGCCCATTTGTTTGGGTGGATTAATCTGGTCCATCTCAACCACATTCACCCAAACTTTCGAACCTTAATTCATTCTAAATATACGCCCTCTTTATGAGGGTTTTTTTGTGAGAAAAATATGCCGACAACCAAGGTTCAATTGAGCACAACGCCAAAGAAAGTGGCCAATGCAAATGCCCCTGTCTACATCCAGTCACATCACAATCGATTCAGATTTGCGTTTGGCTCTACACAACCTACAGACCTACAGGCCTCACATCAAGACATGAAACTTTATACAGATGGGTCGCTCGGTGATTTATGGCTGTGGGTGAGCTACACATCTTCAAATGATTTCGTGATTGTTTCGACGTAGGGGATTGAATGAATACAACAAGCACAACAATTTTATCGGGAGGTCTTAGCGGAACGCATATACAACAACTCGCTCAAATTTCTCGCGATAAAGGCCCGCTAATTGGCTCCACCATTCACCTGATCGGATCAACAGAAGGTCTGATTGGTAATCGACTACCAATTCAAAAGTAATTCAAATTCATAGGATATAAGTATGGCTAAGCAAAAAATTAACCAAGGCACAGCACCAACTGGCGTTGGTGGTGATACTTTCCGAACTGGTTCCGCAAAACTTCAGGCCAATGATGATGAGTTGTATACACATCTTGGTGCCGAAGCTGACGGTGTGCTGACTGTTGAAAAGACTCGTACAAAACTCGGTGTGATTTCGGATAAAAGTGAACTAACTATCCTCATCAAAGACTCATTGCGTCAATCTGTTGAGCTGGCAAGCGGTGGCTTACAGACTGTGATGTACACAGCTAAGGGCCAACCGACTTACATGAATATCATTCAAAAGTACGATATGAGTACGATTGACCCTTCATTAAGTGGAACGCACCCGGCTTTCATTGTGGATGGTGTAGAAAAGCCCGAAATCTTCATCGGAACTTATCAAGGAAAAATTGTATCCGGAGAGCTATTGAGCTTGCCGAATGTTGATCCAACCGTCAGCACAAACTATGACAACTTCTTGAATGCTGCGCGTGCCAATGGTAACGGTCATCACTTGATTACAAATGCCGAATGGTCTGCCGTGGCATTACAATGCTACAAAAATAACACTCAGCCGATGGGCAATAGTTACTACGGTCGAAGTTCAGAAGATCCATTGTTGATTGGTCGCCGTGCTGATGGTTTAAATCCGGGAGATACATCTGGATCAGCACGCACACTCACTGGATCAGGTCCAGTGCAATGGAGACATAACGGAAAAAATAACGGTATTGCCGATCTTTCCGGGAATGTCAATGAGTGGAATTCCGGCATGCGGTTGCTTAATGGTGAAATTCAAATCATTGAAAACAATAATGCTTCAAAATTAGCTATCAATCTGGGCGCGGCATCGGTCGAGTGGAAGGCAATAGATGGTGCAACAGGTGACTTGGTAGCACCAGATAGCACTGGAACAACAGTGGGTACAGTCAAGATTGCAGCCAGCGGCACGAATGATTACACGCTTGTTATTGGTAGTGGTGGTGCATTTGGATCAATTAAAAATCCATCAACAACCAAACCTGTATCAACAGCGGCACTGAATAAACTCAAAGCATTGGGCTTGTTCCCTATTGTTGATGCGCCAGCCACTTTTAATGCGGATGGTATGTATCACAATCTAACTATCGAAGCGATACCCATCCGTGGCAGCAGCTGGAACCTCGGTGCGGTGGCTGGCGTGTTCTCTCTCTTCTCGAACAACGCTCGTTCGAGCTCGTTCCAGCTCGTCGGGTCTCGTCCAGCTTTTGTAAATCTGTAATCTGAAACGTGTCATCTGCTTGCGTGCGTGATAACGCACGTATTTAAAATTTAAGGTAATTTTGTGTCAAATAGAGGACATGACAAATGTTAAAACTCGTATCAAATAAAAATGGTGAAGAAATTCACACACTACAGATTGAAAATGGTGTTGCTACGATTGAGCCTGCATTTGAGGGCACTCAAGAGTTGCTGCAAAGCTTAACTGATAAGCAGCAGATTCTTAGTGCACTATCAGGCTTTAATCCCGAATATGTCTGGGCTGTTACTTATGAAACACCGCCGGTTAAACCACTGACACGCCGACAATTCAGACTTGCACTTGTTGCGAACGGCTATAACCTTTCAGATATTGAAGCATTGATCAACGAGATTGAAGATGTGGCGCAGCGCCAGGTCACATTGATCGAATGGCAAGATGCCACCACGTTTGAGCGTAATTCATCAAGCTTATTGGTTATGGCTGGATTGATGCAACTCAACAAAGAACAGGTTGATGCACTTTGGTCACAAGCTTTATCGCTATAGTAACGAGGTGATTGATGAGCCTAAACAGTGATTTTCAAAAACTTTATATAGATGGGTTAATTACCTTATTTGAACTGGATGCTCGTACTTTAGGTGCGGGCATCCTTCGTTTCCACGGTCATATCTCTTATGAAGACTGGGAAAAAATATATAGCTTGATTGGTTCTGACGGGCTAATCGGTGACACAGCGCAGCTGATTGGTGAAGTGTTCGAACAGGGTGGCGAAAAAACATGGTTCAGAAACATCATTTGGCAAGGTGAAGTATTTGAACCTTTAGCACTTGAAGTATCAGGTTTAGAGATGCGCTCTGATGGCAAGGCGTCAGCTCCCACTTTTAGCATGGTGAACAATATAGCTGGTGTGCAGAACGCGGTGTCTGCTTACTGTCTACAGTTTGGTGATTTCGCAGGTGCAAAACTCAAAGTCATTACCACACTGGCTAAATATTTAGATGCTGAAAACTTCAGTTTAGGCAATGTCGCTGCTTCTAATGAAGCAAAAGAGCAACTTTGGTATATCGAACAGAAAACTTCTGAAAATGCTAATGCGGTCAACTTTGAGCTATCTAATCCGATTGACTTTGAAGGTTTAAAAATTCCTGTTCGGCAGATTTCTAACTACTGTGCATGGGAATATCGCAGTGAGCAATGTGGCTATACAGGCGCCGCAATGTTTACCAATACAAATGAACCTACTGACAATCCTGCGCTTGATGATTGCTCAAAGAGAACGAGTGGTTGTGAATGTCATTTCGGAAAAGGCAACGTTTTGCGCATTGGTGCTTTCCCTGCTAGTTCATTATTTTAGGTGGTATATGAAACTAACTGCAAAACTTAAAAAAGCAATTCAAGTACATGCTGCTGAAGTTTACCCAGATGAATGTTGCGGTGTGATTGTGAATAAAGAATACATTCCGTGCCGCAATGCCGCAGAAGATAAAGACCAGTTCGAAATTCACCATAAAGATTTGGCTAAAGCCGAAGATTTAGGCGAAATTCAGGCCTATGTACATTCACATCCGAATGCTTCAGCTCAAGCATCCGAAATTGATTTAATTCAAATTGAGTTACATGAAAAGCCTTGGGTGATTTGTGCTTATCCTGATATTGAATTTCAAGTGTATGGGCCGTGCGGATATCGCGCACCACTTGTTGGCCGTAACTATCACCACGGTTGGCAAGATTGCTATTCAATTGTTCGTGATTTTTATGAGCGTGAACTTGGCATCAAACTCATTGATTTTGAGCGTCAGGATCATTGGTGGGAATCAAAAGAAAATAAATCACTTTATCTTGATAGCTTTGGACATGCGGGATTTATTGAGGTCAATGAACCGCAATATGGTGATGTGCTGTTATGCCGAGTCGGTCGCACCGAGCATGTCAATCATGCAGTTATTTGGCTGGGTGATAATGGGGCGCTTAAGTCTGAAAAGACCGAGTCATGTATTGGCTCAGCTTTAATTTTACATCATCCGTATGGTCGCAAATCCGTGCGTGAAATATTTGGCCTACAGTGGAAAGAACGAGTCGTGAAGGTGGTTCGATATGCTCAAAACAATTAGGCTTTACGGCATTTTAGCCAAGAAGTTTGGCAAAGAATTTCGACTCGATGTTGAAAGCACAAGTGAAGCCATGCGCGCTTTATCTATTCAAGTGCCAGGCTTTGAATACTTTATGCTGCATGCTCATGAGCGAGGTTTAGAGTTTGCTGTATTTCAAGATAAGCAAAATATCAGTGAATCAGAACTCACCATGACCACTGCTGCAAAAGTCATCAAAATCGTTCCAAAAGTACGAGGTGCAGGTGGTGGTGGAGTGTTAAATCTTGTGCTTGGTGCTGTGCTTATTGTTGGTGGATTTTTCACTGGCGGCCTAACATCAGGGCTTGGTGTTGCATTAATCGGTGCTGGTGTCGGTATGGCAATGGGCGGTATCGCTCAAATGCTTATGCCAAAAGTGGACACTACTCAAGATCAAAACCAAGACGGCAACAAAGCAAATAAAGGCTTCGGTGGTGCAGTTACCACGATAGCACAAGGTAATCCTGTGCCTGTTTTATATGGTCAACGTGAAGTCGGTGGTTTTATTGCAAGTGCAGGTCAGTACCCTGAAGATTTAATGTAAATAATTAAAATATACAGGCGCTTAGAGCGTCTTTTTTATTGTCTGAGGAAAAGCATGAACGCAGTAATTAAAGGCGCTAAAGCGGGTAAGGGTAAAGCAAGACAGCCGGTGATTGCACCCGATTCAGCACAATCTAAAACCTACATAAAAATTCTGTATGGTTTGTCTGAAGGTGAAGTCGAAGGCTTAGCTAATGGATTGCAGTCTGTATATTTAGAAGATACACCACTTCAAAATCTAGATGGTGGCAGCAATTTTTCCAACATTACATCTGACTTTCGTCACGGCACAAACGATCAGACCTATATCGAAGGCTTCCCTGATATTTCATCTGAGGTTGGCATTGGTGTTGAGTTGAAATCAGATACACCTTGGGTTCGTGCAATTTCTAATACCGATTTAGATGCAGTCAATATTCGTTTTAAGTGGGGCGCTTTACGTGAAACCAATGCTGAAAATGGTGACGTAAACGGCTACACCATTCAGTACGCAATTGATTTGCAGACCAGTGGTGGCACATGGACCGAAGTCTTAAATACACGCATTTCAGATAAGACCTCGACCAATTATGAGCGCTCACACCGTATTGATTTACCAAAATCAGATACAGGTTGGACGATTCGAGCACGTCGCCTTACACCGAACAGTACGTCTGAATATATCAGTGACAAAATGTATGTCGAGGCTTTAACTGAAGTTATTGACCTCAAACTTAGTTATCCAAATACAGCTTTGCTGGGTCTGCAATACGATGCAGAAACCTTTTCAAATGTCGCAAAAGTCGCGGTAGATTTAAAAGGCATTAAATTAAAAGTGCCTTCAAATTACGATCCAATTGCGCGTACTTATGCGGGCATGTGGGACGGTACTTTTAAGCGTGCGTATACCAATAACCCTGCTTGGATTTACTACGATATCTGTACTGCAAAGCGTTATGCACTGGGTGATCGTTTGACTTCAGCAATGCTAGACAAATGGTCTTTGTATCGTCTGGCACAATACTGTGATCAAAAGGTATCCGATGGTAAAGGCGGTGAAGAACCTCGCTTTACTTGTAATGTGTATTTGCAAAGCACAGAAGATGCATATTCAATTCTAACCAAATTGGCAGGCGTGTTTCGTGCAATCAGCTTTTGGGATGGCAATTCCATTGTTTGTGATGCTGATATTCCGCAAGATACGTATTTCACCTATACGCGTGCCAATGTCATTGATGGACACTTTGAATATGTAGGAACGCGTGCGCGTGATCGTCATACCGTTGCAAAAGTCGCTTTTGATAATCCTTTGAATCGCTACAAAACTGAGCATGTCTATGTTCGTGATGAAGCTGCTATTGCAAAGCTTGGTGTGCGTATTGCTGAAATCGACGCATGGGGCTGCACGTCAGAAGGACAGGCACAACGTGCAGGATTGTGGGCTTTAAAGTCTGAGCAACTAGAAACACGTTCAGTGTCTTTTAAAGTGGGCTTAGATGGTTATATTCCACAACCAGGTAAAGTGATTGAAATTGCAGATGAGCTTTTTGCAGGTCGCGCCAATGGCGGTCGTATCTCAAAAGTATCAGCAAATTTGCGTACGATTACGATTGATCGAGATGATGTGGTGTGTCGCGCAGGTGACCGACTGGTGGTCAATGGCGAAAATGGCAAAGCACAGGCACGAATTGTTTCATCAGTCAGTGGTCGTAACATTACCGTGACGGTTGCGTTTGATTCAGTTGCAGCGCAAAACGTATGGGTCGTCGATGCGCAAGACTTAAAAACCATGAAGTTTCGCGTCATGAGTATCTCTCAAGATGAAAAACATCAATTTTCAATTACTGCATTGCAGTACGAGTCGGCAAAATATGATGCGATTGATTTTGGTGCTTTCATTGACGAACGTCCGATTTCTATTATCAACCCGACAACTCAAGCACCTGTAACCAATGTGGTTATCTCTACTGAAAACATGGTGCAACAAGGCTTGTCTGTTGCAACCATGCTTATTGCTTGGGAACAAGCGCAAGGCGCAACCAAGTACCAAGTTGAATGGCGTAAAGATGACGGTAGTTGGATTAAGTTGCCAATCATAGGCAGTAATTCTGTAGAAGTTCAAGGCATCTATTCAGGTAATTACGAAGCACGTGTCACTGCGATTTCCGCTTTTGATATCTCATCTTTACCGACTTATTCAGTTCTAACCACTTTAACTGGAAAACAAGGATTACCTCCTGCTTTGGCAAGTATTGCTGCAGAGGGGATTTTGTTTGGTTACCGCTTAAACTGGAATTTTCCTGCTATTGGTGCATTAGATACCGCCTACACTGAAATTGAAATTTCAAGTACAGCAAATGGTGCTAATGCCGCACAACTCGGATTATTCGCTTACCCAACGACTGTGCATGAAATTCAAGGCATGCAGCCAAATTTAACCCGATATTTTCGCGGTCGCTTGATTGACCGGATTGGAAATATTGGGCCTTGGTCAGAGCGTGTTAGTGCGACAACTTCGGCTGATGCATCCGCTGTGCTTGATATTTTGTCAGGTAAAATTACTGAAAGTCAGTTGCACCAAGACTTACAAACCAAGATTGATAAAATCGATACGATTGAGGGTTTGGATGGTGATATCGGGAATTTGATTGACAACATCACAGCGGTACAAACCAATGTTGATCAACTGAATGATGCATTTTCAATTGAGAGACAGGAGCGCATTAGTGCAGTTCAGAATCTTGATGATGGCTTAACCCAAGAGATTTCAGATCGTCAAAGTGGTGACACCGCCAATTTAAATGCCTTGAATAACTACAAGAGTAGTAATGACCAGTCCCTTGCTAATGTTCAGCAACAAGTGAATACAGCAGTGACAGAAACATCTGCAAATACTCAAGCGGTACAGGCATTGGATAGTCGTGTTGAAATAGCAGAAGGCAATGCAAGTACCGCAAAAACTAATGCGGCAACTGCACTGACCAAAGCGGAAACTGCAACAACTCAAGCTGGATCAGCGGCAAGCTTAGCCAGTCAGGCGAGTGCGATTGCTAATCAAGCATCAGATACAGCAGACACAGCAAATCAAACGTCTGCAACGGCTCTATCTACTGCGAATGTTGCTGCAGATGCATCAAGTGCCAATGCGACTAAAATCGATGCTATTACACTTGAATTAGGAGATAAAGCCAGTACAGGAGCTTTGTCAGAAACCAATTCCAAAGTGTCTGAACACGATGGGAAAATCAGTGCCAATACTACCAAGATTGACGGTGTATATGCACAAGTTAATTCTAAGTTAATAGGGTCGACTGATGATCTAATCGGCTCAACAGAAGGCTTTGCGGGTACATGGTCACTACAATCAGCAATGATTGAAAACGATATGGCTTTGAGTCAGCGTATTGATACAACGGTTGCGCAAATTGATGAGGCTAAGGCCTTAATTCAGACTGAGGCTACTACTCGTGCAAGTGAGGATGAAGCATTAGCAAGTCAAATTGTTATTGTCCAAGCTCAGGTTGATGAAAATAAAGCATTGATTCGCACTGAAGAGCAATCTCGTGTGGATTCAGATTCGGCATTAGCTTTAAGAATTGACACTTTACAAGCTCAAGTTGGTGATGATCTACAACAAAGTATTGCAACAATTCAGAGTGAACTTGATGTATTAGCTAACACTGACTCAGCACTGGCGAATCGTGTGGATACCGTTCAATCTGCAACATCTACAGCCCAATCAACCGCTGATCAAGCTATATCGGACGCACAATCTAAGTCGGAAGCAGCAGAGCAAGCTGCCAAGACGTATGCAGAAGCTAAAGCGAAAGCCGAAGCTGATGCAGCAAAAGCAGCAGCATCCGATGACGCAACTGCAAAAGCTAATGCAGCACAGTCGGCAGCCGAAGCGGCAGCGGCACTTGATGCTAAAAATAAAGCTGATGCAGCTCAAGCAGCATCTAAAATTTTATCTGATGCAGCCCAAGCGACTGCAAATGAAGCACTTGGCAAAGCAAATACTGCGACTCAAAACATCGCAACAGTACAAAACCATGTCAACACATTGACTACACAACAAGGAGCTACAGCAACTCAAGTCGGAGATATTCAAACAACTGTCAATGGAAACACAGCATCCATTCAAGACGTGTCTACATCAGTTGATGGGCTTTATGCTCAGAAATTTACAAAAATTGATGTGAATGGAAAGGTTATCGGTTGGGGCGGTGCAAATGATGGAGTTGAAGGGAGTTATATTTTTAATGTTGATTCTTTAGCGATCGGCAGTGGCGGAAGTGAGGGTTATTACCCATTTATTTTCCGAAGCACACCCCACACAGACCCAGACACAGGTACGGTATTTCCAGTTTCTGCTTATTTGAAATCAGCAATGATGGACTATCAATCCGTTAAAACTTCGCACATTGAAGACTTGGCGGTTAACACTGCGAAAATTGCTAAGTTAGCGGTTAAGTCAGGGAATATTGATGATTTAGCTGTGACAACGCTAAAGATTCAAGACAATGCTGTTACGGTCCCTGCTGCTTTAACTCTCTCGTCAGCTATACAGCGAAGCGATACTAGAAACCCAGGTAGTTACGCAGGTGGCTTATCAGCACTTATTGATTCTTCTGAATATTTTGGAAATATTTTATCACTCTCAATTAATCGCAGTGGGGGTAAGTGCCGAATAGAGGGTTCGATATGGATTGACAGGGTTGCGGCAAATCTTTATACAAGCTCAGGCGCTACAATTGCAGCTAATGAGCAGTACGTCGGCCTGTTGATTTATAAAAACGGGACTTTGCTTTCATGGGCGCGCGTTCCAACCAGTTTTACCGATACAAATCAAGTCAGAGAACATAGCGGGATTGCCTCCATTCCAATTGTAATTGATGACGCTGGAACTGGACCAACAACCTATTCCATAAGATTGGGTATATCAAGTGCCAGAAGCAACTCTGGAACACAAATGACCTATTTTTCTGGAACACCCACAGTTATTGGGGCGACACTAGCAGTAATGGAAATAAAAAAATGACAACTATTGTTAACTCGCACGGAAAACCTCTATTCAGAATAGGTGGGGATGCTAAAACGATTTCACTTAATACGCCTAAAGGCTGTGTGGTTGTAGAAGATCCGCCAAATTCAAATATGTTTTATCAAGATGGTTGGGTTGATATGCCTTCTCAGCCATCCTCCAACCACATATTCGAATATGATTTAAAGCAATGGGTTGATCCAAGAACCATCGAGCAAGTTAAAGAGCAAAAATGGGCTGAGATTAAATCATTACGTGATCAACTGGAATTTAGTGGCTTTGAATTTGAAGGCGACCTCTATGATTCAGATCAAGTTTCACAGGGTCGAATTATGGGCGCAGCATCGGCTCAAATTGATCAAACTTGGACGCTTGCAAACAATGAAACGGTTGACTTAACAGCAATACAATTGAGTCAGCTTTATCAATCATTACAGCTTCATATTGCAAATACTCATGAACGTGGACGTATTGCTCGACAACTCATTTATGAAGCCACATCGATAGAGCAAGTCGAACAAATAACCTTATAGCACCTTCGGGTGCTTTTTTATTACCAAAATTTAGGGGGCGTGATGTCTGAAAATGAAACATACGGGGTGCGATTAGAAAAGAAGATCGACAATCTTCAAACTGATATGCACACACTATCAAATCATGTCTCACGGCTCACATTTATCAATGAAGCGCAGAAAACAGCAGCTGATGAGAATAAAAAAGACATTGATTTAATCGCAGTAAAAGTCACTGGCTTAGAAAATCGGTCAGCACTACAGGATGGCGCAATATCCGTTCTCAAAATTATTCTGGGCATATTTGCAGGCACAGTTATCTCAGCTTGTTTGTGGGTCGGCTCATCGATCATTCAGCTCAATCAATCTCAGTCACTTATGCAAGAAAAAATCACACGTTTAGAGGAAATTAGAAAATGAAATTAATTGAAAACTGGAAAGAGTCTTGGAAACTCAAATCTGTACAAGTTGGCGCATTGAGCGCCATTTTTTATGCCTTGATTTTGTTCGCAGATCAGTTTGTGCAGGTGTGGCATATCATTCCACAAGACCTAAAAAACCATATTCCAGAACAGTGGAAAGAATATGTTGGATGCTTTGTTGGTGTTGCCATGGTATTGGCGCGACTTAAAAAGCAGCCTGAATTAGAACCACCAACAAATATTTTAAATTTCTCTAGCCTGTCAGTTGGTTCAATATCTTTTGATGAAGCCTTTCATAGACTTATTGCACATGAAGGTGGTTATTCCACAGATCATAATGATCCAGGGAATTGGACTGGTGGTAAAGTTGGAGTCGGTGTAAAGAAGGGCACTAAATATGGCATTGCTGCAAACACCTATCCAAATTTGGATATTAAAAATTTAACCCTTAACCAAGCCAAAGAAATCTATAAAAAGGACTGGTGGGATAAATTGGGCGGTAATGGTTTACATTCCGCAATCACATTCCAATTATGGGACTTTGCTATTAATGCGGGGAAGAAACGTGCAATCATGGAATTACAACAAGCCGTTGGTGTAACAGCAGATGGAGTAATTGGACCTAAGACGATTTCCGCTGTGAATAGTCACGATTTGAACGATGTGCTTTTAACTCTGACTGCAGAACGTTTAAAGTTCTACACATCTTTAAAGACATGGCCAACTTACGGAAAGGGTTGGACTAATCGTGTTGCGGATAATTTGAAATATGCTGCAAAAGATAATTGAAACAAATAAGCCCTCTAAGTGAGGGTTTATTCGCATAACGTCCATTATGTTAAATAGGAGAAAATTTTAGAGATCTAAAACACTTTCTAAATCCTCTTTTGTTATTCTCCAATTTGAAATTCCTTCTATTCTATCTGATAGGTATAAATAAAATTTATCTACTCTGCTCTTGTTGAAATAAAAGATGGGAAAAGGGTTTTCTAAAGATTTTTCAATTTCATCAAAAGAATCATTAGATGTAAATGTCTTTTCATTCTCAGTAATAAAGAGAAACTTCTCTGTAATAAAAAAGTCACTGGCCTCTTCTTCAGATACAAAGTATTTCCGAGGATTGGCAACTTCTTCAGGAATAATTGTATATATTCCAATCATCTTTACGTGATGATAAGCATTTTCATAATTTTTTATAAAACATGAACTTCTTCTATTTATTAATGAGTGTTTTGCTGCATGCTTCCACTGATCGATATAATCTTCTTTAGACCAATCTACTAGATTTAAATTGAATAGTTCATATTCTCCAGCTAGCAATATACCCGCAGTATGATCGTCCTCAGGGTAAAACCGTAACAATTCTAACATTTAATTACCTTTTTAATATTATGATTAGTATTCGAAGTATCAGTGAAGTTTCTCTACAATTAACATAATACACCTTATGCGAAATCCTCAATTTATTTTAATATAAATCATATGTTTAACTTTTTTATAAAAGCCCATTCGAGATTGATTGAACTTTTTACAGGATAAATTTAGTTATAAGCATAATATTTGATCAAATTGAAGTGATTTGCTTATATTAAATTTAAAATTAAATGCGATAGGTGATTAATTACTTATAGTCAACATCCCATCCACACTAAAATAATTTCGACTTGCACTTGCTCTCTTACCTGTCCATTTTCGATTAGGTAGATAGCACGGCCCAACCGATATTTTTGTTTTACCAAATTTTTTCTGAATGTGCTCATAAGCTTGCATCAAATTTTCATTCATTTGAATTTGTTCAACATCAGCAAAAAGCTCAGGAATGTATTTATCTTTGTCGATAAGATCAGAAAGCATCACCCCGCATTTCTTGAACTGAATACCCGGCTTATAAACTTGTTCTAATAATTTAAGTGAATATCTCGCAAGCAATGTCACACTATCGGTTGGATCGGGCAAATCGTAAGAAGTGGATTTACTGTAATACGGAACTTCTTTATCGAAAGGGTTTGACTGTACAAATACAATTATAGTTCCACAAAGCGACCTATCCTGTCTTAATCGCTTAACTGCATCTTGAATGTATTTACAGATTACTTCTCGCATATCTGAAATATCTGTAATTTTTTCACCAAATGATCGACTAGCCACAATTTGTTTTTTTGGAGGGGGAGCATTTTCTAGCTCAATACATGAAATGCCTTGGAGCTCCATAACGGTTCTTTGCATGACCGATGAGAACATTTTCCCTATAGCGTGTGGATTGCACTTTGATAAGTCCGATACAGTATTTACACCCATTTCTTTTAAGCGTTTTGAATGCTTCCTGCCAACACCCCATACCTCAGATACATCAATTAAAGTCCAGAAATATTCACGATGCTTTGGACCCATCGCAACTAAATTGCAAACACTATTAAAGCGTTTACCTTTTTTTGCCATGTGATTAGCAATCTTGGCTTCCGTTTTACTTCTTCCAATGCCTACGCATACTGGCAATCCAATCCATTTCAAAATACGTGCACGCATCTCTTGACCCAGAGCATCTAAGTCATAGTTTTCAGAATAAGCAGTAAGCTTTAAAAAACACTCATCAATTGAGTAAATCTCTTGTTCATCAGGTCCTACATATTCAGCAAGAATAGAATGGAAGCGATTCGACATTTCAGCATAAAGAGCGTAATTGCTCGATAAAACTTGAACGTTGTGTTTTTCAACAATATCTTTAATTTGAAAAAGCGGAACACCCATTTTTATACCGAGGTCTTTAGCTTCTTGTGAACGAGCGACAGCACAGCCGTCATTATTGGATAGCACTATTACTGGCTTATTAATGAGACTAGGATTGAATAATCGTTCGCAACTCACATAACAATTATTCACATCGATAAGCGCGTAAATCTCATTTTTTGATTTCATCTGAATTTTTTGATCACATTTGTGACCACACCCCAAATTTCAAATTGTTGGCCTTCAGCAGGGTGAATGTCTTCATAACCTTCATTTTCTGCTTTTAACCAACTGCCCAATACATCATTAATTAAACGCTTAACAGTAAAATAATCATTATCAATACAGGCAATAACAATATCCCGATGCTGAGGTTCTAAGCTGCGATCAACAACTAGATAGTCACCGACATCCAAGCCCGCGTTTAACATTGATAGTGAATCTACACGCACCATGAAAGTTGAATTGTGATTAGTGATAAGAAACTCATTTAAGTCGATATTTTTATCAATATAGTCTTGGGCGGGTGAGGGGAAGCCTGCTTTGACTCGTTCTGTTGCAAGTGGAATAGATGCTTTTGTGACAGGATCAACGAGTTTAAAATCTGAAACATCAGATGTTCTATCATCAGACTTCAAAAAATCTTTTATATCTATGACTTTAGATTTTGGTACGCGCATAACCGTAGTCGGCTCATCGTAAATAGGTTTACGACCGGCGCCCTCGCGTTTACCGCCATATGTTTTCTTGACTTCCATAAAACCCCCTTTGATTGTGTAACACAATCAGGATTCTAATAGTCAGTTAATTTAAATGCTATTCGTAATTTTCGATGATATATGCCAAGCCTTTAGAACAAAGAGTTTTGATTTTTATTTACCGACGAGCGGTCATGAAGTGCTGTTTTATATTCATCATCCATTTCAAAAAAAAGTTCATGAGCATCAACATGAGAAATAGTAAGCCAATCTTTCCTGTATTTTTCGGGTACCACAATGATTGATCTTTTTTCATCATCAGGACCATGAAACTGCTTCATGAAAGGGTGATGTTCAGCATTAATCGTAAGCATGCTGAAGGATCTAATATTCTGACCATTGATAACCGCATCATCATAAATAGCTGCAACAGTAAAAGGCTGTTCATCTTTACGTGATATTCCATACCATTGTGGTTTGCCATCAATATATTTGGGCTCATAGAATTCTTGAACTGGCACTAAACAGAATTTGTCATTTTTCCATGCACTTCTAAAAGATGGTTTCTCTGCGATGGTTTCTGTCCGGCCATTATATGTATGTCGACCAAACTTTAATTCTTTTGACCAGTGTGGGAGCAAACCAAATTTCCCTACATCTAACTCAAACTGATCCGCACCGTTCATCATTATAGGTGCGTCATACAATGGGTATACGTGTTGCTTAAAATCTAGATTGAGTTGTGATTCATGTATATCTAAAAGGGATAGTCTTTTCTTTGATGGAAATTCGTAGTTTGAGCACATGATGAACATTCCTGTTTCAATGTGAATTAAATATAAAAAACACCCAGAGTTTCATTTTTATTCTTTCCACCCATCAACAATATCAGCCCAATCCTGAAGCATTTGCTTGCGATCATCTAGATATTTAGCATGATTATACGAAGCTCTAGTTTTGTTTTCGTCAGCGTGAGCTAATTGAGCTTCAATCCAATTTTCATCATAGCCTTTTTCATTAAGCAGAGTGGACGCTGTAGCTCGAAAATCATGAGCTGTCACATTTTTTAATCCAATATATTCAAGCATTCGATTAAGTGTCATTTGATTGAGCATTTCATGACGTTTATAAACACCAGGGAAAACTAATTTATAATCACCTGAGTTTAATTGTTGAGCTTTTAATATATTAAATACTTGATTCGACATTGGTAGGCTGTGGACCCTATTTTTTTTCATTGCCGACTTAGGGAAAGTTATTACACGATCATCAAAATCAACCCATTCCCATTCCATTCGTCGAATCTCAATTGAGCGCAACATTGTATATAAAAGTATAAATCCTGCATTTTTGACTGTTTCAGAACCTCTGTATGTATCTAAACTTATTCGGACTTTTCGCTTTTCTTCTTTTGAGATCGATCTAGCATGAGATACATCAGGTCTTGAAATGACTTCTCTAACAGCGTAAGTAGGGTCGTTTTCAGCTCTCAGGGTTGCAATAGCGAATCGCATTACAGCACCAATGAATTTACGATTTTGAATTGCAGTAACTTCACCTGTACCTCTATTTTTTTGCCCTTTAACTCGCTGAACAGTGTTTCTAATGATTATTAGCACATCTGCGGATGAAACTTCACGCACATCTTTTTCACCAATAATTGGTAAAATATCTTTTTCCAAACTGGCCTTAAATTGATTTTGATATTGTTCTGACTTACTGGATAAGCGCTCCATCAGGTACTCATTGGCCACAACATTAAAGGTATTTTTAATTTTATTGTTCAGTGCCTTTTTAATATCTCTTTTTTCTTGAACGGGATGAATTCCTTTTGCAAGTTTAGCTTTTGCCTCATCACGTAGAGATCGAGCATCCGCTAATCCGAAGGCAGGATACTCACCAAGACTCATCGATGACTCTTTCCCATTTATCACAAATTTAAAGCGCCAAAATTTTGCACCGCTTGGGCGAACCTCAATATATAAACGATCACCATCAAGAATTCGGTACACCTTATCTTTAGGCTTAAGAGTTTTAATCTTTGCGTCTGATAGTTTTATCGAGGTCATAACGGGTAACAAGGATCAAAAGGAGCGTTACCCGTTATATTACCCGTTTTGTAGAGGGATTGGATAGGAGGTTCGCGAACTAATATGAACTGTTATTATTATTTTTCAGTGTCTTAGGTGATTAATAAAAACTGTAACGAACTATATAGAATGGAAATGATTTTTTTCTATCATTAAAAGCATTTCAGGCTTAACCTCTTGATTTTATATGTCGAAACTTACTAACTGTTTAAAATTACTCGCATTCAGTATTTTCATGAAGTTGCAGAATTTAAAAAGCCTGCAAGGTGCAGGCTATAATATCAGAAAGTTTTTGATATTTTTCACTTCTTTAAAATCAGTTAATGGATTATTTCAACGGGTTGAATAATCAATACACGAATGATTTTAGACTTTGAGTTTTTCCGGTATTTTGATTAATTCCAGAATTAAAACTCATTACCATTAATTAAGCGCTATCAGCATTAACTAAGAGGCATCACCATAAGTGATAATATTTTTCAAAACCGCTTTTTGACCGTCTCCTTTACGCAAATAGGTGTCATTAAAACTATGACCGACGACATCATATAAAGAAAATGGAATACGGATATTTGACTTTAAAGTGGATGGAGAAACTAATCTAACCGAATTGATGAGCATATCATTTGAAGACGTGATATAGCTCGAATTAGGCAATAAACGATCCGCTGGAGATGCTAATCCCACAGTGAATAACTGATTACGGGCGCGTTTAGAATTGGCTAACATGAGATTCATACTGGCATTTGCATAGAAATTGCCTTGTGAATGTGGAACTAAAACCACTTTCTTTCCATCTACGATATCTTGGTCATACTGTTTAAGATGGTCTTCGATTTCTGGAAGTAAGTTTTTATCGTTTTTAAGTTCATCTACGTATTTCTGGTAGGTTTCCTGACCAATCAAACTCGCATTTTGGATATCTCCAAAATTATCGATAATTTTCCAGAATTGACGATTGTCTTCAAGTTTAAATTTTTGACTCACAACCTGTTTAATGTCTTTGAGAAATCCTTCTTTTTTATTAAAAGCGAGGTTAACCGTGTAGTTTTGACGTTGTTGTTTAATTACATTTTTGAGTGCTATTTGGCTCATCGTAGCATCATCAAATGTATTGTTTATGCCATTGATGAAAACAACAGATGTATTATTTTTATCAGATGTGGCGTCTGAGTTTTGTGCATAAATTTCTACTGATAAAATCGAAATTATTATAAAAAGCAAAGTCTTTTTCATTGTTATTGTCCTTTAGAGGTATATTAATATGGAGCTTCATTTACTTGTTTTGTACAGTTGTTCTCTCCTTGATCTGGGAAATATTGTCCATTTATTAATTCATTGAATTCAATATAAGCTTGGGTGTTTTTTGAGGAACTGAGTAACTCTGCTCTTGTATCTGTGATGGCTTTTTGCATTTGTTCGAAGTTTTTATTACTTTTTTCGAGAACATTTGGACTGAATAAGCAGGCGATATTTGCTGAAATGTCATTTGCAATCATTTTTGCACTGTCCCTATCCAAATTTCCTTTCAGAGTTGCATTCCAAGCACGTGCAAGATTCGTCATTCCAGCTTGTAATGCTAAGGAGTTCTGAAACTCTTTTTTGATATAATTTTGAATATGATCGGGTAAACCATCAAGATCCTCATCTGGATCCGTATGATCATCACTACTCGATTTATGAGTTGTCGTATTTTTTGTAGGCGATGCCAGACTTGCAACCTTTAAATTTTGAAGATTGTCTAGGGTAGATGAGGCCGTATGCTCTGCTTTAGTTTCGCTGCTTGGGCGGAAAACATAAAGAATGATGAAGAGTATAATCAGGCTTGAAATGATTAAAACAAAATATTTGAACATTATTTATGATTAAAGAAAGCTGTTTTAGGATTTATGTTTAATAATTTATTGGAAAGTATTGCTAAAGTAAATATTAAATTAAATTAAATTAAAATTTGATACAAAAAAAGAATTTATCAGTAATTTAACGGTTTAATAATGATGCGAAAATTGATGTAATTTGCTTTGTAGTCAAGAGAAATGTTGTTTTAATCTACTCTTGAATGGAGGATTAAAAATTTTATAGTGCTGGTTTGTTTTAGCATTAAATAACAGGACTTGAAGAAAATATAAAAAATTTAAAAGGCAGTAAAAAAAAGATAAAATTTTGAACGAAACTAAAATTCAAAGTTTCTTTACTGGTACTGAATATCACTTGCCTTGTAATTATAGAGACCTCCCTCTATTAGTGCATCTATAAGCTTAAAGCGGCTGATATTTTGAACTTTGTCATATATGGAATATTGAATTTGTAATAGATAAGTATTTGTATGATTCAATCATTTGATTTATTTAATCATTATGATCCTTAAGTATTAACAAAAAGTATAAATATCGTATGAATTTCGAACAAACATTACATGTTTTAAAGGAATATATAAAATTAAATATTTGATTTTGCACTTATTTGGTGCGAATAAACTGATGATAAAATTATAACTTAGTTGAGTGTTTGAATATGGTGCATTTTGCCTCATAGCCAGTATAATATGCCATGAAGTAGATGATCTATGCCGCCATTCTTATAAGGATTTCAGGTTTTTAGATTGATTTATTAAAGTTGGTATGAGAATTGCTTAATATCTACTAACTTCTAACACGCACGATTAGTGCAACAAAAAATTCATTGGAGCAAAATGAGCATGGCGAACAAAGTCCTTCAACTCATACAAGAAAGTGGCGCAAAGTGGGTCGATTTTCGCTTTACTGACACTAAGGGTAAAGAACAGCATGTAACTTATCCTGCTGATACAGTCGATGAAGATACATTTGAAGATGGCAAAATGTTCGATGGTTCTTCAATCACTGGTTGGAAAGGCATTGAAGCGTCTGACATGATTTTGCGTCCAGATGCAGAAACAGGCTTTTTAGACCCGTTCTTTGCTGAAGCAACTGTTGTTGTGACTTGTGACGTTATCGAACCATCTACTGGTCAAGGTTATGACCGTGACCCACGTTCGATTGCTCGCCGTGCAGAAGAATATTTGAAATCTACAGGTATTGGTGATACTGCATTCTTCGGTCCTGAACCAGAATTCTTCGTTTTTGACGAAGTAAAATGGGAAATCGATATGTCTGGCGCGCGCCATACATTGATTGCTGAAGAAGCTGCTTGGTCAACCAATAAAGATTACGAAGGCGGTAACTCTGGTCATCGCCCACGTGTTAAAGGTGGTTATTTCCCAGTTCCTCCAGTTGACTCTTCTCATGATATGCGTGCAGAAATGTGTGCGAAAATTGAAGACATCATGGGGCCAGGCCGTGTAGAAGTACATCACCATGAAGTTGCATCTTGCCAGTTAGAAATTGGTGTAAGTTTCAATACAATGGTTCGCAAAGCGGACGAAGTACAACAGTTTAAATATGCTGTTTGGAACGTTGCGCATCAATATGCTAAAACTGCAACCTTTATGCCTAAACCAATGGTTGGCGATAATGGTTCAGGTATGCACGTTCATATGTCGATCGCTAAAGACGGCAAGAACTTGTTTGCTGGTGATGAATATGCAGGTTTGTCAGAAATGGCATTGTATTTCATCGGCGGTGTGATTAAACATGCACGCTCATTGAATGCGATTACGAACCCATCTACAAACTCGTACAAGCGTTTAGTACCACATTATGAAGCACCGATTATGTTGGCTTATTCAGCGCGTAACCGTTCTGCTTCTATCCGTATTCCTTACGTGTCTAGCCCGAAAGGTAAGCGTATTGAAGCACGTTTCCCTGATCCAATGATGAACCCGTATTTAGGTTTCGCGGCATTGTTGATGGCTGGTCTTGACGGTATCCTAAACAAGATCCACCCAGGTGAAGCTGCTGACAAGAATTTATATGATCTTCCGCCTGAAGAAGAAGCTAAAATCCCAACAGTGGCACATAGTTTAGATATGGCTCTTGAAGCGCTTCAAGCGGATCATGACTACCTTCTTAAAGGTGGTGTATTCACTAAAGACATGCTTGATGCCTATATTGAAGTGAAAACTGAAGAAGTTCGTCGTTTAAATACAACAACGCATCCAGTTGAATTTGATATGTACTACAGCTTGTAATTCTGTAAAGAATTTAAGTGATAAAAACCCGCGCTAGTCGCGGGTTTTCTTATTCTTGGGTTAATATAGATCATTACTAAGTTTATTGAGTTGTCATGGCTAAACCACGAAAAAAACAAACTGGATTTTTCCCTTGGATCGATCCTCAAGATCAAGAAAAAGGCTTTAAGCTCAATTTTTCTGAAGTGAGTTATATGGAAGTCGGACGTACCGTAGAAGGGTATAAACAGGCTGAATTTTTAGAGCTTAAAAATCCTGAACTGGCATTGAATTTTGATTATCCGAAAAGTTTTTATATTAGTGCTGAAGGTTTAGTTCTGATTAAAACGGCACAAGGTAAGTTTGAAGTGATTGCCAAAACTGACAATGCTTAAGCTTTGTTCCAATACTAAAACTTCGATACTGCTCATATTTAAATGATCCATGTCTAGTCATGATCCGTGTCTTGTAATGATCAATCTTAAGAAATGCTCAATATTTAAAACTGACAAAGATTTCAAAGTAATGAATATTTTTAGAAGTTTTCAGCTTTTTAATCAAGACCAAAGTTTTGTATATTTTCTATCTCATATGGCGCATCTTCTGCTGGGTAGCGTAAGTTTTCTAGTCCTTGGCTTTTTGCGATAGACCAAATGATACTTTCTCCTGCGGGTATATTTTGACTAAATTGTTGATAAAGGGGATCTTGAAAAGCCTCTTTCGCAGAGATCATTGTCCAGCCATTGTTTTGAAAATTTTGAATAACTTCATCTAAAAAGGCAGCATTGATTTGATTTACATGCAGTAATAAAACATGTTTAGGCGATCTTTGTAGGGTTTTAATTGCCAGTTGCTCATAGTATTCAGCACGATTTAAAAGGTGGGAAAGATAAGCTTTTTTTAATCGTTGAATTTTATCCGATGACTTAATCTGACTATATTGTTGAAATTTTAGATTATAAAACCAATCGCTGGCATCTATACTGACGCCTCCATTTTGATAGTTATTTTGAATCAGCCAGTGTCTTACCTGATCTCGTTTATCCAGCGTGTCACCTTCTTTTAAAAAGGGATAACGATAAATGAGTTGAAAATTTGTGAGAGTCTTAAGTATGGTTTCAGCATCACGAATGCTTTGAATATAGCTTGAAACAGATACATTAGCATGATTTAAATTCTGATGTAGGGCGCTATGATTGCCAATGATATGTCCAGATTTACCCCATTTTTCAATGATTTGTTTACCTTGGTAATCCCCAATTTTAATCAGGCTAGGGAAAATAATGGTTTGAATTTGATGTTTTTTGAGTTGATCTAAAATATTTTGATTAATGATCAAGGCTTGTGATTTGAATTGAGGATTTAGGCCATCATCAAAACTCAACGCGATTTTCTTAGAATGCGTTGTTAAGCTCGTAAGCGTGAAAAATAATATCAATAAATATTGCACGATAATTCGCAATGATAATTTTTTATTTCTCATATTTTAAATTGATTATGAAGTACGAAATGAAATATTGATGATTAAGAATAATGTCAAAGTATTTCCTCATTGCATTTTATCGTCAGGTATAATTTTGAATGTCTAGTGAGAATAGCATTAAGTAAGAACAATCTTAAGTAAGAGCAATGTTAAGTAAGAACAATCTTAAGTAAGAGCAAATTTGAGTAAGATCAATGTTAAGTGAGAGCAATGTTAAGTAAGAATAGTGTGTTGGTTAAGGCTTAGATATGCGATCTAGAGTAAATTCAAAAAAATATAGACAACATCACCATCAGATACCCGTTGAACTGCTTGATTGGTTATTTGCAGATGGATCTTTAACACAGCAATTAACCGACTTGGCAGGTGGTCAGTTTGCAGTAGAACCGCTAAGTGAGGGATTTCATCGTCTAAACTTTAATGATGCGACGTGGATGCAGATGCCAGCCCATCATACATCTTGGGTCCGAGAAAGTTTCCTGTACGGTTGTGAACAAAAACCATGGGTCAAAGCCAAGAGTATATTTCCTATTCTCAGTCTGCAAAAGAGAGCGAGAATATTTCAGCACATTGGTAAAAAACCGATTGGATTATTTTTATTCGAAAGAACAACTCCCTTGTGTGAGCGCCGTGTCATACGCTTACACGATGGTTGGACACGTCAGAGCTGTTATACTTGGCACGGTTGTAAATTTATCGTTCAAGAGACCTTTCTTATTGAATTTGAAAAATTTATCCAAGTCAATAATTGAATAGAAAGTTAAAGGATGGGTATGTCGATAGGTCAGCAGATTACTTTGCGTGAACGTTTAAGTGCATATTATTATTTGTGTCGTTTTGATAAGCCGATTGGGACTGAATTGGTCTTTTGGCCGACGATGTGGGCATTGTGGATTGCCAATCAGGGGACGCCAAGTATCGCAGTTTTGATTCCGATGATTTTGGGCACCATTTTCATGCGTGCTGCAGGTTGTGCGATTAATGATTTTGCTGATCGAAAAGTGGATGGTGCAGTAGAGCGAACGAAAAACAGGCCATTGGCAACGGGTGTGATCCGAGGACGTGAAGCGATTTACGTCTTTTTAGTATTGGTGGCTGCGAGTGCCTCGATGCTCTTGTTCTTACCCATTGAAACCTTTTATTGGTCTTTTGGGGCTTTGTTTCTGGCCTTTATTTATCCTTTTATGAAACGCTATACGCATTTGCCACAAGTGTTTTTAGGGGCTGCCTTTTCATGGTCAATTCCGATGGCATATACCGCAGTGGGAGTTGAGCCGAATCTAACCTGTTGGTTATTATACTTTGGAAATTTGGCTTGGACTGTGGCTTATGATACTCAATATGCAATTACAGATCGTGAATATGATTTAAAAATCGGCGTTAAATCGACAGCAATTTTATTTGGCAAATACGATATTCAAATTATTGCTCTCCTGCAGGCTTCGACTGTTTTATTGATAGGCGCTGCGTTAATGCTTGAGGATCTCCTTATTCCATTTGGTTTGATTGCTTTACTTGCGATTAGTCTAGATTTTATATTCCAATGGAACAAAACCAAAGATAAAGATCCTCAACGCTGTTTCTGGGCGTTTAGACATAACCGTTGGATTGGTATAATGATATTTTTAGGAATATTTTTAGCTTTTATATAACTTTTATAGAATAAGAAAAAAACTAAAGATTAATAAAAAGCATCCTAGTCAGATGCTTTTTTTTATGTTCTATTGAATGAAGCTCAAGAAGAGCAAAATAAAACAATGAGAAGGGAATTAAAAATGAAAATGACCTATAAAAAGTCGATATTTGTAACGATGTTTTCAACGGTAATATTCATCTCTGGTTGTGGTAGCGATAATAACAACGATGAGTATTCTTCACTGTCACCTAAAAAAGTCTTTAATGTTGATGCAGATGTAAGCTCAGTTGTAAACGTCCATGATGTTTTCAGTTATCAAATGCCAAGTGTTTTGAATAAAGCAATTGAGGCAACCACTTTGGTCTTTATACCGAAAGGTAATGCACCCATTGGAGGTTGGCCTGTTGTGGTATGGGCACATGGCACGACAGGAGCCGCTGATCAATGTGCACCTTCTCGAAATGCACTGGTTGGCGTAGAAAAAAACTTAATTTTGGAACTAGTGAAAAAGGGCTATGCTGTTGTCGCTCCAGATTACGAAGGTTTGGGTAATGATAATGTCGCTCATCCTTATCTGCATTTGAAAAGTGCTGCTCAATCTATACTTTTTGCTTTGACAGAAGTAAATAAAAACTACTTTAATCTTTCAAAAGATTGGAGCGTTATTGGTTGGTCACAAGGTGGGCATGCGGCGCTTGCAGCAGCTGAGTTTAATCAAGCACTCAGTGGATTTAATTATAAAGGTGCTGTCGCTATTGCTCCGGCATCGTATTTAAAAGAAACCTTGGATTTTGGAATGGGGGCAGCAAATCAACTTGCGACCAAGCCTGAGACCTTAGGTACAGCGGTGCAAGTTGCAGCGACTTTATATACCTATGCGGCTATTACCAGTTCTGGGATTAAAGCAGAAAAACCGAATTTTAATTATAATCAAACATTTATTACAAGTAAGATTGATCTTGCTAAACAGGCAGAAACACTATGTTCACCTGAATTAGGACAAAAGTTTGGTGCTGATATTCAGAAAACGTTAGCTGAAAATGCAGGGCAGTTCAGTGCCTACCAAGCATTACAAGCAGATTATCAAACGGATCCTGACGTTCAGGCTTATCTTGTGAATAATAATCCAGCCCAAAGGAAATTAGATAAAAAAGTATATATTTTTCAGGGTGAGGCCGATACAACGGTTCCTTTTGCAATAACTCAAAATTTAGTAGCTAAAATGTCTTCTGTCGGATCAAATGTAGAGTTGATTAGCAAACCAGGTGAAACGCATTCAACTATCGTTTCTAAAAATATAAATGAGTTGGTTGGAAAAATTGATCTCTTGATGAAGTAGTGATTCATTTTCGTCATTATAAATAAAGGAGCTGAATGCTCCTTTATTTTTTTGCATTTCTTTTGAGCGTTTAATTTTTTAAAAAGCATTTAAATTAGAAGGAAACTGTGAGGTATATAAGATTTCTTATTCATTTAAATCAGAGAAAATTGATTTGAATAGATGCAATTTAACAAACACAGAATTAGAATAAGATGTTTAAAAAAATACTAAACTCATACTTACCCTAGGGCTGCTTTTAATACCCAATAGATCTAGATAATCTCATGAATCCACAGCCGCAAAATAAATTTTTAAGACAATCGATTCGTGATGGATTAAGTCTGAATTATCGCTCGTCATTTTGGATGAAAATCCATATTGATCCGTGGTTACTAGGATTACTCATTTTAAATGCTTGTTTAGGATTGGTCGTTTTATACAGTGCTTCTGCCGAAAATTGGATGATGGTCGGTAAGCAGAGTATGAGCTTTATGATAGGGTTTATTGTTTTGTTCATCTGTGCACAAATTCCGCCCAAGGTGTATCAGGCGGCTAGTCCTTATTTATATGGTTTGGGCGTATTGCTATTGGCTTTGGTCTTACTGATCGGAGATTCTAGACTGGGTGCAAAGCGCTGGATTTCGATCCCTGGTTTTGGCAGTATGCAGCCCAGCGAGCTCATGAAGTTTTCAATTCCATTAATGATCACTTGGTATGTAACCAGAACGGCATTACCACCCAAATTTAAACATATCGTTATTTCACTGGCCTTGATGTTTTGTCCTTTGGTGTTGATTGTACTTCAGCCTGATCTTGGTGCCGGTATTCTGATTGTGGTCAGTGGAATCTTTGTGTTGTTCTTGAGTGGCATGTCATGGGCATATATTGTGGGGGCATTCGCTTTTGTGGTCGCGCTTATGCCGCTTGTGTGGATGTTTGTTTTACACAGTTACCAGCAGAAGCGTATTTTGACTTTATTTGATCCTGAATCTGATGCATTGGGCGCAGGCTGGAATATTACACAGTCTAAAATCGCAATTGGATCTGGAGGCTTGACGGGGAAGGGATACTTGAATGGAACCCAATCCCATCATGGCTTTCTGCCTGAGCATCATACAGACTTTATTATGTCGACTTATGCAGAGGAATTTGGGTTGCTCGGTGTGTTTATACTGTTTCTTTTGTACGGTGCAATCATTATTCGTTCATTACATATTTCGCTGCATTCATTTCATAATTTTGGTCGTATTTTGGTCGCAACATTAGCATTGTCATTCTTCTTTTTTGTATCCGTAAATTCAGGCATGGTCAGTGGTATTTTTCCAGTGACTGGTGATCCCTTACCCTTTATGAGTTATGGCGGAACGGCCGTGATTACCTTAATGGCGGGATTTGGCATCATTATGTCAGTACATACGCATAGATAAGGCATGTCGTTAATCAATGTGGCTTTCAACACCTACAACTGTAAAAGTATATTTTAAGGGCTGAATTCTGCTATATTGCCCGCGCAATCATTTAGTCAGAGTTCAGGTCGAAATATGTCAAATCTACCCAAAAAACTAACTCCAAAATTAATCCTATTAATTTGCTTGGGACCTTTGATTCCTGTTTTGATCATTGTGATTGCTTTTTTTGCGGTCAAAAGTGATGCAAAAAATAAAGCTGAATATGATCGTATTCGTGCTGAACAAGCTCAACGCATTGAAGCGAAGGCTCAAGCGGAAAAACTTAAACAGGTTGAATCTGCAGAACAGACTCCTCAATAGACTTCTTTCAAAAGTCATTATTCACTCAATACACTCATTATTAATATTCCCTCATCCTAACCTTCTCCCAAAGGGAGAAGGTATTTTTACGTATCAATTTATGGCCACCCAATGATCATTTTTCGACTTTTGAAAGAGATCTAATAATTATTATTCTATTTTGAGTTTTGAGTTTTGAGTTTTGAGTTTTGAGTTTTGAGTTTTGAGTTTTGAGTTTTGAGTTTTGAGTTTTGAGTTTTGAATTAAGGAATGTCTTTTTTTAATGTTTCCACAGTTGGAATCTCAATATAGCGTTTAACGCGATATCCTGCCTCATAGAGCATGGCATCACGTTGTGCATCTACTACTTCCTTGCCAATATGACTCGGATCATCCAATTCGATGATCATCACCACGTTTAAACGCTTATCCAGTAAAACAAAGTCTGTCACTTTTCGATTGAATCGGGCACGAATTTTCAGGTTGCTATTGGTGATCAAAGCACTAAACGCCACCTGTGCCAAAACGTGATGTTGTGGAAAAGCTTCTTTCAAGCGAAAAAACATTTTACTTTCAAAAGCGGTAATCACTTTTTTAGAGAAGTAACGTTGTTTTGGATTGAAATACTGCTGTAGAAAAATCGTCAGTAGTGCAAGTAAGGCAATACTGCCGATAATGAGAAAAGTGATTTGGCTGGAATCTAGCACGTACGATAATCTTAAAAGTCGAGATAAGAAAAAGCCCACTTCATAATGAGTGGGCTTTTTAGTATTTGGCTCTCCAACCTGGGCTCGAACCAGGGACCTGCGGATTAACAGTCCGTCGCTCTACCGACTGAGCTATTGGAGAATCTGGTACGCATTCTATGGCTCAAACGTTAGTTGGTCAAGCCTATAAACTGAAAAAGATCAGAAAAATGAATTAAGTGTTTTAAAAGTAATCTAAATGCGGTTTATTTGATGTTTGGATATGATTCAAATCTTTAATTTGATCTGAGCTGCAGGGGTTTTAAGATAATTTGAGACTTGGAGTTAATCGTATTCTGATCAATTAAATTCTTAAAATGAACCATAAAATTAAGTGAAAGCCTCGATTTGAACTTTGATTAGGATTTCCTTCTCACTCTTTAATGGAATCTAAAAGCTATAGGCATCTAGGAACTATTCAAATATTTAAAAAGATGGACTTCATGATCTATGAAATTGGGAATATTTAAGGCTAAGGTTAATGAGCGTTATTTGAATAATTTAATAGATCAATAATTTAAGAGCAAAGTGTTTGATCATTGTGTTTACTTGCAGCTCTTTGTTGCACCAGTTAACCGTAAAGAGGTAGAGACTAAAACGCAGACATAAAAAAAGCCCATTTCATCATGAATGGACTTTTTTAGAATCTGGCTCTTCCACCTGGGCTCGAACCAGGGACCTGCGGATTAACAGTCCGTCGCTCTACCAACTGAGCTATGGAAGAATAGATGGCTCTCCAACCTGGGCTCGAACCAGGGACCTGCGGATTAACAGTCCGTCGCTCTACCGACTGAGCTATTGGAGAATCTGAAGCGGATTTTAGAGATGAAAACAAATAAGGTCAACAGCTTAATCGAAAGAAACTGTGCGATTGCTTTATAAATATTCAGAAAGCGGCTAAAAACAAAAAAATCGCCCTTAACGGGCGATTTTTTAAACTAAAAATAAGGGTTTAGAAAATCTTATTTTTCAACGCCAGCTTCTTGACCAGCGTATTTAGCGTTTGCATAATCCCAGTTTACAAGGCTTTCTAGGAAAGTTTTGATGTATGCAGGACGAGCGTTACGGAAATCGATGTAGTAAGCATGTTCCCAAACGTCAATTGTAAGTACTGCAACTTTACCATGTGCAAGTGGAGTATCAGCATTGGCTGTTTTTAGAATAGATAAGTTACCATTTACTTCATCAGCAACCAACCAAGCCCAACCAGAACCGAACTGAGTTGTTGCAGCAGCAGCAAATTCTTCAGCAAATTTCTCGTATGAGCCAAAAGCTTCATCAATTTTAGCTGCTAAAGGACCAGTCGCTTTACCGCCACCGTTTTTAGCCATACAGTTCCAGTAGAACGTGTGGTTCCAAACTTGAGCAGCGTTGTTGAATACGCCCGCTTTAGATGCATCGCCAGCGACCGCTGTGATGATTTCTTCTAAAGTTTTACCTTCTAAATCTGTACCAGCAATAAGGTTGTTTAAGTTAACAACATAAGTATTGTGGTGTTTGTCATGGTGAAACTCTAGAGTTTCTTTGCTGATGTGTGGAGCAAGATCTTCATAACCATATGGTAAAGCGGGTAAAGTAATCGTTGTCATTTTTCAATTCCTTGCATTTTGCTGGGTTTTGACATTAAGTCGCTTTATTGTAATAGATTCTGAGGGACAATTGCGCATTGCTTATAAATAACAATACAGAATAAAGCCTCAAGTTATACGTATAAAGAATATCTGAACGAAGACTCAAGCTTTTAAATCGGGTTATTCAGTTCGAAATAACTGAATTCGACATTAAATTGTTCTGAAATAGCTTTTGATAAGCGTTGTACACCATATCTTTCCGTCGCATGATGGCCGCAAGCATAATAATGTACATTCAGTTCCGCAGCTTCATAAAAGGTTCGTTCACTCACTTCGCCTGAAATATAGGCATCACAATTTTGTGCAGCAGCTTTAGCAATGAAATCTTGCGCACCACCTGTACAAAAACCGACCTTATGAATTGAGGTTTTGTCCGCGGGTAAATGAATAGCTTCAAAACCCAGTTGTTTGGACACGAATGTTTTGAAATCTTCAGGAGTCATTGCTTGTTTTAAATAACCGATGTTGCCAATAGGATGACGTTCACTCGGATCAAGCGCTTCAATATTTTCTAAATCAAGGAGGTCAGCAATAGCAGTATTGTTGCCTAAAGTTGGGTGGCTGTCCAAAGGCAGGTGGTAGCCGACGAGTGAAATATCATTTTTGATGAGGCTTTTGATTCGTTTTCCACGCATTCCTGTAATTGGATAAGCTTCACCTTTCCAAAAATAGCCGTGATGAACCAATAACAAATCTGCTCCATATTCAATGGCTGCATCTATTGCTGTTTGTGAAGCTGTGACCGCACAAAGGATTTTGTTGACTTCGGCTTTCCCTTCAATTTGTAAACCATTTGGTGCGTAGTCTTTAAATTCATGAGATTTAAGCGTTTGATCGCACCATTGAATGATGTCTGTTAGAGTTGCCATGATATTCTCAAAATATAATCTGGGTTAAATCAAAACATATTTTTTAAAGTAACTAAAGCTGAACAAAAGTCTTTTCATAAATTTATCTATATATAAAAATTTTGATTAGAATATAAAGCGATAAAATGCTTAGGCATCAATAAATTAAATAATTCTTAGAGGTAGATCAAGTGCGTCGGTCCTTTACATGGTTACCATGGGTGTTGCTCATCATTGTCATTATTAGTTTTTTTGCATGGCAGAGGTATCATCAGCCGAAAGTTCAAGTCGCTTCTGATGGCGTGAAAATGCCAGCAGAAAAAGTTGAATCCTTGGTCGACACTTCTCGTTCAGGTGGGGTTGTGTCCTACAGCGGTGCAGTTAAGGTCGCGGCGCCAGCAGTGGTCAATATTTTTACCACGCAAAAAGTGAAGCAGATTGAACACCCATTGATGAATGACCCTGTATTTCGTGAGTTTTTTGGTAATCAACTTCCTGAATACTCAAACCAAGGGCCTAATGAAAATAGCTTAGGATCGGGTGTAATTGTTCGTCCAGATGGATATATTTTAACCAACAATCATGTGATTGCTCAGGCAGATAAAATTGTTGTGGCTTTGCATGATGGTCGTCGCGCAGAAGCAAAAGTGATTGGTACTGACCCAGAAACAGATTTGGCGGTGATCAAAATTGAGCTTGATAAGCTGCCAGTATTGCCATTTAAATTGAGTGGTAATGAGGTCGGCGATGTTGTTCTGGCGATTGGTAATCCATTTGGTGTGGGACAAACGGTGACTCAAGGGATTATTTCTGCAACTGGTCGTTCAGACTTAGGCATTAATACATATGAAGACTTTATTCAAACCGATGCGGCGATTAATCCTGGTAATTCGGGTGGGGCACTGATCGATGTGGCTGGTAACTTAATCGGTGTGAATACGGCGATCTTCTCGCAATCAGGTGGCTCTTTGGGTATAGGCTTTGCGATACCTGCAAAAATATGCCAACAAATCATGAATGCGATTCTTAAAGATGGTCGTGTGATTCGAGGATGGTTAGGGATTACTTTGGTTCAACCAATTCAAGATGATGTGCTAAAGCCTCGTGAAAGTGGGGTTATCGTGGGTGATGTGATCCAAGGTGGTCCTGCGGCAGTTTCAGGGTTAAAAGTCGGTGACAAGATTGTTAAAGTCAATGATGTTGAGATTAACTCAGTTTCACACTTAGTGAATTATGTAGCCTTACAAGCACCGAACAGCAAAGTTAAAATTTCAATTGTTCGTGCTGGCCGTATGCTCGATGTAGAGGTTGTTGTGGCTGAACGAAAAGTATCTATAAATTCAGATTCTCAATTTATTCCATTGCCTCAACGTTAGAAGCAGTTAGGTTGGAATGAGTTAGATTTGAATTAATAATTTTAGTCTCAATAACCATAAAAAATGTTGTTCTAAAAAGCCCTTTGATGAGGGCTTTTTTATTATGCTTAGATTCTTAAATGAAGTGCAACAGAGATTAAATTATTGGAAAGAAGCAAGATGAGATAGCATTTTGCTTCCGACCGACCAAAGTCAAAGTTGCATCATGAACTATACTCATCTTACTCAAGAAGAACGATATCAGATTTATACCCTGTTACGTGAAGGTTTTTCCAAACGCTATATCGCTTGGCGTTTAAATCGTTCACCAGCAACGATCTCTAGAGAAATCACCCGAAATAAAGCTAGAAATGGTTACTTCGCTAAACATGCACATAAAGTCGCTTTAAAACGTCATCGCTCCAATCCTAAAAGAATCCCATCTCATATTTGGGCGCTTGTCATTTCTTACCTAAACCTACAATGGAGCCCTGAACAAATTGCTTCTCACGTAGCGGTCAGTCTGCATTCTATTTACAGGTTTATAAAACAGAATAAAAGCAATGGTGGCGTGCTTTTCCACAACCTACGTTTCAGAAATCAAAGAAAGAGAAAATATGGTTCTCCTGAAACCCGCGGTCAGCTCACTCATCGTAAAAGCATTCATGAAAGACCGCATGAGGTTGAGGAACGGACTCGCTTTGGTGACTTGGAGATAGATACGATCGTAGGTAAAAATCATCAACAATCTTTAGTTTCAATTGTAGATCGAAGAACAGGCTATCTTTGGCTAACAAAGTGCAATACACGTAAGGCTGAAGACATAAGCAGAGCGACCATCAATCTACTCACCCCCATCAAAGACCAATTGAAAACAATAACTGCAGACAATGGCAAAGAGTTCAGTTTGCATGAGCATATTGCTCAAGAACTTGATTTGGATTGTTATTTCGCAGATCCCTACAGTGCTTGGCAACGAGGTACAAATGAAAACACCAATGGATTAATCAGACAATACATAAGGAAAGGTGGTGATTTAAATCATTACACGGATGAGTATATTTCAGAAATCACTCAACGTTTGAATCAACGTCCAAGAAAAAGACTCGGCTTTAAAAGTCCGAGTCAGGTATTATGCCAACAACATGGTGTTGCACTTCAAACGATAATCTAAGATGCTTATTAGATTTCTTTCAAAACTCATTATTCACATTACACATTCATCTTGAGTATTCCCTCATCCTAACCTTCTCCCAAAGGGAGAAGGGATTTTTTAAATCAATTTATTGCTAATTAATGATCATTTTTTGACTTATGAAAGAAATCTATTTAATGAGATTACAAATATACATCTCGATCGTCTTAAATATTTTTAAGTAATAATGGAATGAGAGTGTCTTTTAATAGTTTTGAAAATGTATTTGGGTGAAATTAAGATCATCATGATTCAACAATTGTTCATGAATGATCGATGGAGCTGTAGGAAGTATCATTTTTGGTTCTAATGTGATGAATTGGATCGAATTCTTAATTCACTTGAAGTGTATTAAGTGAATGATTTAATTAGTGTGATTTATCTTTTTGATTCAATAGAGGAAAGATATACAGTCAAGCTATATAGGAATTCTATCGAAGATGAATCTTTGGAAGTGCTGCGATCAAAACTGGAAATGCATATAAAGTAACGTGCAAGAAATGTGTATCTAAACTCAATTTTCAACAAAAAAAATCAGTGACGGATCACTGATTTTTTCGTATTAACAGAATGATTAATCTTGCTGAATACCAGCAACTAACCAATCTTCAGTTGAGCCAGTCGGCTTAACAAAATGCCAAATTTCAGCAAAAGGTTGTGGCAAGCTATTTAGATCTTCGCTTACTGTGCCTGTAAAACGGACACTCACAACATACTGATTATTTTCAGTTGCAGAATCGACAACCATCGCATTCAAGTTCGAGAACTCAGCAACATCTTGATCTTGATTGGTCATGATGTCGTTATACATTGACTGATAAAGATCAGGCGTTAAGTAGCGTTTAATCTCAGCAATATTGCTTACCGTGTTCATAGACTGAATATGGTTGAAGCGCTGACGAGCAACACGCAAAAATACAGCAGGTTCAGTACCGTCTGGGAGTTGGTTTCCACTTTGAGTAGAAGCGCCACCAAATGGTGCTTGAGTTGCTGCAGCACCGCCTGCGACAGATTGACCAAAAATATTGGTGTTGTCATTTGAAACAGGAGCACGCGGTGCTGCTGTTTGACCGAATGGCGCAGTTGTTGAACCCGCGTTATTCGGTGCAAACGGATTATTGCTATTGGTTACTTTTTTTTTTGCTCCGAATTTACGGAAGATAAAGAATGCAGCAGCAGCAATGATTAATAACCAAATCCAACTTGGGATTCCGCCTTTTTCTTCCGCTTGTTCTGCAACAGCAGCTTCTTGAGCTACTGCTTCGCTAGCAGCAGGTGCATCATCAGCTAATGCATTCATTGCAACAGCACCAATAGCAGCACCAGCAACACCAGCAGCGACCATACCACCAACGCCTGGACCAGATTTCTGTGGTGCAGTAGCTGGAGCAGCAGGTTGTTGGGCAGGAGTAGCTTGACGAGGTTGTTGAGATTGGCTTGGCGCAGCAGAACGACTCATACCATGACTTTTACCGCCACCGGCACGTTTTGCTTCTGCAAAAGGAGCGACCATTAATGTCGCCATTAAAATACCTGCAACCAAACTACGCTGTCGAACTTCCATCGAATATTCCTAATAAAAAAGTGAATTTTAACATTCTATTTATGCAGTCTTTTATGCCAAATTTCAATCTAAATAGTCAGTTTTTTTTGGTGATTGTGTATTTTTCTGCTTTTTGACCAAGAAATGGGATCAATAATAGAGTGCTATGAGTGTTCATCTGCGAGTGCCATCGCTTCAGTTAAGGCTTCATGTAAACGTGCCACTGAAATAATGGTGACACCAGGGACTTGTTTTTGTGGCGCATTACCACGAGGGACAATAATATATTTGAAACCATGTTTAATGGCTTCTTTTAAGCGTTCCTGTCCATTGGGAACAGGACGGATCTCACCTGAAAGGCCCACTTCGCCAAAAACAGCCAGTTGTTGTGGCAAAGCTTTAGAACGAAGGCTCGAGGCACATGCCAGCAGGACAGCTAAGTCGGAACCTGTTTCCGTAATTTTAAGCCCGCCCACGACATTGACATAGACATCTTGACCTGAGGTTTGCACTCCACCATGACGATGCATGACAGCAAGAAGCATGTTTAAACGGTTTTGATCAAGACCGAGCGCGACGCGGCGCGGTTGTCCATGGGCATCATCAACCAAGGCTTGTACTTCAACCAAGAGGGGGCGTGTGCCTTCACGGCTGATCATCACTACAGAACCTGGTATGGCTTCGTCATAACGACTGAGAAAAATAGCAGAAGGGTTTGAAACCTCTTTCAGCCCTTTATCCGTCATGCCAAAAACGCCCAATTCATTGACTGCACCGAAACGATTTTTAACCGCTCGAATCATACGATAACGAGAATCTGATTGACCTTCAAAATAGAGGACACAATCGACCATATGTTCAAGAACACGTGGACCTGCTAGTGCACCTTCTTTGGTCACATGACCCACTAAAAATAATGCTGTACCGCTATTTTTGGCAAAACGGGTTAATAGCGCTGCGGATTCACGAATTTGTGAAACACCGCCAGGTGCTGATTGCAAGGTTTCAGTATATAAAGTTTGAATCGAGTCGAGAATAGCAACCGCTGGACGTTCGTGAGCAAGAACTTCACAAATCCGTTCGACACATGTCTCTGCCATCACTTTTAGCTGATCAGTCGGTAAGTCTAGGCGATGGGCACGAAGTGCTACTTGAGACAAAGATTCCTCACCAGTGACATAGAGGGCATGACTTTTGGCCGATGCCATATGACAAGCGGTTTGCAATAATATGGTGGATTTACCAATACCTGGGTCGCCGCCGATTAGCACAACTGAACCCGTGACTAAGCCGCCGCCCAGTACACGGTCAAATTCTCCAATGCCTGTGTTTAAACGCGTTTCATGCGAAACGGAAACTTGATTGAGTGTTGTAATAGTTGCTGCTTGGCCTGCATAACCGCCGCCCATTTTAGGTTGTGCTCGATGCGAGACAGCAGGAGCTAAGCTCACTTCAGTTAAGCTATTCCATTCGCCACATTCTGTACATTGACCACCCCATTTAGGATGATCTGCACCACATTGCTCACAACGATAAACGGTTTTAACTTTAGCCATATTTGCAACAAAGAGAACAGAGTTGTGAAATAGCATAGCGGTGAATATGAATGAACACCATGACTTTAGATTTGAAACATCAATATTCTCATTTTGAAGCTTGTTTTATTTCAATGTCACGCTGTTGAAAAAGATTATGCACTCTATAATGGCGATAAGCTTTTATTAAAATGGAACACGATATGCAACCAGCGCTGCAACATATTGATGCGATCGCACGTGAAAAAAATCGTGATGTACTGTTCGTACATTTTGAAAATTTTGAGGAAAATGATCAAGGCGATGATCCGATCCGTTCGATTGTTCTTGCATGGCTTGAAGATCATGAAATCGCATATCAACCTTGTATGGGACTTGAACAAGAAGATTATGTTGATACATATTCGGGTGATATTTACATCGATATACCTTTCGATGAAACGGATCCGGCTTATCAAGAGCTGAGTGAGTATTTGGAAGATGATGAAGGCAATATGAGACTCGATGGTGTTTTATTCTTTGTATTGTCTTTAGAACTTGCATTAGAAATCGAAGCAGATCATTTGAATAACAGTGCTGAAGATGATGGTTGGACAGGTACGCCATCTTAAGGACGTTGAGCTTAGCTGAGTTATGTCCTGATTGATTTAGATTAGCTGAACTTAGGTTTACTTAAATAATATGTTTAACTTAGATGAATTTCGTAAGAGAATTTTAGAAATATAAAAAGCCACATCAGTGGCTTTTTATTGATTTAATGGATTTGGAAATAACTCATCTTCACAGATTCATTTCACCATTTTCACAAATTAATTCTTCACAGATTAACTTTTCACACATTAATAGAGTTCACCAGATTTACGTCGTGCAATAAAGTCTTTAGATTCTTTGGCGATCACACCTGACAATAAGAGCAACGCAATAAGGTTCGGTACTGCCATTAGGCCGTTGAAGGTGTCTGCAAATAGCCAGACTAAATCAAGCGTAGCAATACAGCCGATAAATACAGAGGCGATGTAAATCAAACGGTAAAGAAGCACATACTTTTCACCCAATAAATAGGTACAACATTTTTCGCCATAATAACTCCAACCCAAAATGGTCGAATAAGCAAAGAAAATAATACCTAAGGTCACAATCCAGCCACCAACGCCCGGAAGTAATTTATCAAATGCACTAATGGTTAATACCGCACCTGTTTGGCCGCCGAAAGAATTACCCGCCATGATATAGCCCATTACCAACACAATACCGGTGATCGAGCAGACGATAATCGTATCAATAAAGGTTCCCGTCATCGACACTAACCCTTGACGAGCAGGGTGGTCGGTTTTTGCAGCAGCAGCGGCAATAGGCGCAGAACCCATACCTGCTTCGTTAGAAAATACACCACGTGCTACACCGTAACGAATTGCAGCACCTATTGCGCCACCTACAGCAGCTTCACCCGTAAAAGCATAGGTGAAGATCATTTTTAAAGCTGGGCCTACCAATTCTAGATTATTGAAAATAATAATTAAACCACCAGCCACATATCCAACCGCCATTACAGGAACAATCACAGAAGACGCTTTAGAAATAGTTTTAATACCACCCAAAATCACCAAAGCAGATAAGGCGGTAATAATGAGTCCGGTTACCCAGGTTTGAATACCCATACTGTTTTGTACGGCTAAGGCAACAGTATTGGACTGTACCGAGCTACCAATACCAAATGAAGCCAAAGTACCAAATAGTGCAAAAATTAACGCCAGCCATTTCCATTTTAAGCCGCGTTCGATGTAATACATCGGACCACCTGACATTTCACCTTTTTCATTTTTAATTCGGTACTTAACCGCCAAAACACCTTCACCATATTTGGTCGCCATACCGAATAAAGCAGTCATCCACATCCAGAATACGGCACCTGGACCACCCAGCACGCAAGCTGTTGCAACACCCGCAATATTACCTGTTCCAATGGTTGCAGAAAGTGCGGTCATTAATGATGCAAATTGAGAAATATCACCCGTATCTTTTTTATTTGGATGTTTACCAAAGACTTGTTTAAACGCAAAAGGCAACATTCGAAATTGCCAGAACAGCAGTCTAAAGGTTAGAAATACACCAGTTCCGACAATAAGAACCAGCATATACGGTCCCCATACCCAGCCACTTAATGTTTCCATAATGGATTGTAATTCTTGCATAGTTCATCCTTATCATTTTAGTGTTTGTTATAAATGTTATATAAAGCAAGGCTTATGCCATTGTTTTAGATATCTTCACGATATCCCTTCGTGAAATTATTAATCTAATATTTCTTACATATTTGTGGTGATAATTCAATCTATTTATGAAGGCTTTATGAAATATAATTCGAATGATATTTAATCAATACCTGATATAAGAAAAATGAATGATTTTTAAGAAGTGAAAGGAAAATATAGATCGTGCAAATTTTCTTTTTGAAATGCCCAGTTTTTGAGTTAATTTGGGCCAGTTAGAAAAGAAGGTGAATGTAATAATGTCGGATCAAATAACAAATTCGCCTACCGAAGACGGTGAGTTACAACGCAGTTTATCTAATCGCCATTTACAGTTAATCGCGATTGGAGGTGCAATAGGAACAGGATTGTTCATGGGTTCTGGAAAGACAATTAGTCTAGCAGGGCCATCGATACTGTTTATTTACATGATTATTGGTTTAATGGTTTTTCTGGTCATGCGCGCGCTTGGCGAGTTATTACTTTCAAATTTGCAATATAAGTCGTTCATCGATTTTAGTACCGATTTAATTGGACCATGGGCTGGGTACTTTGTTGGATGGACCTACTGGTTATGCTGGATTACTATTGGCATCGCAGACTTATCCGCGATTATTTATTATCTACAATTTTTTAATCATGGTTTACCTTTCACGCCTGTTGAAGGGGTCATGATTAGTACGGCAGCTATTTTATTTATCACAGGTTTGAATCTCCTCACTGTTCGTCTGTTTGGTGAGTTAGAGTTTTGGTTTGCGATGATTAAAATCATTGCGATTGTTGTTTTAATCGCAGTAGGTTGTTGGATGATCTTTACTGGTTTTACATCGACTGTGGGTGAAGTGGCTTCATTTACTCATTTGTGGAGCCATGGTGGAATGTTCCCCACAGGATTGACAGGTTTCTTAGCCGGTTTTCAAATTGCTATTTTCGCTTTTGTTGGCGTTGAGTTGGTCGGGACAACAGCGGCTGAAACCAAAGATCCAGAGCGTAATTTACCTAAAGCGGTAAATTCAATTCCCATTCGAATCATTATTTTCTATGTGCTGTCATTAGTCATCATTATGTCTGTTACACCATGGAACCAAATTAATCCTGCGGTTAGTCCATTTGTAAACCTATTTAGTCAGGCTGGAATTGCAGCAGCAGCGATTATCATGAATTTGGTGGTCTTGTCTTCGGTCATGTCATCGATGAATAGTGGTGTATTTTCAACGTCACGAATGCTTTTTGGTCTTTCACGTGATGAACAGGGTCCGAAAGCATTTGGTAAATTAAATAGACGTGCTGTGCCTGCGAACGCACTTTATTTTTCTACAGTATGTTTGTTGGCGGGTGCTGCCTTGCAGTATTTCGTTCCAAATACAGTTGAAGCATTCACTTTAGCAACCACATTATCAACCATTTTATTTATTTGTGTTTGGTTGATGATTATCTGGAGCTATATGGTGTATTACAAGACGCGTCCAGAATTACATGCTAAATCGACCTTTAAATTACCAGGTGGATTGTTTACGTGCTGGATCGTTATTATCTTCTTTATTGGCATGATTTATATCTTATCTCTTGAAGCGGATACGATGAAAGCACTGATGGTGAGTCCAATTTGGTTCATTATTTTACTCATCGGTTATTTTGGATTTTATAAGGATAAAAATCTGAAATAATTGAATATATCGTTGATAAAACGTCAGCAATTTGCTGGCGTTTTTTTTTGAATTGAATCTGTTATGTTTTAGCACTTTGGTCAAATGAATGATCAGGTTATACTTCTCAAAATTCTATAGAAAAAGAGTGTCGGATGCGTAATGTTATTGGTTGCTTAAGTCTATTGGTGATGGCTTCGATGGTGGGCTGTGGGCAAACAGGCGCCTTACAATTACCCAGTGATCCTAATTACGATAAACGTGCTCAATATTTACTTCACAAAAAGACCGAATCTCAACCTCAGCCACAAAATCAAACTGAGCAAGACGGTAACAAGCAAGCTGCAAACCTGATAGATCAGCAAGCAGCTTCAGAAATTTCTGAGACTCAATAGTTTTTTAATGAGACTCTCTCAAACGCTTCAAAGATAGGATACATTCATGACTTTTCCACGGATCAATGGGGTTTTGCACGCGGAACAATGTTCACTCGATCAACTCGCGCAGCAATTCGGCACACCACTTTATGTATATTCAAAAGCATCTTTTGAAAAACATTATTTGGATATGGATCGTGCATTCAACTTTATTGATCATCAAATTTGTTTTGCAGTGAAATCAAACTCAAATATTGCAGTTTTGAGTGTGCTGGCAAAGCTAGGTTCTGGTTTTGACATCGTAACTGGCGGTGAACTTGCACGTGTTTTGGCTGCAGGTGGTGATGCATCTAAGATTGTTTTTTCAGGTTTAGGAAAAACAGAAGCTGACATTCGTAAAGCACTTGAAGTGGGAATCGCGTGTTTTAATGTTGAATCTTACGCAGAATTAGATCGTATTCAAAAAGTTGCTGCTGAACTGGGCAAGCAAGCGCCCATCTCATTGCGGGTAAATCCAGATGTAGATGCGAAAACACATCCTTATATTTCAACTGGATTGAAAGAGAATAAATTTGGTATTCCATCTGATGCAGTATTTGCAACCTATCAATATGCAGCGTCGTTATCGAACTTAGATTTAATCGGAATTGATTGCCATATTGGGTCGCAATTGACTGAAACCCAACCTTTCGTAGATGCGCTTGATCGTGTGATTAGCATGATTGATCACCTAAAAACGTTAGGAATTCAGTTAAAACACATCGACATCGGCGGTGGTTTAGGTGTTAGGTATAAAGACGAAGTGCCTCCTACTGTTGCAGAATATGCCAACGCTATGAAACCTGCTTTAGAAAAGCTGGGTATGAAAGTGTATATGGAGCCTGGTCGTAGCATTTCAGCCAATGCTGGCGTATTGGTGACTAAAGTTGATTTGTTGAAACCAACCACGCATCGTAATTTCGCCATTGTTGATGCGGCGATGAATGACTTAATTCGTCCGTCTTTATATGAAGCTTGGATGGATATTCAGGAAGTGGATCAGACAGCGGCTCGAGACGCAAAAGTTTGGGATGTTGTCGGTGCGATTTGTGAGACAGGTGACTTTTTAGGTAAAGAACGCGAACTTGCGATTGAAGCAAATGATCATCTAGCCGTTTTAGGCGCTGGAGCTTATGGGTTTGTCATGAGCTCAAACTACAATTCACGTGGTCGTGCTGCTGAAGTGATGGTGGATGGAGACCAAGCACATTTGATTCGAGAGCGTGAAACAATAGAATCATTGTGGGCAACAGAGCGTTTATTACCGTAAAGGAGAATTTTTAAATGTTATTAGAATTCACCAAAATGCATGGTTTAGGTAATGACTTTATGGTGGTTGACTTGATCAGTCAACGTGCTTATCTCGATGCCACTTTGATCCGTCGTTTAGCTGATCGTAATTTTGGGATAGGTTTTGATCAATTGTTAATTGTTGAAACGCCAGATCATCCAAATGTAGATTTTAAATATCGTATTTTTAATGCTGATGGTTCTGAAGTTGAACAATGTGGTAATGGTGTGCGCTGTTTTGCTCAATTTGTTCATGAGCGCAAGCTCACCAACAAGACTAAATTTAAGGTTCAGACAAAATCAGGAATTGTTGAACCAGAGTTGGGTGTGAATGGTTGGGTACGTGTCAACATGGGATATCCAAAGTTTTCACCTGCAGAAATTCCATTTGTCGCAGAACAAAGCAGTGAACTCTATACTTTGGATTTAGCCAATAATGAGCATTTGACCATCGATGTGGTGAATATGGGTAATCCTCATGCCGTAACGATTGTGGCTGATGTTTTGACTACGGATGTTGCAAAACTAGGCCCTCAAGTTGAGTCTCATGAGCGCTTTCCACAAAATGTTAATGCTGGATTCATGCAAATTATTGATGAAAATCATGCCCGACTTCGTGTTTTTGAACGTGGCGTGGGTGAGACTTTAGCCTGTGGTACAGGTGCTTGTGCTGCGGCGGTTTCAGGGATGCGCCGTGGACTGTTGTCGAATAATGTGAAAATTGAATTGGCAGGCGGAACTTTGCACATTGAGTGGAAAGAAGGTGATGTGGTTTGGATGACAGGTCCAACTGCAACGGTTTATGAAGGTCGTTTAGATTTACGATACTTTCAACCTGAGCAATAAATTATAAAAAAAGCGCTGATTCATCAGCGCTTTTTTTATGTCTTAGATTCTTAAATGAAGTGCAACAGAGATTAAATTATTGGAAAGAAGCAAGATGAGATAGCATTTTGCTTCCGACCGACCAAAGTCAAAGTTGCATCATGAACTATACTCATCTTACTCAAGAAGAACGATATCAGATTTATACCCTGTTACGTGAAGGTTTTTCCAAACGCTATATCGCTTGGCGTTTAAATCGTTCACCAGCAACGATCTCTAGAGAAATCACCCGAAATAAAGCTAGAAATGGTTACTTCGCTAAACATGCACATAAAGTCGCTTTAAAACGTCATCGCTCCAATCCTAAAAGAATCCCATCTCATATTTGGGCGCTTGTCATTTCTTACCTAAACCTACAATGGAGCCCTGAACAAATTGCTTCTCACGTAGCAGTCAGTCTGCATTCTATTTACAGGTTTATAAAACAGAATAAAAGAAATGGTGGCGTGCTTTTCCACAACCTACGTTTCAGAAATCAAAGAAAGAGAAAATATGGTTCTCCTGAAACCCGCGGTCAGCTCACTCATCGTAAAAGCATTCATGAAAGACCGCATGAGGTTGAGGAACGGACTCGCTTTGGTGACTTGGAGATAGATACGATCGTAGGTAAAAATCATCAACAATCTTTAGTTTCAATTGTAGATCGAAGAACAGGCTATCTTTGGCTAACAAAGTGCAATACACGTAAGGCTGAAGACATAAGCAGAGCGACCATCAATCTACTCACCCCCATCAAAGACCAATTGAAAACAATAACTGCAGACAATGGCAAAGAGTTCAGTTTGCATGAGCATATTGCTCAAGAACTTGATTTGGATTGGTATTTCGCAGATCCCTACAGTGCTTGGCAACGAGGTACAAATGAAAACACCAATGGATTAATCAGACAATACATAAGGAAAGGTGGTGATTTAAATCATTACACGGATGAGTATATTTCAGAAATCACTCAACGTTTGAATCAACGTCCAAGAAAAAGACTCGGCTTTAAAAGTCCGAGTCAGGTATTATGCCAACAACATGGTGTTGCACTTCAAACGATAATCTAAGTGTTATAAAATGAACGATATTCTAAAACAATAAGTTAAATATAAAATGAATAAAGCACTCGAAAAGCAATTAGAAGAACTGTTTTTACAGGCACTACATGAGCCAGCATATCGTGCTGAATTCTTAGAGCAACTCATGAATTCCGATATTTATTTTCCTGGCTCTACGGAGCAAATTGATGATTCTCAGACTCAAGAAAGATATTTGGAAGAGAATTCTACGGTGAATATCAAATCTTGGCCGAATGAGCAGTATGGTCGAATCATTCCGTTTTTTACATCGCTTGAAAAAATGAGTCTTGCCTTTGAATCACATGAAAATTTTATATGTTTGTCTTGTAAAGTTTTTTTTGAAATGACACAGGGATCATTGCTTATTCTGAATCCAGAATCGAATGCGATCAAAGAATTCACACCCTATGAAATTCAATATTTACTAGAGGGGGACTATAGTGATCAAAGTGAATCTCATGAAATAGAAGCTGAAACTGAGATCATGCTGGGACAACCTAAGCAACGCCCTGATTTTATGTTAGATCAATTGGCAAAATTATTCACTCAATACCCTGAAGTGGATTCAGCATTTTTTGCACAAAGTTATAATCCTGCAAGTGGTCAAGCACCTTCTTTGATTATCGGGTTATTATTTGGCGACGTACTAGAGACGGATAAAATGAATCGTCTACATGCGACGATTGGGCAAGTTGCAAATGATTGTTTGGAGGTGAAAATAACCGTTGATCTTCTCCATTTGGATCCACAAAAATCGGATCAAGATATCCATCATTATTTATTAAACCAAACTGACGCATTTTATATTCGCCAAAAACAACAGAAAAAAGGTTTCTTTGCTAAACTGTTTTCATAACGGGCATTGGTCAAATTTATGGAAAGTACGATGCAGCATGGTGCAATGCAATTGCTCTCAATGTGGCTCAAAGAGCGTAAAATACAAAACCATTCAGAACACACTTTAGATGCTTATTTTAGGGATGTATCTGGTTTTATTAATTTTTGCTACGCCAAAGAAATCGAACTTATCCAAGTTGAAGCTTCAGATTTAAGAGAATATCTCGCACTTAAAGTTGAAAAAGACCAGCTTAACTCGACCAGTTTACAGCGTCATCTAACTTCAATTCGACAGTTTATGAAGTGGGGAAAAGAAAATAATTATTTAGATATGAATCCAATTCATGACTTTAAAATCAAGCGACAATCGAGACCACTACCGGGAATGGTGGATATCGAAACTGTGAATCGAATACTCGATCAAGCTGCACCGATCAAACCGGTCGATCAACAACTGTGGATTCGTGATAAAGCTTTACTAGAATTACTTTATTCAAGTGGTTTACGACTGGCAGAAATTCAAGGCTTAGCAATAAAGGATATAGATTTTACTAGACAGCTTTTGCGTATAACGGGTAAGGGGAATAAAACCCGAATCGTTCCTTTTGGTTCTAAAGCAAAAGAAAGTTTGATTGAATGGTTAAAGGTTTATCAAATCTGGTGTGGAAAATTTGAAGCAGATTCTCCTGTTTTTATTTCTCAGTCTGGAAATGCTTTATCACCACGGCAAATTGAAAAAAGAGTGAAAATCCAAGCACAAAGAGCAGGGGTTAATGTCGACTTGCATCCCCATCTATTACGTCATTGTTTTGCCAGTCATATGCTTTCCAATAGCGGTGATTTAAGAGCTGTGCAGGAAATGTTAGGACATAGCTCTTTGTCAACGACACAAATTTATACTCAGTTGGATTTTGAGCGATTGGCACAGGTCTATGATCAGACACATCCAAGAGCGTCGAAGCGATAAAAAGTGTTTAGAGCATTATTATCTTAAATATATTGCTAAGGAATCTAATTAAATAAGCATAGGTTTTTATCGCTGTTGTATGAATGAATATCTGATGTGTAACATTCATTTTTTCAGATGCGGTTACAATATTTAAGAATAGAGCATCGTCAAACGCTGCTGCGAAAAAACTTAAGATTGATATCTGTTAGCACATGAAATTTCATGAGAATTTCTGATTCTTATTGGTTCTTTAACAGAGAAATCATTTTTGAAGATATTTGAAAAATTTAAATATTATTTGATGCTCATGCCTTATTTTTAGGTACTTTAAGTAAGTTTAATAATTTATTAAATCATCTAATAATATTAATTTATGGTGATTGAACTTTGCGATTTATTGATAGCGCTTGACCTTTTTTGGTCAATCAATGCTAAAGAGTAATTGTTTTTTTTAATTCACTCCTGTATATCTTTTTAATGCATATATTGGTGCTAATTTAAACAATTCACTTTTCGAATAAATGGATGCTTAGGTAGACAAATGATCCCTGAACTTGATGAAAAATATCAACGACTGACAACAGCGCAAAAAGAAATTTTTAAAGGATATGGGTTACGTCAGGTGAAACATTTTGTTGAAATTAGCCTACCTCAAATTATGAATGCGCTTCCAGATCAAGCAATTGTTCTTGGGGTAAATGCTGAAGGGAAAATTCAAGCCACCTGTTTAGCGACAGATGTTCATTATATTTGGATTTCTGACAAACAGTGGCAAGAGCGCACAAACCCCAATTTGAGTATAGACAGTAAAGAAGATTTTATCGAAGTTTGGAAAATATTCGCACTTGAACAATACGATTTGATCGATTTAAGTCATGTACATCGTGATTTTTTAAATCAGCAAGAGGCTTAAGGCACAAGTTAAAACTTTAAAACTTCAAAACTTAATTAAAACAATAAATTTAATCAATCTAATATTTAGATGCATTGAAAGTTATTGTTTTATTTTAATCAGACCAATCGTTTGTATGATGCATAAATTGTGCAGCTGTAATCGCATATAGAATATGTTGTTTTAATGGGCTATTTTCAGCAACGTCAGGGTGTTCAAAGCTTTAAATTTCAGACATGCCTAAACGTTGCATGAGATTTTTAGAGGGATGATTCAAAGAAGCGGTAAATGCCACGATTTGATCTAATCTTAAAGTATTAAAACCAAAGTTTAAGCTCGCAACCGCTGCTTCATAAGCATAATACTTAAGTAAAATCCTGTCGCCAAGCAGAACGTTTTAAACGCCAACCAATTTCAGTACAAGGTGAAAATTCAAACTTTGTGGGCTGAGCATGTAGACCTATAAATCCTAAAAATTCTCCTGTTTCTTTTAGCTCCAGCGCCCAGAAATCCCAACCTTGTTGTTCAATAAAACTTTGAATTAATCGCGCTAAACGCTGACTTTCTGCCGCAGTCAAGCGTTGAGGGAAATAACGCATGACGTCCTGATCTTGATACATTTCATAAAAAGTCTTTAGATCTGAATCCTGACAAGCCCTTAAGATTAATCTGGGTGTTTCAAGTTGAATTGTCATTTAATCTCTGCCCATCAAATAAACGATGTCCATCAAAGCTGATCGAGTGGGAGTTGAAAACTTTGTTTGATAATTTGACTGGGCAAATCTGTTTTAACGCTGGTGATACCATTTTTTTTGGTTAAGTGTGCAGATTGAAACTTTCGGTAACTTTCAAGATCTGATACCACGACTTTAAGCATGGCATCACATTCACCTAAAATAATATAGCATTCCATCACTTGTGGAAGCTCTCTCATCGCTTCAATGAATTTATCAATCGTTTCAGCATCTTGACCCAATAACCAAATTCGAGAAAAAAGGATGAGTTGTAAACCGATTTTTTGAGGATCAACGACCGTGGTGTAATTTTGAATGACACCTGCTTCTTCTAATATTTTGACTCGACGTAAACAGGAGGAAGGAGATAAGCCAATTTCCTTGGCTAAATCGTTATTTTGGATTCGCCCATTCTTTTGTAAAGCATGAATGATACTTTTATCAGTTCGATCTAGCTTTACTGAAATAGAATTTGAAAGTAGCTTCATATATTAGAATATAATTTGAAAATTAATATAAAAAATAGAATATTTGAAATCCTATTTTATGTAAATACGAAGATACTACTTTTTCATTTTAGTGGATTGAAATGGAATAAGAAAATGTCCCTCTACGCGCTTTTTGCCTTAACAGTACTGCCGCTTATCTTTACCCCAGGTCCTGACATGTTGTTTATCTTGTCTCAGGTGATGACTAAAGATATTAAAGCGGGCATAAAAGCGACTCTAGGCGTTTGCATGGGATATTTAATACATTCGATTTTGGTAGCATTGGGTATTGCCGCAATTATCGTATCGTTTCCTGTGCTATTTGAAACAATCCGTTGGTTAGGTATCGCATATTTACTTTTTCTTGCAACAAGTTTGCTGAAATCAGTTTTTGGCCCGAAAAAAATAATCATTGATATGAAGCATACCGCTAGCCCCATTCAAAAAGGTTTTTTTACAGCATTATTAAATCCCAAAGGAATGCTAATTTATTTCGCTATTTTACCTCAGTTTATGACGAAGACCGGTAATACAGTGATTCAGGGTCTACTTTTATCATTCATTTTTATAGGTTTATGTTTTGTGGTGTATTCGAGTCTCAGTTTTGTTTTTGCTAAACTGACTCAAAAATCCAATATTGATGAACGTAAACAGAAATGGGTTGATGGTGGATCAGGTGTGTTATTGGCTCTCGCTGCAAGTTGGCTAATGAGTCATTAATCTCTATATTATGCTTCTTCCAAAAGTCGTTATTCATCATCTATTAGCAAATATAGAGTGCTAAAAATAAACATTTTTTGAGTATTTAAATTTATAAAGCACGTCTCATTATCTTTTTAATAGCGTGCTTTTTTTATACATTATGATTTCGTCTGAATATTGTTCATCGATTTTGTATTTAATTGTAAGGTTTTATGAGAATGCTGTCTTAAATGACAGAATTTAACAAATCAGACAAATAGGTAATATAGAGAGAAAGCGATGAACTTTTGCGGAAATTAATTCAATCAATCAAAAAAATTTATGATACTCATGAATTAAAAAAATAATATAAATCAAAGCTTAAAATAATTTAAATAGTCTTTGATTATAAACAAGTTATTTAGCTAAAAATATTATTGAACGCATCAGTAAGTATTTATTCACTATTTTTTCCACACTTTTGCGAATTGTGACTTGACCGAAATGCCAATCACATTGCAAGATAGGGCACCTAAAAATTTTAAATGAAGAGTTATTATAACTTTTCTTAATATTTACTTTTGATATAACAGCCGAGGATTACATGAAGGCTCTTGTTGCTGTAAAGCGTGTGGTTGATGCCAACGTCAAAGTTCGTGTTAAACCTGACAATAGTGGCGTTGATCTAACAAACGTTAAGATGTCGATTAACCCATTCTGTGAAATCGCAGTGGAAGAAGCGGTTCGTTTAAAAGAAAAGGGAACTGTTTCAGAAATCATCGTTGTTTCTATTGGTCCTAAAGAAGCGCAAGAACAAATCCGTTCTGCGATGGCGCTTGGTGCAGACCGTGGTATTTTGGTTGAAACTGCTGATGAGATCGGTGCACTTGAAGTGGCTAAGATTCTTAAAGGCATCGTAGAGCAAGAAAAACCAGAACTTATTCTTCTAGGTAAACAAGCAATTGATGACGACTCGAATCAAGTTGGTCAAATGTTGGGTGCTTTACTTGGTGCGGGTCAAGGTACATTTGCTTCAGTAATTAAAGTTGAAGGCACTACTGTACAGGTGACTCGTGAAGTTGATGGTGGTCTACAAACTGTAGAACTTAACGTTCCTGCGATCATTACGACAGATTTACGTTTGAATGAGCCACGTTATGCGGCACTTCCAAACATTATGAAAGCGCGTAAAAAACCGCTTGATACTAAATCTCCTGCAGATTATGGCGTAAATGCTGGCACTAAGCTTAAAACAGTTAAAGTTGAGCCGCCTGCAGATCGTAAAGCTGGCGTACAAGTGAAGTCTGTAGATGAGCTTGTGGATAAACTTAAAAACGAAGCGAAAGTGATCTAATACAGAAGGATAAAAATCATGAGTATTTTAGTTATCGCGGAACATGACAACAAAGCACTGAATGGTGCAACGTTAAACGTTGTTGCTGCGGCTCAAAAAATTGGTGGTGATATCACTGTATTGGTTGCAGGTTCAGGTGCTCAAGCTGTTGCAGACCAAGCTGCTCAAGTGGCTGGTGTAAGCAAAGTATTACTTGCTGACAATGCTGCTTATGCAAACCAATTGGCTGAAAATGTTGCGGCATTAGTGGCTGATTTAGGTAAGGGCTATAGCCATATCTTTGCTGCTTCAACGTCTAACGGTAAAAACGTACTTCCACGTGCTGCTGCACTTCTAGATGCAAGCATGATCACTGATATTATTTCAGTTGAAAGTTCTAAAACGTTTAAACGTCCGATTTATGCTGGTAATGCAATTGCAACTGTAGAATCATCAGAAGATGTTGTGCTAGGAACGATTCGTGGCACTGCATTTGATCCAGTCGCTGCAACAGGTGGTTCTGCTGCTGTTGAAGCTGTGAGTGACGTTAAAGATACGAGTATTTCTAAGTTTATTTCTGAAGAGATTGTTAAATCTGAACGTCCTGAATTAACGGCTGCTCGTATTGTGGTTTCAGGTGGTCGTGGTGTAGGTTCAGGTGAGAACTATCACTCTGTACTTGATCCATTGGCGGATAAGCTTGGTGCAGCACAAGGTGCTTCACGTGCGGCAGTTGATGCTGGTTTTGTACCAAACGATATGCAAGTCGGTCAAACAGGTAAAATTGTTGCACCAGACCTATATATTGCTGTGGGTATTTCAGGTGCGATTCAGCATTTGGCTGGTATGAAAGATTCTAAAGTGATCGTTGCGATCAACAAAGATGAAGAAGCACCAATCAATGCAGTAGCTGATTACTGGTTAGTTGGTGATTTGAATACAGTTGTACCAGAATTGGTGTCTAAGATCTAAATTATAGATCTTCTATGCTTAATAAAAATGCTCTAAAGAAATTTTAGGGCATTTTTATTGTTTTTAATAACGTATTTTTTTATGCTCAGTTTAAAATTGATAATCAAGAGGATGTATATTAAATAATAAAGTTATCAAGAATTTAATTTTTCTCTACATGGTAAAATATTTCGAAACTGAAAAATGTGTGATCAAATAATTAAAGATGAAAATGGAATTTTCTAAAAAACCATAAATGTGTTGTTATTACGTTAACGAAAATTGTGATATTATTCGCCATTCTTTTTTTTTAAGCTTTGCTCATAAATACGGCTATTGTATGGGTGGGGGAGTATTGTCTTGCTGGTTGATACAAGGTTATCTTGGCCGATTTTCGTCATTCTTTTCTTATGTATAATCTTTCCATTTCTCGATGGCATTCAATTTACATTTTTGGGTGAGACTGAAGTTCGTCTTATTGAAAATATGCAGGCATTTTTGTTGCTATTTTTCGCTCTCTTTAGCTATTTTTATATGCGTCCTTTTGAGCTTCAAAGAGGGCAGAAGCAATTCTGGTTATGGGCGATATGTTGGTGGTTAGTCCTGTTTGGACGTAGTACCAGTTGGGGGCGTGACTACCTGCCAGAAGTGCCTAAAATTTATTTTAGAACCATTTCTATCCTACTCATTGCGTCTGTCGTATTGCCGTTATTTCAGTCTAGTTTGCGCCAGGAGATTGTGCATAAGTTTAAAACATCAGCCATACCTATATGGGGGCTAGTGGTTGCTTTTATCGGTCTAATTGTTTCTGATGCAGTTGAACACCATCGTTATATTGGTACTTTGTTTTTAACGGATAACTCCAATAAAAACTTGATTGAAGAGTTGTATGAATTTCCCTTGATTTTGGGATTATTTGTGGTTGCATATGGTTTGATGAAAGCTGAAAAAAATAAGAACGAAAAACGTTGAATGCAATATAAAACGTACAGAACATTGATATTTTAAGCTGTCATTTTAGAACCTCCTTTTTAGGAGGTTTTTGCTTTTTTATGACAATATTTTGAGTGAAATCTTATATCTATTTGTCAGATATTTTTGATTCCATAAATGTTTGCAAATCAAATCCTAAATTTAAGAAAATTAACAATATTAAGATGCCTTGGAAGGCATTAAAAAATGACTTTTTATGCTATAATCGAGGGCTGAATTTTAGATTTTAATCCCGTGTTTTTGGGGGTTAATTTTTTGCAAGATTGATTATATAAATCGAACAGTTATTAAGACGCTGTTTGTAATAAGGAGTATGCATGAGCGTATCGGAAATTAGACCGATTGCCATTGAGGATGAACTGAAAAGCTCATATCTCGACTATGCTATGAGTGTCATTGTATCTCGTGCATTACCAGACGTCAGAGATGGTTTAAAACCTGTTCATCGTCGTGTGCTATTCGCTATGCACGAATTGGGCAATGACTATAACAAAGCGTATAAAAAATCTGCACGTGTGGTCGGTGACGTAATCGGTAAGTATCACCCACATGGTGATTTGGCTGTTTATGAAACTATCGTTCGTATGGCTCAAGATTTTAGCTTGCGTTATCAATTGGTTGATGGTCAAGGTAACTTTGGTTCAGTCGATGGTGATAGCGCAGCAGCAATGCGTTATACCGAAGTTCGTATGCGTAAATTGACTCACGAACTTTTGGCAGATCTAGAAAAAGACACTGTAGAGTGGGAAGATAACTACGACGGTTCTGAGCGTATTCCACAGGTGATGCCAACACGTGTGCCAAACTTACTCATTAACGGTGTAACTGGTATTGCAGTGGGTATGGCGACCAATATGGCGCCTCATAACCTGACTGAAGTGGTTAATGCGTGTCTCGCTTATGCAAATAATCCGAATATCAGTATTGAAGGATTAATGGAGCATATTTCAGGTCCAGATTTCCCTACAGGCGGTATCATTTACGGAAAATCAGGGATTGTTGATGCTTACCGTACAGGTAAAGGTCGTCTGCATATTCGTGGTAAATATCACTTCGAAGAAGATCCTAAAAACGGTCGTACTACGATTGTTTTCACTGAAATTCCATATCAAGTCAATAAAGCAAGAACCATTGAGCGTATTGCTGAACTCGTAAAAGAGAAAAAACTCGAAGGTATTTCTGAGTTACGTGATGAGTCTGATAAAGATGGTATGCGTATCACCATTGACTTAAAACGTGGTGAAAATGCTGAAGTTATTGTGAACAATTTGTTCCAAAACACGCAGTTGGAAAATTCGTTCAGTATCAACATGGTGTGTCTAGACAATGGACAACCGAAGTTGATGAACTTGAAAGACATCGTTGCGGCATTTATTCGTCATCGTCAAGAAGTGGTGACGCGTCGTACGATGTTCGAACTTCGTAAAGCACGTGAACGTGGTCATATCTTAGAAGGTTTGACGGTTGCACTTGCAAATATCGATGCAATTATTGAAACCATCAAAACGTCTGCAAATCCTACTGAAGCACGTGAGCGTTTACATGCTGGCGAGTGGAATGCGGGTGGCGTCGTTGCACTACTTGAAAAAGCGGGTTCGGTTTCGGTACGTCCTGAAATTATTGAAGGTGAAGACCTGTCTAAGCCATATGGTTTTGATGGTGGTGTTTATCGTTTGTCACCGACTCAAGTGGGTGCAATTCTAGAATTACGTTTACATCGTTTAACGGGTCTTGAACAAGATAAGTTACATGCTGAATATTCTGAAATTTTAGCGCAAATTGCTGAATTAACAGCGATCTTGAATGACTTTGATTTATTGATGGATGTTATTCGTGAAGAGTTGGCATTAATCCTTCAGCAATACGGTGACGGTCGTAAAACTTCAATTGTTGAATCACGTATCGATTTTTCACGTGAAGACTTAATTCCTGAAGAGCAAATGGTGTTAACTGTTTCTCAAACAGGTTATGCGAAAACTCAACCTTTGTCTGATTATGCCGCTCAGCGTCGTGGTGGCCGTGGTAAATCTGCAACATCGATGAAAACTGATGATTACATTCAGCATCTGATTGTAACGTCGAATCATGCAACGGTATTGTGTTTTACCAACGTGGGTAAAGTGTATCGTCTGAAAGTTTATGACGTACCGCAAGCGTCTCGTGGTTCTAAAGGTCGCCCAATGGTGAATCTATTGCCATTGGATGCAGATGAAACCATCACTGCTATCTTGCCAGTAATTGATGCGCCGAAGAAATTTAAAGATCGTCTAGCAGAATTCAAAACTTTTGTAACGATGAATGCAGTAAAACTTCAAGAAAACGAAGTGATTAATGGTCATTTTGCTGAACTTGAAGCAGCCTTGACAGCGTCTGAAGACGGTGCAGATGATATCTCTGATGCATTACGTGTTCAGTTGAAACAGTTAGGTCTAGAGTTATCTACTACTGATCTTGATGATGAGATCATCAATGATTTTGCACAACAAGCTGAAGCTGTCCGTAAGAACTTCTATGTCTTTATGGCAACGGAATATGGCACGATTAAGCGTGTAGAGTTAGAGCAGTTCAGTAACGTTCGTTCAAATGGTTTACGTGCCATTGAATTGAATGGCGATGACACTCTGATTGGTGTTGCAATTACGGATGGTGAACAGCAGATTATGTTGTTCTCGAATGAAGGTAAAGCGATTCGTTTCGCTGAAACAGACGTTCGCTCGATGGGTCGTTCTGCCAAAGGTGTACGCGGTATGCGTGTGACCATTGGTTCAGCGCAAGTTGAAGAAACCGAAGATGCTGATGTAGAAGTTGAAGATGATGAAAATTCTGATTCAGTTCTAATTAGTCGCATTGTTTCTTTGGTGGTTGTGCCTGAAACAGGTGAAGTACTGTGTGCCTCTGAAAATGGTTACGGTAAACGTACCCCAGTAGACGATTTCCCTACCAAAAAACGTGGTGGTAAAGGTGTGATTGCACTTAAAACTTCTGAACGTAATGGTGAGCTTATCGGTGCTGTTTCAATTGATGCATCTAAAGAGTTAATGTTGATTTCTGATGGCGGTACATTAGTACGTACGCGTGCTTCTGAAGTGGCACAAACTGGCCGTAATGCTCAAGGTGTACGTCTGATCCGCTTAGGTAATGACGAATTACTGGTGGGTGTGGTTTCTGTTGAAGCTGTCGAAGAAGATGAGTTTGTAGAAGTGATTGAAGGTGAAGAGCTTTCAACTGAGCAAGTTGAAGCGACTGAGGTTCAAGAGATAGATACAACTGATACTGACGAAAAGCCTTTAGATGAATAATCTATAGAAAAATAAAAAAGGACGCTTCGGCGTCCTTTTTTATTTAGAAAATTATTTAGAATGAGAGAATCATGTTTTATTGTCCAGACAAAATATTTTATATGTGAATACTGATGATGAAAATTAGAAACAACGTCATATCATCTTAAAACTGTTTGCTTAAACGACGGTAGCCAAAGAAGAAACATAGAGATCCAACAATCAATAAATAGCACAACTTAGTCGTGACGATGGCAATACTAACGCCCATTTGATTTAACTGGATAAACATTTGCACGATTTGAGTGGAGGGAAGGGCTTGCCCCAATAGTTGCATCCAGTGAGGCATTGCTACATGTGGCCAGGCAACCCCAGATAACATAAACAGTGGAATAGATGTAAAAACAATAACATGACCCGCACGTTCGGGCATATCTAGATAACTGGCCAAGAGACAAGTGAGTCCAATAATACAAAAGATCGAGATGGGTACTGCCATCAACATGCCAAAGAAATTCCCGCCACGTGGATAATCAAAGAACCAGAGCGTGAAGCCAAATAAATACAGACAGCCTAAGCAGCCAATACTAAAGATGGCTAAGCACATCCCGATAAAACTATTAAGATTAAAGCTTGTTTTTCGTTCCCGATAGACTGCAATGAGCATACTTAAACCTAAAAAAATGGTCTGATGAATAATAAGCGGTGCAACTGCGGGAAAAACATAACTGCCATAACCTGAAAGCGGATTAAATAATGGAATTTGATGAACCGATATCGCAGGGTTAAAAGCGGAAATTTGATTAAAACGTTCAGTATATTCAGCCAAACTATTTTCAATAGAAGATGCCAAACCTAGTCCAATTTGCTTGGTGACTAAAAAGTTGGCTGCACTTAAATACAAGCCTATTCCGCCATTTTCTCCATGATGAATACTGTGCGATAAATTTGCGGGCAATAATAAAATACCATCGGCTTTTTTTGCTTCTACCCATTGCTTCGCTTCACTAAAATTAGCAGTGACAGCTTTGATATCGACACTGGGGCTTTGACTGACTTGGTTAATAATATTTGCAGTAAGCGTACTTTGCTCTTCATCGACTATGATTATAGGTAAGGATTCAGCTTGCTGCGCCTGATAAGCTGTCGGGTAAAAAAAACTATAAAAAATTACGGATAAAATGAGTGTCGTAAAAATACTGCTATGCCCGACAATATCTTTAAACGTAAGACAATACGCCTGCCAGAGGGATTTCATTTAATCACTCCTTGACGTATTTTCTTCAAACAGAGGTAGGAAATGAGTCCATAAACGATCACATATAGCGCGAGAATCATGAGTGGTTGTAGAGAAATATGTATTGGACTACCCATAACCCATTGCTCTATTTGTAATTGAGCATAAGGCGTAAAAGGAATAATATTCGCCCAAAATTGAGTAAAAGCGGGTGCATTATTTAAGGGTAAAGTTACACCAGCAAAGCTCAGAGATGAACCACCATAGACGGCAATAATGCCGAAAGATTTAGTCAAATCTTGAGTGGCCAGAACAACAGCTGAGCTTAAAAAAGCATAAGCACTATAAAATAGAATTTGTCCGATCAATATCATCCAGAGTGAGCCTGCAATAAACCAGCCTCGATATTCGACCAACCACAACATCCATACCCAAGTCCAAGCGCAAAAAATCAGAATATAGACTAGATTTTTTGAAATTAAAGCAGTCCAAATTGATGGATAATTTAACCAGTCTTGTAGAGTGTGACGTTTAAGCTCTTGTCCTACTGCAAATGCTACACAGCAACAAAGCAACAAGTGAAGAATGGCTGGAATCATATATGGTTCTAAATATAATTCGTAGTTAAGATGTGGATTGTAGAGCGGAGAGATTTTAATGTTTGCGATTGGCGCATCTAAATAGGGAATGACATTGCCCAAATACTCATCGCGACTAAACTCGGCAATGGCTTGTAGCGAACTGAGTAACATGGCAGATGAAATCGTATTACCTATACTGAAATAGCTTTGATTAAACGCAATACTGATATTCGCATCTTTTGCTTGAACCAAACGCTGCTCTGCGCCATTGGGTATGTGAATATAGCCCCAAATTTTATTTTCATTGAGAAGTTTTTCGACCTCATGGGATTGAGTAGAGACTGTGTGAATTTTTAAGCTGTGATTGAGAGCAGCATGTGCATAGATCGAATGGCTCAAACGACTTTGATCTTGATCAATGATCGCAATCGGAAGATGGTCAGGTTTGCCTTGTGCAAACATGGTAGTAAATAAAATAATAATCAATGCAGGTGCGAGTGTGACTAAGCATAAGTCCCATTTTTCACGCATGAGATAGTCTAACTCACGCTTCATTCCTGCCCAAAATCCTTGAGACATTATTTGGGCTCTTTAATTTTAAAAAGAACGCTCATGCCGACTTTCAACTCAGGCATTTCAGTGGGTGGTACAAGATGGACTTTAAAACTTCTGACGTCATAACCGCCAGTTTGGCGCGTAGTTTTAATGGTCGCAAACTCACCTTCAGCACTAATCGTTTTTATTTTGAAAGTTACTGTTTTGTTTAAAGCGGGAATAAAGCCTTCAAGCGTTTGATGGTTTGTCAGTGCTGGATATTGATCTTCACGTATATTTAAACTGACCCAACGTTCAGCTGAGATTAAACTGACGACAGGTACAGCCGTGGCGACCAACTCTGTCAGATTGCCATAAGTTTTAGAAACAGTACCATCAATGGGAGACATTAAAACAGTTTCAGCTTCTAAGGCATTGGCTTCATTCACTGCAGCTTGAGCAATTTCAACTTGTGCATCGGCAGAGCTTTTTTGTTGTGGTGTGCTACCACGCTGAGAACGCGCATATTGTTGATAGGCTGCTTCAGTCATTTGTGCAGTGGATTGCGATGCAGCATAGAGTTCGTCACGACGTTGTTTTGAAATTACGCCTTCTTTAAATAAATTTGCACCACGCTGATAAGAAATTTTGGCTAAATTTTGTTGTGCTTTCAAGGCTTGCCAATTGGCATATAGGCTCGCGGTATTTTCATCTTGAGAGCCTCGATCTGCGGTTGATTGTAAAGCTAAAGCAGATTGTAATGCGGCCAATGCTTGTTGTTTTTTGGCTTCAATTTCAGGGCTTTTTAAGCGTATTAAGATTTGTCCTTTTTTGACGACATCACCTTCCTGCACCAAAATTTCATCAATACGACTGGGCAGTTTAGTGGCCACTTGTATCGTTTCCGCTTCAACTCGACCTTGAAGTTCAATTTCACTGGGTTGATAGCTTTTCCACAAACCAAAAACAATTATGGCTAGAATAATGGGAATGAAAGCCAACATTAAATACTTTTTCTTAGAGGATAAAGGTTCTTTTTCTAAGATCATTTCAGAATTTTCAGGCTCATCATTCAGTATTGAAGTTTCTTCATTATCGTTATCATTTGGGTGCTGAGGATTGGTCATGGCTTACTCCAAGGCACGAATATAGTGAGTGTTGGCATGCTGTATATAGTTCGGAAATGTCGCAATCGATCCATGGCTTTGCAGCAAAGTCGCTAGAGAAATGACATATTTATAAGCATTCACTGCTGTTTCAGCTTTTAAGCCATTTAAAATATTTTGTGCATCAATCACTTGATACGCCGTGCCAACATCTTCTTTGAAAGAGAGCTCTTGAATGCGTAAATTTTCCTGAGCAGCTTTTATATTCTGTTGTAAAAGTACATCACTTCGCTGTGCGCTTATGGCTTCACTATAAGATTTATAAATTAAACTTTCGAGTTCTTGCTGAGTACGTGCAGTGAGTAACTCAGTGGCATCACGTTTCAATTCGGCAGCTTGAATATTTTTATTTTTATCAACTCCTGAAAATAGGTTGTAACGCGCGGCAACACCAACAATCCAGTTTTCATTTTGATCCAAACTATATTCACCAAATGCGAAAACATTGGGTTTTTTCGAGGCTTGCTGCACTTTGATATTGGCATTTGCCAATTGAGTGTCCATTTGCATTTTCTGAATCAATGCAGAGTTTTGGCTAAATGTTTTGAGTAAGTTGTTCAGATCTTGAGGTTCGGAGCGGTTCACAAATAGAGGCGTACTTAATTCAGTGACACTGCTTTGTTGTAATAGATTAGACAGTTGAAATAAAGCAGCAGATAAGTTGGCTTGGTTATTTTGCGCTGTGCGTTCTGCGTTATTTCTTGCAACTTCAAATTGCATACGCTGACCTTTGCTTAAGAAACCTTGCTGCTCCATTTTTAGGGCATTGCGGTAATGCTGCTGCATCGTCTTTAAATTAGATTGTGCTGCTGTATGTAATTGTTTTTGTAGTTGTACATTGAAATAGGCTTGGATCAGTTCAAAACGTTGTAGGTCTTGTTGTTCCTGATTATTTAATTGACTACGACTAGATTGAATCTTAACAACGTCCTTAGCACTTGAGGTCAAACCACCTGTATATAGAGGCATCATGATAGATATTGTCGGGCGAATAACCTGATCTTCTAGAACGACATTCTCGGTATCTGGAATGAGACCAATCCCACTATGAATGGTGTTGTTGATGCCACTACGCAAAGGATCAGTGACACCAGAGGATAAACCCGATGAACTTTCCCATTGGCTGATTTGACCGTTAATACCTTGTGAAAGTGAACTCTCTAAGTTGTTTTTAAGCTGTTGAAGTGGAATATCTACTTCGCTATGAAAAGCATAAGCGCGTACGTTTAAATCGATACGTGGTAAGCCTAATCCTTTGGAGGCTTCAGCTTCAAGTTTTGCCGCTTGTTCTAAGTTGTTATAGGCCTGAGAGCTATATGAAGATTGCAGCAATTGCCGTTCGGCATCTTGAAAACTCAAACTTTGAGCTTGTGCAAATATACTACTGAGCAGCGTAATGCTGAGTAGAGTCAATTGAAAATTATATTTTTTGCTATTTTTATTTTGAGTCATAAATCAATCAGTTAAATGAAAGAGATGAAGTGATTTTATCTATTATAAATGAACTCATGAAGAGAGCGTATAAAAACTAAATTTATAGTTTAGCTCGCCATAAATAGGAAGCTTTTTTGGCCTTTATCTATCCTAAAATAATTCGGAATTTTAGTTATTTAAATCAATAGATGCTAAACAATGCTTGATGTAAATGAACTTGATATAGTTGTTCGAGGAAATTCGAAATAACTTTAAAATTTGATTTACCGTTTATTTTTTGGATAAGACTCATTATCTTGTTTGAGTAGGGTGAATGATCGGCGCTTTGCAGTTTATTCTTGGTAAAAAGCGTGAATATATTAGATCTCTTTCATAAGTCTCTTTCGTAAGCCCTTTTAATAATTAGATTCTTTAATAAACTTATCATCAGTATTCCCTCATCATAGCCTTTTTCCAGCGAGAGAAAGAATTTTTGTATATCCATTTATTGCTGCTCAAAGATTATTTTGAAGTACGAAAGATTTTTTTTGATGTCGTTACTATATTTTTGATAGATATAACTCGGTATTTCTATCTAATTTATCCACATAATTATGAATAACATTTTAAAACCAATTTCATTAAATGTTCAGGTTTAATCTATCTACTCAATCTATATTGATTTTTTAACTGTATCTTAGGTCTTATATTGGAATAATTTTGTGCAAGACAGTATTAGATATGATTAAATGCCATCATTTTATTGTGTTTCACTCTGAAAGGAAAAATCATGCGCGCGTACAATTTCTGTGCTGGTCCTGCTGCATTACCCACTGCCGTACTCGAAAAAGCTCAAGCTGAAATGCTGGATTGGCAAGGCAAGGGACTTTCCATTATGGAAATGAGCCACCGTAGCAAAGACTATGTTGCTGTTGCTGAAAAAGCAGAAGCTGACCTACGTAAACTCATGAATATTCCTGAGAACTATAAAGTATTGTTCCTTCAAGGTGGCGCATCTCTACAATTCTCTGCGATCCCTTTAAACCTTTTAGGTAAAAATAATAAAGCTGATTATATCCATACCGGTATTTGGTCTGAGAAAGCATTAAAAGAAGCACAACGCTATGGCGACATTAATGTAGTCCAAGCTGGTACAAGCATAGATGGTAAGAATGCCATTACAGATCAAAGCACTTGGACGTTGTCTGAAGATGCTGCCTACGTGCATTATGCGGATAATGAAACCATTGGCGGTCTACAATTTGCCAATGTTCCTAAAACAGATAAGCCTTTAGTGGTCGATTTGTCTTCAAGCATTTTATCGGCTCCGATTGATGTCACTCAATTTGGTCTAATCTACGCGGGTGCTCAGAAAAATATTGGCCCTGCAGGTCTGACCTTGGTCATCATTCGTGATGATTTACTGGATCAATCGAAACCAGAAATTCCAAGCATCTTAAAATATGCTGACCAAGCTAAAAATGATTCAATGGTAAATACACCATCGACTTATGCATGGTACTTGTCTGGTTTAGTTTTTGAATGGTTATTGGCACAAGGCGGTGTTGAAGCGATTCACAAGGTGAATACTGCTAAAGCTGAATTACTTTATGGCTATATTGATTCAAGTGATTTTTATGCCAATCCTATTGCTCTAGAAAATCGTTCAATTATGAATGTGCCATTTACTTTGGCGAAACCTGAGTTAGAAAAGCAATTCTTACAAGAAGCAGAACAGCATCGTTTATTAAATCTTGCTGGTCACCGTTCTGTTGGTGGTATGCGTGCGAGTATTTACAATGCTGTGCCTTTAGAAGGGGTTCAAGCTTTGGTCAACTTCATGGATGACTTTGCAAAACGTAATGCTTAATAAATAACTTCGTATAAAAAAGCCCTCAAATTGAGGGCTTTTTAAATCTTTTAGTAAAATTTGAAATCTGAATGAAATAAAAAATGGTCAGAATGTAGGAAAAACGCCAAGCAAATGTAAAATCATGGCAGACAAAAACATACCTAAAACAAAGAAGCAGTAAGCCCCCGTATCTATTCGAATTCTAGGACGAGTGTGGTTAATTAAGCTTGTAGATTGTTCTGGTATAATTTTCATTCAGGAGCCTAAATTTTACTTTTAGTGAAATCCTACTTATTTACCGTATTTTTAGCATAAATATTGGCCTGAATCCAGATATTTCCACGTATATATTGACCAATTTCAAAATCTTTGTGCAAATTGTCCTGTGTAGCGATACGAATCAGTACTGCGGGCTGATTTTCATCCAGAATCAAAGTGACATCGTAGATGGTATATGACTGATCCATAAACTGCATATCGGTCTTACCGACAACTTTGCCTTGAAACCAAGCTTCGTCTTCTTGGCCCATGGTTTCGCCATATAAATAGGCCACCATCTTAGAAAAATCAACGGTTACAGGTTCTTTGTCAAATTCATTTTTAGGTTCCCACGCATCAATCTGTTGTTGCAGGTTTTCAGGAGGGACACCGTTATTTTCACTCAATATTTCATTTAATGCTCGATGATGTTTGATCGAAGCTGGATCATCTACAATAATTTGCTCTTGGTCTGATACTTTTTCGAGTGCATATGCCCATGCATTTAGTTGTACTTTATAACTTTGATCTTTTTGATATTGCGCATGGTTGACTGAATACAGACTATCAAAAGCATACACTACGCTGTTTTGTCCAACTTTAAGCTGAAGTACGGCTTGAGTGTTTGAGTTACAGGTAATGATTCTGTCAATGCTTGCATTGAGTGTATAGGGGCTTTCGAAAACAGGGAATGCTGTTTTTACCGCCTTAGGTTTATTGTCTTCAACAGCGATGACTTGTGAAATCTGAATAGCGGAATCACTTGGACCTTTGATAAGCCATGTGCTGACGTCCATATCATTTTCTTGTTCACAGATACCCATGGGCATAATAGGAGCATCGAGCGCCAAACCTAACCATTTTGGGACATCATTGCTTGGATCTTCTGTCAGGAGGTTCCAGTGTTCTACATGGCTGCCAAAGTTCTGATCTTCTATGCGAATAATTTCTGGTCTGTTTTGATTGTTCATATGCTCATTTTAAATTTGAGTGACTTATGATATTAATATCGTGGGTAATGAGTAGATTTCAAGTCTGTATATGTTATTTCTTTTTTGAAAGCATAGATTTATGCATACTATTGTTTGATAGGTTTAGGAAATGAAAAAGAGCACCTAAAGTGCTCTTTAAACGATAATCTAAGCCGTTTAAAACTTAAATGTAATATCTGCGATAAATCGACGTCCTTCTTCTGAAAATACTTTATTATCAGTAGTGACGACTTGATTTTTCTTATTCAGAACATTACTCACAGTTAATCCGAATGTTAAAGCTTGATTGGCTGTTGATTTCAAATTATAGGTAGCGCGAGTGTCCCAAGTGAATTTGCTCGGAAAATCCTCTAGCTCGTAAATAGTGGCTTCTATACCATCAATTGAGATCAAGTTTTTAGTTTTTGTATAATTCGTTGAACCTGAACGATAATTAAAAAAGTTATTCCAAGCCCATGTTGCATCTGGTGATTGTATTAACCAGTTAAAGCGTGCAGTGAATGGGGAGTCCTTTGTAGGTAATGAACCGACCTGATATAGGTTTCCATCAGCATAGGCCCATTTGTCCATGTTTAAGCTGTTTGTATCACGATAAGTTGAAATATAAGTATTATCTTCAATATAACTGAGGCCTAAATTAAATGTGTGCAGTGTTCCCAACAGTGAATAAGGTAAGGTATTTGCGAGTGTGATGGTGTAAGTGTCTGCTTTGCCAGAGTCAATATTTTCAAAAGACTTGAGTTGTGCATTTTGGCGAATGGTATTTTTAAAATCGCGGTTGACCCACTTTAAGCCCCATTGCAAATTTGCAACATCACCATTTAAGCCAAACATGATTTCATCACTATAAGGTGTATCAAGGTCAGTGGCTTTTGTACCTAAAGTCCCTGCCTCAGATTCAATCTGCCATCCGAAGTTATTTGACGCATTCCAGTGACTATCGTACTCATCATCTCGTGACAGGTTAAACTTAAAAGTATTTTGTTTTTCTTGTAATTCAGTCACTAAATAGGTTGAACCATAATAACGATTATATCCCCCAGTCAATTTTAAAGCTTGATTACCGAAAGGGGTGTATTCAATTGAGCTACGCGGTGCGATATTTAGATTGGATGCCAAAGAGTCGTAATCCGCGCGAACGCCAAATCGTGCTTTTAAGTTCTTAAAGGTGATTTGATCTTCAATAAAACTAAACCATTGATCCTGACGGGCGCTGAGTTTAGCTGTGCTATACAGTATTCCTTTCTTAAAATATTGCCCATTCCATTGTTGCCACTCGGGATCTTTGCTTGCAGGTTTATATGCTAATGCGGTATTGGAGCATAAATAATCTCCAGCTGCACATAGAGCGTCACCTAAGTTACCACGTTGAGGTGTAGTCGTATTTACATATTTTCCCGTCTTAGAATCGATCACGCGGATATATCCTGTGCCTGTGTAAGTCACACTATCACTTGGACGGTCCCATGTGCCTTCATTATGTTTATAACCAGCACCAATTTTAAATTGATGACTGCTTTGTGCAAATTTAAATGGATTGAAGGTTGCCTTAATGTCGTAGCTTAAGGTTGACTGCTGGTTCAGTAAGTCACCACCGGAACCGCCTTCTGTTAATGTATCTCCGGTAGATGATCCTGGAAGCCAGTCTTTATCTCCTAAGGAATATGCCCATGCCGCACTATAATCTTGATCTAAAAGTCGTTCAGAATCTGTCGTTCGATAGTTCAAATTATTTTCTAATTTAAATTGATCAAATAAATGCTCGGATTGGATGAAGAATGTGTCTGTTATCGTGTCAATGCTATAGTCTGAGCGAATAATTTTTGATAAATAACCATCGCGATTATAGTCAAAGTGATCAAAACCAAATTGATATTTTGCTTTGTTATGCGGGGTGAAATAAGTCGTAATCCCTATACTGTTATTATTTTCTTCGGTATCAACTTTTTCATCTGAATAGCCACTCAACACAGGAATTTTTGAGTTGCGTAAACTGGTATTTAAACTCACACCCCATTTTTCATTGAGTCTGCCATAGGCAGTGGCACTTAGACCGTAAATGTCGTATTCACGATGGTATTGTTGCGATGATATGTTGTCTAATTTATTAGACTCGAACTCCTCTTCGGTGTCGATAAAGTTAAAACGACTCCATGCACTTGAAGTGTAGTCAGCACTGACACTACCGTGAATTTTTCCGATTTCTGTTTTTGGCGTACAGGTTTTTGCAGAAATAACCCCACCTAAAAACTCACCATGCTCTGCGCTTGCATTACTGTCAATAACTTCAAGTTCACACAATAAATCTGTATTGATATTGGCAGTTTGAGATTGGCTGGGAACACCTGTAAATGTAGTATCTGCACTGTCACCTACAGGGTCAAAAGTATTTGATGTGTTGACACCATTGACAACAAATTTATTATCGTAAAATTGAGCGCCATTAATGCTTATTTTTTCAGGTGCTAAAGAAGCTTGGTTACCACTACCTAGGGCATCACGTTCAAATTGAACATTGCTATTATTTTTTAAAAAATCGGCAATGGTTTTTTTCCCATTCGGCATGTTTTTGAGTTGTTCTGCGCTATAGACCGTTGTTCCTACAGCGCTGTCTTGCTTTGCCTCACTAATAATCGTTGAAAGTGAAACTGAAGTATTATTTGCAGGGGTTGCAGCTAAAACAATGGGGCTAAATACACTAAAAATTGCAATCGAAAGATTAGAATAAGCAAAACGCATGACGTGGGGGAGATCAGTGGAAAGATAACGTTAGCGATTATCATTTAAATATAGTGAGCATTCAATACAAATGAGAATTATTTGCATCAATACTCCTCTTGAATGTTCATTAATAAAACAGATGAATTGAAGAGAATAAAAAAAAGCCCAAGTTCGTACTTGGGCTTTTAGTTGAGATAGTGAATATCTCGAATATGGCGTCCCTACGGGGATTCGAACCCCGGTTACCGCCGTGAAAGGGCGATGTCCTAGGCCTCTAGACGATAGGGACGTTTAGAAGATGGCGGTATCTTATTGATCCGCCACCAGAGTGTCAAGGAGATGTGGCGCGAGTTTGTTCAAAATATAGCAGAACAATTCAGCTGTCTTTTGCGTATCATAAAGTGCAGAGTGTGCTTCTTTACCATCAAACTCGATACCTGCTTGAATACATGATTTTGCAAGTACAGTTTGACCAAACATGACAGCACTTAATGTCACGGTATCAAAAACAGAAAAGCTATGAAACGGATTTTGATTTTTAGTGCCAGTTCGTGCAATTGCAGCTTTGACGAAACCCAAATCAAAATGTGCATTATGCCCAACCAATACCGCATGGGTACATTGCTGTTGCTTACGGACATCATTGACCGCTTTAAACATACGTTTAAGCGCAGTTTTTTCATCTTCAGCCATCGCTACACGCATTGGATTGAAAGGATCAATGCCAATGAAATCCAATGAACGACGGTCTAAGTTTGCACCTTCAAAGGGGTTTATATGTGCATGGTGGGCTTCACCAGGAACAAATTGACCTGCGTCATTATAAATAATGGGAATACATGCGATTTCGAGTAATGCATCCGTATCTGCATTAAAACCAGCAGTTTCAACATCAACAACAACGGGTAAAAATCCGCGGAAACGTTGAGCGATGACTGGTTGTGTTTCAGTTGTCACACCTTTCTCCAATGAATGGTTTTGCCCGCATATAAAGGAACAATTTTTTCCCCATCTAAATAATCTAGACTTTCAGGAATAATTTGATCTTCTTTAACCAATGTGATGGTATTGGTATTACGAGGAAGACCATAAAAATCTGCACCAAAATGACTTGCGAAGCCTTCTAAACGCTCGATCTTACCAACTTGATCAAATGCTTGTGCATAGAGTTCAATTGCCGTAGGCGCACTATAGCAGCCCGCACAACCACATGCATTTTCTTTTGCATCTTTTGAGTGCGGTGCGCTGTCTGTACCTAAGAAAAACTTAGGACTTCCGCTAGTAGCAACTTCAAGCAATGTTTGCTGATGAGTTTGACGTTTCAAAATTGGAAGACAATAAAAATGCGGTTTAATACCACCCACCAACATATCATTTCGATTAAATAACAAATGTTGCGGTGTAATGGTTGCTGCTACATTGCGGTCTTGTTCAAGTACAAAGTGTGCAGCTTCACTGGTTGTGATGTGCTCAAGAACCAATTTTAACTTTGGAAATTGCTTTAACAATGGAGAGAGGACTTCATCAAGGAAGCGTTTTTCACGGTCAAAGATATCGACATGGTTATGAGTCACTTCACCATGAAGTAATAATGGAACTTGATGTTCTTCAAGTTGCTCAATGACTGCGTAGACTTTACGAATATCACTTACGCCATTGTCTGAATTGGTGGTCGCTCCCGCAGGATATAATTTAATACCATTTACAAATTCAGAGTTTTTAATTTTTTCAACTTCACTCGGTTCTGTGTGATCCGTGAAATACAGCACCATACGTGGATCAAAGTGAAGTCCTTCAGGTACATGAGCTAAGATACGATTGCGGTATGCATTCGCTTCTTCCACCGTTTTCACAGGCGGAACTGTATTTGGCATGCAGATCGCACGCGCAAATTGCTGAGCTAAATCGGGAACAGTACGTTTTAATGCAAGTCCATCACGTAAGTGAGCATGCCAGTCATCAGGTTGAAGCAGAGTAATCGTATTCAAGGCAATTTATACATGAAAAATAAAGTAGATGATAATCGAAATACGGCAAAATTGGTAATGTCAAAATTGAATTACGACTGCTTTACTGCTTTAAAAAATAATTATAATTTGAATAGAAATACAAGCTGCTCATTTTTAATACAGCTTAGCGTATCTTTAAATATAAATAATGAATGACGTGAATCAGATTAATACTTTTTTGAGTCCATAGTGACTAGAGGTCTTTCACTTTTATCTATTCATCTGAATGAGACAGTGGGGAGTGTTTATAGATCATTGGAAATATTCGTTAGTGAGGTTCTCTCAATTAAAAAATCATTAGTTCTCTTTCATAAGTCGAAAAAATGATTAGTGAGTGGCCATAAATTAATAGTTAAAAATCCCTTCTCCCTTTGGGAAAAGATTAGGATGAGAGAATACGCATGATGAGTCTGTTGTATGAATAATGACTTTTTGAATGAAGTCTATTGTTTAACATTATTGCGTGGCGATAAATTGATCTATAAAAATTCTTTCTATCTTACTTTGAATGAGGGTTAGGATGGGCTGATACTGAATCTGAACTTGATGTTTAAAAAATAAATTATGAAATCTACTGAATTTGCGTAAACTGCATTCTGTTGAGATCTTTATGAATAGCGATCAATTAATCTATAGATCGTACATATATTTTAAATATTGAAAATAATACGAATCGTTAGGAAAACTTAAATGCTGAATCGATATAAAAAAAAACCGCTCATAAGAGCGGTTTTTGATTTTAGCAATCTTAGTTTTTGTCTTTTAATTGCGGAACTGCAGAACCTGTACCTACAGCCAATAAACCAGTGTTGGTATAAATGCTGAGTTTTGCACGGGTATCCGTAATATCCAAGTTACGCATAGTCAACTGACCAATACGATCCATTGGAGAGAACATCGAATCACCTTTTTCCATCGTTAAACGCTCAGCTTCATAAGTGAGGTTTTCAGATTCTGTATCGATGATGGTGTAATCATTACCACGACGAAGTTCTAAAGTCACAGTACCTGTTACTGCTTTTGCAACCCAACGTTGTGCTGTTTCACGAAGCATTAGCGCTTGAGAATCGAACCAACGGCCTTGGTAAAGCAGACGACCTAAACGTAAACCATTGATACGGTATTGTTCAATCGTATCTTCGTTATGAATACCTGTTACAAGGCGCTCATAAGCAATATGAAGAAGAGCCATACCTGGTGCTTCATAAATACCGCGAGATTTCGCTTCAATGATTCGGTTTTCAATCTGGTCTGACATACCTAGACCATGACGACCACCGATGCGGTTTGCTTCAAGAATGAACTCAACTGGATCTTCAATGCGTTTGCCATTCAATGCAACAGGGAAACCTTCTTCGAAAGTAACCGATACTTCTTCAGCTTGAACTTCAACATCATCTTTCCAGAACGCAACGCCCATAATTGGGTCAACGATTTTGATACCTGCATTTAAGTATTCAAGATCTTTTGCTTCGTGTGTCGCGCCCAACATGTTTGAATCTGTTGAATATGCTTTTTCTTTTGACATTTTATAGTCAAAACCATTGTCAATAAGGAACTGTGACATTTCTGCACGGCCGCCTAATTCATCAATGAAAGTTTGGTCTAACCACGGTTTGTAAATTTTAAGCGCAGGATTGGTCAACAAGCCATAACGGTAAAAACGTTCAATGTCGTTACCTTTATAAGTCGAACCGTCACCCCAAATGTTAACGTCATCTTCTTTCATGGCAGTCACAAGCATCGTACCTGTAACAGCACGACCAAGTGGCGTTGTATTGAAATAAGGAACGCCACCAGTTGAAATGTGGAATGCACCACATTGGATCGCAGCAATACCTTCTAGCGCTAACTGAAGACGGCAATCCACTAAGCGAGCTTTAACAGCACCATATTCTTCTGCTTTTTTTGGAATTGCGTTGTAGTCATCTTCATCAGGTTGACCTAGATTAGCTGTATAAGCATAAGGTTCTGCGCCTTTTTGTTTCATCCACAAAAGAGCTGCTGAAGTGTCTAGACCACCAGAGAAAGCGATACCGACTTTTTTTCCTACAGGTACATTCTGCAAGATCGTTGCATTATCAGTCATTACTAGTCCTAACTATTTTAAATAGGCACCACAAAATTGCTGGCCAAGGAGAATTTAATAATGCTGCTATTGTAACACTTTTCATTGTGATTTTTTTCTTAAAAAATACTCAAGTTCAAATATTATTAGATAAATATGAAAAAGTTAATCGGATCATAAAATGTTAATCTTTGATTCAAACTATTTTTTAAATTTGTCGTGATTGAAATTTTATAAAATCACATTGAAGTAATAGGGGAAGAGAGTAAATGCAGAAAAACAAAGTCTTATCATGGTTGCATTATATCGTTGCCGTCATTGTTGTTTTTGATGTGATTTATATCCTTAATTATACGCTGGATTTATCCGAAGATGATGCACGTTATTTGATCGCCAATGTAGTGGGTAAATTATTACTGATCGCTTTACATATTACTGCAGCAAAAATGGTCAAAAATGGTCGTGTCAAAGATCGGATATTTTCTTTATTCTTGACACTTTTTGTTCTGTCAGCATTTCCAATTGGATCAATTCTGGCCATCATCATGTTGATCTATATCTTTAAATGGCAGACGAGTGAAAATATCATTGATGATGTAACAAACTAATCTATGAAATGACCTAGTCATGGAATTGACTTTAGGATCAAGAAAAAAAAATTATCAGTCATCCCATATTTTAAAAAACACGCTAAAATTTTATGCAACAAGTTGCAAAGCCAATAAATAAAGGAACTCAGAATGACAACTAGCTATGCAAATATATTAAAACCCCTCCATTTAGGTTTCACTACAATAAAAAATCGTGTTGTGATGGGTTCGATGCACACAGGTTTAGAAGACCGTTTTTATAATTATCCAAAATTAGCTGCTTACTTTGGTGAACGTGCTAAAGGCGGAGTAGGACTTATTATTACAGGCGGGATTTCTCCAAACCGTTCGGGATGGTTACTCCCTGCGGGCGGAACCATGAATACTTTAGGTGACATTGCACCACACAGATTGGTCACGCATGCGGTACATAAGCACGGTGCTAAAATCCTGATGCAAATTTTGCATGCAGGTCGTTATGGTTATCAACCTTTTGTATTGTCAGCTAGTCCTATTAAGTCTCCTATTTCACCATTTAAACCACGTGAAATGTCGGACAAACAAATACTTAGTACTATCGAAGACTATGCTCAAACCGCCAGCTTAGCGAAAAAAGCGGGTTATGACGGTGTGGAAATCATGGGTTCAGAAGGTTACTTGCTGAATCAGTTTTTAAGTCGTCACGTCAACCAGCGTACAGATCGTTGGGGTGGAGATATTGAAAACAGAATGAAGTTTTCTGTAGAAATTGTGAAAGCGATTCGTGCAAAAGTGGGTGAGAAATTTATTATCTGCTTCCGTCTGTCGATGCTTGATCTTGTACATGACGGCAATACGATGGATGAAGTCATCACTGTTGCCCAAGCTTTGGAAAAGGCAGGAGTGACCTTGTTGAATACAGGGATTGGATGGCATGAAGCGCGTATTCCAACGATTGTAACTTCTGTGCCTCGTGCAGCATTTGTTGATTATACCGCGGAAGTGAAAAAGCATGTCTCTATGCCCGTGATTGCATCGAACCGTATCAATATGCCAGATACTGCTGAAGCCATTTTGGCCGCAGGAAAAGCAGATATGGTGCAAATGGCTCGTCCATTTTTGGCAGATGCGTATTGGGTCAATAAAACTGCGACCAATCGTGTCGATGAAATTAATACATGTATTGCATGTAACCAAGCCTGTTTAGACCATAGTTTTCAAAATAAACGTGCAACCTGTTTAGTTAATCCGCAAGCGGCTCATGAAACTGAGTTGGTTTATGTTAAAACCAAAAAGCCGAAAAAGATTGCGGTTGTTGGTGGTGGTGTGGCAGGCATGTCGGCAGCAACTGTTGCTGCAAGTCGTGGACATCATGTCACTTTGTTTGAAGCAGCTTCGGAAGTAGGGGGGCAATTTAATTTAGCTAAAGTCGTTCCTGGAAAAGAAGAGTTTCATGAAACGATTCGTTATTTTAAAGTTCAAATTGAAAAAACAGGTGTTGAATTACGCTTAAATACCAAAGTAAATCGCGAACAACTTGAGCGTGAAGGATTTGATGACGTCATCGTGGCAACAGGTGTAGTGCCGCGTGCGCTAAAAATTGAAGGCAGTGATGCTCCGAATGTGTTGTCTTATGCAGAGGTTTTAAGAGGTGCTGACGTTGGACGTAAAGTTGCAGTGATTGGTGCTGGAGGAATTGGTTTTGATATTGCCGAGTTTTTATTAAAACCTGAGCATCAACCTCAGCCACAACCTCTGGCAGATTGGAAGCGAGAGTGGGGGATAGACCCAAATACCAACTACATGACTGAGGGTGGCTCTGTACCTGCTGAAGTTGATCATCCTGTGCGTGAGATTTATTTACTACAACGTAAAACAACTCCGCTTGGCGCTGGTTTAGGCAAGACTTCAGGTTGGGTACATCGTGCGCAATTAAAAAAACATGCTGTGCGTATGTTGCGTGGGGTGCAATATAAATCGGTAGGTGATGAAGGGTTATGGATTGAGACTGAGGGACAATCACAATTACTTCGAGTGGACACGATCGTCGTATGTGCGGGTCAGGAATCTATCAAGGAAATAATGCCTGCAGAGTCAGAACATACGCTGGCTAAATATCACATTATCGGTGGTGCAAAGCTCGCTGCAGAGCTTGATGCGAAGCGTGCAATACGAGATGGCGCTGAAATAGCAGCCAAATTGTAAAGAATTGAACTGTATTTGCTGAAACATTATTCAGTTGAATGGTTTAGATGTATTTATTGCTTGTCATCGTTCGAAAAGCTTCGTATTATGGCGCACATGGAAGCGTGGCAGAGCGGTTTAATGCACCGGTCTTGAAAACCGACGAGGGTTTACCCCCTCCGTGAGTTCGAATCTCACCGCTTCCGCCAAATTCAAAAACCCCAATCGAAAGATTGGGGTTTTTTTATATCGTGAAATTATGCTTTACTCTTCATTAGAGGCTACAAAACCATAATTTGTAAGATTTGATCAAAGATCGTCAATACAAATGATTAAAATAATAAGGACAACAATATGAGAACACTAATGACGATGGTAGTAGGTTTGATTATTTTCGCCCTCATTTTGATATTCATTAAAATCATCAAAAAACGAGCTGTTTTCCGCTTAGCCATGTAGGTTTTTATGCCACTTTGGTTTGTTTAGTCAGCTGGAATATGTATTACGGTATAAATTTAGGCTATGGTTTGATGGAAGAAATTCCATTCTTTTTAATCAATTTCTTCGTTTCTATCGCCGTTGCCTTTTTAGAGTGTAAACGTCAATTTGCTAAGTAAGTAGATTAAACAACTTTTAACGCAACATGAATTAAAATGCTAAATAAACTCCATTAGTCATTTTTTTAGAATTATAAAAACTGAAAAACTCAATTTCGTATTAGTTTATTTTCTTCGAAAACTTTAATGCTAATGTTAATTCCTAAATATATAAGTGACTTTCTCAACACAACATTATTGCTTAGTTGAACAATCAGGATAAAAATTCATTATGGAAGCTGAAAATAAAAGCCGTTTAAATAAATTGGATTTGCAAAAAAATTCTCGCCCAATTCGCTTAGGGATTGTGGGTGGTGCAAGTGGCGGTTTCATCGGACCAGTTCATGCGATGGCTGCGCGTATGGATAATCGTTATCGTATAGTTGCTGGTGCATTGTCTTCGCGTGCTGAGGTGGCAAAGTCTGCAGGTGCGGAATGGTTTATTGATCCTGAGCGTTGTTATACCGATTATAAAGAAATGGCGCGAATTGAATCGCAACGTGAAGATGGTATTGAGGCTGTGGCAATCACAACCCCCAATTTCACACATTTTGATATCGCAAAAACATTCTTAGAGGCAGGCATTCATGTCATTTGTGATAAGCCAATGACAACAAGTCTTGATGATGCATTAGCACTTGAAAAAATTGCTAAAGATTCAGGTCTATGCTTTATGGTACCGCATGTATTCTCTGCTTATGCGATGGTCCGTCAAGCTAAATCTATGGTTGCAGAAGGTTTATTGGGTGATATTCGCCTTGTGCATGTGGAATTTATGATGGATTGGCTTACCAATCCAATCGAGCAACAAGATGGCGGACAAGGCAACTGGCGTACAGATCCATCAAAATCTGGACCCGGTGGTGGTAGTGCCGATATTGGTACACATGCGTGGCATCTGGCGCAATTTATTACAGGTCAAAAAATTAATTCTGTGTTAGCTCAAGTGGAAGCGATTGTACCAAATCGTCGTTTAGATGATAACGTACAGGTACTGACACGTTTTGAAAATGGTGCACGTGGTACGATTTTAGTGAGCCAAGTTGCTCAAGGTAATGATTGTGAGGTTAGAGTGCGTATTTATGGCTCTAAAGGAAGTATCGAGTGGAATCATAATGAAATGAATAAATTACGCTATACCTCTGTCGACAAGCCGACACAAATTATATCGCGTGGTGATTTCGGCTTGTCACAATCGAGTTATTTAGCGACATGGTTGCCCAAAGGGCATCCTGAAGGCTATATCGAAGGTTTTGCGCAATTATATGCTGAGTTTGCTGTGGCGATTGAAAGTTATCGTACAGGCGAAAAACCTGAAGTTGCACCTATGTATTCAGACATTCATGACGGTGTGAGTGGCGTATTATTTGTTGAGTCAATTTTGAAATCTCACAATAATGGAAACGTCTGGGTAAGTCCTGCAGAAGTACTTGCATCACACACAAAAGGCTGAGTTGAAGAGAGCTAATTTCTTGTGAAATGTTAGACCATAAAGCCCTATGTTATATCGGCTTTATGGTTTTTTTAGGTTCTTAGGAAGTTAAAGAGATTAATTTCGGTAAACGGCAAGATGAAATCGCATTTAGCTTTCAGACTGACCAAAGTCAAAGTTGCACAATGAACTATTCTCATCTCACTTAAAAAACAAAGATATCAGATTTATCTTTTATGAGGTGATGGATGATCTACACGACATATTGCAAAAAATGATAGCTCGTGATTCATCTACTATTTATAGCGAATTATCGCTAAATCAAACGCACACAAGAAAAAATAGCCACTTTGCTAAATATGCATATGGGCTAGCGAAAAGACATTTCTCAAATCATGCCAACAGTATTCAATAGGTGCATCGTAATCAGTTTGATCTGGACCTTGTTTACTTTTGGTTGAGCTTAGCAACGAGAATCACATCAAATTTATATCATGCCGTGATTGATTAATCTTGCGTAGTATACTGCTCATACAAGAAGACCAATCAGTTGAATGATTGATTTTAGACCTAGGTTGATTCATTTAGAAATGATTTGACTAAATAAACATTCAAGCTGAGGTTTGCACAAAAAATCTTAAATGAATAGGCATAATAGAGTTCTTTCAAAAATCAAAAATTGATCGTTAAGTCGTCATCTAAACTCTCAATGCATTCGCTTCTCTTGCGCTATAAATGGCTCAGGAAGAAGGCTAGAGTGAGGGGAGATATGCTTAATATAGCCTCGCCCTTGCGCAATCAGAATATATTCTGAGGATGCTCATTACTTGTGCTTCATTTTAAGCAGTGTTTTAAAACTTGCTCAAGAGAGGGAACTATACGATAAATTTTATTTGGCTAAAAAATGATTTATTTAAGTAGTTCATTGGTTATTGTGCAAATAGTGCAATCTTCTCGTGTAAAAAAACCTGAACCCATTCAAAGTTAAAATGTATTTTAACTCGAGTAGTTCAGGTTTTTTAAAACTCGATGATTAAGTTTTAGTGTTTGTGATTTGATTGTTTCTTATAGAGAAGCCTTATGCAGACATCCATTTTTACCCTTTATTTTTAGTATAGATGTCAATAAGTACTGCACCCAGTAATACTAGGCCTTTAATCACTTGTTGATAATCTACACCAATTCCCATGATTGACATACCATTATTCATAACCCCCATAATGAATGCACCAATCACCACAGCAAAGACTTTACCCACACCACCAGCTGCAGATGCGCCACCAATGAAACAGGCTGCGATGACATCTAATTCAAAACCGAAACCACCAGATGGTGTAGCACTATTTAAACGAGCTGTAAAAATGAGTCCTGCAAATGCAGCGAGAATACCCATATTTACGAAGGCTAAAAAGACAACTCGCTGAGTATTAATACCTGAAAGTTTAGCTGCTTTTGCATTTCCACCAACAGCATAAATACGGCGACCAATAGTCGTTTTGTTCATAATGAAAGTATATAACGCAACGAGTAGGCCCATAATAATTAAAACGTTTGGCATACCACTATAAGAAGCTAATAAATAAGAAAATATAATGATGACAGCACTCAGTGCTAAATTTTTTAATACAAAAAAGAGTGTCGAACTCGTACTGATTTCATGTAATGCTGCATGTTTACGTTGATTTAATTCAAGGACAAAAAAAGTAATACTGACAACAACACCAATTAAAAGTGAAGTAAGATGTAGCTCTCCGCCAAAAAAATCAGGAATAAAACCTGAACTGAGGGTATTAAAGCTATCTTCAAACGGACCAACAGATTGCCCCTCAAGAGCGATCATTGTTAAGCCCCTAAATACGAGCATCCCTGCCAAAGTCACAATAAATGAGGGTACGTTCCAATAGGCAATCCAATAACCTTGAATAGCGCCAATAACCGCTCCAACACATAAACAGATAAACATGGCTGGAATAAAAGGCATTTCATGTGTAACCATGAGCGTGGCAGCTATTGCTCCTGTTAGGCCAACAACTGAACCAACGGAAAGATCAATGTGTCCACTGATAATCACCATGAGCATACCTAATGCCATAATGACAATATAACTATTTTGTAAGATCAAATTTGTCAGGTTGAGCGGGTCTAGCAAGATATTATTTGTAGAAAACTGGAAAAATGTGACAATAATAATTAAGGCACATAAAAGACCATATTCTTTGAGCCCGTGAGCTAATATATTTGTATTATTTATAGTATTTGTATTATTCAATTTAGTTCGCTCCATTTCTCATAATTGATCGCATAATGACCTCCTGATTTGCATCTTTCGCTAGGAACTCACCGACAATTTTTCCTTCATTCATGACATAAATTCGATCACACATGCCTAATAGCTCTGGCATTTCAGAAGAAATCATGACAATGCATTTACCTTCTTGGGCAACTTGATCAATAATGGTGTAAATTTCATATTTTGCACCGACATCAACACCACGTGTTGGCTCATCTAGAATCAAAACATCGGGTGAGGTAAACAACCATTTGCTAATTACGACTTTCTGTTGATTACCTCCAGATAAATTCTCCGTATGTTGTTCTACATCTGAACAGCGGATGCGAAGTTTATTTCGATACTCTTTTGCAATTTTCGCCTCTTGATATTCATTCACGACCAAATGTTTGGAGATCCCTGCCAGATTGGCTAAAGAAGTATTCTTTTTAATACTTTCTTCGAGTAATAGCCCATAACCTTTGCGGTCTTCTGTGACATAAGCAATGCCATTGTCGATCGCTTTACGTACAGTGGATACATCTACAACTTTGTCATGAATAGAAACTGAGCCACGAATATTTGTACCGTAAGATTTTCCGAAAATACTCATTGCTAGTTCAGTACGACCTGAGCCCATAAGTCCGGCGATACCAACAATTTCACCTTTACGTGCTTTAATATTGATACCTTTAATAACTTCGCGTGATGCAAAATTAGAATGATTAACACACCAGTCTTTAACTTCAAATAAAACTTCACCAATATTCGGGGTGCGTTTTGGGTAGCGGTCTTCCATATCTCGACCGACCATTGCCTTGATAATGCGGTCTTCACTGACCTCATCTTCTCGACAATTTAGATAATCTACAGAAGCACCGTCACGTATGATGGTAATACTATCGGCAATTCGTGATATTTCATTGAGCTTATGAGAGATAATAATTGAAGTGACGCCTCTTGCTTTTAACTCTAAGAGTAGGGTTAATAAGCGATCACTATCATTGTCATTTAAACTGGCTGTAGGCTCATCTAAAATTAACAATTTGACTTCTTTTGATAATGCTTTTGCAATCTCAACCAATTGTTGCTTACCAATCCCAAGATCGCTAATGAGAGAATCTGGAGAGTCGGTCAAACCGACTTTAGCAAGGACTTCTTTGGTTTTTTTATAAGAGCTATTCCAATCAATAATGCCAGCTTTAGATTGTTCATTTCCGAGGAATATATTCTCAGTAATGGACAGCATTGGGACTAAAGCGAGTTCTTGGTGAATAATAATAATTCCTTTTTTTTCACTCTCATGAATACTTGAGAACTTTTGTTCTTCACCTTGATATAGGATTTGACCATCGAAAGTACCGTAAGGATATACGCCGCTTAGAACTTTCATTAATGTAGACTTTCCAGCACCATTTTCACCACAAATGGCGTGAATTTCTCCTTTTTTGACAATCATGTCGACATTACTGAGCGCCTGAACTTGTCCAAAACACTTTTTAATGCCATGCATTTCCAATATTGTTTCCATACAGTAACCTCTGCTGATCAGGATTCTAATCAGCATTAATCAATAATAATCGTCTTGTATTTTGTATAAGCACTTCAATAAATGATGAGCTATGACTTATTTCAGTTGATTTGCTTTGTAATAACCAGATTTAATGAGCACAGCATCTAAGTTACTTTTGTCAACTAAAATTGGATTAACTAAATAAGTAGCGACCAATTTATTGCCATTGTTATAAGATTTGGTGTTGTTCACAGGAACTGGTTTATTTTTAATAACCGCATCTACCATATTCACCACAGCTGTTGCTAATAAACGGGTGTCTTTAAAAACAGTGGATGTTTGGTCTCCACGAGCGATCGCTTTGACATTTGAAATTTGAGCATCTTGGCCGGGTATGATTGGCATTGGCTTTTTAGCTGTGCCATATCCTGCCGCTTTTAGAGAGGATATAAGGCCTGTTGCGATATTATCGTTTGGAGACAAAACGCCATCTATACGATTATTGCCACTATAAAAAGCACTGAGTAAGTTATCCATACGCGTTTGAGCTAATGCACCGTCCCAGCGTAAAGTTGCCACTTTGGTGAGTGGCGTTTGCTTACTGCGTACAACAAGCTTACCTTTTGCGATATACGGATTAAGCGCAGACATTGCACCAGCGTAGACCATATGTGCGTTATTATCATCGAGTGAGCCCGCAAACAATTCAATATTGAATGGGCCTTTACCTGCATCTAATCCTAGTTTCTTGATAATAGACGTGGCTTGTAATACACCGATTTGGTAGTTATCAAAAGTTGCATAGTAATCGACATTAGCAGTTTTCATAATTAATCGATCGTATGAAATAATTTTGATGCCTTTTAACTTCGCCTTTTGTAATACATTTGACAAAGTTACAGCATCGACTGGACTAACAATCAGAACTTTAGCACCAGAAGTAATCATATTTTCAATTTGAGCGATTTGAGTTGCAACATCATAAGTTGAGTACTGTAAATCTGTCTTATAACCTTTAGCTTTTAGGTTTTTGACGATGTTGTTACCATCCATGACCCAACGTGCTTCTGTTTTATTTGGCAAGGTAATACCAATTAACTCCCCAGCAGCATAAGCACAATTTGCAAATGCAGCTAAAGCGAATACAGTGGCAGAGGTGGTTATAGTTTTATAAATTTTCATTGTGAGTATCCTTTAGCTTTAAGCGAAATGAATGTGAGTAAACTTATTTAAATTCCATTTAAAAATTACATCACTGCTTCAAAAAATGATCGTTATAACAACTTTTTTGGGCTTATTATGCTCATTTATTAAAAAGAAAAATTATCCTAAACAATTGCTATATATTTTTAGCATAAATAGTAATTGACCATTACAAATGGATAATTGGTGTATAACGTTCTTCTCTTTTTAGAGTCTTTGGAACAAAAGATCTCTAAATTTATTCTCCTGATTTTATGACGACGTTCCTGTCGCTTTCGTCCATTTTTCCCGAGTATTGATCACGGGTTGAAATTGTTATCTGTTCATTTGGAGAATAAAAGTAATAAAAATGGAAAAAAAGTCGAAAATTGAAAAAGTATTTTTCGTTTTGAGAAAGAATGAAGTCATTTTTCATGTTTTTTAGAAATTATTAGACCCAAGATACATTCATTCATTTCAAAAGTGAAAAAGTGTTTTTAGAAATCGCTATTTTCTTTAAAAATTGGCTTATATAACCTAAGAATGATTAAGAACAAGTCATTTTTGAAGTTATCGTTATTATTAAAAGGAAGTAACTAGATGGTAAAAGTAGCAATTCTTGGTGCGGGACGCATCGCTCAGATTCACGCTAAAAGTGCATTTCTAAATACACAATGTGAGCTTAAATTAATAGCTGATCCTTGGAAAGAGGGTGCAGATAAATTAGCGAAAGAATTAAATTGTGAAGCTGGTTATGACTATTACGAAGCAATTAATCGTGATGATATTGATGCTGTTGTGATTGCAACTGCAACTGATCTACACATCGATTTAATGTTACATGCGGTCAAGTGCATTAAGCCAGTATTGTGTGAAAAACCTATTGATTTGGATTTCGCACGTTCAATTGCAGCTGTTCAAAAAATTCAAAGTCTTCATGGTCAAGTCATGTTAGCATTTAATCGACGTTTTGACGAAGATACAATGGCCATTAAAAATGCGATTTTGAACAATGAAATTGGTGAAATTCGTCAGGTCATCATTACCAGCCGTGACCCAGGTATGCCAGCAGTGGAATATATGAAATCCTCGGGTGGAATTTTTAAAGACATGACCATTCATGATTTTGATGCTGCACGTCATATACTGGGTGAAGAACCTGTTGAAATTTTTGCGACAGCAAGTCGATTGGTTGATGAAAAATTAGTGACAATTAATGATTATGATACCTGCAGTATTACTTTGAAAACAAAATCAGGTAAGCAATGTATCATTAATAACTGTCGTGAAGCAGTTTATGGTTATGATCAACGTATCGAAGTTTTGGGCTCTCAAGGCATGTTGAAAACTCAAAACCACCGCCCATCTACCCTTAAAACATATAATCGTGATGTGACGAGCTCACAACAACCGTTGTTGAACTTCTTCTTAGAACGCTATATTGGGTCTTATCGTAAAGAGTTTGATGTATTTGTATCTTGTCTTGTTGAAAAACAAGCATTTCCAACCAATCTATTTGATGGATTACAAGCCCTCTATTTGGCTGTATGTGCAATGGAATCAGTGGAAAGCAATAAAGTCATTATGGTCAATCCTGAAGGTCCTTCAAAATAATTTTCAGTTTAAAGCAAAGTTTAGGTGCAGAGTCACGGTTAAGCCGTGACTTGACTTAAACTTATCTTCATTGAACTCTTCCATATAAATAGCAAATAAGTTCTCTATGAATCTATGAATCATGTCATTAAACATACTTCATTCGCTTTCAATTTTGAATGAGTGAGTAACAGAGTCATCTTTCAGTAAAGACGATCATCAGCCAAGAATGCAAAAATTTAGATTAAGATAACAAATCAAATGACAAAAAGGCTTTTTATTGGTGAACGACTTAGAGTTTACTCAGTGGTCGTCTTCTGTAAAGTCAATACTTATGAAAGCCTCATCATTCAACTTTATTATATAGAATTTTTTTGACCGATATATTTATGGTTCTGGTACTAATAATTTTAATCTTGCAATAAAAAATTGCAGCTTACATAGGCTGTATTTTTTTGGGTTGATGGTTCAATTTTTTATAAAAAAACTTCAGTTCCATCCTTTCCAGCAGAGTCAAATAAAGCTGCAAGAAGCACAGAAATATTGTGTGCTTGCGTCTCTGAGACCTGTGATGGTTTTCCATTGGTATAAGAATCTAGAAAGGCATTTAATTCACGGTCAAAATAGACTGGGTTGCCAATCTCTGCAATATCTGGAGAATATTCAGTTTTCTTGGTCGCCCAGATTTCAGGAAAGCTCGTTTCATTCCACTCTGTCCAGCCTTCAATTGTGCCTTCTACCTTACCCGTTTGATAAAGTTTATAAGAAGAAGGAAGTGAGCGTGAAGACATAATACCTTCCGTACCATAAGCAGTAATATCCCAGCTTTCAGTCCATGGAAGTACATCCCAAGCCATGAAATCTACAACAACAATTTTATCGTCATAGTTCAGAATTGCACCTGCAGCATCTTCACGAGACTCTTCACCTTTATAGTCTTTAAATTTGGTGATACGAGCATTAACAGATTTTGGCATACCAAAATGATAGAGTACTCGGTCAAAAAGATGACAACCAATCACGAAGAAGGCACCGCCTAAATCACCAGGCTGTCTCATATGTGCTGTTGCGGCTTCATTGTGAGAGCAACCTGCATGCGCTCGAATTTGTAAAACTTTGCCAATTTTACCTTGCTGAATAACATCATGCATGATGTTAATTGAAGGGGCAAAACGCCAGCAATAACCGACTTGTACGAAACCATCATATTCTTTGACAGCATCCACAATACGCTGAGTATCTGCTACGCCACGACCTGCTGGCTTTTCGACTAAAACAGCTTTGCCTGCTTCTAACGCAGCAATAGTGAGATCAGCCATTTCATAGCTTTTTGAGTGGATGAGAATGATATCAATATCCGGATTGCTTAGAATATCTTCTTTGGTTCGTTCGACAAGATTTAAAGCCTCACAAAAAGGTTTTAGAAGTTCGCTATGATCTGCTGCACCATAAATTTCAATATCGTTGCGTCGTTGTAATGCTTTTACGCGCCCTGAAGTATGCGGGTGGGTGATCCCTAATAACGCAACTTTTAATTTATTTTTTTCCAAAATAAAACTCCTGTAAAAATCTTCCAGTCCTGAATAGATGCAAGTTATCTTTTTCTAATCGGGTTATAAAGAATTTTTAAGGAAATGATTATTTCAATTATGAAATAATCATTTCTGATCATATTGAATCGCATGATCTTAATCAGTGATAAGTGAATGAGTTGCTAGAATGGAAAACTTAACTGCGAATAGAGTTCCAGTAGCGCTCGTATTCTTTATTCTTGAAATCTTCAATTAAGAAATCGATAAACAACCTATTTTTTATGGGCATAAATTGCCTGCTTTGAAAAGTAATGTTGATCGTTAACTCAGGCAGTTGCCAGTCAGTTAGGATTGGAATGAGTCGTCCTTCAACAATATCTTGATAAATAATATAGAGTGGCTGAATTAAAATCCCAGCACCATTTAATGCCGCTGATCTAACAATTTGACCGTCATTGGTCTCCATCACTGGATCAAGTGTGAAACTTTGAACTTCGCCTTCTTTGCTGAAGCTGAGCACTCTAGGGTTATTGGCATGGCTGTAGAGCAAAATATCGTGATCTTTGAGTTCTTCAATGTATTTAGGCTTTCCATTCCTTTTTATATAATCATAGGATGCTGCTAAAACTCGATGTGTAGTCGCTAATTTTCTAATGGTTAAATTTGAGTCAGGTTCAAATTCACGTGTTCGAATAGCAATATCAATATTGCTATCAATGATGTCATGATAACGATTTGCACCGATTAAATTTATTTTTATTTTGGGATAAATTTTATTAAATTTAGGGATTAAAGGTGTAATGTGCATAATTGCAAATGAAATTGAAGAAGTAATCGTGACTGTGCCTTCAGGTTCAACCGCGGCTGAACTAATGGATGATTCAGCCTGCTTAATTTCAGAAAGTAACTCTTTACATTTTTTATAATATTCAAGCCCAATTGTTGTTAACGATAAGCGGCGAGTACTGCGCTCAATCAATTTTACATTCAGTCTATTTTCTAATGCAGCAATATGTCTAGTTGCTGCAGCATTTGATATTTCTAATTTTTCTGCTGCTTTGTTTAATGTACCAAGCTCTGAAACTGCAACAAAGAGCTCCATACTGATAAATCTGTCCATCTTCTTTTCCTGTTATTTTATTATTATTCCTATATTGAAATAAAGATTTTCTCAACCAACATTTTATTTCAATAACTACAAGCTTAGCATGAGATTAATGGGAGTAATGTTCGTTTAGGGAAAAAATGATGAAAAATTTAGATGAAAGAACAATCACTCAAGCTGTGATCGAAAGAAACTCTCTTTCTTCCAATGAGCGATTAAAAGATGTCATGCTGTCTTTAGTTCAACATCTGCATTCATTTGCTAGAGAAGTTCAATTAACCGAAGAAGAATGGGAAATCGGTATAAAATTTCTCACTGAAGTAGGGCAAATTTGCAGTCCAACACGTCAAGAATTCATTCTTTTATCTGATACATTGGGTTTATCAACCTTAGTGATTGCTCAAAATCATAAAAAACCTTTGGGGTGTACTGAAGCAACAGTATTTGGCCCATTTCATGTACAAGATGCCCCACATTTAGAGTTAGGCGATAACATGAGTAAAGGTGTGAAGGGAACACCTTGGTTTGTGAGTGGTGTCATTAAAGGTATTGATGGTGAGATTATTCCAAATGCTGTAATTGATGTTTGGCAAGCAGATGAAGAAGGCTTTTACGATGTGCAAAAACCAGATCTAGACATATACCAAAGTCGAGCCATTTTTCATGCAGACCAGAATGGCCAATATCATTTTCAAACAATCGTTCCTGAAGCCTATCCAATTCCTCATGATGGCCCTGTGGGTAAAATGCTCGAAGCATTAAATCGACATCCTTGGAGACCTGCACATCTTCATTTTATGATTTGTGCTTCTGGTTATGAACGCTTAGTAACGCATATATTTAAGGCTGAAGGCACTTATTTGGATTCTGATGCTGTTTTCGGTGTTCGCTCTTCTCTCATAGCCCAATGGGTCAAGCATGAGCATGGTGTCGCACCTAATGGTGAATATCACAATAACCCTTTCTATACCTTAGAGTTTGATTTTATTTTAAATAAAAAACAGGCTATGGTTGAGGCTGCTTAAATGATCAGCAAAAGTACAACATCTCTAGAAAAAGTACTTTCTCAAATCACCAACGGCTCTACCATTATGATTGGTGGCTTTGGTACTGCAGGTCAGCCTGCCGAACTCATTGATGGCTTACTGGATTTGGGTATCAAAAATCTGACCATTGTGAGCAATAATGCGGGTAATGGCGATTATGGTCTTGCCAAGTTGCTTAAAGCAGGTGCAGTAAAAAAAGTGATTTGTTCTTTCCCACGTCAGTCTGACTCATGGGTGTTTGATGAACTGTACCGTGCAGGCAAAATCGAGCTGGAACTGGTCCCCCAAGGTAATCTGGCTTGTCGTATTCAAGCTGCAGGTATGGGCTTGGGTGCAGTTTTTACCCCAACGGGTTATGGAACATTGTTGGCGGAAGGAAAAGAAACCCGTCATATCGATGGCAAAGATTATGTGCTCGAGTACCCGATCCATGCTGATTTCGCTTTGATCAAGGCACAGCAGGGCGACCGCAGGGGTAATCTGGTTTACCGTAAATCAGCACGCAACTTTGGTCCAATCATGGCGATGGCAGCGAAAGTCACCATTGCGCAAGTTTCTGAAGTGGTTGAACTGGGGGAGTTAGATCCTGAACATATCATTACTCCAGGTATCTTTGTGCAGCATGTGGTTCAGGTTGAATCCACTACACCATTGCTAACCGCATAAGGAGACTGACATGAGTTATAAAAAACTAAGCCGTGATCAAATTGCTGAACGTGTGGCTCAAGACATTCCTGATGGTGCTTATGTCAATCTTGGTATTGGTTTACCGACCAAGATTGCAAGCTATCTGCCCTTGGATAAAGATGTTTTCTTACATTCAGAAAATGGCTTATTGGCATTTGGACCACCACCGTCAGCAGGTGAGGAAGATCCTGAACTGATCAATGCGGGTAAAGAATTCGTAACAATGTTGAAAGGCGGTGCTTTTTTTCATCATGGAGATTCGTTTGCGATGATGCGTGGTGGACACCTTGATATTGCAGTCCTCGGTGCCTTCCAAATTGCGGCCAATGGTGATTTGGCTAACTGGCATACTGGCGCACAGAATGCGGTTCCTGCTGTGGGTGGCGCTATGGATCTCGCTGTGGGTGCCAAGAAAGTCTTTATTACGACAGATCATGTGACCAAACAGGGTGAACCAAAAATCGTGGCGGAACTGACTTATCCTGCGACAGGTCTGAAATGTGTAGACCGTATTTATACAGACCTGTGTGTCATTGATGTCACGCCTGAAGGTTTGAAAGTATTAGAAAAAGTTGAAGGATTAAGCTTTGACGAGCTACAGGCGATGACGGGTGCAACACTGATTGATGTGACTGCTTAAATCCCTCCCAACTTCCTTTTAAAAAAGCGTGGAAAAAGTCCCACTTTTTAAAGGGGGAATTCAGGGGGTTACAGTTTAAGGATTCTAAGGATTTGGGATATAAATTAATGAAAAATGCTTATATTGTCGATGCCATCCGAACTCCGTTTGGTCGTTATGCTGGAAGCTTGGCCTCAGTTCGTGCTGATGATTTGGGTGCTTTACCCATTAAAGCCCTCATGCAACGTAATCCAAGCGTAGATTGGCAGCAGGTCGATGACGTAATCTATGGATGTGCCAATCAGGCAGGTGAAGACAACCGTAATATCGGACGCATGTCATCACTGCTTGCAGGTCTACCGTACCAAGTACCCGCGACGACTATTAACCGTTTATGTGGTTCATCACTCGATGCGATTGCTATGGCGGCACGTACCATTAAAGCAGGTGAGGCAGATCTTATTATTGCAGGTGGCGTAGAAAGCATGAGTCGTGCTCCATTCGTCATGGGCAAAGCTGATACCGCTTATGGTCGTACCCAGAAGATTGAAGATACAACCATGGGTTGGCGTTTTATCAATCCGAAACTCAAAGAATTGTATGGTGTGGATACCATGCCAGAAACTGCGGAAAACGTGGCATCACAGTTTCATATTAGCCGTGAAGATCAGGACAGATTCGCTTTAACCAGCCAGCAACGTACGGCTGCTGCACAAGCCAAAGGTTACTTTGCCAACGAAATTGTGCCTGTAACGATTCAACAGCGCAAAGGTTATCCGTTGATCATTGATACCGATGAGCATCCACGTGCAACCACATTGGAAAATTTAATCAAACTGAAACCTGTGGTTAAAGCTAATGGAACGGTCACTGCTGGCAATGCTTCAGGCATTAATGATGGAGCTGCGGCACTGTTGATTGCTTCAGATGAAGCAATCACGAAATATAACTTGAAAGCACGTGCTAAGATTATTGCAGCAACGACTGCGGGTGTAGAACCTCGCATCATGGGCTTTGCTCCAGTACCTGCGATCAAGAAGCTACTAGAACAGGCCAAGCTGACTTTGGCACAAATCAACGTCATTGAACTCAATGAAGCCTTTGCTGCTCAAGCTTTGGCATGTACCCGCGAACTGGGTTTGGCGGATGACGATGCTCGTGTCAATCCAAATGGCGGAGCGATTGCATTGGGTCATCCACTTGGCGCATCCGGTGCACGTCTAGTCACTACAGCCCTGAACCAACTTGAACAGACAGGTGGTAAGTATGCGTTATGTGCGATGTGTATCGGTGTGGGTCAGGGAATTGCTTTAATTATTGAACGTGTTGAGAGTTAGTTTTCTCAAATTTTTTCTAAAATCTTGTTATTAAAAAAGGATCCATATTTGGGATCCTTTTTTAATATGTTTGATGCTCTATTTTAAGTGTGAATCATGGATCAGCCATAGATTAAAAAAAAGACAATGGCAGAGCCATGAGTTGAGTTATCACACTAAGCTCTTAACTCAAGCCTTTATGTTTGGTCTTAATCAATGATTTTGTCTAATGAATGCTATCTCTCAAAAAATTGAATCCATGTATTGGAAATGCTTAAAGCAAAACTTAAAATTCTTAAGTTTCGTCTTTTTGAAATTGTTTTTTTTGAAATTGTATTTTTAATGATTAAAAGTAGGTGGATAGCAACGAAGACAGCGTAATCACATTGAAATTTTATTCAGCTTACTGAACGAAACATACAATTTAGTGATCACCAAAGCCTGAAATATCGCAAGTTATTATGCATAGATTTATGCAGCATGAAGTGTAAAGCAACTTTGGCATGAGAATATGCCTAAGATTCAAGTGAATGAAGCGTTGGCTTAAGTAAGATTCAGATTAAATTCATTCAAAATTATTTTTACAGTATATATAAAGCCTAATTAATTTATTGATTTTTATAATTAAAATATAAATAAAATGATTCTTTTCATTTATGAAAATAATAATTTCCTTAATCGTTGTTTTTTACTGCTTTTATAAAAGATAGGATGAATTAAATCTTGAGTTAAATGGAACATTATTAAATTAATGGAAGATATTTTAATTAAAAGTCTTGAAGAAGAGCGCTTCAAAGCAATCGTTGAAAAGCGCTATGAAGATTTTGCAAAACTTGCACACCCAGATATGACTTATACCCATACGAGTGGTATTACAGATTCAAAAGAATCTTATTTAAGTAAATTATTTGGTGGTTTTTACGATTATAAATGGATCGAACACCCGATTCATAAAATACATATTATTGGTGATGTAGCACTCGTATTTGGTGAAATGCATTCTGATCTAGTTGCTGGCAATGTCTCAAAAAGCTTAAAGAACAAGTCATTGGCTATTTGGAAAAAAGAAAATAGCATTTGGCTTTTTTATGCCTATCAGCCAACGCCAATACCATAAGGATTATTATGATGAAAAATGAGTTTGAATATAATGTTCCGCAAAGCCATGTGATTTTTGGTGCTGGCTCTCTAAAACATTTAAAAACTGAAATTAAACGCCTAGGTGCTAAAAAGGCTTTAATTTTATCAACCCCTGAACAAGTTGAACTCGCACAAAAAATATCTGACATTCTTGGTCATGATTCAGTGGGTATTTTCCCTAAAGCGGTGATGCATGTTCCTGTTGAAACGGCACAAGAAGCAGTTGCTGTTGCAAAAAAATTGGGAGCGGACTGTGCAATAGCAGTGGGTGGTGGATCAACCACTGGGCTTGGAAAAGCGATTGCACTTGAATATGACTTGCCTATTCTTGCAATTCCAACGACATATGCAGGTTCTGAGATGACACCTGTGTACGGTATTACTGAGAATGGAATGAAGAAAACGGGAAAAGATCCTCGCGTTCTACCAAAGACAGTGATCTATGATCCAGAACTGACTTTAAGCTTACCGCTTCAAATGTCGATCACCAGTGGTATTAATGCAATCGCACATGCTGCTGAGGGGTTATATGCCCAAAATGGTAATCCTATTATGTCCTTACTCGCGGAAGAAGGCATTAAATCTTTAGCAGATGGGCTCCGACTATTAAGAAAAAATGATCAAGATATTGAAGCCCGTAGTCTATGTTTATATGGTGCTTGGTTGTGTGGTTATGTCCTTGGCAATGTCGGTATGGCAATACACCATAAGCTTTGCCATACATTAGGTGGAAGTTTTAATTTACCCCATGCAGAAACGCATACGATCATTTTACCTCATGCAATTGCGTATAACGAAAAAGCTGCACCAGATGCCATGATGCGCATTAAACGAGCATTGGGAGCATCGGAGGGTACTGCTGCTCAAGCACTATTCCAGCTCATTTCAGAGCTCGATGGACCAACAACTCTTGCATCATTAGGGTTAAGTGAAGCGGATTTAGATACAGCAACGGAAATTGCATTATCGAACCCATATTGGAATCCTGAACCGATTGAAAAAAATGCTATTCGAGCATTACTTCAAAATGCTTTTGAAGGTAATCAACCTGCCTAATTAGGCATATAAATGAAGTTTACAATCTCATCTATCTGTTTTATGACACATAAGTCAAGTAGATAAATTATAAAAAAAAGGAATTTTTAAAAAATGAAAATAATTTTCTGGACATTAGGAATAACAATGCTTGCAACATCGCAATTGGCTACAGCATTGGATATACATGGCTATTTCCGTACTGGAATTGGAACAACCGTTAACGGAGGAGAACAAGAGTGTTTTAAATTAACTGGGGCATCCTCTAAATACCGTTTAGGCAACGAATGTGAGCAATATGGTGAATTTACTGCTTCTCAAAATTTAGTAGAACTCTCTGATGGTTCAAAAGTGAACATCAAGGGAATGCTACAATTATATAATCAATACGATAAATCTCTCACTTTTAGTGGGGAGAATGGTTTTACACGATTAAGTGAAATGTATTTAGAATGGGCGAATCTTCCCCTCTTAAATGGAGGGAACTTTTGGACGGGTAGAAGATATTACAATCGTAATGATATTCATATGACTGATTTTTTCTATTGGAATCAGAGTGCTACTGGGTTTGGTGTAGATCGCTATAAGTTTGATGATTTTGCCTTTAGTTATGTATTTTCCAGAAAAGATAATGTATTTCAAGAAAAATACATTAATCGTCATGATTTAACTATCCACGATATTAAACTGAATGATAAAAATACATTAAATGCAGGTGTATCGTACATCGATGCAAAAAATAAAGGCGCTGCTGTTACGCTTCAAGTTGTTACATCAAATGTGCTGAATGGTAAAAATACAGTTGCTTTGCAATATGGTGAAGGCCCTGGAACAGCGTTAAGCTATACAGGAGATGATAATTTAACGCGAAAAAATAAAGCATTTCGAGTACTTGATGCTTTAGATTGGGAAAGTGATAACAAATTATTTAATGGGCAGGCACAGATTCTTTATCAAATTAATCGTAATGTAAATACTGACGATACCAAATGGCTTTCTGTGGGTTCTAGAACATCTTACGTCGTTAAAGAACACTTTAAAATTACAGGGGAAGTTGGGTATGATCAAATCAGTGATAAAAATAAGACTCATAACCTAAGTAAAATGACTATAGCGCCAACTTGGTCCTTAAAAGGCACAGGTTATTATGATCGACCAGAGTTAAGATTCTTTTATACGTATGCATTTTGGAATAACAATGAGCAAAAGCTAAGAGATTCGGTCAATCCAGAGAGTGGTTTCTTTAATGCTTCGCATGGATCCAATTTTGGAGTACAGCTCGAACATTGGTGGTAATCATACGCTAAGAATAATTTTCTTGAATATGATGATGATTTAGATAAATAGCCCAATTGAGATAGATTGGGCTTTTTATACTTGAACGAATGTCATTAGATCGAATATCACGCTAATCCAAACAATAACGTTTTTCAAACCTAGATGCTACCTGAACAGATTGGCTAGAGCTAAAGAATGAATGAGCTGAAGGTTAAAAGAGCTGAAGAAAGAAGCTGTTAATTTTAGTAAAAATTACACCACACTATGGGCGCTTTATCTTGCTGTATTTAACCGAGAGATAATCTAGGTAATGCATGGGAAAACTATAAATGTCAAAAGCTTTAGCATATAAAAAGTTCTCAACGTTATCGTACTCTATCTAGATTTTAGTCAGCAGACAGTAAACATAGCTTAAATGCTCAATTGACGAACCTATAAACGCAAAATACAACATAATCATCATATGTTTATTAAACTTAATATAATGATAAAAGCCTTACACGCGTTTATTGGCCTAAGATTTTTTAAAGTTGGTGATTGCAGGGGAATGGGCATAGTTTAAATGCTGAATATAGTAAATAGACAAAGTCGTAATCGTGTTTTTCTGCGGTAGAGTTAAAGTATTAAGTCTATAATTATTTGATGATTGAGTCGTTCATTATTTCAATTTTTGATGTTCGTTCGATATTATTTTTTAATTTAAATACTCCTAAGAGCATTTAAATTATTCATACAACAGATTCATCATGAGTATTCCCTCATCCTAACCTTCTCCCAAAGGGAGAAGGGATTTGAAGTATCAATTTATGGCCATTCAATGATCATTTTTCGACTTATGAAAGAGATCTATTAAAGATGGTGTTTGATTTTTAGCGGAATTTATTAAAAAAACCGTATGGTTTTTTCAAATGATTCTTGAGCCATCTGTTGTAATGGTTTTTTACGTAAGACCTCAGAAATGACTTCAACGCCCCAAGGACCATCATATCCTGTAGATTTAACGGTATCGATAAATAGTGCAATATCTAAATCACCATCACCAGGCAATTGACGTTTATGAATCGTATCTAAGAATAAGTTCTCAAGTGGATAACGATCTGCATCATCTAACTCGATACCTTTAATCAAATGCTTAGGAATACTGCGAATATCATTAAAATCAACATTTGCGCGTGCCATATGCCAAATATCTAACAATATACCTGCATTTTTGCAATTCGCATTTTTAGCAATTTCGACGGCAGGTGCTAAAGTATTTAAATTACAAAATGGCATAAATTCGATCATGATGGCGGTATCAGATACAGCTGCCTGATCAGCAATTTTTGCAAAGTTTTCAGTCATTAATTCAATGTTTAGAGGATCATCCGCAGGGCCTGAACCTAGTTTGATGGTGCTCACACCAACCTCTGCGGCAACTTCAAGCATCTCTGCACGAATTTTATCGGATTGACGACGAATTTCACCGTTACGATACCAATGTTCTAAAATTTCAATTTCAAAGTATTTCATGCCAAATTCATTTAAGATTTGACGCATTTGTTTGTAGCCAAGTTTATCAGCAACTGCCATCAAATCGTTATGGACTAAACCTACACCTTTATAACCAGCTTCAGCCGCAGCCTGTACACGATGTGCAAATGAAAATGGGCTGACTTCAGAGGGAGCACCTGGGTAAACATCCCCACCAATAGTGAAGTAGGCAGCAATAAGTTCTAAATTTTGTTGCATGAAAATGTCTTCCTTTACATATTTTTTATAAAGACTAGCAATTAATTTTCATCAGAAAAACATTAAAAAGTTAAAACACTATTTCGTTTTTGGAGTTAATCTCTAATCAAAAATCTAAAGCATATTTTAAATCTGAAATAATCTTGTACGCTCACGCGATTTATAAAATAAAAAGTAATTTGAAATCACCATACATTATTCTAGGTATTGAAAAAAGGAAAAGTGGTGTTGTCGAAAAGATAGGGGCGTGGTGGTTATGAAAGTCAGCGTATTGTTATGATCGTACTGGTGTTTTAATTCTTCAATCTCATCGAAATAAGATATATTCAAAATAATTCAAGCAGATCAATATGCATTAACAAGTAGATCAACATGCATTAAATAGTCATGCTTCCAAATAAACTGCAAAAGCTGAAAATAAGTTTTTCATTTTTATCGCTGAAAAAAACTAGAAATTAGACAACAATATTTTAAACCGAATATAGCCCCACTTGGCTAAACAGATTTAATGGAGGAGATATCATGGACGTAGGTCAAAATAAAATACGCATAGGCATTGCACCAATTGGTTGGCGTAATGATGATATTCCTGAAATTGGTAAAGAAAATACGTATAAACAAATTTTAAGTGATGCGGTTGTTGCTGGTTATGAAGGCACAGAAATTGGCGGTTGCTATCCGACTGATTCTGAAGAATTAAATAAAGAAGTACGTTTGCGTAAAACCAATATTATTGGGCAATGGTTTAGCGGTTATATCATTCGTGATGGCTTAGAAAATGCACTTGTTGATTTTGAAAAACATTGTCAATTTCTACATGCTGTTCATGCTGATGTCGTAGTTTATTCGGAACAAACCTATAGTATTCAAGGTAATGGACAGTGTGTTTATACAGAAAAACCATACTTTTCCGATGACGAATGGCAACAACTTGCTGATGGTTTAAATGTTTTTGGTGAGTTGGCGCTGAAATATAATTTGAAATTGGTATTTCATCATCACATGGGAACAGGCGTACAAACCAAAGAAGAGATTAATCGGTTAATGGCCATGACAGATCCAACCAAAGTATTTTTGCTGTATGACACTGGGCATATTTATGTATCTGATGGAGATGCTTTGTCGATGTTGCACCAATATATTGATCGGATTGCGCATGTGCATTTTAAAGATGTGCGTCTGGAGCAATTAGAACAATGTAAAGAAAGCAATAAATCATTCCTAGACTCATTTTTACATGGCATTTTTACTGTGCCAGGTGATGGTGTTATTAATTATCAAGAAATTTATGATTATTTGACCGAGCATAACTATCACGGTTGGATTGTCATTGAAGCTGAACAAGATCCAAAAATAGCGAATCCCTTAGTATATGCATTAATGGGTAAAGAATTTATTGAAAAATTACAAAATAAACAAGGTATTACATGATTTCAGTCATGCTTAAGATAGAGCTGTTGAAGTCGATGAGTCTACTTTGGTTCTCATCGAATACATGGAAAACGTGGTCGCGGTGCCTATGATAAAACCACCGTCTTTGGTTTATTAAAACGACAGGCTAAAGTTTGTACTGAAATCGTTCCAGATTACTCCAAAGCAAAAATACAAGGTATATTCGTGGGCATGTTGACCTAGGTGCTGTGATTCATTCCGATGGTTGGCGTGGTTACGAAGGTCTGGTTGATATTGGTTATGATAAGCATTTTAGAGTGAGTCATAGTTCTAACGAATTTGCCAATGTTGATCATTATATCAATGGCATTAAGTCGTTCTGGAGTTAAGCCAAATTACCTTTGGCAAAATTCAATGGCTTAGCAAAACATCGTTCTATTTGTACTTAAAAGAAATAAAGAAGTTATAAATTAATTTTTTTTAATATAAAAATAAACACTCCGAAGATGCCGCTGCATGTGTCGTTACCCTGAACCCGATGAGTTCAAAGCTGGTTGCATGAATTAAGCAATATTAGAATGTATTGAACAATAAAAATAAATCCATAACAAATTAATTTTCATAAATATTTTTGCTAATACGCTATCTAAATATAGAAAACGATTTTAAGCAATATTTTTACAGTATACACTGGGTATACATGGAATTTAAGCTGTATTTTTTGCATTGAGGTATACACTGGGTATACATTTTATAGAATAAAAAAAGGCCTATATGGCCTTTGATAAAATTGAGTATTAATTGGATTGGGAGGTATTCATATACCTATTTTTAACTAAAAACTCTATTACATCTCTTTTTGTGTAACCAACTTTTCTAGGCCCTACTTTAACAAAAGGAATTCCATTACCTTGGCATCGTTTAGCCTGAAGCCATGAGAGTGACATATCGCATACTAATGCGACTACTTCGGGTGAGAACACTGCATCCTCGGGAAGATTCCAAAATTGATGAATTGAGCTCAAACGTTGCTCTTCTGACATACGAGCAATACGATCTAATCTTTGTTTCATTAAATTTTTTATTTCCTATAACAGTTTTGCTATTTAGATATATCTGGAGAAATATCTTGTGATGGCTAAAACGTAACACATGATTTTTTTTAAAAACTCGTTTCGTTTAAAAATTCAAAAAAATGGTTATTAATAAAATTTATGAAATAAAAAAAATCACATCTATGCTTGCTGAATTAATCATTTAAGCCTGCTTGTTATGTACAAGATTTGGTACTTAAACCCCAAATGTCATGAGTTAAGTACCAAATTTGGTATCTTAAGCATCAACTTAAAAATGATTTTTATTTTTTCAAAAAGGGTTGGAGCACATCTAAAAGACTCTCACCATTTTTACGATGGATTATTTGTGCAGACATCCCCAATTTTTTTGGTCCATCCACATCAGCTAGTTGGGTATCGCCAATGAACAATACTTCATTGGGTTGGCACTTTAATTGATTTAAAAAATATCGATATATCGTTGGATCAGGTTTATTTGCACCGACCTGAAAGCTCCATGCATAAGTATCTAAAGGTGGAAGTAGGTGCTGTGCTCGTTCACCATAAGGCGTTGCTGCATTGGAGCAGACTGCCAATTTGTAGCCTAGCTTTTTAAGCTCAAGCAGCATTGGTATAGAATCATCAAAAGCACGCATATACTTTAAATCATGTTGAAGATCGTTGTTCATTTCAGCTAACAAGGGAGCGGGTAGTTGATAACCGAAATAAGAAGCGATTGTCTCAAAATTGCCATCTAGCGACATGATCATCGCAGCATCATTTGGTTGTGGTTTTCGCCCTTGTTGTTTAAGCCATTTCATCATTTTTTTATAAGGTGATTGACTATTTTTAATTTCAATTAGCGTTCCAAAAACATCAAAGGCTACTGCTTTATAAGGTCGTTTACTCACTATTCTTATCTCATTAAAAGTTTAAGCATATGGTCTAGCGTTTTATATCAACTCTTTTATTCATCAAAATTTAAGTCAGAATCATTTAAAGAGGAGGGCGAACTGAACTTTCCTGCTTTATTTGATTAACTTAAATTCAAACCTATCTGTTCAGGTGAATGCCAAAGCATTTTTAAGTGTCCTAGTTGGTCTCTGAGATGAGCGGCTTTACGGATGATATATTTTTTTTGTTTCAGCCATTCATCCAGGCGAGCATCATCATAGTGGATGTCTATCTTCAGTTGTAAAAGCTGGTTATATAAGCCTCGCTTTTCAGGTGACATGGCTTCTAGAACTGATGTTGAAGCCATGGGTTCTAATGGATGTGGTAAGCCTTCAACCTGAGAAGGCTTGGTTTTTGCTTGTTGAGAAGAAGCAGACAATCCACTAACAGCTAGCCCTTTTTTCATTATCTTAGATAATGTTGAAGCTGTTGATTCACCCTGATTTTGATCTTCAGCTTCAGGTTCAACATTTTCAGATACGGTTGAGCTTTTAAGTAGCTTGCTGAGTTTTCGATAATTGATGCTATAAAAGTTGGTTTGAATCCATTTATTTTGAGATAGCTTTTTCACTACCAAAATGCCTACTTTTTTTAGCTTGGAGACTATGCGTTTGATGGTAGATGGACTGTATGTACCTAAGGTTACAGCCCATTGCTCATAGCTGTGATAAAAGTATTTATGTTGTTCTATTACTTGAGATTCATTACTTTGCAAACAGTAATGCAGCTTTTGTAAGAAGATTGCGGATGCTATTCCATACATTTGGGCAAGCGTAGGAGATGCAATAAGAGGGTAGTCGCCTTGGACTAACAGCTTTGTTTTTTTAGTCATGAGAATACTCACTTAATGCTAGTAAGTGGTATTAGGGGATTTTGGGCGTGGACGTTGCTGAGTTCGGCGTAGCCAATCTTCAGGATACTCCTGAGTATAAGCATCGCAATGCTGACCAGACCAATACTCCTGGTTGTATTCATCTTGGAATTCATAGCTGGGAGTAGCAGTTTGAAACGGTTGCTCAGTTTCAACATGGAGTGAAATGTCTTTAGAAGTGTTTATTTCTAATTGGTCTAAAGTCTGGACAATATCCAACAAAGCTTGACGCTGTTTGTGAGATAGAAGTTTTGCGCTTTCAATAAGAAGTTGCTTAGCAAGTTTTTTTGGCGTGCAAGGGGTTGCACCATTGAATTTGTGATTCATAGCAGTAATCCTAGATAGGTTTTGATGACCTACCACCTTCTCACTTTCCACTTGAGATGGTGGCGGTATAACAGGGGTGGAAATACTGAATCTAGGATCAGCCAGCCGAAGCTGCCCTGTCAAACCGCCATAACGACTGCTTAACAGTAGACAAAAAAATAGCCGCAGGCGCGACAATTTATTGCCCCTAGATAGTAACAACAGGTTTTCCACTCCTGACACAGATTTTGCCGTGTTGAAATAAGATTATCCCGCAATCCCAAGTTGGTCAAGGCCTTGAAATAAAATTTTTTAAAAAAGATGGAAAATAGAGTGATAGCTAACATGTGCTAAATATATTCAATTATTTTTATTGTTTATTTTATTTATAAAGAAGAACAGACCACTTTGACCCAATGGATCAGACCTGTTTGAGATGATCGTAAGTATCAGTATGGTCTTAACTGAAAATCAGGCACTTTATGAGCCATTCAGGTATGGATATATTTTTATAAGAAGCAGATGTACTTAGTCCTATTCTTGATTTTTGAACAATTCAATATTTGAGTGTGAGTGAAAAGAAAGGATATCCGGCTCATTGAGTGAGCCGAATAAGATTGAATTGAAGTGTGTTATCAGAAGGTAATGCCAAAATGTTGAGAGCTATTCATTGGTTTAACTCTAATCAAGATCTTTTTTAAGTGATGGATTTCTAGGATCTGATGAAATCGCTTTCAGTGTTTCATCAAGTTTTGAAAAGTTAGGAAGATGCTTGTTTTTTTCAAAATCAAAGATGTCACGTAGAGTTGGATGGTGCTCAATCTTAGATTTATATATGAAATAAACGTACATCATATCTATTAGGGTATCTATTACAGGACGATCATATACAACAAAAAATTCTTCATATATCTTATTGAAAGATGCACCTAAAAAAAATATTACATTATTTCTCTTTTTCCTTTGTTTTAATTTTTCAGCTAGAAGCTGTTTTTCATATTCAGAAAGAGTATTTTTAGAAATACATTGTTTTATTTTTTCATTATTATTAATGCGATAACTATTCAGTAATTCTTGCAGATTAAAGTATTCATGATGATTAAAATCTAAATACTCTTTTTCTTTTTGTAGAATAATTTTTTCAATATCTGTTAAATTTTTAGATGGGATGGTTTTTATATATTTTAATGTTTGATGGTTTTTGATTCTTTGATTTTCCTTATATTGGCATGCATTGATTAGATTTTTATGGGTTTCTGTAAATTTTTTAAAATCTATTTTTGTTAAATCTGTATTCTCGAGAATATTAATTAAATTTATTTCACATGGATATTTAGGCGTGATAAATAATTCTTCTTTTTGTGTATAAAGAAAATTATATAAATCACTTTTTTTGATAATTTTTTTGGGTCTACCGGCTGTCATTTGAAGGCTCCTTGCGTTACGTTAGAGGAAAGCTCTATCTTTAACAGGAATCCAAAATGCATGATGAGTTTCATGCAAAATCTCAAAAAAATAGCTATCCTGCTCTCCACTTAGTTACCCGATTAATAAAGCTGGCGCTTTTAAGAATTTTTTGGGCTGCGCACAAAAAATTCTTATCTCGTCTCCGTGTCTTTTTATTCCATCATTTGCGTTGCAAATGTTGTACTAAAAAGACACTACTACTCGCCCTGTGGGACCAAAAGCCCAATTAATATAATTTTTAAGTTATTGATATATATATAAAATATTTTATTCAGAGTCTTTTTTATGTGCGTTACACTATTAAGGATAAATCGTTACACTATAATTTATGGTGCGTTACACGATAAAAAATGTGCGTTACACGATAGAAATAGGCGTTACACCATAAAAATCATCTAGAGGTTTGACTTCTGATTATTGGGGGCACTTTTTGTTCTTTAAGTCCTGCTCAAGATCATGTCGCTACCGTATAAATCTTGAAAAACCTATTTAGAAATATAACCACTTTTCTGAACTTTTCTTCTTAAATAGATTTATTTTAATTATTTAAAAATATATTAACTCTTTTATCAGGGAGTTATTGAAAATGTTTTATTTTGATTTAAGACATAATCGTAAACAGAGTTCTAAAAGTTCATTTAATGGCTATTGTTATATTACTCGAATTAAGCATTTTAAGTTAAACAAGATTGATTTAAATGAAGAAGTTGAATTTGTTTGCTCAGGTAATATGCCTGGGTGGGCAGAATATAAGCCGGATAAATTTTGGATTGCTGCTGATAAATATGAAAAAAAGAATAGTCGTACATCCAGTCATATTACTATTGCTTTACCTAAGAAATTAAACTCAGAACAACGAATAGAATTATCAAAGAATTTAATAAATGCTTTTTGTGATGAATTTAAATTTCCATATAGCTGTGCCATTCACAATCATAAAGGCATTTTAGATGGTGAAAGTGATCAACCACATTTGCATTTACAATATTCTGAGCGTACAACCCTTGATGACTTTGAGCGACCACCAGAATTGTTTTTTAGACAATATAGACCTAAAAATCCTGAACGTGGAGGAGCGCAAAAGATTACTGCGGATGTTTTAGGCTTAGGGCGTCATCAGATCAGGCACATGAGGCAGCTCACTGAAAAACTGATCAATGAATCATTAGAAATATATGCACCGATAAAGACAGTTCGTATATACGACATTGAAGTTCAAGTGCCTAATCGAGTTTCATGCCTATCTAATGCTAATTACAATCAGAAGTTCGGAACAAAACTCAAAGATGTGCCTCAGATTGAACGTTGGAAACTTTATAGTGCTGATCCTATTATTCAAATGGATGTAAAGCCATTAATCGAAAAAGTGAAGAAAATCAGAGAAGAAAATTTATATGAGCTTTATAAAAATGAATACGAATTGGAGCTCAAAAGCATTCATAAGATGAGATCAGAAATCAAAAAGGCTAAATCAAATGATAATGATTGGGATTATGGCATGTAGAGACTTTGTTGCACAAAAAAAAATAACACTATGATTTTATTATATTTATTTTAGCTCTAGACTAATATATCTTTCTGCTAGTCTAGAGCTTTTTTATTGAAATTTTATAAAAAACTAGAAAAATCAATATTTTAAAAAATATTTATGCAATAATGCTGGTTTAATTATCAACAGAAAATGTCAACATACTCTAGTCAAAACTTTAATAGCCACCAAAATTTTTAGTCATACATAATCATTTTTTCATTTTTTTGCATGAAATTAATCTTTAAAATTTTAAAACATGTAGTTTTCTGGTTTTTAAGTAAGCAGAAAAGACATGGATTCAAATACACCGACATTTGATCAACAGCGTACATATTCATCGCAAAATTTATCTTTATCAGCACAAGAAAGCCGTTATTCTTTAGATATTAATAAAAGAATATTCCCCGACAGTCGTGAAGTAAAAACATCATTAGACTGGCGTACTTCTAACCGCATATTTAAAGCTAAGCTCCAAGAAATCATTCAAAAAACACTTAAAAATAAGCAAGGAAATCAAATTCAGCAGTGTGGTAAAGCAGTAAAGTGGCTTAATTCAAATGTGGATGTTTTTTATCATGTAGATTCTAAGAAAGTCATATTCAGCAATATACTAGACTGTCGTAAGGGTTGGACATGTCCACGTTGTGCAAGTCGATTGGCTGCTCAAAAGAAAGCAGAATTATTACAACTTCAAAAAGTGGTGCGTAATGAGGGCTTACATGCTTATCTGATGACATTAACGATTCCACACTCATTGAAAGATAATTTAAGTGATTTACTAGAACGTCTCAGCCGTGTTCAAAGTAAGTTTACAGATGCACTTCGGGGGAAAAAATGGAAACGCATATTTCCTAAAAATGGTCATATCACAGTGCTTGAAATTACCTATTCAGCGAGTTTTGGGTGGCATCCGCATTTGCATGTTCTAGTGATTTCTGAGCAATATTATACAGACAAAGAAATTAAAACGATTGAAAAAGAGTTATATGAAACCTGGTCTGCAAAATGCCAAATTAGTGGTGTTCAAAAACCGCATAAAAAATTTGGGGTTAAATTACAAAATTGTGCATCGGAAGTAGAGCGATTAGACACTAAAGTGATTCATTACTTGGTTAAGCACGGGTTTATAAATGAAATTGATGAGAGGAGAATAGAGGAGAAGATGACCCACGGCGAAAGCCTAACAATTTGGGAAATTGCACTTTTATCTCAACATGTGGATCAACATATTGCTAGGAAATATGGGTTGATTCTGCGGGAATATACTCGGTCAATGGTGAATAAACACTTTATACGATGGTCTGAATTACTCACCGACTATCTCAAAAATAAAGGATATGATTTTAAAGACAGGGCAGTTCAGAAAGTAAAAAAGCAAATACAAAAACAAGTATGGTTAGCAAAGAGGAATTTAGTTGCCCAAATTGATCACCCTTTATGGCTAAGAATTTGTCGAAAGCCGTATGTGCTACAGCATCAACTTCTACAGAGTATAGAGTTAGACATCAAATATGGCATTGCTGAATGTCGTATATACCCAAGAACAGATCGATTGCTTAAATATATTCGGCAATCAAAACTCTATGATTGATGTGCATTGATGGTTTAAAAGTAAGATGTAAGGACTTATATTGATAGCTAAATTAGGCAGTTGAATCGCTATTTCAAATAAAACCAAAGCCCATCAATTTGAGTGTCATGGTCAATGTGTACATCGATAAAATGACTGTATTTCATATTGTGTGTATCACGCTCATGATGTGAAAAAAATGCACCCTGTAGCGCATCACAGTGATAACAGCCATTAGATAAATAGGCTTCACCACGTGTTTTACTAAAACGCTTTTTGATTAGCCCGTACTGGTATGACTGAATAAGGCTTGGATGATTTAAAATTTCGTTATGTGTATGTGAGAGGTCTTCTACATCTAAGCGGTATATTTTAGTAAATCCCTTAGCATGAGGAATAAAGTAATTAATTTCCATGATGGTATTGGTTGGCTTTTTACATTTCCAACATTGGATGGTATTCATTGCAAATTGCAGTGAGCGGGCCGCATTGGGTTTTAATGAATATTGGATGTCGCCAGACATTAAGGCTTTAAAAAAATCTATAAATTCAATTTCCACTAAATCGGCATTATCGTAATTGTGAAATGCCCCACTTGCTGTCAATTGGTAATTTTCTTTATTGAGCCAAATTGAAAAAACAGGCAAGTCATAACTTTGATAATCTAAGACATCCCATTTATTTTTTTGAGTGGTTCGCATAAACCAGACGGCTCGAATCCCTGATTGTTTGTATTTCTCCTGACGGCGCTTGGTTTCTTCAATATTTTGCGGTGACCACTGAATCTCAATGGCGATTTTTGCTTTGTTTTTTTCAGCGTAAATGTCTGCAATCCAAATTTCACCTGATGGCGTTTGACCACGAAACTCAGGTGTGACAGTCCATCCATTCTCATATAAGTATTTTAAGATGAGATATTTACAGAACTGATGCTCAATGCTTTCACCAGTAGGGGTGCTACAAGTACTAGAAGGATGATGAGCAAAATATTGTGTACCTAGTTTACTCTTTTTAGGTATGGCACGAGTCTGACAGCAAGGCATATGCATGCTTAGATTTTTATATTTATATTTGAGTCTATCCCACTGCTCATCGTTGAGCATAAAGCTAAAAATTTCTTTATTTTCAATAATACTTAAAAAACCCATAGGCATACTAATTAATATTCTTTTGTACAGTCTATCTCTAGCAAAACATGTTGTAAATCAGGCACAATCATCACTATAAATTTCAAGTTTTATAGCCTTAGGGCAAGCGGTATTTTTTAATGACAAATAATAATTTTTCACAGGTAGCAGCATTCATTTGGTCGGTGGCAGATTTACTGCGTGGTGACTTTAAACAATCCCAATATGGTCGTGTGATTTTACCTTTTACCTTATTGCGCCGTCTTGAGTGTGTGTTGGCGCCAACTAAAGCCGAAGTGCTTGCTGCGAATGAAAAAGTAAAACAAATGCCTTTACCAGAAGAAGCCAAAGAAAAAATGCTTCTCAAGGCAACAGGTGGACTGTCATTCTTTAATACCTCTGAATTGGATTTAGGTAGTCTGGGGCAAAAAGACATCCGTGCCAACCTGAACAATTACATTCAGAACTTTTCTAAAGATGCCCGAGAAATCTTTGAACACTTTAAATTTGATGAATTCATTGGTCTACTGGATGATGCCAACTTACTTTATAAAGTTGTGCAAAAGTTTGCTGCAACCGACTTAAGTTACAGCGCCGTATCGAACCATGAAATGGGCTTGGTGTTTGAAGAATTAATTCGCCGTTTTGCTGAAAGCTCCAATGAAACTGCAGGGGAACATTTTACCCCACGTGACATCGTACGTTTAACGACTGGTTTGGTCTTTAGCAAAGATGATGATGCTTTGACTAAAGAAGGCATTATCCGCACCGTATATGATCCCACGGCGGGTACGGGTGGATTTTTATCCTCGGGTTCAGAATATGTCTATGAGCATAACCCTGAAGCGGTAATGCGGGTGTTTGGTCAGGAACTCAACCCAGAGTCATATGCGATCTGTAAAGCGGATATGCTGATCAAGGGGCAGGATGTACGTAACATCAAATTGGGTAATACGCTGTCTAATGACCAACTGGCATATGAGAAATTTGACTACATGCTGTCAAATCCACCATTTGGTGTGGATTGGAAGAAGATCGAACAAGACATCAAAGATGAGCATGAGCAAAAAGGTTTTGAAGGGCGTTTCGGTGCAGGCTTGCCTCGTGTATCAGATGGCTCTTTACTGTTCCTGATGCACCTGATTAGCAAGATGCGTGATACTGACAGCAATGGTCAGGGTAGTCGTATCGGCATTATCCTGAATGGTTCGCCTTTGTTTACCGGAAGTGCAGGTAGTGGTGAAAGTGAAATCCGCCGTTATATTCTAGAAGCCGATTTGTTAGAAGCGATTATCGCGCTACCAACTGACATGTTCTATAACACTGGTATTGCGACCTATGTGTGGGTACTGAGCAATAAGAAAGATGCTGAGCGTAAAGGCAAAGTACATTTGATTAATGCTACTAGCCTCAGTTCAAAAATGCGTAAGTCTTTAGGCTCGAAGCGTAATTATTTAACCGATGAAGAAATCCGTACTATTACCCAAAACTACGGCGCATTTGAAGCGGTAGATACCTTAGCCCATGATGGTGAAAGTGATCAGAAAAAGCCTTTCTCAAGCAAAATCTTTAACAGTTATGAGTTTGGCTATCGCCGTGTGACCATCGAGCGTCCTTTGCGTTTATCTGCTCAGGTGAGTAATGCTGCTGTAGCATCGTTACGTTTCGCACCGAAGCCTTTTAATGCGGTGATGCAAAAGCTGTATGAGCAATACGGCGCAACATGGACAGCAGACAGTTATGGTCAATTGACGGAGTATGAAGCCGAGATTCGTGCGCTGATTAAAGCTGAATTTAGCGAGCTGAAAGAAAAAGATATTAAAACCGTACTTGAACCGAAACTGTGGTTAGAGCAACGTCAGTTATTCAATAAAGCCCAAGCCTTACAAGCCAAAATTGGTACGGCGCAATGTGATGACTTTAATGCTTTTGATGACGTACTCAAACAAGCACTCAAAGATGCCAATGTGAAACTTGAGAGCAAAGAGAAGAAGCAATTCATTGATGCCATCACCTGGAAGAATGCTGATGCTGAACCTGTCATCAATAAAGTGGTGAAAGGCGCAGAAAATCCGCTGTATGGTCAGTTTGCTTATAAAGGCAAAGTGGTTGAGTTTGTGCAGGATGGTGATTTACGTGATGCGGAAAACATTGCCCTTGACCCTAGCCAAAGCACCACCGATTTAATCGAGTCTTACATTAAGCGTGAAGTACAACCACATGTGCCTGATGCATGGATTAATGCCGATAAGCGTGATGCACAAGATAGCGAAATTGGTATTGTGGGTTATGAGATTTCATTTAACCGTCATTTTTATGTGTATGAACCACCACGTGATTTAGCCGAGATTGATGCAGATTTGGATGCGGTCAGCCGTGAAATTATGGCATTGCTTCAAGAGGTGCATTCTTAATGGCGAAATATCAGAAATATGCTGAATATCAAGATTCAGGTGTTGAGTGGTTGGAGCAAGTTCCTAAAAATTGGGAAATCATCAAGATTAAGCACCTTAGTTCAGTGAAACGTGGAGCTAGTCCAAGACCAATTGATGATCCTAAATATTTTGATGATAATGGGGAGTATGCATGGGTCAGAATTGCTGATGTTTCAGCTTCAGATACTTACCTTTTAAATACTACTCAAACGATGTCTGATTTAGGTAGTTCTTTAAGCGTAAAGTTAGAGCCGAATGAATTATTTTTAAGTATCGCTGGTACAGTTGGAAAGCCATGTATTAATAAAATTAAGGCATGTATTCACGATGGTTTTGTTTATTTCCCTGATTTAAAAATTCCTAATAAGTTTTTGTTTTATGTGTTTGCAGGAGAACAAGCTTATAAAGGGCTTGGTAAAATGGGAACTCAATTAAATCTAAATACTGATACTGTTGGTGATATTAAAGTTGCTTTACCCAAATCTATTGAAGATATTCAAAATATTATTAATTTCCTCGACCATGAAACCGCGCAAATCGACACCTTAATTGCCAAACAAGAAAAGCTGATTGAACTGCTTAAAGAAAAGCGTCAAGCAGTGATTAGCCATGCTGTGACCAAAGGTTTAAATCCTGATGTTGCAATGAAAGATTCAGGTGTGGAATGGTTAGGAAAAGTGCCTGAGCATTGGGTCGTTGCTCAATTAAAATTTAATATGCTAGATATTCAAACTGGTCCTTTTGGTAGTCAGTTACATGCTGAGGACTATATTGAAGATGGTATTCCTTTAATTAACCCAGCACACATGATAAATGGTGTTCTTGTTCCTGATACCCAAATAACAGTAGATCAAGTAACTCAAGAAAGATTAAGTAGACATAAATTAGCGGTGGGTGACATCATTTTTGCTAGACGAGGTGAACTTGGTCGTTGTGCGATTGTTAGGGATGAAAACGTGGGATGGCTTTGTGGTACAGGTAGTTTAAAAGCAAAGCTTAACGATAATTTAATTCCTGAATATGCATATTTGTTAATTACATCAGACGGTCTAGTTGCAGAGCTTTCATTAGAATCGAAAGGTTCAACGATGGATAATTTGAATACCGAAACTTTAGGTAAAGTGCGTACACCTGTCCCACCAATTGAAGAACAAACAGCGATTCTAAATTATGTAGAACAAGCTTCAGGAAAATATAAAAAGCTAATCGAAAATGCCGAATCAGCCATTCAACTGATGCAAGAACGCCGTACAGCCCTGATATCTTCTGCGGTCACAGGCAAAATCGACGTACGCAACTGGCAACACCCCAATGAGGCTAAAACGGGGTTAAGCCTATGAATATTCTCAGTTGCCTCAAACAAATGTGGAATCAAGCAGATACAAAAAATCATTGCATAAATAATTGCAATGATTCACTATATGCTCAACAACACCCGACAAGGCTAGGCAAGCAATTGCATCCTCAAACTGTCGGGTTACTTGTTTCTGGAGCCCTAAAAAATATAACAATCAGGGCAAGCCATCTATGAAATCTTTTAACAAGCCTGCCAAAACTTTTGCTGAACAAATTGAGCTATTAAAAGCTCGAGGTATGCAATTTGGCAATGAGCAAGATGCACAATTTTACCTAGAGCAGATCAACTATTATCGCTTAGGTGCCTACTGGCTTCCGTTTGAATACACCCATTCACCACATTGCTTTAAACCAGATACGAGTTTTGAACAGGTGTTAGCGCTGTATGTATTCGACCGTGAACTAAGGCTACTCATCCTGGATGCCATAGAGCGTCTGGAAGTTGCCGTTCGTACCCGTTTTGCCTATGAACTGGCACATCGGCATGGTTGTCATGCCTATCTGCAAGGCCAGTACTTTAAACCCGCCTTTAGATGGCACAGCTTACTCGAATCACTGAAAACTGAAGTGTCCCGGGCAGATGAAGTCTTTATAGAACACTATAAACGTACCTATGATGATCCTGAATTACCACCGATTTGGGCAACCTGCGAAGTCATGAGTTTTGGGCAACTGTCTAAATGGTATCAGCTCTTGGCACCGATTCAGACACGTAAAGCCATTTCCAGTCATTTTGATTGCGATGAAAAACAGTTTGAAGGGCTGTTACAGCACTTTGTCTACCTAAGAAATACCTGTGCCCATCATTCAAGACTATGGAACCGCAAATTTACCAAAACCATTGCCAAGCCGCGCAGTAAGCCGATGGGGCTTCGGGTGCAATGCAATTTTGAAAATACCAACGCAGCAGATCGAAAAATTTATAACAGTCTGGTATTTCTACTCTATTTCATGGATAAAATCGCCCCGCAGCATACATGGCGTAAACGACTGGTTGAGCTTCTGGTCACGCATCCAAACATCTCAAAAACATGGATGGGCTTCCCTGAAGACTGGCAAAGTTATCCAATTTGGCAAATAGAACAGTAATAAAGAAATTTGAGTATTTAGGGGTATGGGAAACATGAGATCGGATGCAACTTTAGAAACTATCTTCCAGCAAGATATCATTGCACAAATGCAATCACATGGCTGGATTGTGGGTTCTGGGCAGGGCTACAATTGTGAAAAAGCCCTGTATGGGCAAGATGTACTCGACTTTGTACAAAAGACCCAACAGGTCGAGTGGCAGAAGTTTAAAAACATCTTCCCCAATGATACCGAACGCCATTTTCTAGATACCGTGGTGGCTCAGCTTAAAAAAGCCGATATCAATGCCACCGATGTTGAATCCCGTAGTTATGGCACATTAGGCATACTCCGTCATGGCATCAAGACCCGTGGCACACGCTTTTCATTCTGTCAGTTTAAACCTGAACATGGTCTAAACCCCGAACTGAATCAACGCTATCAGCAAAATATCTGCCGTGTGGTGCCTGAACTGGTGTATAGCCCATATACATCCAAAGCCGAATTAGAGGCAACAGGCAAACAAGCCAAAAAATGGCGGATTGACCTGGTCCTGTTTATCAATGGCTTTCCTGTGGCAACCATGGAACTTAAGTCAGAGTTTAAACAAGCTGTGCAAAATGCCATGACACAGTATAGAAAGACTCGCTTACCCAAAGACCCTGAAACCAATAAGCCTGAACCCTTGCTCATGTTTAAACGTGGTGCATTGGTACACTTTGCCGTCAGTCAGTATGAAGTCTATATGGCGACGCATTTAAATGGTGATAGCACTTACTTCCTGCCATTTAACAAAGGCACCAAAGAGCAGGGTGCAGGCAATGACATTCCTGAAAATCAAAATGAATATGCAACAGGCTATTTATGGAATGAAGTACTCACGCCTGAAAGCTTACTGAATATTGTCGGTAACTTTATCCATCTTCAGATTGAAGAAAAGGAAGACTGGGAAGGTCGTATATACAAAAAAGAGAGCCTGATCTTCCCACGTTATCATCAGTGGAAAGTGGTCAGTAAACTGGTTGAGGACTCATTAGCTGAAGGCACAGGACAGAAATACCTGATTCAGCACAGCGCAGGTTCGGGTAAATCCAACTCAATTGCATGGACGGCGCATCAGCTTTCTAGCCTATATGATGCTAACAATAAAAAGATGTTTGATTCCGTCATTGTGGTGACAGACCGAACCATTTTAGATGCGCAATTACAAGACACCATCTATCAGTTTGAACATGCAGATGGCGTCGTGGGGCGGATTAACAACAAGGAAGGTGATGGCTCCAAATCGGAGAAACTGGCAAAAGCTTTGGAAATGGCGCAGCCGATTATCATTGTCACCATTCAGACCTTCCCCTTTGTACTGCGTGCTATTGAAAACAGTACCAGCTTAAAAGAACGTAAATACGCAGTCATTGCCGATGAGGCGCATTCCTCCCAAAGCGGTTCTACGGCGCGTCAGCTCAAAGAAACCCTGATGATTGAAGAGCGTGAAGAAGATGAACAGCTATCTTCTGAAGATGTACTCGATGCCGTGATGGCATCACGTAAGGGCAGTGCAAACCTAAGCTTCTATGCCTTTACCGCAACACCTAAAGATAAAACTCTACAGCTTTTTGGTCGCTTGCCTGATCCAAGTATGCCGCCGTCAAAAACCAATATTCCTGTGGCATACCATGTTTACTCCATGCGTCAGGCGATTGAAGAAGGCTTTATTTTAGATGTATTGAAAAACTACACTAACTATAAAGTCATCTATAAGCTCAAACAGAAAATTGAAGAAAAAGATGCAACCGTTGATGCCAAAAAAGCCAAGATCAAGCTGAACCAATGGGTACGCTTGCATGACCATAATATCTCGCAAAAGGTCGGCGTGATCATCGAGCATTTTAAAAAGAACGTGATGGGTTTATTGGGTGGTCAGGCCAAAGCCATGGTGGTGACCAGCTCACGTAAAGAAGCCGTGCGCTATAAACAGGCTTTTGATAAATACATTGCTGAGAACAAATACCAGAATATTCAAGCCATGGTGGCATTCTCTGGTGAGGTAGAATTTAACCAGAATGATTCTGATAGTAGCCATCTACTGGGGCAGAAATTTACTGAAAGTAACATGAACCCAAACCTGAAAGGTCGTGAAATGCGTAAGGCATTCGATAGCGATGACTTTCAGGTAATGATTGTGGCAAACAAGTTCCAGACCGGCTTTGACCAGCCGAAGCTGTGTGCTATGTACGTAGATAAAAAGCTAGGTGGAGTAGAGTGCGTACAGACCTTATCTCGTTTGAATCGTACTTATCCGGGTAAAGCAGAAACTGGCACCTTTGTTCTGGATTTCTTTAATGAACCGCAAGATATACTGGATGCCTTCCAACCTTACTACCAAACAGCAGAACTGGCAGATGTGTCCAATCCTGATCAAGTGTACGATCTGGCCAACAAGTTGAAGTCAGCAGGTATTTTCCTTATGACTGAGGTAGAGCAGTTTACAGAAGCTTTCTATAGCAAGAACAAATCCAATGCAGCACTTGCCAATATCTGTAAGCCTGCGATGCAACGCTGGCAACATCGTTACACGGCAGCCGTGAATGATTATGATGTCACCAAGAACCGTTTAGAACGCTGTAAGCAGACAGGGGACGCCGTACTAATTGCCAATGCGGAAAACGAATTTGCTGAAGCGAAGAAAGCCCGTGATGCACTGGAAATCTTTAAAAAGGATTTAGGTAGTTTTACCCGTTTCTATGAGTTTATGTCGCAGATCGTGGAATATGACGACAAGGAGTTGGAGAAGCTCAGTCTTTTTGCCCTTAACTTGCGCCCATTACTGCGTGAACAGGTGGCCGAAGAGGATGAGGTTGATCTAAGCAATGTTGCAATGACGCATTACCGTTTGTCCAAGTTACGCCAACAGGATATTCAGCTTAAAGCCGATAGTACCGAGCATAAACTTGAGCCTGGTAATGAACTGGGTACTGCAAAGCCGAAAGACAAGAAAGAAGACTTTTTGTCGCAGATTTTAAGCCGTATGAATGATCTGTTTGTGACGGACAATCTGACAGAGAAAGACATGATCAACTATGCTCTGACCATTGCTGACAAGATGTCAGAGAACACACGAATGATGAAACAGATTCATACCAACACTCGTGAACAGGCCATGCTGGGTGAGTTTGACACGGCGCTTGATGATGCGGTATTAGACAGTAATGCAGCGCATATGGAGCAAATGACACAGTTGATGTGTGATCCTGCGAAGATGAGGCAGTTTGCGCATATTATTTATGATGTATTGGTTAATAAAGAACGCTAAGTTTTCTTATAAAATAAAGAGGCTTTGTTGCATAAACATTCTTCAAGATGCTGATTCTTAAAGATTTGTTTGATTTTTAATCCAAAAATGAATTAAAAAAATCATAGTCTTAGATATTTATGCAACAAAGCCGTATGGATGGTAAAGGTCGATGGATTGATAATGTGATGGTTGAACGGTTATGGAGAAGCGTTAAATATGAAGAGGTGTATCTCAAAGCTTATAGCAGTGTCACCGATGCGAAAAAGCAATTGAGTGCATATTTTGAATTTTATAATTTGAAACGACCTCATTCGAGTCTGGACAAAATGACTCCAGATGAGTTTTACTATGACCAGCTACCACAACAAAATAAGGTAGCTTAACTAGAGCAGAATATCACTTATAAATAAGCTTTTAGTTGTTCAAACAAGTGGGACCACCTCTCTATATTCCTTAGAAAATTTAGCTTTATGAGAGTAATACGAATAATCAGAAACAGTTTGACTTGGCAAGGACTTAGTTTTAGTCTCTGTACCTGCTTCAGGTGCTTCTATAGAGAAGTGAAACTGGGAAGTTAGTACACGTATGTGTAAGCTAACACTGCCCCCGCAACGGTGAATAGGATAGCAACATCCTTAAGTCCGGAGACCGGCCTGCTGCACAACCTAACTAATGCGGCGGGCGTTAAAACAGGGATTGCATACTTTTTATATTTGATTTGGTATTGCTTACCCAAAATCCGTCCGCGCGCTTCACATTTATATTTGCACGGGCGGTGCGAAATTTTGGGGTATATCATGAATCAAATGTATACAATCGCTTTAGGTGGTTTGTTAGTCTTATCTCCATTGTCTATGGCAATGGCAGCAGAAAAAACTGTTTTCCAACTTCCTAAAATTAATGTCGTTGCTAACTTGGTTGAGCAAGCAAATACTGATACGTTAGCTGCTGTAACAGTGATTGAACGTGAAGAAATTGAACGTAAACAGTTTAGCTCTTTACAAGATTTATTACGTACGATTCCTAGTATTAGTTATGTCAATACAGGTGGATTAGGTCAGACAACGGGTCTTTCAATTCGCGGTACAAATTCCAATGCTGTATTGGTTATGGTTGATGGGCAAAAACTAGCATCAGCAACAACTGGTCAAACAGCAATTGAACATCTACCAATTGATCAAATTGAGCGTATCGAAGTTGTTCGTGGCCCACGTTCTAGTTTGTACGGTTCTGAAGCTGTAGGCGGCGTTATTCAAATTTATACACGTAAAGGTACTGCAGACGGTATTAAACCTTACGCATCATTAAAATATGGATCACACGAAACTTATGATGCGAATGTAGGTGTTGATATCCGTAAAGAGAATACCTGGGTGAGTGCGAGTTTAGCTGGCCTAAAAACGCAAGGTCTAGATGTTCTTACGTCAAAAACCGAAGAAGATAAAGATGGCTATGAGAATGTTTCTGCATCCTTAAAAGCGGGTCATCAATTCAACAAACTCTTCGCTATAGATGTCAATGCTTTACATGTTCAAGGGGAAGCTGAGTATGATGGTGGAGTGAATCCTGAAAATGAGATTCAACAGAATGTATATGGTGCTGGCTTAACGTTTACTCCAAATGATATTTGGACAAGTAAATTCAATGTTGGCATTAGCCAAGATAAGTACGAGACTTTCGATTCAAATAAAACAACCGGTAAGTTTGATACAGAAAAACAAACTGTTTCATGGTTAAACACGATTGAATTTAATAAAAATCATAGCTTGGTAGCAGGTGTGGATTATCTAAATGATAAAGTAACCAGTTCAAAGGACTATGATGAAAAAGAACGTAATAACATTGGTTTGTTTGCACAATATATCGGTCAATTTAATGCGGTAAATTTACAAGCTGCTTTACGTTCGGATGATAATGAGCAATTTGGACAGCATACGACAGGAAATATTGCTTTAGGTTATCAATTTAATGATTACTATAATGCTTATATGTCTTATGGAACGGCTTTCCGTTCACCAACATTTAATGATCTTTACTATCCTGGTTACGCGAATCCAAATTTAGAACCTGAAGAATCTGAAAATATTGAAATTGGATTCAAAGGCTCGCAGTTATTAGATTGGGAACTTATTGGTTTTGTAAACAAAATTGATAACCTGATTGCCAACCAAAATAACGGACAAGCAAAAATTAAAGGTATTGAACTCGGTCTGGGGCAAAATTTTGATGCTTTATCATGGAATGTAAACTATACCTACCAAGATCCGGAGAATCAAAATCAAACTGATAAAGGTAAACAGCTCACATTTAAACCTGCACAATTATTGAATGCGAGTCTCGATTATAAAGTTGAAGATTGGACAATCGGTGGCTCGGTACATGCGGAAGATAAGCGTTATACAGATCCACAAAACACAGCAAAATTAGCAGGTTTTACAATCGCGGATGTGCGTGTAGCGTACCAAGTAACACCTGAATTTAGTGTACAAGCTAAATTAGCAAATATGTTTGATAAAGAGTATTACACCAATAACTTTTATACAGGTGATTTATATCGTCAAGAGGGCAGAACGGCTTGGGTAACGCTTCGTTATGCGATGAAATAATGATCTAAAAATTGAACAAGAAGCTGAGATTTATTAACGTTTACTTGAGAATATTTCAGTACATGAATCATTCTTTTTAGATAGTATAGGTTCATATTTTTAGATCCTCCATCCTTGATGCCACCTGTAATTTCCCGTTTTATAGGTGGAAATCTTAAATGGGTTTCACTTCTTTTTCATTTTTATTGCGATCTTATTGGTAATAGTCGGCTGTATTTTTCCCATTTTGACGAGCCTTTGCCAGATGAAGTCTCATCTGGCTTTTCTTTTTATTTCATTTTTAAATTCTTTTAAATTTAAGCAAGATATCTCCTATGACAAGTAATATAACACCCAATGCAAAAGCAGAATATGCACACAACAAAGTGGAGCATATTGGTAGTTTTTTAAGAGCGTTGAAACTCAAAAAAGCACGTTACGATTTTGCTGATCGAGTGATTTATGAGGAAACTTTAAGACAAGTTGAAGATGCAGAAATTGACAATCTGATTGATATTCAGCTTGATCTAGACTGTACCGTTATGACAGACGGTGATTTTCGCCGTACTTGGTGGCATTTCGATTTTCTTGAGCAATTGCAAGGCATAGAAAGCTACAAAGTACGTGATGGATTGAAATATAAAGATGCGATCAGTAAACCGATTGACATCCGTATCACAGGGAAAATTGCTTGGTCAGAAGAACACACAAGTCTGATTCATTATCGTTATCTACATAAAGCAATTGAAGGTTTTGCAACTGCTAAATATTGCATACCCAGTCCAACGATGTTGCTTTTTCCACACTTAAGAAACAATCGGTTCTATGCAGATCGTATCAATGACTATATTGCAGATATTGGAAAAGCTTACCAAGATGCAATTCAAGCGCTGTATCAAGAAGGTTGTCGATATTTACAACTGAATGATGAGTTTTGGGCCTATTTAAGTGATGAAGAATATAAAGCAACTGAAATCACTTCTGGTATGTCAGATCATGACTTAGCAATGCTAGGTGTAGAAATACTCAATCTTGCACTCAAAGATAAACCAGAAGATTTATTTATATCGTTGCATATTGACCGTGGCAACTTTAGTTCGAGCTGGTTGTATCAAGGAGATTATCACTTTATCTCTACATATATTTTCAAACAGTTGACCAATATCGATCGTTACTTATTGGAATTTGATACAGATCGGGCAGGTGGATTTGAACCTATTGCGCTACTCAAAGGCACACAAACAGAAGTATTTTTGGGCTTAGTCTCTTCGAAAAAAGAGTATGTGGAAAGTGAAGATGACATTTCACAGCGTATCCATGACGCAACTCAATTTTTACCCATTGAGCAATTAGGGCTGTGTTTACAGAGCGGTTTTGCTTCAACTGAGGAGGGCAACAAAATTTCTTATGATACCCAATGGGAAAAAATCAAGTTAATGAACAAGGTCGCAAAAAAGTTCTGGCCTTAATTTCATCATTTACGTCTTGTAAAAGTGATCAGTCAAAGTATGCGTATTATTGCCTTGGTAATAACTGTAAATGCTTTAATTAATCCTTTTGCAAGATATTCAAATTAATCAGTATGTTTAAAAGTTTTAAGTAAGTTATCCGTTGGTTTGAGAGTAAAGATGTTAAAGGATAAAGAATTTATTGGTCGAGTATGTCGAATGACAAATACCAATAACCCAATTGATTTTAGTGTGTTAAAGGTAATACGTTCTACGGAAAGTAGTATTCTAGGTTTCGAGATATCTAGAAAAAATACAAATGGTGCTCAATCAGAAACGGCTCTAAAAGATGATGTGAAATTTCAGGATCATGACAATTGGATAAGCGGTTCTGATCTGATCATTCAGCTACTTGAGCAAAAAATTAATACGCTTAGGCGTCAAATTAAAATCAGCTCAGCTAAAAGAAAATAAAGAATGTGAACAGGAGAGAACATTCAAATTGTATTTATCTACAATGACATGTTCTTTCCTGAATTTTAAATAATGTTTTAGCTTTAGGATATTTGGTTAATCAAGGGACATGCTTAATTTTTTTCAACACTTAGAACATTATAAATTTTGTATTTTAGTTGAATATTTGACTTCATCTAAAACTCAACATGTAGCACAAGATATTGCGGGTTTCTCAGCTTTTATTGCAATTGCTGACCGTGTCCATTCAGACCATGATATGGCACCGCTTGAGGCTAGTCAGCATTATTCAAAATCGAGCGATAAAGTTCTGCATTTTTCTGGGAAAGATCGAGATATTCAGGATTTTGAATTATTTTTAGATCAAGCCAAATCAGCCAATATTAAGAATCTTTTATTGCTGACAGGCGATAAGCTCAAAGAGCACAGTTATGGGGGGGATGAATCTGGACGTACCCGATATCTAGAATCGGTGAATGCCGTGATGGTAGCCAAGCGCCGTGGTGGATTTCATCTAGGTGTGGCCTTTAACCCGTTCAAATATGCTGAAGCTGAGCGTGACGCACAATATCTAAAACTACACAAAAAGATGAAGGCAGGCGCAGATTTTATTATTACCCAATTAGGGTATGACATGGATGCTTTAAAACAAGTAAAGGCTTTTTTAAATCGTCATCATTACCAACAAAAAATACTTGCTTGTGTTATGCCGCTGAGTTTTGCTCGTGCCAATTTTATGGTGAAAAATAAAGTCGCTGGTATTGTGATTACACCCTATATGTTAGGGGTGTTGGCTCAGGAAAAACAGGATGGGTTGAGTGATCGGGTTCATTTACGCTGTGCTTTACAGATCCTGATGTGTAAACATCTTGGGTTTGCCGGAGTTCACCTTTCAGCCTGTTACAAGCCTGAAGAGCAGATGCTTTTGGAAAGCTATATAGAACAATATCGGCATCTGGATTTGAATGCACTTGAAGCTCTCTGGAATTCATTATGGCAAGTGAAGACTGGAAAAGAGTTCATGCCAGAATTGCCTTATTACTCCCGTCAGCCGACATCCAGTCAGTTGATTAAATATCAGCAACTACATTTCATGCATGAGGCATTGTTTGAGTCCAAAATTGCCAAGGGTATCGGACGCTTTATTTTTAAAGCCTCATTTTGGGAGCATACACCTGCTGCAAAAGCATTACTGAAAACTGAATTTATCTCTAAGCATGGCGTTGTGGGCTGTGAAAGCTGTGGTCAATGCAGGCTAGGAGATACTTTATATATCTGTCCTGAAACCTGTCCAAAAGGATTGGCGAATGGTCCTTGTGGGGGGACTACCTTAGACCGCTGTGAATTTGGAGATCGAGAATGCATTCATTCTGTGAAAGCCCGGCTTGCCAAAGCCGTGGGACAGACTGACGTTCTAAAAGAAAAATTGATTCCAACTGTACCACTTGAAGTACGTGGCACTAGTTCTTGGAAAAATTGGTATACAGAAGCTTAATTCATTACATTAATTACGTTTAATGAATATCAAAATCAAAAGAATAGGCGTGATCAAAAGATATAGTGAAATAAAACCAATACTGTTTCCATAATGTGAGCAAAGTGGAAACAAGGATAATCCTAAAAGCAGTATTCCTAGAAATCTAGAGATCTGGGGATACTGACTAAGTACAGCAAAGCGACTTTGTTGTGTTTTTATACGCTGCTTTGAGCTCACTGCAAAAAATAACAGCATAGCTAAAATGATCAAGCCTAGACCAATGATAAGTTTCATTTAGCGTATACCGTTTATAAACTGATTTTGAGTCACTTGGTTTGATGCAATTGGTGCTATTTTTTGATGTAAAAATATAGCCAACAAAGCAAACAGAAGAATGAGTAGATCAACTCTCAAGAACATCCAATACGATGAGAATGAAGAAATAAGATGATGATTGAATAAGTAGCATAGGTTTATGATAGGTAGTATAAGAGCGAGAATGATGAAGCCCTTGAGTAAGCTTTTCCAAAGTTGATGCTGTGGCATTAAACAAGCGATTAAAAAGCAAATGAACCACACTGAGAAAAATGTAGTAATTTCATAATTGGGTAAATTGTAAGGTGCTGTCACTAAGCGGTTTATATAGAAATAACTCAGTACGGCAATACCAAGACCTATAGTTGCAGTCATATTAAGTCTGTTGACCAGATATGCACCAAGATGAAAGCTTTGTTTTTTATTTTTTATCTGTCTTTTTAAGCTCCATAAAAATAAGCCTGAAGCAATCATTGTTGCTCCGAGTATGCCCGATAAAAACAAGATGAATCGTAAACTCGGCTGTGCATAACGTGCCATGTGTAAGCCATATATTCCATTATTCAAAGTTGCTAATGCACTTGTATTTCGATTGTTTTTAAGCAATTCACCTGTATGTGCATTAAAAATAAACTGATCTTGGTTACGTGTGATCGTACGATCTTCTTTTTTATTAATTGTTATATGGGCCGATGATGTATTTGGACTTTTTACTGTAATTGTATCTAAGGGTGCAACTCCCCATTGTCGAGTCGTGTGCTTTAAAAAGTATTGTATAGGGCGCATTTCTGCTTTTTCAGGAGTTGAAAGTAAATCCTGCTGAGGTATTGTACGGATCTCTTCAAAATACTGAAAAGGATTGTCAGGATAGCTGAGTTTTAAATTTGCAGGGAAGAGTACATAAAAGAACATCGCCAAGCCTGTAAATGCCGTCACAAAGAAAAACGGCATCGCTGTGACAGCGGATACAGTATGATAGTCAAGATAAGAGAGTTGTCCCTTATTAGTACGTAAAGTAAAAAATTCGATCAGTAATTTTTTATGAGTAATCACACCAGAAATCAATAAAATTAATAAAATAAAGGCAGTAAAAGTGACGATGATCTGTCCTGTCATATAAGACATGCCATAGAGTTGAAAGTGCAGTCGATAAAAGAAATCACCACCTTGGGTATTTAATAACTGTAATTCACTGCCAGTTGAAGCATTTAATATTCTATTTTCGAAAGCACCTTCAGCCGTTTGCCAAAAGACACGATTTACAGGTGCATTATCATGAGCAACATGGATAAACCAACTTTTTGCATCGGGAGCATGTGTTTGTAAATAGGCAAAAGCGGATTGAGCTGCCTCATTAGAGCTAGTTTGCATAGTTGCAAATTGAGGTTGCATCCAGTAATTGATTTCAGTTTTATACAAACTCAATGATCCCATCACAAAAATGAGAAAGAGCAACCAACCAAAAATTAAGCCTAGCCAAGAATGCAAAGTTGCCGTAGATTGTCTAATCGATTTCAGCATGAATTATCCTAAAAACTTGTGTGTAAGAAATAAAATGCTGAGTACAATCAGGCTTAATAGAGACAACCATTTCAGGTTCTTGATACAAAAAATCAAAATGACAAATGCGATATAAAAGATAAGTGCGACCAATGAGCCAAGCAAAACAGATTCGGCTTTAGGTAAAAAAGATTGGCATAAATGAATCAAATTGAGGGCAAAAAAATAAGTGCATAGATAGCCAATACCAAAGCCAATCATAAAGCGATAAAGTGTAATTAAATGAAGTTTCAAGGCGTTTGATCGCAGTATATTTGATGATGAAATTGAAAGCTAAATAGCCAATCTTAGAGAGTTTTGATCTGTATAACTCTTTTGAATTACAAAGATGAGATACCCAAATAGATTGGCTATTTTAGCGTATTAAGTCTCGTCATCCATGGCATTCGAATAGAATTTCACACCTAATTTAATCCGTTCACGACCTTGGCTCATACGCCAACGGTTGGTGTCGCGCAAGGAATAGACACAGCCACAATATTCTTGTTGGTAGAACTCTTCCTTCTTGCTGATTTCGAGCATACGAACAGCACCACCATTTTTACGCCAGTTGTAATCCCAATAGGTAATGCCTGGGTAATGTGAAGCAGAACGATGACCACAGTCATTAATCTGCTGCATGTTCTTCCAACGGGAAATACCAAGCGAGCTACTTATTAGACTGAAGCCATTTTCGGCTGCATATAAAGCTGTACGCTCAAAACGCATATCAAAGCACATGGTACAACGGATGCCTTTCTCAGGTTCATTTTCCATACCTTTGGCACGTGCAAACCAATTGTCAGTATCGTAATCACAGTCGATAAAAGGGATATTATGTTTTTCGGCAAAGCGAATATTTTCTTCCTTACGAATTTCATATTCTTTTATCGGGTGAATGTTAGGGTTATAGAAAAAGATTGAAAAGTCGATACCTGATTCAATCAAGGTTTCCATCACTTCACCTGAGCACGGCGCACAGCAGGAGTGAAGCAGGAGTTTGTCATGACCTTCTGGGAGAGTCAGTTTTTGACGTTCAAGTTTATTTGACATGGAAATAGGGCTTAAATCTAAACCCTACATCTTAACAATCTAATCTCATGGTTAAGGTGATTTTTGCTCATGTTTAAATGAGTGATCTTCAGGATGTAAGTTGTGAATTAAATTCATCTTTTGGTGAGGAAATATCGTTTTACTCATGTATTGGTGTGGGTATAAATTGCACTGGTGAAATATGATTAGAGCTTAAACAAATCAATTGAATGAAGCCAAATTTTAAAATTGAAGGCTGAGCTATTTTTTCTTTGGAAAAGCTAAAAATAGCTCATTAATTTGAATACTTAAATTTCGCTAAAAGTCATAAAAAAATTGAATCGGGTTCTAAACATATTTTGTTCAGTGTATATCTAAGCCGTCATCATTTTTTTTGTACAAATATAAATGAGAGCCGACTTATTTATATCTTTTGATTTTTTATCGAATGATGATGGTCTTTCATGGAATATGTAGAACACAACACCTCCACGGTCAATCCAAATTCTAAAACACGTGTTTTATTTGCGAGTCTGGTAGGTACAACAATTGAATTTTTCGACTTTTATATTTATGCCACGGCTGCTGTACTGGTTTTCCCGCATTTATTTTTCCCTGAAAGTAGTGGTAGTGCCGCATTACTGCAATCTTTAGCCACTTTTTCAATTGCATTTATCGCACGTCCAATTGGCGCTATTATTTTTGGACATCTTGGTGATCGAATTGGCCGTAAAGCCACACTCGTTTCTGCATTGCTATTAATGGGGATTTCTACAGTTTGCATCGGACTATTACCGACCCATGCACAAATTGGTGTGGCTGCACCCATCTTGTTAGCATTGTGTCGTTTAGGGCAAGGGCTTGGTTTGAGTGGCGAGTGGAGTGGTGCGGTATTATTCGCCACAGAAAATGCACCAAAGGGTAAACGTGCATGGTATGGCATGTTCCCACAGCTCGGTTCTCCAATTGGTTTTATTCTTGCGGCAAGCTCATTTTTATTATTAGGTGCATTTTTATCAGATGAAGCCTTTATGCAATGGGGCTGGCGAATTCCGTTTATTGCAAGTGCATTGCTAGTATTCGTTGGCTTATATATTCGATTAAAACTACACGAATCTCCAGCTTTTCAAAATGTTTTAAACAAGCAATCAGCAGTTAAAGTACCTTTGAAGGATGTGCTCACCAAACATATTGGAAAAGTGGTATTGGGTATGTTGGCGACAGTATGTACCTTGGTTGTATTTTATTTGATGACGATATTTGCATTGAATTGGGGGACAACCGCATTAGGGTATAGTCGAGATACTTTTTTAAAAATCCAACTGATTGCAACAGTGTGTTTTGGTCTGTGTATTCCTATCTCTGCATTATCCGCTGAGAAGTTTGGTAGAAAAATAACATCCATTGCCATTTGTATTCTGACCATGATCTTTGGATTGTTCTTCTCAACATTTTTTGTTGCTGATAACGTATTATCAGTATTGGTGTTCCTGTGCCTTGGTTTAAGTATTATGGGCTTAACTTATGGACCACTTGGGACCATTTTGTCTGAAATTTTCCCTGTTTCAGTTCGATATACAGGAACAGCCTTGTCTTATAATTTTGGTAGTATTTTAGGCGCATCATTTGCCCCTTTGATTGCAACTCAATTGGCTCAAAATTATGGTTTGCATGCTGTGGGATATTATTTATCTATCGCGGCAGGTGTTTCTCTATGTGCTTTCATGTGTATTCGTGAAACAAAAAATGAAAACATTATGAGCTGATTGTTTTATTGCACATGATGCTCAATTTCGGGCTTATTCAATCGTATATTTTAAAATGAATAAGCCCACAACTCAGATACACCTTATCCCAACTCGTTTTCTCATCATTAAATGTTCATCATTGTATCGATATACAGATGCATTCGATTTCTATTTAATACGTGTCCAACACTTGATCTTTCAATATGGATATTTGATGAGGCGATCTCATCCATTGCATGTTAAAAAAACACCAACATGAGATTTACTCATCTCATCCTGAATTTATATCGTTTTACTCATTTTATGATTCACGTTTAAATAAAGCCATTCAGAAATTTAGATTTTTTATAAAATTTTTAGGTGGCAATCTCCATGAGCACAGCATTCCAATGTTCAATTAAGCGCATTCGTTTTGATGAGAATTATGAGCCAGCAAGCAATACACGTCAGACCACTAATTTTGCCAATTTGGCACGTGGTGAAAGCCGCCAAGAAAACCTGCGTCGTACACTTGCGATGATCAACAATCGTTTTAATAGTTTGGCTACAGTCGACAATCCAAAAGGCGATCGCTATTCACTTGAGATCGATATTATTTCTGCAGAGATTGATATTGAGGGCAACGGTCAAACCTTCCCATTTATTGAAACACTAAAAAGCACCATCATTGATCATAAAACCAATCAGCGCATTGAAGGCATGATCGGAAACAGTTTTTCTTCTTATGTTCGTGATTATGACTTTAGTGTTGTGCTTCCTGCATTAGGCTGTAAGTTTAATGAGATGCCTGAAGATTTTGGAGACTTGCATGGCAAGTTATATTTACATCTAGTGAACTCTGAAGTATTTAAAACAGAATTTAGAAACAATCCTGTTATTTGTTTAAGTGTTTCTACAACAAAAACTTATTACCAAACAGCTAACGTGCATCCAGTACTCGGTGTCGAATACACCAATGATGATTACTCACGTACTGATGCCTACTTTGCCAAAATGGGCTTAAGCGTTCGTTACTTTAAGCCTCAAGGCGCGAATGCACCATTAGCTTTCTACTGTGCAGGCGATCTACTTCGTGACTACACTGATTTTGAATTGATCAGTGCGATTGCGACTATGGAAAGCTTCCAAAAAATCTACCGTCCTGAAATTTACAATACCAACTCTCCGGCAGGTGTGGAATATCAACCAAGCTTGAGCTATGGCGATTACTCACTGACACGTATTGTTTATGACCGTGTTGAACGTGGTGAATTGGCGGTGAAACAAGGTAAGTGGACAGAAGAAAACTTCATCAAACCGTATAAAGACATTTTGGACGAGTGGGCTGCGAATTTTAAAATTGAAAATGCTCAGCAAGACCAAGCGGCTTAATCCATTGCATTGATAGACGAATTTAAAGAAAGAAGATTAGACATGGCTATTTTATTACCAACATCAACAGCAGGCAGCTTACCGAAACCGTCATGGCTCGCTGAACCTGAAAAATTATGGTCAGCATGGAAACTTGAAGGCGAAGAACTTCTTGAAGCTAAACGTGATGCGTTAAAATTATCATTACATGAGCAAGTCACTGCTGGTATTGATATCGTAAGTGACGGTGAACAAACCCGTCAGCACTTCGTAACCACGTTCATTGAACATCTTGAAGGTGTGGATTTCGAAAAGCGTGAAACCATGCGTATTCGTAACCGTTATGAAGCAAGCGTACCTTCAGTGGTCGGTGAAGTATCACGTAAAAAAGCTGTATTTGTAGACGATGCTAAATTCTTACGTAGCCAAACCAATCAACCGATTAAATGGGCGTTGCCTGGTCCGATGACCATGATTGATACACTTTTTGACGGTCACTACAAGAGCCGTGAAAAATTGGCTTGGGAATTTGCCAAAATTCTGAATCAAGAAGCTTTAGAGCTCGAAGCGGCAGGTGTCGACATTATTCAGTTTGATGAGCCTGCATTTAATGTGTTCTTTGATGAAGTAAATGATTGGGGTATTCCGACCTTAGAGCGTGCGCTTGAAGGACTCAAATGTGAAACCGCTGTGCATATTTGCTATGGCTACGGCATCAAGGCAAATACGGATTGGAAACAAACATTGGGTAATGAATGGCGTCAGTATGAAGAGTCCTTCCCTAAATTACAAAAGTCAAAGCTAGATATCATTTCGTTAGAGTGCCAAAACTCACGTGTACCGATGGATTTAATTGAACTGATTCGTGGCAAAAAAGTCATGGTTGGTGCAATTGATGTAGCAACCAATCAAGTTGAAACTGCAGAAGAAGTCGCAAATACCTTACGTAAAGCATTGCAATTTGTGGATGCAGATAAACTGTATCCTTCAACCAACTGTGGTATGACACCGCTATCTCGTCAAGTTGCACGTGGCAAGCTTGAGGCTTTAAGTGCTGGAGCTGCCATTGTTCGTAAAGAGTTAGAAGCTTAATCAAACGTAGTCTTGTGTTAAGCAGAGCAAATAGTCGTAAGATCATTTGCTCTGTCTTATGTATGAGTACGTGATATGTATATTTGAGATGAAAGAGATGATTGAAGCAACAGACTTTAGAAATGCAATGTCTTTACTTACGACTGCGGTGAATGTGATTACAACCTCAGGTGAGGCAGGGATGCATGGCTTTACTGCATCTGCCGTATGTAGCGTGACGGATACTCCGCCAACATTATTAGTCTGTATGAATCAATCCTCTCGCTCTCATGTACATTTTGTTGAGAATCAAGTCTTGGCAGTAAACGTACTAAGCACGCAGCATGAACAAATTTCGAATGCTTTTGCTTCAAGTAAGTTCAGCTCAGTAGATCGTTTCAAACTCGGTGAATGGGGTACGTTGGAAACAGGCTCGCCGATTTTAGAAGATGCCTTAGTCAGTTTTGATTGTCAGATTGAGAATATTCAACAAGTCGGTACACACAGTATTTTCATGTGCCGTGTTCTTAAAGTTCGACAAAGTGATCAAGAGGAAAGCTTGGTGTATTTTAACCGTGCTTACCATCAAGCGGGTCAATTGGAACACGCTTAACTCAATACCTTAATTCCTTCATTTTTTTAAAAGTTAGTCTATTGTGGAACTTATAACCTTTTTCTCTGTACACGACAAATTTCACAGAACCCTTATCCTATCAGGATTCTGCTTTCTTAAAATTGCCAAAATTTCCTTAAACTCTTCTTTTTTCCCAAAACCAATTAAACGCTGAATCGCCATTTGAACATAGTCTAAACCATAGCGAAATAAACTCATTGAGAGTCGTCCATGCTTCTTTATTTTTATCGCTTTTTTTTGATTATGTTGCCATTCACCCGTTAAGTAACACCAACAGAAGCTTATAGCTAACACCGCAATCAATTTTTTCACTCGTCTAGGGTCTGTCAAGCGCGTATTTTCAAGATTAAACCCGCGTCCTTTGAGACAACTGAATAAGGTTTCAATTTCCCAGCGTAATGCATAATCCTGAATAGCATTGGCATTAAACTGAGGAGAAACGACGAGTAAAAGCTCTCCATTTTCTAACTGTAGTGCACTTATATATAGTTTCACCCGACCAACCAAAATCCGTCGTTTACGACATTCAATTTGACCAACTTTAAGATGGCGAAATAAATCACTAATTTTATGATTCTTTCCTAAATGATTGGTGACAATGAAGTTTTTTTAACACGAATGCAGAAGTTGATGTCTTGTTCAATTAACCATGTAAACCACTGCTCACCGATAAACTCTCTGTCTGCGAACACATTCACAATACGGTCTTTACCAAAAATGGCTATAAAGCGTTGAATCAAAGCAATACGCTCTTTCGTATCTGAATTTCCACGTTTATTAAGCAATGTCCAAAGGATAGGTATCGCTATTCCACGATAAACGATTGCGAGCATCAGGATATTAATATTTCGTTTTCCCCATTTCCAATTGGTTCTATCTAAAGTCAGTTGCACTTGGTCGAATGAAAACATATTGAAAATCAACTGAGAAATTTGACGATAATCAAAATACTGACCTGCAAAGAAGCGCTGCATACGTCGATAAAATGATTGTGGTAAACACTTGATGGGCAAGGCTTTAGATGCAGAAGAAAGATTACATGTTTGCTTTAAAATAATCACAAGCATGATGAGCGCAAAGCACTTTAAATGTGACTTGTTCCATTTTAGAGATTTGTTTAAGATAAGATATAACTCATTGAGATGTGTCATAGTATTCGTCGTTAGAAAACAATTATTGTGACATTATTTCAATGAGTTATCTATTTTTGTCGTGTACAGAGCGCTTCATCAGAAAACTGAAGGAACCTCCATTGAATCGAACTAATATTTTTTTTGGTGAATCGCATTCTGACTGGTTGCCTGTCAGAGGCGGAGAATCTGGTGATTTTGTTTTTCGACGTGGTGACGGGCATGCCTTCGCGAAAATCGCACCTGCTTCCCGCCGCGGTGAGCTCGCTGGAGAGCGTGACCGCCTCATTTGGCTCAAAGGTCGAGGTGTGGCTTGCCCCGAGGTGATCAACTGGCAGGAGGAACAGGAGGGTGCATGCTTGGTGATAACGGCAATTCCGGGAGTACCGGCGGCTGATCTGTCTGGAGCGGATTTGCTCAAAGCGTGGCCGTCAATGGGGCAGCAACTTGGCGCTGTTCACAGCCTATCGGTTGATCAATGTCCGTTTGAGCGCAGGCTGTCGCGAATGTTCGGACGCGCCGTTGATGTGGTGTCCCGCAATGCCGTCAATCCCGACTTCTTACCGGACGAGGACAAGAGTACGCCGCAGCTCGATCTTTTGGCTCGTGTCGAACGAGAGCTACCGGTGCGGCTCGACCAAGAGCGCACCGATATGGTTGTTTGCCATGGTGATCCCTGCATGCCGAACTTCATGGTGGACCCTAAAACTCTTCAATGCACGGGTCTGATCGACCTTGGGCGGCTCGGAACAGCAGATCGCTATGCCGATTTGGCACTCATGATTGCTAACGCCGAAGAGAACTGGGCAGCGCCAGATGAAGCAGAGCGCGCCTTCGCTGTCCTATTCAATGTATTGGGGATCGAAGCCCCCGACCGCGAACGCCTTGCCTTCTATCTGCGATTGGACCCTCTGACTTGGGGTTGATGTTCATGCCGCCTGTTTTTCCTGCTCATTGGCACGTTTCGCAACCTGTTCTCATTGCGGACACCTTTTCCAGCCTCGTTTGGAAAGTTTCATTGCCAGACGGGACTCCTGCAATCGTCAAGGGATTGAAACCTATAGAAGACATTGCTGATGAACTGCGCGGGGCCGACTATCTGGTATGGCGCAATGGGAGGGGAGCAGTCCGGTTGCTCGGTCGTGAGAACAATCTGATGTTGCTCGAATATGCCGGGGAGCGAATGCTCTCTCACATCGTTGCCGAGCACGGCGACTACCAGGCGACCGAAATTGCAGCGGAACTAATGGCGAAGCTGTATGCCGCATCTGAGGAACCCCTGCCTTCTGCCCTTCTCCCGATCCGGGATCGCTTTGCAGCTTTGTTTCAGCGGGCGCGCGATGATCAAAACGCAGGTTGTCAAACTGACTACGTCCACGCGGCGATTATAGCCGATCAAATGATGAGCAATGCCTCGGAACTGCGTGGGCTACATGGCGATCTGCATCATGAAAACATCATGTTCTCCAGTCGCGGCTGGCTGGTGATAGATCCCGTCGGTCTGGTCGGTGAAGTGGGCTTTGGCGCCGCCAATATGTTCTACGATCCGGCTGACAGAGACGACCTTTGTCTCGATCCTAGACGCATTGCACAGATGGCGGACGCATTCTCTCGTGCGCTGGACGTCGATCCGCGTCGCCTGCTCGACCAGGCGTACGCTTATGGGTGCCTTTCCGCAGCTTGGAACGCGGATGGAGAAGAGGAGCAACGCGATCTAGCTATCGCGGCCGCGATCAAGCAGGTGCGACAGACGTCATACTAGATATCAAGCGACTTCTCCTATCCCCTGGGAACACATCAATCTTACCGGAGAATATCGTTGGCCAAAGCCTTAGCGTAGGATTTCGCCCTCTCCCGCAAACGACCCCTTAAGGTCGCCACTGATGATTAAAAAAGAAAAACCAACTTGAAGTTGGTTTTTTTGGCACTGTTGCAAATAGAGATTTGAGTCGATGATGTTCCCTTTAAAAAGTACTTAGAGACCGAAAACCCTGTTGATTAGACACACTTCACCCTGAGGCTGACCATAATAAAATGACGATGCTTGTCCTTTACGTAGTGCACGCATGACTTCAATACCTTTAATTGTGGCATAAGCCGTCTTCATAGATTTGAATCCTAATGTGGCCCTGATGATCCGCTTTAGCTTGCCATGATCACATTCAATCACGTTATTTTTATACTTAATCTGCCTGTGCTCAAGGTCTGGTGGACATTTACCTTCCCGTTTTAACCGTGATAAAGCACGTCCATATGTGGGTGCTTTATCCGTGTTGATCACTTGTGGAATTTGCCACTTCTTCACATTATTTAAAATTTTTCCAAGAAAACAATATGCTGATTTGGTATTACGTCTAGAAGAAAGATAAAAATCAATGGTATCGCCACGTTGATCGACTGCACGATACAGATAAGACCATCGTCCATTCACTTTTACATAGGTTTCATCAATATGCCACGAGCTCAGATCTGTAGGATTACGCCAATACCAGCGTAAACGTTTTTCTATTTCAGGAGCATAACGTTGAACCCAACGGTAAATAGTCGTGTGATCAACATTCACACCCCGTTCGGCCAGCATTTCCTGCAGTTCACGATAGCTAATGCCATATTTACAATACCAGCGCACAGCCCAAAGAATGATTTCGCCCTGAAAATGCCGACCATGGAAAGGATTCATATGCTGCACCTTTAGCTAAAACAGTCTTCAGCTTACCATTCGTGGTTATTTGCAACAGTGCCGCTGACGCACACCATCGCCCACCGGGTGGGTCGCTATCTGGAACGGCAAGGCCTGCTGGAACGGGATGTCGAAAACAGCTATCTGGCCTCGGATGCGGTGGATGACGACCCGATGACACCCCTGCTGGGGCACTCGATCACTTACCGTATCGCTGTCGGTTCACAGGCGGGGCGAAAGGTGTTCACTTTGCAAACTCTGCCGACCAGTGGTGATCCGTTCGGTGACGGGATTGGCAAGGTAGCCGGGTCCAGCCTGCACGCCGGCGTGGCGGCCAGGGCCGATGAACGCAAGAAGCTCGAACGGCTGTGCCGGTACATCAGCCGCCCGGCGGTATCCGAGAAGCGGCTGTCGTTAACACGAGGCGGCAACGTGCGCTACCAGCTCAAGACGCCGTACCGGGACGGCACCACGCACGTCATTTTCGAACCATTGGATTTCATTGCAAGGCTGGCCGCCCTGGTACCGAAGCCCAGAGTCAACCTAACCCGCTTCCACGGGGTGTTCGCACCCAACAGTCGGCACCGGGCGTTGGTCACGCCGGCAAAACGGGGCAGGGGCAACAAGGTCAGGGTGGCTGATGAACCGGCAACACCAGCACAACGGCGAGCGTCGATGACATGGGCGCAACGGCTCAAGCGTGTTTTCAATATCGACATCGAGACCTGCAGCGGCTGCGGCGGCGCCATGAAAGTCATCGCCTGCATTGAAGACCCTATAGTGATCAAGCAGATCCTTGATCACCTGAAGCACAAAGCCGAAACCAGCGGGACCAGGGCGTTACCCGAAAGCCGGGCGCCACCGGCTGAGCTGCTCCTGGGTCTGTTTGACTGACGAGCCTGAAGGCCAACGATACCAATCAAAATGCTGCGTTCACAGCGCCGCGGCAGGGATCCGCCGTGCTGGTTGTCGGAAAAGGAGCCGCTAGTGGGAAAGAGGAGGGTAAATTTTCAGCGTTGCTGGCTCCCCGTCAGCCGGATTGGGTTGCATCGCAGGGGTGTCGAAAGAGTCAACTGCGGTCCAAAGCTGTTGGACTTGGGTGAAAAGGGCGTTTATTCTTCCTATACGTTGTCGGCAGCGGGCCAAAAAGGAATACGTCCATGCCCATCGAGGTGAAACCGGCTGTGAGCGCGGGTTCAAGCATATAGCCCGACAGGCGCGTATCCTTGCCGATCACGACACGATGGCGGTGGTCACCGCGACGAAAGACACGGCCAGCCGCCATGCCGACGCGCAAGGCGGTTTCCGCCGTCATCGCGCCTTCGTTGGCTTTGCCACGAATACCGTCTGTGCCGAAATATTTGCGCACCATAAGGTCGATTATCCTGTCGTCGGGTCGCCCTCAAAGGGGACATGCCTGCTGAACCGCGAATATAGAGAAATATCCCGAATGTGCAGTTAACGAATTCTTGCGGTTTCTTTCAGCGCCGCCAATACCGCCAGCCCGTCGCGCAAGGGGCGCGGCTCGTGTGTGCGGATGAAGTCAGCTCCACCTGCGGCGGCGGCAAGCTCTGCAGCGAGTGTCGCGGCCCCGACATCCCCCGGACCACGGCCTGTGAGCGCGCGCAGAAAGGATTTGCGCGAAACAGACAGAAGCACCGGCAAATCGAAGCGCAGCCGCAATTCATCGAACCGCGCCAGCACCGAGAGCGAGGTTTCGGGAGCAGCCCCCAGAAAAAACCCCATGCCGGGATCAAGGACAAGGCGGTTGCGTTTGATACCGGCACCCGTCAGCGCCGCGATGCGCGCGTCAAAGAACGCCGCAATGTGATCCATGATGTCGCCAGCGGGTGCCTCGCGCCGATCTGCCTGCCCGTCTTGCACCGAATGCATAACGACGAGTTTGGCAGATGATTTCGCCAATTGCGGATAGAACGCAGCGTCTGGAAAACCGCGAATATCATTGAGATAGGCCACACCACGCGACAAGGCATAGGCTTGCGTCGCGGGTTGATAACTGTCGAGCGAGACGGGAATGCCATCTGCCTTGAGCGCGTCCAGCACCGGCGCGATACGCGCGATTTCTGTGTCGGACGAAACAGGCGCGGCGTCGGGATTGCTGGATGCCGGACCGAGGTCGATCACATCTGCCCCCTCGGCCATCAGCTTACGCGCCTGCGCAATGGCTGCGTCTGGCGCCAGATACCGGCCTCCATCGGAGAAACTGTCCGAGGTTATGTTGACGATGCCGAAAATGATGAGCGATTTATTCATGGGGGCTTCTATAATAATCTCTGTACACGACAAAAATAGATAACTCATTGAAATAATGTCACAATAATTGTTTTCTAACGACGAATACTATGACACATCTCAATGAGTTATATCTTATCTTAAACAAATCTCTAAAATGGAACAAGTCACATTTAAAGTGCTTTGCGCTCATCATGCTTGTGATTATTTTAAAGCAAACATGTAATCTTTCTTCTGCATCTAAAGCCTTGCCCATCAAGTGTTTACCACAATCATTTTATCGACGTATGCAGCGCTTCTTTGCAGGTCAGTATTTTGATTATCGTCAAATTTCTCAGTTGATTTTCAATATGTTTTCATTCGACCAAGTGCAACTGACTTTAGATAGAACCAATTGGAAATGGGGAAAACGAAATATTAATATCCTGATGCTCGCAATCGTTTATCGTGGAATAGCGATACCTATCCTTTGGACATTGCTTAATAAACGTGGAAATTCAGATACGAAAGAGCGTATTGCTTTGATTCAACGCTTTATAGCCATTTTTGGTAAAGACCGTATTGTGAATGTGTTCGCAGACAGAGAGTTTATCGGTGAGCAGTGGTTTACATGGTTAATTGAACAAGACATCAACTTCTGCATTCGTGTTAAAAAAACTTCATTGTCACCAATCATTTAGGAAAGAATCATAAAATTAGTGATTTATTTCGCCATCTTAAAGTTGGTCAAATTGAATGTCGTAAACGACGGATTTTGGTTGGTCGGGTGAAACTATATATAAGTGCACTACAGTTAGAAAATGGAGAGCTTTTACTCGTCGTTTCTCCTCAGTTTAATGCCAATGCTATTCAGGATTATGCATTACGCTGGGAAATTGAAACCTTATTCAGTTGTCTCAAAGGACGCGGGTTTAATCTTGAAAATACGCGCTTGACAGACCCTAGACGAGTGAAAAAATTGATTGCGGTGTTAGCTATAAGCTTCTGTTGGTGTTACTTAACGGGTGAATGGCAACATAATCAAAAAAAAGCGATAAAAATAAAGAAGCATGGACGACTCTCAATGAGTTTATTTCGCTATGGTTTAGACTATGTTCAAATGGCGATTCAGCGTTTAATTGGTTTTGGGAAAAAAGAAGAGTTTAAGGAAATTTTGGCAATTTTAAGAAAGCAGAATCCTGATAGGATAAGGGTTCTGTGAAATTTGTCGTGTACAGAGAACCTTTTTAGTTATCGGGGCTTTTGCTGGTTTTGCAGCGGGGCTGTTTGGTGTCGGTGGTGGTACGATTATTGTGCCACTGCTTTTTATTGTCTTTACCCAAATGGGCTATGACCCCGATGTGGTTATGCACCTCGCATTAGGCACATCTTTGGCAACCATTGTTGTGACCTCGATTAGCTCATTGATGGCGCATCATAAAAATGGTGCTGTGATTTGGCCTGTTTTTAAAAATCTAGCGCCACCTATGGCGATAGGTTGCTTTTTTGGGGCGGGTATCGCTGGTTTGATATCAGGATTACATCTACAAATCATTGTTGGCTTATTCCTGATTTGGGTTGCATATACCATGTTTACAGGTGCCAAAAAAGCAATTGACCCAACGAAAACATTACCCTCATCAGGTCAACAAGTTGCCGCAGGTAGTGTCATAGGGATTGCATCAGCAATCTTTGGTATTGGTGGTGGAAGTCTGACGGTTCCATACCTGAATCGTTATGGTGTAGTCATGCAGAAGGCTGTTGGAACATCTGCGGCGTGTGGACTCCCTATTGCAGTTGCTGGTGCATTAGGTTTTATGATTTTTGGTATGAATGCTGAAATCAATGTGCCAAATACCATCGGTTATGTTCATATTTATGCCTTCATAGGCATCAGTATCATGAGTTTCATTACGGCTAAGTTTGGTGCGAAGGCAGCACATGCTTTATCGCCAGCAATGTTAAAGAAATGCTTTGCAGTTTTACTGGTTATTGTAGGAAGCTTCTTCCTTGTGAAAGGATTAATTTAATATCACAAGCAAAAACCAAATAATGCTTAAAAGCCCACTGTATGTGGGCTTTTAAGCCTAAATTTTAATATATCCTTACATGGATTTTGAGTTTCTCCCCAAATGATCGAACTAAAACATTTAAAAATGCTGTTTGCTCTAAGAGAGCATGGCTCTTTAGTCGCAGCAGCGAGTGATCTCTGTATTACACCTTCAGCAGTATCTCATCAGCTACGTGAACTTGATCAGTGGATGGGAGTTGAAGTCGTCAACCGTAAGACGAGACCCATTACTTTTTCTAATATTGGGCTTAGACTACTACAGCTAGCAGATGAGATTTTACCTCAAGTTCAAATTGCACAAAGCGATATTACGCGAATTATTCATGGACAAACTGGTCGAATCACTTTTTCATCAGAATGCCATAGTTGTTTCGATTGGCTCATGCCACTATTGAATCAGTATCGTATCCAATATCCAGATGTCGATTTAGACTTCGCATCAGGATTTGAAGCGAATCCACATGAGTTATTGCAAAATGGGGAATTTGACTTACTGATTACAGCAGATCCAATCACTTTAAAAGGTGTTGAATATTTTCCGGTATTTGAGTATGAGTCTCGTCTTGTATTATCGACAACACATCCATTGGTGCGTGCAGAGCACATTACTGTTCAAGAGTTAGCGGAAGAAACGCTGATTACATATCCAGTGGATAAACATCGTCTGGATATTATGTCAAAGCTATTTATTCCTGCAAATATTCAACCCAAAAATATTCGAACCACAGACTTGACACAAATGCTGATTCAGCTTGTGGCGAGCGGACGTGGTATTGCAGCGCTACCTGATTGGGTAGTGAATGAATATGAAATGAAAGGCTGGGTCACTTCCCGACGTCTCGAATGTGTCTCACCAGAAGGTTTACGTCGTACCTTATATGCTGGTTTTAGAACGGATGAAAAAGACAAAGATTACTTTGATGGTTTCTTAAAGCAGCTTGAGCGATTCTCAAAGAAAAGAATCTCTTACTACAGTTAGTTCTCTGAGTCTTTATCATTGCATTATCCTAGGGGGGATTTAGACAATAATAGTTTTATGATTCAATGCACTAAATCAAATTTGGGTTCACATTGGGTAAAAAATAATTGCCACATTTTTTGCCACACTTTTTTTAAATCCTATCAAAAACTATCAAATGAAATTATATAAATGATTGAAAATACAAACAATTATATTTGATAGATTTTGATAGAGTTAAGCTTTAGCGGGTTCAACTCCCGCCATATTTTAAAGTGTAGAGAACAAAACTTTTTAGTTCGGTTTACTATCTATACATTCTAGTTGACTTGTCTGTTAAATATTCACGATTGAAAATAATATTTTTCACATCGTCAGAAAGAATATGATTTTCAATTTTCTGCATAGCATCCCTTAAGTCTTTCGCATCAATCTGTGTGTAATCAGCTGTAATATCTGAGTCATCTTGATAAGAATGATTGATCAAAGCCTTAACGGTATACATCCCAATACCACAACGGTTTGCAATAGACGTAAATGTGCGTCTTAAATCATGAAAGGTAAATGCTATTCCTGTAGTTTCGGTAATCTTATGACGAACATGCCTGCGATCTTTGATATGGTTTTGATTATTCGTTGCTGGGAAGACATACTTAGAGCCGTTCGAATATTTATTTCGTTGTTTAAAGATATGCAGTAGTGTTTCACCTAAAGGTAAGAGTAGGTCTTCTCCATTTTTGGGATTAATAATTTTTAAGGTCCCGTACTTTAAGTCAATATTAGCCCATGCAAGTTGCTCAACTTCAGTGCGCCTAAGACCAGTGAGTACAAATGTTAGAAGGAAGTCTTGATTCAAATACCCATATTCATTCGCTTTTTCATTTCCTCGCCATTGGGTTTGAACGATCGCTGATACCCAATCTGCTTGTTGTTCACTGTTGATATAATTTTTTCTAGGTTTTAATTTGTTAAAAAGGTCATTCTGATAAAGAATCTGAACTGGACTAAATTCTGTGATAAGTGGTTGGTTATTATTAGTCAGTCTTTTTCGGTGGTAGTTATAAATTGCAGAAAATAGCTTAAGGGTAATATTGGCATGAGACTTATTGGTTTGCGATATTTCAGCATGCTTACCAACCACCATTTGCATAGTTATCTCTGTAATTTTTAAATGGTGCCAATCTTTTAAGTACAGATTCATATCTCGATCATATATAGCAACTGTATTAGGCTTTAACTCTGATTTGGCTTCGATATAGTGCCTATACGCATCTATTACAGTCGGAATTTTTTGATGGTTTATACGTTCCTGAGAAGCTTTTTGACGTAGCTGTTCTTTTTTTTCATTAGGGTTTATGCCTTGGGACATCTCTAGAAGATACTCGGTCGCTTTTTGCCTTGCTGTTTCCGGTGTATAAAGACCATGGTCACCAATAGTCACACGACAGGGGGAACCATTTGGCATCTTCTTTTCCACAGTATAGACAAGAGAATGACGAGTTGCTCTGATGGCAAAGCCAACAAGTTTGTTATCTCGATAAAAGATTTGTTTCCCATTCGTGATATCAAAGCAATATTGTTTTGACTGTTTTAGTGTTTCATCCACATGTGGGTCGTTCAATTCTTTAATCAGATTTTTAACGAACGATAGGGTAATGAGAACTTTTTTGTTTGACACTTTTTCATTTCCTAACAGCACCAGCTGCATAAGTGATTAGATCTTTGGTATACATGGAGTATACAAAGCGCTAGAAAATGAAAATTGATTTGGTGGGGATTTTTGAAATTTTGTTCGTGGTTGTTATAAAACAATCACTTAAAAGCACTCCGAAGATGCCGCTGCATGTCGTTACCCTGAACCCGATGAGTTCAAGGTGGATGTGACGCATACTTGCTGGGTTACCTACACGAAGGAAGGCATACACTCTAAATATACAGAACACATCCGTAGGTGTTAGTATCGGCAGGGGAATAGACCCGCTGGCAAACATCCCAGAGATAAGTTAAGTATACTCAATCCAGATCAATTGGCAAATGAGAACAAAAATTATATTGATGAATTAGGATGATTTAAGCATCAATTGCACAAAGAAAAAGCGGTTTTATACAGTTTTTTCAACATCTTCCAAAATTACTTCCAATAATCGTTCACACTGCGCATATTCTTGTAAGGATTTATTCATGGTTAAAACCTCTTGCATCAGTTCTAACGCCACCATAATCACGAGTTTATTATGTTCAACGTTCGGTGCTTTACGGCGAAATTCTTGAAATTTTTCATTTAATAAATCGCCAGCACGCTCTAAATCCGCTTTCTTTTCTTGTGTCGTAGACAGACGGAATGATTGCTCAATTAAACGTAATTCTACAGTCACTAAATCTGACATTAAGATACTTCCTCATTTATTTCTGTAGGATGTGCCAATTGTTGAATTTCTTGCGCATGCTGATCCTGCTCAGTTCCTAATATCGCTAAACGCTCAATAATCGCTTCAACTTTCATTTTTGCATGCTCATTTTTTTGAATGAGTCGAGCACGTTCGCTGTTCAGGTCTTGAATTTTTTGATTAGCTTCAAGTTGCTCAGCAAGCATTTTCTCTTTGATGAGGCGTAAATCATTGCGTTCAGCTAAAATTTCCTGAAAACGATTTTTAAGATCAGTACAGCTTTTTTCCAGACGGCTATATCGCTCTGCAAGCGAGGAGGCATCTGTATTCAATTTATTAAATTGCGTTTTGAGCTCAGTATGCTGATGATTCAACTTTTCAAAGTCATCATGCTTTTGTGTGATGATATTGTCTTTCAACGTGATTTGAGCATGAAGTTGTTCTTCGCTACTGTTTTTTTGCTGTAGCAAAGTGTCGTGATTTCCCTCAACTTCTTTCAAGTGAGTTTTAAGTGTGTTGATTTGCGCCTGTAGACGCTGTAATTGTTCTAACATAACGAGGTCGCGTAGTTTGGCAATCAAAGGTAATATATACAGAAGTATAGAGATTGGATAAACGAATGCAAGACGATATTTCAGGTTGGAACGATTGGAGTCAAAATTTTGGCTCCATTGAAGAGATTTCAAGCCCAAGTGAGTTACATGGTTTGCTAACAGGTATTGTTTGTGTAACACAAGCACCTACGCATGATGAATGGTTACAAATCTTAGCGACATTAACTGTCCCTCAGCTTGAGACAGAAGCACTCGATTTATTGATTGAAGAGACAGATGACGTATTTCATGCACTGTCAGAAGATGAACTTGATTATCTGCCGATGCTTCCAGATGATGAACATCCACTTTCTGAGCGTGTACAAGCCTTGGCAGACTGGTGTACTGGCGTGGTGCTCGGTTTTGGCTTAGCATCTGGTCATATTCGTTCAGATGAAGCGGAATTGATTCAACATTTGCAAGATATCGCAGCTGTAGAGTTTGATGACACAGACAATGACGAAGAAGGTGAGATAAGCTACCAAGAGTTATACGAGTTTGTTCGTTTAATTCCAGTCAGCCTTTCAATGGGGCGTCCGAAAATTAGTGTGTCTGACAGTACTTTACTTCAGCATGTTAAAAATAAAAAAGTTGCTTCAAACGAATCGACAGTTGTAGAGATGTTTACACCTGACCGCCCAAGTTAATTTAAATTATGTTTGCTTGATGTTTGCACTTCGGTGTAAACATCAATATGAACTAAGTAATACCATCCATTTATTCATATCAATATAAGCCGTATACATCATGAAATTGACTCAAGCTGATTTTCAGAAACGTCGTGACCGTTTAGCAGAACAGATCGGTCCAAATAGTATTGTGATTATTGAAACAAGCCCTGTGGCTATGCGTAATCGTGATGCCGATTATAAATACAGAGCGGACAGTAGTTTTTATTATTTAACGGGCTTTGCAGAACCTGAAGCAGTAGCAGTGATTGAAACCTTTGGTTCAGATGAAGCCTATAGCTATAGTCTATTCTGTCGTGAACGCGATCGTGATATGGAGATTTGGCATGGCTATCGAGCAGGTGTTGATGGCGCGGTGGATGATTTTGAAGCCGATGAAGCCTATGCAATAGATCTGCTTGATGAAGAAATTCTTGAAAAACTATTGGATAAAGAAAAATTATTTTATCGAATTGGGCATCGTGCAGAGTTTGATGCACGTGTTGCAAAGTGGATTGTGGACGCAAATGGGGAATCTCGAAAAGGGACTTCAGCACCAGCGCAACTTATCCAGTTAGACCGTATCCTTGACGAAATGCGTTTGCACAAAGACGATAAAGAAATACAGTTGATGCAAATTGCTTCTGATATCAGTGCTCAAGCACATACGCAGGCAATGAAAGCGGTTCAACCTGGCATGATGGAATATGCTTTAGAAGCTGAGCTCAATTATGTTTTTGGTAAGAATGGTTGTGTGCCGTCTTATAACAGCATTGTTGGTGGTGGAGAAAATGGTTGTATTTTACATTATGTGGAAAACAATAAAGTACTCAATGATGGTGATTTAGTGCTCATAGATGCGGCCTGTGAATATGAATTTTATGCATCAGACATCACCCGTACATTTCCAGTAAATGGTCAATTTAGTGCTGAGCAAAAAGCGCTTTACCAAATTGTATTGAATGCACAAATTGCAGCGATTGATGCAGTTCGTATCGGCAATTCTTATAAAGAACCGCATTATGTTGCGCTACGTATTTTGGTTCAAGGCTTACTGGATCTTGGCATCATGCAAGGTGAGCTAGAGCAGATTATTGAAACAGAGTCCTTCCGACAATTCTATATGCATGGTACAGGGCATTGGCTTGGTATGGATGTTCATGATGTCGGTTCATATAAGCAAAATGGTGAATGGCGTACTTATGAAGAAGGCATGGTGGTAACTGTTGAACCGGGTCTTTATATCGCACCAGATGATGAAACTGTAGATCCGAAGTGGCGTGGTATAGGTATTCGAATTGAAGATGATATTGTCGCAACTAAAGAAGGCCCATTGGTTCTGACCAAAAATGTGGTGAAAAGCATTGAAGATATTGAAGCGTTAATGGTCAGTTAAACAATATTTTGTGTTAAAAAGCCGATCATAAGATCGGTTTTTTAATGAATTAAAAAACAACATTTTTTGGCTAGGATCAATATTTAATTCATTGATAAAAAAGATAAATAATTTTTAGGATTCTTTCATTTAGTATTCCCTCATCCTAACCTTCTCCCAAAGGGAGAAGGTATTTTTTACTATTACGAATCAATGATCATTGTTTGATTTGTGAAAGGTTTGATTTGTGAAAAAGATTAAATTTATTGCCGCAAAATCATCGTTTTTGATGTATTCAAGAGATCAAGTAAGAGTAACTTAATAATAAATACTTAAGATTTAATTCCACGTAAATTAACAAATAAATTGATGAATTAACTCTTTTTTTATAGATAATTAATCTAATTTGGTGCTTCATTCATACTTTTCTTCATTCATTTATTAGAAAAAATATATAAAAACAACAAATCGAATACAGCATTAACTGTTAATTTTCACATAATCTGAGTGCGAGAAAGAATTAAATACAAACTCTTTTTTCTAACAATAAATTTTAACAAACTCAAGGTAGAAGAATATGTATGAAGAAAAACTGGTTGTTCAAAGTCAAATCTCATGGCGCAGTATTTTCGCTGGTGTAATCGCGGTACTCGCTATCTCTATATTGCTTTCTTTGCTCGGTGTCGCTTTAGGTTTTGCATTGTTAGATCCTGAGTCTGCAACTGATATTGGTAATGGATCAGGCACAGCCGTAACAATATGGACCATTATCTCATTACTGGTGAGTATGGCTGTAGGTGGTTTTATTGCCGGTAAACTTGCTGGAAATGACGGACTTATACACGGATTTTTGGTTTGGGCACTGGCACTATTGTTCGGTATTTGGTTTGGTGCTATGACCATTAACAACGCTGCTCGTTTAACGGGTAGTGCAATTAGTTCTGTCACTTCTGCTGCTGGTAGTGTTGCAACTGGTATTGGCAAAAGTGGTATTAATTTAGCAAGTTTAGGTACTCAAGCATTTGAGGAACTCGTTCCGCTTCCAGAGCTTAAAAATGGTGATGTTAAACTGAGCGAAGCTTTACAAAAAACGGGTATTGATGAGTTGCAACCTGAATACTTGAAAGCACAAGGTGAGTGGGCAAAAGAGCAAATCAAAACTGCTGCTAAAGAGTTGGTTTTAGACTCGAATAATAGCGATCAGATCATTCAAAAACTTTCAGATACGTTAAAGAATCGCGCTCAGGCCGTGACCAGTTCAATTGATAAAAATGAAGTGAGTCAAGCTTTAGCTAAAAATACATCGTTAACGCCTCAAGAGGCAGATCAAGCAGTGAATAACTATTTGACTCAACAAAACGAATTCTTTAATGGTTTGGAAGCGAATATTCAGAAAGCAAAAGTTCAATATGTTCAATTGAAAGAAGAAACGAAAGAGAAAGCGGCAGCGGCGACAAACGTTGCAGCGAAAGCAGCACTTTGGTCATTCTTTGGTTTACTTATTGGTCTATTGGTGACTATGTTCGCTGGCAAGTTCGGTGTGGATCGTGCTATTCGTAGACGTACAACGATTATCTAAATTAATCTCATTCTTTTCGAACTAATCATTAGAAAGTCGATCCTGATGGATCGGCTTTTTATTTTTGATGATTTTGAATTGGACAAGCTATTTATTCCACGAGTCGTTAATTGCTGCTTAGTTTTAGAAGAGCCATTTTATCAGTACGGTACAGATAAAATCATTTCGGTTTTAGAGTGTCACGATAAAATTCTTTCAAAAGTCATTATTCATACAATAGTCGTTATTCATAAAATACACTCATCATGACTTTTCCCTCATCCTAACCTTCGCCCAAAGGGAGAAAGGATTTTTACCTATCAATTTATGGCCACTCAATAATCATTTTTCGACTTATGAAAGAGATCTAATATTTTTGGGTTTTAGACATCTAACATATTTTAACTGACTAATATTTTTATCTAACTCAAATTTTAAGTCATGAACGCCATGTTCAAATACAACTCAATTCTAAAAATTTATTGCAGCGAATTTAGCTAAAGAAACAAAGCTCAAACGCATGAAGCGCTTTTTCATTATAAAATCAACTCTCTTTCAGGTAATATAAATTTTATCTCGAGTCGGTCATATCTGTTTAAAGCAGGTATACACAACAAGGAATTAAACATGCAGCAAGAAGTGATCATCGTTGGTGGTGGAATGGTTGGCCTAAGTTTGGCGCTTATGCTGAGTAAGGCAAATATTCAAGTGAAATTACTCGAAGCCATTAAATATCCAGATTATGACGATGAAAATCTTGCCGCATATCACTCTACATTTGATGCAAGAAATAGCGCTTTATCACGACGCACTGTGCAAATTTATCAAGAGCTTGGTTTATGGAATGCATTACAAGAACATGCAACGCCTATCTTAGAAGTGAATATTACTGAACAAGGGAGTTTCGGAAAGGCACGTCTGAAAGCGGCGCAAGAGAAAGTCGAGAGTTTTGGGCAAGTGATTGAAAATGCATGGTTAGGCCGAGTGTTGCTTGCAGAAGTTAAAAAACAATCTTTAATTGAATTAATTGATGGTGTGCAAGTCACCTCACTTACTCAAGATGATGATTTTGCATATATTGAAGCTCAACGCGATCAGAAAAATATTGAATTGCAAACCAAGTTGGTTATTGCCGCAGATGGTCGAGATTCTTTTTGTCGTAAAGCACTGGGAATCGGAGCTTCAGAATATGATTATGATCAAGTCGCGATTGTGACCACAGTTCAAACGTCTAAACCACACGAACATGTTGGTTTTGAACGCTTTAGTCATTTAGGACCTTTGGCTTTGTTGCCTCTGCCGGGTGAATATCGCCGTTCTGTGGTTTGGCCAGTAAAAAAAGGCACCGAAGGAGAATGGTTGGGTGAGGAAAATGATCAGCATTTCTTAGATGCCTTGCAAGAAACCTACGGTGATCGTGCTGGTAAGTTTCAAAAGACAGGCAAGCGATTCAGTTTTGCTTTGTCTCAAGTCTTAGCAGAAAAACAAGCGATTGGGCGTGTCGTCTTGATGGGTAATGCAGCACACACGATTCATCCAGTTGCAGGACAAGGTTTTAATTTGTGCATGCGTGATGCGCATGTGCTAGTACGATATTTAAGTGAACAACTTGAAAAAAATGCCGACTTAGGTGAAAAAGCAGTACTACAAGCCTATGAAAAAGCACGTTTAAAAGATCAACAGCGTGTGATTAAATTCTGTGATTCCGTGGTGCGTGGGTTCAGTAACCAAAATCCATTCTTAAAAGTAATTCGCAACACAGGTTTAATGGCATTTGAAAATATTCCAGGTATCAAACCATTAGTGGCCAATTACGCAATGGGATTGAAATCATGACACTGAAAACAGAACATATGAAAGATGTGATTATTGTGGGTGGTGGCCTAGTGGGAGGCTTAACCGCGCTTCTATTGGCACAAGGTGGTGTACAAGCAACGGTTTTGGATGCTGCGCCCGTTTTAGATGCAGAAAAAGTCTTAACTGAAAGTAATCCTCGTGTATTGGCATTAAGCCAAGCGACCATTCATTTGCTTAAATTGACTCAGATCTGGGATCAAATTCAGCGTCAAATGCCTTATTCGGGTATGCAAGTTTGGAATAAAAATGGCTATGGTGATATTAATTTTGGACAGGCTTCAGATCAGATTCCATCACCAGAACAAAGCTTAGGTTCAATGGTTGAGCCCAGTATTTTAAATTTAGCCATACAACAAGAAATGCTCAAGACTTTGCAAGATTACCGTACGCAAGTCAAAGTCTCGCGTATCGAGAAAGGAGTTGATTGTTGGATTGTTCAACTGGCTGATGGGACAGAGCTTAAAACGAAATTATTGATCGGTGCGGATGGTGCAAACTCATTTGTTCGTGAGCAAGCTTATATTGACTTAGATGTTCTGGATTATAAACAAGCTGGGTTGACCTGCGCGATTAGAACGGCTCAACTGAATAACTACGTGGCGAGACAAATCTTTTTAGAAACAGGGCCATTGGCTTATTTGCCTATGGCTGGATTGAAATCAGAAGAGAATGGTTATTGGCAATCTATTGTCTGGACATTACCAGACGACTATGCCGAAGAGTATGTGGGATTAGATGATACGTCATTTTGTCAGCTATTGACGCGTGAAAGTCATCATATGTTGGGTGAAGTTCTTGAAGCGACACCAAGAGCCATGTTCCCTTTGAAAGCACGTGCTGCACAACGTTATGTCGCACCAGGATTGGCTTTAATAGGTGATGCTGCGCATGTCATCCATCCTTTGGCGGGACAAGGGGTAAATATTGGATGCTTAGATGCTGCAATTTTATCTGACATTCTGCTCAAAGACTTAGCGCGTGGTGTTTGGGCACATGAGCAAAGTTTAAAACGCTATGAGCATGCGCGTAAAATTCAAAATGATGCCATGATGCATAGCATGTCAGCGATTGGATGGTTAGAGACTACAGCATTATTTCCATTCGTTTGGGCACGCAATGAAGGTTTGAAGCAGGTGGATAAAAGTCCGATTCTAAAAGACCTCTTTATGCAGCAGGCTAATGGATTGAGTGTCTTAAAAAATACACGTTATGCATTGTTGTAAAAGATGTGACAAAATTCAGCCAATCGCTCATATTTTTTTACGAATTTGATTAAAATATATACAATTTTATTGGGGTAGACTCTAGTTTTCAGTTTCATAGCTTGCTACATTTCTCATTAAATCAGACCGTATTTTGTCGGCTAGTTATTCATGTCATTGTTGGGGAGTTTAATATGACAGATTCAAGCGATTATGATGATAATGAAGATAACGCAGTTGATGATGATGAATCACAAGCTGCTGAAAAAGGCGCAGTCGTTAGTGATTCTACCGTTTCTGATGCAGATGTAGCTGAAGCCGAAACATTGACTGTAACTGCTAAATTAAGACAACGTTTAACATTGGAAGAAGAACTTGCTGCATTTCTAGCACGTGGTGGCAAAATTCAAGAAGTTCCACCCGATGAAAGTGCACGTGATTAATTGATCATGCCTTCTGAGTTGAGCATAAATGAGCACTACCATTGAGGTGGTGTTTTTTTATGGACGATTATTCAGTTTCGAACAAAGCGGATAGATGAAGAAAAACAGGATGGTTAAAATAAAGGTGTTGATAATTAAAGCACCCCATTATTTTTAATAATATCAGGCGGTGAATGCATCGCGCCAAGAAAAGAATAAGATGACTGTAATACAAGAATAATGGCTGAAAATACAGCCGTTTTTATAGGCGCTTTTAAACCAAATTACATTATTCGAGCAATATGACAAAAAATAAAAAATGGTGAAAAATAGCGCAAGCAAATAATATGTAGCTGATGTTCGAGTATCGTATTTCGCCAGAAATATAATGAGGGTAAGGCTAAAAACCTGTAAGCAAAATGTGTAATAACCCGAATATTCAAATAAAATTGAAAAGATAAATAGTGGACATTGTTTTCATAAGCATTATTTCTGAATCATTTTTATGATGTCTTTTATAAATTAAAGTTAATTTATTAGCCACAAATAATAGCTAAAATTACCTTCTCCGTGTGGAAGAAGGTAAGGATGAGGAAATACTAATGATGAGGAAATACTAATGATGAGTTTGTTGAGTAAAAATTACTTATGCATTCGACTGATTTTGTTTGCAAACTAAGCTTTATCTGTTAATTCCAAAGCACGTTGATAGGCGATTTTCTTTTTGATACCCGTGAGATCCGCCGCCAACTGAGAGGCAGCTTTTACAGATAAATCTTGTAGTAAACGTAATAACAACTTATCTAAATCTTCCTGTTCCATGTCTTTTTCTTCGGTTACACCGGCAATGACCAGAACAATTTCACCTTTTTGCTGATTACGATCATTTTCAATAAACAGTTTCAATTCACCCAAAGTCATTTTCTTAATCGTTTCAAAGGTTTTGGTGATTTCACGCGCAAAACCAACATCACGATCCGCACCAAATACATTGGCCATATCGGTTACTGAATCTAAAATACGGTGTGGTGCTTCATAAATGATCATGGTGTGGGTGCGTGCTTTCAACTTTTCCAATTGAATCAAGCGTTGTGTTTGTTTAGAGGAGAGGAAACCTTCAAAGCTAAAATGATCACTCGGTAAACCCACAGCACTGAGTGCTGCAATCGCTGCACATGCACCAGGCACGGGTGTCACACGAATACCATGCTCTTGAGCAGCACGAACCAGTTTGAATCCAGGGTCACTGATGAGTGGCGTGCCAGCATCACTGACCAGAGCAACATTATTGCCATTTTTTAATTTTTCAATGATTATATCAATTTTGTTACTTTCATTATGATCATGACATGCTGTCAACGGAGTTGAGATATTATAGTGTCTTAATAATAGAGCAGATTGACGTGTATCTTCTGCAGCTATAATAGAAACGGACTTTAGAATCTCAATAGCACGAAAAGTCATGTCGTCTAAGTGCCCAATTGGGGTCGCTACAACAAATAACTGAGCACTCATAAGGTTTCTCCATGTTGGATAAGTTAAATATAAAAAACGGATTGTTGTGCTTTGGATTAATGGGAATCATGTTCCAAGCCAAAGCAGAAGTATTGGTTATTTTACCTGAATCAGGACCCATGGCGCGAGCAGGCAACAGTATTAAAATGGGGATAGACGCAGCCCATCAAGCGTCTAAAGCTAATATTCAGCTTAAATATGTAAATTCAGATCAGAAAAGCATCGGTCGTCTGTTAAAAGAGAATTTGACTGCGTCGACTCAATTGGTCATTGGTCCACTAGCAAGAACAGATCTTGAAAATTTATTTAAAGAAAATTTAAAAATTCCAGTATTGGCACTGAATGAAATTAATAAAACTAAGACGAATGTTTGGCAGTATAGTTTATCTAAAGATGATGATGCGAATGCACTGATTCGGGTGATAAATACGGACAAAATTCAGCATTTGTACGTAATACGCGAAAAGGGTTCTGAAAAAGACTCACTGAGTTTTGTGAATGCCTTGTATCAAAAATTTGAAGGTCAGGTTTCCATTGTTGATGAAATTCCACGCCTAAAAAGAAATCAAGGGGTTTTGCTGCTTGGTGGCAATATATGGGTTAATCAACTGCCGAATAAACCAAAAAAATCTATATACGCACAAGCGATATCACTTGAAGATCAGCAATCGATTCCTCAAGGACTGAAATTTTGTGATGTATCCGCACCTCACACACGTCAATGGAAAGAGTTAACTGAGTTAAATTTGAAGAACCCAACCTCCATGGCGTATCAAAGACTGTATGCGTTTGGGGGAGATGCTTGGCATATTGCGGAAAAATTTGTCCTAAACCCTGATCTAAAAAGTTTCAAGTTCAGTGGCAGTACTGGCGAAATCAAAATCGAAAGTCAGCGCGTTGAACGTACTCCGCAGTGTTTTGAGAATAAGCGTAAAGGTTTGGTAGTTTTATAATTGAGCGCATATGATCTGCCTGAACCTCAGCAAAATAAAGCGAAAAAAAGCCGTGAATTGGGTATTTGGGCTGAGCAACATGCCAAACGCTTACTTCAAAATGAAGGATACGAGGTTTTAGCTCAGAATTATCATTCACGGTATGGTGAAATTGACCTTATTGCTGTGCGAGGAGAGGAGCTTATCTTTGTTGAGGTTAAAGCGCGCTCAAAAACTCAAATGGGACAATCCTTCGAGGTCATTACGCCTCAGAAACAGCTCAAGATTTTTAAAACTGCACTCAAATATATACAAGAACATGCTGATCTAGATCGTTTTTATTATCGTTTTGATGTTATTTGTTTTGATTTTAAAAAAGAATTTGCAAAAAATCCACAGCAAACACCTACAAATGTGACTTATGATCTACAGTGGATTGAAAATGCATTTACAATAAATGCAGACTTTATTAATCTGTAAGCTATAAGGTTTTAATCTTTTTAAAATTAAAGAATGTAGAGTTTCATGAGGAGACTTACCGAGTGTTGAGCCGAATTGTTATAACGATGATGTGTGTTGCAAGCTTATCTGGCTGTGCAAGTTTTATTTCGAGTGGAACTGGGGCTGAACCTGTTGGCGTCTCAAGCGGTGTTCGCTCTCTTGGTCAGGTTTTTATCGACTCATCTATTGAACGTACAGCTAAAATCAACTTGTACAAATTGGATGCTCGTTTTAAACAATCTCGTATCAATGTAAATAGCTTTCACAGCAACGTTTTATTGACAGGTCAGGTGCCTGATGTGCATTTGAAACAATTGGCTGAAGATAATCTACGTGCTATGAGTGATGTGAAGACCATCCATAATTATATTACCGTGGGTAATCAGGTCGGTTTTAGTACCATCATGCAGGATGCAACTTCTACCGCTAACACGCGTGGTTTGATCATGAAGGCAGCTGTTGTCTCGGACAGTAAAGTGATGGTGCATACTGAAGATGGCGTCTTGTATGTCATGGGACGTTTAAATACAGCTGAAGAAAACGATTTAATGTCTGTACTTGGGCAAGTCGGCAATGTCACTAAGATCGTGACTTTAATTGATAATGTTGAGCAGGCAAGTAGTTCTCAAGCAGCACTACAATCTTCTTCATTTAGCAGCCCAATGGTGGGTGGTGTTGTTTCTGAAGACGTGACACCTGTAGCGATCGATACTGATATTCCTGAGCCGAGTAATAATGTTCAACCTTAAAATTCAGAACATCAAGCGAACTTTGACTGAAAAAATTAATGATTTAAATTTAAGCTTGAAAGAGTTTAGACCTTATCAATTAGCGAGTCATGCCATGAATGGTTTGACTTCTAATCAAGGTTATAGCGTTCAAAAAAATTTAGCTTATGGTTTAAAATCAAGACAAAGACTCGATTTATACGTTGCTGATCGAACTCACTCCAAAGGTCTTATACTTTTTGTGCATGGTGGGGCTTGGAGTAGTGGAGATAAGTCGGCGTATAAGTTTATAGGTGAAGCCTTTACACGTTATGGCTACGATGTCGCTATTTTAAATTATCATTTAGCACCTGAATTTATTTTTCCAAGTTTTGTGGATGATTTGGCTGAAGCACTGAATTTTTTAGAACAGAAACAGTCGAAGTTAGGTATATCTACCGAAAAAATTGCATTAATGGGGCACTCTGCTGGTGCCTTTAATATTGCGTCTTTACTTTATCATCCAAATACTTTGCACTTCAATCTTAAACAAAACATTAAGTGTTTCATTGGTGTCGCTGGTCCGTATCATTTTGATTATAAAAATGATCCTTTAGCAAAACATGCTTTCGATCAAACCGTACCTTTTGAACAAGTCATGCCGTATTATTTTGTAGAGAATAATCAAATTCAGCATTACCTTTTTGTCGCTGAAAATGATCAGATCGTAAAGCACAGTAACAGCGAAGACTTGTGTAAACAATTAAAAGCACAGGGCGATCATTGTGAGGTGATTCATATCCCAGCAACGGGGCATATCACCATCATGGGAAGTGTCTCAAGTTTGTTCAGCCGATTCTTCCAAACCAGAAAAGAAATGCTTCGTGCCTTGGATCAATCGTTCAATACCAAATAACTTGAGAAAGACCTGAATAAAGATAGAAATGGAAAGGGTAAATATTAGACTTCTTTCAAAAGTCATTATTCACATAACATATTCACCATTAGTATTCCTTCATCCTAACCTTCTCCCAAAGGGAGAAGGAATTTTTAAATAGCAATTAATTGCTACTCGATGTTCGTTTTTTGAGTGATGAAAGAGCTTTATTATTTCGGCATTTCTACATTGTGAATAACATGCTGAATCATTGCGTGTGCAATACTTCCAGCAAAAGGAATTTCTGGAAGTTGATCAAATTTAAAAAATGCCGCTTCACTAATTTCCTCTTCTTGTAATACGATTTCACCTGAGTCGTATTCCGCTTTAAAGGCAATCATTAAATTACTCGGGAAAGGCCAAGGTTGACTGGACAAATACTCGATATTTTTCAAATGCAGACCAATTTCTTCAAAGGTTTCACGTTGTACCGCATCTTCCAATGTTTCACCCACTTCAACAAAACCTGCAATTAATCCGTACATACTGGATTTATTTTTTGCATTTTTAGCCAAAAGAATTTCATCATCTCCACGGGTAATGACCGTGATAACGCAGGGTTGAACTCGCGGATATTGATGGTAATTGCAGGCTGGACAGATCATCGCATAGTCACGCGAATGCGCTTCAGTTTCAGTGCCACAATGACTACAAAACTTATGATTACGACGCCATTCTAATAGTTGAACAGCACGGCTGGCTTGTTCAAATTGAACGCGTGTCCACTGGGTGATTAATTGACGAATGGGCACTAACTGTAAGCCTTCAGGAATTGCCTCTTCAATGTGTAAATCACGGGCAATAACTTGATCACCTGAATTTAACAGGATATCGCTGGAGAGTCTTTCAACTTTAGGCAGTTGGAAGTTTTCGTCAACCAAAAGTTGTTGTTGTTTAAAAATATAGGCAAGTGATAGTTCAGACATTATGCAATCGCTTTTAAATTATTACTGCTGTTTAAGGCTACATCGAACATTGAATTGAAAATAGGCTGTCTGGTTTGTAAATTGTCTATGAGCATGTCTGCACTTGCAAGGACATCCAAGAGTTTTTCAACCTGTTGAATGTTGAGTGTGCGTTCTTTCATGATTTCAGTATTCAAAAACTTATAACTGTTCATCAAACTTAAATGGCCTTGTTGTGCATTTAGGAACAACAATGCGCCACTGATTTCTTGCAATTGCTGGGGAAGGGTATTGAGTTGAATAGATTGAGGATCTTCAAGGTATTCAATCAGTTTCACGCTACAATTTTCAATCAATACTTTGGTTTCAGTTAATAATACTTCATGTGCTTCTTCTAGGCGATCTAGCGAGATGCGCATATTGTTTACACCAAACTGAAGTCGGCTTGACGTATAACTACGCTTTAAAATACCAATCGAATTCATCGCCGATAAAATACTATTCATGAGTTGTTGTGCAAATTTGGGATTATTTTGCATATTGGTTTGTGTCAAGTTTTCAGCTTGAAGATTCAGTTCAATATACGCTTCATTTAAATTTAGAACTTTAAATACACTGGCCAGATTAAATAGCTTTGCTTTCATGGATGAGGTTTGTTCAGCAGACATCGCTTGATAGTTAAACTCAATTTCATTACGAATTTGAGTCATTTCTTCTGTAATTAATTTGCTGGCTGTATGTATGGTATTCAAATCAGGGCCAAATAAATGACGACTAAAAATTTGAAGTTGAGTATCCGTTAATATGTCTTCACCGACATTTAATTGTTCACGTATATGCTGTGAAATATCATCCTCTTGACTAATACACACACTCAGCACATTGGCGATGTCTATTAGAGGTGGATTAAAGCGTTCAGGAGATTCAAAAAAATGAGCGATATTATGTTCAACACCGATTAAGGTTCTTAATCTTGCATCTGTTAATGCAAGAATGTCGATTTGATTCAGAGCGACATGAACCAAGTTCCAATATTGTTGACTTGTGGTCTTTGCTGCAAGGTGCGCTAAATAAGTACCCACCAATTTAACGGCTTGTAAATCTAAAGCTGTTTCACTTTGATTAATCATTTTATTTAAACAAATTTTATACAGCTTATGGATATAGACAGTTTTTTCTAATTCAGGTGCAGTGGGAAGCTTAAAGTTGGGTGTCATAAACTCAAGTGAAGAGGCAATCGCTTGACCCTCCTGTGTTAGGGGGTTACCTAAAGCAATTTCGAGATTATTTAAGGTGTCTAAAAGAAATTGAGGCACTCGAACTTCACGAAGACAAATAAACTCGATATATCTTCTCAGCATTGTGGTGCCTTCACTCAACGCAACCACATCTGAGTCTAAAATCTGCTCAGGATTTTGCATGATTTTACGCATTAGATCGGCTGAATATTGCGTTAATTGAGCCAAATGCGGAATGTCGACCAGTAACATCACTTGTGCGCATTGTTCAAGCTGAATCAATGCATCCTCAATACCGAACGGTAAGCGCTTATCCTCAACCAAACTACTGACGGCTAACTCGACTTGTTGTAAGGTGCTATCTACTTCTTTTTTTATAATTAAAAGTGCTGTCGGGTCAAAATGTATTGAGGTTTGATAAGACATGAATCTGCACCTTTCCTAGGTATTAAGTTTTCTTGTAGAGCCCTTAATTATAAATTAACTAGAGGGCTTAATTGTTGTTGAACCAATATAGCTTAACACGATATACATTACAAAAAATCATGTTGAAACAGCTGCTTGTTTTGCAAACATACAGGCTTCACCTTTTTTTTCTTCAAATGCTTTAACCCAATTTTCATGTTGTTCAAGTTCAGCTTCAGAAGCCCAAATGACCGGCAGATCAACTTCAATTTTCTCAACTTTATTCTGTGATTGAGATTGATCACTGTTTGCAGCAAGTGCATCCATATCAAATGAAACTTGTCCACCTGTCATCGCTAGATAAACGTCTGCTAGGATCTCAGCATCGAGTAAGGCACCGTGGAAGGTACGATCACGTTGTGGGACTTCATAGCGGCGAACCAGCGCATCTAGAGAGTTCTTTTGGCCAGGATGTTTGGCTTTCGCCATTGTTAAAGTATCTGTAACTGTACAGACCTCAGAGAGGGCAACAAAACCAGCTCGCTTAAACTCCATATTTAAGAAGTTCATATCAAAGGTTGCGTTGTGTGCAATGATTTCAGAGCCTTTGAGATATTCAAAAAGCGTTTTCGCAATTTCAGCAAATTCTGGTTTGTCTTTTAAGAAGTCATCCGAAATACCGTGAATATTTTCCGAATCACCCACCAGTTTTTTGGGATTAATATAGATGTGAATTGAACTACCGGTAAGTTTACGGTTAATCATTTCAAGTGCACCAACTTCGATGATGCGATCGGTATCTTGAAAATAAAAGCCTGTTGTCTCGGTGTCTAGGATCAGTTGGCGCGGACCTTGTAATTTTAATTTTGCAGGTGTAATGACAATATGTGGATGATCTGAGATCAGGTCACTGTCAGAGGTTTTTGTATCATCTACATTGTTGGTATCTTGAGTATTCATTTTAACGAAATCGGAACTTTGTTCTTGATGCATTTCTGACGCTGTTGATGATGTCGACGTCGTTTTATTTTCGACATTCATAGGCATATCTGCGATTTCAGCAGACGAATGTATGATTTCTGGTGAATTGTGCTCAATATCCACAGATTGTTGATCGTTGTCCATTAATACGTCTGAATTTGACGGATGATGAATTAGTTCATCTTCATCTGAGTCATCTTCGTCCAGTAAATCAAAACCAAAGGGATCATCCAGTAACCAATCTTTATCTACTTTTTTTTTATTGTCTGTCATAACGGTATTGTCTTCTACTACAGTGCTAGAAGCTGTGCCATTTTTAAGGGATAAAGCTGTTTGATCTGCGCCTAAATTGGCAAGATGATCAGCCATTTCATTGCCTGCATGACCGGAATGACCTTTGATCCAATTCCACTCAATGTCGCGATTTTGACAGGTCGCATCTAGCTTTTTCCAAAGATCAGGATTTTTTACATCTTTCCAATTTTTCTTTTTCCAACCCTGAATCCATTCTGTAATGCCGCGTTTTACGTAAATGGAATCCGTCCAAATCACCAGTTTTTGATTCATTGGGCAAAAAGCAATGCCTTCAATAGCTGCAGTCAATTCCATACGATTATTGGTTGTATCGGGTTCGCCACCAAAAAGTTTATGCTCTTCGGTTTCAGTAATGATATATGCACCCCATCCACCAAGACCGGGATTCCCACGGCATGCACCATCTACATATAGCGTAATTTGAGACATAGTTTGAACCAATAATAATGAAATTAGAGTTGAACGACGAGTTCGAAGAATTTATTGTATACGTAAATCACAGTAATCAGTGCTATATGCAGTGTTATAATTCGGTATTTTTTAATTTCTTGTAACATTTATAAGCAAATAGTTCTCATTTAAAGGCTTGTCTAGTTGGAACTCTCCTCTAGAATGTCTGCACAAAATAAATTTATCATATGTTGTCCGGAACCTGTATGTATAAACCAACCACCTCAGTGTGGCAGCCATCTGCATCTTTTTTGTTTAAGTTGTCTATCATTACTTCTGCGATAGCGGGACTCGGTTTAACGACAGGATGTAGCTCAACACCTACGTCGTCGAAAACTCAAAACACCAAACAATTAGGTTTGCTAGATGCCAGCAGTTTGGATTCATTAGAGGATTTACTGTCTGCGACTGACATGCGTGCAGTAGAAGGGGATCGTCTACTGATTTTAAAACATGGTGATGTTTGGAAACGCATGACCGTTGGTTTTAAAATGGATGAAACCAAGTGGGATCCACGAATTGAAGCACAACGTAGTTGGTTTATTACCCGTCAACCTTATTTAGATCGTTTAAGTGCCCGTGCGTCTCGTTATTTATATCATACAGTGAAGGAAGCTGAACGCCGTGGTATGCCAACAGAATTGGCATTATTACCTGTGATTGAAAGTTCTTATGACCCAGCAGCGACAAGTACCGCAGCAGCAGCTGGCATGTGGCAATTCATTCCGAGTACAGGCAAAATCTATGGTTTAAGACAAAACAGTATGTATGATGGTCGTCGTGATGTGGTCGAATCGACGCGCGCTGCATATGAGTTTTTGGGTAGTTTATACAATCAGTTCGGTTCTTGGGAGTTGGCGCTAGCCGCATACAATGCAGGTCCAGGACGTATTCAACAAGCGATTAATCGCAATAAAGCAGCAGGCTTACCGACGGATTATTGGTCGTTAAAATTACCTCAAGAAACCATGAATTATGTACCGCGATTCTTGGCTGTTGCACAAATTATAAAATCACCACATAAATACGGTGTTAATCTTCCGCCTATTGCAAATCGTCCCCATTTTAGAGAAGTCACCGTACCTGCGGGTTCACAATTGAGTCAGATTGCTTCGATTACGGGATTGAGCCGTGCTGAACTGTATCAATTAAATCCCGGGCATCGTGGTGAAATTGTCGATGCTCAAAGTACGCTAAAAATTCTCATTCCAGCAGATTTGAATCCATCTATTGATGCAAAATTAAGAGCTATGAAGCCAAGTGCAGGTGGTTTTTTGGCCAGCACTGTTTCGACGACGCCAAGTCCGACTACAAATACACCTAGCTATAGCGCAACTAAAGTTTCGACGACAACTACACCATCATCAAATACAGCTTCGTCAGCGACGACGTCCACGACATTTGTGAAAGCTAGAACACCTTCGGGTTCTAATGCTTTGGCTGCTTTTGCATCGTCATCGGTTGTACCAAGTGCACCGAGAATTCCTGTTGCAGTCACACCTGCTGCAAATGTTCAACAGGTATCGACTGAACCTAAGCTCACGGAAGAAGAGCGCGCTAAAGTCTTAGCGAGTTTAAATCCACCTGCAACCACGATAACCACAAAGATCACACCAGCGATTTCAACAGTCACGACGCCAAGCGCTACAGGAACGACATCAACCACGATAACCGCGACTACGCCAACAGCATCAACGACTACCCCAATAACAACGACTACAACTTTAACAACGCCGACTGCTACGCCAGCCGCTACGATATCAACAGAAATAGCCTCAGTTGTCGTAGAGGATGAAAGCAATCCAGATCTCCAAGCGACGCAGGCAGAAAAAGAAGAAGTCGTGAGAGAGATTACTGCAATTGCACCTCAAGGTACGGAAATTGTTGATCCATTGGATGGGAAAATTAAATTAACAGCCATTCAAACCAGTCAATCTACTGCTGCTGAGAAAGGACAGGAACTTAAAGTCGGTTTTTCTTATCCAAAATCTGTAGCAGAAAATACAGGCGCCAACTCTGACGAAGCAAAGTTAAACAGCGATAAATCATATTTAAAAACTGATAATGATTTTGTGGTGGTACCACCGAAAGGTAAACGAAGTACTTACTCCGTGTTACCAGGTGATACGCTTGCTGTGATAGCCATGAAGAATGGTTTGAACTGGCGTGATATCGCGAAATGGAATCAAATTGATCCGAACGCGACGCTTTTTGTTGGAGCGAGCTTATATTTATATGATGCTAAACCTGTCGCTGATAAAAAAGTTGAGGAAAAGCCAACATCTTATGTGGTCAAACCCAATGACAGCTTAAGTGCTGTGGCAGATCAATTTAATTTATCGATTCAACAATTGGCAGACTTTAATAATTTAAGTACCACTAGCAATTTAATGGTTGGACAAAAATTATCATTGATTGAAAGCAATACTAAAAAGTCCGATAAAACTAAAAATACAGATAACAAAGCCGCATCTAAAGCCGCTAATATTAAAACTAAAGTGTATACCGTCAAACGTGGTGAATATCTCAAACTCATCGCAGATCGTTTTGCGCTTTCAAATCAAGAGTTGGCATCTTTAACGCCTGAATTGAAATCAGACAGCAGCCTGTTTGTTGGGCAAAAAATTAATGTTCCTCTTGAAGATGTTAATAGCAAGGCGACAGAATCTACTCAAAAAGTTGAAAGCTCGTCAACTTCGTCAAAGTCAAAAAGTGATGTTAAAACAGAAAGCTATAAAGTAGAGCGTGGCGATACTCTTTATAGTATTGCGATGAAGTCTAAAATGACTTTAGGCGAACTGGCTGAGTTAAATGGCCTGTCAACGAATAAAGCACTGATGGCAGGTCAAACGATTCAAGTTCCTGATGGTGTGAGTACGCCAAGTATTTATACCGTGCAGTCAGGTGATAGTTTGCATGCCGTAGCAGGTAAATATAATCTGCCAGTCAGCCAAATTGCCAATTTGAACGGTTTAAGCACTTCTGCAGGCTTATCTGTGGGTCAGAAACTTAAACTATCGGGTGAGCCTGAAGCTCAAGCATCGAGTCAAGTTAAATCCTCAGTGAAGGATTCAGATCAAACATCTAGTGCTGATGCCAGTACGCATGTGGTGGGCGCAGGGGAAACGCTTGCGAGTATTGCGCGTAAATATAAATTGCAATTGAAATATTTGACTGAACTGAATGATCTATCCAATAACTCAAATTTACGCGTTGGACAACGTTTAAAAATTGACGGTGATATCGTTAATAAAACGTCAAACTCTGCGACGAATAATGTTAAATCGAAAAATACGGAAACATATTCAGTTAAAGCGGGTGAATCGCTAAATGTCATTGCTTCACGTATAGGTTTAACGGTTAAAGAATTGGCAGATTTAAATGATTTAACGCCGCGTTCTGGCTTGCAACGTGGACAAACATTACAAATTCCGAAAACGATTGTGGAATACAAGATTCGGAGTGGGGATTCATTGCATCGTATTGCATCACGCTATGGGATAGAAACCAGTCAACTGGCTGAAATGAATGATCTGAAAATTAATGCGCCACTTCAAATAGGTGATACGATTAAAGTTCCAAATTTATAATATTTGCATCTGCAAATAAGGATATGGCACAGGGATGCGCTCTCAATTTGCAGATTTCAAATTATGGTTTTTAATTGCAGTTCAATTCATATTAGGGACATCGGTTTGGGCGGCAGTTCAAACTACCCCTTATATTGCAATTCATACCGAAGCAAAGTATGCAAATGCTCAGTTTATGCCTTATGCCAATCCCAATGCACCTAAAGGTGGGTTGATCAGTCAAGCTGGAAATGGAACCTTCGATAATTTAAACAGCATGAATGGCAAGGGCAGTAGTGTTGACGGGACCAATTATCTTTTTGATACCTTAATGGATAATTCATTGGATGAGCCAAGTGTGCTCTATCCATTGCTCGCTGAGAAAGTTACCTACGACCCCATCAAAACAAAATTTATTATTTTTCATCTCAATCCCAAAGCTAAGTTTAGTGATGGGAGCCCTGTTACAGCTGAAGATGTTAAGTTGAGCTTTGATTTTTTTCAACATAAGAGTAATCCAGGCTTACAGATGTACTTGTCAGATTTGGATATAACTGAAGTGTTATCTAAACACGCCATTAAAATGACTTTTAAATCAGACAACAATACTGAAATGCCGCTGATTTTGGCGCAAATGCCGATCTATTCAAAAAAAGATTGGAAGGACAAAGATTTTGCTCGGATCACGATGCATCCCATTATGGGCTCTGGGCCTTATCAGATAGAAAAAATTGATGCCGGACGCAGTATTACCTACAAACGTAACCCGAATTATTGGGCCAAAGATTTACCGATTAATCGTGGCCGATATAATTTTGATCGTTTGAAGTATGTGTATTATCGGAATATAGATATTGCTTTTGAAGGATTTAAAGCGGGTCAATATACTCTTCATGAAGAAAAAAAGGCACGGACATGGGTAACAGGTTATAACTTTCCTGCCCTGAATAACGGCATGGTGACCAAGTATATTTCCAAAACTGAAACGCCAGCACCCACGCAAAGTTATGTATTTAATACTCGTAGAGCGCCCTTTAATGACATTCATTTCAGGCAGGCATTAAATTATGCCTATGATTTTGAGTGGTTGAATAAAGCACTTTTTTATGGACAATACCAACGTCTACAAAGCCATTTTCAAAATAGTGCACTGGCGCCAGTGGGTAAGCCAAATGGATTAGAGCTTAAATTGCTAGAACCTTACTTGAGTAAACTGCACCCAACGCATCGTCAAGGTGTGTTATCTGATTGGAAGTCGCCAGTTTCAGATGCCAGTGGTTATAATCGGCAGAGTTTATTAACAGCGCGATCCATTCTGTTGAAAGCCGGATACACATATAAAAATGGACTTTTGGTTGATGCTCAAGATAAACCGATTAAGATTGAATTTTTAATACATCAAGATGGTTTACAGCGGACCTTGATGCCATTCATTCGTAATGTCAAAAAACTGGGTATTAGCGTTCAAATTCGTCAGGTCGATGTTCCTCAATATTTAGAACGTATACGCCGTTCCGATTTTGATATGACGACGATGGTGATGCCTCAGTCACTGACTCCTGGTAATGAACAAGCTCAGTTCTGGAGTAGTCAGGCCGCGGATGAGCCGGGCAATTACAACTTTTCAGGCATAAAAAATGCTGTGATAGATGATGCCGTTCAACAGGTTATACGTGCACCGAATCGTGAGCAGTTAATTCTAAGAACTAAAATATTAGATCGTTTATTACGTGCAGGTTATTATCAAATTTTAAGTTATGCAAATGACAAAAATTGGTATGCCTATTGGAATATGTATAAACAACCTCAGACCAAACCAAAATTAGCATTGGGTGAGGAATATTGGTGGGTGGATCAACAGCAAGCCCAAAAAGTTGCTCAATATTTACGTCGTAAATAAGACGTTAAATCAAAAAGGATTTCGTCATTATGGGCATCTATATTTTCAAGCGCTTGTTATTAATTATTCCCACTCTTTTTCTAATTTTATTGATTAATTTTATCGTGGTTCAACTGGCGCCGGGTGGTCCAGTGGAACAAGCCATAGTACAAGCAGAAAATTTCCAAGGAATGGGCGCAGCCACAGGTGGTGGAGAGGCTGGAACCACTGGCTCCAATGTTGGCAGTCAATATCAAGGTGCACGTGGTTTAAGTGATGAAATGATAAAAAAAATCGAAGCACAATATGGCTTTGATAAACCTGCTCATGAACGGTTTTGGCACATGTTAAAGGGTTATGTGAGTTTTGATTTTGGCACCAGTTTTTTTAAAGATAAACCCGTCACACAATTATTATGGGAAAAAATGCCAGTGACGATTTCACTGGGGTTATGGAGTACCTTACTGATTTATCTGGTTTCAATTCCTCTTGGTATTCGAAAGGCGAAGCAACATGGCATGTTTTTTGATAAGACCACATCTTTATTATTAGCTGTTGGTTATGCTGTACCAGCCTTTGTATTTGCTGTGCTGCTTATTGTCTTTTTTGCAGGTGGATCATATTTTCAATGGTTCCCTCTACAAGGTTTAGTCTCAGAAAACTTTGCACAACTGAGTCTGTGGAACAAAATTATTGATTATTTTTGGCATATGGCTTTACCTCTAATCGCCATTGTATTGAGTGGTTTTTCGAGTTTGACCTATCTGACTAAATATTCATTTATGGAGGAGTTGAGTCATCAATACGTATTGGCTGCTCGGGCAAAAGGGTTGAAGGAAAATCGTGTTTTGTATGGGCATGTATTCCGAAATGCAATGCTGATTGTGATTGCAGGTCTGCCTGAAGCCTTGGTCGGAATTTTCTTTGTTGGTAATTTATTTATTGAAATAATTTTCAATTTAGATGGTCTAGGTTTATTGGGTTTTGAGGCCATACAGCAACGTGATTATCCTGTGATATTTGGAACTTTATTTATTTTCACAGTGATGGGTTTAGTATTACGTTTAATTAGCGATGTATTGTATCAAGTGATTGATCCACGAATTAACTTCGATGCAAGAGGGGTGAAATAATGTCTCCTCTTATGCAGGCGCGAGTTCAACGATTTATAAATAATAAACTCGGTTTTACTTGTCTCATCATTTTTAGCATCATCTTTTTATTGTCATTGGGTGCTGAGTTTATTGCCAATGAAAAACCATTAGTGGTTAAGTACGAGCAAACCTTATATTTCCCTGTTTTTAAAAAATATCCAGAAACGACTTTTGGTGGTGTGTTCGAGACTGAAGCTGATTATAAAGATCCTGTCGTACAACAACTGATTGATGATAAGGGCTGGTCTATTTGGCCGATTATTAAATACGGTTATCAAACGCCGAACTTTGAGTTGGCCGAGCCTGTTCCTTCACCGCCAACATCAGAAAACTGGTTAGGTACAGATGACCAAGGCAGAGACGTTATGGCGCGTGTGCTTTATGGGCTGCGAGTATCTTTGCTGTTTGGTTTGGCTTTGACTTTATTTGCGTCATTTATCGGTATTGTGATCGGTGCTATTCAAGGGTATTACGGTGGTTGGATTGACTTAATAGGTCAGCGCATATTGGAAGTGTGGGGTGGTTTGCCGACCTTATTCATGGTGATGATTCTGGTCAGTATGTTTACACCAAGCGTATATTGGCTGTTTTTGATTATGCTGCTGTTTGGTTGGCCTGCTTTGGTTGGTCTTGTTCGGGCAGAGTTTTTAAAAGCTCGTAACTTGGATTATGTACGTGCAGCCAGATCGTTGGGTGTAAAAGACTCCGTCATTATGTTTAGGCACATTTTGCCCAATGCAATGAGTTCAACCTTGTCGCAGCTGCCTTTTATGTTGACGGCTAATATCACAGCTTTGACGGCACTAGACTTTTTAGGCTATGGATTACCGCCAGACGCTGCATCAATAGGAGAATTACTCCTGCAAGGCAAAAATAATTTAAACGCACCTTGGTTGGCATTGTCAGGCTTCTTTAGTTTGGCCATCGTTTTATCACTATTGATTTATATTGGGGAGGCGACACGCGATGCATTCGATCCAAGACGCAACAGATAAACCTCAAGATGGTCATTCAATAACGCCTCTGTTATCGGTTAAAAATCTCAGTATTCAATCTGATCAATCAGTATTGGTTAAACAGCTGAGTTTTGATTTAAAAGCGGATGAAACACTGGCCATTGTGGGTGAGAGCGGTTCAGGTAAATCAATCAGTAGTTTGGCGCTGCTGGGCTTATTACCAGACAATTTAAAGGTTGAAGGTGAGGCAAATTTTGCAGGTGAAAATCTCATCACCTTAACCACACATCAACAACAAAGTATTCGAGGTAAACGGATTGCAATGATTTTTCAAGAGCCAATGACGGCTTTGAATCCTTTGCATCGTGTAGAAATGATTATTGGCGAACCGTTATTACTCTTAGGTCAGTCTAAACAGCAGGTGAAACAACGGATCTTGGCATTGCTGGCAGACGTAGGTATGAGCAATGCTGAAGAAAAATTAAAACGTTATCCGCATGAGCTGTCAGGTGGTCAACGACAACGGGTCATGATCGCTGCGGCTTTAGCGCTCGATCCTGAAATATTGATAGCAGATGAACCGACAACGGCCTTAGACGTAACACTTCAAGCGCAAGTGCTGAATCTACTCAAAGAATTAATTCAAAAACGCCACATGGCGATGATTTTAATTAGTCATGATTTAAATCTAGTGAGGCGTTATGCCGAAAATGTTGTGGTCATGAGTAAAGGTGTAGTGGTCGAGCAAGGCGAGGTGAGTCAGGTATTTACTCATCCTAAAGATGCTTACACAAAGAACTTACTGGATCATGATTTTGGTGAGGCCAATGCAGCGCTGTTGGATGCGCCTGAAATTCTACGTTTAGAACAAGTCGCGGTAAAATTTCCGATTAAAACAGGCTTGTTAAATCGAGTTAAGGACTATTTCACAGCTGTTGAAGCGCTGGATATGCAGATTCAACAAGGCGACTCGATTGGCATAGTCGGTGAAAGTGGTTCAGGTAAAACATCTTTAGCACTGGCCGTAGCGCGACTCATCAGTAGTGAGGGCAAAATTGTTTTATTGGGACAAAACCTTAATGAGTTGAATGAAAGCAAATTACGTCATTTGCGCACTGATTTTCAAATGGTGTTTCAAGATCCCTTTAGTAGTTTGAACCCTCGATTAAATGTAGAGCAAATTATTGGTGAGGGTTTGGCGCTAAAAAAAATCACGAAAATAGAAATTAAACAAAAAATTGAAACTGTTTTGGCCCAAGTTGAATTGCCAATAGATTTTAAAACTCGTTATCCACATGAATTATCGGGTGGACAAAGGCAACGTATAGCTTTGGCGCGGGCATTGGTTCTTCAGCCCCAGCTTATTATTTTAGATGAGCCAACCTCAGCGCTTGATCGAAGCACGCAACGTGCCATTGTAAAATTATTAAGACAATTACAATTAGAACATCAATTGACTTATGTATTTATTAGTCATGATTTGCAAGTGGTTAAAGCCTTGTGTCAAAAAGTCTTGGTCTTGCGTAATGCTGAAGTTGTTGAGTTTCAAGACACAGATTCTTTATTTAATCATCCCCAACATGACTATACCCGTAAGCTAATAGCAGCTAGTCAGTATTAGATCAACATGATTGAAGGATGTGAGATATCACAATTTATCAATTTGACATTCTGGATTGTCAAATCTACACTGAGCGTGAAGGATATACATTATTTAAGCAGTTTTAAAACAAGAGATCATTTTCATGAGTCAAATTGCTGATCAGATTCAAATACGAAATACCACGTTTAAAAACCGAATTATTAAAGGTGCAATGAGTGAGGCATTGGCGAATACAGCTGGTGAACCGAATCATTTGCACTTAGGCTTATATGAAGCTTGGGCAAAGGGTGGACTAGGTTGTGCCATCACAGGTAATGTCATGGTTGACTATCGCGCTAAAAATGAACCCGGCGTGGTGGTGGTTGAAACTGAACGAGATTTAGCGAAGTTAAAACAATGGGCTGATCTGGGTAAGCAGCATGGCATGGTGCAATTGATTCAATTGTCACATCCAGGTCGTCAGTGTCCTAAAGGTTTAAATCGAGAAACTGTTGCACCGTCAGCAGTGCCTTTTAGTGCAATGTTGTCTACGACCTTTGCTACACCGCGTGAGTTAAAAGAAACTGAAATCTTAGATATCATTCAACGTTTTGCAACGTCAGCGGCAATTTCTGAAAAGGCTGGTTTTGAAGGCGTTCAATTGCATGGTGCGCATGGCTATCTTATTAGTGAATTTCTATCTCCATTGACCAACAAAAGAAATGATCAATGGGGTGGAAGCATTGAAAATCGTATGCGCTTTTTACTCGAAATTTATAAAGCGGTACGTGCAGCAACATCGGAAAATTTTATCATTTCAGTCAAATTGAATTCAGCTGATTTCCAGAAGGGCGGTATTACTGAGCAAGAAGTTGTTGCTGTGTTTAAAGCGATTGACGCTGTAGGAATCGATCTGATCGAAATTTCCGGCGGAACGTATGAAGCGCCCGCTATGGCAGGTGCTAAATCAAATCATCGAAAAGAAAGTACCATTGCGCGTGAAGCCTACTTTTTAGATTTCGCTGAAATGATTCGTAAACAGGTTAAATGTAAGCTAATGGTTACAGGCGGTTTCCGTACAGTCAAAGGGATGAATGATGCGCTGGCAAGTGGTGCATGTGATTTTATTGGATTGGCACGACCACTCGCGGTTGAAACTGATTTAGCAAATCGTTTAATTGCGGGTCATGATGTGAAATATGCAGTGAAGCCTATTAAGACTGGAATTCCTTTGGTCGACAAAATGGCGATTATGGAAATCATTTGGTATGCAGCACAGTTCAAAGCCATTGGTGAGGGAAAACAGCCCAATCCAAAACTGTCACCGTTAAAAGTATTTTTTAAATATTTAAAAGGTAATTTAACAGCAGTGGTTAAAGGGCAGCTTAATTCACGTAAAAGCGCTTAACTAGAGCTAGACTTATCAATTTATTGATTGCTCGTCATGCTATTTATAAGCAATGAAGCCTTAAGCTGTTAAGCAATAAAGTATGGTTATTCTTATTGAATATTGTTTATATATTCAGTTATATCTAAATCATAATATTAGCGATGAGTTTGCCATATCTTCAACCCTTTAAAAATGCCGACAGTTTTAGAATATCTGAGCTGTTCGGCATTTTTTTATGATATTTTGATTCAACAAATTAAAAAACAGATAAAAATACAATGATAAAGACCTCTTACTTTTTCTACTTACTATGTTTTTACTTGAGTATGCTGGGGATTTCATCTGTTTATGCGCAAACGTTAAAAACAGAGGATATTATTTTTCACACCTCTAAATCGACACAGAGTAAGGTGATTCAGAAAGCCACGCATTCAGCTTATAGTCATATGGGAATGGTGGTTTATCGAGAAGGCCAACCTTGGGTTTTAGAGGCAATTCAACCTGTGAAATATACGCCTCTGGACGCTTGGATTAAGCGAGGTATAAATCAACATTATGTGGTTAAGCGCTATGAGAAACCTTTAAGTACTCAGCAACAACAACGTTTAGTTCAGTCAGCCGAACAGTATCTCAATAAAGATTATGATGTGTATTTCGGTTGGGGTGATGATGCAATTTACTGTTCTGAGATTGTGTGGAAGGCTTATGATCAAGGTTTGGGGATTCAGCTTGCACCGTTACAAAAGCTGAAGCAATTTGATCTCAGTGATTTGAGTGTTAAGGCGTTAATGAAGAAGCGTTATGGAACACAGATTCCATTGAATGAAACAGTGATTGTACCAGAAGCAATATTTCAATCCAAAGTTTTAAGAACCGTGACGTTGAAATAAAAACAATTTAATTCAATTGAAATGAAAATGATCAAAATGTAATAAAACGATCAAATTGAAATAATGTAAAGCGATGCTGTGTTCTTAAGGATCTTAAGTTATTAAGTTGAGTGCTTTTCAGCCAACAATAAATACGGAACAATAAAAAGCCCAAGTCAAATGCTTGGGCTTTTTAGCAAGATGTTGCCATCTTAAATATGGCGTCCCTACGGGGATTCGAACCCCGGTTACCGCCGTGAAAGGGCGATGTCCTAGGCCTCTAGACGATAGGGACAGAGTGAAGTAGATATATTTAAACCAGACCAAAACTTTGGAATTTAATGGCGTCCCTACGGGGATTCGAACCCCGGTTACCGCCGTGAAAGGGCGATGTCCTAGGCCTCTAGACGATAGGGACTAAATAAACATACATACTTCTGAAATTGGCGTCCCTACGGGGATTCGAACCCCGGTTACCGCCGTGAAAGGGCGATGTCCTAGGCCTCTAGACGATAGGGACGTTTCAGAGGTGGGCGTATATTAGGTCGAAAATAGGGGGGTGTCAAACGCTTTTAAAAGAAAAGGCTCAATAAAAAGTTTGACTGGGTAAAATTAAATCATTTTTAAAATTTTTGATGAAATTTAATGCAAATTAATGTTTATTTCAGATTTTAAATCTTAAATTCCATATAAATAGAGTGGATCTAAAGTATTAAAATGAACGTTTAAAAAACAGGCGTTTAAGTTTAAACAGTCTTTAAACAAATTTTTCAGGTCATTGGCTGATTTGTAATATTTCTTCAGACAATTAAGTACACATATATTGATGTTTGTAACGAAATTTAAGGATTAAGGATTAAACATCAAAGACTAAGAAAAAAGTGAAATTTTAAGTCATAAACATAAGTGTCGAATTTATGAATAGTTTAATGAAGATGATGGCTTAGATTAAAATCATTTTTTTAGCTCATTTTTATTGATTAAAATACGATTTTCTTAACTGATAGATAAAAATAAGAGAGTGAATCAATCACTCTCTTATCAGGCTTATAAACACTATTTTTTGTGATACAAGGTGTAATAACTGATATAGCAGGCCGCTATAAAGATTAAACAACCAAAGAAACTGACTCGCATGGATGGATCAAACACCATGCTGATACAGGTAATGAAACAGAAGATAAAACCAAGAATCGGCACGATTGGAAAAAAAGGTGCTGCAAATCCTAATTCCTGCTTCGTATGACCTGCTTTATACCACTGTCGACGGAAATTAAATTGACTGAGGCAAATACTCATCCAAACAATGACCATGGTAAATGCGGCGATACCCAATAGATTGGTAAAGATCAGTTCAGGTGCGAATTGCTCTGAAAGTAGACCAGGCATAGCGCCAATCATGGTTACTGTCACAGCCACGTATGGAATACCGCGTGAGTTTACCTTAGAGAATACAGTAGGTAATTGTTTTTGATCTGACAAAGACCACATCATACGGGAAGCGGCGAAAAGACCTGAGTTCGCTGCAGACAAGAGTGCGGTAATAATAACGAAGCGAATAATATCTTCTGCATAAGGAATACCAATATGCTGGAAGACCGTCACGAAAGGACTACTACTCACACCACTAGCAGCCAATCCAGCTTCTTGATGTGGCAAGAGTGCGGTAACGACGATGATGGTACCCACAAAGAAAATCAATAATCGGAAAATGGCTGTATTGATTGCTTTAGGTACATTTTTAGCAGGATCTTTTGTTTCACCCGCAGCGACACCAATCAGCTCAGTACCCGAAAAGGCAAAGTTAACGATAAGCATCGTTGCAAAAATAGGGAATAGACCTTCTGGGAACCAACCTTGCGCTGTTAAATTGGTTAGTAAGGGCGCAGATTCCTCATAACCTTGGTAGCCCAAAATACCAAAGATGGCCATTAAGCCGAGGATAATAAATGCAACCACTGTAACAACTTTGACTAAAGCTAACCAGAATTCAGACTCTGCAAACCAGCGTGTCGAAATCATATTCAAGCTAAAGACAAAGACCCCAAAAATAAGGGTCAAAAGCCACATTGAAATGCCAGGAAACCACTCCTGCATGAGTAATGCGGCTGCGGTAAATTCAGTACCGAGAGTGACAGACCATGTCAGCCAATATAGCCAAGTGATGGTATAGCCTGTACCGGGTCCAATATAGCGTTTGGCATAAGCACCAAAAGAACCTGATTCAGGCATATGAACAGCGAGTTCACCCAAACATAGCATGACCATGTAAGCGATGATACCGCCGAGAAGATAAGCAATGATGGCACCAACTGGCCCCGTTTGTGCAATGACTTCACCCGAACCTAAGAATAGGCCTGTTCCGATTGCGCCGCCAAGCGAAATCATGACCAGATGTCGAGTACTCATAGCGCGTTTTAAAGGCGCAGAATTGCCCTGATGCGAAGCATCATTCGGAGATGAGTGCATAGGAAATGAAATAAAATGAATGAAGCGAGCTATTGTAGTGTAAAAGCCAAAGACTGCAATCGAATAATAGTAATTATTGCATGTGAAATAAGCGTATTGCTTAATATTGGCGTCCCTACGGGGATTCGAACCCCGGTTACCGCCGTGAAAGGGCGATGTCCTAGGCCTCTAGACGATAGGGACGTTTTGAGGTGATGGCTATACTATCGTTTTGATAGATTAATGTCAAAATCGAAATCAAGATATGTTTCACAACAGCTTATGTATTAAACGAATTTGATTTAAATTCTCCGACTCTCAATCTATGATTTTTCGAAAAAATGGATAAATTGCTTCAAACGGGCTCATTTCACTTTTTTATAAATAATCTCTATAAACAAAAAGTGAAATCTGAATTTAATATGTGGAGAAAATTAAATATAGATTTTAGCGGACTTTATTTTAATACTAAATTTTTACTTAGATTCGTTTTGTAAGTCTATGCATTCATATCTGCTGATAAATGTGTATTTAACCGCAGGTAAAGCAATGCTAATCACTTCGAGCTGGTTAAATCTGAATTGACTTAAACATCTGAATGTTCTGCTTAAAGCGGAATTCATCAGATTATGTATAAAAATCTACAAAATATACTTGAGCTTTACGGTAAAGTATCACCAGAGCATTTAGCCTATTCAAAATAAAAAAGGTTCATTATCACTATGCATTCGACGTTATCAGGCTGTGAGGAATGTGACACTGTTTATCAAAAAGTTCCTCTGAAAGCTGGAGAGCGTGCCTATTGTAAGTGTTGTGGAGCAGAGCTTTATAGAGAGGGACAGTCCTTTACTCATCTTTTGGCATTGGTCATTACTGGATTAATTGTTTTTGTGATTGCTAATAGTTTTGCCATTGTGAAAGTTGAGCTGCAAGGGCTTTATTCTGATACCACATTGCTGGGAGCTGCATGGGCCATGTTTTATGCTGATCGTGCTTTTGTCGGTCTTTTAATTTTATTTACCACGTTCATCGTCCCATTGTTGTATTTGTTACTCATGGCGTATGTGTTAATCACCGTATTACTCATCTCTAAAGACCAATTACAAGTTCATCCTGAAAAAATTCGATTTGCTTTGAGAAGTTTATATCTCATTCGTGTTTGGGGAATGGTTGAAGTATTTTTGATTGGAGTATTGGTCACGTTGGTCAAATTGGTAGGGATGGTGGTTGTGATTCCCGGCATTGCACTTTGGGCATTTACGATATTGAGCGTATTACTGGTTTATATCGTGTCGATAAAAGTAAAGGATTTGTGGGACGCAATTGATCGGTACTCAATCTCATGAAAAAAAATAATGAATTAGACACCAATATCCAGCATGAAGATGCAGAATCCATTGTAAGAGCAATCGACTTATCTATGGTGCTTTGCCATTGTTGTGGACTACTCAATGATATCGCACCGATTACTCAACTTGAAGAAATAGAGGCTAAGCAAATTGATCATGCTAAATGTGTGAGATGCCATAGTCACTTACATGTACGAAAAACCAAAAGTTTAGAGCGCACATTTGCTTTTCTAATCGCGGCAACCATTTTATATATTCCAGCCAATGTACTTCCCATGACGGTGACTGAATCCTTGTTGGGTAATCAACAAGATACCATTATGAGTGGAGTGATTTATTTTTGGAAAAGTGGTGATTATTTTGTATCTACAGTTATTTTCGCTGCAAGTATTTTTATTCCCATGTTGAAGTTAGTGATTCTTGGAATTTTAATGTTGGCAGTATATTTGCAATCCAATAAACACTTACATTTTTCGCCTGAAAACTGTGCCAGAATGTACCGTATTGTAGAGTTTATTGGTCGCTGGTCTATGATTGATGTCTTTGTGGTGGCGTTATTGGCTGCATTAATTCAAATCCAATCACTGGCCACTATTCTCGCTGGACCGGGTGCTGTCGCCTTCGGTGCAGTAGTGGTGCTGACTATGCTTTCATCTTTGAGTTTTGATCCAAGAATCATCTGGGATAACTATTATTTAGCACAAAAAGAACAAAAACCAACCTCAGGTGGTGAGCGTTCAGATATTGTTTATGTACAGAAGTAAATATTATACTCATCGCATGTCATTGATATTGAGATGATCCAAATTCGAGCCAATTGAACAAAGAATAAAATATGTCTGACCAAAAAATAACTGATCAAAACTCAGATTTACCTTCAGAAGATCCCATCATTCGAGATCCTTCACGTTTAGCTGAGCCTGATAAAAAACGCGGAAAGTGGAAACCTTCATTTATTTGGATTGTTCCTTTTATTGCTTTGCTTATTGGTTTATCTCTGGCGGTAAAGGCCTATATGAGCATCGGTCCAAAAATTGATGTGTCTTTTAGAACGGCTGATGGTTTAGAGGCAGGTAAAACCACAGTCCGTTATAAGAATGTGAATATTGGCTTGGTTCGTCAAATTGATTTATCTGAAGATCGTTCACATGTGATCGCGAAGATTGAACTGAGTAAATCTGCCAGCAACTTTGCAGCAGAAGATACGCGTTTCTGGGTGGTACGTCCTCGTATAGGAACAGGTGGGATATCTGGAATTGATACGTTACTATCAGGTGCTTATATTGAAGTGGATGGTGGCAATTCTAAAAAGAAAAATGCTGATTTCAAAGGATTAGAAACACCACCTGTCGTGTCATCTGATGTACCGGGTAAAGTATTTTTCTTAAAGGCGGATGATTTAGGATCATTGGATTTTGGCTCTCCAATTTATTATCGAAAAATTAATGTGGGTCAGGTGACCGCATATAACATTTCAAATGATGGAAAAAATATTGAATTACAAACATTTATAAAATCACCCTATGATAAATTTGTGACCAAAGACACTCGTTTTTGGCAAGCGAGTGGTATCGATGTGAGCCTAAATGCATCTGGATTTAATTTGAACACGCAATCGCTGGCCAGTATTGTCGCTGGAGGTATTGCATTTGGTCATCCCGAAAATTCGAATTCTGGGATTGCAGCTGCCAATAGTCGCTTTGAACTGTGGGGTACACGCACTGAAGCGCTTAAAAAACCTGATGTGAATCCACGAAATATTGTGATGTATTTTTCTGATTCTTTGAGAGGACTTTCAGTTGGTGCACCTATTGATTTTATGGGTGTTGAAATCGGTAACGTAAAATCAATCAATACAGAATTCCATCGTGATTATAGTCAAATTCGTATGCGTGTGGATGCCACGATTTATCCATCACGGATAGCAACGGGTAATGAACTCGATCCACATAATCGTATTTTTAAGAACTTTATTGAACGTGGCTGGCGTGCACAAGTACGTACCGGTAATCTCATTACGGGACAAAACTATATTGCTTTCGATTTGTTCCCTAAAGCGAAATATGCAACTTTAACCATGAATGCGAATGGCGTGGTAGAGGTTCCGACCACCCCAACTGAGTTGAAAGGTTTGCAGGCGCAAGTTTCTAAAATCGCGGATAATGTCACTAAATTCCCGTTAGTCGAAATTGGTCAAGATGTGCGTAAGACCTTGAGCACTTTAAATACGACAGTTCAGTCGACAAAAAAATTAGTTGATCAATTGGATGGTCAGGTTGCACCTAATTTACAAGCGACTTTAAACGATGTTCGTAAAACGGTTCAATCTTCTGAAACATTGTTGTCGAGTGATGCTCCAGTCCAGCAGGATTTAAGAAGAGCGTTGCAACAAGTCACTCGTGCGGCAGCATCTTTACAATTAATGGCTGATCAAATTGAACAGCATCCTGAATCTTTGATTCGTGGAAAAACGTCAGAGCCGAAAAAAAATGATAACTAAACGTATGATTGAATCTGGAAAATATCATCAGCTAAACCATCTGAAAATGATCAGTGTAAGCCTCATTATGATGCTGGCTATTACGGGATGTTCTGGGTCTAAAGAGCCCAACTATTACTCACTGTCACCACGCGTAACGCCTTCCGTCGGTTCGACGAGTATCCGTGTAATCGAAGTGATGCCAGTGGGTTTGGCAGATCGATTAAACAGGATACCCATTGTCGTTCAAGACTCATCTGGGCGTTCAAATGTATTAAGTGAACAGCGTTGGACATCGACTTTGTCAGCAGAGTTAAGAGATGGTTTATCTGCAGGACTACAACAGAAACTAGGCGCAGTAGATCGCTACAACAGCGGTATGACGGGCGGTAAACCCGCATATCGAATAGCCACTGATTTTTCTCAATTTGATATTATTGAGCAATCTGCGCAAGAACAGGCGCAAGGCGCTAAGCATGCCATTCATGTTGCAGTGGCATGGACGATTAAATATACCGATCCGAATAAGCCGCTTGTGAATAGCAAAAATACTCAGCTTGCTTTAACAACAGGACAATTAAGTTGTCGCATGACATTTAAACAGCCCGTCATGTCAAATCAGGGACAAATGATTGATGCCGTGAACACCTCAAGAATGTCGCTTGAAAAAGTGATTGATGCGGTGGCTGCATCTGTTATTGCCGTGGAAAGTAATAGAAAGTTGAGTAGATCTGATCTGACGTGTGGTTAACAAATGCTGATATAAATAAAGGCCTAAATTTAGGCCTTTATTTTGATCTGGATTCAAGAATTTAAAAAAAATATGAGCTCTCTTATATAAATCATTTTTACTCTCCAAATTAAGAATGAGTATTCCCTCATCTTAGCTTTCTCTGAGAAGGCGAAGATATTTAATCTCTGTTGCACTTCATTTAAGAATCTAAGATATATAAAAACTCTTTTAGAACTGCTTAATCAATCATTTTAATCAATCGCTTTAAATTCAAAAAAATAATCACGAATAAAACTGTCTGAAAACATTCATTAACCTGAGGTTAAGAGATGGCACTTCTGGTTGATTGATCTCAGTCTAAGAAAAGGCTTTGATAGATGAAGATCAAAAAATACAGAATTAGGACAAATAACATGGATAGTTCAGTTCCGAACATAGAACGTAAATGGAATACACGTCGCAATGCGAAACAGCTAAAAGTAGAAATGGTCAGCAAATACGCTGATGGCGTGGTTATTCCAACGCAAGATATTGTCAAAGTTTTAGAGACATTAATTAGTGCAGGTGACCGCGTTGTTTTAGAGGGAAATAATCAAAAACAAGCTGATTTCCTTTCTCGTTCTTTGGCGCAGACCAATCCTGATATTTTACATGATCTACATCTGATTATGCCGAGTGTAGGACGCCCTGAACATCTCGATTTATTTGAAAAAGGCATCGCTCGTAAACTTGATTTCTCTTTTGCGGGCACACAAAGTTTGCGCATTAGCCAACTTGTTGAAGATGGCTTACTCGAAATTGGCGCCATTCACACTTACATTGAACTGTATTCACGCTTATTGGTCGATTTAATTCCAAATGTCGTACTCTCAGCAGGCTTTATGGCCGATCGTGAGGGTAATATTTATACTGGCGCAAGTACAGAGGACACTCCAGCACTGATTGAACCTGCGGCGTTTAGTGACGGTATTGTGATTGTGCAAGTGAATGAGTTGGTGGATGACGTTAAAGATTTACCGCGAGTTGATATTCCAGCATCTTGGGTCGATTTTGTGGTTGTCGCAGACAAGCCTTTTTATATTGAACCATTATTTACACGTGACCCCAAACATATCAAACCTGTTCATATCTTAATGGCCATGATGGCGATTCGAGGGATTTATGAACGTCATCATGTGCAATCACTCAATCATGGTATTGGCTTTAATACCGCCGCAATTGAACTGATTTTACCGACATATGGTGAATCCCTAGGTTTGAAAGGAAAAATTTGCACAAATTGGACACTCAATCCACATCCGACTTTAATTCCTGCGATTGAAACGGGCTGGGTAAAAAGCGTCCATTGTTTTGGTACTGAATTGGGCATGGAGAAATATGTTGCTGCAAGACCAGACATATTTTTTACAGGCCGTGATGGATCACTCCGATCTAACCGAATGATGTGTCAGCTTGCGGGTCAATATGCAGTCGATTTATTTATCGGTGCAACCTTACAAGTCGATGGCAGTGGTCATTCTTCAACGGTGACTAAAGGACGTTTAGCTGGCTTTGGTGGTGCACCGAATATGGGGCATGATCCGCGTGGCCGACGTCATGCTACACCTGCTTGGCTGGATATGCGCCCCGAAGGGGCAACTGAAACGGATACTTATCTCGCACGCGGTAAAAAGTTAGTTGTGCAAATGGTGGAAACTTTTCAGGAAGGTGGAAAGCCAACTTTTGTACACACACTTGATGCCGTAGAGGTTGCAAAAAAGGCAGGTATGCCACTCGCACCGATTATGATTTATGGTGATGATGTTACACATCTTTTAACCGAAGAAGGTATCGCGTATTTGTATAAAGCCAGAAGTTTAGAAGAACGTCAGGCAATGATTGCTGCGGTTGCAGGTGTGACCGAAATTGGCTTAAACCATGATCCTAAAACCACAGAGCGTTTACGTCGCGAAGGATTAGTGGTGTTCCCAGAAGACCTCGGAATTCGTCGTACAGATGCAACACGTGAATTACTGGCGGCAAAAAATATTGCAGATCTTGTGACATGGTCAGATGGGCTGTATCAGCCGCCTGCAAAATTTAGGAGCTGGTAATGAATGCTTATGTTCAACCTGACTTCACTCAACAGTGTGTGGTGCTTGCAGACTTTGCAGTAGATGCTTTGATTGCAGAAGTGAATCTAACACCCAAGCCTGCATTGGTAGATCAGCGTGGAAGTGGCGCACATGATGATTTAACACTGGCGTTAATGCAGCGTTCTGCGCACAGTTTGAAGCCTATGTTTTTAAAAATGGCACAAGCCGCTTTTCAACATCGAATGTGTTCATTGGCTTTGCGTGAAGCGATAGGTGAAATTGGTCGTGCAGGCGAAACGGTTATGCTCGAAACGACAGGGGGTGTGAATACCCATCGCGGTGCAATTTGGGCACTAGGTTTGATGGTTACAGCTGCCGCGTTGAAGAGTTTGACTGCGAAATCAGTGCATGCGATTGAACTGTGTAAATTAGCGGGGGAAATAGCCAAACTTGAAGATCGATTTATTCCTCAGCAGGCCTTAAGCCACGGACAATACATACAGAAAAAACTCGGAATAAACGGGGCAAAATTTCAGGCTCAGCAAGGTTTTCCAGCCATTACTCATTTTGGTTTGCCGACGTTGCATAAAAGCCGAAAGATACAGGGTAATGAAACAAATGCGCGAATCGATGCTTTGCTCGCGATGATGACGACTTTAGATGATACCTGTGTTTTATATCGTTCAGGAGAGGCAGGTTTAGCTCGAATGCAACAAGGTGCTCAAGCGGTGTTAGACCTTGGCGGTTATTCAACAGTGGCTGGAAAGCTTTACTTTCATGTCTTTGAACAAGATCTTTTAGAACGAAGAGCATCGCCGGGTGGAGTCGCAGATTTACTCGCAGCAACATTATTTATCGATCGTGTTGAGCAGTTTAATTTTAAGAATAAATAGGAAATAAGGTAATGGAAATACTGAATTTTGAATTTTCGGCTGGAAGCAGCCCCACAAAAAATGCGTTGGTTGGTTGTGTTGGTTCTGGCGATTTAGAAATTTTGATGCAGCCGAGTCAGACAGGGAAAATGTCGATTCAAGTGGTGACTTCTGTAAATGGTAGCTCACAACGCTGGGAAAAATTATTTGAGCGTATGTTTGCAGAACAAACACCGCCTGCGGTTCATATTGATATACATGACTTTGGTGCAACGCCGGGCGTCGTTCGCCTACGTCTAGAGCAAGCATTTGAGGAGGTGAACTGTGGCTAATATCCAAGCATTACTTAAGAAACAAAGTTTTATTGAGCTAAGTGCCAGAGATCGTGTCAAAGCATTATTAGATGACACCAGCTTTCGTGAGCTTTTAGATCCATTTGCTCGGATCATGTCACCTTGGTTGCCGAAGCAAAATATTGTGCCTCAAGCAGATGATGGTGTGGTGATTGCCAAAGGAACAATTCAGCAAAAACCAGTGGTTATTATATCAATTGAAGGTCTTTTCCAGGGGGGAAGTCTCGGTGAAGTGGGTGGTGCAAAAATAGCAGGCGCTTTAGAATTGGCCGCTGAAGACAACCGTCAGGGAATTCCAACAGCAGCAATTTTACTGCTTGAAACAGGTGGTGTCCGTTTACAAGAAGCAAATTTAGGATTGGCAGCTATTGCAGAAATACAATCAGCGATTGTTGATTTGAGACAATATCAGCCAGTGGTTGCTGTGATTGCTGGCAGTGTCGGATGTTTTGGTGGCATGTCGATTGCCGCAGCTTTATGCAGTTATTTAATCATGACCCAAGAAGGCCGTTTAGGTCTTAATGGTCCGCAAGTGATTGAACAAGAAGCTGGTGTTCAAGAATATGACTCGAAGGATCGCCCGTTTATTTGGAGTGTAACCGGAGGGCAACAGCGTGCTGCAAGCGGCTTGGTCGATGCCTATGTTGAAGATGATCGTCAGCACATTAAACAGCAAGTTTTGCAATTTTTAAACCAAGGTGTGCCAACTTTGCATCGCAGTTCAAATTATGATTTTTACTTGAATCATTTAAAAGCGGTGAACACTACAGAACAAGCAACGCCGCTACAAGTGAGCGCTTTATATCAAGGAGAACAAGCATGAATATGGATATACCAGCAGAGAATGAAATTTCAATGCGCGGTCAACATTGGTTTAAAGCACTCACGACTGATTTTAACCAAATAGGCGAATATACGGAATCCGTTTGGGTTGCGGATGGTCAGATATCACAACAATCTGTGCGTATTATTGCTGTTGTTCCGCATCCACATAATCTTTATCCACGTGCTCAAAATGGCGAAGTAGGCTTGTTAGAAGGTTGGGCACTGGCCAAAGCTGTAGATGTTGTGATTCAAGCAGATCAGGACAGTGATCAAAAACGCGCAATTTTATGCATTGTTGATGTACCCAGTCAGGCTTATGGTCGTCGTGAAGAATTGTTTGGTATTCATCAAGCACTTGCAGGTGCAGTCGATAGTTATGCTCGAGCACGTTTAGCGGGTCATCCTATTATCAGTTTATTGGTGGGTAAGTCGATGTCAGGCGCATTCTTGGCTCATGGCTATCAGGCAAATCGAATTTTTGCGTTGAACGATGATGGCGTTATGGTGCATGCGATGGGTAAAGAGTCCGCAGCTCGTGTGACATTACGGACGGTAGATGAGTTAGAAAAACTGGCGGCAAGTATTCCCCCAATGGCCTACGACATAGAAAGCTATGCGACATTAGGTTTGTTGTCTGGAATTTTAGAGGTCAGTAATCCCGAACAGCCGACTGCCGAAGATATCACTGTGATTCAGGACGTATTTTTAAATGCAGTGAAAGATATTCAAAACCTAGGATCAACAGGACTTGAACATCGCTTAAATGGTGAAAACCGAAAAGCATCAAAGCGTGTACGTGAACTATTGCGTGAGCAATGGTAATGCACATGCATCTTCAAGCACATGATTTGTTATGGGGCATGACGCTTGATTTTTTAACCAAAGATGCACCTGACTGGGTTAAGAATACGGTGAGACAAGGACATCCTGTCGTTGTACGACGGGCATTAACAAACGCAACCGAGGTTGCCGTCGGCATACGAGGTGGAGCAAGAAATGAACGTTATGCGGCGCTCATGCCTATCGCAGCGATTACCAAACAGTTAAAACCAGAGGCATTAACTGCTGTGAATCTACAAGATTTTCCTCATTTGATGACGCAACTACAGGAGATTCAAAAGATTTTAAATCAGGGAAATTGGATCTGGGGTTATACAGGCAGTGTTGGATTTGAGTTGGCTACACATCTTAAAACGGTAACTCAAAACAGTGATATTGATCTTTTAATTCGAACAGATGAATTTTTGCTGAAGGATAAGGCTCAACTACTTATACAGCAGCTTAAACAAACGCAATTAAAACTGGATGTGCAACTGCAAACACCTAATGGTGGAGTTGCACTGAAAGAATGGGCAAGGACGACAGGCAAGGTTTTACTAAAACGAAATGATGGTGCCGTTTTAGTGAATGATCCTTGGAAGTAAAGGATTGACAGTATGAGTTCAATTTGGGTTTATCCAGGACAAGGCGCGCAAAAGGTCAATATGCTGCATGACTTACCGCAAACGGTATTGGTGCGGCAATATCTTGAACAGGCAGCAGATATCCTTAAGCAAGATGTAGGGTTGCTGGATCAACCCGAAGCGCTGAAATCGACCTATGCAGTACAACTGTGTTTGTTTATTTCAGGTGTGGTGAGCTCTTCGTTAATGTCTGAACAAGGCGTTCAACCCGATTACGTGGCTGGATTATCAATTGGGGCTTGGGCTGCGGCGACCGTAGCAGGAGTATTGAGTTTTGAAGATGGACTCAAACTTGTGGCGATTCGCGGTCGTTTAATGCAAGAAGCCTATCCATCAAATTATGGAATGACGGCTTTAATCGGCACACATCAATCTGAGGTAGAAGCTTGGGTTGAGCCGATTTATCAGCAAAATCAAGATGTATTTATTGCCAATCTCAATTCGGCAAGTCAGATCGTCATCTCAGGATCAAATGATTCAATGAAACTTGTTGCTGAAAAAGCGCAAGCGAATGGTGTTATGGCCAAGCGTCTAGAGGTGAGTGTGCCATCACATTGTGCATTACTTGATGTTCAAGCACGACAATTGGCTGAACACATAAAAGGAGTCAAGCAACATCAACCGAAACTACGTTATTTAAGTGGGACAACCGCTCGTTTACTCATGAAGAAAGAGCAAATTATTGAAGACATCAGTTTCAATATGTGCCGCATGATTGATTGGGAAAGTACGATTCAATCCGCTTGGGAGCGAGGTGTGCGGTTACAGATTGAGCATTTACCAGGGACAGTGCTAACAGGCTTAGCACGTCAGACATTTAAAGAAGGAACGGTGCTGTCTTTTCAAGGAACACGTTTGGACAGTCTAATTGGGGCTATGCATAAAGAAAGTACCAGATCACAAAATGCATAAATAAATTTAAAGACAATCATTATCCAAGGATATGAGGAATTAACAATGATTATATATGGAACAGCACTCTTAGCGATTTGCCATTTATTGGGAGATTATTTCGGTAATAGCCTCGGCATGATACTCGGTGTCAAAGCCAACGTCGGTGGCGTAGCCATCTCAATGATTTTACTTATTTTGTCAAAAGAGATTTTGGCTAAAAAAGGATATTTACCAAAAAGCACTCAATTTGGTGTGTTGTATTGGTCAGGAATGTACATCCCCATCGTTGTCGCTATGTCAGCTGGACAGAATGTCGTGGCAGCATTATCTGGTGGAATGTTAGGACTGATTGTTTCTATTACTTCATTAGTCGGTACGGTACTCGTGATTCGCTATTTAAATAAAAAGAATGGTGATTATGACGTTTATGAGTGGCCAACTGAACCAGATCAGAAAGTTGATCAAGTCGAAAAAGTCTAATTGAAATTAAAAAAATAATTTAAGGATTAAAAGGAATTAAGTAATGGAAGCTTTAATTGTAGTACTCACTAAAAATGCACTGGTCACAGCACTCGCAGTGACAGGTCTGATGATGTTTGTTTCTCACTTACTGTCTAAGTACTTGACGAAAGGTAAGCTGCAAAGCTCAGCAATTGCAATTACCTTGGGTCTAGTGGTGGCTTATTTTGCAGGGGTATATACCGAAGGAACCAAAGGCATTTCAGACATTGCTATTTTTTCAGGATTTGCATTGCTTGGCGGTGCCATGATTCGCGATTTAGCCATTGCATCTACAGCATTTGAAGTGGATGTCAAAGAGGTTAAGAAAGCTGGGAAAGTGGGTTTGATTGCTTTAACACTCGGTTGTATTGTGCCTTTTGTGATAGGTGCAATGACTGCATGGTTCATGGGTTATAAAGATCCAGTCTCTATGACCACGATTGGTGCTGGAGCAATGACCTATATTGTGGGTCCAATTACAGGGACTGCGATTGGTGCTTCTTCTGATGTCATTGCACTTTCAATTGCGATTGGATTGATTAAGTCAGTATTCTTTATGGTTGGAACGCCGTTACTGGCGAAGTTTATGTATTTGAAAAGCCCACAATCCGCGATGGTATTTGGTGGTTTGGCGGGAACAACGAGTGGAACTGCTGCGGGCCTAGCAGGAACAGATGTGCGTTTAGTACCTTATGGAGCATTGGTTGCAACGTTCTATACAGGACTCGGATGTTTATTAGGACCTTCAGTATTCTTTTTGACTGTAAATGCTATTTTTGGTTAAGCATATATAGGCTAAAACGTGTATGGACAATTTATGAAACTCAAGTAAATTGTCCAAATTTTATTTTATATTTCTTGAAAACATACGACATTCGGCAATAAACGCCAGCAAATTTGGATCACGTTCCTTACGCTTTAAGAACACTAAACCAATTTCCTGTTTAATTTGATATTGAGGTTCAAGTCGAATCAGCTTTACAGAACTTTCATAAATTGTGGAAATTCGACCAGGCAGTAAAGCAAATCCAACACCCGAACTCACCATACTAATTAAGGTAAAAATATCCGTCACTTCTAAAAAAACTTTTGGATTAACGCCTGCTTTTTCAAAAACATAATCACTATCATTGCGAGTAGCAAATCCTTTTGCGAGTGTTAAAAAAGTTTCATTTTTAAGCTGACTTAAATTAATTTCGTCACATTCGGCATATTTTGAATCTTTATGCACTGCCAGATAAATGTCATCCTCAAACATGGATAGACTTTCAAACTCTTGATCGCGTGTTGTTTCATTCAGTGCAACAATAATGGCATCTAATTCGGTTGCTTTAAGCTTTTTGATCAAATCAATATTTGAACTTAAAGACAGCTGTATATCCAAATCACCTCGTCGCAGTTTTAAACCACTAATGACACTGGGAATGGTACTTACCGTTAAGGAATATAAAGAGCCTAAATGAAATATTTTTGATGCAAAACCAGCGGCTTCACGTGTTTTATTGACCGTTGTTATGATGTCTTGAATAATCTTTTTAGAATGCTCTTCAAGCACATAGGCACTTTTTAGAGGGATTAAACTGCGACCTTCATTTTTAAATAAAGGGCAGCGCAAAGAATTTTCAAGAGAATGTAAAGCCTTGTGCACACTAACATTACTGATTTGCATTTCATCAGCTGTTTTTGTCAAATTGCCACAACGCATAAAAGCTAAAAAAATTTGAATTTTTTTAAGGGTCAGTTCTTCATCTATTTGCAATGAGGTTATCCATAACATCAAATTAATAATGATGAATATAACATGCTAATTTTAAAATATTTGAGAGAATTCAATGTGGTTTAAGTATTTAAAAATTGAGAAGAAAAAATATTCTGATTGAAGAAATAGAATGAAGAATTGATATACTTTATTTAAACAAGATGATCTTTGAGGGTATATAGGAATTTGCTTGAATATAGGATAAAGATCGTGAAATTAAGCCTTATTCAATTTCTAGACATGTGGTTTAGCATTTAAATTCCAAAATTTAAACAATCGAGTTATAGGTTATAGACTTCTTTTAAAAGTCATTATTCACACAACACACAACACACAACACACAACACACAACACACAACACACAACACACAACACACTGATCATGAGAATTATCTCAACCTAGATCTTCTAGCATAGAAAGAAGTCATTTCTACAGATCCATTTTTGCCATTCAAATGATCTTTTTTTATTTATGAAAGAGGTCAATTAAACTAAAGAAGACGAAAATAGGATCGTTTTCGTCTTCTTGATTAAAATAATGGATGTTTAGAACTGATGACTCTCTTGTCGAGCTTGCATCACTTTTTTCAGCATCAATCGTGGAAGCGTAAACCACAACAGCACCAACACTAAACAACAGATGCTAAAAGCAATGAGCGCATAAGATTCAAATAATATTCGTGAGAGTTCAAGCACGATGAAGTTAGTAAACATCATAATCATAGACATTGCAGAGGCTACAGTGCCTTTAGACACATCTGAAGACATCATGGCTAAACGATATAAAACCGAAAAACATAATCCTTCTCCAAAGCTCATGATGGTCATACCAATAATCAATGTCCACACCAAATAATTCGGCATAAACAGACCAGAGAGAATGACGAGTGCTCCAACGAGCATCGTAGGTAATCCCCATAAAATGGTTTGTCCGAGAGGATATTTATCGACGATTTTAATCAGAATAACACTACCTAAAATTAAAGCACCTAAAACTGGAATTTGAGCAATACCGTATTCAAAAGCACTAAAACCAAGGTTTTCAACCAGCATGATTGGAGATAATGCAATCCATAACATGATCGGTAAACAGGCCAGCGGAAGGGCAAGCGTCATGATCACAAATTGCTTATTTTTAAATACAATTTTGAAGTCAGCCCAAATATTTCCTATCGGTTTCTTAACCAATTTGGCGGGTTGATCTTCAGGCATGGCAATATTGAGACCCAGCCAACCGAGCAGTGCCAAAACAGCGATACCAATAAAACCCCAATGCCATGAAATATGATTAATCATAAACGAACCAATAAGCGGTCCAAGTAAAGGTGCAAATAAAGTCATATTACCCATAATCGCCATGACTTTAATGGCAGAGCGTTCTTCAAAGTTTTCTTGAATAGCTGCGTAGCCAACGGCACTGATTACCGTCAAACCCATGCCTTGTAAGAAACGAAGCCCTAAGAAACTTTGAATATTCTGAGTGAAAAGGATCAGCAAACAGGTAATAGCAAAAAACAAGGCACCCGATAATAAGACTTTTTTACGTCCAATTCGATCAGACAGTGGACCCATTAACCATGCAATACAACCGCCACCGAGTAAATAGAAAGACATCGATGAGGGTGCCCATGAACTACTGACGCCGAAATCACGGGTGACACCGAGCATGGCAGGTTGAATTAAATCATTACCTAAGTAGACAGCGAACTCAAATAAAACCAGCGCTAAAGGAAACAGTAATGTAGCAAAGGTGAGTTTGGAAATATGAGGGGAAGACATTATTTTCAACATAGTGATTAAAACCCACGTGCGCTAACCCACGTATTTTGAAAATGAGTGAGTACCGCTCTTGGTGGGCAAGAGATTAGAAATAACTTTGAGAACTAAAGAGTAAAAAACGCCGCAGCATAGATTGGGAGATTATGCTGAATACAAACCATTCAATTTCAAAAAAGGAGATTTAAAAAAATAAACCTACGAAAAACGTAGGTGAGAAAGTGTGTGAATATTAACACATATTTCAAACAAACGACATGCGGTGTTTTTATACCCATTTTCTAGTAATGCTGAAATACTCTTTCTAAAGGTGCAATAACAATCTCCAATAGTGGTCTTTTAAAATGACTTATAAAGAGTTGCAAGGACAGTACGGATTTTTATTTTAAAGCCATTAAGCTTATTTCAAAACTCATTATTCATCGAATGGATTCATCATGAGTATTCCCTCATCCTAAGCTTCCCCCAAAGGAAGAAGGGATTTTTACCTATCAATTTATTGCTAACTAATGATCATTTTTCGACTTATGAAAGAGATCTAATGACTCAACCTGAAGTGAACTTTAGAATGATAGGAATTGTGGAAATTGAATTAATGAGAGCAATAAAAGAAATCAACAGTCATTTAGTTGATCATCGTATCTAGAAATAGCGTTTGTATTTTTATAGTGCAATATTCACAATTAATTCATATCTCATCCTTTATTTTAGTCCAATCAATAGATCGAGCAATGGATCAAAGAAGAAAACTCTCAGTCGGTTACGATTTTGATTTTTCCGATTTTAAATACCGTTTGGTTATACGTATGTTTTTATAGAGGTTGGACAAGTGACGAATTTAACATCCTTTAATGCGGGTGATTTATCACGAATAATTGAAATGGCTTGGGAGGACGAGGTTCCTTTTGAGGCTATTCAGCGTGAATATGGGGTAAATGAAAGGGAGGTCATTGTTCTCATGCGGGCTCATCTGAAGCGTAGTAGCTTTCAGTTATGGCGAAAAAGAGTGGCAGGTCGTAAGACAAAACATTCAATATTAAAGACTTCAAATTTTAGTTCAAGAACGGTGCTAGAGAATGATTGATGACCAGATTTAATGGTTTTTAATTATTTAGAATGCTTTTTTGAAGTTATTTTTCATTCTTTGTATTGATGTATAAATATTTGAGGACGAATTAAAAAATCGAGGCTTCACGCTTTATTCACAGTCAAAAAAGTATATTAGTAACAGATTTAATATTAGATCAACCATATTGGATATAAAAAATATGAATACAGCATTGAAATCAATATTTGCGGGTACTGCACTGGTATTCAGTAGTTTAACACTATCTATGACGACACAAGCTGAATTGATGCCAACTCAAGCTGGGACAGTTGCTCCGCAAGCAGTTGATAAAATTGATATTCAGCAGTATGTGGGTAAGTGGTATGAAATTGCACATTTGCCGATGTATTTTCAACGTAAATGTGTTGCAAATACAACAGCTCAATATGGTTTGAATCCTGATAAAACGATTTCTGTTCTGAATAGTTGTAGCACTGCAGATGGTGGCAAGATCAGTTCTGAAGGTGTGGCATATTCTCAAAATGAGGGTAATAGCAAACTTAAAGTAAGTTTCTTACCTAAAGGCCTTAGATGGTTGCCATTTACCAAGGGTGATTACTGGGTTCTACGTATAGATCCAGATTACAAAGTTGTACTTGTCGGTGGACCAAGTGATAAATATCTATGGATCTTGTCACGCGAAGCTCAAATTGACGATGCAATCTACCAGTCTTATTTAGACACTGCTAAAAAATATGGTTACGATGTTGAAAAGTTGATTAAAACGCCTCAACAACGTTAATTTCTAAGAATTTTTGTTTTTAAGCCGAGCTGAGAGTATTTCAGTTCGGCTTTTTTATGTTGCTTCACATAAAATTCATCTTTTCAGCGCTAAACTAATTTAAATGAATATAACAATTTGAGATTAGGAATTATCCATGTTGAATAGTCTGATGCGATGGGTAGATAGCTGGTCAATACCTGCATCGGTAGAGGCTACCTCAGTTGAAAATGCAAAAATCCAATGGCTGAGGATTGTTCCATTTATTTTATTGCATTTGGCATGTTTGGCTGTGTTTTGGGTGGGGATATCTTGGTTTGCGATTGGTTTTATGATCGCATTTTATCTCATTCGCATGTTTTCAATTACTGCATTTTTTCATCGTTATTTATCTCATAAAAGCTTTCAAACTTCTCGCTTTGTCCAATTTTTCTTTGTCTTGATCGGAACCATGAGCGCACAACGTGGGCCTTTATGGTGGGCGGCACATCATCGTTATCATCATCGTTTTACCGACACCGAGCAAGATCCGCATTCATCTACACATGGGTTTTGGTACAGCCATATTGGCTGGTTTTTAAATGACTATAACTTTGCCACGCGTAAAGAAGTGATTAAGGATTGGCTGAAATATCCAGAACTGATTTGGTTAGACCGCTTTAGTATGCTGGTGGTACTCCTGACTGCGGGCGCAATATATTTATGCGGAGAGTGGTTAGCGGTTGCTTATCCTCAACTGGGCACATCGGGTTTGCAACTTTTAGTTTGGGGTTTTGTGGTATCCACAGTGCTGCTTATTCATGCAACCTTATGCATTAATTCATTGGCACATCTTTATGGTCAGCGTGACTTTGATACAAAAGATCAGAGTCGAAATAATTTATTCTTGTCGATTATTACTTTAGGTGAAGGTTGGCATAATAATCATCATTATTATGCAGGCAGTACACGTCAAGGTTTTTATTGGTGGCAAATCGATATGACCTATTACATATTGAAAATGATGTCATGGATTGGTCTTGTTTGGGGCATGAAACCCATACCCGCACGGGCTTATGAAGACAGCAAAATTTCTGTCGCTAAAAAGCTCAAAAAAACGATGAAGAGCAATACAGCAGCTAAAAATAATCAATCTGGGGAAGTATGATGAAAATTGCCATTATCGGTTCTGGTATTTCTGGACTGTATGCGGCTTGGAAATTGAGTCAAATACATGAAGTCACTGTATTTGAAAAAAATCATTATTTTGGTGGTCATACGGATACACATGAGCTCAATATTGAAGGTGATAATGTTTCTGTAGACAGCGGCTTTATTGTTTTTAATGACCATAATTATCCTTTGTTTAGCCAAATGATTACTGAACTTGGCGTCGAAGTACAAAGCAGTGATATGGGCTTTTCAGTTAATAATCAAGTTTCAGGCTTACAATACAATCCCTCTAAAAAGTTTTCACTGTTATGTCGACCGCAAAATTTTTTTAAAGCCGACTTTCGAGTGATGTTGTCGGATTTATTTAAATTTTATGCAGCCAATAAAGATCTAGATGTGAGTCATTTTAATGCTGATTTAAGCATTGAAGAGTATCTGGATGACAATGGATATAGTGAAGCCTTTCGTCAAGAACATTTGTACCCGATGTGTGGTGCACTCTGGTCCTGCCCAATAGAACAAGCGGGTAAAATTCCCTATAAATTTGTGGTGAGTTTTTTTCAACATCATCGAATGTTACAACTCAAAGATCGTCCGTTATGGCAAACCGTCAAAGGGGGATCTTCAACCTATGTTCGAGCGATTCAAGCGCAAGCAAAAAATATTCACTTTAAGCAAATAGGCGTCACAGCAGTTACACGCTCAAAACAAGATGTGTTAATTGAGACTGAGCAGGGTACAGAACGATTCGATTGGGTGGTTTTTGCCAGTCATGCTGATGATACGCTTGAATTAATTCAAGATCCTACAGCACTTGAACAGGATATTTTGGGTCATTTTAGCTACCAGAACAATCGTATGGTGGTCCATCATGATCAGCAAATTATGCCTAAATCGAAACGGCAGTGGGCAAGTTGGCATGTTCATGTCACGCAGAGTCATTCACCTTATGTCACACCATTTCAAACCTCGCGAATTCACTATGGCTTTACTTACTGGATGAATAAGCTGCAAAACTTGAAATGTAATACGCAAATTTTTTCAACCTTGAATCCTAATTTTCATATTGATCCAGCGTGTGTCTTAGTCGAAAGGCACTATCGTCATCCTGTATTTGATGCCAAAGCGATTGACGCTCAATCTCGCTGGCACGAAATCAATGGGCAAAATCGTAGCTCATATTGTGGTGCTTATTGGGGTTGGGGTTTTCATGAGGATGGTGCACGTAGCGCTTCGTGGGTGGTCGATGACATACTCAGAGTTTCGCAAGCTGTGGCATAGGAGAAAATGATGCATAGGTATGGACTCGCTATTGCTCAGAGCAGTATTCGGCATCGCCGTTATTTGCCGAAGTCTCATGAGTTTTCGGCGCAGCTCAACTATCTATGTTTTGATCCTGATCAAATCGATGCACTGAGTCAAAAATCGTGGTTGTGGTCCACCCAGCGTTGGAATGTGTTATCGATTCATGCAGATGATTTCTTAACGATGGCATCAGGCAGTATTCGAGAAAAAATTCAAAGTATCTTGCTTGAGAAAATGGATTTTACGCTTGTTGAAGACTTTCAAATCAGAGTGATTGCTTTGCCCCGTACGTTGGGTTTTCGGTTTAATTCAGTAGTTTTTTATATTGTTTTTGATCACGATCAGCAACCACGCTTTGTGTTAAGTGAAATCACCAACACGCCTTGGAATGAACGCACGGTTTATGTACATGACTGTCTGAATAATGCAGTACTGAATGAGCCTTATCAAATGCATCAATTCGATTTTAAAAAACAGTTTCATGTTTCTCCATTCATGCCTATGGATATGGATTATCGATGGCGATTTAGCTTTTCAGAACAGCAAAATGTCATCCATATGCAATTGTTTCAAGCGGAAATTTTACAGTTTGATGCAACCATGCGATTTTCATTACAGCCAATCACACTTCCTTCACAACTCAGTCATTATGCTATTTCAAATGTACTGGAACCATTCAAAATGGTGACAGGGATTTATTTAAATGCCTTTCGTTTATGGAAGAAGAAAATTCCTTTTTATAGGCACCCTAAAAAAGAGAATGGAAAGACAAAATTATGAAGACACTTGTAATGAGTGAATCAGATTCACTTCCCTTAGTATTACGTCATTTATTGAAATTACGTCATGGCCAAATCATTTTTAAAGGTGTTTGGAGCGGTAATGTTGGGGACAATACGGATTTAAAAGCGGTCATTCACGTTCACGATAAAAAGCTGATTGAATTATTATTCCGTAATGGTGTTTTGGGTGCTGCAGAGGGTTTTATACGGGGTTATTGGACCAGTGAAAATTTGGTCGAAGTGGTTCAGATATTAGCACGCAATCGTGATGTGCTCGATCGTATGAATCAAAACGTATTTTCTAAAACCAGTCAATTGTTTTTAAAAGCGTGGTATAGCAGTCGTAAGAACTCCATAGAGGGAAGTCGTAAAAATATTGCAGAACACTATGACTTGAGCAATGATTTTTTTAAATTATTTCTAGATCCAAGCATGATGTATTCGAGTGCAGTATTTAAAGATCCTGAGATGACTTTAGAGCAGGCGTCGGATTATAAAAAAGAATTAATTTGTCAAAAACTCCAGCTACAACCGATGGATCATTTGGTTGAAATTGGCAGTGGTTGGGGTGGGTTTGCGATTTATGCTGCACAACATTATGGCTGTAAAGTCACGACCATTACCATTTCCCAAGCTCAATATGACGAAGCAATAAAAAGAGTTGAAGCAGCTGGACTTGCTCACCGTGTTGAAATCCAATTGAAAGACTATCGTTTACTTGAAGGTAAATACGATAAATTGGTTTCAATCGAGATGATTGAAGCAGTGGGTGAGCAATATTTATCAACCTATTTCAAACAATGCCGCCAACTTCTAAAACCAAATGGTCTTGCACTTATTCAAGCGATTACCATTGAAGATGCTCGCTATGAAAAAGCGCTAAAAACAATTGATTATATTAAGCGCTATATTTTCCCAGGCAGCTTTATCCCATGTATTAGCGTCATGACTCAAGCAGCTTCAGAACAACAATTACGCCTGAAACACCTTGAGGATATTGGGCAAAGCTATGCACAAACCTTGCATTGCTGGCGTCAACTTTTCCTTGAACAGCGTGACCGTGTACTCGAGCTTGGATTCGATGAAGATTTTATTCGAATGTGGGATTTCTATTTATGTTATTGCGAAGGTGGTTTTAAAGAAGGTGTGATTAGTGATGTCCATCTTTTATTTGAGGCAAGTTCGTATTAAGGCTCAGTTGTGAGTGCTGAATAAAGCATGCTGAACTAAGAATGCGACGAAAAGGGAGTATCGAACGCTCATGAATTTGCAATTGCTAGATTTAATTTGGCTCGATGTTTTGATCATGCTGTGTGGTTGGCTCTGGGTGAGTTTTAACAAACGAGCAGGTTTGGTCGATGTTATTTGGGCTTTTGGAATAGCGCTCAATGTGATTTTAGCATCGGTCTTGTTGGATACTGCGCCACTCTTGGTTCGCGTGTTCATCGGACTCGCAAGTGGTATTTGGTTTCTACGATTATCTTGGCACTTACTACGTCGTTATTACCATGAAAGTGAAGAAGATACGCGTTATGCCAATATGCGTCGCGCAATGGGTAAATTTCAACATTTGGGTTTCTTGGCGTTCTTTTTATTCCAAGCAGGGTTAATTGTTCTGTTCTCTTATCCGATGTTGTTATTGCTAAGTGTGCCTGTAGAGCAATGGAATGATTGGACAGTTTATAGCCTTGTTTTAGCAGCAATCATTATGCTGCTGGCATTTATAGGTGAAAGTTTAGCAGATCATCAATTGTATCGTTTTAAACAAGATCCAAACAATCAAGGCAAAACCATGGATCAGGGTTTATGGCGATATTCACGTCATCCCAATTATTTTTTTGAATGGTTGCACTGGTTTGCTTATCCAATTATTGGCTTAGCGGCGGGTGTATATGGCCTTTGGTTCTATCCGATTTTGATGTGGTTATTTTTATATTACGTTACGGGTATTCCTTTTAGTGAACAACAAGCCTTGGCGCACCGTGGCGACAATTATAAAGATTATCAACGACGAACATCAATGTTTATTCCGTGGCAACCCAAAGAGTAGGTAAACACATGGATTTTATGATTCAACAGACTTTAAAATTTGTCGAAAGTGGCAAAGTACCCGATCAAGCGATACGTGCTGCAATTCGAGGCTTAAGCAAAAAGCGTCTTACTCAAGAAGGCCGCTTCGAACCTGAACTCGCTGCAAAACGTTATATGGACGTTTTGCAGATGCTTAAAAGCAGTGAAATTGCGATCGAAACAGACAAAGCCAATGAGCAACATTACGAACTGCCCACTGAGTTTTTTCAGGCAGTATTGGGTAAGCGATTAAAATATAGTGCCAGTTTATTTAATACTGATGCGACAACACTGGACCAAGCTGAAGAGTTTGCCTTAGCCACTTATTGTGAACGAGCACAATTAAAAGATGGTCAGGATATTCTGGAAATAGGTTGTGGGTGGGGTTCACTGAGTCTATGGATGGCAGAGCACTATCCAAAAGCGAACATTACCGTGGTATCAAACTCGGCTACACAACGAGCGCATATTCAAGAACAAGCGAAGTTGCGTGATTTTAAGAATTTGAAGGTTATTACCTGTGACGTCAATGTGTTGGAACTGGAAGCAGCGTCTTTTGATCGTGTAGTTTCCGTCGAAATGTTTGAGCATGTGCGCAATTATCAAAAGTTGTTCGAAAAAATCAGCACCTGGCTTAAACCTGAAGGGCTACTGTGGTGTCATATTTTTTGTCATCGATTCCTACATTATCCATTTGAAATTAAAAATGAATATGATTGGATGTCGAAGTATTTCTTTAGTGGCGGTTTAATGCCCGCAGCATCGACATTTTTACATTTTCAAGATCATTTAAAACTAGAGCAACATTGGCAGTGGTCAGGCCAAGCGTATGAACGTACTGCAAATGCATGGTTAGTCAAGATGGATCAGCAGGCTAAAACGCTTAAACCGCTGTTTGAAAAAACCTATGGCAAAGATGCAGCAGCTTGGTGGCAGCGCTGGCGTATTTTCTTTATGGCTTGTGCTGAGTTATTTGGTCTTGATCAGGGGCGTGAATGGGTTATTGGTCATTTTTTATTTAAAAATAACGCCGTATAAGCTTATTATCGCATTAACTTTAAAGTTCACCAAAGAGATGGGTCTATGTTCAAGCTGTTTCGCGAAAAACGCGCTCATCCCTTAGGTGAGGTCTTTAATCGATATTATTGGCTACAAATTGGATTAATTGCATTATCAATTGTTATCGGTATTACCTGTAGTGCATGGGTCATCAAAGGGACTTTGCTCAAAACAGCACTGGAACAGGAAATGGCGCACTATTGGGAACGTATTGAGCGCAATCCTAATGCTGATTTGCCTGACACCAAAAATTTATATGGCTATCGATGGGACAAAGAAGCACCCGCGCAATTACAAAATATGCATTTGAATGAGGGGGTCAGTCGCCATTTTGTGGATGGCAAAGACCGAATGACTGTGTATGGAGAGCGTAATGGCCAACATGTGTTTTTGGTGTTTGGTGAGAGTAATGTCAATAAATTAGTTTGGTTGTTTGGCCTTGCACCACTCATGGTGAGTCTATTTGTACTGTATAGCCTTTTGTGGTGGTGGAACCGCAGAGCACGACGATTTTTCTCTCCCATTACTCGTTTAGCCAATGCATTGGATAATATTGATTGGGAACATCAAAATAAAGAAGCTTCTCCTTTTCAAGGCATCAGTACTGATTCCAATATGGAAGCTGAATATTTAAAACAAGCCTTGGAAAAATATCATCAGGTTTTGAGTGGTTTTATTAATCGGGAACGTGAGTTTACAGGGGATGTGAGTCATGAGCTCAGAACCCCATTAACGATTTTAAAAGGTAACGTACAACTGTGTCAGGCACGTTATGGCGAGACCAAATCTTTTACGCGGTTGCATAATACCATTGAGGATATGCAACTTTTAGTAGATACATTATTGGCGATCGCACGTAATACCACCAATACATTGATGGCTGAAGAAGCCGTACTCTCTAAGTTTCTAGATAATTTGGTGCAAGATTTGAATAGCTCCAGTGAGCTCAAAGGAATTCAAATTGCTTTAAAAGCTGACCCTGATGAGCAAAGACGTAAAATTTATCCCTCAATGACAAAAATGGTGTTCGGTAATATTTTACGGAATGCATTAAATTATTCGCAGGGATCTAAAATTGACGTTATTTTGCAAAAAAATAAGGTGCTCATTGCAGACAATGGGGTGGGAATGCCATTACCGAATGATGTAAAAGTACAGGAGCTATCCGAGCGTCAATTGCCAGTGGATGTCAAAGGGCATGGTATCGGCTTACAGCTGGTTCAAAAACTCTGTAAGCAATTGGGTTGGCGTGTTGAATTGTTTGATCGCCAATATTATTTACATACACATAATGATGTAAATTTAGCTTACACCACCGGCTTAATCGTGGTGGTCTATCTAAATTAAAATCTCGTTAAGTTCTCATTAAGATCTATAGATGTTTTAACTATGAATAGTCGACTTCTTTCATAAGTCATTACTCAAACAAAAAACCATCATGAAAGCTCCCTTATCCTCACATTTTCCCAAAGGAAGAAGGAATTTTTAAGTCTTCGTTATGTCCCAGAGTGAAAGGCGTTTTTGCAAATTAAATGATTGCTGCTCAATGAGCTTTTTTGATTGAAGTTTGATTGAAGAAAGAAGTCTAGTCATGATTTTAATACAGGAAAGATTCATTTAACTTTCTAGAGCAATTTTTAATCCCACGCCTGAAACCGTTTGAATGAGCTTCTGATCAAAAGGTTTATCCACGATTTTACGTAAATTATAAATATGACTTCTTAGAGCATCACTTTCAGGTTCTTCATCGCCCCAAAGTTCCATCATGATTTCTTGTTTAGTCAGAACCTTGGGAGTATTACGCATGAGTAGTTTAAGTAATTTAAACTGGATTGGCGGTAATTCAATACTTTGACCTGCTCGACTCACATATTGAAGCGCAGGATCCAACACCAAGTCAGCAATTTTCAATTGACGGTTTGAAACCTCACCCATAGAACGTTTAATCAATGCTTTGATACGCATGACTAATTCATTGAAGTCAAAAGGTTTAACCAAGTAATCATCTGTACCAGACTTAAAGCCTTTCAGTTTGTCATCTAAAGTGTCACGTGCAGTCAGCATCAATACAGGAATATCCATACTTTCCTGTTGACGTAGCCATTCACACAGGTCATAACCTGAGCCGTCTGGCAGATTGATATCCAACAGCAATACATGATAGGGGCGTTGTTTGAGTAAATGACGAGCCGCCTCTAAGTTACGTGCATGATCGACTACGAAATCATGCTCCTCTAGAAATTCGCATACCGTAGAGGCAAGTTCGTAGTGATCTTCGACCATGAGGATAAAATGCTTGGACATAACGATTGTTTCTGCACTTAATTTAATAATTGTTGTTTTAATTTAGCACTAAATGGGGAATCACCGAGCCAAATTGTAAAATATTGCTGGATTTGAGGATCTTGAACTTTCCCGAGCACACGATTGTTCAAAGATAATGTTAATGTCTGGCTCGAATGAACATAGGATAAACGATACACATCACCTTTTTTAACAGGTCGATAAAGCGCAGTGACTTGATTTAGAGCAGAATCATTTTTCAAGTTACTGACGTTCTTCTTTAAAAAATGCGTTGCTGCACGTTTAAATGCCCATTCAGGAATATTCTCTGTGTAGCTAAAATCCATTTGAATATTTTGGCCTTTCCAAGATTGATTGCAATTCTCAGCGGTGTAGGTCGCCGTTCCGACTGTTTTTTTACTCACCAATAATTCACCCGTGCCACACTGATTTTCAGTTTTAGCAAAGAGGGGCATACTGACAGCAGATGCCATCAATATGCTTAAACTTATGGTGATTTTTTGAAAGGCAGTACCCATGAGTAAGCACCTCCGACATAAGGTAATGCACGGAATAAACCATCAGCTGGATCCCAGAAATCTTGCTGGAAGATGATTTTATTATTTTCATTAATTTTCATTTCACTGATTCCATGTGAAGCCATGGTTCGAGTGGTGCCAAACATTTTAAAATCATAAGCCATGGACCAATGTACATAGGCAGAATCTTTATGATATGAAGTGTTCAATAACTTCACGGTGACATTACTCACACGCTTGTTCATCCCTTTGAAATGTTCGACTAAATTATCACGTGAAGAAAACTGAGAAAGCGTATCATTGATATAAAGCTGTTTTTCATAAAGTGTACTGGCTTTTTCTACAAATTCTGGCGTACCTAAAGTATCGAAGGTCGAGGTAAATCGCGTTCCAATATCGAGGGCGCTTGCATCATTGAGCATGACACCTTGAATCGTATTACGCGCTTGTTGATAATCTGAAGAGTAGCTCGGCACGGTTTTACAACCTGAAAGCCAAATTAACGGCAGTGTAAGGGCAGCCACTACAATTTTTTTTGTATGTTTCATATTCACTGTCCATTTGAAAACGATGAACTTACTCTAAACAGCGCAGTGTGAAAGTGATGTGAAGAGACTAAATGATGATCTAATAATTTCTCAATAAATTTGAATTTGATGTTTTAGATTTTGTGAATTCTCTAAAAAACGGTTATCTAATAATTTATTTACTTGATACCCAACATGTAATTAGGAATTGGCGCATCAATAGTGTGAATTCTATCGTCTAATCAATAAACAGTTTTAATTGAAATTTTTACACGTAAGATATTGAAATTATTAATATAATCATTATTTTTAAGTTGGTATTTTAATTTTTTTTTAGCTTGTGTCATTTCGGTGAAGATCCTCCGGAACATGTGAATCGATTCGAAAAAAGGCTAAATTTCACGTAGACTATAGAGGTTAGTGAAAAGACTAATGAAGATGAAGATTAATTTTCAGTTTTTTTGCAATAATTATTGATATTGCATGAACTGAGGTGCGATGCACCTAAACTCTCAAAGTTTAATTTAAGTAAATCGGTTCGTAGTGACCGAGTCAAAAACTCGGTCCTAAAACTCAATCTAAAGCAAGGGGCTATTTATGGCTGGTGGAAAGTCAAAAATCATTTACACACTGACTGATGAGGCGCCATTGTTAGCGACCTACTCGTTGCTACCGATCATTGAGACCTTTACTAAGCCGGCTGGCATTGAGATTGTTAAAAGTGACATCTCTGTAGCAGTACGTGTGCTTGCAGAATTCGCAGAATACTTAAGCGATGATCAGAAAGTTGAAGACACACTTGCAGAGCTTGGTCGTCTTACACAAGATCCAGATACGAATATCATTAAACTTCCAAATATCAGTGCTTCAGTAGGTCAGTTGACTGCTTGTATTAAAGAGCTTCAGTCTAAAGGCTATGCAATCCCTGATTATCCTGAAAATCCAGCAACGGAAGAAGAAAAAGCAATTAAAGTACGTTATAGCAAGTGCCTAGGCTCTGCTGTAAACCCAGTATTGCGTGAAGGTAACTCTGATCGTCGTGCACCTGCTGCAGTTAAAAACTATGTGAAAAAACACCCGCATTCAATGAGCGAGTGGAAGCAATGGTCACAAACTCACGTTTCTCATATGGATGAAGGCGACTTCTACCATGGCGAAAAATCGATGACGCTTGATCGTGCACGTGATGTCAAGATGGAACTCGTCACGAAATCGGGTGAAAGCATTGTTCTTAAGCCAAAAGTTGCGCTTCAAGACGGTGAAATCATCGACTCAATGTTCATGAGCAAGAAAGCACTTTGCGACTTCTATGAGAAAGAGCTAGAAGATTGCCGTGAAGCAGGCATTTTGTTCTCATTACACGTAAAAGCAACGATGATGAAAGTTTCACACCCGATCGTATTTGGTCACTGTGTGAAAATTTACTATAAAGATGCATTTGAAAAGCACGGTAAGTTGTTTGATGAACTTGGCGTGAACGTGAACAACGGTATGGCTGGTCTTTATGAAAAGATCGAAACTTTACCGACATCTGTACGTGAAGAAATCATCGCTGATTTACACGCTTGTCAAGAACACCGTCCAGCTTTAGCGATGGTTGATTCTGCAAAAGGCATCACCAACTTCCATTCACCAAACGACGTTATTGTAGATGCTTCAATGCCTGCAATGATCCGTGGTGGTGGTAAAATGTGGGGTGCTGACGGCAAACCTTATGACTGTAAAGCAGTTATGCCTGAGTCAACTTTCGCACGTATCTACCAAGAAATGATCAATTTTTGTAAGTGGAATGGTAACTTCGATCCAAAAACAATGGGTACTGTACCTAACGTTGGTTTGATGGCGCAAAAAGCTGAAGAATACGGTTCACACGACAAAACTTTTGAGATCACTGAAGCGGGTGTTGCAAACATCGTTGATCTTGAAACTGGCGAAGTGTTGATGTCACAAAACGTTGAAGAAGGCGATATCTGGCGTATGTGTCAGGTGAAAGATGCGCCGATTCGTGACTGGGTGAAACTTGCGGTAACACGCGCGCGTAACTCTGGCATGCCTGCTATCTTCTGGCTTGACCCGTACCGTCCACACGAAAATGAATTGATCAAAAAAGTTGAAACATACTTGAAAGATCATGACACTGACGGTTTAGATATTCAAATCATGTCTCAAGTACGTGCTATGCGCTTTACACTTGAACGTGTTGCGCGTGGTCTAGATACGATTTCTGTAACGGGTAATATTCTACGTGATTACCTAACAGACTTATTCCCAATTATGGAATTGGGTACTTCAGCTAAAATGTTGTCTATCGTTCCGCTTATGGCTGGCGGTGGTATGTACGAAACTGGTGCAGGCGGTTCAGCACCTAAACACGTACAACAATTGGTTGAAGAAAACCATTTACGTTGGGATTCACTCGGTGAGTTCATGGCATTGGCTGTTTCTTTAGAAGAAATGGGCATTAAAGAAAACAATGCTGAAGCGAAACTATTGGCGAAAACGCTTGATCAAGCGACTGGTCAATTGTTGGATAATGACAAGTCTCCATCACGCCGTACTGGTGAACTAGACAACCGTGGTAGCCATTTCTACTTGGCTAAGTTTTGGGCAGAAGCACTTGCAGCTCAAGACGAAAATGCTGAGCTTAAAGCGAAGTTTGCACCACTTGCTAAAACTTTAGCTGAAAACGAAGAAAAAATCGTTGCTGAGCTTGCTGCTGTTCAAGGCAAAGCTGCTGATATCGGTGGTTATTATGCCGTTGATCCAGCTAAAGTTGATGCTGTTATGCGTCCAAGTTCGACTTTGAATGCTGCGCTTGAAACAATCTAAACTTTTGTTTTAGTTTATTGTTGAAATGAAAAATCGGTGCATAAGCACCGATTTTTTTATGCCTGAATATTTTATATGGCTCTATCTATATCTGAATGCATAGATGAGTCTATGTTTGAACCAGTATATGAAGCTATGTCTAAATCCATATTTGAAAATATAGTCAGAATAGAAAAATAATTTGATTTCACCTAGGCCAAAAAAAGGCCAGCATTGTTTATGAACTGACCTTATTTGTTTTTAATTCAAACTTAATACAAACGAGGTATTAGTGAATACTGTCAATAATACCTCCTTCAACACGTAGCGCTGCACCTGTAGTCGCACTTGCTTGTTCTGAAGCAATATAAACCGCCATATTGGCAATTTCTCTAGGTTCAGTGAAACGTTGAATAATGCTTGAATTGCGATGGGTCTGTATAAAGTATTTCTCAGCGTCTGCCTCTGATAAACCTTGCTCCAAAGCAATATTCTTAATCATGGTGATCGCGCCTTCAGTTTTGGTCGGTCCAGGTAAAATAGTATTTACCGTCACATTGCTGTCAGCCAAAGCTTTGGCCAAACCACGCGAAACACCTTGCATTGCAGATTTGGTCATACCGTAATGAATCATATCGGCAGGAATATTAAAGGCAGATTCACTCGAAATGAACTGAATCCGGCCCCAGTTTTTCGCTTGCATACCTTTCATATAGTGACGGCTTAAACGGACACCGCTCATTATATTAGTTTCAAAAAACTCGAACCATTGTTCATCGCTAATCGCGCTAAATTCGCAAACGCCGTATATACCTAAATTATTAATCAGAATATCAACTTCAGGCACTGCTTGAATGATCTGTTGGCAACCTTCTTGTGTTGCAGCATTAAAAGCAAAACCACGGATTTTTGCGTTAGGTACATTGTTTTTAAGTTGAGCAATGGCATGTTCTATTTTTTGCTGATCGCGACCTGTGATGACGACCTCAGCACCTGCTTCTGCCAGTCCTTGTGCAATGGCAAAGCCGATTCCTAAGGTTGCTGAAGTGACTAAAGCGGTTTTACCTGTTAATGAAATATGCATTGCTGTGTTCCTTTTTAAGAATCTAAGTAATGTAAAAAGTATAGTCTTTTATAGTGAATGAATAATTACTATAATAATGTATAGATAATTTACTTATAGTGAATAATTGTGTTTGATAAACTCGCCAGTATGCAAATTTTTGTCAGTGTTGCTCATGCAGGAAGTTTTATTCGTGCGGCTGAAGAACATCAAATTTCAGCGGCCATGGCGACCAAGCATATCCAGCGCTTAGAACAACAGCTGCAATTAAAGTTGTTGCATCGCAGTACACGCCGATTAGAACTGACGCAAAGTGGGGTAGAGTATTTACATACCTGTGAAAAAATCTTACGTGAAATAAAAGATGCTGAAACTAATTTATTACGTGACCAGAATGAATTACAAGGCAAGATTCGCTTAGCTATGCCGAGTGTATTGGGCCAACATTATTTATTACCCAAATTAGGTGCTTTTCAACAGCGTTATCCGAATATTGAGTTGGAAGTTGAAGTCAATGATCAACGCTCAGATCTCGTTAAAGATAAACTCGATCTTTTGGTACGTTTTGGAATGAATATTGAGCCTTCTTTGATTGCACGACCTTTACTCAATCAGGTGCAGATGGTGGTGGCCGCGACTCCTGAGTATTGGCAAAAGTACGGAAAAGTTAAGCTGTTGGCGGATTTAAGTCAGCACAATTGCTTGGGTTGTACTGAGTCTGCAATTGCGGGAACTCAAGTTTGGTACTTTAGCCAACAACAAAACGTGGCTATTTCAGGCAATACCCAAAGCAATAATGGATTAATCTTAATTGATTTTGCCTTGGCACATTTAGGTGTGATTTATCAACCTTATGCTGCGATTGAAAAGTATTTATCCAATCAAACTTTAGTTGCCGCGGATTTGGATGTGGCGGGTTATCAAGAGCATCAGCTGAACTTGGTCTATGCGAAAAATGAATATATGCCGAAAAGAATTCGCTTGTTGATTGATTATTTAACTGGAAATGAAGTTTAAAAAATTATTCAGAAATTTGAGTTATTCTTTTCACTTGTAATTCTGAGTAAATAAGTCCTGAGCGAGTAAGCATATAGGATCTACAGACTAGGGCCATGCATTTAGGCATCGCATTTTTTGCTCAGTTTGAGCAATTAAATGTTAAAGATCGCGAAAAATCATCAATTCAACACAATAATTCTGTAAGATTACCGATCTGTTTAGCGCTGTCATTTTGGTCTAGTGATCCTATGAATGAGTCTAGTGATTCTATTAAATAGTCTAGAGACTCTATGCAGCGCGTAAACCACCCTTATTTAAAGTTAATGTCTGATCCGTAATACGGAAAAGACGGATTAGGTAGTAGCATGGAAATCAAGGTCAATTTTCTCGACAACCTTCGGCTTGAAGCCAAGTTTGACGACTTCACGGTAATCGCCGATCAGCCTATTCGTTATAAAGGCGATGGTTCAGCACCGGGACCCTTCGATTATTTTCTCGCATCATCTGCTTTGTGTGCAGCTTATTTTGTGAAGTTGTATTGTTCAACACGTAATATTTCCACAGATAATATTCGCCTTTCACAAAATAACATTGTGGATCCTGAAGATCGCTATAACCAAATTTTTAAAATTCAGGTTGAACTTCCTGCTGATATTTCTGATAAAGATCGTCAAGGCATTTTACGTTCGATTGAACGTTGTACAGTAAAAAAAGTCGTCCAAACGGGTCCTGAGTTTGTGATTGAACAGGTTGAAAGCATTGATGCTGATGCACAAGCTTTATTGATGCCAAGTCTGGCTTCAGACAACGTGACGCATATTTTAGGTAAAGACTTACCCCTCGAAGAAACGATTGCCAATATGTCTGCGATTTTGGCATCTTTGGGCATGAAGATAGAAATAGCATCATGGCGAAATATTGTACCGAACGTGTGGTCTTTGCATATTCGTGACGCACAAGCGCCAATGTGTTTTACCAATGGTAAAGGTTCAACCAAAGAAAGCGCCCTAGCTTCGGCCTTGGGTGAGTTCATTGAACGCCTAAACTGTAACTTCTTTTATAACGATCAGTTTTGGGGTCAAGACATTGCTCAGGCTGCATTTGTACATTATCCAGATGAAAAATGGTTTCAGCCAGGTCCGAAAGGTGCGTTGCCAGCAGAAATTCTCGATGAATACTGCTTAGAGATTTATAATCCAGATGCTGAGTTGCTGGGTACGCATTTATACGATACCAACTCGGGTAATACTGAGCGGGGTATTTGTTCACTGCCTTTTGTCCGTCAATCTGATGGTGAAGTGGTATATTTCCCATCGAACTTAATTGAAAACTTATATTTAAGTAATGGGATGAGTGCCGGTAATACCTTGGTTGAAGCGCAAGTACAGTGCTTGTCAGAGATTTTTGAGCGTGCTGTAAAACGTGAAATTTTGGAAGGTGAAATCACTTTACCAGATGTGCCACAAGCTGTTCTGGAAAAATATCCAAGCATTCTTGCAGGTATTCAAGGTCTTGAAGCGCAAGGTTTTCCTATCGTCGTTAAAGATGCGTCATTGGGTGGAAAGTTCCCTGTGATGTGTGTGACTTTAATGAATCCACGTACAGGCGGAGTATTTGCTTCATTCGGTGCGCATCCAAGTTTAGAAGTTGCATTGGAACGCAGTTTGACGGAGCTATTGCAAGGTCGTAGCTTTGAAGGACTGAATGATTTACCTAAGCCGACTTTTGAAAGTCATGCGGTGACTGAACCGAATAATTATGTCGAGCATTTTATTGATTCGAGTGGTGTCGTGTCATGGCGTTTCTTCAGTGCCAAATCTGACTATGATTTTGTGGAATGGGATTTTTCAGGGCAGGGTGAAAACTCGAATGCTGAAGAAGCCGCGACATTATTTGGTATTCTGAAAGACATGGATAAAGAAGTCTATATGGCGGTCTATGAGCATTTAGGTGCCACAGCTTGTCGTATTTTAGTGCCGGGTTATTCAGAAGTTTATTTGGTTGAAGACCTGATTTGGGACAATACCAATAGAGCCTTGTTGTTCCGTGAAGATATTTTAAATTTACATCGTTTAGATGATGAAAGTTTAGAAGCGTTGTTGGAACGTTTGGAAGATGTCGACGTCGATGTTTATACCGACATTACCACTTTGATTGGCATTGAGTTTGATGACAATACCGTGTGGGGGCAGTTGACCATTTTAGAATTAAAGCTCTTGATTCATCTAGCTTTAAATCAATTTGATGAAGCTAAAGAGTTAGTCGAAACCTACTTGCAATATAATACCAATACGGTTGAGCGAGGCCTATTTTACCAATGCTTAAATGTGGTACTTGAAGTGACTTTAGATGATGAGATGGAGCTTGAAGACTACAGCGCTAATTTCAGTCGTATGTTTGGTCACGAACGTATGGCAGCTGCGTTAGGTTCTGTAGAAGGCAGTATTCGTTTCTATGGGTTAACAGAAACCAGTATGCAACTTGAAGGTTTAGATCGTCATTTACGTCTGATCGATAGCTATAAAAAGCTACATGGCGCACGTGCTAAATTTGCAAACCTAACAGCTTAAGTTCACTTTTTTTACTCAGAGATTCCCTTTTTATCGATCTCCTTTTTATGAAGAGGGATTTCTGAGTAATTTAGCTATAAACTTATTTAAAATAATCAAAATAAAAGATTTCTAATAAATAACTGAATTAAATGCTTAAAATAAATATTGAAAGTAGATAACTAGAATTCATCACCAGAATAAAATCATACTATCCTGATAGAACAGTATCGATTAATGTAGTTGTGAATTTGAATCACTAAATTTATGTTATAGTGAATTATATTCAACTTTTTGTGCTGTTTATGCTAGAACTTCGCCATTTAAAAACACTGACTGCTTTGCGCGAACATGGTTCGTTGGTTTCTGCAGCCAATGATTTGTGTTTAACACCTTCTGCAATCTCACACCAACTGCGAGAATTAGATCAGTGGTATGGGGTAGAAGTCGTCAATCGTCGTAGTCGTCCAGTCAGTTTTTCAAATGTTGGCCAACGTCTACTCAAGCTTGCAGATGATGTTTTGCCACAAGTTCAAATTACACAAACTGATATTACCCGTATTGTGCATGGTCAGACTGGACGAATTATTTTCTCTTCAGAATGTCATAGTTGTTTTGATTGGTTAATGCCGTTATTAAATCAATACCGACATCAATATCCAGATGTTGATTTAGATTTTGCATCAGGGTTTGAATCAAATCCGCATGAGCTTCTACAAAATAGTGAATTCGATTTATTGATTACCGCAGATCCTATTGCGTTAAAAGGGATTGAGTATTTCCCGATTTTTGAATATGAGTCTCGATTAGTATTGTCTAATACCCATCCTTTCGTTCGTGCTGAACACGTCACTATTGAGGATTTGGCAGAAGAGACGTTAATTACCTATCCAGTGGACAAGCATCGTCTGGATATCATGGCGAAATTGTTTATACCTGCAAATATTTTACCCAAAAAAATACGCACAACTGATTTAACTCAAATGCTCATTCAATTGGTAGCGAGTGGGCGAGGTGTAGCAGCTTTACCCGATTGGGTCGTAAATGAATATGAACAAAAAGGCTGGGTGACTTCACGTCGTTTAAACTGTGTTTCTGAAAATGGTTTACGTCGAACGTTATATGCAGGTTATCGAACTGATGAAAAAGAAAAAAGCTATTTTGAGGGTTTCTTAAAGCAACTCGATAAGTTTTCTAAGAAAAGAACAACTTATTATTCAGAGTAATGAATTAATAAATAATCTGAGAAATGAGCTGATTCATAAAGAATATTCAAGCAGGTACAAATGTAATGAATAATAAAATGAATCTATGAATTGTAGATTTTCAAAAAAAGACGCTCCATTAAAGCGTCTTTTTTATTTAATTTAACGATTTGAAAGGTTTTAGTCACTATTTTGAATGAGTGTGCAAAGCAGAATTGAAGGCTTTTCGTCCTTTCATCTGCTTTCTCATTAAAGAGCCATCTTTTTGATGCTTTATCTTTAAGATCAGATATTTAAAAACTAAGTTTATATCTAAGTTAAATCTTCGAAATTTTAAAGCCATATATAGATAAATTTTAGCCAACCAAACTTAATCATTGAAAACTGAAATAATTTAAATTTTGCTAAGCGAATCTATTTAAAGAGATTAGTGAAATGAAGGGAAATCTTCAACTGAGAAGACAAGCTCAGTGATGCTTAAATTATAGAAACTGTATGTTATAATTTGTTAAATAATTCCGATACTTTTGAATCAAGTTTGAGTGATCTTCACATCGCTTTAAAATTGTTTAATTGAATCATTCAATAAAGCTGCTGAGATGCAGCTTTTTTAGTTCAGATTCAATTTATCGGAAATGTCATTTTGGTATGTTTTTTGAATGATTCATTCAGGCTATTTAGGTCAGTGAATCATAAACAAACGATCTAAATTAATTTTACGACTAGCTCAAACTTAAGCAGGGGCTCGACAATGACAAATCCAAACTCAACGGGTTTGCTAGAACGCTTATTTAAATTAAGCGAAAACAAAACGACTTTCAGAACTGAGGTTCTTGCGGGTATAACCACATTCTTAACTATGTGTTATATCATCATTGTTAACCCTTTGATTCTGTCTGAAACAGGGATGGATCATGGCGCTGTCTTTGTCGCAACATGTTTGGCTGCTGCCATCGGTTGCTTGGTCATGGGCATTATCGCAAACTATCCAATCGCATTAGCACCTGGTATGGGTTTGAACGCATACTTTACCTATTCAGTTTGTATCGGTATGGGTGTGCCATGGCAAACAGCTTTAGCAGCTGTATTTGTTTCAGGTTTAGTCTTTATTGCGATTAGCATGTTCAAAATCCGTGAAGCGATTGTGAATGCTATTCCTATGTCGTTGAAGTTCGCTATCGGCGGTGGTATTGGTCTGTTCCTTGCCTTAGTTGCGTTAAAAAATTCAGGCATTATCGTTGCAAACCAAGCGACATTTGTTGGCTTGGGTGACTTAAAAGAACCTACAGTCTTATTGTCATTATTCGGTTTCTTTATGGTTGTCGTGATGCATCACTTCAAAGTACGTGGTGCGATCATCATCAGTATTTTGGTCATCACAGGCTTGGCGACTGCACTGGGTTTGAATGAATTTAAAGGTGTTGTTGGTGCAATTCCGTCTATGGCGCCAACATTCATGCAAATGGATTTTGAAGGCTTATTTACAGCATCCTTAATTGGTGTGATTTTTGTCTTTTTTTTGGTTGATTTATTCGACTCAACAGGAACATTGGTGGGCGTTTCTCATCGTGCTGGGTTGCTTAAAGATGGTAAATTACCACGTTTGAAAAAAGCACTTTTTGCAGATTCAAGCGCAATTGTGGCAGGTGCTGCACTGGGTACTTCATCGACAACCCCATATATTGAATCATCTGCAGGTGTTGCAGCGGGTGGTCGTACGGGTTTGACTGCTGTTGTGGTCGGTTTGTTATTTGTGGCATGTTTATTCTTAGCACCACTTGCACAATCTGTTCCTGGTTTTGCCACAGCTCCAGCATTGTTATTTGTTGGTGTACTGATGATTCAAGGTATTACCAATATTGATTGGGAAGATATTACAGAAGCTGTACCGGCTTTCTTGACCATCATCTTTATGCCATTTGCCTATTCAATTGCCGATGGTATCGCAATGGGTTTTATTAGCTATGCATTAATAAAATTGTTTACTGGTAAAGCAAAAACTGTTCCTTATATGGTTTGGATTATTGCACTGCTTTGGGTTCTGAAATTTGCAATGTATGGCGGTTAAGCCCTCAAATGTTGCTGAGGGTGTAAACGCTGTTTACACCCTTTTTTATAAAATGAGTTTTTGTTTTTTATTTAATTTTTAATTTGAATCTCTTTATCATTTTGATAAGGGTTTTGAGTAGAGTTTTAACGACAGTTTTGAGGATTGAACATGAAGCAATTAGCGCTTATTCGTGCATTACCTAAAGCAGAATTACACGTACATATTGAAGGAACGTTTGAGCCTGAACTCATGTTTTCGATCGCTCAGCGAAATCAAATTGATATTCCATACAAGTCTGTTGAAGACGTAAAACAAGCCTATAATTTTCATAATTTACAGTCATTTTTAGATATCTATTATGCTGGTGCCGCAGTACTGATTCATGAACAAGATTTTTATGATTTAGCATGGGCATATTTTGAGAAATGTGCTGAAGATCATGTGGTACATACAGAAATGTTCTTTGATCCACAGACGCATACTGATCGTGGTATTGCATTTGAAGTGGTTTTAAATGGCTTAAAACGTGCTTGCGACGATGCCAAAGAAAAACTGGGCATTAGCTCACACTTGATTATGTGTTTCTTACGCCACTTAAGTGAAGAAGCTGCATTTAAAACCTTAGAACAAGCTTTACCATTCAAAGATCATATTATTGGTGTGGGTTTAGACTCAAGTGAAGTCGGTCATCCACCATCGAAGTTTGAGCGTGTTTTTGCTCAGGCACGTGAAGCAGGTTTCTTGATTGTTGCGCATGCAGGTGAAGAAGGGCCAGCTGAATATGTTTGGGAAGCTTTGGATTTATTAAAAGTAAATCGTATTGATCATGGTGTGCGTTCAGAAGAAGATCCAGTGCTTATGCAGCGATTGATTCTCGAAAAAATGCCCCTGACAGTTTGTCCATTAAGTAACTTAAAGCTACATGTAGTTCAAGATATGGCGGAGCATAATATTCGTCGTTTGTTACAGCAAGGTGTGCATGTGACGGTTAATTCAGATGATCCATCATACTTTGGCGGTTATATGAATGATAACTTTATTGCGATTACTGAAGCGCTAGATTTAACTGAGGATGAACTTAAGCAATTAGCGATTAACTCATTCGAAGCGTCATTTATTTCAGATGCTGAAAAACAAGCATGGAAAAATAAAATTTTGGCCCTTGCTGTATAAGTGGGTTAAAAGGTTTTTGAAATAAAAAATGACCCAAGTCAAAAGTATTCTGGCTTGGGTTTAAATCACTCAGTATTTTTAAAATATAATATTATCAAATCCAATATTCTCAAATTTAGTATCCTCAAACCCAGTATTCTCAAATCGATTACTCTAAAGAATGATTTAACATGAAATATCGTCTCAGACTTGTTTTAACGATCATCGTATTGGCTGGCTGTATCGCGGGTTGTAGTGATGCATCTGTTGCAAAAAATATGCTGAAGCCAGTCATTAAAAATCAATGTGCACAAGAATTAGAGCAATCTAAACTCTGGAAGGTCAGTACTTATTTAATGACTACATCGAAGAAACAGCAAGTTGCTCAAGACGTATGTGAATGTGTTGCGGAAAATGCACTTACCTATATACCCAGCAAGGATTTACTTCGTGCCATGCTGGATGAAGAGGTAAAAAAACAAGTGACTCAAAAAGCAGTATTGAATAGTGTTAAAGCGTGTATTTTGCAGAGCAAAGAATAAAGCACCATCATCGATATCGATAAATAGTGCTGTATTGAGTGAATGTTTAGAACGAATTTTAATGACTAAAATGAATTTTATTCACATAAAATAAGTGACTCAAAAAGTCGAGTTTCTTATTTATCGCGTTTCAACATACTGTTTAAGACATTATCTTTGTCTATAAAGTGATGCTTAAGTGCCGCTGCAATATGGCCAACTAACAATAGACCTGCTGCCCATGAAATCCAGATGTGTAAAGGTTTCACGATTGCGGTAACCGCAGGATTTTCACCAATTAAAGCGGGAATATCGAAAAGATAAAGGACGGGTGCAGGGTAGCCCACGCTCCAACTGTATAAACAACCAGTGATGGGTAAGGCCAACAGCATAAAATAAAGTGCCAAATGCCCAAGATGCGCGGCTTTTTTCATCGCAGGGGACATTGAGTGGGGAAGCTCTGGAGTAGGATGGGTATAACGCCAAAAAATACGAACAACCACCAAGAAGATAATAGTTGTGGCAATATTTTTATGCAAACTAATCACATCGCCTTTAAAACTGCCATCGACATCATAGCTCAAGAAGTTACCACTATAAAAACCAATAATCCAAGCCAAAATAAAGATAATCGCCATAAGCCAGTGTAAAACTTGTGCTGTTCGCGTGTAATACTGGGAGGTATTTTTCATTTTAAGATTCTGTTATTTTGTTGGGCTTATGCTAAAGCAACTGAATTAAGAAAGTAAGACATCGGATAGAACAGTGTGTTGAGAATCTGCAACAATAAGTGCTGTCAAAGTGTGCATCTAGGCTGCTTTACTCAAATAGATATTTCTTAATATTTGAACTTTGGGCAAAATACCGCTACATGTTGAAAATATGATAAGGATAAAATTGTGAAAAAATTAATCGCATTACTTGCGCCAATCGCTTTAGCTTTATCTGCTTGTGCTACAGGTACAACAGAAAATGGAACGACTGCATCGAGCACGACTCAACAATTGGGTTCTGCAGCACTTAAAATTGCCATTAATGCAAAATGTACCACTGAGTTAAATAACCTTGCTGCTTGGCAGACTGCAACAAAGTTGATGACTACAGATCAAAAAAATAATATCCAAACAGAAATTTGTGGTTGTGTAAGTGAAAAAGCACCTCAAAGTGTTACCACTGTAGATTTAGCAACAGCAGCCATTGATCCAACTGCACGTGCAACCATCGTTTCTAATGTTGTCACAAAAACGATTAATGCGTGTGTAGCTGAAGCTGTAAAGTAAACACTTGATATAATAAGAGCAGGCTGATATTTCAGCCTCTTTTTTTTGGGAATGAGATATGTTAATTGCGGGTACTGATGAAGCTGGACGTGGTCCATTGGTGGGTGCTGTGGTTGCGGCAGCTGTAATTTTAGATCCAAACCGACCGATTGAAGGCTTGAATGATTCTAAAAAATTAACTGAGAAAAAAAGAGAAAAACTGTTTATTGAGATTCAAGAAAAAGCGATTGCATGGGCAATAGCTGAAGCGACTCATGAAGAAATTGATGACATTAATATTTTACAGGCATCATTACTTGCAATGCGACGTGCTGTTGAAGCCTTAAATATTTGTCCAGATCATGTCCGTGTCGATGGAAATAAATTGGTGCACGGTCTAGAGATGAGTTGTGAAGCCGTCATTGGGGGGGATGCGATACATCAAGAAATTTCTGCTGCAAGTATTCTGGCGAAAGTCACTCGTGATCGTCAAATGGTCGCGTTAGATCAGAAATATCCTCAGTATGGTTTTGCCAAACATAAGGGGTATCCAACAAAAGCGCATTTTGAGGCGATTGCACTACATGGTGTGATTAATGAACACCGTCGTAGTTATGGCCCAGTCAAGAAAGCATTGGGGTTATTGGACTAAAGTGAACATTATTTAAATCAATTAAGCCTTATTCATCATTGTTTTAGATAAATTTAAAGCGGCTAAGTAGCCGCTTTAGTACCAAAATCATTAAAATCTTAGCGATTAAAATCATTCTGCGTCACCGTCGCATTCTCTTCTTCAAAAGATGGTTGGTATTCTTGATCTAAGTGCTGCAAATGTTCATGCATTGCACGTTCATGTTGAATTCTTTGATAGATTTCTTCACGATGTACTGATACTTCTTTGGGTGCATTTACACCAATACGTACTTGATTGCCTTTGACACCGAGTACAGTAACACTGACTTGGTCTCCAATCATTAATGTTTCCCCGACACGACGGGTAAGAATCAGCATGTTTATCTCCTTGCTTATACGCTAAACCTGCGATAGTTTTTTCAAAAAGCGAAACAACAACCTCGGTATTTACGAGAAATTTTAACAGATAATTGTGATGAAATATGCAATCTCGTCACAAGACTATTTAAATCTTACAAAAAACCTTCTGGGCTAATATAACAGAGCCACTATAAAAAAAACTATAGTGGCTCATAATATTTATGCATCTTCATAGTATCTAAAATACTATGAATTGTGATTATGCACGTACGCTAGATTCACCACTTTCACGATCTAAACCAAATGCAGTGTGTAAAGCACGAACGGCAAGTTCTAAATAACGTTCATCAATGATCACAGAAATCTTAATTTCTGAAGTAGAGATCATTAAAATATTAATTCCTTCATCTGCAAGTGAAGTAAACATTGTGCTCGCAACGCCTGCATGTGAGCGCATACCAACACCAACGATCGATACTTTTACAATATTGTCACGTGTAGACACTTCACGCGCACCAATTTTTGCTGCAGTTGCTTCGAGAATCGCTTTTGCTTTGGCAAGTTCAGTACGATTTACAGTAAAGGTAAAATCAGTTGTACCATCTTCCTCAACATTCTGGATGATCATATCCACTTCAATGTTGGCAGCACTAATAGGCGATAGGATTTTAGAAGCAATACCTGGTTCATCAGGCACACCTAAAATAGTCAATTTTGCTTCATCACGGTTAAAAGCAATACCCGAAATAATTGGCTGTTCCATATTATCTTCCGCTTCAGTGGTAATCAAAGTGCCGACGTTATTTTTGAAGTCTTCGTCGAATGCGCCATCATTGTCATTATCAAAACTTGATAATACGCGTAAAGGGACTTGATATTTCCCTGCAAATTCTACAGAGCGAATTTGTAAAACTTTTGAACCCAGAGATGCCATTTCGAGCATTTCTTCAAAAGAAATACGATCAATTTTTTTGGCTTTAGGTGCAACGCGTGGATCTGTGGTGTAAACACCATCAACATCTGTGTAAATTTGGCATTCATCGGCTTTTAACGCAGCAGCAATCGCTACACCAGATGTATCTGAGCCCCCACGACCCAGTGTAGTCGTGTTGCCATTTTCATCAAAGCCTTGGAAACCAGCAACAACTAAAACACGACCAGCATTTAAGTTTTCTGTTAATACATCCGTATTAATAGACTCAATACGTGCTTTATTAAAGGCGCTGTCCGTTTTAAGTCCGACTTGGCGACCTGTTAATGACTTCGCTTCAACACCAATAGAGTTAAGCGCCATCGATAACATTGCAATCGTTACCTGTTCACCCGTAGAAACCATTTGGTCAATTTCACGAGGATCAGGTGTCTCGGTTATGGCTTTGGCTAAAGCAAGCAGGCGATTCGTTTCGCCACTCATTGCTGAAACCACAACCACCACTTGGTGACCATGATCATGCCAACGCTTAACACGACGAGCAACATTTAAAATGCGCTCGGGAGTACCCATAGAAGTACCGCCATATTTTTGAACGATTAGTGCCATAGTTGTTCCATAAAAGCCATGACCCTGAAAACACCTTCAGGGTCCGTTACACAAAAATTGAAGTCTTATTTTGTTTCTAACCAAGCAGTTAATGCTGCCATGGTTGGTGCAAACTTCTCGTTAAGTGGCGCGCCACCTTGTGCCAAATCAGGCTTACCACCACCTTTACCACCAAGCTCATTTGCTAAGTGTTTAATGATGTCACCTGCTTTAATGTGAGCAGTAAAGTCTTTTGCAACCGATGCAATTAAGCTGACTTTGTCATCATCTACACCTGCAAGGACAATAACGGCATTGTCTAGTTTAGATTTCACACCGTCATGCAAATTACGAAGTGATTTTGCATCCATATTTTGAACAGTCGTTATCAATGTTGTACGACCAGCAATTGTTTGAACTTGGCTTAAAAGTTCTGATGCTTGGAAATGCGCTAACTTTTGATTCAACTGTTCAATTTGTTTTTGCAACTGATGTGCGGTTTCAACGACTGCTTCAACTTTTTCGACAGTTTGATGGTTTTGTGCTTTCAACAAACTGTTAATGTGTTGAACATTTCGCTCAGTGTTTTGAATCATATCAACAGCTTTGCTGCCAGTCACTGCCTCAATACGACGAATACCAGCCGCTACGCCACCTTCAGAGGTGATTTTAAACAGACCGATATCACCTGTACGTTTGACGTGAATACCACCACAAAGTTCGATTGAAAAGTTTTTATCTTCAATCACAGAACCCATTGAAAGTACACGGACTTCATCACCATATTTCTCACCGAACAACATCATCGCGCCTTTAGCTTTTGCAGACTCGATATCAAGTAGTTCTGTAGAAACAGGTGTGTTTGCAATAACTTCAGCGTTTACGAGACGTTCAATCTCTTGGATTTGTTCTAAAGAAACAGGTTGGTCATTGGCAAAGTCAAAACGTAAAATATCGCTTGCAACCAAAGAACCTTTTTGTTGTACATGTGAGCCTAATACTTGACGTAAAGCCGCATGTAACAAATGGGTTGCAGAGTGGTTACGAGCAGTTGCAGCACGAATATCGGCTTTAACAATTGCTTCTACCTGTTGAGTCGCCTTTAAGCTTCCGACAGTAACGATTCCTTGATGGACAAAAGCACCACCAGATTTCTTGGTGTCTTGAACTTCAAAAATACCCGTTTCGTTTTTGAATAGGCCCGTATCACCAATTTGACCGCCGCTTTCAGCATAGAAAGGGGTTTGGTTAAGGACAATTAATGCGTCATCGCCTTCAACGACTTCATCAACTTGTTCGCCATCTTTATAGATTGCAATAATTTGACCTTGGCTTTGAGTTGCATCATAGCCATCAAATTGTGTTTCGCCTTCAACATTCACAATGGTGTTGTAGTCGATTGAGAACTTACCAGCATCACGTGCGCGTTGACGTTGAGCAGCCATTTCTACTTCGAAACCTGCTTCATCAATTGTGAGTTCACGTTCACGTGCGATGTCTGCAGTTAAGTCAGCAGGGAAGCCGTAAGTATCATAAAGCTTAAATACCACCGCACCTGGAATAACAGAACCTTTCAAATTCGCTAATTCACCTTCAAGCAATTTCAAACCTTGCTCTAAGGTTTTCGCGAACTGTTCTTCTTCTTTCAGTAACTGCGCTTCTATACGAGCTTGTTGTGCTGCAAGTTCAGGATATGCATCACCCATGACAGCAATTAACGGCTGTAACATTTTATGGAAGAATGAACCTGTTGCACCGAGTTTGTTACCATGACGAACTGCTCGACGGATAATACGACGCAGCACATAACCACGGCCTTCGTTTGAAGGATTAACACCATCTGCGATTAAGAAGCAGCATGAACGTGCATGGTCAGCAACAACTTTAAGTGAAGCTGGATATTCAACAGCTTTGTTTTCAGCTTTTGCAGTGGCTTCAAGATCAGAGGTATCTAAACCAATGATTTCAGCAGCAGGTTTTAATAAGTTTTGGAATAGGTCGATTTCATAGTTTGAATTGACGTGTTGTAATACCGCAGAAATACGTTCCAAGCCCATGCCTGTATCAACAGAAGGCGCAGGAAGAGGGTGCAATACACCATCCGCAGTGCGGTTAAACTGCATGAAGACGTTGTTCCAGATTTCAATGAAACGATCGCCATCTTCTTCAGGAGAACCTGGTAGGCCACCCCAAATATGATCACCGTGATCAAAGAAAATTTCAGAACATGGACCACAAGGACCTGTGTCACCCATTGCCCAGAAGTTATCAGATGCGTATTGACCACCTTTGTTATCACCAATACGGATAATGCGGCTTGCATCTAGACCAATTTCTTTGTTCCAGATATCGAATGCTTCATCATCTGTATGATAAACAGTGGCATAAAGTTTATCTTTTGGTAGTGCTAACCAATTTTCACCTGTTAGAAAATCCCAAGCAAAAGTAATGGCATCACGTTTAAAATAATCACCGAAAGAAAAGTTACCGAGCATTTCAAAGAAAGTATGGTGACGAGCTGTATAGCCAACATTGTCTAAATCGTTGTGTTTACCACCAGCACGGACACATTTTTGTGAACTCGTTGCACGTACATAATCACGTTTTTCAAGACCTAAAAAACAGTCTTTGAATTGGTTCATGCCCGCGTTAGTAAACAATAAAGTCGGGTCATTGGCTGGTACGAGAGAACTCGACGCGACACGTGTATGCCCTTGCGACTCAAAGTAACGCAAAAATGCTTCACGGATTTCAGCGGATGTCATTAAACGAGTACTCACAACCAAGTCACTCCATATATTCGTATTTGGCAAAAGCATTCAGATTGAGTCTAACGAATGATTGCTCACTTCTGAATGCAGGCTTAATTTTTTAAAACGCCAAATTATAACGGAAAATACCTGTTCAACCAATGATTATTAGGCAAATTTGAACTTTAAGTAAAATGCTAAGAAGCTTTATATCAATGAGGATTTAAAAGTGATTGTCATTGAACAATATTCAAGCATCACAGTTTAGGCTGGTGCTCATATTAAGATCTAAATTTTTGAAGCGGTATTTTAGAAGCGGTATTTTAAAAGCAATGCTTTTGAAGTAATGTTTTCGAGGTAAAAATTTAGAAGGAATAGAACTCGTTCATAAGTTAAAAAAAATGGTATATCAAAGAAGTCTAATTTTTAAGTTTTGATTAAGTTAGTGCTGACATGATGGCCTAAAATATTTAAATACATCGTCTTATGTCATCTCTTTCTAAATTTGCCATCTCTCAAATCATTGTCATCTTCATGCTCGTTTTGATTTTATATGTATTTTTTCCTGTCGCAGGAGCATTGGATCGTAATATTATTGAAAACTGGATGACATCACAGGGTGATTTTTATCTGAGAGAGCATTGGGCTTTGGCGACATTAGGACATCAATACGTTAAGTGGATATTGATATTTTGTATGTTGTTGGTTTTGTTGCGATGGATTTTATCTTTTAATTTTAAGCATAGTAAAACTAAGCTAAATAAAAATAATGAAAGTAAAAGCAATGAAAGTAAAACGAAGGAAATTAAAACCAAGCATAGTAAAACAAAGCAAAGTCAGTCTAAGCAAAATTCTGAGAATCAATGGCGTTCTGGCTATTTCTTTTTGATGTTGCTGTTCCCCATTATTTTGATTGGAATTTTAAAAGCACATTCAGTACATGCTTGCCCTTGGAATATGACCCTCAGTGCACAGGATCATTTTAATTGGATATTGAATGCTACAGCAGGGCATTGCTTCCCCGGTGGACATGCATCAGCAGGCTTTAGCATTTTGGCTGGCTACTTTGTATATCGTGATCGAGATACAAAGCTAGCGCATTTTTATTTAATTGCAGGGATTGTACTGGGGTTTGCAATGGGCTGGGCACAAATGATGCGTGGCGCGCATTTCCTCAGTCATAATCTTTGGACAGGCGTGATTATATGGACTGTTAATGTCGTAAGTTATTTGATTTTCTATTCAAAATTAAATCCCAAACGATCCTCTTAACCATTAAGCAGGCGTCATATTGATGGGTAATTTTACCGTAACTTTTAAGCCACCCAAGTCATCACTTTTTGCAAAAACGAGCTGACCACCTAGACGCTCAGTGGCTTTATTGACAATCGATAATCCTAAACCACTGCCAATTTCGGTATGATTCTCGATTCGATAAAAGCGCTTTAAAATCTCACTATATTGGTTTGGATCAATACCGGGGCCGCTATCTTCAATATCAATTAATGCATAATCTGATTGTTTTGATAACGAGACATTAATCATGCCGTTTTGCGGCGTATACTTTATGGCATTATCAATTAAATTATAAATAATAGAATGAATCGCGGATTCATCGCTATGCATAAAAATATCAGGGTGTTCGGTTAAGCCTAAGTCAATATTTTTTTGAAGCGAAAAGGGAATGAGCTGCTCAATACAATTAAAAGCGATCTCGCTCAATTTGAAGTCTTGATAATGAATCAAAGAGGGAAGTGTCGTATCTTGTTGAGCAAGACTGAGTAATTGCGCGACAAGATGCTGAATACGAGCAAGTCCTTTGCTGTGTTGTTGCAAGGCATTTGAATCTGGAAACTCTTTTAATAAAATCGTACTTTGCAAATTTAAAGCCGTAATTGGTGTTCGCAGTTCGTGTGCGGCATCAGCAATGAATTGCCGCTGTTCTTGTTGCCCCAGTGAAATTTTTTCAAATAGACGATTTATTTCTTGGATGGTGGGCATGATTTCATCTGGATATGCTTGATGATCAATCGGATGTAAATCATTGGGTTGACGTTGTGCCAAGGCTAATTTTAAATCTTCTAGAGGTCGTAGACTCAGCACAATAATCCAACTTAAACCAATGATCATTAAAGTCATTAAAGGTATAAAGGGGAGGAAGATACTGGTTGCCAGTTCAAGCGCCAGTTGTTTACGAACAGATTGCTGTTGGCTGACTTGAATCTGTACATCATCGAGTGGTAAGACATAAGTGTACCAAAGCTCATTATTGGCTTTGTGGGTATAAAATCCTGCTTCATTGACGGGTTGAACGAGTAAGTTTAAAGGATGTTTTTGATCACTGTGATCTTTGTAGGCCCAAACATCGACAAATAGATCTTCTTCTTCATAGTGTTTATTAGGATTGAAATCACTTTGCGTTAATACGGTTTCTGCTTCAATTGAATGTTTAGCCAAATAACGCATCTGTGCATCAATAATTTCGCTAGATTCATGTAGTGCAATTAAATAGGCTGAAAGCATTAACAAGCAGCCCATGACCAGGCTAAAAATGAGCGTATAGAGCAATAAGGTTTTACGTAATGAGAAACTTTTGAATAGTTTCATAAATGGCGTCTCAAGTTAGCCTTTATCCCAGTCGATAGCCTAAGCCACGGATATTTCTTATGAAATCTTTACCAAGTTTAGAGCGTAAATGATGGATATACACTTCCACGGTATTACTGCTGATTTCATGTTCGAAACTATAAAGTTTTTCTTCTAAATTTGCTTTAGAAAAAATTTTATTGGGATGGTTTAACAGCGCCCGTAATAAAGCCCATTCTCGATTTGAAAGTTCAATCGGTTGACCATGAAACGTTGCTGCTACATTGGTTTCATCAAGTATGAGTCCAGCATGACTCAAGATCGAATTATTCTCTGTAGGATTTTTACTTCGTCTTAAGAGCGCATGTATGCGTGCCAAAAGCTCATCAAATTCATAAGGTTTAATGAGATAATCATCTGCACCGTGATTGAGTCCATCTATTCTTTGTTGCAATTGATCACGTGCTGAGATAATAAACACGGGCAAATTAGGTTGATGCTGACGGATGTTTTTGAGTACGCTCATACCGTCCATCATCGGTAAGCCTAAATCCAAAATGACCAAGTCGACTTTGTGTTCTTTAATGTATTTGAGACCCACTAAGCCGTTATTGACCCATTCCACTTGAAAGCCGTGATAAGTCAATAGTGTGACCGTCGACTCAGCAATCATGAAGTCATCTTCGATTAATAAAATCTGTGTCATGCTCGCCGCCTTATACTGAACTATTACATTGATTCAGCATATTGAACTCTGAATTCATGACTTCTGATTTTATATCTAATACATTAGACCTCTTTCATAAGTCACTTTTTGCTCAATTCCATGTTGTAAATTCCAGCAATTAAATTGAATCTTAAGCCGAGTCTTTTTCCTCTATTTCGGTAACGTTCAGCAAGTATTTTAAAATACTTCAGCGCACCAAAAACATGTTCAACAAGGATTCTTCTTTTATTGATTTCTCGATTGTATTTTTTAAGCTCAGGATCTAATGTACAGCCTTTTTTTGCTTTCAACGGAAGCAAACTGTTTGCGTAGATATTATGAATACCCTGATAGCCTTTATCCGCTAATAGAAATGAATTCTTAGGAATTAAATTTAAGTTTCTTTTGAATAACTCAAAATCATGCACCGCACCTTTACACATACATAAACTGAGTATTTCTCGTGTTTTAGCATGAATAATCGCTTGTACTTTAAAGGTATGTGTCTTTTTCTTACCGCTATAGCTTTTCTTCTGTTTTTTTGGGCCGTTGAATGGGTATTTCTGTGGCATCGATGATGACAACATTCCAATCAATGCCTTCACCTTGAGGCAAATCCTTCGGTAAATTAAAAAGATTAGACTGGATTAAGCAGTCTTCAACATGCCGAACAATTCTTGAAGCCGTCGGCTCTGAAACACCATAACTGGTCGCAACATGAAATAAGGTTCGATATTCACGCCAATAGCTTAGACTCAAAAGAACTTGATCTTCTATGCTTAATTTAGCGGGTCTACCCGTAGTTGGTAAATGCTTTTTCAATTGCTCAACCATTAAATAAAAAGTTGAGTATGAGATGCCTGTATAACGCTTAAACTGCGGGTCAGAAAGCTTTTTAGAGTCGATATATTTCATACTGAAATTATGCATCAATTTCACAAAGTTAAGGGTACATATAATCACCAAAAAGATGACTGTTTTTTGAGTTATGAAAGAGATCTATTTAATAAAGTAGAAAATAAATAATCTTGGCTTAGCGGTTTTTGCTGATTATTGCTGAGACAAGCCACTTGTTGTGCATTATGTTGTCGCCATTTTTCTGAAAACCACAAGACCATTGGAACATGGGTTTGTTGGCTTGGCGCTATCGCGTAAGGTGATCCATGCAGATATAAACCGTGTTCACCCGTAGATTCACCATGATCAGAAAGATACCAAAATGCAGTTTGATAATGAGGTAATTGTTTTAAGGTATCAATGGTGTCGCTCAATACATGGTCAGTATAAACAATTGAATTATCATAGCTATTGATGAGTTCTTGTTGACTGCAACCCTGTATCGATTTGCTTTCACACATGGGTTTAAAGTGCTGATATTGAGGTGTGGATCGTTTGTAATATGCAGGTCCATGACTTCCCATTTGGTGTAATACAATCAATCGAGGTTGAGTGTCTGTGCTTTTAATCTGCTCGATATAGCGTTTTAAACTATCAACCAAAATTTCGTCCAAACATTCTTTATCTGCATCACACCATTTTGCTTTGATGTCTTGTGGAATCGTATATTGCTCAACACGATTACAGACGTCTTTACATCCAGAATTGTTGTCAATCCATGTCACTTTGTAGCCTGCTCGCTGTGCAATGTCGAGTAACCCTTCACGGTTTAGTGCTATATCTTCTTTATAATTTTTTCTTTGCATTCCCGAAAACATACAAGGCAAAGACACCGCCGTTGCTGTACCGCAACTACTGACTTGGCTAAAATTCAAAGTATCTTGTTTTTGCAGTTCTGGATTGGTGTTTTTCGCATATCGATTGAGTGAAAAGCTTTCTGCACGTGCGGTTTCACCGACAACCAAGACCATGAGTTTCGGCATATTTTCTTGTTGTATATTTTGGACGCGATGAGCATCTGTGCCGTAATGGACCAAAGGAAGATTCTTTTTAGGCGCTTTTTTTAGATAATATGATGTCGTTGAAGCAATTAAATTTTGTGGGGAAATCATTCCTTTTAAATCGCGGTTTTCTCTAAAAATCGCGGCATAATCCACATAGTAGATAAATAGTGTACCGCATAGGATGATGCTCGCACTAAATATGTGGATGATTTTAAAACCAAATTCTTTAACCAAAGGACGTTTTTGAATAGGAAGGTAAATAAACAACAGAACAGGCAAGATCACAAAGAAAAAAAACCACTTTAATAATGCCCAAGACATTAGATCTAGACTTTCATTCAGGTTGGTTTGGATTGCATTTTGGATTTGATCGGGTGAAATAATGACCCCCAAATTGGTGACAAAGTAGCTGCTTAATCCTCCAAATAAAATTAAAACAACGCTCATCACTTTTACGGTATAGGGCCACAAAAGTATTTGCATTAAAAGATGATATGCCGATATGACAATAATCATGGAAGAGACAATAAATAATATTGAATTCAAGCCGATGTAAGGCGTTAAGGCCCTTAATTTACTATAAAAACTGATATTTAACGCAATGGCTAACCACGTCGAAAGTAGTAATGAATATTGATTCAAACTTAAAGTGGGTAAACGGATTTTATTTGATTTTATAAACAGCATAACGACACTGATGAAATAAAGATAAGATTCGAACTATAGAATTTGAATCTTAAAACTGACTTAAAATGAATCTAATCAGCATGCTTCATAAGTCAAATAAAATATGGCGCTGAAAATAAGCCACCAAGAAACTCGAAATCCGTTAAAATACGAAACACTTAATGCTCAATCTATTCAATATACAGAGGCAACATGCAACGTATCGCTATTAATGGTTTTGGACGAATCGGCCGCAATGTATTACGTGCTTGGTTTGAAAATCCAAAAGATTTCAATTTTGAAATTGTGGCCATTAACGATATCGCGGATGTAGAAACACTGATTCATCTGTTTAAATATGATACGACGCACGGTAGGTTTAAGGGCGATGTAGAGCTGATCTATCGTGATCAACTCCCTTATTTAGACATCGCAATGGGGCAAGCACACCTTAGCGTTCAGGTCTTAAATCAGGCGAATCCAGAACATTTGACGTGGGGCGATCTGAATATTGACGTGGTTTTGGAGTGTACGGGTTTATTTCGGTCACGCGAAGCTGCGACCAAACATATTCAGGCTGGTGCTCATCGGGTGATTATTGGTGCTGCTCCATTTGACAGTGTTGATGCCGCGATCGTCTATGGTGTTAATCATCATGAAGTAAAAGCAGAAGATCAGATCATTTCAAGTGTTTCCTGTACCACTCAAGCTTTAGTGCCTTTGGTAAAAATTGTTGATGATGCATTCGGGATCGATACCGCTTTGATGACTGAAATTCATGCTTTAACTGCAGATCAGTCTGTATTGGATCAGGCACACCGAGATTTACGTCGAGCGCGAGCATCGGGACAAAATATTATTCCAACGACATCATCGGCTTTGGGTGCATTGAAAAATGTTATGCCTAAAATGGAAAATCGCATCGACGGTTATTCGATTCGTGTACCTACCATTAATGTGGCTGCAATTGATTTAACTTTTACCTCTTTAAATGAAATCAATGTTGTTTCCTTAAATGATGCGCTGATTAAAGCTGCACGTCATGAATACACAGAAATTATGGATGTGACCGATGAGCCATTGGTGTCTTCGGACTTTAATCACTCACCCTATTCATTGATTGTTGATTTAACGCAAACCATGGTCGTAGGTAAGCAAGCCAAAGTTTTTGCTTGGTATGATAATGAATGGGGCTATGCCAACCGTTTATTAGACTTATGTGATTCTTTTTATAAACAAACGAAATTATAAACTGAGAAATAAGTCCGCTTGTTTATCAGTGATAGTAATGAAATTGAGACTGGAAAAAGCTAGCGTGTAATCTTTCATTTGATTGATTTTATAGGCTTTAAATTGAAGGTATGACGAATATTAAAGCAGAGAAAGCGGTCTTTAAAGTAAGGAAAGCAGTCTTTAAAGTCGAGATAACGGACTTTAAACTTGTCATAAAAAGTTAAAAGCTAAGTTTAAGTTATTCAATTTTTGACTGAAATATTGGTTATTTGAAGTGATTAATATTCTGGCTTTATTTGCTGTAGTGACAGAATGACTGTCCGAAAATATTCTTATGTTAATTGAATACAATCATTCTTTTGGAATTCATTATTCAAAAAACACACTTATCATGAGTATTGCCTCATCTTCACATTCTTCCAAAGGGAGAAGGAATTTTTTAACTATCAATTTTATTCCCATTCAATGATCATTTTTCGACTTATGAAAAAAATCTAATGATTCCTATTTTGAATAATTTGATCAGCTTGAGTTTTACCGACTGATAAAAAGTAATGGCATGATTGATATATAAATATTGAAAATATTGTGCTGTTAATTTTGATTCGAATGAAACTTTAAGTACAAACAAAATTTGCTGATTTTTATAAAAAAGTCAGGTGCAGAGCGAAAACTATCGTGGTAGACTAGGAGAAATCGGGTGTGTTCCCGATTTTTTTATGCGGATTCGTTCCGCACTGACAGGATTTAGGTTTACAACATGCCCATTTCAGAGACATGGTTATTACCTGATGGTGTAGCTGATGTATTACCAGAACAGGCGCAAGTCATTGAGACTTTACGCCGTGATGCCTTAGATTTCCTTGTATCTCGAGGTTATCAATTGGTGTACACGCCATTTATTGAATACATCGAATCTCTATCTTCTCTTTCAGAATCGAATCAAGATTTAGACTTAGCCACTTTCAAAGTAATTGATCAGTTATCAGGTCGTTTACTTGGTGTGCGTGCCGATATGACACCACAAGTGGCACGTATTGATGCGCATATACATCCAGTTGAAGGTGTGGCTCGCTATTGTTATGCGGGCACAGTTTTACATACTAAACCTCAAGGTTTTAATACCACACGTGCACCATTACAATTGGGTGCAGAGCTTTTTGGTTCAGACAGTATCGATGCAGACGTTGAAATGATTGACGTCATGTTGAACTTATTGAAAACCGCAAACTACCAAGACGGCATCCATTTAGATATTGGTCATGTCGGTTTGTTTAGAAGCTTGGTTAAGCATGCGCAACTCAGCAAAGCAGTTGAAAGTCATCTTTCAGATCTTTATCAGCGTAAAGCATTACCTGAATTGGCAGACTTTACTCAAAACTTAAAATTCGGCGCAGACTTCTACACACTTGGTCGTTATTCGGGTGATTTAGAGGCATTACAAGCGAATTTAAGTGCTGAGTTATTTGAAGATGCTGCGTTCAAGAATGCTTTTGATGCAGTAAAAACAACGCAGTCTAAAATTCAAGCACGCTGGCCTAATTTACATATTGGTATTGATGTCGTAGAACTTCGTTCTTATCACTACCATACAGGTTTAATGTACGCAGTATATGCGCCAAACCGTGCAGCCCCATTGGCTCAGGGTGGGCGATATGATGGTATTGGGCAGCATTTTGGACGTGCACGTCCAGCAACAGGTTTTTCATGTGACTTATATGCCTTAAGCGCAGGTCAGTATGAAGCCATTCATGTTGTGGTTGCTCCAAAAGGTACACAAACAGATTTACTTGAGGCGATTGAACACACACGGAAGCAAGGCTTTAGTGTGATTCAACTGTTGGGTAATGATGAAATCAACTCAGTTGCCAATGCAACGCATCAATTGGTGCAAGCATCTGGTGAGTGGACGGTGACACCGATTTAATCACTTATCTCATCCAGATAGATAAGTTTTCTAATTTTAACAGCATGATGCAATGAGGCTATTATGGGCAATAATGTTGTGGTACTTGGTACCCAATGGGGCGACGAAGGTAAAGGTAAAATCGTCGACCTGCTCACAGATCAAGCGGCTGCGGTCGTTCGTTATCAAGGTGGACACAACGCAGGTCATACTCTCGTAGTGGGTGGTAAGAAAACTGTTTTACACCTCATTCCATCTGGTATTTTACGTGAAAACGTATTGTGCTTAATTGGTAACGGTGTTGTACTTTCACCTGAAGCGCTGATTAAAGAAATGGCTGTTCTTGAGAAAGAAGGCGTTCCAGTTAAAGAGCGTTTACGTATTTCTCCGAACTGTCCATTGATTTTGCCAAACCATATTGCACTTGATCAGGCTCGCGAGATCAAACGTGGAAACGCAAAAATTGGTACTACAGGTCGTGGTATTGGTCCTGCTTACGAAGACAAAGTAGCACGTCGCGCAGTACGCGTTGCTGACTTGGTTCGTGGTGGTGATCATCTGAAAGCTCAACTTGAAGAGCTACTTGAATACCATAACTTCCAATTGACTCAATTCTACGGTGTAGAAGCAATTAATTTAGAAGATGTGATTGCACTGTGTGATGAATGGCGTAAAGTTGTTGCTCCACTGGTGATCGATGTGACGACTGAGCTACATGAATACCGTAAAGCGGGCAAAAAAATCATGTTTGAAGGCGCACAAGGTTCATTACTTGATGTCGATCATGGTACATATCCTTATGTAACATCTTCAAACACAACTGCTGGTGGCGTTAGTTCTGGTTCTGGTTTAGGTCCTTTGCATCTTGACTATGTATTGGGTATTACCAAAGCCTACACTACACGTGTTGGCGCAGGTCCATTCCCAACAGAGTTGGTTTATGATGCTGCGAATGATGTCGGTGATGCAATCGGTAAGCACCTTGGAACGATTGGTTCTGAGTTTGGTGCATCTACTGGTCGTCAACGTCGTTGTGGTTGGTTTGATGCTGAAATTCTACGTCGTTCAGTAGACGTAAACTCACTATCAGGTATTTGCTTAACTAAACTTGACGTTCTTGATGGTTTAGAAGAAGTAAAAATTTGTGTAGGCTATGAAGCTGCAGATTCTGGTTGTGTGGGTTCTTCTGATGCAATAGCATTTGAGAGCTTAAAGCCAATTTACGAAACCATGCCAGGTTGGTCAGAATCAACTTTCGGTGCGAAAACCTTAGAACAATTGCCACAAGCTGCAATTAACTATGTGAAACGTATTGAACAATTGATTGAATGTCCAATTGACATTATTTCGACTGGCCCAGACCGCGAAGAAACAATTGTTTTACGTCATCCATTTGATGCTTAATTTTGATTAAGTATTAAGTGATGTAAAAAGCCTTGTGAAAACAGGGCTTTTTTATTGCTCATAATTATTTCTTAAGATTTTTATTCAAGAGTTTTTATTGAAGATTGATACTCAAGATCAGTTTTTAAGATCATTGCTCATAGTTTTTAAATAAGGCCAAAACTTAGAGACTAAAGTTATATCGTTTTAAATGTTTTTACGAAAATGAAATTGCTACAATGTGTTTGGATATTAAAATGACCAAAGAGCAATGGATGCAAAAAAATATTTCGAATACCATTTTTTATTCTCTTATCTTTGCGATGGGTGGGGCACCCACAATTGCAATGCTAATTATTCAAGCGCAAACCAGCGATCCAACCTTATTTTATCAAGCGCTAATTGGGCTTTCAGTCATTATAGCTTGCGTATTGGTTCCGATAGTATTGATTCAAAATGCGTATTTAATCTATAAAAGAAATGACATAAAAATAGAACAAAAAATCCAACCTTTATGCCATTTTTACCTTCTACTGAATGTGCTTTGCTTGGTCTATTGGCTAACTATACAATTTATATAAAATTCAATTAATTACATAAATCATATTAAAAAATAGGAATACACATTCAATCTTTTCATGCAATTGAATATAATCGGCATAACTGAAGATAAATGTGAAATTTTTGGAGATATTATAATGAATAAAAATCTTATACTCGCTCTGTGTGCATCGGGTGTGATGACCATTTCGGGTTGTGCTACTTTTGCGGATATTGCTGGGGCAGATAGTGCTACTTTGAATGCTTCGGCTGCCAAAGGTTATACGGACTTGGTTAATCAGGCTCGTAGTAAAGGCCAATTGGATACAACTTCAAGCACGTATCAACGTATTAATTCCGTTTTTCTACGCTTAAAGCCATATGCTGATCAAATGAATCGAACAGGCCAAGCATTTCAATGGCAAGTTTCTGTACTTAAATCAAGTGAGTTGAATGCCTTCGTAGCACCAGGTGGGAAAGTTGTTTTCTATACTGGTATTGTTGAGCGTTTAAAACTGACTGATGCGGAAATTGCTGCCATTATGGGTCATGAAATGGTGCATGCATTAGAAGAACATGCGAAAAGTAAAATGGGTGCACAAGCCCTTACTGATCTTGCTTTAGGCATTGGTCTAAGTGCTGCTGGTATCGGTCAAGGCGGCACAGCTGCTGCACAATTGGGTAGCCAAATTGGTATTGGCTTACCCTACTCACGTAATTTAGAGAGTCAGGCGGATCAAGGTGGATTAATGTTAATGGCTCGTGCAGGATATGATCCGCAAGCAGCAATTACACTATGGCAAAAGATGAGCCAGCAAAGTAGTGGTGGCGGTTCATTCTTGTCAACGCATCCATCAAATAGTCAACGTATTGCAGCAATGCAGAAGAACTTGCCTGCAGCACAAGCGATTTATAAACAAAACAGACGTTAATATGATCAGTCAGAAATATGATCAGTCAGAAATTTTTCATTTAGAAATAAGCTAAAGAAATATAGCTGCTGAGCAATTATATTGCTGAAATTATTCTTAAAGATAAATCTAAAAAAGGATGCGATTGCATCCTTTTTTATGAGTGAAAATAATGAGCTAAACTCATTTTTTAAAAATTTCGATTGTACGTCGTTTTATTGAAAACTATGGCGCAGGATTAGGCTGTTGCTTATGAATAGCTTCAATCTCGGTTAAGATTTCAGGAGAAAGCTGAAGATCAAAGGCATCAATATTTTCTTTTAACTGTACAAGATTGGTTGCCCCAATAATTGTTGAAGTCACAAAGAATTGTTGCTTGATAAATGCGAGTGAGAGCTGGGTCAGTGTTATGCCATGTTTTTCAGCAAGTTGGGCATATTGCTCAGTTGCCCATTCACTTTCAGGATTACTATAACGGCTAAAACGTGAGAATAAGGTAATACGTGCATTTTCAGGGCGAGCACCATGACGAAATTTACCACTCAAATAACCAAAAGCAAGAGGTGAATAGGCGAGGAGGCCAACCCCTTCATAGTGCGCTATTTCTGACAAACCCACTTCATAAGTACGATTCAGTAAATTATATGGGTTTTGAACCGAAACTATTTTTTCAAGCCCTAACTTTTCTGCAAGCTGTAAAAACTTCATAGTTCCCCAAGGCGTTTCATTCGATAAGCCAATGGATCGAATTCGGCCTTTCTTAACTTCATCACTCAGTGCTGTGAGGGTTTCTTCCAATGCAGTCACTTCATTAGATGGATCAGCTTCTTGATTTCCAAAACCGAGCTTACCAAAGAAGTTGGTCGGGCGTTGTGGCCAGTGTAATTGATAAAGGTCAATATAATCAGTTTGTAGGCGCTTTAGAGAGTCATCAATCGCTGAACTGATCTCAGGAGCAGTAAATCGCGTCAGGCCGTCTCTGATATGACTTCCGCCTTGTGAAGGCCCTGCAATTTTTGAGGCAATAATTAATTTTTCTCGATCACCACGTTGTGAAATCCAATTACCTAAAATTGTTTCAGTTGATCCTTGGGTTTCAGGCTTGGGCGGGACAGGATACATTTCTGCTGTATCCCAAAAATTCAAGCCGCGATCTAAAGCGTATTCTAATTGCTGAAAGGCTTCATCTTGGGTGTTTTGTTCGCCGAAGGTCATTGTTCCTAAACAAATTTCAGGGACTAAAATTCCAGTATCGCCTAAAGGATTGTATTGCATTTTCATCTATCCCTAATCAAAGTTACTTTTAGATTCATCATTCAGAGCCATTTATTCAGAGTTATCTATTCAGAATCATCTATGGTAATCAAGTATAAAAATGAATACTAATTCAAATATGATGGAAATATATCTTAAAAAAAATAAAGCAAAAAAATTAAAACAAAAAAAAGCAAATCTAAAGATTTGCTTTTTTATTTAATATTAATGCTTATTCATCATTTGTTTCGGTGAAATCTTCTTCAGTGGCGTTACCAGCTTCTAAAGAGGCATCAAATATTAAAATTGCTTTACCGTCTGTTTCAATCATGCCTTGTTCTTCAAGTGTTTTAAGAACACGGCCAACCATTTCACGTGAACAGCCCACAATACGACCAATTTCTTGGCGAGTAATGCGGATTTGACGACCATTCGGCAAAATCATCGCTTCTGGTTGACCAGAAAGATCGATCAAACAGCGAGCGATACGGCCAGAAACGTCAATGAAAGCAAGATCTGTTACTTTACGTGTGGTGTTTTTGAGACGTCGAACCAGCTGTGCGAACACAGCGTAGCTCAAATCAGGATATTGTTTACTAACTTCATGGAAATTTGCATACGTTATTTCAGCAATCTCACATACATCACGGGTTCTAACTTCTGCTGTACGTTGTGGATTTACTTCAAAAAGACCCATTTCCCCAAAAAAGTCCCCAGGGTTCAAATAAGCAACAACAATTTCACGATCATCATCTTCTCGTAAAATAATTGATACCGACCCTTTTAAAATTAGATACAGAGATTTAGACTCGGAACCCGCATCGATAATTGCTGTACGTTTAGGAAAGCGATTAATATGAGCGCGTTTGAGTAATGCTTTAACAGACTCAGGAAGTTGACCTGGTGATAAAGCATCTGTACTAAGTTGTGAAAAAGTAGAAGTCATGCTTTTAAAATTCCGATTTGGATAATTACTATTACAAGATCGCCTGATCTAAATGAACATGTCACATAGAAGCAGAAGAGATGAAATTCCTTCTCATCTTAATTTATGCTAGTGTACAGTACTTATCAAATTTATAGTTTTTTTTAGGTAGTTGCAATGCATACAAGCGTACATTGGTTAGAGAATGTTGCTTTCGAAGCAAAATCAGAAAGTGGTCACCAAATTGTCATGGATGGTGCAGAAGCCTATGGCGGAGAAAACCGAGGTCCACGTCCTATGGAATTGATATTAATGGGACTTGGTGGGTGTGCTTCCTTTGATATTGTGACTATTTTAAAGAAATCACGCCAAGATGTGACGGGTGTGGTTTGTCAGTTAAAAGCTGATCGTGCAGATGAAATTCCAGCAGTCTTTACCAAGATCCATTTACACTTTGTAGTCACAGGAAAAGCGGTTAAAGAAAAACAGGTGGCAAAAGCTGTAGAGTTATCTGCAGAAAAATACTGTTCTGCAAGTAAAATGTTGTCTGATGGTGGCGTTGAAATTACCCATGATTTTGAGATTATTGAGGCTGAATAATTTCTGCATGTAAATTAAGTTCAAATCTTCAAATATTAAAAAGCAACTTGAAAATAAGTTGCTTTTTATTTGTCTGTTGAATGATGAATCTAATTCAGAATGAAATGTTAAAAAAAGAATATGACTTAAACGCCAGAATAATACTTGAACTTAGATATTCAGCATTAACCTATTTTTAGTGTTAACTATATTGGACTTCTTTCATAAGTCATTATTTAAACAACACGTTCATATTTTGTATTCCGTCATCCTCACCGTCTCCTAAAGGAAGAAGGGATTTTTACAGATCAATAAAATGCTACTCAATGATCACTTATTGATTATGAAAGAGGTTTATTTAGTATTAGGTGAAGACTCAGCATTATCTTAAACACACAAGACGATTATTCTTGAATCCATGGCAGATGATGAAAACGCCAACCGTTAAATGTGCCACGTTGACGATTTTCGTTTATATCACCTTCAAAACCTTGATCGATGTTATAAACATTTTTCAATCCCGCATTAAATGCAACATTTGCTGCCGCAGCAGAGCGTTTACCACTTCGACAGATTAAAAAGATTAATTGATCTTTTCCAACTTGAGTCTCAAGATCCTCAGCAAAGTTTGAATTGCGATCGAGTGCTGTTCCAGTCGCCCAAGGGATGTGTAGAGTATTTTCAATAAAACCTACAAATTTGCGTTCTTCGAAAGTTCTCACATCAACGATGACTGCATGATTGGTTTGAAAAAGTGCCCATGCTTCTTGAGGCAATACTGAGCCTGTGAATTCAAGATAATGATCAATCACGCGTTGCTTTGCTTGCTCTAAGATAAAATTAATTTGATCTGAATTAAAATCTTTCAAATTTAAGTGAGCGATGCTATTCATTTTCGTACCTTTTAAATCTTTCAAATAATTTTTAACGAAGTTTGAGTTCATCGTTTCGGACTTAGATTGCATCATTATAAATGCTCTGTATATTCAATAATTGAATAAAAAATTAATTACTTATTCTTAATCTGGGAAAAGAAATCTGCATAAAATATGATAAAGATATATCAAATTCTTTTATCTGCGCTTCATTTAATTAAATAGTATTTAGACATACAGCATGAATAATGAATTTTAATCATTCTACTTTTTTAATTTGACGAGAAAATTATATGACGATTTGGAATACCCAAAGTATTGTCGATGAATTACAAAATGTGCGAAATGAATGGCGGACTCAACAAAAGAGTCTGAAGGATGATGGTGGACGTGAACTTCCTTCAAAGACAGAAATCAAAAAAATTATGGATGATCTGTGCGGTGTATTATTTCCAATGCGTTTAGGGCCGCATGATTTAAAACAACAGAGTGAAAATTTTTATATTGCTCATACATTAGAAAAAACCTTATATGCATTACTTGAGCAAGTGAAATTAAATATTTCTTATGATTATAAATATACAAAGAAGAATGAAGATGCAGTTGAAATCTCTACTTTGGCTGAGACAATCGTAAAGCGTTTTGCAGAGCAATTACCCAGGATCCGTAAAATTTTAGACAGTGATGTGATTGCTGCTTTTCAGGGGGATCCCGCCGCTCGTAGTGTTGATGAAGTTTTGTTATGTTATCCAGGGATTTTGGCGATTATTTATCATCGTATCGCCCACGAATTTTATAAAAAAGACTTGTCTTTAATGGCGCGTATAATTGCTGAGCTGTCTCATTCAAAGACAGGAATCGATATTCATCCCGGAGCACAGATTGGACAGGGATGTTTTATCGATCACGGCACAGGCGTAGTGATTGGTGAAACGTGCGTTATTGGACAAAATGTCAGGATTTATCAAGCGGTGACTCTAGGAGCAAAGCGTTTTGAAACGGATGAAAATGGACGTTTGCAGAAACAGTACGCTCGTCATCCTATAGTGGAAGACAACGTCGTCATTTATGCAGGTGCAACGATTCTCGGCCGAGTTACAATAGGTCAGGGTGCTGTGATTGGTGGAAATGTTTGGATTACGCAAAGCGTAGAGCCTAATAGTTTTGTTTCCCAAACAAATGCATCTCAATCAAAAAATTAAGCACTTTGAAAAAAGAGATAAATTGATAATAAAACGACACTTGAAAAACAGTGTTATTGCACGCATATTATGACTAAGGCTCATCTATTAAAATGAGATAAGATTTTGAAAAATATATTAAAAAATTAACTATATTGATTTGAAATTGCTGTAAATGCTCCCATTAATGATTCAAGTACAGAATTCGTTGTGAGGAATAACAAGAATGCGATTTGAAAAATTTACCAATCGTCTACAACAAGCACTTTCCGATGCCCAATCTTTAGCAATGAGTAAAGACCATACTGCAATTGAGGGTATTCATATTCTTGCGGCGTTATTGGATGAGCCAGCCAATCTCAGCTTACTTCAGCAAGCTGGAACATCTCCACGTGAATTGCAAACAAAACTTGAAAATGCATTAAATAATGCGGCCACATTGAGCTCGCCTACAGGTGATATTAATTTAAATCCTGAAGCAGTCCGTGCCTTAAATTTAGCAGACAGCTATGCAAAAAAAGCAGGCGATGAATTTTTATCAACCGATTGGGTAATTTTGGCTTTGGCTGAAACTGGCGCAACCAAAAGCTTGCTCAGTAGTTTGGGCTTAACAACAGAAAAACTCCGTAAAGCGATTGAAAATATTCGAGGTGGTGACAAAGTCATGGCAAATAATCATGAAGATCAACGTGATTCATTGAATAAATACACCATAGATTTAAACGAGCGTGCATTATTGGGTAAGCTTGATCCTGTGATTGGTCGTGATGAAGAAATTCGTCGTACCATTCAAGTATTGTCACGTCGTACCAAAAATAATCCCGTGTTGATTGGTGAACCGGGTGTGGGTAAAACCGCAATTGTAGAAGGCTTGGCACAGCGTATTGTTAATGGTGAGGTGCCTGAAAGTTTAAAAGGCAAACGCGTTTTATCTTTAGACTTAGGTTCCTTGCTTGCAGGTGCTAAATATCGTGGAGAGTTTGAGGAGCGATTAAAAGCAGTTCTTAAAGATCTCGCTAAATATGATGGCGAAATTATCCTCTTTATTGATGAGCTACACACACTTGTGGGCGCTGGTAAAAGTGATGGCGCAATGGATGCAGGTAATATGCTTAAACCTGCTTTGGCGCGCGGTGAGCTTCGTTGTGTCGGCGCAACGACCTTAGATGAGTATCGTCAATTCATAGAAAAGGATGCAGCATTAGAGCGTCGTTTTCAAAAAGTATTGGTTGATGAACCGAGTGTAGAAGACACGATTGCGATTTTACGCGGTCTAAAAGAAAAGTATGCAACCCATCATGGCGTGCAAATTCTTGACTCAGCAATTATTGCTGCTGCAAAAATGTCGTATCGTTATATTACCGATCGTCAATTGCCCGATAAAGCGATTGACTTGATTGATGAGGCTGCATCTCGTATTAAAATGGAAATTGACTCTAAACCTGAGCCACTCGATCGTTTGGATCGTCGTTTGATTCAATTGAAAATGCAGCTTGAAGCCGTTAAAAAAGATGCAGATTCGGTGAGTAAAGCAGAAGTTAAGCATTTAGAAAGTCAAATTACTGAAGTTCAAAAAGAATACAGTGACTTGGAAGAACAGTGGATTGCTGAAAAACGTTTGGTCGATGGAACCAATCAAGCTCAGATTGAATTAGATAAAGCGCGTACAGCTTTTGATAAAGCACAACGAGAAGGTGATCTGGCAGAAGCAAGCCGATTGCAATATGGTGTTATTCCAGAGCTTCAGAAACGTTTAGATGAAGAAGAAGTTATTGAAACAAATGAAGAACCTAAACTGATTCGTACCAAAGTAACAGAAAATGAAATTGCTGAGGTCGTCAGTGCGGCTACAGGCATTCCAGTATCAAAAATGCTTCAAGGGGAGCGTGAAAAACTGCTCCAAATGGAAAGTTTCTTGCACAAACGTGTCGTCGGTCAAGAAGAAGCTGTGGTTGCAGTCTCAAATGCAGTACGTCGTTCACGTGCGGGATTATCTGATCCGAACCGTCCGAGTGGATCGTTTTTATTCCTTGGTCCGACTGGTGTGGGTAAAACTGAATTAACCAAAGCTTTGGCTAACTTTATGTTTGATTCTGATGACGCGATGATTCGTATCGACATGTCTGAATTTATGGAAAAACATTCGGTCAGTCGTTTGGTCGGTGCACCTCCAGGCTACGTAGGGTATGAAGAAGGTGGTGTCCTAACGGAAGCCGTGCGACGTAAGCCATACAGCGTGGTGTTGTTTGATGAGGTTGAAAAAGCGCATCCAGATGTATTCAATATTTTATTGCAAGTACTGGATGATGGTCGTTTGACTGACTCACAAGGTCGTACCATTGACTTTAAAAATACGGTGATTGTGATGACTTCAAACTTAGGTACGAGCAACGTACGTGAACTCGGTGATTCAGCCAGCAATGAAGAGGTGCGTGCTGTGGTCATGAATGCAGTCTCTGAGCATTTCCGTCCAGAGTTTATTAACCGTATTGATGAATTGGTGATTTTCCATTCTTTGAAAAAATCGCAAATTCGCGGTATTGCCGATATTCAATTGAATCGACTTCGTGAACGTTTAACAGAACGAAATATGAGCTTAATTGTTGAAGATAGTGCTTTTGATTTGTTAATCGATGCAGGGTTTGATCCTGTTTATGGAGCAAGACCATTAAAGCGTGCAATTCAGCAAAAAATTGAAAACGAATTAGCTCAAGATATCTTATCGGGTAAATTTCAGCCTGGAGATACAATTGTTATACAAAAAGATGGTTATTTATTAAGTTTTATTAAACTTATGCTTAATTAAAGCTTTACATCTTGTTGCTTAAAACCCGACTTTTGTCGGGTTTTTTTATATTTATGTGAGAAAGGGTGTGATAATCTGAGATTGAGAATAATTTGCCTCATTAAAATTAAAAGATTAACATTGCTCGATGATTTGTTAAATAAAATGTTAATTTATAACGGATTATTACCCTACTAAATTGTATTAAAATAGGATGTTTACAGGAATGTTAGAATTTAAATTTTTTCGAAAATTAAAAAAAGAACCTTATAGTGAATACAAATCTATAAAAACATTAAATGATATTGATATTCATAAAATGTTCAGCATTTACAAAAAGTATTATTCCAATACAGATTTAAAAATCTTCAAAAATGATTTACTTGCGAAAACAGGCGTATTCGTTATTCGCGATTCTACAACGAACCAACTGGTTGGCTTTTCAACCGTGATGGAAAAGGATTTCATTGTGGAAGGTAAAGTCGCACATGGCTTTTTTAGTGGCGATACGATCATTGAAGAAGCGTATTGGGGAAGCCGAGCTTTACAACGCGCAATGTTCCGTTATGTGATTAAATTTAAATTACGTCATACCACGAAGCCAATATATTGGATTTTAATTTCTAAAGGATTTAAGACTTACTTACTTCTTGCTAATAATTATTATAGTTATTATCCACATCCTGAACACGATAACTCAAATTTAGAGAGTTATGTTAAAGCTTACTGTGAGCAGTTATTTCCTGAATATTATAACTCCAATACAGGTTTACTTGATTTTGGCGAAAACTATCAAGCCCTGAATTCTGATGTTGCGCCAATTACAGATGAAATGCGTGCAAAGAGCAACAAAATTGCGTTCTTTGAAAAACGCAATCCAACTTGGGTCAAAGGAACAGAATTACCGTGTATTGGTCGTGTAGATTGGATCGATTTATATCGTTCAGCACAGAGTTTTTTTAAAAAAAAAGCCAGCCAAGGGCGTGTAACTAAAAAAATAACAAAACCTGTATTGGTCAAAGAAGAATCGGTTAAAGATGATTCTAAGGTGGCTTAAATGAGCATACTTTTCGGCGCTCATCAAATTTTAAATATGGCATGTAAAAATGCTTATAAAAGATATTACGAACAATCTCATCAGTTGCAAGAGGTTCAGTTAAATAAGCTGAGATCATTATTTGCTGAGACTGAAATAAGCTATGCTGACTTTATTCAACAATATCCAATAACGCGATATGCAGACTGGAAATTGAAAATTGAAGCTTCACGTGATACGAATTCAAATTTATTAAATAAAAGTAAATTAATTAGATTTCAGCCCACGAGTGGTTCAAGTGAAGCCTTAAAATTTATACCGTATACACAAGCTTTTTTAGATGAGTTGGATCAAGCCATAGGCTTGTGGTTAACCAGTCTATATGCTCAGTATCCTCAACTCAAAAGTACGACGCATTATTGGTCGGTTTCTTGGTTGCCTGAAAGTCAGCGGAATTTGACGAGTAATAAAAACTTGAACGATGATAGTGCATTACTATCATTTACCAAACGAATTTTGACTCACATTACACAAGCTGTACCCTCTGAAATTGCACTTGCAGAAACAGCTGAAGACGCCATGTTTGCGACAGCAGTTTACTTGGTTAAAGATGCAAACTTAGGCATGCTTTCAGTGTGGAGTCCAACTTTCGCACTACAATTATTGGAAATCATTGAAACGCATAAACATGAAATTTCTCATGTTTTAAATACGGGTAAATGGTCACGAGCAGGTCTTAATTTTTTAAAAATTTCAAAATCTGCAAAAAGAGCAAAAACCTTAGACAGTTTAGATTTAAGTGTGTCGACAAGCTGGAAAAAATTATGGCCTAAACTTGTTTTAATATCCTCATGGGATACAGCAAGTGCTGAACACTGGGCAAAGAATTTAAAAGAAAAAATTGCCGGCGTGGGGTTTGAAGGAAAAGGTCTTTGGGCCACTGAAGGTGTAGTCACGCTTCCTCTAGAAGGACATTACCCATTGGCATATCAGTCGCACTTTTATGAGTTTCTAGATCTCGATACTGATGTTGTTATACCCGCTTGGGATTTAAAAATTAATCAAAAAGTGAGCCCTGTTATCACGACTGGATCGGGGCTAACGCGATATATTATTGATGATGAACTTGTTGTGAATGCGTTTTATCAAGGTATACCGTGCTTTAAATTTTTAGGGCGAAAGATGACGGTCGATTTAGTGGGTGAAAAAATTGATCAGAATACAGCACTTGAGATTTTAGCTTATTTTAAACAAACAGATTATTTACCCATCAGTTTGTTGGGTGTGGAATTAGGGTCAAATAATAAACCTCATTATGTTTTATTAAGTGAGGGTAATCGAAGTAAAACCCCCCAAACTGAACAGTTGGATGATTTATTAAAGAAAAATTTCCACTATGAACTGGCTCGTAATTTAGGACAATTGGATGCTCCTGAAATTCGACATGCCGATGATGCGTGGGATGACTATAAAACAATAGCGATGCGTAACGGAATGATTGAAGGAAATATCAAACCCGAGCCCTTAAAAAAAATGAAATCACTTTAAGAAAGAAATTTATGAGCTTAGAAACTTTGATCTATCAGTCTATAAAAACACCAGAATACTTTTTGAGATATGCGATCGCAAATGATGATGTACAACTCAATGAGTTAATCACTGAATCAATGCCAAGTAATGGCATGATTTTATCTTTTGAAAGATTTCCAAGTTATTTTAAGGCGACGAGAGCGCAATACAATACACCAGAAATTATGGTGATTTATCATAAAGATCAACCTGATGTCATCGTTGGAATGATGAATATTGGTTGGAAAGAATGTTTTATCAATGGTGAAGTCAGTAAAATCAGATACGCTGCAGATCTAAGAATTAAACGTAATGCGCGTGGTAAAAAATCACTCGAAGTATTTATGGAATATGTTTCTACTTGTTTACCGCGCGATTTTATTTTCCAAAGCGTGGTACTAGAAGACAACAAAATTGCACGTCATTTAATGCATCAAAAAAGAGAAGGCTTTGCCGATGCTTATCTGTATGACCAAATAACCACCTATACGATTTCACAAGTCAAAAAACCAAAGGGAGTCGATGGGCTTCAATTGGTCACTTTATCTGAAGCGACTATTCCGGATGCAAATCATTTTGTTGATCGAATGAAAGAGCATTATAATTTTTTACCCAATTATGATTTTTCACAATTAAAACAAAATAATCATCCATTTTGGGCAGGAATGTCACTTGCGGACTTCTACTTGATTCTCAATGAGAATAAGCAAGTGGTAGGTCTATTTGGTCTGTGGGATCAGAAAAGTTTTAAGCAAACCAAAGTCATGAAATATTCTACAACGCTGAAATTATTAAGACCGATATACAATGTTTTAGCAAAAATTATAGGTCTTATTCATTTACCTCAAGTGAATGATAGTTTTGATTATTTGATGTGTCATAGCGCATTGTGCGAACCAAATGACCAAGCGACTATGCATTATTTAATCCATCAAGCTCATCTCAAAACCAAAGAAAAAAATAAATCGACGTACTGCATTACGATTGCAGATAATGATCCTAGAAAAGAAAATATGGGATCTTTTAAAGCGCATAAAATGAAAGCTATTCATGGATTGCATAGTTTTGGCGCAGATCCAAAAGACTATTTTGACCGTAAAAAAATTTCATATTTTGAGGTTGGGCGTATTTAACAGGCTTTTGACCCATATTGATCTAGCAATATGGGTCAAAACGATCCCTCATCGATCATTTAATTTTTTGAGCACATGCTTTCATAAGCCAGTTTGTCGGAATATTAATTTTTAAATTGATCATTGCTAGGGAAAGATTGTATTTATAAGGATATAAAAAGAAAAGGGAACTGTGAAAATGGAAATTTATCAGCAAGTTTATGTGTGTTTTAAGCGACTCAGTTTAACAGCGTTGATATTGGCCAGTACCAGCGTGTTGGCAAAATCTGAATCAGAGCAATTTTTAGAATCACAGCGCGTGAATGAAAATCGGGTGACAGTCGATTTAATCGAAAAGGTTCAATCAGAAACGAAAAAACCGGTTGAGGTTCAATTAAAAAATAATCAGAGCTTGGCGGATAAACAGTTTAATCAAATTAAACAACAGAATTTAGAAGAGAGTGCGGTTTCAGATTATGAGTTAAAGCGACAAACAGATCCAGTGAAATTAATGAATAATGAAAAGCAAGAATATATTCCTGCGCGAAATGCGAGTGTGGTTTATAAATTACAATATGAAAATAAAAATGTGCAAATCGGAACCAATATCAATCGATAATTCATTCTTTCGATTGCACATTTTAAAGAGGTTTCAAGTTCTGCAACTTGAAACCTCTTAGTATTACGATCTTATGATTTAAGATTATGGCTTAAAATTAATATCTTAAGATTTATGAATCAAGACTTAAGATTCAAGACTTAAGATTCAAGGTGTTTAATTTTCCATGAGCGGTGAATTTTGGTATTGCGTTTGAAGTCAAGACCAATGGTTTCGCTGGTTAACTCTTCAATGTCATAGAATGCTTTGATTTCATCATCTAACTCAAAACCACGATAGTTATTTGAGAAATATAAAGTACCACCCGTCGTTAAACGGTTCATTGCGCGTTTAAGCAATGACAAGTGGTCACGTTGAATATCAAAAGTACCATGGAATTTTTTAGAGTTTGAGAAGGTAGGTGGATCAATAAAGATCAAGTCATATTGTTCATGACCTTCTTTTAACCATTCAAAACAGTCACTCGCGAAGAACTGATGTTGTTGATCTGCATGATCAACCGTTAAACCATTCAATACAAAGTTTTCTTTAGACCAGTTTAAATAGGTATTAGATAGATCGACACTGGTCGTACTCGCAGCACCGCCTAAAGCAGCGTGTAAGCTTGCTGTTGACGTATAACTATACAAGTTTAAGAAGTGTTTTCCTTTCGCTTCAGCGGCAATACGTAGACGCATTTGACGATGATCAAGGAATAAACCTGTATCTAAGTAATCTGTTAAGTTGACTAAGATTCTAGCTTTGCCTTCTTGCACGATAAAGCGTTTAGATGCCGTACTTTGTTTGGTATATTGCGTTTTGCCTTCTTGACGTGAACGTGTCTTGATGAAAATCGCATCACGGTTTAAGCCTGTTACCGCACGAATCGCTTGTAATGCCAAGTTAAAGCGTTTTTTAGCTTTTTCTGGATCAATGATTTTAGGTGGAGCATATTCTTGAACATGCAGACGATCACCGTATAAGTCGACAGCGACATTAAAGTCAGGTAGATCGGCATCATAGATACGCAGACAATAAATATCTTCTTTGACTGCCCATTTTTTAAGGTTCTGCATGTTCTTTTGCAAACGGTTGGTAAAGTCTTCAGCACCTTCGATTTTGTCAAATTGCTGTGGCTGCCATTCTGCTAAGAACGGTTTTGCAACTGGAGCAGCTTTAATTACGCCAGAACGAATGTAAATCGGTAATTTACCATTCATTAAACGTAATGTTTGCGGGTCTAGAATCGCCAATACATCGGCTTGTTCAATTTGCGCAGCGATAATAGCAGCAGTTTGATTTGGGAAATGCTTTTGAAGTAAACCAGACAAACCTAAGTAGAATGCGCGGCTCGAAATTTTGTCACCTAAACGCTCACCATAAGGTGGGTTAGTGACCACAATCGCGCTTTTACCTTCAGCTTGAAAATCTGGCCAATCCGCAAGCGTACGTTCTTCAATTTGAATTTGGTCTAGAATGCTACTAAAACCCGCGGCTTTAATATTTTCTTTGGTGGCTTTTACTGCTTCCCAATCTGCATCATAGGCATAGAATCTTGGTAATGGGCCTTCTAGAGCAACTTTATGACGTTCAGATGCTTCATTTTTGATAGACATCCAAAGATCATGATCATGACCGTTCCAACCGTTGAAACCAAAACGACGAACTAAGCCAGGTGCACGGTCTGTTAGCATCATTAAAGATTCAATGATGAAAGTACCTGAACCACACATTGGATCTAAAATAATATCTGGTTTTGCATCTTGTAGTTTTACGCGACGTAAAATGGCAGCAGCCAAGTTTTCTTTGATTGGCGCATCGGTCATATAATGACGATAGCCACGTTTATGTAAAGAATCACCAGATAAATCTAAACAATAAGTATGTTCTGTTTTGCCTGCCAATACATAAAGCGTAATTTCAGGTTGTTTAATATCGATACTTGGACGTTTGCCCACAGCTTCCATGAATGAGTCAACAACACCATCTTTCACACGAAGGGTGGCGAATAGACTATTCACTTTGATTTCACGTTCGATATGCAGACGTACCGCAAAAGTACTTTGTGGTGCAAAGATGAGAGACCAATCGAAGCTATTCGCGCCTTCGTAGAGTTCTTCTGCCACATCACGTGCATCATGACTAAATTCAATTTCATGGGTATGGATTGGTGTAAGTACACGAGACGCTAAACGCGACCACATACAAACACGGTATGCATTTTCAAGCGTGCCTTTGAAAACTAAACGTCCTGGGAACCGTTCGATGTTTTGAACACCTAAAGCTTCAACTTCTTCTTGAAGTAAGGTTTCAAGCCCATCTGCACATGTGACCCAATATGTAGAAAGACGTGGTTTCGAATTCATTAAAATTTCCAAAGACAATTAAAGCAATAGCGTATTTTAGCGTATTTTTGCTTTCAAAGCTTTTAAAAAACAATAAAAGTATTATTGTTTAATCCCTTCAATAATCTGAATAAATCGAGATGCAAAATCCTCTGCCTTTTCACGGCTTTCAATAATTTATATATTTTCAAAATTAAAATTAGCTTTCTCAGTCCAATTGAATGAGTCTGTAATCACTTTTTTTAAATCAATAATGCAAAACTTATGATGCATTAAATTTTTATATGAATTGTTTATAGGTGAAAATTGATGATATTCCATTCCAACTTTGTGGAAATCGCAGCTTTTTTTATAATTAAGCTCATCATCATTGACCATTAGAACTATTTCATGTGTTGTTTTTTATTCATTCTGAATTTTTTAAATTCTAGTGATGTGATTCAGTGGAAATATAAAATAATTAATCAAACTGCCATTAAACGATAACTTGGTTGTCATTTTAATTCTATTGACTATCTAGACCTTTAGTTGATGGATTAAACAATGCGAAGTTTTTTAGTTATTTTAATCACAAGTATGAGTGTTTTACTCAGTGCGTGTAATGAAAATGAAAAGAATAATGAGTCCGAGCCAAATACTTCACCTGAAGTTCAATGTCAAACTCATTGCGCACCATAATAATAAAAATAAGGATTTAAAGATGAACCGTCGTGACTTTTTACTTAATTCAACTAAGACTATGTTTGGCGCAGCTGCATTAGCCAGTTTCCCGATGAGTATTCAAAAAGCATTAGCGATTGATGCCAAAGTTGAAACAGGCACAATTCAAGATGTTAAACATGTCGTTATTTTGACGCAAGAAAATCGATCATTTGATCATTATTTTGGCACACTAAAAGGCGTCCGTGGTTTTGGTGATCGATTTACTATTCCTTTGAGTAGTGGTCGAAAGGTCTGGGAACAGTATGCTGAAAATCAACAGAAGGTGTTACCTTATCACCTAGATAGTCAACTTGGTAATGCACAACGTGTTAGTGGAACACCACATTCATGGGCAGATGGTCAAGATGCTTGGGATGCTGGACGTATGGGGGATTGGGTTAAATATAAAAAACCCCAGTCAATGGGATATTATAAAAAACAAGAATTAGAGTTTCAGTTTGCATTAGCAAATGCATTTACGATTTGTGATGCTTATCATTGTGCAATGCATGCTGGAACAAATCCGAATCGTCAGTTTATTTGGACAGGAACTAATGGGCCAACAGGTGCAAATGTTGCAAGTGTTGTGAATGAGTTTGATTCGCTTGGCGCATCGAACGAAGGTTATGATTGGACGACCTATCCTGAGCGGTTACAAAAAGCTGGTGTGTCGTGGAAAGTCTATCAAGGTATGCCAGACAATTACACCGATAATCCTTTAGCAGGCTTTAAGCAATATCGCCGTGCAAATGAGCGATCAGGTCAACCTGTGAGTCATGATGATAAGGTGAGTTCACCCTATGTTGAGTCGATTGATGCAAATCAACCTTTGTATAAAGGAATTGCAAACACTATGCCTGATGGTGGGTTTTTAGAATCATTCAAAATGGATATTACGCAAGGTAATTTACCTGAAGTGAGTTGGATTGTTGCGCCTGCGGCGTATAGTGAACATCCAAGCCCATCAAGCCCAGTTCAAGGAGCTTGGTATATTCAAGAGATTTTAAATGCGCTGACAGAAAATCCAGAGTTATGGAGTCAAACTGTTTTTCTGGTTAATTTTGATGAAAATGATGGTTTCTTTGATCATGTCCCGTCTCCAAGTGCACCTTCACGTGATGAGAATGGCGAATTACAAGGTAAAACGACACTAAGTGATCAAGATCTTTCTTTTGAGTATTTCGATCATAAGGCTGTTGAGACAGCTAAATCACAACCTAAACCAGATGGACGAGTTTATGGTCCTGGGGTTCGAGTACCGATGTATGTGATTTCACCATGGAGCCGGGGTGGTTGGGTGAACTCACAAGTTTTTGATCACACTTCAACACTACGTTTCTTAGAACAACGCTTTTTGATTAAAGAGCCAAATATTAGTCCTTTTCGTCGTGCGGTATGTGGTGATTTAACGACGGCGTTTAATTTTAAAAATCCAAATATAACGCCTGTCCCTCATTTAGATGGTCAAAAAAGTAAATTAGAAGCTGATACTATTCGAAATGCTCAAGCTGCTTTGTCGCAAGTGGCTCGTCCAAGTGTTCAACAATTTCCAAAGCAAGAAATAGGGATCCGTTTATCACGAGCTTTACCCTACATTTTACATACCAGTGCGTTAATCGATCTTACTCAGCAACAAGTCAAATTAATGTTTTCCAATACAGGTACGCAAGCTGCTGTTTTTCATGTTTATGACCGCTTAAATTTGGATGCGATACCACGTCGTTATATGGTTGAAGCCGGTAAGCAACTGGATGATTTGTGGAATACAAAACAGGGACTTTATGATTTCTGGGTACTTGGTCCTAATGGATTTCATCGAAGTTTTGTGGGTAATCTCAATCAACCGATTCAGAAAGAATCTTTGCCTGAAATACGTGTTTGTGTAGATGGATGCGAAGCTAAAATTGATTTAAAAATACGTAATGATGCGGGAAAAACAGCGCAAATATTAGTAAAAGCAAATGCTTATTTACCTAATCAGCGTTGGGATATTGAATCTTCAAGCACTGAAAATACCTTAAGTTGGGATATGACTGAGTTTGGTGGTTGGTATGATTTTACGGTGACTTTAAAAGATGACCCAAGTTATAGTCGTCGTTTCGCAGGTCGTATAGAAAATCAAGTTGATTCAATTTCAGACCCATATATGGGATATATTTGAACTTAAACAATCAGCATAATTTATCTTATCTAAGTTGTATTTTATAAGAGAAAGTCCGATGAAATTTATCGGACTTTCTCTTTTTAAATGAAGATATGATGGTATTAGTAATGCGTTAGATATTCCAATCAGGTTTTGGGATGCTTCTAAATAAATTTAAGCTGATAAAATAAGAAATTATCAGGATGCTTTCCGGGAAGACTTTCATATTAGACTTCTTTCAAAAAAGTCATTATTCAAACAACAGACTCATCATGAATATTCCCTCATCCTAACCTTCTCCCAAAGGGAGAAGGGATTTTTACGTATCAATTTATGGCCATTCAATGATCATTTTTCGACATATGAAAGAGATTTATTACTCAACTGAGCAAGATTGATCCACACAGCTAATATAGATTTGCACTAATTAATTAGAGAGTTAAAAATATTAGAGCTCGAGCTTGAATTATTTTTTCTCAATTTCAATGATCGATTTTAACCTGATTTTTAAATGATAAATTTTATGTACATATCTTAAAGCAAGGATAATTCTTGAAAAAATACTCAATTGATTTTTAAATATAAAAGTTGAAATTTACATATATTTTATCCATTTGGTATTTATACGATCTGCCAATGGTGTTGAATCTCTGTATAATACATCAACTTAACGTATAAGGAATCTCTCATGCACTTGGCGGCATTACACACCCCGAGCCAGATTCAACTCAATCGAGATGGTAACTTAAAACATTTTTTGACCATTGAAGGTCTTTCCAAAGAAACGCTGACAAAAATACTAGATACAGCCAATTCATTTTTTAACGATCAAAACCAACTCATTACGACGCCACTCTTAGAAGGGCGCACGGTCATGAATTTATTCTTTGAAAATTCAACCCGAACACGTACTACCTTTGAAGCTGCTGCGAAACGCTTATCCGCGAATGTTTTAAATATCGATATTGCACGTTCAAGTACCTCAAAAGGCGAAACCTTAAGAGATACGCTATGGAATTTAGAAGCCATGGCTACCGATATTTTTGTGGTTAGACATTCATCTTCGGGTGCTGCGCATTTTATTGCACAAACCGTTTGTCCTAATGTTGCCATCATTAATGCAGGCGATGGGCGTCACGCTCATCCCACACAAGCGATGTTGGATATGCTGACCATTCGACGTGAAACCAACAAAAAATTCGAAGATATTTCGATCGCGATTATTGGTGATATTAAGCATTCTCGTGTAGCACGTTCAGATGTCGCTGCTTTACAAACGTTGGGATGTAAAGATATTCGTGTTATCGCTCCAAATACGTTGCTTCCTTACGGTTTTGCTGAATATGGTGAAGATGTACGCCTATTCAACAATATGGAAGAGGGCATTAAAGACTGCGACGTAATTATTACCTTACGTATTCAAAATGAACGTATTGATTCACCAGCACTTGCATCTCAAGCTGAATTTTACAAAATGTATGGTCTAAACAAAGAACGTTTAGCGATGGCAAAACCGGATTGTATCGTGATGCATCCTGGGCCAATGAATCGTGGTGTAGAAATTGATTCAAGTATTGCAGATGGTCCACAAGCAGTCATTTTGAATCAAGTGACCAATGGTATTGCTGTGCGTATGGCAGTTTTGGCTTTGTCTATGCAAGGTCAATTGCAAGAACAAGGTTTAATTGAAGCGATTGCGGGTTAAGGAATAAGTCATGACTATTGTAAAAATTGAAAATGTCCGCGTTCTAGATCCTATTCAAAAGACTGACAGTATTCAAACCGTTTATATTGAAAATGGTAAATTGGTTCCCGAAAGTTCAAATATAATCGAAAGCATTGATGGTCAAGGTCAATGGTTGATGCCAACTATGGTTGATCTGTGCGCGCGTTTACGTGAGCCAGGACAGCAGCAACACGGAACGTTAAAGTCTGAAGGTAAAGCAGCACGTGAAAATGGCATTTTGCATGTGTTTACACCGCCAGACTCTAAACCAATTGTTCAAGACAATGGTGCACTCATCCATGGTTTGGTGGAAAAAGCCAAGCTTGATGGTGGGATATACTTAGAAGTGATTGGTGCACAGACACAAGGCTTAAACGGTAAACAACCCGCCAATATGGCAGGTCTGAAAAAAGGCGGTTGTACTGCTGTTTCAAATGCCAATGCACCTTTTGCAGATGATGATGTCGTTCTTCGCACGCTTGAATATGCAGCGGGTGTGAATATGACAGTCGTATTTTATGCAGAGGAGCCACAGATCGCAAAAGATGGCTGTGTGCATGAAGGCTTCATTGCTTCACGTCAAGGCTTGCCGATGATTCCTGCATTAGCGGAATCTATTGCGATTGCAAAATACTTATTAATGATTGAAGTGACTGGCGTTCGTGCTCATTTCGGTCTGTTGTCGTGTGGGGCATCTGTCGATTTGATCAAGATCGCCAAAGATAAAGGTTTGGCTGTCACTTGTGATGTTGCGATGCATCAATTACATCTAACCGAAGAGTTAATCGATGGGTTTAATTCATTGGCACATGTTCGTCCACCTTTGCGCTCAGAACAAGACAAAAACAGTTTAAGAAAAGCATTAAAAGATGGTGTGATTGACGCAATTTGTACGCATCATGAACCGCTCAGTAGTTCTGCAAAACTTGCTCCATTTGCAGAAACGACCCCAGGAATCACTGCTTTTGATACTTATGTGGCTTTTGGTATTCAATTGATTGAAGAGGGTTTATTTGAACCACTCGAATGGGTTGAGAAAGTTACGCTTGCACCTGCACGGGTTGCACAAATGGTTGAACGCTGGAAAGCACAATCAGGTTTAATCCTCATTGATCCTGCTTTTGAGTGGACTGTGGCTAAAGACACAATTTTATCTCAGGGTAAAAATACGCCGTTAATTGGCACGCAAGTAAAAGGCAAAGTACAGCGCGTTTTTATTGCTTAGCAAAAGTGTAATGAAAGCAAAAGTCAGCTTCGGCTGGCTTTTTTAATGCCCGTTTAAAATTTTATTATTAATAAGTGGATTGTTAATGAAAGGTTTTTAGACGAACGAACTCATACTGGATAAAAACTATACATAAATACAATCAAGCTTAGCTTTAATAGCTTTTAGTATAAGTCTTGCGAGATAAAAAAAAGTAAATATAACCAAACTAATAACAGGAGCATTCAACATGGATTTAATCCAAATATTAAAAGACCGTGTTATTCCCATCGTTTTAAATCAAGAATCATTATCTCAAGAACCAAATTTATTCAATGAAAACAGCACTGTAATATCAAATTTTATTCCAATTTTGCTGTCTTTACTCAAAAATAATCCGACCTTAATTTCATCTTTACAAAATAATTTGAATCCAAGAGTGACCGATTTATTCCTAAATGAGCCTTCTGCTGCAACTCATTTAATTGATGAAATCCATCAACCTTTATCAGGCGTATCAAAAGAAAAAACGGAAACTTTGTTAAATTATTCTATTGCACCAACATTAGGTGTTTTAGAAGACTTGGCTGGTAGTAATGATGAGCATACGATTGCGCATTTTCTAGGGCAGCATGCAGATTCCATTCGTACAGCTTTACCATTGTGGGCTACATCTATTCTAGGTGGGCTAGGTATCGGTCTAACATCAGGAGCATTGGCCGCAAATACGGCTATAGATCCTACAGCGACCGTTATTCCCTCATATGTTGCGCCACCTATTCAGCAAACACCGCCGCCAGAACCGGAAAAAGAGAAATCGAAGTTATGGTTACCTTTGATCGCATTGATCGTTTTAGCATTATTGGTGGTTTTGTTTTTACGTTATTGCAATAACAAAGAACAAGTCCATTCCGCAAATGATCAATCAGTGATGACCAACGCTAATGCGCAACCTGCATTGTTTCAGCTAACGACAGATGCCGCTGGAAGTTTAGTGAATTGTCAGGCACATATTGGTAATCCAAGCTTTACCGACATTGTTCAAACGGAAGTGAAACAGTTGTTTAACCATCCAATTGGGTGTGGTATCGACTCAAGTCAGCAGTATCAACCTGAACTGATTGATCAAAATGCTTTGTCGAGTATTTTGAATTTAGTGAAAGGATTACCGAATACGACTTTAACGTGGACAGGGAATGAAATTTTATTGCAAGGTACAGATGCGCAAGCACTGCAAAATCTGGCAGCTCAAATTACACCCTTAGTTCCCAATCTAAATGTCAATGTTCAAAAAGCGGTTGATATGGACCAAGCAGTAGATAGTAGTATCAGTGAAGCAGAAAAAGCATTGGCAAAAATTAATCCTGATCAAGTCAAACCATTGGATATTGCAGAAGCCTTAAATATACAAATCATCAATTTCGCAACGGCTTCCAGTGAAATTCCAGAGGCAAATAAAACAGTACTCGATCAAGCGACAACCTTGATCAAGCGTGTACCGAATGTGCATCTTACCGTTAAAGGTTTTACTGATACCGTCGGTTCTGCTGAAAGTAATAAAGTTTTGTCGCAACAGCGCGCGCAGTCAGTGGTCGATTATTTGATTTCCAAAGGCGTTGATGAAAGTAAGTTAAAACCTGAAGGTTATGGTCAAGACCATCCTGTAGCAGATAATTCAACAGAAGAAGGTAAATTTAAAAATCGTCGAATTGAGTTTTCTGTGACCAATACTGAAACAGGCGTTGAACGTAAAGTGAGTTCAGATGGTGTTGAAAAAGTGAACTAAAACGTATTTAAATTTTCATTGAAGTGTCTCAACAAAGCCTCATTTTTGAGGCTTTGTTGATTTAATATGTAAAAGAATAAATAATGCTCAAGTTTAAAATATATAAAATAATCAGAATAAGGTTAACTCTATGTATAAATTATTATTTATTGGTGCAGTCGCAGTGTCATTATCACTTTCAGGCTGTGATAAATTCAAGTTCAAAAAAGATGAAGCTGTACTCACAGAAAATACGGATTGGAGTTGTACCAATCAGGATCATGTGAATAATTTACAAACATTCTTAAAACAAGAATATTTAAAAGAAATTGATAAGAGTTTAAGAGCTTCTCGTTATTATCAAGCAGATGAAGCTTTGCTTAAAAAAATTAATGATAGTTTGAAATTTGAAATTAAAAATATTCGTACGATAACTCAAGATCCTAAAGCAACATCACAGCTAGAATGTGAAGGCCAAGTGGTGGTGAATTTTCCGAAAGGCTTACAAAAGCGTGCTGAAAATGCATATTTGGAACAAGGTGCGCAATGTGACCATTGTGAAGAGGAAGGTGGTCATGCAACTCTAAATGATTACTTAGAAGCAAACGAAGCGCCACTCAGTATTGAAAATGACTTAGTTAAAGGTAAATTTAAATTTGATGTGGTTAAGACCGATAAAGAAGGCATTAGCTTAAATGCTGAACATCAAAATGAAGTCATTAGAGCCGTTGTTTCTATCAGCACTAAAGCCGTGCAATATGAAGCTTACGTTAAAGAAAATCAAGAAATGCGTGATCGTGAAACTGTCGCTAGTGTTAAAAATGCAGCACAGACTGAATTGGCATTAATAGCGATGAATATTCGTAATAAAGAAATAGATGATGATCAGAAAAAAGTAGTCGAACGCCTCAATCAAACATGGGATCGCTTCAGTGAAGAACAAAAAACGCAGCTGAAACAAGTTCAGGCTGAATGGTTTGAAAAGCGTGATGTAGATTGTAAAGTCATTTCACAAAAACGCGTTCATCAAATTTCTGAAAATGATCGTGAGACGTATCAGAAGCAAGCGGATTATTGGGATGAATCAATGCATACAAAAAATGCTGAAATGCAGTATAAAAATTGCTTTGTCCAACGGACGAATGAACGCATCATCTACCTGAACAATGTGTTTAATTAATATTTGAATATTCTGCTTAATTTGAGCATTTTGTTGAATAAATTCGTAATCATTCATTATTTGTTGATTATTCAGATTTAAATTTAAAGGACGAATTGATTCGTCCTTTTTTTATTGGCATGCTAAGCGCAAATTCATAAGCAATAAAATAGGAAATAAACACATGCGGATCAGTTTCATTGGAGCAGGTCGTGTCGCTACTCATTTGGCACGAACTTTAAAGCGAGAACATGAAATTGTAGACGTATGGAGTCGAGACTTAAAACATGCCGTGAACTTGGCTGAACAGGTCGGTGCGCAAGCAAAGCATGTACTAAATCAGCTTCATTCGGACATCGACTTGGCGGTTATTGCGGTGAGTGATCAGGCCATCGCAGATGTAATTGTTGCCCTCAGTGGAATATTAAAAAATGTATTGATTGTTCATACATCAGGCAGTACCAATCTCAATATATTAACTGAACACCATCAGCGTTCAGGTGTCTTTTATCCGTTGCAAACGTTTAGTTTTGAACGGGATGTTGAATGGTCGAACACGCCTATTTTTATTGAAGCCATAGAAGCTATGGATGCAATCACGCTAACAAACATAGCGGAAAGTTTAACTCAGCGAGTATATCAGTATGATTCTGCACAGCGTTTAAGCTTACATTTGGCTGCAGTATTTGCATCTAATTTCACCAACTATTGCTACGACATGGCCAAACAGGTTGTTGATGCAAAGCAGGTTGATTTTAGTTTGCTCTATCCCTTGATTTTAGAAACTGCAAATAAAGTGACACAAAGTGATCCAAAGTTGATGCAAACAGGACCTGCAGTGCGTGGGGATCAAAATATTATCAACATGCATACACAGATGTTGGCGGATGCAAAAAGAGAGGACTTAAAACAGATCTATGGCTTGTTAAGTCAAAGCATCATTAATAGACATGATCAGTCATAGCAATGGATTAACTTTTTGAATCATTTTTATTTGAGTTGAAAGCGAGCTAAAAAGATTGAAATGATAAACTTGTAGAGAATGCTTAGACGTTTGCTGGCTGAAAGAGGAATACGTATTTTAAGGATTCTGTTTCAATCTTATATTCAGTTTTTATATTCAGTGTAAATACGACTTCTTTCAAAAGTCATTATTCATACAACAGACTCATCATGAATTTTCCCTCATCCTAACCTTCTCCCAAAGGGAGAAGGGATTTTTACGTATCAATTTATGACCACTCGATGATCATATTTCGACTTATGAAAGAGATTTATAGTCAATTTGAATAACGTAGATGGATTAAAAAAATAGGTTTCAAGCTTTGACTAACAATCAACAAAGCCAATCTTTATATTCAGCACTAAACATATAATAAACGTTATAAAAATGAATCAACATCTAAATCAATAATTAAGAATCTAAGGATCAAAAAAAACAGGACATATCGCCCTGTTTTTTACTTTTAAATTTATGTGATTAAATCATCATTTATTAATTGATTTTCTTGAAGTAGAAATCATTGATTTTATGACCCTCTTCTAAACCACGACGTTCAAATTTAGTTTGTGGACGCCAATCAGGACGTGGATAGCTATTTCCTTTGCCCGCAATATTTTCAAGATTTGGACGGTTGTCTAATACATCAAGCATCCATTCTGCATACGGTTCCCAATCTGTTGCTGAGTGGAATGTGCCACCCATTTCTAACTTTTGCTCAACCAATGGCATACGGTCATGTGACACGAAACGACGCTTGAAATGACGTTTCTTTTGCCAAGGATCTGGGAAATACAGTTGAATGGCATTGATACTATTATCTGGCATTTCACGAAGCACTTGAATCGCATCAGCATCGAGTAGACGTAAGTTCGTGACTTCAGCCATACCTGCTTCATATACGCATTGTGCAATACCTGGAATGTGAACTTCGATTCCTACAAAGTTACGTTCTGGATTGGCTTTTGCCATCAACACCAAAGAGCGCCCCATACCAAAACCGATCTCTACGGTTAGTGGTCGTTCAGGGTGTTCAAAATGTTGGCGTAAGTCACCAACAGGATATTCCAAAATTAAGTGACCATATTGTTCAAGCGCAGTACGTTGTGAAGTATTCAAAGGAGATGAACGGCGCATGAATGTGACAATTTCGCGTTGCTCGTTCAAGTTGTCTAATTCTACAACTTGCGGATTTAATGGTTCGTTCGACATAATTTTGGCAAATGAAATAAATTTGAATGCGGTATTTTAAGACCTGAGTCTTACAAGTCAAACTTATTTGAATAAAACTCTGTATTGTTGTCACTGAATTAATAGCAAAATGCAGTAAAATTGTCATGATCTATTCATGTAAATGTCATGCTTGGGTCTTATGTTAAAAGAACAATAAATAATCAAGTTTAAAATTATGAAAATGTTTAATCCTCAACTTTTAGTATTAAGTATTGCGCTTGCGGGGTGTTCTTTTTCGGCGCATGCAGAATTGATGTTTAGCCAATACATCGATGGTAACTCGAATAAAAAAGGGTTAGAAATCTATAACCCTGACAATACAGTTGCCAATTTAGCAAACTATGAAATTCGCCAATATCCGAATGGCGCAACACAGCCCAATTTGACGGTGTCATTACAAGGTCAGTTGAATAGTCAATCACGCTATTTGGTGGGACATTCTGCTTTAAAAACGGAATTGGGTACTGCAGTTCAGCAACAGGCTAATCTAGCTTTTAATGGTAATGATGCATTGGTGCTCTACCACAATGGCGTAGCTGTAGACCGTTTTGGCGCTGTGGGTGATAATCCTGGCGATGGTTGGTCAAATGGTTTAACCAAGGGTAACAGTTTTAAACGAACGACTTTATCGAATGCTGTATCTTCGATTGATCCAACTGCCGCATTTGATTTGGGTGGATGGGAAAAGTGGTCTGATCGTAATGCATTCACAAACTATTTGTTGACTTCAAATACGCCAACACCTGTTCAACCGCCTGTAAGTTGTAGCGCATCCGATACTGCTATTGCTGATTTAAACAAGGCGACAAAAGGTCAGAACTATACAGTACGTGGTGTTATTACTGCGGATTATCGCTATAGCAATGGTTTTTCAGGTTTCTATGTACAAACACCTGATTCAAAAGCGAAGCCTGATTTAAGTAATGCGATTTTTGTTTATATTCCATCGAGCAGTAATGTGACAGGTGGTAAGGTCGGCGAAGAGGTGATTTTGAATGGTCGATTGACTGAATATCAAAATCAATTACAGCTGGATCAAATTAATGCCAATATCCAAACCTGTAATACTTCAGCAAGTACCTGGATTCAACCGATATCAGTGACCTTGCCCTTCGAAAGTTTAGATGCGAGCACAGGTAATGCACCTAAACGATACCAAGGTATGTTGGTGAAAATGCCACAAACCTTGACGGTCAGTGAAAACTATAATTATGGACGTTATGGACAATTGTCTTTAAGTTTGGGGCGTTTGTATATGCCAACCAACTTATTTCCTGCATTGTCAAATGAAGCGAAGGCTTTAGCTGAACAAAATAAACGATCTAAAATTGAGTTAGATGATGGCTATAACAGTCAAAACTTAACGCCGTTGTTACCCCAGAATTTTAGTGCGAAAAACACCTTACGTGCAGGCGATCAAGTCAAGCAAGTGGAAGGGATTTTAGAATATCGCTTTAATTCATGGCGTATTCAACCGATTGCAGAACGGACTAAAATTCAAGTTGAAGCGACGAATCCTCGTCCGAACGTTCTGAAAAAAGATGCCAATCAAATTCGTGCAGTGGCTTTCAATGTTCTCAATTATGACAATGGCGCAGCAAAAGGTTTCCCAACAGAGCGCGGTGCGACGACTCAAGCTGAATTTGATAAGCAGCATGCAAAAATTGTCAGTGCGATGAAAGAAATCGATGCAGATGTCTATGGTCTGATGGAAATTGCCAACAATGGTTATGGCGAAGACAGTGCAATTGCCTATTTAACCAAAGCTTTGGGTGCAAATTGGAAATATGTGATTCCACCGAATAGCAATAAACTGGGCAGTGATGCGATTGCTGTCGCGATTATTTATAATAGCTCGCGCGTAAAACCGATTAATCAAGCGGCTATTTTTGATGATCAAACCAATATGAATCGCGTTATTTTGGCACAAAGTTTCCAAGCGTTAAAAGGTGGCAAAATATTTACGGTAGTGCCGAATCATTTGAAATCTAAAGGCAGTTGCCCAAGTAATGCAACATCTGTAGACGCAGATCAGGGTGATGGTCAAGGCTGTTGGAATAAAACTCGTTTAACTGCTGTAGAAAAACAAATGCAATGGTTAGCAAAAAATCCAACCCAAGTTGAAGGTACTCCGAATGTGCTATTGATGGGTGATTTGAATAGTTATGCGAAAGAAGAACCAATATTGGCTCTAGAGCGTGCGAACTACATCAATCTTTTAGCTGATAAAGTCAAAGGATTAGGTGAAAAAGCTTACAGCTATGTCTTTGGTGTAGATAGTAATAAAGAGGGTTATGGCGGAGCAGGTAGTTTGGATCATGCCATTGCAGATACAAATTTATATCCGCTGGTTAAACGTACCTTTGCATGGCATATCAATGCAGATGAACCAACCAATTTAGACTACAACAACGAATATAAAACAGCTGAACAACAAGCGTTATTTTATGCTGATGATGCATATCGTTCTTCAGATCATGATCCAATTATTGTAGATCTTGAATTATTTGATCCGATTGTGATTGAGCCGACGGATCCTAATAATCCAAGCAACCCAACCAATCCATCAAATCCAAATCAACCACCAGAACAATCGCTCGGTAATCAAATCGTCAATGTGGTTGTAGATATTGTGAAGTCGATATTCAACGGAATTAAGAGTTTATTTAAGTTATTGTTCCGTTTTTAATCTAGCAAATTAATCGAAAAACCCAGTCATCTTGACTGGGTTTTTTATTGAATAAAAAGAGCAAATGAATACTTAAAAAAATCAGGAATTAGGATCTTTCTATCAGAGTGCTACTCGCTTCATTTAAACCAATCACGTTGACATGAATATTTTTTGATTCGAATTTAGAAACAACATTTGCCAACATATTTACTGAGGTAATATCCCAAATATGCGCATGTGTTAGATCAATTTCAACGGTATTTATATTTTCATTAAAATCAAAGAAACGATAAAACTTATCTGAGCTACTAAAAAAAATCTGACCTTTCACTACGTAGACTCTTTTATTGTGTTCAAGCTCTGACTGAACCTTAACTTCACTTTCCAATTTATTAATCATGAATAAAGCCGAAAGGAGAACGCCAGCAATCACACCTAAAGCCAAATTGTGGGTAGAAAGAACAATAATCACGACGGTGAGCATCACAATATTACTTTGCTTTGGATGCTTACTGAAGTTTTTGACTGATTCCCAATTAAACGTAGTGAATGCCACCATGATCATAATCGCTACCAGTGCTGCCATTGGAATATAAGCCAACCAATCTTTAAAAAATACAACCAGACAGAGTAAGAAGACACCTGCGACGAGTGTAGATAAGCGTGTTCGTGCCCCTGAGCTGACATTAATGATTGATTGCCCAATCATGGCACAACCTGCCATACCACCCATAAATCCACTGACAATGTTGGCAACGCCTTGTCCACGACATTCTTTATGACGATCACCTTCGGTTTGCGTAACCTCATCAATAACCGTTGTGGTCATCATCGTTTCAAGTAAGCCCACTGTCGCTAAAGTCATCGCATAGGGTAGGATGATAAATAAGGTATCAAGATTAAAAGGAATCTCAGGAATCATGAAAATAGGCAAAGTGTCAGGGAAGTTTCCTAGATCACTGACCGTACGCATGTCGGTGCTTAAACCCAGTGCAAGCAAGCTTAATACAATAATACAGACCAAAGGAGAGGGAATGGCTTTGCCAATTTTTGGAATATAGGGGAATAAGTAAATGATTGCTAAACCTATAGCTAAAAATAAATAGGCAGTACCATCCATCTTACTCATTTCTGGTAATTGGGCCACAAAGATTAAAATAGCCAGTGCATTTAAAAAACCATAAACCACAGACTGGGATACAAAGCGCATAAGTTTCGCAACTTTGAAATAACCCGCAATGATTTGAATAACGCCTGTGAGAACTGTGGCTGCAAGTAAGTATTGCAATCCATGCTCTTTAACCAAGGTGATCATGAGTAAAGCCATAGCACCGGTAGCAGCCGAGATCATGGCTGTACGTCCACCAAAGAAGGCGATCGTGACAGCGATGCAGAAGGAAGCATACAGGCCAACCTGTGGATCCACACCAGCGATTGCTGAAAATGCGATTGATTCTGGTATGAGTGCTAAGCCGACGACGATACCCGCCAGTATATCTGTACGAATATTGGACAACCATTCATCTTTTTTTAGACTAATCACACCAAACCTTTAACACTTTGCTTAAAGTCGGCTATGTTAAAACAAATCGACTGTAAAAACGTAGTTAAAATTAACTTGAAAAAGAAGTATTTTTATTGAATATTCAAGTTGAAGATTGGGAAATTTTACGCTTTCTTGCAATTTATTGTTGGTAGAACTTGCAACTTGCTTGGAAGCGTTTTAAAACATAAAGAGTGAGATCATCAAGTATTCAGATAGCGAAGAAAGATAACTATGTCAGACCACTGAATTAGATAAGTAAATTGGATAAGTAAGTTAGATAGGTAATTGAGATAAGTATGTAGAATCTCGAATTTAGTACTTTCGTATTCAACATTTTCGCATTCAATACTCTTGCATTCGAGACTAGAGTTTAATAATAGGGATTTATTATGAAGTTGTATTATTCGCCAGGCGCCTGTTCACTTGCCGCGCATATTATTTTAAATGAAATTAATGTTGATTTTGATCTTGTAAGAGTCGATTTAAAAACACATAAAACTGAGAAAGACGTAGATTATTATAAAGTGAATCCTAAAGGATATGTGCCAGCCTTAGAAATTAATCCAGGACTTATTTTGACAGAAAATGTTGCTATTCTTCCTTTTTTGGCACAGCACGATCCGAAACAAGATTTGATCCCGCCATCAGGCTTAGGGCGAGCTAAAGTTTTAGAATGGCTTGGATATTTAAACTCAGAGTTGCATGATGCATATGCTGTATTTTTTGGACCAGCATTGGATGATGCCGCTAAAACAAAAGCGTATGCCGAAGTTGATCGTTTGTTGACGTATATAAATAAAACAATTTCTGAGTCAGACAATGATTATTTGGTAGATGATAATTTTGGCCCTGCTGATGCTTATCTTTTCGTACTCACCAACTGGTCTAAATTAATAAAACATGATTTAACGCCGTATGAACACGTGGTTGCATTACGTAATAAAGTTGGATCACGTCAATCTGTACAAGTGGCGATGCGAGATGAAGGCTTAATTCCTTAATCAATTTCATTACCAAAATAAAACCACCTCTTGAGGTGGTTTTATTTTCCAAAAAATCAATATTATGAATATCAATCATTAAATTGGTTATAGAAATCATTGAAATTGACATTGGTCAATGTAAAAGCTTGTTTGGCTTTAAAAGTCGATCATTTTGTTTTAGGTATTCCGCCTTCAAACATATTATCACCGATAATTTCTTTTAATTTAGATGTTGAAAAATTATAGCTTTTATTGGTCATTTCACCTGAATTACGAGAAAAACTATTGTAATTAAAGCCAATGAGCTGGAAATCGTTATTCTGCCATCTAAAAGTATATGCATGTTGAGGTCTTTCCCAACCACCACACGACATAAAGTAGCTTAACTCCAAAGTTAAAATACCTTTATTAATTTTAATTCCATCTGCTTCAGCTAAAGGATCTTCTAAACATGAGTTTTTTTCTTCTGCAACAGGAATGGTTTTATTTTCTGTAGCTAACTGATATCTAGTTTGGTGTTTTAAAAAGACCAATAATTTACGTGGGTTATTGTGAATGGCTTTGCCATCATCATCTTTAATAAGCACGTCAGGTTTTAATTTTTTAAATAATCATTGCGATGTCAGCACGATTATCTTTGTTTAAATCACCTTCACTTGAAGATAAAATTTTCCACCCATTTGGGACAAGTTTAGTCATGCTTGGTGATGGTTTTGCACGGGAAAGTGATGGCAATGTACAAAGGCAGAGTAAGGTCATTGCTACTTTGATTGGTTTTTTAATCATTTGTATTGTTCTTCAAATTTTAGGTTGTAGTGATCAATACCAAAAAGCATATTTTCTAAGTTGAATAGTTTTTTATTTATTGATTTTAGAGTTAAAAGGACTCTATCGAGTCCTCTTTAATATTATATACAATTTTATTTGAAGAAATAACCCGTTTCAGGTGAACTGGCATTAGCCATTCGTTTGCGTGGCATACGACCGGCGAGGAAAGCTTCACGGCCCGCCTCAACTGCTTTTTTCATTGCTGAAGCCATCAAAATTGGATTTTGAGCAGCGGCAATTGCTGTATTCATCAATACACCATCACAACCCAATTCCATCGCAATAGCAGCATCACTAGCAGTTCCAACACCAGCATCAACTAAAACAGGGACTTTGGCATTTTCTTTGATGATCGAAAGCGTATGTGGATTTAAGATCCCCAATCCTGAACCAATTAAGCTACCAAGCGGCATAATCGCAACACAGCCCATGCTTTCTAATTCTTGCGCTACTATCGGATCATCAGAGGTATAGACCATGACTTCAAAGCCATCATCGACCAAAGTGCGAGCCGCTTTCAAGGTATCCATAATATTAGGATAAAGCGTTTTTTCATCACCGAGGACTTCAAGTTTCACCAAATTGTGACCGTCAAGTAACTCACGCGCCAGCATACAAGTACGCACAGCACTGTTGGCATCAAAACAACCCGCTGTGTTGGGTAAAATTGTGTATTTCTCAGGTGGAATTACCGACAATAAATTAGGTTGACTTGGATCCTGTCCAATATTTACCCGGCGAATCGCAACCGTGACGATTTCAGCACCACTGGCTTGTATGGCTAAATCAGTTTCTGTGAGGTTTAGATATTTCCCTGTTCCAACCAATAGGCGCGATTGAAAAGATCGTGAACCAATAATAAGAGGGGTGTCTTGCATGCTTGCTCCGTTTAGCCGCCACCGACAGCGTGAATAATTTCAATGCGATCTGATTCTGAAAACGTGGTTTGCGCGAGTTTGCTCTTGGCAATGATGATCTCATTCATCTCGACAGCAAAACGTTTATTTTCTAATGAAAGTTCTTGAATAAGTTCTAATAAATTTTGGGACTGAGTCGATTTCAATTCACCATTTAAAAAAATATTCACAGGTCGTCCTTTTATCACTTTAATTTATTTTACGTATTTAAAAGCATTCCAGGCCAATACGAGCCATCCAGCAATCATGAATGCTCCACCGATAGGCGTCACTGCACCTAAAATACGAGGTAGGCCTAAAGCCATAACATACAGTGAGCCGCAGAATAAAATTATGCCAATCTGCATGAAGATGAAACTGAGTTTAATGGGAAGTGTTGGAATAACTTTAGCGATGATTGCTAAGGCTAATAAACCCAATGCATGATAAAAAAAGTAATCTGTTGCCGTTTGCCACCAAGAGATTTGAGCAGCCGAAGCATGAGCTTTCAAACCATGAGCACCAAATGCGCCAAGCAAGACGGCGAGTGCTAAATTAAGTGCCGAAATCCCAATCCACATACTGAGCCTCTAAGGGTAAGAAATTGCGCTTAACCATAGCATAATTTAAACTTTTGACTAAATCTAAAACAATTAAATAGTGCGAATTTTACGTATAAAAAAAGGGCAATCGCCCTTTTTTTATACAAACATCATAATGTCTAATTTAGTTTGATGACATTGCAACTTTGATCTTATCCATCGCATTTTTTTCAAGTTGACGAATACGTTCAGCAGAAACATTATATTCGGCAGCCAACTCATGCAAAGTAGATTTATCATCATCTAACCAACGACGTTGTAGAATATTACGAGAACGGTCATCGAGCTGGCCCATGGCATCATGTAATGCAGATGTGCTTTGTTGCTCATAATCTTCTTCTTCAGCTAAACGTGCTGGATCGTAGCGATTATCTTCTAAATATAGGGCAGGTGCGACATAGGTCGAACCCTCATCGTCATCATCACCTTGTGCTTCAAATGCAGCATCATAGGCAGTAAGACGACCTTCCATTTCTATTACTTGTTCAGGTGTCACATTTAAATCTTCAGCAATCGATTTGGCTTCTGCAAGCGTCAGCTTTTTGCTTGATTTTTTTAGACTGCGCAAATTAAAGAATAATTTACGTTGAGCCTTGGTGGTCGCAATTTTGACGATACGCCAATTACGAATCACATATTCATGAATTTCAGCTTTAATCCAATGCACAGCAAAAGACACCAAACGAACGCCCATTGTTGGGTCGAAACGTTTAACGGCTTTCATTAAACCGAGATTACCTTCTTGAATTAAATCGCCTTGTGGAAGGCCATAACCTGCATAGCTGCGGGCAATATGTACAACAAAACGCAAGTGAGACATCACCAGCATTTTGGCTGCATCTAAATCTTGATCATAATAATAACGATCAGCCAACTCTTTTTCTTGTTCAGCTGTCAAAATCGGAATTTGATTTACAGTGCTAATGTAGGCACCAAGATTCACCCCAGGCGCAGACAATGACAGGGGCATCAATTGATTGCTGCTGTCAGTCATGAGTACTCCTTATAGGATAATAGTTTTAAAACCAATAGCTTCATCTTAAAGGTAAACATATTCATAATTAAGGAAAATTGGGTAGTGAAATGTAAACTAATATTCCACATTTGCACATGGTTAGTTTTAAGTAACTTAACTAAGTTTCAATTAAGATTCAATCATATAATGGAATTCATTCGCTGAAATTTTCTCCATCTGACATGAAAATTTGTGTATTTCACAGTATCGAATAATGTCGATTTGACTGTTCGGATCTGAAGACTTGAGTAAATACTGATGTTGATCGATATTTTTTTTAATTTGCTTTTTTAAAAGCAATAAAGGCATAGGGCAGGGTTTTCCAAGTGCATCGATTACAATAGGTGTAGTCATTTCTGAATCAAAGTAATAGATTAATGATTGTATTCTAACAAATTTGTTGTGATTGATCGAATAAATTTATGATCATAGAACACAGTCTCATTATGATTGTTATTTGAGTGATAAATATACAAATAATTGTTCAATAATTAGATTAAATACCTCTATTAATTGTTTTTAACCCATGTTAAGCTCGTTGCGTACTGACGGTTAGATTAGGGGTTACCCTGCTCTAAATCTGATGTATTAATGGATATAACCGGGATTTTGTTAATAGTTTTACAGAATGATTACAAGCTTTGAAATACAAAAATGTTTTGAAACTTTGTTTGCTCTGCTGTTTGCAACACCGGGTGATCCCTTTTCTTACCAACTGAGGATTTACTTATGACAGCTCGCGAACAAGGCGTTGTTAAGTGGTTTAACGATACTAAAGGTTTTGGCTTCATTCAGCGCGCTGGCGGTGATGATGTTTTTGTTCATTTCCGCGCTATTCAAGGCGACGGACACCGTTCACTACGTGACGGTCAACGCGTAGAATTCAGCGTTGTTCAAGGTCAAAAAGGTTTTCAGGCTGAAGAAGTTCAGCCTTTAGACTAATCCTAAGTTTTTAAATAAACTAGGTGGCGCTCCAATTTAGACGAATTGGGGCGTTTTTTTGTTTATAATGGTATAATTTTTAAATATCTGACCGTAGAGCGCGTATATATGTCATCTGGTTTCGAAACCCTTAATTTACATCCACAACTTAAGCAAGCGTTAGATGCTTTAGGGTTTAAAGAAATGACCCCGATTCAAGAAAAAGTATTGAAATATACTTTGGCGGGGCACGATGCAATTGGACGTGCACAAACTGGTACTGGAAAAACAGCCGCTTTTCTTGTCAGTATTATTAATGATTTATTGCATAACCCTATTGAAACGAAGCGTTTCCGTGGAGAGCCTCGCGCACTTATTTTGGCGCCGACACGTGAACTTGCGATTCAAATCGAAAATGATGCCAAAGATTTAACTAAATTTTCTGATTTGAATGTGGTCACTTTGGTGGGTGGGGTTGATTTTGATAAACAAAAAAAATTACTTGATCAAGGTCATGCTGACATTATCGTGGCGACACCAGGGCGATTAATCGACTTTACTGAACAAAAAGAAATTTGGCTCGATCAAATAGAATTCTTGGTTATTGATGAAGCTGATCGATTACTTGATATGGGCTTTATCCCCTCAGTAAAACGAATTGTGCGTTTTTCACCGCGTAAAGAACAGCGTCAAACGTTGATGTTTTCTGCAACATTTAGTTATGACGTGCTGAATCTTGCTCAACAGTGGCTACATGAACCTGTTACTGTAGAAATTGAGCCTGAAAAGAAAACCAATGCAGATGTTGAACAACGTGTATATGTGGTTGGAAAAGCAGATAAATATCGTTTGCTTGAAGAAATTTTACGTGATGAGCCGATCGAAAAAGTTATGATATTTGCAAATCGACGTGATCAGGTGCGTAAACTTTATGATCATTTAAAGCGTGATAACTATAAAGTGGTAATGTTGTCGGGTGAAATTGCACAAGACAAACGAATCAAAATGCTCGATCAATTCAAAAATGGCCAACATAACATTATGATTGCAACTGATGTTGCAGGACGCGGTATCCATGTGGACAATGTTTCACATGTCATTAATTTCACTTTACCTGAACAGTCTGATGATTATGTACATCGTATTGGTCGTACAGGACGTGCGGGTAGTCGGGGTGTGAGCATTAGCTTCTTATCTGAAGATGATGCGTATTATCTTCCTGAAATTGAAAAAGCCATTGGTCAAAAAATTCCATTGACACGCTTAGATGGTTATTGCTAATTCTGTTTATCGAATAGACTGATCTATTTCTATTCTGTTTTAAGATTTAAATAAAAAGTCCCAATCGGGACTTTTTATTTGCATTAGATTTGATTTATTTTAAGTCGTTCGCTTATTACAAATTACTTTGGCTATTCCACTATTGGAAAAGTACTTTCGCTCATTCGTAAAATATTTCGTCAATTACTTTGTGCTATTACAGCTGAAAGTAATCACAGATTGGTAGTCTGTGTCTTTCTCAATACTTGAATTTGTTCCAATCACTGAACCAAGAATAGTGGCAGCAGCTGTCACCATTTGGCCTGTTTTTTCATTAACCACACCTTTTAAAACGCCACTGTATTCAACTTTTTCATCAATTAACACAGGTGCAGCGTTTCTACCGCACGTTTTATTTGCTGCTGCAATGGCATTGTTTTTGGCAATAATTGCCGTTTTACCCAAGCCTGTAATTTCGTACTGATTATTGGGTTTTTGAATCGCTAGTGTTTGAGTTGGGTTTGAAGCACATGCTGTAAAAAGTAAAACACATAAAAGCGTTGCTGCGGTAATCACTGTTTTTTTCATATTCATCTGTTTTCAGTTTCCTTATTTGATTCGAATTATGGATCATTTAACTGGATTGATATGTGTAGATTATGAGTTTAGTTTGGATTAATTTTGAAGCTAATGTATTAAAATTGAAGCTTATGCTGAATTATTGCTCAATTCATGAAGGGGCATAAAAGCTTTTTCACGCGGCTAGAGTAATTTTTCATGTTTGTGCTAAGCTAAGCTTTACTGAGTTTTTAATAGATTAATCGTCAATGTCAGATTCTTCTCTACACATCGTGCATGACAATATTCATCAACGTCAATCGATTGGACATTTGGTAGAACCCTCTCCCAATTCAGAACAACTCGAGCTCGCATTCCAAGCTGCTTTAACTGCACCAGACCATCATCGTTTAAAGCCGACCCATTTTATTGTGGTTAAGGGTGAGCAGCGGGAAGTATTTGGTGAGTTATTGATGGATGCTACTCGAGATTTAGGTGAGCAAGAACAGGCGCAAATTGAACGTGTGCGTAATCATCCTTTACGAGCGCCTTTATTGGTTTTGGCGGTAACTCGCTTTGTCGATCATCCTAAAGTACCGTATTTTGAACAAACCTTAAGTTCGGGTGCTGCTATCCAAAACTTTTTATTGTCTTTACAAGCTCAAGGCTTTTCGACAATGTGGCGGAGTGGGGCATTGGTTGAATCTAAATTATTAAAGCTTAAATTAGGTCTACAAGAGCATGACTTGATTTCAGGTATTATCTATATTGGTACAGCATTTAAAGCAATTCCACCACGATTGGAAATAGATACTCAGCCCTATGTGAGTCATTGGGGTTGTTAATTTAATTTCGCATATTGAGTTAAAGATCAAATTAGATATATTGAGTTCATTAGGATAAAAAGAATGTCGGAATTAAATTTTTCAGATTTGGTACAACCTGTCGTTTTAGATAAAAAAACAGCTTTACGTGTGACTGTTCTCGGTGGGGGGAGTTTCGGTACTGCGATGGCCAATACCGCGGCGAGAAACGGTTGCGATACGATGATTTGGATTCGTGATGAAAATATTGCTACAGAAATGAATAATACGCATATTAATCAACGTTATTTGCCAGATTACACCCTCGAAGCGAGTTTAAAAGCGGAAACAAATTTAGAAAAAGCAGTTCGTGATCGCGATATTATTTTGGTGGCGATTCCAAGCCACTCATTCAGAAATGTCCTACAGCAAATTAAGCCATTTATCAGTTCACAAGCGGTCATATCGTTAACAAAGGGAATTGAAGCAAAGACCTTTAGTTTTATGAGTGATATTATTCGTTCAGAGTTACCAGAAGTTCCTTATGGTGTGCTTTCAGGACCAAACCTAGCCAAAGAAATTATGGCGGGTATGCCTGCTGGTACTGTTATTGCCAGTGATTCAGAGTTGGTACGTTATGCTGTACAACAAGCATTGCATAGTGCTTTGTTTCGTGTGTTTGGCAGTGACGATGTGCATGGTGTTGAATTAGGTGGTGCTTTAAAAAATATATATGCAGTCGCAATGGGCATGGCAGCAGCTTATAAAGTTGGTGAAAATACTAAAAGTATGATTCTGACTCGTGCCTTAGCCGAAATGAGTCGATTTGCCGTGAAATTAGGCGCGAATCCACTGACCTTTTTGGGATTGTCTGGGGTAGGTGATTTGTTTGCAACCTGTAATAGTCCACTGAGTCGAAACTATCAAGTGGGTTTTGCATTGGGATCGGGTAAAACATTAGAGCAAGCAACACAAGAATTAGGTCAAACAGCCGAAGGTATTAACACCATTGTTCAGGTGCATGCACGCACACAGGAATTAGATGTATATATGCCGATAACCACTGCATTATATGAAGTAATTTATGAGAATGCACCACCATTAAATATCGCTGTGTCATTGATGAAAAATGGTCATCGTAGTGATGTGGAATTTGTTTTACCACATAATAAAGTATGATATTTTTGAAACACATTGATGATTTGTCATATATTTTCAATAAAATGCGATTTTTAGTTTTTAGGGAAAGCAGATGCAATTAACGTTGGTTCGTCATGGTGAAGCTTCACCCGCACTTGATGGTAATGATACTAAACGACCGTTAACACCGCGAGGTCATCAGCAAGCGAAACAAACAGCACTCTATTTGGCGGATAAAGTAAAACCCGATATTTTTGTGGTGAGTACTTTGTTACGCGCACAAGAGACGATTGCATATATTCGAGAGCATTTTCCGACTATCGAAATGTTGGTTTGCGATAAAATAAAACCAGAAGATGATGCTAAACTTGCTGTAGATTGGTTATCACAATTACCCTTTGAAAATATTGTAGTCGTCTGTCATATGAATGTTGTTGCCCATATTGAAGAAATTTTGACTTCAGAATATTTTAATTCTTTTGCGTTGGCTGAAGCACGTATTTATGAGCAAGACGTGATTGCAAATGGTTTATCTACACAAAAACATTCATTTATACCGAATGTATAATAAAACTTTATAACTCAACAATTAACATGGCAGAATAAAATAAATGTTGTATTTATGGATGCCTGAAGCCAATGGGGTTTGGCAATGGTCTCGTGGTGAAAGCTGGATGCAGGCATCAACGCTAGAAGTGTTGATTCAAGAAATTAAGCCTTATCACGGTGAGGAAGCCGTTGTTTTTTTCCCAAGTCGGAATGTGCAAATTATTCAACAAACCTTGACGAAAGCACACTATAAACAGCTGGGTGCAGACGGTTTGAAGTATTTGTTGGAAGAATACGTGATACAGCCAATTGATCAAATGAAAGTGTTATCGCATTTTCAAGCACCCAATCAAGTCACACTTTTGGGTATATCTCATAATAGTGTTTTGACCATGCAGCATGCTTTAACGTTGATTCCTGTAAAAGTGGTAGCGCTGTTACCTGATTTTCTGATCCTGCCAAATCCAAAGCAAAACGAAGTTGTTATTGCAAATATTGAAAATCGACTTTTGGTTCGCCATGCAGAATTTAATGGTGCATCAGTAGATGACTTGGGGCTGTATTTAAATGTATTGCCTAAGGCTGATCATTATAGACACTTTGATCTTAGCTCTGATCAAGTTGAATCATTGGTGAGCGTGGCAGATGTAGCGCAATGTCAGCATTTTAATTATAGTTTTCAGCCACCTGTTCAATCTAAAACACATCCTTTTAACGTGTTGCCCAAAGCTAAATCTCAAAAAAGTTGGATGTCTGGTTACTGGCAAGTATGTGCTTTATTGATCGTTGCTTTATTGGTGGTTCAATTTAGTTATGACTTAATGCGATGGGTAAAATTTAAAAAAGTTGCAGATCAAACAGCGATCGTCGCTGTCGAGCAATATAAAACTTGGTTTGGTGCGAATAGTCGTGTGACTGAGCAAAACTTAAGTAGCATGTTTGAAAGCAATTTACGTATGAGTCAAACTGCAGATCTTCAAGCACTTCAGTTAATCAGCCGTGTAGGTCCCATTCTTTCACAGCACCAAATAGTCGCAAATCGAGTGATTTATGAAGGTGCAGGTTTAAATATGGATTTGTTAGCAAAATCTGCGGAAGCTCTTCAAGCTTTGGTTGCTCAATTAAATAAACAAGGATTTAAAGCTGAGCTGGGGAATGTGAAAACTGAAGGAACAGCGGTGCTTGGTTTGGTGAAAATACAATAATGAAAATCATGGATAAAGCACAAAATCAAATTGACGAATTTGTAGAAAAAATACGTGATTCATTAATGCGTTTGTCGCTACGTGAACGTGTATTGGTGATTGTTGCGAGCATTATTGTCGTGGTTGCCGTTGTAGGCGCAGGCTTGTGGAAAATGAATAATGCGGCTAACTTACAACAGAAACGTCTCATTGAACTTAAAGAAACGCTGAATTGGATGCAAACTAATGTAGTGACCATGAAGCCTGCCTCAGATTTAGGTTTATCTGCCTCTGATAAAGTTCAACGTGTGGCTCAGCAGCAAGGTCTTACTATTGCTTCGCAACAAGTCGATGGTAAAATACAAATTGTTGCTGAACATGAGAATTATGCTGTACTGGCGAATCTACTCACACAAATGACACAAATGGGTTTAAGTATTGAAAAACTTGAGTTAAATAAAGTCGGTACGCAGATTAAATTAACCGCGACTATACTTTAAACGGTGAAAATAAACCTATGACAGGCATGGTCTTTTCAAGCTTCTGTGCCTATAATGTGCCAACTTAAAAAGCAGTAGACTTTTTGAATATGTTATATTCTCTTGCTCGTCCATTCCTTTTCTCCTTGGCGCCAGAGCGTGCTCATGATCTAACATTATCATTACTCAAATCTTCCTATAAATTGAGATTGATGCGTCAAAATATTGAGCCAAAACCTGTAACATGTATGGGCATTCAATTCCCGAATCCAGTGGGTTTGGCTGCTGGTCTAGATAAAAATGGCGCATATATCGATGCCTTGGCCAGTTTAGGTTTTGGTTTTATCGAAATTGGGACGATTACGCCTCGTCCTCAAGCTGGAAACCCGCAACCGAGATTATTCCGCCTACCTAAAGCAAATGCGATTATTAACCGAATGGGTTTTAATAATGACGGTGTAGATAAACTCATCGAGAATGTTAAAGCTTCGCAATATAAAGGTATTCTGGGGATTAATATTGGTAAAAATGCAGATACTGCTGTGGAAGATGCGGTTTCAGACTATTTGATTTGTCTTGAAAAAGTCTATAATTATGCGTCATACATTACCCTAAATATCTCATCACCCAATACCAAAAATTTACGTAGTCTACAAAGTGGTCATGCACTCACTGAATTACTTGAAACAGTCAAAAAACGTCAGTTAGAACTGGCTGAAGAGTTTCAACACTATGTACCTTTGGTTTTAAAAGTTGCTCCAGATTTAACAGAAACAGACATTGATTTTATTGCTTCTCAATTGTTGGAATTCAAAATTGACGGTCTGATTGTGACCAATACGACTTTATCTCGCGAAGGTGTAGAAGAATTACCTTTTGGAGATGAGGCTGGCGGTTTATCTGGCGCGCCAGTATTTGAAAAGAGTACGCAATGCTTGGCTGCATTTTCAAAATTATTGAAAGATCAAATACCATTGATCGGTGTTGGTGGTATTCTACAAGGTGAGCAAGCGGCAACGAAACAACAAGCAGGTGCTCAATTGATTCAGCTTTATAGCGGCTTAATATATACAGGTCCTAAGCTGATTAAAGACTGTGTTGATAGCCTGAATTAATTTCTATGAATACCATTGATATCTTTATATTGATTGTTTTGCTCATTGGAGGGTTCAACGGTTTGCGTCAAGGATTTGTCAAAGCCTTTGCGAACTTGGTCGGCTGGGTTTTTGCGCTCATTGTAGGCGCGAAATATGCCGCATTAGTGGCCCCATCAATGTCGATACTAAGTCAAGATCCAGTGGTTCAAAAAATTGCAGGCTTCGCATTTATTGTTATGTTAATCGTGGTGATGACATGGATTGTAACTGCGTTTTTAAATCGTCTATTGAAAACCTTGAAATTAGGCCCATTAAATCGTTTAGCCGGTGGCGCATTCGGTACATTAAAAGGTTTACTGGTGGTGTTAATCACGATGCAAGGTTTAGGTTCATTTGTTGACAGTTCACCGCACTGGAAACAATCTAAGTTTATTCAAAGCTTATTGCCTTATGCCCCCATGGCCACAGCATTAACCAAAGAGACTGCCAATAAGGCAATGAGTCAATTTAAGTCTGATCCATCTGTTGAATCAAATAAAAGCTTAGAATCAAACAAAGCAAATTCAGTGGATGATGATGACTCTTCAACTCACTCAACGAAAAACCCTTTTTTTTAATCCTAGCTTTTTTGCGAGGTTGCTATGTGTGGAGTAGTTGGTATAGCTGGTAAATCACCTGTTAACCAAATGTTGTTTGATGCATTAACGATGTTACAACATCGTGGGCAAGATGCTGCTGGAATCGTCACGTCCCATGATGGTCGTCTTTTCTTAAGGAAAGACAATGGCATGGTTAGAGATGTATTCCATACACGACATATGCGTGCCTTATTGGGTAACTATGGTATTGGTCATGTGCGTTATCCAACTGCAGGTTCTTCAAGCAGTGCAGAAGCACAACCGTTTTATGTAAACTCTCCCTACGGTATTACTTTGGCGCATAATGGTAACTTAACCAATGCGGCAGAAATTCATGATGATTTATTCAAAACTGACTTACGTCATATGAATACGGATTCAGACTCAGAAGTCTTGCTGAATGTGTTTGCACATGAACTGCAAAAACGCGGCAAATTGAATCCAACTGCAGATGATTTTTTCCACGTGGTTACGCGTGTACATGAGCGTTGTAAAGGCGGTTATGCTGTGGTTGCGATGATTACAGGGCATGGCATCGTTGGTTTTCGTGATCCGAATGGAATACGACCATTAATTCTGGGTTCGCGTGATACTGAACTGGGTACTGAATATATTTTGGCTTCAGAGTCTGTAGCACTAACCGCTTTAGGCTTTAAAGTTGAGCGTGATGTGGTTCCTGGTGAAGCAATCTTTATTGATACTGAAGGGCAACTTTTTAGTCATCAATGCAGTAAAAATCCAGAATACCGTCCATGCATATTTGAATATGTTTATTTTGCACGTCCAGATGCAATCATAGATGGTATTTCAGTTTATAAAGCACGTTTAAAAATGGGTGAAAAACTTGCACATAAAATCTTGTGCGAGTGGGGTGAGTTCCATGATATTGATGTGGTCATTCCAATTCCAGATACTTCAAGAACTTCGGCATTAGAACTTGCAAACACCTTAGGTGTGAAGTTCCGTGAAGGCTTTATGAAGAACCGCTATATTGGCCGTACCTTCATCATGCCAGGTCAACAATTACGTAAAAAATCTGTACGTCAAAAGCTAAACCCAGTTGAACTTGAATTTAAAGGTAAAAATGTACTTTTAGTCGATGACTCGATTGTACGTGGAACGACCTGTAATGAAATCATCCAGATGGCACGTGATGCTGGTGCAAAAAAAGTATTTTTTGCTTCAGCAGCGCCAATGGTGAAATACCCGAATGTCTATGGTATTGATATGCCTGTGAAGGATGAATTGATTGCTTCGAATCGAGATGTAGAAGAGATTCGTGAAATGATCGGCGCAGATCGTTTGATTTTCCAAAATTTGGAAGATTTAAAAGATGCGGTTCGGACCAAAAAAGTACCTGATTTGCGTGAATTTGATTGTTCTGTATTTGATGGAATATATGTTGCAGGCGGTATTGATGCACAGTATCTGGACGACTTAGAGCAAAAACGAAATGATTCTGCAAAAAAAGAGAAAGGCGGTTATATTGATGTCAATGTCGATGCATCGTCTGTAGATTTGACTGGCATTAGAGAAATGTAAATACCAGTAGAATCTATTTAAAAAAGCGGGTATTTCCCGCTTTTTTAATTTATGATTTGAAAACAATGTAATGAGGATGGTTTACATTGAAGGATATGAGTTTTTACTTAATTAAAAATAAGAATATGGTTTGGTCTGCAAGTCTATGTGTGCTTGCGGTCGTTTTGGCAATCGTAATTTTAAATACAATTTTAGGCTTATTGGTCTCTTATATTGATCCTGCAAAATCGATTTGGTGGCACGCGCTTAGTCCATACTTAGTCACCTTACTGCTTTTAATTATTTGGGGGTCAACGCTACATGAGTTTTATGTATTCCGCTTGGGCGGGCATACATTGGCAAAGCAACTCAAAGCAAGACGATTGAGCCCAGTTGATAACACACCAGAAGAATATACAGCACTTAAACTTACTGAAAAATTAGCACACACTTTTGCGATTGAAAAACCGACCTTATATGTATTGCCAGATGAAATTGGCGTAAATGCACTAACAGCAGGTTTTCACCCTAGAAATACAGTCATTATATTAACTTGGGGAGCTTTGCAGAATTTAGATGAACTTGAACTCTATGGACTGTTGGGGCATGAGTTTAACCAAATACTCTCTGGTGAGGCGACTGAAAATACACGATTAAAAATTTTATATAGTGGCTTAATTGCCATGAGTCAGTGGGGCAGTAAGATTGCCAAGCGTGGATTTAAACGCCACGGTGATCAGGTTCGTCACAAGTTGGAAACGAGTTATGTGGCAATCGGTGGAGTGATTTGGCTGATTGGCTGCTTGGGTGTTTTGATTACACGGCTTATTAAATATTTCAGCTTAAGCGGTCGTACTTTATATAATGATCAAAAAACAAAACGACTACTTGCAAACAATGCCAACGTACAAACTTTATTAAGAATTTATGTGCATCATGCAGGATCTCAAATACATAGTGAGTATTCGGAATCTATTTCACACATGTGTTTTGCAAACTCTTTAAGCCCACAAAGTTGGTTGAACATACATCCTAGTGTTCAAGATCGAATTTATGATCTCAATCCGAGTCTGCTCGAAGAATTGCAACTTGAAAATTTACAAAAATTACGCAGCCAGCCTTTATTTAGTTTAATGCGTTCTTTAGAAGAGTCCGTCGCAGAAGAATATAACCCTTGGATGTCTCCACAGCCCTTACCATTATTACGCTTGTCTCCAATAAGTTTTGCAATTAAAGATGCGATCAAGCCGCTCAATTCTGAGGTACGTCAGCAAATGGCGCGTCCTGAATTAATTAAGCGTGCGATGCAAACTTCAACAGGCTCGCGAGAAGTCATGATCGCGATTTTGATGATTCGTCAATATCGAGAATTTATTCCATCTGAGGCTCAGGTGAGCCGTGCCATTGTTGACTCTTTATTAAATATCGATGGACGTGTTCATATCCAGATATTTCATGAAGCTTGTAATAATCTTGGAAATATTCCAGCAACTAGTGCACGACAATTCATCACCAAGTTGGCAAAAATTATTCAAGAAGATGGTGAAATTGGTTTGCTTGATGCGCTTTTGATCGAGAAAGTAAAATCAGAATTAAATTTACTTCCCGCGCACAGACCGACTTCATTAGAAGAGGTAAAACCACAAATTGTAAGATTAATCGATGCACTTCTACACGTTCAGCAACTTAATGGTGCGAATCAACTTGAGGTACGTTATCGTATTTTAGAGCGTGTATTAAGTCATGATGAATTGGAGCTATATGAAGAGATTTCAGATGAGCCGATCGATTTAGGCGAAATCATGAATGATATCGCAGGGCTGTTGTTGCGTGATCGTTTAAGTATTTTAGGAATTGCAGAAATTTGTTTATGGCATGACCGTATAATTACTCAAGATGAACTTGATGTACTTGAACTACTCTACTGGCGTTTAGGCTTTGAGAGCAGTGAAATTGTCGAGCAAATGCATAAGAAAAACAGTGTGATTATTGTTTGATGTATAATATTTTTGGATAGAATTGAATATTATACTGATTACTGTATATGATGGATTTGTCCATTAATCATATGATTGATCTGAAGCTATAAAGCTCAGCAAAGACTAAAAAAAATCGTTAGAATATCCGACCCGATTAATGCTAGACGTATGTAATGAATGTGAATATGGTAGAGCATCAGCGTAGTATTATGGCACTTATGGGCATCGATTTATGGATCCCGAAAAGTGGTGTAGAAACGCGTGTCTACAATAGTACATCATTATATCGTGATCAAGCTGAGCCTGAAATTTCAAGCGATTTGAGCTTTGCATCCTTAGACCTAGAATCTAAGACATTACAAAATTCTGAAGACCTACATTTAAAACATGATCAAAGCCAGATTCAAAATCATGATTTGAGTTTGCGCGTTAAGCCACTTGAAAAAACACAGCATGCGCTTGAAAAGTCTATACAAACACCAATAACAGCTGCGTCTAACCACAGTGAAATAAGTTTAGACGCCAAATCTGCGCTACAAATTGAAGCATTTGAGTTACAGGCTTTAAGTTTCGAGCACTGCGTTATCGTCACGAACGCAACAACGCTGACTCAAGAACAAGCCATGTTATGGCGCAATATTCAATCCGCAGTGAATGGACAGCTCATCGAGCTTAAATGGCCATTTGCCTTGTTGCCTTTGCAAGATGGTCGTGGGGCATCCATATATGTCAAAGGGTTCTTAGACGCGATTTCCAGCGATAAACGCATGATATTTTTGGGCACATTGCCACATATTTTGGAACAATCATCTATTGAATTAGCAAGTCTGCAAGAAATGTTAGAGCAACCTATTTCCAAGCGAAAGTTATGGGAAATGATGCAGAAATAAAATGAGCTTTAATAAAGGGATTATAGAATGAGTCAGAAAGTTGTCGTTTTTAGTCAAATCGATGCAAATATATTAGAGAAATTGAAAGCAAAATATCATGTGGTCTCTATAAATCCTAAATTGGGTGATGTGAATGAGCAAATTCGTCATGAGGTTCAAGATGCAGATGGCATGATCGGATCTGGGCGCTTACTCAATAAAGAGAATTTAAATACAGCAAAGCAACTTAAAATTATTTCAACGGTCAGTGTCGGTTTTGATAATTATGATCTCGCATATCTTAATGAGCAAAAAATTTGGTTAGCCAATACACCACATGTCTTAACAGAAACGACAGCAGATTTAGCCTTTAGTTTAATGATGGCTGCTGGACGCAAAGTGACCAGTTTAGATGCATGGACGAAACAAGGAAATTGGAAGCGAACAGTAGGTTCTGCTCAATTTGGACAGGATGTATTTGGTAAAACTTTAGGCATTATTGGTTTAGGTAATATTGGTGCGGCAATCGCTAGACGTGGATTTCATGGCTTTAATATGAATATTCTTTATCATAATCGTCAAGAAAAAATTGAACTGGCACAGGCTTTTAATGCTGAGTATTGCAGTCTTAAAGATTTACTGTCTCGGTCAGATTATATTGTGGTTGCTGTTAATTTGAATGCTGAATCACAAGCACTCATTGGTGCGGAAGAGTTTGGTTTCATGCAAAAGCATGCCGTTTTTGTCAATATTGCACGCGGATCAGTTGTAGATGAGCAAGCACTTATAGACGCGCTTAAATTTCAGCAAATTTTTGCGGCAGGCTTGGATGTTTACGCAAAAGAACCCTTACAAACATCTGAACTTTTTAATCTGGACAATGTCGTTACTCTACCGCATGTGGGTTCAGCAACTGAAGAAACACGTTTTAAGATGGCAGATTTAGCTTATCAAAATTTAGTGAATGCTTTAGAGGGGAATACGCCAAAATATCTAGTCAATTCTAAGTTTAATTCGTTCTAAACATTCTGGTTTTAAACATACTTCGTTTTAAAGATGCTTAATTTCAAACATGCTTAGTTTTGAACACCCATGATTCAAATTTTCATGGGTTAGATCAATATGATTTTGCTTAATTTAGTCTGTTTAATTTAGCTCGTTTTTCTAAAGAAAAACTATGTTAAAGCTGAATGACTATCATGTGATTTTGAATTCATGCACTTTAAAGTTCATATTGGTTTTGATTCATCATGGATGCGATAGATTCTGAGCTGAGTTTTGCTCAACTCTCGTGAAAATTTCAAAACTTTAAACTATGATAATAATTGATAACACTTCATTGTCAATTGATCTTATTTTCAATGTTATAGTCAGTTTAAGCATATTTTTGAGCCTATACTTTTGAAGAAAATCATCTTAGCCTTGAGCCTGTGTTTAAGTTCTCTATATAGTGCTGCGGATGAGTTTCATGAGATGAATTTAGCTCAGTTCGATATCCCTGATATTGCCAGTGGAGTTGGATTTATCGATCAACAAAATGAAAAAATGATCGGTGAAAAAGTGTATCGGCAGGTTCAAAAACAAATGCCGATCTTGAATAATATTTGGCTTGAAGATCAATTTATGGCGGTCTTTAGTCGTATTTTGAGCCAAACTCAATTGGGGCGACCAATTGGTCTTGTGGTGATTAATGATCCTCAAATTAACGCTTTTGCCGTGCCTGGTGGTTTATTTGCATTAAACTCGGGATTGATTACCTCCTCTAAAAATCTAGACGAAGTTGCTGGTGTGATCGCACATGAGATCGCGCACGTATCTCAACGCCACTATAGTCGATCCAAAGAAGCGTTTAAGGGACAGGGGTTGTTGGCGCTTGCAGGTATTCTTGTTGGTGCCGCGATTGCTTCGCAGGCAGACGGTGATGTGGGCAGTGCACTGATGTTAGGTACTCAAGCTGCGGTTATGGATCGTCAGCTGAGCTATAGTCGTAATCAAGAGCGAGAAGCTGACCGCATCGGTATGCAGTTGATGTATGGTTCTGGTTATAACCCGCAAAGTATGGCTGATTTTTTTGAAACCATGAATCGGGCTACCTCAAGAATCAGTTTTTTACCCGATTTTTGGTTAACCCATCCACTGACGACTCAACGGATGAGTGAGGCGCGATTGAGAGCGAATCAGTTACCTCGGGTACCTTATAGTAATACTCAAAAAGAATTTGATATTATTAAATGGTATACCGCAGTTGTAAGTAATCAGGTTTCTGAAAGTCAGTTAAATACGGTTGCTCGTGGTCAAAATTTTGCTGGAATTTTAGCTTTAAGTGCTTATCATTTGAAACGTGGTGATTATATAGCTGCTCAACAATATCTTGATGCAGCTCAAAAGCTAGATGCAAAGCACACTTTGCTGAGTTTAATTCAAGCCGATATTTATTTGGGGCAAAATAAAGTCGACGATGCTTTAGCCGCTATTTTACCCAAACAACGTGTTGTACCCGAGAATCGTGCATTAAGTTTTAAGCTGGCGGAAATTTATTTGATGAAAAATGATTTTCAAGCATCTGACCGTATTGTGAATAAATTTATTCAAAAAAACACGCGCGATATTACGGCTTGGAATTTACTTGAGCGCGCTGCAAATTTAGATACCTCAAATCCATTACGAACGGTGAATGTACTCCGTTATCGTGCAGAAGCAGAATATTGGAAAGGCACGGAAGAGACCGCAATCAAGTCTTTACTACATGCTCAGCGTTTGGCTAAAGATAATAACGCAATGTCTGCAAAAATTGATTTACGTTTAAAAGTTATGCAAAGTGAGCGTCAACAAAAAATATAAAGTAGTTAATGTCATCTACCCACAGAACGATGGACGGAGCATCATATGCTGAAAGGGCAATGTTTGTGTGGTGCAGTTCAATATGACTATCATGGTGAAATTGAACAGAGCATTTTGTGTTTTTGCAAAGACTGTAAAATGGCGCAGGGCACTATAATGGCTTGGAATGCTGTCATTCAAACGGATTTATTTGAGCTGATTACAGGTCAGCAACTCTTAAAAGAATATTTTCATACGCCAAATAAAGCTCGTGTTTTTTGTTCACAATGTGCAAGCCCATTATATTCCTATCGCTTAGATCTTCCCGGCGTCAAGCGTCTAAGATTAGGGAGCGTCACTGAAGGTTGTGTGCCAAGGCCTGTTGAGTTTTTTTATGAGGTTGATCAACCTGATTTCATTGAAGTTATAAGCCCTAAATAAGCGTAGGTTTTACACGATTTACTCAGTGTATTGAATGTAATTGAGCTTATAATACGTTGTATATATAGATCAAATCTTCTTAAAATATGATGAAAAAAATAGCTTTGGTAATGTCATTAACATTGATTGGACTTCAAACGTTTGCGCAAGATATTCCTGATCAATACGTACGCGAACTCAATACGATTTCTAAGAAATATAGTGAGGATATGCATAGGTTTTTAAAATCACTACCGTTCAATACCACGCAATTTAATCCGCAGCAAACTCAACAATATTGTGGAATTGTGAGAAATTATATCAAGGATTTTTTCTTTTTGACGGATAACAACCGTAACTTATTGCCGTTGTCATATGCACGAATGACCAGACAAGATGTGATTGAGAATGTTCGAAAGTCGAAAGAAATGAAGATTCTCAGTAAATACAACATTCAATGTGATTTAAGCTAGAGATGAATTTTAGAAATAGAAATTAAATTTTTAGAATAAATCGATTTTATTTATAAATTAAACAATAGATATTGGCTATTTAATCTTATTTTAAAACAAAATTATAAAACAAAAACTAAATAGACCAAATCAAACAATTTTTTGAATTTAATAGAATCGGGGAATTAAGCAAGTCTTGCTTTAATTTTAGATGAAACCTGTGCAGGATCGGCACGTCCGGCTATGATCGGACGTAGAGAATTCATCACCTTACCCATATCTTTAATGCTAGTAGCTTGTTGAGCAAGAATAGTTTGCTCAATCATGGAATCAAGTTCTTCCTCAGTCATAGCGGCTGGTAGAAATTGAGAAATAATCTCAAATTCGGCTTGTTCCTTACTAGCTAAGTCTTGTCGATTAGCACCTTGAAAGGCTTTAATCGATTCTTTACGTTGTTTGATTTGCTTTTCAATGACCGCAAGAACTCGACTTTCATCAAGCTCTATACGCTCATCAATTTCAATTTGTTTAATTGCTGCTTGGAGACCACGTAGAACCGTTACTGTTGCCATATCTTTGGCACGCATCGATATTTTTAATGCATCAGTAATTTGGTCTTTTAAAGTCGTCATCTATATTTCCAAGCAGTCAGTTAGTCACAAATTAATTTTAGTAAAGGCGAGTAGTACGTACAGATTCACGCGCCAATTTCTTTTGGTAGCGTTTAACTGCAGCAGCTTTCTTGCGCTTACGTTCTTGAGTTGGTTTTTCGTAGAATTCGCGTTTACGAACATCTGCTAAAACACCAGCTTTTTCGCATGAACGTTTGAAGCGACGGATAGCTACGTCTACTGGTTCGCCTTCTTTCAATTTAACTTGTGGCATGAAGAATCCTCTAGTTTATGGATAAGACTTAACGCACTATTGCGCTAAGTCACAAGTGAAGGACAGTATTTTACTCATTTACATCTCATACCACAAGTCTATAATAGCTTTAGCAATATTTTGAAATGGGTTAAAGGCAATTTAATGATCGTTTTAGGCTTAGAAACGTCGTGTGATGAAACGGGTCTCGCAATCTATGACAGTGAAGTCGGCTTAAGAGGACAGGTGTTATATAGTCAAATTAAATTGCATGCAGAGTATGGTGGGATTGTACCAGAACTGGCATCACGTGATCACGTGCGTAAATTAATTCCTTTAATCAATCAGTTGCTTGATCAATGTCAGATAAAGAAATCTGACATTGATGCGATAGCGTATACCCGTGGACCAGGTTTAATGGGTGCGCTTATGACAGGCGCTCTGTTTGGTCGTACTTTAGCCTTCGCTTTGAATAAGCCTGCAATTGGTGTACATCATATGGAAGGCCATATGCTCGCACCATTACTTTCAGATACTCCACCGGAATTTCCGTTTGTCGCATTGTTGGTTTCAGGTGGTCATACCCAGCTCATGGCCGCATATGGGATCGGTCAATACGAGATTTTAGGTGAATCGATTGATGATGCAGCGGGCGAAGCATTTGATAAAGTAGCGAAAATGATGGGTTTACCATATCCAGGTGGCCCAAATATTTCAAAACTCGCTTTACAGGGAAATGATAAGGCTTTTGACTTTCCAAGACCAATGTTGCATCAAGGTTTGGATTTTTCGTTTAGTGGTTTAAAAACTTCTGTGTCAAATCAACTCAAAAAGGTTGCAGGTCAGGGACGTGAAGCAGATATCGCGGCATCTTTCCAAGAAGCGTTAGTGGATACTTTAGTGAAAAAATCAGTTAAAGCGTTAAAGCAAACTGGTTTAAAACGCTTAGTGATTGCAGGTGGCGTAAGTGCGAACACTCGTTTACGTGAACGTTTAGAAGCAGATTTGGCTAAAATTAAAGCTTCAGTTTATTACGCTGAGCCTGCACTCTGTACAGATAATGGTGCGATGATTGCATTTGCGGGTTATCAACGCTTAAAAGCAGGTCAACAGGATGGATTGGCAGTCACCACGACACCACGCTGGCCGATGACAGAGTTAAGTAATCCTGAAGAAAGTTTGACTTAATAAAATAAAATTTAGGAGATGAAATAGCAAATAAGAGATTTAAATCTCTTATTTGCTTCGTTTTTAAATACAAAAATATCTATTCTCGTGTTTAGAAGCTATAACCTACGCCGATATTGAATCCATTAAATTTAGCTGAATCAATGGTCGTACCTTCATAACCTACATTTACTGAGAGTGTAGGGGTTGGATTAACAATTACCCCAGCTCCATAAGCGAAAGCGGTTTTTTTGGCACTATAATTATCGTATTCATTGCTACTGAGAAACTGATCTTTAATCTTCGCTTGTGCAAATCCGCCCAAAGCATAAACACTGAAAAATTCATTCAAACGATACGCTGGACCAGCTAAAACCGAAATATATTTTACCTCAAGTTCGCCATTGCCATATTCATCACCCCATTTTTCATCGCCAGATTGGTATGAAGCTGATGCTAGTATGCTGAATGGTTCATTTAATGCATAGCGATAAGTTACATTAAAGCCTTTAAGATCAATAGCATCTTCGACTTTGGTTTGTGCATATCCTAAAGATACAGTATTTTTTTCAGCAAATGTATTTGTCGCAAAAATAGCTAAAATTGCCATTACAGATAATTTTAATTTCATAGTTTTCTCTAAATTTTTTAAATACTAAAAGTTTGTTTTATTTAACAAATTAAAATCACAATGTGATTTGAGTCAAACTTTAACAGAAATTAACATAAAATAAATATTAATTTTAATAAAAAACAAAATTTTATTTATATTTTAAAGTGCACTATTTTACAGCGATTTAGATCTTTAGAGCATGATCGAAGTGAAATTTATCTTTTCCGATTTTTTCATCAGTCTTTATTCACATAACAGACGCATGATTAATATTCTCGCATCCTAATTTTCTTCCAAAGAGACAAGGAACTTTTATAAATCATTTTGTTGCCACTTATTGATTCATTTTTTGATTTATGAAAGAGGTTTATTGTTTGGTTAATTTAAGAATTTATGAATCAAAAATAATTGTTTTACAATCATCTGTCGTTGATTTTATGTCGCTAAGGTTGACTGAGTCCTCTCTATAAAACAAAAAATTATGGAAAAAAGATTGATTGAATGGCGTAGAGTTTTTTTATCTTTAAGAAGCAAAATTAATCTTAATAAAATAAAAAAGTATATATTGATGAAATTTAAGCTTTATTTTTGTTGAATCATGAGGTTGAATTTCTCTTTTAATTCAATATATTTTGAATTTGTTTTTGCTTCATCCCATTTTTTCTTAAATATAAGAGCTGCTGCAGCTTTGATTGGATCTTCTTGAGTTCTGGGTAATTCTTCACGGCCATGTGCACCACTTAAACCTTTTTTGTCATCTGGAACAGCACCCTTATATTTCTTTCCACCTTTGTGATTGGCATATCGACGTGCGCGGGTATATCCCATTTGTAAAAACTTTCGTGCCATATCGGCACCAACGAAATCTTCATTTTTTAAATAAATTAAAAAAAGTTCAAATATTTTCTCAGAGCTTTCTGTCGCCTTAGCTTCATCAGCAAATTTCCAATAAGGCAATATTTCCGATTTATAAGGTTCAACCAATAATACGCCTTGTTCACCACGGCCCACGCGATAAAGCTCGGGACGCGCTCTAAAATCTATTTTTTTAAAATCTAGTGAATAGTCAAAACTGGTTGAATAGACTCTTGATGCACGTTTAGGAATATCTTTTTTTTCTGTATTTACCATCTTTGCAATTCTTAGACTTTTAAGGATTATACAATTTGAATCAAAGTAATGAGTTTGTTGTCTTGTAAGTAATTAGAAAGACAATAGTTAGATTTTTTGCTGATGAAAATATTGAAATAAACTATTAAATTTAAAATTCAGTGGTTCTTTCTAAAGAGGGGTGAGGAGAATGCCTATTCTTAAGTGTTTCATTTGGTTTCTATGAAATGAAGAGCCCGCATATAAAGATTAAGCGATTAAAAATCAAGCAAATAAATATAAAAATAAAGTACAAATAGTTGAAGTGAAAATAAAACGATTGAGTGCATTTATGAGTTTGATATTCATCATTATGCTGATCAAGCTTGAGCAAAGACAAGATCATTCATTGAACCATGATGTTAAATAAACGATAGAAACCCTAGATCAATGATTAACTGTTGGTTTGATTTTTTGAGTGTTTACTATTTTCATCGAGATAAAATAAAGCAAACTACCTGAAATTAAGCTGAGCAAACTGAATAATATGAACTGATTAAAAGCTTTAGGTATAAAGCCGCTGATTTGAATAAATACACCCATGATCGCAACTAAAATTAAGTTTAACAAGAGTGCATTGATCGCTTTTTTATCAGGTGATTTACGTGCGTTTAAAAAGCCAACTGCAGCTAAACCGAAAAAGAATAATGGCGTGATCACACTATTCAATTGATCTTTGCTTAAGATAAAGTTTCCACAGAATGTGAGAATAAATATACAGAACATCATTGCCAAAAGAATAGCAACGCCATAAGCCATATAGAGAAAATTCATCTTATTTATCCATTCGCCAAATAAAGTGCCACACCATACTGAAAAACAGCTTAAATGTGTAGTCAAATCGTCTTAAGAACGTGTCTCATAAAAAAATCCATGCATAAACTAGGCTAAGCATGGATTTAAAGAGAAAGTTTTACGATTAAATATTAATCGTTTGGGTCAAACGTTAACATGGGGGGATAATTGATTCTATGATTTAAAAAAAAATTAAGCGTTAGCATCTTTCTCAATCATTAAATTAAATTTTTCTTTTAATTCAAGATATTTAGGATGAGATCGAGCTTCATTCTTTCTGTCTTTAAAGAGTTGTGCTATTGCTGCTCTTTCAAGATCAGCACTACTGACTGGCTGTTTTTCAGTTGAAGCGGGATCAACTTTTTCAACTTTAATTTTAGGAGTAGCACCTTTAATTTTACGGCCAGTCTTGTGCGTTCCTTTCTTGTGGTGAGCATAACGACGAGCACGGGTATAACCCATAAGTAAAAATTTTCTCGCCATATCTGCGCCGACAAAATCATTTTTCTCTAAATACTCTAAAAATAATGCAAAAATTTTGTCACAACTTTCAGTTGCAGCTTCCATACTGTCAATTTGCCAGAGTGGTGAAATTTCTGAAGTATAGGGTTGAACCACGAGCACGCCTTCTTCAGCTTGACCTACACGATACAGTTCTGGACGTTTTCTAAAATTAATCTTTTCAAAATCAAGAGAATGATCAAAGCTTCTTGAAAACTCTTTGTATAATTTGTTCAAAATAATCGTTTGTTCATTATCGGTCATGGGAGATTCCTTAAAATGATGAGGTTCTCTGAATAATGAACAATATTCAAGATCAAAGAAGTTTTGTTGATTTTGAAGCATTTTGCTTGACTTAGATATGCACAAATCAAAATTAGTTGGATGACCGTTGTTTATATCGTCCAGTTTGAATTAGAAGAATGCTCTAACTCAAGCAAATGCAGGATTTGATTTTCGCAGACTTAAAGCGTTCACTATTCAGCATCAGTCTGCTTATTCATCTTGATGATTAACGTTGCAGTAGCTGCTGCGAGCCAATCCAATGCTTAGAAAATTGGTAAGCTGCGCGTCCTGAACGCTGTCCTCGTGCTTGGCACCATCGTAAAGATTCTGAACGGACAAAATCTGTAAAGCTGATGTTTTCCTTAGCCAAATAATGTTCCACAATCTCTAAATATAAATTTTGATCCATTGGATAAAATGAAAGCCATAAACCAAATCGATCAGAGAGCGAAATCTTTTCTTCAATTGCTTCTTGAGGGTGTAGTTCCGTGTATTGTGGGACATCAACGCGCTTCACTGGTGTATTTTCATGCATAAACTCAGGCAGTAAATGGCGTCGATTACTGGTCGCATAAATAATAAAATTATTTGATCCAGACTGAAGTGAGCCATCCAAAACGCTTTTTAAACTTCGATAATTTTCATCTTCTGCGTTAAATGCCAAGTCATCACAATAAACAATGAATTTTTCAGGACGGTTTTGAATCAGTTTTTGTATTTCAGGTAAATCTGCAAGATCATCACGTTCAATTTCAATTAAACGTAATCCTTGATCGACGTATTTGGAGAGGAGTGAGCGAACAATTGATGATTTTCCAGTTCCGCGGGAGCCAGTTAATAAAACATCATTGGCAGGAAAACCTTGCAAAAATTGTTCAGTATTTTGCAGGAGCTTTTCTTTTTGACGTTCAATGCCTTTAAGATCTTCAAGATCGATGATTTTAGGTTCGTGAAGTGCTTTAAGTTGTTTATTTTGCCATTTAAAAGCAGGTGCTGAAAAATCTATGTCTTGCTTAGCCTCAGGTAAAATCTGCTGAAGCTGATCCAATACAGTATTCAAGCGTTGAATCAGTTGATCTGGAAGTTCCACAATTGCCATAATGAGAATACGATTTATCTTGTTTAAAAGTATATTAATCTAGAATCAAAAAAATACCTATTCGCAAAAACTTTATTTTACTAATTGTAATGGAATTAAAAATTTAGCCAATCAAAATAAAAAAATGATGATTGATTATTTTTCTAATTATGCGCATAGTTTGTACAACAAATATAAATGTTCGCAATGTGAACACTCAGGGAAAAGTGAAATGATTTTAGCCAAACCATATGATCTGAACCCACATCAGGCATATCGCATAAAAAAAATGAATCGCGATTTAGATCGAGCAGACAGTTATGACGAGTGGAAATCTATTGCGTTAAAGCTTGATGAAGAAACAGGCGCTCAAGAGTGGAAATACGATAACAGCTCTCCCTATTTTGATGCTGAGATCATTTCTCATCGTTTAAATATGTTGAGACGATATAAGCAAAGCCATCGAGTGGTTGACCTTATATATATTCTGCGCGAAGGTTTAAGTCATGACGTTGCCAATATTGGGCATCCGATGTTGTTTAACCAAACTTATGTTGGCACTAAAAAAATTATTGAAGATTATATTGAAGAAGTTAGTCTAAGCTTGGTGTATATCGCTTCTAGCCAATGCGATGCATTAACAGTTCAAGAAAAATTAGATTTTTTTCAGAATTGTAAATTGGCTTATGGACAACCTGCCATGATGTTTTCCGGTGGCGCATCCCTCGGGCTATTTCATACAGGTGTGTGTAAAGCACTTAAAGAACAAGATTTAATGCCAAATGTGCTTTCAGGCTCTAGTGCAGGCGCATTGATGACGGCAATGTTAGGCGTCTCATCGCCAGATGAAATTACTGAATTACTAAAAGGTGAGCAGTTTTATAGCGAAGCTTTTCATTTTAGAAAGTTTAAAGAATTAATTCGAGGTGATGGTGGGCTCGCAGATGTTCGATATTTAAAGAAATTTTTGATCGAAAATTTAGGTGATCTAACTTTTGAAGAGGCTTATGCGAAGTCTGGCATAGATATTAATATCAGTATTGCACCGTATGATGTTGCTCAAGAAGATGCTCGTATTATGAATAAATATACAGCACCAGATCTTTTGGTTTGGAGTGCTGTCTTGGCATCGTGTGCTGTTCCCATTTTATTTCCACCTGTTCGCCTCACCAGTAAGCGTTATGATGGTGTTCATACCCCTTATTTAGCGAGCATTCGTTGGGTTGATGGAAGCGTCAGAAGTGATTTTCCGCAAGAGAAAATGTCTCGACTTTATAATATTAACTATACTATCGCGAGCCAAGTAAATCCGCATATTGTTCCATTTATGCAAAATGATGCTGAACGATTCAGAACTGATCTACTGAGCTGGCCAGAGCGTATCGTACGTAAACATGGTAAAACGATTGCAATGGATGTGATGAACTTTACTCGTGATCGGATGGGTAGAGTGCCGAGTATTCGACGTATACTCGATCACGGATATGGCATTGTTGATCAGCGTTATTATGGCGATGTCAATATAATTGGTCACTGTAGCCTGCGCCACTACCAATATATGCTGCAAAACCCACGACCGCATTTGTTTAAAATATTGCAAAGAGAGGGGGAGCGTGCGACATGGTCAAAAATTTCAAGCATTGAGGCTCATGCGCGAATAGGCAAGACCATTGAACATTGCATAGAATTATTGATCGCGAGATTAAACCCGAGTCTACCTTTTGAAATTAATGCTAAAACCGATACAACTCATACCCAGTCAAATACTGCCACAGCTCAAACAGAGTTGTAATCCAATACGTAGCCAGAATTTTGGTCGTCATATTTTTCAGGTAGAAATGGATGATCAGCGTTACTGGTTAAAGGTACAAAAGAAAGGCTATAGCGATGAGCATGAACAATCCTTTCAGAATGAAATTTTGAATTATCAAATCATTTTTAAACAACAGCCTGAAGTTTTAGCACCCTTTAACATTGTACATGCACAGTTGAATTGTGGTTTGGATTCAAGCTATTTGGAGCAGGGCTTATTTTTAGCTGAGAGCGAATCGCTCTTTTCTATAGATCCGTATGCGATAGATATTGCAGAGGTAAAAAAAAGATTGCTTGAGAGTTTGAGTGTTTTAGAAAAGTTACACGGGATTGGGTTGATCCATGGAGATTTAAAAGGTGAACATTTTAGAGTCTTTGAAAATCGGTGTGTATTGATTGATTTTGAGCAATGCCATCAACCTGCTCAAGCTAACGGTATAAAAAATACAGCAACCCCTCGTTACATGGCACCTGAGTTATTCCATGCGCATGCAAAATCTTATGCATCTGATGTTTATGCGCTCGGCATCATTTGGTTGCAGTGGTTATCTCAAAATACATTACAAGCAACTCAAAATTCATTACAGGCAAAAAGTTACTATGATTGGGCAATATTGCATTGTCAAAACTTAAAAGTTGAATTACCCGCAGCCTTTATTCGATTTAAAGCAGTATTGGAAAGCATGCTTGCGAAAGAAAAGAGTCAACGTTGTATAAATTTTTATCATTTAAAACAGTTATTAAGTGAAAATGTGTAAAGTAAAAGCGATATAAGTGCGAATTGTTTCATATTTAGTCAAACGAGTGTTTTTTTAATAAAAAGGTCTTGTCAGGTTGGGATGATCTCTATAATATACACAGCCATTGGGGACGTGGCGAAATTGGTAGACGCACTGGATTTAGGTTCCAGCGCCGCAAGGTGTGAGAGTTCGAGTCTCTCCGTCCCCACCAAGTAATTTCATTTGAGCAGTGTTTAGCTTAGAATGAAACTAAATAGAGGATTGGTGTAATGGTAGCATGACGGTCTCCAAAACCGTTCGTCAAGGTTCGAGTCCTTGATCCTCTGCCAAGTTTTCTAGAACTCTAATATAGAGCTTTCTGAGGGGACGTGGCGAAATTGGTAGACGCACTGGATTTAGGTTCCAGCGCCGCAAGGTGTGAGAGTTCGAGTCTCTCCGTCCCCACCATTATTAAAGCAAGGTTAATGACCTTGCTTTTTTATTGCCTGTGATTTGTGCTTTACATGAATTAGAATTTCAATATTGCAATGCTTGTTCAAGCATAGTGAAATTGATTTGAAGGTAATAGAAGTGAAGCTGGTAGAAATTTGGTGAAGCGGGTAGAGATTTGGTGAAGTTGGTTAAAATCTGGTAAAGATAAAATTCTAGTAAAAATAAAAGTAGAAAAAGCAGAAAAAAGTGTATTTAAAAGAATAAAAAAAGCCCAAATCCTTGGGCATAATATATTTAATTATAAATTTGCAGATTTTATTTTAGGACTTCAAGATTCTGTTCAACAAGCAGATCGTCTTTAAAAAGATTCAAGTCATTAAGCTTTTAAGTGATCTTCAAACTCTTCACCCAGTTGAATCGCTAAATTATTACCCGCTAGATCACAAGTGACTAAACCATATTCTTTCTTAAAGCTAAAAGTAAAACCACGATTATCCGTTAAGTTTTTAACTGAATATCCTAATTTTTCTAACCAGATACGAAATGCAATGAGATTTTTGGCTTTAACAACTTTTTTCACGAGACAACTCCTTTTAGTGATTATTATAAGATAGGGATCAATGCTTAAGTTTTAAAGGGTAATTCTGCAATCAAATCAAAATTTAGCGTTAATTGAATATTAAATCTTCTAAATTATTTAAGATATGAGATTTAAAAGTTATCAATAAAATTTTTAGTGCTAATAACTCATTGAAATTTACGTGAATTATATTTTAATAAAAATGGAAATTTGAATACCTTGAGATGGATTAATTTTAGATGATTTGAGTAACAGAATGATGCTGTAAGTAAAAATGCTAAGTTAATTGTCATAAGACGATGATTATTTAAACAAAAGCTAAGTGTTTGTAAGAGGCTACTTATAGCCTCTCAATATTTTGGATTGTTGAATAGGCTAAGTCTAAATTTAAAGTGTTGAAACATTGCTTACTCAAAATTAAAAATATTTAAAAATAAGATTGTCCAAAATTTAAAGGATGATTAATTTAGAAATTGTCCTTCATCTCCCGTATTTTCTTAAATTCTGCAGCACTATCTACTCTTAAAAATGGATTGGTTTCTAATTCTAGTTCAATGGTTGAAGGTAGGGTGATTTGCTGATCTTGTCTTAATTTTTCAACCCGTTCAGCACGAATTTGTATCTTTTTATTTTCTGGTTCAATGTGTAGAGCAAACTTGGCGTTAGAGAGCGTATATTCATGCGTACAATACACTTGTGTTCGTGGGGGCAGGGCAGCCAGTCTGTTGAGGGATTGGTACATCTGCTCAGCTGTACCTTCAAATAGACGTCCACAACCCATCGCAAAAAGCGTATCACCACAAAATAAGGTATCTATTTCATCAATAAAATAGACGATATGACCAAGTGTGTGACCTGGCACTGAAATGATATCGACTTTAAGGTCATTAAAATTAAACTGTTCTGCCTCTTGTAAAGGATGACTAATGAATGGAATTTTTGAAATTTCTTCACGTGGACCATAAACAGGAATATTTTTATTGGCGATGAGTTCTGGCACGCCGCCGATATGATCTTTATGCCAATGTGTCAGCCATATTTGATGGATGTTGAGTTGGTTCTGATGACAATAATCATGAACGATTTTTCCTTCAGTAGGATCGACAACAATGACCTCTTGAGTTCGAGTATCTTCTAAAAGCCAAATGTAGTTTTGAAGTTGATTTTGAACATCAATAACATGAATTTTAAAATGCATTTTGCTTCAATCCTTTCCTTTTATGGCAGTGTATAAATTTTAAAATCATTTGGCTAGGTTTTGTGTGTGATATGCAGCTTAGAATGAAAATTTAACACCAATCACAGATGACAATTTGTTTATAAGAATAGTTTATAAAAAATGATCAAATCAGCTTCATTAAAGTAAAAGTGAAATCAACAGTCGTCCAAACAGCAGTATAGTAAGCGATGTGTAGGGTTTGATGTCATGCAATGAATTTGAGGTAAAGCAATTAAAATGAATTAATCGCTTGGATCTTAAGATGTGATTCATTTTAAAAATTTGTATAAATAATGAAGGTAAAACGATGTATAAGATTTTAGCTGTGACGTGTTTGATGATGTTAGGTCTAAGTGGTTGTGCAGTTAAGCAGATACCTAAGACTGCGGACTATGCGCGTGATCCGGATTGTAAAGTGAATGAAGCAATTCAAAGAAAGCCGATACCGAAAACACCTCATAATATGAGTCTTCCAAATTTCGGTCAGGATGTTATTGGTTGGGCGACAGGACCTGAAGGTGCTGAGGCGCGTTTGAATAATGTGCAAGAGGAAGACCTGAAGGATATAAAAGAGAAGGGCACAACGCTACAAATGGTTAAAGACTGGCAAGCCTTTTATGAAAATGAAACGATTCGTAATCCGTGTAATCCAACTGCACCTTTACGTGCACGTTTAATGGAAAAAATTGCAGCGCTCTGGGTTGATTAAGACTTAACTGCGCAGAATCAGGCTGTATTCAAGTCATTTTATTCTTCAAGCAAACCATTAAATTTGAAAATGACTTGGAATAAAAAAACTCCCAAGCTATTGGCTTGGGAGTTTTTTTGAATATCTTAATGAGATAAATCGAATTTAATATCATTTATCTGAGTCTGGACAGCCAATCCCCTAAGGATTGAACAATCTGAACCATGATGAGCAATACAACAACAGTAAGAATAACCACACTGCTGTCAAATCTTTGATATCCATAAGAAATAGCTAAGTCACCAACACCACCTGCACCCACGGCACCCGCCATTGCAGTTGCTCCAATCAAGCTGATCGTTGCGGTGGTTAAGTTTAAAATAAGTGAGCTACGCGCTTCAGGTAAGATGAATTTGAAAATAATTTGTAGTGGTGTAGCACCCATCGCTTGCGCAGATTCAATAATTCCTTCATTCACCTCGAGCAGTGAAGTCTCGATCAAACGCCCCATATATGGACCAATATAGATAGTCAAAGGAACGATTGCTGCCCATGTTCCTATCGATGTGCCCACGAGTAATTTGGTCAGTGGAATAACGGCAATTAATAAGATAATAAATGGAAGAGAACGCAGAGCATTAACTATAGGGTTAAGGGTGTGATAAATCACACGATTGGTTAAAATCCCATTGGGACGCGTAACCAATAAAACAATCGCTTGAATCAATCCCCAAATTGTTCCGAACAGCATCGCAAAAAAAACCATATGTAAGGTTTCTTGCATTGCTGTCACAAACTGGTCTATTGAAAGTGAACTTTTCCAGAACGGGGCGGTGAGCTCAGTCAGCCAGCGTACAATGCTCTCTCTCATATTTGAACTCCTGATTGTTCAACTTTTACGCCATGATTTTCAAAGAAGGCTATGGCTTGTTGAATAATTTCGGGGTCACCTAAAAGTTGTATAAACATTTGACCAATCACCGAACCATTAATTTCAGTCATATTTGCAAATAAAATATTTAAACTAATATCGAAGGTTTTAATCACTGTTTGGACAACAGTCTCTTGAGCTGAAGAACCTAAAAATTGCAGACTATAAATACTGTGGTGATTTTTATTTTCTAAATTATTTAAAATATTAACTGGAAGTTGTTGGTGCAAAACCGTTTGAATAAAGGTTTTGGTTGTCGAATGTTGCGGTTGACTGAAAATATCTAAAGTTGAACCATATTCAATCACTTTGCCTTGTTCCATGACAGCAACATAATCACAAACAGATTCAATTACATCCATCTCATGCGTCACCATAACGATCGTGATGCCTTGTTCTTTATTGATTTTTTTTAGGAGGGAGAGTACAGACTTTGTTGTTTGAGGATCTAGTGCAGATGTTGCCTCATCACAAAGTAAAATTTTAGGATGATTGGCCAGAGCGCGTGCAATGCCCACACGTTGTTTTTGACCACCCGATAGTTCATCTGGAAATGCATCTTTTTTATGTTTTAAATCGATGAAATCGAGTAATTCATTTAGACGCTTTTCGCGTTCTGTTTTATTCCAACCTAGAAGTTTCATCGGCATTTCAATATTAGCAGCCACGGTTTTGGTCTGTAATAAATTGAAATGTTGAAAAATCATACCAATATGGGCACGTTCAAGACGCAATTCAGATGCATTTAATGCAGTAAAATCTTTTTGATTAATCACGACTTGACCTTCATTGGGACGTTCCAATAAATTTATCAAACGGATTAATGTGCTTTTGCCTGCACCACTGTAGCCAATAATGCCGAAAATACTGCCTTGTGGGATCTGAAGGTTAATTTGATCCAAAGCACGTATAGTCTGACCTTTTAGCTGATAGTGTTTTGAAATGTTTTTAAATTCAATCATATCGTCAAGAACTTTAAATAAAAGAAAAACAGGCAAAGTTAATTTGCCTGTTTAGATGAAATAAGTATATTACTATTTTGCTTCAGTAAGATAGCTAATCGGTTTGTTCACATCAACTTTAGTCCCTGCAAATTTATCTTGGATAAATTTTTGTACAGCAGGCGTGTGATAAAGCGCGCCAACTTTTTGTAAAACAGGATCATTTTGACGAGATTCAGCCACAGCTAAAATATTGACGTTTAACTTTGTGCTTTGGTCAATTGGTTCATAAAAGATTGAATCTTTTAATACATTTAAACCACCCTCAAGGGCCAAAGTATTACCTAAAACGATAGCATCAACTTCATCTTTTACGCGAACAGCTGTCGCCATTTGAATTGGTTTGATCACAATCGCTTTTGCATTTTCAGTAATATCGTTTGGAGTGCCCGTAGCAGGATTAAAATCTGCTTTTAATTTGATTACGCCAGCCGTTTGTAACAGTAATAAAGCGCGAGCTTCATTCGCTGCATCGTTTGGAATGGCAATCGTGGCACCCTGAGCAAATTCTTCAACTTTTTTAACTTTACTTGAGTAGATCCCCATCGGTTCTAAATAAGTTGTAGATACTGGCGCAATCTTATCTTTATTGTTTGCATTAAATGCAACTAAATACGCATAAGATTGGAATGCATTGATATCAATTTCTTTGTTAGCAACCGCAGTATTCATAGAGACATAGTCAGTAAAGTTTTTGACTTCTAACTGAATACCAGCTTCTTTAGTTTCAGGAAGCGTCGCTATATAGTTCCAGATGTCAGCGTCTGAGCCAGTAGAAGCCATCGTTACTGTCTGTAATTCTGTGGTTTCAGCCGTTTGGGTTTCAGATGCAGGTGTTTCTTGTTTTGTACACCCTGCCAAAGCAACGCTTAAACCCAATACCATTCCGAGTAGTTTTTTCATATATTTTCCTAGGTAAATTCAATCTTGGATTTAAATTTACATCTTGTTGTATGGAGAGATTAAATCTAGCTTGAATCGGTCTGATCGATTTCTGTATACAACTTTCAAATGATATATACGTATGTCATCAAATCTTCATCGTATGGTAGAAAAATCGAAGTGGTGAATAGTAAGCAACTGTATTCGCGACTTCTTTTCTTTCATACTATTTTACAAATTGAGTTGATGATAGCAATTTTTGAGTCAGCATTATAGGGATGAAAGAGAACGCTAATTTTATTGGGAATGCTGAAGAAAGTGCCACATTTAATTATTTTAATATTGAAAACAATATATTAATTTTTATACATCTTTTAATTTGACATTTTAAATGCTGATTTAATCTTATTAAGTGTAAAAAAAATATATAGATTTGAATAGGCTGCTTTAATAGGTCATATATTGACCATAAATGCACAAGCATTATTCCCTCATTCTAGACTTTTCCAAGAGGGAGGAGCGTTCTTGTATAACCATTTAAAACTGTTCAATAGATCTGCTTCATAAGCTGTTTGGATATTATAAGCTTACAATCCGTATTTCCTCATCCTAACTTTCTTCCCGATGAATGGAGTTTTTGGATATCAATTTATTACTGCTCAATGATCTTTTTTTGATATATGAAAGAAGTTTAATACTCCTTATTTATTCATGTGTGTGATTTAATAATTTTGAGTGATTAAAGAGTGTATTAAATATCATTCACATATTCTTATCATATAAAATATATATGCAGAACAGCGGCATTAAAAATTTACGCTGTTCTGCATGAAATTATAGTGTGTTTGAGTACATTATTTCGCAGGCTGAATATCAAACTCAAATGTCCATGTGGTTGGAGTCTTATTGTTTGTTGGATCGGCATAACGAATTTCTTTTAAATGCATGCGAGCATAGCTATTACCTTTATTGCCTCTAATGATACTCGCAGCATTTGGATTGGCAGCTAAAACATGCGCAGCTTTTAATCCTGCTGCTTCAGCTGTAGCGAGTGTTGGATGATAATCATACCAGCCATAAGAAAGCTTATTCGGATAGTTGCCTTGAACGGATGGATTTAAAACTGAAGTCGTTAAATTTGATCCCCATTTTGTAACTGTCGCCGTAGCTGCTGCTTTTAGGTCTGCTTTAGTGTCTTCTAAAGTATTCATGTTTTTAAATTTTTCAATGATCACGTTACCTTTTTCGTCATAAAAACCAGAGGGTTGATTGGCAACGCTACTGCCAGCAGTATCTTTATTCACTTTAACGTTATAGCGGTTAAAAGCAATTTGCCAAGTATTTGTGGAGTGACTGCTTTGAACACCTGTATTTAAGTCAATATAATTCCAACCATTTGTAGAATCAATTTGCATTTCTCTAATGTCATTCGGTGTGGCTGTGTTGATATAGCGTAGCGTGATATAGCCAGATGCAGTGCCTTTATAATAGTTTATGATTTGAACGGCAAAAACAGGTTTTGCGGAAGTACCAACAACATTTTTACTGCTAGGATCAGTGGTCACTAAGAAGGTTTTAAAATTGGGTGACATACGATGATCATCGAATAAATTATATTCAAAGAAGCTGTTAAAGCTACGACTAGTGTCCATAAAAGCATTGCTATAGCCATCAGTAATCCAAGCAGAGGCTGGTATTGTGCCACCCTGGGATGCATCTAACTCTTTAGATAGCGTTTCCCAATTTGCATTAAAGGGTGAATATAGAGCACCGCCATTGCCTGAACCACTCACACCACTATTGGTATAAAGTTTAGGTGCAGGTGCCTCCATGTGAAATTTTAGATCCCAATCGGTTGAATCGCAGGAAATATCTGCTTGACTGTCGATATCATAACAATATGCATCATTGGTAGCGGGGCTAATGGTCCATTGCTTTGCTTTAAGCGTAAAAAGATCCTGATTCACTGGAGGTTTTTCGACTTCGCCGCTACCATCATTGCCACCACCACTTCCGCCACCGCAAGCTGTAAGTAATAAAGTAAGTGTTGATAAAGTGAATATTGTTTTAAGGTGAAGATTAGATTTCATTTTAGTGAGTCCTTTTATGGGTTATTTCAGATTTTTGTTCCAGTTAAAACGTAAGCCCATATAGGTATATCTACCTGCAATGGGACGATAATCAAATGTGGTATCAAAATTGCGCTGTTCATTAAATAGGTTGTCAATACCAGCAAAAACACTTAAATATGGGCTGAATTGGTAGTCGACTTGGCCATCTAGCGCAAACCAATCGGGTGAGCTGTATTGATTGGCACTGTCACCATATTCGGAGCTTTGATAGCGAGTACGTAGTGTGAGGTCTAGTTGATCGTTGACTGCATAATCTGCACCTAGACGAGCAATATGCTTGGGGCGCCGTGTTAGTTCACGTTTGGAAATTTGATCTTTTGCTTCTGTGTAGGTATATGCGCCTGTCAAAGTAAATTTGGGAGAAATAAACCATTGCGCTGAGGTTTCGATACCTTTGGTTTCAGCTCTCGCCACATTGCTATAACTATATTGGGTAATGCCGTTCACTGTAGTGGCATTGTCATAATCGGTCTGAATCAGGTCCTGAACTTCATTTAGGAAGACATTGATTTCAGCATTCCATTTTTCTTGTTGGATCAGATTAAAACCCAATTGATAACTATCAGAAGACTCGGGTTTTAAGTTTGGATTACCAATGACAATGTAGCCTAGGTGGCTATGATCAAAAGAATAAAAACGCTCTTTTAAATTGGGTACTCGATAGCCTTGTCCAAAACTAAAACGAAAATCTGCCAGCCAATCGTTCTCTTCTAGAAGACGATATTTAGTACTGAGCTTAAATGCATTGTGGCTGCCAAAATCGTCATCATTTTGAAAACGCCAACCTAAAACAGTATCGAGATTTGGACGAAGTTTGATGTCATTTTGTAGATAAAATTCGTGGCGATCACGCGAAACTTTACCGCCTTGCATTTCAAACTTTCCATTATTACTTTGTTCTAATTGTTCTTCATGCCAATCATAGCCAAGTTGCCAATTTTGTTGGTGCCACTCGGGTAAGCTGAGCTGTGAGCTGAAATGGGTGTTTTCTTGATTAGAATTTCTTAATGCAGATAGATAACCATCGGTGGTTTGTGTCGAAGTAGTTTCATAGCTCTCATGCACTCCTTTGAGGTCAAAAAGGTAGTCGTCTAAAAGCTTGAATTTAGATCCTGCGCTGAAACGTTGGCGTTCAATATCTTCCAGTTTGTACTGTTTTACCATTTTAGGAGTAATGAACACCTCGCTGCGTTGATGGTCTTCTTCAGTGTAGTCATTGAAATCTGCCCAGAGCATGAACTGGTCAGAAGGCTCCCATGCACCATACATTGAGTACTGTTGTCGTTTTTGCGCATCACCTTGTCGGGGATATTGATTAGGATTTACCGAAAAGCCGTTATTTTTTAATTGATCGCCGATGATTCGACCTTTAAAGGCGCTGTTTGAAGCATCGATTTGAATTTTTTCATGATGATTGTTAATGGATGAAGACTTTCCATTGTCATTTTGTTTGCCATAACTCCCGATATCAACTTGAGCTGAAATAGAAACGCCATGTTCCACTTTTTTGGTGATGATATTAATCACACCACCCATAGCAGAGGAACCATATTGGGCAGAAGCTGCACCTTTTATGACTTCGATATGGTCAATACCACCTACAAGATATTGGTCTAGATCAACAGTAGAGCTGGTACTCGCAGCCAGAGGAAGTCCATCAATTAAAATTAAAACCTGATCACTACTAAGACCTTGTAATGAAATTTCATAACCAGACTTCCCGTGAATTTCACGAAGCAAAATACCTGGGATATTTTCTAATGAGTCTTTGAGCGTTAGGGCATTGGTTCGTTTTAATTCTTGTTCTGAAATATATTCCGTACGAATTGGGCTATCCATTAATTTTTTTTCAGAACGAGTTGCTGTGACCACAATGGTGTTGAGCTTTTCTAACTGTGAATTTGCAATGAGATTTTGAAAGGGAAACCCACCCAGTGTCAAAATTGCAGTGAATAATGCTGCAGGTTTAATTTTGGTATTGGCATGTAAATGATTCACAGAATTCATCACTAATGATAATTATTAACTTATGGTAATGGTAATGATTATCATATTGATTTACAATAGTGCACGGACTTATTTCATAACATTTAAGAATGTCACAATTTAAAAAATTAATATGAATTAAATCAGTGATATATTGTTTTTAGGAAGAATTTATGAATCACAAGCTTTGTTATGCGCTCGGCGCACTTCTAGCTTTTGGGGGTAGCTCAGTGTTTGCAGAAAAGCCATTAACACAAAATACTTCGCAGGTTGAGTCTGTGGAATTATTTAAACAGTTAACACAACAGCAAGCACATCAAGCAATTTTGAAAATGGCAGGTGAGTATCAAGTTTCTTTTCGTTTCGAAGAGATTTATGCTCTGAAAGCCAATTATGAAACGAAACCACCAGATCTCTCTAAGGCTTATGAAACTGTAGTGGTATTGGAAAATACACCAAATAAAATTTCACTACAGCATTTACTCATGGCGGGAAGCCATGTCATTAAACATTGGCGTCAAGATTGGGAGTATCAGCCCAATACCACATGGCGTTATGCAGGCAATTATCAATGGCAAAAAGTCGCATTGACTGCTGAACAGAGTAAAGGTAAGTGGTTACAAACGGTTTGGCAGGTTGATGATTCGCCACGCTATGCAGGTTTGGGTTTATGGACGTCCAATCATGGAGTAGAAGCGTGGACATCTGAAAGTACGTATCGTCCTTTACCGCGCCGTGAACTGACCACACGTGACGATTATGATACGATTACAGGTGTTAATCGGCATGCTATTTCAGCTGAAGGCTGGGTGCATGAGCAAGATAATATTAAATATGATGCTAAGACTCAGACCCCAGTCGCGCGTGAGTTTGGTGTAAACCAATATGTACGTGTCCAGAATTTTGATTTTAAACCTGCGTATGCTTATTGGGATAAGAATAAAAATTATTGGAAATCTGTGCGTTTAGCATGGGAGGATGCGTTTAAGCAGAATGATGTGTTGGGCTTGCGTTTTACTCGACAAAAAGATAATGATAAAAATGCACATTATACGCAATTTATGCGTCAGGCTAAGGATTATGCTGCGAAATCTGTATCAGATCAAACCATTGAAAAAGAAGTCAAAAAGCTTCTTAATCAAGAACTGACCACGGGTCAGGTCAAATAATTAGCTGCTGAGATGCTCAAAAGCTTTCATCAGTGAGGGCCTTTGAGCTGATACATGAACTTTAAGATCGCGTTTAATGCCATGGATAATGCAAATTTATAGAATTGATGTTAGTAAAATTTTATATGTAAATAGTCACTGCGCATTTTTCGTAAAGTATATGGCTGTGTAGTGTAGGGGGGGATATTCAAACGTCCTTACTTGTGCCAATCCATTTATTGAATCACACGTTGTGAGGGTGGATTCACAGTTGCGGTAAATGAAATGACTTTTTCTAAGCGTAGAGTTCTAAAAGCATATTTCAAAACTGCTTTTGCGCCTTCTGTGGCATAACCTTGGTTCCAATATTTAGGAAGTAAAACGCCAACCAATTTTAGATGCATCTGCCATCTCAAATTCAGGTGGATCCACATGTAATCCTATAAAACCAATAAACTCACCTGTGTCTTTCAGTTCTACGGCAAATAAACCCCAACACACGGGTTTCGATTGCATCTTTTAAGCTTTTCATAAATGCAGTGGCTTCATCAGCATTGAGCTTTTTATAGAAGTAACGCATGACATCATCGTCTGTACACATTTGGATAAATGGGGCAGGGTTGGATTCTTGCTATTGGCGGAGGATTAGGCGAGGGGTTGCGATTAAGATTTTAATATTAAATATTTATAAATGTTTGTTTGTTAGACACATAGAGTAAAAAACATAAAGTACAGTATGATGTAATTGGTGTTTAGTAGAAATAAATGAATAGTACTTTTTTGGAAATAATTTGACTAACTCAATTAATCTTAATAGCCTTTTAGTTGTATTTTTCATTAGGCAAAGAATAAAAAATGGAGTTGCGATACGGATTTACGGAAGATAACTTTCTTACATTATGCCAAGAGAATCTTAAGCGGGAAAAAACAACAGTTTTTGAAGATTTATATGAAGCTCTTATTCACTTTTTTAGTACTCCGGATTCAGTCTTAATAACAGACATAAAGCATAACTACCCATTTGAGTACTATGATGATCACTTATCGCTGAAAGAGTATATAGACAAAGGGAAAATGATTATCCCTTATCTTCAATTTGAGCTACATAGTGATAAGGTCACTGATCTAGAGGTTACAGACGTTAAACTACCTTCATTTATTTTATTATGTGATTTTCTGTATGGAGGAGGTGTTACTAGGAAGTACAATATCAAAAATACAAAAATGAAAACCAAAAACAAAACATCAATACGGCTTCTTTCCGTTGAATTTCCTCAAGCATTGTTAACAAAGCTTAATTCACGAATGACACCACCAAAAAGTTTATTACCATCAAAATTAGGTTTTTATGAGTGGCGGCAGACTTTCTATAACAAAGTGACCGGTGCAAGCTTCTTTTGCTTATGTTTTAAAGATGCAATGTTTAAAGAGCAGAATGGTTTGATGGTAAAACATGCTCATCTTAAAAATGCATTAGAAAAGCAGTCATTTAAAGAATCGATTTGTCACATTTGCACTAACACAAATTCAGACTTAGTATTTGGAAGTTCTGTATTCAAAGGAAGATATGGTGCATATATTACAAAGCACTCAATACAGGAAGGCATTAGTGAAAGGGATGCGGAAAACCATATTAGAGAGTTAAAAGGTGTAGCGCGTATAGGTGAAAGATGGGTTAATGAAACCTTATTGTTTAACTACATCAATCTGCTATTTCCTCAACACACGGTACAAAGAGAAGCATCACCAAGTTGGTTGAGTCGACAAAGGTTTGATGTCTATATCCCAGAGCTTAATTTAGCGATTGAGTACCAAGGGCAACAACACTATCTTGCTGTCGATCTATTCGGTGGAGAAAAAGGATTAAAACGGACAAAGCAAAGGGATAAGGAAAAGCTTCAACTCAGTAAAGTAAATGGAGTGGATATTATCTATTTTAGCTATAAAGATAATTTAACTGAAAAATTAGTACAAAATCGACTTAAAAATTATCTTAAAGAACCTCTATAAAAGTGTATTTTTAATCATGGATATAGATGATAAAAGCCCATATTTGATCTATATTTTTATAAAAAACCCCGATTCGTTCGGGGTTTTTATTTAACCTAAACCAAGATTAAGCATTTTCACGATCAATTGCACGGTAACCAATATCTTTGCGGTATTGAACACCATCAAACGTTACTTTTTGACATAGCTCGAGAGCTTTAGCTTGTGCTTCACCAATTGTATTACCAAGTGCTGTCACACAAAGTACACGACCGCCAGCAGTCACAACATCACCATTAGTATTGGTTTTTGTACCTGCATGGAATACTTTCGCATCAGTCATTTCTGTTTCAAGGCCAGAGATCACATCATCATTACTTGACGTTTCAGGGTAGCCCTTAGACGCAAGTACAATTCCAACTGTTTTTCGTTCATCCCACTCAGCTTCTGCGGGTAGATTTCCGGCAATACCTGCCTCAACCAAATCAACAAGTGATGATTTTAAGCGCATCATAATGGGTTGTGTTTCAGGGTCACCAAAACGGCAGTTGAATTCGATCACTTTAGGTTGACCTTGTTCATCAATCATGAGGCCTGCATATAAGAAACCTGTATAGACATGACCATCGGCTTTCATGCCATCAACAGTTGGACGCATCACTTCTTTCATTGCTTTTTCAAAAACTTCAGCAGTCACAACAGGTGCAGGGGAGTAAGCACCCATACCGCCAGTATTTGGACCTTGATCGCCTTCAAAAATGCGTTTGTGATCTTGAGACGTTGCCATAGGTAGAATGTTGTCGCCATCAATCATACAAATGAATGATGCCTCTTCACCAGCAAGGAATTCTTCAATCACAACACGTGAACCAGCGTCACCAAATCTATTGCCTGATAGCATGTCATCAATTGCATCAAAAGCTTCTTGATTGGTCATTGCAACAATTACGCCTTTGCCCGCAGCTAGACCATCCGCTTTAATCACAATTGGTGCGCCATTTTTTTCAACAAAAGCTTTGGCTTCAGTGACATCGGTAAAGACATCATAGAATGCTGTAGGAATGTTATGGCGTTTTAAGAAATGTTTTGCAAATGCTTTAGAGCCTTCAAGCTGTGCGGCAAACTGGGTAGGGCCCCAAACTTTCACATCAGCTGCGCGACATGCATCGACAACACCATTTACAAGTGGTGCTTCAGGGCCGACAAGGACCAATTCTACATTATTATTTTTAGCAAATTCGATAATTGCAGCATTGTCTAAAATGCTTAAATTTACATTTTCGCATTTATGCTCAGTTGCTGTTCCTGCATTACCTGGCGCAACAAACACTTTAGTGACTTTATCGTCTTGCGCGATTTTCCATGCAAGTGCGTGTTCACGACCACCATTACCTAAAACTAAAATATTCATTATTAAAAATCCTGAAAAATAGAATCCCCCTAAATCCCTCTAATCGAGAGGGACTCCCTTCGTTCTATTATGATATAGAAAACCCTCCTTTATGAAAGGAGGGTTAGGGAGGATTTAGTAATTAATGACGGAAATGACGCATACCCGTGAATACCATGGCAATCCCAGCTTCATCCGCTGCTGCAATCGTTTCTTCATCACGCATAGAACCACCCGGTTGAATGATGCATTTGATGCCCGCTTTCGCAGCATTATCAATACCATCACGGAATGGGAAGAATGCATCGGATGCCATGACAGCACCTTCAACCACTAAACCAGCATGCTCAGCTTTAATTGCGGCAATACGAGCAGAGTTAACACGGCTCATCTGACCAGCGCCAACACCAATAGTTTGGCGACCTTTGGCATATACAATCGCATTTGATTTAACATACTTCGCAACTTTCCAAGCGAAAATCATGTCATCAATTTCAGCTTCAGTTGGCGCAACTTTCGTAACTACTTTAAGATCATCTTTGGTGATCATACCTAAGTCTTGGTCCTGAACCAGTAAACCGCCATTAACACGCTTATAGTCAAGCTGTGAATGACGTTCAGTAATTGCAGGAAGTTCACCACAAACAAGGACACGAACGTTTTTCTTCGCGCCTGTTATTTCAAGTACGCCTGGAGCAATGCTTGGTGCAATAATCACTTCAACAAACTGACGATCAACGATAGCTTGGGCAGTTGCAACATCTAATTCACGGTTAAATGCGATGATGCCGCCAAATGCAGATTCTGGATCAGTTGCATAAGCAAGATCATATGCAGCTTTGATTCCATCTAAAGAAACAGCAACACCACAAGGATTTGCATGCTTTACAATGACACAGGCAGGTTTTTCGAATGATTTAACACATTCAAGCGCTGCGTCTGTATCTGCAATATTATTATAAGAAAGTTCTTTACCTTGAAGCTGCTTCGCTGTTGAAACAGAAGCTTCAGAAGCTGTGTCTTCTACATAAAATGCAGCAGACTGATGTGGGTTTTCACCGTAACGTAAATCTTGTACTTTATTGAGTTGTGTATTGAAAGTACGAGCAAATTTATCTGCCTGACCTTCTTCTTTACCCACACGTGCACCTAAGTAAGATGCGATCATGCCATCATACTGTGCAGTATGCTCAAACGCTTTAACCGCTAGATCGAAACGCGTTGCATGAGATAAAGCACCATCTGCTTTAATTTCTGCAACGACAGTGTCGTAATCCGATGCATTTACGATAATACCGACCGATGCATGATTTTTAGCAGCAGCGCGAACCATCGTTGGACCACCGATGTCGATATTTTCAATCGCATCCGCAAGTGAACAATTTGGTTTAGCAACCGTTGCAGCAAATGGGTATAGGTTAACGATCACTAAATCGATCGCATCGATATTGTGTTCAGCCATTACCGCTTCGTCGATTCCTCGGCGCGCCAAAATACCACCATGAATTTTAGGATGTAGCGTTTTTACGCGACCATCCATCATCTCTGGGAAACCTGTATGCTCTGAAACTTCAACCACTTCGACACTATTGTCTTTCAACAATTTATAAGTGCCACCCGTAGATAAAATTTCTACCCCTAGAGCTACTAGGTTTTTTGCAAATTCAACAATACCCGTTTTATCAGAAACAGAGATTAAAGCGCGTTTAATAGTCATGATCTTCGTCACAGTCTTCTTGGAAACAATTTAAAACAAATTAGCGAAATACAGGTGAAAAAAAATGCCTGCGGAAATCGCAAGCATTTTATCATTTATTCACTCATTAAACCGTGAGCTTTCAACTTTTTACGTAAAGTGCCACGGTTGAGTCCGAGGATCTCAGCAGCACGTGTCTGATTACCACGTGTATATTCAAGCACTACAGATAAAAGAGGTTTCTCCATTTCTGCAAGCACCATGTCATAAACTTGAGATGGTTGTTCGCCTTGCAATTGAGCAAAATAATGGCGAACTGCGCGATCTACGTGAATACGAAGAGCGACATCAGATTGTGCAGTAAAAATAGGAGATTTGCTATTCATGCGAGTTAATCCGAGAATCAATAATCACTTGGGTAAAGTGATAAAATGTGGTCAAAATAAAAACAAGCCCCGTTTCAAATACTAAAACGGTTGGCTCTAAAACAAAGAACAATTAGCTTGCCATAATTTGGACTATTGCGCGAAATTTAACCGTAACAATACATTAATATTTGTTACAGCATACGTTTCAAAAAAAAATCTACCTGATGCGCTCAATAAACCTATTTAGCACAGCGGATATATATAATTTAATGAAAAATTGCGAGAAGTTGATATGGCAAAGCTTTCGTGGCGCATATCATACCATTGTCTTGAGAAAAGTGAGCAAGAAAACTACATTTTTTTTAATTTTTTTTTAATTTTTTTAAATCTTAAGGACGTATAACTTCTATTTTGTAGCTATCAAAAGAATTTCGAGCAATATTTAACTCAATTTCGAATTTGTATGGGCTATTTTGAGGAATTCGAGTGATTCCACTTAAACTTTGAATCAGATATTGATCTGATTTTTTAATCATTGAGTAGACGGCTTTATTGTTTTTCATCAAGGTTAATTTTATTAAAGGCAGTTCAAGGCCTTTTTTATAGGTATTGGTCAGCGCACCGCTCACTATCAATCTATTCTTGGATAGTTCATGTAATTGAAGATTGTCTACCTTTATATAGTGATAACGTTGGTCAATCGTTTCACAGCTTAATAAATTACAAGTATGAATAAAAACAGTGTTGAGTGCTGGAGAACGACTGAGAATATCTGGGTTGAACCACAAAATCTGAACAAACAATATAAATGCCAAGATCAAATTGATGATGGACCAAACGACATAATAGAGCATCCCTTTGCTGTTATTTTCTTTGGTGTACTGGCTAAATGAAAGATTAAGTGAAGGGTAGTGGGTAATCGGATCATTATTATATGTATTTATATTATTTAAATAAGTACGTAAATTAATATTCGAATTTTCAATCTTACGATCAAAAATTTCAAAAATATGCTGCTCTTCTGCTTTGATTTTCAAAATAGGCTCATCAAAAAACAAAGGTTCAGTCGGGTATTTCTTTTCCTCTAAGGCTTGAGGTTGATATAGATAAAGTAGCGCATTAAATTCAGCAAAGCATTTTGGACAACAAACCATGCCCTGAGCAACAGTTAACTGAGTAACAGAAACTCTATATATTGTTGAGCAATTTGGGCAGCGGGTTTGTTTTTCACTCATGATTTTGAATTATTATCTCAAATAGTGTTATGTCGTGTTATGTCCAGTATTATATCGTTTTATGGCGTTTACCTGAAATACGACACCAATTTTCGTCGCGTTTCTCAACCTCTAATATATCAAAGAATTCAGCATAAACACCAGAAACATCCTCGACTTGCTCTTCAATTACGCCTGCAAGTGCAAATTCTGCTTCAGGTTTAACCAAAGTAGAGAATTCTGAAGCAAGCGCCATCAATGGTCCTGCAAGAATATTAGCAACAAAGACATCCGCTTTTTGTTCTGCAAATACTGTATTAAATTCTTCAGGTAAGCCGACATATAACTTCTCAAGCACGCCATTTAATTCGGCATTTTGCTCAGTTGCAAGTACAGCTTGAGGATCAATATCAGTGGCATAGACTTTTTTTGCACCTAAAAGTAATGCAGCAACACCTAAAATACCCGAACCACAACCATAATCGATTACGATTTTATCTTTTACGTCAGTTTTACCTAACCATTGAAGGCACAAGAAGGTCGAAGCATGGTTACCAGTACCGAAAGCCAAACCTGGATCTAATTTAATGTTTACTGCATCTGCTTCTGGTGCTTCCATCCATTCAGGAACGATCCAAAATTTATCAGCAATTTGAATCGGTTCATAGGCATCCATCCAAGTGCGTTCCCACTCTTGATCTTCCATTAATTCGCTTTTTAAAGGAGCATCTGGCATTTGCGCTTTAATAAATGCTTCTAAAGCAGAAACGTTAATTTGTTCTTCATCTTCTTGCGCGTAAATACCCGTAACAATCACTTTATTCCAAAGAGGTGTTTCACCTGGAAGTGGTTCAAGTAATGCCTGATCCTCTGCATCATCTAAAGTCACACTAACAGCGCCTAAAGAGAGTAATAGTGTTTCAGTGAAATCAACTTGAGCTTGATCGACAGTAATATGGATTTGTAACCACTTCACAGTAAAGAACCTAAAATTTTAGTACGGATGTTGTATTGTAACGTATTCAAACCCGACATTGCGTAATTTCATATGTGAAATGCTGGTGCATTTTCCTCCTTGATGAATTTTAATTACTTCAAATTAGACCACTTCTAAAAGTCAAATAATGAACATAGCATAGCAATAAATGGAGATATGAAAATTACTTCTCCCTTTGGGAGCCGGTGAGAATGACGGAATGCTCATTGTTTATTTTGAATATGAATAACTTCAGATCGTACTGAGCGTGAACATTCTTATGTGAAGTGAGTATTTGAAATGAGAATTTGAAACGAATATTTGAAGTGATTATTTAAAATAAGTATTTGAAGTGAATAAAGGCTACCCATAGGTAACCTTTATTTGAATTATTAAAATTACTGTTTAAAGTGCACGAATTTATTTTTAAACAGCGTGGTCTATATTTTTCGGGACACTTATAGGTGCATAACGGTTTAATAACATGCCAAACACAGCTGCAAAAATATACATAAAAATGGAATAGATTGCTGCGGGCATTGCTGCTTCAGTACTGTGCATGATGGTAAGTGCAATGGTCATTGCTAAAGTACTGTTATGAATTCCGATTTCAAAGGCGCAGGCACGCGCTTGAAAACTTGGAACATTCAAAAGTCTTGGTAAAAAATAGCCAATACTTAAACTTAAAATACAGAATAATGCAGTTGCGATACCGACCTGTCCAATATACTGCATAATATTGGCACGTTCAGACAAGATAGCACCGACAATAATAAGCACGAGGAATACCACTGCGAAAATACGCACAGGTTTTTCAAGCTTATGCGCAATATGCGGCGCGTAATGTCGAATCAGCATACCGATTGCAACAGGCACTAAAATAATAACAAAGACTTGTAAAATTTTACTAAATTGCAAGCCAATCTGAGTAGAGTCTTGAATGAAGTGTGCAATCGCGAAATTTACAATTAAAGGCAGTGTAATCGCTGCAATCACGGCATTGATGGCTGTCAGTGTAATGTTGAGTGCTATATCGCCTTTATAAAGATAACTGAATAAATTCGCTGTAGCTCCACCTGGAGAGGCTGCTAATAACATAAGACCCACAGCCAAAAGAGGGGGAAGGTTTAAAACCTTACAGATGATAAATGCAATACCCACCAAGATCACCAATTGAGCAAAGAGCGCAATCAATACTGCTTTGGGATGCTTTTTTACCCGTATAAAATCTTTTAAAGTTAACTCCAGACCTAAACCTGCCATAACAATAGCGAGTGCAAGTGGGAGCATAATGGTGACGATTCCTGTATCCATGGAATTTTCCTAATTCGTGATTTTTATTTTGATCAAGTTATTGTATTAAATATGGCTCTACCTGAGCATATTGTATTTTATGTCTTATCAAAAGCGAAAACTGATTCATTTATATCACGATTGCTTAAATCTCAGTGAAGTAGGCTGTATACAAAAGAAAATGGGGATTGGATTCGAGATTTTAGATTTTTAGATTATAAATAAAAAGCCAGAAATAATGATTATTTTTCTGGCTTCATTCAGGACTTAAACTCAATTTTATAAAACTTTTATTGCTTTGGCATAGGAGGAGAGAAGCTTAAAGCACATTTTCCTTTGTATTCTTTACCTTCAATATTAATAGATTTGCTTGTAGGGTCACTACGGCAAATCGAATTTAATTGCGCTTCATTACCCGTTAAACCTTTTGTATTCGCTGGAGAAAACTGCGGTTGGCAGGTGCCATTCCAAATGATCCCTTTATACGCGAAACTGACTTCAGCTCCCTCTGATTTTCCCTGACATATTTGTTGGAATTTTTTCACGTCATACATATTTTCCACTTTATCATTGGCCTGACTATAAGCAGTGAAAAAGAGTGTACATATCATTGTTGTTAATAGTGCTTGAGTTTTCATGACGGATACCTAAAGCTTAAATTGAACAATAAATATACTATATGATGCGTTATAAATAAAAAGATAAAATGCGTGCATAAGCTGTAAGGTTTTATTTTAAATCGTTTATTTGTGCTGTATAAATGCAAAATTTCAGCATCAAGTATTAAAATTGCTGTAAATTATTTGCGCCACAAAAAAAACCAATAAAAAAAGTAGAATCTGTCTAATAGACAGCAAAATTTGCTATAATTTGACGTCATTATTTTATCTCCCAATATACCACTATGCATTATCCTAAAGTTTACGATGTCATTGTTATCGGTGGCGGACACGCTGGTACAGAAGCAGCTTTGGCTGCGGCACGTATGGGGCGTCAGACCTTACTCTTAACTCATAATATTGAGACTTTAGGGCAGATGAGTTGTAACCCTGCCATCGGTGGTATTGGTAAGTCACATTTAGTCCGTGAAATTGATGCTTTAGGCGGTGCTATGGCACTGGCTGCTGATAAAGGCGGTATTCAATTCCGAATTCTAAATTCTCGTAAAGGCGCTGCAGTTCGTGCAACGCGTGCACAAGCAGATCGTATTTTATATAAAGCTGCGATTCGTGAAACGCTGGAAAATCAAGCGAACTTAGATATATTTCAGCAATCAGCTGATGACTTAATTGTTGAAGGCGATAGCGTTAAAGGTGTTGTGACCCAAATGGGTATTCGCTTTGACTGTAAAACAGTGGTGTTAACCACGGGTACATTCTTAGGCGGGATTATTCATGTTGGTTTAGAGCAATCTAAGGGCGGTCGAGCAGGTGATCCACCGTCTATTGCCTTGGCTGATCGTTTACGTGAACTTAATCTTCCAGTGGGACGTTTAAAAACAGGTACGCCACCGCGTATTGATGCACGTTCTGTTGATTTCTCTGTAATGCAAGCACAGCCAGGTGATTTACCATCACCGACCATGTCATTCATGGGGGATGCTTCTATGCATCCTGAGCAAGTGAGCTGCTATATTACGCACACCAATGAAAAAACCCATGACATTATTCGTGGCGGACTGGATCGTTCACCGATGTATACTGGTGTGATTGAAGGTGTAGGCCCACGTTACTGTCCATCAATTGAAGATAAAATTCACCGTTTCTCAGATAAAAACTCACATCAAGTGTTTTTAGAGCCTGAAGGCTTAACCACGCATGAGCTTTATCCAAATGGTATTTCTACATCTTTACCTTTTGATGTTCAGTTTGAATTGGTGCGTTCGATTCGCGGTATGGAAAATGCCCACATTATTCGCCCAGGTTATGCAATCGAATATGATTATTTCAATCCACAAGCTCTTAAATTTACCTTAGAAACCAAAGCGATTGCGAATTTGTATTTCGCAGGTCAAATTAACGGAACTACAGGTTATGAAGAAGCAGGTGCGCAAGGTTTGCTTGCTGGCCTAAATGCTGCACGCCGTGCTTGGGAACAAGAAGAGTGGACTCCTAAACGTGATGAAGCCTATATGGGTGTATTGGTGGATGATCTCATCACACTTGGAACCAAAGAACCCTACCGTATGTTTACCTCACGTGCTGAATACCGTTTAATGCTGCGTGAAGACAATGCAGATCAGCGTTTAACAGCAATTGGTCGTGAAATGGGCTTGGTTGATGATGCACGTTGGGCGAATTACTGCGAAAAAATGGAAGCCGTTGAAACGGAAACAGCGCGTTTACAGCATCTTTGGGCTGCACCGAATAACCCAATGGGCAAAAAGTTCGTTGAAATGACAGGTGGGGATTTAAGCAAAGAGTCGAGTGCAATTGATTTACTTAAACGTCCAAATGTCACTTTTGCTCAAATTGCAGAATTGACTGATTCACAAGTCACACCATTTGTGGGTGAGCAAATTGAAATTGCGGTGAAATATGCAGGCTATATTAACCGTCAGCATGAAGACGTTGCGCAAATGAAGCGTCTCGAAGACACTAAAATTCCAACGGCATTTGATTACGATATTGTTTCAGGCTTATCGCGTGAAATTACATTGAAATTAAAAGATGTTCGCCCTGAAACATTGGCTCAAGCTAGCCGTATTCCGGGTGTGACACCTGCTGCGGTTCAGCTGATTATGATTACGATTCGTAAGAATATTGCATTGGCAAAAAAATCAGCTTAATACGTTTAGTAATGAGTACAAAAAAGCCCACTTGAGTGGGCTTTTTTTCTTTTGATGATTATTGAGCTAAATAAAGCAAAAAAATGATTAAGAAAATAAATAGAAAACATAAGCAGATCTAAATATTTTCCCATTTTAAAATAAATTGCTAAATTAAAAATATACCAACCGAAGAGGATAACACCATGACTAAGAAAACAATTCGCTATAACACGGGTGACCTTGCATGCTGCATGATTTAAATCAATATCAATATGCGTGTAACAACATTCGCGTCATATGTTTTTAGTTTATACGACTAAATGGGGCGAAGACGTCATATAAGTTATTAAAAGATAAGAAGATGATATTTAAATCATAAATTGAATAAAAATTTCTAAAGAGCTTTCATCAGGCTCTTTTTTTTATTCAATTTCGTGAACTGCATTAAATACATTCAGCGGTTCAATGCGAATAATTTTTTTACCGAAGCTTCTCAACCACCACACCAATTGTGAGGTAAATGGAACACTGGCACTGACTTTATATAAGTCTTCTGAAACTTTGACGATGGTTTGCTCTTTACTAAGTTGGCTCTCCATAAAATAAAGTGCGTCAGCTTCACTCATGATCAGTTCTAGATCAACATGTTCAGTCGGTTTATTAAAATCAACTCTGAAACCTAGAGCACCTGAATCAATATAAGCATCAATATCAAAATTTACCGGATGTAATGCTCGAGTGTCTAATACGGTTGCAGATTTAAAACGGTGTAAAGCAAAGGTTTGTACTTCAGTTTTATCGTGACGTGTACAAATAAGATAAATAATCGAACCTTTTTGCACCAATGCTAAAGGATTAAGCGTGTATGCTTTATCTTCACCCTGCGGTCCTCTGACACGATAAATACATTCAAGTTGTTTATCTTGGAGTAAGCCTTCATAAATCGCTTGTTGTGCTGCTTTTTCAACTACTGGAGGGATAAGGGGTTGATTAGCCGGAACGATTCGAACTCTATTGATCCATTGGCGAACGTTATTTTGAGTCGAAAGACTACGCCGTGCTAAATCGAACCAAGGATTCATTTCTTCAATGAGGCTTGGTGGTAACAAATGTTTTAAATGTTCTTCAACCATCATAAATGTAACGGCCTGTGAACTGGTCATGTGCGGCAAACTTTGAATCGGAGCATCAGAACGCCAGCGCCAGCCCTGAGGAACGGTTTTATTACTTTCGATAGGAAAGCGTTGAGAAATCTGATTTAAGTCACGCTGAATCGTACGTAGGCTGATATCAATACCTTCGCGTTCTAGCGTTTCCTGAAGCTCACGAGTACCCATCCATTTTCCCGTAGAAAGTCGAGAAAGGATTTGCCATTGTCGATAGAGGCTATTTGAGGTTTCTTTTTCTTGTGATGACATAATTTCAAAATAACAATGGCTAAGGAGGTTTCATGGACACAATAGAAAAACTAGCGAGTTTTAGCAAGTCACAGTTAAAGATTCTTTTCTATTATTGACATTCATCTACGCTGTTTTTGTTTATTCGATCAAAATAGTGAAAAAAATTGAAAAGTTTAAAGTAATTGAATAATGCTTTTTAGATAGTCGTTTTGTCCATTGGCATTGCTATTGCATGTTTAAGATTAGAAATATTTAAAATCAGAAATCAGAACAGAAATTAAAACAATGACGAGGTGAGTATGCTTAAAGAAGATAACGATATAGCTTCCACTTTAAACGCTTTAACAGTTGATGCTGTTACTGATCATTTTAAGAAAACATTAGATTTAGAGGTTCAACATATCCAACAGAATAATATGGCATATCTATTTGACCAAATGAAATCCGAATTTTTTAATGAAATGTTAGATGATCTAACGATTTTAAGTGAAACCAGCTCAAAAATTGAGACATGGCTGTGTAATCGTAGCTTAGAAGAATTAAAAGGCTTGAATCAGCAGGCTAAGGAACATTTCCTGAGTCAGGGAATAACATTTGCAGTCTATGGTGAAGCAGATGCTACAGATCGCATCATTCCTTTTGATCTCATACCGCGTGTAATTGCCAAACAACAATGGAACAAGATTGAACTCGGATGCTCGCAACGCGTAAGAGCACTAAATTTGTTCTTGGATGATATTTATCATGATCAATTGATTTTGAAAGAAGGAATTGTTCCTGAAATTCCCGTACTGACGCATGAGGCATATTTACCCATGATGTATGGGCATCAGCTCAAAGGTCAAATCTATAGTCAAATCAGTGGCATTGACATTGTAAGAGACCAGCAAGGTGAATTTTTTGTCTTAGAGGATAATTTAAGAACACCTTCGGGCGTATCTTATATGCTTGAAAGTCGAAGGATCAGTGAAAAATTGATGCCAGACTTATGTGAAGGCATACAATTACAAGGTATAGAGCATTATCCTCAGCTGTTAAAAGAAATATTGGCAGAAAACGCACATGTGGATCGTCCATTTATCGTGGTCTTAACTCCTGGACGATATAACAGTGCATTTTATGAACATTGTTTTTTAGCAAGAGAAATGGATGTACCTTTGGTAACAGGACAGGACCTTTTTGTTGAAAACTGCATGGTTTATGTTAAAACTGTATGGGGTAAACAGAAAGTCGATGTAATTTATAAACGTTTAGATGACATTTTTATTGATCCATTGTGTTTTAAACCTGACAGTGCTTTAGGTGTTCCAGGATTAATGTCAGCTTATTTAAAACATAATGTTGTGATTGCAAATGCTCCAGGTGCTGGTGTTGCGGATGATAAATCTATTTATCCTTATGTGGATAAAATGATTGAATTTTATCTGAATGAAAGACCTATTCTGAATAATGTTCCTACATATCAATGCCGTGACTATGATTCATTAGATTTTGTTGTACAGAATCTAGATAAACTGGTCGTTAAAGAGGCACAAGGATCTGGTGGTTACGGAATGCTGATTGGCCCACAAGCTACAGCTCAAGAAATTGATGCATTTAAGGTCAAGCTTTTGTTAAATCCGCACCATTATATAGCACAACCGACATTATCCCTTTCCGTCGCGCCAACCATTACACAAACGTGTATTTCGGAGCGACATATTGATTTAAGACCCTTCGTCTTAAGCTCTCCATATCGAACAGAAATTGTACCTGGAGGATTAACACGAGTGGCAATGCAAGAGGGTTCTTTGGTCGTCAATTCTTCACAAGGTGGTGGTGTTAAAGATACATGGGTAGTCGATTCGCGACATTCTTAATCTTAATTACAACCCAGAGGCTGATATGATTATATTAAGTAGTAGTGCACAAAATATTTATTGGGTGGGACGCTATTTAGCGCGTATTCAATATTTGTGCGGAGAGTTTCCATTTCAAGATAATGACAAAGCCATTCAATATGCACATGCATTCTGTTTACCGGCTTTTAATGCAAGCAGTTTGAACGAATTAACATTGAATCCAGAACAACCATCCTCATTCGATCAACAATTTCAAACGGTTAAAAATAATATACAAGATTTACGTCCAGTTCTATCGATTCAAGCCTACAGTGAATTAAAACAATTGATTGAGGCTGCAAATGAAAATGCAGGTTTTATTTGTAGTGTAGTTGATGAGTGCAATGACATTTTAGAGTCTGAAAACGAAGAAATATTTCTTTTCTTTAGTCTTGGTCAATTATTTGAAAATTTAGACCGACAAATACGTTTGAACCAAAACACAGATAAAACACTGTCATTTTTAGCAGGTTTGATTGAAATCCTGATGTCTAAAGGCTGGGATGCTTTAGATGAACCATGGCAAGATTTGTTGAAGCATCCGAGTAGCAAGCGCTTTTACCATTTGAGTGATCAAGTGCAATATCTATTTGAGGTGGGTGCATGAAACTGATGATCAATCATCAAACGCATTATCAATATAGTCAGCTAGCAAAAAACAGTATCCAATATATAAAAATGACACCACAGAATAATTCGCATCAGCAGATTTTGTCATGGGCAATCAGTGTGCCGGGGGAAACTCAATTTCAGCTGGACCCATTTCAGAATGTTTGGCTGACCAGTACACAGCGTTATGAATATCAAAATTTATCCATTATGGCGCAAGGTATTGTTGAGATAAATCCACAGTCAATGTATGCGATTTCGACAAACTTGAGTCCTTTGTTGTTTCTGCAACCCACAACAAGTACGACCTGTAATGCAGAAATGAAAGCATTTGCAGCTCATTATGTTCCAATCATTTGTCATGAAAATCTACAACGACTGTCCGAAGCATTACTGTTGCATATGCCCTATATTAGCTTTAGCACCAGAGTGAACACCACGGCAATTGAGGCTTTTGAGCATCAACAAGGAGTTTGTCAGGATCATAGTCATGTATTTATTGCAATGTGTAAAACACTCGGTATTCCAGCAAGATATGCATCAGGCTATCTCTATGTTCCAGAAAGTAGTCATTTAGCCAGTCATGCATGGGCAGAAGTTTATTTGGAAAATCACTGGTATAGTTTTGATATTAGTAATCAGCTGTATACGCCGAGTTCACATATTTATGTTGCAATTGGGCGTGATTATTGGGATGTTGCACCTGTAAGAGGAGTTCGTGAAAAGGGCGGAATTGAATCCATGAGTTCGACGGTTCAAGTAATGCCTTGTTAAAAAATAGAATAAGGAAAGCAAATGACCTATTGTTGCGCGATGCGTCTGAAAGAGGGGATGGTCTTCATTAGTGATACTCGAACTAATGCAGGGGTAGATCACATATCTGTTTTTAGAAAACTATATGTATTTGGGGTGGAGGGAGAGCGATTTGTTACCATTCAAACTTCTGGAAATCTTGCTACAACTCAGGCCGTGGTAGGGCATTTAAAAAATCAATTAGATTTAAAACAAGAACCAAATTTATATAGTGTACATACGATGTTTGAGCTCGCTGAGTTGGTCGGGCATACATTAAAGCGTGTAATTTCAGATGTTACAGAGAATCAGCAAGAACAAAGTAATTATTTCTGCAGCATTTTGGTGGGTGGACAGATTAAAGGTGAAGAGATGCAGCTTTATAATGTTTATCCGCAAGGCAATTTTATCAACGCGACAAGTGATACGCCGTTTTTCCAAATTGGAGAAAGTAAATACGGTAAACCTATTCTAGATCGTGCCTTATCGTATGAAACAAGTTTAGCGAATGCAATGCGTTGTGGATTGATTTCCTTTGATTCAACATTACGATCTAATGTTTCTGTGGGACTACCACTCGATGCCATTATTTATACAAGAGACAGTTTTAAAATTGCTGCAGGCAAGCGCATTTACGAGGAAGACCCTTATTACACACAGATTAGTCGTGAATGGTCAGATACTTTGCGAAAGGGTTTAAATGGTTTGCCTGAACCTACCGAAGATTATTGGGAATAAGGCTTTACTATAGGGGTGAAACTCAATTACATTAAGTTGTTATTTTATACAATTTTTAACATTGAGGATGCGAGAGATGCAACAAATTTGTTATGTCAGCAAAGCAACATCTGTACATCCTCAATTATTGAGTGATCTACGTGAGATACTTTCTGAAGCGCGTAATTTCAATATATTAAATGATATTCATGGCGTGCTTTACTATGCAGATGGATATTTTTTCCAATGCTTAGAAGGTAAAGCAGAAGTACTTCAACAATTAATCATAAAATTAAAGAAAGACCGACGTCATCAAGACGTGATTTTATTTAATACAAAAAATATTCAAGAAACTTCTTTCGATGGCTGGTCAATGAAATTTGTGGGGCGTAACAGTTGTGTTCAGCAATATTTACTTGATCTTGGTTATAAGCGATTTGAGCCATTAAACTTTACCCAAGCTCATGTAGATCAACTTCTTGAACATTTAGTGGAATCTAAGCAGGGTGAGGTTGAGGTCTGCTAACACAAAAAGCTGAGCTCAATAGTATTGTTTGAGCTCAGCTTTTTCAGTACTAACTTTAAGACATTTTATTTAAGAATCTAAGAATTTAAAAACATTAAAAAAATGAGTTTTCAACTCAGTTCTCTAAAGGACTTAAGTTTTTACGCTTAGGGCGATTGCTTAGACGACAGAGTAGTTCATAACCAATCGTACCATTGGCGGTTGCGACATCATCAACCAAGCGGTTCTTACCCCAAAGCTCTACTTCACTATTAAGCTTTAGATTTAAACCTGTGACATCGATTGCAATCATATCCATCGCAACACGACCGACTACAGCAACGTGTTTGCCATTTATTGCAACAAAGTTGGGTTGAATGAAAGCTCTCGGATAACCATCACCATAACCGACAGAAACAATGGCCAATTCAGTTTCTTTATCAGCAACGTAAAGAGATCCATAGCCGACAGACTCACCTGCTTGAATTGTATTTAAAGCAATAATTTCAGCTGTAAATGACATTACAGGTTGAATGTCGAGGTCATGTGCCGATTTATCTGTAAAAGGCGAAGCGCCGTACAGCATAATACCGGGACGGACAAAATCAAAATTGAGCTCAGGCCATTTGAAAATTGCAGCAGAGTTACAGCAAGAGGCTAAAATGGGTTCGCAAGCTGCTTTAACTTTTAAAATTTGTTCTTTTTGTTGCATATTGAGCGGATGATTTTCCACATCAGCATTGGCAAAGTGCATTGTAAGAACACAGTTAAAGCCTTCTGATTTTAAACGTTGAATGATCTGGATAATTTCATCAACTTTAAACCCTAGACGATTCATGCCGCTATTCAATTTCACCCAAACTTTTAAATTTTTGGCGGTATATGCATCTTTATGTGCTAGGAGCCATTCTACTTGCTGCTTGTGATGAACGACACATTCAAGATTTTGATCTATAACGATATACATTTCTTCATGCGCAAAAACGCCTTCAATCAGTGTGATGGGTTGCTGATAACCCAATTCACGAATTTCTAGCGCTTCATCTAAACATGCGACACCGAAGGCATCACTTTGACTTAAGGCTGCTAAGCAGTCTTTTACGCCGTGTCCGTAAGCATTGGCTTTCACCATGCTGACGATTTTCGCGGTTGGTGCAAGTTGTTTCACACGGTTTAAATTGTATTGTAGTGCTTGATGATCAATACAAACTGTTGCTTGGCGCACCCTAAGTACTCCTGAGAGGGTCTATGAATTCTTAAAAAATGAATGAAGATTATTCTTCATCATTGTATTGAGCATAATATTCAGGTGACAGATTACTAAAGCGGGTATATTGGCCTTCAAAAGCGAGACGAACTGTACCAATTGGACCATTACGTTGCTTACCAATAATAATCTCTGCGGTACCTGCTTCTTTCGATTCTTTGTTATAAACCTCATCACGGTAAATAAACATAATTAAATCGGCATCCTGCTCGATCGCACCAGATTCACGTAAGTCTGACATGACAGGACGTTTATTCGGACGGTTTTCGAGTGAGCGGTTAAGCTGAGATAGTGCAATCACAGGGCAACTCATTTCTTTAGCTAACGCTTTTAAGCTTCTTGAAATTTCACCAATTTCACCCACACGGTTGTCGCCCATACCCGGTACTTTCATTAGCTGTAAGTAATCGACCATAATGCAACCTAGTTTTCCACCATGTTGCTTGGCAATACGTCTGGCTCTTGCACGCATTTCTGTTGGAGGAAGTGCAGAAGAGTCATCAATATAGAGATGTTTTTCTTGTAACTGTAAAAGAGTACCAGTGACTTTTGACCATTCATCACCATCCATTTTACCTGAGCGTAAATGCCCTTGATGTACACGCCCCCAAGAGGAAATTAAACGCATCGCAATTGAGTCTGCTGGCATCTCCATAGAGAAAACCAAAGCAGGTAAATTACTATTAAATAAAACACTTTCGATTAAGTTCATCGCCAAAGTTGTTTTACCCATCGAAGGACGCGCTGCAACAATAATCATATCACCCGCTTGCATACCAGATGTTTTATTGTCTAATTCTACAAATCCTGTACTCAAACCTGTGATATTACCTTCCATTTGAGAAAGTTCATCAAGTTTAGTAATGAGTGATGCAGCAACTGTACTGATGGATTTCGGGCCTTGTGCCTTGGCATTGTTATTATGTTGTTCGGCAATCGAAAAGATGTTGGTTTCAGCTAAGTCTAAAATCTCACTCACTTCACGACCTTTGGTGTCATAAGCATTCTGTAAAATTTCATTACCGACTTTAATCATATTTCGCAAAGTTGCAAATTCACGAATTTTATTCGCATAAATTTCTAAATTATAAAAACTTGCAGGTGAGTCGGACATTAACTGCATCAAGTATTCTTCACCGCCAATGGCATCGAGTAAACTTTGTTTGATGAGCCAATCATTGACCAGAACAGCATCATAAGGGGAGTTTTCTTGTGCTAACTTTTCAATGGCTCTATAAATGTATTTATGTCGCGTTGCGTAGAAATCACTTTCCTTTAATACATCACTGACTTGTTCATAAGATTCAGCAACAGTCATGAGTGCTGCAAGTACCGCTTGCTCAATGGCAAGGTTGTGCGGGGGAGTGCGAAACTCTTTTAATGAACCTGGTTCATTTTTCTTTGAATCAGCATTAAATTTATTAGTATTTGCAGTGGCAGTCGCCTTAGACATATAAAACCTTGATTTTTAATATAACTAGAATACTTCAATCGCGTCTGACTATCTTAATCTAAAAGACTAAAACAATGTAATTGAATTATCAATAATGGCGGTAGAGTTGAGTCAAATTGTGACTGGCTCAAGGAAACACAAATTTTAGAGATAAAAAAAGAGCATGCAAAGCATGCTCTTTTTTTTGCAAAAATTACTCAGATACGATAGTAACGAGAACTTCAGCAACAACATCATGGTGCAATTGGATTGCGATGTTGAATTCGCCAGTGTGACGAAGTGCACCGTTCGGTAAACGAACTTCTGCACGGTCAACTTCTAGACCAGCATTTGTTAACGCATCAGCGATATCACGAGTACCGATAGAACCGAATAGTTTACCTTCGTCACCAGCTTTAGCAGTGATCACGATGTTAACTTCGTCTAATTGGTCAGCACGTGCTTGAGCAGCAGCTAAAACATCAGCTTCAGCTTTCTCAAGTTCTGCACGACGAGCTTCAAATGCAGCAGTGTTTGCTTCAGTAGCAGCAACTGCTTGACCTTGAGGGATTAAGTAGTTGCGGCCGTAACCAGCTTTAACTGAAACTTTATCGCCTAATTTACCAAGGTTTTTAACGCGTTGTAATAAAATAATATCCACAGCTCAACCTCACTTATGATTGTCAGTGTAAGGGATCAAAGACAAGTAGCGAGCTTGTTTAATAGCTAGCGCTAATTGACGTTGGTAACGAGCTTTAGTACCTGTAATACGGCTTGGAACAATTTTGCCGTTTTCAGTGATGTACTGTTTTAAAGTATCGATATCTTTGTAGTCGATGTAAGCAACTTTCTCAGCTGTAAAGCGGCAGAACTTGCGACGACGGTAAAAACGTGCCATTGAATGTTCTCCTTATGCTTCAGCAGAATCTTGAACTTGTTGTGCTTCTTCACGTTGAGCTTTACGCGCACGTTTTTCTTCAGCACTTTTAGCAAGTAAAGACTCTTCAGTAATTGCGTGTTCACGACGAATAATAACATTACGAAGGATTGCATCGTTATAACGGAACAATTCTTCTAATTCATTAAGCGTAGTTTGGCTACATTCAACGTTCATTAAAATGTAGTGCGCTTTATGAATTTTGTTAATTGGGTAAGCCAATTGGCGACGGCCCCAATCTTCTAAGCGGTGAATTTGACCTTCAGCTTCTTTGATGTGAGAAATGTAGCGTTCTACCATTCCCACAACTTGATCGCTTTGGTCTGGGTGTACCAGAGTTACGATTTCGTAGTGACGCATTGTCAGCTCCTTACGGTTTATACAGCCCCATATTAAATAAATTAATATGAAGCAAGGAGTCACAACCGAAGTTGTGCCGCATAAATTGCGAGGGGCTTATTATAGGAAAGATTGGTTATGATTACAAATGAAACTTTCTATATTTACAGCACACACGAAAGGTCTACACATTCTTCTTGGCACTCAATTTTCTATAATTGCTCATTTTTGGGATTTAGTGGTCATCCATTCGATAAAACATATTTTTCTGAAATGAGAACTTTTATATTGCTTAGAATTTCATCAATGAGAAAGTCAATTATTTTCTTTAGTAGGTTGCTGAGTTTTAGTAAGTATAGGGCTTTTATTTTTAGATCGTTTTTTGAGGATGATGAATAAAAAGTTGAAAAAAGAATTGAGTTGTTGATTCGATTTTTACCACGATTGATCTAGTGTTTATATTGTAAATTGTTTGGTAAGTATTATTTTAAGTCAGTGAATCGCATTTAGAATTCAAAGAAAAAAAAGATAGAGTCAGACTCTATCTTTTTTAAAAAATCGGTAAATAGGGTGCAGGGGAGATATAAGTAAAGCTGAGGCTTAAACTAATAATCGTGATCAAAATAACCGAGAATAAGAAATAATTCTTCGCCCAGATTTGATCATTTTCTGCTTTAAAACCCATTACAGAAAGGTAGAGCCAATATAAACATAAGCCATTGGTAATGACTAAATAAATCCAATTGGTATAACCAAATAAATAAATGGCATTCAAGGCAACGGTAAACAAAATCACATAAATCAAAGATTCAATTTTGGTACGTCGAATTGTCCGCGCTACAGGTAGAATAGGAATACCTGCATTTTTATAATCATCGAATCGATATATAGCAATTGCCCATGAATGCGGCATTTGCCAAAATGCATATACGATAAAAATAAGTAAGGCTGCAACATCAAATTGACCACTTACAGCGGTATAGCCAATCACAGGTGGACTTGCACCTGACAGACTGCCTACGACAGTTTGATGAATTGAAGTTCGTTTTGTCCAAAGGCTATAAAAACCTACATAGACAACAAAACCAATAACAGCGAATAAAAAAGCGTACGCATTTACCCAAAACCATAAAATACTAAAACCAATTAAACCCAGTACCAATGCAAAAACATAAGCTACAGGAACAGAAATGGTTTTTTTAACCAGTGCACGATTTTTTGTGCGCTGCATTTTGTGGTCGATGTCTTGGTCAATAACGTTATTAACCACACATCCTGAAGCAACAACCAGCGTTGTACCCAGCAGAGTTAAAAGCAGGAGAAGGAAGTCTACAGAACCTTGGGTAGCTAAAAAATAGCCACCCAAGGTGGTAACAAAGTTACCAAAGAGAATTCCTGGTTTAGTCAGGAATAAATACTTTTTCAACATGACAACCGTTTAGATCATCATATTGGAATGTAAGTAGTTCATAATCCATACAGAACCAACTAAAAGTACAGCAATAGTTAGAATTGTATAAATAAATGCAATCACGTTCCAACGTTGTTCAGAAGATGAATTCATGTGCAAGAAGTAAACTAATTGTACAAGAACCTGAGCAACCGCTGTAATTGCGATCACAGTAATAATAGCACCACGGCTAAAGTCTTCTGAGTTCATTGCCATGTAGAAAGGTACTACAGTCAAGAGAACAGAAACAATAAAACCAATAGTGTATTGCTTTACGTTACCGTGAGAAGCACCCGCAGCATTATGATCGTGACTCATTATAATACTCCCATCAAGTACACTACGCTGAATACGCAGATCCATACGATGTCAAGGAAGTGCCAGAACAAGCTTAGGCAAGCAAGACGACGTGTGTTGATAGTGGTCAAACCATTTTTCTTGATTTGAACCATTAACACGATCATCCAAACCAAACCAGATGTCACGTGAATACCGTGCGTTCCTACCAAAGTAAAGAATGCAGATAAGAACGCGCTAACGCTTGGACCGTGACCAGCATGAACTAAATGATTGAACTCATATAGTTCCATACCGATGAATGTTGCACCAAAGATAAATGTGATAATTAACCACACAAGAACTTGGTTAACATTCTTTTTGTAAGAAGCAAGTACAGCAAAACCAAAGGTCACCGAAGAAATAAGGAGTGCAAAAGTTTCAGTTAAAACGAAACCTAATGTATCACCAAAAAGTTCTTTCGCACTCGGTGTGCCTGGTGGAATATGACTGCTTAATACAGCGAACGCAATGAAGAGTGTACCGAATAAAATCAAGTCACTCATCAAGTATGTCCAAAAACCAAAAACAGTGATGTCTGTATCATCGTGATGATGTTCATCATGCTCATGGTTTTCGTGATGAAGTACTTCAGCCATATCCTTAGTCCTTCTTCAAGTGTTGTTCAAGTAACGCATAACGTTCGTTTTCAATACGTTCAACTTCAGCAGCAGGCACGTAGTAGTCCACTTTTTTAGTGAACGAACTTACGATGAAGCTGATGATAGACGCAACGAAAGTTACAACCACTAACCACCAGATATGCCAGATTAAAGCAAAACCCATTGCTGTAAGGAGTAAAGCAATAATGACACCAGCAGCACGGTTAGTTGGCATATGCACATCTTCGTATTTAGTCGGACGAGCGTACGCTACGCCATTCTCTTTGTCAGTCCAGAAGCGGTCAATACCGTTACCTTGAGGAACAATAGCAAAGTTATAGAATGGAGAAGGAGATGATGTAGACCATTCAAGTGTACGTGCATCCCATGGATCGCCAGTCACGTCTAAAGTTTTTTCGCGTTGTAAGTAACCCACGATGATTTGCAAGATGAAACATGCAATACCAATTGCGATAAGTACAGCACCGAAAAGTGCGATAGCAATGTACGGATCCCAGTCTGGGTTGTCATACGAGTTTAAACGACGCGTCATGCCCATGAAACCAAGTACATAAAGCGGCATAAATGCGAAATAGAAACCGAAGAACCAGAACCAGAAACATGCTTTGCCCCAGAATTCGCTTAACTGCCAACCAAACATTTTTGGCCAGTAGAAAGTGATACCTGCAAACATTGCAAATACAACACCACCAATAATAACGTTATGGAAGTGAGCAATTAGGAATAGTGAGTTGTGTACTAAGAAGTCAGCTGGTGGAACAGCCATTAATACACCTGTCAAACCACCGATACCGAAAGTAACAAGGAAGCCAAGTGTCCAGTACATTGGTGATGTGAATGTAATGCGACCTTTATACATGGTAAATAACCATGAGAAGATTTTAACACCCGTTGGGATCGCAATAATCATGGTCATGATACCGAAGAACGCGTTAACGTTGGCACCAGCACCCATTGTGAAGAAATGGTGTAACCATACGACGAAAGCAAGAACTGTAATTGCAATCGTTGCATAAACCATTGATTTGTAACCAAACAATGTTTTACGTGAGAATACAGATGTAACTTCAGAGAAAATACCAAATGCTGGTAAAATCAAGATATATACTTCTGGGTGACCCCAAGTCCAAATCAAGTTTACATACAACATTGGACTACCGCCCATGTCATTTGTAAAGAAGTGGAAACCGAAGTAACGGTCAAGTGTCAACATTGCTAGCGTAGCAGTCAATACTGGGAATGCGGCAATGATCAATACTGCGGTACATAAAGATGTCCACGTAAAGATCGGCATGTCCATAAGACCCATACCTGGAGCACGCATTTTAATGATGGTAACAAAGAAGTTAACACCAGTAAGAAGTGTACCTAGACCTGAAATCTGAAGTGCCCAAATATAGTAGTCAACACCTACACCTGGAGAGTATTCAATGCCAGACAGTGGAGGGTAAGCCATCCAACCTGTAGCAGCAAACTCACCTAATACAAGTGAAACCATCATTAGACCAGCAGCACCAGCGAATAACCAGAAGCTTAGCGAGTTTAGTAATGGGAAGGCAACGTCACGTGCACCAATTTGTAATGGTACAGAAATGTTCATTAAGCCTACAACTAGACCCATTGCAACGAAGAAAATCATGATCACGCCATGCGCGGTGAAAATCTGATCGTAATGTTCTGGGTGTAAATAACCTTCACCGCCACCTTTAGCAAGGAACAGTTGAAGACGCATCATGATTGCATCTGCAAAGCCACGAAGTAACATGACGACAGAAACAATCAGGTACATAATACCGATTTTTTTATGATCTACAGATGTAAACCATTCAGACCACAAATAGTTCCATTTTTTGAAGTAGGTAATACCAGCAATAAGTGCGATACCACCCAGGATCATCATTGCAACTGTAGCCAATACGATTGGATCGTATGGTATTGCATCAGGACCTAATTTACCTAAGAAGCTCATATCTTATTCCCCTACAGCTGATGAAGCTTGTTCAACAGCGGTATGTTCGTCAGAAGCAGTCGCCTCATGAGTGTTAGCAGTCGCTGAGTGATCAGCACCATGGTAGTTACTCATGTATTTATTGATTACAGATTCGAATAACTTTGGTTCAACTGAAGAATAGTAAGTCACAGGGTGTGGCTTCGTTGGGTAGCTACCCAATGCTTCAACAGCTGCTGCGTGTTCTTTTTCAGCATCTGTCTTAGCGTTTGCTACAATCACTTCGATTTGATGCTTGCCACGGTTACCATCACGTAAGGTTGCAAATTCAGTCTGATCTAAAACTGTTTTTTGAACAGCTTCAGGATTTACTGAAGTACCGTTACCCGCTTTAATCGCAGAGATCCATTCAGCAAAACTAGCTTCAGACACAGAATGAGCAAGGAAGCGCATTTGTGTAAAACCATAACCAGAATAATTTGACGAGAAACCACGGTAGACGCCTTGAGCGTCAGCAGACATGTGGAGCTGAGTTTGCATACCCGCCATTGCATAAATCTGACCTGCTAACTGCGGAATGAAGAATGAGTTCATTGTGAAGTTAGAAGTGATATTGAAGTTAATTGGCGTTTTTTCTGGGAAACGCACTTCGTTAACTGTTGCAATTTCTTGTTCTGGGTAAACAAAAATCCATTTGAACTGCTCAGAAATAACCTGAATAGTTAAATGTGCTTTGTCTGATTCAAGCGGACGATAAGGGTCATACTTGTGAGCCCCCCACCATGTTAAGTACGCTAGAATACCAATAATAATACACGGGATACCCCACACTACGATTTCGATAACTGTAGAGTGTGCCCATGTTGGTCTATAGTCTGCATCTTTATTTGACGCGCGATATTTCCAACCAAACCACAATGCCATAATTGCTGATGGAATCACCACCAAAAGCATTAAATAGATCGCAGTCATCATAAGATCTGATTGACCTTGAGCGACTGGACCTTTTGAGTTTAGAAGTACCATATCACCACCACACCCAGTTAAGAGTGCAGCAAGCGTTGATAAAGACAATACAGCTAAAATTGTTTGTCTCATTTTACAACCTCGGTGAAGAGTCCCATTCCCTAAAAAAAATATGGGATAGCGATAATAGTGCCACACGATTAAAAATCAAAAACTGGTTTATGGGAGTTTTTGATCGTGCTGACACCGCTACGTTGTAGGCCATTATGCCCTATCTAACCCAACTAAGCTATAGATATTGCGCCTTTAAAATGAAGATCTAAAACCAATTTTTTTAGTCGGGATTTATTTTTTGTATACTATTTATCTAATAAAATCAAAGATATAAAAAAAGGGATGCTTTTGCATCCCTTTGGCTTATTTAGCTCGTTTGATGACTTTGGTTTTAGCCAACTTATCATGTAAAGTTTGCTTCTTTTTGCCAATGGAAAATAAGTAATCAATGATGCTGAAAAGAGGCATTAAGTATAATGTTGGTAAAATGAACACCAAGGATCTTAGAATAAATGCTCTGACTACACCGGGTGTTGTCCCAGAGTTATAATCTACTACTTGAATACCCAATAATTTTTTACCAATACTTTGTCCATGTTTGTGCAATAAGAAGCCTTGAATGCATAACATAATCAAGATGTAAATAGCAGCACTTGTAATTGCGGTACTCGGGATCATGCTAAATATAGCAGTCTGAGTGCTTTGCATTAACTCAACATCGGTACTTTTGCTCATGAACATTTCTAAAAGCTTCGTGTTCAAAGCGAGGAATTTCTGATCTTCTTCTGGGGTAAAAAAAGCCGTTAAAATATAGGTAGCAGGTAACCACAAAAATATATCTATAAATTTAGCGATGAATCTAGAGTAAAAGGGCGCCAATTCTACTTCAGGTATTTTTTTTTCAATCTTTACTTGATGGAGTGAATCCTGAGGCTGGGTATTCGAGTCTGGGATTGGATTAAAAGGTGCAGGACTCGTATAGCCTTGAGGTTGATATTCAAGTTGCCCTTGTGTGAGTTCGCCTAAAACTTTCCATTCAGTCATACCTTGATGCCAAGCTAAATCAGTCAAAAGAACTTGTTGGCTTGCGAGCATTTGATTGATTTGCTCTAAGGTATAAGGACCAGCTTGTTGATTATTTCGCGCCAAGTAAATTTGCATAAAACTTAAATCTCAAAACAACTAAAATAAGATGGGAAAAAAAAGACCCACGAATGGGACTTTTTTTAACACGTTTTATTACGCTTGTTTAGTTTTTTCTTCTGATAAGAAGAACCAAGTGTCTAAAACAGAGTCTGGATTTAAAGAAACAGTATCGATTCCTTGTTCCATTAACCATTGTGCTAAATCTGGGTGATCCGAAGGACCTTGACCACAAATACCAACGTATTTGCCTGCTTTGCGACAAGCTTGAATCGCCATAGAAAGGAGTGCTTTCACTGCTGGATCACGTTCGTCAAACAGGTGAGATACAATACCAGAATCTCGGTCTAGACCCAATGTCAATTGTGTTAAGTCATTTGATCCGATTGAGAAACCATCGAAGTGTTCAAGGAACTGCTCTGCTAATAGTGCATTGGTCGGTAATTCGCACATCATAATGACTTTAAGGCCATTTTCACCGCGTTTTAAACCGTTTTGACCTAACAGTTCAATTACACGTTTCGCTTCCGCCACAGTACGTACGAAAGGAATCATAATTTGAATATTGGTCAAGCCCATTTCGTCACGCGCTTTTTTCAATGCACGACATTCAAGTTCAAAGCAATCACGGAAATTGTCAGAAACATAGCGGCTTGCACCACGGAAACCTAACATTGGGTTTTCTTCTTCTGGCTCGTATAACTTACCGCCGATTAAGTTTGCATATTCATTTGACTTAAAGTCAGACATACGAACGATTACAGGTTTATCAGCAAAGGCAGCAGCAAGCGTTGAAATACCTTCAACTAATTTCTCAACATAGAATTCGATCGGAGAAGAATAACCCGCTGTACGTGACATCACCGCTGCACGTGTTTCACGTGGTAAGCTTTCAATATTCAGTAAAGCTTTAGGATGCACACCAATCATACGGTTAATGATGAACTCTAAACGTGCAAGGCCAATTCCTTCGTTTGGTATTTGAGCGAAGTCAAAGGCACGATCAGGATTACCCACGTTCATCATGATTTTGAAAGGAAGAGGAGGCATAGATTCAATTGAATTACGTTGAATTTCAAAATCCAAAGCGCCTTCATAGATAAAGCCTGTATCGCCTTCAGCACAAGATACTGTAACTTCTTGACCATCGACCAGAACTTCAGTTGCATTACCACAGCCAACAATTGCAGGAACACCCAATTCACGCGCAATAATTGCTGCGTGACATGTACGTCCACCACGGTTTGTGACAATTGCTGCGGCACGTTTCATCACTGGTTCCCAGTCAGGGTCAGTCATATCTGAAACAAGAACATCGCCTGCTTGTACTTTATCCATTTCTTTAATTGATGAAACGATACGTACTTTACCAGAACCAATACGTTGGCCAATTGAACGACCTTCACATAGTACTGTACCTTTTTGTTTAAGCAGGTAGCGTTCCATAGTGCCGACATTTTCACGACTTTTTACAGTTTCAGGACGTGCTTGAACGATATAAATTTGATCGTCATCGCCATCTTTAGCCCACTCGATATCCATTGGAGAACCATAGTGGTTTTCAATGATCAAAGCTTGTTTTGCTAATTCTTGAAGTTCTAAATCGTTTAAAGCGAATTGTTGACGATCTTGTTTCTCAACATCAACGACAACAACAGATTTGCTGGTAGAGCCTTCTTCGCCATAAATCATTTTTTGATGTTTAGAGCCAAGGTTACGACGAAGTACTGAATGTTTACCAGCATTAAGTAGCGGTTTTGAAAGATAGAATTCATCTGGGTTTACTGCACCCTGAACCACCATTTCACCCAAACCATAAGAGGCAGTAATAAAGACTACATCGCGGAAACCTGATTCGGTATCGAGTGTAAACATTACACCAGCAGCACCTGTTTCAGAGCGAACCATACGCTGAACACCAGCAGACAATGCAACAATGTCATGATCAAAGTTTTGATGAACACGATAAGCAATAGCACGGTCATTATATAATGATGCAAAGACTTCTTTAATTGCGATGAGAACGTTATCAATACCGCGAATGTTCAAGAATGTTTCTTGTTGACCCGCAAATGACGCATCTGGTAAATCTTCTGCAGTCGCAGAAGAACGAACGGCAACTGCGATATCTGGGTTGCCGTTAGAAAGTGTAGCGAAAGCGTCACGAACTTCTTTTTCTAATGTTGCTGTAAGCGGGGTATCTACAATCCATTGGCGAATTTTAGCGCCGGTTACTGCTAGTGCATTCACGTCATCAACATTGAGTTGTTTAAGCTCTGCAGAAATCTTAGCATTTAAGCCGCTTTGCTCAAGAAACTCACGATAAGCAGCTGCGGTCGTTGCAAAACCACCTGGTACTGAAACACCAGCATTTGCTAAATGACTGATCATTTCCCCTAACGATGAGTTTTTACCACCCACGATTTCTACGTCGTGCTTGCCTAGTTTTTCCAGACCGATTACGCGTGCTTCCAAAGTTGTTACTCCACTTATGCAGTATTAATCACTATCTTGGCATGATATTTTGAATAAAAACTTAGCAAAAATATTTTACTAAGCGACAGCCATGTAAGAACGGTTTACTATAATGATTATATAGTACTTAAACAAATATTTGAGGACAATTTTAATGACAGAAAGTAAAGAAATTAAACGGAGTGTTTTTTTTATTTCAGATGGAACAGCGATTACAGCTGAGACACTTGGACATTCTTTATTGGCTCAATTTCCTCATGTCGATTTTGATATTCATATTATTCCTTATATAACCACAGAAGAAGCTGCAACCACCGTAGTCGCTGAGATTAACCAGCGTTCAGCGCGTGATGGTCAGTTGCCTTTGGTATTTGATACACTGGTTGATCCATATGTCCGAGATATCATTAACACTGCCAATGCTGTTAATTTAGATGTGTTTGAAGGCATGATCAGTAAGCTCTCAGAAGTACTGGGAACCGAGCCTACAACTTTAGTCGGACAGACGCATGCGGTAACTGATTCCGAGTCTTATAAATCACGTATTGATGCAGTACATTTTGCATTGGATAATGATGATGGGGCACGTACGCGTCATTACGATAAAGCAGATCTTATTTTGATCGGGGTGTCACGTTCTGGTAAAACACCAACCTCTATTTACTTGTCTTTACAGTTTGGTATTCGTGTAGCGAATTATCCTCTTACCGAAGAAGATTTAGATGACAATCGTTTACCAGCCGTCCTTAAAGCGCATAAAAGTAAACTGTTTGGTTTGATGATTGATGCTGAACGCTTGGTGGCAATACGTACTGAACGAAAAGCCAATAGTCGTTATGCGAGTTTTAGTCAGTGTCAAATGGAACTTCGTGCGGTAGAAGGTATTTATATTTCTGAAGGAATTAAATATCTGGATGTTTCAGAAATGTCTATTGAGGAAATTTCAACACGTGTACTTCAAATGACAGGTTTAAAACGTAGAATTGGTTGAAAATTATCTTTCATATTCAATATTATTATATTTGAGCCAGTGATTACTGACTCAAATTTTTTTTGATTAAACTTTGTTTTTATACATTTTACTCAACCGTATTAATCAAATTTTAAGAATAAGTTTTAGCTACAATCGATCTGTGAAATGCTTGAACTCATCAATTATGAGGAATAGAAAATACGTATGAGTTTGTGATTCCGATGAATATTTAAAGCTATCATGTAAGCTAAAATTTCAATAAATAAACTCAGAAGACTTGCAAAATAAAGCTCAAAATTAATCCAGAGATTTTTTATGAAATATTGGAAATTAATTTTATGGGTTTTGATGACAGTGAATTTAAAACAACGAAATAAAAAAATAGCCATATCTCACTTTAACTTCTGCGATTGCTAAAATTTTTTTTATGTGCGAATAAGAAAATTAATATCGATTTATTTACGTGAACTTACAAAATACCCTTATAAAATATAAGTAATTACAAGTGTTGGATTTTGGCTTTTTTTATAATGAATTGAATTAAAAAAAATAATTGATTATTTGCATATTTTTCACGTTACATTAGATAACGATAATTCTGTAATAAATTGCATAATATTTATAAATTGAGAAATACATCACACTTTACTCGGGGCAACAAGTGATTTTTTTAGAATGAAAACTAGATACGATTTTTATAATTTGAAGCATTTTATTCCTATAACAGTTTTAGCATTAACGGTAACGAATATTCAAGCAGCAACTCTATATACGAATGCAATTGATCAAAAGAGAGAAAACATTGTTCTTTCTGTGAAAGAGGGTAAGGTTGACGTTGGACTTTCCAAGCTCAAACAATTATTAGAAAATAATCCAGATAACCAAAAATTGATTGCTGATTATTTATTACTGTCGATACAAAACAAACGGTACTTGGATGAAGATCTACGGTGGTTAGAATATATTCAAGCTGCTGACTTTCCAACTTATGCTCAGTTACCTTTAATTAAAGCCTATAGAGACAAAAAACAATTTTCGAATGCTTTACATTTACTCGAAAAATTTAAAAAAATTAATAACTCGATTGATTTCGACATTCTAAAAGCAGTTCTACTGGCTGAGAATCAGCAAAAGCTGGAAGCTGCAGCTCAATTAAAGAAAATAGATGTTGAGCAGGCAAATGAAGATCAGTTGATTCAATTATCTTATGCGTACCGAATGATTGACCAACCGATTCGTGCTTTAGCCATCATTCAAAAAAATAATATTGAGGACATTAATGCTACATCTCAACAAGAATATCTGAATGTATTAATCGCATTGGGATCGTATCAACAAGCTTTGGCATGGATTCATCAAAATCCTGAAATTGATTTAACCCATACGCGCCGACGACAGACCTTGTTGGGACAATTCTCTGAATCCATTAAAAATGCGATTAAGAGTCAAAAACTTTTAGCCAATCAAGGGCAAGCAGATCACCAGAGCTTTGCACAGATTGATCAAGTTTTAAAACATGCCACAGACATTGAGTCGGAATTTAAACCAGATCCAGATTTGTATCGTCGTTTTCAATTTGAATATATTTATGCGCTAAGCTATCGCAGCCATCATCGAGAAGTGTTGGCAGTCAGTGATAAACTCAATCTGCCATTGACCGATATACCTGCATATGTAAGGCATTCGATTGCAGATGCATACCTTGCAACACAACAAGCCACCAAAGCTGAGCGATTTTATAATTCACTGTTCAGTGAAAAAAATTATGCGGATATGAATGTTTATACCTCTTTATATTACGCACTGATTGCACAAGAGAAATATAAACAAGCCAATGCTTTGATCAAAGACATTGATTCTAAGACGCCTACCTTTCAATACAGTCTGGCAAAAGGGGTCGATAAGCGTGTACATCCTGAACGAAATGACTACGAAAATTTAAAAGCACTTTCGCTTGCTTATTCGAATCATTTGAATGCCGCTGAAAAGTTTTTAACTCATCATATTGAACGTGCACCCAATAATGAGGAAGTGATCAACAACCTCGTACGAATCCAACGTTGGCGCGAAAAACCTCAGCAATCTGAACAAACATTAAAACGTTTAAATGGTATAGAGCCGATATCTAAAAGCACGTCTATTAATGAAATGCAAAACCAACAAGCACTTGGTGATATTTCAGCTTGGCGTAATCAGACCATAAAGTTAAGTCAACGCTATCCTACAGATACCAGCGTGATTAAAAGTAATAAAGAACTTAATGATCGGGAACGTTTTTCTATTTCGCATGATTCACGACTTTCAAAGAGTAAAGCCGATCAAAATCAAGTCTTGGAAACGTTGAGAGGGACTAAAGATGTTGAATCAACAACTCGGTTAAATACACCTTGGATTGATGATAATTACCGTGTTTTTACCCAGTATAAGCACAAGATGGGTGATTATCGCGAAGGCAAAATTAGAGATGAGCGTTTAGGTATTGGTGGAGAGTGGGACTCAAAACAAAAGTCTATTTCCGTGATGCTTTCACAAGATTTAAATGGTGAAAATTTTGGTTTCGATGCGAGTTGGAATCATCGACTCGATGATCACTGGCGATATAACTTGGGTTTTTCAACTCAAGCTGAGATTCCTTTACAAGCACTCAAAATGAATGAGGATGCACAGTCGTATACGGCCGGTTTATCTTGGCAAGCCAATGAATCAAAACTAGCTTCTTTACAATATCAGTCTACAGATATTAGTGATGGAAACTTAAGACAAGAGTTGAGTGCAAGATATCAGCAAAACATTTTCATGCAAGCACATCATAAGACTCAAGTAGGGCTATCCAGTTATCTAGGTCGTAATAGTTTAGAACAAACTGCTTATTTCAGCCCAAAGAAAAGTATTGGTGTGGGTGTTGATTTTAATCATGATTGGTTAACTTGGCGTGAATACGAACAATCATTGACGCAAAAATTTTCACTCACGACTGGATTTTATAAACAAAATGAGTTTAATGCCGAGCCTGTAGTGGATATTCGTTATGTTCATCAATGGCAAATCACGCGAACTTGGGGACTTCAATATGGTGTTGGCTGGGGAATGCATCCCTACGACGGAGTGAAAGAAAAAAAATGGTATGGCCAGTTGGGCTTTGAAGGTAAATTCTAATGAAAAAAAATATAACACTCAGCTCAATGGTATTAGCACTTGGTTTGTATCATTCGCCAAGTTACGCGCAAATACAAAATGCTCAAACATCTGATGAGAGTAGCTTTATCGGTTTAACTTTTCATGATGTTCGAGATGACGTATTGAAACAGGGCGATAAAGATGTTTATGCGGTCAGTACACAAAATTTAGTCCAGTTTTTTGAGTGGATAAAAGAATCCCCGTGGCGCCCAATCAGTTTACAAGAGATCGCTGAAGCAAAGAAAAATGGGACTCCCTTGCCAGAAAATGCTGTGGTCATTAGTTTTGATGATGGTGCGCTGAGTGGCTATACCCATGTCTATCCTTTAGTTCAGCAGTACAAAATTCCTGTCGTTTTTGCAATTGTGACCAGTTGGACAAATGGCAATACACAAGCTGCCTATGAAGCGTATGGGCAAGGCAATTTGATGACTTGGGCGCAAATGCGTGAGATGAAAAAATCAGGTTTAGTCGAATTTGCCAGCCATTCTGATGATTTGCATAAAGGCATTTTGTCAAATCCACAAGGGAATCAGCAACCTGCTGCCTTAACACATCAATATTTTCCACAGCTGAAACGTTATGAAACTGAAGCTGAATATCAACAGCGCTTATATCGGGATCTCAAAAGATCAAAAGACGTATTGAACAAAGAGCTTGGAATTGATTCTTTGGCGATCATTTGGCCATATGGTGCGGTCAACGCTGAAACAACCAAAATTGCTGCTCAAGCAGGCTTCCCATTGTCCTTTAGCTTGGGGCTAAGCACGCCAAATAAAAAGAATGATGCAATTTATCAGCGTGGATTGGTGATGAATAACCCAAGTGCTGAGGATTTAAATCAACAAATGAGAGAGTTTGAAATAACGCAACAACTGGAGAGTTACAATCCAATTCGAGCTTTAACGATAGATTTAAAACAATTTAAATCTCAAAATGAAGAACAAGCCAATCAAATATTAGGCTCAGCATTAAATCAGATTAGTGCTTTATCTACCAACACGCTGATTTTGAAAGTACTCCATGATACGAACAAAGATGGTATTTATGATCAGGCTTATTTTCCAACGACTGACTTAAAACTAGATCAAGATGTGTTGAATAGAGTGACTTGGCAGGCGAGAACGCGTGTATTTAATCGTGTAGTTGCACAACTACCGATTTATCCAGATCCATCAAAGCCTTTGTTAGTGGTCGATTTAGCTGAGGATTTGATTAAAAATAATAAAAGCATAGATGGCATTCTGCTGAATACTCAAAATCGTTTAGCATGTATTTTCCAAAACAACGCAGTTTTAGACCGCAATTGTCAGTCAGATCTCAATGCCGTCATTCATTTAAGTGATGCTATCCAAAAGCGAACTAATCAGTATTTAAATAGTAGTAATAGACAAAAATTTTATTTACAGCTGAACTACCCCGATACCGTAAGCCAATCACTGAGTAAAGTCGTGAGTGTTTTAAATGATGATTTTTCATTAATTAATTTTGAAATAAGCAGTCTAGAAAACCCTAAACTTTTAAAATCATTTATTGATCAACTTAAAAATTTTAGTGCTTTTGAAAAAACAAAATTGATGGTGACGCTCAACAATGACACGCTGAAGAGTCAAAAAGAATGGAAACTCTTGAGTGAACAATTACAGCACTTACAAAGATCAGGCATTCAAAAACTCGCCATATCTCACTATGATTTTGACAATGCTGAACAGGTTCATCGACATTTATATACACCACTGAGTTTGAATTCGAGCGCATTGCTTTATCAAGATCCATTTCAAATTGACTCAAAGCAAGGCGTTAAGAAATGAGTATTGTTGATTTTATATTTTCATTTTCATTCTTATATCCATTGGTGATGGCTTGGACGTGGATGATCGGTGGAGTCTGGTTTTTCTTTAAATACGAGTTTAAACAAAGAGCTTTGCCTGAACCCAGTGAGGAAGGGGCAAGTATTATTATTCCTTGCTTCAATGAAGATGAGCAAGTCAGAGAAACTATTCGTTATGCGTTGCAGACTCAATATCCCAACTTTGAGGTGATTGCTGTTAATGATGGTAGTTCGGATCAGACAGCGGCGATTCTAGACGAAATGGTGAAAGAACATGAACAGTTACGCGTCATACATCTCGCCAACAATCAGGGCAAAGCCTATGCATTACGTTCGGGTGCAATGCTCAGCCGTTATGAATATCTGATCTGTATAGATGGTGATGCCTTACTACATCCACATGCAGTGTTATGGATGATGCATCAATTACTGAATTTTGGACATGTTGGTGCAGTGACTGGTAATCCAAGAATTATCAATCGTTCGAGTATTTTAGGTAAGTTACAAGTCGGCGAATTTTCATCGATTATCGGGCTTATCAAGCGTGCCCAAAGAACGTATGGCCGTATCTTTACAGTCTCGGGGGTAATTGCTGGTTTTCGTAAAACAGCTTTAGAGCGTGTAGGATTTTGGTCTCCAGATAAGATCACTGAAGATATTGATATCTCGTGGAAAATCCAGATAGATGGCTGGAAGATTCACTATGTACCGAATGCACTTTGCTATATCTACATGCCAGAAACATTTATAGGGCTTTGGAAGCAAAGAGTTCGCTGGGCACAGGGCGGTGTAGAAGTCCTGAAAACCTACTTACCTAAAATGTTCAGTTTTAAAATGATAGGGATGTGGCCAGTCGCGATTGAATGCATGCTCAGTGTGATCTGGTCTTATTTAATTTTACTGATCGTATTTTTATTCCTTACGGGTTTGTTTATCGACTATTCAAGCTCATGGCAAATTAAATCGTTAATGCCGCAATGGTATGGGGTGATATTGGCGATTACTTGTCTCATACAGTTTTTTATTAGCCTTTGGATAGATAAGCGCTATGACGAAGGACGCTTTTTTAGAAATTATTTTTGGGTGATTTGGTATCCGATTTTTTTCTGGGTGTTATCCGTCATGACAAACGTGGTTGCTGTTCCTAAAGCACTATTTAATCGAAATAAACGAGCGAGATGGGTAAGTCCGGATCGTGGATTCAAAGGAGAATAACAAATGAATGAAATTAAACTGAAAAATGATTTAGCTCAGGATAATGACTTGGATTTGCCACAATATATTGATAAATCAAAATTTGTGAAAAATAAGCAAGGACATTATTTACTGCAATTTACCGGTTGGTCATTCTGGAGTTTTCTATTTGTCCCTTTATTGACCTTAATATTATGGTTGTACCAAGGTAATTTAATTAGAAATTATATCTTCGCAGAAGAGTTCCATATTCAACTGTTAAATATTATGTGGTTAGCTGTTCTGATTATATTTTTTGGTGCAACGCTATTGTCGTGGGCAAGCTTCAATTGGATTAGATTTAGAAAACAACATGAGATAAAAGAAGTAAGCAATGTTAACAATTCGATTTTGGCGAAATATCTAATCATTAGTCCAGCTGAGCTTGAAGCGATGAAAGCTTCAAAACGTGTAGTACTTCACTATGATGAAAATGGTGAACTATACGATTATCAAATGAATCGTTAATGTGATTGATGATGAAGAACTGATTTAAAATTATTTTAAAATTTAAAATTAATTGTCTAGTCATTAAAAGGAGCAATTTTGCTCCTTTTTTCATTGATAATGAGATTGAAAAGATAATGAGATTAAAAACTTTTTATACAGGATTTAAAGCTGGATCATCAACCTAAGACTATTTGACATATGTATGCACGATAAGATCGACTAAGTGTTCAATCCCGTCCATCGTTTGAATTGCTTCTTCCGTTATTTTCACTATAGGCCAAGTAATCAGTTTGCAATTACTACTTTGCAGTGATGAATAATAAGTATCAGACTTAAAAAATACTTTTCGCTCAGAGGCTGAGTTTGGCATCAATTGATGTTTTAGCCATGTATCACTCACTTGTGATTCTAAATATCGAATTGCAAGCAGTGACTTAATTTGATTGTTAAATAAGCGACGATTTTTGATCATTAACGGATGTGAGACCAATCGCTGTACACCTTTTGCTGTGTGCGGAAGTACAAAGTGTGGTTTGATTTGAAAAACCTTGACAGACTTAGCTTTCAGACGAATAAACTCAAGAAGTGAAACAGATAATTGATTTGCTCCAATAATGGCCACGCTTAAATCTTTAAATTCATTGAGTTTGATATCTTCTGCCGCAATGATTTTGCCTGCATAATTTTCAAAATACTCAGCACTATTCTGAAAAAAATCATCCCTGTGATTTTGATTCCTATTTTTCATTTCATTACCTAATTGTTGTTTTAGCTTTTTTGGATTTTGCTGTTCATTGATATATCTAATAGCGCTTGAGGTAAAGCTCTATTTGAATCTTGTCAGTCATCCACAGCTGTATTGTTGGCTTAATAAAACATTCAAAATTGTATTATTCAAAAACGCGTTATAAAAACATTAAATCGAGATGAAAAATTTGCTAACGATCAGCGTAGCGTTAATAGACACGTGAAATGCAGTCTTTCACGTGCTTACGTTTAGTTAAGTGATTTGATTATTCGAGTGGTTCTTCTGACTCTTTATAATTTGATTCAGAGAGGTTTTTTGTCGATGAAATCATTGGAGATGAATGAGTACTTAGATATTCAAGATCTCGTATATTTTTTTGTACCGCAACAGCACCAAATAAACTGAGTAGGAACGAGATGAGATAAAAACCTTTTTCACTTAATTCAAGTGAAGCATTCCATAGTCCGAGTGCCAGTAAAGCAATACAAATGATCAAAGAAACCCAGCAAAGTCCATAATAAATAGCAGTTACAGCTAAGCCTTCGAGTTTATCACGAACAACTTTTTGAAGTGATACTGATGCAAATAGGGCGTAAAGAATGACCACAAGATAATAGCCTTTTTCATTCAGCAGCATATTGGCATTGTATAGTCCCACGACATAGGCTAACGCCCCTGCGAGTAGTGCAACCCAGCTTGCTGCAATAAAAGCGGATGTAGGTTTGTTAATATAATGATCCATGACGATGTCCAGATTTAATTGTTGTATGAGGTTTTATTATTGAAATTGGTCTGATTTTATTATGCCGTATAAAGCAGGATGGGTAAAAGGAAGTTTGGACTAATTACAAAATGATTGATGATCAAATTGAATTGTTAAATATGAAGTTGAATGATGGATTTGAGTGATATTAGACTTCTTTCAAAAGTCATTTTTCATATAACACACTCATCATGAGTAATTCCTCATTTTAATCTTCTTAATAGTAGAAGGAATTTTTACATATGAGTTTATTGTGGTTCAATGAACATTTTTCGACTTGTGAAACAGATCTATTAATCTTGTTAATCAAAGTAATGCAATAAAAAAGCCCTTCAATTGTGAAAGGCTTTTCATGTTCATAGGATGTTAGTTCTTAACAATATTAGGAACTTTTATTAAGAATTTTTGAGTTGCATCAATAATTCGAAGTTACGAATACGTTTATCGGTGTCATAAATATCACATGTAAAAATAAACTCATCGACATCATAAGGAATTAATAATTGTTCGAGTCCCATTTTCACTGTTTCAGGTGAGCCAATTTGCGCCAGCGTAAAGAAATTATCGACTGACATTTTTTCAGCAGCTGACCATCGACCATCCATAGTTGGAACTGGAGCTTTAAGTTTAAGACTTTCACCTCGCATTAAACCTAATACACGTTGATAAGCACTGGTAGCTAAAAACTCTGCCTCTTCATCTGTATCAGCAATTGCTGTAGGCACACCCATTGAAACATAAGGTCGATCTAAATAAATAGAGGGTTCAAAATGATCACGGTAGAGCTGAATTGCTTGACCCAACATACGTGGAGCAAAATGTGAAGCAAAGGAGTAGGGTAATCCAAGTTTTGCTGCCAGTTGTGCACTAAACAGACTTGAGCCCAGCAACCAGACTGGAACGTTAGTACCTTGCCCCGGTGTTGCTGTAATGCGTTGATTTGGTTTAGGATCACCTAAATAACTGAGAATTTCTAATACATCTTGTGGAAATTGTTCTTCAGTTTCTTGACGTCCACGACGTAAAGCCCGCATGGTCACTTGATCTGTTCCTGGCGCGCGTCCGAGGCCTAGTTCAACACGATTAGGATATAATGTCGCGAGTGTGCCGAACTGTTCTGCGACCACCAAAGGTGCATGATTTGGTAGCATAATACCGCCAGAACCGACTTTTAAGCTTTGTGTGTTGGCAAGTAGATAACCTAGCAATACAGCGGTTGCCGAACTGGCAATGCCATCCATATTGTGATGCTCAGCTAACCATAAACGTTCATAACCTAACTTCTCAATCTGTTGAGCAAGTTCTAAAGCGTGCTTTAGTGAAAACTCGATCGTTTTATCATCTCGAACGGGTGCTAATTCTAAGACTGAAAATTTAATGTCTTGCAAAGTTCGCATTGAGCATCTCTAATTTGGGGACTGATTTGATGATACGTCTTTCATGAAATAATGTATATTGAAAAAAAACGATATAAGTGTGGCTGATTGATTTATCTTGATATTTTGTCTTAAATAAAAAAAGCACCCGAAGGTGCTGAAAAAGAAAAAGGAAGAATTAACGGTTGTTTTTATACCAACCTTGATGTCGTCCATTGTTTCCACGGTAGTCACGATCATTGTAGCGATAATTGTTATTACGATAGTTTCGATCACGACGGTCATAGCGATTGTTACGGTCGTATCGGTCATCATAACGACGATCTTCTGATACTTTCTTACCGAGTACCGAACCACCTGCAGAACCAATTGCAGCACCGGCATATCCACCAGTGGAACCCCCCATGTTATTACCGACGGTATAACCGCCAACGCCACCTAAAGCTGCACCAATCGCAGCAGCATTACGATCGCTTTTACTGGCAGAGGCAGCGGCGCCACCTGCACCACCAATTGCTGAACCAATCATTGCGCCAGTTGAGCCGCCCATTTTATCGCCAATAGCGGCGCCAACGACACCACCGAGTGCAGATGTTAATGCAACACGTGTAGAATTATCTGCTTGAGCCGTAGTGATACCCACGGTTGCGATTACGGCAGCAAAGACGATTGACTTGAATTTCATAACGGACTCCTTGACGAAGCTATATTTATTGGATGGATTCAATATAAAAAATCATTGATTAGGGAGCGTGGAGCTAACGTTTATGATTTGTATTTTCTCCTTCAAAATTAATTCATAATGAAGATACATTTATGAATTTTATATAAAAAAAAGCACCCGAGGGTGCTTGTAAAAGAGAATATAATTATAAAGAACATGCTTATAAAATAGAATGTGCTTTAAAAATAAGAAATTAATGACGACGATTACGTTTTTTCTTCCATTTACGATCTTGGCGTGCGTCAGAAATCTTATCTTTAGAAATTTTATTACCCAAAGCAGCACCACCAGCAGCACCTAAAGCAGAACCGATGTAACCACCGTTTGAACCACCCATATTTTTACCAACGGTATAACCTGCACCGCCACCTAGGGCACCACCAATCGCAGATTCAGTACGGTTACGTTTATTGCTGGCAACGGCCGCACCACCTGCACCACCTAAAGCAGCACCAATCGTTGCGCCTGTATTACCGCCCATATTTTTACCTAGGGCTGTACCTGCAACACTCCCTAATGCACTTGCAGCTGCAACACGAGCTGTACTGTCTGCATGAGCAGTCACAGTGAACATAGAAGCAGTTGCCAATGTAGCTGTCATCAATAAAGTATTCAATTTCATTTTTAACTCCATGTCCAAGTGAATAGGACTCAAAATATTTCGTTGAGACAAATGTAACAAAAATATGAGCTTTAAATATGGAGATGAAAACAGAGAATGATGCAGTTTCGTATACAGTTGTTGTCTTTATATTACAAGCGTTTAAAAACTAGACGAATAAAAAGAGAATACGTAGAAAATATGAAGATGTTAGAAATATCACTGTATTAGATTTTTATTTCTATGCTCTAGTTCAACTTTATTAAGCTTTAATATATTGAGCTGTCTTGAACTGAGTGGTTGATTTCTAAATATTGAAGAGGATTGATCAAATATTCAATGTAGCTCACTCCGAATCTATTTAATATTCAACAACTCTATATTGCGTTATTCGCTTTTAGTTTATTGCTGATTGAGGGCTAGATATGTCTTTTAAACTCGAGAATCGGTAAACTATGCTTAATTTAGAATTTACTGACCATCACTATCGTGCATTGAGCGGTGTAGTGTATTTGGTTGAGTCCTTAGCTTGAGATCCTATTTAAAATGAAAGAATCGTTACGTTTACGATTAGACCAACTTTGTGATCGTCATGAAGAGTTAGAAGCATTATTGGCAGATATTCAAGTTATTTCAGACAATAAACGTTTCCGTGATTTGTCACGTGAACATAATGATTTAACTGAAATCACCAATGTGTGGAAAAAATATCTTCAAGCCGAGCAAGATATTTTGACCGCTGGGGAAATGGCTTCTGATCCAGATTTTAAAGAGATGGCTCAAGAAGAAATTAAGGAAAATAAAGCGCTCATTGGTCAGCTTGAAGCTGATTTAAATATTTTAATGATTCCGAAAGATCCTAATGATGCAAACTCTGCATATTTAGAAATACGCGCTGGAACAGGGGGCGACGAAGCCGCAATTTTCTCAGGCGATTTATATCGTATGTATAGTAAATATGCAGAAAATATGGGTTGGCGTATTGAAGTACTTTCTGAAAATGAAGGCGAGCATGGCGGTTATAAAGAAGTCATTTGTCTCATCAATGGTGATGGGGTGTATGGTCGTTTGAAATTCGAAAGTGGCGCACACCGTGTACAACGTGTACCCGCGACTGAATCGCAAGGCCGTGTTCATACTTCAGCATGTACTGTGGCTATTTTGCCTGAAATTGATGTTGATACATCTGTTGAAATTAACTCTTCTGAACTGCGTATTGATACTTATCGTGCTTCGGGTGCGGGTGGTCAGCATATTAACAAAACGGATTCAGCTGTTCGAATTACTCATTTACCGACAGGTACTGTGGTTGAGTGTCAGGACGAACGTTCACAACATAAAAACAAAGCCAAAGCGATGGCCTTGTTGGTTTCACGTTTAGAAAATGCCAAACGTGCTGCGGCAGACGCAGCTACATCTGAAATGCGCCGTGACTTAGTGGGATCGGGTGACCGTTCGGAGCGTATACGTACTTATAACTATCCGCAAGGACGTATGACTGATCATCGCATTAACTTAACATTATATAAGTTAGATGCCGTGATGGAAGGTGATTTAACTGAATTACTGGACAGTTTACATCGTGAATATCAAGCAGATATGTTAGCAATGCTCGCACAGCAGAATGGTGGATAATGAATATTGGACAGGCTTTGGCCTTACGCGGTGAAGTTGAAAGTTACGAGCGCCAAGAAAATGAATGGTTGCTTGAACACATTACCAAAATTGATTCGTTTGATTTGGTCATGAAGAAAACGCAAGAACTGACTGCTGAGCAAGAACAAGATTATGTGGCTGCTTTAAAACGCATTGAGGCAGGTGAGCCTTTGGCTTATGTGACAGGTTCTCAACCTTTTTGGACGCTTGACCTAAAAGTGACTAAAGACACCTTGGTTCCACGTCCTGATACTGAAATTCTAGTTGAAACAGTTTTGCGTCTAGATTTACCTAAAGATGCTCGTATTGTAGATTTGGGAACAGGCACTGGAGCAATTGCATTATCACTTGCGAGTGAGCGTCCAGAGTGGGATATCACTGCAACTGATATTTATGCACCGACTTTGGAAGTGGCACAATTTAATGCCGAAAAACATGATTTAAATCAGGTGAAATTTGCTTGTGGTTCATGGTTTAAAGCGTTGGGACGTAATCAGTTTTTTGATGTGATTGTTTCAAATCCGCCCTATATTGCAGAAAATGATAAACACATGAAAGGGCTTGCTTCTGAACCTAAGCGTGCTTTGGTTTCGGATAAACATGGACTTGCAGATATTGAACATATTGTTCAAGTGGGCAAAAAAATGTTGACAGCAAAAGGCTGGATCGTGATTGAGCACGGTTATGATCAGTCTGATGCTGTGCAAAAAATCTTTAAAGATTCGCATTTCAAAAAAATTAGTACCGTTAAAGATTATGGCGGTAATGATCGCGTTACTATGGGTCAGTGGCCGAATTAAAATGTGAGTCAGTCATTATAAAAAAGCGCATTGTATGCGCTTTTTTATTTAATCTTTATTTGACAACATCCCGCCAACGTAACAACCAATGTTCTATCAGTCTCATTAAACCATCACTGATTTTACCCAAAACGGCCAAGAGAATAATCGCAATAATGACAATATCAGGACGGGATGTTTCTCGACCATCACTAAGTAAATAGCCAATCCCTTGTGTAGCTGCGATCAATTCGGCGGCGATCATAAACATCCAAGATAAACTTAAACTGACTCTCAATCCTGTCAAAATACTTGGAGATGCTGCAGGTAAGATGATCTGACGAATTTGCTGTAGATAAGACAAACGGTAAACCTTTGCCAACTCAATTAATTTTCGATCAACCCCGTGAATCCCGGAGACCGTGTTGGTATAGATGGGGAAGAAAGCACCAATGGCAATTAAGGTAATCTTTGAACCTTCATCAATTCCAAGCCAAAGCAGAAGCAATGGTATCCACGCTAGACTTGGGATGGATTTTATTGCAGAAAAACTAGGTTCTAAAAAAGCCTCTGCCTGCTTATTTAAACCCACTAAAATCGCAAAAAATAATCCTAAAATACTCCCAATTCCAAAACCAAGAAAAACCCGCCAGGTACTGGTCCAGATATGTTGAAGTAAGTCCGATTCAGCCAAATCTTTGAGAGACTGCCATAAGCTGCTAGGTGCGGGCAGTAAATAAGGTTCGATAAAACCACTACGCACTAGATATTCACAAATTATAATCAGCAAAATAGGCAAGGTGATTGCCTTGGCCCATTTTGAGAAATAACGCGATAAAATTGAAGCAGCTCCAGAATCTGTATTTTTCAGAGACTTCGCTTTTAATGATTTCGAAGGAACAACCATATTAACGAATAACCTTTTTTGCAAATTTTGCGTCAAAGAGTTGATCGATCACTTGGTTAACATCTGTTCCTTTACGAACCAATTCTTCTTCAGTCAAAATACTGCCTGATTTCTTTAATGCGCTGACATGTTTGGTGCTTGGTGTATTTTGATCGAAATTGGTTCGGCTTAATTGTAGGTTCGCGACAGCAAGTGGTAATTTTGCTTCTCGTGCTAAAAGTTCAGCCAATTTTTCTGGATTTGCTTTTGCCCATTTTCGTGCTTGTTCATAAGCTTTAATTACAGCTTCAACGGCTTCAGGACTTTCTTTGCTAAAAGACTCTTTGGTACTGAGTACGCTATAACTATTGAAACCCACATTTCTGTAGAGTAGATTCGCACCAGATTGAATTTGAGCTGAAGCCATTAACGGATCAAGTCCAGCCCAAGCATCGACTTGACCACGCTCTAAAGCAGTCTTTCCATCAGGATGCTGTAAGTGAACCAATTGCACATCTCGTTTATTTAAGCCGACCGTATCAAGGGCTTGTAAAGTAAACAAAAAGGGATCTGTTCCTTTGGTTGCAGCGATTTTCTTACCTTTTAAATCTTGTAATTTTTTAATGGGAGAATTTTTAGCAACGACCAGTGCAGTCCATTCAGGTTGGCTTTGGATATAAACTGTTTTAATTGGACTACCATTCGCTCGACTGAGGACGGCAGCAAGTCCTGCTGTAGATGAAAAATCGATACTATTGCTATTCAAATATTCTAATGAGCGATTACTTCCTTGACTAAAGACCCACTTAATTTGCGTCTTTGGTAAAGCTTTTTCTAATAATTTTTGCTCTTTGACCACCAAACTGGTGGGTGCATAATAGGCATAATCTAATTTTAAAGTCGTTGGAAGCGCAGCAAAACTATAAGCACTAAACAATGTTAGCGCGACACCAGTGAGTAAAATCCTTTTTCGTATAACATTCAATTTCATAATGTAAATCCTAAAATGTATCGAGATAAATATGAGGATCAGTATTTACATGCATGTTGATATTTATACAAAAATTAAATTAAGATAAAAATATATACATTTTTGATATGTGTGTTTAATAGGTTTAGTTATTTGAATTTATTAATTTTTTTATATAATTAAGCGCCGTATTTATTTATATAAAATATTAAGATCATCAGCAGAAAATATTTAATACAGTTTTATTGATGAATAAACAAATCAAACTAAAAATAAGTACTGAATTTATAAGTCTTTATTCTATAAAAATTGAGCGCAGAAGTTTTAAATTTACAATTACAAGATCGACGTTTTTAGAAAATAGATATTCAAAGAGTTGTTTATAAAAAAAGCCATCAATTGATGGCTTTTAAAGACGGAATAATATCAATAATAAGTTTTAATGTGTGTGTGTGATTGGAATATTTTTTTCAAACAAAATATGGCACATCAATACAGATATGAGTGCACAGATGAAAATAACCATCACTAAACCTAAGCCTCCCCAGATCGCCAGTGCACCGGTAAGGGCTGAAATGATAGCACCCGCACCAAATTGCATTGAACCGAGTAATGCAGAAGCAGTTCCTGTATGTTCATGTTGACGCATCAAGGCCAATTGGCTGCCTGTTGGCATGATGAAGCCTAAGAGTGACACTACGACAAATAAACCAGTACACAGCACATAAAGATGTGAATAACCCAAACTTAAGTAAGCAAATAATAAGGCAATGACGATGAAATAAGCGCTATTAATGATCTTATAAGTTTTGAGAGCACCATACTTTTCATGCAATTTTGGATTGAAAATAGCCGAAGCAACAAGACCAAGCGCGTTGACGGCAAATAAAACACTAAACTGAGTCGAGCTGAGTTGGTATTCACTGATAAATACACTCGCGGAACCTGCTAAATATGCAAAGAAACCTGCTTGAGCAATACATAAAGTAAGAGCATAGACGATAAACTTACGATCAGTTGCAATATTTAAATAATGATGAAAAGTTTTGCTGAGTTTAAAGTCATTTCGGTGTTTGATTGACCGTGTTTCTGGCAGTAGACTTGCACAAGCCACTAAAATAATCGCTGAATAGATTGCCAAGAAAATGAAAATTGCTCGCCAAGAATCTAAAGTCTGTAGTCCATTACCAATGAGCGGAGCGAGGACAGGAGACAATCCTAAAATCGCTAAAACCATGGACATTATTTTACCCATCATTGGGCCTTGGTATAAATCTTTAATCATCGCAAAAGCGATGACCATACCAATTGAGCCGCCTAAGCCTTGAAGCAAACGTAGTGCATGTAGCTGTGTAACATTTTCAGCAAAAGCACAGCCGATTGAACCAATGATAAAAATGATTAGACCTAAATTGATCATTGGCTTACGGCCAAATTTGTCCGAAAGTGGGCCATAAAATAATTGACCCAGCATCAAACCCACAAAAAAAGTCATTAAACTGAGCTGAATCGCACCTTCTGACGTGTTTAAGCTTGCTGCCATTGCAGGAATACTGGGTAGGTACATATCAATACCGAGCGGACCAATTGTGCTTAATGCACCAATCAGTAGCGGCGTGAAGCGTGTTGCAGAGGAAGTCATAGGCACTGAAATAGGCTAAGATAGAAAGGAATGAGCGCATTAGAAACCAATGGGTTTCCTAAGTCAAGTGAGAGTAACATGTCGAAAATGGGGCGACCGTTGGCCATGCCTGTCGAAGATCGTTGTAAAGAAATCTTTAGTGCAGCAGAGAAATTGTTTGGGCTTAAGGGTTTTGCCAATGTCACGATGGCAGAAATTGCAGCAGAAAGTGGGATGTCTAAAAAAACTCTATATGTGCTTTTTTCAGATAAAAAAGCGCTGTTAAAATCTTTAGTCTCTTCCAGTTTTGTGTGGTCAGATCAAATTTTAACTTTGGAAGAAAATCTCACCGCAATTGCTGCACTCAAAAGACATCTAAATGTGATTGCTGAATATGTTTTATCGGAACGACATTTAAAGCTTTGTCGTTTGGCTATAGCAGAAAATTATGGGGCGGAAGGGTTAGCAGATACGTTTTATCAAATGGGAATTTCAAAGAGCCGTCAAAGTTTAATGGATTCAATTGATAAAATTCCACGTGCTCAGCATAGATTACAGTTAGACATAGGTCTTTTAGCAGATATGATCTTTGGCGCTGTGATTGGAAAGAAAATGAACGATGCGTTAATGACAAATCAGATTTTGAATGTAGACAGTAAGCTATTAAGTGATGAGCATAAAACCAGCCTCGAACAGCAATCGAGTCCAGATTTTGAAATGATTGCGATGCAAATAACGTCTGTAGTGGATGCGTTATTTGTTGAAATTCCATAAATTATGCTCAATAAACTTCAATTAAGTGACCACTATTTAAATGACCAATATTTAAATGGTCAATATTTAAGTGGCCAATAATTAGATGATCAACAATTATTCGAGTTTTAGAAATCATCAAAAAGCGACTCATTTGAAAGCCGCTTTTGGTATGAAAATGAAGTGATTTCTCAGTTGAAAATTAAATAATTTTTAAACTGGATAGTCTTGCAAGCTTTCAGGAATGTAAACACTCTCTAGAACATCTGTTTCAAGTGCAAGGCATAGAGCTACAACTTTGGCTGTGTCGTTGAGTAATTCACGACTTAAAGCAGCATCAGTCTGAATGGCTTGAATATGATCAGGGTGAATATCAAGTGCTTGAGCAAGTTCAAGTGGACTATGTTCAAGCAAGAATGATGCAATGACATTGTTTAGTTGTAACTTTGAAGCATTTAAAATGCCTTGATTGAGTTCTTCTTCAAAATTGATCGTAGGCGATGTAAGCGCACACTTAAAGTTTTGTACTAGATTTTGTTCAAGTACATCAGACATCTTAAGCATAATAAAACCTATAGCTGATTTAACAGTTGAGGGGGAGATTTTGGATTGCATAAACGCAATAAATTGAGTGAAAAATAGTCTAAAATGTTAATCAATGCAATTTTTTTAAGATTGAAGGGTTTTGATTTTTAATCAATAAATTTTAAATTTATAAATATTCAAATAGAAATAAATAACTTAATTTGAACTGATGGTCGGTGACTGATCAGTCTCTTGATTTATTGAATGACGATATGCTCCAGGACTGACACCCGTCCATTTTTTAAAAGCACGATGAAATGCACTCGGATCATGGAAATTAAGTTCATCGCTAATATCTTGTAAAGACTGAGAGGTTTTACTGAGAAGTTCTATCGCAGTGTCTCTGCGGATTTCATTTTTGAGTTGTTGGTAACTTACGCCTTCAGCTTTCAATCGCCGTTGAAACGTCGCTTCAGACAAGTTTAATTGTTGAGCAAGATCGTGTACTTCAACCCATTCTGAAGGGTGAAGTTGCATCAGCTGCTTTCGAATCATATTTGCAATAGAGTTCGGGTTTTTAAAACGCACCAATAGATTATTCGGTGTTTGTTGAATAAATTGTTTCCATGAGGCGTGGTTTTGTTTGATCGGTATATTTAAGCAGTTGGCATCAAACTGTAGATAATTCTCATCACAATCATATTTAATCTCTTCACAAAAGCGGACTTTATAATCTGAATCATCATCTGGTGCTGGGCACTTGAGTTGTATTTGTTTGAGTGAAATCCGTTGTCCTGTCAGCCAACAGATTAAACTATGAATCAGCATCATATAAGTCGCATAAGAAAACATGGTTTTGGTGTTTTTCAGATCATTAATTACGATATATGCATAATTTTCTTGCACAAATAACTGACTTTTTAGGTCATCTAGAATGGCATTGAAAAATTTTAAAATATGTTCAATCGCGTGTTTTAAATTATGACTATGAATGACTAATTCAGAAATTAATTGGTAAGAACCACGCCGCATAGGATGGCTGTCCATGGCAAAAAACTCATCATTCAAATGATTCGATAACTCAATCCAGAACTGACCAAAACTACTCACCGAAATTCTTGCTTTAGGCGATGCCAATAATTCAGCTGATATTCCAACTTTTTCTAGTACCTGCGTGGTATCTATACCTTTTTCATGGGCAGCACTTAATGCCTGATGTACCAATGAAATGGAAATGGTTCCTTTACTATATTGAGTCTGTTGAATCTTTAAAGATCCTTGCATGATTGAATTCCACCAAGGTGATTGTCCAAATGCGTCAATGCATATGCTACTTTTGGAAATTGTACTCAAGCTAGAGTGTGTTTACTCTGCGTCTTAAGTCGAGTAGAAATTTAAGAAATTAACATCAAAAAATATTTATGAAAAACTCAAAAGGAATATGACATGAAAATTAATGGAAAAGTTTTTGTCGTAACAGGTGGTGCATCGGGCTTAGGTGCTGCAACTGCATCATATTTGGTTGATCAAGGTGCTCGAGTAATTATGGTCGATATGAACCAAGCACTGGGAGAGCAATTACAGCAGCAGTTAGGAAATAATGCTCAATTTGTCAGTTTAGATGTCACTGATGAAGCAGCAGTTGAGAATTTTTTTAAGCAAGTTGAACAAGAGTATGGTCAGCTGAATGGTTTAATTAACTGTGCAGGTGTTGGACCTTCTGCAAAAGTATTGGGCCGTGAGGGTTTGCATGAATTAGCACTGTTCCAAAAAGTATTAAATATTAATGTCAATGGCACATTTAATATGCTGCGTTTTGCAGCACAACTGATTGCGAAGTACGAATTACAAGCAGGTGAGGAAGAGCGTGGCGTTATTGTGAACACGGCTTCAGTTGCGGCTTTTGATGGTCAAATTGGCCAAACTGCATACGCTGCGTCTAAAGGTGCAGTGGTCGCGATGACATTACCCTTAGCACGTGAACTGGCAAGAAATGGAATTCGTGTGATGACCATTGCACCTGGCATTATGGAAACGCCAATGTTGAAAGGCTTAGCACAAAATGTTCAAGATTCCTTGGGTCTGATGGTGCCATTCCCACCACGTTTAGCGAAACCTGAAGAGTTTGCACATTTGGTCGGTCATATCTGTGAAAATGCGTATTTGAATGGTGAAGTGATTCGATTAGATGGCGCGATTCGTATGGCAGCGAAGTAGAGAAATTCTTGCTTTTAATTAAATCAAACATAAATGTGAATTTAAAAAAGACGATTTGATTCATCACCTCTAATCGATATTCGGTCGAATGTATCTTATCTAAGTGTTGCTCTTATTTTTAAGGATCAATAGGCACATTTCTTTGTTGAACTGAAGATAGAGAATGGTCTCTCAGTTCAACAGAATTGATTAATTTTGCTTTTTACATGTTCCAAATACATCAAAGATTCAAAAAATAATTTATACCGAACTATGAGAGGGAAGCTCAATGATTTTAAATGATGAACAAAAAATGGTTCAGGACATGTTACGCAGTTATTCGCAAGAAAAACTTAAACCCACAGCTTCTGAGCGTGACAAAAGTCATCGTTTTCCGAAACAAGAATTAAAAGAATTGGGTGATTTAGGTGCATTGGGCATGACAGTTCCTACAGAGTGGGGCGGTGCAGGATTGGATTATGTTTCTTTGGTATTGGCCATTGAAGAAATTGCTGCAGGCGATGGGGCGATCTCGACCATAGTCAGTGTACAAAATTCATTGCCTTGTGGAATTACGTTGAAATATGGTTCAAAAACTCAAAAAGAAAAGTATCTAACGAAATTAGCCCGTGGAGAGTGGTTAGGCTGTTTTTGTCTAACTGAGCCGCAAGCTGGTTCAGATGCGGGCGCATTGTTATGCACAGCTCAGCGAGATGGTGACAGTTGGGTTTTAAATGGCACCAAACAATTTATTACCACGGGCAAACATGCACAGCTTGCCATTGTTTTTGCAGTTACCGATCAAGCTGCAGGAAAAAAAGGAATTTCATGCTTTCTGGTTCCGACAGGCTTAGACGGTTTTATCGTTTCGCGTATTGAAGAAAAAATGGGACAACATTGTTCAGATACAGCCACCATTGTTTTAGACAACTGCCGAATTCCCTTGGATCATTTGTTAGGCCAAGAAGGTGAAGGCTATAAAATTGCACTTTCAAATCTCGAATCAGGACGTATTGGCATTGCTTCACAGTGTGTGGGTATGGCACGAGCTGCTTTAGATGCAGCTGTAGAATATGCCAATGAGCGTAAAGCTTTTGGAGTTGAAATTGTACAACATCAAGCTGTTGCTTTTCGTCTCGCAGATATGGCAACAAAAATAGAAGCTGCGCGTCAACTGGTTCTACATGCAGCCAGTTTAAAAGATGCAGGATTAGCATGTCTCAAAGAAGCATCTATGGCGAAATTATTTGCTTCTGAAATTGCAGAACGTGTCTGCTCAGATGCCATACAAATTCATGGTGGTTATGGATACGTTTCAGATTTTCCTGTAGAACGGATTTATAGAGATGTGCGTGTCAGCCAAATTTATGAAGGTGCATCCGATATTCAGCGATTGGTCATTGCACGGGAAGTGACAAAAATATAATGCGCTAACCTTCGTTTAATTCCTCTATTTTTAAACTTGAAATTTACTGTTCAAAAACTGCAATAGAGTTGAGGCATTTGGAAATTGCTCTGTGCCTTTATTCGTGATTATCTAGTTCTATTCAAAAAGAGGTTTAACGTATGAGCACTTTATGCTGCAACCTCGTAATACAACAACGATAACATTTAAAAAGTAATTTATAGATCTACGACATAAAATCAGTACATGAAGTGCTGGAGATTCAAAAGGATGAGGATAGACGTCATGAAGACATTAGAACAGGCATATCAAGAATTTGATTATGAGGCATTAATTAAACAGCAATTGATAGGTAATCCACACGCCATCAATGCTTATGTTGAATGCTGTGGACGTTATATCGGTTCAAATAAAATTGCATTAATTTGGGAAGGCAAAAATGGTGAATCTGAACAATGGACTTTTGATCAACTGGCTGAGAGTTCAGGCAAGCTTGCGAATTATTTCAATGCAATAGGTCTAAAAGCAGGGGATTGTATTGCAGGTTTACTGCCAAGAACACCAGAGTTATTGATTACTATACTGGCAACTTGGCGTATAGGTGCGATTTATCAACCGTTATTTACCGCATTTGAATCAAAGGCGATTGAACATCGTATTAATACCGCTCAAACGAAATTGATTGTGACCAATACTGAACAGCGCAGTAAGCTCAATGATTTAAACAATATTCATTTGCTGACAGTGAGCGTAGATGAGTCAATAGCTTCACTCGAAGCTCATTTTTGGCAAGAGATTGACAAATACCCATCAGATTTTGAACCTGCAATGCAAACATTTGAAGATGATTTTTTAATGATGTTTACTTCGGGTACGACGGGTTTAGCGAAGTCGGTACGTGTGCCTCACAAAGCCATTTTAGCGTTTAAAGAATACATGCGCCTTGCTGTAGATTTGCGTGAAGAAGATTCATTTTGGAATCTGGCAGATCCGGGATGGGCTTATGGGCTGTATTATGGCATTACAGGGCCATTGGCTATGGGGCATCGTATTATTATGGATGAGCGCAACTTTAGTGTGGATCACGCCGTAGCAGTTATTAAAAAATATCAAGTCAGTAACTTAACCGGCTCGCCAACAGCATTTCGTATGTTTTTTGGTTTTAAAGAAAAGTTTGATGTTTCTATTAAAACGCATCTGCGCGCGGTCAGCAGTGCTGGTGAGCCTTTAACACCTGAAGTGATTCATTGGTTTAATCAAGATTTAAATGTAAATATCTACGATCAATATGGGCAAACTGAACTTGGTATGGTCATTGCCAATCACCATGCTTTAGAACATCCTAAAAAGGTGGGTTCAGCTGGTTTTGCAAATCCAGGACATCGTTTCTGTGTGCTGAATGCAGAGCATCAAGAAGTTGAAAAAGGTGGTATTGGAACCTTAGCTATTGATTTTTCGCAATCACCTCTTGTTTGGTTCAAAGGCTATGGGGGCATCAATCGTAAGTCTTTTGTAGGTCATTATTATTTAACAGGAGATACCGTTAAGCTTAATGAATTAGGAGGCGTTGACTTTATTGGTCGTGATGATGATGTCATTACAACGTCAGGCTATCGTGTGGGCCCTTTCGATGTTGAAAGCACTTTACTTGAATGTGACGAGGTGCTTGAGTCGGCTGTGATTGGCAAGCCTGATCCTGAGCGAACTGAAGTGGTGAAAGCTTTTGTGGTGCTAAAACCCCAGTTTTCCTCAAGTGCAGAATTAGGATATAAGCTTCAAGAATATGTACGCTCAAGATTGTCCAAGCATGCTTATCCTAAAGAGATTGAGTTTGTCGATACTCTACCTAAGACCTCAAGTGGTAAAATTCAACGCAACTTACTTAAGCAACAAGAAATCGCTAAAATGCATGGAATTCAAAAAGTAAGTTAAATACATTAAATATAAAAGCATCCTTATAGGATGCTTTTTTTTAAGTACATTTCATACATTGGCTGATCGTTAATTTAATCATTAATAAAAGTAAAAACTTTATTGAATTGGGGTATTTGAAATACTATTTATTTGAAAATACTAATTTATTTGAGTGGCTAACGTTTTAGCGAAAGGTTATTCGAGTTTAGCTAGATTTATAAGTTTTTCTTAGTTCTTGGTTTTTATAATGTTGGTTAAATAAATGAATCTTTTGATAAGATTGATATTACAATCTTAATATTTATTCTCTGAGGCTTTTTGATTGACTGAATTAAACGAAAGTAGTTTAGAACTCACTGAATCTGAAATGCATCTCTACTCACGTCAAATTCTCTTGGATGGTTGGGATCTGGACGCTCAAGAAAAGCTCAAACTCAGTAATGTTTTGATTGTGGGGTGTGGCGGTATTGGTTGCACAACAGCAGAATTATTGGCACGTGCTGGTGTAGGTCAGATTACCCTCATTGATGCTGATACGATTGAAATGAGTAATTTACAACGTCAAATTTCCTATGTAGAGCAGGATATTGGATTTTATAAAGCTGAGATTTTAGCAAAACGCTTAAGACAGATTAATCCGCATATTCGTGTACAAAGCCATATCTACCTATTAGATAATCAAAATGCTAAAGAGCTCATTTCAGCACAGGATTTAGTTTTGGATGGCTGTGATAACTTCGAAACTCGTTATTTGGTCAATCAAATCTGCAAAGCTGAAAATATTCCACTGATTAGTGCCTCTGCTATTGGTTTCCAAGGGCAGTTATTTATGGTGGAGGGTGAGTCAGCTTGCTATGAATGTTTATTCCCTAAAGAACAGCACGCCAATGAAAGTTTACGCTGTGCTGATTCCGGTGTTCTGGCAACAACACCCAACGTAATGGCCAGTCTACAGTCACATCATGCACTGTTATATTTGGGTTTAAGTCTGACTCCACTTAAGCAAAAACTTATGCTTTGGGATGGCTTAACAATGAAACAACGAATTTTAGCCTTTGAAATAGATACAGATTGTCCAATCTGTCAGGCAAGACAATCCGCAAATGCATATTAATTTGTTACACTCAAACTCATTTAATTCTATTCAGACATTATGAAAAACAATATTTGGTTAGATGGATTACGTTCAGTTGCCCGTGTTGGGGAAACGGCCGTAATTGCTGCTCGCGCAGGCATAAAATATGCGGTGGAAAAACCCAGTAATGCAAAACTTATGCGAGAAACCTTCGAGTCACTCGGTTCTACATACATAAAATTAGGGCAATTTATTGCCAGTACACCTTCCTTGTTTCCACGTGAATATGTCGAAGAATTTCAAGGTTGTTTAGACCAAACACCTAAACTCCCATTTAGTTATATTGAAAGTGTTTTAGCATCCGAGTTTGTCGGTCGTGATTTGGACGAAATATTTGCTTCAATTGATGAAACACCACTTGCATCAGCTTCAATTGCACAAGTACATGCTGCGAAATTGGTGAGCGGTGAAGACGTCGTGATTAAGGTTCAAAAACCAGGTGTAGAAACGATTCTCTACACAGATTTGAACGTTTTACATTGGGCAACCAAAATTTTAGAAAAAGCTGTACCGAAAGTAAAATTTGCATCTTTGGCCGATATTGTTGAAGAAATTAAAAACCGTATGGTGCGCGAAGTCGATTTTATCGAAGAAGCTAAAAATATCGATGATTTCTCAAACTATTTGCATGTGACGCAAAATAATCAAGCTGTTGCACCTAAAGTTTATCATCAGTATTCGACACGCCGTGTGTTAACGATGCAGCGTTTCTACGGTGTACCATTGACAGATTTTGAAGTGGTGAAGAAAGTTTCTAAAGATCCGTCACAAGTGCTTATCACTGCGATGAATACTTGGTTTGGTAGTCTGATGATGTGTGAGAGCTTCCATGCTGACTTACATGCAGGGAATCTGATGCTTCTTGAAGATGGTCGGGTCGGCTTTATTGATTTCGGTATTGTCGGTCAATTAAAACCTGAAGTCTGGACGGCATGTATTGCATTTATGGATGCGCTACAAAAAACGGATTATCCATTAATGGCTGAAAATATGCTGGGTATGGGAATGACGGATCAGCAGGTGGATACCAAAGTCCTCGCAGATGATTTAGAGCGTTTATTTGGTGGTGTGCTTATGGCAGATCCACAGCAAATTTTGTCGACCAATCCTGCTGATTTAAATGACATTATGATGGATATGGTGGGTGTGGGGGAGCGACACGGGATTCGTTTTCCACGTGACTTTGCTTTGCTGTTTAAACAAATGCTGTACTTTGATCGATTCATGCGTATTCTTGCACCCTATACGGATATTTATGCAGATCAACGCTTACAGATGGTTCAAAGTATTGAGCCTAGTGCGTTGTTTAAAAGCGAATAGATTTAAATATTATAATCTTTGTGCTTAATTGTTTTATTTAATCCTTAGATAGCCTGCTCATCCTTCCATTGCTAAAGACTAAGAATGGAAGGATGAAAACATTCAATTCATCTTCGAATAGAGTGATTCTGCTTGGAAACAAGAGAATAAATGGGGATTATTTTTTTATTTAGAGTGAATAGAGTGAAATTATGGATGCCATCATTGTTGAAGGCTTAAAAGTAGAGACAGTCGTAGGATGTTTTGACTGGGAACGTCAAATTATTCAACCTTTAATACTGGATTTAATCATTCGTACTGATTTAGAGCAGGCATCAAACTCAGATGCTTTGGTAGATACATTAAATTATGCTGAAATTTGTGAAGTGTCAGCGAAGGTAATTCAGGAGGCTCAGCCTGAATTGATTGAACATGCAGCAAAACTGGTTTTAAATGCGCTTTTTACTACCTTTACGGCTATAGAATCTATTATGATTACCATCCGTAAGCCTGCCATTATCGCGCAAGCAAATTCTGTAGGAATTCGTCTTGAACGCCACCGAAACGATTTTCGCCCTAGCATTGGCGAGTAATTGCAATCCTAAACAAAATTTTGAAACAGCATTTGAAAAAATTTCAAGTTTAGGTCAAGTGCAGTTTTCCAAAATATATGAAATTCCATGTCGTGATGGCATCGGCGCAGATTATTGGAATGCAGCATGTTTAGTGCATTCTTTTCAATCTGTTGAAGGCATCATTATGGTGTTGAAAAAAATGGAAGCAGAGTCTGGACGAATACGACCTTCACATCACATATCACTGGATGTCGATTTGATTGCTTGGGGTAAAACACTTTCTGAAATGCATTTTAATGAAAAGAAACTCCCTTTGGCATTAGATGTTAAAGTGCCTATGTTTGATTTATGGAAATGCGCAGAATTTAAAACGCATTTAGACTATCCTATTGTTTCAATCGAAATTTAGATTTGAAAAGTGTTATCGAAAAATATAAAGTTAAAAATGATATTTTCACAATTTTGAAATAGAAAATGTGTCGGTTTATATACCTATAGTGGGCGTTGTCATTGAGCAACGTCCTATTGTTTTGTTGCTTCAATATAGTCAGGGAAATATGTGTGGTAGAGATCGATATTAAAATTTTGAAAGTTTTTTTATATGTTTATAAACTGAAGAATGTTTCTTTTGCCGCAAGACAATTAGAAATGAGCCAACCTGCGGTGAGTAATTTATTAAATAAACTTCGAAAATATTATGCAGATCCTTTATTCATTCGCGTAGAGAATGAAATGCGCCCTACGGAATTATCGACGCAGTTATTTCCACTCATTTCTGATTTGTTGAATAATTATGATGCGATTTGTCAGCACAAAGAGCAATTTAATCATTTTGAATCTCAAAAAATTTATAATATTGCCATGACGGACGTCGCACATTTGGTGCTTCTGCCTCAAATTTCGAACTATTTGAAGGATCATGCACCCAAGGTACAGTTGAATGTACATGCGATTAAATCGAATAGCTTAGACCTGCTGAAAAATGGAACGCTTGATTTGATCGTAGGTTTTTATGACCAACTGGATGATTATTTTTATCAGCAAAAATTGTTTGAACAATATTTTGTAGTGATCGCAGCTAAAGATCATCCACGTCTTAAAAATCCAAAGATTACTTTAGATGAATATCTCGGTGAAAAGCATATTGATGTTGAAGTAGGAGCTGGGCATTTTTCATTTGAAAATCATATCGGTCAACTTTGGTATAAACGAAACAAAGTCATGACATTACCGAGTTATTTGGGTGTAGGCTTAGTAGTTCAACAATCAGATGCGATTGCAACAGTGCCGTTTTACTTGAGTGAAGTATTATTGGCGCGTGGGAACTTACAGATTTTAGAATTGCCGCAAGACTTTCCAACGTATTCGATCAAACAATTTTGGTATATCTCGAATCATAATGACAAAAGTCATCAATGGATTCGCCAAGTGTTTTATGAAAATTTGAAAAGCAAAGATATTCGTCTTTAGTGTTTCTCAATGTTATCGGTTTTAATAAATTAGGCCTAAAAGATCGAATATTCTTTGATAAGTACCTCATAAATTTTAATCAAAGAACATTGCTTCGGTCAGGTTGTTTTGATCTTGTTAAAATTTACGTCTTTTTATTCTATTTTTTTCAAAAATACGTATTATCCACACTTTAAACAAAACTATTAATAAAAAATGACTAAAATTATATTTATGACACTCATTTCCTCAGTCGTCTTTCTCAATGCTTGCGCTACTTTGTCACCACAAGAGTGTCATACAGCTAACTGGAAACAGATTGGGGAAAAAGATGGACAGTCGGGTTTATCTTCCAGAATTGCAAATCATTATAAAGCGTGCTCCAAAGTGAATGTTGTGCCGAATCAAAACTTATATGAAGAGGGATATAAACTAGGACAAAAACAATATTGTCAGCCTAGAAATATATACAAATTGGCTTTAAATGGCAGTGGTTCTTATCGTGTTTGCCCAGTTGAGCAACATTCAGAACTTCGTCCATTCTATGACGTTCCTCATCAATTTTATCAGGCCGAAGTCAATAAAAACAACATAGATCGTGAACTTAATCGACATCAAGATTATTTATTGGACAAAGACTTATCTAAAGAAAAACGCGATCAATATATTAAAAAGATTCAGCAGTTTAAAATAGATAAAAAGAGAATTGAAAATGAATATGACGATGCAGAATGGAAGTTGATGCAATTTAAACGTCGCCATTATTTATAAATTATTTTTTATTTTATGTGTTGTAAAAAAGTGGCTTAATCGCCACTTTTTTATATGTCTAAGTTTATGAATGTTTTTTAAGAGGATTAAAGATAATAGCTGGTTGTGGTCATTAATTTAGACATAGCAGTCATGGTGATTTTAACGGATACAGGTAAATCTACACCGCCTGCATTTAATGCTGTATCTCTGTGCTGCAATTCATCTTCATTCATTTGCAGCAGTATGTTCCGAGAGCGCTGATCTTGCTCAGGTAACTGACTGAGATGTTGTTGTAAATGCATACTCACTTGGCGTTCAGTCTCTGCAACAAAGCCTAAACTGTATTTATCACCCGCAATACCTGCAATCGCACCCATACCAAACGACAAACCGTACCAAACTGGGTTAAGTAGACTGGTGTGGCTATCCAACTCTTTTAAACGGTCTTCACACCATGCTAAATGGTCTTGCTCTTCCATCGCAGCATGTTCCATTTCACGACGTACATTGGGTAGTTTGGCAGTCAACGCTTGACCATGATAAAGCGCTTGAGCACAAACCTCGCCAGTATGATTGACACGCATCAGTCCAGCAACATGACGTGCTTCACTTACACCCAATTGAGTTTCAGCGTTTTGAGCAGGATTTTCACGTTGTGCAGAGGTCGTCCCTGGCACCAAACTACGCAAAGCTTGGTCAAAAGAGTGAATGATTTTGTCTAAGCCGGTATATTGACGCATGAGCTTAATCCTCTAAAGCAATTCGGTTATTTTTAAGCATTGGTTTCAGTCTTAGCAAGAGCCAAGTGGTGAATAGAGCACTCAAAATCGCAGTGATGCTAAACAGTATTTTAATATCAATTTCTAAAATACTTAAGATGATAATTGAGAATATGGCAGAAGACACCATGAATACCGCATTCAAAATGTTATTTGCGGCAACCACTCGAGCACGATGTGAGCGAGGTGAGTACGCTTGCATCATGGCATACATTGGAACGATATAAAAACCGCCACTAATGCCCAGTAAGGTTACAGCAACCATGACGTGATAGTAACTCATACCCGAACTGAACATCTGCGCGATGCCGATAAAATCACCACTACGTTCAGGAACAAAGGCTAAGCTTCCCGCTAAATAAAAAGCGAAAACGGTTAAGCCTATCGCACCAATGGGGACCATTTTAATATTTACTTCAGCACCACCAATTTTACGACACAGCAGAGAACCAGCACCAATACCCACGGAGAACAATGTAAGTAATAAACTCACCACATTTTCATTACCATGCAGATTTTGTTGGGTCAGCTGGGGTATTTGAGTCAGATAGGTTGCACCATAGAACCAGTACCAAGAGTTTCCAAGCAAAATTGTGAAAATCAACGGTAAGCTTTTTGCATATTTTAGCGTTTGGACACTGGTTCTAAAAAAATTCCAATCGACTTCCACGTCATTTTTTGGAACTTTTTGAATCAGTATAAAACGACTACAGGTATAACCAATGAGGGCAATACCGAGCACAGTTAAGCTGATCCACAGCAAGTTGCCTTCAGAACTTGAAATGACAACACCACCCAAAATCATACCGATAAGGATTGCCATGGATGTGCCCGATTGAAATAGGGCATTACCAGACATGAGCTCATTGGGTTTTAATATTTCAGGTAAAATGGCGTATTTGATTGGACCGAAAAAAGTGCTGTGTGTGCCCATTAAAAATAAAGCGAATAAAAGTAACCACAAACTTCCCAACAAAAAGCCTGCAGTCCCGATCAACATAATGATAATTTCAAGTAATTTGATATTACGAACGAGAAAAGAACGTTCGTATTTGTCGGCAATCTGTCCCGCCGTAGCAGAAAAAATGAAGTAAGGTAAAATAAATAACAGTGCTGCTAAATTATTTAATGTACTAATAGAGGCTGTTTGTTGTTGAATCCAGCCATAAGTAATCACTAAAAGTAGAGATTGCTTAAAAACATTGTCGTTGAGTGCCCCAAAAAACTGGGTTAGGAACATCGGCAAAAAACGACGTGTACCTAATAAGTGCTCATTTTTTTCCATTGTAGGCATGCTTCATTAAAATTTATTAAGAAATGTGATCAACTGGCAACAATATCTGAAATTCATGTATCATACTTTTAACCCAAAAAAGATCTGAAAATACCAGAAGCTTGAACATTAAGATCCTTTGAAAAAGCTCGGTGTTTTCAACTTAAATAAAAAGTGTTTAGAGCGCAGTATGTCAGAAAAAAATCAGTTTAAAAAATCAGTGCTCGCACATTGTATGCATAGTATATTTAACACAAATGATATCAATAAATTGTTGTATGCGAGTGTCTTTTTAAGTGTATTTAATTCGCCTTTACTTTATGCGGCTGAGAAGGTTGATACAAGTTCAGCTGTGATTAAGCCATCAAACACAGAAAATGATATAAAGCAAAATAAACAAGCACTTGAGGCGGCAGCAAAACAGCAAGGCTTAGCACCCTCTAAAATTGAACAATTGGATGAAAAGCTCAACACTTTAAACGATGAGAAAGAGTTTAATAGTTTAGAAATGCTTCAAAATCAAGAAAGCGCAATTGATGAAAAAGCATTTATACCGATCGAATTTGAAGATTTAGAAGATCTTCCAGTTCAAAACGTCAATAACTCAATGGCGAATGAAATTTTACAAGTCGCAGAAGAGGCTAAAGTTGAAGCGCAAAATTTTCGTTCTGGGGTGAGTAAAGCACCAGCAATAGAAGTGCTTCAAACCACTGGCAGCGATCTGAAAGAAATTACTCAAGCACCGATTAATATTGATGCATTGATGAAGAGTATCGAAGAAGACAGCAAAATTGTGGTACAAGAAAACGAAGCTGGCCGTTCTCTCGCAAGTCAGAATATTGAACAACAAGAAGAAGTTAAAAAGCAGAATGTATTCAAACGTATTTTTTATAAAATACGTCCACCACGAACCAATCAAGTTGATAAAATTCCTCGAATCACGGCTCAAGTTGAGGGTGCGCCTAAAATTTTAGCCGATAACATTAAAGCTAAACTGTCCGCTTTTACGTCAGAGTCATTTTCTGATTATAACGCGGCATTGCCCCAGCTAAGAACATTAGCTCAGCAAGCTGCGCAGGCTGTCGGTTATTATGATGCTGAATTTAAGTTTGAAAAAGCATCAGCGAATCAAGTGCGTGTATTAGTTACGCCGAATAAGCCAGTCTTGGTTCGTGAACAAAATATTGAATTTTCTGGTGCAGGAAAAAATTTAGCACAATTCCAAGTGATTGGTGTCTTACCTGAATTGGAAGAAGGTGATGTGCTCAATCATGCAAAATATGAAGTCACCAAAAATCGTATTGCTGAGGCTGCCAGCAATAACGGATTCTTTGATTCATATTGGCGTATGCATGATGTGATGCTGGCTCGGCCACAAAATCTCGCGGATATTAACTTAAGCTATGAAACAGGTGAGCGCTATAAGTTAGGTGAAGTTGAATTTAGAATGAGTGATCCTAGCAAGCCATTACCTTTGCGCGAGGATATTCTAAGAATATTAGCACCTTGGAAAGCAGGTGCAGATTATACTGCGTGGCGTGTGAATCTATTGGCAAACAACCTGACTAACTCGCGGTATTTTAATTATACCTTGGTGGATGCGGTTAAACCTGATCCGATTATTAAACCTTTAGAATTAGCGCCAGACTTACAGCGTTTGGTGGATGAACAAAATATTCCAGAAAGTCAGTTTAGACCAGATCTGGCAAAAGAACCTGAGCTCAGTGCTGAAGTTGAATCACAGTCTGTTGCAGACGAAAATCAATTTGCAGGGGTGAAAGAGGGTAATGTTGATGCAAACTTAACTGAATCTGAGCGTAAAGCGAAAGAACGAGAAAAAGAAAATGATCGTTTGCAGACTCAAGCACGTGAAGAAAAAGTTATTCCTGTGATCGTGACCTTGAATGCGGATCGATTAAATACGATTGAAGCAGGTTTAGGTTATGGTACAGACACTGGTGTGCGCTTGCGTAGCCAATATCGCCGAGCAATTGTAAATGAGCACGGTCATTCTTTTGATGCCAATTTAGAGCTCTCACAAATTCGTCAGTCAATTGATGGCCGCTATAATGTGCCCTATAAACACCCATTAAATGACTATGTCAGTTTCGTCGGCGGTTATGAACGTGAAGATCGTGATAGTTTAGGGAATGGTTTAGATTTGGTGGTTGAATCTGCCGTTGCGGGTGTAGACCGAGTCATCAAAGGTGGGCGACGAGATTGGCAACATATCTTTGGCTTGCGCTATCGATTAGATCGAATGACAATCAAGGGTGAATTAGATCTAGATCTTAACGAAGATTTTAATATTGATGATATTCCAGACTCCTTTTTGGCTACTGGAAATACAGAACAGCAATCACTGTTGCTGGGTTATGATGCAACGAAAATCATCAGTGATCAACGAATAAATCCTACAAAAGGTTTTAAACAGAATTATAAAATTCAATTGGGTAGTAAGAGTTTATTGTCAGATGTGGATATGGCGATTACCAATGCAAATTGGAAAGCCATGTATTCTTTAGGTGAAAATAGTGATCATCAGTTTATTGGTGGTGCGAGTTTAGGTTATATCTTTACTGATAATTTTGAAAAAGTGCCCTACAATCTTAGATTCTTTGCTGGTGGTGATCAGAGCTTAAGAGGTTTTGATTATAAGAGTTTATCACCTACAGATTTTGGTTTTAAAATCGGCGGACAAGCCTTAGCTGTGGGTACAGTAGAATATAATTATCAATTTAAAGAGGGCTGGCGTGCGGCAGTCTTCTCTGATTTTGGTAATGCATATGATGAAAAATTTAGTAATCCTACTGAATATAGTCTAGGTTTAGGAATACGATGGAACTCCCCAATCGGTCCAATTCGATTAGATGTTGCGTCAGGAATTTCGGATCCTGGTAAACCCATCCGATTACATTTCTTTATAGGTTCACAACTTTAACTTAAACACTTGAATCGTCATTATTCTTAAAAATAAATAATTTTGGAAATTTTATGGCTGAAGTAGAACAGCAAGATCAACCAAAACCTGAGCCGCAGCAACCAAAACGACGCAGTATAGTGCGTAGCGTTTTGCTGCTCATTGTTTTTCTTTTGGTTTTTTTAATTGCTGCTTTAGCGGTCATGTTTTCAACAGATAAAGGAAGTAAGTTTTTATTGGATCGAGCGCTGTCTGCTCAACAAATGATTCATTACGAGTATGAGGGTGGAAATTTACTTAACGGCATTATTCTAAAAAATATTTTAGTCACGTTGACTGCGGTCGATGTAAAGATTGACCGTGCCAATGTGATTCTCGGTTGGCGTGCAGTTCTAAACAAGGAAATTCATTTAAATTACGCAGATATTCAAAATCTTCGCGTGATTAATAAATCTCCTCCGAGTGATGAGCCGTTTAAGTTCAACGAAATAAAACTACCTTTCGTTCTTAGAGTTGACGAAGCGACAATCGATAAACTGCAAATTCAGACAGCCACATCTGCTGTAGATTTTAATGATATCGTTTTAAATGATGCACTTTGGTCAGGTACAGAACTGAAATTTGAAAAAACCTCATTAGATATGGGCTATTTGTCGGTCCATAATGCTCAAGGTAAAATGCAATTTAATGGTAAATATCCATTAGATGCCACAGCGATTGTCAGATTACCTTCTCTCAAAAGTATTAATGTTGAAGATATTTATTTGCATGCGCGGGGATCTCTAGACACGATTCAAGCAGGTATTGCGACTCGAACACCAGATTTGCTCACGGGTTGGGCTGTGGTTCATCCTATGCGAGATGATGTGCCGATGAATGGCGCATTAATCTTCAAAGATTATAAATGGCCTTTATTGGTTGAACAAAAATTACATTCTGATAAAGGTCTGGCTAAATTTAGCGGAGATATTAAGCGTTTAAATTTTGATATCAATACAGATATTAGCGGTGAAAGTATTCCGAAAGGTCAATATACCGCATTAGCAAATACAGATTTAGTGAATCAGCTCAATATCAGTAACTTAAATGGTCAAATCATGCAAGGCGCAATTAATCTTGCAGGTTTAGTCAGCTGGCAGGATCATGTGCACTGGGATCTCAAAGGTCGTTTAGATAAAATAAGTCCGAAAGACGAAGTGATTCCGCAAGTTGTACGTGATTTTCTTCCGCCTAGTCTGGATGCCAATATTGCCTCAACTGGTTCCTTAAAAGATGGAATGCAGGTTGCTGCGGATCTTGATTTTGATCGTTATGAAACGTGGAAATTACAGCTTTCTCAAGCAGAACAAAGCCAAGCTGAACAGAAAAATAAAAAGCCAAATCCAATGTTAATGGATGTTTCATGGCGCAATATCGATCGCGCCGTTCCATATGTCGGTTGGTTAAGTAGTGATTCAGGTCAAGTTAAAATGGCTTTGGTTGAGGGACAGCAAAACATCGAAGTCTCAACTGCTGTTCGCGCCAATGAAAAAACAACATTACCTGCAGGTCAATATGTTGCTCAGTTAGATTTAAAAGGCAATGATTTACATGTTCCTTCGTTCCGTTATTCTGCTGAAAAAGGATCTTTATCAGGAAGTGCCGTTGTAGAGTTACCAGATGAAAAGCGTCAATTGAAATGGCAAGCATTACTCAATGCTCAAGATTTTAATCCACAAACGATTTCGACTGCTGCGCCGATTAATCTATTAAATGGTGCAATAAAAGCGAATGGTTTTGCTCGACCAAATCAACAAATTATTCAGCTCGATTCAGTAAATCTGATCGGACGTCTTGCGAACCAAACTCAATCCGAAACTGTCAAACTGACAGGGAAGAGTACAGCTGCATTATTATTTAATGATGAAAAAGCAGGTGGAGGCTTTAAAGGATTTGCTGTTAATTATGATGGTCATTTAAATGCAAGCCAAATTTCACAAAGTGAAGGTCAATTAAAAATCCGTGTCGCAGGTACGCCACAACGTATTCAAATTTCAGAATTTAGCCACAATGGCACAGCAGGTAAAATTACAGCTAATGGATTGGTAAACCTGAATAATGGATTTGGCTGGGACTTGGATGCATCATTGATCCGCTTTAAACCGCAATACTTTATATCGAGTGTGCGCGGTGAAATTTCAGGAAATGTGAAGACCCAAGGTGTATGGTCTGATCAACTAAAAAAAATAAATGTTGAGCGTTTAAATCTTGCTGGCAAAATTAACAATAAGACACTTCGTGCAAAAGGGAATTTAGCTGTACTGCTTAATTCAAATCAAAAAGGATTTTTGCCTCAGCAGTTTGAAGCCAATAATCTATTTGTGACCTATGCACAAAATCAGTTACAGGCTTCAGGGAATGCACAAAATTTACGCGTAAAAATTAATGCACCTGCTTTATATGAGGTTTATCCAGGTTTACGTGGTAAAGCTCAAGGTTATGTGAATCTACAATCTCAACCTAGACTGTCTGCGACGGCCAATTTAGTCATCGATAATTTTGGCTTTAACGATGTGGTGAGTATTAAAAAACTTAGCTTGAAAGGTGAGTTGCCGACTTCTGAAACAGTTGCTTCCACGATGTCAGCAAGAATGGAAAATTTACGCAGTGGTACGCGTGAAGTTCAACATGGTGAGTTGGCGATATCAGGTACACGTAAAGCACATATTCTCAAGCTACAAGCATGGAATTATTATTCAAAATTTTATGTGCAACTTGCTGGTGGTTTTAACCAACAAAATGATTGGTTAGGGCAAATCCAAAAAGGTGTTTTTGATTCGGTACGTGTGTATTTGGAACAAAAGCAAAATGCTCCTGTCATCTACAATGCCGCTAAAACTGAAGTTTATGTCGGTCAACATTGTTGGGCGAGTCAACAAAGTCAGTTGTGTTTGGATGAACCTTCTCGGGTGAGTAAAACCAAAGGCAATGTTTCTTTTTTAAGTAAAAACTTAGATTTAGGGGATTTCGCTGCATTCATGCCAGAAGGGCTTGCCATTACAGGTAAATTGAATGGCTATGCAAAAGCTTCATGGGCACAAGGGACAAATCCTAAGATTGATGCACGTTTAGTGACGCAAAACGGAGTCATCGGTTTATCAGCTGTTGATCCTGATGATATTAGTTCAACCATGAACTATGACGAAGCGAGTGTAATTGCCAAGAGTGTCCCTGAAGGTTTATTACTGCGTGCAGATCTGAAAGCGCCCAATATCGGTACGGGTTATGCCAACGTGATTATTAACCCATTTGTCGCGTCAAAACCTATGCGTGGAGAAATTGCGTTTAATCAAGTGCAATTGAAAATTTTAAAGCCTTTTATCTCTGATGTGCGTAAGTTAGAAGGAAATTTATCTTTGGCAGGAAAGATCGGGGGGACCTTAACTCAACCTCTATTCAATGGTGATTTACGCCTTAAAAATGGTGTAATCAGTATGATTTCACTGCCTGTCAATTTAACCAATATTGAGTTGTATTCTTCGATTCGTCAAAATGAAGCCAGTATTAATGGCGCCTTTAACAGTGGACGTGGTGTAGGTAAATTAACAGGTAATATTGATTGGAAAACTAATCCGCGTATTCAGTTAAAGTTAAGCGGTAAAAACTTATTGATTCGTCAAGCACCATTAATCACTGCAATTGTCGATACAGATATTGAATTAGATGCCCAACCTTTGACAAAGAAGATTACGGTTAAGGGTAAAGTTGATGTGCCACGTGCTTTGATTTCAATGCCAGAATCGAGTGCCACGGTGGTTCCAATTTCACCAGATGTTCGTGTGGTGCGTGAAGGCGACGATCAATTATCGATTTTAAAAGCGGCTAAACCTTGGGATATTCGTGCAGATGTTGAATTAAATCTCGGTCAGCAAGTGATTTTCCAAGGTTTTAATAGTCGTATACCGTTGGTCGGTCGCATCTATCTCACCCAACGTGGTTTAGAGACAGCGATGAGAGCGAATGGCGCTATCGGTGTGAGCCAAAAAGTAGTTATTGAAGCCTACGGTCAACGATTAGATCTAAACCGAGCAATTGCACGTTTTAATGGTCCATTGTCGAATCCAACTTTGGATGTAGATGCCAATAAAAAAATCTCAGGCAGTACAGTCGGTTTACGTGTCACAGGCACTGCGAGTGGGCCGAGCATTCAAGTTTATAATGATGCTGGTTTATCTGAGCAAGAGGCCATGAATGCATTAATTACAGGTCGAATTAATGAGGGATCAAGTGCACTCAGTACTTCTGAGGGCTTTAAATCTGATGTCAATAATACTATTGCTGCTGCGGGAATTAGTTTAGGTTTGGGTGGAACACGTGCATTCACCAATCAAATCGGTCAAACATTTGGTCTTAGCGGTTTGGCACTTGATGCGCAGGGTACTGGGGATGATACGCAAGTGAGCGTAACAGGATATTTAACACCTGATCTCTATATTCGTTATGGTGTTGGGGTCTTTACGCCAGTGAATAAGTTAACGTTGCGTTATCAAATGAATCAACGATTATATTTAGAGGCAAGTCAGTCACTCGAACGAGCAATTGACGTATTCTATAACTGGCGCTTCTAGTTGAAAGTCATATTTGAAAAGTATGTTGATACAGTTGGTATGAACATACTTTATATTCTCTTCTCTGTTTATTCTCTTGTCTGCTGAGGAGAAAACGCAGCAGATGAGGTCATCATTAAAAATGTATTGCTTAAATTTTTGCAAAAATCCCACAGCAAAATGAACGAAATTTGTTAAGATTTATTTTTTATAAAGAAATATTAAGATGATTAAAAGAATATTATGCGTTAGTTTTCTCCTCGGTGGTTTAACTGCTTGTGCGACACCACAAAATAATGATGCTGACATGCCTAGACTGGGTATGGCAAATCCAGCAAGTGTATTCTGTGTGAAACAGGGTGGTAAACTTGTAACTAAAAATGAAGCGAATGGACAAGTGGCTTATTGTCATTTAGCCAATGGTCAAGTCATTGAAGAGTGGAAACTATTCCGAGCAAGTCAAGCAGAATGTGTTCCTGAAGAAGCGAAAAGATTAATCGGTCAATCCAACTTAACTGGAGCGCAGATTCTAGAAAAAACCAAAGCGAAACAGTTAAGAAGCGTACAACCGAATCAACCTGTGACCATGGACTATCGAAGTGATCGAGTGACGGTTGTCACCGATCCAAAAAGCAAAAAAATTGTTCAAGCCAGTTGTGGTTAAAGATGCTGTGGTTAAAGATTTAGTTAGAACATTTCCTTAAGATGATTTTAAATCTAATCTTCTAAAATATAATCTTCTAGATGAATTTTAAGATGATCTTCTAAACAACTATCGCTATTGATTCTACAAAATCGATATAAAAAGCCCAGAAGGGCTTTTTATATATTTACGGCTTGGACTTTCTTATTTGTCCTAAGATTGATTATCATAGGCAGATGAGGAGAGTTTTATGAAAAAGTTAGTCATCTTAGCGACTATATTGGGTGCGACTGCTGTATTGAGTGCTTGCTCTGAGAAGAAACCACTCACACCTGAAGAACAGTGGCACGGCTACTGTACCAGTATTGGTAATGCAGCGCGTTCAATTTTATTAGATCGTCAAAATGGGATTACCTTGCAGCAAGCTGAAGATCACGCTGCAAAATTGACAGACCCGACGACCAAATTTTTTGTTGAAGCGCAAATTGAAAAAGTTTATGCATATCCTGAGCAGGATTTGGAAAAAAACAAAGACAGCTTATTGGCTCAATTTAAACAGGAAGGAATGGATGCGTGTTTAGCGACACCTTTCGATGAGCGTAAGCTACCTGATTATAAACAGTTCTAATTTATTCTATATTTTAAAAGGAGCATCGATGATGCTCTTTTTTTACACAAAAAAAATGATCGGCTATCGAGATTTTGAGCAACAAAAAACAATTAGCACTTTATGAGAAAAGCATATATAAATATAAGATATAGAATAAAAAAGTAGAGGCGCAAAATGATGGAAGTTGTCGCATATATGAACAATGCTGATTTGCTCATAGAAGATGAAAATAAAATTGCCGTCATTAATGGCAGTCACTATGTATTAAGTTTAGGTGATCGTGTCTATATTCAAGAAGTGTTGAATGAACATGCTCAAATATATCTCGTAAAAATTAGCTTTGCGTGTGCAGAACATCGTATGATGCATGAAGATGAAATCTTAATCCGTTTCGAAGGAACACGGGAAAGTTTGCAAGATTATTTAGAGAAAACAACAGTCCACTAAGGTGTAATACCTTTATATTTCACAATCAGGCAACATCAGGTTGCCTTTTTCTTGTTTGAGCATCCGTTAAAAAAGTGAATGACAGGATGAAATTCACTTGGTTTTGGCATGATTTGTATGTTGTCTAATCAATTGTTGGATCATTTAGTTAGAAAATAATGGTCATCACAAAGAAACACTCATCATGCATTAACTTTTAACTGGAATTTTAGTAAAATTTAGCTGTCCATATTATTTGCTTAGCTTTACAAGCAGGAATTAGCAAATAATTTTTTAAAAAAGAGGAATAAACCGTGCTAGAAGCTTACCGCCAACACGTTGAAGAACGTGCCGCACTCGGAGTCCCACCGAAGCCACTTGATGATGTTCAAACAGCCGCATTAGTTGACTTATTAAAAAATCCACCAGCTGGCGAAGAAGCATTTCTTGTTGATTTGCTCGAAAACCGTGTTCCAGCGGGCGTTGACCAAGCTGCATATGTAAAAGCTGCTTTCTTGGCGGCGTTGGCTCAAGGCGAAGCTACTTCTCCATTAATCACTAAAGAGCGTGCGGTTTACTTACTAGGTACGATGCTTGGTGGTTATAACGTAGCACCTTTAGTTGCTCTTCTTGATGATGCTGAACTTGCTGAGCTAGCTGCTGAAGCTTTGAAAAAAACACTACTTGTATTTGATGCATTCCATGATGTTGCTGATAAAGCAAAAGCTGGAAACGCAAATGCACAAGCAGTTATGCAGTCTTGGGCAGATGCTGAATGGTTCACTAGCCGTGAAGACGTTCCAACTGAAATCAAGCTTACAGTTTTCAAAGTAACTGGCGAAACAAACACAGACGACTTGTCACCTGCACAAGACGCTTGGAGCCGTCCAGATATTCCATTGCATGCAAATGCAATGTTGAAAAACGAACGTGATGGTATTAACCCAGAAGTTCCTGGTGAAGTTGGTCCACTTAACCAAATTAAAGAACTTATTGCTAAAGGCAATCAAGTTGCTTACGTTGGTGATGTTGTTGGTACGGGTTCATCTCGTAAATCAGCAACCAACTCGGTTCTTTGGTTCTTCGGTGATGAAGTTGCACACATTCCGAACAAAAAAGACGGTGGTTACTGCTTAGGTTCGAAAATCGCACCGATTTTCTTTAACACAATGGAAGATGCTGGCGCATTGCCAATCGAAATTGATGTTTCAAATATGAACATGGGCGATGAAATCGTTCTGAATATTGATCATGCTGCTGCGAAAGTAACTGCATCTAAAGACGGTCAGCAAATTGCTGAAGCTGATCTTAAAACGCCTGTACTTCTTGATGAAGTTCGTGCCGGTGGTCGTATTAACTTAATCGTGGGCCGTGGCTTGACCACTAAAGCACGTGAAGCTTTAGGTCTACCTGTATCTACATTGTTCCGTGTTCCTGTTCAGCCTGCTGCAACAGGTAAAGGCTTTACCCAAGCACAGAAAATGGTTGGTCGCGCATGTGGTCTTCCTGAAGGTCAAGGCGTACTTCCAGGTACTTACTGTGAACCACGTATGACAACAGTTGGTTCGCAAGATACAACTGGTCCGATGACACGTGACGAATTGAAAGACTTGGCTTGCCTAGGTTTCTCTGCAGACCTAGTGATGCAATCTTTCTGTCATACAGCTGCTTATCCAAAGCCAGTTGACGTTCAAATGCAACATACGCTTCCTGATTTCATCATGAACCGTGGTGGTGTGTCATTACGCCCAGGTGACGGTATTATTCACTCTTGGTTAAACCGTATGTTAATGCCGGATACTGTTGGTACAGGCGGTGACTCACATACACGTTTCCCAATTGGTATTTCTTTCCCTGCGGGTTCTGGTCTTGTAGCGTTCGCTGCAGCAACTGGCGTTATGCCACTTGATATGCCTGAATCAATCCTTGTTAAGTTCAAAGGTAAAATGCAACCTGGTATCACTCTACGTGACCTTGTACATGCGATTCCTTACTACGCGATTCAAGCGGGTGACTTAACGGTTGAGAAGAAAGGTAAGAAAAACATTTTCTCTGGTCGTATCCTTGAGATCGATCTACGTGAAATGGAAACTGACCTGACTGTTGAGCAAGCATTCGAACTTTCTGATGCTTCTGCTGAACGTTCTGCTGCGGGCTGTTCAATTACACTTTCTGAAGAGAAAGTCGCTGAATACCTGAAATCAAACATTACAATGTTGAAATGGATGATTTCTGAAGGTTATGGCGATGCACGTACTATGGCGCGTCGTGTAGAAAACATGGAAAAATGGTTAGCGAATCCATCATTGCTTCAAGCTGATGCTGATGCTGAATATACGAAAGTATATGAAATTGATCTAGCTGACATTAAAGAACCTGTTCTTTGCTGCCCGAACGATCCAGATGATGCGAAACTTCTTTCTGATGTTCAAGGCGTGAAAATTGACGAAGTATTCGTTGGTTCATGTATGACAAATATCGGTCACTTCCGCGCAACAGGTAAGTTGTTAGAGAAAGTGCCTGGTGGTTCATTGACAACGCGTTTGTGGATTGCTCCACCAACACGTATGGATGAGCGTCAATTGATGGAAGAAGGTTTCTACAACATCTATGGTAAAGCTGGCGCGCGTACTGAAATGCCGGGTTGTTCATTGTGTATGGGTAACCAAGCACGCGTAGCACCGAACACAACTTGTGTTTCGACTTCTACACGTAACTTCCCGAACCGTCTAGGTCAAGGTGCTAACGTTTACTTAGCGTCTGCTGAACTTGCATCTGTTGCTGCTGTATTGGGTAAATTACCTTCTCCAGAAGAATATCAACAGTATGCAGCTCAAATTGACAGCATGTCAGCTGAGATCTATCAATACCTAAGTTTCGACAAAATGAGCGACTATACTGACGCTGCTAAAAATGTTGATACGAAGAAAATTGCTGCTGCTCAATTGTCTTAATTTATTGATAATTAAGCAATAAGCGGTATAAGATAAGGGCTGAGTAATCAGCCCTTATTTTTTATTAAGAATTTATACATGCAAAAATTAATCTCGGTATTAAAAGAATTATCATTAAAGAATAACGTGAAAAATTATAAATGGGAAATTCCTAAAAACTGTCCACTCAACATCCCAAACGACATCGTTTCAAATTTTGATCGAAATGTATACTTGAAAGAACACATACATACATTACTCAATCAAGTTGATTGTCTTTCTATTTATTATTGGATTATTCAAGAGTGGGGCGGTATTTCATCCTTTAAGCGTAAAGATGTGAATGACGCTAAAATTTTAAAATTCTTAGATGAGTTAAAAAATAGTTCTCTCACTAAAGCATCGTTTGATCGTATTTCATCTTTTTCAAAAATTGCGGCTTTTATGCAGTCTCATGAATATGTTATTTATGATTCTAGAGTAATTTATTCGCTTAATTGGTTGTTATTTAATTATGCACCTGAGCTTGAGTTATTTAGTCAGTCACAAAGTCGAAATAGTGAGTTGATTAAATATGATATGCAAACGATATTTCGTTTGACCGGGAAGAATCCTTTATATCGTAATCATAAGACAGCTTTTAATGAATATTGTGATTTGATAAAAAGGCTTTCTATAGAAGTCTATGGGCGGGGAAGTAAACCTTATTTATTAGAAATGTTATTATTCGATATTGCACCAAAATTTATTGTGAAAGATGTTGAAACAAGAGTTAGTCTAAAAATTTCTTTATAATTAATTGTTTGATTGATTAATGTTCACTATAGTATATAAAATAAGTGTGGAGAAATCCGCCTTGTTTTTTAAAAGAAAAAGATAAGCTAACTGTGAAATTATAATTTTGGTGTTGAATGAAAGATTTATTTGAAGCTATTAATACACGTGTTAAAGAGCCATATTGGGGATTCTTTGTATTATCTTTTTTAGCATTTAACTGGAAAGGTTTATTTTTATTGTGTTTTGCATCAGGGACTGCACAAGATCGAATTGTTTTCTTTGAATCTCATACTAATTTATTGAGTTTAATTATTTGTCCAATCAGTACAGCATTATTTATTGTTGTAATAACACCTTGGTTAAAAGTTTTATTTGGTTGGTTATCTAAATCAGCTTATGAAAGAATTAATTCTCAAGGTTTAAAGCGCGAGAGTAGATATTTGTCAGAAAAAATTGAGCTTGAGAGAAAGAGAGCAATTGAATTAGCAAATCAAGAAAAAGAAATTATTGATCAAGCTAAAAGAGATGAGGTGATTGAAAAAATTGAAAATGTTGATGTAAAGAAAATGACTAAAGACAAAATAGAGATTTTAAGAAAAGAGAAAAACGATTTAGCTAACAGCTTAATAAATAAAAATTTATTAAAGAATGTAATTGATTTAAATGACTTTGAAAAGGATTTATTAAGATACTTATCTTTAAGTGTGGATAATTTTATAGATCACAGTTTAGATTATCAATTTGGTCCATTTATTCATTTTAATGATAAAAAAATATTTAAACAAAAAGATAATAGAAAATATTTAAAATACGACGATGCAATCAAATCACTAATTAAAAGAAATTTTATTTATGATTTAGGTAAAGAAGGAAAAATTTTCGAATTAACTGATTTTGGCCGTGATTTTATAAGTAAAAATGAAATATTTTAATAACGATATATATATTTTTAATTCCTACCTTGTAAAATAATTTAAAAATTGATGTATTAAATAACTAATCAGTTCTGCTTCCATCTTTGCAGATGGCTTACTAAAGGTATGTTAGGTGAAAACTAAATTATTTATTTTTAATCAAAAGCTTAAGCAGAATCCGAAGATAATATTTGTAAAAATTGAAAATTTAACTTTATGTATTCAGTTTCTAATATCATACTATTTAAAAAATATAATTGAAATTTTAAGATTTAAATTCACTAGAGAACGTTGAAAAATGAAAAATATAATATCTATGATTATCATTAGTCTATGTGTTGCATCGTGTTCAAGCCTTGATGTGAACGATCCCAATCAACAGATTCGTTATAGCGAAATTGAACAAAAAATGTATTCCAACAAACCACTAGAATCAGCAAATATGTCTGAATTCGACAGAGCTCGTTACTACAGTGAGAATAGCTCAAATGCGATTCATTGGAATAATTCGAAAGAATTTAAGCGTCAATTAGAGTTAGAAAAGAAAAGGTAAAACATCATTTGGCATATTATACGAAAGGTTAAAATGCAAATTAGTTAGGACATTGCTTTACACATCACTCAAGAAATCGTTTAATCACCGCAATATTAAATGATGTAGTAAGTTGACCTGAAAATGGCTAAACAGACCAAGTATTTATGTATCGGTGGATTTCTCAACGGTATGTCAATTAAAGAGCAAGGCGATCTTTTCGAATGCGTTGAAATGTCAAAGAAAGTGACGTATCGAAAACTTAAAATTGAACATCCCGATGTTTGGGAAGATGATTACTATGTTTTTGAGACAACGACAGATAAACAAGCGATTAATTGGGTATATAACATTAAGTAAGCAACTTACCAAAATTTAAATTAGCAACAATTTAGTTGGTAGCAAATAAGCAAATAAGCAAGTAAGCAATTAACAAGGTCGTTACTTAGGTAGCGATACATTTCACTTTTTAGAATGAGCACTCAATTCATTAAAGTGTTTTGAGAGTTCTAAAATTTAAGTCTTTGATATTTCATTTTCATCAACCAAGAAATCATTGAGCTACAACCAATTGATGATTAAAAATTCATTATTCTTATGCAAAAGCTTAGGAATGGACAATATTCATTGTGAGCTTATAGTCTAAAAATGAATGAGTAATATTCAAATATTCAGATGATCCATCAAATATTAAAATGAGAGAAAAACACTAAAATTTTCAGTTTTTATTTATTTTCTTTTGTTTGATACATTTTACATAAACTTTGAAAACGTCAAACAAACTTTTATTTGCTATAGTTTCCTCGAAAAACGATAACTGTGTCACGAATTAAAAGGTGGAAGAATGTTAAAAATTGCTTTAACTGCGCTTATGTTAACTATATTTAGCGGTTGTGCGATGACTTCAATGTCATATGAAGAAGAACGAGAAATATCTAGAAAACAAATGATGCGTCATAACATGTCTAATATGAGCCACTTTGATATACAAAAATATTATGCAGATCATAACTTAGGTCCTGTTCCAGTTAAGCCAGTCAATAAACCAAGAAGAGATTAGTTTTATTGTTATCAATGATGATGTGTTCTGGGCATAAATTAGTCGTTAGAAAGATCATTATTATTTAACAACGTTTCAACCTTTTCAACGAAGAAAAAGCGCCAGAAGGCGCTTTTTCTATTTTTCATATCAATTTACTTATTGAGCTTGAGCAACGGGCACTACACTTTGATTTTCATCATTCGCTGACTGACGAGTAGGCGTGTAATTTAAACCCAAAGTCGAGCTGGTACGGGTACGAATTTGATCAAGTAGAGTAGGGTTGCTACTTAAATCTTGACCATAAGATTGAATAATCTCACGTAATTTCGGATTCCATTTACCTTTAACTTGTTCAGGAAATGCTTTTTCCATCAAGTTCAACATAATATATGGTGAGGTTGATGCACCTGGAGAAGCACCCAACAACGCAGTCACAGAACCATCTTGAGAAGCAAAAATTTCTGTACCAAATTGCAGTTTCGCATCTTGACCCGGAACTTTTTTGATGATTTGAACACGTTGGCCACCTTGATTTGGTTTCCAGTCTTCAAATTTAGCTTCAGGATAGTACTTTTTAAGCTCTTCAAATTTATCTTGATCAGACATTGCCACTTGGCTAACTAAGTACTTAACCAAGTCTAAGTTTTCCATGCCAATAGTAGCCATAGGAATCGCATTGTTTTTGTTGGTGCTGTCGATCAGGTCAAATTGAGAACCATGTTTTAAAAACTTATTGGAATACGTTGCAAAAGGTCCGAACAGCACATATTTTTTACCATCGATATATCGAGTATCAATATGCGGTACAGACATCGGAGGCGCACCTAATTCTGGACGACCATAAACCTTAGCCGTATGAGCAGCAGTGACTGCTGGGTTATCAGTCATTAAGAAGATCCCACCAATAGGGAAGCCAGCATATTGTTTGGTTTCTTCAAGTCCTGTCATTTGGAGAAGTTTGATCGCTGCACCACCTGCACCAATGAAAAGGAAGCGTGTTTTGACATAACTTTTTTCATTGGTTTTTAGGTTTTTATAGGCGACAGTCCACGTTTTATCATCATTTGGACTGATACCCGTTACTTCAGTAGAGGTTTCGAGCTTAAACTTAGGTTGCTTGGTTAAGTGGCCAATCAATTGTGTGGTAATCGCACCATAATTGACATCTGAACCGACATCCATACGCGTCGCAGCAACTTTTTGAGCAGGATCACGACCTTGCATCACCAATGGCGCCCATTGTTTAATTTCTTCAGCGTTGTCAGTATATTTCATACCTTCAAAGAGTGGATTTTGAATCATTGCTGCATGACGTTTTTGCAGAAAATCTACGCCATCCCCCCAGACAAATGCGATATGTGGGACAGGATTGATAAATGTCTTAGGCGCATCTAAAACACCTTTTTCAACTTCGTGTGCCCAAAATTGTTTAGCAACTTCAAATTGAGATGCTGTATCAACAGCTTTGGAAATATCCATTTTTCCATTTATTTCAGAGGTATAATTCATTTCCATAAAGCCTGAATGTCCAGTTCCGGCATTATTTAAACCTTTGGAACTTTCCTCACCTACTTTATCTAAACGCTCATACATTCGAACATCCCAATCTGGCTCAAGTTCGTTCAAATATGCGCCAAGGGTTGCACTCATAATACCGCCACCGATCAAAACAACATCGACGACAGGGTCATTGCTTTGCGTCTCTATTTTCTTAGAAGCAATGGGTCGAAATAGAAAGATTAAACCGAGTATTAAGATAATAATTATGAGACTAAGAAAATAGCGAAGTGCCTTTTTCATTATTATTCCTTTTTATTGGGATGAGATACATATCAGCATAGTGGAGAATGTTTGTGCAATTTGTTAGCAAATGTAAATAAGTAAATTAAAGTAGGTTAATACATTGAAGTTAATGCACTATTTATTTTAATAAATGAACTTAAAACAATATTTCTTAAGAACGATTTTTGATTATGGATATGTATTTTATAAAAGGAGTAGTGTTGTTAGGTAATAACGCTATGCAGTAGATGAATAGGTTTATCTTTAAGCAATAATATTAATAGCAACGATATTGAAACTATAACGTGAATTAATCACATCATTAGACCGCTTTGATATGTCAAAAAATGATCATTGACTGCCAATAAATTGAGAACTAAAAATACCGGCTCTTTTTGGACAAGCTTAGGGTGAGGGAATACTTGTGATGAGTGTATTGTGTGACTGTTGTGTAAATAATGCCTTTTGAAAGAAGTCTATTCTTTCAATTTATAAGTTCGAATCATCTGATTTAAAAATAAAAACGAAGCAAGATTTGAATGAAGGTATATTTAATCGATTAAAGTGTGATCACATCTGACTTGTTTTTACATTTTTCAAGCTGATTCATCATTTTACAATCGGTTTAAATAGTCAATAACAACAAATGATAAAAATATCAGGATAGAAAATGAATTATGAGCTAGATGCATTTGGAACAATTGTCGCTGCTGTAGCTGTATTGCTTATTGGTTTTTTTACGGTCAAAAAAATTACTTTTTTTAAGAAATATAATATTCCTGAACCTGTTATTGGTGGTTTAATTGCAGCGATCTTGACCTATATTTTATTTAAATTATTTAATTTAAATGTGATTTTTGATGCCAATATTCAACAAATTTTTATGTTGATGTTCTTTACCTCTGTTGGCCTGAGCGCGAGCCTGGCGAAACTTAAGGATGGGGGTAAAGCCTTGGTTTTATTTCTGGCTTGTGTAATCGGACTGGTGATTATTCAAAATGCTGTAGGTGTGAGTCTAGCCACTGGTTTAGGATTGGATCCTTTGATCGGTTTAATGACAGGTTCAATCACACTCACAGGGGGGCATGGAACAGCAGCAGCATGGGGAACGGTTTTTGAAAATACTCACGGTATAGAAGGCGCTGTTGTATTGGGGATGGCCAGTGCTACTTTTGGTTTGGTCATTGGTGGTATGTTAGGTGGCCCTGTGGCAAAGTTTCTTATACGACGCTACCAACTTGCAGAAGAACGTCCTGATTCAGATGAAGTTCAAGAACTAGGTAATGAGAAATCAGCACCTTTTGAGCATCCTCGCAAGACACGCTTAATTACCGCAAATGATGCTGTCAAAACTTTGGGGATGTTTTCACTGTGTATTGGATTTGCTTATTTCATGCAGGATTTTGCGCAAGGCAAATGGTTTGAGATGCCGGTTTTTGTTTGGGCATTGGCATGTGGGGCTGTTTTACGTAATGTCTGCGAACATCTCTTAAAAGTAGAAATGTTTGACCGTTGTATCGATGTATTTGGTAATGCATCTTTGGCACTTTTCTTATCGATGGCATTGATGTCATTGCAGTTGTGGCTGTTGGCAGATTTGGCAGGACCTTTGATAATCATTCTGATTGCACAAACCCTTACTTTGATGCTGTATTTATACTTTGTTACCTTCAGAGTAATGGGCAAAGACTATCACTCGGCTGTGCTTTGCGCTGGTCAGTTTGGAATTAACTTGGGTGCAACACCTACAGCAATTGCCAATATTCAAGCGGTCACCAACAGTTATGGTCCATCGCATAAAGCCTTTTTAATTATTCCACTCACAGGCGCTTTCTTCATTGATATTGTAAATGCGGTGGTCATTCAAAGCATCGTTGCTGTATTTTCTTAATAGTTGCTTATTGACGATTTAATTGATAGCTGCATAGCTTATTCATGATGTGCAGCTCGGTATTTCCCAGTCGTTATTCAACTTATTATCCAAATTGTTATTCAAGTTATTATCTAAATTGTTATCCAAGTTTTTATCTAAAAAGTTCAGACTGATCAGCTCAAATAATATAAAGGTTTTAACGGTTGTGTAATCGAACGAATTTGTATTAAAAGCAGGCGAAAGCTATTTAAATGCTTAAATCGACTTGTCTCGTAAAATCATTTAGGGCATCCTCGCGTGTCCTTAAACATATAGATTTGATCTTAAAAGGATAATTCTATGAAAAAATCTAAATTAATTTTCGCAGCTCTGTTTAGTTACTTGGCATCTTGTCATGCTTTTGCTGCCACTTATGTTTATGTATCCAATAAAGAAGACGGTACGATCAGTAGTTTTGAATTGAACCAAAAAACGGGCAAGCTTCTCCCTACGCCCAAAGCAAGCACACCGATTGGCCTCAATATTGGCCCAACTGTCATCAGTCCAGATCATCAATATTTATATGCCATTACGCGAGATAAACCTTATTTTGCTCAAAGTTTCAAAATCAATGCGAAAACAGGTGATCTCACTGCTTTTGCTAAAACTATGATTCCTTCAAGCTATGCCTATAGTACTTTGGACAAAACAGGTCAATACTTACTTAGTGCATCGTATGATGATGATTTAGTCAGTATTCATAAAGTTGAAGACGGCAAAGTATTAGATCAACCTATACAAACCATTCGTACTCAACCGAATACACATGCCGTGATTACTGATCAAAGCAATCAAAACGTTTATGTAACTTCTCTTTCAGGTCAAGTCATTCATCAATATCGCTTTGATCCTAGTAATGGTCATGCTTATATTTTAAAGCCTGCGACGGTGAGCCTAGATGAGCAAATGACACCTCGTCATTTAATCATTTCTCAAAGCAATGAGTACGTTTATGTGCTTGATGAAGTTGCAGCCAAAGTCATTACCTATAAACGTGATGCAAAAGATGGTCATTTGACCCAAATTGCCGTTACAGCATCCATGGCGCCTGATTCAACTTTAAATATTGGTGCACCTCGTGGTGAATGGCGTAGTGCAAATCCTGCCTTAAAAGCGAATCAAGATACAACGAAAGACATTTGGGCAGCAGATATTCATATCACACCAAATGGTAAGTTCTTATACAGCAGTGAGCGTACGACTAGCACACTGACTTTATTCCACATTGATATCGAAACAGGGATTCCGACGCGAGTTAAAAGTTTCGCAACTGAAAAACAACCGCGCGGCTTCAATATTAGTCCAAACGGTCGTTTCTTAATTTCTGCGGGTGAAAAAACAGGGAAAGTGTCTGTGTTTAAAATTGATCAAAAAACAGGTGAATTGTCTTTGAAGCAACGCTATCCCGTGGGTTTAAATCCACTTTGGATTAGTATTACTGATATTGATTAAATAATGTGGGCGTAGTGATCCATTACGCCCACTTTTAAAACGTTGAATTGTAGATATAGAATCAGCTGAATACGTTAGACTTCTTTCAAAAGTCATTATTCATACAATACTCTCATCATGAGTATCCCCTCATCCGAACCTTCTCCCAAAGGGAGAAGGGATTTTTACGTATAAATTTATGGCCACTCAATGATCATTTTTCGACTTATGAAAGAGATCTGTAGATCTAATCTTATTTACTTAAGAAAATTTAATAGCGCCATCACTCGAAGTTAAAAAATAGGCTCGAACTTTTTTAGATATTGCCAATGCTGAGATTATTTAGTTTGCGATTAAATTTAAGGATGAATTGATAATTGAACAACTTGGAATTGACTTTGAAGAATGAAAGCGTAAATAGCGTTTATAGTCGTTAGTTAATGGATTTAGCTAAGCATAATTATATTTAGACAATAAAAAGCCCCATGGTTAGGGGCTAGTCGTATATAAGTCAAGCTTATATACTGTAAGAGGCTCATCTCAAACTATGCATATTAAAACACAGAAATAAACAAAGTCCTAATGCTGATTATTTCTATATCACTTGAGAAGGACCTGAATACATTAATCTTTCATAGATTGCGTATAAATATAACTTTAAATAAATGTCGACAATCATAAAATAAATATAGAGATCGTTTGTTTTAAAATCAATTTGAGTTTTTTTTGGACAAATAAACGACTAAGTTTAATTTTTTAAAAATATTCTATTAAAAATGATCTGGTGAATAACTAATCACTACTCATTTATCATTGAAGAGTTAAATCCCAATTGATGATTGTTTAATAATAGTTTTTTTAATTCAGTGATAAATCTTAAATCAACTCATATTAGAAAAAACAAAGTTAAAATCAGAATTTAAGTTCTAGTTTCAGAAAAAAGTGTATTAGGTCAAGCTGCTATTAGCATAAATTTGTGTGATAAAATCAATTTTTAGAATACGTTTTTGTATTTTTAAACCACAGAAGTCTATGGTGACTTTTCATTATTTTGGTTTATATCTCCGCTTTAAACTCAGTGAAATCAAGTTTTTTTACTTACTTATCTGCGCTTAAATAAATTTAAATTCATGAGCTGAAAAAAATAAAATCAACCTTTTAAAAGGGGTCTGATTTTTGTTTTTTATTGCTTGTGCATAAGTTTTTAAAGGTTACAAATGTCATATCAACTTGATGCCTTTGGTACGATTATCGCGGCGGTATTCGTGCTTTTAGTCGGTTATTTTTTAGTTCATCCTATTCGCTTTTTAAAAAAGTATAATTTACCTGAACCTGTGGTAGGTGGTTTAGTTGCTGCGATTGTGACTTTTATTCTATTTAAGTATTTGAATATTGAGATTAACTTTAATGTCGATATTCAAAAAGTATTTATGTTGATGTTCTTTACATCGGTAGGATTGAGTGCAAGCTTAGCCAAACTGAAAGAGGGTGGAAAGGGCTTAGTTGTATTTATGATCTGCGTCAGTATTTTTGTATTGATTCAAAATGCTGTTGGTGTGGGGCTAGCGAGTTTACTTGGACTTGATCCTTTAATTGGACTCATTACTGGTTCAATCACATTGACAGGTGGCCACGGTACGGCAGCAGCATGGGGTGTGGTATTTGAAGAACAGTATGGAGTCGAAGGTGCTGTAGTATTAGGTATGGCCAGTGCAACCTTTGGTTTAATTATTGCGGGCATGTTAGGTGGTGTAGTCGCCAAGTTTTTAATTAAACGACATCATTTAGCGAATGAAAAACAACAGACAGATGTTGAAGTAGAAGAGGCTCCTCATGCATCCATGGTGGCACCTTTTGAATATCCAGAAAAAACACGATTAATTCTTGCAGATGATGCTGTTAAAACACTGGGAATGTTCGCGATCTGTATTTGCTTCGCACAATGGATGACGGTCTTCGCAAAAGGTCAGTGGTTTGAATTACCAACATTTGTTTGGGCTTTAGGTTGTGGTGTTTTGATTAGAAATACCCTTGAGCATGTATTTAAAGTTGAATTATTTGATCGTTGTATCGATGTATTTGGTAATGCTTCTTTAGCCTTATTTTTGGCGATGGCATTAATGGGATTGCAGTTGTGGATGCTTGCGGATTTAGCTGGCCCACTGGTCATTATTTTAGTGGTACAAGCTTTTGTACTTGTGCTGTATATGATTTTTGTGACCTTTAAAATGATGGGCAAAAACTATGATGCCGCGGTACTTTGCGCAGGACAATTTGGGGTGAATTTTGGTGCAACACCCACTGCAATTGCGAATATTCAAGCAGTGACGAATTCTTATGGACCTTCGCACAAAGCCTTTTTAATTATCCCGTTAACGGGTGCATTTTTTATTGATATTATTAACGCAGTTGTCATCCAATTCGGTATTGGGTTATTAGGCTAAGTTCATTCATACACTTAAATGAAGTGTTTATAGATCCTACAAATTCCATAGATGGTGCTTTAGCACTGTCTAAGGAAGAAGGGATTTTTACAGATTCACTTATTGTCACTCAATGATCATTTTTTGATTTATCAAAGATGCTTATTAAGAAAATTGAAGCAACAAAGTGTCAGGCTTTACTCATATTTATGAATACCATGATACTCATTTGATTCTAGAATTAACTCTAAGACTCTAGAATTGACTCTAAAATGATATTCATCAACGGTTCACTTATTTATTTAAAATTAGCCTAAGCAAACTAAAATCATATTTTAAGAAGAGCCAATTAATAAGGATAAAATTCCTGCAGCGATTAAAGGGCCTACAGGCACGCCACGAAGTATTGCGACACCTGCGACAGTACCAATGAGCAAGCCAGCAACGATATTGGGTTGATTTGACATGAGTTGCACACCGCGACCACCTAACCAGGCAACAAATACCCCAATGGCAATGGCAAGTAGAGATTTCCAACTTAAAAAGGATTTTAAAATATCATTTCCCGCAATTGCTCCACTGGCAATTGGCGTGAGTACACCAATCGTGAGAATAATGATGCCGATGTTTAAACCGTGTTGTTGTAACAACGGAAAGAACTCACTGAGTGGGGTAATTCGAAATACAATTAATACGGCAGCCGCAATCGTCACAGCTGTATTTTGGCTCAATACACCACACGCTAAAAGAACAATAAGAACGATCAGATTAAGATCTAGCTGTGACATATATCGTATCCAGAACTGTTGGCAAGTTAATTTCAAAGATCGAGTAGTTTAACTGATTCATCATTTTCGTGCTGAAGCTTCTAAACGTGTAGAATATTGAACAGTGAATGATTTTAATAGTTTCAATGATTTTAGGTAGAATTTATGGTTTTGGAAAAAATGTTGCAGTCACAGGGTTTTGGCTCACGTAAATATTGCCAACAATTGATTAAGAATGGGGCGATACAAATTGACGGAGAAATCATGACTGATCCAAAGTTTAAATTAGATCTCAATGATCTTGAATATTTAGTCCATTCCAAGCCATATACCTACCGTGAAAAAGTATATATTGCACTCAATAAGCCAGCTGGTTATGAGTGCTCTCACCATTCAACGCATCACTTTAGTGTATTTGAGCTTTTTGATGAAGTGTTGCTGAATCGCGGCCTACAATGCGTAGGGCGTTTAGATCAAGATACGACTGGATTATTATTGCTTACAGACGATGGGCAGTTTTTACAAGCGCTCACGCATCCTAAAAAACATGTAGCTAAAGTCTATCGCATGCAAACTGTAGACCCGATTGATAACGAACAAATACAAAAATTGACTCAAGGCGTTGAGCTGCGTAATGAAACAGGTGTGTTTGCAGCGACGGACGTGGTTCAATTATCACCAAATGAAATGCATTTTACCGTTCATCAAGGTGTTTATCATCAAGTGAAAAGAATGGTTGCCGCGGTGGGTAATAAGATAGAGCATTTGCATCGCCAACAAATAGGGCTACTTAATTTAACTGAACTTGAAGAAGGAGAGTGGACTTTTTTAAACGATGCTCAGATTCTAGCTGCAAGAACACAAGACAATCATGCTGATGGCATGAATCTAGTTCATATTTAATCTTTATTCATGCTCAGATGATCATCTAAGTGATGATGAGTTGTTCAAGAATTTTATTTTAAGAAACAGTGATAGGTTTGAAATTCACTGTCTTTAACGAATCCCATTTGCTCATAGAGTTGATGGGAGTGGTAATTGTTCTTTTGCGTTTCAAGACTTATGCGTTGCGCATTCTCTTGACGCGCAAACAATATGGCAGTGTCAATTAATTGTTTGGCTGAGCCTTGGCGGCGGTAAACAGGTGTGACATAGACATCATCTAAAATATAATAACTTGAACATGTTAAAGAAGAAAAACCCAAATATAAGATGACAAAGCCCGTAATAACATCGTCTTTTGCATGGATGAAAATAACACTTTGCTGGTTTTCAAAGCGCTGATTTAAAAAATTAAAGGATTCTTTTAAATTGGATGAGGAGCCATAAAATTGACGATATTCATCAAACAGTACTGCTAATGCGTTGAGGTCTTCTAAAGTTGCGCGTCGAACAATCACTGTTTAGCTCCTTGCATTTTTATTATCAATACATGAGAGCTAATCATAATTAAGCGTGAATTTGAAAAAAAAATTGTGTGAAATTAAGACACTGTTAAGTTTTGTCACTCTCACCGAGCAAGGCATTCAACTCTGCAAAGAAATCATCATCATCAAGTTCTGTACGAGTTTCAGTTGTGGCATTTGAATGCTCTTGTTTGAGTTTTTTTAATTTAAGCAATTGTTCCATATCGATACTTTGGTTTTCAATCGCAAATGGAATAGATTTGGTCAGAACCACTTGTTTGAAAAAAAGTCTAACCGCTTGAGCAGGAGTAATGCCAAGTTGTTTGAATACAGCAAATGCGTGTTTTTTTTCAAGTGAGTCAAGTCGAACTTGATAAACCTCTGTTTTTCTCATGAATAAAACCAATCGACTTAATAGCTTAAGACGCTATTTTAGTCGAAGTAAACGGAAATACAATCTTTATCATCATAAAAACATTCATTATTGTCATTACAATGGAATTATAGCGTCAATACCAAATCGGAACAAAAGTGCATACTTTCATTATTTAGTGGATCTGTGAAGTAAATTTCCTTAGCCAAAAGCTGTAGAGGTGCAGAAAAATCATGACTTGCTTGATGGACAACCGCTGGATAAAAAGAGTCATTTTTTATAGGAATATTCAATGAATTTAAGTGCACTCTAAGTTGATGCTGTTTGCCAGTGAGTGGAGATAATTTATACAATGCCCATTGCTGATCATGTTTAACTAATTCTATTCTTGTGGAACTATTGGCTGGGCCAGAGCACACTTGCATCGTATAAAATGGCTCGCCTTTTTCCATGCGTAGCGCAACTTCGATTGGAAAGTTTAAATCAGCACGATATGGAGCAATAGCATAGTAGATTTTTTGAACTTTTCTTTCTGCAAATAACTGTTGATACGCAGCGCGTGTTGCAGGACGTTTAGAAAATAAAACGACACCCGCTGTTTCACGGTCTAGTCTGTGTATCGGTGTTAGATCTGGATTATTTGTTTTTTGTTTTAAGCGAACCAAGAGCGTTTCTTGCACATATTGACCTGTAGGGCTCATGGTGAGAAAGTGAGGCTTATCAACGACCATTAAATCAGTATTTTCAAATAGTATTTTTTCTTGAAAGGGAACATGAATTTCATTTTCGAGAAAACGATAATAATAGATATGTTGTGTTGCTTCATATGAGCTTTTAACATTCAGTATATTTCCCACGGCATCAAGAATTAAACCATCATTAAAACGCTGTCTCCATTCGATTGCTTCTATATGTGGAAAGTGATGGCACAAATACTCAAATATAGAATGAGGTTGCTGATCGAGTTGAGGCAGGAAGACTTTACTCGCAGTGACGCCATTGATCATGGGCGGTTTAAAGTCATTTGTAAGATGTGATTTAGACATAAAAGAACACGATCGAAAATGTGAGGGAAATGTATACTGAAAACCTAAAAAACCTCATTGCGTGTTGTTTAAGATCGCTCGACAACGTAGGTTTTAAGGTGAGGCAATGTTATTATAGTCGCTTAATCTAATTATGTTGTGAGCCATATGCAATATTCATTTAAACTGAATTTATTGAATGAAGATGATACTCAAAATCTAGCAATTTTTTTGGCTAAAAATATTGCACAGGGTGTGATCTATCTCATTGGTGATTTGGGTGCAGGTAAAACAACGTTGACACGCTATTGGCTGCAACATTTAGGCCATCAAGGTGCAGTCAAAAGCCCCACCTATACCTTAGTTGAACCTTATAAAATTCAGCAGCAAGATGTGTTTCATTTTGATCTATATCGCTTAAATGATCCTTACGAACTTGAGTTAATGGGAATACGGGATTATTTAGACATTGAAAATGCATTGTTCTTATTTGAATGGCCATCAAAAGGTGGCGATGAAATCCCAAGTGCCCATTATGTGGTTAACATAGAAAAGACAGATGATGATCAGCATCGTGTGGTTACGTTAACATTTGATGATATTACTTTTTTAAAGGTTTTAGAGCAGCACTTTCCGAGTTAATTGTTTATGCATCAAGATATTTCTTCACGTCGTATTCAAGCTTTAAATCCTGCTTTAGCTAACCAAATTGCTGCAGGAGAGGTAATTGAACGTCCTTCATCTGTGGTCAAGGAGTTGTTAGAGAACTCAATTGATGCAGGTGCTACAGAACTCATCATTCGTGTTGAGCAGGGCGGCAGTACGTTAATTGAAATCATCGACAATGGTCGAGGAATTCATGCTGAAGATTTAGCACTGGCAGTTATGCGGCATGCAACCAGCAAAATTCAAAATGCGGATGATTTACATGCCATTATGAGTTTGGGTTTTCGCGGGGAAGCGTTGGCCTCTATTGCTGCAGTATCGCGTTTAAGTTTAGCCAGTAGTCGTGATGAAACAGGAATAGGATATCAAGTTGAAGTCAATGGCACTGCTTTTGATCATCAAGAAATTCAACCTGTACCTTTACAACGTGGTACACACATACGCGTACAGGATTTATTTTTTAATGTTCCTGCAAGACGAAAGTTCTTAAAAAAACCAACAACTGAGTTTGGCCACATTGAAGAGATTGTGCGTCGCTTGGCTTTAACGCATTTTGATATTCGTTTTGTGTTAGAGCATAACGGCAGTATTCGTTTAAATTTACCTATAGCTGATAGTGGTGAGTTAAGATTTCAACGTGTGCAGCAACTGCTTGGACGCCAGTTCCCCGAAAATGCGTATTGGATTGATGCAGACAGTATTAATATGCGTCTTTCAGGCTGGTTAGGTCATCCTTCAGATGCCCGCTCACAAGGTGATTTACAGTATGTTTATGTGAATGGTCGTATCGTTAAAGATAAAACGATTTCTCATGCCTTGCGTATGGCCTATGACGGCATTTTGCATGGGCATCAGCATTCTGCATATTTGCTTTTTCTTGAAGTTGATCCCGAAAATATTGATGTGAATGTACATCCTACAAAACATGAAATAAGATTTTTAAATCAGCGTGAAGTGCACGAGTTTGTACGTCATTATGCAAAGGCTACGCTTGCGAAATTCCAAACGGCGAGTGCTGAACTATCTCAAGCCATGAAACAGAATGAGCTTAATGAGGAAAATAATTCGCAACCACAACCACAATCACAATCACAACCACGCTATCAAGAACAATTCCAGCTGCATAAAAACATCAACACAAATCAGGCTGATATTGCTGCTGCATCAATTGGAGCGACATCAACTGAAAATATGTCAAATGCAGATTTACTTTCAGATTTTAATTCAAGCCGTCCTCAAAGTATTCAATATAAAGCACCGAGCAATTTTAATTCTTCTGCTCAAATGAATAATGCATTGAAAAGTTATCTAGCACCGTTGAATGATCAGAATAATATTCAACATCTCAGTGCTGAGCATGAGCCTCGTTCAGAGTTTAAAGAACAAAACGCTACGAAGACATCGCAAGCGCCACAAATGGATGAGTATCCTTTAGGTATTGCTATTGCGCAGTTACATGGCATCTATATTTTGGCGCAAAATACCGAAGGTTTGATCATTGTTGATATGCATGCCGCACATGAGCGAATTTTATTACAGCAAATGAAATCTGCTTGGGATACACCAGATTTTTGGATTTCGCAGCAGTTACTAATTCCTAAAGTAATTTCGATTACACGTATGCAAGCAACTCGTCTTGATGAGTTGAAACCACAGTTAGATCGTCTAGGTTTAGATATAGATCAGTATGGCGATGAGCAAGTGATTATTCGTGGTGTGCCTGCAATTTTACATAAAGCAGATTTTGCATCATTAATACCTGAATTATTAAATGATTTAGATCCTAGTGATGAAGCTCAGATTTTATTAAAGAAACGAGATCAGATTTTATCTGGAATAGCCTGTCACGGTGCAGTTCGTGCGCATAGATTGTTAAGCTTATCTGAAATGAATGCACTTTTACGTCAGATGGAACAAACAGAGTTTGCGAGTCAGTGTAATCATGGGCGTCCTACGTGGCGTGCCTTTCCGCTCAATCAATTAGATAAATTATTTGCTCGAGGAGAGTAGTCGTACATGTCAATTCAAATGCCTGTTATTAATCTAATGGGGCCAACTGCAAGCGGTAAAACCGCTTTGGCATGTGAACTTTATGAGCGTGGTGGCTTTGAAATCATTTCTGTTGATTCAGCTTTGATCTATAAAGATATGGATATTGGTTCCGCAAAACCATTAAAAGAAGAGCAAAAAAAGTATCCACATCACTTGATTGATATCATTTCTCCTCTAGAAGTCTATTCGGCTGCTCAATTTGTTAATGATGCTTCGTATTTAATCGATGAAATTCATGCGCGTGGTAAAACTCCCATTTTGGTCGGGGGTACAATGTTGTATTTTAAAGCATTGCTTGAAGGACTTGCGAGCAACTTGCCAAATGCAGATGAAGCTATACGTCAGCAGATAGAAGCCGAAGCATTAGAAATGGGTTGGGAAGGTGTGCATAACGAGTTAAAACGTGTAGATTCTGTCTCAGGTGAGAAATTTAACGTTAGCGATCGACAACGTATTATTCGAGCACTAGAAGTTTATCGAATCACGGGTCAACCCATTTCAAAATTGCAAGCCGAGCAACCAAAACAAACATCTTATCGTTACAATTTTTACAATTATGCTTTGATGCCTGATCGATTAGAATTGCACAAAAGAATCGAACAAAGATTAAAAATTATGTGGGATATCGGTTTTTTAAATGAGGTCGAGAACTTGATTGAAAAATACGATTTAAACGAAAATTTACCCTCAGCTCGTACCGTCGGTTACCGCCAAGCTTTAGAATTTCTTAAAAATAGTGATAGAAGTCACAATTCAAAACTTGAAATGGAGGATCGATGTTTATTTGCGACACGACAACTTGCTAAACGTCAATACACTTGGTTACGATCTTTGCAAGAAGTGCACATTTTTAGAACCTATCTATCGATAAAGCAAGCTCAAGAAGACTTGCGAAACTTATATGGATAAAGCAAAATTTACCTACTGTCTTTTTTATAAATTTTAATTGAAAAATAAAGACAGCTTTTGCGCTGATTTTAAATTTTTGGAGTATAAAATGTCTAAAGGTCAAACTTTACAAGATCCGTTCTTAAATTCTCTCCGTAAAGAACGTATTCCTGTTTCTATCTTTTTAGTGAACGGTATTAAATTACAAGGTCATATTGAATCTTTTGACCAATACGTTGTTCTTTTAAAGAACACTGTAAGCCAAATGGTTTACAAACATGCAATTTCAACAGTTGTTCCTGCACGTAACCCACGTCCTGCTGGTGCTCCTGCTGGCGCTCCTGCTGCTGGTCAAGGTGGTTTCGGCGGCGCTCCACAAGGTGGCTTCGGTGGTCAAGGTGGCTTCGGCGGTCAAGGCGGCTTCGGTGGCGCTCCACAAGGCGGCTTCGGTGGTCAAGGTGGTTTTGGCGCTCAAGGTGGTTTTGGTGGTAATCAAGGCGGCTTTGGTGGCAACCAAGGCGGCTTCGGTGGCGCTCCACAAGGTGGATTTGGTGGTCAAGGTGGTTTTGGTACACCTTCAACGCCAAGCTTTGATGGTGAAACTAAATTTGATGATGCTCAAGACGACGAAAATAATCGTTAATTGATCATGTGAAAAAGGTGTCTTAGGACACCTTTTTTTTATATCTTAGATTCTTAAATGAAGTGCAACAGAGATTAAATTATTGGAAAGAAGCAAGATGAGATAGCATTTTGCTTCCGACCGACCAAAGTCAAAGTTGCATCATGAACTATACTCATCTTACTCAAGAAGAACGATATCAGATTTATACCCTGTTACGTGAAGGTTTTTCCAAACGCTATATCGCTTGGCGTTTAAATCGTTCACCAGCAACGATCTCTAGAGAAATCACCCGAAATAAAGCTAGAAATGGTTACTTCGCTAAACATGCACATAAAGTCGCTTTAAAACGTCATCGCTCCAATCCTAAAAGAATCCCATCTCATATTTGGGCGCTTGTCATTTCTTACCTAAACCTACAATGGAGCCCTGAACAAATTGCTTCTCACGTAACAGTCAGTCTGCATTCTATTTACAGGTTTATAAAACAGAATAAAAGCAATGGTGGCGTGCTTTTCCACAACCTACGTTTCAGAAATCAAAGAAAGAGAAAATATGGTTCTCCTGAAACCCGCGGTCAGCTCACTCATCGTAAAAGCATTCATGAAAGACCGCATGAGGTTGAGCAACGGACTCGCTTTGGTGACTTGGAGATAGATACGATCGTAGGTAAAAATCATCAACAATCTTTAGTTTCAATTGTAGATCGAAGAACAGGCTATCTTTGGCTAACAAAGTGCAATACTCGTAAGGCTGAAGACATAAGCAGAGCGACCATCAATCTACTCACCCCCATCAAAGACCAATTGAAAACAATAACTGCAGACAATGGCAAAGAGTTCAGTTTGCATGAGCATATTGCTCAAGAACTTGATTTGGATTGGTATTTCGCAGATCCCTACAGTGCTTGGCAACGAGGTACAAATGAAAACACCAATGGATTAATCAGACAATACATAAGGAAAGGTAGTGATTTAAATCATTACACGGATGAGTATATTTCAGAAATCACTCAACGTTTGAATCAACGTCCAAGAAAAAGACTCGGCTTTAAAAGTCCGAGTCAGGTATTATGCCAACAACATGGTGTTGCACTTCAAACGATAATCTAAGTATTCTTTTTCAAGTTTTAATATTGTTTTAATTATTGTCACTTGATATGAAGATTAAAAAAAGCCTCAATATTATATTGAGGCTTTTTCATTAGACTTTAAAATAAATAAAAATTATTTATTTTCGCCTTTGATCTCAATATAGGTGCTTGAACGTAGCTCTCTTAACCAGCTATCAAGTTCAGCTTCGAATTGACGTTCACCTAAAATTTGACGTGCCATACGTTTTTGATATTCATTGGTCATATCTTGTTGACGGGTATCTGTAACTTGAAGAATATGCCAACCGAACTGAGACTCAAAAGGCTGGCTGACTTTACCAATTTCAGCACTTTGCATAGTTTTATCAAATTCAGGAACCATCATGCCCGGACTAACCCAACCGAGACTACCGCCATCACGAGCAGAACCTGGGTCATCTGAATAGGTTGCTGCTAGTGTTGCAAAATCATCACCTGATTGAACACGATTAAAAATACTTTCAATCATCTGTTTCGCATTTTCAGGACTAACGACTTCAGAAGCTTTGATTAAAATATGTCGAGTATTGAATTGAGGAACGAGTGCTCTTTTATCATTCGCTTTACGTTCAATTAATTTGAGTACATGAACGCCATCTTTAACTGTAATTAAATCAGTGGTTTGACCTGGATTAATGACACTTACACGTGTTGCTAATTCAGGAGGGATGTCAGATAAAGAACGTGTGCCCATATCTGCGCCTTCAATTTTAATAGCTGCAGTACTAAACTGTTTTTCAATCGCTTTAAGATCATTACTCGAATTTAAGGCAGTTTTGACTGCCTGTGCTGTTTTGTTAAGTTCTTCAGCAGGAGCGTCGCCTGATATACGTAAATGTAATACGTGAACTGTACTTCCAACAGCAGCTTGACCTTCAGGAGATTTTAAGAAATTCTCGACATCTTGATCGCTGATTTTAATACGTGACATAACTTGTTGTTGACGCAGACGTTGAATCAATAAATCATCTGCAACGCGTGCACGTAAAACCTCATAGGTGCCTGATGCTAACTTGTCGAGTTTTTCCTGAAATTCCTCTAAGCTTTTTGAGCCTGATTGGTTCGCTACTTTAAGCACAGCCTCATTCAAGCTTTTTTCATCCGCCTGTAAGGCAAAACGTTTTACTTGTTCGAGCTGCGCATTTTGAATAATAAGTTGGTTTAAAACTTGCGACTCAATAACATTTTGAGGTGGAGCTTCTTTTTTTTGCGCTTGTATTTGATGTTTGGCTTCAGCAACCCCTTGGTCTAAATCACTTTTGAGAATTGCACTCTTACCTACAATCGCGATCACTTGATCGGTTGGATTTGCAAAAGCTGACATTGATGATGAAATCGTGATTGCTAATGCTGAAGCTTTAAAGAGTTTTTTTAAATTTTGCGTCTTCATTAAGGAGTCCAATTTTGTTTAACTTTATCGAAGCCTAAGATTCGATTTTCAAGTAAAGAGCTTAACTTGCTATTTAAGCCGCCAAGTCCTTTGAGCGTAAATTCAACCATTACAGCGCGTTTAGGTTTTATTTCTGAATTACTTACATCATCTAGGTCGTTAAAATACGAACGTCCATAGAGTGAAACACCCCAACAACATGATTCATAGTTGGCACCTAAAAGAAATTCACGTGCGACACTATTGTCCATATCATATTGCACATGACCCATCAAACGCCAATTATTATAAATCGGTTGAATAAAAGAGGCAGTGACTTGGTCATAATTTTCCTGACGATCATCAAGCTGACTACGGTTAAAGTATCCTAGGTTAAATAGGCTTCCTTGATTGCTGGTATAATATACTTGCAAATCGCGTTGTGCATTAACACCATTCGACATCCACATGGAATTCAAATTGACCGAAAGGTTTTGTGAAAGCTGACTAGCAAGGCTGATCACAGGTCCAGTTTGTTTTTCGGTATTAAAACGATCTTCTTTACTGTTGTTCAGCGTAACTCTGCGGTCATCAAAGAAATAACTTTGACCAACACTAGCACGTAAGCGTTCTAAGCCAATCGTGTCAAATAAACTGTAACTTAGACCAAGAGAAAGAAAATTATTATCTTCTAAGCGGTCATGTCCATAGAAGCGACGTGGGTTAAAGAGTTGATCATAATTGGTCGAAGCTGCTGTTGAGTCAAAGTTTGGATAACCATCTTGTTTTTTATAAGGTGCATAAGCATAAAAAGCACGAGGTGAGATAGTTTGTAAATACTTACCTTCTTTCTCGAAAGTTAATCCAGCATCTAAAGTGAATTCGGGTACAACAACAGATTGATCTTCACTATCTTTGCGTTGATTGTCATTTAAACGATCAACCGTTTTCTTATCATAAAATGTATTGAGTGTTCTTACCGTTGCTTGCGGAATCAAGAAAGACCATTGATTTCTAAAGTTATAACGGGTTGATAATTCATTATAAAGTCGCGTACCGCTAGGTTGGTAGACTGAATTATCTGTGGGTTGAAGATCGTTAAAATTACGAATATCTTTTTGGAAGTAAGCGGAGTCGCTATTGAATTCGTATTCAAGTCCCTGAGAATTACCCGTTACATAATTCACCAAAAGTTGTGGTAAACGGGCATAAGGTCGATCGATGTCATCGATATCAGGATCTAGGGTTTGAAAATCTTCTACTTTTAGTTGCGCACGTAGTCCGGGAATGCCATTGGCATAATTAAATTCTAATGCTCGTCTTTGGTTAAGCTCAGTACGCGTATTCGGGTTGTTGTCTAAGTCTGCAAAAAAGTCTTTGTCAGAAACATAGTTGTATTCGAGATTACTTGACCATTGATCGTTGAGTTTCCAGCTGTGCAGGAGATGAAAATCTTTACGATCTTCATCATTGTACTTTTGATCTGAAGCTAAATATCCACCCCAAATCCGACCACCACCAAAGTCTTCCGTGATATAGCGGAATTCACCCTCGGCCATTGCACCACGACCACCTATAAAACGCGGTGTGATTGTCGCATCATAATTAGGCGCAAGGTTGAGATATACAGGGGCTGAAAGTTCAAAACCACCATCATTGGTATAACCAAAAGCTGGCGTTAATAGGCCAGTGGTTCTGCGGTCATCAATCGGAAAATTAAAATAGGGAACGGCCAATACGGGTGTGTTTTTAATATAAAGCTTAGAGCCTTTGGTTGTTCCGCGACCCGTTTCTTGGTTCAGTTCGATTTGATTGGCTTGAATTTTCCATGTTGGACTTTGATCAGGTGGGCAGGCGCTATATGTTGCATTCTGCATTAATAAAATATTCGGCGTGGTGCGTTCAATGCGCTCAGCTCGTCCGTGACCATGTGTTGCTTCAGAAATATAATAACTATTACTTAATTCACCTGTTTGGGTTTTTAAGTTGTAATCAATTTCATCACTTTGCGCCAACAAGCCTGATTGTGCCATTTGCACATTGCCTTTGGCTTTTGCGAAGGTTTGCGTCTTGTCTATGGTGATGCTATCAGCACGAATCATCCGACCTTGTTGGTCAATGACGACATTGCCTTCGAGTGTGGAGTCACCATTTGGATTGTAGTAGCCTTGATCAGCAGTAATCACAGAGGTCGTATCTGTTGCATCGGCTGCTTTGCTTTCTGGGCTAATCGGAGTAAGCCATGTATTTTGACAATAATTTGCTGAATTTGAGGGGGTGCTTCTCGCCTGTGCTTCAGGGGAGTTTTTGCTCACATAATATTGTTCAAAGAAGTTTTGCCCTGGATAACTTTCTTTGATAGCTGAATTTAACTTTTGATTGTCTACTTCCGAAGCAACATTGTTGGATTCGGCATAACTTGATACTGTGCTTCCACAGAGTAGCGTCAAAATAGCAGTCGCTAAAGGATTGAATTTAAACTGATGCTTCATTTGTCTCATTAACCAAGTATGCTGATCGCAATTAATTATTGTCGCATCATAGAGAAAAATCGGATAAGTGGCTACACTTAGTGATTCAAATATTCAGCCTGTACTAGAATTTATAGCAAATGAATACACAACGTGAACAATTGATACAAACATGGATTACATCTGTACTTCAATCAGAGAACTGTGAAATCAAATTTTTAGCAGGCGATGCGAGTTTCCGTCGTTATGCACGAATTATCCTGAATAATAAAACATTTATGCTCATGGATGCACCTCCTGATAAAGAAGATTGTGTGCCTTTTGTGATGATTGATGAGTTCTTTGATCGCAATGGCGTAAGAGTGCCGCATATTATTGCTAAAAATTTAGATGATGGTTTTTTATTGCTTGAAGATTTTGGTGATGTGGTGCTGTCTACATTATTGAATGATCAGACTGTAGATCTGCATTATGCACAAAGTTTTAAGCAGTTGGCTCATTTACAGTCGATTGATGGTGAAGGTCAAATACCTGAATATTCTTATGAAAAAATCATCAGCGAAATGGAACTCTTAACTGATTGGTTATTACCATCATTGAATGTTCAGCCGACTCAAGACGAATCTGCATTGATTAAGCGTACATTTGCAATTTTGGCCAATGCTGCTGTTGCTCAACCACAAGTCATTGTTCACCGTGATTTTCACAGCCGTAATTTAATGCAAATAGCGGGTGAGACTGAACAGGGTGTGATTGATTTTCAAGATGCAGTCATCGGTCCAGATACCTACGATTTAATATCAATTACTCGTGATGCTTATGTTCAATGGAATGCTGATCGCGTATATGCGTGGTTTAAAACATTCTATGATCTAATGCCTGAGTCTTCAAAAGAAGCACGGGATTTTGAGCAGTTTAAACGTGATGCAGATTTGATGGCGATTCAACGCCACATTAAAATTTTGGGTATTTTTGTACGCTTATTTGAACGTGATGGTAAGTCGGGATATCTAAAAGATTTACCGCGTGTCATGTGGTATCTGCTTGAAGAAAGTAAACCATATAAAGAATTACAACCGTTTATGCAGTTTATAGAAACTCGTGTTTTGCCTCAGTTTGAGCAAAAATTTGGCAAATATGAGGTGGTTGCATAATGAAAGCAATGATTCTTGCAGCGGGTTTGGGTAATCGCATGCGTCCCTTGACGCTGTATACGCCTAAACCGCTTTTAGAAGTAGGTGGTAAACCGCTGATTGTTTGGCACATTGAAAAGCTAAAAAGTATTGGTGTCACAGAGATTGTCATTAATTCTGCATGGCTTGCAGATAAATTGATTGGTAGTTTAGGTGATGGTTCAAAGTATGGCGTAACGATACGTTGGACGCGTGAAGACGAAGGTTTGGAAACAGCAGGCGGAATTATCAATGCTTTGCCGCTTTTGGGTGACGAACCTTTTATCTTGGTGAATGGTGATGTTTGGACCACGATGGACTTTGCGACGCTATTAAAGATCGACTTAAAACAAGACGATTTAGCGCATTTGGTATTTGTGCCCAATCCTGAACAGCATCCAAAGGGCGATTTCACCTTAAGTGAGAGTCGTGCTTATACGTTTGAGCAAGAGCGTCAAGGTGAGAATCTGACCTATAGTGGTGTTGCGATTATTCATCCAAAAATGTTTGAGGGCTTAGCGCCAGGCAAACGTCCTTTGGCGCCATTGTTAAAACAAGCGATGCTTGATCAGCGTGTATCTGCAGAAAAAATGCAGGGTGCTTGGGTCGATGTGGGTACGCCAGAGCGCTTAACCCAGTTAGATTTACATATTCGACAAGGCTTATATGCTTAACTGTGTAATCACTAATCGTTAAATAGTGTTCCACGATGCATAAATCGGTATACTTTGATTTAAATTTTATTTAGATGTTATCTGTTTATGCATCCTTTTTTTCAAGAGTTACAACAGGGTAGTCAAAAGCTTGGTTTAGAATTAAGCGAAGAGGCATTAAATCTACTGTTAAAGTATCAAGATGCACTGGTACTTTGGAACAAAGCCTATAATTTAACTGCTATCCGTGACCCTAAAGAAATGCTCATCAAGCATTTGCTTGATAGTCTAAGTATTTTAAACGACTTACCTCAAGGTCGATTGCTCGATATCGGAACAGGTGGGGGTATGCCTGGAATGATTATTGCACTCTGCCAACCTGAACGCCAATGTGTGCTCTTAGATTCAAACGGTAAAAAAATCCGTTTCTTAAAACAGTTTATTGCCGATTTAAAATTAAAAAATGTCGTCGCCGTTCAAACTCGAGTTGAAAATGTAGAAAGCATTAACGAATTAGGTCAGTTTGATGTGATCACGAGTCGTGCCTTTGCGTCTCTGACAGATTTTATTTCAGCTTCACGACCATTTATGCATGAAAATAGTATTATTGCCTCGATGAAAGGTTTAGTGCCGAGTGATGAAATTGAACACCATAAAAATGAATTCAGTTGTGATGTTTTAGAATTGCACGTTCCTCGTTTGGATGAACAGCGTCACTTACTTTTGTTAAAACAGATTTAAAAAATTCTAAGGATTGGGGTGAGCATGGCTCAAATTATTGCAATTGCGAACCAGAAAGGTGGTGTGGGTAAAACCACGACTGCGGTGAATTTAGCGGCTTCACTAGCAGTACTCAAGAAACGTGTGTTATTGATTGACATGGACTCTCAGGGTAATGCCACCATGGGTTCTGGTGTTCAAAAAAATGAGCTGCTCTATTCGATTACCGACGTTTTATTGGGTGATGTGCCGATTGAAACGGCGATTATTAAGGCGGAAGTTGGCTATCGTGTTTTAGGCTCAAATCGTGATTTGGCTGGTGTTGAACTTGCGATTGCAGAACAAGAAGGCCGAGAGTTTATTCTGCGTGATGCCATAAAAAGCATCGAAGCGAATTTCGATTATATTATCGTCGATTGCGCACCGAGTCTAAGTTTAATCACCATTAATGCTTTGGCGGCAGTAGATGGTGTGCTGATACCAATGCAGTGTGAATATTATGCTTTGGAAGGTTTAGCAGATTTAACGCAAACCATCGATCGTATTCAGCAAGCTTTAAATCCTAAACTTGAAATCGTGGGTGTGTTGCGGACCATGTATGATGCACGTAATGCATTAACACGCGATGTTTCAGAAGAATTAGAAAAATATTTTGGAAAAAAACTGTATAACACGGTTATTCCACGCAATGTGCGTTTAGCAGAAGCGCCAGCACATGGTTTACCGATTATTTATTTTGAAAAAAGCTCTAAGGGTGCAGTGGCGTATTTGAATATGGCTGCTGAGATGTTAAAAAAAACCAATGTGAAAAAAGGAAGTAAAGCATGACCGTAAAAAAACGAGGCTTGGCGAAGGGTCGTGGTTTAGATGCATTATTGGGTTCTATTCAAAAAGAAAAATTACAATTGGAAGTTCAAGCCCTAGATCATGGTCAACTTAAACAAATTGACGTCAAAATTTTAAAACGGGGAAATTATCAACCTAGACGCTTCATTAATGAAGAGGACTTGCAAGAACTTGCAGCATCGATCAAAAAGCATGGTGTGATGCAACCGATTGTGATTCGTCCTGTAGTTGATGACGTGTATAGCTATGAAATTATTGCCGGTGAGCGTCGTTGGAGAGCGGCTCAAATTGCTGGATTAACTGAAATTCCAGCGATCGTTCGTGATTTGACAGACCAAGTTGCGATTGCTTTAGCGCTTATTGAAAACATTCAGCGACAAGACTTAAATCCAATAGATCAAGCTATGGCATTACAACGCTTTCATGAAGAGTTTGGATTAAGCCATCAGGAAATTGCTGAGACTGTGGGTAAAGCCCGTACTACGGTGAGTAATTTACTTCGTTTGTTAAGTTTGGCTGAGCCGATTAAAGATCATATTCAACATGGTCAATTGGATATGGGGCATGCACGTGCAATATTAACGCTTAAAGCCAAAGAACAAATTCAAATTGCTAAAATCGTCATTGAGAAAAATTTATCTGTCCGTCAAACAGAGCAATTGGTTCGTGAACTCAACTCACCTAAGCAAGAAAAGCCGAAAGCTGCACTGTCTGCTGATATTGAGCAATTGACGCAAAAGCTTTCTGAACGATTTAGCGCAGATGTTAAAATCGATCACAATAAACAAGGCAAAGGCAAACTGGTGATCCATTACCATTCTCTTGATGAATTAGATGGCATTCTAAATATTTGTTTACCTAAATAATCTCATTGATTTTAACTACACCAATTTATACATAATGTGTTTATATTGGATCTGAGTGAATTCAGTAGATTGCTCTAATCTGATTTTATGCTGACTTTGTCCAAAATGTGTATGGGTTGGGGTTGATTGATCATTTCAGGCTTGTGCTAAAATGGTCAAAGTCGTTATGACTAAAGTAGTGATGTCAATTACGGGTTTTGAACATTTATAATCGTACTTATGTACCCACTAGAGGCTTTTAGTGAAGCAAGATTTTAAAGTATATTTACGACTACTCAGTTACTTGAAACAGTACTGGGGAATTGGGCTAATTGTTGTTTTTGGTTTTGTACTTAACGCTGCGACAGAAGTATCAGTTGCAAAATTACTTGAGCAAATTATTACCGCAATTCAAACTAAAGATCGAGCCTTTACCAATCTATTTCCTTTTTTAGTCGTACTTTTGATGTTCTTTAGAGGCTTAGGGTTGTTCCTAGGTGGGTACTATACGTCTGTTATTTCAAGGAATTTAATTTTTAATATTCGCCAAGAAGTTTTCGCTAAATTAATGCGATTACCTTCTCAATATTATTTAGACAATACCAGTGGGCACATTACTGCAAAAATTATGTACAACGTGGAGCAGCTCACAGCGGCGACCACGGAGTCTTTGCGAACATTACTACAACAAGGTCTGATTACCATCGGGCTTATGGGCTTTTTGCTGTATTCGAACTGGCGCTTGACCTTATGTATTCTGATTTTCACACCACTGATTGGTTTACTGATTCGTAAAGCTGCGACTCGAATGCGTAAGCTTTCTACCCAAGTTCAAGACACGATGGGCGATGTCAATCACGTCGTGCAAGAGACTGTAAATGGACATATTGTAGTTAAAGGCTTTGGTGGTCAGGACTATGAGCAATCTCGTTTTCGTGAAAGCTCTTTGGAAAACCTACGCCGTGGATTAAAAATGGTGGCTGTTCAACAGCTTAATAGCCCGGTTGTTCAGTTCATTATGTCTTTGGCTTTAAGTATCGTGATTTGGATTGCGCTACGTCCTGAAATTTTACAAGATACTTCTGCAGGACAATTTGTAGCCTACATCACCGCTGCGGGGATGTTAAGTAAACCGATCAAAGCGTTAACCGATATTAATGAAAAACTACAACGTGGTATGGCGGCAGCGCATTCTGTGTTTGAGTTACTGGATATCCCAGAAGAAATTAATTCGGGCACATTGAAACCAGAACTCAAAGGCAATATTCAGCTTAATCATGTGAATTTGACGTATTCTGATGGCTTACATGCAATCAAAGACTTTAATTTAGAAGTGAAAGCTGGCGAAACTATTGCTTTGGTTGGTCGTTCAGGTGCGGGTAAATCTTCACTGGTTAATTTGATGATGAGATTCCAAGAACTCAGTTCTGGCTCAATTTTATTTGATCAGATGGATATTCGTGATATTGATGTGACGTCGCTGCGTTCTCAGATCGCGATGGTCAATCAACAAGTAGTATTATTTAATCGTACTGTTCGTGAAAATATCGCTTACGGTCAACTTGAACATTCAACAGATGAGCAAGTGATCGCAGCAGCTAAAGCAGCTTATGCACATGATTTTATCATGGCATTACCTTTAGGCTACGATACGCCATTGGGTGCGCAAGGTTTAAACTTGTCAGGTGGTCAAAGACAACGTATTGCCATTGCGCGAGCGATTTTGAAAGATGCGCCAATACTGATTTTGGATGAGGCGACCAGTGCACTGGACAATGAGTCTGAATTCTTTATTCAGCGTGCTTTCGATGAAGCAATGAAGCATAGAACGACGTTGGTCATCGCACACCGATTGTCAACCATTGAAAATGCAGACCGTATTGTCGTTATGGACAAAGGACACATTGTCGAGCAAGGAACACATGTAGAGTTGCTAGAACTACGTGGAGCTTATTATCAATTGCATCAAAGAAATTTTGAGGAATAAGCCATATGTCATTCGCGCAAAACATTCAAAATGCTTGGAATAAACAAGCGAAGTGGTTGATTGTCTTGCGCCCTTTGTCATGGATTTATTACAGTGGTTTTCAGTTAAATAAAAAACTATTCGATTGCGGATTGCGTGAAGTTTATACCGCACCCGTTCCAGTGATGATTATTGGAAATATCACAGTCGGTGGAAGTGGAAAAACCCCCTTATTGATTCATTTGGTTAAATATTTACAAGCTCGCCAAATTCGTGTTGGTGTGATTAGTCGAGGCTATGGTGGACGTGGACCTTTTCCTGCATTGGTCTCGTTGAATGATGTGCCAGAAAAAGTCGGTGATGAACCTTGTTTGATTGTACAGTCGACAGACGTGCCTATGGTGGTGGGTTCTAACCGTCAAGAAAGCATTGAGTTGTTACTCAAGCATACGGAGCTGGATTTAATTATTAGCGATGATGGTTTACAGCACTGGGCATTGGCACGACAAATCGAGTGGATTGTTTATGACCGAAATCGCGGCTTAGGTAATCAAAAATTATTACCAGAAGGTTATTTAAGAGAACCCGTTGAGCGTTTAAATCAAGCCACAGTGATTGAGCATGCGGAGCAGCCTGAAACTGATTTGAATATGCATTTAATGGTTGCAAGACCTTATCTGTTAAATCCTGCTTTTGATCAGTCTGAAATTTTTGATGAAGATCAAGATTATTATGCTGTGGTTGGAATTGGCTTTCCACAACGCTTTTACTCGACCTTAGCGGATCTGGGGGTGAAGCGCTTTCAATGCCATGAATTTCCAGATCATTATGATTATGAGATTGATGATTTACAGTTTGAAGATCTGAACCCCATCATTACGACTGAAAAAGATGCAGTAAAACTTTTACCTTTACTTAAAAAAAATCCTGATTTCAATCGTGAAATTTGGGTTGTGCCAGTTGAAGCTGTGCTGTCAGAGGCGTGTTATACAGTGCTTGAACAACAGTTAACTGAACTTGGTATTCAAATTTCTTAAGGTTTTTTCATGAAGCATATTGTTATTCCTGCCCGTTTTTCGAGCTCAAGACTCCCAGGTAAGCCCCTTTTAGAAATTCATGGTCGTGCTATGATTTTGCGGGTCGTAGACCAAGCCAAAAAAGTCGAAGGCTTTGATGATCTGTGTGTTGCTACTGACGATGAAAAGATAGCGGAAATTTGTCTTCAAGAAAATATTGATGTTGTACTGACAAATCCAGATCATCCTTCAGGCACAGATCGTTTAAGTGAAGTTGCCAAGATTAAAGGTTGGGATGCGGACGATATTGTGGTGAATGTTCAAGGGGATGAACCTTTAATTCCAGCGGTATTGGTACAACAGGTCGCAAATTTATTGCTTGAGAAACCTTCGTGTTCGATGTCTACCTTATGTGAGCCTATTCATCATTTAGAAGAATTTCAACGTGATAGCATTGTTAAAGTGGTGATGTCGAAAACCAGTGAAGCGCTGTATTTTAGTCGTGCCACGATTCCTTATGATCGAGATGGCGCGAAATTTGAACATCCTAAATTGCATCAACATGCTTTTAGGCATCTCGGACTTTATGCTTATCGTGTAAAGCTTTTACAAGATTATGTCACTTGGGATCAAGGCGTATTAGAGCAATTAGAAAGCCTTGAACAATTGCGTATATTAGAAAATGGTCATCGAATTGCTATTGCCGTAGCAGATGTGAGTTTGCCTCCAGGTGTAGATACTCAAGCAGATTTAGATCGTCTGAATGCAATGAGTCTTGCTCATTTTGAATAATAGGATGTGTGCAAAAGCATGATGAGCACGGAAAATTCGCAGATTTACCCTTGGCAAACATCGGTATGGGAAACGTTGACACAGCGGTTTCCCAAAATAGGCCATGGCCTCTTGTTTTATGGAAAAGATGGTTCTGGTAAACACGCTTTCACGCAACATTTTGTTGCTTGGTTATTATGTCTAGATAAGCAACCAGAAGCTGCTTGTGGTGAGTGTGCAAGCTGTATGTGGCTCAAGTCTGATACTCATCCCAACTATGTACATATCACCACGGATGAAGACAATAAAAAACAAAATGCAAAAATAAAAATTGAAAAGATTCGAGATCTACAGCCTTTTGTACAACAGACTGGAGAAGGTTGGCGGGTGATTGTCATAGAGCCTGCGGAAGCTTTAAATATTGCTTCATCGAATGCTTTATTAAAAACCTTAGAAGAACCTGGTGAACGGGTGATTTTGATTTTAATGGCCAATCATTATTTGAAATTACCTGCAACGATACGTAGTCGTTTACAGCATTTCGCTTTGGATCGTGTATCACATAGTCAAGCCCAAATATTTTTAGAAACTAAATTAGACAATAAATTGCATCCCCAAATACCATTGTTAATGGGTTTGTCCAATGACATGCCTTTGCAGGCCTTAACATTATCAAATGCAGAATGGTTAAAGCAGCGTGAAGCATTTTTAGCTGACTGGCAGACATTGGTGATCAATAAAAGCATGCCCATGCAGTATGCGACTAAATGGAATAAGCATTTGGTGTTTTCAGATTTTATGACCATGTTTGAATATTTATTGTCAGATTTGATCTGTATCAAGCTAAATCAACGTGTGAAAAATTCTGACTTAGATTTTAGCCAGATTGTAGATTATTATAATTTAGAACAATTATTTGAAATTTATCATGACGTACAACATTTTAAACAGCTGGTTGAGCAAAATGTGCAAAACAATTTGATTGTAGATCAATTGTTTATTAAATTAATGAATGTGCACTCGTAAATTTTTAATACATTTGTTTGGTTTTATATTTTAATAATTAAAAAGAGGGGGTGTCTATGCAAACACGTATGGGCGGATTGATACAGGTGAACATCGCAGATCGTGCGACACTACAAGCGAGTTATATGCCATTTGTTCAAGATGGCGGTTTGTTTATACCCACGAAACAATCTGTGAAAATGGGAGAAGAGGTCTTTATTTTAGCCACATTACCGAACGATTCTCAAAAAATACCGCTCAAAGGTAAAGTGATTTGGATTTCATATAAGCAGTCAGGTACTAAACCTCAAGGCTTTGCAATTCAATTAAGTGGTGAAAAAGGACTATATTACAAAATAGAAGCGGAAAAATTACTCGCTGGGAGTATAACTTTGGCACATTCAAGTTTTACAATGTAAATCCCAATTTTCAAAATTATAGGTGTTGCTGTGTTTGTTGATACACATTGTCATTTGACCATGTTAAATCTAGAGCCTTATGGTGGTGATATAGATCTTGCTATTCAACAAGCGCAAGAAGCAGGCGTTTCCAAAATGATGGGAATTTCTGTAGATTTAGATGATCACATTGCTTTATCAGAAATTGCCAGTCGACACCAAGCTGTAGGCTATAGTGTGGGTGTGCATCCTTGTGAAGATGCCGAGATGATGAAACGTGCGACTGTCGAGAAACTTATTGAACTGGCTCGCTCAGAGAAAGTGTGGGCAATTGGTGAAACGGGATTAGATTATTTTCACAGTACAGAATTAGTATTAGCGCAAAAAGAGTGTTTTGCACGCCATATTCAAGCATCAAAAATCGTTAAAAAACCTGTGGTTGTACATACACGGTCTTCAAAGCAAGATACCATCGATATTATTCGTGCAGAGCAATCTACGCATGGTATTTTGCATTGTTTTACTGAAGATTGGGAAACGGCGAAAGCAGTGCTTGATTGCGGTTATTACATTTCATTTTCAGGAATTGTTTCATTTAAGAATGCGCAAGATTTACGAGATGTTGCTAAGCAGGTTCCTTTGGATCGTCTTTTGATCGAGACTGATAGTCCTTATTTGGCACCGATGCCTTATCGAGGAAAGCCGAATGAACCAAAGTACGTTCCTTATGTAGCCAAAGCTTTAAGTGATGTATATGATAAGTCACTTGAAGAGATTGCTTATATAACGACACAAAATTTTGAAAATCTTCTTAAAGCGCAATCTTAGTGTTTAAACGGAATAAATAGAAAGAAGAGAGTTTATAGAGTGAAGATGGATCGTCAGGCTCAGTTTAGAGCAAGAGAAGCATTAATATTTCAGGTAGCTGAACAACTTCTGCTAGAAAATGGTGAGTCAGGAATGACTTTGGATGCTCTGGCTGCTGAATTGGATTTAGCCAAAGGTACGCTCTATAAACACTTTCAAAGTAAAGATGAGTTGTATATGTTGCTGATTATTCTGAATGAGCGCATGTTACTTGAAATGGTGGCGGATACTGAAAAAGGATTCCCAGAGCATTTGGCATTTTTTATGCTCCATCATTTACATCATCCTGAACGTACAGTGTTATTTCACCAAATTGAAGAGCGTCTTTCAACGACAGGACAAGGAATTAACCACTTGTTCAATGAAATGTATCAAGTTCGCAAAAGCCGCTTAAGAATTATTATCCGCATGACGGAAAACTACTTAGAGTCGATTGGAAGTAAGATGTCATCCAGAGATTACTTGGCTTCGATTTGGTCAGTGACGCATGGTGGCGCAGCCATATTAAATTCAAGTTTTTATCAACGCTATTTGGGGAGTCGCGATACTTTGCGTGTCTCTTTAATTGATCAAGCGTTGATGTTACCCAAACATGCACTGGCATCCGAGCATGTGGCCTAATACATGATGAACGGACGATTAGCTCAAAAGCATCAGGGTTTTACACTGATTGAGCTTATGGTGGTCATTGTGATCATCAGTATTATGGCGTCTTTGGTGGTCATGAATCTAGGTGGGGTTGATCAGCGTAAAGCGATGCAAACCCGTGAAATGCTGATCATGGATTTAAAACGTATAAATCGTGAAGCGAATGATCAGTCACGTATCTTTGCTTTGGTGGTCAAACCTGCAACAGATGTTGCTACATTCCAATATGCGATACAAGAATACCGTTCTCAAGCAACAAGCTCTCCATCTACAAATAATGGGCAAATAAATCTTGCATCAGGTTCGAATCAGTCAGTACAAGCAAGTCTTTCTAAATCTAAGCAATGGGTTGAGCTGGACGACTCGTATACGAAAACACTACCCCAAGCTGTTTCTTTTTCTCTTGAATCGGAACAACATGATTTCAAAAGAGCCAATAATAGCGAATTGGTGGGTGGAGATTCGCCTAAGTTAATTTGGTTGGGTAATGGAGAGGTGAAGCCTGTCCGTATTCAAATGTATTTTCAGCAAAAACCCGTTGGTGAATTAATTCAAATTGATTATTTAGGCAACGTACATGAAAACTCATAAGGGATTTACCTTGATCGAGGTTGTCGTTGCGCTGGCTATTTTTGCAGTTGCAGCAATGGCATTAACCAAAGTTGCTATGCAATATACTCAATCAACAGCCAACGCCATTTTAAGAACAAAAGCACAGTTTGTCGCCCAAAACGAAATCGCAAAAATGCAAATGAATGGTGAGTGGCTTGAAGGGACGCAATCAGAACAATTCACAGCTCAAGGTGAAACGTGGCAAATTGATAAACGATCCGAATCTACCATCAGTCCAAATGTACAAAAAATTGAAATACAAGTAAGTCTATTTAATAACGAAAGTGGCAAGGTTGAAGCAGGGATAACAAATATGGTGTTTTATAACTATCCAATTAAAACTGCTGCGCAAGTAAATCAACCATGAAAAAGTCATTAGGCTCTCATCGAAATGGCTTTACTTTAGTTGAGTTATTGGTTGCCATCGCGATTTTTGCGGTACTTTCAGCTTTAGGATGGAGAGTCTTTGATTATTTAATTAAGGTTAAAGATCGTAATGCAGTCCATGAAGAAAATCTGGGCCAACTACAAAGTGCATTTTTACAAATTCAACGAGATGCTTTACAAGTTGTTCCGATCACCGCAAATGTTGCTGGAGAAATTCAGCCTGCACTCATTTTAAATAATCAAAATTTGATCTTTAGTAAAGCGGGAGTCACTGATCCGCTTAAGCAAGGATTGTCTCCTTTTGAGCGAATTGAATATCAATATAATGCACAAGATAAAAAAATATATCGCCTGAAATATCCGAATTTAAATGTCAGTCAATCTGCTCAGCCACTTTCAAGTGTTTTATTGTCTGATGTAGAGCAATACCAAATTCAAATTTTAAATCCAAATGAGTTAATGCAGTGGCCAGAAGGTGCACTAGGGGCAGGTGATAATCAAGCTGCACAATTATTACCGAAAGGATTTAAGATTAAATTTACATTGCGTGAAGTCGAGTACGAGTGGATTTTTAGTTTACTTAACTCAGATTTTTTAATCGGCCAAAAGCGTTAAGGTTAAAGCAGAATGCTTAGATGTATAAGTAGTGATGATTTCTAATATGAAAAAACAACAAGGCATTGCACTGATTACGATTTTAATGATGGTGGCTTTGGCGACGATTATTGCTGCTACCATTGCAAAGCGTCAGTCCTATACCAATGAAAGCACTGCCTACTTAATGCGTCAGAATCAAGCAATGTATTATGCTAAAAGCGCAGAAACTTTCTTCTCAGAACTTTTGGTTCAAGATGCTGAATCAGAATCTCAGGTCGATTACTTACAAGAGAACTGGGCAAAGCCTATGCCAGGTTTTCCAGTGGATGGCGGTATGGTTTCAGGTCAAATTATTGATGAGTCCGGAAAATTTAATTTAAATAGCTTGCTGAACGAGAATGGCTTACCGAATGAAAATGCTCAGAAGTTTTTTGAAAATTTACTGAAGCGAGTCAATTTGAATCCAGATTTAAGTCAGGCGGTAATAGACTGGCAAGATAAAGATGATTTAACGATTGGCCCAATGGGGGCTGAGAGTGATTATTATATGGGCTTGTCTGAGCCGTATCTGGCTGCTAATACGATTTTCCATCATAAAGAAGAGCTTAAACAAGTCCGTGGTTTTGAAGGAAATCAATATGATTTAATTGCGCCGTATATTACGGCAATACCAAGCATAACAACCAAGATCAATATCAATACAGCGCCTGCAATGGTCTTGGCAGCAATGGATGAGCGCCTAGATGTTAATACGATTCAAAATTTATTGAATATGAAACAAAGCAATATGGAGTATTTTGAAAATACCAATGCACTTTGGAAAACCTCACCATTTGATACCATTGCACCTGAAAATAAGAAAATTTTTGAATCATTATTAGATGTGAAATCAACATTTTTTAAAGCACAGATTGAAGTGCTGTTGTCTGAACGAAAAAGACAATTCACCAGTTATCTAATGCGTGAGAATGGACAGGTTTATATTTATTCTCGCAGTTTGGCACCATTTTAATGCCGTTTGGCGCTATTCTAATTTAGTCAAAAAATCCTTTAATTTTAAGGATAATTTTTTAATACTTTTTGCCAATTGACTAAAACGTTAAAATTAATCAACTCGCCTGTAGATTTGATCTATAATCAAAGTTCTTAACGTTTTGTTGATTGCTGTGGCATATGTTAATTCGTAAGTTATTTAAATTTGAAAATGCGCATATTGTGCGTAATTGCACATCTGATCGTTGTAAACGGTCTATTCACGGTCATAGCTATAAAGTTGAGCTGTTATTAAAAGCTTCAAAACTTGACCATGGCCAAATGGTTTATGACTTTGGTTTATTAAAAGGTTTCATCAAAGATCTTTATGATAGTTTTGATCATGCCATTTGCTTTTGGCAAGATGACAACCCAGATTATATCCAAGCATGTAAAACCTTTAGTGCAAGATGGGTTTCTTTACCTGTTTCTCCTTCGGCAGAACAGTTTTCACGTATTTTTTTCTATTTGGCACAGCAAGTTTTACAGTCGACTGTGACTCAAAATGGTGAAGGGGATGTGGAAGTGTATTCTGTGATTGTTCATGAAACAGATACAGGCTATGCACAAAGCTTTATTGAAGATATTAAAAATGAGCAAATGGGTCTTTTGGCGCTAGATCAAATTATCTTCTCTGAGCAAATTGAGTCTGAATGGACGGATTCAAATATGTATCGTAATTTGAAATCGGGTTTGCAATTTCAAAATCCGGCTGTAGATTTGCAGGTTAAAGTATAAATTTAAAATGAGTAATGAATTCAGGATGGATCAGCAATGCAAATGACCGAACAAGACATGACGAAGTTAAATCAAGTTCGGTTAGAAGAAGGATGGAAAAATAGTTTAACCGAATTTTTACTGAGTGAACGGATGGATCAAATTCGTTCGTTTTTAAAAGAAGAAATTCAAGCAGACAAGGTTATATATCCGCCAAGTTCGCTTATTTTTAATGCCTTTAATACGACGCCATTGAGTCAGGTTAAAGCGGTGATTATCGGTCAAGACCCTTATCATGGACCCAATCAAGCGCATGGTTTAAGCTTTTCTGTGCAAAAGGGGGTTGCATTGCCCCCATCTTTGCGTAATATCTTTCATGAATTAAATTCAGATTTAGGCATTGCTCCTGCAAAACATGGTAATTTGACCCAATGGGCAGAAGAAGGTGTTTTACTGTTAAATAGCGTGTTAACTGTCGAAGCAGGTCAGCCTACATCGCATCAAAAACAAGGTTGGGAAGACTTTACCGATGCGGTGATCGATGTTCTAAACGAACAACGTGAACATATCGTATTTATCCTCTGGGGTGCGTATGCACAACGCAAAGGACAACGCATAGATCAAAATAAACACTTGGTATTAAAAGCTGCACATCCATCACCATTAGCAGCGAACCGAGGCGGTTTTTTTGGTTGTAAGGCGTTTTCTAAAACAAATAATTATCTTAAACAAAATGGCATTGAGCCGATTAAGTGGCAGCTGGAAGCATGACTATATCTCTTGATACGAACCAATATCATCCCGATTTAATCGTTGAAGAAGCGAACAATGGATGGCGGATCATTCGCTTAAATCGTCCTAAATCGCTTCATGCTCTTGATGAGTCGATCGTAACTGCACTTTTAAATGTGTTTGAAGACTATCACCAAGACAACAGTGTAAAGGCGATTTGGCTTGATTCAACAACACCTAAAGCTTTTTGTGCTGGCGGTGATGTGCGTAAACTTCGTCAATTGGTTATTAATAATGAAGTTGATGCCGCAAACAAATTTTTTGAGCAAGAATACGCTTTAGATTTGTTGCTACATAATTATGCTAAGCCCATTGTGGTCTGGGGTGAAGGTTATGTCATGGGTGGGGGCTTGGGCTTGTTTATGGCTGCTCCTTTCCGTTTAGTCACTCCTTATTCGCGACTTGCAATGCCTGAAGTGAACATTGGTTTATATCCAGATGTGGGTGCGAGTCGTTTCTTGGCAGATCGTGGACCAGTAGGACTATTTACGGGCTTAACGGGTTCAATTATGACTGCTGCAGGTGCTTATGGCATCGGCTGGGCGACTCATATTTGTGATGCTCAACGTGATGTTGTATTGCAGAAATTACTGGATATTGATTGGGCGCATTATCCAGCAGGTGATTTCCGTGCATTGGATGATACTTTAAACAGCTTGCATCGTCCTGTTTCTCCTGGTCCGCTACAAATTTCACTCGATGTGATTCATAGCGTTTGCCGTGGTTCTAATTTTGAGAGTGATTACGAGGCGATCATTGGTCTTAGTGATGCGCGAAGTGACTGGTTAAGACAAGCGAGTGAAAACTTAGGAAAAGGTTCGCCAAGCACAGCAGCGATAACTTGGTTGTTGTGGCAGTGGGGACGCCAAGTTCACTCTTGGAAAGAAGTATTTGATCTTGAAACTCAGATCTCGGACTGGAAAATTCGTCACCCTGATTTTGTAGAAGGTGTGCGTGCACGTTTGGTTGATAAAGATTTATCGCCAGAATGGCAAAAAACTGAAAATATGAGTTTGAAAGCTATTTTAGGTGAGAATCCTCCAGTGACCACAATTGAAAGCTGGAATACTTTGTTAAAACATTATGGAATAATTTAAATTTTTAATGTTAAACGAAGAAAACACGTTCAATTTAGAAGAAGTCTATACTGAAGAAGATGAAAAATGGATGCAGCTTGCTTATGAGCAAGCTGCGTTGGCAGCCCAACTGGGAGAAATTCCAGTGGGTGCGGTCATTGTTAGTTTAGGACAGGTCATTGGACAAGGTTTTAATCAACCGATTACTCAATCTGATCCGACTGCACATGCAGAAGTCGTCGCCATTCGACAAGCGTGTCAAAACATTCAAAATTATCGTCTTCCTGAAGATGCGACTCTTTATGTAACCCTAGAGCCCTGTACCATGTGTGTGGGGGCTTTAATTCACTCACGTGTGCAGCGTGTGGTATTTGCAGCGACTGAACCCAAAGCGGGATCTTTGATTAGTGCTAGACAACTTCTTGAAAATCAAGGTTATTACAACCATCGTTTTAAGTACGTTGCGGGTTGTATGCAAGAACAATGTTCCTCGCAACTTTCTGATTTTTTTAAAATGAGAAGAGAACAAAAAAGACAATTTCGTTTACAACAAAAAATAGATAAAGATTAAAACTTTGAGATTAAAGTATGTAAAATTAAACTGACATATTGAATTGTCAGTCTTATCATTTTAAGGGAAAAAATAATGAATTCGATCCAAGTCAAACATGAATTTAACGCGCCTCTCGAAACAGTTTTTGAACTTTTGTCTAAACACGCAACGTTTAATCAAGTATTTGCACCTATTCAGGTAAAACGTATTCAGGATGCAACGGATCCACAGCGACCAGATGGGGTTGGTTCTGTACGTAAAATGGGTATTGCTCCAATCATGCCACTTCAAGAACAAATTACGCTTTTAGATGTCAATGAACGTATTGAATATAAAATTATTAAAAACCCATTGATTAAGCATCATTTGGGAATTATTGAATTTCAATCTACAGATACCAACAAAACATTGGTCACTTACACGATTGAATTACAAGCAAAAGCGCCATTTGTCAGCAAATTAATACTTGCGCAGCTTAAACTTGCCATTACACTAGGATTCAAGAAGTTGGCAAAAACTCTAAGTTAAATTGGACATGCAATGACAATTCACATTATCACGATAGATGGGCCAAGCGGTTCAGGTAAAGGCACACTTGCTGCAAAACTGGCGCAACATTATCAATATCATTTATTGGATTCGGGTGCGATTTATCGTTTACTTGGATTGTCTTTGCAACAACAAAACCTGATCGATACTTTAGATCAACAAGCAACACTTGATTTGAGTACACATATTGCAACAAATCTTGATATTAAATTTGTAAGCCAAAGTGTCGGCACCAGTATCTTTCTTGACGGTGTGGATGTGACTGAAACCATTCGCACAGAGCGAGTGGGTGAGTTTGCCTCTAAAGTTGCCGCAATTCCAGTGTTAAGAACTGCGCTTTTTGAGCGTCAACGCGCTTTTGCACAAGCTCCAGGCTTGGTTGCAGATGGTCGTGACATGGCCACAACCGTGTTTCCAGAAGCCATTGCGAAGATATATTTAACCGCTTCAGCTGAATCTCGAGCCGAACGACGTGTAAAGCAGTTGCAGGCTATGGGCCTAGATGTTAAAATAAGCGACATTTTATCCAATATCCAAGCGCGTGATAAGCGTGATATGGAAAGAACTGTGGCGCCATTGAAGCCAGCCAAAGATGCTTATGTGATTGATAGTTCAGAATTGAACATCGAAAGCGTATTTAAATTAATGACTGATTATATTGATTCGCAGTTGGGTAATTAACGAATATTAGTAGAAGCATAGCTTGATCAGTTTATATGGACTATGTGGACACTTAATTAAACCGGCCTTGTCTGATCCAAGACCGCTGACTTTTCTAGGTATATCATGACCGAATCTTTTGCAGCCCTCTTTGAAGCAAGTGAATTAAACCTCAACGTTGAAAAGGGTGCAGTCATCCAAGGTATCGTTGTTAGCATCGATTCTGATTGGGTAACTGTAGATACTGGCCTTAAATCTGAAGGTGTTGTATCTCGCTCTGAATTCTTAAACGAACAACGTGAACTTGAAGTTAACGTTGGCGATACAGTTGATGTTGTTGTTGAAGCACTTGACAACGGTATGGGCCAAACAGTTCTTTCTCGCGAAAAAGCGAAACGTGCTGAAACTTGGACTAAACTTGAAAAAATCTTTGAAGACGGCGAAATCGTTACTGGTGTTATTTCTGGTAAGGTTAAAGGCGGTTTCACTGTTGACATCGGTCCAGTACGTGCGTTCCTTCCAGGTTCTTTGGTTGACACTCGTCCTATCCGTGACACGACTCACCTTGAAGGTAAAGAGTTAGAGTTTAAAGTAATCAAACTTGATGCTAAACGTAACAACGTTGTTGTATCTCGTCGTGCAGTTATGGAAGCTGAATCTTCAGCTGACCGTGAAGCATTACTTTCTCAACTTGAAGAAGGTCAAACAGTTACAGGTACAATTAAAAACCTTACTGACTACGGCGCATTCGTTGACCTTGGTGGTATCGACGGTCTTCTTCACATCACTGATATGGCTTGGAAACGCATCAAGCATCCATCAGAAGTTGTTGAAGTGGGTCAAGAAGTTACTGTTAAAGTACTTAAATTTGACAAAGAACGTAATCGTGTATCTTTAGGTCTTAAGCAATTAGGCGAAGATCCATGGTTAGCGATTATGAACCGTTACCCTAAAGGTTCAATCGTTAAAGCGCGCGTAACAAACCTTACTGATTACGGTTGTTTCGCTGAAATCGCTGAAGGCGTTGAAGGTTTAGTACACGTTTCAGAAATGGACCACACAAACAAAAACATCCACCCATCTAAAGTAGTTCAGATTGGTGACGAAGTTGATGTTATGGTTCTTGAAGTTGATGAAGAGCGTCGTCGTATTTCTCTTGGTATCAAACAAACTCGTGCTAACCCATGGGAAGAGTTTGCTAAGGCACACGACAAAGGCGAAAAAGTTTCTGGTACAATCAAATCTATCACTGACTTCGGTATCTTCATCGGTTTACCAGGTGGTATCGACGGTCTAGTACATTTGTCTGATATTTCTTGGAACGAACAAGGCGAAGAAGCTATTCGTCGTTACAAGAAAGGTGACACTGTAGAAGCTGTTATCTTGTCTGTAGATGCTGAAGGCAACCGTATCAGCCTTGGTATCAAACAAATGAACAACGATCCATTCAATGACTTCTTGGCAACGAATGAACGTGGTGCATTGGTTAAAGGTACTGTGACTGCAGTTGATGCTAAAGGCGCAACGATTAAATTGGCTGACGAAGTAGAAGCATCTTTGAAAGCTTCTGAAATCAACCGCGATCGCGTTGAAGATGCAACTAAATTCTTGGAAGTTGGTCAAGAAGTAGAAGCTAAAATCATCAACGTTGACCGTAAGTCACGTGCTATCAACTTGTCGATCAAAGCGAAAGACGAAGCTGAAGAAAAAGAAGCAGTTGCTAACTTAAAAGTTGCAGCTCCAGCTTCTGAAAATGGTCCTAAGACTATTGGTGATTTGATCAAAGCTCAAATGGGTAGCTAAGATCTCTGTGTGAATGTATTGTTAATGTAATTTAACTAATACTTTTTACACAAATACTGTAAACGGTAGCGTAGTATTAACTTATTACGCTACCGTTTTGTATTTAAACAGGTTATTATCAGCCTATCTACCAAGTAGCTTGATAATTAAAGAGGTCGCAGATGACTACTGAAGCACTTAATAAGTCTGACTTAATAGAGCGTATTTCTATTAAGAATCCGCATTTAGCTGAACCACTTGTTGAAGAAGCTGTTAAGATTATGATTGATCAAATGATTGCATCATTATCTTCTGATAGCCGTATAGAAATACGTGGTTTTGGTAGTTTCGCCTTACATCACCGTGATCCACGAGTAGGTCGTAACCCAAAAACAGGTAAATCTGTAGAAGTAGCTGCTAAGGCAGTGCCTCACTTTAAACCTGGTAAAGCACTACGTGATGCTGTAAACGAAACTGCAAATAAATAATAATATGAGGTGTTTATGCGTTTTATCTTAGGGCTACTTTTAGTAGCAGTATTTGTATATTCTCTGGCATTGGTATTAATCAATGGTACTGAATTGCCTGTAGACTTATGGTTTACTCAAGTTCCTGCTATGCGTCTAGGGTTATTGTTGTTATTAACCTTAGTCATCGGTATTGTCCTAGGATTACTCATAGGTGTTCAAATCTTCCGTGTTTTTCAAAACAATTGGGAAATTAGACGCTTACGTAAAGACATTGAACATCTCCGTAAGGAACAAATTCAGAGTGCTCAACTTGCTGCTGCTGAAGCTGCTGCAAGCGTGCGTCATGAAAAAACGATATTAGATATTCAAGCGGAAGACAGTCATACACGTCCTTTATAGGATGAGTTCTTCCAAAATCCCTTCATTGTTCGCAATGAAGGGATTTTTTTTATTTGAATAAAAATATTGGCTTAGTCTAGTTTATTGATAACTATGTTTTGCAGGTCGTGCTAAAGATCTCTATAATTACGCAACTTTTGTGTGATGGAAAGAAGACCCATGAGTATCATTGTTGCCTTGGATGCGAAAAGCCAAAAAGAAGCATTAACGATTGCTGAACAACTTGATCCATCACTCTGTCGATTAAAAGTAGGTAAAGAAATTTTTACCCATGAAGGTCCTTCAGTTGTAAAAGCTTTGCATGCTCTCGGTTTTGAGGTCTTTCTGGATCTAAAATTTCACGATATTCCAAATACCACAGCACAAGCAGTCTGTGCCGCGGCAGATATGGGCGTATGGATGGTCAACGTTCATGCTTCTGGTGGTCGTAAAATGATGGAAACCTGTGTAGAGCGTTTGAAAGCTGGTAATTATGAAACGCAATTAATTGCTGTGACGGTTCTGACCTCAATGGGTCGTGAAGATTTGAAAGATTTAGGTTTGGATGTGGAACCTTTTGAGCATGTAAAACGTTTAGCGATGCTGACACAAGAGAGTGGACTGGATGGCGTAGTTTGTTCTGCGCAAGAAGCAAAAATGTTACGTGAAACTTTGGGTCAAGAATTTGCTTTAGTCACTCCGGGTATTCGACCTGCTGGTGCGAATGCAGATGATCAGAAACGTATTGTGACGCCTAAGCAAGCCATTTTAGATGGCGCTACGCATTTGGTGATTGGTCGTCCGATTACCCAATCAGCGCATCCTAGTGAAACCTTAAAAGAAATTTTGGCTTCAATATAATTTATTTTTTAACCCTCATCGCTCTAAAAAAATCCACGTTTATACGTGGATTTTTTAATGAATTAAGCTGAATTATAAAATTCGTTTTAATCGTTCAATCACTTGTTTGCATTGTTCTAAGTCAGCAACCAAAGCTAAACGAACATGATTTTCACCCGGGTTACCATCTGCAGTATCGCGAGATAAATAGCGCCCAGGAAGGACTTTGATGTGAGCTTCTTCCATGAGAAGTTTTGCAAAAACCTCATCATTATCAACTTTTAGCCAGTAATAAAAACCTGCATCAGGTTTTTTAAGTGGCAGTATATGGCCGAGTTCTTTTTGGAATAACTCGAATTTAGCACGATATTGCTTACGGTTTTCTTCAACATGCTCTTCATCATTCCATGCTGCAAGTGAAGCAATTTGATGTTGTACAGGCATTGCTGCACCGTGATAAGTGCGGAATTTTAAGTAAGGTTTTAATAAATTTGCATCGCCTGCTACAAATCCAGATCTCATTCCGGGTAAATTTGAACGTTTTGAAAGTGAATGAAATACGATGCAATTTTTATAGTCATCTCTTCCCATTTCCGCACAGACTTCGAGTAAACCTATAGGCGCTTCATCAAACCACAGCTCTGAATAGCATTCATCAGAAGCAATGACAAAATTATATTGATCTGAAAGAGCAATTAGTTTCTTTAATTGATCTTTAGAAAGTACAGCACCCGTCGGATTTCCAGGTGTGCAAACAAATAATAAAGCTGTTTTTTCCCAAACTTCTGCAGGAACAGCATCGAAATCACCCAAGTATTGATTTTCTTCAGTGCAATTAATGAAATAAGGCGTTGCGCCAGCAAGTAATGTTGCACCTTCATAAATTTGATAAAACGGATTTGGCATGACCACATAAGGTGCATCTTCACGATTAATCAAAGCCTGAACAAAGGAAAAAATACCTTCGCGTGTTCCCGTAACAGGAAGGACATGATCTTCAGCACTAATTTTATTCAATTTAAAACGTCGAGTTAACCAAGAAGCAATGCTCTGACGTAATTCCAAAAGACCTTTGCTGTTTGGGTAGGTCGATAAATGATTAAAATTATCAATAATGGATTGTTTAACGAACTCGGGTGCTGGATGTTTAGGTTCGCCAATGGAGAGGGCGATTAAAGGTAAATCAGCAGGTGGTTGAACATCCTTAAAAAGTTGATTCAATTTTTCAAATGGATAGGGATGCAATAAAGTTAAACTTGAGTTCATGAAACAATTACCGTCGTAATAAAGTGCGATGTAAATTAATCGATAAATTAATGGTGGTTAGAAACTTGATGAGATGCCTCATCCAGTGCAGCCTTGAGTGAGCTTGCAAATTCTTGAGCTTCACTCGGACTCATCGGTTGATTATTTTTTTTGGTCACAAAAAATATATCTTCTGCGCGCTCACCTAATGTTGCAATTTTAGCAGAATGAATATCAAGCCCTTGCATCATAAACAATCCACCAATTTTAGCCAGTAGCCCAGGATGATCAAGCGTCGCTATTTCGACCATATTTTGTTGTAAGGCTTCATTGAGTGTGATTTCTACGGTATTTTCAATATCAAAATGACGTAACTGACGTGGAATGATCCGTTGTAATAAACCTGGATAATTATTTGAATCACTTAAAGCATTGATGAGCGCTTCACGTACCGTATTTTCACGTTCAGCATCCGTCACTAATGTTCCAAAGCGATCGAGCACCACATAGGTATCTAAGCTGAAATCTTTAGTCGCTGTAATGATACGCGCGTCTTGAACATCCAAATTCATCCGATCAAAGACTGCAACAGTGGTGGCGAAGAGGTTAGGTTGATCGCGAGTATAAATAAATATTTGTACGGCATCTGGCGCTGATTTACGATGTGCTCGCATCAGTACAATCGGTGCAGGATCATCGCCATGTTCTAAAATGGCACGGGTATGCCAAGCGACTTCATCGGCTGTTTCTTTCAGAAAATATTCATCGCCTAAATCTTGCCATACTGTTTCGACAACATCCAATGCAAAGTCATTCACCAAAATTTCACTAGCGGCAAACTTAGTGTCTTCAATCAGCAGTTGATATTCAACGGGCCGACCTAGACCTGTGCGTATATCATCACGTGCATGCGTATACAGCTGACGCATTAACGATGAACGCCAAGTATTCCAAAGCTTTGGATTGGTCGCATTGATATCCGCAACAGTTAATGTATACAGATAATCGAGATGCTCCATATCACCCATTTTTTTAGCAAAGTCTTTGACAATATCTGGGTCTGAAATATCTTTTTTCTGTGCGGTCATCGACATGAGTAAGTGGTTTTGAATTAACCAAGCGACTAAATTGCATTCTCGTTCAGTAAAACCATGCGCCTGACAAAATTTAATTGCATCAGCGGCGCCAAGCTCACTGTGATCGCCACCACGGCCTTTGGCAATATCATGGAATAATGCAGCAAGAAAAACGATATCACGACGTACGAGGCGTTGGAATACTGAGCTTACAACAGGATAATCCTTAATAAATTCAGATTCTTTAAAACGATTTAAATTTCGAATTAAAAGCAGCGTATGCGCATCTACAGTATAAATATGGAATAAGTCATATTGCATGAGGCCCATAATTTGACCGAATGCAGGAATATAATTTCCCAGTACACCATAACGCTTCATGGCCAACATGGTCTCATACAGTCGATACGGAGATCGGATGATCGCCATGAATAAGGCCTGATGAACAGGATTGTCTCGATACGATTTGTCGATACGTTTGGCAGCTAGGCTTAGTAAACGTAATGTTCGGGCACGGATTCCATTAATTTCAGGTCTGTTGGCTAAAATATAGAAAATTTCTAAAACAGCACTGGGTTTCTCAGAAAATATTTTATGGTGTTGTACTGCGAGTTTCCCATCCACCAATTTAAAATTTTCATTAATTTCTTCGATTTGTCTTTCATAATTGGGCAAACGTGGGGTAATGACTGACTCATTAAAGTAAGCCAATAACATTTCGTTTAAGGTTGAAACTTGCTGAGCAGCTCGATAGTAGCGTTTCATGAACTGTTCAATCGGATAATTGATATGTTCGCCTTCAACTTTTTGATAGCCAAATTTTGCGGCTATATCACGTTGATAATCAAACAACAAACGATTTTCATCACGCTTGGTTAATCGGTGTAAATAGGTGCGAATTTCCCAAAGAAAGTTTTCAGCTTCCTCAAGGACAGAAAGCTCAAACTCAGAAATAAAGCCCAGATGAACCAAATCATAAATGCGATTGACACGAAAATGACGTTTCGCAATCCAGCCAATTTGATTGATATCACGAATGCCACCCGGCGCATTTTTAATGTCAGGCTCTAAATTACTTTCAGTGTGATTATGTTGAGCATAGCGACGTGCTTGTTCTTCCATTTTTGCATCGAAAAATGTTTTATCAGTCCATGTTTGTGACACGACTCGACGAGGCCATTTGATTAAATGTTCATTGCCCGTAATTAAACGCGCTTCGATTAATGTGGTCGCAACAGTGAGGTCATGTAATGCTTGTTCAAAGCATTGTTGAATGGTGCGTACACTCACGCCAGGTTTAAAGTTGCCGACATCCCATAGAGAAGAAATAAAAGAAGATACTGTGGTTTCTTGTTCTGGAGTAAGTGCTTCTTCAGACAGGATCATGATGTCAACGTCTGAATAGGGCAACATTTCACGTCGGCCATAACCACCGACAGCAAACAGACCTAAATTACTTTGATTCAGCTGAAAATGAGACCATAAAAAAATTAAAGCCTCATCGATTAAATTTGAGCGGGCCAAAATAATTTCACGAATCGGTACCCCTTGATCAAATGCAGTATGTAGCTGAATTTCAACATCTGTACGCCATGCATTTATAGCTTGAATGTCGTGATTGCTGGAAACATAATTTGATAAAGGGGAAGTATTGATCATGTATTCTTGGTCCACAAAAATGAGTTAGCTATTTTGATTTACCGACACTTTAGACGCTGTTTCAGCCGCCCATTCACGCGCTTGTTCTATTGTTTCAGCTCGTGCAGTCGCGACACCCATACGTCTACGGGTAAATCCTTCTGGTTTTGCAAACAGTCTTAAATCAGTATTGGGATTTTCTAAAGCAAGTTCTAAGCCAGAAAATGATAGATTCTGATCATCTACACCTGCATAAATCACCGCACTGGCTGCTGTACTATGACGTTGTGTATTTACAGGTAAACCTAAAATAGCGCGTGCATGTAACTCAAATTCACTTTGGAACTGTGATGCTAGCGTTACCAGGCCTGTATCATGAGGGCGCGGAGACACTTCGCTAAACCAAACTTTATCTGCTTTGATAAAAAGCTCTACACCGAAAATACCACAACCACCAAGCGCGATGGTGACTTTGTTGGCGATGCGTTTTGCTTCTTCTAAAGCGCTAGCAGACATAGGTTGAGGCTGCCAGCTTTCAACATAATCGCCTGAATCTTGACGATGCCCAATCGGATCGCAGAAATAACTTTCGACTTCACCTGTTTGCGGGTTTTTAGCACGGACAGTGAGTAGGGTAATTTCAAAGTCAAAATCAATTTGAGATTCAACAATGACCACGCCTTGTTTAACACGACCACCAGTTTGCGCATATTCCCAAGCAGCATCAACTTCTGCAAATTCTTTAACGCGTGATTGTCCTTTACCTGATGATGACATGACGGGTTTAACAAAGTTTGGATAACCAATATCATCACAAGCAGCACGGAAAGATTCTAAGCTATCAGCAAAACGATAAGCAGATGTCGGTAGACCTAATTCTTCAGCAGCCAAACGGCGAATGCCTTCACGGTTCATAGTGAGATTAACCGCTTTTGCAGAAGGAATAACCGTTGCGATATTTTGTTCTTCTATTTCAACTAATACTTGAGTCGCAATGGCTTCAATTTCAGGGACAATCAAATTTGGTTTTATATTTTCAATCAATTTTTTTAATTCGATTGGATCTGCCATATTTAAGGTATAGGAAAAATGAGCGACTTGCATCGCAGGAGCATGATCATATCGGTCAGCTGCATGGACTTCGACACCTAAACGCTGTAATGAAATCACCACTTCTTTCCCTAGTTCTCCAGATCCTAAAAGTAGGACTTTAAATGCAGAAGATTGGAGTGGAGTACCGAGAATAACGCTCATGCTGATCATCCATGTTTGATATTTTGGGCTTTTAGCATATCAGAACTAATAGGTCTGTTATGCTTTGATTCACATAAAATAATGATATTGTCTAACACTATTTTAGATAAGCAAAACAGTCTTTATTCACGCTATTAGATAGCAAAAGGAATATAGGTGTAGAACAAGCCATAGACCAAGGCCGCAGTTAATGTAGCCATCACAATTTGCTTAAATTTAAAGTACAAAACAATAAGTACAATAAAACCGACTAACATGGCTAAACTTTTATTAGGTGTCTCTAAAAGCGGTGGAAGTGTTGCGACCACAAGCATTGAACTGATTGCCGCTATACCAATTGAACCTAGTGCAATTTTAATCCACAAAGCGCCTCGTTTTTGCGAATCTTGTTGAAACTTTTGAATCACAAAAAAAGGTCCAAAGCGTGATGCAAAATTGGCGATACCGACCACAATACCCACAAGGATAATCTCAAGATTCATATTATTCTCCTTGTTTTTCTGGTAGAGGATGTTCTGATAAAAGCGTATTGTCGTGTTGTTTTAATACATAATGTTTAAACAAGCCTGCACAGATCCCCGAAGTGATGCCAATAAAAATCGCAGCTGAAATATCAATAAAGTAGCAAGCGATCGCAGAAACGATTGTAGTAACAGCGACCACAAACGTATGCTTTTTTTCAAAAGCAGCCAATAAAAAACTGAGAAATAATGCAGGGAGCAAGAAGTCTAGCGCTGCTTGTAAAAATTGCGGCATACTGCTGACTTTGTCTGCGAACATTCCCCCTAAGAAAGAACCCAATGCCCATGACAACCAGCTGAATAAACTGAGACCTAGCATCCAAGACTCAGACCATTCTTGACGACGTTGTGTCAGTTTGATCATGCCCGAGGCAAAAACTTCATCTGTTAGTCCCCAAGACCAAAGTGCAGTTTTCTTCAAATTCAGCTTGTCTTGAATGAGATTTTGAAGTGCAGGACCATAGAGTAAATGTCTTATATCCAAAGCAATAACGGTTAAAGCAGTCATCCAAATGGATGTTCCACTGCCCAAAAGAGCAACCACTAAAAACTGACTTGCACCAGCATACATCGAGCATGAGAGAAACAAAGCTTCCCAAGCGGTAAAACCAAATTGAGTTGCTGAAACGCCAAAAGCAAAAGAAACAGGAAGATAAGTGAAAATTATGGCTTGGCTGTCTTTAGCACCTTGCCAAAAACCAGCGGGTTTTATAAGAGAAAAATTGTGCTCGGACACGACACACCTTATTAAGAATAGAACAAAAGGTATAAATCTAGATTGAGTATTGTAGCCGAATTTACTAGCATAGTACCTCATTGTTTGATTGGTCTTCAGTATGCTGACTTCAAAAATTCGTTTCGGTATCGTCAGTGCATTCATGGTGACAGCCTTGGCTTTACAAGGTTGCGGAAACTCATCAACAGATACGGCTGAAAAAGCTGAACTTAAAACGGCACCTAAAATTACCAACGATGCTACGGTTTATGCAAATAACGCATGGATCCTCATCAATCAGGTAGATCATTTTCTATTTGAAAAGCAAACGGATCAAATTCAGGCACAGGTACGCGAACCAGTACGTCAGTTAATTTTGGATTGGCGAATTAACGTTAAAATGACGGATTCTGTGACTGAGGGGAAATATGCTTTATGTCGCAAAGCATTAAACAGTATCGATGCTTGGGCGCGAGCATTGGTTGAAAATGAAGGGCAGTTGGCATTGCGTCAAGCCAATTATGAGCGTGATAAAGCGCAGTGTAAGACCGCTATAGATAATCCTGAGTTAGGAAACACCAAAGAATATAAAAATCTTTTTTAAGATTGATTGATAGAGAGATTTCTTTCAGAAGTAATTTTCAATACAAGCTCCACAGTAGTATTCCTTGAATCAAGCCTTCTCTCATACGAAGAAGGTTTTTTTTATATCGATTTATTACTGTTTAATAGACTTCTTTCAAAAGTCATTATTGATACAACAGAATCATCATGAGTATTCCCTCATCATAACCTTCTCCCAAAGGGAGAAGAGATTTTTACCTATCAATATATGGCCACTCAATCATCATTTTTCGACTTATGATAGAGATTTAATAATCATTTTATTAATGAATGAAAGCTGATTGATAAAAGAGAACTCAAGTATTCATTTTTCTAAAGAGAAAATTTTGGAACATACCGTTTTTAATCCGCTCTGCTTGGGCAGAATCTAAATCAGCTAAAAAAATAAAGGGCCTCTTCACCAAGACCCTTTTAACATTATAAATATTAAGCATCGCTTTTTTTGATTTTGAAATTTAGCTTATAATTTTTTGATCGCACATAAAATTTTAAATATCTAATTTTTCCTTCTATTTATTTTGAACGGCTTGTAAGTAACGTCGATTCACTTCTTCCCAATTTACAACATTATAAAATGCGGCAATATATTCAGGACGACGGTTTTGATACTTTAAATAATATGCATGCTCCCATACATCTAAACCGAGGATCGGAGTATTACCATAAACGAGTGGTGAGTCTTGATTGGCACTACTTTCTACAATCAGTTTGTTTTCTGGTGTCACACTTAGCCAAGCCCATCCACTCCCAAATCGACTGAGCGCAGCTTTGGTAAATGCATCTTTAAAATTTTCAAAGCCACCCAGTTCTTGTTCGATTGCCAATGAAACTTGCCCAGTTGGCTGACCGCCGCCTTGAGGGCTCATAACTGTCCAGAATAAGGAATGATTGGCATGTCCTCCGGCATTGTTGATGACATTGTTTTTTAATTCAGCCGGTACTTCATTTACTTTTCTGACGAGGTCTTCGATGGATAAATTTTCCCAAGGCGTTCCCTCAATACCCGCATTAATATTATTGATATAGGTTTGATGATGCTTGCTGTGATGAATCTTCATGGTTTTCGTGTCTAAATGGGGTTCAAGTGCATCATAAGCATAGGGTAATGGAGGAAGTGAATAGGCCATGTCATTGTTCCTTTATTTTAAGAGTGGGTTTATGCAGTGTAGGGGATGAAAGATAGAATGTATACTGAATGATAATCATTATCATTATTTATAAAAATGATTTAGAAGAGGATAGAAATAAAATAACGATTTTATAGAAGGTTCATTTCTAAAAACGTTGAGCTTAAAACGTTAAGAATTAAAATGAGAAATAAAAATGAAAAAAAGAAATAAAAAGATAGAGGATGAAAACTAAACCTAAAATAGACTTGTTCATCAGTCATCAGTCATCAGTCATCAGTCATCAGTCATCAGTCATCAGTCATCAGTCATCAGTCATCAGTCATCAGTCATCAGTCATCAGTCATCAGTCATCAGTCATCAGTCATCAGTCATCAGTCATCAGTCATTTCATACCGATCATTAGATTCCACTCATCCTGACCTTTTCTTATGGAGAAAAGTTATTTTAGATATCAATCTATTGACAATTAATGGCTGTTTTTGATTTATGGAAGAGATCTAATATTATTTCTAATAATAATTCTATAAATGCGATTTAAAAAATTGAGAAATAAAAAAAGCCCTGAATATTCAGGGCTCTTTATCAGAAAACGTTAAACGTTAAACGTTAAACGTTAAAGCGGAAGTGAAGTACATCACCATCTTGAACGATATATGTTTTACCTTCTAGACGCCATTTACCTGCTTCTTTCGCACCAGATTCGCCGTTATATTGAATGAAGTCGTCATAGGCAACACATTCAGCACGGATAAAGCCTTTTTCAAAGTCAGTGTGGATCACACCAGCTGCTTGAGGAGCGGTTGCGCCGACTTTCACAGTCCAAGCACGTACTTCTTGTACACCGGCAGTGAAATACGTTTGCAAGCCAAGAAGTGAATAGCCTGCACGAATAACGACGTTCAGACCTGGTTCTTCCATACCCATTGCTTCAAGGAACTCGGCACGGTCTTCATCTTCAAGTAATGAAATTTCAGCTTCAATTTGGTTGCAAAGTGGAACCACAATTGCGTTTTCTTCAGCAGCTAACTTTTTAACAGCATCTAAATGTGGGTTATTTTCAAAACCGTCTTCAGCAACGTTAGCAATATACATGGTTGGTTTTAAAGTCATTAGACCAAAACCACGAACCAATTTACGCTCATCATCATCAAGATCAGCTGCACGTGCAGGCTTACCTTCATCTAAGAGCGGTTGAATTTTTTCTAAAATGGCTTTAATCGCAATCGCTTCTTTATCACCGCTTTTAGCAGATTTAGAAAGACGTAAAATCGCTTTAGCGACCGCTTCTAAGTCAGCGAGTGCAAGTTCAGTGTTGATGGTTGCGATGTCATCAAGTGGATCAATCTTACCGTTGACGTGAATTATATTTTCATCTTCGAAACAACGAACCACGTGTGCGATCGCATCTGTTTCACGAATGTTCGCTAAGAATTGGTTACCCAAGCCTTCGCCTTTAGACGCACCAGCAACCAAACCTGCAATATCGACAAATTCCATTGATGTAGGAATCACGCGTTGTGGTTTTACAATCGCGGTTAATTTGTCTAAACGTGGGTCAGGTACAGGGACGATTCCTGTATTGGGTTCAATGGTACAAAATGGGAAGTTTTCTGCAGCAATAGCAGCTTTAGTCAATGCATTGAAAAGTGTAGATTTACCAACGTTCGGCAAGCCGACAATACCACAATTAAAACCCATGAAATGACTCACACAGTGTTATTTAAAAATTGAGGCTGATTTTACATGAAAGCCATGACAAAGTCAGGTCATGGCTCGGATGTTTATGAGAAAGGAGAAAAACACTGTTAAGACTTAAATATAAAGACTTAAATATAAAGACTTAAAAGCTAAATATTACGCTTATCAAGCACATTGGAGAGATTGTCTCCTAAAGCTTGGATGAGCATAACTAAAACAATAAGCACCAATATGACAGCCAACATAATTTGAATATCAAAACGTTGATAGCCGTAACGGTAGGCAATGTCACCTAAACCACCAGCACCAATCGCACCCGCAATGGCAGATGAGTTAATCATAGTAACGATCGTCACGGTAAAACCCGCCACAATACCTGGTAGCGCTTCAGGTAAAAGCACATGCCAAATGATTTGTTTGCGGTTACAGCCCATAGCTTGAGCTGCCTCAATGAGACCATGATCGACTTCACGTAAACTCACTTCTGCAATACGCGCAAAAAAGGGCGTTGCTGCAATCGTAAGTGGTACAACAGCGGCCCACACGCCATAACTGGTCCCGACAATTAATCGTGTAAAGGGGATTAAAGCAACCATCAAAATTAAGAAGGGGATAGATCGAGTGATATTCACCACCCATCCCAAGGCTTGATTGATGGTTTTAGATGGATAAATACCATTGTCAGCGGTATTAACCAAAACGACGGCCATCGGCAAACCGATCAATAAGGCAAAAAATGCTGAAATTCCGACCATTAATAAAGTGTCGATGGTGCCCGTAATTAATAAATCAATGAGTTGGTCGTGCATAGCCAATCACCTCTACTTGAGCAAGTTGTTGTTTTAACTTTTGTTGTAAGGCTGAAATATCAATATTCAAATCAGCGACCCCGACAATGATTGATCCAATCAGATGATTTTGAATCGTATCCACATGGCTTTGATACAAATGCACAGAATGTCCAAACAGACTCAAAATCTGAGTTAAGTCGGGTGAAGACTCTGTATTTGTCGCATAACTGAGTTTCACGATGCTGTGTGTCACCACTTCATTAAGTTCAGAATAAACTTTAAAAGGTAAATCAAGTTGTTCTAAATTAAGTAATTCTTGGGTAATAACTTTTTGTGGATTAGAAAAAACTGACCATACTTGTCCAGACTCGACGATTTCACCTTGTTCAATAACCACCACGTGATCACAGATCTCACGAATGACTTGCATCTCGTGGGTGATTAATACGATGGTGAGACCCAGTTTTTGATTGATTTCTTTTAATAAACTCAAAATAACAGATGTACTTTCAGGATCTAATGCAGAAGTTGCTTCATCGCACAGTAAAATTTCAGGTTTACTCACCAAAGCTCTCGCAATGCCAACGCGCTGCTTTTGACCACCAGACAGTTGCGAAGGATATTGCTGTGCTTTATCTGCCAGACCCACCAATTGCAGAACCTCATTAACTTTGCTTTCGATTTCTTTTTTTGATAGATGAGCAATCTTCAATGGCAAAGCAACATTTTCCCAAACTGTTTTGGCTGACAGTAAATTAAAATGTTGAAAAATCATGCCGGTTTTTTGCCGAAGTTTAATGAGTTGTGCATGATTTAATTCAGCTAAATCTTGATGGTGAATATGGATGTGACCATCTGTAATACTTTCAAGACCATTGAGTGTCCGAATTAAAGAAGACTTTCCTGCGCCACTTTTACCAATGATGCCAAAGATTTTTCCTTCTGGAATATCCAAGTTGATATTTTTCAGCGCTTGAACTTGAGTGCCTTGCACATCGTAATATTTATTTAAGTCACGTATTTTAATGTGTGGAACACTAAAATCGACTTGAGATCCGAAACTGACCATTTTAATGCTCCTTATTTCCAATCCGCATACCAAAGATCTTTTCCAGAATCTTCGTCTATGGATTGTCTAACTTTGTCTGAGGTTTGGAATATCTTGATAAATTTTTCAAGTTTTTGACTTTAGTCTGGATGTTTGTTTTTAAAATCACTTTGGGTAACGAAGAGTAAGGCGTAGCGATTTCCAGTGGGTTCATCAAAAATCAAAGCGTCTTTTGGATCATGATTTTTTGAAAGTAATAAATAGTTGGGATAACCAAAAGCAATATCACTGTCTTCTAATGCCCTTGCCGTTTGAGGACCTTCAACTTCTATAAACTTTAAATTTTTGCTATTCGTTTGAATATCACGCAGCGTTGAAAGGTGATTTTCAGGATCTTTTAAGCGAATCAGATTGGCTTGTTGAAATAGTAATAATGCACGGCCTTGGTTGACTGGATCATTGGGTACCACAGCAGTTCCACCCTCTGGAATTTCAGCTAAAGTTTTGAAGCGTTTAGAATATAAACCCACATGAGTCGCTGTCCCGATACCAGCAACGTTAAAGTCATAGCCACGCTCTTTACTGGTATTGCTAAGATAGGGCTGGTGTTGGAAATAATTGGCATCAATATCACCATGATCAAGTGTGATATTCGGGGTATTCCAATCTGAGAATTCGACCAATTTGACATTTACTCCTTGTAGCTTGGCTTCTTCAGCTGCAATAGCCATAGTCTTCGCAGTAGGGGTGTTGATCCCTATGGTGAGAACGTCATCTTGTTGGGTCTTGTTCAAATATTGATAGCCCAATAATCCAAGCACTAAAATGGCTATAACGATTCCGACCAATTTCAGGTTTGATTTGGGTTTTGATTGAGATGTAGTAGACATAGCCTCTCCTTATTTCCAGCCTGGGAACCAAAGTGTTGCACCAAAGTCTTGATCTAGCGCAGCTTTTACTTTTGGAGAGTTTTGATAAATATCGACAAACTTCTGTAATTTCCCATCGGAATCTTTGAAATCATCACGCACGGTAAATAAAATGGCATACCGTTTATTGGTATTATCATCCAACAATAATGCGCTTTCAGGATCTGCTGTTTTGGCTAGACGTAAGTAATGTGGATAACCGAAAGCAAGGTCAGCATCATCTGTTGCTCGGGCGGTTTGAGGACCTTCAACTTCAATGAATTTGAATTGTTTAGGATTTTCTGCAATATCTTTTAAGGCAGACAAATGATTTTCAGGATCTTTTAAGGTAATCAGTTTGGCTTGTTGTAATAACAATAAAGCACGGCCTTGATTGACGGGGTCATTGGGAACGACAACACTGGCATTTAAAGGTAATTCCTCAAAACTCTTATATTTCTTGGAATATAGACCGACATGTGAAGCAGCACCTACAGCGAATCCATGTAGTTTAAAGCCTGTTTCTTTTTTGACATTATCCAAGAAAGGTTGATGTTGGAAAAAATTGACATCAATATCACCATGATTGAGCGTGATATTAGGCGTATTCCAGTCTGAAAATTCAACCAGTTTGACATTCACGCCTTGCTGCTTTGCTTCTTCGACTGCAACCTGTAAGGGTTTAGCAAAAGAAGGGCTAATGCCGATGACCAGTTCATCCGAACCAGATTTTTGATTTTGATTCCATAGATAAACTCCTGCAATGACTGCAAGAATGATAATCCCCACAACGATAAATTTGTTTTTAGACGGTGTGTTTTGTGGTGTTTGTATTGATTGAGTCATATTTATCTCGATGCATTATGCTGTATTTTTATGTTTAGTGGCTGTGTTTAAAGTTGAATCTGGAATAACGTCCTTGTGAATGTCAGCGCGACAACATCGGAATTTTTGGACAGGATGCGTTGTAAAAAGACGATCGCCTTGTCCAATTAATTTGTGGCGTAAACTACCGTGTTCATACGCTGTTTTGTAACGTCCACGTTCTTGTAATTCTGGAATGACATATTGAATGAAATCATGATGCGATTCTGGGGCAACGGTTCGAGTCAGATTGAAACCATCAATGCCAGAAGTATCTAAAAAATTAATTAACTGTTCAGCGACGTTTGCACCACTGCCAATAAATAGAGGATAACGACCACCTAATTGATGCTGTTGTTTAAGATCATTTTTAGTGATGACTTGTTCTTTAAATTTTTGATTGACTGAAGCGATACTATTGGTTTTTTGATAGGGAATGACTTCATCATCTTGATATTGAGAGAGATCAATTCCCACTGAGCTGGAGTAATGTGCGATACCTGCTTCAGCATTGGCATAGTTTTGATAATCATGAAGCTTTTCTTGCGCCAATTCGTCTGTTTCTGCTGTGATCACGGTGATGCCAACAAAAATTTTAACATCATCAGGATGGCGACCTTGTTCCTGGGCCAATGTACGAATATTATCGACTTGAATTTTGATTTTCTCGGGTTGATCACCACCGATAAAAATACCTTCTGCATGGCGAGAAGCAAAATTTAAGCCTTTGGGTGAAGCGCCAGCTTGGAATAAAACAGGCGTTCGTTGTATAGAAGGAGAGACTTGAAAAACACCTTCACTTTTATAATATTTGCCGTGATGTTGTATAGAATGAACTTTTAGAGGATCTGTAAAAATTCGATTTAATTTGTCTTTTAAAACAGCATCATCTTCCCAAGATCCTTCCCAAAACTTATAGCAAAGCTCAATAAATTCTTCCGCTTGTTCATAGCGAGCATCGTGTTCTTTTAAGCCTTTTTGTCCAATTAATCGTTCAGCGCTGTCGAGGTATCCAGTCACGATATTCCAACCTATACGACCTGTTGTAAGGTGGTCAAGACTGGCAAAGCGCCGTGCGAATTGATAAGGCGTTTCATAACTTAAATTAACGGTAATGCCGAAGCCTAAGTGTTTGGTGACGGCTGCCATTGCGGAGACCAAAGTACTTGGATCATGACTGGGTAGTTGAATGGACTCTTTTAGGGTCAGTTCAATATTATTCTGATAAACATCATAAACCCCTGTAATGTCTGCAATGAATAGTCCGTCAAATAAGCCTTTTTCTAAAGTTTTTGCTAAGTCAGTCCAATAACTTAATTCATTAAAACGGTGTGATTCATCCCGAGGGTGAGTCCAAAGTCCATGATTGATATGCCCGACGCTATTCATATCAAAAGCATTGAGTAGAATCTTTTTATAAGATTGATTAATTTTAGGTTGAGTTTGAGTTTTATTGTATTGAATAGACATCATAACGTTCCTCTACGTGGTGGTAATACTCCATTCAAGACGTAATTGGCGATGAAATAATACTTCCAGCGTGATGGGTCGTGTAAGGTGTGGACACGAGCATTACGCCAAAACAGATCTAGACTGTCTAAACGCTGGCTTCCACGGCTACCCGCCAGCTCAATAAGTTTTGACGAGGCTTTTAACGCCGTTTCAGTGCTGTGCGCACGTACTTTTGCCACGTCAATTGACGCTTTAGCAATATTTTCAATATTGGGTGCTGGTTTGGCTTGATCGATTGATTGTGCTGCTTGTTTCAATAACAGTTCGCTGGCTTTAACATCGACTGCCACACGGCCTAGCTCTGAAAGCGTCAAAGGATCTTTACTGGCTGTCTCTACACCTGAGTCGATCCAAGGACGCGCTTGTCGTACCCGTATTAAGGTTTCTTCGAAAGCCGCACGTGCAATTCCTGTTTCAATCGCAGCATGGATTAGTTGGGCAAAAGGGCCCGCAATCGTCGGTTGACTATATGCACTGTCAAAGGGGATGACATCTTCAGCATCTACATGAACTTGATCAAATTTTACAGTTCCACTGCCTGTTGTTCGCTGACCAAAACCGCTCCAATCATCAATCAAGCTGAGTCCATGACTGTCACGAGGCACGAAAGCAAGGAATTGTCGTTTCTGTTCATCAAGCACTAAAGTAGGGATGCGATGTGCAAACAAACTTCCTGTGCAATAGAACTTTTCACCATTAATTACAAAGCCATGCTCAGTTTTACGAATTGCAGTTTGCTTATGAGTCGAGGTTTTGGTTTTAAACTCAGCGAGTGCATTTCCAAAACGTGAGCCCTTTAAGGCTTCTGCATAAAGTTTCTTTTTCTGCTGTTCAGTGCCGGTATTACGTAAAATTTCTAAGGCATAAAAATGATTCTGTGGAATTTGTCCAATAGAACCATCCACACCACTGATTAATGCAATGATTTGCGCCAAAGTGTAACTGGATACATCTGCGCCACCATATTGCTTCGGAACAGTGATGGCCCAGAGTCCTGACTGGCTATATTGTTCTATTTCAGCAAAAGGTAGTGTTCGTTCTAAGTCACGTTGAATGGCATTGGATTTAAATTTCTCTGCCAATACATGCGCAATCTCCAAGGCTTCTGCATCGGAGCGAATAATATGAGCTGAAGGGATGTGAGCGGCTTGATCATGTTGAATATTTTGATATGAAGTCATGTTTTCACTCCTTAAATCCATGCGTGACGTGCGGGGAATTTATGATTGAGGTAATAGTCACCCAAGGCATGAAACTTCCAACGGATTGGATCATGTAATGTATGTACACGGGCGTTGCGCCAATGTTGGTCTAAATTATGAATATTTAAACTCGAACGACTTCCACCTAATTCGAGAAGTTTTTCTGAAATATGCAATGCAGCATCATTAGCGTAAATTTTTGCTTCAGCCACCAAAATTGAAGCTCGAGCAGCTTGCTCGTCTGTCACATGGTCTAAACGATCCAATTCATCTAGATATGCAGCAGCTTCATCTAAAAGAAGAATCGCAGCATCAAGTAAAACATTGGATTTACCGACTTCTTGAAGGGTGTAATGTTCAAAACTGGCTTGTTCAACGTGTGCATCTTCTATAGGTCGCGCTTTTTTGATTGTTGTTAAGGTGTCTGCAAAAGCAGCTTCAGCGATACCGACATCAATCGCAACTTGTAATAATTGTGAAAATGCACCGCGATAATTGGCTTTGTCAGCTAAGAGTCGTTCATCAAAGATTAAGAACGGATCTATTTCGACTTGATTGAGAATGACGGTGCCGCTTGAAGTTGTCCGTTGACCAAAACCATCCCAATCATCGATGACTTCTACGCCTTGAGCATCACGATAAATTAGAGTTAACACTACATGGCCATCAGGATGAATGGCTTTAATGGCTAACCAGTCAGCGAAGCGACTGCCTGTGGAATAAAATTTTTGGCCTTGAATGAAGTAGCGACCATTTTCTATTGTTAATGTCGTATTTAAGGTCTTTGTGTTTTGGGTATTTTTTTCAGGTCCACCGTTAGCAAGACGTTTACCTTGTAAAATTTCAGTGAAAATAAATTCTTTTTGCGCGTCAGTTCCCATCAAATCAATCATATTCAGTAGGGCAATCTGATTTTGTGGAATTTGACCTAGGCTAGAATCAGCTTTATTGATGATGCGGAAAACTTGAGCCAACGTTTGATTAGAGACATATGCGCCACCGTATTTTTTCGGAATTCGGAGGCCACCTAAACCTTTTTGACTAAAAAGTTGAATTTCATCGAAAGGGAGTAGGCGATTTTGATCACGGTGGTTTCGACCTTCTAGAGCAAAATCTGCGACTTGATAAGCGGCATTAATGGCATCTTGGTCATTTTCAATAATATGAACACTATCAGTGATTAAGCGCGACATAAATAAATCCTCTGCGAATCTAAGTACGTTACGCTCTGCTCTAAAATTATCTAAATGTGAGATTTAGATGAAGAAATCTAAAAAAGTATTAAACATTAAAAATGATATAGTTGATGAGAAAGTGAATATACTAAACACTTGATATTTAAAATTTTTTCTAATTATTTCGAAGATTTTGAAATTTTTTTAAAGGGCTGATATTATGTATCTAGATAAGTTAGTTCATAAAAATTATAATCAACAATGGTTTAATTCACATATTTGAAAGAGAAAGAAAAAATAATTCATTAAAACGAAAACTTACAACTCAATTAGTGCAGTTTATGCATTGTATTTTCGATACGGCTTATCTACAGTACATTGCATAGATAAGATCAACGTTTAAGCTTCTTGTGTTTGTTTTTTCATTTTGCTTGGTTTGAATGAGAAAACTCCAAACACTATTTAAGAAGATGATTACATTATTAAGGAAAAATTATGCGAACCCTTTACCAGTTTCCTTTGTCTCATTTTTGTGAGAAGGCTCGCTGGTTACTCGATCATAAAGAGTTAGATTTTGTCGCGCATAATTTGATACCTGGAGTCCATCGCGCTTTTAGCCAACTTAAAACAGGTCAAAATACGCTGCCTATCTTAAAAGATCATGAAGATTGGATTGCAGATTCGACTCAAATTGCGTTGTATCTTGATGATAAATATCCTGAACATGGTTTATTACGGAATGATCCTAAACTCCGTGAACAGGCTTTAGAAATTAATGAAATGGGCAATGAGTTGGGGATGCATGTCAGACGTTGGGTTTTGGCACATATCATGTCTGAAAGTGATGAATCGTTAGAAATTATGATCGGTGAAAAAGGATATTTACGTAAGTTTTCTAAATTTTCAAAACCGATTATGAAAAAGCTTGTCGCGAATGGTTATAAAGTGAATTCTGAGAAGGTTGAAATTGCCAGTACCAGAATGGATGAAATGATAACTCAGCTCAATGAGATTCTGATTAATAATCATGGACGTTATTTAGTCGGTGAGCGTTTAGGACTGGCTGATATATCAATATGCTCGATGCTTGCGCCACTGTTGGAAGTGTCTGGAACGCCGTGGGAGCGTGAACAATCCGCACCTGTGTCTGACACATATCACCAGTTTAAAAATAAGCTATTAGAATTGCCACTGGGTCAGTATGTTAAACGAATTTATGAAACCGAGCGCTGCGCCCGTGTTGATTGGCGTGGGATGTAAAAACCTGTGGAATTGCTATAAAGATTAAAATTTTTAGTTGTTGTAGCTATTAGTTGATGTAGCTATCTTTAGTTATTTTGACTGTTAATAGCCAAATGAAAGAAGCAGTAAGCGATGTTGAGCTTGGTTCGGTTTAAATGAGCTTAGCTGAATCGTGGATGAGCCAAAACTTATATTCATAATTCTTTATCAAAAAATCAATGATCAAAAATCAGTTGTAAAAAACCAAGTGTCTAAAATACGAGTCAAAATTAAGCGTAAAATCATTAGCTAAAAACAAGTATCAAAAATAATTTTTATTATTGAGTTAAAAATTGAAAAATATAGTAGAAATTTTATTTAATAGGCTAAAATATTTTCATTGCATGTATCACTTAAAAAATGGAGTCAATGATGGATCTTGATCGCTATGACAAGCAAATTCTAGAAATTTTGACTCATGAAGATCTCAATCTCAATGAGCTATCAGAACGAATCAATCTGTCCGTAAGTTCAGTTCATCGTCGGATTAAACATTTGGTTGAAACCAATGTGATGAGTGGTCTCAAACGCAACATTAACTATCAAAAGCTTGGGTTTAGTTTACATGTTCTTTTACAAGTATCATTAAGCAAACACGACACGGATACCTTTGCTAAGTTTTTAGAAGAGCTTGAAGATATTCCCGAAGTGATTAATGCTTTCTTGGTGACAGGGCAGTCTGCCGACTTTATCGTGCAAGTCGTGGCACGGGATATGGAAAATTATAGTGAAATTTTACTGAAGCGCATTGGTAAAATTGAGCATGTGGTTGCTTTACATTCTAGTTTTGTAATTAAAGAATATGATGTTTTTAATTGTCATGGCTTATTGAGTCGCGTCTAAGCTATTTTACAGATGTTTAGACCGTTTTTATGGTTAGCTTAGATCATAGAAATGAATTAAACCCTAAATTTAAAATATGCATAGAAAAATAGTTTTAAGATTCTTTTTTGTATTTTTTAATCATGTTGGTCTGGTTGTTACTTGATTTGATCAATGTGTATCATCAAATTCAGATACTAAAACGTATACCTGATGAGCTATGGCTTCTTGTTTTTTTTATGATCTGGTTCTGGGCAGTTATTGATTTATTCCAGCAATATTCATTGGTGAATAAATGGTTATTTCGAATATTTCTCGCATTATTGTTATGGATGATTTCAACCCTTATTTTGGCGATTATGCTTTTAAGTTTACATGTGAAAATGGGATGGCCACTTTAATTCTAGATTTGCAATAGAAATAAAAAAGCGCACCTTGGGGTGCGCTTAAATCTTTAAATTAGACAATTAAGCATCTAATTCAGCAAGGACTTGTTCAGAGAACTCAACGTTAGTATAAACGTTTTGAACATCGTCTAGATCTTCAAACATATCGATCATTTTCATAATCTTTTTCGCTTGATCGATATCGGTAATCTCTGCTTTAGTCGAAGGGCTCATGACCACTTCTGCATTATCAGATTTTAGACCAGCCGCAGTTAAAGCATCTTGCACTTGACCAAAAGTTTCTGGTGTTGTGATGACTAAGATTTCATCTTCAGAAATTTCGATATCTTCAGCACCAGCTTCTAATGCGATATCCATAATTTGATCTTCTAAAGATACATCTTCAAAAGTAATTTCACCGCGTTTGGTGAAGAGGAACGCAACAGAGCCATTGGTGCCTAAATTACCATCGGTTTTTGAAAAACAGTGACGAATATCAGGAACCGTACGGTTTAAGTTATCTGTCATGGTTTCAATAATTACAGCCACACCGCCAACGCCATAGCCTTCATAAGTGATTTCTTTTAAATCATCATTGTCTTCGCCACCAGCACCGCGTTGAATTGCGCGATTGATCACGTCACGAGTCATATTTACTGAAAGTGCTTTTTCAACCACAGCACGTAGACGTGGGTTGCTTGCAGCATCTCCACCACCAAGTTTTGCAGCAGTGACAATTTCACGAATATATTTAGTAAAAACTTTACCGCGGCTCGCATCTTGTCTTGCTTTACGATGCTTGATATTAGCCCACTTGGAATGACCCGCCATGCGAAATATGCTCCTTGTAGATTGGCCTTGTGCCGAATCAAAATAATTCGAATTCTACCATAAGGCGTTTTTTCTTAGAAAGTACTTCATTTTTTGATTTGAAGATATAAACCAAAAATAAACCAAATGTGATTATTTATTACCCAGGTTTATTGCTGAATTTAAACATAACCACTATTTTGATAAATCAATCTTTATAATTTAGTCTTCAATATTCTTAGGTTCTGGAATCACGATATCAAGCTTCGTATATTCTCTATACATGGCTTTGATTTGAGCTAAATCACTGTCCAAATCCGAAGGATAAATCTTACCGAAGATGCCCCCTTTTTTTGTTTTTTGATTCACAAATAAAAAGACTATCGGAACATTGGCTGCTTTAGCAATATGCCAAAAACCAGTACGAATCGGTCTGCGTGTTTCACCATTTTTAGCTCGTGTTGCTTCTGGAGCAATGACCAGACTGAATTCATCATGAGTTTCGAACTGTTCTACCATTTGACTAACAATATCTTGATTCGACTTACGGTCTACAGGTATTCCACCTACTTCTTCTAGTAGAGGTTTAAATGGACCTTTAAAAAGCTCTTTTTTTATTAGCGTATGTATTTTGATGTCATAAATTTGGAAGAGTGCAATTGAAAGTACAGCATCCATCATTGTTGTGTGTTCGAATCCAATAATGACTTGTTTCTTTTCTAAAATATTGGGTTCTACGTGGTATTGAACACCAGCAAGTTTAAACGCCATTTTAGCAATTTGTTTTTTCATATTTACTGTCTTTTGGATGTATAACGATATTTAGGCGATTTTGAGTTGAAGCTCATTAAAATACAATAAGCAAAGCGTTCAAATGTACTTAAAACATTAAATATTATGCTAACTATGATCATGCTAGAAGTGATGGTCTTTTATAGCTTAAAAAATTATGTTGATAATTTTGTTCTAATTTAAGTGTTTAATTTATCATTTGACTATAATTTCAACATATCGGATCGCTCTGGCTTTAAAGCGCTTGTGTTTCATTTTTATTTTAGCTAGTATTCTGAATCGAAAATACTTGATAATTCAGTATTTAAAGGGCCTATAGCTCAGTTGGTTAGAGCAGCGGACTCATAATCCGTTGGTCGACAGTTCAAGTCTGTCTGGGCCCACCAGTTATTAAACCCCATAAACTTTTGCTTTATGGGGTTTTTCTATGCCTAAAATTAATTTCATTTCCAAACTTATATCCATAATGAATTACTATCAAATGTGCTGTGAGCAGAGAAATGAAATGCTGTGAAGGGTTCTTGTAGAATCTAATTCTATCGTCTCTTGCTAAAGGTATAGGGCTTTTCTTTATTCGTCTTGGGGGAGTTGTTTCAATAAATTTATTGTCAGTGAGGACAAGTATAAAATACCATCTGTACAGAACTTCTGGCTTCATTTTTAAGATGCAAAGAACGCTTTAATGTTGTTGAAAAGTGAAAATTTATATCAAATGGCAATAAAGATTATTTCAGAAAAGCTCACTACGGATGAGCGCATTTTTAAGCATTTTTTTCTTGTTTAAGAAGAATTCAATATGTTGATTCAAATTTTTAAAAGAAATTATCAATTGCACAGAATAAAGTAATAAAATCAAACATAGTGACTTGAGTAGTAAGTTTGGTGTGGTAACTAAAGTGATGGCTTTAGTCACTTTTTTCAAGTCAATTTCTTATCCGAGATTCGCGTTAATTATAGAAAAATATCCAATAATAATTAACTGGATATTTTTCTACTTTTTGGGGAATTGTTAGTGTACCCATTGTTTTGATTTAATAAGTTCATATATTTTATTTACGCTCGCAGAAGAGGCTTTACTATTTAAATGTAAGCTATCTGCAGATAAACTTGGGGGTATAGCATTTATTTTCTTTGCTTCTATATCTAATGCAGTAGCCCGAATACCAGTATCTTGCCAAATATCATTACTATCAATATAAGCCTTAAAATCAAAAAAATTATATAAATAATTATTTTTTAAAGAATTATTTATAAAATCCACTCGTTCAATAATGCTATTTGTTGGACTAACTGTTGTAAAATGCCCCATAACAATAATACGATCGGTAATATTTTCATTAATCCAATCAATACATTGCCTACTCTTTGATAGTACATATGTTGCTTCGTTATAATCATTCGTTCCTCCAAGTAAATTATTTTTACCTAAATTAACTATAAAAATTGAATTCTTTTCAAAATTATTTTGAACTTGAATAGGATAATATGTTTGTTCATTAACACTAAAACTCTCATTAGGTATAAAGAAATATCCTGAAGTATCTACTCCAATACTTCCTTCTACATCAGAAATTTTTACAGTAAAAGTTTTCATGGATGTATCTTTAACCCAATCCTGCTTGAAATAGTTTTTAATACCTGTTGAGATGTTTTTCTGATTAAATTTTACTAAAGCTGGCAAAGCGCCGATTCGAATGCACATACTATCAATAAGTTCACCACCTTTTGCATAATTTTCTGTATGTAGATTATAGTTATTTTCCCATTTTGAAATACTTTCTTGCATACCAGCTACAGTACTACTTCCTAAGAAATATACATGAGTGCTGTAACTATTAGGTGTAGATGGAATAATAGGTACTGAGGGTGTTTGAGGGGGCGATGGTGGGTTTATTATATTTATTGTTTCTGTTGAATTACCTCCACCACAACCAAATAAGATTGTAGATATGGTACATATAGTTAATATTTCTTTTAAATTCATATGTAATCTCAAATAAGCTTATATTGTAGTCATTATGTACATATTAGATCGTAGTTATTGCAAGGTTATACGTTTATTAAGCTAGTGATTAAATAAAGGCATAAACCGAACTCTTTCCATCTATTTCAATAGCACTAACTTAAAAATTTCAATTTTCTCAATTGACTATCCAGATATTAAATCATAACTCTGATTTTCCCAATTATTTTGTTGTACTTCTTCTCAATTGAAGCTATAGAATTATCTCTTTATTATTACCTGTAATTTAACGCTCTATTACTCTACTCCATAGGCACATAAATTTACATAACGTTTTTAAAATACTTGAATTTATTAACCATATTTTTTGATCAATAGAAAGGTTATGCTTTTAGAATATTTCATTTTTGCAAAATTTGTACTGAATGTGAAAAGAGAGTTCTAGGCGCGGCGATGTGATATATCAATTACTGAAAATTCAAAGCATTGCGTTTTACTTCTTTGTTCTCAAAGTTTAAATTATCGTTTGAAGTGCAACACCATGTTGTTGGCATAATATCTGACTCGAGCTTTTAAAGCTGAGTCTTTTCTAGAGCGTTGATTCAAGCGTTAAATGATTTCTGAAATATACTCATCCTAGTAATTATTTAAAACACTGCCTTTCATTTTGTAGTTTCTGATTAATCCATTGGTGCTTTCATTTGTACCTCTTTGCCAAGCATTGAAGGGATCCGCGAAATACCAATACAAATCTAATGCTTGAGCAATATGCTCATGCAAACTGAATTATTTGCCATTGTCTGCAGTTATTATTTTTCAATTGGTCTTTGTCAGTGAAATTAAAGTGAATTTGAAGAACTTATCTGTTTAATTTTTCAATAAAAATATGTTCATCAATAATTATAATTCGATTTTTCATCAGAAGTTAATTGAGTTAGAGATCCAATTGTACTGACTCGCTATTCTTTTTTTCTGCAAATGTCTACAGAATCTATTTTTTTATAAAACGCAAAGATTAAAATTTTTTTAAGTGTATAGATTTCGTCTTTAAAACCTGCTTATAATAATCAAAACAACCAACTGATTGGTTGGTCTATTAAAAATAGGGATAAGAAATGGAAGAACTTGCAAGATTAGAGGATTTACCAACAAGCTACGTAAATCAATTAACCACTAGTAATCTGGTTCCTTTATGGCCGAGTTTGCGTAATGTGTTGCCGCCTATAAAACCTCTTCCACTTACCAAAGCCACTGCTTGGAAGTTTTCTGAAATTAAACCTTTATTAATTCAAGCAGGTGAACTTACACCGATTGAGAAAGCCGAACGTCGTGTTTTGGTATTAGCGAACCCTGGTCATGGTTTAGAGAACATGCGTGCCACTTCGGTGATTTATTTAGGTATGCAATTGTTATTGCCAAAAGAGTGGGCACCTGCACATCGACATACACCAAATGCAGTACGTTTAATTGTTGAAGGTGAAAAAGCCTATACCACGGTTGAAGGACAAAAATGTCCAATGGAACACGGTGACTTAATTTTAACGCCATCAGGTTTATGGCATGAGCATGGTCATGATGGTGATAAACCAGTGATTTGGCTCGATGTTTTAGATTTACCTTTGGTCTATTACATGGAAGCTTCGTATGTTGAGGGAGGTGAATGTCAACCTGTAACGAGTGTGGCAAGCAAGGCAAACTATGGTGCAGGTCTTGTACCTGTACAACATTCTATTCGTGCTAAAACTGATTATCCAATTTTGCGCTATAGCTGGAAAGATGCCAAGCAAGTGCTTGAAAACTTAGCTGAAACACAAACATCAGGTCCAATTCAAGTGTCCTATATCAACCCGGAAACGGGTGATCATTGTCAAAAAATCATTGGATATTCTGCATTGATGTTACGTCCAAATGAAACTTTACAATTGCCTGCACGGTCAGCCGCGATGGTATTCCATGTGATTGAAGGACAGTGTGAATTAAAAATAAACGATCTAGATTTTAATTTAGATAAAGCGGATACAGCATGTGCACCATGTTTTGCCACGATTGATATTCGTAATACTTCGACCCAAGCCAGTTTTATTTTTATTGCAGATGAAGAGCCTGTACAGAAAAAACTCGGTTTGTATTCAACACGTCCACGTCAATAATTTGTTTTTAAAGGAAGAAAGACATGTCAAATCAAGAAAATCCAATTTTAATTGCCGGTGGTGGGATTGGTGGTTTTGCAGCAGCTTTAGCCTTAGCAAAACAAGGTTTTAAAATTAAAGTATTAGAACAAGCGCCTCAAATTGGTGAGATTGGCGCAGGTATTCAGTTAGGACCGAATGCCTTTCACGCTTTTGATGCTTTAGGGATTGGGGATCGTGCCCGTGGTCGTGCGGTGTATACCGATTTTATGGTGATGCATGATGCACTTGATGAATATCAAGTGGGACGTATCGAAACTGATGAGACCTTTCGTCAACGTTTTGGTAACCCTTATGCGGTAATCCATCGCGCAGACATTCACTCTTCATTGGTTGAGGGGGCACAAGAAAATGGTGAAATCGAAATTATCACCGATTGTCGTATTGTGGATGTTGATCAAGATGAAAATGGCGTAACAGCCACTGACCATAAAGGAAATGTATATACCGGTCAGGCTTTAATTGGGGCTGATGGAGTGAAGTCAGTTGTACGTGAGAAATACGTTGGTGATCCAGCATTAGTGACTGGTCATGTGGTGTATCGTGCAGTGGTGCCAAAAGCAGAATTTCCTGAAAATTTACAATGGAATGCAGCGAGTATTTGGGTTGGTCCAAATTGTCATCTTGTGCATTATCCATTACGTGGTGGTGAAGAATATAACGTAGTCGTGACTTTCCATAGTCGTGAGCAAGAAGAATGGGGCGTTAAAGATGGATCAAAAGAAGAAGTTCTATCTTACTTCCAAGATATTTGCCCGCAAGCACGTCAGCTCATTGAATTACCAAAATCATGGAAACGATGGGCAACTGCAGATCGTAATCCAATAGATACATGGAGTTATGGCCGTATGACATTACTAGGTGACGCGGCTCATCCAACCACACAATATATGGCACAAGGTGCATGTATGGCGATGGAAGATGCAGTGACTTTAGGTGAGGCATTACGTGTTCACAATAATGATATCGCTGCTGCATTTGATATGTACCAACGTGCCCGCGTTGCACGTACAGCCCGTATTGTGTTGTCGTCTCGTGAAATGGGCAAACTGTATCATGCTCATGGCGTACAACGTATGGTGCGTAACGATTTATGGCGTGGTCGTACGAATGAACGTTTTTATGATGCGATGGAATGGTTGTACGGCTGGAATGTCGGTAACTGTTTAGATGCCGCGAAAAATTACACAGGTCATGCAGCATGAAAATGTATGGTTTTTTTCGCAGTGGTACATCCCACCGCACACGTATTTTGTTAAATCTTAAAAAAATTGATTTCGAATTAATTCCTGTATCACTCATGAAAAATGAGAATAAAAATGCTGAATTTAAACAGATCAATCCGCAAGGTTTTGTGCCCGTTATTGAAATCAATGATCAATTGCTGATCCAAAGCCCAGCCATTATGGAATGGATAGAAGAAACCTATCCTGACGTGCCGATGTTGCCACAAGATGCTTTTGGCCGTGCGCGTGTTCGTGCCATTGCAGCACTGATTGGTTGTGATATTCATCCGATCAATAACAAACGTATTTTAGATTATTTACGTGGCACCTTGAAATTGGATGAAGCACAAGTATTAGCATGGTGTCAGCATTGGATTAACGAAGGTTTTAGCGCCTTAGAAACCTTATTAAACCAAGATCAAATGCGTGGTGATTTCTGTTATGGCAACTCAGTCACTTTCGCGGACGCCTATTTAGTTGCGCAAGTGGAATCAGCGAATCGTTTTAAAGTTGATATGAATCAATATCCGATAATCAACACGATTTATAACACCTGTTTAGGATTGGATGCATTTAAAGCTGCGTTACCAAGCCAACAACCCGATGCTGTTTAAAATCAACATTAAATACATGAAATAAATTAAGGAAAAAACATGAGTTTTGTATTTGAACCAATGCCAACTGTAGGTATTCCTGTAAAAGACAGCGATTCGTTATATCCAGTGCGTCGTGTGTATTGCGTGGGTCGTAACTATGCAGCACATGCCCGTGAAATGGGTTTTGATCCTGATCGTGAGCCACCATTTTTTTTCTGTAAACCCAATGATCCTGAGTCAATTGTTCCTGTGCCTGAGAATCAAGCCGTAACGATTCCATATCCAACAGAAACCAATAATTATCATTATGAAATTGAACTGGTTGTGGCGATTGGTAAAGATGGCAAAAACATCTCTACAGAACAAGCAAAAGACTATATTTATGGCTATGCAGTGGGCTTAGACATGACGCGTCGTGATCTACAAATGTCACAACGAGAAAAAGGTCGTCCTTGGGAAGTGGGTAAAGCATTTGATTATTCTGCACCAGTAGGGTTGATCCATTCAATTGCAGAAACAGGTGAGTTAGATGCGGGAGATATTCATTTAACTGTTAATGGTGAAACAAAACAACGTAGTGATATTACCCATTTAATTTGGAATGTAGCAGAAACCATAGCCAATCTTTCAACATTATTTGAATTAAAACAGGGTGACTTAATCTTTACAGGGACACCAGAAGGAGTAGGTGCAGTCGTCGTTGGCGATGAAATGCGTGCCGAAATTGCTGGCTTAACAGGTATTACTGTAAAGGTCGTTTAAAAGTTGAGCCTTACGACAAGGATGTTGTTTGGCTTCTAAAAAATTCTGCAAGAAGCAGAAAACTAAATTGGGTTTACAGGTGTAAATCTAGATAGGTAAGTGCAATGGATATGCTCAATCCTGTTTTAAAAGATATTGCTGTGAAGCATTATCTTGTTCAGCAAATGTTGACTCTATGCCATTGCAACTACTACGGACGGTTGTTAAAAGCAAAGAGGAATGCTGAAAATGAAATTAAAATTAATGGTCTTAGCGGGCTTAGTGATCTCATCACAAGGAACTCAGGCAGATGTGGTTAAAGATGCCAAAGTACAGCTAGATTTTCGTAATTTATATATGGTACGTGATCCTGATACAAAGCAAGTACCCGAATTTGAGCATTGGTCGCAAAGTGCAACCTTAAATATTCAATCGGGGTATCAAAAAATTGGTCCATTGTCTTTGGGCTTAGACGGAAATGTGGCTTATGCTCATCGTTTATTAGAAGATGAAAAAAAACGTGATGGCAGCATGCCAAATGATCCAATTACTGGTGAACAATTAGATGATCAAACCCAATTAGGGATAACACTTAAGGCCAAATTGGCGGATACTGAAATTCGTTATGGTCAATTAATGCCAAAGTTGCCAGTTTTACATATCGATCATAGCCGTAATTTACCTACTACATTTAAAGGCTTGTTGATTGAATCTAGAGATATCGCCAATACTAAAATTACCGCTGGTCGTATTAACCGTATTATGGCGCGTGATAAAGAGGATTTCGCGAAATTATCATTAGATGTTAATAAAACAGGCGAAGTTTCTGACGGTTTGAACATCTTCGGTATTGATTATAAAATTCTACCCAACCTTGATGTGGCATATTTTTATGGTGGGTTAGAAGATATCTATGACCAGCACTATGTCGGGTTAAAACATCAACATAAATTTAACGACAGCACACGGTTAGTCACAGATTTACGTTATTTTGACACGCAGGATGCGGGTGAGCAACTGCAAGGTGAGATTGACAGCAAATCTTATAACTTTATGAGTATGTTACATTATGGCCCGCATAAATTTGGTTTGGGCTATCAACATATGTCGGGGGATACTGCATTTCCACTCCTTAGCGGTTGGACGCCAGCACCATTTTTAACCCAATGGGGCAGTATTAGCTTTTATAAGGCAGGTGAGCGTTCTGTGCAAGTGCGATATGACTATGATTTTGCCGATATAGGAGTTCCAGGTCTGAACTTTATGACACGTTATATTAAAGCGGATCATATTAAAAATCCGACCATCGCTGATGTTAAAGAAAGTGAATTTAACATTGTGATGAACTACGGCATTAAAGACGGTACTTTTAAAGGTTTAGGTTTCCAATACATGTTGATTAAGACTGACTTTGAAGGTGCCGGCATCAAATTAGATGAACACCGTTTCTATACCAACTATAGTGTTAAATTCTAGTTTTTAGATTCTAAAATTTGATTTAATAATCAAACAAATAGTTGGTTGTATTATTTCATTATTTGCATTATGTTTATTGTCATCTAAAAGAAGGCAATAAACATTTTTATTGATATACGTGTTCGCACAAGGAGTACTCACACAATGAATGCACAAGATCATTATTCTTTATTAAATCAGCAGTATATTAATGGAAGATGGCGAGAGGGTTCATCTTCTCGCCAAGCTGAAAATATTAACCCGTATACACAGAAAGTTTTAAATAGTTTTCAATTGGCAAGCCAACAAGATGTTGATACTGCGTATCAATCTGCGAAAGCGGCGCAATCAGCATGGGAAAAAACGGCTCCTTCAGAGAAACAAGCTTTAATTAAAAAACTTGAAAGTATTGTACAAATTCGCAGTGAAGAAATTATTGATTGGATTATCCAAGAATCGGGCAGTACACGTATAAAAGCGACCATTGAATTGGGTGCAGCTCTAGGAATTATTAAAGAAGCAGAAACTTTTCCTTTACGAGTGAATGGTGAAATTTTACCGACAAGCGTACCTGATCAACAGAGCCGTATTTATCGTAAAGCTTTAGGGGTCATTGGGGTCATCAGCCCGTGGAATTTTCCATTTCATTTAAGTATGCGTTCAGTGATCACTGCTTTGGCTGTAGGTAATACTGTGGTTTTAAAACCGGCCAGTGATACACCTGTCACAGGCGGTACACTATTGGCTAAGCTGTTTGAAGAAGCAGGCTTTCCTGAAGGTGTACTTAATGTGGTAGTGGGAGCAGGGAGTGAGATTGGTGATTTCTTTGTAGAACATGCTGTACCGAGTTTAATTTCATTTACAGGATCTACTGAGATTGGTAAGCGTGTCGGTCAATTGGCTGTTGGTGGTAAACACATCAAGCGCATTGCTTTAGAGTTGGGCGGTAATGCACCAATGGTGGTACTCGATGACGCTGATTTACCTTATGCAGTTGATTTAACCGTGATGGGACGTTTTTTACATCAAGGTCAGATTTGTATGAGCACCAATCGTGTGATTGTTGATGCCAAAGTGTACGATGAATTTGTTGATTTATTGATTAAAAAAGTTCAAACCTTGGCTGTTGGTGATCCTGATATTATGGGCACATTAATCGGTCCAATCATCAATTCTAATCAAATTAAGAATATAGAACGTATTATTGAACAAGCTAAAGCTTCAGGTGCGAAGTTGGTATTATGTGGTGAAACTCAAGGAAATATTATTCCACCACATGTATTTGTGGATGTTAACCCTCAGTCTTCGCTCGCACGTGAAGAAAGTTTTGGACCTATTTTGCCTGTGATTAAAGCTCGTGATGAAGCGCATGCTTTAGAACTCGCAAACGATACCGAATATGGTTTATCAAGTGCTGTCTGTACGACGAATCATGAGCGTGGCGTACAGTTTGCTTTGGGTATAGACGCAGGAATGACGCATATTAATGATATTACTGTAGATGACCAGCCTAATGCGCCATTTGGTGGTGAGAAGAACTCAGGTTTAGGTCGTTTTAATGGTCATTGGATTATTGATGAATTCACCCGTACTCATTGGGTGACTGTACAAACCAAGCCGAAAGCCTATCCAGTATAAGTATTTTTATAAAGTGAAAATTTCAGACCTTAGTCTAGAATTATAAAAAATATTTTACAAAGCTAGATTTTCCACAGATAATCAACCAAATAGTTGGTTTAATTATTTTAACAACGGAGTGTTTATGAACAGCAATAATCAGGGATCATTAAAAGGTTTACGTATCTTAGATTTAACGCATGCTTTGGCAGGACCTTTTTGTTCCCAGATGTTAGCAGATCATGGTGCAGATGTGGTGAAAGTTGAACCTTTAGAAGGTGATTTTTTCCGTAAAATGGGACCATATCGTAAAGATGATAAAGATAAATTTTTTGGTGGTCTTTTCCAGTCGTGTAATCGTAACAAGCGTTCAATCGCAATGAATTTAAAAAGCCAAGCGGGTAGAGAGGCTTTACTTGAGTTGGTTAAAAATGCCGATGGTTTAGTTGAAAACTACCGCGCAGGTGTATTGGCAAGATTAGGTTTAGGCTATGAAGACTTGAAAAAAGTAAATCCACGTCTGGTTTATACGTCAATTCGTGGTTTTGGTGATAGCGTTGGAGGCGAAAGCCCATATAAAGATTGGCCAGCTTTTGACATCGTTGCACAAGCAATGGGAGGCTGGATGGGGGTAACGGGTCAAGATGCCGACCATCCAGTTAAAGTCGGTGGTGGTGCAGGTGATACGGTTTCAGGTTTATTTGCTGCATTTGGTACAGTTTCAGCATTATTACATGCTAAAAATACCGGATTAGGTCAGTATGTTGATGTTGCAATGACTGATAGTATTTTGGCGTTGTCTGAAATTGTGGTAAGTCAATTCTCTTATCGCGGTGTGTCAGCGACACCTGTGGGCAATGGTATTCCAGGCTTAGCCCCATTTGGTACCATTAAAGTGAAAGATGGTGTGATTGCGATTGCTGCACCACATGATCCACAGTTCCATTTATTATGTGACTTGTTGGGTTGCCCAGAATTAAAAACTCAACCTGAATTTTTGAATGAAGCTATACGTTGGGAAAACCACGTGGCTTTAAATGCAAAAATTGAAGAAGTGACGATTTTAAAGACCAAAGCTGATCTAAAAGAATTATTTGGTGGACGTGTACCATTTAGCCCAATTTATACAGGTGAAGAAATTTTTGCAGATGAGCATTTCGCTGCACGTAATATGTTGCCGCAAGTCGAACATCCAGGAACAGCTGAATTAACTGCAGTACCAGGTGTGCCGGTAAAAATGTCATTAACGCCTGGTTCAGTGCGTCATCGCGCACCTAAACTTGGTGAGCATACCCGTGAAATTTTAAATGAACTGGGTTGGAATGATGAGCGAATTGCTGATTTGTTGTCTTCGGGCGTGTTAGTTGCAGCCGCAGCATAATTTGCGTACGATAAATTATCCATTTAAAAAACAAAAGCAATAATCAGTTCTGGTCATTGCTTTTGTTTTTGCATATTTGAATGCTTTAAAATGAGTTTTTGTAAAAATCAATTGCTAAAAACATGATAATATCAAACCATCGGTTGAATATTTGGATGGGATATTGAGGAGCATTTATAATCCCTCAAGCACAAATATTTTGAATACATCATTGACGGAAACTTTGCATACAGATGATCAAAAGGTGGTCTGTTGTAAGCGGTTTTCACAATATAGGACAATCTATGTCTCGTGCAAAAGAAAATTTAATAGATGCTAAAGATGAAGTTACGACGGCAAAAGTTCTACCTAAGCCACGTAAACGTCGTGCTAATACAGAGGCGCGTCATGAAGACAAGCGTCTTTTAATCTTAAAAACCGCCGCAGAATTGTTTGCGACTTTAGGTTATGAAGCGACTTCATTAGATACGATTGCTGAACATGTGGGCATTCATAAAGCCACTCTGTATCATTACATCACCAATAAAGAAAGTATTTTATATGAATGCTTACAGCTTTCATTTAAAGATTTAGATTTGGTGGTTGAGGAAATGAAAAATAAGGAAATATGCGTTTTCGATCGCATGAAAAAATTTGCGGTTGAATTAGCGCTGGCACAAAACAACGTGTTTGGTCGCTGTTTAGTACTCGTCGGCGCAAGGCCTTTAGATATTGGGTCTGGTAATGAAATTAAAGCCTTTCAACGCCGTTTAGATCTCGCTGTACGTGCTTTACTAGAAGAAGGTATTGCAGACGGAAAATTTAAGCCTTGTTCAGCAGGATTGTTTTCAGCGATGTTATTTGGTTCGTTAAACTGGGTGCCTCGTTGGTATCAAGAGGGCCATGGCAAAACAATTCCAGAGATTGCCGATTTTTTTATGACAACTCTTATAGAAGGCATTAAAGCTTAAATTTTACATTCGATTATAAGTTTTTTAATTTAAAAAGGTTTTATCTTAAGGGATAAAGCCTTTTTTATAAAAACTGATGCACAAAACAATAAAATTTAGATATAGGATTATCGATTTTTAATAAAATATTTGAACAGAATAAAGAGATGAGAGAGTTTTTGTGATATTAGTTTCTGGGATTAAGCAGTAAAAAATGAGTTTGTTCTTCAAGATTTTAGGACATATGAACTAAAAAAGCAGAATTTCCGAAGAGATTCTGCTTAAAATCAAAATAAGAATTGAAAAGTTTTACATTGAACGAGCAATCACATCTTTAAGCGTTTCATTTGAACCACCATAAATACGGGCAACGCGAGCATCCATATAAAGTTGTGCAATAGGATATTCAGTACAGTAGCCATAGCCACCAAATAATTGTAAGCAACGGTCGATAATTTCACATTGTTTTTGTGAACCCCACCATTTTACCATCATCGCATCATTCGGTTGTAAGTCTTTACCATCAACTAAATCTTTGATGATATTGTCAATAAATACACGACCCACACGTGCTTCAGTTAAACATTCTGCTAAAACAAATTTAGAATTTTGGAAATCCCAAAGTGTTTTACCTAACATTTTACGATTTTTGGCATGTTCAACCGTCATTTCGATGGCACGTTCTGCACAGGCAATTCCCACAATACCAATCGATAAACGTTCACGGGTAAATACATCCATAAGTTGGAAGAAGCCTTTGCCTTCTTCACCACCAATTAAGTTTTCAACAGGTACGCGAGCATCATCTAGAAAAATTTCAGCAGTATTTAATGCGTTTTGACCAATCTTATCGATGATATTATTGACTTTAAAACCTGGGCATTTGTCTTTTTCTATCATAAATAAAGATAGACCATGTGCACCTGAACCTGATTCACCTGTTCGTGCAGCGACTAAAACCAAATCTGCTTGATCACCTAAAGTACAGAAAGTTTTAGAGCCATTTAAAACGTATTCATTACCTTCACGGCGTGCTGTAGTACGTAAAGCCTTTACGTCTGTACCTGCATCAGGTTCAGTAATCGCAACTGCAATCATCTTTTTACCAGTCGCGATGTCTGGCATCCATTTTAATAGTTGCTCATGGGTTGCTGTGCCATGGAAAAAACCTGGGCTGTTTAATGCACCTGGAATAAATCCAAAAGTCGTATCGCAAATACGGGCTTGTTCTTCCATCATAATGACTTCGTGGGCAAAGGAAGCCCCTAAACCGCCATACTCTTCAGGAATGCTCATACAAAGTAAGCCGAGTTCACCTGCTTTTTCCCAAACATCACGGTCAATAAAATGCTGTTTACGAAATTTTTCTGCTTTAGGTGCGACTTCTTCCTGAAAAAAGCGACGTGCTGTGGTGCGTAATTGATCTAGTTCTTCTGTCATCCATGGCGATTGATATCCATAAATCATGTCGTATTCTCTTCTATCTAACAATGTATTAAGACAATTTCAGTGATTGAAATTTGAATATTGAGATGTGTGTATTGCTTTAAATCTAGTTTTAACAAAAAAATATAATTTGTCAACCGTACGGTTGGTTTAATTTATTAAATATTCAACCAACTTGTTGGTTGACATTTCTATAATTCAGATTTAAATTGTAGAAATACAGAGGTAATCAACACATGAGTTGGTTTCTTAAAAGTATTTGTAAAGCACAGGATGTCAGCGCAATTGCAAAATTAGCTTCAAATGAAACGAATATGACGTTGTAGCTGGCTGAGAGTGCCAATATGGAAAGCGCGTTTAAAATCGCTAAAAATTTAGTTTAGGGAATGAATCATGCCAAAAATTGTAAAAGTTGAATGTTTTCCAGTTTCAACGCCATTAAAAAAACCAGTCATTATGCCCAACACAAAAATTACATCTATTGATAGTGTTGTTATTAAAATTACTGCTGATGATGGTACGGTAGGTTTTGCAGATTCTGGTGATACATCTTCTTGGTATCGTGGTGAATTGCAAGAATCAATTATTGCCATGATTACACGTGTCATTGCACCACGCATTTTGATAGGTGAAGATCCTCGTAATATTGAAAAAATTGTTGCGAAAATGGATCTCTTGGTCCGTGATAATAATCAAGCAAAAGCAACTGTGGATTTTGCATTGCATGATTTAAAAGGAAAATTGTACGGTGTACCTGTCTATGATTTGCTCGGCGGTCGTACTACAGAAGGCTCGCGTCAAGGTTGGGTATTATCTGCTGGTAAACCTGAAGATGTTGCTGCAGAAGCACAAAAAGCTAAAGACCTCGGCTTTGCATTATTCAAAATGAAAATCGGTCACGGTACATTACAAGATGATATCGATATGGTTCATGCTGTACGTGACACCGTAGGCCAAGATGCCGTATTAACCATTGATGCAAATGGTTTCTGGAGTTATGAAAAAGCCCTTCATGTGATCCGTCGTATCGATTCTGCTGGCCTCGACTTAATTGAACAGCCGCTAGCACATTGGGATATTGAGGGTATGGCGCGTTTGCGTGCTCAGGTAAAAACCCCAATTTATGCTGATGAATCCGCTCAAGAGCTTCATAACCTTAAAGAAATTATTGACCGTCGTGCAGCTGATGGTCTATTCATCAAACTTCAAAAAGTAGGTGGCATAGTTAAAGCGCAACGTTGGTTAACCATGGCGCGTTTAGCAGGCTTACCCGTACATTGTGGCTGTATGATTGGCTCTGGTTTAGAACATAGTCCAGCTGCGCATCTTTGGGTTGCAAATGAATGGGCTTCTCAAGGTTTAAATGAGTCAATTGGCCCATTATTAATTCACGGTACGATGGAAAGTAAGAATATTAAAGTCGGTACAGATATCGCGCTTAATATTCCTAAGTTTGAAAATGGTATGTGTTATCCAAATGAAGGTTCAGGCTACGGTATTGAATTAAACGAGGCATTCCTCATCAGCAATAAAACTGCAGGTGTAGAAGGTCGTTCTGTGGAAGCCGGTCAAGAGGTAGCGGCATAATGCATCGCACAGGTCCATTATCTCATTTAACTGTTGTAGAGTTTGCAGGTCTAGGACCTGCACCCTTTGCAGGGATGCTACTTGCTGATCAAGGTGCTCGGGTGATTCGTGTTGATCGCCCTGTTAAATCTGCTAAATCGGGTGGCATGGCAGATTTTACTGCACGTGATAGTGATGTATTAGCCCGTGGGCGTGAATCAATTGCTTTAGATTTAAAACAGCCAGAAGCTTTAGATATCGTACTTAAACTGATTGAAAAAGCAGATGTTTTATTAGAAGGTTTTCGACCTGGTGTAATGGAAAAACTCGGTCTTGGACCTGATGTATGTTTAGCTCGCAATCCAAAATTAGTGTACGGACGTGTAACAGGTTGGGGGCAAACAGGTCCTTTAGCCCAAGCTGCTGGACATGACATTAATTATATTGCTTTAACAGGTGCATTGCATTCAACGGCACGAGCAGGTGGACAACCGACTCCAACACCGGGATTTATCGGTGACTTTGGTGGTGGAGGTATGTTGTTAGCCTACGGTGTTTTGGCTGCACTTAGTCACGTACAACATACAGGTGAAGGACAAGTGATTGATGCAGCCATCACAGATGGTTCGGCATTACTTACGTCTTTAATTCAAGGTTGGCATTCAGCAGGTTTATGGAATGATCAAGCAGGCACCAATAATGGCGATGGTGGTGCACATTTTTATGACACCTACCGCTGTGCAGATGATAAATACATCTCGGTTGGTCCAATGGAACCGCAGTTTTATGCGTTATTCCTTGAGAAATTAGGTTTGTCTAATGATGAAGCATTCCAAAAACAATGGAATTCAAAAAATTGGACAAGTTTAAAAGCACGCTTAGCAGAAATATTTATCAGTAAAACCCGTCAACAATGGAATGAGATTTTTGAAGGGACTGATGCATGTTATGCCCCAGTATTAAGTTTGGCTGAAGCACCGCTGCATCCTCATAATGTGGCACGTGGGACCTATGCAACGGTAAACAATATTGTACAGCCAAGTCCTACACCAAAGTTTAGTAAAACCACAGTAAAACAGTGTAATCCAGTCAATCCTGTTGCAGCCAATACTCAAGAAATATTATCTGAATTAGCCTATAGCGAAGCTGAAATTGCCAAGCTATTGACTAAAGTTGCACAGCAAGCTGAATAAAAAAGAAAAGGTGCTGCCAAATTATTTTAAATAGTTTGGCAGAAAAAAAGGGGAGTTGGCTAACATGGATGTGATGTCAGCAAAGGACAATCTTATAAAAAGTGAGAAATCGGATGACTCAAAATGCAACTGGACGTATGGAAGTTCAGGAATTTATCGACAGTATTCCACTGTCTAGACTGCAAAAAGTAATTATTATTTTATGTTTTCTTGTTGCTGCAATGGATGGTTTTGATATTGCCGCAGTTGGGTTTATTGCACCTGCTTTAATTGCACAATGGTCTTTAACTCCAGCAGATTTAGCCCCGTTATTTTTATCGGGTGTATTTGGCTTAATGCTTGGCTCATTTATGTTTGGGCCACTTTCAGATAAATTTGGTCGTAAAAAAATCATTATTTGGAGTGTATTAATTTTTGGTATTGGTACTTTAATTTCTGCATTTTCGCCAAATCTCATGACACTTATTGTCTTACGTTTTTTAACAGGTTTAGGCTTGGGTGGGGCAATGCCAAATGCGGTCACCATTACTTCTGAATATTGTCCAACGACGCGACGTTCTACATTGGTTACAGTAATGTTCTGTGGATATACCATTGGAGCTGCTGTGGGTGGTTTGTTATCTGGACAGTTGATTCAGATGATTGGCTGGCAGGGTATTTTGATTATTGGTGGTATTGCACCTTTAGTGATCCTTCCTTTTTTATATTATTACATGCCTGAATCAGTACGTTTTATGGTGTTAAATAAATTTCCAAAAGAACAAATTAATGCTGTGATTCAAAAGATGTCACCAGGTCGTGAAATTCCTGAGTTGACTGCATCTGTCACTGAAAAACAAAATGTCAGTGTGCGTGAGTTATTTAGTAAAGAGTATTTTGCAGGCACAGTGTTATTTTGGTGTGCCTTTGTTATGGGGTCATTAATTATTTACATGATTTCAAGTTGGATGCCAACAATCCTGAAAAACGAAGGCTTTGATATGCAACAAGCTTCGTGGATTACTTCAGCATTTCAGATTGGGGGCACGATTGGTGCATTAATCATTGCATATTTTATGGATAAGATAGGCAATAGCCGAACTTTAATGATTTCTTATGTTATTGGCGCATTATCAGTTTTACTTTTAAGTAAAGGTGTTTCTGACCTCAGTACATTATTCATTGTACTCGGTATTTTTGGTATTGGTGCCGGCATCAGTGGTTCTCATATTGGTATTCATGTATTTTGTTCAAGTTATTATCCAACGCATTGTCGTGCGACGGGTGTGGCTTGGGCAGGCAGTGCTGGACGTTTAGGTTCATTCTTGGGTTCTGGTGCGGTAGGTTGGTTAATGGTCTCAGGTTTAACTGGTCAACAAATTGTTAACTTATTAATCATTCCAGCATTATTGGCTTCTGTTTCAATGTTTGTGATTGCTCGTCTAATGAGTAAACGCAAGGGGGCAGTAGAAACAGAAATGCAAAAAGCATCAGTTTAAAATTGTATGATAAGTTAATTTTATCAAGTTTTTTATGTATTTACTTTAGCCGATGATTTCCTTCAGGAAACCGTCGGTTTTTTTATAAAAAATTAAAACATAAAACTTCTTTAAAAGTCATTATTCATCGAATACATTCATCAGGAGTATTCCCTCATCTTAACCTTCTCCCAAAGGGAGAAGGGATTTTTACCTATCAATTTATGGCCACTTAATGATCAATTTTCGACTTATGAAAGAGATCTATAAAAATGTCATTTAAAGTAAGTCAATTTATTCAATAAAAGATTCGAAATATTAGCTTAGAAAACTGAAGAAGTAATATTGGTTTGTTAGGATTTTAAAAAGATGTGATTTATATTTGATCTATTGGGAGAGCAAATGACTCAGATCTATAACTCAGAAAATATGTCTGATTTATCTATAATGAGTGCAACGTTTAAATTTAGCGTGTTTGCGAATAGATATTGGTTTTAAGTGAGGCCATATTTATAGCAATACGGCTTTGTTGCACAAAGGTATCGTTGCACAAAGATACCAAAGTTAAAGAATCATTGATGGCTCAAATTCAAAAATCATCAGAAGTATAAGATCTATCTAGTAATGAAAATTTATTGAGTAATGTTATTCGAGCATGGATCACAATCACTAGACTTGGTAAGTATTTTGCGGTCAGTTTATCGCTTAATTATTGAATGCTGTGCATTTTATTATGAATCAGACTTCTTTAATCTTCACTTGACCATTATTAAGATTGTCCTGCTTCAGGGGTGGATTATTTTAATAATTTTTTAATTATTAGACTTCTTTCAAAAGTCATTATTCATACAACAGACTCATCATGAGTTTTCCCTCATCCTAACCTTCTCCCAAAGGGAGAAGGGATTTTAACGTATCAATTTATGGCCACTAAATCATCATTTTCGACTTATGAAAGAGATCTATTCATTTCATTTATTTGAAATTATATTTTAATCTTTCTGAAATTTTGTATTCTTTAAAGATGGAATCACGAGATGCAGCTAAGGTTTTGCAATGATATCAGCATATTTTTAGCATAAATTAAATCTATAAACGCGGAAAAATGAGATCATATTCTGAAATCTGATCCAATAAATTATATTGAAGAGCTAAGAATCACTCACATTATTTGTAGTAAATTAAGTTTTTATTGATGTGTTTTTGATCATTTTAAGAGCTCTATTTACTAGAGCTCTAATAGAGGAGGCTTTATGGTATAGCCGTGATTCGTTGTAGATAATGGGTGTAATACCAAGTACAGCTTAAACTTAAACTGATCACCAATAGCGTAAGTAAGCTCATATTTTGTAAGATATTAAATGGCAGTAAAGATAACAATAGACTGAGCACAAAACCAATAAAGAACTGTGCAAAACCCATGAGTGCACTTGATAAACCAATATGCTGAGACTGGCTTTGCATAACAATTGCAATTGAATTTGGTCCTGTAAATCCTAATCCACCGACCAAAAAGAATAAAGCCGTCATGATGGCATAAATATTGTGAATTTCTAGCCAAGCACAAAAATTAATCAGGATAATTCCAAAACTTTGAATAAAGCAACCGACAATAAATAGTTTTTGAATCGGATATACATGAATTAATCGTTTATTAAGATAAGAAAAAAACATCAAACTCAGTGCATTAATCCCAAAAAAATAAGCAAAATTCTGTTTTGGAATATGTAAGAAATCCATGAACAAATTGGATGAGGCACTGATATAACAATAAATAATGGAATACGATAATGTTCCTGCAAACATGGGTAAGGCAAAGGCAGGCGTTATAAATAAACGGAAATAGTTTTTAATAATTTGATTGAATGGGATATAGGCTCGTTGTTCTTGGGCAAGGGTTTCATCAAAATATAAATGCACCAAACCTAAAGTAATCACGCCAATCATGGTCAATAAATAAAAAATGCTCGACCAATGAAAAAATTGTAATAACAACACACCAAAGGCTGGGGCAATAATGGGTGCAAGTCCCATCACCAACACCATGCTTGAATAAACATGTGCGGATTCGTTTAAGCTTAAATGATCTCGAATGGCCGCTCTGACAATCACTACGCCCGCACAGCCACCAAAGGCTTGTAATACTCGGGAAGCAATTAAAAAAGTATCATTGGGTGCAACCGCACAGCATAAACTTGCCACAATATAAATAATTAAACCAAAGTACAGCGGTGGTTTACGTCCATAACGGTCGCTTAAAGGTCCATACAGGAGTTGCCCAAAAGCCAAACCTAAAAAGTAGGCCCCTAAAGTATTTGCAATTTCTTGCGTGCTGACGCCATATTCTTCTGCCATTGTGGGTAAGGCAGGCAAGTACATATCAGTCGATAGTGCACTAAATGCAGTGAGTAAAGTCAGCAAAAACACCCAACCATTACTATAAGATTTACTGTTTTGATGCTGACTCATACTGATAAATAGTCCTTTATTTATAGTGTGTTATGCTAATTTTTATAATGAAGTAGGAGATATAACAAAGACCTTAATTTATCTTCTTAACGTTAAAGTCTTTGTCCTTTGAAAAGTATTTAAGCAACGAGCAGCTGCACGCCCGTTGCAGTTTGCATTTGCTCTAAACTAACATCTTGTGCAAGTTCAACGAGTTTTACCCCATTGGCCGTGATATCAATCACCCCAAGATCGGTAATCACACGATTAACTACGCCTTTTCCTGTTAGAGGTAAGTTACATTGCTCAACAATTTTGGGTTTACCGTCTTTAGCGCAGTGTTCCATCAGCACCACCACTTTTTGAACACCCGCGACTAAATCCATTGCACCGCCCATGCCTTTGACTTTTTTACCTGGAATCATCCAGTTGGCTAAATCACCAGTTGCAGACACTTCCATTGCACCTAAAATTGCAATATTGACGTGTCCACCACGGATCATGGCAAAAGATTCTGCGCTAGAAAAAAATGCTGCACCTTGACGTGCGGTGACGGTTTGTTTACCTGCATTAATTAAGTCAGCATCTACAGTTTCGGCAGTTGGAAACTCATCAATTCCTAATAAACCATTTTCTGACTGTAGCCAAACACTTATATTTTCAGGGATATAATTTGCAACAAGCGTCGGCAACCCAATACCTAAATTGACATAAAAGCCATCTTCCAGCTCAAGTGCGGCGCGTTGCGCCATTTGATTGCGTGTCCAAGCCATCGTTAAGCCTCCGCCTTGAGTGTCAATTGTTCAATACGTTTTTCAGGTGTGTTGTTGAGGATAATACGATTGACGTAGATGCCTGCTAGATGCACATCATCAGGATCAATAGCGCCTATTTCAACAATTTCTTCTACTTCAACTATAGTGAATTTTCCTGCGACTGCACATTCAGGATTAAAATTACGTGCTGTTTTACGAAACACTAAATTGCCCGCTTTGTCAGCTTTATAGGCTTTAACCAATGCGACATCTGCAGTTAAAGATTCTTCTAAAATATATTCTTTACCGTGAAAAGTACGGACTTCTTTACCTTCGGCAATTAAAGTGCCGACGCCTGTTTGGGTATAAAATGCAGGAATTCCCGCGCCACCTGAGCGTAGTTTTTCGGCTAAAGTACCTTGCGGGGTGAGTTCAACTTCAAGTTCGCCATTTAAATACTGACGTTCAAACTCTTTGTTTTCACCGACATAAGATGAAATCATCTTTTTGATTTGTTTGGTTTTTAACAGTTTTCCTAAACCAAAATCGTCTATACCTGCATTATTAGAAATACAAGTTAAACCTGTGACACCACTATTTTTGAGTGCTTCAATGAGTGCCTCGGGAATGCCACACAAACCAAAGCCACCCACGGCAATGGTCTGATCATTTTTGACAATATCTTTCAGCGCAATTTCTGCACTTTCTACCCATTTATTCATCATGACCCCTTAAGCATCAGTTTTTGCAGAAGCAGAGTTATTGTCCAATTCTGACGCATGTAAGAAATGCGTATGATGCGGGGCACGTTTGGTTTTGCTCCATTCTTCCAACATTTCGTATTTCATTTCTTCGGTAATTAGGGCAATTTTTTGTTTCGCAGTTTCATCATCATATGCCAATTCAAGGCGATGGCCATTGGGATCAAAAAAGTAAATAGAATGGAAAATTCCGTGATTGGTAATCCCTAAAACTTCAACGCCATTACTTTCTAAATGCGCTTTGGCAGCTTCTAAACTTGGGCGATCAGCAACTTTTAAAGCAATGTGTTGTACCCATTTTGGTGTGTTTTCATCACGTCCCATTTCAGGCTGAGTGGGTAATTCAAAAAAGGCGAGAACATTACCATTTCCTGCATCTAGAAAGAGATGCATATATGGATCAAAGGCTTTGGTTGACGGTACATAGTCTTCAGCAAAGGCTAGGATAAAATCCATATTGAGATTTTTTTTATACCATTCGACGGTTTCTTTGGCATCTTTACAACGATAAGCGACGTGGTGAATTTGTTCGATTTGAAAACTCATTTTGAATATCCTTATTCTTTAAAATCAAAATTAAGTGCGGGTAAAACTTTGCCCGATACTTCGCCAAAGCCAATACGTAAGCCATCTTTTTCGCAATAGCCTTTCATAGTTAAAGTATCGCCATCTTGCAAGAAGCCGCGCTGTTCGCCATTTGAGAGTTGTAGAGGTTCGGTGGCATTCCATGTTAGTTCTAATAAAGAACCATAGGAATCTTTGCTCGGCCCAGAAATTGTCCCTGAACCCATCAAATCACCAACGCGTACATTACAACCTGCAATAGTGTGATGGGTCAGTTGTTGTGCCATAGACCAGTACATATATTTAAAGTTAGTTTTGCTGATCACTTCAGCCGTGTTTGAATGCTCTGTTTTTAATTCAACAGAAAGATTAATGTCATAGCTATTTGCGCTTAGATCTTCTTGCAAATAAGCCAAAGGTTTTGGCTCTTGTGCAGGACTATGGGTTTTAAATGGTTCTAAAGCTTCTAATGTCACGATCCATGGAGAGACTGAAGATGCAAAAGTTTTTGAGTTGAATGGTCCTAAGGGTACGTATTCCCATTGTTGTAAATCACGTGCTGACCAATCATTAAACAGCACCATACCAAAGATATGATCCCACGCATTTTCAATCGAAATGGGTGCGCCTAAATCGCTTGGCTTACCAATGATAAAACCCGTTTCTAACTCAAAATCTAGCTTACGACATGGCGAAAAAGTTGGACGATCTTCATTGGGTAATTTAATTTGACCTGATGGGCGAACAATATCTGTACCACTGACAATCACAGAACTTGCGCGACCATTATAACCTACAGGTAATTCTGACCAGTTTGGCAATAATGCATTTTTAGGATCGCGAAACATAGAACCGACGTTGGTAGCGTGTTCTTTAGATGAGTAAAAATCGGTATAGCCTGGAATGTGTACAGGCAAATGCATGATTACTTCGGTTTGTTTAAAGAAAACTGATGCACGTAATTCGTCATTGTCACGTAAAGTTGGATTATCTGCATTGAGTAAATTTTGAATTGATGCACGTGCTTTAGACCAATTGGCTTTGCCTGATTCGATAAACTTATTAAGTGTTTCACTATTGAAGACGCGATCACCTTCACTAACAGTGATTAATCCTTTTTCTTCTAAAGTCGTGAGATCAAGCACCCATTCACCGATGGCAACTGCAATTTTTTTCGCTCCTTGTGCGCTTGTGCTAAACACACCATATGGCAGATTTTGAATAGGAAAATCAGAATCTTTCGAAATTTCTATAAATGATGTGTGTGTATTACTCATGAATTAGCGTCCTACTTTTTTCATAAAACCAATCTTTTATTTATAAAAATCAGTTAATTAAATGGTGTTTTGGTGGAGCTATAAATTTTTAAAGAGATTTTTATAAACTCACAATAATTAATCTATCAAATGGTTGTTTGAATTTCAAGAATTGATTATGATTATCTGAGTAGACAGAATTTAAGTAAGCCAAAAGGATGTAATGTTTTGCTCAGCATGCAAAAAATAAGCGAATGCTATGTTGGGTTGTTGTGAATATTTTCCTAAATAAAGGGAGTCATTTTTTAATCCATCTTTAGGAAATACAAGTCATTTAAATATATGGAAGTAGACAGGGACTAAATATGCATTTACCAGAGACTCAGCCAAGAAAATCTTTATATTATCAATATCAAGTGTACCCACACTTTCATAGCACAACGAATATTGTGACTGATCCCAATACAGTGACTGTAGTTGGTGCAGGGCCAATTGGGATGGTGAGTGCCTTGCTGCTAGCAAAAAAAGGGAATCGAGTCGTTTTATTGTCTGCTGAACAACAATTGTCAGAAGGCAGCCGTGCGTTGGTGTATACCCGTCGTTCGATGGAGATTTTGCATGCGGCTGGTGTAGCGGAAAAAATGAAAGAAAAATTATTACCTTGGACACATGGTAATTCAATTTATAAAGGTCAAGTCGCATTCCGTATGGCATCACCATTTGGTGAACATGATCAATTTGCTCCTCTCAATAACTTGCAACAAAACTGGTTAGAAGATTATTTATTAAAAACTATTGCTGAGCATGACAACATCGAAGTGCGTTGGGGCAATAAAGTCGTTGCACAACAGCAAGTGGGTGATCAAGTGACACTAACAGTGCATACACCTGAAGGCGAGTATAAGCAGACATCTTCATGGGTTATTGCTGCGGATGGTGGGCGTTCAATTCTGCGTGAAAGCATGAACTTACGTATGGAAGGAGCGAGTTACGAAGGAAAATTTGTAATCGCTGATATTCGCATAAAATTAGATTATCCAACTGAACGTTTAGCATTTTTTTCGCCGGATTGGAATCCAGGCAATACCATCTTAATGCATCGTGAACCTGATGATATTTGGCGTTTTGATTATCAACTTGATCCAAGCATTAGCCCTGAAGAGGCTTTAAAACCTGAGAATTTATATAAAGCAGTTAATGACCAATTAAAAATGATTGGTAAAGACCATTTATCTTGGGAAATGGATTGGAGCACAGTGTATTCAGCTCGGGCATTGACCTTAGAGAGCTACGTGCATAATCGTATTTTATTTGTGGGTGATGCGGCACATTTATTACCAATTTTTGGCGTTCGTGGTGCCAATACAGGTTTCCAAGATGCTTATGATATGGCATGGAAACTAGATGCTGTTATTAAAGGTTGGTCTCATGAAAAACTTTTAGCAAGCTATACTTTTGACCGTGTAGGAGCAGTACGGGAAATTATTGCTGAAGCTGGTAAATCTACACGATTTATGGCACCACCAAGTGAAGGCTATAAATTATTACGTAATGCAGTTTTGTCTTTATCTTTAGAACATGAATTTGTACGTCCTTTATATCATTGGCGTACCTCTCGTCCACATGCGTACACTCACTCATCTTTAAACAGCCAGTGTGACGATAATGCACGAATGTCAGAACATACTGAGAATGGTGCACTTATTCCGAATGTGAAATTTTCGGACAATACGTTCTTGTATGATGTTTTAAACAATAATTTTAGTGTAGTGATTTTCACTGAAAATGGGCAACTACCAACTGGGTTGGTAGAAGAAGTTAATCAATTAAAAGCACATGATGTTCCATTACAAATTATTGCCTTAGATGTGAATACACAGCCAGTTGCACAAGCAGATTATAGTTTTTCTGCGACAGCTGATGTTTTACAAGAACGGTTTGGTTCGAGTGCGGGCAGTGTGTATTTGGTGCGCCCTGATCATCACATTAACGGTCGTTGGTTAAATTATCGTAATCACGCCATCAGTGAGACATTCAACCAATTCATACAAGTAAAAGAGGGAGTTTAATCATGGCGATTTTGATTGAAGATTTAGAACAGGTATATGATTATCTCGCAGAGAATATAGATGCTCTTGATAATGAAAAACGTGAATTATTCCTAGTGAAATTAGCCTTGTTAAGCGCCAATGCCTTAGAAAATGGTCCTGCTTTTATTCATTTAATTAACCAAGCGAAAGTCTTTGAAAACTGAATTTATCTATGAAGTTTTTAGTTGAGTCCCAAATGTTTGAAGAGAACGATTAAACGTTGTGACTATCCTGATTTAACCATGATAAAAGATTAAAATCCGAATCATATTAAAAGGATATGCCAGCATAGATATATTTCTGTTGTTGTAATCGTAATGTAGAAAGCATAAAAATCAAAGCTCATCGAAAGGTGGGCTTTTTTATTGCTTCGACAGTTATGCGCTTTTTATTATTCGTGCTGTTCAACTTGATTCATTACTATGGCGTGTAACAGTTCAGTTGGATCACGATCCCATTCAAAAATGAGGTAGGCTAAAAGCTTAATTCTTATATGGTGCACCATGATTCAACATACAAATAAGGACTAATTAATTATTTTCACGGCAGGATCTTTGATATCAACATGTTCGACTAAAATTAGAGTTAATCGAAACCGCAGAGTGTTTAAATTATCTTGGAATGATGACAGCATCAATGTAGCCGCGAGCTCTAGAAGGATTAAAGTTTAAATATAAAGAATCTCAATTTAAATAGGAATTTTTGAACTTTTCTAAGGACAACCAAATAATGAGAGGTCAAAAAAATGAATTTTCATAGTTTCTATATAACTTATCTTAAAGTATTGAAATTTCTCTAAGCCAGTATAATTTTGCAAAATTTTTTAATCTTAAGTTGTCCCATCACCAATAATAAATTCGATATGAATTGTATTTGCATCCACGACTAGATGAATAGTGAGTTTTTCTACTAACGTTCTTCTAAAAGGATTATTCGAGGCATATTTAGAAGTGAATTTTTTTGGTGATTAAATTTTACTTTCTCGATGTTATTTTGAAAAGAAAATATCAATAAGATCTGAGTTTTAGATTTAATTAATTTTATCTCGATATAAAATTTAAGTTCTTTGATCGAATAGTTCAATTTTTATTTTAATATATGATAAATTTTAATTTCAAATATAATAAGGAATAAATATGAAAAAAATAATAATGGTTTTTTTGCTATTTTGATGTGTCCTATAGTTTGGGGAGAGTGCTCAGTAGCAAAAGACTTCAACCTCACTGGTGAATCTTCTTCTGGTTCATTATCAAATTTAGTCACTTTAAGTGGTCAAAAAATTACCTCATTTACTCAAGCAGATTTAGTATTAGAAAGGGCTTTGTTGCATAAAGATTTTAAAGACTGATCTTTCCTAAGCTGCACAAATTTAAGTGACAACTTGGGTGTGAGGGCGACCTAATTCTGTAAATTTATTTAACACGGCTATACGTGCATGGATTTCATTGACTTGGCTTTGAAAGTTTCTCGAACTGAGTTTATCGCCCAATAATTTGATGCAATGCATCTTAGTTTCGACCAAACTACGTCGATGATAACCAGACCACTTTTTCCACAGCGCTCTTCCTAGATGTTTGACTGTTTTCAATAATTCATTTCTCTCTAAAGATCCCAATTGCTTATCTTTCCATGGCCTTGCATTTTTTCTTGGAGGAATTACGGCATGTGCATGACGATCTGAAATCACTTGTCTACACAATTTCGTGTCATATGCTCCATCGGTATAGACAGAATCAATGCGTTCATCAAATGGGATTTGATTCAGCAGATCACCCAAAACTTGTGAGTCACTGACATTATTTGTTGTGAGCTGTACAGCTCGTATTTGTAAGGTTTTAGCATCTATCCCAATGTGCAGTTTACGCCATTGCCGACGATATTCAGGCTGATGTTTCTTGCGTTTCCATTCACCTTCGCCTAAAAACTTAAAGCCAGTTGAGTCTACCAATAGATGCAGTCCTTCATGACTTTTTTGATAGCTGATCGCAATATCAATCTGCTTTTGTCGTCTGCAAAGTGTGGAATAATCCGGTGCTGTCCAACTTAACCCACTAAGTTGAATAAGGCTTTGCACAAAGCCTGTGACCATACGCAAAGAAAGGCGAAAGATAGATTTGATCATCAAACAGCACTGAATCGCTGTATCAGAATAGGTTTGATTTCTTCCATGCTTAGCTTGTGGCTGAGCATACCATTGAGTCTGAGGATTGAACCAAATTGAAATATTTCCTCGCTTGATTAGAGCTTGGTTATAAGAGGGCCAATTCGTTGTGCGATAGATTTTGGATGCAGGCTTCTTCATTTGGAAATTATATTGCTAAAGAAGCCTTCAGGAATAGCTTTCTGCAACAAAGCCATTAGAAAGTAAAGTAGAAACGATGACTTCTAGGCCATTACCGACTACATCCAATATAGTGGCTTTTGAATATATAACAAAAATACCAAGTAATTTAAGTGATCAGGAGGTCGCTGGAGGCTGGTTGTTAAATTATTTGAGTGATAGTGGAAGCCAGACGCCCACATCAGGTTCTTTACTTGCACCAACTTCAGATAAAAATGGACAATCCATGATATTAGTAGGTGTGGGGGAACCAACACCTCTTTATCAGTCTCAAGAGATAATTACAAGCGGAAACAATAGGATTGGAATTTACATTAATAGAAAATCTATGCAGATTGGTTATATCCTTAATGGCGTTAATAAAGGTTATAAGTGGTCATTCAATGATTCTATGAATAGAATTTCATTTATCTTAATTAATGGCTTTGAAGGATTTACTTCTAAATCTGAGAATATTGGTAAGGAAGTTTCAATGGAGTTAATTACAGATCACTCAAGTTTGCAATATTCATATCCATCAGGAGCGACCGATATTTGTGGTGGCTTAATTTAACGAAATTGATTAAATTTCCATTAAATTATTTTGATGTAATTTTAATTTTAGCTTAATGTGCTGCACTATATAGAACCCTGTTCAATATTATATTATTGACAGGGTTCCGCTTTTTCAGTTTGTTGATATGCATGATTGAAAAATATAGATAAAACTAATTTTACTATTGTGCATGATTAAGCTTTTTAGATACTTAAAAAGTTTGAAATAAAAAATCTTAAAGTGGCTTAGATTTAACTAGAACTCGAAAGTGGGTTCCTTTTTAATTTAGTGAATGATTTAAAACAATTCAATTTTATGAATTTTCAAAATCAGAATTTTGGCTTCAACAATCAATTTATCATAAAACTTAAGAACGTATGTTTCCCAAATATTTACGAAGATCATCCAGTCATATAATTTCTAAAAATTGACTAACTAAGTAAACACATAAAATGAACATAGAACTTAGCCAGTATTGTGTTAAAAGTATACTTAAAATAAGAGGGAGAGTTTCATGGGAGGTTCACACAACCATGATCATAGTCACGTAGAAGTTACAAGTAAAAATGCAAAAAAACTATCGATTGCATTGGCGCTAACATCGACATTTCTGATTGTTGAAGTTATCGCAGCATTTATGACCCAGAGTTTGGCATTGCTTTCAGATGCTGCACATATGTTTACCGATGCAGCTGCGTTGGCCATTGCCTTATGTGCAATCAAAATCGGTCAAAAACCAGCAGATGATAAACGAACATTTGGTTATCAACGATTTGAAATTTTAGCGGCTTTATTTAATGCGCTCATGCTATTTGTCGTCGCAATGTATATTTTATATGAAGCCTATCAGCGATTCAGTCAGCCTCCTGAAATTCAAAGTGTGGGGATGCTTATCGTCGCAACACTGGGTTTAATCATTAACTTAATTTCGATGAAAATATTGGTATCCAGCAGTCAGGATAGTCTGAATATAAAAGGTGCATATTTAGAGGTGCTGAGTGATGCTTTAGGTTCAGTCGGCGTCATCATTGGTGCATTGGTGATTTATTTCACAGGCTGGATGTGGGTTGACACCATTATTGCTGTATTGATTGGTTTTTGGGTATTACCAAGAACATGGATCTTACTCAAACAAAGTATCAATATTTTATTAGAAGGTGTGCCAGATGAAATTGATATCGAAAAATTGCGTAGTGATCTTTTGGCCTTGAATGGCGTAACAGATATTCATCAATTAAAAGTTTGGGCGATCACCTCTAAAAAAGTTGTATTAACTGTGCATTTAGTTGCGCCAAATACTGATCCTAAAACATTACATCAACAAGCATTTGAAATGTTGAGTCACGATCATCATATTACAGAAATGACGTTACAAATCGAGCACGATGAATATCATCACGAGTCGAGCGATCATACACATTGATTCAAGAAATAGTTAAAGTGAATAGATTTAAAGTGAAAAAAAGTGAAAACATTTAAAGGAAAAATAGAATTCTTTCAAAAGTCATTATTCTCACACTATATTTATCATGAGCATTCCCTCATCCTCACCTTCTCCCAAAGGGAGAAGGGATTTTACATCTCAACTTAATTTGCACTCAATTTAATTAGCACTCAATCATCATGTTTAGATTCATGATAGTGGTCGAATATATGAGATAAAAAAGATATAAATTAAAAATTAGAAAAAAATAAACCCGATGTTATTAAAGTAACTCGGGTTTTATTTTCTTTATTCATTTATTTTTAAGCGGGCTCTTTAGCTGAATCTTGAGCTAAAGGTACGGTTTTTTTAAGTTTTCGATACTGCGCAGCGCGATGATTGTCGGGCAATAACGCATCTTGATTAAAGAGCTTTTCACGCAATGTTCCTTCACGATATTCAGTTGGATAAACACCACGTCTTTGTAATTCTGGAATGACGAACTCCACCACATCTTCAAAAGACTGATGCGCTAAAATATAGGCTAAATTAAACCCATCAATACCCGTGACTTCAACCCACTCTTGGAGTCGATCTGCAACTGTCGTAGGTGATCCGACAATGACAGGGCCATTACCGCCAACGCTGGTCCAATTTGCAATTTCTTCAATTGTCCAAACTTTATCAGGGTCTGCTTCGACATAAGATTGCAACATCGACTGAATGGCATTGGTTTGAATGTATTCCACTTGGTCAGTTGCTTTAAATTGAGAAAAATCGACACCAGACCAACCTGATACTAGGGTTAATCCACCATTATAACTGCCATATGATTGATATTCTTTAAACTTGGCCTGTGCTTTTTCATCGGTTTCATCAACCACAATAGCAAGCATGGTGTAGATCAGTACCGAATTTGGATCTTTGCCTTCTTGAATTAAATTATTTCGAATACCTTGCGCGAGTTTTTTTACTGCAACTTGGGTCGGGGCAGAAATAAATACACATTCAGCATTTTGACTGGCAAATTTTTGACCTCGCGCTGATGCACCAGCTTGATACAACACGGGGGTTCTTTGTGGTGAAGGTTCACAGATATGAATGCCTGGAACTGTGAAATATTGACCATAATGTTGAATGGGATGAACTTTATTATGATCAGCAAAGATTCCTTTTTCTTTATCTCTTAAAACAGCATCTTGTTCCCATGAACCTTCCCAAAGCTTATATAACACCTCCAGATATTCATCGGCGATGTCATAGCGATTGTCATGACTGACTTGCGTTTTTAAGCCAAGATTTTTAGAACCACTTTCCAAATAGGAAGTCACGATATTCCAACCCGCACGACCTTTAGTGAGATGATCTAATGTGCTCATGCGACGTGCAAAAGGGTATGGATGCTCAAATGAGATAGAAGTCGTCACGCCAAAACCGAGGTGCTTCGTGACAGCGGCCATTGCGGGAACAATTTGTAATGGATCGTTGACTGGAACTTGAACTGCGCCATTTAATGCATGCTGCGCAGATTGATGATAGACATCATATATTCCAAGGACATCTGCTAAAAATATACCATCAAAAAGACCTGCTTCTAAAATTTTAGCCAAATCTGTCCAATACTCTAAGTCTTTATATTCTGTCGATCGATCTTTAGGGTGACGCCAAAGTCCAGGTGACTGATGTGCAATACAATTCATTTCAAATGCATTAAATCGAATGTGTTTAGTCATATTTTTCATAATAATTTAAATAATATGATTTAAATCATAAGTTGTTTTTTAAAACATGGATAATGACAATAAATGATTTATAAATCAGATATAAATATTAATTTTATCAAATTTTATAAGCTGATATGCAATGCATTTAAATATATAAGACAAAATTTAAAATGATGCTAATTTATTTTTAAATAATTTATATATGAGAAAATAATGACTGCACAAATTGATATTAAAATTAATGAAGCAGAAATTCCCAAAGAATTTTATCAGCTGAATCAATTAGCTCATGTGATCCAATCTGATCAAGAAGCGATTGAGATTGCAACACAACTGGCAGTTGAATTTAAAAAAGAAGCATCTATACGTGATCATGAAAGACGTCTGCCTTTAATTGAAATTAATAAGTACTCACAATCTGGATTATGGGCGATTAATATTCCTAAAGCATTTGGTGGTGCAGGAGCAAGTTATAAAACGCTCGCAGAAGTCGTCAAAATCATTTCAAGTGCCGATCCTTCTCTGGGGCAAATTGCACAAAATCATTGGGTCTTTTTAGAGCATATTCGTTTAGATGCCACACAAGAACAGCAAGAATTTTATTTTAGCCAAGTTCTGAAGGGTGAACGTTTTGGTAATGCCTTTTCTGAAAAAGGTTCTAAAACCGTGGCAGATTTGACCACAAGTATTGAGTTTGATGAACATGGCAATGGCACTGTAAATGGTCAAAAGTTTTTTGCGACAGGCGCTTTACTTGCACATCGCGTGCCTGTAGTTGCAGTCGATGGTGAAGGGAAACCCTTTGCTGCTCTTGTGCCACAGCATACCGAAGGACTTAAGATCATTAATGACTGGAGTGGTTTTGGTCAAAGAACAACAGCCAGTGGTTCTGTGATTTTAGATCAGGTTAAAGTTGAATCTAAATACATTGTTCCTATTTATCAGGCCTTTCAACGTCCTACTGCAGCAGGCGCAATTTCACAATTTATTCAAGCTGCAGTAGATGCAGGCATCGCACGGGGTGCAATTCAAGAAACCATTGATTATGTCCGCAATTATGCGCGCCCATGGATCGATTCTGGTTTGGATCAAGCATCAGCAGATCCTTATACAATCGCAACGATTGGTGACTTAAAAATTAAACTTCGCGCTGCAGAGGCGGTACTTGATTTAGCTGGTTTAGCCATTGATCAAGCCTTGATTGAGCCTGAAGAAGCGAAAGTCAACGAAGCAACATTATTGGTCGCAGAAGCCAAAGTATTGACCACGGAAATTGCACTTTTAGCGGCAAATAAATTATTCGAACTGGCAGGGTCGCGTTCAACTTTATCTGAATTAAATCTTGATCGTTACTGGCGTAATGCACGTACACATACCTTGCATGATCCCGTGCGCTGGAAATTTAATATTGTTGGTAATTATTATTTAAACGATGTGCCACCGCCACGTCATCCATGGAGCTGAGGGAGCAATCATGATAAATTTATCGATTCAAAAAAACCTGATATCTAGTGCTGATTATGAACAGGTAGCTAACTTATTTAGACCTATTTTTCAGAAAATAGCGGCGGGGACTGTAGAGCGAGAAACGCAGAGGATTTTACCCCATGAACAAATTAACTGGTTAAAAGAAGCGGGCTTTGGTGCGGTACGCGTACCTAAAGAATTCGGTGGTCAGGGGGTCTCACAGCAGCAATTGTTTCAATTGCTGATAGAGTTGGCGACAGCAGATTCCAATATTGTTCAAGCATTAAGAGGGCATTTTGCCTTTGTCGAAGATCGCTTGGTTGCGCATCGAGATCATCAGCAATCGATATGGTTTGAGCGCTTTGTCAGTGGGGACATTGTCGGAAATGCATGGACTGAAATTGGCGCGGTAGAAATTGGTGATGTGATTACACGTGTGACATCAAATAGCCAAGCGAAGCTAGAGGTTAATGGTCAGAAATTCTATTCGACAGGAACCATATTTGCAGATTGGATTGATCTCTTTGCATATGATGAAGTGACGGATCAAAGTGTGATTGCTGCTGTTTCAACGAAGTTTAAAGGAATTACGATTCAAGATGATTGGGATGGTTTTGGTCAACGAACTACGGGTAGTGGAACCTTAAAAATTGATCATGTTGAAATTGAGCGTGATCATATTTATCCGTTCGATCAACGTTTCAAATATCAAACTGCATTTTATCAAGTGGTGCATCTAGCGACATTAACAGGAATTGCATTTTCAGCAGTAGAAACGTTCAGTGAGGAAGTACGAAAGCGTACACGCATTTTTAGTCATGGTAATGCTGACTTGGTTAAAGATGATGCTCAAATTTTACAGGTGATTGGTAAGGCCTCTTCTCAAGCTTTTGCCAGTCAGGCAATTACGCTTAAAACAGCAGCCGCTTTAGATGACGCTTATTTGAGTCATTTCGAAACTGATCGTCAAAATGATCATGAGAAAAATCAAATTGCTGAGTTAGAATCTGCACAAGGCCAGGTGGTGATTTCAGATCTGGTCTTAGACTTGACCACGAAACTGTTCAATAGTTTAGGTGCCTCTGCAAGTACAACCACCAAGCAATTGGATCGTTTCTGGCGTAATGCACGCGTTGTGTCTTCACATAATCCGCTTATTTACAAAGAGAAAGTGGTCGGTGCTTGGATCGTCAACCAAACAGAATTACCTTTTGTTTGGCAAATTGGGAACAGTCCTACGGTGAAAAAGCAACATCATGCTGCTTAAATCAATATGATGATTTAAATGAAAATATAAAAAATAGAATAATAAAAAAAGGCGCTTTAAGTGCCTTTTTTTATTTAATCAGAATGTTTCTAGGTGCTTATTCGTTATTTTATGTGCTTAACTTTTCACTATTTGGTTCAACTTTTCCAATTCGCCATTGATAAGGAGGGAGCGTTCCATTGACACTAAAGTCACCGACAATACGATCTTTGTAAATACGTGGATTATGAGAGCTTAATGTCCGCACATTTCTCCAATAACGATCTAAACCAAGGTTTTTATCTGTTGCCGATGCGCCTAAAGCATCAAATATAATGGTCGAAGCATTTAAAACTAAATCTGAAATAATAGTTTGAGACTGTGCGATTTCAAGTTCTGCAATTGCATTCTGATCTACTTCAAACTGTTGGTTTTGACTAAATGCAGAATCATAAGCACGCTGTAAAGCCTGTGCATTTTTTTCAACAATTGCAGCCGTAGTATAGGCTGCTGCACGAACTTTCCCGACGACTTGTAAGATTTGCGCATCATGACGAATGTGGTTTGCATTTGCATGACTATAATTGCGATCACGCTTTTGAACAGCATGAGAAACATCATATGTCGCTGCACGTGCAAGACCCGACATAATCGCCAGTTGGATGAGTTGATAAAAAGCAGTGGAATATTTGAAACGGGTATTTTCAAACAATATATTTTTTTCATCTACAATGACATTATTGAATTGAGTTGTACCACTGGCCGTCAGTACTTGACCAAAGCCGTTCCAATCATCAATTACTGTGAGCCCTGACGATTTTTTTGAAACAATAATCGAGGCTGAATTTCCGTCGAGATCTTGAATACCCACATCAATCCAATCTGCATAAAAACTGCCTGTGGTGTAATATTTCTGACCATTCAAAATGAGGTCACCATTTTCATTTCTAGAAATATGCGTATTAAAATGATCGATAGATTCATTGCCTCCTTCAGACCATGCACTGCCTATGGTTTCACCCTTTGAAAGTTGTTTTATCCAAAAGTTTTTAAAATCTTGATTCGAACTTAATAAAACATCTTCGATAAAACCAAAATGAACGCGTAAAACTTGAGGTAAATTAGCATCTGCCTCTGCAAGTTCAATCAAAAGTGCAAATAGCTCAGGAATACTGGCATCAAAACCATGTGCAGATTTAGGTAAGCGTAAACGCGTAAACCCCGCGTCTTTTAACCATTGAATTTGTTCAAATGCCAAAATGTGATTTCTCTCACGATGTAGTGTGGAGGTTTTAATTTTCTTGAAAATAGGTCGAAAGTGAGACGCTAATTCATCATAACGCTGGCTTGGGCCTTGTCCCCAAACGTGATTGATCTGGCTAGAATTTTCATTTTGTTGATGTTGTAAATTTGTTTCGATGTGGGGTTGATTCAGTGTAGTCATAAATGTTCATAAAATTAAAATAATAATAATTCAGTATTGATTTAATAGAGATATTTTTGAATCAATAATAATGAATATTTAAATACATAGATAATATAAGAATTAAAATAAAAAAATTATTAGATTTTATTTGAATATAGAAATTTATTTAAAAGTATAGATGAATAGTTTTAATTATGAATTAAATTTCATATGAAAATCACTATTTGTTAAATACAAATAAAAGATTTAATACCATTAAATAGTTGCTTTTAACGCTATAGAAAAATAATTAGCATATAATAAAATTGAAAGATGAATCTATAAAAATGAGTCGTAAAACTAAACCTTTAATTATTTCTGCAATTGTCGTGATTGCCATTATTGCCTTTGTTTTTTATCAAAATAACCGAGACACTGCACCTCAAAGTGCGAACTTAAATTCGAGTCATCAGATTATTATCGCTTATCAGACTGGCGTTGATCCAACTAAAGTTGCTCAAGCTAATGGCGACTACGAAAAAAATAGCCAACAAGCAATCCAATGGAAAAAATTCGATACAGGCGCAGATGTGGTGAATGCACTCGCGTCTGGTGATGTCAGTATCGGAAATATAGGGACGAGCCCATTGGCAGCTGCTGCCAGTAAAGATTTACCCATAGAAGTGTTTTTCGTTACTTCAAAATTAGGCGGCTCAGAAGCATTGGTTGTCAGTAATAAATCAGGTATTCAAAACCCACAAGATTTAATGGGTAAAACAATAGCAGTGCCTTTTGTATCAACTGCACATTACAGCTTATTGTCTGCCTTAAAGTATTGGCAGATTTCTGATGAACAAGTCAAAGTGATCAATTTAAGACCTCCTGAAATTTCAGCAGCTTGGGAACGTGGGGATATTGATGCCACTTATGTATGGGAGCCTGCATTAAGCAAAGCTACAGCAACAGGTAAAGTTTTAGTGGATTCAAAGCAAGTGGCAGATTGGGGTTCACCAACATTTGATGTATGGGTTGTACGCAAAGATTTTGCAGCAAAAAATCCAGAATTCTTAAAATCATTTGTGAAAACCTCACTGGAGCAGATTGATGCTTACAATGCAGATCCTCAATTATTTCAATCTAACGATAAGAATATTCAAAGTATTGCTGAACTGACCGGTTCAGACGTCAAAGATATTCCCTTATTACTCTCTGGAAATATTTATTTGAATCAGCAGCAACAGATTGATCTTTTTTCAAATCAGTTTGCTCAGAATATTCAAGATACGGCGACTTTTTTGAAGTCACAAGGCAAAGTTGACAAGCTAAAAACTGAATATCAAAGCAATGTTACTTCTGCATTTTTAACTCCATAAGGATGATCAGAATGAGTATCCTAAAAGCTGAAAATATTACGCTTAGCTATCCGAATCAATCCGTTCCTGTTTTAAAAGATATTTATTTAGATATACCTGAGTCTTCTTTAACCGTGATTTTGGGTGAGTCGGGATGCGGTAAGACCACCTTGTTAAATATCTTGGCAAGTTTTCAACAACCTAGTTCTGGGAAGGTGAAAATTGATGATCAGGTTTTTTTGCAACCCGATGCACGCCGAGCAGTTGTATTTCAAGAGCATGCTTTATTGCCTTGGTTAGATGTATCGGAAAATGTTGGATTTTCATTGAAAATGAAAGGCTTGAAAGAAGCAGAGATTCAGCGTCAAGTAGACGCTATTTTGAGTACAGTCGGTTTATCTCATGTTTATAAATCGAATATTTGGGAACTTTCAGGTGGAATGAAACAGCGAGTGGGTATCGCTCAAGCGTTGATTAGTCATGCACCCTTTATTTTATTAGATGAACCTTTTGCAGCCTTGGATGCTTTTACCCGAGAAAATATGCAAGAGTTTGTATTGAACTTATGGATTAAAGAAAATAAAGGGTTTTTCTTAATTACACATGATATTGAAGAAGCGCTGTTATTAAGTAATCAATTGGTGTTAATGACGGCTCATCCTGGAACGATTGTAGAAACACTTCATCTTGATTTTGCAGAACGCTATCGTCATGGAGAGTCGATTCGCTCTATTAAGTCGGATCAACAATTTATCAAGTTACGTGAACAGCTTTTTGAACGCTTAAAATCTCAAAAATTAGATTCAGAGGTGTTGACATGAGTATTCAAAGTCAAAAAGTTGCTCAGCAAAACATTTCGAGTCAAAAAAATCTTGATCGAGCTAAAACCAATAAAGTTCTGTCATTCAATAGTTTTCAGCGCTTAAAAAAGCACGCCAGTCTTTTTCTCAGTATTCTCAGTGTTTTAAGCTTATTATTGATCTGGTTCACGATTAGCGCTTTACATTGGGTTCCTGAATTATTCTTACCAAGCCCGCAAGCCGTATGGCAAAAGTTTATTCAGGTCAGTCAGCAGGGATTTATGAAAGCCACACTCTGGCAACATTTAGCTGAAAGTATTGGTCGTGTATTTAGTGCATTACTTGCTGCAATTATTCTGGGCGTTCCAATTGGTCTTTGGATGGGATTGAATAAGTGGGCTCGTGCAGTTTTAGATCCTTTGGTTGAGTTATTAAGACCGATTCCACCGTTGGCATATTTACCATTATTGGTCATTTGGTTTGGTATTGGAGAAACGACCAAAATTTTACTGATTTTCTTCTCTATTCTCGCACCTGTAATTATCAGTACAACGCATGGTGTATTGAGCCATCAGCAGAATCGTGAACGTGCAGCATTGTCTTTAGGCGCAACACGCGTTCAAGTCCTACGCTTTGTGATTTTACCCACGGCGTTACCGCATATTCTTACAGGGATTCGTATCGGTTTAGGAGTTGGCTGGTCAACGCTGGTGGCTGCTGAACTGGTTGCAGCAGATCGAGGTATTGGTTTTATGGTGCAATCGGCAGCTCAGTTCCTCATTACCGATACTGTGATTCTCGGCATTATTGTCATTGCATTTGTGGCGGTGAGTTTTGAGTTATTTTTAAGGTGGATACAGAAGCAATTGGCACCTTGGTATGGTCAACAGTTTTAAGCAATGCGGTTATTAGGTTTTAAGGGAACGTTTAGTTAAGAAAAGTTGAAGAACAGATGTTAGAGAACAGAAGTTGGGAGCAGAAGAATGTCATTTGAAATAGAGAAGATAAAACCAAGTATTGGTGCAATTGTTCATGGTGTGGATCTGAATCACGTAGATTCCAGCATGATTCAAAAAATACAGGATGCATTGCTTAATCATCAAGTGATCTTTTTTAGAAAGCAGCAGCTCAAATCAGATGCTCAAGTTGAATTGGCAAAAACGTTTGGGTCTTTGCATATTCATCCCATTTATCCGGCGATACCCAGCTCTCCTGAAGTTATTGTATTGGATAGCCATAAACTAGATTTGCGCGATAATGAACTGTGGCATACAGATGTCAGTTTTAGTCAAACACCGCCGCTGGGCTGTGTGCTACAAGCGATTAAAATTCCTGACGTTGGTGGTGATACCTTATGGGCCAGTGGTACAGCCGCTTTTAATGCACTCAACCCTGAATTGCAAGACAAACTGCGTGATTTAACAGCAACGCATGATATAAAAAAATCCTTTCCGCTGGAGCGCTTTGGCCAAACACCTGAAAGTTATGAAAAGTTGATTCAAACTTTTAAGAAAAATCCGCCTATCATCCATCCAGTTGTTCGCAGTCATCCTGTTACAGCCCAACCGATACTCTTTGTAAACCAAGGTTTTACCACGCAAATAAATGAATTGTCGGAATTTGAAAGCAATGAGTTATTAGCGTTCTTATTTCAACATGCAGTAAAAGATGAATTTCATTTAAGGTGGCAATGGCAAGAAGGGGATGTTGCGATTTGGGATAATCGTTGTACACAACATAAAGCGCTGTTTGATTATGGTGATGCTCATCGTATTATGCATCGAACTACGATCAATGGGTCTGTTCCGTACTACCAAAAAGCGAGTTAAGTCTTTGTTTTAAAGTGTAAGTTATGTTTTTATTTTAAAATATTATTTAAATCCGAATCCTAAAAGAACTCTATCAAAAGAACTTCTTTATTGATGATTCTTTCATGCCTCTTTGTCGAAACGAATGAGAGTCTAATTTTTCTTATATTGCTTAAAATCCTATGAGGTGAGAGAGCCAAGAGAGATGTTATATAATGATTCAATTTGAAATAAATATTAAAGATGTCTAAAGATTTTAGTGCTGAAACGTATATTGTAGATGATAATTTGATTGATACGCTTAACTGGTTGGTCCATCATCAAGATTGCTATGAATCATTTGAATATGATGCAACGATCCAAGAATTACACGTTCATCATGCAAATGGCACAGACCGTATTAAGAAAGGGGATTATTTAAATGCTCAATATGGCATTTTAATCACTTCACTTTAAAAGTTATGCGCAAATAGAATTAAACGCCAGCGACGTATACGATTCCGAAAACATAAAAAGCCCATGCGGGCTTTTTATGTTTATAGATCAGGGTTCGTAGATCTGAGTTGATAGGTTCGCTTTGATCGGACAGCTTTGATCGGACAGAGTTGAATTAACTCGCCATTGCGTCAATGGTGAGTTCTCCAATGGTTGGCTTCGCTTTTTCAACGATTAGCCCCAGTTTATTAAAGAGCTGTTTATCACGACCTTCGCCTGCATTAGGCGTTGTTAGTAATTTCTCACCAGAAAATAGTGAGTTCGCGCCCGCCATAAAGGCCATTGCTTGATCCGCGTCAGACAAAGACTCTCGACCTGCAGATAAGCGAATATAGCTTTTTGGCATAATAATACGTGCAACTGCAATGGTGCGAATCCATTCAGTAATATCTAGTTTTTCCACGTCAGCCAAAGGCGTCCCTTCGATCGGAACAAGCATATTGATTGGAACAGATTCAGGCTGGATCGGTAGCGTTGCTAATTCATGGAGTAAACCAATACGATCTTTCGTGTCTTCACCTAAACCGACAATTCCACCGCTACATACTTTCATACCGGCTTGACGCACCACGTCTAATGTATCTAAACGATCATCAAAAGTACGAGTGGTGATCACATTTGGATAATATTCTCGTGAGGTATCTAAATTATGATTGTAATAATCCAGACCTGCGTCTCTGAGTCGTTCAGCTTGAGATTGATTGAGCATGCCAAGAGTCATACAGGTTTCTAAACCCAAAGCTCTTACTTCTTTGACCATTTCAAGAACATAAGGCATGTCACGTTCATGTGGATTACGCCAAGCTGCACCCATGCAGAAACGTGAAGAACCAGAAGCGACCGCTTCTTTAGCTTCTTGAATAACTTTTTCAACCGCAATGCGTTTTTCAGCTTCTAACTTAGAATCATAACGTGCAGATTGAGAACAATATTTGCAATCTTCAGGGCATTTACCCGTTTTGATTGAAAGTAGTGTACTCACTTGAATGGCATTGGCTTCAAAATTCTGACGATGAACAGTTTGAGCTTGAAAAACTAAATCTAAAAACGGTTGCTCATAAAGTTTTTGAATTTCTTCACGCGTCCAATCATTGCGTATTTGCATGTTATATCCATAAAGTTTTAAACCGATGTATTTGATCATACTCGATTTTGAGCAGATGCAAAGCGTAAAAAATGACATTATTGGCTTGAAAAAATAATCATTATTGCTAATTTTATTGATTTTAAGAATTATCGATTTAGTTGCAAAGTTAGCATGAATCAACACGAGTTAGTTACAAAGTTATTTTTTAAAATGATAAATTCTGCGAATATGAAGCTAAAAAGTCAACATACACATATTTTGGTTTCGAAAATGCCAGATTCCATTTTTAATTCATCGAACGATTATATGTGTGGAATGCCATAACTTATTTTCTTTTGAGTAATTGTTCATCAATAGCCCAATCAATATGGACTTGCACAAGTTCACTTTGCGTTTCACGTTTAGCAATTAATTCATTCTGAATCTGTTGAGAATAGGGTGCATTTCCTAAGCCTATAGCAATATTGCGCATAAAGCTTTCATAACCTGTTCTACGCAAAGGACTACCTTCTGTACGTAATAAAAAGGTCTCTAGATCCCACTGCCATAACTCCAACAAACTTGCATGATCCAGTCCATGACGGGGATTAAAATCATCAATAGTGGCTTTTTTTGCAAAGCTGTTCCATGGACAAATTAACTGGCAGTCATCGCATCCAAACACACGGTTACCAATACCACGTCTAAGTTCGAGGGGGATAACCCCTTGAAATTCAATGGTTAAATATGCAATGCATTTTCGTGCATCTAACATATAGGGTTCAACAATAGCTTGGGTTGGACAAATATCAATACAAGCAGTACACGAGCCACAATGTGATGTTGCAGGTGAATCAAAAGCTAAGTCTAAAGAAGTAAATAACTCACCTAAGACAAAAAATGATCCTGATTTTTTATTAATAAGTAAAGTGTGTTTACCAGTCCAGCCCATTCCCGCATTTTCAGCCAAAGATTTCTCGAAAATAGGAGCCGAATCCGCAAAAGGGCGTGATTCAAAATCCCCAACTTTTTCTTTAATTTGTGTCGCCAGTGTTTTTAATCGACCACGCATGACTTTGTGATAATCACGCCCACGCGCATAGCGCGCGATAATGGCTGAGTTCGGTTCATCAGGCACGTAACGCGGTTTTGGTGTTTCGACCAAGTAATTCATACGTACACAAATAATGCTTTTAGTGTTTGGAAGCAGTAAGGTCGGATCTGCTCGTTTTTCTAAATTTTCTTCTAAAAATTTCATGTCACCATGGTAACCACGTTTTAGATATTCTTTTAAACGTGGTAATTCTGCTTGAGCATCTGGTTTGGCAATGACACAATCAGCAAAGCCCAAGCTTAAAGCTTGTTCTTTGATCCATGCTTTTAAAGCAATTGGATCAAGGGCTTGTACTGGAATATTTTGTGAAGCTGTGGTTGCCGACATAATATTATATATAGGGAAGAAAATGCATCAGCAAGTTTATCATAGCCAAGATATACAAGCATGGGAGCAACGCTGGTTTGCTGCACAAAATAGTGCCTTGGGATTAATGCAACAGGCTGCCTGGGCAATTGCTCAGCAACTTCAAGATGTATTTGAATCTAGACTAAAATCATCAATCTCTAAAAACAAATCACGATATAGGGTCGCCGTGTGGTGCGGCAAAGGCAATAACGCAGGAGATGGCTATTTCATCGCTTCATACCTGAAACAGTTTGGTTATCAGGTTGATGTCCATGCAACGGACTTAGGCCGCTCAGCTGATTTGCATTCGGCCTATCAATATGCTCAAAAAAATAATATCAGCATCTATCATCATTTCGATTTAAAACGTGAATATGACTGCCACATAGATGCACTTATGGGTATTGGTTTAAATCGTAACCTAGATGAAAGTTGGCAAAGGATTATTCACTTATTCAATCAACAAACAGGTTTAAAAGTTTCAATAGATATTCCGAGTGGATTAAATCCCAATACGGGACAGGCTTTAGCTTGCGCCGTTAAAGCAGATTTAACATTTACAATCTTAGGCTTAAAGTCGGGTTTATTTACAGGCCAAGGGAAAGAATACTCTGCAAAAATTAAACTTATTTCACTTATTCCTCAAGATTCGGCATTAAAAGAAATCGCAAAACTATCACCGACCGCTATTCATTTGCCACAACGCCAAGCTTTTGGTCACAAAGGAAGTTATGGGCATGTGTTGGTGATAGGTGGTCACATTGATATGGGCGGAGCGGTCATGATGGCTGCGGAGGCGGCATTTAGTGCGGGTGCAGGTAAAGTTACCGTGGTTTGTCATGCAAGTCACCATGTTGCAATTTTAGCGCGTGCGCCAAATATTATGCTGCGTGATATCAATGCACTGAACGACATTGATCTTCAAAATTTGATTGATCAAGTCGATGCGGTTAGTTTCGGCATGGGACTAGGACGTGATACTTGGGCGGAGCAACATTATTTAAAATGGTTCCCGTTATTAAATTGTTCTGATTTAGATGTGGTTTTAGATGCGGATGCTTTATGGTTTTTAGCATTATATCCGACATCATTAAAAGAGCAGACCTATGCGACACCTCATCCGGGTGAAGCCGCAAAATTGTTAAACTGTTCGGTTCAAGATATTGAGTCTGATCGCTTTAAAGCCATTTATTCTTTAAAAGATCAATATGCAGGGCAATGGGTACTCAAAGGTTCAGGCAGTTTGATTTTAGAAGATGAGTTGTGGATTTGCACGGCAGGAAATGCAGGCATGGGAACTGGGGGAATGGGCGATGTGCTCGCAGGGATGATTGCTAGTTTAAAAGGACAGCTGGGTCATCAGATTCAGTTACATGAAATTGTGACTTTGCACGCTTTGGCTGGTGATTATTTGGCTCGGGGAGGAATGCGGGGATTACAAGCACATCAAATGCATGAGGCGATTTATGAAGTTGTCAATTCAGATCCAGATGTGGAGCATAAATTAAATGGATAAATATCTTATTGTTGCGATCGTCGTCTTGTTCTGTTTTATCATGGTGTTGTACACGCAGAAATCATCAACGACACAAAAAAATGGTTCATTTATAGACACGATCAAAAAAGCATTTCCTCAATATCATGTCATGGAAAAAAATGACAGCATCATCATCTGTGAAATGAATTATCGCAATGAACCTGATGAATTAATCGTGATTAGAGTTGATCCAAATCAAAAAAAGAATTTTCGTAGTTTTGGAAGACGAGTAACAATTACTTATCCGAAACAGCCTAATTTGAAAGAAATTAAAAAAGATACCCAACAATATTTGAATAAATCATAATTTAAATAATTGGCAGTTTAAATAACCAAGACCTTAAATCATTTGCAGCTTTAATAACCAGTACTTTAAATCATTTGCTGTTTAATTAATTCAAGGTCAAGTTATTTCGAGGACTAGTCATTTCGAAGTTTGAATCAATGAATATTTGGGTTAGTTGTTATTTAAAGGCATTATTAATCTATTTCGATTCACATATATAGGCATAATTGCGATCGTAGAGTTGTAGAATAAGTTTAACGACGTCGTGTAGATGATCGACTTCTGCCTCGTGCCATACCACCAAGAGCATTAAGCACAGCCATTTTACTCATACTTCCTGAAGCATGTGCATGACAAATTGCCGCAGCCAAGGCATCTGCAGCATCAGACTGAGGTTTAATACTGAGATTCAAAATACGCATAACCATCATTTGTACTTGTTCTTTATCCGCTGCGCCGTAGCCGACCACAGACTGTTTAATTTGACGTGCAGTATATTCAGCGATTTTTAAATCTGAGAAGGTTAGGGCTGCAATGGCTGCGCCGCGCGCTTGACCGAGTTTCAACGCAGAGTCTGGATTCACAGCCATAAAAACTTGTTCAACGGCAGCTTCAGTTGGACCGTGAAATTTGACGATTCGATCAATACCCGCGAAAATACGTTTTAAACGTTCTGGCATATCGGGTGATTCTGTGCGAATCGTTCCTGCATCAACAAAAATTAATTTTTGACCGTCTTTTTGAATGATTCCGTACCCTGTTAAGCGAGAACCTGGATCAATTCCAATAATTAATGACATGCAAGGACTTTAAAAATACAATAATGCCCATATTGTTACATAAGCGTATGAAAAAAGCTTGATACAGATTAAGCAGATGATTACCCATACTTCACTATTTTGTTGAGATTAGATTACTTTCCATGAAATTAGCTCTTATTGTTTTAATCGGCTTGGTACTAGAAATATTCGTATGGATCGGAGTAGGTGATCTCGTCGGAAGTATGTGGTACGTATTCTTCTGGTTTATTGCTGCCTTCTTTATTGGTTTGAATATGATCCGTTCTCATGCTGCGGCACTCATGCCACAGATGCAGCAAATGCAACAAGGGCAAATGAGCGCTGATCCGAACCTGACCAATAATTTACCTAAAATTATTTCGGGACTGTTTTTGATGATTCCCGGTCTAATGACTGATGTCATCGCCTTGCTTATTTTGATTCCACCCGTTCAGACTGCTTTCAAAGCCATGGCAATGAAAACCATGATGAAACGTCAGCAAGCCATGATGGAAAAAATGATGGGTGGTATGATGGGCGATATGAATGGCATGGGTGGAATGGGCGGTAATGCTCAAGGACCAAATCCATTTGCAGATATTATGCGTCAGATGCAAGATATGCAAAACCAACAAGGTGGCCGTCCAAATGACTCTACGATCATTGATGGTGAAGCACGTGAAATCACGCCTGATGCCAAAAAAATTGAAATGAAAGATGTGAATAAATAATTATTTGTCATCTATTCACTTCATCCTAAAAACTGAATCATTTGATTCAGTTTTTTTATTCTTTATTAGATCTCTTTCATAAGTCAAAAAACGATCATTAAGTAGTAATAAATTGATACGTAAAATACCTTCTCCGTGTGGGAGCAGTTTAGGATGAGCGAATACTCATGATGAGTATGTTGGATGAATAGTATGTTATGTGAATAATTAATTTTAAAAGAAGTCTATTGAGGTCATTAAAAATAAAACATATGAGGTAAATGAAAATAAAAATAAAGTTTAATTCATCTTGAATTTTTTCCTCACGTTATAATACGCTTTTGTAAATAATCGCTTTCTGTATATGTCTTTGCTTCTCACGATTTGTCTCTTACATTTTGTCGCTCAATTGAGCCCAGGCCCCGATATTTTACTGATTGCCAAAAGTGCAGCCACAACGACCAGAAAAAATGCTTTTAAAATAATTTTGGGTATTTCCGTTGGAATCATGCTGTGGGTGTTTTTAACTCTGGTGGGTTTTACCGTACTGGTTACACAATTTCCGTGGATTCAGACGGTATTGATGCTCATCGGTGGTGTGTTCTTAGCGCGAATGGGATGGGCAATGTTTAAAGGCGGAGTTCAAAGCTATAAACAATCTGTTAATTGGGGAAATAATCAGTTAGACAATCAACTTAAAACTGCTGAATTGAAAAATACTGAATTTAAAAACAATGAATTTAAAAACAATGAATTGAAAAATATTGAATCTGAGTCTAACTATTTTTTATTGGGATTATTCACCAATTTATCCAATCCTAAAACGCTGATTTATTTTAGTAGTGTATTTTCATTGGCACTCAGCTCGTCTGCTTCAATACATTTGAAAACTCAATTGGCGTTGATTATTCCAATACAAACGCTCATTGTTTTTACATTGTTGATGCTCATCATCTCGATGCCAAAAATTAAAAATCTATATCAAAATTCAGCTGTTTATATTGATATTATTTCTGGCCTATTATTTTTGTTTTTTGCCATTTGGTTGTGGGTCGATGGATTAAGCTTATTTTGGAGAATTTGAACTTAAATCAGAATTTGAGTCGGTATCTAGCAAGTATTGGGATTGTTCATTAGAAGGGGGAGACAATTCCTCCTTTTTATTACTCTGCGGATAGGTATTGGGTTTTAAAGTCGTTTCAGTATTTTCTGAACCTTGATAGCTGCGACTACGATTTGCACGCTCTCTTAAACCGCCTTTTTTGATTAATTGAACCATTTTGAAACTCCATCGAATTTGTTTATTTTACAGTATTCTTCAAAATATTCATTTGGTTTAAGTAAAGTACAATTGAGAATTTATTTATATTTAAAAGATTTGAGGTTTTTAAATCTTCAGAATTTCAATTTGAACTCACTTCATTCATGTATATAAGTGAGCTATAAAAGCGGTAATTGTAACGTTAAAGTTAAAAATTCTTACATTTTTTAAATTCTTAAGAATAGTTAAAGAATGTTTTAAATCAACCATTTGTCTTAAATAATAAAATAATGACACTTAGGTCATCGTATTTTGTTGAAAATGTCATATATAGTGAATACACTAAAAATTGAGTAAAATTCACTCAGCAAATAAGTATAAAAATAATTTTTATATAGTCATAGAGGAGTTTAAATATGCACTATCAATATCATTGCGCTTGTTGTGACAAGGTTGTCGCTTCAGGACAAAAAATATGTACAGAATGTGGCTCTCAAAATATTAGAACACCTTATGGGTTCTGGTTGTTTTGTCTTGCCGCTTGTTTGATCGTCACCGTGGCTTTCAAAGGCGCACAAATTTATTTACAGGATCATCAAAGTGTTCCTACGCAAAAATCATTATTAGATAGTTTAAATCAAAATAATAAACATACAGGTTGAATAAAGTCGAATACACCTTTTCTGTGATTCAGCAAAGGTTGGTTGAGAGGGGAAAACATAAAAAAAGCTCACGATTGTGAGCTTTTTTTATAGAATATTAGCGTGGATTTAGAAAGCTAAATCTCACGCATTTAGAAACCTGCCGAAGACTTAAGCGCTTCGACTTTATCGGTTTTTTCCCATGTAAATGCAGTATCTGAACCTTCACGACCAAAATGTCCATAAGCAGCAGTTTGCTTGTACATCGGTTGAATTAGGTCAAGCATACGAGTAATACCGTATGGACGTAAGTCAAAATGCTCACGAACCAAAGCAATAATTAAATCTTCTGATACTTTAGCGGTATTAAAAGTATTAATTGAAATAGATGTTGGTTCAGCAACACCAATAGCATAAGAAACTTGAATTTCACACTTCTCAGCCAAGCCAGCAGCAACAATATTTTTTGCAACATAACGACCAGCGTAAGCAGCAGAGCGGTCAACTTTCGAAGGATCTTTACCAGAGAAAGCACCACCACCGTGACGAGCCATACCACCGTAAGTATCAACAATGATTTTACGACCTGTTAAACCACAGTCACCTACAGGGCCACCAATCACAAACATACCTGTTGGATTGATATGGAATTTAGTATCTGTATGGAACATGTCTGCAGGAATGACTTTTTTAACAATCTCTTCAATTACTGCTTCTTTTAGATCAGCTTGTGAGATATCAGGATCATGTTGAGTCGATAGTACGACAGCATCCAAACGAACTGGTTTACCATTTTCATAAGCGAAAGTAACTTGGCTTTTGGCATCAGGACGCAACCAAGACAACTGCCCATTACGACGCAATTCAGCTTGCTTTTCCATCAAGCGGTGCGCATAGGAAATAGGCGCAGGCATTAAGACATCAGTTTCGCGACTCGCATAACCGAACATTAGACCTTGGTCACCAGCACCTTGATCTTCAGGTTTCTGACGATCTACACCTTGTGCAATCTCGGGTGACTGTTTACCGATCATGTTGATGACAGCACAGGTTGAACCATCAAAGCCTAAATCAGAATGATTGTAGCCAATATCATTAACCGTTTGGCGAACAACAGCTTCAAAGTCTACATTTGCAGTTGTGGTGATTTCACCTGCAAGAACAACAGCACCTGTTTTGACAAGCGTTTCACAAGCAACCCGCGCATACGGGTCTTCTTTCAAGATGGCATCTAAAATAGCATCACTAATTTGGTCAGCCATTTTATCTGGATGACCTTCGCTTACAGATTCTGAAGTAAATACAGCGTACTCGCGCATAAGTCCTATCACAGTTAATTCAAAAGACGCAATATGTTACATCGAGTTAGACTTTTGAACTAGCTTAACCTGACTAAAAAGCATGAAATTATTTCATTTAGTTGTATTTTTATCTGATATTGAGCTCAATAAATGGACATTTGGTTTCTATGAGCCTTATAGATGGGTTAATCACATTAAATGTATAATATTTTTTAAAAATTGAAACTGTATTGTACTTCGCTGGTTTTTGGCAGTTTAATTAATCTACTGATTTAATTTTACATGTATGGTCATGTATAAATCGAAAGCATAAGTTTGGGGTAAATACCCATTAAATTCATCTTCAAGCTGTAGTATAATTCACTCATTCGAGCTTTTTACCCTTGATTGAGTTAAATATTAGTCTCTAGTCTTTACGCTGTCTCATTTTTTTAAGACAATATGCGCAGTTTTGAATTTAATTCAACTTTTCATCTTTTAATATATCGGACTCTGATCTATGACAACCCCGCTGAATGAACGTCGTATTGCTAATGCAATTCGTGTATTAGCAATGGATGCTGTGCAAAAAGCAAACTCTGGACATCCAGGCGCACCAATGGGGATGGCTGATATTGCTGATGTCGTATGGCGTGAATTCTTAAATCACAACCCGTCAAATCCACAATGGGCGAACCGTGACCGTTTTGTATTGTCTAATGGTCATGGATCAATGCTTCATTATGCATTGTTACATTTAACGGGTTATGAGCTTTCAATTGATGATTTGAAATCTTTCCGTCAATTGCATTCTAAAACTCCAGGTCATCCTGAATTGGGTTATGCACCGGGTATTGAAACGACCACTGGTCCTTTAGGTCAGGGTATTGCGAACGCCGTTGGTTTTGCGCTTGCTGAGAAAACTTTAGCTGCACAATTTAACAAAGATGACATTCAAGTTGTGAATCACTTTACTTATTGCTTCTTGGGTGATGGCTGCTTAATGGAAGGTGTTTCGCATGAAGCATGTTCATTGGCGGGTACATTGGGTCTAGGTAAGTTACTTGCTTACTATGATGATAACGGTATCTCAATTGACGGTGAAGTAGAAGGTTGGTTCTCTGACGATACAGAGCAACGTTTCTTGGCATATGGCTGGCAAGTCCTTAAAGTTGATGGTCATGATTCAGAAGCATTACGTGCTGCTACTTTAGAAGCGAAAGCTGAAACTGCAAAACCAACATTAATCATTTGTAAAACAGTGATTGGTTTGGGTTCACCAAATAAACAAGGTAAAGAAGATTGCCATGGTGCACCTTTAGGCAATGACGAAATCGTATTAACTCGTCAAGCTTTAGGCTGGACAGATGAAGCGTTTGTAATTCCTGCTGATGTTTATACCGCTTGGAATGCCAAAGACAAAGGGGCTGAGTCAGAAGCCGCTTGGAATGAAACTTTTGCTGCATATGCTGCAAAATATCCAACAGAAGCAGCAGAACTCAAGCGTCGTATGTCAGGTGATTTACCTGCTGATTTTGTTGCAAAAGCGGATGCGTTCATCGCTGAAACCAATGCAAAAGCTGAAACGATTGCAACACGTAAAGCAAGCCAAAATACGCTTCAAGCGTTTGGTCCATTACTTCCTGAAATGTTGGGTGGTTCTGCTGATCTTGCAGGTTCAAACTTAACACTTTGGAAAGGTTGCCAAGGTGTACAAGATAATCCAGCGGGTAATTACGTACATTATGGCGTGCGTGAGTTTGGTATGACTGCGATTGCCAATGGTGTTGCACTACACGGTGGTTTCGTACCTTATGTCGCTACATTCCTTATGTTTATGGAATATGCGCGTAATGCAGTGCGTATGTCTGCGTTAATGAAGCAACGTGTGATCCATGTATATACACATGACTCGATTGGTTTAGGTGAAGATGGTCCTACACATCAGCCTGTAGAGCAAATTGCGTCATTACGTGGTACACCGAACTTAAACACATGGCGTCCATGTGACACCGTAGAAGCAGCGATTTCTTGGAAATCTGCACTTGTACGTTCTGAAGGTCCTTCTGCACTGATCTTCTCTCGTCAAAACTTACCATTCCAAACCCGTACAGATGCTCAAATTGCAGATGTTGCGAAAGGTGGTTATGTATTGGCTGAAGAAAAAGGTGAATTGAAAGCAATCATTATTGCGACTGGTTCTGAAGTATCACTTGCTATGGAAGCATATGCTCAGCTTGAAGGCGTGCGTGTCGTGTCTATGCCATGTGCTGAAGAGTTTGTGAAGCAAGATGCAGCTTATCGCGAAGCCGTTCTACCTGCTGCAATCCGTGCGCGTGTTGCTGTTGAAGCTGCACATGTGGATTACTGGTGGAAGTTTGTGGGTCTTGACGGTCGTGTGATCGGGATGACTACTTATGGCGAATCTGCACCAGCAAAAGATTTGTACCAACACTTTGGTATTACAACTGAAGCAGTTGTTGCAGCGGTACAAGAAATTACAGCTTAATCGTATAGATTAAGTCATTGGAAGAGCGCTTCGTAAGGAGCGCTTTTTTTGTTCTATCAGATGGCGAGCAAAATTCTGCTTTAATACTCCAATAACGCGTATAATGTTCACGCCATTTATTCGGTATAAATTTTAGTGTGATGTTTATATGTCACAAGTGAGGAAATATGAGCCTGTATAACCAGATTAGTGATGAAATTACCTTAATGGATGCGGGTGAAGAGAAGTGGATTGGCCAAGATCTATCTTTAGAAAGCATGGTCGCTGTTGTTCTTTTGTTGAAAGATATGGAAGAAGACAAGATTATTAAAGTGCGCCGTCAAAACCGTGAAACGACTTCCGGTCGTAAGCAAGTTGATCGTGTATTGGTGAAGAAGCTTTAAAGTTGTTATAAAAAAGCCCTGAAAAGGGCTTTAATTTTTTATCTATTTGGGTATTTGATTAATCATATAGTGTGCAAAAGCATCTATATCTTCTAATTCATTTTCAGGCTTACCTTTTCCTGATAAATCGCGTATGATTTTACTCAAACTACCTTTCTTACCGATTGATAGTACTTCACTCTGGTTTAGTTCAGCAAGCTCTTGATTATTATATTTTAAATTGGATTGGTATATTAATGTGCTATGCGCATATTTGCCTACAATTTTAGGACTTATAAACTCGAGATCTTCTCCTGCAAAAATACGCTTTTGTTGAATGTCAAAGTTTAGAGTAATTGGTTTAATCGTTTGCTCATCGGCTAGTAAATTATTATTTTTTAACTCTTCAGTCAGTTTTTGAATGTATCTTGCATGAATTTCTTCTTGCGTTAAGAAATTTATAGCTTCTTTTTTACTTGATAAAGTTACATTGATATTTCCTAATTCATACTTTTTGGGTTGAATATTTTCAACATCAATCTTACTTTTATAGGGTTTATAGAATTGAGCTGGTTTTGCTATAACTATTGTTGAAGAGGTTATAAAAATAATCGATAAAAAATAATGTAATAATTTCATGTGTTTCTCTTATTTATAGTAAAAAGTATTTTTAATGTTGCTAAAATTTTAATTGATTCTATATAAGTTTGTATATATGCCCTAATCTAGATGTTAGCTATTTTTCATAAATCAAAAAAGATCATTATGTGGCAATAACTTGATATACAAAAATGCCTTATCCTTCTGGAGGGACGGCGGGAATATGGAAATACCGAACGTTAGTATGTTTTATGAAATGACTCAAGAACGCTAGTAATTAGATAATTAGAATTATTGACTTATTTTTGAGAATAAATCTAAAAGTCATAGTTAATTATTTTTTTAATTGTACAAGAATAACAGGGAAGGAATAAAAATGAATAACGATATCTCAGTTCAAGCATTACATGTTTCGCATGAGACCTCTTGGCAGAAATTATGGAAAGGCTATCAAGCATTTTACCAAACAGAAATCTCTGATGATGTCACAAAAAATACATGGGCTAAGCTATCGCAAGCGCAATATGAACATATGTATGGTTTTGTGGCTGTATTGAATGGTGAAGTGGTTGGAATTGTTCACGTGATTGAGCATGACAGTTGTTGGACCTTAAAACCCTATGCCTATTTGCAGGATTTATTTACACAAGAGGCTCATCGTGGCAAGGGTATCGCACGTCATCTGATCGAGCATGTGCAAAATCACACCCAGCTTAGACAGTGTGATCGTGTGTATTGGCTCACACACCAAGACAATATTAATGCACAAACCTTATACGATAAACTCGCAAAAAAAACTGGATTTATCCAATATAAACTTTAAATTAAGAATAGATATGTTTTAGTGTTCTATAGATGGAACATAATGTCTTAACCATAGACCTGATCAAAATTAAAATTCGTATACACTCGTTGTTATTCCTTAGTGAGAAAATAATCATGAATTTAAAAACATTAACATTAGGTTTAACTTTAGCATCTGTAGCAACTTTCAGTGTTGCTAAGCCTGTCGCTTATCAAATTGATCCAACGCATACAGCTACAGTTTTCACTTGGAATCACTTTGGTTTTTCAACGCCATCTGCTAACTTCAGTGACATCCAAGGCACAATCAATGTTGATAATGCTAAACCTGCAAATTCCTCTGTAAATGTGACTATTCCATTAACGAGCTTGAATACCAATGTAAAAGCATTGGACGAGCACTTGTTAAAGTCAGATTTCTTTGATGCTGAAAAATTTCCAAATATCACATTTAAAAGTACTAAAGTTCAAGCTTTAAGCAAGAACAAATATAAAATCACAGGTGATTTGACTATTAAAGATGTGACTAAACCTGTTGTATTGGATGCTGTATTGAATAAACAAGCTGTACATCCAATGTCTAAAGCAGAAACGATTGGTTTCAATGCAACTACTTCTTTCGATCGCTCAACTTTTAACGTGGGTGGTTATGTACCAAACGTAGGTGACAAGATTACAGTGAATATTACGACTGAAGCATCTGTAGCTACAGCGCCAGCTGCTAAATAATAAGCGTTAAAATTAAAAAGCCCTTGTGCGTTTGTACAAGGGCTTTTTTATGTATCTTGTATTCTTAAATTCGGACTTTAGGAGCTTAACCTTATTGATCTAAAAGATATTCGAATAGCATCAAATAAATGACTTCTAAATCGTATTTGAGCTTAATTTGAATGGTATTTTAATGTTCTTTAAAAGGTATTTGCAGAGTTCGGACTCAGTTAGTCTCGATTTAAAATTAAGAAACAGCCAAAACTAATAAAGATTCCACCGGTAATGCCATCGATCCATTTGCTGAATTTTTGATAATACAGAGTAATCCGACCAATCGAAAAAATATAAGCCACGACAGCAAACCAGATCAAACTTTCAATCCATATTAAAATCAGTAATGAACTTTGCGAACTTAATGAAGCATCAGAATTAATGCCTAAAGCAAACACACTACTGAAATACAGCAACGCTTTTGGATTTGCCAAATTGGTAAGGAAACCTTGGAGTAATAGGGTAATTTTAGATTTAGGCGTATAAGGTTGTGCTGTGCTCGGTGCTGCACTTTGTTTCTGTTTTTTAATGGATTGAACCATTTGGTAACCCAAATAGATCAAATACAATCCACCTAAAATCATTAAAAGCTGTTGTAACCATGCCATTTTTTGAAATAAATAATGCAAACCACTGATCGCACAAATGGCCCAAACCAAAATACTGAAAGAAATACCAAGTGCTGCGCACAAAGCATGAGATCTAGACTGTCGAATCGCACTTTGAGTGACAAAGAAGAAATCTGGCCCCGGACTAATTAAAGCAAAAAAGTGGATGAGGGCGATACTCAGCAAAGGGCTCATATGAGTTCAATTCAACAAAGAGAAAGTATGCATATTCAATCTGAATCATAGTCAGATGTATAGTCTATTTTAAAATGATTTGATGCATAAAATTATGCATGATCTCAGCTGCTACTTGTTCTAAAGCAGGGGCATAGCTGTGATTGTCTTGACGTAATTGAGCAATATCAACTTGAGCTTTACGAAGTTCGCATGTATGACCAATTAACCATTTTTCTAGGCTTTCATTGCTTACTTCAATATGGAACTGTAAAGCTAAAATATTGGTGCCGACTTGGAAAGCTTGATTGCTATAAATACTTGAGCTGGCTAATAAGATGGCTTGTTCAGGTAAATTAAAGGTATCACCATGCCAATGCAGCACAGGAACGTTGGCTAGGGGAGCGAGAAGATTGTTGGTTGCATAACGAATTTCTAAAGGACTCCAACCGATTTCTTTAGCATGACCTGGGTATACTTTTGCACCCAGTGCATGTGCGATGAGTTGAGCACCTAAGCAAATACCCAGCGTTGGCAGTTCTTTTTCTAAACGGATTTTTAGCAGGTCGATTTCTTGTTGTAAAAAGGGATAATCATTTACTTCATAAACACCGATAGGACCACCTAAAATGATGGTCAAACCCGTGTATTCAAATGCTTTACTTAAATCATCAATACCAGCTTCAAAATAACGGACTCGAAAACCCAACTGATAAAAAATATCTTCTAGTGAGCCCAAATCTTCAAAGGCGAGATGTTGAATTGCATAAATGGTTTTGGGGAAAGAATCTAACATAGTGGGATCTGATTTATGAAAGTGAAGGAGGAGCGTTATTTAATTTAGATTATCTTAATTATTTTGATATTTCTATTCTTGATTGGTGTTGATTGTTAAACATCTTTAAGATGGAGAGGTTATTTACGTTTTAAGTCGCATTAAGGACGTAATTTTGTGTTGTAAGTAAGTTTTATAATTCGCAAAACAATTTGATTTTAATAAGAAATTTAATATTTATAGAACGGAGCTCAATATATGCAAAAGAAAATGATCGTCACCGCAACCTATATATTATCAATTTTCACCCTTTCAGCTTGTAATAATCATGATCAATCAGATCAGGCACAATCTTCAGTGATTGTCGATCAAGATCCAATGAGTTGCTCAACATTGGCAGCAGATGGGAAAAATGTTGTTGTAGGATCGAATCAAATGGGAGATCCAGCATTTCCAGAGCCAGCATCAGGATATCGCTTAGGACTTAAAACTAAATATTCAAATCAATACATGGTGGTTGCCAACACGCCATTAGCTACCAAAGCGGGTTGTGAAATCTTGAAATCTGGTGGTACAGCAATAGATGCAGCAATTGCTGTACAAGCGGTATTGGGATTAGTAGAACCACAATCTAGTACCATTGCGGGTAGTGCCTTTATGTTGTACTACGATGCAAAAGCAAATAAAGTCACTGCCTATGATGGACGTGAGACGGCTCCAGCAGCTGCAACGTCCTACTACTTAGTGAGACAAGATCAAGCAGATGCCAATTCTTTAGCGCCTGTACCGACTACACGCCGTAGCGGTCGATCGATTGGCGTCCCAGGTGTCATGCGAATGTTTGAAATGGCACATTCGGAACATGGGAAGTTAGCATGGAATCAGTTGTTTAATGGTGCTATTACATTGTCGAGTAATGGTTTTGCTGTTTCAGGGCGTTTAGCAGACGCGATTCAACTCAATTCGAAGAACTTATCTTTAGATAAAAATGCAGTTCAAACTTATTTTAAAGCGGATGGTACACCCTATGCTGTAGGAGAGATTCTCAAAAATACAGCATATGGTGATACCTTAAAAAAGCTCGCAAATGAAGGGGCTAATGCAATGTATACAGGACAAATAGCGCAGAATATTGTCGCGAAGGCTGGTCAAACGATTGGAGATGACGAAAATAAAACGCCTATTACGCCAAGCTTAATGACGACAAATGATTTAATAAGTTATCAAGCCAAGAAGCGCGAAGCGATCTGTAAAACCTATCGAAATGCTTATTTGATTTGTAGTATGCCACCGCCATCTTCTGGAGGAATAGCCGTTGCTCAAACATTGGGAATTTTAGAAAATTTTGATTTATCGCAATATCCACCTAAAAACGTTGAAAATGAAGGTGGCGTTCCACATGCGATGGGTGTTCATTTGGTTGCAGAGGCAGAGCGTTTGGCTTACGCAGATCGAGATCAATATGTAGCTGATACTGATTTTGTGCCTTTACCTGCTCAGGGTATCAACAGTTTGCTCGATAAAAACTATCTGAAACAACGTGCATCTCTGATTAATCCTGATAAATCGATGGGTATAGCGCCAGCAGGTGATTTTAATCTGGTTACTGGAAAAGACACCACGACTGAATATGGGACGACTCAATTCACGATCGTAGACAGCTATGGAAATGTTGCTTCAGTCACCTCGACGGTAGAGTCAAGTATGGGTTCATTCCACATGGTAGATGGCTTTTTACTGTCTAACCAGTTGACTGATTTTTCAATAAACCCAACGGATGCTAAAGGTAATTTGGTCGCGAATCGTATAGAAGCTAATAAACGTCCTAGAAGTACGATGGCACCGACTTTAGTGTTTAAAGGTACAAAACTGGGTGACTTCTATATTGCAACGGGTTCACCTGGTGGTGGAACGATTATCCAGTTTGTTGTGAAATCACTGGTTGGAATATTGGATTGGAATATGGATGTACAGCAGGCTACATCGCTGGTGAATTTTGGTGCAACGAATAGCCTAAGCACGAATATTGACAGTTCGAATCCAACATTAGATCTTTTAGCTTTGGTAACTGAGTTACAGTCTAAGGGGCATGTAGTGAATCAAGCGGCTCAATCAAGTGGGATTTCAACAATTATGAAGGTCGCAATCAATCAGCAGAAAAAATATGCAGGTGGCGTCGACCCTCGTCGTGAAGGACTGGTCTTGGGTAACGGTGCTTTATAAACTAAACCGAGTCAGCCATTCTTCGGGATGGCTGATAAAATTCATACTCAGTGCTGTAAATCGATTTCATCAAATCTAATTGTATAAAACCAGTACTGAAATATAAGCATTGAAAGCCTAGGACTTAAAAATAAAGTACTTAAAATAAAATACTCAAAAAAAGCACTTAAAACAAAGAATTAAAATCGAAGTGTTAGACTTCTTTCTAAAGTCATTATTCACACGACACACTCATCATGAGTATTCCCACATCCTAACCTTCTACCAATAGGAGAATGGATTTTTACCTATCATTTATGGCTACTTAATGAACATTTTTGACTGATAAAAGAGATCTATTAAAACAGATTATCGAAAACCAATTATTTAAATCGAATCCTATCAATATGAATTCAGAAAAATTACTGATCACTTGATAAATATTGATATTTTCGTTAGAGAAACGCTTCATGAATGAAGCACAAAAATAGGATGAATGATCTCATTGCATTGAGTTTATAACTTTAAATCTTACTGAGCATCCATAACAATTTATGATCAGCACACATGATATGCTGTAGATTATCATGATCGGTTTGAGCTAAGCGGATCAAATGATACTAAGCTTACCGAGTGATAAAGGGATTTTAGGGTGAAAGCCAAACATTCAAATAGACTTCTTTCTTCATTGAAAAATGACCGTATTAAATTTTTAAATATAGATTTAACACGTTTTTTTGAAAGAATGTTGATCATCAAGGATATGGATCTTAATGAGCGAAATACAGAATACAGATAATAATCAGGCAAAAGTTGCACTGATCATCGGGGCTGGAGATGCCACTGGAAGTGAAATTGCAAAGAGATTTGCGCGCGGTGGTTACATCACCTGCATGACACGACGTAATGCCGATAAGTTGATTCCTGTGATTAAAGAAATCGAGCAGGAAGGGGGTAAGGCGTTCGGTTTTGGTTCCGATGCGCGTAAAGAAGATCAAGTGATTGAGCTCATTGAAAAGATTGAATCAGAGATTGGGCCGATTGAGGTCATGGTTTTTAATATTGGTGCAAATGTGCCCTGTAGTATTTTAGAAGAAACCTCACGCAAATATTTTAAAATTTGGGAAATGGCTTGCTTTAGTGCCTTCCTCACTGGTCGAGAAGTGGCTAAGCGAATGGTGACTCGTGAAAGAGGAACGATCATTTATACAGGAGCTACTGCAGGACTCCGTGGATCAGCATATTTTGCGGCATTTGCAGGGGCAAAACATGCCTTACGCGCATTGGCACAAAGCATGGCGCGTGAGTTAGGGCCGCGAAATATTCATGTTGCTCATGTAGTGGTTGATGGCGCAATTGACACAGCCTTTATTCAAACGACATTTCCAGAAATGTATGAGAAAAAACAGCAGGACGGTATTTTAAATCCAAAACATATTGGAGAAAATTACTGGAATATTTCACAACAACCCCGTGACGCATGGACACACGAGCTGGATCTTAGGCCATGGATGGAACAATGGTAAGCTAAGTCCAAAGGACTAAAATTGTATTTAATAAATGGAAAACTCAAAGTTAAATGTATCGAAATATGGCTCCCTAACTGCACATAAATTTTAAAAGCGAATATAGCTTTAAAAAGTGCATAACGCTTTAAAAGTGAAAAGAGCTTTAAGAATGAAAGATAACTTTGAAAAATGAATATTATCAGGAAGGATAAAATGAACATCGTCGAATTTTATTTTGATTTAGGCAGTCCATATAGTTATTTAGGTTTTTATCAATTACAGAAAATTGCCAAAGAAAATCAAGCAGAGATTATTTATAAGCCCATGTTATTGGGTGCAGTATTCAAATCAACAAATAATTTAAGTCCGATCTCTGTACCTGAAAAAGCGCAATATTCAATGATTGATATGCGCCGTTGGAGTTTATTATGGGATATTCCTTTTAGAATGAATCCGAATTTCCCCATCAATACACTTTCGATAATGCGTTTAGTGACCGCAGTACAATTGTTTGCACCTGAGCATTTTCATGATGTGCTGACGGGTTTATTCAATGCGATGTTTAGATATCCACGTAATTTAAACGATGTCTCGGAGTTAACTGCTGTGCTGGTTGAGTTAGGCTTAGAGGCTGAACAAGTCAAAATCTGGTTAGACGATGAAAAAGTTAAAAATGAGCTGAAATTTTTCACGGAAGAAGCTCTAGAGCGTGGTGTATTTGGTGCGCCAAGTTTCTTTGTACGAGATGAACTATATTGGGGGATTGATCATTTACACTTTGTGGACATGGCTTTAAAAAATAATGCGCTATAAATATATTTAGTTTCTCAAAAATGACTTTTTCAGAACTTAGCTTTGCAGACTCAGAATCTACCTTTTAAGCATCGCTATTTGATGTATTGATTGTAGTGAATACGTTTCTTGATTCGAAAGAGTATTCCAAGATCGTCAATATTCGAATATTTTGAATTTTGAATTTTGAGTCAAGCTATTTGAATGATTGAGTTTTTAGAAAGTTCTCACCAAGAAAAAAGTATCTGTTTATAAAAGAGCATTTGCGTATAGATGTTATTCATATAAGGAATTCAAGATGACACAACAAGTTTTGGCTTATGCTGCTATGGATGCTCAGACCCCATTAGTTCCATTCAAATTTGAGCAAAGAGTTTCTAGACCCGATGATGTCATCATTGACATTGAATATTGCGGTGTGTGTCATTCAGATTTGCATCAAGCGCGGAATGATTGGGGCTTTAGTCGTTATCCAATCGTACCGGGTCATGAAGTTGTCGGGCGCGTGAAAAGTATCGGTTCTGCTGTAACTAAGTTTCAAGTGGGTGAGCTTGTAGGCATTGGTTGTATGGTGGATTCATGCCGTACATGTTCAGCGTGTCATCAAGGTCTTGAGCAATATTGTGAACAAGGCAATACGGGGACCTATGGCAGTATAGATCGTCATGATCAAACCATGACATACGGTGGATATTCTCAAACTATTATTAGCAGTGAAGACTTTGTGCTGAAGGTTCCTGAAAATTTAGATACGAAAGCAGTAGCACCTTTGCTTTGTGCTGGAATTACCACTTGGTCGCCATTGCGTCATTGGAAAGTAGGACCAAAATCTAAAGTTGCTGTGGTAGGCCTAGGTGGATTAGGTCATATGGCGATTAAGTTAGCCCATGCATTAGGTGCAGAAGTCACGCTGTTTACGCGATCAGCGAGTAAAGAAGCGGATGCTAGAGCACTCGGAGCGGATCGAATCGTTTTATCTACAGATGAAAATCAAATGAAAAAGGCTAAAAACCAATTTGATTTGATTATTGATACTGTGCCTTATGACCATGACTTAAAACCTTATATTCCGACGTTGGCTCTGAGCGGGACGATTGTTCTTGTGGGGTATTTAGGTGAAATCAGCGCTCATTCTGTGCCGATGATTATGGGGCGTAAATCTATTGCGGGTTCATTGATTGGTGGAATTCAAGAGACCCAAGAGTTATTGGATTTCTGTGGTGTACATAATATTGTGTCTGATGTCGAAATGATTGATATGCAAAATATTAATGAAGCCTATGAGCGCATGTTACAAAGTGATGTGAAATATCGTTTTGTCATTGATATGCAGTCATTAAAAGCATAACGCTTTAAAGCTTGATGTGTAAAATATCTAATATTTAAAAACCAAGGTTTAAAATTCAAGCTTTAAAATTCAATGTTTAAAACTCAGTGTTTAAATACATAATCTTTAAAAACCCAATATTGATCATTTAATATTGGGTTTTTAATTGCGTAATATAATAGACTTCTTTTCAAAAGTTATTATTCATACAATACACTCATCATAAATATTTCCTTATCCTAACCTTCTCCCAAAGGGAGAAGGGATTTTTACCTATCTATTTATGCCCACTCAATGATCATTTTTTGACTTATGAAAGAGATCTAATGCTTTGCTTTCAGTTTAAAAGCACCGCTTAAAATAATAGTTTCTGGGTTGTATCAGTTTGAATATTTTCAACTTGATGTTCATCTTTGAGCTTCACCCCTGAATATCCCAGTATTTTAGATTGTCGCATCAAATTCATCAGCCTTTGAGTTGCAATAGGAATACTTAATCCAGGAGGGCGAATATTAGAAATACAGTTGCGTTTTGAGTCCAAACAACCTGATTTAGCCTCCCAAGTATAGTAAATTCCCATACTGTCTGGAGAACTGAGTCCTGGACGTTCGCCTATGAGCATGACCAACATTTTAGCATTAAATATTTCTGCAACCTCATCACCCAATGCAACACGGCTACCTTTTGCAATCACAATAGGCGCCAGTGACCAATCTTCAGCATGAATAAATTCTGTTAAAGAGTGAATAAATGCAATCGCGTTTTCTTCAAGGGCCAATGCAGATAATCCATCACCAATCACGATGCAAACATCATATTTCGCATTGTTTTTATGGTTTTTTTGATATTCCGATAAAACGTGTTTAGATTCATCATCTAAAAAACGGCCTAAATCTGGTCGTTTTAAATAAAGCTGTTTATCAGTCGCGAGGCTTTGCACACAGAGAGTCTCTAAGTGAGCTTGATTTAATTCATTTTCGAGCTTTTCAACATCTAATTCTTGATAGACAGCATCACGCGCTTGAGCATGTGCCAATTGAAAATCAAGCAGGGGACGTGTTGGAATACTACAACCTGCGCGACCAATCGCAATACGAGCATCAGTAAATTGTTTGAGTTTTCCCCAAGGATCGCTATGAGGCGTATTTTCAAATGTATCATTTGGAATAAGATTCATTTATTGCTCCTAGGCCAACAGTTTAGAAAAATTCGATGGCATCTGATCTGCCCATTCAATATGATTATTTTGCTGCTTAAATATGCCTTGTTGAGCCAACCATGCATCGAACTCTGGTGCAGGTTTTAAGCCTAAAAGTTGGCGTAAATATAAGGCATCATGGAAAGAGGTGGTTTGATAGTTCAGCATCACGTCATCTGAACCCGGAATACCCATGATGAAATTTAAACCTGCGGTACCAAATAAGGTGAGTAGTACATCCATATCATTTTGATCTGCATCGGCATGATTGGTATAGCAAACATCACAACCCATGGGTAAACCTAAAAGCTTTCCACAAAAATGATCTTCTAAACCCGCACGAATAATCTGTTTGCCATCATATAAATATTCAGGCCCAATAAAGCCCACTACGGTGTTAACCAATAAAGGATTATATTTACGCGCCACAGCATAGGCACGTGCTTCAACGGTTTGCTGATCTACGCCATGATGCGCATTGCTGGAGAGTGCACTGCCTTGACCCGTTTCAAAATACATCACATTTTGACCCACTGTGCCACGCTTAAGTGCGAGCGTGGCCTCATACCCTTCTTGGAGCAGCGCTAGAGATATTCCAAAACCTTCATTGGCACGTTGTGTGCCTGCAATGGACTGGAACATCAAATCAATTGGAATATTTTTTTCAGCCAATTGAATACCAGAACTGATATGGGTTAAAACACAAGACTGCGTTGGAATATCATGGCTTTGAATAACGTGATCCATGAGTTTCAACAGTTCAGACAAGTTTTGCAAATTGTCTGTGGCTGGATTGATTCCGATGACGGCATCGCCATTGCCATACATGAGACCATCTAAGATACTGGCTGAAATTCCAAGTAAGTCATCAGTGGGATGGTTGGGTTGTAAGCGAGTGGAGAGATGGCCTTTTAAACCAATCGTATTTCGAAATTTTGTCACCACTTCACATTTACTGGCGACCAAAATCAAATCTTGATTTCGCATGATTTTACTTACGGCAGCCACCATTTCAGGCGTTAATCCCATCGCCAGTTTTTGTAATTTTTCAGTATTGGCATCTTCACTTAAAAGCCAATTACGAAAATCACCGACGGTAAAGTGAGAAATAGGCGCAAATAAATTTTCTTGGTGCTCATCGATGATTAATCGCGTAACTTCATCTTGATCATAATCAATGAGCGTCTCATTTAAAAAGTTCTTTAAAGGTACGTCTGCCAATGCCATTTGAGCAGCAACGCGCTCAGTTGCATTTTCTGCGGCTATTCCTGCAAGTTCATCTCCAGATCTTAGCGGAGTAGCCTTTGCCATCAGCGTTTTTAAATCTGAAAATACATAATTCTGCTGTGCAATTAATGTTTTGTATGACATTTCAGCATCCTTCTCTTTAAATAATGTTCTCGCTTTAAATCGTGTTAAAGCTCTTTTTCAGCTTGTCGAATCGCTTCAAACTCTTCTTCAGGCGTGCCTTGTATTAATTTATGACGGCTATAAAAAACAAAGTAGGCAATAAACACCACATAGATGCCTGCGGCCATAAACCAAACTTTTGGATCAACCACAAAGCCAGCCACTACAGCAATTAATGCAAGAACCAATGCGATACTTGAGGTGATAATGCCACCTGGTGTTTTATAGGGGCGGTGTAATTCTGGACGGCTCAAACGTAATTTAATGTGAGATAGCATCATCAATACATAAGAAATAGTGGCACCAAAGACGGCCATCAGAATTAATAAATCACCTTCACCAGTAAGTGATAAGAGGAAACCCAAAATTCCAGGAATAATAATGGCGAGATAAGGGGCTTTGTTTTTATTGGTCAGTGATAATGCAGTGGGTAAATATCCTGCACGGGATAGGGCAAATATTTGTCTAGAATAGGCATAAATAATCGAGAAAAAACTCGCGATTAATCCTGCAAGTCCAACAAAGTTTACAAAACTGGCGAGCCACGTATTTTGTCCATAGACAGCAATTAATGCATCTACCAAAGGCGCACCTGAGTCTTTCAGTAGATTTGCACCTGCAGCGCCTGCACCTAAAAATAAAATAAGCAGTGCGAAAGCAGCCAGAATGAGCATTGATCCAATTAATCCTCTGGGTACAGATTTTGTAGGATCTTTGGCTTCCTCAGCAGCAAGGGGCACACCTTCAACGGCTAAAAAGAACCAGATCGCATAAGGTACGGCTGCCCAAATACCAATATAGCCAAAAGGTAAAAATGAGCTTGCGCCTGTATTTTCTGTGACGGCGATATCAAATAGATTGGCACTATTAAAATGCGGCGCCATTGCAATAATAAAGACAAACAGGGCGACAGCTGCAATCGCAGTGATTACAAAAATAATTTTAAGTGCTTCTCCTGCACCTTTTAAATGAATTCCCATAAAGACTAAATAGCAAATCAGATAAATGATCCATCCACCAACGCCAAATAAACTTTCACAATACGCACCAATAAAGCAGGCAATAGCAGCAGGTGCGATCGCGTATTCAATTAAGGTCGCGGTGCCTGTAAGGTAACCGCCTAAAGGGCCAAATGCGGTACGAGCAAAACTATAACCCCCACCTGCGGTAGGGAGCATCGTCGCCATTTCGGACATCGATAAACACATGCAAAGATACATAATGGCCACGACAAGGGTTGCGATAAACATACCGCCCCAGCCACCTTGGGCTAAGCCAAAATTCCATCCTGCAAAATCACCTGAAATAACGTAAGCAACGCCCAAGCCAACGAGAAGTAGCCAACCTACAGCGCCTTGTTTAAGTTGTCGCTTTGCAAAATATTCCTGTTGAGTGGATGAAGCTGCATCTGCTGAATGATCATGATTAGAGTCTGACATTTGGCGCTCCTTAATATTCTAGTTGTCTGTGCTCCATGCTGATAAGCAATTTCAGTACCAGTTTGAGGATCAAGACTGATGCTGATTCTAGAATCATCGAGATCCTAGACTTTATTTCTTTTAACGAAATCAATTTGATTTTTAGGATTAATTATTTGAAATAAAAAATTATTTTTTCGTTTAATCTGTTGGTTAAATTCAATCAATAAAAAAACTAAACTTAAAAATTCCGTCTAAATATTTTTTGATTAGACAATGTCTGACTAAACGCTACTCATTTTGAACATTGAATCTTGATGTGATTTTTGAAAAATTTATGGTCTTTGAAAAATATGGTGATCTCTAAACAATAAAAAATTTAATGATTCAAGCACTAAAAGCTGTATCACATGTAATTGAGTGAGTCAGATAAGATTGACTCAGATTTAAAGTGCTTCGTTAAAAATTTTATAAAACTGATTTTATAAACCTAATGATATAAAACAGATTATATAAATTGATTGAGACAAACATTATTGAGACAAACTAAGGTGCATGAAAATTATTGCACCTTAGCCGACTCAAGGATTAATTCGCTCTATCAAGCATTTGAGCTTAGAAAAAGCCCATCGCTTTGGTTGAGTAGCTCACCAACAAGTTCTTAGTTTGTTGATAATGATCAAGCATCATCTTATGGTTTTCACGGCCAATCCCTGATTTCTTATATCCACCAAACGCTGCATGCGCAGGGTAAATATGATAACAGTTGGTCCATACGCGTCCAGCTTGAATGGCACGACCAGCGCGATAAGAGGTATGTGCAGAACGCGACCAAACTCCAGCACCTAGCCCATAAATCGTATCATTGGCGATCTTAATGGCATCATCAAAATCTTTAAATGTGGCAACAGCCAGTACTGGTCCAAAAATTTCTTCTTGGAAGGTTTTCATGTCATTGGTACCTTTGAAGATCGTTGGTTCAATATAGAAACCTGTACCGACTTCATGTCGTTCTTCACCACCAGTGAGAATTTTCGCACCTTCAGCACGACCTGTGGCAATACAACCTAAGATTTTATCTTGTTGCTCTTGTGAAGCTTGAGCACCAATCATAGTCTCTGTATCAAGCGGATGACCTGTTTTGATGCGCTTAACACGTTCAACAGCCATTTCTAGAAAACGGTCAGCGATACTCTCCTGAACTAAAGCACGTGAAGGGCAGGTACAAATTTCACCTTGGTTTAATGCAAACATCGCAAAGCCTTCGAGTGCTTTATCAAGGTATTCATCATCTTTGTCCATAATGTCTTCAAAGAAAACATTTGGAGATTTACCACCAAGCTCCAAAGTTACAGGAATAATATTTTCGGTTGCGTACTGCATAATCATTTGCCCAACCGCCGTTGAGCCTGTAAATGCGATTTTTGCAATACGTGGGTTAGTCGCTAATGGACGACCCACTTCAACACCATAACCATTCACAATATTCAATACGCCCGCAGGCAAAATATCTTGAATAAGTTCGGCTAGAACCAGAATGCTGACAGGCGTTTGCTCAGCAGGTTTTAATACAATACAGTTTCCTGCAGCCAAGGCTGGAGCCAATTTCCAAGCAGCCATGAGGATAGGGAAGTTCCATGGAATAATTTGACCCACAACACCTAAGGGTTCGTGAAAATGATAGGCGATGGTATCTTCATCAATTTCTGAGATCCCGCCTTCTTGAGCGCGGATACAACTTGCAAAATAACGAAAATGATCAATGGTCAACGGAATGTCTGCCGCCAAAGTTTCACGAATAGGTTTACCGTTATCCCATGTTTCAGCCACAGCAAGTAGCTCTAAATTCTCTTCTAAACGATCAGCGATTTTTAACAGTATATTTGAACGCGCAGTTGTGGAGGTGCTACCCCATTGCGCTTTTGCCTGATGTGCAGCATCTAGAGCAAGTTCGATATCCTCAGCAGATGAACGAGGAACCTTGCTAAACACTTTTCCATCTACGGGAGAAATATTATCAAAATATTCACCCTTGACTGGTGCAACCCATTTTCCACCAATAAAATTTTCATATTGAGCTTTAAATTGAACTTTTGAACCTGTTTGATTTGGATCTACGTAGCGCATGTCAATTCTTCCTTTGCTTATTGGATTTATAAAAAGCATCTACAGCTTTAGTATAAGGTACATCTGTACAATATTTGATTAGCATAACCACTATAAGGTTGGATAAAGGTTGGAATGATGAAGGTTTACAAGCGGTAGACAAATATTTACAACCGATTTGAATACAGCGGATGTATGTCAAGGAATAGTCGAAACAATAAGGAAGATAAGAATGCAAAAATTAATAGAGCAAAGAAAACAAATCGATCTTCTGAGAGATAAAATTACGAATTCGACTGTGCAAGCAAAACAAATCGGAATGAGTATTTTAAACTCATGGAAGCGCTCAACTTTAGCGGAAATTCCCAAGGATCGTTTGGCTGCTCCAATCATTGATCATTCAACTGTTCATGAGACAGCTTTAAAACATGCCTTAAATAATTGTGCGGATCAGTTAAAGCATATCGCTCAACAATCATCGATGGTGGTTGCCGTTGGAGATATCTCAAGTACCATCGTTTGGAGTGCTTCAAGTCGTCAAATGCGTAGTGCAGCCGAAAATGTACATTTTATTGAGGGAGGGCAATGGCGTGAAGAGTTTGTAGGAACAAATGCGTTGGCGCTGACTTTGAAAACACAACAATCGAGCTGTGTTTTTTCCAATGAACATTATATGAGTTCAATCCATGATTGGGTGTGCTATGCAGCACCGATTATTGATCCTTATTCAAAGCATGTATTGGGCGTAATTGATTTATCGACTGTTTGGAAAAATCATAATAGTTTGGGCTTATTGGCAGCAGAACGCTGTGCCGCTATTATTCAAAACGCTTTGTTGGAGTACCAAACACAGCAATTGTATATCCGTGCTTTTGGAGTGCCACAAGTTTTATTCAATAATAAAGTCCTGATATTAACGCCAAGACAGATTGAAATCTTGACGATTTTGACTCTGTGTCCGCAAGGTTTAACCTTAGATACTTTACATCAAGCTTTATATGGTGAGCGAAAAGTCAGTATGGGAACTTTAAAAGCTGAAATGTCTCAACTCAGAGATATATTAGGCGGTATGTTAGGTTCAAGACCGTATCGAATACTGGCGCATGTCGAAGCTGATTTTTTACAGGCAGAACAAGCCTTAGATTCAGCGTATATCGAAACCGCATTGAAAATTTGTAGTGGTGTTATGCTGGCAAAGACAGAAAGTCCATTTTTATGTTCTTGGCGGGACTGTATGGAATCTCGTTTAAGTGCTGCTATTTTTAAAGCCAATGAAACTGATGTGTTGCTTAAACATATTGCGCGATATCCAGACGCGATTGATGCCGTAGAAAGATTAATAGAGCTGACGCCTTCAGGCCATCCAGCCCATCAAATATTAATGAAATATAAAAACTAACCGCAGATTAAATATTTATACAGAGAGTAAAAAAGGATTTTATGTCGGGAATTCCTGAATCTTATATTTTCGTTTGTGCTAACCAGTTAAAAAGTTCTTTATATACTTGAGTTCGAACTTTAAGTTCTGAAAGCACCAAATCGTGTAATCCATCCTTTATTGTAATGACATTGATATGACCTTGTAATTCATTTGCGCACTTCTGGATTTGTTGAACATCCAAAATCACATCACTACTTTGCGCATCTTGATTAAATTTTTTCGGATTTCTGGTTTTATCAGAACACATGACCAATGTTGGAATGCTCAGTTTAGTGCCTTGATGAATTTCTTTTTGTGCTTCAAAAATCGCATGCACAAAACTGATGTAGACCATTGGATAGGTCGTCGGTTTCCACAATAAATTAAAATCCCACTCGCCATGAAATTTTTGATGCAGACTTTGTACATAAAATTTATTGAGTTCACTGGGAAATTTAAGATGAGGAAACTTTTTACCTAAATGACTTAAGTAAGGCAGTGCAATTTTTTTCTTTAATGGATGCATATTGAAGTCATAAAATGGACTATTCACCCACAACGCTTTAATCAGAGGATGCTCTGGATAATGTGCGGCATATAAGGTCGTGATTAAACCACCTGTAGAATGTCCACTCAGAACAACAGAGTCGTGATTTTCATGTTGAATGATTTTAAGTGCTTCAGTAATTTCAGCATCATATTCCCGTAAGTCCATAACAAAATAGGGTTTTTGATGAGGCATCAATGACCGCCCATATTTTCTTAAATCAAGCGCATAAAAGTCATAATCATGTTGGTTAAACTGCTCAGCCATCTCAGTTTGAAAGAAATAATCGATAAAACCATGAATATAGAGCACTGCTTTATGGGTTTTTTGTGCTGCTTTTTTTCTAATTAAAGTGGCTGTCACTTTACCTTGATCATCATTGGGGAAATTCAGCGTAAGCTGTTCGTATCCATGCCCTAAAATATCTGGAGTATATGCTGGGCTCACTTGAGATGTGTCCATTCGATTTTGAGAATTCAGTGTTTGAGACATCATGGAACTCATTTTATTTTATTCTAAATCCTATCCTCAAGGATGGATAAAACTTTGTCAAATAATTTAAAATCTCAGAACCATAATCTCACAATAGTAATCTCACAACAAAAATCTCACAACATTAAAGATGGATCAAAAAGAGTAAAAGAGGTCAGAAAAAAGTAGTTTAAGAGCTGAAAAATTCAGTCTCTCTGCTAAGTAAAGACAATGAATTCTTTAATCGTAAAGAACTAGACTTTCGCCATCGCTCTAATGCCTTCTTAACGCCTTAAAATTTATAAAGGAATAAATTTATATAGCTCAACCAATCGACCTCTTTCATAAGTCAAAAAATGAAGACTGAGTGGCCGTAAATTGATATTTAAAAACCTTCTCTCTTTGAGAGAAGGTCAGGATGAAAGAATAAGAATGATGAATGTTTTGTGTGAATTAAGACTGATGCAAAAAGTCTATTATAAAAACTTATATATAAAAACTTACATGGCTGCTTTAAAAATTTCGACAACCTGAGCATGATTTGCTTTTCGAGGGTTGGTTAACATACACGCATCTTTTTGCGCATTATCAGCCATCGTCGCCAAATCAGCTTCTTTCACATTCAGTTCTTGTAGGCCTGAAGGGATTCCAATCGAGATAGATAATTCTCGTATGGCATCAATCGCAGCATATGCAGCTTGATTCACACTTAAACTCGATGTATCGACACCCATTAAGCTTGCAATTTTTGCGTAGCGTTGAGGACAAGCAATGAGGTTGAATTCGCAGACGTGTGGAAGCAAAATCGCATTACATACGCCGTGTGGCAGGTTGTAAAAACCACCCAGTTGGTGAGCCATTGCATGCACATAACCGAGTGATGCATTGTTAAAAGCCATACCTGCCAAATATTGTGCATAGCTCATTGCATCACGTGCTTCGATATTCTCACCATTCGCAACGGCTGGGCTAAGCCATTCACTAATCATTGAAATGGCTTTTTCGGCACAAGCATCCGTAATTGGGTTTGCCGCAGTAGAAACATAAGCTTCAACAGCGTGCGTAAGTGCATCCATACCTGTTGCAGCTGTAAGCCCCGCTGGTTTTGCGATCATCAACTTTGGATCATCAATCGCCATAAGTGGCGTGCAACGCCAATCGACAATCGCCATTTTTACATGCGTATCAGTATTGGTAATAATACAAAAACGCGTCATTTCTGAAGCAGTACCTGCCGTTGTATTAATGGCGATAAGGGGCGTCATTGACACTGTACTTTTATCAATGCCTTCATAATCACGAATATGACCACCACCAGCAGTGACTAAACCAATTCCTTTTGCACAGTCATGAGATGACCCTCCACCTAATGAGATAATGAAATCACAATGATTTTCATTATATGCTTGTACGCCTTTTAGGACGTTAATATCCGTTGGGTTAGGTTCAGCACCAGGGAAAATATGACAATCAACATTTGCGTCTTTTAAGTAGTTTGCAATCGTGTCTGCGACACCAAATTTAAATAAACCTTCGTCTGTCACGATGAGTACTTTTTTCGCACCTAAATTTTGCGCTCTGATGCCGATTTCTTTGGAGCATCCTGGTCCAAAAAGAGATACGCATGGGATATAAAAGCCATTGGTTTGATCTGAGATATTCTTAAAAGCCATGGTGATATTCCTTATACCATTATTGTAATGTGATCGATTTTCATGTGATCGGTCGTCTGTACCGTGAGCTCAGTATTGAATAATTAGATTTGAATGTGCACCTACCAAACACCTACCAAATAAAGGATAAATAACGAGCGATTTGAATGGCTTTAATGTGTTTCTAAAAAGTTTGAATGTTAATAATCGAGTATGAAAATATAAAAGTAGGCTTTTAAACTTATTGCTGTTTTACGAATGTTTGAGAACTTCAGAACAGTGTCATGAATGAAGCCATGAATTTTCAGTACAGGGGGAGAGTTGTTTAAGTTTTAATTCAATACATTGGTTTTTTTCGTAAAGCAAAACGATCATTTAGCGACAATAAAAGAATATGCAAAAAGCCTTCTCCCAATGGAAGAAGGCAAAGGTAAGGGAATACTGATGATGAGATTTTTTTTTGAGAAATGAATTTTGGAAATGAGTCTAATGTTTATTTTTATCTAACAAAATATAGATATCAATCAATAGATATTCAAAACGCATTTAATTGCAGCGACCTAAATCTTTAGGTTTTAAGCCTTTGATTAAATAATCAAACTTAAATCTCAGATTAAAGATAGTCTTTGACCAATTCCAAAGTAGTGTCATACAACGTTAAAGCCAATTGCTTATCTTTCGCTTTGAGCGATTGAAAGGCTGGCGTTTGTAAACTCACATAATCACCAGATCGATTCATCCATGAAGGGTCTAATGCAATTCTTTTAATGAGTTGTGCAGGTTTTTTCGGTGAGATTAAAAAAAACTTAATGACTCGATATTGATACTTGGGAAGTTCACGATAAATTTCTGAATCTACACCGCCTGGATGTAAAGCATTACAGGTGACTTTTGTTCCAATCAGCTTGCTGGCCAAGACATGACTAAATAATAAGTTGGCTAATTTACTGTTAGCATAGCTTCGTACGCCATTATAATTTTTGACTTGATCTGCACGAAATTGATCGGTGTCAATTTTACCGAGTAAATGCATCATCGAAGCGAGATTAATGATTCGACCAGAAGAGGATTGTTTCACGAGCGGCAGAAGCTTAATCGTCCACAAAAAGTGTGCAATATAATTCACGCCCATTTGCTTTTCGAAACCCTCTTGAGTCGATTCTAAATGCGGCGTCATCAGTCCAGCATTATTAACAAGCACGTCAATGTGTGTCAGTTTTTCTAGAAGAAGCTGAGCAGCTTGATTGACTTGATTTAAACGATTCAAATCTAACTCAATGAATTCAACTTGACCCTTACCTAACTGGGCTAATTTTTGCTGCGCTTGTTGGGCTTTTTGAATATTACGACACGCGAGAATAACATGATGACCTTCTTCTAAAAATGCTTGAGCACTTTCGAAACCAATCCCTGTATTTGCACCTGTTATGACGACTGTTTTCATTGCTTTATTATGATAGGTTGATGATTATTAATACAAGTTGTAGATCAGACCACCATGTAAGTCAAATCATGAATCTTAATTTGTTTAACAATATAAATGCATATTCAGATTTGAGTAGTTTTGATTGGTTTAATGTTGCTTATGACGGGTGAAACATATCATCTTGGTTACATAATCTTTATTTCAATGATTTTTAAAATAGAATAATGCTAAGATCCATTTTCTTTTGTCCCACAACCTGAGTTTAAGATTCTGTTATGGACCTTAATCTACACGATACCCAAATCCACAAACATCAGCATACAGCACAGCAATTGTTGGATTGTTCTGTCGTTTTGAAGCAGCTCTTTCAGGATCAGTGGTTTTATTTGTGGACGATCACAGCGCAAAATCTATTCGAAATAGATGAGCATAAAAAACAACTTTCGATTGCCGATGGTTTAATTAAAATTAAATTCGAAGTTATTGATGGTCAAGTTATTCATTTTTCGACGACACGCGCTGAAATTTCTGTTCAAGCGATCGCCGATTTTGTCTTGAATGAAGTTTCTTTTTTATTGCGAAATTTTAAAGCCCAACATTCACTGTTCTTAAAAACCAAAGTTCAATTGTTTAGACAGCTTTTGGTTGAGGAAGTTTTTAAGTGGGTTGATGGTGAAAATCGTGTAGAGCAATATTTATATAATCTTTCAGTCATTGAAGCAGATCAGATTGATCAAATCATGATAGATGCTGGATATTACGCAGAAAGACATTTAACGGCTTATGCAACTTCAGGTACAAGTATCCCTTTAAGTGTGGAACTTAATTTTAAACATTTAAGTTTAGTGAATTCCATTTTGGGAGAAAATTTTCTCGCTGTTAAATCCTTGATGCCTGTATATGATCAATTATGTTTTTCTGCTGAAAAATTTATTCCCACAGACATCTATCGCATCATCAGAGTTCTCTTTAATGAAACATTTAGTCTAGCGAATGTGATTGATCACAGTGCAGATTTTCAATTGTTGATTGAACATGCTCAGCAACATCCTCAGCTTTTGTCTTTCACGCAATGGATGAAGCGTGGCTATTGGCAATATCGTGATATTTTCAGTAAGAAAAATTTTACCAAAGCTGGATCAGCTTATTGGGATGAGCGCATTTCCAATCAATTTCCACTTTTTTATTTTAATCGTTCAGTCAATTGGTTATTCAAACAAAAAACTGAGGTGATTGATTGGGTCGGGTTACGATTAGATCAAATTGATGTTCGTATTGCCGTCACCGCTTTAAGTTTTGTAGATACCACTCATGTACATCCGCATATCATTGTTTTAACAATCAAATATTTTAAATCAATTGCGGGTCGTTTATTTTTAAATGATTGTAGTCGCTTTGCTGATCAGCACTTGTGGTTCGAGTCTGCGTCAAATGACAGCTTAAAGCATGGTTCGAACGTTGTGAAACATCACTATTCTTTACGTGATTCTACTAGGATTGTGGCAAATGATTTAGGCCAAAGAACTGAAATTAGCAGTTCAATTCTATATCTAGATGAATGGCTAAATTTATTGTATTTGGTTGCGAAAGATGATCAATACATCGTCAAAAAGATTTTTAAACGGCTTTCCAGCGTTATGCAAGCCTGTATGCTGTTCATGCAAGAGAGTGTTAAGGATTTACCTGCCGATTTAATTCAGTTTATTGAGCCTAAAACTCAAGAAAATCCGCAGTTTTTGGCCAAACTCAGACATCATCAAATTGAATTAAGAGAATTTAGAAAAAAATTTAAACATCCGATTTTACAGTTCAATCGTAATACCAGTGTGTTTGATTCATATATCGCAGATTATCTGTTGGATTATTTTTCTCAGCATCGAGACTTAGCCAAAAATGTGACTTGGTCAGGCTTGTATCAGCAAGCAGTCAGATGGCATCAACAGGCTTATTATCTCGAGACATTGGCTAAATTAAGGTTGAAAATTCATCTGGAGACATGGCAAAGAATTTCCCCTCATGAAGTTATGTTTAGTGATCATTGGAAATTTATCGAGCTCAACTCTTTAGAGCAAATTATTCATGAGTCAAATAGTTATAAACACTGTTTGGCGCTGTCGTATACAGAGCAAATAGCAGAGGGGAGCTATGTCGCTTTCCATATAACTTCTCTGGAAGATGAAGAATTACATTTAACTTTGGGTTGTTACTTTAAATTTGATCAATTACATTTTGACCAGTTACGCTTCCCAAATAATCAGCCTGCAACGCAAAGCATTGAAAATGAGGCCAAACAATTTATTCAACAGGTCAACCAATATTTAATTTGGGATTTTAAAGCACCTAAAGTTCAATAAAGAACATTCCAAATTCAATGTTAATGAATATCAATTTAAACTTAACTTTTCAGGCAAAAATCGTTAGGCTATGTGCCATCTGATAAGGTTATGGTTGTTATGAAGCAAGAAACTGCACTGAAATTAATGAAAGCGGGTGAAAGTGTCTTTTTGACAGGTTCGGCCGGTGCAGGAAAAACCTATACTTTAAATCAGTACATCAATTATTTAAAAGCGCGTAAAGTTCCCGTGGCCATTACGGCTTCGACAGGAATTGCAGCAACGCATATGAATGGAATGACCATTCATACTTGGGCAGGTATTGGAATCAAAGACTTTTTATCTGATGATGACCTAAAGCGTATGAAAGAGCGAAAATACTTAAAAGAGCATTTGGAAAATGCCCAAGTATTGATTATTGATGAAATTTCAATGTTGCATGCGAAACAACTGAACTTGGTCAATCAGGTTTTAAAATTTTTTAAAGAGTCTGATGAAGCGTTTGGCGGTATCCAAGTTATTGCAGCGGGTGACTTTTTCCAGTTACCGCCTGTCGGTCGTAATGATGAAAAAAATCGTGATAAATTTTGTTTTATGTCTCAAGCATGGGTCGAAGCCAAGTTTCGTGTTTGTTATTTAACTGAACAGCATCGTCAAGATGATTCACCGTTAAATGATATTCTAAATGCGATTCGCTCACAGAGTATTCAGCAACAGCATCTTGATGCATTAGAACAAACGCGTGAACAAGATATTGGTGAGACGTACACCCGTTTGTATACCCATAATATGGATGTAGACAGTATTAACTACCGTCATCTCAACGAAATTGAAGGTGAGGGACATCAATTTTGTGCACAACTTGATGGCAATGAAAAACTGATCGAGACTTTAAAGTCATCGGTTCGAGCGCCTGAAGAGTTAACGCTAAAAAAACACGCCAAAGTAATGTTTGTCAAAAACAATTTTGATATGGGTTATATCAACGGTAGTTTGGGTGAAGTCATTGGCTTTGAAGAAGTTGATGACTATGGGATTTTACCAAAGGTAAAATTGACCGATGGAACGGTGCTGTTGGTTGAACCTGAAACATGGTCAGTCGATAACGATGCGGGTAAAACCATTGCCAGTTTTGCACAAGTACCTTTACGTTTGGCTTGGGCCATTACCATTCATAAATCTCAAGGCATGACGTTGGCTGCAGCCGAAATCAATCTTGCCAATACGTTTGAAAAAGGACAGGGCTATGTGGCTTTGTCGCGGTTAAAATCGATTAATGGTTTGCGATTATTGGGTTTTAATACGCAAGCTTTAGAATTAGACAGTTTGGCCATCAAAGCAGACAAACGTTTTCAAGAGCTTTCAGCTGAGGCTGAGCTTCATTTTGCTGATAATGATTTAGAAGCTCAACATAAAGCGTTTATTCGACATTGTGGTGGTACGTTGAATGAAACTGAAATTCAGCGCAATGAAAAGAAGATTTCAAAAAATGCGGGCAAGCAAAGTTATGCGACCGCAACGCTAGATGAAACGAAAGAGTTATTCATGGGTGGTTATGAAATTCAAGACATCGCAGTTGAGCGTGGTTTAACGCCAGCGACGATTATTAATCATTTGGCCAAACTACATCGTGAACAAGGCTTAGATATCTCTGTTGCGCATCCCGGTGATGAAGTGGTTGAACAAGTTCGTAAGATTTATAAAAAATTGACGAAACGAAAAAGCCCAGAGCATTTTTCAGATGATGGTGCGATTAAACTACGTCCAATCGTAGAGGCAACCAGTCCACGTATGGGCTATGACCAAGTGCGTTTGGCGTTGTTATTCATAGAGTAATGGTAAAGAAAAGGATGAGCTTTAATCTGCTCATCAGCAATTTAATGGCTTTTTAAACAGGATGTAATTCATGCCGCAAATGTTTGTTGATTATTCAGATAATATTCAAGATGTTGACTCAAAAAAACTTTTACTCGGCTTAAACCATGCTTTATTTGATACGGGCTTAGTGGGACATGAGTTTGATATAAAGTCACGAGTTGCAGCTGTTTCTGATTACTTGATTGGGTTTGGTGAAAATAACCAAGCTTTTATTTTTGTGCGCTTGCAAGGTTTAAGCGGACGTACCGATGAACAGAAGGGCGTGATGACCGATGCTTTATCGACATTTTTAGAATCTTTTGATGGCTATTCTGTACAAGGCTTAGAAATACAACTCTGTGTTGAATTTGCGGAAATGCCAAAAGAAATTTATCGTAAATTAAAAGTTAAAAAATAAAACACCTGATTCAGGATATATGACTTTTAAGAGGCAAATGACTTTTAAAGATAAATAATGTTTAAGGATAAATGAATTCAACCATTTATCCTTATTTTATGACTTCAAAATTTGAATATCAGCATATTCCGTCATCATGTCCGCATTCATGGCAAGAACGTGGTCTAAAAATGCGACATTAAAACTCCCCACAGTTTGCGCTTTTTCAAAAGCCAGTTTTCCTGCAATGGCGAAATGAACATGTGCGGCAACACAGGCAATAGTTGGCGTCGTCACAGCACTATAAGCAGCAATCAATGCACCCAAAGCGCAACCTGTTGCGGTGACTTTTGGTTGTAAATATGAGCCACCATTGATTTGAATCACAGCATTAAACGCTTTAGAGACAATAAAATCAGACTCACCTGAAATCGCAATACATTCGGAATGTGCCAATAAAACTTTGGCTTGAGCATATACATCTGCACTATTTAAAGTACTGTCGACGCCTTTAGACTGAACTTGGTTCCCTGCAAGAGTGCTAATTTCAGAAGCGTTACCTCGAATAACAGTGGGTTGAAATTGTAATAGCTCATCTGTCATGTCCGAGCGCCATTTTAAAATTGGCCCATAACCAACAGGATCAAGCACCCACGGAATCTGATGAGTTTGTGCTGTTTGTGCTGAAATTCGCATGGCTTGCATTTGTTCGGTCGTTGGCGTACCTAAATTAATACTCAGCGCGCCACTAATTTTAACAAAACTTTCTGACTCAAAAGGATTATCAATCATGGCAGGCGAGGCGCCAGCGGCAAGTAAAATATTCGCTGCATAATTGGCTGCGACGCTATTGGTAATGCATTGCACTAAGGGTTGCTGTATTTGCAGTTGTTTCCAAGCTTCAAGCACCTGATCCAAAATTTCATGAGTCTGAAGTTGCACCGACTCAAGGTTTGTGGCTTGGTCGGCGTGAAGAAGTTGTTCTGGATGATTCATGTAATTCCCTTACTGTGTAAAGTAATGATCTTGATGCTTACAGTTTCCACATAACAGAGAAACATAGTCATTGGCATCATATTCAACGGTTAGATCATTTGAGCCGCAATGCATGCAGCGCTTTTGAGAATAAAAACTTAAACGCGGTTCGATCATTTTCCATGATCGCCATATAGGTTGAAAAAAGATTTTTTCATCGTAGCCTAAAAAGCGATAAAACAAATTTCCACTCATATGACTTAAGGGCATGCTGGGTAATCTTGGAAGTGTTGAGGTTTCCCATTTTTCTGTGAGTGAGCGTTCACGATATTGTTCTAAAGTTTTCTTTAACAAATTGGTGTTAATGAAATTCTCATTTCGAGCTTTCAATAGTTTTTGTTTATTTAAATATTCTAAAGCGGTTTGTACCAAATAATAAATCTGACCCACGGCAAGTGAATCTAATAATCTAAAGCAAAATGTTTGAAATGCAGTATTGCCAGCAATTTGTACGCCCCATGTTCGGCAGTAAAATTGCATAAATTGAATCACTTCTTGGTACAACATCATATATAGCGCATTTTTAACTTCATCAGCACTTTTGAAGGGCACACCTAAGGTTAAATTTTCAAAAAATAAATTACGTAAGTGTTGCGTAATACTAAATAAACTCGGTTCCGAATATCCATCTAAACGAACATTAATATAATACTGCTGTGATTCATCCGCAAAATCTTTTGCAACCAAAACTTGGTCCTTAACCAGCTGTTTCATCATATAATTTTGAAATAAATAATTTGGACTAATTGGATGGTATTTAATTTTATCCCATTGGATAAATTCAGCATGTGTGGTGTTATCTTGGACATGTTGATCAAGCAGGCTTAACAAAAATAATTTATGGATAAAACTTAATTGATTAAGTTCGTATTCGTAGACGTCTTTATTTTTAGCGCTAATTTTACGTTGCTCTTGCAAACGCGTTTCTTGCATGATTTTTTTACGTTTACTTTTACAGCTTGGGCAGTGACAGGTTTTACTTTGGTCTTGAAAAACCTGATGCTGACAATGTGTACACTGATGAAATACAACATCCTTCTCAAACTCTTCAGCTTCAATAAAATTCATGCTGGCCTGACAAAGTGGGCAGTAAGTGCTGTCATCAAGCTGTTTTTGCAGAATTTGAAGCATAGTGTTTTCAGTTTGAATGAAGATAAATCGATTATACACAGGTCGCGCTGGGGAATTAATCTTCCACTAAAGAATTGTTAGAACTACATTTAAAGAATTGCTAAAACTACATTGTTAAACCTTAAATATTTTAATCGAAAATGGTCTAGTGTTATTCAAGGTTAAAGCGGATGAGATTATTCTGCAGTGAAATTTTAAACGCGCATCAGGTAATATTTTTGAGTTTAGGCGATTTAAAAATAACAATCGATTGTGTAATCCTGAGTTTTCGATTTTTATGCAAATTTTGAAAGTATTTGTCCGATTATCATACAGATGTAAGGTAATTTGAAGCCAAGTAGCATTGATTTTTAACAGTCTAGAACCATATATATCATAAAGCTTTTGCACAGACAGAAACATTATCTTGGCGTATGATCAAGCATAACCAAGCACTTATTCTCTGATGAGACTCTACGGATCAGGACATTATATGAATATCGCGGCAAATCCAGTGATCGAAGCAGATCAAACCGTCTATTTAAAAGACTATCAAAAACCTTCTTTTCTGGTTGAGTCTATCAACTTAGATATTCAAGTTTTCGAAGACCATACCAAGGTTCATTCGAGCCTGATCATGAAGCGTCAAACGACTGGGGATTTGGTTTTATTGGGTCGTGATTTAGAATTAAAAAGCATTATATTGAATGATCAGCCACTTTCAGAAAGTGAGTATAAAGTCGATGTTGAGCAATTGGTCATTCCAAATGCACCTGATGAAGTGACTTTAAATATTGAAGTGGTCATTCACCCTGAATCAAATACGCAACTTGAAGGACTTTATCAAGCCAGTGGTGATTTATTTGTCACTCAGAATGAACCTGAAGGTTTCCGCAAAATTACCTATTATCCAGACCGTCCAGATGTTCTCTCTGAGTTTATTACGCGTGTAGAGGCAGATAAGAAATTCCCAGTGTTATTGGCCAATGGTAATTTACTCGAAAAAGGTGAAGTTGGTGTTGATCGTCATTACGCGATTTGGCAAGATCCAACGCAAAAACCAGCTTATCTATTTGCCTGTGTGATTGGTGATTTGGCTGTTTTAAAAGATCATTACGTGACTTCAGAAGGTCGTCATGTTGCTTTAGAAATTTACGCTGAAGAAAAAGATATTCCAAAGTGCCATATTGCGATGGAAGCCCTAAAGCATTCAATGCGTTGGGATGAAGAGCATTATGGTCGTCCTTATGATCTAGACAACTATATGATTGTTGCAACCAGTGCATTTAACATGGGTGCAATGGAAAATAAAGGCCTGAATATTTTCAATACGTCATGTGTATTGGCAGATGAGGAATTTACAACTGATGCTGCAATTATGCGTGTTCAGTCTGTAATTGCACATGAATACTTCCATAACTGGACAGGTAATCGTATTACTTGTCGTGATTGGTTCCAATTGTGTTTAAAAGAAGGTTTGACGGTTTACCGTGATCAATCTTTCTCTGAAGACTTACAATCGGCTGCTGTACAACGTATTGATGATGTTGCAGTACTTAAAGCGCATCAATTTCCTGAAGACTCAGGACCATTATCGCATCCACCACGTCCAGACCATTTTGTTGAAATTAATAACTTTTATACAGCAACGGTTTACGAAAAAGGTGCGGAAATTAACCGTATGATGGCGACCTTACTCGGTAAAGAAAAATTCCGTGCAGGGACAGATGAATACTTTAAACGTCATGATGGTCAGGCTGTGACCGTAGAGGATTGGGTTGAATCTCTGACTGCTGGTTCAGGTGTAGATTTGTCTGAGTTTCTAATTTGGTATAACCAACCAGGCACGCCTAAACTTGAAGCGAATGGCGAATATAATGCTGCAACACAAAGCTATCGTTTGAGTTTTAAACAAAGCTTAAAAGCACATTCTAAATATCCAAATCTTAAAGCTGTACCAATTCCAGTAGCTTTGGCATTGTTTGATGCTGAAACAGGCGAACAGCTTGTATTAGAGTCTGATGCTTTAGTTGAAAATGGCGTAAAAGATGGCGTGTATTTATTTGCTGCTGATACAGCCAGTATTGAATTTAAAGGCGTGACTGCCAAGCCTGTGGTTTCTCTTTTACGTAATTTTTCTGCACCTGTGAATCTTGAGTTTAATTATTCAGATGAAGAGCTCGCATTTTTAATGCAGTATGAAACCAATGGTTTTAACCAATGGCAAGCGACGCAAACTTTGTTAGAGCGTATTTTGTTGAATGGTCATGATGCCAACATCTACATTCAAGCAATTAAAAATACCATTCCAAACTTGATCCAAAAAGATCCGTTGTTGGTGTCTCGTTTATTTGATGTGCCATCTGAAGGTTATTTGGGAAGTCGTATTGATAACGCATACAGCCCAGATAAAATTCAAGAACAACGCAATGCGCTCATCAATAAATTGGCGCGTGAATTGGGTTCATTCTGTAAAGAGACTTATTTAATGCTGGATCCTGAAGCGCAAACTGAGTTTTCTCAAGCGATGGGTGTGCGTGCACTGAAAAACATCATGCTGAGTATGTTGGCACGACAGGGTGATGAAGATGTATTTGTCTTGGCAGATACTCAGTATAAATCCACGGGCAATATGTCTGAACGCTTAGGTGCGCTTCGCGTTTTAGTTTGGAATGATGCGCCTCAAGCAGAAGCAGCTCTAATCGATTTCTACTTGCGTTTTAAAGATGAAGCTTTGTCTATGGATCAGTGGTTTATGGTTCAAGCCTCACATCCAAATGCAACAGCAGAAACCATTGCATATCTTACCTCTCATCCTGATTATGATTTGACTGTACCCAATCGTATCCGTGCGGTGAGTGGTGGTCTTAATGCCAATCCTGTGAATACATGGAGCTTTGGTGTTCAGCACTTCATCGATTTAGCTAAATATCTGGATGAGAAAAATCCAATTGTGGGTTCTCGCTTACTCCAAGTATTGTCACGTTGGTATACGCTGGCTGAACCACAACGTTCAGAAGTTAAATCGTCATTAGAGTCGTTAAAACCTTTGGTGAAATCTAAAAATGTCAGTGAAACTTTGAACAGTATGCTCAGCGTTTAAGATTTAAGATTTAAGATTTAAGATTTAAGATTTAAGATTTAACTTTTAAATCAAAAAATCCCAGTCAAAAGACTGGGATTTTTTTTAACTATTCTAAAACTCATAATATAAAGATGTATTTTTATGCATCTTCTAGCGTCATTAAACTGGCATTACCACCTGCCGCAGCAGTGTTAATACTCAATGCGCGTTCAATCACTAAAGGTTCGACAGGAATACTCAGTTCGTTTTCTTTAAAATGAGTGATCGCAATAATGGCGCCATCACGATCCGCAATATTTTTTTGCAATTCAATCAAATCCTGCGTACTGCCATGATGTAGAACTGCCTCGAAATCATCCACTTTAATATCTTTAATCAAGGCAATATTATGTTTGAGTGCTTCAGGCATACTTTGTAAATGTTGAAGTACCCAAACATTATCAGAAAGAATATTTGCTTGAGCACCTACGCTAAAAATGGCATTTAATTGCGCGAGTTGTTGACCCTCATTTTGAGCAATAGACAACACACGTTGACGTGCTAAAACCGTATATTGATTACTTTCACCTGTCGGGCCGGGCAAGGTATAGATACCTATCGGTGAATGAAGATCTTCCAGATCAATATGTGGAAATTGTTGAGATGCCCAAGTCTTAAATAATTGGCGACTTGAATGCTGATCATCTTGTTGAGCAACTTGAGACAATGTTCCAAAAGGTTTGGCAAAAGCCAAAGAATTGGACTGCATCAATTTATACATATACAACGGTCCACCTGCTTTTGGACCAGTACCCGAAAGACCTTCGCCACCAAAAGGTTGTACACCAACCACGGCACCGACAATATTACGGTTAATGTATAAATTTCCGACATGCGCTTGCTCAATGACGGTCTGAATCGTTTCATCAATTCGAGTGTGTAGACCCATGGTAAGACCATAACCTTTGGCATTAATTTGTGCTAAAAGTGCTTTAAGTTCGCCGTATTTATAAGTGATGACATGCAAAACAGGACCAAAGACTTCACGTTTTAAATCATCCAGATTTGGCAGTTCAATTAATGTTGGTGGAATAAATGTGCCTGATGTTAAATCTAAGGTATTGACACGGTCATTCAGCATAAGTTGATGAACGGGGTAACCTTTACTTCGCATATGATCAATATGCTTTTGAATATTGTTTTGAGCCTCGGAATCGATCACCGGACCAACATCGGTACTTAACAATTGCGGCTGTCCTACATGGAGCTCTTGCATTGCACCTTTTAACATCTGAATCAGCGTTTCAGCATTGTCTTTTTGCACACACAGTACACGTAAGGCAGAGCAGCGTTGACCCGCACTGTCAAATGCAGAATTGACCGCATCTAAAACCACTTGTTCAGTCAGCGCAGACGAGTCAACAATCATGGCATTTTGTCCGCCTGTCTCTGCAATCAGAGGAATAGGTAAACCAAAAGGACTCAAACGCTTAGATACGGTTTTATGTAAAATTTTCGCAACCTCAGTTGAGCCTGTAAACATGATGCCATGGATACGTTCATCACTTGAGAGCTGCGCGCCAACTGTTTCACCACGTCCAGGTACAAGCTGTAATACTGCTTTCGGCACACCGGCTTGCCAGAGAATTTTCACTGCTTCGGATGCGATCAGTGGTGTTTGTTCCGCTGGTTTGGCAATTACACAATTACCTACAGCAAGTGCCGCCGAAATCTGCCCTGAAAAAATAGCCAGAGGGAAGTTCCAAGGACTAATACATAACACCGTGCCCAACGCTTTGATTTTACTTTTATTTGCAAGATCATTATTTTGAAGACTATTATTCTCAAGGCTTTGAACTTGTGAAGCGTAGTAACGCATAAAGTCAACAGCTTCACGAACTTCAGCAATACCATTGGAATAGGTTTTTCCACTTTCACGACAAAGTAAGACCATGAGCTCCTGAATACGAGATTCCATCAAGTCAGCGGCTTTAAATAAAATATCGGCGCGTACAGTAGCGGATGAGTTCGACCACTGTGTATGCGCTGAAATCGCTTGATCTAAAGCAAGATTAACTTGATCCGTCGTTGCTTCAACTACCGAACCTACAACATCATGATGATCGGCTGGATTGAGGATAGGTTGAGCTTGTGCTGAAGGATGCGGTGATGAATGTGACTCTTTTTGTATTGAGGCTTGTTGTATTGATGCTTGTTGTGTAGAGGATTGTGGCGTTGAACTTTCAGTTTGATCAAGCAAGGGAGTGCAATGCCATTGCTGAGTAGAATAATCTGTAACGACTTGATTTAATTCTTTTAAGATTGAATCATCTGCCAAGTCCAATCCTTTTGAATTGGTACGTACAGGTTCTAATACATCTTGAGGTAAGGGAATACTCGAGTGTTTTTCACCGAGCTGACCATTGATTTTCGCCGTTTTTTGAATCTCATCTATAGGGTCTTCAATTAAATCTTCGACCTTAAGCGTCTTGTCCGCAATACGATTCACAAATGAGGTGTTTGCACCATTTTCAAGTAAACGTCGAACCAAATAAGCCAAAAGTGTCTCGTGATTCCCCACAGGTGCATAAATACGACAAGGTATATTCAATTTATCTTCCGACACTGGGCCGACAACCTGCTCATAAAGCGGTTCACCCATGCCATGTAAGCATTGGAACTCATATTGACCTTGATAGTATTTTTCAGGATTGGCCAATTGATAAATGGTGGCAAGCGTTTGAGCATTGTGTGTGGCAAATTGCGGATAAATTTGATCAGGCGCAGCCAAAAGTTTTTTTGCACAAGCAATATATGAAAGGTCAGTATGAACTTTACGGGTGAAAACAGGGTAGTCACTCATCCCATCGATTTGTGCTTTCTTTATTTCGCTGTCCCAATATGCGCCTTTGACGAGTCGAATCATTAAACGCTTATGACTTCGCTCGGCAAGATCAATAATATAATCTACGACATATAAACAGCGCTTTTGATAAGCTTGTATCACAAAACCAATGCCTTTCCAGTCCGCAAGGAGGGGTTCAAAACAGAGTCGCTCAAGCAACTCTAAAGACATTTCTAAACGATCAGTTTCTTCAGCATCAATATTAAAACCGATATTGTATTGTTTCGCTAAAACGGCAAGTTCTAAAACTTTAGGATAAAGTTCATCATGGACACGTTTGATTTGTGATCTTTGATAACGTGGATGTAAGGCTGAAAGTTTAACTGAAATTCCTGGGCCAGAATAAACCCCTTTATCTAAAGACGCATGTCCAATCGCATGGATTGCTTGGGTATAATCATCAAAATAACGTTTAGCATCTTGTTCAGTGAGTGCTGCTTCACCAAGCATATCGTAAGAATATCTAAAACCCTTTTTTTCAAGAGTTTCGGCATGTTCTAAGGCTTCTTCAATGGTTTCGCCGGTGACAAACTGTTCGCCCATCATGCGCATTGCAACATCAACTGCTTTTCGGATGATGCCACGGCCACTTCGTGCCAGCAGAGAGGTCAGCATACTGGATAGGCTTTGCTGCTTCGGGGTTTCCATCAGTTTGCCCGTCAGCATTAAGCCCCATGCTGCAGCATTCACAAACATCAGATTGCTTTGACCTAAATGATCTTTCCAGTTGCCTTGATTAATTTTATCTTTGATTAATAAATCACGGGTTGCACTGTCTGGAATACGCAGTAAAGCCTCTGCCAAGCACATCAGTGCAATGCCTTCTTGTGAAGAAAGGGCAAACTCTTGCAACAGTCCTTGCACAATACCTGCTTTACCCCCCGAGCTTTTACGTTCTCTTAAGCTATGCGCAAGATTAAAGGCTAAATCATAGATTTTTTGGCTGATTGCTTCATCAATTTCAGTACTTTGAATCAGGTGTTCAACACACTCGGTTTCAGTGCGTCTCCATGCGCGATTAATCGCAATTTCAAATTCATTTTTTTGATTAAATGGGGTGATATTTTCTGAATGGTTTTCAGCATCATCGAATTTGGGTCTAGATTCCATCATTTTTACGCCAGCGTCCTGTGACAACGAAAATAAATTGAGTTATGAGGTTTATTTAATTTATTATTACAGAAAATAGGCCGAATAATTCACTATAATTTTGCGATCTTTTAGAGATAAATTCAGATGACCAATCCGATCATGAGCTTAGACAGAACAGATATTAAAATATTGGATATCTTGCAAAAAGATGGTCGTTTATCCAATATTAAGTTGGCTGAAGAAGTCAATTTATCCCCCACAGCGGCATTGGCGAGAGTCCAGAAATTAACCAAAGATGGTTATATTTTGGGTTATCAGGCAAAGTTGAACCCTGATATGTTGAATCGGAGTTTTGTGGTTTTTGTTGAAATTCTTTTGGATAAAACAACACCTAATGTGCTCGAATCATTCTCAGATGCTGTAATGCAATATCCGCAAATTGTTGAATGTCACATGATCAGCGGTGGATTTGATTTTGTAGTAAAAATTCGCTGCGCCAATATGGAAGATTTTCGCAAAATTTCAGGTCAAGTGCTTTGGCAGCTTCCTGGTGTAAAGGAAACACGAAGTTATCCTGTTATGGAAGTGATCAAAGAAAGTTCTCAAATTGATATCAAACAGCCCAGTAAAAAAATATAGTTTAAGTTCGCCAGCGATTAGGGCAGTGCTTCATAAAATGAATGATTGAGAAAAAAAATGGAGCTAGAGCTCCATTTTTTTGACTTATTATTTATGATTTAGATTTAAGTTCTTGCATCTCTTTTGCATAGAGTTGTTCAGCTTTTTCAAAATTATCTGTGACATTTTTACTTGGCGGCTTGCCCAGTAAGCTGACCACAATAATGCTAATCGCTGAGAAAATAAAGCCTGGAATAATCTCATAGATTCCAGTATCAGCCATGGTATTTTTCCAGACAATGACAGTTACTGCACCCACGATCATACCGACAATTGCACCATTCAAAGTCATACGTTTCCAAAATAATGACAAAATGATCAGCGGTCCAAAAGCGGCGCCAAATCCAGCCCAAGCATAAGCCACTAAGCCAAGAACTTTACTTTCGGGATTAATCGCAAGCATGATTGCAAGAAGTGCAACAACCAAAACCATAAGGCGACCGACCCAAACCAATTCATTTTGAGAGGCATTTTTTCGTATAAATGCTTTATATAAATCTTCAGTCAATGTGCTTGAACAGACCAAGAGCTGACAGCTGAGCGTACTCATTACTGCTGCTAAAATTGCTGCCAAAATAATACCAGCAATCCATGGATTGAATAAAATTTTAGTTAATTCCATGAACACAGTTTCAGGGTTAGCATTGACGGCAACACCGAGCTCAGGATGAGAGGCAAAATAAGCAATACCCAAATAGCCGATAGCAACAGCACCACCTAAACACAGAATCATCCATGTCATTCCGATACGACGAGCAGCAGGAATCGATTTAACTGAATCGGCAGCCATAAAGCGCAGCAGGATATGAGGTTGTCCAAAATAGCCTAAGCCCCAAGCCATTGATGATAAAATAGCGACGGTACTCAAATCTGAAAGTATATTATTGGCCAGCGGGCGTACTGATTCAACCATGAAGGAAACGTGTTGGAAATTTTCACCAATCGCTAAATAGGTCATGATTGGCGCAAGCAATAATGCAAAAATCATTAATCCGGCTTGGAAAGTATCTGTCCAACTAATCGCTAAGAAGCCACCAATACAGACGTAGCTGATGGTTGCAATTGCGCCAATCCACAACGCTGAGGTATAGCTCCAACCAAACAAGCTTTCAAATAAACGGGCGCCAGCGACCATGCCAGAAGCACAGTAAATTGCAAAGAAAATGAGAATGACGCAAGCAGAAATAATACGGATAATTTTTTTAGTATCGCCAAAGCGACTGGCAAAATAATCTGGAAGGGTCAGTGCATTGTTTTGAACTTCGGTATGAACGCGTAAACGACCTGCGACCAGTAACCAATTTAACCACGCACCAATAATTAAACCAATCGCGATCCATGCTTCGGAAAGACCCGATAAATAAATTGCGCCAGGTAAGCCCATGAGTAACCAACCACTCATATCTGAAGCACCTGCTGAAAGCGCTGTTACTACACTCCCTAAACTACGACCACCTAAAATATAGTCATCAAAATTTGTTGTTGCTTTATAGGCGTATAGCCCAATTCCAATCATAGCCACGATATAAAATATAAACGTGACGAGCGTGGGGTTCAGTTGGCTCATGGCTTTGCCATCCTTTGTCTGTCCTAAATGATCATCTGTCCGAGATGAATTATTGTTCAACTTCTGAATTGAGCTGATTCAAACACAATTTAAAAATTACGCTCTGTAACAATTAAGTGCACATTATTATCGTTTTGTGAAACTGAATGTAATTTTAGTTACAAATCAGAGGTGAGTGGGAATGATTTTGAATGATCCTGTTTGAATCATTTAAATTGAATGATTCATTCAAGCTTTTTTAAGTTATGCATAAAACAATTGAATAAAATATGATTAAAAACTTAAGTTAAATAAGTGACACTACAATTTTAGCTTGAGATACGGAATGTTACATTGCTTACGCTAACTTTGTAAATGTAACAAATATTTTCATTAATTGACAACAATCGCCATGGCTTAAAAATCATACAGTTTTAATATGGATATTGCACATTGTTGGTGCATTTTTGAGAGTATATTCACGTGTCCACGGTTCATATTGATATAGAGAAAACAAGAACAGAGCATGACTTGCTTGGCGCAAAGCAAGTTCTAGCAGAAAGTTACTACGGTATACATACCGTACGGGCTTTAGAGAATTTCCAGATATCGGGTCAAACCATTGGTCAAAACCATCATTTTATCCGCGCATTGGCTCAGGTAAAAAAAGCATCGACATTGGCAAACTTAAATTTTGATTTAATTGATCCTGAAAAATGTACAGCGATTCAAAAAGCGTGTGATGTTTTGATCACTCATCCTGAACAATGGATTTCTTCATTTCCGAGTGATGTTTATCAGGGCGGTGCAGGAACATCTATCAATATGAATTGTAATGAAGTCATTGCAAATATGAGTTTGGAGATGATGGGGCACGAAAAAGGTCGATATGACATTATTCACCCCAACGATCATGTTAATAAATCACAATCAACGAATGATGTATATCCAACCGCATTAAGGTTGGCGAGTTACTATGCTCTAGATGCATTAATTGAGCAGATGAATCAATTGATCAGTAGCTTGATCATCAAATCGAGTGAGTTTAATTATGTCTTGAAAATGGGACGTACCCAATTACAAGATGCTGTGCCCATGACACTGGGGCAAGAATTTCATGCTTTTGCGACGTTGTTAAAAGAAGATGTGCGATTGATTAAAAAAATGCGAACGCTTTTATTGGAGATCAATTTAGGCGCGACTGCAATTGGTACTGGGGTGAATACGCCAAAGGGTTATGCGCCTATTGCGAGCCAGTTTTTAAGTGATATCTCAGGTTTGAAATTGATTGGTGCAGAAGATTATGTTGAAGCAACTAGCGATTGCGGTGTCTTTATCATTTTATCCAGTGCATTGAAGCGATTAGCCGTCAAACTATCAAAAATCTGTAACGATTTACGATTACTCAGTTCTGGACCTCGAACAGGATTAGCCGAAATTCGTCTACCTGAACTTCAAGCTGGTTCGTCTATTATGCCAGCGAAAATCAATCCCGTTATTCCAGAAGTGGTGAATCAGATTGCGTTTAAAGTCATCGGTAATGATTTAACCATCACCTTTGCTGCTGAAGCTGGTCAGTTACAGTTAAATGTGATGGAACCTGTGATTGCAGTATCATTAAATGAATCAGTTTCATTATTAATTAATGCGATTAAAACCTTGGATGAAAAATGTATTCAAGGGATTACTGCAAATGAAAAAACGTGTTTTGATCAAGTCATGCGTAGTGTTGGAATCATTACTTTACTTGATCCTATACTGGGTCATGCAAAATGTGATGAGATTGGTAAGCAATGTATCGCTGAAAATAAAACCATTCAAGAGGTGGTATTAGAACAAGGCCTACTCACTCAAGAAAAATTAGATAATATTTTTTGCTTTGAAAATATGATTTCAGAAATTGCAGTTCAGCCCTATGATGACGCTGTCATTGAGCGTGTCAGTTAATGATGCTTACCTAAATAAAAAAAGTGATGTTGAAAAACATCACTTTTTTTATAACAATTCATTACTTAGATATTAGTTAAAATTTTCTATAATCGCTCCGCATAATAAATATTGATAATAACGAGCCTCATATGAATCATAAATTTTTAGCTGCTTTTCTATGTGCAGTTGTACTGAGTGGATGTTCAAAAAAAACTGAAGAATCTTCTGAATTAGCCAGCGCCGAACACACAGCGGTTGCTGCAGATTCAGCTCAACCCGTTGCTGCTGATGTTGCAGCAGAGTATCAACCGAATAGCACACCTGTTTCAGCGCAAAAGCCTGAAGTGATTTTAAATACACAGGTTAATGCAGCTGAAGCCACTCGCCGTATGGTTCGTGAAGCAAATGTAAACTTTAGCGCGCAGGATGTCGTTAAAACCACTTTAGCCATCGAGAAAATCACCTTAGAAGCGGGTGGTTTTATTGAACAAAAAAATATTAATTTTAATGTGATAGATTCACGAACACAAAAAATCGCTGATGGAAAAATAAAAGTATTTGAGAAAATTGATCCTTTAGCAGCGATGGTGATTCGAGTACCAAGCGAACGCGCAGCAGGTGTTGTGAATCAGCTTTTACCCTTGATGTATTTTTTGAATCAGCAACAATACTCAGCAAAGCGTTATGAACTCAAAATGCTGGAAGAAAAAATTTCACAAACTCAATATGTTCCCAGTGATACACGTAATGCACAGTTGAATGAGATTGCGCGTTTGACCCAACTGGAAGTTCAAGATCGAGTCCGTTATAGCACCATTACTTTGACTGTTAATCAGCCAACCTTGGTTCGTGAGCGATTAGATATAGATGTAGATGCAGTCGCACGTATCAATGGTGATAGTTTTTGGAAGCGCTCATGGAATGCAGTTCAAGAGGGCTGGTATTTTGTTTTAGATTTATTGGTGATTTTAATCGCGATTTGGCCTCTGTATTTATTAATGATTCTCGGATTTATCGTCTATATATTATTAAAACCATGTCTTGATAAATTAAAATAATTCTTCAACGGATGAGGAAATATTGCTAATAAATAGATCAGCTCAAGATTCTACTAGATGGGTTTTCAATGAGCTAGTGAGTGAATTAGATCATTAATTAATCAGTTATTGGTTAATCAATGAAATAATAAACGTCTTTCAAAACTCATTATTCACATCACACACTCATCGTGAGTATTCCCTCATCCTAACCTTCTCCTAAAGGGAGAAGGGATTTTTTAAAATCAATTTATTACTAATAAATGATTATTTTTTGACTTATGAAAGAAAACTAATGAGTCAATTCGAAAAAAGCTCACGATCTCGTGGGCTTTTTTATGCTTAGATTTGGGCTCTTAAATTAACGATTCAAATACTAACTTTATTCAGACTCTTTCATATGTCATTTTTCAGATAACAGATTCACAATCTATTTTCACTCAATATTCTTATTTGGTTGATGAAAGAGGCCTATTCTTAATTTAATTCATCTGATTTAATTTTACTTCATTCGCTCTAATTAAAATTTTTTATTCAAGTGACTTTGCTTTTAATCGTTCAGCAATCACTTTCATTCCTTCGGATGCCGTCATATTCAAACAATGGAAATGTTCAGGAACACGGCTATGGTCTGCTTGCGGATCAATATAATAGGCCTCGCAATGTGATGATATTTCATGAATTAATCCTGCGACAGGATACACGCTTAGACTCGAACCAATCACCACCAAGAGATCAGCGTGTTGCATTAATTCAATCGCTTCCTCATAGGCGGTGACAGCTTCTCCAAACCAAACCACGTGTGGTCTGAGTGGATAGCCTAAAGGACATTTATCTCGTTCTAGATCCAACTCAGCACCTGAAATGGGATAAAATTCAGTGGTGGCTTGTGCATCAGGTCCTGAGCTTTTTGCTAGCCGGATATTGCCATGTAAATGAAGCACATTCGTACTACTCGCTCTTTCATGTAAATCATCAATATTCTGTGTGATAACTTGAACAGAGTAATGCTTTTCGAGTTCAGCGATTAAATCATGTGCTGCGTTTGGTCGAGCATCCATAATATTTTTGCGACGCTCATTATAGAAGCGTTGAACGAGCATTGGATTTTTTGTCCAAGCTTCAGGTGTTGCGACATCTTGAATATCATGATTTTCCCATAGACCATTATTGCCACGAAATGTATCAATACCGCTTTCGGCACTCATACCTGCACCTGAAAAGATCACAATATTTTTCATTGGCTCACCTTGAGTCTATTTTCTGAAAATCTCAACAATTCTGCTATACGCTATTTTTTAAAAAATTTGAAATTTCACGGCTAAATTTTAATGGCTCAGTAATGAGCGGCGTATGTCCAGATTTCTTAAAAATAACATTCTTGGCATTCTTAACGGAGCTTGAAATTTTAAGCTGTCCTTCGGCAGGATAAAGCGTAGATTGTTCGCCAATAAAGAATGTAACGGGAGAATCTAGCTGAGCAATGGCATCTCTATAATCTTCTAGATGGTTTAAATAACTATCGATATACCATCGTAAATAATCTAAATGCTGAATCGGCAAAATATGTTTTTGTAATTGTGGTCGATTGAAAGCAAATTTGAACAGTTTAGGTGTGATCTTGTCAGTAGCTTGAAGCTCAATAAATTGAATCCACAAATTAATTAAATATGCTTTATCTTCTAATGTTAAGTCATCAACTTTTTTGACAGATTGATGTTGATGAAAGAACATTGAAAGCTCTTTTAAAAGATACTTAAGCTGAGGGTGTTTAGTGCCTAATAGGCCATATTCCCAAGTGTCATCATTTGAAATTTTTGGAGTTTGATCGATATGCAGATAGGCTTTTAATTTCGGGCCTAAAAGACCATATTGCATGCCATGCATAGCTGTCGTTGCGCCCATCGAATAACCCATTAAAATAAAGTTATTTAAATTGAGCTTTTCGATCAAAACATCAATGTCTTGCCAGTGACTTGTAATTGCATCTTGAGCAGGGATTTTACAATGTTTAGAACCGCCAAAACCACGCCAATCAGGAATAATAAATTTATATTTTTTTAAATGAGGCACCAAGTAAGGGAGCCATTGCCAGCTTTGCATTCCAAGACCAGATAACAGTAAAACAGGTTCACCTCGGCCTACTTCACGTACATAAAGTTGTTCGCCATCATGCATGTTATATCGTGGCATTTTTTGTCCTTTTTATTTAAATTTTTTTAATTGTGGAATAACGCGTTCTAACCAGCTAATCCAACCCATTTCTAATTCTATACCCAGTTGTAGAACCATTTTATGAATAAATAGCGTACGATCGTCATTATTTTGTTTTTTAAAGTCTTTATCGTAAATGGCTTGATAGGTTTTGAGTTGGTTTTGGTGTATTTCCAAATGTCGTTCCAATTCGGGCAATACGGTGTTTCCACCCAATTGAGCTTCAGCACGTAAACGAACCATAAGTTCTTCGCGAAGTTGGGCAGGAGGATTTTGTTTAACCATCCAATCGGCTAGTTCTGCGCGGCCCATTTGTTCGACTTGATAGGTTTTTTTTCGCCCTAAGTCCGTTTCTTTTTCAAGTGGAGAAATCCAGCCTTTTTTTTGCATTGCTGCCAATTCACGATAAATTTGTTGGTGAGTTGCATTCCAAAAGAAACCCATTGAGCGATCAAAGCGACGAGCCAGTTCAAAACCAGAACTTGGCTTTTCGATTAAGCTGGTCAGTAATACATGGGATAGAGACATTTGAAATTCAACGATACAAATTATATTGATGATCTATTATGCAACATGTTGCATATAAATCAAATCTCGATTATAAATTATCAATAAATTATGCAACAAGTTGCATTAAAGACAAAAAAGCGAGCGCTTAGCCAGCCAAGGAGAATGTATGTCTAATTATCCACACTTACTTGCCCCCCTAGATTTAGGGTTTACAAGCTTAAAAAATCGCGTATTGATGGGGTCAATGCACGTAGGACTAGAAGAAGTTGAAGGTGGGTTTGATCGCATGGCGGCGTTTTATGCTGAGCGAGCACGTGGGCAAGTCGGTCTGATTGTAACTGGGGGAATCGCTCCAAATGATGCTGGCGTTACTTTTGCTGGAGGCTCTAAGTTAGACAGTATTGAAGAAGCGAACAAACATAAAGTCGTCACCCAAGCAGTACATGACGCTGGAGGTAAAATTGCATTACAAATTTTGCATACAGGTCGCTATTCTTATCAAGCTGAAAATGTTGCACCATCTGCCATCCAAGCACCAATCAATCCAACCAAGCCTCACGCACTCACATCAGCTGAAGTTCAACAAACCATTGCAGACTTTGCGCAATGTGCCAAGTTAGCTCAATATGCGGGCTATGATGGTGTGGAAATTATGGGCTCAGAAGGCTATTTAATTAATGAGTTCATCGCTGCCCGTACCAATCATCGTGATGATGAGTGGGGTGGTAGTTATAACAATCGTATTCGCCTTCCAATTGAAATTGTGAAACGAACACGCGAAGAAGTGGGTGAAAATTTTATTATTATCTATCGTTTGTCGATGCTTGATTTGGTCGAGGGCGGTTCAACCTTAGAAGAAGTGATTTATCTAGCCAAAGAAATTGAAAAAGCGGGCGCCACTATTATCAACACTGGTATTGGTTGGCATGAAGCGCGGATCCCTACGATTGCAACCAAAGTTCCTCGTGCAGCATTTACATGGGTCACTGAAAAACTCAAGGGTCAGGTATCCATTCCATTAATTACCTCTAACCGTATTAATACGCCTGAGATGGCTGAACACGTATTGGCATCTGGGCATGCGGATATGGTTTCGATGGCTAGACCTTTACTTGCGGATGCATTCTTTGTAGAAAAAGCAGAGCAAGGTAAAAGTGATGAGATCAATACTTGCATCGGGTGTAATCAAGCATGTTTAGATCATATTTTTTCAATGCGTATTGCGACGTGTTTAGTGAATCCACGCGCGTGTTTTGAAACTGAACTTATTTTTAAAGAATCTGCACAACCCAAAAATATTGCAGTGGTTGGAGCGGGTCCAGCAGGTTTAAGTTTTGCCACTTATGCGGCTGATCGTGGACACAAAGTGACGCTTTTCGAATCATCCAACCAAATTGGTGGACAATTTAATATCGCTAAAACGATTCCGGGCAAAGAAGAGTTTTATGAAACCATCCGTTACTTCAAACGCCAAATTGAGCTTCAGCCAAATATTAGTTTAAAGCTGAATCATACAGTTGTTCTTGATGAGCTGAATCAAGCTGATTTTGATGAGATTGTGATTGCGGCTGGTGTAACGCCACGTCAATTAGACATTGAAGGGATGGAGCACCCTAAAGTACTGTCATACATTGAAGTGTTAAAAGATCGAGTACATGTAGGACAGCGTGTAGCCATTATTGGCGCAGGGGGGATTGGCTTTGATACGGCTGAATATTTAAGCCATGCGGGAGAAAGCACAAGTTTAAATGTAGAAAAATTCTATGATGAATGGGGTATTGATACCAGTTATGCCAACGTTGGTGGCTTAAAAGAGCCTGTCATTGAGCAGTCTGAGCGTCAGATTTATTTGTTACAACGTAAAGCCAATTCAGTGGGCGCAGGTTTAGGTAAAACAACGGGTTGGATTCACCGTACAGGATTAAAGCATCGTAATGTGAACATGATTCCTGGCGTAAGCTATGAAAAGATCGATGATCAAGGCTTACATATTCTGGTTGATGGACAACCGAAAATACTTGAGGTCGATCATGTGGTGATTTGTGCAGGCCAAGAACCATTCACAGCGATGTTTGAAGAGCTGGAAGCATCAGGTAAATCTGTACATTTAATTGGTGGTGCAAAAGAAGCAGGCGAGTTAGATGCTAAACGTGCAATACGTCAAGGGGCTGAACTGGCCGCAGTGATTTAAAGATTAAATAGCCTCTGCCTAATGGTGGAGGCTTTCTTGCTTTTCAATCGAGTAAAAGGAATTCCAAATGACAAAACAAACAACTAAAAAGGCAATCGAGTTATGGCATCAGATGCTCGAAACACGTGATATGAGTATTTTAAATGACTTGCTAGCTGATGATATTGTCTTTAAATCACCTGTGGCTTTTAGTCCATATTCGGGTAAGCAACTTGTATTTTTTATACTCACAAACGTCATTCAAATATTCGAAAACTTTACCTATCATCGTGAGTTTTATACTGAAGATGGCCTAAATGTTGTGCTCGAATTTTCTGCCAATATTGGTGAGAAAAAACTGAAAGGCATCGATATGATTCGTTTTAATGAACAAGGCCAAATGGTTGATTTTGAGGTGATGATTCGTCCTAAAAGTGGCTTAGAAGCACTGGCAGCACTTATGGGAGAGAAGATGTCCGCTTTTTCACCTAAACCATAAGTCGGACTGTAATGAATAAGTTTATGAGTTTAATCACAATTGAATTCACATCATTTATATACAGAACGTGTAAACATATCGTTTATAGTTTAATCAATTGTCGTGGCTTAATTTGTTTTTCATAAATCTATAGTTCATAAATTTAGAGTTCATCAATTTGACGTTCATTAATTTGTTGTTTATAAATTTAGAGTTCATCAATATAACGTTCCTAAACACAGGTTTTATCATTATGTAGTTCATACATAGCTTATGTATAGAGATGTGTTGAGAAGAAATAAAGCGAACTTTGATCACTTAAATGATCAAAATTTGTGGAATATTTTATGTAAATTGTGGAATGATTTTTGCAAATTCAAAGCAATCTATATTTAACAATGAATGGTATAAATGACGAGTATTAAGGTAATAGGTAATGAATTTTATCGTTAAACGTTTGGGGCAGCTTTTACAGAATGTTGTGGATCCGCTAATCGGAGCGGAACAGCCGAAACTCTATTATGATGCCATGAGTGCATCTCAAAATATTTTGAATCGATTACCTCAATTAAAACAAAAGTATCGCCCAACGCCTTGGCTATCAAATAAACATTTGCATTTAATTTACTTTGATCTCATTCGTAAAAAATTCATTCAACTCGATTATGACCATGTAGACCAATTGACGATGCAAGATGGTGGCATCACAGCCGTGGTTTGGTTTGGACATGATTTACCAGCTGAAACACCAACGATTGTTCTTATGCATACCATTACAGGTTCACCTGAAAGTATGCGTGAATTAGTTAAAGATCTAAATCAATATACAGGCTGGCGTATTGCGCTATGTATACGCCGTGGTCACGCCAAATTACCAATGCCTGTACCTCAAATGAATTTGTTCGGTTCAACTGCTGATTTACGTGAGCAAATTATTTTTATTCAAAAGCAATTTCCACAATCCGAACTTTATGCTGTTGGCTCATCTGCTGGAACGGGCTTGCTGGTCAGGTATTTGGGTGAAGAGGGAGATAAAACGCCATTGAAAGCTGCTTTTGCTTTATGTCCTGGTTACGATACGGAAATAGGTTTTAAAAATGTTCATCCTTTCTACACTAGAATCATGACTAAAAAGCTTTTTAAGGCATTTATTCATCCCTATGCACCGACTTGGCGAGATACCGAATCACTGCAAACCGTTTTAGCGTCTAAAAGCTTAGATGATTTTCAGCAAACTTATTATCGTTTGGCTGGCTACGCAAGTTTTGAAGAATATAACCAAGCGGTGAATCCAATTTATGTATTTGAAAATATTAAAATACCGATCATGATTTTAAATGCAGAGGATGACCCTGTCTGCTCAATTAAGAATTTAGAGCCCTATAAAAAAGTGATTCAAGGGATGCCCAATATGATTGTGGTTACCACCAAAAAGGGGAGTCATTGCGGTTTTTATGAAGGTATTCAGACCAAGTCATGGGCCACAAAACTGATGGCAGATTATTTTAAAACTTTTAAATAAGTATTATCAAAGATCGAAATAAATCGTTAATTTACGCATGGATAAAACCATCAACTTCATCAGAGATAAATGGATGGTTTTTGCGTATGAAGATTACTTTTGCTCATGCCTATGCATCTGAATATCGCTGTGCTTAATTCTTTTCATAACCTTTTTTTAGACTTCTTTCATAAGCCATTCTTTAGACAAGAAATTCACAACCAATTTTTCTTTATTAATGCTTTCTTCAAGAGGAAGAAAGCATTTTTAGCGATCAATGTATTACCACTCAATACTGATTTATGAAATATGCAAAAGAACTATTTTGAAATCTAAAATTTGATACAAAAATTCTTTCATCTATATCGAATTAAGAAAGTATATCGAGTTAAGAAAGGGTATGAACAAGTGGTAAATCAGAATGAGATAATCCAATTGTGTTTTTAATTTGTTGCACTAATTCAGTTTCATCTTTGTCATTTGGATGGAAATTAAAACGGTAGTAATCTAAAAATTTGGGTAGAAAAATTTTATATTCTGTTTTTGCAAAGGAGGCAAATTTACGCCAAGATTTAAAATTGAATAATTGTTGATCTCGCTTCATTAATACCAACTGATAGACCGTAGAGATTACGGTAATTAAAATGAGACTTAATGTGAACACTGATACTCTTGGGATGTATGAACTCAATCCTTTCCCATATAAATATTCATATAAATCATAAGCAACAGCTTTATGCTCGGTTTCTTCTACACTATGCCATAACCATAAATTACGAATGGTTGTATCTGTCATCAACTGATGAGTACTGTTCATCATCGTGACAACTAAAACCGCAGTGTAGTGTTCCAGACCGACAGTAACCAATAAATTCCATTTCTTGCTAAATACTTTTTCAAGACCCTTTAAAATAAGCCCCGTTACTCGTTCAAGTGATTCAGGATCCAATCCATGTGCTTGAGCACTTACATGAAATGCATGATGTTCTTTGGAGTGCATCGCCTCTTGTCCAATGAATGAACTTATTTCACGGTCTAATATGGAATTCGTCTTGGCTCTGTGTCTTAAAGCGCGGACTGATCGTACAAAGTAAGATTCACCTTCAGGAAAGAGTACCGATAGTGCAGTAAAATAATGTGTAAATGCGGGATCATTATTACACCAATAGCGAGGCATATTTTCAAATTGATAATCCATGCGACGCACAGGGAAAGAAGCGGTTATACGTGAGTTACTCAATATTGATGTCATTTTATTCACCTTATTTTTATAAGTTCTAAAAAGGAACTTGATGGTGAAATTAAGGGGGCTAGTCATGATTGTCAATGAATTTTAAAACGGTTAGATAAGATCGTCCTTGATTGACAATCAAGTAGCCTGAAAAGACAAATGAATAAAAATTAGATGAGAAAAAATGTTTTAAGTGAGAACTCTATTCAAAAATAAGCAATAAAAAACCGAGTCATAGGACTCGGTTTTTTATTGCGAATAAAATTAATTATTGAGAGCAGGGGTCGCAGCAGCAATGGCAGCAGCGACAGCATCATCTTCACTTTGAGAGCTTGAAGAAGAACTTTGAGCTTGTGGTGCTGGCTTCTCAACAGCAGGTTTTACTGCTGCTGGCTTAGTCGGTTCAGGTTTTGCTTGTTGCACAGCAGGTTCTTCAGTAGGTGCATCGCGATATTCACGACGAATCGTCGTTGAGGTGTTATCAGATTCTTGTTGTTCCACTTCTACACGCGTAGGAATTTCTGAATCAGTAGCAGATGGCATTTCTTGAAGTTCAGGCTGAATGATTTCAGGCTGAGTGGTTTCAACAGGCGTTTCTTGCTCATCGTCTTTAGGTGCTTCTTTTTTTACACATGCTGTTAGGATTAAAGTCACGGCAATTGCAGCGCTAATCAAAAATTTCTTATTCATAATTGCTCAAAACAAACTTGATATATTGATGAGCTTAGTATAACAGCAAATTAACTGAGAAAAATCACCTCAACTTCCCTTAATTCTTCATTGGAAATGATGATAGAATAACCAATTGTTTATTGTTCTATGAATTGACGCTGATTGACTTTGCTTTATAGGTACAAGGTAAAGTAAAATTGCGCAACATTGCAGGCCTATTTAGGCTCGATTGTACGAGAAACCCAATGACCCATTTTATTTTCGTGACTGGTGGTGTAGTTTCATCACTAGGTAAAGGTATTTCAGCTGCTTCAGTTGCTGCACTTTTAGAAACCCGTGGTTTAAAAGTAACCATGGTAAAAATGGATCCATACATTAATGTCGATCCAGGGACAATGAGCCCGTTCCAACATGGAGAGGTTTTTGTCACAGAGGATGGTGCCGAAACTGATTTAGACTTGGGTTATTACGAACGTTTCTTACGTCGTGCGAAAATGACCAAGCTGAACAACTTTACTTCTGGTCGTGTTTATCAAGACGTTTTAAATAAAGAACGTCGTGGTGACTACCTTGGCGGTACAGTACAAGTAATTCCACACATTACAGACAATATTAAAGAACGTGTACTTCGCGCAGGTGAAGGTTATGACGTTGCTATTGTTGAAATTGGTGGAACTGTAGGTGACATTGAATCTCTCCCATTCATGGAATCTGTACGTCAGTTGATGGTTGAGCTTGGGCATAAACGCACCATGCTGATGCATTTAACTTTATTGCCATATATCAAATCTGCTGCTGAGCTAAAAACTAAGCCGACTCAACACTCTGTAAAAGAGCTTTTGTCGATTGGTATTCAGCCAGATATCTTAATCTGTCGTACAGAATATGATGTAGATGCAGATACTAAACGTAAAATCGCGTTATTCACTAACGTTGAAGCGCGTGCGGTTGTGGTATGTAAAGATGCAAAATCGATCTATCAAATCCCACGTACTTTTTATGAACAAGATGTTGATGATCTGATTTGTGAGCGTTTTGGTTATACCTTACCAGAAGCTGATTTAACAGATTGGGATAATGTGGTTGAAGCATTCTTCAATCCAGAACATATTGTTCGTGTTGCAATGGTAGGTAAATACGTTGAACTCCCAGATGCGTATAAGTCAGTAAACGAAGCGTTACTCCATGCGGGAATCAAAAACCGTGTGAAAGTACAAATCGACTACGTGAATGCTGAAGAACTTGAAAGCCAAGATGCCGCTGAAGCATTAAAAGATGCTGATGCAATTCTAGTGCCTGGTGGTTTTGGTGAGCGCGGTACTGAAGGCAAGATGCAGGCGATCAAATTCGCACGTGAGAATGGTGTGCCGTTCTTAGGTATTTGTTTGGGTATGCAACTTGCTGTAATTGAATATGCGCGTAATGTTGCGGGTATCACTGATGCCACTTCAACAGAATTTAATCGCTCAACTAAGTCACCTATTATTGGTTTAATCACTGAGTGGTTAGATGAGCGTGGCGAAGTTCAGCAGCGTTCGGTTGAGTCTGACTTAGGCGGTACAATGCGTCTTGGTGCTCAAAAATCAGAATTGGTTGAAGGCACAAAAACGCGTGAAGTCTATGGTTCAGCAGACATTATTGAACGTCATCGTCACCGTTATGAAATGAACAACCGCTTTATTCCTGCAATTGAAGAAGCAGGTATGAAAATTTCAGGTTATTCTCCAGTGCAACATTTAGTTGAAACTGTTGAAATTCCTAAACATCCTTGGTTTATTGCTGTACAATTCCATCCAGAATTTACAAGTTCACCACGTGATGGCCATCCACTATTTGCTAGTTTTATCGATGCTGCCAAAAAGCAGTATAAAAAAAGCAAATAATCAGGCGCGGTTAAAAATAAACTAGGAAGTTTGAATGTCACAATTAAAACCACAAGAAATTGTACGTTTAGGCGATATACAAATGGCAAATCATTTGCCATTTGTATTATTCGGCGGAATGAATGTACTTGAGTCCAAAGATTTGGCTTTTGAAATTGCTGAAACTTATGTCGATATCTGCACACGCTTAGATATTCCATATGTGTTTAAAGCAAGTTTTGATAAAGCGAATCGTTCGAGCCTGAACTCTTTTCGAGGTCCTGGTCTAGAAAAAGGGCTTGAGTGGTTAGCAGACATTAAAAAGCATTTTAATGTGCCAATCATTACCGATGTACATGAGCCGTATCAAGCTGCTCTTGTGGCTGAAGTTGCTGACATTATCCAGCTTCCTGCGTTTTTAAGTCGTCAGACAGATTTAGTCGAAGCAATGGCTAAGACAGACGCAATTATTAATATTAAAAAAGCTCAATTCCTTGCACCACATGAAATGCGCCATATTCTGAACAAATGTTTAGAAGCTGGAAATGATAAGTTAATTTTGTGTGAACGTGGTTCAGCATTTGGTTATAACAACTTAGTTGTCGATATGTTGGGCTTCGATCATTTAAAAGAAATGAATGTACCAGTATTCTTTGATGTGACCCATGCTTTACAAACACCAGGCGGCAGAGAAGATTCTGCAGGTGGTCGTCGTGCGCAAATTTCAACTTTGGCACGTGCGGGTATCGCTACAGGTTTGGCAGGTTTGTTTTTAGAAGCACATCCTGATCCAGAAAAAGCCAAGTGTGATGGACCATGTGCGCTGCGTATGTCTCAACTTGAGCCATTCTTGGCACAGTTGAAAGAACTCGATACATTAGTAAAAGGCTTCAAAAAGCTAGATACCCATTAATTTTTTACCCTTATGCTGCTTTAAACGCAGTTCATATTAATTAACTGAGGAATTGTTCATGAGTCAAATCGTTGACATTCGTGCACGTGAAATTTTAGACTCTCGTGGTAACCCGACTATTGAAGCTGATGTGATTTTGGCATCAGGTGTTGTTGGCCGTGCATGTGCACCTTCTGGTGCTTCAACAGGTTCTCGTGAAGCTTTAGAACTTCGTGACGGCGATAAAGCGCGTTACTTAGGGAAGGGCGTTCGTACAGCAGTGAACAACGTAAATACGTTGATTCGTGATGCTTTATTGGGTAAATCAGTATTTGAGCAAAAAGACATCGATAACACGATGATTGAACTTGATGCTACTGAAAATAAAGAAAAATTAGGTGCAAATGCAACTTTAGCTGTTTCTTTGGCAGCGGCACGTGCAGCAGCTGATGAGAAAAAAATTCCATTGTTCCAATACATTGCAGATTTACGCAATAACAAAATCTTAACCATGCCTGTACCTATGATGAATATCATCAATGGTGGTTCACATGCAGACAATAATGTTGATATTCAAGAGTTTATGATTGAGCCAGTAGGCTTTACTTCATTCTCTGAAGCATTGCGTGCGGGTGCTGAAATTTTCCATTCACTAAAATCTGTTTTAAACAAAAAAGGTTTAAATACAGCAGTGGGTGATGAAGGTGGTTTTGCGCCAAACCTTCGTTCAAACGAAGAAGCAATTACCGTTATTCTTGAAGCGATTGGTCAAACGGGTTACAAAGCAGGTTCTGATATTATGCTTGCGCTTGATTGTGCATCTTCAGAATTCTACAAAAATGGTCAATATATTCTTGCAGGTGAAGGCAATAAAGCATTCACGAGCAATCAATTCTCTGATTACTTAGCTGGCCTTGTAAACCAATATCCAATTATCTCGATTGAAGATGGTTTGGACGAATCAGATTGGGAAGGTTGGTCATACTTAACGTCTATTCTTGGCGATAAAATTCAATTGGTTGGTGATGACTTGTTCGTAACCAATCCAAAGATTTTACAACGTGGTATTAATGAGAAAGTCGGTAACTCTATTCTGATTAAATACAACCAAATTGGTACTTTAACTGAAACTTTAGATGCGATCTATCTTGCCAAAGAAAATGGTTACTCTACTGTAATTTCACATCGTTCTGGCGAAACAGAAGATTCTACGATTGCAGATCTTGCTGTAGGTACTGGCGCGGGTCAAATTAAAACAGGTTCATTGTGTCGTTCTGATCGTGTAGCAAAATATAACCAATTACTTCGTATTGAAGAGTTGACGAATGCTGCATATCGCGGTAAAGCTGAATTCAAAGGTTTGAACTAAGCTTTAAATGATTATGTTAGAAGTATTAAAAACAACTTCGAGTAAAGTCTTATTGGTGCTGGCAGTGATCATTATCGCTGTCCTCCAATTTCGCTTTTGGTTTGGTGAGGGTGGTTATTTCCCTCACCATGCTTTACTTGAACAAATTCATCAACAAACTGAATTAAATGCAGAATTAAAAGAGCGCAATCGTATTTTGGCTGCAGAAGTGTTTGACTTGAAAAATGGTGTTGAAGCTATTGAAGAGCATGCACGTTTAGATCTAGGTCTGATCAAGCCACATGAAACATTCGTACAAATGAGTACGATTAGTAGTAATTACAAACCGATTTATATTGACCCAAACGCACAAGCAGATCAAAGAACGAATGAAGCCAAACCTGTTGAATCTACACAACCGTAAATTATGGGCTATTATTCCTGCAGCAGGTTCAGGAAGCCGTTTTTCTAAACAAGAATTAAAACAATATCAAACGATCCAAGATAAAACTGTCTTAGAACACACCATTCAACGCTTAACGCAATTGCCTTTGAGTGGTTATGTATTGGCTATTTCTGAAATGGACCATATTGCAAAAAAATTAAGCTTATCAAAATCTGAAATCGCACATTTTTGTTTGGGTGGAAATGAGCGAGTGAATTCAGTGCTTAATGGATTAAATTATCTAACAACGATTGCCGATGAAAATGATTGGGTATTTGTGCATGATGCAGCGCGTCCTTGTGTCAGCCTGCAAAATCTAGAAGATTTAATTCAACAAGCTATCGCTGTTGATCATAGTGCTATCTTAGCAACGCCAGTTCGTGACACTTTAAAATATGTAGAAAATAATACGACTCAAAATATTCAAAAAACGGTGAGTCGTGACCAACTTTGGCAGGCTCAAACACCGCAAATTTCGAAGTTAGGCACACTTAAAAACGCCATTGAATATGCTTTAGAGAAAGGACTTAATATTACAGATGAGGCCAGTGCACTTGAAGCTGTTTGCGAACCTGTAAAAGTTGTGATTGGGCGTTCAGATAATATTAAAATCACTTATCCAGAAGATTTAGAGTTGGCGCGTTTGATCATTGATTCTCAGATGGTGAAGTGATTTTTAGAGAATTGACTGAATTTAATAAGATGAAGCGATTCTAAGAAAGTTAATTAATGATCAGTAGTTTTAAGTTTAGCTATTTTTTATTTTATAGTGTGTTAATACATTCAAAATACTGAAATTAATTTTAATTTCTAGTTAAACATTAAAAATTCAATTAGAAAATTAAAGACTAAAACTAAATTTTAGATTGATAAAAAACTAATCTAAAATGCCTGCCTAACATTTATATAGCACTTTATCAGATTTAGTTGCGTTTTAATGATGCTATTTATTCAGAAATGATGCTGAGTACCATCTTAACCAAGTCTGGATATTGTGTTTGGATCACAAATCTGAAGAATTTTTAAAATGAATTATAACAAGTTACATTTAGTTGCTTCTCTTTACTCTTAAAATGGCATATATATTGCTTCATAACAATTATAAATTATTGCAGGAGAGAGATCTTCTGTAGATCCGCCGAAGGAGCAACGACCCCGGAATCTCTCAGGCAAAAGGACTGTAATAATTTTTAAACATCTGGAGAGAAGTCTTGTTAATTGATAAAAAACAAGGCTCACCGAAGGGGATGGGTAAATTTGAATGGATCAAATTTAATCCGAAGCTCTCAGGTACAGTGACAGATGGGGCCATTGGAATATATTCCAAGGAGTGTCTTTATGCCTCATGTTGTCGTGATTGGCTCAGGTATTACAGGTGTAACTTCAGCATATGAGCTGGCTCAATTGGGCTATGAAGTTACTGTTATTGATAAACATTTATTTCCAGCGATGGAAACTTCATTTGCCAATGGCGGACAGCTTTCTGCATGTAATGCGGAGGTTTGGAATCAAAAAGCCACGGTGCTCAAGGGCATCAAGTGGATGACACAAAAAAATGCACCGTTATTACTCAATCCATCTTTTGATATGCATAAATATGCATGGTTGATTGAGTTTCTAGGCAATATTAAACATTATGAAGCCAATACCCGAGATACTGTCAAAATGGCACTCATGGCTCGTGAGCGCTTATTTTCAATTGCTGATCTTGAAGGGATCGATTTTGACTTAGAAAAACGCGGTATATTACATTTTTATCATTCTGAATATGACTATGCTGTTGCGACACGAGTGAATAATGTGTTGTGTGGTGGTGGTTTAGAGCGTCATGCAGTCACTGTCGAAGAGATGAAAAATATCGAGCCGACCTTAACGGGTGAGTATTATGCAGGTTTTTATTGTCCTGGTGATGCAACGGGTGATATTCACAAATTTACCAAAGGTCTCGCTGATGCGTCTAAAAAGTATGGGGTAAAGTATTTATTTGGTATGGAAGTGATTAATATTGAGCACTCTGATAAAGGTGTGCATATTCAATATCATCCAAGCGTCGAAAATATGAATCAACAGGCGGTTGCAGTCGAGCAAATTGATGCAGATGCTGTGGTGGTTTGTAGCGGTGTTGGAAGTTATCACTTGGCGCAGCAGTTAGGCGATCGTGTAAATGTTTATCCAGTAAAAGGCTATTCCATTACAGTCCAGTTAGATGATGAGCAAAGCATTCAAAATGCACCATGGGTAAGTTTGTTGGATGAAAGTGCCAAAATCGTGACGTCTCGCTTAGGTCCAAACCGATTAAGAATTGCAGGAACAGCGGAGTTCAATGGTTATAATCGTGATATTAATTCAGAGCGTATTCAGCCCTTAATTGATTGGGCTAATCGTAACTTTAATATATCGACAGAACACACGATTCCATGGGCGGGGCTCAGACCGATGATGCCAAATATGATGCCAGTTGTCAGACGTGGAAAGCGTGAGAGAGTCTTCTATAACACAGGCCATGGTCATCTAGGTTGGACCTTGTCTGCCGCAACAGCAGTTATGATTAGCCAAGAGATTGCGAGTTCATATCCTGTTTAAGGATTTATCCTTGGTTATTAAGATTAGTTATTAAAATGAATTATTAAAATGAGTTTTTAAAATTTTAGTGATTAAAACCTAAGTCCTTAAAACCTTAGTCCTTAAAATTCAAATCATTAAAACCAAAGATTAAAATAAAACATAAAATAAAAAGGATGAAGAAATAATCTTCATCCTTTTTTATATTTCTTAAAGCTTCAGGAAGCTTCCCGAAGCTATTATAAGTGAGTGAAAATCGCATCTTTATCTAAGCGAGATTTCGGTAGTTTTGCATTGAAATCTTGTTCACTTCTAAAGCCGAGCGTGAGCAGTACAGAAGGGATAAGCCCTTGCTCAGCAAGATTAAGTTCCTCAGAAATGATTTTTTCATCAAAGCCACCAATAGGTGTTCCATCTAAGTTTTCAATACCCGCTGCAAGCAATATTTGCCCCAAAGCAATAAAGGTCTGATTTTCAGCCCAGCGTTGAATGTCGCCTTTTTCATTGCGATAATATTCAACATAACCCATTCGCGCATCTTTTTGATTTTGCTTAGCTGTTTCATCTTTAAATCGACCGCTGGCATCATCTTGATTCAGGAGTTGATTGAGATGTTGTTCTGTAATATCTGCTTTTGTACAAAATAAAATGGTGTGTGACGAATCTAGGACTTTCGGCGCGTTATAGGCATATTTTCCAACCAATGCTTTGGCAATACGTTGTTTAGCCGTGATATTGTCAGCGACAAAATAGTGCCATGGTTGAATGTTAATCGAGGATGGCGTTAAGCGTAATATTTCCAGTAGGCGATCAAATTGCTGTTGTGGAATTTTTTTTGAAGCATCATAAGCTTTTGTGGTGTAACGTGTTTTAGATACGTTGAGTAAATCCATGTCCATTTGTCCAATTGCGTAGAATTTAAATCGATTTAACTTAACTAAATCTTAATACTTTTTATTGGATATACAAGTGAGTAATCAATTTGTGCTCATAAACTCATATCTATGCTCTTAAATATTCATGTTCTGAAATAACCGTGTTTTAAATTATCCATGCTTTAAAGTATTCATGCTCTGAAGTGCTCAAAGCATGAAAATGATATTTAAAAAATAGAATTAATAAGCGTATTTTAAGTCAGTATATTGTGTCATCGCAGTTTGAATATTTTTAAGAATGAATTCTTGAATATCTTCAGGACTCATGGGTTGCCCTTGTTTAGTAATCAAGTTTTCCATTGGTGGTTTGTCAGTTGCAGTAATACGGTAAACAAAATTGGTGTGTAGCGTAAATTGATCATCCGCTTTGACAATACTGGTCACGTAGCGATATTTATGGTCGAAGTTTAAATCGCTGTGTGAAAAAATAAATTGATCAAATAATTGCAATGCTTTGCCATCTTCAAGTGTCTTCAACTCATCCACAATACTGCTTTCAAACTGTACACCAAATTTTTCTGAAATTGGTTTTCCGTCAATAAGTAATGAAACTTTTTGATCATCATGATGGTTTACGGTGATGTTGTTGAAATCAGACATAGCAAAGTGCACTGTTTTGAAAATGGATTTAGACTCTTACTATGGTGGTTTTTGTGTCTGATTCAATCCTTAAGGTGGACATGGTTGTATAAATAAACAACACTCACGCTTACTTCATTCAGATATTCATACATAGATGAAGAGAAGATACATAGATAAAATGTCAAAAACACAGCTAGATGTTAAGCATACAGATGCTTTATGCAAGCAGCTTTAGATGATTTTATTCTTGATGTTCAATAGTGCCATGTTTGCAAGTTTAGATTTTGAACATTGGACTTGGTATCGATCATTAATATTTCAGCATGATCTTCACGCCAATCACCTAATACAATTCGTAACTTTCCAGATCCATCATGGATTCTCGGTTGATGCGTATGACCATGAATCAAAATGTCTGCGTTAGCCAATGCGACTTCTACCGCGTGTTGGTTCACATCCATAATATCGTAGCTTTTATGCTGGTTAGAAGCAGCACTTTTTTTTCTAAAACCATTGGCTAGCTTTTGTCTAAAGGCTAAAGGGGTGCTTTTTAGGAAGCCCAAAATCCATGGGTGACGAATAATTTTGCGAAAACGTTGATAAGAAACATCATCTGTACACAAAGCATCACCATGTTCGAGGCGTATGCGTTGATTAATAAGGTTTAATTCAAAGGTGTCAGGCAGCAAAATACCATTAAAATGATCTAAAAATTTTTGACCTAAAGCAAAGTCTCGATTTCCAACTTGAAAATAGATTTGATTGCCTAAGTCACTAAATTCTTTTAGCTGATCAATGATGGTTGTTAACCATGGGGCAGTGTAGTCGTCACCAATCCATGCATTAAACCAATCCCCTAAAATGTACAATTGGATATTTTTATGCTTGTAAGAATCGAGTAAATCTAAAAACCCCCGAACAAGTCGAGGGTGATTGGGTGACAAATGTAAATCTGATATAAACAGATAGGTCACTTAAGTTTCCTTTTAAAGAATCCATCCCAACCTCCCTTTATGAAGGGAGGAGTGCCCATTTAAAAGTTAAGTTTTAGTTCAACTTTTTGAGGGGGAAGTCCCTCTTTAATAAAGAGACTTGCGTAGCAATGCTACTCTGGGAGATTTTATTCAGAAATGATTTTAGCAGATTCGATTACAACATTTTCTAATGGAACGTCAGCGTGGTAGCCACGGTTACCTGTACGAACGCTTTTAATTGCATCTACAACGTCAAGACCTTCAGTTACTTTACCAAAAACTGCATATCCCCAACCTTGCGCTGTTTTACCAGAATGGTTAAGGAAGCTGTTGTTGCTTACGTTGATAAAGAATTGAGCAGAAGCAGAATGAGGCGCTTGTGTACGAGCCATTGCAACAGTACCAATGTCATTGGTTAAACCGTTATCAGCTTCGTTTTCAATAGAGTCGCGTGTCGCTTTTTCTTTGAAGTTTTCGTCCATGCCACCACCTTGAACCATGAAATTTTCAATGACACGGTGGAAAATTACGCCATCATAAAAACCATCACGAACATATTCTAAAAAGTTAGCAACAGTTTTAGGTGCTTTTTCAGCGTTAAGTTCAAGAACAATACGTCCTTTATTGGTGTTTAATTCGACTTGAGGAAAACTCATTCTATAATCTCCTGATCATGGACAAAAAAGCCATGGGTTTGTGGTTGAGAGAAGCATAAGCAAACTGTAAACTACAAGGCAAGCAAAAACGTTATTTTCTTTGTTAATAATTGAGAATCGCGTTTTAATTATCCTATTTTATCTTATAGAAGTGATTTATCAACTATGAAGCCGAATGATGTTGTTTCATCCCTGCCAAATAACCCGACAACACAAAATCAATCTGTCGATGCTGTGCAGCAAGAACAACAACCGGGCTTAGATTTTGTACGCCAAGTCATTTCAGATGATCTTGCTGCAGGACGTACAAAACAGGTAGTAACACGTTTTCCACCTGAGCCAAATGGTTATTTACATATTGGCCATGTGAAAGCAATTTGTCTAAATTTTGGTATTGCACAAGAATATGATGGTTTGTGTAATCTTCGTTTTGATGATACTAACCCAGATGCTGAAGAACAAGAATATGTCGATGGTATTGCCAATGACGTAAAATGGTTAGGTTTCGAATGGAATGGCGAAACACGTTATGCATCAAGCTATTTTGATCAACTGCACGCATGGGCGATTCAGTTAATTGAACAAGGTGATGCTTATGTCGACTTACAATCGCCAGAAGATATTAAATTAAACCGTGGTAATTTTATTGAACCAGGTAAAAATTCACCATTCCGTGACAGCAGTATTTCTGAAAATCTTGCACGTTTTGCGCAAATGAATAACGGTGAGTTGGCTGAAGGGCAGGCTGTGCTTCGTGCCAAAATTGATATGGCTTCACCGAATGTGCATATGCGCGATCCAATTTTGTATCGTATTTTACATTCTGAACATCATCAAACGGGCGATAAATGGAAAATTTATCCAATGTATGATTATGCGCATCCATTGTCCGATGCGATTGAAGGAATCACGCATTCTCTTTGTACTTTAGAGTTTGTCGATCATCGTCCATTTTACGACTGGGTGGTTGAGAAGGTTCAATCTCCGGCTGTGCCTCGTCAGTATGAATCGAGCCGTTTGAATATTGATTACACTATTACCTCTAAACGTAAATTACGTAAATTGGTTGAAGGTGGTTACGTCAATGGATGGGATGATCCGCGTATGCCGACTGTGGTGGGTATGCGTCGTCGTGGTTTTACGCCTGAAGGGCTACGTGATTTCTGTAAACGCGTAGGTGTGACGAAAGTCGATGGCAGTATTGTGGATGTCGCAATGCTAGAGTTCTGTATTCGTCAGTCACTTGAAAATACAGCGGCTCGTGGCATGGCAGTGCTTAATCCATTGAAAGTTACGTTAACGAACCTGCCTGCAGATATGGACTTAACCCATTCTCGCCATCCGAATGTGGATATGGGGGAGCGTGTTATTCCGTTAACCTCTGAAATCTATATTGATCGTAAAGATTTTGAAGAAATTGCACCGAAAGGTTTCAAGCGATTAATTCCAGAGGGTGAAGTGCGTTTACGTCATGCTTATGTGATTAAGTGCGATGAAGTGATTAAAGATGCCTCGGGTGAAGTAATCGAGCTTAAATGTTCAATTGATCCTGAAACTTTAGGTAAAAATCCTGAAGGGCGTAAGGTTAAAGGCGTAGTGCATTGGGTATCTGCAAGTAAAGGTATTCCGGCTGAAGTGCGCATTTACGACCGTTTGTTCACTGAAGCTGCGCCAGATGCAGATGATGACTTCTTGGCACATTTGAATCCCGATTCTTTAGAGATCGTTCAAGCGGTTATTGAACCTGCTTTAGCGCAAGCTCAACCAGAAGATCGTTTCCAATTTGAGCGTGAGGGTTACTTTGTTGCGGATCAGCATGATCATTCAGCAGCTAAACCTGTGTTCAACCGTATTTTGGATCTTAAAGATAGCTTTAAACCGAGTAAATAATTTATCTCCTCTAATTTCATCAATTTTCAAAAACTCAACTTAGGTTGGGTTTTTTTTGAAATGAATGAAATTTTTAGAAGATTTATTATTCAGAAAATAAATATAGAGATGGAATGAGTATAGAAAGTATTGGCTTTAATGTCGTTTAAATGCGCATTTAGTCTCAATATATCATTAAATATCAACAATATATTTGACATTTTTGATTTTCAAGCGCATATTGAAAATGAACCTAAGGGTTTATTTTGAAACAATGTTTCCCTCGAAACCCTGCTAAAGCGGGGATTTTTTTTGCTTATTTTTATCAATTTCTTTTAATGCAATATATACAGGTGTCGTTAATTTTTTACGATCATTTAATTTCTTTTTGATATATAGAACGAGTGCAAAACATGTGGTTGCAATGGTCAGGAACAGACTATTTAAATAGCTCATTAATGAACTAAGATAACCGATGGTGGTGAGTCTATTCATCATCTTTAACACTTGCGGACTACTTTCAACGCCTGTGATTGCCCAACTACATAGGTGTTCGCAGTTATTAATAATTAAGTGATAGTTGTTTTCATTCATGCGAGTACGCATACGTCTAACAATAATTCGGCCTGAGTATTTAGGTGCATTGTATTGACGTACTTGAATTTTTTTACCGCGTGCAAATTTTTTTAAAGTTGTTATTTCAATTGGATGCTTTTTAAAGAGATGTGCAAATCCAGAGTAATGAATCACACGGCCTTTTCCAGCATAGATACCGTGATGCGTATACCCAAAATGGTGAATAATAAGGTGACTACCCAATTGAAACTTTTTCAAATGATTGCGCTGCATGATTTATTTCAAGATGTCTAATTCAAGATGTAATGAAGATGTGTTTTATCGAAAGTTGAGCCCATATTATACGCAATGTTTGAAGTATAAATGAAGCGCTATGCGTTTTAACAATTAAAAATTAACAATCTACACTCAGCCATTAAATGATTTAATACGTTTAAAATCGATCTCAAACAAAATAATACGATTTAAAAGAAAAATGGAGATTGTAGTATCAGTCTTAATTTTAGTTGTATCCATTTGATTAAATCTTATTCACTAATAAAAATAATCATTAGATCTCATTCATAAGTCAAAAATGATCATTAAGTGGCCATAAATTGATAGGTACAAATCCCTTCTCCCTTTGGGAGAAGGTTAGGATGAGGGACTACTCATGATGAATGTATTCGATGAATAATGACTTTTGAAAGAAGTCTATTGGTAATAAACTGAGATGTAAAAATTCCTTCTCCAATAGGAAAAAGCTTAGGCTGAGGTAATACACATCATAAATGCACTCTGCGAATAATGACTTATCAAAAAAGTCTATTCTGCAGAGTGAAAATTTTTACTTATATTTCTCAAAAATCATTATTTGAATAATTGAAAAGCTTTATTCTGAGCTGTACAGGATTGAACAGCTTCTTCTTTACTGAGTTGCTTGATACTTTCATCAAACTGGATTTTTTGCTTTTTTAATGCATCTTCAGGAATACCACTTTCTTTAGCAAGCTTTTCAATATTTCCCCAAGTGGTTTGGCATTCTGTAGGGATTTGATCACATGCGATGAGGAGTGTGCTCATTCCTATAACGGTCATTATTATTACTTTTTTCATAATGTATGGCTCGGTGATTTAATTGTTAGAGTTAAAATTATTTTTCATTGAAGATTATGAAAATATTCATGTACGGGGTAAATAATAATTGAAATATGTTTACTTCCAAAACCCTTATTTTTTATGAAATATTTTCTCTCAGAATGAATAAGATTTTCGAGTTACTTAATCTAGTATAAACATTTTTTTGTGTCATTGGTTTTTTTATAGATTTTTAGAAATGATCTCATTTATTCATAATTTTTATTTTAAGAAATTGAGTTAAAAAAAGCACTTAATAATAAGTGCTTTTTTTAATTTGCTTATTGTATAGGAACATTTGGTTTAACCAGTTCCTCTAAATCCTTACGACTGTAACCGCGAGAGATTAAAACTTTCTTGATACCAAGTATCACATCTTCATCTGTCGCGTTTTGTAAAGATAAAACCAATTGATCATTGGTCTTGCAAGAACAATCATTTTCAACACAAGCAATTAAATTTTTATGCTCGTTCTGCTGTGGATTTAAAAACAGCTTTTGCCAAAAACTCATAGAGCCTTCATATACAACCTAACATAGTTCGAAATATAGCCACTTTAAAAATATATGCAAGCTTTATAGTGTGATGAAATTCACAAAATAAAAGTTAATATTTCGATAACAACAGCGATGTTCAACGAAATTATGACAGTATGGACTATTGATATTTTATAACTTATTGATATTAAATGTGATTATATTTAAAATAAAAAAAGAGTGATATATGATCACTCTTTTTTTATGAAATAAATTGTTTAAATTCTCTCTAAAACAACACCTGATTCGACATGATGGGTATATGGGAATTGATCAAACATTGCGAATTTTACAATACGATGAGTTTTTAACAATACCTGTAGATTGTCATATAAAGTGTCGGGATTACATGAAATATAAATAATACGTTCGAAGCCTTGAAGTAATTTCAATGTTTCATCGTCGATGCCAGCACGTGGTGGATCGACAAAGACTGTTTCAAAGTCATAACTTTGAATGTCAATATTTGCTTCTTGTAAGCGACGAAATTCACGTTGAGCAGTATATGCCTCAGTGAAATCTTCGGCTGACAAACGAGCGACTTGAATATTATCAATTTGGTTTTGTTCGATATTCCACTGAGCTGCATATACAGATGATTTTGCTAGCTCAGTTGCCAATACACGATTAAACTTTAATGAAAGTGGAAGAGTGAAATTACCGTTACCACAATACAGTTCGAGCATATCTTTTTCAGATTTCTCTATGCTTGAACATGCCCACTCCAACATTTTTTGGCAGACAATAGCATTCGGTTGGGTAAAGCTACTTTCAATTTGCTTGTACTGAAATGTACGATCAAATACCTTTAACTCTTCAACAACATATTCATCACTTAAGACGATTTTTTTGCCGCGGCTACGACCGACCATTTTCACATTAAGTTTTTGCGACAATTGCGTGGCTAATACTTCCCACTCTTCGCTTAAAGGTGCACGGTAAATAAGTGATACCAGCATTTCACCTTTTAAAGTCGAAAGAAAATGGACTTCGAATAAGCGATTAGACAAGATGTCATGACTTTTTAATTCTTCAAGTAAAATTGGCATTAAAGTATTAATGCTTTGATCTGCAATCTCGAATTCATCTATACGAATGACATTTTTGTGTTGACCATCTTCACTTCGTTCAAACATGGCATAGAACATGTCATCTTCAGTATGCCAAATGCGAAATTCCGCGCGCATACGATAGTGTTTTTCAGGAGAAGCAAAAACCTCTAATGCAGGTGGATTGTACTCAGCAAACTGTGTCTGAATACGTTCAATTTTGGCATCGAGTTGTTGTTGATAAGATGAAGTCATAAAAATTTAAAAAACTAGCACAGAGCAGAGGCGATGTTAACAAAGATTGGCCTATTTTTCTGCACAAAATGCACGCTAAAAATCTTATTCCTTATCTTTTCGTCAGCTGCTCTACCAAATAATCAATAAAGACTCGAACAGCAGGCAGTAGGCCACGACGCGATGGATAAACAGCATGTAAAATACCATGAGCTGCTTTCCATTCTGGCAGGACTTTAACCAACTCACCACGATCTACATAGTCTTGTACAATATTGTCTGGAAGCAAAGAGATACCACAGTTTTGACTGGCAAGTTGAGCAAGCATAATGAGGTCTGAACCCATTAATATCGGGTTGATTTTGATTTTAGTCGGCTGATTAAATTCATCATGTAAAACCATATGTTGATCTGTGTGTTCATCCACCATACTTAAAATACGATGATTGGTCAGATCTTCTGGTGTTTTGAGCATTCCAAATTCATTTAAATACGCTTGGCTTGCAAAGAGATGTTGTTCAATATTTTCAAATTTACGTATCACGAGGTTGGGGTCATCATCCAGATTAGAGCGCACACGTAAAGCGAGATCAATTCCTTCATTAATCACATCTACTCGTCGATTGCTCACAATCAACTGAACTTTGATTTCTGGATATTTTTTTAAAAACTCAGGTAGAATTCGAGACATTTCACTTTGTGCAACTGAAACGGGGAGGCTTACACGAATCAATCCTCGAGGTTGCTCACTTAAATGATCGATGAGATCATGAGCTGATTGAGCAGCATTCATCATCACTTGCGCATGACGATAAATATTCATGCCAATCTCTGTTACAGCGAAGTGCCTTGAACTGCGTTGAATGAGACGAACACCTAAGTTTTCTTCAAGATTATAAACGCGACGACTGAGTTTAGATTTTGGAATATCAGTGGCTCTTTCCGCGGCACTAAAACCACCATGCTCAACGACCAAAGCATAACAATAAAAATCATCTAAGTCTGACAGCATCTATTCATTCCAAAATTGCAACGGTGCGGCTATTTAAACGAACTGCGATGACCTTAGTCAATACACATTACGTTTATAAATTATCTCAACCTGAGATTAAAATCTGATGAACTTTTTTATATTCTTCGAGTCTAAGCAAGTCACCTGAAGAAGGCTGTGGAATTCGTGAGATATCCATATTGTCTGCGAGATCGGCTAGTTTTACTGCACGAGCTAAGGGGTTTTTAACTATTCGATAAGCAACTTCTATTCGATTTTCATCTTCTTTTTTAGTCAAAGCTATAACGGCATCAACGATTTCTGAGCTAAAACCTAAAGTAATTAACTCAACCACTGTGGTATTGGTATCTTCTAAAATATCGTGTAAGACGGCAACGATTTGTTGCGGCGTGGTTTTCATTTTAAGCATGACACGCAATGGATGTAGAATATAAGGCTGATTGGCTTTATCAACTTGCCCCGCATGTCTATTGGCTGCGAGAGCAATGGCTTTTTCAAGTGTAGACATGGCTTCCTTGTTTGATGAAAAGTAAAATGAATATTAAATCAGTCATCCTTAACGATATATTTGGATATGTTTTAGGTTGGATTTACGGTCTTTACTTCATTGAGTATTGAGCTTTATTTAAATCGAACTTTATTTAATCAGATCAATATTGAATAAACAAAGCTGTCTATTCAAAAATGTTCGAGCTGGTTAAACTACAGTTTTATTCTGTTCCAAAGATTATGACTTTTCAACTGATTGAGCTTACAAATAATCAAGCAAATGTTTCATGTCCACATTGTCAGCATGATGTCATTGATTGGAGTGAGGAGCAGTATGTGCAGCCTTGTGAACATACGCTTTTTATTGCTATGGATTTAGGTTTTGAATATATTTCAGATGGCTTTGAAAAGACCATGCCACATACAGTAGATGAGATACATGCAAACGATGAAAATCTAAAAGTGTTTACAGAGTTGAGCCAATCCAGTTTAAGTGATTTTACGATATATAAAATGGACTTGGGGGTTGAAGACTTAAACCGATATATTGGTTTTCACCCAGCATAAAGCCCAATCAAATAGCAAAATCAAAATAAAATTTGGAAATAGAACTTGAAATAAAAGCAAGATGAAAATAAGCGAAATTTAAACTAGGTCGAATTTAAAGCATAGTACCCTTAAGGTCGCTATGCTTGGTTATTGACGATACTTGGATAGAGATTGTGCTGAATGAGCGATCTTGATTGACGAGAGATCAATACTGGATAAAGTAGATTATTCAGTTAGTTTTAGCCAATTTGAATTTCAGTTTTAGGATGACTCAAGCGACTTTTTTGTGGTGTGGCAATCAAATAGGCTAGGGTGAGTGGGCCGAGTCGACCTGTAAACATGAGTAGCATCAGTACAATTAAACTCATGGGTTGCAGCTCTGAGGTGATTCCTCTGGATAAACCGACTGTACAAGCAGCGGACACTGCTTCAAACATCAAATCTAAAAAGTTTTTATTGGGTTCTAATATTAATAAACTAAAGAAACCCAAAAAAATCAGCATAGAGGTGATCGAGACAACCGCCAGCGCTTTGTAAGTGGTCGATGTGGGAATGGAATGCTTGAATACACGCAATTCGTCCGAGCGTCTTAGGAATGTAATAACACTCAGAACCATAATAATAAAGGTGCCGACTTTAATTCCACCCGCGGTACTGAGAGAACCACCGCCAATAAACATCAGCAACATCGTTACCAAAGTCGCGGGTTCACTCATATGAGCCATTTCCACACTGTTAAACCCTGACGATCGAGGTACTGTGGCATGAAACCACGCATTTAATGCTTGGTCACCTACAGACATCGAGGCAAGGGTGAGTGGATTGCTGGCTTCTATACTCCAAATCAACACAAAAGCGAATAGGTTTAATCCCGCAATCGTCGATAGAATCAGTTTGCTATTGGTGGAGAGTTTTCTCCATGAATGAGAGCGTTTGATATCCATTAAAACCAGAAATCCAATACCACCAATAATATAGAGCATACTAATGGTAAGGGTGATCATGTATTGTCCAGAAAAGCTCATTAAACTATTTGGAAAAAGCGAAAATCCGCCATTGTTGAATGCAGATACACTATAAAAAGCAGCATAAAAAAGGGCATCGGTAAAATCGTAACTCTGCATCCATGCCAACGTTAAAATAAAAGTCCCAATCGCCTCAAAAAAGAGCGAATAAATGAGGACGCCTTTCATGGTAAAACTGGCATTGGTGAGGCTGGTTTGACCAATGGTTTCTTGTGCCATAACCTGTTGTTTTAATCCGATTTTGGTCGAAAGACTCAGTGCTGCCAAGATAGCAAAGGTCATAAATCCGATGCCACCACACTGGATTAAAATCATGATGATGAATTGACCTAAAGTGCTATAGGCCTCGCTAATGTCGACAACCGATAAGCCCGTTATGGTCACGGCAGAGGTCGCGGTAAAAATGGCATCTAACCAGCTTATTTCTCCATGGTGAGAAAAAGGCATTTTCAGTGAAATTGAGCCTAAAATAATAAAGCTTAAAAAACCTAAGGCAAGCACACTTGGTGGGCTGAGGTTAATACTATTACTTTGCTTGTTAATCAATCTTGAATAAAACTTCATCATTTTTGTTTGAATCTCGATGAAAGTTTACGTAGGCGATCAACCGATCCTTCAAGAATTAAAATATCATCAGTTTGTAATAAAAGTCCGGGTGCAACCTCATAGATCATCAGCGCTCCCCGTTGTAGTAATAATGGTGTAACACCTTCACTTTGGTCAACGACATCTCTAAATTCAATACCTTTTAAATGAGCTCCAACCACAATTTTAACAATATAGTGATCATCATTGAGCGCCATATAGCGACGAACCATAGGGTAGCTTAGAGATTGGGCGACGCGAATTCCCATATCTTCTTCAGGGTGAATAATTTGGTCAATTCCTAAGTGTGAGAGGATCATATGGTGAGGTTTTGACTTTGCTTTGGCTAAGATCTTTTCTACACCAAGATTTTTTAAATGTAATACACACAGAATACTGGCTTCTATATTTTCACCAATTGCCACAACCACAGCATCACAGTTTTTTAGATTAAGCTCTTTGAGTACATATTCATCTGTTGCATCGGCAATTACAGCATGACTAATCGATTCTGAAATATTTTCAACATATTTTTTTTCACTATCGATGCCAATCACATCGTGTTTGAGGCTGGTTAACTCTAATGCAACTGTACTGCCAAAACTACCTAAACCGATGACTGCAAAAAGCGCCATAATTGCGTGTTCCTAAAAAATATTATTCATTGAAAATGGAATGTTTGTTTTAAGGTGTTGATCAATACTGGAGTTAACCAGATCATTAGTTTGATATTTTAGGTCAAATACACCACTGAACATATTCTTATTTTGTCGATAGTAAGTAAGGGGGAATTTAGAGGTCCTTTTATATTGAACGTTTTTGAGTTCTGAAAAAATTTTATATTCAGTCATCAGAGTTTTCAGTCATCAGAGTTTCATGATGCTTCTTTATGTTAATGAAAGTCAGATTAGAGCTTTGTATGAGTCTCATGAGGAGTGAAGCATAAAATGGATGAAAAGAAAATTTATAAAATATTGCAGACTTGGTTTCCTGTACTAGAACAAAAAAAAATTCCAATCAAAGAATTAAGAAGAAATTATTCAAATTTTGTGAATTGGTTGTCATATAAAGAATCCAGTGATATTGCTCATGCCTATTTGATGGCCTTACATAGTCAATTGAATCATGCTTATATTTTACAAAAAAGTACCGTATTTCAAAATAGTGGCATTAATCTGGATGAGATTTCATCGCGTATACAAGCACGACTGTCACCGCTGCTTGAGCATTATGAAAAATACCAATCTGTGATTGGAAGGTATTATAGTGTGCAAGAACAAATCAATGATATTGTGATGGAAGAAATTTATCATGCTGCGCAATTGATTGATTATGCAGTATTACTCATTCATGGGGATGAAAGCTATTGGTTGCTAGTTCCCGATGACGACGTCAAAATTGATAAATTTTGCTTACGTTTTAATAAACAGTTTAAGCATGAGGCACATCATATTGAACACTATGAGCCGATAGCGCAGTCATGGTCCTTATAATCCATTTTCTATTTCGCGATTAAACTCAACCTATTTCATCTATTAAAAATGATCATTGAGTGGCAATTAATGATCTGTAAAAATCCTCTTGCTTTGGGAGAAAATCAGGAGGAGTAAATACTCTTGATGAGTGTGTTTTGAGAATAATGTCTTCTGAAAAAACTCAATAAATGATCAATCTAAAAAACGATAGAAAAATATCAATTTTTGATGAGTATTAAAAAAAGAGCCATGATTGGCTCTTTTTTTATAGAACTAAAATGAATGATTATTTCAAGAAACGTTGATAACCAAGGTTGTTGGTTATTTCAGCATATGGATAGGTGATCGTTTCTAAAGTTTCAATTAATCCATCTGGATTCTGTTTGGCATCACTTGCTTCTAAGCCAACCAGCACACGACCTTCTGCTGCACCATGATTACGATAATGGAACAGGGTAATGTTATGCGTAGGTCCTAAGCGTTCCAAGAATGTGAGTAAAGCACCAGGACGTTCTGGGAACTCAACTCGGAACAGACGTTCATTTTCAAGATCTGCATGACCACCGACCAAATAACGAATATGCAGTTTAGCCACTTCATCATCAGAGAGATCATCAACATCATATTGTGATTTTAAAATCTCAAAAATGTCTTGACGTTCTTTTTCACCGCCTTTGAGGCTGATGCCGACAAACACTTGAGCGGCTGAAGAATGGCTGGCACGGTAGTTAAACTCTGTGATATTTCGTCCTTGTAGTGCACGACAGAAATTTAAGAATGAACCTTTTTCTTCTGGAATGGTCACAGCAAAAATGGCTTCTTTACGTTCACCAAGTTCAGTCCGTTCAGCAATATAGCGTAAGCGATCGAAGTTCATGTTTGCACCGCAAACAATCGACACCATGTTTTTATTTTCTATACCGTGCTCTGCGACGTATTTTTTAATCCCTGCCAAAGCCATTGCACCTGAAGGTTCAACGATGCTACGACATTCGTCATATGTGTCTTTAATGGCAGCACAAATTTCATCTGTATTGACCAAGACAACTTCACGTTCAACGATAGGGCCTGAGTTATCAGACTTCATGAGTTGAATTATTTCAAAAGGTTTTTCACCAATTTGAGCAACCGCCGTACCATCTGCAAATAAGCCAACAGTAGGCAGAATAACACGCTCATTGGCTTCAAAAGCCGCTTTTAAGCATGCAGATTCATCATATTCAACCGGAATAATTTTGACATGCGGTGCAACTTCACCGAGGTATGCAGCCACACCACCAATTAGACCGCCGCCGCCAACCGCTACAAATACGTAGTCTACATCACGCCATTGACGTAAAATTTCGTTGGCAATGGTACCTTGTCCAGCCATGACCAATTCGTCGTCATAGGGTGGAATAAAGGTCATACCTTCTTCTTGTGCTCGAGCTATCGCATATTTGTTGGCAATATCAAATGAATCACCGTGTAATACTACTTCGCCACCTAGACGTTTCACCGCTTGGACTTTGATGTCTGGTGTGGTTTTAGGCATCACGATAATGGCACGAATACCCAATTTTTGACCTGAAAGTGCAACACCTTGAGCGTGATTACCTGCAGAGGCCGTGATTACACCACGTTCAAGTTGAACTTTAGGAAGTTGGCTAATGCGATTGTAAGCACCGCGTAACTTGAAAGAGAATACAGGTTGTAAATCTTCACGTTTAAAGCGAATGTTATTATTTAGTTTTTCACTAATTCGTGGCGCTGCTTCGAGTGGAGTTTCGATAGCAACATCATAAACAGTTGCTTGTAATATTTGTCGAACCATACGAGACAGCATGTTAATTTTCCATCTAACAGTTTAAAATAGGCGCTTATTGTAACAAACCCCTGTACTTTTGGGCTGTAAATTCAGCATCAAATGTCAAAAATAGTTGAGCCAAGTTATGAGTCTGTATGCAACCCAAGATGAAAAGAAACAAGCCGCTGCTAAAGCTGCGTTAAAGCACTTACCGAAAGGCGGTATTTTGGGTGTTGGTACAGGAAGTACTGTGAACTTCCTTATTGAATTATTACCAGAACTTCAATTGGAAGCTGCGGTTGCAAGTTCAGAAGCAACAGCACAACGGTTGAAGAAATTGGGTATTGAAGTTGTTGATATGAACCATGTCGGTGGTTTAGATGCGTATGTGGATGGTGCTGATGAAATTGATCGCCATATGCACATGATCAAAGGTGGTGGTGCAGCTCTTACGCGTGAAAAAATTGTGGCGTCAATTGCGAAGAAATTTGTATGTATTGTCGATGATTCTAAATGGGTGGATCAGTTGGGTCGTGGTTTTGCTCTACCTGTTGAAGTTATTCCAATGGCGCGTTCAGCTGTGGCTCGTAAAATCGTATCTTTAGGTGGTGATCCTGTATATCGTGAAGGTGTCGTTACTGATAACGGTAATGTGATTTTAGATGTGCATAATTTAAATATCTTAAATGCATTACAACTTGAAAAAGATATCAATGACATTCCTGGTGTGGTGTGTAATGGTATTTTTGCAATTCAGAAAGCAGATATTGCTATTATTGCAACAGATAATGGTATTGAAGAGCGTACTGCGGTTTAATAATTTATTAAATCCCTCGAAGTCTCCCTTTGTAAAAGGGAGACTTCTCCCTCCTTTAAATGGAGGATTTGGGAAAATTAAAAAAGAATATAAATGACTCTATCCGACCTACCTGAAATTCAAATTACTCGAAATGTGCGTTCTACACGACTTCGCTTACGTGTGGACCAGACACAAATTCGTTTAACGGCACCTGTATTTTGTAGTAAAAGACAAATTCAAAGCTTTATTGATCAGTCTGAACAATGGTTGATTGAAACGTGGCAGAAACAACAAGAAAAAATCATTCAGATTGATAAAACCTTACCTCAAACGTTAAGTGTATTTAATTTAGATCGTCCTTTAGAAATTATTTATCAGACCCAAAAACATTGTTTTATTTTAAATAGCCAACATCAACTTCTGATTAGTGATCGTCAACCCGAGATTTATTTAAAAGCGTTTGTCATTGATTATGCTAAACAGTATTTACCTTTATATTTGAATGAGCTAAGTCAAAGCAGTGGTCTATCTTATGCAAAGTGCTCAATTCGACAGCCTAAAACCAGATGGGGGAGTTGTTCAGCCAAGCATGACATCATGTTGAATGCGGGTTTAGTACTATTTGCTCAAGAAGTTACGCGTTATGTTTGTGTGCATGAGTTGGCACATACCAAACACTTTGATCATAGTGCTCGTTTTTGGTCGTTAGTCGAAACACATGACCAAAACTTTCAACAGCATCGAAAGATATTAAAAACTACTCTCATGCCTTGGTGGTGGTGAGTTTGAAAATATAGGGGTATATGTTGGATAAAGATATTTGGGATATTTTAATAAAATTAGCACTGGCATGTTTTGGGGCTTGGACATTGTTTTATAAGCGTGCAGAAATATTGGGATATTTGCATAAAGACTATACTGCTAAGTTGGATTCAACAGTTCGATTTTTTGAGCAATTTTATAAAAAAGAAGCTGAAAAGCGATTAACTCTGGATCGCGCTGCTCAAGAGTTAGTGCGCTCTGATTTTGTGAATTACGATCTAGTTGTGTATTTAATTAAACTACATGAGCTTAGATTGATAAACTTTGATCAATTGATGAAACTATACAAATTTGGGCGTAAATTTTTAATTTACACAAACAAAGATATTGTTAGCTCGGATGCTTTTACATTAAAAATAAAGAAAGGACGTAAGGTAAAAAAACAAATAAAATATTGGAATATCCAATATGCAATTTTTGCTTCTCTTTTTCTTTTTCCACTGGTCTTTTGGGATATTTGGTTAAAAGGATTATTGAATCAAAATCTTAATGTGATTGCTTATATCTATTTGTTAGCTTATTTTGTTGGGTCTTTAATTTTAGCATTCTTGCCTTTACTTCAATCAAATGATTTAAAACATGCAGAGGATTTTATTGCTGAGCTAAAGGAAGCCGATGAACAATACAATGAGTATGAGGTATCAGAGAGGATGATACATGGAATTAAAGAGGCTAAAATAATTGGCAATATAAGTGAATACAAACGTAATCGTTATTGAACTATTCAACTACATAAAAATAATGAGCATTGTTACTTGAATAAAACACTCAATATCAAGCAAAACAGTTCAGAAAGATCTAACTTCCTGTCATACTTAGCCATTCGAAATGGATACATTTGATTTGAGGTAAAGCACGTGATTACAGTAGGTATTGTCGGTGGTACAGGTTATACAGGCGTTGAATTGTTACGTCTTTTGCTTCGACATCCAAATGTACAAGTTAATGTACTGACATCACGTACTGAAAATGGTCGCCGTGTAGATGATATGTTCCCAAGTTTACGTGGACATACAGACCTTTGTTATTCAGATTTAATTGTAGATGAATTAAAAAAATGTGACGTTGTTTTCTTTGCAACACCGCATGGTGTCGCAATGAAGCATGCGGAAGAATTAGTGGCAGCGAATACCAAAGTGATCGATCTTGCTGCAGATTTTCGTTTACAAGATTTAGCTGAATTTGAAAAATGGTATGGCATGCAACATGCGTGTCCTGAATTACTAAAAGAATCTGTGTATGGTTTGTCAGAGCTCAATCGTGAACAGATTAAAACGGCTCAAGTTATTGGTAACCCTGGTTGCTATCCAACGACAGTTCAGTTGGGCCTAGCACCATTATTTAAACACGCTGAAACGTTGGTGAAACCTGAAAGTATTATCATTGATGCGAAATCAGGCGTTTCAGGCGCGGGTCGTAAAGCCAGTCTGGGCATGATTTACTCAGAAAATGCAGATAACTTTAAGGCCTATGGTGTGGCTGGACATCGCCATCAACCTGAGATTGTAGAAGCATTGGAAAATATTTCAGGCTTAAAGGATGTGTTTAATCACATTGTGTTTGTACCGCATTTAGTGCCTATGATCCGTGGGATGCTGAGCACGATTTATGTCGACTTAACGGATGCAGGTGATACGCTAGACTTACAAAGCTTGTATGAGCAGTTCTATGCCAATGAGACGTTTGTAGATGTTATGCTAGCAAATAGTTCACCAGAAACACGTTCAGTTCGTGGCGCAAATCAACTCCGAATTGCACTGTACAAACCACAACCGAAAAAGTTGGTGGTTTTGTCTGTACAGGATAACTTGGTGAAAGGTGCGGCAGGGCAAGCTGTACAAAATATGAATTTAATGTTTGGTTTTGCTGAAGATGCAGGTTTACAAGGCATCGGATTATTACCATAAAAAACGCTTTTCAACTTCACACACATTTAACTTTAGCGTTAAATGTGTGTTTTGATACTAATAATATTTAGAGATAACGATGTCTAACACAGAAATTCATAACTTACCGCAACCTAAAGAAAAGGCTAAACAGTCTTTTTTAAAAGAAAACACACCACTGTTGCTCGGTGGAGTGGTGCTTTGTGCAGGAAGTATGTTGCTGGGTTATACAGTAGGCCATCGACAGGGTTTAACTGTGGTGGGTTATGATGCCGATGCTGAGCAATTAGTAGAGGTTGTTGCAAAACAAAAGAGCGAATTAACTAACTTAAATAAAACATTAAATACGGCAACGCAAGAGCGTGATGTTGCAGTTACCAATTCGAATGATATGTTTGCTGCGCTAAATCAAGCCAAAGCAGATAAAGTTCAGATTGAAGGGATGAGTGCGATTTATCGAGAAGTTTTACGTCAGCGCGGCGGCTTGAGCCTGATAGTGCAGAATCTTGATGTAAAGGCTTTACCTGAAAATGCCTATGAATATCAAATTGATCTTGTTCAAGTGAGTCCAAGTAAACGCCGAGCTACTGGTGAGGTTGAGTTAAGATTAATTCAAGGCACAGAAGTTTTACTTGTGCCGATTGCGGAAAATCGTTTTAACTTTGAAGATTACCAACGCTTAACAGGTCGCTGGACAATGCCAAAGGGCTTTAGTCCACAATTTATTGAAATTCGTGTAAAGGGTTCAACCCCTGTTACAAAACGTTTCAGTTGGCAACGTGGGCAAGCTGTTGAAACACCATCAGCTTTTGCAGCAGAAATTCCACAAGCCGCTGCAAACTCCCAATAATTTAGATTTAGAGAATTATGCGAAGTAATAAACGTCAAGCTTGCTTAAAAGACATTAAATTATCATTTGATCGATCTGGTTATGTGGATTGGCACTTTGATCCTCGTTTGGCTGGCTCAGACAATGGTGATGCTGAACATCATGATCAGGAAGGTGATATTGCTGTTCAGACTGCACCACCACAATTTAAAAAACCACCGTTATATAACGCCGTATTGTTGAATGACGATTACACGCCAATGGACTTTGTAATTGAAATTTTACAACAATACTTTGCATTGAACCTTGACCAAGCCACTGAAGTAATGCTAACAGTACATTATGAAGGTAAAGGTATTGCTGGCGTTTATCCAAGAGACATTGCAGAAACCAAAGCAAACCAAGTCAATAATTATGCTCGATCTCAAAGTCATCCATTACTTTGTCAGATCGAACCACAAGAATAAGGGGATCTCATGCTCAGTCGTCAATTAGAAGTTTCATTACGTTTGGCTGTTAGCATGGCTCGTCAAAAGAGACATGAGTTTCTGACCGTCGAACATCTATTATTGGCTTTATTAGACAATGACTCTGCTGTAAATGCTTTAAAAGCATGTGGTGCAGAGATCGTCAGCTTGCGTAAAGAATTAGAGGAATATGTAGAACAGCATACGCCTAAACTGGGTGAGAACAGCGAACAAGCTCCTCATCCAACAGAAAGTTTTGATCGCATTTTACAGCGTGCTATTTTCCATGTGCAATCTAGCGGTGGTGATCGTACTGTCGAGGGTGCAGATGTTTTGGTTGCAATGTACTCAGAACGAGATTCATTTGCGGTTTATTTATTGAAACGTCACCAAATTAATCGTTTAACCTTGACGCAATATTTGTCTCATGGTGGTCGTAAAGAAGAAATCCAAGTTGAAGAAGAATCTGAAGAGTTGGATGGTGAAACAGGTGCATCTGCGAATGCGGGACCTTTGGAGCTTTATACTGTTAACCTAAATGTTGAAGCACAAAAGGGTAAAACAGATCCGCTCATTGGCCGTGAGAAAGAGATTGAGCGAACAGCGCAAATTTTATGTCGCCGTCGTAAAAATAATCCACTTTTAGTCGGTGATCCAGGTGTGGGTAAAACTTCGATTGCGGAAGGTTTGGCTTGGTTGATTGTGAATGGTAAAGCACCAAAACCGCTTGAAAATGCTGAAGTTTATAGTCTGGATATTGGCTCATTGGTTGCAGGGACAAAATACCGAGGTGATTTTGAAAAGCGCTTGAAACAATTGTTGAACGCATTGAAGAAAAAACCTGAAGCGATTTTATTTATAGATGAAATTCACATGATTATCGGTGCGGGTTCAAGCATGGGAAGTACGATGGATGCATCGAACCTCATCAAGCCTGCATTGGCCAATGGAACTTTACGTTGCATTGGTTCAACGACTTTCCAAGAATACCGTCAGGTTTTCGAAAAAGATCATGCTCTATCTCGTCGCTTCCAAAAAGTGGATGTGAATGAGCCATCGATTTCAGAAACCATTGATATTCTACGTGGCTTGAAATCTAAATTTGAAGACTTTCATCACGTTCAATATGAAGATCAGGCGCTTATTTCAGCGGTTGAACTTTCAGCAAAATTCATCAATGATCGTTTCTTACCAGACAAAGCCATTGATGTGATTGATGAGGCGGGTGCTCAACGACGTTTAAAAGCTGAACAAGACAACACAATCATTACCGTGGAAAATGTCGAAGACATCGTGTCTAAAATAGCGCGTATTCCACCGAAAACGGTATCTAAAGATGATAAGTCTGTACTTGAGCATTTGGAGCGCGATTTAAAACGTGTTGTCTTTGGTCAAGATGAAGCAATCACAGCATTATCTTCTGCGATCAAATTATCTCGTGCAGGATTGAAAGCACCAGATAAGCCAGTCGGTAATTTTGTTTTTGCAGGTCCAACAGGTGTAGGTAAAACTGAAGTCACTAAGCAATTGGCTAAATTGTTAGGTGTTGAACTGGTTCGTTTTGATATGTCTGAGTACATGGAACGACATGCGGTTTCGCGTTTAATTGGTGCGCCTCCAGGTTATGTTGGATATGACCAAGGTGGTTTGTTGACTGATGCAATTCATAAAAATCCGCACTGTGTCTTGTTACTTGATGAAATTGAAAAAGCACATCCTGATGTCTTTAACTTGTTGTTGCAAGTCATGGATCATGGCGCGCTAACTGACAATAATGGTCGTAAATCTGATTTCCGTAATGTGATTATTGTATTAACTACAAATATTGGTGCAGAGAGTATTTCGCGGACCAGCATTGGTTTTACTGAGCAAGATAACAGTAATGACAATCAAGAAGCGATGAAGCGTGCATTCTCACCTGAATTCCGTAATCGTTTAGATGGTGTGATTCAATTTAAATCCTTGCCATCTACTGTGATTGAATCTGTAGTTGATAAGTTCCTGACTGAGTTGCAAGCACAACTGGATGATAAGAAAGTGGTGCTTGAAGTCGATCAAAGTGCTCGAGATTGGATGATTGAACATGGTTATGATCGTCTAATGGGTGCACGCCCGATGCAACGTTTAATTCAAGAACATTTGAAGAAACCGCTTGCGGAAATGATTCTGTTTGGTGAGTTAGCGGAAAATGGCGGGAACGTGTCTGTATCAGCGAAAAAAGAGAATGGCAAAGCAGTGGGTTTGAATTTAGAAGTCTTTGAAGATCAAGCTGCTGAGCCTGCATAATATTTAAAAATTCAGTTTAAACCCGTGCATGCACGGGTTTTTATTTACTTTGGTTTTCAAATACCTTTGTTAAAAAATTTTTGTTTTAAAAAACTTTGTTTTAAATAGTTTGGTTTTAAATCTTTAGATTTTAAAGATAATAATTTAGCTATGGGACGTCTTATGGATATACAAATAACCAAACTATTAAGTACCTTGGCTCTTTTTTTTATCACAGCATTGATGGAAATCTTAGGTTGTTATTTTCCCTATTTGATTTTAAATCAGGGTAAGACGCATTGGTATTGGGTGCCTACGTTATTGGCCTTAGCAGCATTTGTTTGGCTTTTGACTTTGCATCCAGCAGCATCGGGGCGTATCTATGCAGCATATGGCGGTATTTATATTATCAGTGCATTAATGTGGTTGTATTTTGTAGATCAAGTCAAATTAACCCATTGGGATTTGCTAGGTGGGTTGATTGTTTTAATCGGTGCGGCACTTATTATTTTACAGCCGCAAGGGTTAATTCGTTAGTTGACGCTATAAAAATCATCTATAAAAAAAGCACCCGAAAGTGCTTTTTTTATAGTGGAGACTTAGTCTTTTCTTAAATTTTCATTGATTAAGAATTCAACCAAGGCTTTCTGAGCATGTAAGCGGTTTTCTGCCTCATCCCAAACCACAGCATTTTTATGGTCAAGCATATTTTCAGAAATCTCTTCACCACGATGTGCTGGTAAGCAGTGCATAAATAAGCAATCTGGGTGAGCTAAATCCATCAGGCGTTCATTGACTTGATAATCAGCAAAAGCAGCCTCACGAATCTTTTGTTCTTCTTCTTGACCCATACTTGCCCAAACGTCAGTCACGATCATATCTGCATTTACCGCAGCATCTTCAGCAGAGCTAACCAATTCTGCACAATGTGCAAACTCAGACATAAATTCAGGTTTTGGTTCATAGCCTTTAGGGGTCGCAATTTTTAATTTAAAGCCCCACATATGTGCAGCTTCAATATATGAATTACACATATTGTTGCCATCACCAATCCAAGCGACAGTTTTACCCTGAATAGAACCGCGGTGCTCGACATAGGTTTGTACGTCTGCAAGCAATTGGCAAGGATGATGATCATCTGTTAAAGCATTAATTACAGGCACTTTAGAGTATTCAGCAAAGCGCGTTACAATGTCATGTCCAAAGGTACGAATCATCACGATATCAAGCATACTTGAAATCACACGTGCTGAATCTTCAATCGGTTCGCCACGGCCCAGTTGAGTATCGCGGGAAGACAGGAAAATTGCACTACCACCAAACTGGCTCATCCCAGCTTCGAATGAGACACGGGTACGTGTGCTCGATTTTTCGAAAATCATTCCCATTACTTTACCAACAAAGGGTTGGTAGACTTCATTGAGGTGTTGCAGGCGTTTTAATTCGATTGCACGCTCAATAATGCGGTTTAATTCTGCAGTAGAAAGGTCACGTAAAGTAAGAAAATGTCGTAGAGCCATGGGTACTCCACAATCTTTGCTAGGCCAATATCATATTGAACCACAAGAGATTGTTGGTTAGTGAAAAAACAGAGAATCAACTAATATACTATATGTAAGCAGAATTGCAAAAAAACTAGCGTTATTGATGACCGTCTAAGAAGCGATCAACTGAATATACGATGTAATCGGTGGTTTCTTGATCGGATTCATCCGCTGAAATACCCATCAAAATACACCATTCTAAATTTCTTAAAATTCCAAAATAAAGTTGCGCTGAAAATAAAGGATTTTTACAGGTTAAAAAGCCTTTTTGATCCGCTTTTTCTAAGGCATTTGCAATATCGAGTTGAACCTTTTTAGGTCCTTTTTCATGGATTGATACTGCAAGTTCAGGGTTTCGTTGCGCTTGTTCAAATACCAGACGCATAAATGCAGTATTTTCAGGTTTTTTAATATGATAATAAAAATTGAGTAGGGTGTTGATTAAATAATCACGGAGGCTGGATGATAAAGGGTCATAAGGAATACAAATGTCTTTAAAACATTGCTCACGACGATAGTCACAAATGGCTGTGAATAGCCCTTCTTTATTGCCAAAATACTTATAGATAGAGGCTTTAGAGCCACCAGCATGATGGACAATATCATCTAAAGAAACGGCATCATAACCACGTTCTAAAAATAAAGTATTGGCACTCAATAAAAGCGCTAAGCAGCGTTCATGTCCACGTTTGGTCTGTGGGACATCACGAGATAGAGGTTCAAATTGAGCTAAATCATGCATCTTTAAGAAAAACTGCCGAAGTGTATAAATAAGATTGCCATCATAGCAAATTTATGTACACATTGCTTTGATGAATCCGTTCATAAAATCAATCAATGTGTAAAGAATGAATGAAGATTCACTTTATATGACTAAAGTTTTAGAGTAAAAGCCCTATTTGGTCATTTTAGATTAAAAAATTGTGTTTATACTCAAACTTCAAGAATGATAGAAGAAACTGTGGAATAGGATATGACAGAACAAACATCTGCAGGCTTAAAATTTAGAAAAGCATTAGAAATTGAAAAGCCGCTACAAATCATGGGTACAGTAAATGCCTACGCAGCCATGATGGCAAAACAAGTTGGTTATAAAGCCATTTATTTATCCGGCGCAGGTGTTGCGAACTATTCTTACGGATTACCCGATTTAGGTATGACCAGTTTAGATAATGTATTGGAAGATGTACGTCGGATTACTGAGCGTGTAGACACGCCTTTGTTGGTCGATATTGATACAGGTTGGGGTGGCGCATTTAATATTGCTCGTTCAGTTAAACAAATGATCGCTGCTGGTGCAGCTGCTATTCATATTGAAGATCAAGTTGCGCAGAAGCGCTGTGGTCATCGCCCAAATAAAGAAATCGTGACTCAACAGGAAATGGTTGATCGTATTAAATCGGCAGTAGATGCAAAAACAGATGCGAATTTTGTGGTTATGGCACGAACCGATGCCTTACAAAAAGAAGGCTTAAATGCGGTAATTGATCGTGCTTGTGCGTGTGTTGAAGCTGGTGCGGATGCCATTTTTGCAGAAGCGATGACCGACATTACGATGTATAAAACTGTATGTGATGCAGTCGGTGTTCCTGTACTTGCGAATATTACTGAATTTGGTGATACGCCATATTATACCAAAGATGAATTAGGAGAGCAGGGTATTGCGATGGTGCTTTATCCATTATCACCAACACGCGCAATGCAGAAAGCTGCGCTTGAGGTGATGCAATCTATTCGTAAAGAAGGTACGCAAGTGAACGTACTTGATAAAATGCAACAACGAAAAGAACTTTATGATTTTTTGGATTATCACACTTTTGAAAATACCTTAGATAAATTGTTCACTCAGGAGAAATAAAAAAATGGCTGAAGGAAAAGTACTTACTGGTGCAGGATTGCGCGGACAAGTGGCAGGAAAAACCTCCCTTTCTACTGTAGGGAAAAGTGGAGCGGGTCTTACCTATCGTGGTTATGATGTGCGAGATTTGGCTGAAAATTGTCAATTTGAAGAAGTGGCTTATCTCATTTTCTTTGGTGAATTGCCGACCACTGAACAATTAAAAACCTATAAAGCAAAACTAAAATCACTTCGCACTTTACCGCAAAATTTAAAAGATGTACTTGAACGTATACCAGCTGATTCTCATCCAATGGATGTGATGCGTACAGGCGTCTCAATGTTGGGTAATCTTGAAACTGAAAAATCCTTCGATGATCAACAAGATGTAGCTGATCGTATTCTCGCTACACTTCCAGCGATTATTTGTTATTGGTATCGTTTTAGTCACGATGGTGTGCGTATTGAAGAAAATACGGATGACGATTCAATCGGTGCTCAGTTCTTGCATTTACTTCGTGGCGAAAAACCAAATGAATTGCATGAACAAGTCATGAATGTGTCTTTGATTCTTTATGCTGAACATGAATTCAATGCATCAACATTTACCGCGCGTGTATGTGCTTCGACATTGTCTGACATGCATTCATGTATCACAGGGGCGATTGGTTCTCTTCGTGGTCCTTTACATGGTGGTGCGAATGAAGCTGCGATGGAAATGATTGAAGCTTGGAGTTCACCAGAGGAAGCTGAGCGTGAAATGCTGGGCAAGCTGGAGCGTAAAGAAAAAATCATGGGCTTCGGTCATGCAATTTATAAAGACAATGATCCTCGAAATGACATTATTAAAATTTGGGCTGAAAAATTAGCCAAAGATGTGGGTGATCAGGTTCTTTATCCAGTATCTGTTCGTTGTGAAGAAGTCATGTGGCGTGAGAAGAAACTATTCTGTAATGCTGACTTTTTCCACGCTTCGGCATATCACTTTATGGATATTGCAATGAAACTGTTTACCCCAATTTTTGTGATGTCACGTGTAACAGGTTGGGCTGCACATGTAATGGAACAACGAGCAGACAACCGTATTATTAGACCTAGTGCGGATTATACCGGGCCTGAATTACGTAAAGTTGTTCCTATTGCTGAGCGTGTCGCTGCATAAATTAAAAATATGATGATCAAATAAATAAAGCCTCCTATGAGGCTTTATTTATGTCTTTAAAATTTGATGCTCTGAATATTTCATTTTTAAAAATGCATAAAGTAAAAGTTGAGCGGTTAAAATTGTCGCTTGTTAAGGAATGGTTATTTGCATAATTCAATGCGTATTCCATGGAATACACATTGAATTAAAATTTACCATGCACTTTAAGAGGTGATGATTTCCTCATCGTCTTCTTCTGCTGTGTCCATTCCTAATTCTTTAAGTTTACGTGTAAGCGTGTTTCGTCCCCAACCGAGTAATTCAGCAGCATGACGTTTACGTCCACGTGTTTGTTGAAGTGCTGCATTTATTAATGTGCGTTCAAACATCGGCGTGGCAATATCAAGTAATTTCATCTCACCATTTTTAAGCTTTTGAATGGCCCATTGGTTAAGTAATTCATCCCAATGTTGAATCGCGATAATATTTGGATGCGCATGCGGATTGTTGGGGTCGTCCGATTTTGTAATCGGAATTTGTTTCAATTCAGAAGGTAAATCTTCAGGATAAACCTCACGCCCTGTGATCATGACGGTCAACCAGCGACATGTATTTTCAAGTTGACGGACATTACCTTGCCAAGGCAATTGCTGCATATAGGCCACAGTTTCTGTGCGTAAGATTTTAGGGCTTACACCCAGCTCTTTACCTGCTCTGGCTAGGAAATGCTGAGCCAGCATTGGAATATCTTCTGAGCGGTGAGCAAGTTTCGGAATATGAATTCGAATCACATTAAGACGGTGGTAGAGATCTTCACGGAAACGTGCGTCTTGCACCAATTTTTCTAAATCTTGATGCGTTGCCGCAACAATACGGACATCAACACGAACAGGAATGTGTCCGCCTACACGATAAAACTCGCCATCTGCCAAAACACGAAGTAAGCGTGTTTGTGTTTCAAATGGCATATCGCCAATTTCATCTAGGAAAAGTGTTCCACCATTGGCTTGCTCAAAACGACCTTGACGTTGGGAATTGGCGCCGGTAAATGCACCTTTTTCATGTCCGAAAAGTTCAGTTTCAATCAGGTCTTTGGGAATTGCAGCCATATTCAACGCAATAAACGGTTTAGCGCCGCGTGGTGAATGGCGGTGCAGGGCATGCGCAACCAATTCTTTACCTGTACCCGATTCACCATTAATAAGTACAGTAATATGTGATTGCGACAAACGGCCAATCGCACGGAATACTTCCTGCATAGCAGGAGATTCACCAATAATTTCAGTTGACTGAATCGGTTGTACTAAAGATTTGGCAGACTCTTGTTGTTGTAACTTGTTAATGTGCATGATGGCACGATTGACAAGTGCCAGCGCTTCATCAATATCAAAAGGTTTCGGAAGATACTCAAAAGCACCGGTCTGATAACTCGACACAGCCGACTCTAAATCTGAATGTGCGGTCATAATAATCACAGGGAGATCTGGGTAGCTGCCTTTGACCTTGGCTAAGAATGCTAAACCATCAATTCCAGGCATGCGAATATCTGTCAAAATAACATCAGGCGTATCATCAGCAAGTTGATCTAAAGCAGATTGAGCCTCTTCGAAACTGGTAACATCAAAACCTTCTTCTTTAAAAGTTTTCTCAAGTACCCAACGCATGGCACGATCGTCATCAATTACCCAAATTTTATTTCGCGACATGGTTTAACTCCCAAGGTATATAAAGGCTAAATATTGTTTTTCCTGGAATTGACTGGCATTCAATCATTCCATTGTGTTGATGCATAATATTTTGAGCAATACTGAGTCCAAGTCCTGTGCCTTTGGCGCGACCTGTAACCAGTGGATAAAAAACAGATTCTAAGATGTCTTCAGGTACACCGGGTCCATTGTCCTGAATGTCGATACGTATCGCAGAACGGTGTAATACACTATTAATAGTAACTAAGCGTTGTATACGCGTTCTTAAAATAAGTTCTGGTTGTTGTTCTGTGAAAAACTCTTTATTTTCTGTCATTGCTTGAACCGCATTAACACTGATGTTGAGCATGACTTGAATCAGTTGATCTCGATCTGCTTTAACTTCAGGTAATGAAAGATCATAATCGCGGATAATGTTAATTTTCTTTTTGGTCTGATTCACGATGAGAGAGCGGACACGTTCTAATGGATCATGAACATTTACAGGCTCATAACTTGGGAGTTGCCGAGAACCCAGCATCGTGTCAGCCAGATTACGTAAACGATCAACTTCACTAATAATAATATCGGTAAATTCAGCATATTTAGGATCATTTAAGCTACGCGCCAATAGTTGGGTTGCGCCGCGTATTCCACCCAAAGGATTTTTAATCTCATGCGCCACACCTCGAATCAATTGGCGTGCGACTTGGTGTTGTTGAATGAAGTTTTCTTCTTTTGAGATCTTCAACATTCGATCAATCGGATTGAGCTCTATTAACAGTAAAGGGTGGTAGGGTTTCCCTGTATTGAGTTGCGCCACTGAGTAGTCAACATGTACATCTTTAAAATTGACGATAATGGTGGCTTCACGTCGTGTATAAGCTTGACCTGTTTTTAAACTATTATTTAAAGCATCTTCGGTATTAAAGGCATCACCCGGTGACTGTAAGATATTCAGTACGGGTTGTCCTAACGCACGTAACAAACTGATATCAAATAAAGCCTCACATGAGGAATTGAGATAAAAAATATTTAAATGATGGTCCACCAGCAAAATGGCTGTGCTTAAGTTATCTATAAGTAGTCGATAGTCAATCTGAGGTTGTTGATCCATTAACTCAATAATCCTGTCTTAAAATAGCGCATTTGCGATCTGATCAAATTTATATGTGCTCATAAAGAGGCGTAATTACAGATTAACGTCCCTTAATAAAGCAAAATACAAGCCAACTTTTTCTAATTGATGTATTTCGAGCGTTAAAAATGAAAAAAACTGCGATTATTTTTTAATATGAAGCTTTGTAACGATATTTAGAATTTCATAAGACTATCACTGCTCCAAAATAGTGCAACAATAATATTTTAATAAATATGTGGATATATTTTGGTGCGTTATACAAAGAGTGAAGTTTTCAACTGTTTTTATGAAAGGAAAAGTCATACAATACGCGGATTATAGTGGAGCGCAGATTCATGAAATCCCCCAAAGTCGGTTTTGTTTCTTTAGGTTGTCCTAAGGCATTGGTAGATTCCGAGCGAATCCTTACGCAGTTAAAGACTGAAGGTTATGATGTAGCATCGGATTATGATGGTGCTGATTTAGTTGTTGTGAATACCTGTGGTTTTATTGAATCTGCAGTACAAGAATCTTTAGATGCGATTGGCGAAGCCATGAGCGCTAACGGCCGCGTTATTGTGACGGGTTGTTTAGGTAAAGATGAAGACAAAATTCGTGCAATGCATCCGAACGTTTTAAAAGTAACAGGTGCAGCAGCATACCAAGATGTGATGGAAGCAGTACATGAATATGTACCTGCGCCACCGAAGCACAATCCGTTTATTGACCTTGTTCCTGAACAAGGTATTCGTTTGACCCCCAAACATTATGCATATTTGAAAATATCTGAAGGCTGCAACCATCGTTGTACATTCTGTATTATTCCAAGCATGCGTGGTGACTTAGTTTCACGTCCAGTTGGGTCAGTGTTGTCTGAAGCACAAGCATTAAAAAATGCAGGTGTAAAAGAAGTCTTGGTGATCTCTCAAGATACATCGGCTTATGGTTTAGACACCAAATACAAATTAGATTTCTGGAATGGTCAACCTGTTAAAACCAAATTCTTTGACATGTGCGAAGCATTGGGTCAATTGGGTATTTGGGTACGTTTGCATTATGTTTATCCATATCCACATGTGGATGCGGTGATTGACTTAATGGCACAAGGTAAAATTTTACCGTATCTTGATATTCCTTTTCAGCACGCCAGTCCGCGCATCTTAAAATTGATGAAGCGACCAGCTCACAGTGAAAACACGCTAGATCGTTTAAAAGTTTGGCGTGAAAAATGTCCAGACTTGGTGTTACGCTCAACTTTTGTTGTGGGTTTCCCAGGTGAAACTGAAGAAGACTTCCAGATTCTTTTAGATTGGCTCAAAGTTGCTCAATTGGATCGCGTAGGTTGCTTTACTTATTCTCCAGTAGAGGGTGCAACTGCAAACGATCTACCTGATCATGTGCCTGAAGAAATTAAACAAGAACGTTATGAACGCTTCATGCAAGTTCAGCAAGAAATTTCTGCAGCTAAATTAAAAAATCGTATTGGTCGCACGATGACAGTATTGGTTGATGATTTAGATGAAGAGTTTCCTGTTGCGATTGCTCGTTCATATGCAGATGCGCCTGAAATTGATGGTAATGTATTTGTAGAAGATATTGATAAGAGCCTCATTAAGTCAGGTGACTTACTCGAAGTTGAGATTACGGATGCTGACGAATATGATTTATTCGCCAAACTCATCCGAATCAAATCTGCTTAATTTTTTTTGATGCGTATAAGTCATTAAATAAGTAAAACGTATTGACGATATAAGATATTGGAGTTTGAGTAATGTTGGATTCGAAAAAACCACGCTTTGGGCGTATCTTGTTGAAATTATCTGGTGAGGCACTTGCTGGTAATAAAGATATGGGGATTGACGCACAAGTGCTTGATCACATGTCTTTAGCAATCGCTCATTTAGTCGGTTTAGGTGTGCAAGTGGGTATCGTCGTCGGTGGTGGTAATTTGTACCGCGGCAGCCAATTACAAAAAGATGGCTTGGTCGGTCGTGTGACAGGTGACCAAATGGGTATGCTTGCAACAGTGATGAATGGTTTGGCATTACGTGACGCGCTAGTACGTCGCAATATCAAAACACGCTTAATGTCTGCATTACCAATTGGAACTGTGGTTGAGTCTTACTCAAGTCGTGATGCTATTCGTCATTTAACACGCAATGAAGTATGCGTATTTGTAGCGGGTACAGGAAATCCATTCTTTACGACAGATACTGCTGCATGCTTACGTGGTATTGAAATCGAAGCAGATTTAATTCTTAAAGCAACCAAAGTTGACGGTGTTTACAATAAAGACCCAAGCAAATACGAAGATGCGGTAAAACATGACACCTTGACCTTTGATCAGATTTTAGATGAAAAATTAGGTGTGATGGATTTAACTGCTATTTGCTTATGCCGTGACCACAACGTGCCATTGCAAGTTTTTGATATGAATAAATCAGGCGCATTGCTTTCAGTGGTCATGGGTGAAAAAGAAGGGACTCACGTTACAAACTAATGTACGTGAGGCTTAAAGCTCTTTATACTAGCCAAAATTTAAGTTAAACCTTTAATATATATTAAGTAAGGAAGATCAAATGATTAACGATCTTAAAAAAGACAGTGAAGACCGCATGAACAAGACTTTAGAGTCTATGGAACATGGTTTTGCTAAAGTCCGTACTGGTCGTGCGCATCCATCAATTCTAAATGGCGTGATGGTTTCTTACTATGGTTCTGACGTAGCTTTAAACCAAGTGGCGAACGTTGGTGTAGAAGATTCGCGTACGTTACTGGTTCAACCTTTCGAACGTACGATGGTTGCGGCAATTGACAAAGCTATTCGTGAAGCTGATTTGGGTTTAAACCCAATTACTGCTGATGCGATTCGTGTTCCAATGCCAGCATTAACTGAAGAAACGCGTCGCGACATGCAGAAAGTAGCACGTACAGAAGCTGAAAATGCAAAAATTGCGATCCGTAATATTCGCCGTGATGTGTTAGGTGATATTAAATCATTGTTAAAAGAAAAAGATATTTCTGAAGATGATGAGCGTCGTGCAAGTGATGATATTCAAAAAATTACAGATAAATTTGTAGCAGAAGTTGAAAAACGTCTTGCTGCTAAAGAAGCAGAGTTGATGAAGGTCTAAGTTCTATAATGACCATATCAGAAGAGCAAGTTCTTCCGAAACATGTTGCCATCATTATGGATGGCAACAATCGTTTTGCAAAAAAGAAACACTTACCCACGGGTGACGGTCACCGCGAAGGTAAGAACGTCCTAGATCCTATTGTTGAACATTGTCGCAAAGTGGGTGTGAAAGCACTGACTGTTTACGCGTTCTCAAGTGAAAATTGGAATCGACCTAAATATGAGGTTGATTTGTTGATGCAATTGTTGATGGAGACAGTGCGTGAACAGATCCCACGTATGGAAGAATTCAAAATTGGTCTTCGATTTATTGGTGATCGCAGTCGTTTAAGCACAGAATTGCAAGAATTAATGTTGCTAGCCGAACAAAGGACTGATAAGTTTACTGACATGATACTTACCATTGCAGTCAGTTATGGGGGAATGTGGGATATTACACATACTGCCAAAAAAATGGCTCAATTGGTCAAAGATCAGAAACTAGATGTCGAAGATATTGATATTGATTTGTTCGGTCAGTCTATGAGTTTAGGGGATTTACCTGCTGTTGATCTCATGATTCGTACGGGTGGAGATTACAGATTGTCCAATTTCTTATTGTGGCAAGCGGCTTACGCTGAACTGTATTTTACAGAAACTTTGTGGCCTGAATTTACAACACAAGAATTGGACCATGCTTTTGGGGTTTTTCTAGGACGCGAAAGACGTTTTGGTAAAACGACAGAGCAAATTCTAAATGATAAAATAGAGAAAAATAATGTTTGAGCGGATAATTACCGCGTTGGTTTTGGTGGCTGTTGTCCTGAGTTGTATGTTTGCAACCACATCAATTTATCCAATGTTAGTTTTGATGATTATCGCTGCAGGTGGAGCAGGTTATGAGTGGTTTAAGCTCATGCCTCGCCAGACTGAACAAGTGAATAAATTAAAAGCAGGATGCTTTGGTGTCTTAACTGCGGTTGTATCTGGCTTAGCCTTATATTTTAATGATCTTGCGCTCATTCTTTGGAGTGCCTCAATTTTTACTTGGTTAATCAGCCTTCAATGGGTGAGAAGTTATCCTCAATATGATGGTTGGTATAATCAATCGCTTAATATTTTAGGCTTGGTGATTATCAGTGCTGCTGTCACTGCAATTTTTGAAGTTTGGGTCGCATCAGCTTGGTGGTTGATGTATCTGTTTCTCTTGGTGTGGGGTGCAGATAGCGGCGCTTATTTTGTCGGCCGAAAAATCGGTAAGCGTAAACTCGCTGCAGAAGTGAGTCCAAATAAGTCTATTGAAGGACTTATAGGCGGTATTGTTACCGCTATTATTATCATTGTTTTTGTTCAATCCACATACTTGAATCTCTCCATTGTTCAACATGTTTTGTTTTTAATACTTTCATTATTAACTGTCTTTAGCTCAGTACTCGGTGATTTATTTGAGTCTATGATTAAGCGCAGAGCTGGAATTAAAGATTCAGGTCGTGTTTTACCAGGTCATGGTGGTGTATTGGATCGAATTGATTCTTTACTCGCAGCAGCGCCTATATTTGCTGCTGGTTTATATGTGTTAAAACTTATTGGTGTAGATTTATAAATGTCTCAATCTGTTTGTATATTGGGTGCAACTGGCTCAATTGGTCAGAGTACTTTAAAAGTTTTAGACCGCCATCCTGAAAAATATTCAATCTTTGCACTCTCTGCATACAGTCGAATCGAAGAGTTGGGTGAAATTTGTAAACAGTATCAGCCTAAAGTTGTCGTTGTACCTTTTGATAAGGTGGATCAGCTTCAAAAGGTATTTAAAGAAAAAAATCTAAAAAATATTGAAATATTGACAGATAAAGAAGGTCTAATTACGGTTGCTAAGCATCCTGAAGTTGATGTGGTCATGGCGGCCATTGTGGGTGCAGCAGGGTTGTTGCCAACCTTAGCAGCAGTACATGCGGGGAAGCGTGTTTTATTAGCAAATAAAGAAGCCTTGGTGATGTCTGGTGACATCATGATGCAAGCCGCGCAAAAAAGTGGTGCTTTATTGCTTCCTGTTGATTCAGAACATAATGCGATTTTTCAGTGTCTACCACAAAACTATCTTCAAATTGAAACCAACCAAGAACCACAATTGGGCGTGTCACAAATTTTATTGACAGCTTCTGGTGGTCCTTTCTTGAATCATAGTTCAGATCAATTAAAACATGTGACGCCTGCTCAAGCCTGTAAGCATCCAAATTGGTCGATGGGTCGGAAAATCTCGGTGGATTCAGCAACGTTGATGAACAAGGGATTGGAGCTCATAGAGGCGTGTCATTTATTTTCAATTAAAGAACATTTTGTTACAGTGGTTGTGCATCCACAAAGTATTATTCATTCCATGGTTCAATATATTGATGGTTCGACTTTGGCACAAATGGGTAATCCAGATATGTGTACTCCGATTGCTCATGCTTTAGCATGGCCTGAGCGTATAGAGACTCATGTGCCACCGCTTGATTTATTTGCACTTCATCGTTTAGATTTTCAAGCGCCCGATACCGATCGTTTCCCAGCATTGACGCTTGCACGTCAAGCGATGCAGAGTGGTGGATTGGCACCTGCGATTTTAAATGCATCTAATGAAATTGCGGTTGAAGCGTTTTTGAATGAACAGATTGGCTTCATGGATATACCCGCTGTAAGCGATTTTGTCTTAAATGAAATTGCCAATTCAAGTGCTGACACACTTGATATGATTTTAGATATCGATCGTCAAGCACGCCAATCGGCACAGCATCGCATTATGCAATTGAGTAAATGATCATGAGTGTCCTATTTATTATTGTTGCAGCCATTTTGCTTTTGGGTCCTTTGATTGCAATTCATGAATTTGGGCATTATTGGGTCGCACGTAAGTTGGGTGTCAAAGTACTGGTGTATTCGATTGGCTTTGGTCCAACGTTGCTCAAATGGACATCTAAAAAATCAGGTGTTCAGTACCAGCTTTCTGCTTTACCACTGGGTGGTTATGTGCGGATGTTGGATGAACGTGAAGGCAATGTGAGTGCAGAAGATTTGCCTTATGCATTTAACCGTCAGTCTCCATGGAAACGTATTGCAATCGTTGCAGCTGGTCCGCTGATTAATTTAATCTTTGCAGTTTTGTTATTTTGGATCTTATTTTTACCTGCTCAAGAGCAACTTAATACTCGTGTAGGTAAAGTGGTAGAAAATACACCTGCTGCATTGGTCAACATACAGGCGGGCGATAAAATTGTTGCTGTTGATGGAGCGGACACAGGAAACTGGGAAAAACTTCATTTTGCGCTGGTAGATCGCGTTGGTGAAACTGGACATATTCAAATTCAAGCAGATCGTAATGGTGAATTAAAGAATTTCAATTTACCCATTCAGAATTTTTTAAATGATCAATCTGAATCTCCCTTAGATATATTGGGATTTTTACCTTATAGACCGAGCATTGAAGCTGTTGTATATAAGTTAAGTGAAGGTGGTGCAGCCAGTCGTCAAGGCATGAAAGAGGGTGATCGAATTGTTGCTGTTGATGGACAAAAAATTAATGATTGGTTTGATGTTGTCGATATCGTACAGAAATCACCTGAAAAATTATTAAGCTTTGATGTACTTCGTGATGGTAAATCAGTCCAGTTGCAAGTGATGCCGCAAGGTAAGCGTGACAACATGGGGAATACGACAGGTTTATTGGGTGTGCAAGCACAATCTAGTCAAATCAATATTCCTGCTGAATATAAACACACAATTCAGTATAATCCAGCTGAAGCTTTTGTGGTCGCTGTTGAAAAGACAGGGCAATTATCGGCAATGATTGTTAGTTCAATCGCGAAGATGGTGCGAGGGTTAATAGGTCTTGATAATCTCTCAGGTCCGATTACTATCGCTAAAGTTGCCGGACAAAGTGCTGAAATGGGCTGGAAAACTTTTATTTCCTTTATGGCTTTAATGAGTGTTAGTCTTGGTGTGCTGAATTTATTACCCATACCAATGCTTGATGGTGGACATCTGGTTTATTATATTATCGAGCTCATTCGTGGTAAGCCTGTTTCTGAACAAATACAATTAGTTGGGCTGAAAATTGGTATGGTGTTGCTCGGAAGCATGATGTTCCTTGCAATATTCAATGATTTTATGCGTTTATAAACGTTTTAGATGAAAAATTAACTTACTGGAAAACAATAGGCATGCAGCACAAACATTTATTTATGCCGTTGGCACTCATTAGCGCGATGGCAGCAGTACAACAAGTATATGCAGCTGACGAGTTTATCGCGCGTGATGTGCGAGTAGATGGATTAGTACGATTAACCCAAGCAAATGTATTGGGGATGTTGCCCGTCAATGCTGGACAGCGTATTTCTGATCCGGTCATTGCAGATGCGATTCGTGCTTTGTATGCCTCTAATGCATTTGATGATATTCAAGCCTTTAAAGAAAATGATGTTCTTGTTTTTAAAGTGATTGAACGACCGATTATTTCAAAGATTAATCTGAAGGGTAATAAACTTATTCCCAAAGAAGCTTTGCAAGATGGTCTAAAAAAAATGGGCTTGGCTGAAGGTGAGGTGCTGACGAAGTCATCATTACAAACTTTGGAAACTGAGCTTGAGCAACAGTATGCTCAACAAGGCCGTTATGATGCTGATATTAAAGTTGAAACGATTGCACGTCCTAATAACCGTGTAGATTTAGACGTTAATTTTAATGAAGGCAAGCCTGCAAAAGTATTTGATATCAATCTCATCGGTAATACAGTTTTTAAAGATGATGAAATCAAGCAAGTTTTTGCTGTCAAAGAAAGTGGTTGGTTATCTGTTATTTCTCGTAATGATCGTTATGCACGAGAAAAAATGGCAGCAAGTTTAGAATCATTACGTGCGCTTTATTTGAACAAAGGTTATATCAACTTTGATATTAATAGTTCTAATTTAAATATTAGTGAAGATAAAAAACAGATCTTTATTGAAGTTTCAATCAAAGAAGGCCAGCAATTTAAATTTGCCGAAACAAAATTTTTAGGCGATGCGCTGTATAAAACAGAAGAATTAGAAGCGTTAAAAATTTATAAAGATGGCGAAACCTATTCACAAGAAAAAGTGAATGCAGTTAAGCAACTCCTACAGCGCAAGTATGGTAATGCTGGTTATTATTATTCAGAAGTGAATGTTGTTCCTGAAATTAATAATGAAAATAATACTGTTGCACTTAACTATTATATTAACCCAGGTCAACAAGTTACTGTAAGACGTATTAATTTTGCGGGCAATACGAAAACCGCAGATGAAGTCCTTCGTCGTGAAATGCGTCAGATGGAAGGAGCTTTAGCAAGTAACGAGAAAATTGAACTTTCTAAAATACGTTTAGAGCGTACTGGCTTTTTTAGCAAAGTTGACTTAAAGCCTGTTCGTGTACCAGGCTCTCCGGATCAAGTCGATTTAAATATTAATGTAGAAGAACAACACTCAGGTACAAGTACTTTGGCTGTTGGGTATTCTCAAAATGGTGGTATTACATTCCAAGCAGGTTTGAGCCAAACCAACTTCTTGGGTACGGGTAACCGTGTTTCGATAGATTTATCAAGATCTGAGACACAAGATTACTATAACCTGAGTGTGACAGACCCTTACTTCACTATTGATGGTGTGAGTCGCGGTTATAATATGTACTACCGTAAAACTAAGTTAAGTGATGACTATAACGTCAATAACTATGTTACGGACAGTATTGGTGGTGGTTTAACCTTTGGTTATCCAATTGATGAAAATCAAAGCATTAGTGCAGGTCTAAATATTGACCAAACAGAGGTCACCACTGGCCCGTTTGTATCTACATATGTTCGAGATTACTTACTCGCTAATGGCGGGCGTCAGACGAAATCTGCGAAGTATTGTCCTGTAGATTTAGTTCCTATTAATGAAAATGATAAAATAGTGGGATATGAACCATGTTCGGAGCCTGAAATCGAATATGGCAATGAGTTTAAAGGCGATTACTTATCGTACAACTTAAATTTGGGTTGGTCTTATAACACGCTTAACCGTCCTGTATTCCCAACTTCAGGAATCTCACATCGTGTAAACGCAGAAATAGCTTTACCAGGTAGTGATGTTGAATATCAAAAAGTTACCTATGACAGTCAAGCATTATTTCCATTGGGTCGAGACTTTGTACTGCGTGGTTATGGCAAGTTAGGTTTTGGTAACGATTTACCGTTCTATAAAAACTATTATGCAGGTGGTTACGGTTCTGTTCGTGGGTATGACAACAGTACCTTGGGGCCAGCATATCCAGGTGTTACACGGAATGCGACCAATCAAGTCGATCGTGATCCTGAGGAAGTCGGTGGTAATGCTCTAGTTCAATTTGGTACTGAGCTTGTACTTCCAGTACCGTTCAAAGGTGATTGGGCTCGTCAGGTACGTCCTGTGATTTTTGCAGAGGGTGCTCAGGTATTTGACACTCAGTGTGATGTACCACGCGGAACTTTATATTTAAATTCAGCCAATCCTGCTGTAGACGCTAAACAATATTGTAAAGATAATTTTGGCTTTAAAACTGACAATATGCGCTATAGCGTAGGTGTTGGGTTTACCTGGATTACCATGATTGGTCCGTTATCATTGAGCTATGCATTCCCATTGAATGATAAGCCGGGCGATGAAACTAAGAATGTTCAATTTGAAATTGGTCGTACTTTCTAAGTACGATCGATCTGTTTAGATCAAGGATTATAAAATATGAAAACCATACAAAAATTATTAATTGGTGTTGCAGGTTTAAGTTTAAGTGCTATTGTTCAAGCGGCAGGTTATGGTGTTGTTGATTTGCAGAAACTGGTTGAAAGTAGTACTTATTTAAAGCAGCAGAATGCGAGTCTTGAACAATCGATTAAGCCTCAAACGACTAAACTTGAGCAACTCAGTAAAGAAATTGAAGCTTTACAAAAAAGTGCACAAGCTCAAGGTGCGAATGTTCAGCAAATTAATACGCAATATCAAGCGAAATTAACTGAATTTCAAACTATTCAGCAAAGTGTACAGAGTCGTGTTCAAACCACGATTCAAAATACTAATAAGACTTTTGATGCACGTGTGAATCAAGTGGCTGAGCAACTGCGTCAAGAATCGAACTTGGATATGATCTTGAATAAAAATGCTGCTTTAGCATTTGACTCAAAATACGATTTAACTGCTAAAATGATCCAAAAGGTCAATGCAATTAAATAATCAATGAAATCAAAACAGTTTCATCTCGATGAATTGGCTCATCTAGTTCAAGGTGAGCCAATTGGTCAAACTAAACTTCAGCTCAACGGCCTTGCAAGTTTAGCCCAAGCTCAAGCCCATCATATCTCATTTGTCACTGCCGAAAAGCATTTGGCTGATGCACAAAACTCTAAAGCAGGGGCATTGATTGTTACTGCACAAATGCGCGAACTTTTGCCGCAACAGCAGAATTTTATCGTTGTTAATAATCCATATTTAGCATTCGCGATATTGACACATACCTTTGAATCTAAGCAGTTAAAGCGTGGAATTGAGCCTACAGCTCAAATTGATCCTACTGCGGTGATCGCTGATGATACTTATATTGGCCACTATGTGGTGATTGGTGAAAATGTGGTTATAGGTCGCAATTCGATCATTCAGTCTCAAACTAAAATTGATGATGGTGTTCAGATTGGGAATGACTGTTTTATTGACTCGCATGTGACCATTACTGGTGAGGCTAAAATTGCAAACCGAGTCAGGATTCATGCCAATTCAGTGATTGGTGGCGAAGGTTTTGGCTTCGCACCTTATCAGGGAAGATGGAATAGAATCGCTCAGTTAGGTTCTGTACAACTCGGAAATGATGTGCGTATTGGTTCAAATTGTAGTATTGATCGTGGTGCTTTGGACGATACAATTATTGAAGAAGGTGTCATTATTGATAACCTTGTGCAAATCGCGCATAACGTCAAAATTGGTGCGCATACAGCGATTGCTGCTAAATCAGGTATCGCTGGAAGTACGACGATTGGCAAAAACTGCGTACTGGCAGGTGCAGTGGGTGTGGTTGGACATATTAATATCGCAGATAACGTGACTATTACCGGAATGTCAATGGTCACAAAAAGTATTTCTGAGGCGGGTTCTTATTCTTCTGGTACAGGTCAATTTGAAACAAATCAATGGAAACGTACTGTTGTTCGCCTTCGACAATTAGCAGATGTGCCATTGACCAAGTTAGTCAAACAAATAGATCATATGCAGTCTCAAATCGAGTCAATTGAATCAACTTTAAAATTGCGTAAATGAATATGACTGAGTCTACAATACTACCTTTTGCAGTTCCTGAATTACCGATGCAAGTTCAAACGATTCGTGAGTACTTACCACATCGTTATCCATTTCTATTGGTTGACCGCGTTACTGAAGTCACTGAAAATGGCATCGTCGGTTTTAAGAATGTTTCAATTAATGAAGAGTACATGCAGGGACATTTTCCTGGTTATCCAATTATGCCGGGTGTACTGATTGTTGAAGCAATGGCACAAATATCAGGTGTCCTAGGTTTTATAATGAACAACGAGAAGCCAAAAGCGGGTTCTTTGTTCTTATTTGCTGGTGCAGAAAGGGTTCGTTTTAAAAAACAAGTCGTTCCTGGTGATCAACTCGTGCTAAAATCAGAGCTTATCATGCAGAAACGCGGCATTTACAAATATCAATGTACTGCCAGTGTGGATGGTGTGATGGCAGCGACAGCTGAAATTATCATTTCTCATCAGAAACTAGAGCAGGCATGAGCAACAACGAGCTAATTCATTCAACTGCAATTATTGACCCTTCTGCAGTCATCGCACCAGATGTAAAAATAGGTCCTTATTCAATCATTGGGCCGAATGTCACTATTGGGTCGGGCACTACGATCCATTCGCATGTTGTGGTGGGTGGTTATACACGTATTGGTGTAGGAAATGATATTTTCCAATTCGCTAGCGTGGGTGAGATATGTCAAGATTTAAAGTATGCAGGTGAAGAAACCTGGCTTGAAATTGGTGATTACAATAAAATTCGTGAGCATTGCAGTTTACACCGCGGAACGATTCAAGATCAGGGTTTGACTAAAATTGGTAGTCATAATCTTTTGATGGTTAATACACATATAGCGCATGACTGTGTGATTGGTAATAATAATATTTTTGCCAATAATACGGGTATTGCGGGTCATGTGCATATCGGTGATTTTGTGGTGGTTGGTGGAAACTCAGGTATTCACCAATTCTGTAAAATAGATTCGTATAGCATGATTGGTGGTGCATCTTTAATTCTTAAAGATGTTCCAGCCTATGTGATGGTATCTGGTAATCCTGCGCATGCATTTGGTTTGAATGTTGAAGGTATGCGTCGTAAGGGTTGGTCTAAAGACATTATCATGGGTTTAAGAGAAGCCTTTAAGTTGATCTATAAATCAGGGTTGACCACTGATCAAGCTATTGCAAAAATACGTGAAGATATTCTTCCTACGATTGCTGAAGTTCAGCTATTGATTGATTCAGTGGTTGAGTCGAAGCGCGGTATTGTTCGTTAATGATTTAATTAATGATCATCAAAAAAAAAGACATCCTGCGATGTCTTTTTTTTTGCATTTTTTGAACATAAAAAATAAATATATTTTAAACTTTTAACGCATTGCTTAACATTATCAATTATTAATCTTAGAGTTGAAGATCAAGGAATCTGTGCAGTGATTATTGGCCAGATATTTTGATGTGATTTTTTAAACATTTGCATATGACCAATGGATTGATGTTTATACTGTTGAGGTTTTATTTCAATCATATTGGTTTCAGTATTCGGGTAAAGTCGTAAGAGATCTTTCACATTTTTTTCAGTGGCAATTTCATCATCTGATGCCCAGAATACGGTGATCGGTGTTTTTACTTCATGATGAAAATCTTCAAAAATAGTTTTACCTATTGCATTCAAGACATAGCCAGGTTTGCTGCAAAACAATGACCATTGTTTTGCAACATTTTTGGGTAAATTTTCACCCATACCTAAGAATTTCGTTGCTCCATATCCTTTAAGTGTATTGCTCAACGGGAAAATTATATTAAACATAATCGGTGCCATGAATTTAGTACGTCCTTTCAAGTCTTTTACATGACCTGATGAGGCTGCAACCGCAATCAATTTTTCTACTTTACTGTGATTATGAGTAATACCTAGGAGTTGACCGCCTGCGCTATGACCAATGATTGTCACACGATCGCTTGAAGTTTTTTTAAGTAAGGTTTCAATGGCGGCGGGTAAATCCAGTTGGCCCCAATCTTGAATACTGGCCTTTGATTCTTTAAGTGGACCATAGAGTGATTCACCGATACCGCGGAAATCAAATGTAAGTACGGCGTGTCCTTGCTTGGAAAGCCACTCTGCAAGTGCATGGTAGAATGTTTTGGTGATTCCTGTTGCTGGGCTAATCAGAATGGCTGAACCAGTCTGTATAGGCTGAGCGGAATAGAATCGGGCACTTAGTATGTAGTCATCTGAGCAGATTATAGATGTGTTTTCAAAGCTTTTCATTTTGATTGACTATGCTAAATCGTGTTATTGATCTACTCTACACAAGTTCGAACAAGGAATAAGTTTGAAAGCTGACTTAAAAGTCACAGTTAAATGATATCAATAACTTAATGGAGCTAAGTGGAATGTTTGAGGGTTTTGAGTGGTCGGTAAAATTAGGTATTATTTTTAGTGCTTCTTACTTATGGGTGGGAATGTTAACTGGGGTATGGAAATACGTCCAAATTAGTCAATCTAAACAAGCGCGTGCGCATTATTATGTCGATATCGCACATCGAAGTAGTTTGCTTTATGCGCCAGCGACTTTAATTTTAGCTGTAATAGCTTATTTTTCCATTTGGAGTGAACAGACTAACTTAATTTGTATGGTGATTAATTTAATCTTTTTTAGCTTTTCAATTCTAAGTTATATATTTCACGGAATATTACAAGATACGACTAACCAATTTAAGCAACCACACCAGTTAGGTAGATATCAATTACCTAAACTAATAATGAGGATTTTGATGGTGTTTTTGGTTGTTGGCGAGGTGGGTGCAACCACTGTCTTATTGGTGGGTTTAATTCTTAATCTTTAAATACGATGCTTTGATAAAGATGTTTTAATGCTGAGGATCTAACTTAAAAGTTAAGTTAAGATCCTTTTAACAGTGGTACTTCTAATATTGATACTTCAGCAAAGAAATGAGCCGTAGAATCAAAATTTTATAAGTTTAATTTAGTAAAAAAAGATAGTGTAGTGGTCAACAAATATTGGACACAGTTTTAAATTTTAGATTCTCAGAAAATGTACAATAAAGATAAAATATAATTACGATTTTAATAAGATTCTGGGATGATGGGGTATATAAAGGGGTGTCTAAAATCAATGAATGATTTTTAAGTAACTTAAAATTTTTCTATCGTGGGTTGTTAAGATCACTTTGTTATATATGTTTAGCTTATATGGGCGTTATTTTTAAGAGAGTATTTTTAAAATAAGAGGGGGATTGAGATTAATTCATATGCATATGAAAATGGATGACGAATCATCCACTTTCTATTCAAATTCTTGATTTTGTTCTGTTATTTTAGCTGGACGATATTTGTGCTCAAATGAAGCCCATACAAAAAATAAGAAACTTAATACAACAGCATAGACAAAAAATTCAGGTTTTAAATTACCTTGAATGGCGCCTTGTAATAATAAAGTGAGCATCAAAGCAATCGTTGTACTGATAAAAACAACAGCGTTGTTATTGGCCTTCAGGGTATTAATGAAGACTTGCTTATTGAAATGTAATGAAAACATCTCCATCCCTCCTGTTGATGTTTAACTAAACAAGGTGTTTAGTTGAGTGTGTCCTTATAGTTATAACCTTTATCTATTATTATTTCAACAGCAAATACTACTATTATCTAAGTTAAATGTGACATTATTATGACAGCAATGAAATATTTCTATATTTTTTGCAAAAAAATGAATATTGAGTAAAAATATTGATTCTATCAATATAGTGATAAATTGTTCACTAAACAAGGCTTTATGAAACAATATTATGATGTTGAGCAAGAGGGACTGGATCTAATTTTTAGAAAATTCTGATGAATGGTGCAATATTATTATTTTAGCGTGATTTATGTAACATGTTTGAATTTGAAGATAAAATGAGTACTGATGTAAAATTTCATGTCAAAAAATATTAAACAAGTATAACAAGTACAAAATGAAGCTACATGTTTGTAAACAATAAAAGTCCGTTGGGTAAACTTGACGATTATTGATTACGTGTTAAACCAAGTTTGGGTAAAACAGGGCTATAACGACATAACTCAATTTTTTATTTCTTAAGTTTATCGATTGCAAATGCAATAACCAGAACAACGAAGGATGGGATTAGCCAAGCTAAATTCTGTTCAGTTAAAGGTAAACTTTGGAAGGCTAATGGTAAGAATCCATCCAAACCAGCGACTTTTAATCCATCAATGACACCAAATACAAAGGCAATTGCAGTTACAGGTGCAATCACATGTGAAGGTTTATTAAAAAATTTCCAGCAGAAACCCAGTAAAATCACCACTATAGCTGGCGGATAAATTGCACTTAATACGGGTACTGATACTGCAATCAATTTAGTCAAACCGAGGTTTGAAATGATGAATGCGAAACCAACCAAAATGAATACCCATTTTTTATAGGTAATTTTGGTGATTTGAGAGAAATATTCAGCACATGCACATGTAAGTCCGATAGCTGTAACCATACAAGCGATAAAAATCATCGCACTTAAGAACATAGAACCATATGTACCAAAAGCGTGTTCTACATAGGCATGTAAAATAATCGCACCATTGGCTGCATTTGGTGCTGCATCATGACTACCTAAGCCAAGTTTAAACAAGCTTAAATACACAAGGGTTAAACCAATACCTGAGATGAGGCTGGCAATCATTGCGTATTTGGTAATCAGTTTTTCATTCGTGACACCGCGCGAACGAATCGCATTAATAATCACAATACCAAACACCAATGCACCCAAAGTATCCATGGTCAAGTAACCATTGACGAAACCTTCAGAGATTGGGCTGGAAACATAATTGTTAATAGGTGCAGGAATAAATCCAGCAGGAATCATGAAAGCTGCACCACCTAAAATCACTAAAGATAGGATTTTGAGTGGAGAGAGTACATAACCCACAGTGTCTAGAATTTTATTTGGATACAGTGAAATCAAAGTGACAAAAGCAAAATAAATCGCACTGTATATAAGTAAGCTACTGCTTGAAGTGCCAAAATAAGATGAGAAACCAATTTCGTAAGAAACAGTTGCTGTACGAGGTGTTGCAAATAAAGGCCCAACAGCTAAATAACACGCAATCGTTAAAATCAAACTGGCGATTTTACCCAAAGGTGAACTTAGAACTTGTATAGACCCTTGAACGCGTGACAAAGCAATAATTGTAATGACAGGAAGACCAACAGCAGTCACTAAGAAACCCAGTGCTGCCAGCCAAACATGTTCACCTGCTTGCTGTGCCACGATAGGAGGAAAGATAATATTGCCAGCACCAATAAAGAGTGCAAAGGTCATAAAACCTAAGGCAATAATATCTCGTGTACGTAAATTCGTCATAACAAGGAGATAGGTTGAACAAAAGAAAAGGATTTTAGAGGATATGAATTAAGTTTTGGAGTTTATTTTTTATTGATTCTTTATTTAATTAATATTCAAAAATTCGATCTGTTAATAGCTCTCATAAGGGTTAAAATTAAGTAATTGAAATAGAATATTATCTATCATTTTTAATTTGCTTAGATATTGATTTTATTAAGAGTAGTTCAATGTTTGGGATTTGTTGAATTGTATTTAAATGCATATTTTTTGAACAATCTGGTGTGTATTCTAAATTTAAAATTAATATCATGAGTTTGATCAGAGAAATATGCATTTTTAAAGCTTATAATCGATGAGAATTAATTTGAGGTTGTTGACATGAAGGCGGCTAAAATCAGTATTAAAACCGAGCAAGATATTGAAAAGTTAAGAGTATCTGGGCGTTTAGCAGCGGAGGTTTTAGCGATGATTGGTGAGTTTGTGAAGCCGGGTGTGACAACAGAGTATTTAGACGATATTTGTAATGCATATATTGTGGATACGCTCAAAGTGATTCCTGCCAATATTGGCTATTATGGCTATACCAAAACCACCTGTATTTCACCGAATGAGGTGGTATGTCACGGTATTCCATCGGCTAATACAGTATTGGAAGATGGCGATATTATTAATATCGATGTCGCGATTATTAAAGATGGGTATTATGGTGATACCAGTCGAATGTACTATGTCGGTCAAATTAAACCAGAAGCTAAAAAACTGGTGGATACGACTTATGAAGCAATGGTCGCTGGTATTCATGCGGTTAAACCCGGTGCAACATTAGGTGATGTGGGTTATGCCATTCAAACCGTAGCACAGCGAGAAGGTTATAGCATCGTGCGTGAATATTGTGGGCATGGCATTGGGAAGGTTTATCATGAACAACCCAATGTATTGCATTATGGTCAAGCAGGTCAGGGCATAGAACTAAAAAAAGGAATGGTATTTACCATCGAACCTATGGTCAATGAAGGTAAGTCACGAGTTAAAGAATTAAAAGATGGTTGGACTGTGGTTACAGCTGACAAATCAAGATCTGCGCAATGGGAACACATGGTCGCTGTTACCGATACAGGTTTCGAATTGCTTACACCTTGGCCAGAAGGCACAGGGGCGTATCCTGAAATCTAAGTTTAATATTCAAAAAACCTATTCGATTTGAATAGGTTTTTTTTATGCTTGTGTCTTTATATGATGAAGTCTTTATGTGCTGGAGTTTTATATATTGATCACTTCGATTTTTTCCAGTCGAATTTCATTAATCCATAGACAATCCAACCAAAAAGTAATCCCCAAAATGCAGAACCAATACCAAAAAATTGCACACCAGATGCTGAAAATAGAAAAGTCATGAGCGCAGCTTCTCTTTCATCTATTTTTTGAAATGCCAAACTCACGTTGTGACCGATCGTTGCAAATAGTGCAATACCCGCTAAAGCTACAATAAACACACTTGGAAATGCCATGAGTAAACTGGTTAATGTCGCTGCAAATAAACCCATTAATATATAAAAAAAGCCACAGCTCATTCCTGCAATATATCGCTTAGTTGGATCAGGATGAACCTGATCATCAAGACTGACTGCGGCGCTAATTGCTGCAATATTGGTTGAGAAAGAGCCAAAGGGTGCGAACAGGGCTTGAGTTAACCCTGTCCAGCCAACCAAATGTTTAACATTGGGTTGATAGCCATAACTTTTAATCATGGCAAGACCTGGTAGGTACTGAGATGCCATATTAATGATAAATAAAGGAAGCGCTAATCCGAGTACGCCTGCTAGAGTAAATTCAGGTGCGATCCAGACAGGTTTGGCAAATGACCAGTTCAGTTCAGGAATATTAAAATTCATAAAGAATGGACAGATAATAAAACCCGCTATAACTGTAATGACAATGCAATAACGTTGCGCTACTTTTTTGGCGATAAAGTAAATAGCGAGCAGGCTTAATATAAAACCCCAGTCTTGTTCTAGACTTGCAAAGATTGCAATACCAAACTTCAGTAGTACACCTGCCAACATGGCACTGGTTAAACTTTGAGGAATAAAGTTGAGTATTTTTTCAAAAACACCTAAAAAGCCAAGAATGGCGGTTATCAATCCGCAGATGAGAAAAGCCCCCATTGCTTCATTCAAACTATATCCGCTGCCTGTGGCAATAATCAATGCTAATCCAGCAGTAGACCATGACGTGGCTACAGGATATTTAAACTTCCACGATAAAAATAAACCCGATAGTCCAATACTGAGCCCTAGAGCCCAAAACCATGAACTGATTTGATCAGAATTTGCACCTAATATTTGTGCGGCTTGAATCACCAATACTGAGGAAACACTGATCCCAATAAGAAAAGTGATAAAGCCAGCAAAAACGGCAGGGATTGAAAAGTCTTGCAGAAGTGTGGAGGATTTTTTTTGCATATTTTATCGTGTTTTATATAAAAATAGAGGTTTAAATTTAGTCTCTATCATACGCGCTTCAATAACTTGAACCTAGTTAAATTGTGGGTTTCATCGCTGTAAATTTCTCGTTATAGATCACGGTCGATATAAAATTTTAAAGAGTCTTTTATAAAGTTGAAAAAGCGAGTTTGATACCAAATAAGCAAAATAAGAGGCCAATGCTTGATACAGCCACTGCTGAAACACGCTGTCTGGCATTGAAATAACCAGCGACTTTGATCCCTGAAAAAATTAATACAGTCAAATATGCCATGCTTAAAATTTGTAGAATAATGGCAAGAATCGAAAAGCTCAGCGCAGGATAAGCATAATGAGGATCTACGAATTGAATAAAAAATGAGAGATAAAATAATATTGCTTTGGGATTCAGTAGACTAATAGTCAGTGCTGTACGAAAGGGATGAAACGATTGCTTTTCTATTTGTTCCGAGCCTTGAATATGCTGTGGTTTCTGAGTCCATGTGCGGAAACCCGCGATTAATAGCCGAAAACCTAAATAGGATAAATATATTGCGCCGACGATTTTTAAAGCGATAAAAATCCATGGAAAGGTATGTAATAGTGAAGCTGCACCTAGAACTGTACAGAGAATGAGAATGCAGTCTCCGCAGAAAACGCCGAGTGCTCCGATATAACCGACTTTAACGCCATAGCGTGTAGCAATGGACATCACATAGAGAGAGTTTGGGCCTGGTAATAAAATAATTAAAATTGTGCCGATGATAAAGGTTGCTAAATCGGTAATACCAAACACGCTGATTCTCGATGTGAAGAGGTTTTGTGAAGAAATGAATCGAGCCATCGCAAAGACTCGATTCATTTTAATTAGAACTAATTTTAACGAACAACAATGCTAAATAGAACTCATGTTTAAGATTAATCCTAGATATCATTATGCGCGTTTAGAACGCTGATTAAGTAAATATTTTGGTGGATCTGAAAATGAAATCAGATCACACAATATCCTAAGCTTCTATTTCAGCATCAATACCAAAGGATTGACGCAATAAGTGATTCAATTGTTGGCGTGCTTTAATAAATCCATCAATTCCACCTTGCAGCAATTGAAATGCCATCAAGTCATGTTCAAGCTCTTCTTTGAACTGTGCTGCATCAATCGCTTTGTATTCTGTAATCGCTTGTGGATCTTTGTCTGATTTAAGCAGTTGAGCACTGACTTCGCGATGGTCTTGTGATAGTTCAGCAAGCAAATGCGGAGATACTGTGAGTAAGTCGCATCCAGCCAATCCGAGCACTTGTTCTACGCTACGGAAACTGGCACCCATGATTTCAGTTTTAACATCGTGCTGCTTATAAAAATCATAAATTTGTTTAACTGACAATACACCAGGGTCTTGATCGATCGTGTATGAGTCAACTTGTTCAGCTTTTTTGTACCAATCTAAAATACGACCCACAAATGGTGAGATAAGCGTGACTTTAGCATCAGCACAAGCTTTGGCTTGGTGTAAACCAAAAAGTAAGGTTAAATTACAGTGAATACCTTCAGCCTCTAATATTTTAGCGGCTTGAATACCATGCCATGTTGATGCAATCTTAATTAAAATACGATCTTGCTCAATGCCATATGAGTCATATAGCGCCAATAATTCTTTCGCTTTAGCAACAGTTTCTGACGTGTCATAAGACAGCGCGGCATCTACTTCAGTCGATACACGACCTTCGACAATTTTAAGAATCTCAACGCCCAGCTTAACGGTTAAAATGTCAATGGTGCGTTCTATGAGTAAGTCATTTTCATAGCCTTCAGCATATGCTTGAGCGTAGGCAGATTCGATTAATTCTTTATTTTCAGGCAATGATGCTGCAGCGGTAATTAAAGAAGGATTGGTCGTCGCATCTAGAGGACGAAATTGCTCGATAGCAGCAAGGTCACCAGTGTCCGCAACAATCGTGGTCAGTGCTTTTAATTGATCTAATGCTGTTTCTTTCATTGCGATATAATTCTTAGTTAAGATAATTGTTAGATCTTTTATATCACAGGATTATTTTGATTGAGCTTTAAAATGATCTATTTTCGTCATTATTTATTCAAAATACGCTGCTTTCTGATGTGATTAATCAAATAATGAGCAGCTGAGCCCAGTTGGCTTTCACGACTCCATACCAAGTCTACATAATATTCAAACTTTGGCGTGAAGTCTGAGAGTTGTAAAATCTTAAGTTGATTTTTTAAACGGGGATTTTCAATCAACATTTGTTCAGGAAGAATACCCCAGCCTAAACTTTCAATAATCAATAAACTTGCAGAGTGATGGTTGTCTGTGCGCCAGTATTGTTTGGAATATAACAATTCAGGCTTAATCGATTTATCACGACTTGCCACAACAATTTGACGATCTTGTTGAATTTGCTCAAAAGTGACTTGATCATATTGTGCAAGAGGGTGGTTAATCGAAATTACGGGCACCAGTAATTCACGTTTAAGCTCCACAAACTGCTCACTATTTTCCAGTACCTCACGTTCAAACATTAAAGCAAGTTGAGCGCTTTGATTGAGTAGCATATTCAAAGCATCTTCTTGCGGTGCAGTGATAATATTAATTTGCAGTGATGGAAATTTTTTTTCTAATAATAAAATATATTCTGTCCAGCGCATATGCAGTAGCTCAGACACAATCACAATATTCAAAGCGGGTTCTAAACCTACACTGAGAGAATACGCATGTTGTTTCCACTGATTCATCTCAATCAAAAGTTGTTCAGTTTTTTCATATAAAACCAAAGCATGTGCGGTGGGTTTAGGTTCACGTCCTACACGTTCAAATAACAGTAAATTCAAGTCAATTTCTAAATTTGCAATTGACATACTGATTGCTGAAGGAACTTTACCTAATTGGCGTGCAGCTGCCGAAAAAGAACCCGTTTCGATTACGGCTTTAAAAATATTTAGTTGTTCTTGATTTAAGTTCATGACCAAATAATCTATCAAATATATTGAAAGAATCTAACTCGATTAATCATTTTTTGCAAAATAGAATATGTTCAAATTTGCAAAGATAGAAGATTATGTTTTTAAGTAAAAGAAGAATTGTGCATGCGGTAATTTATGAAGTCATTCTGCTGGTTGTAATTGCAATTGCATTGAGTTTGATTTTTGAAATGCCGATAGAGGTCACAGGTGTTTTAGGTGTAGTCATGGCAGTGACTTCAATGATTTGGAATATGGTGTTTAATTCCCTATTTGAAAAGTATGAAGCTAAATATCAATTAACAAGAACCCTCTGGGTTCGTGTGTGTCATGCAATTGGTTTTGAAGGCGGTTTAATGCTGGTGACTTTCCCGATGATTGCTTATGCATTAAATATGAGTATTGTTGATGCGATTCTATTAGATTTAAGTTTAACCTTATGTATTTTAGTTTATACCTTTATTTTCCAATGGTGTTATGACCATGTTGAAATGCAACTGAATAGACCTCTTTCATAAGTCACTTTTACTCAATTCCATGTTGTAAATTCCAGCAATTAAATTGAATCTTAAGCCGAGTCTTTTTCCTCTATTTCTGTAACGTTCAGCAAGTATTTTAAAATGCTTCAGCGCACCAAAAACATGTTCAACAAGGATTCTTCTTTTATTGATTTCTCGATTGTACTTTTTAAGTTCAGGATCTAATGTACAGCCTTTTTTTGCTTTCAACGGAAGCAAACTGTTTGCGTAAATATTATGAATACCCTGATAGCCTTTATCCGCTAATACAAATGAATGCTTAGGAATTAAATTTAAGTTTCTTTTGAATAACTCAAAATCATGCACCGCACCTTTACACATACATAAACTGAGTATTTCTCGTGTTTTAGCATGAATAATCGCTTGTACTTTAAAGGTATGTGTCTTTTTCTTACCGCTATAGCTTTTCTTCTGTTTTTTTGGGCCGTTGAATGGGTATTTCTGTTGCATCGATGATGACAACATTCCAATCAATGCCTTCACCTTGAGGCAAATCCTTCGGTAAATTAAAAAGATTAGACTGGATTAAGCAGTCTTCAACATGCCGAACAATTCTTGAAGCCGTCGGCTCTGAAACACCATAACTGGTCGCAACATGAAATAAGGTTCGATATTCACGCCAATAGCTTAGACTCAAAAGAACTTGATCTTCTAAGCTTAATTTAGCGGGTCTACCCGTAGTTGGTAAATGCTTTTTCAATTGCTCAACCATTAAATAAAAAGTTGAGTATGAGATGCCTGTATAACGCTTAAACTGCGGGTCAGAAAGCTTTTTAGAGTCGATATATTTCATACTGAAATTATGCATCAATTTCACAAAGTTAAGGGTACATATAATCATCAAAAAGATGACTGTTTTTTGAGTTATGAAAGAGATCTAATATTAAAAAAGTTTAAATCAGTTATATTTTTATTAATTATAAAATGTGCTCTATTTTGTATTTTATTGTAAATTTGTGATAAATAAAATTTCATACACTCTTCATTATAATAGTGAGGAGTGTTGTCTTATTATTTATTTCATATAAATCAATAATATATTAATTTGTAATAAATATATTAATAATATAAAAATATTATTCGGATGTTATCTATCGAATTTCTTTTGTTTATTTTTAGTAACTTACGTTATTCTGCCATTGCAATAGAAACACAACATTCAATTTTTAGGGATTAAAAATGAATTATAAAACAAATTTAAAAAGGTTAATCATTGCAAGTTCATTAGTCATGATGACGAATATGAGTTATGCAGAACAGTATAAACGTTTTTCAGTTTCAGCGGGGTGGATGCATGTTATGCCTCAGGGCAAGGCAAATCCATTTAATATTAATACCAAAGTTAATTCTAATCAAAAATACGCAGTTGGAGAAATCAGCCAAAATGCTTTTTTAAATTCAGTGTCAAACTCTGCGTTAATGGATGACGGGGCTGGTAATGGTGGAACAATGCCAGCTAAAGATTTTCTAGAACAAATTTTTGCTCTGGATAGCATGGGGTCTGGCAGTAGTTTAGCAAGTTTTTTGGGGCTATTAACGGACAATGCAGATCAAACATCTCCGGTTAATTCAAATGCTTCAGGCGGAGCAATACTTAGCGGTATTGATCAATGGAAAGCTCAAGGAACGGGGCTTGAAGCTGAAGATGTAGATACGCTAGGGATAACTTTGAATTATTATTTAAATGATCATGTTTCTATACAGTTTATTGGTGGTATTCCGCCTAAAGTAGACATCAAAGGTAAAGGCGAAATCATTGCTAATATGAAAGGTGTCGCTTTTCCAGATGAAAATAATGTAATAGGCGTTAAAGATTTATTTTTAAATACTGGTCTTGATTTACAACAAGATATTCCAATCACTAATTTAGGTAATAAAAAGAAAGCATCCTCCGTTCGAGCTTGGACACCTGCACTTGAAGTCCAATATCAGTTTGGGAAGACAGGTACTAATAAGTTTCGTCCATTTGTAGGCGCTGGAATTATGTATGCTCATTTTAATGAAATTGAGCTAGATCATTCAATTGAGGCAGATCTAAAAGCAGCTGGACATATGATACAGAATATTTTAGATGGGAAAGGTGGTGCTGCATTAGAAGGTAAAATATCTTCAGCAGATCCACAGATACGTGTCAAAACTACAGATGCAATTGCTCCATTATTTACTCTAGGTGCGACGTATGATCTTAATTCGGAATGGTACGGAATTGCCTCTGTATCCTATGCAAAACTTAATAATCGGGCAACAATTGATGTGATTAATAAGAATGACGGTAATGAGCTGATTCATTCATCTACAAAAATTGATATTGATCCATTAATTACATATGTGGGTGTAGGTTATCGTTTTTAAAAATTATTGATTATAGAAAGCTTTAGAAACTCAAATGGGGCTGATCCTATTTGGGTTTCTTTTCATGTTTAAAGTTAAGTTTTATCATAATAAAGCTTTTATAAATTAGAAAATATGATTGAGGGATATGTAAAAGTTCTTCTCTGTTTGAAAGAAGGTTAGGATGAGGGAATTAAGTTTGTGCGTTTTTTGGCCAAAAATGATTTTTGAAAAAAAGTAATCTCTGTTGCACTTCATTTAAGAATTTAAGAATAAAAAAAGCACCTAATTAAAGGTGCTTTTTTTATAATTCAAAGACAGGTTATTATTTTTCAATAATTGCTGTTACACCTTGACCACCTGCAGCACAGATAGACACAAGAACACGCCCAGAACCTTTTTGGTTCAATATTTTTGCAGCTGTAGCGATGATACGACCGCCTGTAGCTGCAAATGGATGTCCTGCTGCAAGTGAAGAACCATTCACGTTTAATTTACTACGATCAATAGAACCTAAAGCAGCATCTAATCCTAAACGTTCTTTACAGAATTTCGGATCTTCCCAAGCTTTTAATGTCGAAAGAACTTGTGATGCAAATGCTTCGTGAATCTCATAGTAATCAAAATCTTGAAGTTTTAAACCAGCACGATCAAGCATACGAGGAACTGCATATGCAGGTGCCATTAATAAGCCTTCTTTTTTGCCAATAAAATCGACTGCGGCAGTTTCAGAGAAGCTCAAATAAGCAAGGACTTCGTGACCATTCGCTTTAGCCCATTCTTCAGATGCAAGTAAGACCACAGAAGCACCATCAGTTAATGGGGTAGAGTTACCCGCAGTCATCGTGCGTGCATCGCCTTTACCAAAAGCAGGTTTTAACTTAGCTAATTTTTCAACTGTAGAATCAGCACGCAAGTTATTGTCACGCTCTAAGCCAAGGAATGGAGTCATTAAGTCATCAAAGAAACCTTCATCATATGCTTTCGCCATTTTTTGATGAGAAGATGCAGCCAATTCATCTTGTGCTTCACGAGCAATACCCCATTCGAGTGTGGTAATTGCTTGGTGATCACCCATCGATAAACCTGTACGTGGCTCACCATTTTTAGGCGCATCTAATAAATCTTTGACATTAATTTTGGTTAAAGCTTTTAGACGGTCTTTAGCAGTTTTAGCGATATTAAGTTCAAGCAGTGCTTTACGTAAACCATCACCAAATGCAATAGGAGCATCGGAGGTTGTATCTACACCACCAGCAATACCCACTTCAATTTGACCTAGGGCAATTTTGTTCGCCACAGCAAAAGCTGCTTGTAAGCCCGTACCACATGCTTGCTGAATGTCATAAGCTGGAGTTTCAGGTGCCAACTGCGTGTCTAACACACATTCACGCGTCATATTGAAATCGCGGCTATGTTTAAGTACCGCACCTGCAACAACCTCGCCTAAACGTTGACCTTGTAATCCGAAACGATCAACTAAGCCATTTAACGCGGCAGTAAGCATATCTGCATTTGTTGCTTTAAAATAAGCGCCATTTGAACGTGCAAATGGAATACGATTTCCACCAATAATCGCGACACGGCGAATAGTATTTTGACTCATAATTTTAACCTGCTGATCAGAAGTTTTAGGGGTTAAAGAAGCTGCCGATTCAGCTTTTTTTGTAGTAGATGTTGTGCTTTTACGACGCGTAGTCGTAGAGCGCGGAGTACTCGGTTTAGGATTATTTGCAGCTTTAGGCGTTGTGGTTGTACTTTTACTCGTTTTAGCACGGGTAGTTGATGAATTTGACACAGCGTCTTTCGCAGAATTTTCGACTGGTAAATTTTCTTGAATTGTTTTGCTCATAAGGCTTTTCCAAGCATCTTAGCGATATTCTTGATGCGTACATTATCATATTAAAAAAAAGGTCGAATTGACTATAATGACATTTAGCAATGCATTCAGGTCAAGACATACATAGATTAACTCAAGTATCATTTAACTTAAACGTATGGATCGAATATATTATAAGTATCTGACATTCAACTGAAGTTTATAGATCACTTACAATCCATTAAAAATTAATTTGAAGAGATCATATTCATGACTGACCAATATCAAGCTTTTTCAAAATCTCCACTTGGTAAATTTGTCATTAAAAATTTAGGTTTACCATCTCCATTAGCTCTTGATCGTTTTGATTCAAATGCACCTGTAGTTCAAGGGGCTGTTTTGTTGGGCGCTGCGCCAAATAGTCCTTTATCAAGCAACATTGCTCAGGTTTTGAGTAATATTCATGCCAATAGTTATGCAGGTAATAATTCGTCCTTACAACAAGCTGCTGCAAAAGTAGGTTTAAGCCTGAGCGCTTTTAACGAAGGTGATAAGGAGTCTAAGTTTAAAGCTGTTGTATTTGATGCATCGGGTATTCAAAACTCTGAACAACTCAAAGAGCTTTATGCATTTTTTAACCCGATTGCTCGTCAAGTTCAAAATTCTGGTCGTGTGGTTGTTGTTGGTCTAACGCCAGAGTCTGCACCTACAGTACAACAAGCCATTGCACAACGTGCACTTGAAGGTTTTGTAAAGTCAGTCGGTAAAGAATTTAAAAAAGGTATTGCTGCTCAATTGGTCTATGTAGACAAAGATGCATCTGCAAATCTTGAATCTACTTTACGTTTTGTTTTGTCACCACGTTCAGCATACGTTTCTGGACAGGTGATTCGTGTCTCTAAAGCGAAAGTGATTGACGTTGATTGGTCAAAGCCATTGGCGGGTAAAACTGCTGTAGTGACAGGTGCAAGTCGTGGTATTGGTGAGGCGATAGCACATGTATTATCACGTGACGGTGCGCATGTGATCTGTTTGGATGTTCCACAACAACAAGCCGATTTAGATCGTGTTGCAAGTGAAGTGGGTGGTTCAACTTTAGCGATTGATATCACTGCAGCTGATGCTGGCGAAAAAATTAAAGCAGCAGCCGCTTCTCATGGTGGTTTAGATGTTGTGGTTCACAATGCAGGGATTACCCGAGATAAAACCCTAGCCAATATGAAACCTGAACTATGGGATTTGGTGATTAACATCAACTTATCTGCAATTGAGCGAGTAAATAACTATTTGCTTGAAAATGATGGTTTTAATTCAAATGCACGTATTGTTTGTGTTTCATCAATCTCTGGTATTGCAGGTAATATGGGTCAAACCAACTATGCAGTATCTAAAGCAGGTGTGATTGGTCTGGTTAAGTTCACTGCACCTGTACTTAAAAATGGAATAACAATTAATGCTGTAGCACCTGGGTTTATTGAAACTCAAATGACTGCTGCGATTCCTTTTGCTATTCGTGAAGCGGGTCGTCGTATGAACTCGATGAGCCAAGGCGGTCAACCTGAAGATGTTGCAGAGGCGATTGCATTATTTGCTTCTAGTGCTTCATCAGGTTTAAATGGTAATGTTGTACGTGTTTGTGGTCAAAGTCTAATCGGGGCTTAATGCTCTGATCCTATTGATTTAGAGCCCGCTTGTTTTTAACCTTAAAATTAAAAGACAAGAGGGCTTAAGGTATTTTGAATAATAAACAAGATCAATTGTAGTTGTTGCACCTATTCATCAAGTGATTTGGTGTTCAAATAAAATTCGCAGTCATTAATAATTTAAGGGTCTACTATGAAAACTCGTCATTTTAGTCAACTACCAAAGCCTTATTTAGCCTATCCAAAAGTGATTCAGGGTCTTATTTTTAAGAAACCTAAAGGCGAAAAGGTGTTACCACAAGTTGAATATGTGGTCGACAGTTTTAAAGTAGATCAGGATCACTTAAAGGCTTATAACGAAATTTGTGATTTTAAAAATAATGGTTATACGCCTGCCATTTATCTTGCTGTTATTTCACAAAGTCTACAGATGCATATGATGACGCAAGAGGCATTTCCTTTTGCATTATTGGGTCTCGTTCATATCCGCAATCAAGTGAAACAGTTACGCAAAATTGGGGTGAATGAAAATTTAACGATTTCATGTCAGTTTGGTGATTTGAAACCGCATGATAAAGGCTTGCAGTTTGATTTTCTGACGACTGTAAAAGTGGCTGGTGAAGTGGTCATGGAAGGTTTAACGACTTATTTAGCACGTCAAAAAACGGAGCAGAATAATGCAGTTAAATCCAATGAAACTGTATCGCCTGACTATCAATTACAAGCAACTTGGGATGTCGCAGAAAATACAGGTCGTCGTTATGCGATGTCTTCTGGTGATTTCAATTTAATTCATATTCATGCATTGACTGCAAAGGCGTTTGGTTTTAAGCAGGCGATTGCGCACGGTATGTGGAGTAAAGCACGTGCTTTAGCAAGCTTGAGCTTACCTGAAGCTTATGACGCTGATGTACATTTCAAATTACCACTATTTTTACCTTCTCAAGTTGAATTTTTAACGGCAGTTGATAAAACAGTGACAAATATTTTGATTCGTAATGAAAAGTCTCATAAACCCCATGTATCTGGTACGATAAAAACACTGTAGTAAATCAAAAGCCTGAATCAGATGATTTGGGCTTTTTTCATATTAAAATAAACATGGATGTCATGAATAAGTTTATTTGATTGATTTTTAAAATCATCAAATCGATAAATGTTTAAGAATTCGAATAATCAAAAAATGAAGGAACGAAAAAATGAGCGCAATTAAAGATATTATTTTTGCGAATACTCATAATTATAAAGGTGAAGTCGATGAACGATTTCAGGATTTAGCGACACAATTCAGCCGATTGCAAGATCGCCGTAGTGAATATGGTGGGGCTGCTCTGGTGGTTTATTTTAGAGGTCGAAAAGTAGTCGACATCTATACCGGTAAAAAATCTGCTGCAGAAGACTGGCAGTCGGATACTTTGGCGATTAGTTATTCCACAGGCAAAGGGATTTTATCGACACTTGCGCATATTTTAGTCAGTCAAGGCTATCTCGATTACGATCAATTAATTGCAGAATACTGGCCAGAGTTTGCCAAAAATGGCAAAGAAGAAATGACGCTAAGACATGTTTTGAGTCATCAAAGTGGATTATTTGATATTCGCAATTTGATTCTAACTGCATCAGAAATGTCAGACTGGCAACATATGCTCACCATAATGGAAAATGCGACACCTCGTTTTGTGGTGGGTGAGGACAATGCTTATCAAGCCTTAACCTTTGGTTGGCTCGTCGGTGGAATTTTAGAAAAAGCCACCAAGCAATCTTTAAAATCTCTAATGCAAAAATACTTGGTTGATGCTTTAGATTTGGACGGTGCATATTTTGGCGTTGAAGCTGATCAACTGAATAGAGTGGCTAAGCCAATCAATATGACAAAAGCAAAATCTATTCAACAGCAAAAAAACGACAATCAAAACTCAAGCAAAGCTGCCAAAAAACCACCTAAATCAAGTTTGTCAAATAAATTTATTCAATATTCAGGACAAGATCCGCAAGATTTTGTCGATGCTATGATTCCTAAAGCCATGCGAAATTTTAGCTTTTTTGATGATGCTGTTATTCAAAGTTGTATACCCGCTGCGAATGGTGCTTTTACAGCGCGAAGCTTGGCAAAAATCTATGCTATGTTGGCGAATTATGGACGGTGGAATAACAAAGCACTGATTCAAGTGGATGTGTTTAAAAAGTTGAGTCAAATTCAGAACTATAAACGTGATCGTGTCATGCCGATACCCATGCATTGGCGCTTAGGTTATCACCGCGTGATTACTTTAGGAAAACGAGTTCCTTATGGTTTTGGGCATATCGGTTATAACGGATCTGGCGCATGGTGTGATCATCAGAGAGAGTTAAGTTTTGCCTATACACATAACTTTGCCGCGGGTTCGATTACAGGGGATTATCGATTATGGGGATTAACTCAGGAAACGTTACGTTGTGCGGATAAAATTATCAAAGGGAAAAAAGGATGGTTTTAAGATTGGATTTTTGGAGGTTGGTTTAAGTTGTATGATTTTAATATCGATAATTTAAGTTCCAAGATAAAAATGATTCAGATCCATACAATAATTGAATCGTTATATGAGTTTAAGGTGAAAATACGCAACAGTATGTTTTTAAATGCGGATTACTATTGCTTGTGACTATATTTTGAATCACCACTAATCTGTTTCGCATTTGGTATTGATCATGTAGGGATTTGCGTAATAGATTAAAGTCAAAAGTGCGACAATTGAACTGCATGATCAAGACGATTTTCTGATTTAAAAACGTGCATGAAAAGAGATTTATGTCTTAAATTTTTGCCATAATCATTCACTTCAATTATGCTGTTTAGTCTAAATGTTTGCTTTAAGATCTCCCATCCCATGCAAAAGTCAATTTTAATACCGTTGGTTGCTATATCAGCGCTCATCGGTTGTGATGATCAAAATTCATTATCATCTGCGCAAAACAATCCTCACTCGAAAAGTGTAGATATCGAAAAGAAAGTGGTTATTCCTGAATGGGCCGGAAAATATCAAGGCGTTACTCCGTGTATGGGCTGTACTTCGCGTTGTGAAGAGTGTCCGGGAATGGCTGTGGATTTAGAGCTCAAACCAGATCAAACTTTTGTACTGAACAGAATTAGCCTAAGCGGTCATAATGAGATTGAATCGATTAAAGGTCCTTTTAAATTTAACAGTCCAGACTCCAAGATGATTGAATTGACTGGAGTGAGTAAGCGCAATTTAATTTTGGTCGATTTAGAGCATCAATTACTCGAAATTCGTGAAGACCTGACCGCAAATGGGTTTGTTGAATATGAAGATTTTAGTCTGCATCGCAACAGTTGATGCAATTCTTCTCAGTTTGAGTAAGGTTTGCATAGAAAAACTTGTCTATAAATAATCCGAAACGATTTTCTAATCATCAGTTTGCAATAGAATTCGTAATCTTCATTCACTCTTGTATAAAAAAACAGTATGCTTAGACCTGTAAAAAGGGAGCATTCATGTATCAGGTACTTGCACGTAAATATCGTCCACGCAATTTTATCGAACTCGTTGGCCAAAACCACGTATCACGTGCTTTAACCAGCGCATTAGAGCGTGGTAGATTGCATCATGCTTATCTGTTTACAGGGACACGTGGGGTGGGTAAAACCACCATTGCGCGTATTTTGGCGAAGTGCCTAAATTGCGAAACAGGGATCACCTCAACGCCTTGTGAAGTCTGTGCGACCTGTACGGCTGTGAATGAAGGTCGTTTTATCGATTTAATTGAAATTGATGCGGCATCGCGAACCAAAGTAGAAGATACGCGTGAACTTTTAGATAATGTTCCTTATGCTCCGACCCAAGGCCGTTTTAAAGTCTATCTCATTGATGAAGTGCACATGCTGTCTACGCATTCATTCAATGCCTTACTTAAAACCTTAGAAGAACCACCAGCACACGTTAAATTTTTATTCGCAACAACTGATCCACAGAAGTTACCGATTACGGTTATTTCACGTTGTTTGCAGTTTACGCTGCGACCGCTTGCTGTAGATGAAATCACCACACATCTAACAGATATTCTGAATCAAGAAAAAATCTCTGCTGAACAAGATGCAATATGGCAAATTGCAGAGTCAGCGCAGGGTTCCTTGCGTGATGCACTGTCATTGACTGATCAAGCGATCGCTTATGGTCAAGGCGCTATTCAACATCAAGATGTGAAAGAAATGTTAGGTCTGATTGACCGAACCATTATTTTTGATTTGATTTTAGCTATTAATCAAAATCAGCAGCAACATGTGAGTGCCTTGCTTATGCAATTTAGGCAACAAGCACTTGATGTCTCTCTGGTTTTAGATCAGTTTATTTCAACTTTGCATGAATTGGCTTTATTACAATATTTACCAGATCTGAGCCTGAAGTATAGCGCTGAGATTAATCAAAAAATTATGCAGCTCTCAGGTCTGATCGCTGCGCAAGATCTACAGCTTTATTATCAAGTCGCTTGTAAAGGACGGGCCGATCTGCAGCTTGCTGTAACGCAAGAGCAAGGTTTTGAGATGTGCATATTGCGTCTATTGGCATTCAGACCTTTACAGATGAATGAAGTTCAAAATTCAGCAGCGGCTAATATCCAGCATAATCAAACACCTCAGAGATTTGTGGGGCTTGATGATGCAGGCAAGCAAAACCAAGCGGCAAAGGAATTATCAAATAATTTTCAAGCGCATCAAACGTATTCTGCTCAGTCTTTAGATCAGCCGTCTAATTTGGATGATGTAAATATCCGCCAATCTATAGTTGATTCGGTAAGTGATCATGAAAAGAATCAGAATGAGGTTCAGGAATTTTCTAATACTAAAGAAAATGAAATCAATGAAGGATTTCACAGCACCTCACAGATTAATCCAAAAAGAGGTTTAGATGTTGAAGTTCAAGATCTTAATGATCTAGATTTAAAGCATGACTTTAATAATGATCTTAATACGAATGCAGAAGATAAAGTACAATCTCATCAATTCGATGATAATGCTGAACATTTAAATCAAACGTCAATTGATTTAGCCCATGATCTAAATGCAGGTCTGCAAGTTGACTCATTAGATTATTCAGATTCTACTCAGGCTCAGAATGATCTTGTGCATGAGCATGTCGATACTTCAACGAATGATGTCCCAGAATTATCACTTTTTGGCGATGAAAAGATTAGCCAGGCTGTAGAATCGTTCAATACCGCAGCAACAGATGATATTTTCTTTTTAGATCCAGCTTCAAAGCAAGATGACTCGCAAGCATTAGTATCATCGGCAGTTGAAGATGAAGTCACCCATACATTGGTTGTTGATGAAGTTGATGACAAGACTGAAGAAGCGCCAATTAAACAGTCTGTGAACAATACTGCAACCAATGAAATGCCCCAAGATATCTTGAAACTGATTTCTCAAGAACTCGAAGGAGATTGGACGCTTGATAAATGGGAATATTGGTTAAGAAATAGCGATTTAACGCCAGCAGTACAAGAGTTGGCTCAGCAAGGCGTAATGACCGGTCAGATCGATGGCGAAAGCATATTTTATATTCCACAGAAATATGAAAAACTTTTGACACAATTCCAATCCAATATGGAAGAGATGCTACGCAACCGTTGGTCGAATAATCGACTTTCTGTTAAGTATCAGGAGCTTTCAGGATTAACACCTTATGATAATCAAGTAGAGCGCAAACAGCGTGCGTATCAGCGCGCAGAGGTTTTACTCAGTAATGAAACTGTAGTTAAAGGCTTAGTTGATGTTTTTGGTGGAACACTGCAAAACATCCAATTAAAGCCTTAATTTAAAGCCTTAATCTATTTGTATTCTCGACCTACATTTCTCGGATAAACTCAGAAAGGGCGTCTCGCATTTCAATTGAAATGGGGACGCTTTTTCGTGACTTACGGTCTACAAAAACGTGAGTGAATGTACCTTGAGCTGAGGCATTAGTTTGATCTTGTTTAAATATCGCGAGATCATAACGAAGGGATGAATTTCCTATCTTTTCAACCATTACGCCGACTTCAATGACTTCAGGATAAGACAGTTCTTGTAAAAATTGGCATTGTGACTCAACCACTAAACCAATAACATCCGAATGGTGTATGTCGAAACCAGCATGCTTAATCAGCAGAGCATTGGCAGCTGAATCAAAATAACTATAATAAGTGACATTATTAACATGACCATACATGTCGTTGTCTGCCCAACGAGTTTGTATTGGAAAGATAAAAGAATAATGCTCACGACTTTTTGCTGATATTTTCATTAACTTTCTTCTGTATGTCTATTATGATTTTGAGCTTTTATTTAAAGTCAGAATCCACTTAGTGCAAATACACTGCGAAGATTTGTCAAATTTATTTTTATCATGAAATTAAAATTGAATTCAAAAAGTTTAAATTAATAAATGGCCTGATAAATTTCCAATGCATGTTGATGATTCATTACTCGAGGATTATTTTGTAATAATCGTGTTTGAAGCATAGCGTCGTCGGCAACTGTGGTTAAATGTTCATGCTTAATATTCATTTGACTGAGTTTAAGTGGAAGTCCACTCTGATCTAAATGACCCTGCATATGATCAATGAACAGATCACAAAGACCATCGATATTGCCTTTGCTAAAAGGATCGATAAATTGCATTAATTCTGCGTATTCACGTTTAGCTTCAACTGCATTGAATTTTAGAACTTCAACGAGCACTAAAGCGTTGCTGTGACCGTGAGACACGTGATAATGACCACCGAGAGGGTATGCCAGTGCATGTACAGCGCCGACGGGAGCATTAGCAAAGGCTTGTCCTGCAAGCATTGAACCTAACAACATATTTTGCCTTGCTTCAGCATCACTGCCATCTGCAAGCACACGTTTTAAATTTTTATTGAGTAAGTTTAATGCCTGTTTCGCCAATAGATCAGAATAAAAATTCTTTTTTACTTTGGAGGTATAGGCTTCAATGGCATGAACCATTGCATCAATACCAGTAGCAGCTGTGATATGTGCAGGTAGACTCAAAGTAAAGTGAGCATCTAAAATGGCAATGTCTGCATAAAGGATCGGGGAAACAATGCCTGTTTTGGTTGTATCCCCAGTCGTTACAATGGAAATAGGAGTAACTTCTGAACCTGTGCCTGCTGTCGTCGGAATAACAATCAAAGGCAAGCGAGGTGGTTTTACGTTATTTACGCCGTAAATGTCCGTTAAGCTTTGGGTTTGTAGTGGGTCAGCCAATATGGCAATAAGTTTAGCCACATCTAGTGAACTCCCACCACCAAAACCAATTACCGCATCAACATGATGATCTTTAGCAAATGCGACAGCACTTAATACAATATGTTCAGGTGGATCTGCCTGTACATCCGCATAAATAATATAAGGCGTGTTGCTTGCTTCAAGAATTTCTATAATAGGCGTGTGTAGCTGATTTGCGACCATGCCCCGATCAGTCACCAAAAGCACACGCTTATATTTTTTTTCTTTGAGAATCGGTCTGAGTTCCTGTACTGATCCCAAACCAGAAATAATATTCGCTACGGTCTGAAATTGAAATTGACTCATCGTTACTCCTTTTCAGCAATTATTCAACATTATTGTTTTGGTGTTGTATAGGATTCATGATTCAAATAACTTAACATAAGCAATTGTAAAAGATATAGACATTTGAGGACGTTATGACGATGCAAGTACCCTACAAAATTTTGTGTGTCTGTTTGGGTAATATTTGTCGCTCTCCTACAGCAGAGGTTGTCCTCAGACACTTTGCAAATTTGGCACAATTAAATGTGGAAGTCGATTCTGCGGGAACGAGTAATTATCATCCCAACAAAGCACCAGATTTACGCAGTCAAAAACACGCCTCCAAACGTGGTTATGATTTATCAGGATTACGTGCTCGTCAGCTTGTTATTGAGGATTTTATCAATTTTGATTTGATTCTTGCTATGGATTTAGAGAATCTTAAAAATATTGAAGAATTGCTTGAACAAGCGATTGATAAATATGGACGCGACGCGATACGAGCAAAAATCTCGCTCATGAGTGAACATGATGAACATTATCCCAAACAAGCTTTACCTGATCCATATTATGGCGCTGAAGACGGTTTTGAACGTGTGCTAGATCAATGTGAGTCAAGTAGCCAAGCGTGGATCAATAAACTTCTACAACAGCAAAGTCCATTGTCATAAGAAGCGAAGAGTAACGTAATCATCATGATGAATATTCAACAACACGTCCAATTAAAACAGTTTAATAGTTTGAGTCTAAATGCCGTTGCTTCCGCTTATGTCAAAGTTTCAAATATCTCAGAACTCATTCAAGCTTTAGCCTATGCTGAAAACCAGCAATTGAATGTGCTCATTCTTTCTGGTGGAAGTAATATGTTGCTTCCTGAAAGTATTGAAGCATTAGTCATTCATATGGATATTCAAGGCATTGAACATCTCAGCGAGGATGAAAATTTTCACACTGTTCGAGTAGGTGCAGGTCAAAATTGGCATGATTTTGTATTATGGACCACAGAAAATGCAATGTATGGTTTACAAAATCTAGCTTTAATTCCAGGATTTGTTGGTGCTTCACCTGTACAAAATATCGGTGCTTATGGTGTAGAGGTGGGTGAGTTTATTGAATATGTTGAAGTCTATGATCGACAGTCAAAGTCGGTAAAAAAAATCAGTGCGGTAGAATGTCATTTTTCTTATCGACACAGTATTTTTAAAGATGACCCAAATCGTTATGTCATTACCCATGTGGTATTTAAACTGCTCAAAAAAGCAGATTTAAAAATAAATTACGGTGACTTAAAAGCAGCGGTTGCTGATGAATTAACGCCTGAGAACTTACAAAAACAAGTGATTCAGATTCGACAGTCTAAATTGCCAGATCCCAAAGAATATCCAAATGCAGGAAGTTTTTTTAAAAACCCGATTATTTCAAATTTAGAATACCAAAAATTACATGTATTATTTCCCCAGATGCCACACTATGCACAGCAAGACGGTACTGTAAAAGTGGCCGCCGGCTGGTTAATAGAACATTCAGGATGGAAAGGTAAGCGCTTAGGTCAAGTTGGAATGTTTGAAAAACAAGCATTGGTACTTGTGAATTATGCAGATGCAAATTTACAAGATGTACAAGTGACATATCGCGCTGTGCAGAAAGATGTGATACAAAAGTTTAAGCTTTTACTCGAACCAGAGCCTGTTTTATTTAATTCATCGGGTTTAATTCAATCACACACTTTTTAAAGGACTCTATGCCAAAGCGACACTGGATGATTAGTTTAGTACGAATGATCGCGATTTTATTCGTACTTGTTGGCTGTCTATTGGTTTTTTGGTATACGCCATATTATTCAAACTTGGTCGTGAAAACGCTGAATACATTTGTGTCTTTTGAGGTCGATGAAATTGCCGCGCAAAGTCAAAAAATGGCTGCGCTGACAGAAACTGAAAACTTAGAACCGGGTTCTCATAAATGGATTGCTCGTCAAGCGTATTTAACCGTGATTGAACAGGCTTTGAAAGCGAAAAGAATAGATGATTTGGCGATCATTCAAGCACGTTATGCTGTATTGAAAGAAAATATACAATATGAACGTGAGCAGAAAGAACAAGATAAACAGAAAAGTAAAATTCAAATACCGATGCTGATTGAAGATTTTGATCATTCTGTTGAGCACAGTACATCAGAACTTGCTTCAGAGCCATCCACATCTTGGGCGAATTTAACGCCAGATGAAGATCAAGCTTTAATGGAAAAATATCAGGAATTTTTAGAGACTTATCCTTTAGAACAGAACCAACCCAATCAACTTGATTCACAAATATATACAGATATTGCTGAAATTCAAAAAGAGACTGATTCTTCAAAAAAATTAAATGAAGATAAACCCTATGCCATTGTGATTCTTGGCGGTGGCTTGACATTAGCCGATAATAAGACGGATATTGTGGTTAATGACTATACGCGTTTAAGATTAGAAAAGACTTTAGATATTGAAAAGCAAACTCAGTTGCCTATTGTTCTGAGTGGTGTTGAAGCACCTTATATGCAGTCATGGTTAGCCAATCGAGGTGTTGAAGCTAAACTTCTTGAAAATAGAAGTATGAATACTTGTGAAAATACTCGATTTAGCTCTCTATTATTACAAAAAAAAGGAGGGGCGCCGACAGTGATGCTGATCACCGACCGTTATCATATGCCTAGAACAAGACGACTATTTGCTTTAAATGGTATTAAAACCATTCCCGTAGAAGCGCCGATGCCAACAGAATTAACCGCATGGCAACCGAGTAAATTAAATTACGATCATAGTCGTCGTGCTAACTATGAACTTTTAGCCACGATTCGTGACGTTTTATTCGGTTCTAGTGGCTGTAGAGAGGTGCCCTAATGCCTGATATTCCTTTTTTAAATCCAAGTGTACTGACTCAGCTTGATTTGCCTATTCCCAATCGTGATTCGACGCCTTTATTACTTGAACCTTTAAATCTTAATCGTGATTTTATACCGAGTAAGGATATTCAGGCCTACCGTCATCTATACGCATTAGACAAGCTTGAATCTCAGTTTTGGCAGGGATATATCAAAATGCCTTTGTTCAAACTGCATGTACAAGTCTATAAACCCAATATTGAAAAAGTAAAAGGGACTGTTTTTTTACTGCATGGCTATTTAGAACATAGTGGTATTTATCAACCCATTATTCGAGAATTGTTGGATCAAGGTTTTAGTGTCTTAACCTATGATTTACCCGGACACGGTTTGAGTGATGGGAATGCTGCAAGTATTCAAAACTTTGATCATTATCAACAGGTTTTACACGCCGTACATCAATATGTGAAAAATGCAGATCAGCTCCCACAGCCTTGGTTAGGTGTCGGTCAGAGTACAGGTGCGGCTATTTGGATGCATCATTTATTGGAATATGCGCAATTACGTAAAAATCCCATTGTTGAGCGAGTATTATTACTTTCACCTTTGGTTCGACCTGCAAAAACCTCATGGTGGCATAATCCAGTGGGTCTAGGCATTATTCGCCGTATCAAGCGCGAAGTTCCTCGTCATTTTAAACGTAATAATCATAATCCTGAGTTTCTGCGCTTTGTACGCTTAAAAGATCCACTACAACCACGCATGATGGGGATGGACTGGATTTTGGCGATGTCGAAGTGGATGCAAGAAATGGAACAGCGCCCCGCGTGTCGTATTCCTGTTTGGTTGGCGCAAGGTGCCCAAGATCAAACCGTGGACTGGCGTTATAATATTGAATTCATTCGAACCAAATTTCGATTACAGACCTTGTTGATGTTGGAAGAGGGCTCACATCAATTGATCAATGAACGAGCGGATATTCGAGCTGCATTGACTGGATTGATTCCCGCATTTTTACATGCCCAAAGTGGTAAAGGTTATTATTAAATAAATCTATCTCTAATTCGAAATTCAATAATGAACGATGGATAATAAAAAAAGGAGCATATGGCTCCTTTTTTTTATTACATCTTTTATATTGATGTTTAGCGTTTAAAAATGATCGGCATTGGCTAAATTCCACATACGGAAATAAAAGTTTTCATCATCTTTATCGTGACAATCTAATAACTCGCCGTCTTTTAACCAAAAGTGTAATTGCGCATAGTTTTTGATTTCACGATCATTGACTCGCTGAGCCAAATGATGCGCCTTGATATCACTAGGATGCTCAAGACCAGCAGCAGCGATCATTTCTGACAGGGCATGCAACGTGTTTTTATGGAAGCTGAACACGCGTTCTGCTTTTGAGGGGACATGAATGGCTTTTTGACGATCTGGATCTTGTGTAGCCACACCCACAGGGCATTGATTGGTGTGACAGCTTTGGGCCTGTATACAACCGACAGCAAACATGAAACCGCGTGCAGAATTGACCCAATCTGCGCCTAAAGCAAATGTACTGGCTATATCAAAAGCACTAATAATTTTTCCGCTAGCACCAATTTTAACCTGATCTCTTAGACCGACACCAACCAACGTGTTATGTGTAAATAAGAGTGCTTCACGTAGCGGGGTGCCGATATTGTCACTGAATTCAATTGGAGCGGCACCCGTACCACCTTCGGAACCATCAACTACAATAAAGTCAGGAACAATTTTTGTTTCAAGCATTGCTTTAACAATACTCATGAATTGCCAAGGTTGTCCTAAACACAGCTTTAAACCAACCGGTTTGCCACCTGATAAATCACGTAATTTCTGAATGAAATGCATCATTTCAATAGGCGTGTTAAAACTTGGATGGCTCGGGGGTGAAATACAGTCACGATCACGTGGTACACCACGAATTTTTGAAATTTCCTCAGTGATTTTATGTTTGGGTAAAATTCCACCATGACCCGGTTTTGCACCTTGAGAAAGCTTCAACTCAATCATTTTAATATTGGGTAGTTTTGCTTGTTGAGCAAATTTTTCAGGGTCAAAAAGACCATCATCTGTACGACAACCGAAATATCCGCTGGCGATCTGCCAAACAATATCACCACCATTTTCCAAGTGATAGGGGCTAAGACTGCCTTCACCCGTATCGTGATAAAACTGTCCCATTTTTGCGCCCAAATTTAGAGCACGAATCGCATTTGCGCTCAAGCTACCAAAGCTCATCGCAGAAATATTCATAATCGATGCGCTATAGGGTTGGCTACACTGATCATTTCCGACTTTGATTCGAAAGCCCGTTGGATCAGAAGGATGTTTAGGTGCCAGTGAATGGGTGATAAATCGATAATCTTGCTGATAAACATCTATGATTGAACCAAATGGCTTATCTGCATTTTCATTTTTTGCACGTTGATAAACCAGACTGCGCTGCATGCGTGAAAAGGGCAGTGCATCTTGATCTGATTCGATAAAATATTGACGAATTTCAGGTCTAAAATCTTCAAACAAGAAACGGAAGTGACCCATGATTGGGTAATTTTTGAGTATTGAATGTCTATTTTGAAGTACGTCATATAATCCGACCAAGCTTAATAAGCTACTAGCTAGCCAAATAATATTGATTAAACTATCTGATAAAAAATAATAAATATAATGTGGTTGGTAAAAGAATCTAAGCCAAGTAATGCTTAAAGCGATCAGAATACAGGCAAACCAAATTGAATGTCTGGAGAAAAAAGTGTTGAGCAATTTATGTCTAATTGCTTGCGCTGGGCTGGCCATTATTGTTATCCGAAGTTATTCAAAATTTGTATATAAAGACAATAGCGAAGATTGATGAAAAATCTCAAGTATTCATTTGTTAGCCTTGAGAATTATTGTAATTCTCAAGGCATTTTGAGGCTAATTTATGATAAAAATAACTTAAGAATAAGAAAAATCTTAAATTTCGTCTGCAGGTAATAACATCACAATCGATGAATTTAATAGTTCGACAAGATCCTCCAAAATCTCTTGATCATAAAGAGATTCATTTAAAGGAATTGCTTGGCCGTCTGCGACAAGTTTCAAATGTGTTGCGAATGCAGTTGAAATATTCAAGCTTTCACCATTCGCCCAAAAGTGAATTTGATCGCCAACCGTGCTGTAAAGTAAGCGTGATGCAGGTTCAAGTTTGATTGCATAACCAGCTTCTAATGCTTCTTCAAGATCGCCTGTACCAATCTCTTCATTTTCTGGAATATTTTCAGGATAGGTCGGTTGTGAAATTAAGCACATCAAAGCATCGTTTAAGTGCGATGGACTTTGCAACTGAGCCAACAATTTTTCACGCATATATTCAAGTTCAGAATGGGTGATTTCACCAATTGCGGTGGCTTGATCGCGTTGAATATCTTGTAATGGGTTGCTTAAGGTATCGTATTTAGAAAAAGTATCACCAACGCTGTCCATCATGTCAGCAACATTCGGCATACGAAAGCCAAATGAATAGGTCAAGCATTCATCTTCTGCGACACCATAGTGTGCAAGACCAGGGGGTACATAAAGCATATCACCAGGTGCGAGAACTTCATCGAAACTTACTTCAAGTTCAGGAAGAAGCTTTAATGGCTGGCCTGCAACAAACTCAGTTGATTCGTCACACATTTGCCCTAACTGCCAACGACGATGACCGTGTCCTTGAACTAAAAAGACATCATAGAAATCAAAATGTTTTCCGACTGAACCACCTTGGGGGGCATAGGACACCATAATATCATCGCGACGCCATTGTGGAATAAATGGAAACTTTTTCCACATTTCAGCCAAATCAAATGAATAGTGATCCACAGCTTGAACTAAAAGCGTCCAAAGTTTAGGCATCTTTTGAAAATCCCCTTTAATCAGTGGAGAAGATTTTACAGTCCACTGGTTGGGGTCTTTGTCTTTTTGTTTAATTAAACGAGCTGTAATATTTTCATCCAGAGCTAGTTCCATTACATCTTTAGGTTCTAAAAGACCAGTAATTTCAGGAATTGCATTGCGGACTAAAAGAGGTTTTTTCTGCCAATATTCAGCAAGAAATTGTTCAGCGCTAATGTTGCCAAGAACATCAAGAGTTTGGGACATGGGAAAATTTCACATTAAATTTCTTCTATTGTCCAACGTGTAATTTAAGTGTGCAAGTTATTTCAAATTGCAATTAGATAATTTTAAAGTATTTCTATCAAATTATTTTCTTCAAGCACTTTGTGAAAAGTTTTGACATACTCAAATATTGTTTCAGGGAATTGCCCATTATCTATTTCTGTCCAAACTTGATTTTGGGTTTGCCAATTGATATAGCTTTGAAGTTGTATGTACGCAGGCCACCATTTAGACTGTTTTATATAGGTCGTTTTATATACTTCTTGAATACAATTTAAAATACTATTCCATGTTTCTTTATTTTCTTCGATATTTTCATCCACTTTACGCATGCCAAAGAAGAAGCCTTGATAATTGAGTCTATCAAACTCCAACATAAAAACTATTTTCTGTTCAGCTTTAAAAAATATTTGAAATGTACAGTTTTTCTTGTTTCTACAGAGATTACTTATAGAATGCCATTGATTTTTTTCGGATATTTTAGATTCTAATTGTTTGGTAAATTTTAAGACTAAGTTATTTTGTAGGTCATCTTTTAACGAAATGATCTCCAAGGCGGCAGATAAATACTCTTGATTACTTTCAATCGTTTTTAGTAAGTGGGTTTTTTCTGCCATATCATCAATACTCAAAAATGTGATTTGTATATATTTTAAAAATTCAGATAAAAAATAACTTACTCTAGAGTTTTGTGTATATGTAATACATTCTTTAATCCAATCAGCAATGTTTTCATAACCTAAAATTGATATTTTATTTTTTTCAATCCATTCAAGAAGTTGTATGTTATCAACACTATTTTCTTCAGGTTCGCTTGAATGGCCATTTAAATAAACGATGTGCCAGTGAGATGCATCATAGCGATAGTTTAATTCTTTTGCATAATCGATAAGTTGATTATTTTGATCCGAGGCAAAGGGTTTATTTTCAATACAGATACCAAATTTTTGATTATTGAGTTCAAGGTGCTCGATATGAATAAGGATATCCATACGACGTTGAGACTTAATTCCAAAAGTTACTTCTTCACAATATATTTTAGATTTTTGAATATCATACTGGTCATAGCTTGAATTATTTGAAAGCATTTTAAGAAATAAATTCAAAAAACTTTCCTGTTGACCGTGATCACCTTGAGGACTTAAGAGATCAGAAATAATTTTATTTAACATTAGTTCATTAGTGAAAATATAGTTAAATACTGAAAAATTAGGTGCTAATTGATTTGCATATCTTTTTTTTGCGATATCATTAGCCTTTATTTCATTCTTCACATATTTTAATAATTTAAGTTCAATCATTTTTATGGTAATCGAATATTAAGTTGTCTTAAAATCTTACACAACTGAATCATAGGCATTCCCATTAATGTGGTTTGATCTTGCCCAATCATCTGCTCAAATAAACTGATCCCCAAACTCTCACATTTAAAGCTACCCGCACAGTGCAAGGGCTGATCACGTTCAACATAACGCTCAATTTCAGACGAGTTTAATCTACGGAATTTAACTTTATAATGCTCAACAAGCGTGTGTTCAAAATCAGATGATTTTTGCTGAACACTAAGAGCAGTACTAAAATAGACGATTTTCTCAGAGTTAGATTGAAGCTGTTTAATGGCATTTTCTACCGTTAATGGCTTTCCAATAAAAACATCGGGTGCACCTTCACGCCAAGCAACCTGATCAGAACCAATGACGATAGCCTCTGGAAATTGATCACTAATGATTTTGGCTTTTTCAAAAGCTAATCTTTTGGCTAAATCATCTGCATGTATTTCACCACGAGCAGATTCATCTATTTCGGGTGAAATACAGTGATAACGCAAACCCAGACGATTCATCAAATCTTTTCGGGTTTGGCTACTTGAAGCCAGAATAATTTCTGGCTGAGGATCGAAACTATTCATTAGACTGCATATTCCATAAGCAGGTCTAAAGGTACATAAGCCAATACGGCTTGGTGGCAAGCTTGTAATTTCACATTAGGTGCCATATCTGCTTGATAGGCTTCAACCCAGCGTGTCACGCAAATACACCAAAAATCACCCGGTTTTACGCCAGGGAAGTCGGCTTCAGGTAAGGGCGTTGTCAAATCATTGCCAATGCTTTGAGAAAAGCTCAAAAACTCAGACGTCATTTCTGCACAAACGGTATGTTGTCCTAAATCGGAAGGAGCAGTGTGACAAAAACCATTACGGAAATATCCAGTAATCGGATCAAAGCAACAACTGGCCAATGGTTCCCCAAGGACATTTAAAAGATTGATTTTTGGATTTGGATGAATGGACATAAGCTCATATATTTAACAGGTCTACCCCTATCATAATCAAAACAAAAGTTTTCTACAGCTTTTCTGCAAAAGTAGCTAACCTTTTTTAGCATAATCATTTAGAATCGACGCGATTTTAATATCTTTAAAGTGAGCTATACATGAACTTTCAGCGTATGACTGACCTCGATTTAGCAGGTAAACGTGTTCTGATCCGTGAAGACTTAAACGTCCCTGTAAAAAATGGTGAGATTACCAGTGATGCTCGTTTGCGCGCTGCATTGCCGACTATTAAAGCAGCGGTTGCAAAAGGTGCTGCGGTAATCGTATGTTCTCATCTCGGTCGTCCTGTTGAAGGTGAACCAAAAGCTGAACAATCACTTGCACCAGTTGCGGCATATTTGACGAATGCTTTAGGTCAAAATGTGGCTTTGGTAACAGACTATCTTGCTGGTGTTGAAGTTGCAGCAGGTCAAGTGGTTTTGCTTGAGAATGTACGCTTTAACCCAGGCGAAAAGAAAAATAATCCTGAACTTGCTCAAAAATATGCAGCACTCTGTGATGTATTTGTGATGGATGCATTTGGTACAGCACATCGCGCAGAAGCGTCAACTGAAGGTGTTGCACGTTTAGCCCCAATTGCTGCGGCAGGACCACTTTTAGCAGCTGAATTGGATGCTTTAGGTCGTGCGCTTAAAACACCACAAAGCCCAATGGTTGCCATTGTTGCAGGCTCAAAGGTTTCAACTAAGCTTGATGTATTAACATCATTGTCTGATATTTGTGGTCAAATTATTGTCGGAGGCGGTATTGCTAATACCTTCTTGGCGGCTGCTGGCTTTAATGTGGGTAAATCACTGTGTGAAACAGACTTGATTGATACTGCTAAGGCAATCGCAGAAAAAGTTTCAGTTCCATTGCCTACAGACGTCGTTGTTGCTGATGCCTCAGAAATCGACTTTAGTGATTTCTTGGGTTCTTTGGCTGCTGCTAAAGCTGTTGTTAAAAAAGTTGAAGATGTAGCTGATAACGACATGATTTTGGATGTGGGTCCAGAAACAGCGAAAGTATTTGCTCAGATCTTAAAAACATCAAAAACGATTCTTTGGAATGGCCCAGTGGGTGTGTTTGAAGTTGATCAATTTGGTGAAGGGACTAAAGCACTTTCATTAGCGATTGCAGAATCTGATGGCTTCTCTATTGCTGGCGGTGGTGATACTTTGGCTGCAATTGATAAATATAAAGTGGCTGACAAAATTGGCTATATTTCTACAGGTGGTGGTGCTTTCTTAGAATTTGTAGAAGGTAAAACACTTCCTGCTGTTGCGGTTCTACTTGAACGTGCTTAATGAAAACATTTTTTTAGAATGCTTTCTCAGAAAGGTTTCTTAGATTGGAATTTGTTTTTAGTCTAATGTCTTAGAATCTTAGAAAATTTATTGTTAAAAAAGAGCTGATTAAATCAGCTCTTTTTTTTGTTAGGCGTAAATTCATCAAAGTGTCATATTTCTGCAATAAAATTTATCTAAATGAATCAATGTATTTGTGGAAATGAAAATGAATTTAAAACGATCGATAGCGGCATTAATCTTAATTCCATTTGTTCTAATTGCATGTTCAAAACAAGATAAAGCTCCTGTATCAGAACAAGCGGGTACTTCTGAAGCGGTTGTTGATTCGTCTTCTCAAGTTACTCCAGAACAGCAAGCGGCGATTGATTCTCTGGATAAACCAGAGCAAGACGAAAACAATACCGATATACCTGCTGAAATTGCAAATGCACCTGCTGATCAGGCGACACCAGATGCTGAGTTGGCTGCTTCATCAGCTGAATAATTGATTTATCCTTATTTTAGACCTAAATTGTAAAATACCCCTGCAAAAGCAGGGATTTTTTTTTAAATAGTGTCATTTGTTGCTGATTTGAAATAAATGACAGGGTAGAATATGGGGCATTACCTGGGAGGAAACTATGGCTCTTATTTCATTGCGCCAGCTCTTGGATCACGCCGGTGAACACAATTACGGCGTACCAGCGTTTAACGTAAACAACTTAGAACAAATGCGCGCAATTATGTTAGCCGCAGATGAAACAAATTCACCTGTTATCGTACAAGCATCAGCTGGTGCTCGTAAATATGCAGGTGCTCCGTTCTTACGTCATTTAATTTTGGCAGCGATTGAAGAATGGCCACATATTCCAGTGGTGATGCATCAAGACCATGGTACAGATCCTGATGTATGTCAGCGTTCAATCCAGTTGGGCTTCTCATCAGTAATGATGGATGGTTCTTTGGGTGCAGACGGTAAAACACCAACATCATATGATTATAATGTTGATGTGACTCGCCGTACAGTCGCTATGGCGCATGCATGTGGTGTTTCTGTTGAAGGTGAAATTGGTTGCTTGGGTAGCCTTGAAACTGGTCTTGCTGGTGAAGAAGATGGCGTAGGCGCTGAAGGCGTTTTAGACCATTCTCAATTGCTTACTTCTGTTGAAGAAGCGACTCAGTTCGTCGCAGATACCAATGTCGATGCACTTGCAATTGCTGTAGGTACTTCACATGGTGCTTACAAGTTTACGCGTCCACCTACAGGTGACATTTTAGCGATTGACCGCATTAAAGAAATTCATGCTGCGTTACCAAATACGCATCTTGTAATGCACGGTTCAAGCTCTGTGCCACAAGAATGGTTAGCGATTATTAATCAATATGGCGGCAACATCGGCGAAACTTATGGTGTGCCTGTTGAGCAGTTGGTTGAAGCAATTAAACACGGTGTTCGTAAAATCAACATCGATACAGATTTACGTTTAGCTTCAACGGGTGCAATGCGTCGTATGATGGCTGAAAAACCAAGTGAATTTGATCCTCGTAAATTCTTTGCAGAAACTGTTGTTGCAATGAAACAAATCTGTGTAGATCGTTATACAGCATTTGGTACAGCGGGTAATGCAGATAAAATTCGTCCGATTTCTTTAGAGAAAATGGTTGATCGTTATAAATAATTGATAAAATTGTTTATACTCAAAAAGCCCGCACTCTGTGTGGGCTTTTTACTTCCGACAATAGACTTTATAAAAACAATGAGTAGCGCATGGAACTGATTTTTTCAGCAGCATTATGTAGTGTACTGGTTTCAATCTTGCTTAAAATAGCCAAAAGTAGAGGCTTCGATGTCTTGCAAATGATTGCTTGGAATTATGCGATCGCGAGCATCCTTTGTTTTTTTTGGTTCAAACCAGATTTATTACATATCTCTATAAGTCAAACTCCTTGGTGGCTAATTGCTTTGTTGGGGGTTGTACTCCCCACGATTTTTTTATTTTTGGCCAAATCCTTAGAAACGGCAGGTATTTTAAAAACAGAAATTGCACAACGCCTATCTATCGTCCTGTCTTTAGCCGCAGCATATTTCTTATTTAATGAGCAATTTAGTCAATTAAAACTGATCGGAATTGGGCTGGGATTAGTCGCAGTTATACTGATCGTCTTTTCGCGCTCTGGTGGGAAAGCGTCAAATCACAACAATCAGTCAATCGTATATTTGCTTTGTGTCTGGGTAGGTTATGCGCTGGTTGATATATTGCTTAAATACACCACAAGTTTAGGATTACAGTTCGCCGTTTCACTTAACCTGATGTTCATTTTTGCCTTTGTACTTTGCATACTTTATCTTAGTGTTAAAAAAACTGCATGGACCAGACATAATCTTTTAGCTGGTTTAAGTCTAGGTGTCTTAAATTTTGCAAATATTGCACTTTATGTCAAAGCCCATATATTGTTAAAAGAATCACCTGCAATTGTGTTTGCGGGCATGAATATACTGGTTGTAGCATTTGGTGTTGTTGCAGGTGTATTAATATTCAAAGAGCGATTGAATTGGTTAATGACTTTAGGATTAAGCTTGGGACTTGCTGGTGTATTGTGTTTGGCTATGGCAATTTAATGGATTTTTATTGCAGATGAATTTTATAGACTTAAAGAATTCGTTTTAATTTGATCTAGCGACTTAAAAGGCAAGGATGCTAAGTTGATTTTAATCAGAATATATCTGCGTTTCCTAAACATCATTAATCGTCTGATTCAATACAAGATTAATCGTACAAGCGATAAGTTCCAACGAATCGCTCACATCCTTTTTGCTTGCTACTCATGTGTAACAATGATTTTTGGAAATTAAGCTGATATTTACAATCATGTTCATTGTCTATAATTTCATGCTTTTGATCAGGCGTTGTATAGGCGAGTAAGGAAACGATTTGTGTTTCTGCTCGATTGTTGGGGTTACGATAGGCGAGTCCTTCAATCTTAATACGATCTTTGGTCAGCTGATGAATCTTTAAGTGCACAGGTTGCTTTGCAATTTGACCCTGTTCGAACTTGAGATAATGCTGCGTCAAAGTTTGGTTCATAGATGTGTAAAAGTTCAAGTCTTCTATTCGAAAATTAAACTGTTGTTTCACACATTCAGTCGTTTTACATTGTTTAGTTCGGTCTAACCAAATTTGATGTGTATCTTGAATCAAGCGTAACGGAGCATCAGTAACCAAATAGGTTGTAAGCAACTTTTCGTTGAATTCTGAGCGTAGCGACGCATATGCGTCTATGCACAGATGACTAAAAGACTGTGCTTTATGCTCACTTTCACATTGCAAAGGTTTTGCCTGAGCATAGGATGTGCCATAAAGACCTAAAAATAGTACAGAAACTATTGCTTTAATCGAATTCGATACGTTTTTCAACAACATGATCGCTTATACTTTTACAATGTTTGCTGACGTACTATAGCGAACAAGAAAGTAGGAATACAAGATTTCAATTTTAAAAATCTGCAATAAAGGAGCCCAAAGTGATTTTACCCATTCGAATAGGTCAAGGAATTGATGTACATGCATTTGAAGAAGGAAACTTCGTAACTTTAGCGGGTATTCAGATTCCACACACACAAGGCTTAAAAGCACACTCTGATGGAGATGTTGTTTTGCATGCACTCAGCGACGCACTGTTAGGTGCTTTGGCTTTAGGCGATATTGGACAACATTTTCCAGATACAGATCCTGAATTTAAAGGCGCAGACAGTCGTAAGCTACTTAAACACGTTTATCAACTTATTTTAGACCGTGGTTATCATTTGGCAAATGCAGATATTACAGTGGCATGCGAACGTCCAAAATTGGCAAAACATAATTTGGAAATGCGCCAAAGTATTGCAGATGTTTTGGGTGTAGATATCAATCAAATTAGTATAAAAGCAACTACGACTGAAACATTAGGTTTTACTGGTCGTCAAGAAGGGATTCTGTCAACTGCAACGGTTTTAATTCTTCATCAATAATTTTTTGGTCCTCAATAAATAACCAACAAAAATGATTTATTTATAATGAAGACTTATAAAAATTAAGCAAAAAAAAGCCAGCGGACTGCGCTGGCTTAATCATGTGCTGGTTTAATCATTGTACTGGTTTAATAATTTGGAATTTTAGCTCGTTAAGAAAGCATATTTTCAAGAATACACAGCTTTTTATTAGGCTAAGTTTTTAAGCGTATTGATCTACAATCATTAAAGATTGCTGTAAATCTTGCGTCGACTTACGACCTTGCAATTGTAGTGCAACGGCATGAATCAATCCGGTCCAAGTCTCATTTGGTTCCCAGATTTCATGCATTAATTCTTGGGCTGTCGGCATATCTATGTCCATGAAATATCGACGATACAAATAAATCAAACAACTACATTGACTGTTAGAAGTGCAATGAATCCAGACCATCTTTTGTTGGATCAAGTGATCAATAAGATCAAGAACAAATAAACATTGCTCATCAGTTGGCATATCCCAATGAATAGGGACTTGAATATAGTTAAGTCCAAGTTCAGCACAAATGCGATCTTCATTCTCTAAGTGAGGCTCTGCATCGGTAAATGCAAGATTGATGACCGTGTCTACACCATATTCTTTGATTTGTTTAAGCTGTTCAGCTGAAGGTTGCCCTGAGCTAAACAGATGATCATGAACAAATTGAAAATGAGAAACTTGGCTTAATTCTGATTCAAGGTGATTCATAAATTATCTTCTACATAAAAAACGCCATCATAAAGATGGCGTTTATCATTCAATTATCGATTTGGCAGCACATTTTTAAGAGCTGCATCCATTTCTAGCAGCGCTTTTTCTGTCGTTTCCCAATCAATACAACCATCCGTTACAGACTTACCATACTCTAAATCACAAAGATTTTCAGGAATATCTTGGCGACCACCTTTAAGATGGCTTTCAACCATAATACCGACAATAGACTTGTTACCGTCTAAAATTTGTTCGGTGATATTCTTTAATACAAGAGGTTGTAAGTACGGGTCTTTATTTGAGTTGGCATGACTGGTATCAATCATGATTTTAGTGCTGACTTTGGCTTTAGCCAATGCATTTTCAGCTTCAGCGACAGAGCCTGCATCATAGTTTGGTTTACCATTACCACCACGTAAAACCACGTGTGCATATGGATTACCTTTAGTACGAATCACAGAGACTTGACCTTGATCATTCAGACCCAAGAAGCTATGGCCGTGTTTTACAGATTGCATCGCATTGGTCGCAACCGTCAAACCGCCATCTGTACCATTCTTGAAACCAACAGGTGACGACAAACCTGAAGACATTTCACGATGCGTTTGGCTTTCAGTGGTACGTGCGCCAATTGCTGACCATGAAATCAAATCTTGATAATACTGCGGTGAGTTAGGATCAAGTGCTTCAGTGGCACATGGCAAACCTTTTTCATTCAGTTCAAGTAATAATTTACGACCCAAACGTAGACCTTTTTCAATATCGAAAGAGTCATTCATATCTGGATCATTAATTAGGCCTTTCCAGCCTACTGTTGTACGCGGTTTTTCAAAATAAACACGCATAATAATATATAAAGTGTCTTTCACTTGTTCTGCCAACACTTTAAGTCGGTCTGCATAGTCATGCGCTGCTGCAACATCATGTATTGAGCACGGTCCGATGACCACAAACAAACGCTTATCTTGGCCATCTAAAATTTGGCGTACAGTTTCACGACCATTCAGCACAGTTTGATATACTTTTTCGTTAAGTGGCAGTTCTGCCTTAAGTTGAGCAGGTGGAACAAGAGGTTGAAAACTTTGAACATTCACATCGTTGATATCTGATTGTTGAATGGTATTAGACTGTAGTGTATTCATTGCCGTCACTGGTATTAGAAGATACATAAATATTGTTAGTTGCCTGAATATAACACGTTTTAATCATTACATTGCTAAATAAAAAATCAATTAAAACGTGAAATACATTGTGCGCGAATCAAGCAATTATCCGATTTGATGACTTTGACTGGTATTTATGACAGTAACTTGCGCTGTGGTTTCGACTGGTTTTGCTTTGACAGGATTCAACATAAAGTTAATTCCTATTGCAAATAAGGTAATCCCTAAAACCTTACGAATAATTTTTTCAGGCAAACGCGAACTGACTAATGTACCGATGACGATAGCAGGAATAGAACCCACCAAAAGCCACATTAAAAGATTAAAATCAACATTACCTGAATTCATATGTCCAATGCCGGCAACCAATGTAAGTACGACTGCATGAACTACATCTGAACCAATAATTCGAATCATAGGTAAGTTTGGAAACATGATAATCAGCGCCATAATCCCGAATGCGCCTGCTCCAACAGATGATAAGGTTACAAACACACCGAGAATAATTCCCATCAACAAAATATAAAATCTTTTATCTTTAAAACGTTGGCGCTCTTCTTCAATTTCATGTTGCTCAAGCTTCTTACCAAACTTACTGAAAAATCGTTCTACTTGAGTACGAAATACAATTGAAATACCCGTGATGGTCAGCATAAAGCCTAGAACCATAGTCAGAATAGCTTTGTAATGAGTAGATTGGCTTAAATAGTTGTCTAATACCCAAGTGGTTGCAAGCGATGCAGGAATACTTCCTAAGGCTAACCAAAGGACAATAGGCCAAACGATATTGAGTTTTTTGGCATGTACGAATGATCCACAGAATTTTGAAATTGCGGCATAGAGTAAATCTGTTCCAATAGCGATGTGAGGCTCAATTTTAAATAAACCGATAAGAATAGGCGTCATTAAAGAACCACCACCAACACCTGTCACACCAACACAAAAACCGACTAAAACGCCCGCCAATATATATTCTATGGAACCATACATAACAATTACAACATATCAAAAATCCCGCATATCTTATGGCTTTTTGATATAAGCAGTTGTCTTGATAATTGATTAACTTATTCAAAAAAATGCTAAAGATTAAAGTGATTTAAGCTGAAGTCAAATGAACGATTTAAAGAGCAATTTAAAGCTGGATTTAAACTGAATGATTGAGCTACTTTCAAAATTCATTTTTTATACAATAAAATCAGAATTCCCTGATCCTAATCTTCTCCCAAAGGAAACAGGCGCTTTTTAGATACTGCCCAGTTATCTTTTAAGATTGATGCAAGAGATCTATTCTTAATACAAAAATTATCATCAGCAATTCCTCTCATCATCACCTTTACTCTGACGGTGAAGGCGTTTCGTATGTCGAGCTATTGCCGCTTAATGAGAGATTTTTGATGTATAAAATAAATCGAATGCATCGAATAAATATTACTTTTTCTTTAGGGGGGTATGCATCTTAATAATCAGAATCCAAAGGACGGGTGTAATCCATACACAAAGGCTCACCAGCGCGATACCAGCTCCATACTTGTGATGAAACAAAAGAAGCGAGAATATTAAAATGATATAGGCCAAAACAAGAGTAGATTTTGGGTGTTGTGCAAAAAATTTGAAAGGTGTGTCTAAGCTTTTAGTTCGCTGTTTAGTCGACACTATATAAAACAGTCCACTTGCGAAGCTAAGCAGGATTAAACACCATAATTCGATCATGACTTTGACTCAGATTGAGGTTCTGAAGATTGTTTTTTAGATAGCCGCTTTTGGATTTTTTCGATCGATTTTTGTTGGATCGGTTGAATGTTTTGATGTAGATAAATAAACATAATTCCAAAGAGTAGGATCATCAAATCTACACGTAAAAATACCCAGTAATCTTGCCATTCGCTTATATATTGGTTATGGATTAAATAGATCGCATCCCATATCGGCAGAGCAAAACTCAGCAAGATGGTCAGTTTTAAAGCAGATTTCCAAAGTAAGTGTTGTGGAGTGAATAATCCCGCCAAAAAGCAGAATAACCATGCACTAAAAAAGGCATAAACTTCATAATTTGGTGTATTGGCATTGAGCGTAAACACGCGGTTTGCAAATAAATAGCAAAGCAAAGCCAATGGCAAACCTAGAAGTGCTGTAATGTTTAATCGATTAACCAAGTAATGGCCAATATGGAAATGATTTTGTTTATTTTGTATTTGTCGTTTTAGGCTCCATAACAATAATCCAGATGCAATCATTGCACAGCCCAATAGACCTGAAAAAAATAAAGCTAAGCGGAGCAGTGGTTGTGCATAGCGCGCCATATGTAGACCATACATCGCTGAATTTACGGTAGCCGTAGCACTTCGATTACGAATATCTTCTAGAATTTGGCCAGTATGAGCATTAAAAGTGAGTTGTGCTTGATTACGTGTTATTGAACGGTCTTGTAATTCGGTCAGGGTGATTTTGGCTTGATTGGTGTTAGGGTTTTGATAACTCACATTTTCAATATGAGTATTTCCCCATTTATTATTTTTCTGAGTTAAAAAAAACTCTATTCCACGCATAGTTGCAGGTGAATAAACGATATTTTCATCCTTTACACTAACGTTACGAATTTCTTCAAAATATTGAAATGGATTGTCTGGATAGGCCGTTTTCATACCATTGGGTAGTAATATATAAAAGAAAATGGCCAATCCTGTAAAGGTTATGGTGAGAAAAAAGGGTAGTGCAATGACGGAAGAAACATTGTGAAAATCTAAATAGGAACGCTGACCTTTAAATGCTCTTAACGTAAAGAAATCCGCGAATATTTTTTTATGCGTAATAATGCCCGAAATCAATGTTAAAAACATAATGAATGCGGCGAAGGTTACGATTAATCTTCCAATAAAATAAGGCACACCATAAAGTTGGTAATGAAAGCTATAAATAAAATCGCCACCTAGCGTGGAAGAAAGTGTCAACTCTTTACCTGTATTTGCATCTAAAGTTTTACTTTCATATTGGCCATCGGCTTTCTGCCAATAAATTTTATTTACAGGTGTATGTGGATTTGCAACGCCAATATACCAATTCTTTGCATCAGGCGCATGGGTTTGCAAATACTGTTGTGCAGATTGAATGGCGGTGTCTTGTTTAATTTGTTGAGTCGCAAAATGCGGTTGCATCCAAATGTTAATTTCTTGACGATAATAACTAATAGATCCTGTTAAAAAAATTGCGAACAATAACCAGCCAAAGCTTAGTCCAATCCAAGAGTGAAACCATGCCATCGATTGGCGAATTGATTTTTGCATGATTTAACCCGTGAATTTTGACAAAGAAAAAAGAATAATAAACAGCGATATACTAAGCAATGAAAGCTTTAAAATCGATTGTATACAGAAGCTAAATATGACGAAAAGTGTATAAAAAATAAGTGCAATTAATGCCGCTAGATATACCGATTCAGCTTTGTCTAAAGCAGGGTAGAGCCATGCACTGAATTGAATCGACATTAAATTTGAGCATAAGTAGCCCATTCCGAACGCGATTAAGAATCGGCAGAAGACCAAAATGGGATGACGAATAGCACTTAAGAACATAAATTTAATGGCTCGGTATAATCAATAAGAATCAAGTCAAAACAAATGAAATCAAAACGATAAAATTTCTAATACACCTTTACTTAATATTTGAATCTCAACGCCACGCTGTAGTTTGCTGGTGCACCGTAGAAACCTTGAGCGTCAGGAAAGTTAAATAAATATTTTTCATTCGTTAAGTTATTTCCATTGGCTTGAAGAGTCAGCTGAGGCGTGAGTTCATAACTTGCCATTAAGTTCACTAAGGCATAAGCATCTTGACGAATCACACCAGATTTTTGAGTCATGTTTCCAGTCATATCCATTACTTCATTTACATCTAAGTATGTTTTATCTTGCCACTGTAGTCCGAGGCCAAGTTTGAGTTTAGGTATTTGAGACGGCTGATAACTGGTCAGAAGGTTGATCGATTGAGTCGGATTATATGGTCGAGCGTCTCCACCATTGATCAAGTCTTTTAAACTAAACTGTGTGTATCCAAAACTAATATTTACGCTGTCAGTTAATTGGCCTGTAAGTCCAAATTCGAAACCTTGTGAGCGCATATCTGTGATTTGTGTTTTACGGTTGATTGGCAATCCATCTGAATTTCGAAGTGGATAATTATTTTGTTGAGTTCTAAAAATCGACATGCTTGCTGTCAATTTATCATCGAGCCAACTACTCTTAATCCCCATTTCATAACTTTCACCTTCAATCGGTGGATTAATATTGCCATTTATATTTTTAGTGGTTTGTGGACGAAAAATAGAGTTATAGCTTAAATAACCCGTATATTCAGGGCTAAAGTTATAACTAAACCCTATATAGGGCAAAAATTCATTTTCATCATAATCCGTAACTGTGCCATAGCTACTCCCTTTACTTTCAGCCTGAATATAGTTTGCGCCTAAAATCATTTTCAAAGCTTCACTCAGGTGTAAACGAGTTGCAGCATAATAACTTTGGTTTTGCTGTTGGGTGTGTTGTTCTCCATTCGTTTGACTCAAATTCCACAGAGGCTCATCAGGTGTCAAACTGCTTAAATCTGTCGTATAGGGAAAGTCATAAGTACCGCCATAACCGAGCCCATTAATTTTATTTTTTGACCAAGAGTAACCGATCGTGGCTTCGTGCTCACGACCCCACAGTGGATAGGAGCCTTGGAGATTTAAATTGATTAATTGTTCTTTGTTGTCATCAACATATTGTCCAGGCCATAAAAAAATATTGGATGTACCATCAGCATCGGGATTGCCAGATAGAAATAAAAATTTAGAAACACGATCATTACTTCTTTCTCCCATGTGAAATTTGAGAGACCAGTCATCATTCAGAAGATGCTGAACTTCAGCAAAATAGCTTTTGTTATTATTGTCCCAGTATGTCCAAGCAGGACTAAAGTTATAATGTCTATCGAAAGTTAGTTGTTGACCTTGTTTTGTGATTAAGGGATTCGCACCCCAGTTATTCCCATTGGGCATATGGTTGGTTTCGTTATAACCCAAAGTGACGAGTGTTTTATCGCTTAAATCTACTTCGACAATTGCGCCGATACCATTTTTTTCCAGTGAGTATCGATCCAAATACGAATCGCCGGTTTGTTGATATCCAAATAGACGACCTCGAATACGTCCATCTTTTGTAATCGATGATGAGACATCTGCTTCATAACGCTGGGTATTCCATGAGCCATAACTTGCATTAAATGCTGCTTGAAAGTCTTGAGTTGGACGTTTTCGAATCATATTAATGGTTGCGCTGGGCTCACCCACGCCATTGTTTAATGCATCAGCGCCTTTAACGACTTCTATGCGATCAAAAAAGAATGAATCTGGATTGTCACTATTGTAGTTATAACTATCTAAGGGGAAACCAATACCGTCGATGAGCACATTAGAAATTTCAAATCCTCTCGACATATACGTGGTTCGTTCAGTTTCTTGATTGGCGACGATGACACCAGGAGTATTACGAAGTACGTCACGAGTGTCATAAATTGCAAAATCATCAAGTTGTTGTCGTGTAATGACATTAACGGTTTGTGGTGTTTCTTTAAGGGGGATATTTAATTTTGTTGCGCTTGAGGAATCTTGAATAAGATATGATTTTGACTGCTCAGAACTTAGCGCTTTTTCAGTATGTGCTTCTAGTTTTATGGTTTCTAAGCTTTGTACTTCCAAAGCGGCACTGTATTGTGAGATTAAAATGGCACAGATGAGTGAAAGTTGAAAATAGCGAACATTGGTACTCTGCATTGGAATCTTAATACTAGTGATAATTATTATCATTAATGATAGTGGCGTTGATGAATGTTCTCAACTGAAATGAAATTGATAATTTGAATCAAATCAAGTCATCGCTATGATTTATTGAATGATGAAGATAAATCTAATCTAGATTGGTCAACTGTGTAATCGAATGATTATGTTATGCTATTTGGGCCAAATGTGAAGGAACAAGATCTTGCAAAATCGAAAGCTTAAAATAGGGATAGTGGTTGGTGAAGTATCTGGGGATACTTTAGGCGCTAAGCTGATTCGAAGTTTTCGCGAGCAGGGTATAGATGTGGAGTTTGAAGGCATTGGTGGTCCTCAAATGATCTCAGAAGGCTTTAAAAGCTTTTACCCAATGGATGTTTTGTCTGTGATGGGCATTGTAGAAGTGCTTAAAGACATTAAAAAATTATTCGCTGTTCGTGATGGATTGATAGAGAAGTGGACAGAAAACCCTGTTGATATTTTTGTTGGTATCGATGCGCCTGATTTTAATTTACGCCTTTCCAAAAGTATTAAACAAAAACAATTAACGATTAAAACTGTTCAATATGTGAGTCCATCAGTGTGGGCATGGCGTCAAGGACGAGTGCACGGTATTAAAGCCAGTATTGATTTAGTTTTATGTTTATTTCCGTTTGAAAAATCTTTTTTTGAAAAATTTGCAGTGAAAGCGGCATTTGTCGGACACCCATTGGCCAGTCAGTTGCCTCTGGTGAATCCGATTCAAGATGCAAAGCAGGCTTTAGGCTTGGTGGTCGATCAAAAGCATATTGCTTTATTACCGGGAAGTCGCCGTGGTGAAATTGAAAAATTAGCCCCTTTGGTTTTGGACGCTGCTCAGTTGATTTATCAAAAATATCCAGCCTATGAGTTTTTAATTCCGGCAATTAATGACGCGCGTAAACAACAAATTGAAGCGTTGTTATTGACATATCCTGAGCAACTTCGTGCAAAGGTGAAGTTGTTGGAAAATAATGGTGCTGAATCTAAAATTGGTCGTATGGTGATGGATGCCAGTGATATTGTGGCATTAGCTTCTGGTACAGCGACTTTAGAAGCGATGCTCTTACATCGACCGATGGTAACTTTCTATAAGTTAAATTGGTTGACTTACCGGATCGTCAAATGGTTAATCAAAATTCCTTATTATTCTCTACCGAATATTATTGCAGGTAAAAAAGTTATTTCTGAGTTGATTCAGCACGACGCGACGGCTGAAAAATTAGCGCTTGAAATTGAAAAGTTAATGAGTGTTGAGACTTCAAAAATTCAATCCATGCAGCTATTGACCATGCATAAGCATTTACTTTCGGATCAGAGTAATGATCCAGTTGAAGCCATTTTAAATTTAATTGACGTTAAATAATATTAACTTTAAGTGATAAAGCATTAAAAGCCTCTTCATAAAGAGGCTTTTTTTAAAGACTATTCTGCACGAACTTTAAGTTCATAACCTGTATATTTACGAATGTTAATGACACCAGTATCCATCAGTAAGTATTGACCTTTAATGCCTTGAAGTTTTCCACGAATAATCGGTGTCTTGTCCAAGTTGTGAGAGGTGATTTTTTCCGGATAATGATCAACAGGATAAATAAATTCACGCGCTAATTCATTTTCTAAAATTTCAACATTTTCATTGAAATCAAGACTCATACTGAACTCATCACGAATCATTTCAATTTGTGGTTCAAATTCGACAAGAAGCTCATCACGTATTTGAATCAAGTCGATAGGATCTGATTCACCTTTAAGCAGTTTGCGCCAGTTGGTTTTATCAGCAACTTGTGTACCAAACATGACTTCCATCTGACCTGACAGACGTCTTGAACCGACTTTCATAATAGGAAGCGCTTGCGTAGCACCCTGATCAAGCCATCGTGTTGGCATTTGGCCTAAACGCGTTATACCAATTTTAAGAGCGCTTGAATTGGCTAAATAGACAATATGCGGTTGGAAGCAAACTTCTTGTGCGAAGCTTTCTTCACGACATGTACCTAAATGATAATGACAGGTTTCTGGTTTCATAATGCACATGTCACAAGATGCTTTGGTTTTCATGCATTTAAAGCAATGACCTTGAGAATATGATTTTGGCGTTTTAGCACCGCATGAAACGCAAAATATTTTACCTGTCCATTCAAGTTCAATTTCTTGGCCTAAATGAAAGGGAAGGTTGATTTCTGCGCGATCTAATATAAATTTATATTCAACATTTGCCTGGTGAGTTTGATGTTCAGTTACACTTAGGTTGGTTAGACCTGCATGCATTTTATGGCAAATGCCTTGTAATTCCATGTTTAAATTCTCTCTCAATAAAGGTGCAGTAAATGGCTGAGAAAAATGTCATCACGTCGATGCTAGACGATTTATCAAAACAACAGCCAATCTCATCTGCATTGTGTCTAGGGCAAAATTTAGGCCTAGACCATCATCAATCTATTCAATGGTCATATTTTAACGTAACTGAGTTTTTAAATCTTCCTTTTACACAAAGATATGATTTGGCTGTTGTGCTGTTAAATACTGAACAATTAAAACAATTGAGTTCAACGCAAAAAGCACAATTATTGGTCAAGCTTCGTGATTTATTGGCAAGAAGAATTATTGTATTAAGTCCTTTTGAGGAAGAGCATCTACTTAGAAGTCTTGGTTTTACCCAGCTCATAGAGCATGCTTCAGAAGATATGGACTTAGCTTTTTGGCAATTTAATATTTTAACCTACAAACATGTGCCAGATTGGTTCAATTCTAAATTTTGGGCAAACCCAGAAAACTGGAATAAATTCCGTTGGTAAAATGCCCTTGAGTCATTTAGTATCATTAAAAATACAACAATTATCTTTAATCAATTATTCATAAAGAATTGTATGCTCAGTAAGATTGAAACAATTTTGAGGTTAACATCATGACAAACTTAAGCAATATCGTAGAAATATTGGCAAAACAAGCTTTAGGCGGCAATCAACAAAACGGTCAACAGTCACAGCAAGGTGGTCTTGGTGGAATTTTAGGTTCTGTACTAGGTGGTTTAACAGGTCAGCAACAAAACCAACAACAAGGTGGTCTAGGTGGAATTTTAGGTTCTGTACTGGGTAATTTAACCGGTGGTCAACAATCCACAACACCTGCAGCGAGTGGTTTTAATGCACAATCATTATTGATTGCTGTTGTACCATTGGTTTTAGCATGGATTCAAAAAAATGGTGGACTACAAGGTGCTTTGGATAAACTTAAGGGTCAAGGCTTAACCAGTCAGGTCGAAGATTGGGTTTCTACAGGTCCAGGCGAAAATGCTAATATTCCGACACAGAGCGTTCAAAATTTATTTGATCAACAAGATGTTGAAAGTGTGGCGGAGAAAGCGCAAGTTCCAACACAAGATGTTTATAGTGCAATTTCATCAGTGCTTCCACAAATCATTGATTCATTGACACCACAAGCAGGTCAGACTAATCAACAAGAAGCGAACTCAGATATTCAAAATGTGATGAACTTAGTGTCTGGTTTTTTAAAAAAATAAAATTTTAAATCATAATTCAAGCCAACTTAACCATGTTTAAGTTGGCTTTTTTGTTTCTTAAATTAACGTCTTAAATCAAAATATTAGGTTTTAATAGTATATTTTCTTAAATTCGATTTTTGATTGATCTTTCATCATATTTAAATATAGTTTTTATATATTCAATTGAAATTTAAAATAATTGAGTAAAATAAATGAATTTAAGCAATCAAAAAAAAATGCTGGCACTGCTATGTGCGAGTGCGATGCTGGTGGGTTGTAATGATGATGACAATAATTCTTCAAGTGGAACTGAACCTACACCTAAAGCTGTCGAATTAAATATTTTACATATCAATGATCATCACTCACATTTAGATGAAGAAAGTCTCGATTTTAAAATGAATCTCGGGACGGGTGAAGAAAAGTTTAGTGTTGCACGAGGCGGTTTTAGTCGTGTTGCTTCATTTATTAATCAAAGAGCAGCAGAAAGTAGCAATGTATTGAAAATGCACGCTGGTGATGCAATTACCGGCGATTTGTTTTTTAATTTAACCGATGGCAAAGCCGACGCTGATGCAATGAACACGGTCTGTTTCGATAGCTTCACTTTAGGTAATCACGAGTTTGATTCAAAAGATGTAGGTTTGAAGAAATTCATCGACTTCCTTGATGCAGGAAAGTGTGCAAAGCCAACCAAAATACTTTCTGCGAATGTCACTTTTGGTGCCTCATCTCCTCTATATCAGACCAAGCGCGTAGAAAAGTCTCATATTTTTGAGCGAGGTGGTGAAAAGTTTGCTGTGATTGGTTTGACAGTTGCTAAAAAAACTAAAAATTCATCACAACCGAATGCAGATACACTCTTTAGTGATGAAATTGAAACGGCTCAAAAAGAAATTGATCGTTTGAAAGCCAGTGGCGTCAATAAAATTATTCTACAAACTCATGCAGGGTATGATTTAGAGAAAAAATTGGCACAATCATTAACGGATGTTGATGTTGTCATTGGTGGGGACTCACACACTTTGCTCGGGCCAGAGAGCTTGATTAAATATGAGTTAACCCCAGAAGGACCTTATCCAACCCAACTTAAAAATAAAGATGGTGATTTGGTTTGTGTTGCACAAGCTTGGCAATACAGTTATATCGTGGGCGAGTTGAATGTTCAATTTGATCCAGCAGGTAAAGTCACCAGTTGTAAAGGGACACCGCATCTATTAATTGATGATCAATTTAAACGTGGAACAGTCGAAGTCTCAGCAATTGAAAAAACCAATATTTTAAACCAATTCAAAGTTGATCAAGTGCCATTTACTGTAGTTAAGCCGTCAACTCTGACCGATCAAGTACTTGCACCTTATAAAGCACAGAAAAAAGCATTTGCAGAGAAAATTGTTGGACAGGCGACCGATAACTTATGTTCTCGACGTGTTCCAGGGACACAGCGTGATACAGGTCGATCAAGCTTAGGGGATGTGTGTAATCAAAATGAGCATGTAAATCTGCATGGTGGAGATATTCAACAAATTGTTGCAGAAGCATTTTTACAACAAGGTAAAGCCTACTTTGATGCGGATCTCTCCTTCCAAAATGGTGGTGGTGTTCGTGTAGATGTTGCTAAAGGCGATGTTACTGTCAACAATATTTATACTGTATTGCCATTTAAAAATACTTTAGTTCGATTAGATATGACTGGTGCTGAAGTGAAAGCGACATTGGAAGACGCAATGAACGGTGTGTTGGCTGAAGGAAACAGCGGTAGTTATCCTTATACCGGTGGTTTAACTTGGAATGTTGATTTCAATAAAGCGTATGGTCAGCGTATCAGCCAGTTAAAAGTTCGTAATGCATCGGGTGGCTATGAGGCTTTGGATCCAGCAAAAACTTATAAAGTGATTACGATTGATTTCCTGGCCAATGGTTCAGACTATTATACAGCTATGAAAAATGTGACTGGTGAGCGTCGCGAAGATGTTGGTTTAGATTATGCAGAAGCCTTTTTAACCTATGTGCAGTCATTACAAGGCACTGAAGGGCAAAAGCAAATCAATAAATTAAATACTTTAGATTACAGTACCCAATTATTTACTGATGCGCCGAAATAAAAAATATTTCACAGTTTTAAGATAAAAATCTCGCTTTACGCGAGATTTTTATCTTTTATGGGTTCTAAATTGATCAACAAGAGCTGTTTAATTTACTTTTAGATTAAAAAACACTCAGTCGTTATGATTGTGTGAAATAAAGGGTTGCAAGAGTTTTTAAAGTGTATAGAATGCACCCCATACCGACGAGATAGACGGAAACGAACGAAGCACGAAGTGCTGAGTTGTTCAGTTTATTGAAGTCCAGCACTTAATACTGACGAAGTATTAAGAAGATCATTAAGAGATTATGAAGAACAACTTGTGTGGATTTTTACTGGTTGATTGATCGAAATTATTTTCATTGATTGATGGTAGAAATTACTCGAAGTTTATTTGAGAAATATTTGTCAGAAAATTGATGAGCCAAGATTGGTGCCCTTTAAGGCACTAAGCAATATTAAACTGAAGAGTTTGATCATGGCTCAGATTGAACGCTGGCGGCAGGCTTAACACATGCAAGTCGAGCGGGGAAAAGTAGCTTGCTACTTGACCTAGCGGCGGACGGGTGAGTAATACTTAGGAATCTGCCCATTAATGGGGGACAACAGTTGGAAACGACTGCTAATACCGCATACGCCCTACGGGGGAAAGCAGGGGATCTTCGGACCTTGCGTTAATGGATGAGCCTAAGTCGGATTAGCTAGTTGGTGGGGTAAAGGCCTACCAAGGCGACGATCTGTAGCGGGTCTGAGAGGATGATCCGCCACACTGGGACTGAGACACGGCCCAGACTCCTACGGGAGGCAGCAGTGGGGAATATTGGACAATGGGGGGAACCCTGATCCAGCCATGCCGCGTGTGTGAAGAAGGCCTTTTGGTTGTAAAGCACTTTAAGCGAGGAGGAGGCTACTTAGATTAATACTCTGAGATAGTGGACGTTACTCGCAGAATAAGCACCGGCTAACTCTGTGCCAGCAGCCGCGGTAATACAGAGGGTGCGAGCGTTAATCGGATTTACTGGGCGTAAAGCGTGCGTAGGTGGCCAATTAAGTCAAATGTGAAATCCCTGAGCTTAACTTAGGAATTGCATTCGATACTGGTTGGCTAGAGTATGGGAGAGGATGGTAGAATTCCAGGTGTAGCGGTGAAATGCGTAGAGATCTGGAGGAATACCGATGGCGAAGGCAGCCATCTGGCCTAATACTGACACTGAGGTACGAAAGCATGGGGAGCAAACAGGATTAGATACCCTGGTAGTCCATGCCGTAAACGATGTCTACTAGCCGTTGGGGTCTTTGAGACTTTAGTGGCGCAGCTAACGCGATAAGTAGACCGCCTGGGGAGTACGGTCGCAAGACTAAAACTCAAATGAATTGACGGGGGCCCGCACAAGCGGTGGAGCATGTGGTTTAATTCGATGCAACGCGAAGAACCTTACCTGGTCTTGACATACAGAGAACTTTCCAGAGATGGATTGGTGCCTTCGGGAACTCTGATACAGGTGCTGCATGGCTGTCGTCAGCTCGTGTCGTGAGATGTTGGGTTAAGTCCCGCAACGAGCGCAACCCTTTTCCTTATTTGCCAGCGGGTTAAGCCGGGAACTTTAAGGATACTGCCAGTGACAAACTGGAGGAAGGCGGGGACGACGTCAAGTCATCATGGCCCTTACGACCAGGGCTACACACGTGCTACAATGGTCGGTACAAAGGGTTGCTACCTAGCGATAGGATGCTAATCTCAAAAAGCCGATCGTAGTCCGGATTGGAGTCTGCAACTCGACTCCATGAAGTCGGAATCGCTAGTAATCGCGGATCAGAATGCCGCGGTGAATACGTTCCCGGGCCTTGTACACACCGCCCGTCACACCATGGGAGTTTGTTGCACCAGAAGTAGGTAGTCTAACCGCAAGGAGGACGCTTACCACGGTGTGGCCGATGACTGGGGTGAAGTCGTAACAAGGTAGCCGTAGGGGAACCTGCGGCTGGATCACCTCCTTAACGAAAGATTGACGATCGGTAAGAATCCACAACAAGTTGTTCTTCATGAAGATGTATCTGAGGGTCTGTAGCTCAGTTGGTTAGAGCACACGCTTGATAAGCGTGGGGTCACAAGTTCAAGTCTTGTCAGACCCACCACTCTGCGAACTTTACAGATAAAAAGATACATCGATCTATATGATAAGCTGGGGACTTAGCTTAGTTGGTAGAGCGCCTGCTTTGCACGCAGGAGGTCAACGGTTCGACTCCGTTAGTCTCCACCAAATTTCAAGATCATAAAAGCACAGCTTTTACTTGAAATTTAAGCAAGAAGCTACGCTTCGCGCAGTATGTAATCATACAGTGCTGAAGTTGCTTAGTTCCTAAGCGATCAAGTGCTTAGATCCTAGAGATTAACAAGTATAAGCGTTATGATGCGCGGACTTTCTAATCTCTGTGATTTATCACAGTTTCTAGACCTGACGAAGGCTAGAAAAATCATTAACAGAATATATTTGAGTTGAAATAAATTGTTTAAGGCTCAACATTAAATTGACATTTAAATGTGACACGCAAGTGACATGTTTGTATGGAGATAGAATGTTGAGAAACTAGCGATTAACTGAATCAAGCGTTTTGGTATATGAATTAGATTGAAGCTGTACGGTGATTAAATTCACAGTGCGTCAAACTGTAATGTTGAATGTTCTGCTTGTAAGAACAATCGACTGTTTGGGGTTGTATAGTCAAGTAATTAAGTGCATGTGGTGGATGCCTTGGCAGTCAGAGGCGATGAAAGACGTAATAGCCTGCGATAAGCTCCGGGGAGGCGGCAAATATCCTGTGATCCGGAGATTTCTGAATGGGGAAACCCACTTACCATAAGGTAGGTATTGCATGATGAATACATAGTCATGCAAGGCGAACGAGGGGAAGTGAAACATCTCAGTACCCTTAGGAAAAGAAATCAATTGAGATTCCCTTAGTAGCGGCGAGCGAACGGGGAAAAGCCCATTAAGTCATATAAGTTCTAGTGGAATGCTCTGGGAAGTGCAACCGTAGTGGGTGATAGTCCTGTACACGAAAGGGCTTATATGATGATGTCGAGTAGGGCGGGGCACGTGAAACCTTGTCTGAATATGGGGGGACCATCCTCCAAGGCTAAATACTCCTGACTGACCGATAGTGAACCAGTACCGTGAGGGAAAGGCGAAAAGAACCCCTGTGAGGGGAGTGAAATAGATCCTGAAACCGCATGCATACAAGCAGTGGGAGCCGGCATTGCGTCCGGTGACTGCGTACCTTTTGTATAATGGGTCAGCGACTTACATTCAGTAGCAAGGTTAACCGAATAGGGGAGCCGTAGAGAAATCGAGTCTTAATAGGGCGTTTAGTTGCTGGGTGTAGACCCGAAACCAGGCGATCTATCCATGAGCAGGTTGAAGGTTGGGTAACACTAACTGGAGGACCGAACCCACTGTCGTTGAAAAGCCAGGGGATGACTTGTGGATAGGGGTGAAAGGCTAATCAAGCCTGGTGATAGCTGGTTCTCCCCGAAAGCTATTTAGGTAGCGCCTCGGACGAATACCATTGGGGGTAGAGCACTGTTTCGGCTAGGGGGTCATCCCGACTTACCAAACCGATGCAAACTCCGAATACCAATGAGTACTATCCGGGAGACAGACTGCGGGTGCTAACGTCCGTAGTCAAGAGGAAAACAATCCAGACCGCCAGCTAAGGCCCCAAAATTATAGTTAAGTGGGAAACGATGTGGGAAGGCATAGACAGCTAGGAGGTTGGCTTAGAAGCAGCCATCCTTTAAAGAAAGCGTAATAGCTCACTAGTCGAGTCGGCCTGCGCGGAAGATGTAACGGGGCTAAAACTATATGCCGAAGCTGCGGATTTGCAATTTATTGCAAGTGGTAGGGGAGCGTTCTGTAAGCCGATGAAGGTGGATTGAGAAGTCTGCTGGAGGTATCAGAAGTGCGAATGCTGACGTGAGTAACGACAAAACGAGTGAAAAACTCGTTCGCTGAAAGACCAAGGGTTCCAGTCCAACGTTAATCGGGGCTGGGTGAGTCGACCCCTAAGGCGAGGCCGAGAGGCGTAGTCGATGGGAAATTGGTTAATATTCCAATACTTCTGTGTAATGCGATGAGAGGACGGAGAAGGTTAAGTCAGCCTGGCGTTGGTTGTCCAGGTGAAAGGCTGTAGGCATGCATCTTAGGCAAATCCGGGGTGCTCTATGCTGAGAGCTGATAGCAAGCTAGTTTACTAGCGAAGTGGCTGATACCATACTTCCAGGAAAAGTCTCTAAGCTTCAGTTACACAGGAATCGTACCCGAAACCGACACAGGTGGTCAGGTCGAGTAGACCAAAGCGCTTGAGAGAACTCTGCTGAAGGAACTAGGCAAAATGGTACCGTAACTTCGGGAGAAGGTACGCTGTCGACGGTGATAACCCTTGCGGTTTGAGCGGTTGACAGCCACAGAAACCAGGCCCCTGCAACTGTTTATTAAAAACATAGCACTCTGCAAACACGAAAGTGGACGTATAGGGTGTGATGCCTGCCCGGTGCTGGAAGGTTAATTGATGGGGTTAGCGTAAGCGAAGCTCTTGATCGAAGCCCCAGTAAACGGCGGCCGTAACTATAACGGTCCTAAGGTAGCGAAATTCCTTGTCGGGTAAGTTCCGACCTGCACGAATGGCATAATGATGGGGGCGCTGTCTCCAGCAGAGACTCAGTGAAATCGAATTCGCCGTGAAGATGCGGTGTACCCGCGGCTAGACGGAAAGACCCCGTGAACCTTTACTGCAGCTTGACATTGAACTTTGATCTTACTTGTGTAGGATAGGTGGGAGGCTTTGAAGTCGCGACGCTAGTTGCGATGGAGCCAATCTTGAAATACCACCCTGGTAATATTGAGGTTCTAACTCTGCTCCATTATCTGGAGCGAGGACCATGTCTGGTGGGTAGTTTGACTGGGGCGGTCTCCTCCTAAAGAGTAACGGAGGAGTACGAAGGTGCGCTCAGCGTGGTCGGAAATCACGCGTAGAGTATAAAGGCAAAAGCGCGCTTAACTGCGAGACCCACAAGTCGAGCAGGTACGAAAGTAGGTCTTAGTGATCCGGTGGTTCTGTATGGAAGGGCCATCGCTCAACGGATAAAAGGTACTCTGGGGATAACAGGCTGATACCGCCCAAGAGTTCATATCGACGGCGGTGTTTGGCACCTCGATGTCGGCTCATCTCATCCTGGGGCTGAAGCAGGTCCCAAGGGTATGGCTGTTCGCCATTTAAAGAGGTACGCGAGCTGGGTTTAGAACGTCGTGAGACAGTTCGGTCCCTATCTACCGTGGGCGTTGGAAATTTGAGAGGATCTGCTCCTAGTACGAGAGGACCAGAGTGGACGAACCTCTGGTGTACCGGTTGTGACGCCAGTCGCATCGCCGGGTAGCTATGTTCGGAAGGGATAACCGCTGAAAGCATCTAAGCGGGAAGCCTACCTCAAGATTAGATTTCCCTAGGACTATATGTCCTCTAAAGAGCCGTTGAAGACTACAACGTTGATAGGTTGGATGTGGAAGCATAGTGATATGTGAAGCTGACCAATACTAATTACTCGTGAGGCTTGACTATACAACACCCAAACAGTTGGTGTTGTTGATCTAATTGATACAAAAACCTTGATTTAGTGAAAGCTAGTCCTTAAACTGCAACTCAAATATAGTTCTGTTAATAACTCTTTTGGTAGAAAGCTTTGGCATCTAAATAAGACCAATGCAAGTATCCATAAACAGTTGTGCTGGCGACAATAGCAAGAGTGAACCACCTGATCCCTTCCCGAACTCAGAAGTGAAACCTCTTCGCGCTGATGGTAGTGTGGGGTTACCCATGTGAGAGTAAGTCATCGCCAGCTCATTAATTCTAAAACACCCCCAGCCGTTAAGCTGGGGGTGTTTTTTATGCGCGAGATAAAGAAAGAAAAAAGATTAGAAAAGAAAGTTTCTAATAAAGGGTAGACTAATATTAAAACTTCAAAAAATAAAAAGTTGATAATCATATGATATATCAGAAGAAAGTGACATGAATTTGTCATAAAACCTACGTCATTGTGTCACTTTATTTGTGTTTAATGTGATATTTAAATCATTAAAAGATCTATTATGAAAAAATTTTACGGTTCAGTTTTAGCCTTAAGTTTAATGGCCTTGGTCGGATGTAATGATGATTCTGATGACGTAGGAGTGGTTTCTCCTAGTCCTGCTGTCTCAGTTCCAACATTAATTTCTTTTGCAAAATTAAATGTAGCAACTTATGCAGATGGTCCAGAATCAGGTCTTGCAGTTAAAGGTGCCAATGGTATTTTACCACCATTCCCAGGACAGCCTGTACAAGGTTTTTCTGCGGCACTAAAAAATGCAGATGGAACTTATATGGCGATGGCTGATAATGGTTTTGGTGCACAAGATAATTCATCAGATTTTTTATTGCGTATTTATCAAATTAAACCAGATTTTAAAACCAAAGCTAAAGGGTCAGCAGACGTTGAAGTCATGAAATTTATTCAACTACGCGATCCTAATAAATTAGTCCCATTTGAAATTGTAAATCAGAATACAACCGAACGTTTGCTAACTGGCGCAGATTTTGATCCTGAATCATTACAGCGTGAAGCTGATGGTAGTTTCTGGATTGGCGATGAGTTTGGACCATATCTACTTCATTTTGATAAAGACGGAGTTTTATTAGATGCTCCAATTGCTTTGCCAAATCCTTATGTTAAAGATCAAGAATTAAGATCTCCACAAAACCAACTGAATAAAGAAGCAGTTAATTTTGTAGAACCGTTAGTTCAGCGTAGTGGTGGTTTTGAAGGTATGGCAATTTCAAAAGACGGGAAGTACTTATATCCTATTTTAGAAAAACCATTGAGCAATGATAAAACAGGTAAGTTGATTATTTCTCAATTTGATTTAAAAACTAAAAAATATACTGGACAATACTACCTATTCACTCTAGATACTAAAGCAACGGCGATTGGTGATTTTCAGCTTTATAGTGAAAATGAAGGCGTAATTATTGAACGTGATGATAGTGAAAATAACTTAGGAGGGCATAAGAAGTTAATCAAAATATCGTTTAATGGATCAGGCAAAGATGTAGCACGAGAAGAAATAGTAGATTTGATGGATATCGCGAATCCAGATTTACTTTACGGTACGCCACGTGAAGGTGATATTGCTACAGGACAACGTTTTGGTTTTCCATTCCAAACGATTGAGGATTTAATTATTGAAGATGCAACGACATTAACGATTTTTAATGACAATAATTTCCCCGGATCATCTGGTCGTAACAAAAATCTAGCTGATGATAATGAAATCATTCAGATTAAATTGCCAAAATCACTCTATTAATTTCTATATATTTTATATTAATGACTGTTATTTAGACTTAATTTATAGAAAATAAAGAAGAGACTTTAGATTGGTTATATTTAATGTCTCTTCTTTTTTATATTTTTTAAAATTTACACGATATAATAATTTATGAATATTAAAAATTCATACTGTAGAATTAACTCGATTGTTTATCATAATTCGTTGATAAATATTGATTTTAAAGATAATAAAAATCTATTAAGTCAAAAGTAGATTTATTTCAAAAGTCATTATTCAAATAATAGACTCATCATGAGTAATTCCTCATCCTAACCTTCTCCCAAAGGAGAAGGGATTTTTACATATCATTTTATGGCCAATCAATAATCATTTTTCTACTTATGAAAGAGATCTAGTGTAAATCATAGAATTAAAATAAAGCTCAATTTGAATAATGGAGCTTTACTTTAGAATGAATTTAACAGTAAGAAAATTATAATGCGCCTTTTAAATCATTTTTACGTGATTTAACTTGATTGGCATATTTTTTACCTTGTCGCTTCATTTTTCGATTGGTATTGTAGCCTGTTGGACCAACATTATAATAAGCTAAAGCTTTTTTCCAGCTTCCTGCAGATTGATTATATTTAGCTAAAATAAATGTACCACAGTTGATATTAATGTTCTCTTGGAAAAGATCACCTGGACAGGTTTGTTGCCAGTAACGCGGCATAACCTGTGTCAAACCGACTGCTCCTGCAGAGGAAACAACATGACTACGATAACTGGACTCTTGTTGAATCATCGCTGCAAGTAATAAGGGATCAACATCATACCGTTGTGCACTTTGTACAATCATTGGTGATACACGATTGGCAGTTGCTGGAGAAACGGAGTATGCTTTTTGAATGCCATTGGATAGTTTTGCTGCTCTCTTTTGAACAGAACCACCACCAAGTGAAGAACATCCTGTAAAGATGAGCACACTACCTATCAAAAGGATTGTTTTCAATGAAAAAAAAGTTGAAGGTTTATTATTTGCTTTAATAAGTGAAAAATGGTGTTTATTCAACAAAATATAATCCAAAATTTAACTGTAATATACGCAAAGATGTTAATTAGCAATGCACTGAGGGTCAAGTATATACTCACGCAATAATGGGTGATTTTGTAAATCTTATGTGTTTTCTCATTTTTATACCTAAAAAAGTAAAAGCTCAATCAGAGCGATTGAGCTTTCACTTTTTTAGGCATCTTTATGTATCACTTGAGTCGTATTACACATATTGATGATGAAACTTAGAATATTTGTTTAGTGTTTCTAGAACTTCCTGTTCTTCATATCCATAGAATAGGTTAATTTTAAAATATCAAAAATAAAGTTTTTCTACTGATCGTGTACGCTTAAATCTACAAATGATGTCCGTTAATGCTTCATTAATATACAGCTGAAATTCAGGTTTAGGATATTTAACTTCATAAAAATCTAAGACCACCAATAGCGTAAAATATGGAAAAAAATGGGTGCAGAGAAACATATGGAGTCGATACGATCGAGCATTCCACCATGACCATGAATCAGCTGACCCCAATCTTTAACGCCTCGGTCTCGTTTAATTGCAGACATCACCAATCCACCAAAGAAACCAAAAATACAGACAATAAAGCCAATAAAAGCAGATTCTAAATAAGTAAAGGGTGTTAGCCAAGACATTGCAACACCAAGGGCAGATGCCAAAACGATACCGCCGACTAAACCTTCTATGGTCTTTGAGGGCGAAAGAATAGGCGCAATTTTATGCTTACCAAAAATTTTACCGCAGACGTATTGCAGTACATCGGAGGCTTGAACAACCATAATTAGCCAAATAGCAAGCCATATAGGTTCACCATCAAAATTTTTCAATTTTAAATTGAGTAGTGCAGGAACATGAGAAATACAGAAGACACTGATCATGAGTCCCCATTGAATCTTTGCACTACGCTCTAAGAAATGTGTTGTATCTTCTTGTTTTAAACTGGCGATCGGAATAAGTAAAAACACATAAAGCGGAATAAATAGTGAATACAGCCCATACCAGTCGATATAAACCAAATAATACTGATAAGGGATGACGAAATAAAATGCAATCAACAGTGGAAAATAATCACCACGTCGAGTGGGCAATAAACTAATAAATTCTCGTAATGCAAAGAGAGAAATCAACGCAAATAAAATAATAAATGCAATATTACCTAGAAGGATCGCTGTACCAATAACAATCAGCATGACCCACCAAGCATTGATACGAGCATTTAAATTGTCTATAACAGGTGCAGATGACGTTCCTGCTTTTTGTTTTAAAATATATCCAACCGTTGAGGCAAAAACCAAAATAGCCGAAAAAATTCCAAAGAGAATATAGGTTTGGTGAAGGTTGTTGAGTGTCATTGATTTTCGACCTCTTTTAATTTTAGTAACTCATTTTGGGCATAATTTAAAAAAGCCACTTTATCTGTATGTTCATTCTTATTTAAAGGTTTTCCAAACACCACAGTGGATAATAATGGTAATGGAATAATTGCGCCTTTAGGCATGACACGTTTTAAGTTTGAAATCCAAACCGGAACTACTTCAACATCGGGAAATTGTTGAGATAAATGAAACAGCCCACTTTTAAACTCTAAAAGATCAACATCATCTTCTAAATTACGTGTGCCTTCGGGAAAGAAAATAATAGAATACTCTTGAGCCAATACATCCTTTACAGGTTGTAGAGGATCATTCTGTCCTTCTCGGTTTCGTTGTATGGTGACACCTGAAAAAGTATCTTGGATTAAAAAACGTCTAAGACGATCTTTCATCCAGTAATCCGAGGCTGCAATTGGCCGTGTTTTTCTTCTAATATCCGTTGGTAAAGATGACCATAATAAAATGAAGTCGATATGACTATTATGGTTAGCGTAAAAAATACGTTGCTTATGTTCAGGTTTACACCCCAGCCAAATGCTGCGTGCCCCAGTCAATAACCGGGCACTTCGACGTGTGATAAATGCAATAAACCGTCCACATAGATCGACGATGATATTTTTCTTTTTGAGCAAAATTTTTTGTTTCTTCTGCTCTTGAATCGCATATTTCATTGAAATCGGGCTCATTTATAATTTATGGATCTATAATTTATGAATCATCAGCACACTGAAGAGTGAGACTGCTTGTAAAACCAAAATGAATATTTGTATTTTAAAAAGTTTTAAACAGCCTTTGAAACGAATTTGCCAATCACGATCTGTCTTTGCACTGGGCATTAAATTGAATAAAACCAGACTTTGATCTAATTCAAATGTCGATTTCTGTAGACTTTGATACTCTGCTTCAGTATGCATCATAATCAGCAAATCAGAATCAAATTTAACTCGAATATAAATATAATGATGAATCCCGATAAGCAAAAATATCCATAGCATAAGAATGAATATGTTGAGTTGAGAGCACTCTTGTAGATGCATAAGCGCCAATATAGACAAGCCAAACATGAAATAACCAGCTGTGATTAAACTTGAGGTCGATGCGAGTAGTTTAGATAGAACATAAAAGTTAATTTTCATGGTGCAAGTCCATTCAGTTTCAACTTAAATAAATTGAGTTGTTGAATCTGAACTGTATTTAAAACGATCCATGGTCTGCCTTTCTGAACAATCTCAAACGCTTGCTCTGCATTATGAGCATACTGATGTTTGATTAACCAGGCGCATAAAACGGATGTACTTCGTGAATAACCTAATGCACAAAAGATGAGAATTTTTGAATCATTTTGATCATTAAGTTGCTGGGTGTGTTTGAATAACTGATCAAATTGAGTAACAGCAATATCGAGTTGATCAGCATAAATTGGAATTAAATCTAAACTCAAATATTGATTATAGTTTTTTATTTTATCTCCTAAATATGCAATTGGAAGTTCAGAGCAGCAGTCAAAAATACCCTGATAATTCATAAGATTTTTTTGTTGTGGAATACGCCCTAAATGTATTTCACGATTTTCAATGTTAATAATAAAAGAATCTTCAGGGTGTTGATGCGTCCATAATCGACTGTTTAACCAAGCTGCGCATATATATGGTGCGAATAAAATAAATGCAGCAGCAGTCATTTGACCATTGTTCTTTTTTTGAAAAAAATGTGGGCGTACGCATACATAAGCCATCGAAACCATTAATAAAGTAAATGCAGGATAAAGTAACCATAAAAATATCCCTTTAAAAATAAAGGCAATTAAGGCAAATAAAATAGATCCTAATAGATATAAAACACCCATTTTCAAATGTTTTGGACTGAGCTTTAGTCCTTTCTGTTTTTTGAATGGAGAGCGTACCTCAAGTGGGAATAACCAGACACAGAATGCACCTACCAGTATTCCTGTCGGAATATCAATGAAGTGATGTTGCCATGTGGTTAATACTGAAACGCCAATTAAAAATGCCCAAAAATCAACTCCGTATTTCCAGTGACCATGCACATGTCTACGAAAAAAATCCCAGAGAATGATCAGTAAAACGATATGCAAGGAAGGGGCTTGATTAAACGGTTTGTCAAAACCCATCAATACATCAAACCATAGACCAAAGAAACCACTCAATTCAGGACGTTCAAAAGTAAATTTTAGAGGAAAAAGCAAAAAACAACTGATTGAAATGATTTGAGCGGAAAATAGTCTAAGTGCATGTTGCTTGAGTTCAAATTTATTCCAACAGATCAGTAAGGAGAGCCCATAAAATAGATCGATAGACCAATAGGGTACAATCGTCCAAGACCATAAAGGAATATGCTTTTCCCAGTCAAATACAATAAAAGCAACTTCCGTTAAATTCGCTGCATATTGATTTGCAAATCCATAAGTAATAAAGAAAAAAGGGGCGAGTACAACTAAGCAGAGTAATCCCAATTTCCATGTTCCAGACTGTTTTTCTAAAATTTGCATATATCAGTCTCTTATATTTCACTCAATTATGATGAGGAAGCGCTTTTTTTTAAATTCAATTGAAGCTGGTTTTTAATAAATAAACCAAGTCAGATAAAGATGTAACCTGACTTAGATTTCATTTGTTTCATTATAAAGTTAAATTTTCTGAGCGACAGACACGGTAAAGATTCCAAATTCATCAATACACTGATCCACTTTTTTAAAGCCAACACGTTCAACTAAAGCATCCATTTCAGCTTGGGAGCGCAAACGCATTACCCAAGCATCTCCCTCGCGATGTGAAGTGAGCGCACGTGCGATAAACTCTTGTTGAGGATGCCAAATTTGTCCTGTGTAGATCAGAAAACCCCCTTTGGAAATTGCTTTTGATAAACCTTCCAAGGATTGAGCCAGCAAATCATTATCACTAAATAGTTCATATAATCCTGAAACTACAGCCAGCGTTGGTTTTGGACTGATAGAGGCTAAAGATTGTTTATCAAAAGCATCTGCTTGAATGAATTGAGCAATATCAGTTAAACCCCGTTGGGCAACCATCGCTTGGCCAGCATTAACATTAATATCACTATAATCACGTAATAAAATAGAATCAGGGCGTTTAGGTAGTTTATCGACAGCATCTAGAATATAACGGCCATGTCCAGAAGCAATATCTAAAATTCTGAGTGGTTTACGTTTTTGTATGAGTACTTGAGCATATTTTTCTAATAAGTTTTCAATATTTAATTTTCTGGCACGAATACCACGCCAGCCAATTGCATTCAAATATTGTCGATCAATAATCTTACCCAGTGGATTGGTGCTTTCACTTTGATTTCGATAGACAAAATCTAGTGTGCTCCCTGAGTCGTAACCTGTATCTTCACCAATTTTTAAGCCTGTAGAGATTTTACTGCCTATTTTGAGGTTGCTTTTGGTGAGCTGCCAAAATATATTCTTGATTGATTTTTTCGGTAGAGCCGAACTTAAATTCTCAGCAGTTGCACAGCTCGGACCAATTTTATCGGCATTGAGTAGATCTACTGCTAGGTATGGATTGGCAAAAGACTGTTGTATGAATCGACGGATTTTATCTATTGCAACTTTGCGATTTTTTTCACCTAAAGTGTCATGAAAAAAGCCATCTAAAATATGAAATTCTTTTTGAGGGTGCGGTAGCTTTAAATAGAATTCACGTTGAGGCGCTTGTTGAACCACAAAATCTGAACCAGAACAAAGTACTTGCGTCGGCACAAATATATTTTGAGCATCGTTGACAATGCGGGCTGAAGCATCATAGAGCCCTAAAAGCATTCTGACTGAAATAGAGCGTGCTATTTTAGGATCTTTATCATAGCTTTTAGCTCTGTCTAAATCATGCGTGAGCATGCTCGATTTAACATAGCTTTGGATGAAAAAATTGCCTTTGACTTTGCTCAAGGCTTTTAAACTCGGTATTGCGAGTGGTACATATAATTTGATTTCAAAAGCAGGTGAGGCTAAACATAAGGCTCTGATTTTAGGCGCATAATCATGCACCCATGTTGCAGCAAGAACAGCACCAACACTTTGACCGATTACGGCAATATTGTGTTCTTCAATGCCGTATTTATCATGTATATGTTGAACAAAGTATTGAATGTCTTTAACACATGCTGAAAAGCTTGGAGCATCTCCACGCTCTCCAGGAGATTCACCGTGACCACGTGCATCCCAAGCAAAAAAATCATATTCGGGTAAAGAAAGTTCATCGACTAAATGTGCCATACGTTCTGAATGTTCATGTCCACGATGAAACAGTAAGATCGCTCGTTTTTCTTGAGTTGAAACAGTGCTTTGCCAATGTTGGTAAAACAGTTCAGTTTGGTCGTGTGAGACAAAAGTATTGTGGGTATTGGAATACATAAATTAATCCATTTTTTAAAATTATATGGCTGTTGTTATACTATTTTTAATTCGGTTATAGATGGTTACGACAAGCAATAAACCCATCATAAAAAGTAATCCATTACAGAGATATATAAGGTACTCGGAGTGATCTGACATGATCGGGAAAACAAAAATAATTGTGGTTAAAAGTCCAAAACAAAATGCTCTATCACTTTTCCCCATAGGACCATCATAGCGACGTTCTTTTCCAATCAGGGGTGCCATGACCCCCGTATATTCACTTAAAATAGCCAAGAATACGATAATCAAAAGTAATTCAGATTGTATGAAACTAAATCCGATGAAACATAGATAAAGAGCGGTATCCGATATTACATCGCTCAACTCATTATAAAATGCACCCAGTTGAGATTGTTGAGCAAACTCTTTTGCAAGCATGCCATCAATAGCATTCAAGGCCATACGAATAAGCATCCATATCGGGAGTAACAATAAAATCCAAGAGGATGTTTGCTCTAAGGAATGCATATAAAGATAAAAAGCCAAAAAAATAGATACAAACATGGCGAAGAGGGTCACTTGATTTGCAGTCACACCGATTCGATATAACTGCTTAACAAGTGGTCGCAGAAGATTTTGAAATTGTGGTTTAAGTTTATATATAGTCGACATTTTTGTGATTAATTTTATATTTAATTGATTTTAAGCATGATCAGACACGAGTTACAAGTAAAATATATAGCCTAAGTAGATTAACAATTTGCTTTAAAAATTTTATAATCAATTCAGGTCTATTTTACTTATTGATATCAACATGACACCAGCTACTAAGATTCTGAAAAATAATAATATTAAATATTCTATTCATGAATATGAGCATGATTCAAATGTTAAAAACTTTGGATTGGAAGCAGCTGAAAAATTAAATTTATCTGTTCATGAGGTGTTTAAAACGTTATTGGTGACGGATGAAAAAAACTATTTTGTTGCAATATTGCCTGTAGAGCATCAACTCAATCTAAAAAAGGTGGCGAATGCATTGGGTTGTAAAAAATTGCAGATGGCGAACCCAAAAGATGCAGAACGATTAACTGGTTATTTGGTTGGTGGGATCAGTCCACTTGGACAGAAGAAGCGTCTTAAAACAGTCATTGATGCATCGGCAGAATCATTCGCTAAAATTTATATCAGTGGAGGAAAACGTGGCTTGGATATTGGCCTAGATCCTCAAAATTTAGCTCAGGTGTTGGGGGCAGTATTTGTTGATATCTTAGCGGAATAATATCGACAGAGTGTTTTAGAAAGCTTCAGGTTTCACATAGATCCAAGTTTTATAAGGTTTTAGATTTCACAAATTTATAGGTTTTACAAAGGCCTAGATTTTATAAGAGCTTAAAATTTAAAAAGGGTCAGGTTTGACAAAGGCTTAAATTTTACAAAGAACAAGATTTAAAATTAAGGCTGTTTTCATCATTTGATATTTACTATTTCAATTCTAAAGTCCTTATTAATCATTAAGTCCAATGCCATTAATTTTAATAATTAAAAGCAGAAAAAATTATATCGGATATACATTCTAATTTATTCAAAGACTTGCATCTGCATTACTACTCCATTAGCAAATCTTAACAATACTGCAATTTTAAATAATAACGATTATCATTAACGTGCTTTCAGAAGTACCCAGTAAAACAATTAAATGTCACTGAACTCAAAGGTTTCGTCTTGAAACTCAATAAAGGAAATGGTCAGATGAAAAAGCTAGCCAATCGACTGGCGATGCAACATCTAGTCAATGCATACGCTCAAGAAACAAACAAAGCGTTTTTACTTGAGATGAATCAGCAAAATTCTACACAGATTGCGTTTAGCCAAGGCTTGACGTTATTGATTATTCCACTTGAATGCTTGCAGGCACAAATTTTATTTCCTCTGTCTTATGTCAGTGTTGTGGGGCGACATCGCCTCGCTAAACTGCCAAAGGTGTCCATCAAAGGCGGGATTCAAGCGTTTAGTAGTGTTGCAGTGGCGACGTTAATGCTTGAGGATCTAATTCAGCAAGATCCAAACACGAATTCACAATGCTTAGATTCAGCTTCTTTATTAGAACGATGGATACAAAGTCGGGATGCTCTAGAGAAATTTCTAATATTAAGAGCTGCTGGAAGTGCTGTTGATCAGAACGATCGATTTAATCGTTTGGTTGATTTCGAGCAAAACTATATTGAGTCTGAACAAGCATTAATTCTTGGCCATAGTATGCATCCTGCACCCAAAAGTAGGACAGGTTTTGTTCATGAAGATTGTTTGAAATTTTCACCAGAGGCAGAAGCTAAAACTCAATTGAATTTTTGGTTAATTGCACCTGAATATATTGTTGAAGACAGTTCTCTAGAAAGTCCAATTTCTGAAGCGTTAAGAAAAAGTATCAAATGGCATTTAAACGAATGTGAAAATAATATTTTAAATCAGTATATGCATTATAAATTATTGCCGTTGCATCCGTGGCAAGCTCGATATTTACAATCTAAAGATTGGTTTAAATCGCTCAAACAAAAAAATAAGTTAATTGAATTGGGTGAAAAAGCGTGGCAATTTTCGCCTACGACTTCCGTAAGGACATTGGCTTCATTTGAAGCGCCGTGGCAACTAAAACCTTCTTTGTCCGTCATGGTCACCAATTCGATTCGGGTTAATCTAGAAAAAGAGTGTCATCGCGGTGTAATGACACATCAACTTTGGCATAGTCAATTCGGGCTTAATATTCTAGCGCAATGTCCGACGCTTAAAGCTGTTAATGATCCTGCTTGGATTGCTCTTAAAATTGATGATCAAGTCGTCAATGAAACGATTTGCATTTTTAGAGAACAGCCTTTTGATAAAGAACAGCAAGTGACGTGTATTGCTTCACTTTGTCAGGATCATCCAGCTGAGAATTTGAATCGTTTTAATGCGATTTTTGAAAATATTCAACAAAATAAATCTAATCATGTGCATGAAAAAGCTGAACGTTATGAGCTTGCTTTAGCGTGGTTTCAGCAATTTTTGGAGATCAGCTTAAAACCTTTAATGTATTTATATCATCAATACGGAATGGCATTTGAAGCGCATCAACAAAACGTGTTGGTCGAACTTGAACATGGATTGCCTAAAACATTATGGCTTCGTGATAATCAAGGGTTTTACTATATCGAGGAATTGGCAAAAGAAGTGCTGAGCCAATTTCCAGCCTTAAAAAATAAAGCGTATGCGGTTGGATCTCAAGCTTTTGTTGATGAACGATTTAGTTATTACTTCTTTGGTAATACGCTGTTTGGAATCATTAATGCGATTGGTGCGACAGGCTATATTACTGAACAGCAATTGTTGGAAGAATTAAAATCTTCGTTAGAACAGTTACTTAAAATCTATCCAAACAGTAGTTTAATTCAAGGTTTATTATTTAATAAAACGATTCCTTATAAAGGCAATTTACTGACTCGACTCCATGAGTTAGATGAACTTACTGCATCAGTAGAACTGCAATCGGTATATGTGCAATTAAACAATCCTTTGTGGATTAAACACGAGGAGGTAGCATATGCTTGATTTTATAGGAATAGGGTTAGGGCCGTTTAATTTAAGTCTTGCCAGTTTATTGCATCAAAAAACAAAAAAATCTTATATATTTTTTGAAAAAAAAGTTCAGTTTGATTGGCATGCAGGTATGCAACTCCCCAATACCATATTGCAAGTGCCATTTATGGCAGATCTGGTATCGATGGTTGATCCAACCAGTCCTTTGAGTTTTTTAAATTATTTAAAGCATCAACAACGCTTATATAAATTTTACTTTTTAGAACAGAGTCATATTCCTCGCCGTGAATATAACCATTATTGTCAATGGGTTGCAGATCAATTAGACAACATTCAATATCAGTCCAATGTGCTTGCTATTTATCCTAAAGACGTGGGTTTTGAGGTGGTTGTAGAGCAAAGAGGAATTACGCATCGTTATCGCTGTCGTAATTTAGTCATAGGTCCAGGGAATGTGCCAAGACTGCCAGAGTGCCTAGAAAAAATTCAAAATATTGAGCAAGTTCAATGTATCCATTCTGCTGAATATATGACGCATCGTAAAAATCAATTTACGGGCAATGTTGTGGTTTTAGGATCAGGCCAGTCAGCGGCCGAAGTTTTTCAAGATTTACTTGAGCGTCAGGCTGTTGAAGATTCAGATCATGCTCCATTTAATTTGCACTGGTTAACACGATCACCAGGTTTTTTCCCAATGGAATATGCACCTTTAGGTTTAGAGCATTTCAGTCCTGATTATGTGAATCACTTTTTTGAACTGAGTGACACCGCCAAGCAAGATCAATTGAAGGAACAATCGCTACTTTATAAAGGGATTAGCGCAAAAACCATTCAAGCGATCTATCAAAAACTGTATCACATGACCATTGGTCAAAAGCGGTCTTCAACTCATTTACATCAACATGCTGAATTGATCGATGCCAAGGTATTCGATGATCACAAAGTCAGATTGTATTTTAGGCATAAGTCGACAGGATCCGAGTTCTATCTGGATGCTGATCATGTTATTGCAGCCACAGGTTATCACGCTCCACAATTTGATTTTTTAAGTCAATTGACTCCTTTGATTGAGAAAAATGAGCATGGTCATTGGATGATTAGTAAAAACTATCGACTGAAATACACAGGACAAGGACTAATTTTTGGTCAAAATTTAGAAATGCATAGTCATGGCGTGGTAACACCAGATCTGGGTATGGGGGCTTATCGTGCTGCCATTATTGCAAATCAACTGGTGGGTTGTGAACTTTATGAAGTGGGGCAACAAGCGCAGTGTTTCCAGCATTTTGATCCTGAATCTAATCCGCATATTCAGGTGTATCAACCTCATTTAAAAGCCTTAATGCCTCAAAAAACAGCCAGTGAAGCGCAAAAGAAATCTTTTAATGTTTATTCAGAGCAGGTTTATTCAGAGCAGATGCATTCAGAACAGGTTCATCCAAAGCACGTGTACCCAGAGCATCAGAACGCAAACATGCAGCATACTTATTATGAGAAAAGCATATGACATTCGCAACCTTACAAATTAATCAAAAAGAATGGCGCGCTGCAGGGCAACGGCTTATTGAAATGGCAATTGCAGAATTTCTATATGAAGAAATTATCACCGTAAAAAAAATTCCAGATCTCTCTGCGAGCCATGAGTCGACTAATTCTGAACTTGGTCATTCAGAGGACTCAAATCGTTCTCAAAATACAGTTTCAAGAAAAACTCAACGTTATCAGCTTGAATTAGGGCATCATATTTATCAATTCAATGGCTATCAATATCTATTAGGGCATTGGCATATTGAAGAAAACTCTGTCGTTGTCATCGCGAATAATCAATCGTTACCTGCGTGGAATTTGCACGAGTTTATCGCAGCATTTTCAATACAGGCTGAAATCAAGCCTTTTACCAAAGCGTATTTAATCAAGGAAATGAATAATACTTGGATTGCTGAGGCACATTTATTCAAGTCTAATCGTTTGCCGAGTTCAGCAGTACTGCGCGAATCACATTCTAAAATTGAAGGCATGCTAAGAGGACATCCTTGGCTCATCATGAGCAAGGGACGTATGGGCTTCGGTTATGATGATTATTTATCAGCTGCTCCAGAACTATCACCTGAAGTTAAAGTCTTATGGTTGGCTGTTCATCAAGATTTAGCCGAGTTTAGATCGACTGATCAATGGCAAGCCAAAACGTTGTATCAACATGAGCTTGATCCGTTCGAAATTAATTACTTTAGACAGCTCATGCTTGAAAAAGGTCTAGATAGCGAGCATTACTTTTTAATTCCTGTTCACGCATGGCAATGGCATCAATGGTTGTTGCCGACCTATAGTAATGAAATTGTTGATCAGCGTATCGTTGAGCTGGGCGTTAGCCAAGACAGCTTTGTACCAATGCAGTCAATTCGTACCTTATGTAATATCACAGAACCCAAAAGACACTATATCAAGCTGCCGGTCAGTATTTTTAATACGGCAGTTTATCGTGGCTTACCGTCTAAACGTAATTTAGCTGCACCTGCGGTAACGCAATGGCTTAAATCTAAACTCGACACTGACCAAGACTTAAAGGCAACAGGTGTCATTTTCCTCGGTGAAGTGGCAACGCTGACCATACAACAGCCTTGTTATGATCAAATTGAGGGTGCTCCTTATCAGTTTAAAGAGCTCTTTGGTTGTCTATGGCGTGAAAGTGTAGCCGCCTATGTTCCCAATCATATGAAAGTGCTCTCCCAAGCCGCACTTTTACATCGTGATATTGATGGGAAATCTATACTACAAACCTTAATTACAGCATCAGGTTTGAGTCCATTGGACTGGTTAAAACGTTTTGCTGAAGTATGTGTATCACCTTTATTGGTGAGCTTGTACAAATATGGTTTGGCTTTTTCTCCGCATGGTGAAAACACCATGTTAGTCCATGAAAATGGCATTCCTCAAAAATTGGTCCTTAAAGACTTTATTGATGATGTCAATTTGGTTGATGAAGACTTCATTGAACTGAGTGATCTGCCCGAAGAAGGCAAAATTTTACTTCGACATCCCGCTTTAGAACTCAGTCACTTTATATTTACCGGACTGTTCATCGTGCATTACCGCTATATCTGTAATGTATTTTTGCAAGATTATCCTGAGTTGAATGAAGTGGAATTTTGGCAAGTCATTTCAGATGTCATTGCTGAATTTCATAGTGCGCATCCAGAACTGGAAAATCGAATTCAAAAATTTGCAATGTTTAGAGAAGAATTTGAAAAAATTTGTTTGAACCGAGTTCGATTATTTACCACCAGTTATAACGATGAAGCAGAGCGTCCAGTGCCTGTATTCCTCGATCCTATGGCAAATCCAATCAGTCCCATAACTTTAGAAAAGTGGTCAAATATTACCGCTGTCAATACATCAGCCTCAGATGATCAACAAAAAATAGCTTCAAGTTTAAGCGCATAATTCAGGACTTATGATGAAAACATTATCACAGCAATTACCAGATTTTTATGAATATTATGAGAATGAGACGCATTTTTACTTGCGTCAGGTTCAATATCCGCAAGATATTCCGTTGTTACACAAATGGATGAATGAACCGCACGTGATTCCACAATGGCAACTAAATAAGCCCGAATTAGACTTACAAGTTTACTATGACCGCATGCTGGCTGATGACCATCATCGACTATTGATTGTAGGGGTCAATGGAGAGGATGTCGGGTATACCGAAATTTATGAAGGTAAGCGTGATCGATTAGGTCGTTATTATGAAGGCGATGATTTGGATCTAGGTTGGCATTTATTATTTGGGGAAAAGTCTGTTTTTGGTAAGGGCTATTTACGTCCAGTGATGCGTTTATTGAGTTTTTATATTTTTGAAAATGCTGAATCTGAAAAGATCGTCGGTGAGCCAGATCATACAGTTAAACCTTATGCTGCTGTGGTCGAGGAGCTGTGCTATGAAGCTCAACGGTTGATTCCGATGCCTGAAAAAACAGCAATGCTGTATTACTGTTTTAGAGATAAATTTTATCAAAAATATGGTCATTTCCTTGTTGAATCTCAACAGTTTCAACAAAGCCAAATTAAGAATAATGCATCTTCAGACTCAAGCGACATAAACCCAATCGCTCAACAACAGTCTTCACACACTGAGACTGCACTATGAGTTATTTGTGTACTCACATGCACATTTTGGATATGCGCTTTTCTGGTCAGGTCAGCATAGAAGATTTTGAACAATGGCTAAGTCAATTTGAACGTTTCTTTCTCAAAAAACAATATTTTGTTTTGGTGATGCAGACGGCTGTGAATACCACATTTCCTGACGAGTATCGTCAGATTCAAGCCGTTTGGTATAAGAAATATAAGTTGGATTTTTTTAAATATTGTCTGGGTTTAGCGCGTATTGCACAAGACCAAGATGATCAAGTGCGTTTGAATACACCCGCTTTGCATAGTGCATGGCGAGTGCCTTATTTCGTTTCCTTAGACCAAACTTCTGCACTGCAATGGGCTGTGCAGCAGTGGATATGCAAATCATGACATCATCCATAAAACCTGTAGAAAATAATTTAAAACAACAGCAAACCGCATCACATCCTGTAGAGAAAGTGACTGCATTGGGCTTGGGCGTTGTTGTAATTTTATATTTAGCACATGCTTTACCCTTGTATTTTTACAACGTGGCTTTGCCAGCGATTCTTCGTCATCAAGGCGTCGATTTACGTTGGATTGGTATGTTGTCCTTACTCTATATTCCTTGGGCTTTTAAGTTCTTCTGGGCACCGTATATCGATCGTTTTTATTCTAAAAAATTGGGAAAAAGAAAAACCTGGTTGTTGTTTACCCAGATAGCCTTAGTGCTTGGTGTTGTTGCGTTGGCACTCACACAGTTCGATTATGGCTTAGGTGTATTCATCATCGTGGGATTGTGGATTTCAACCTTTGCAGCTACCCAAGATATTGCCATTGATGGCTATACAGTAGAGCGCCTGAGTGAGTCCGAGTATCGACTTGGCAGTATGGCACAAAGTATGGGGGTTGCTTTAGGCAGTATGATTGGTGGGGCAGCGACCTTATGGCTTTATCAATATTATGGCTGGAAGACGGCACTCATATGTTTAGCTGCAATGACAGCGATGACAATGTTCGCCGTATTTTTTATTAAAGAAGACAATGAAGAACATGCCATTTCTAAACCCATCCCGAGTTTAAAGAAAGCATTTAAGCGTAAAGAGATTTTGTGGGCATTGTTGCTCATCGTGTGTTATCGCGTGGTTGAAGCACCTGCGATGGCCATGCTGAACCCCATGCTAATTGATCAAAAATGGTCTCTATCGCAAATCGGTGTGTTGATGTCTGTGATTGGAGCAGGAGTAGGTTTACTTGCTGCGGTTACGGCGGCATTTTTGCTTAAAAAAATTGATGCAACCAAGCTATTAATTTGGGCCGGTTGGGGGCGAACTTTTTTGTATGCATTAATCGGTACAGCTGTCATTTTAGGTTGGTTAGATCAATGGCACCTGTTACTCGGTGTATTTGTCGTCTCTATGCTGGCGATTCGTTACATCGCTATGACCTCCTTATACGCTTATTTCATGCAAACCAGTTCTAAAGAACAAGCAGGAACAGATTTTACCATCCTCGTTTGTTTTGAATTATTGGTGTATTTCATTGGCGGAGCAGCATCGGGCTTCCTTGCAAAATCACTGGGCTACGGGAATTTTTACTTAGTGCTTGCCATTGCATCTATTGTCAGCGTCATTATCAGCCAAATAATCATTTCAAAAATAAAAACTCAAATAACACCCCACACAACACCTAAAGTCATTCAGGATTAATCATGAAAAAAATATCATTCCCTTTACAAATGACATGTTTAACATTGGCAATTTGTACTCAGCTTTATGCTCAAGATGAAGTTGCAGGAACAGTAGCGAAAAAGAGCGATAGTCAAACAGTTAGTTCAGCTTCTAAACTGGCACCTATAGTGACTACAGCAACAAGATCTGAGAAGAGTATTGCGAATATTGCAGGTACTGTTTATAGCATTGATCAAGTTGAAATAGAGAAACAATCAAATGCAGGTAAGAGTACGGCAGATATTCTGGGTATTTTAGTTCCATCACTAACACCAAGCAGTGGTACAACGTCTAACTACGGCATGACCATGCGTGGACGTGTAGTTCAATACATGATTGATGGCGTTCCGCAAACTGGATCACGTGATGGTTCTCGTCAATTAAACAGTATCAGTCCAGCAATGATTGAAAGAATCGAAGTTGTTTCTGGTTCAACGAGTATTTATGGTTCAGGAGCGACAGGCGGCATCATTAATATCATCACCAAGCGAGGTGGAGATGATCCAATTAATTTCGAAACAAAACTAGGTCTAACTTCAGGCGATAATTTTAATTCTGATGCTTTGGCCTATGAAGTCTCACAATCAATATTGTTTAATCAAGGCGCTCTTAAAGGCGCATTTGGTGCAAACTTTAGTCAGCGTGGAGAAATTCAAGACAGTCGTGGACGTCGTATTGGACCTGAAATTGCGCAGACAGATCGACAAGATACTGAAACGATCGATGTTAATGGTCGTTTAAGTTGGGATATTAGTGATGTGCAGAGATTAAGTATTGGTGCGCAATATTATCTTGATAAACAAGATAGTGATTATGCGCCTGATTATGGTCCAAATTTAAACGTCTTATTTGCTGGTGCCCAACCGAGTTTGAAAGCTTTATATGGATTGCAACTACAAGATCAACCTCATACTGAACGTTGGTCTACCAATGTTCAGTACAGTCATGATGATGTTATGGGGCAAGGACTCACAGCAGAAACTTATTATCGTAAAGAACAAGCACGTTGGTTCCCTTCAGCAATTATGCTACCTCATGCTGCATTGCCAGGCGGTGGAATGCCAGTAATAATGCAATCCAATACTGATATTGATGTTTGGGGAGCACGTCTTGCATTACAGAAAGACTTCGAAATTTCAAATCAGTCTTTAAAACTAAGTTATGGTCTAGATTTTGAGAATGAAAACAATGCTCAAGAGGGGCAGGCTTATGACAGAAATACATTTGTTTCAAGTAATGGTTTGAATTATCGACCTGCCAAAACTTATGCAATGGGTCCAGATGTTAAAATTCAAAAATTAGGCGGTTTTATACAAGGTGACTACCAGCTTAATGATCGAATTGATTTACAGGCTGGTATTCGTCATGAGCGAATTGATAGCGATGTATCTAATTCAACGCCTTATCCTGAAGCCATTGTTGCTGACTCAATTGCAGGATATGAATCCAAACCATTGGCTGGTGGAAAAATTAAACATAATGCGACATTATTCAATATGGGTGGGGTATACCATTTAAATGATCAACAACAAGTATTTGCGAATTTTTCACAGGGCTTCAGTCTGCCAGATGTACAGCGTATGTTGCGCGATGTTCCTGCAACATTTGTAGTAACCAGTAATAATATTGAGCCAATCAAAGTGAATAACTATGAATTAGGATGGCGGTTACAAAGTGAAAGTGGTGCAAATTTAGGCGTGAGTACGTTCTACAATGATTCAGATAAATCTGTGAAATTTAGAGGTGCGCCAAATTACAATATAGAAATTATTGATACAGATGAACGTATCTATGGTTTAGAGGTAAATGCTCAGTATCCTATTTCTAATATGTGGAAAGTTGGAGCAACGGCTGCATATACCAGAGGCCAATTTAAAAATACAAATGGTAAATGGCAGGAATTAGATGCAACACGTGTTGCACCATTAAAAGGAACCGTATTCTCTGAATGGCAATTTGATAACGATATGAGTTTACGTGTACAAGCACTTGCTGTAGCCGGCACTGATGAAGCTTTTAAAGATGGTAATTCATTCAATACGACTGTTGAAAATGCTCTAAAAGTTAAACCACCTGCGGAAATAAAAGGCTTTGCGACGATGGATGTCATTGCCAATGCAAAAGCAGGTCCAGGCCATGTTGGATTTGGGGTCTACAATGTATGGAATACAGACTACAAGTCGGTTTATAGTCAATCTGTCGCACCTGTATATGGCGCTATTTCTAGTTTAGCAGCGCAAGGCAGAACCTATGGATTGAGTTATAGCTTGAAGTATTAATGACGCTTATTAATAATCTATAGACATATCCAAGAGGTAGTTTTAACTACCTCTTTTTAAATCAATTAATTAAAAATTATTAATATTTAAAATATAAATATTTCAGACTTATACAGACTAGAATCATTCTTGGAATAAAAGAAAATGACGAATAGAAAAAATAAAATCTTTATCGCGGCTAGTTTGGCCAATGGTGCAAGTTTTTCAATGATTTTGCCACTATTAGCGCCATTGATTCGTCAACTGAAATTGTCTGAAATTCAAGCTGGTGCAATGGTTTCAGTGGGAGCTTTGCTCATGGCCATTGCTGCGATATATATTTCAAAACATCAAAATAAATTTTCAATTTATCAATTACTCAGTATTGGTTTTGTGGGAATGGCCATCACTTGGGGGCTATTCACAGCTATTTTAATGTACGGTCTGAATACTCAACTTTCATTACTCATATTATTTATTTTGCTCATGGTTGCTCGGGCATCAACCGGTATTTTTATGGCAATGCCTCAAATTGCATTACAAAGTTATGTGATGACCAGTTTTTCTGATGAAAAGACAAGATCGCAAACAATGTCAAAGTTTGGTGCTTTAAATAGCTTAGGATTAATCCTTGGTCCATTAATGACTACGGTGCTTTTATATTGGGGGATACTAACGCCGTTATGGGCAGCGGTGATTATATTGCTCATTATGAGTGTGATGATTGTTTTTTTGTTTGATCAATCGAGTTCAATTGCAGGTTCAGAACAACACCAAGTACATAATAAATCAATAAAAAATATAATCATCGAAGCGGATCATAATCAACAAGTTGATGTTGAAGTTGATGCTAAAACTGATTGGAATATCAAAAAGTGTTACCCATGGTTAAGTTTAGGTTTTTCATTATATTTAGCAATTGTGACTTTAAATTTGACGGCTGGTTTTTATATACAGGATAAGTTTCAAGTCAGTGTTGAACAAGTCGCAGTATACTTTGCGCAATGTTCACTGATTGTGGGTGTAGCATTGGTTTTCATGCAAATTTTGATTTCTAAATATTTAAAATGGTCTTTGCAACGATTACTTTGGGTGGGTCTGAGTAGTATGGTGCTTGCATTAATGATTACGCTATTTACTGATCAATTAATCGTTTTCCAACTCACTTATGTGCTTTACGGAATCTCTGTTGCCTGTCTGCTTCCAGCATTCACTACAGGCGCAGCACAGACTGCACCCAATCAATTTCAAACCAAAGTAGCGAGTTTCTGTACTGCAACGCAAGCTATTAGTTTTGTGGTTGGACCGTTGTTAAGTACAGGTTTATATCAAATCAATCAAAGCTATCCATATTATTTATTGATTATGGTGATGTGCATCATGATGGTTTATTTTGCAGTTCAACATTTTAAACTAACGGACCAATTAAGATTCAGTAAATAAAATACGTCTTTCATAAGTCATTTTTTAACGAACTTAGATTATCGTTCGAAGTGCAAAATCATTCACCCCTTATCCTTAACTTTTCCAAGGAGAGGAGTGAGACTTGCTTATTGGTATATTGACGCTAAAGAACTTTATAAAATGTATCAAATAGAACTTATGATCATGTCAAGATTTAAACAATAATTTAAATATGGTCAAAGAGCATCATAAATTTTTCAACCAAATGATTCGTTGTAAAAGCTCCACGACAGAAGGGAGATAATTTAGCTAAATTAATTTGATATAAACGATTTTGATCGATTCAAATGGATGAAGCTACTTAGGGCTTAAAATTGAATTGATATTAGACTTCTTTCATACATCATTATTCACACAACAAAATCATCATGATTATTTCCTCATCTGAATCTTTTTCCAAAGGGAGAAGGAGTTTTTACAGATCAATGTATTACCACTCAATGATGATTTTTGATTTATGAAAGAGGTTTATTAAAATATATCTAATGTCAGAGTATTAGATTTTTAACTAAATTAGATTTTTAAATTTAAGGAATAAAAAGACAGCCATGGTGTACATGGCTGTCTTTTATAATGATTGATTAGAGGTTTTTATGATTAGAAATCGTAACGGAAACCTAAAGAAAGACCTAGTGAGTCTTCACCTTTAAAACCTTTAACGTTATTTGTGCGTGCTTGTTCCCAAGGCGTTAAGCTCGAGTTTTTGTCATTCAAAACTGTAGCAATGTTGCCATAGATGCGTACAGCTTTGTCAAGACGGTGCTCAAGACCAATTGCAATAAGGGTAGCATTAGCATCTTCAGCATCTACGTCACGGTGCATGACTTGACCACGAACATAAGTTTTAGGCGCAAATTTATAATCTGCAGCGATACCAATCACTTGAGCATCTGGATTAACGACATCATTGTCATGAGTAAGGTATTGATATAGACCACCCACATTCAACTCTGGCGTAATTTTGTATGCGCCTGCTAAGCGTATACCATCACGTTCTCCGCGAGTCGCATCTTCTTCATAATGTTCATATGCTGCAGCGAAATCAATTGGACCTTCTTTGTAGGTTAAAGCTAAATCATAAGCTTTGTTCTTTTTAGTGTCGCCTTTAAGGTTATCAGCTGTATTTTCTACATAACCTGCTGAGTTTCCTTCATGTAAAGATAATGCTGCTATAACGTTAAAGCCAGTACCTAATTTTGGAGATTTATATTCAATTGTATTTTCATTACGCTCATCAAAACGCAAATTTCCTGCACGAGTGACATTTCGTAAATCACCAACTTGATCACCGAAGAAGTTTACAGGTCCGCGTGCTGCTTTAAATGGGCTATCAAAACGACCTACACGCGCTTGACCAAAGTCACCTTTGAGACCCACGAAAGTATCACGAGTTGCAAAATCTGTACCTGAGTTTTGACCACCGCTCGCGAAATTAATTTCTTGTTCAATTTGACCAAATACGGTCATATTATTTTCAAGTTCTTGTTCTACTTTAAAACCTAAACGCGATGAGTTCGAAGAAAGTCCAACATCGTTATAATCTTTTCCATCATCTAAATAATCTAACGAGATGTGTGCACGACCATAAATTTTTACATCTGCTGCATTAGAAATAACAGGTGTTAAAATAGATGCCCCGATTGCAAGTGCGCAAAGTGTTTTTTTCATTTGTGTTGCTCCAATTAAGACTTTTATTATCGAGTCAGCATGAGCAGTAGGTTTATAGTTGTAACTACTGCTCTCTAATGGAGCTCAGTATCGTTCACAAATAAGTCAGTCATATTAAGGATTTATTTCAAATTTATTAAATTAATTTAGACGATGAATATTGAGTAAAAACATTAACGATAATCATAGAAGTAAAAATAATCTTGCCAGTGAAACTAAGCACAGCAAGGGACTGTACAAATAAGAAAGTGCCTCAATAAAAAAATGGAGCCTAAGCTCCATTCATTAAATCATCAATATATTGTGATCATTATTTGTTGATCAGTGTTTAAAGATCAAAAAATTAAGGTGTAAATATTAAATCTCAGACTAAAGTGCGGCTTTAATTTTATCTGCTAAAACTTTAATTTGATCTTGATCACCCATTTGCACACCATGTTTGCCTAGTTCATGAACAGAACTTGGGATCAAGTGGAAATGCACGTGAGGTACGGTTTGTCCAGCAGCAGCGCCTGAAAGCTGCATTAAAACAATACCTTTTACGTCTAATGCTTTTTCCATTGCTTTAGCAATTTTTTGAACGACTTGAATGGTATATGCCGCTTCCTGAGGATCCAAATCTAATAAGGTTACTGCGGGTGATTTTGGAATCACAAGAGTATGACCTTCAGCTTGGGGCATAATATCCATAAATGCTAGAACTTGATCATCTTCATAGACTTTAATTGCAGGAAGCTCATTGCGTAGTATTCGTGCAAATATATTTTGATCATCGTAAGTCATTTCAATTCCTTGCTGTCAATGGTTGAACGATATTAATTACAGTTCAATTCTTTCTGACGAGCCTTAATCGAGTCAAGCTTTTGTTGCTCTTTTTCAGAGAATTTAGGTTTAGTTGTATTGCAATTCTCGTCACCAAATTTAGCTTTAGCTTCAGGATCCTTGAAGCAAAAACCTTTAGCCGCATAAATGACATTGTGGTCATTTTTTAATTTTTCACATTCTTTTGCTGTATCAGCAAGAGCATTTACCCCAACTGACATAGAACATGCAGCGATAATCGAAACAAATAATTTATTCATGAGAAACCCTCAAATGGACATTTTTTGTATTGTCACTATAGCTATTATAAGTCCATCTAAAGGGTTTTCAATGGCTAATAATTATTCTAAGGTAATTTTACTCCATGATTCATACATTTTTACTGCAGCGGAAAAGTCGCTATTTACTTCAGCAGTCGCATGCGCAACTTGAATTAAATTCTGTGTGAGATTGATGATGGGTGCAGAAAGATTTGCTTGACGTACAAGGTCGATTGCAATCCCCGTATCTTTGGCTAATAAAGGCAGGGCAAAGGTATTCGGAAAACTACGATTGAAAACACGTTGTGGTAAAACATTTTCAGTGACACCGCTTTTTCCACTTGATGCATTGATGCAATCAAGCGCTTCATTCAGGTTTACACCATGCGCTTTTAGTGTTGTAAAGCCCTCTGCAGCTGCACATAAATGTACAGCAAGTAACATATTGTTTACAGCTTTCACCGCAAAGCCAGCACCAGATTCACCGACATGCTTAATCAATTGACCCATTGCTTGCATTGCGGGAAGGGCTTGTTTAAATATTTCAGCTTGTCCGCCAACCATAAAGGTCAAGGTCGCATTTTCTGCACCAATTGTTTGACCACTGACTGGAGCATCTAAAAAAGAGACATTTTTAGACTTTAGATATGCAGCTTGTTGACGTGCTGCTTCGGGTACACCGCTGGTACAATCCACCCAAATTGCACCAGATTTCATCTCTAATTGATGAATAATATCGTCTACGTGTTGACTGGTGGGTAAGCATGAAAAAATAATGTCTGCTTGAGCGGCTTCATCTAAAGAGACTGCTTGAGTATTAAACTCAGTTGCATGTTGTTTGGCTTTTTCAAAATTTCGATTCCATACCAAGACGGATTCAAAGTGTTGAGGTAAGTGGGCTGCCATGCGGTAACCCATTGCGCCTAAACCAATAAATGCAACTGTTGTCATATTTTTTCTCTACTTTCTATAGCGTGATCTATCTATAAAGGCGTGGATCTTTGTGCTAACCATTCAGAAAGTTTTGGCCAAAACTCGTCTGCACTTTTTTGGCTCGACATTAAACCCAAATGCCCCCCAGGGATTAAAGTAAACGTGACATCTGGGCTACTTGTCAATTCAGTCAATGGTCTAACAGCGTCAGCTGTGACCATTTGATCGCTACGACCCGCGCCAACAAACAGAGAGCAGTCTATATTTTTTAACTCTATTTTCTTATCTTTTAATTCGATAAAGCCTTGATGGAGTGGATTTCTTAACCAAACATTAAAAAGCATGTCTTGATTGACTCCAGCAGGATAATCAATCATGTGGTTTAAAAAATAGCCTAAAGTTGCATGTTCATGTAATAACTTGGTGTCATCTAAATTGGTTAATAGTTGTTTATGACCTTCATACCAACCTTTCGGATCTAAGATTTTAAAACCAACGGCATTAAGAATACCTGGGGTGTGGAGTAAACGTTTTGGCAAACCACCCGCATAAATTTTACGTTGTAAAGCAGGATTACGATTGAGATAACGATTCACTCGGGCATACAGTTTTCCAATACTCCCTGAAGCATAACTGTCGATAGGACTTCCCAAAATCACTAAATTTTTAATGTAATTGGGTTTTTGTAATGCTGCATACAATAAAACAAAAATGCCAGACATGCTCCAGCCATGCAGAGAAATCAATTCAGAGCCTGAATGGGCACGAATTTGTTCGATACAGTTGGGGATGGCATGTTCAATAAAACTTAAAAAATCTAAATTTCGATCTTGGTAATTAAAATGACCCCAATCCAATAAATAGACATCAAATCCTTGTTCAATATAATATTTAATCAGAGAACGATAAGGATATAGATCATAGATATCCATCTTAATCGCTAAGGGTGCAACAAACACAAGAGGTTCAGCGAACTTCTTATTCGGGGATGCATAGTAGCGAATTTTACTGTTGTTATATTTTCCAATAACCTCGTAACTTGTCGCTTGTGATAAGACCAGAGATTTTCCATAAAATACGCGAGTGCCTAAGTTTTTTAATTTACTTTGCTTTTCGCGCCAGCGATCTTTGAGTTGTTGCATGAGGAGGTAATGTCTCATATTCATATGATTTGTTCGAAGTGTAAGCGATATTTATATATTTTACCTTGACCTTAAATGCCGTAGGCGCTCAAAATGTTGGCAATTATTTACAAAGGCAGTCTATCGACTGATTCGTACACATGAGCCACCAAGACGACATTGAATATCAACTTGATACTTTAGCACTTCGTACAGGCCATACACGCAGTTTTGAAGGTGAGCACGCCGAGCCAATTTTTCTAACTTCATCTTTTGTGTATGCAGATGCTGCTGAAGCTGCTGCTAAATTTTCTGGGCAAGAACCTGGGAATATTTATTCTCGCTTCACCAATCCGACAGTCGCTATGTTTGAAAAACGTTTAGCGGCAATGGAAGGTGCTGAGCGTGCAGTGGCGACAAGTACAGGTATGGCTGCCATTATGGCCGTTGCAATGTCATTCTTAAAGCTTGGCGATCATGTGATTTGCTCACGTGCAGTATTTGGTTCGACTGTCGCATTATTTGAAAAATATATTTCCAAGTTCGGTGTTGCCGTCGAATTTGTCGATTTAACCGATTTGAATGCTTGGAAAAATGCGATACGTCCAGAAACAAAACTATTATTTGTCGAATCTCCATCAAATCCCTTATCAGAAATTGCAGACATTCGTGCTTTAGCAGACATTGCACATGCCAATAATGCACTGCTTGCGATCGACAATAGCTTTTGTACACCAGTTTTACAGCAGCCTCTGAAGTTAGGTGCAGATCTTGTGGTTTATTCAGCAACCAAATATTTAGATGGACAAGGTCGAGCTTTGGGTGGCGCAGTTGTGGGCAATTCAAAACTACTTGAAGATGTGTTTGGCTATGTGCGTACCACAGGGCCTTCAATGAGTCCATTTAACGCTTGGGTATTTCTTAAAGGTCTTGAAACCTTACGTATCCGAATGAAGGCACATTCTGAAAGTGCGCAAAAAGTGGCGGAATGGTTACAGACACAGGACAACGTTGAAAAAGTATATTTTGCAGGTTTAGAAGATCACGTTGGTCATGAACTGGCGAAACAACAGCAAAAAGGCTTTAGTGGAATCGTTTCATTTGTAGTGAAAGGTGGACGAGAAGGTGCTTGGAAAGTCATTGACCATACTCAATTTATCTCTATAACGGGTAATTTGGGGGATGCGAAGTCGACGATTACCCATCCAGCAACCACCACACATGGCAAATTATCGGATGATGCTAAAAAAGCAGCGGGTATTTCTGAAGGTTTAATACGATTATCTGTTGGTTTAGAAGATGCAGATGATATCATTGCAGACATTCAACGTGGTTTGGATCTTATCTAAGATCTTTTAAAGTTTTTAAATTTTTTGTTCGGAGAGTTTTATGAACATTAATATGCTTATGCAACAAGCGCAGCGCATGCAAAAAGATATGGAAGTGAACGTAAAGAAAGCGAAAGAAGAGCTTGCGCAGACTGAAGTTCATGCTGAAGCAGGCGGTGGTTTAGTTAAAGTAACGATGACTTGCCGTAATGTTGTTAAACGTATCGAAATCAATCCAGAACTTTTGCAGGATGATCCCGATATGATTGAGGACTTGATTGCAGCAGCAATGAATGATGCAGCACGTCAAGCTGAATTAGTGTCAGAAAAAAAAATGAAAAGTGCGAATACGGGTATGGGTCTACCACCTGGTCTTGCAGGAATGTTCTAAGGAATCTTATTGTGTTTAGTGATCGATTTGATCAACTTGTACAAGGCCTAAGAATATTGCCAAGTGTTGGGCCGAAATCGGCTCAGCGCATGGCATTGCATTTGATTATGAAAAATAAACAAGGTGCACTAGGTTTGGCCAATGCTTTAAATGAAGCCATGTCATTCATCTAAAGACGTGACCCATGATGTTGACACCCTGATTGAAAATATTGCTTTAGATATTCAAATTCCGAAAGAAGTCATCATGCGTAAAAAATGGTTAAGTTCGCTATATCAGCATGTGGTTTTTAAACGAGATGAACAAGATTTACCTGATTATTTACTTGGCTGGCGTTATGATTTATTAACCAAGCCTTTAATTCAGATGCTTAATAACGACGCAGATTATTTAAGCTTACAAATGCGAGTAGATGATTAAAAAGTCGATTAGCGTGAGTAATGCTACGATTGGTCAAAGAATTTACAGTCATTTAAAAAGACGACTGTTGCGTTAAAAAAGGTTAATGTTTCGCATATAATTTTCCTGTATGCTTTATTTTGAGTTTTATTGGTGTTGTAAAAATGTGGTGTGAAATCTTTAAATCGAGTAAAAAAGACGAAATGTATCTTTACGTTGCTCGCGCTGAATCTACTGAAACAAATGAGCAAGCAGATCCGCTGGCAGTATTATCCGATGCCTTAAAAAGTGCATTTGGTCGTGCGACATTTGTGATGTCAATTGAGTTGCATGAAGAGAAGAAATTAGCCCGTGCGAATGTTTTGCATGTTATGGACTCTATTCAAACCAATGGTTATTTTCTACAACTACCACCAGAAGGTTTAATTAACCCGAATGCTGTAGAACCAGAGGGATTACGCGGTGCTTGAAGCTTTATCAGGAATATGGACTCAATTTTTATCAATACTTGACGCTATTCCAGAAGACAGTATTGCCATAACAGTTTATGTTCTTGGTACTTTAATCATCTTATGGTGTTGGTATTCAATCGCTAAACGTTTACCTTCACCATTAGGCGGAATCACTTGGATTCTGATATTCGCAATTTTGGCAACGCCAACAGTTTCTGAAGGCCCTAACTCTGCTATTGCACCCGCATTTTTTGGTTTGGTTTTTGGCATATTAACTAAAGATTCGCCTTTAATTTGGTCTAATTTCTCACTCATTGCTTTTGTTGCAGGTGTGGGCTTCGTCATTGGCTATTTTTGGTCCAAATATTCATCCAATAAAAAATCAATCCAGAACAAAATGCTCAGCAATAGAACATCACCACTTTAATAAAAATAAGGTTAAAACATGTCTGTCGATATTCAACAATTTTCAGGTACGGATCAGTATATTGCGACTGATAGCTTAAAACTTGCTGTTAAGGCGGCTCGTGCTTTACAGAAGCCTTTATTGGTTAAGGGTGAACCTGGAACAGGGAAAACTTTACTCGCTGAGGAAGTTGCTCAAAGTTTAGGTCTAAAACTCATCACTTGGCATATTAAGTCTACGACAAAAGCGCAGCAGGGCTTGTATGAGTATGATGCTGTATCACGATTACGTGATAGTCAGTTAGGCGATGAACGTGTATATGACATTAAAAATTATATAAAACCAGGTAAGCTTTGGGATGCATTCACCAGCGAAGAGCGCTGCGTTTTACTGATCGATGAAATAGATAAAGCAGATATTGAGTTTCCAAACGATTTGTTGCATGAACTCGATAAAATGTCGTTCTTTGTGTATGAGACAAGTGAAACCATCACTGCAACGCAACGACCGATTGTGATTATTACTTCGAATAATGAAAAAGAATTACCTGATGCGTTTTTACGTCGTTGTTTCTTTCACTATATTGAGTTTCCAGATGAAGCCACGATGCGTGAAATTATTGCGGTACATTTCCCAAATATTTCAACAAGTTTGGTCAATGAAGCCCTACAAGTGTTCTTCAAATTACGCGTTGTACCAGGCTTGAAAAAACCACCTTCAACCTCGGAATTGATTGATTGGCTAAGTTTGTTAATGGCAGATGAAATGCCTGAAGATGTGTTACGCAATCATGATAAATCCAAGGCGATTCCGCCTTTATATGGTGCATTGATTAAAAATGAGCAAGATGTTCAGTTGTTAGAGCGTCTTGCCTTTATGACACGTCGTTAAAAAAGGGTCGCACAGATGTTCGTAAGATTATTTTATACCTTGCGAAAATACGGGATTCCCGTTTCGACGCGTGAATTGATTGACTTGAACCATGCGGTAAGTCAGGGTTTGGTCTTTGCGAATCAAGATGAATTTTATCAATTGGTTAAAACGGTCATGGTTAAAGATGAGCGTTTCTTTGATAAATATGATCGTGCCATTAAAGACTATTTTCAAGGCATTGAAACCTTTGATCTAGACGATCTCTTGAGAAAGATTGAGCTCCTACCCAAAGAATGGTTTGATTTAGAATTATTAGAAAAGCATCTCACCCCAGAACAGCGTGAAGAACTTTTAAAAGCGGGTTCGCTTGAAGATCTCCTGAAGATGTTTGAAGAACGTTTACGTGAGCAGCATAAAAAGCATCAAGGTGGCAATCGTATGATTGGCACGGGTGGAACTTCACCTTTTGGTGCCTATGGTGATCATCCTGAAGGTGTTCGCATTGGTGGCCCTGGTCGTAAAAAATCGGCAGTAAAAGTCTGGGAGCAACGTAAGTACCAAAATTTAGATGATGATCAAATTTTGGGTACGAGGCATATGCAAATGGCGCTGCGCCGTTTGCGTAAATTTGCCCGACAAGGTGCCGCAGAAGAGTTGGATATAAATCTCACCATCAAAGAAACAGCCAAGCAGGGTATTTTGGATGTTCAGCTGGTTCCAGAACGTCGTAATCGCGTGAAAGTTTTAATCTTGTTTGATGTAGGTGGATCTATGGATGCCTATATTGCACAATGCGAAAAACTCTTTAGTGCTGCAAAAACAGAATTTAAAACGCTTGAGTATTTCTACTTCCACAATTGTTTATATGACTATGTCTGGAAAGATAACCACCGTCGCTCATCTACAAAAATGAATACTCACGATCTCTTTAATACCTATGGAAAAGACTATCGTGTGATTGTTGTTGGTGATGCCAGTATGGCCCCGTATGAACTGCGTTCAGCAGGTGGTTCAGTCGAATATATGAATGAGGAATCTGGTGAAATTTGGTTAAAGCGTCTACGCCAGCATTATGAAAAAACGGCTTGGCTCAATCCTGAAACTGAAAATTATTGGCATTATACTCAGACGATAGGCCTGATTAAGCAATTGTTTGAAGATCACATGTATCCAATGAGTCTCAAAGGTCTTGAAGATATGACCAAATATCTAGCACGCTAAGATTTTTGTGTGCACTGAGTTTGTACTGTGATTTGATTTAAATTTATTGTTATCTAATTTGTTATCTAATTTGTTATCGAAAAATGTAAAAGGATCTCACATGGATCATCATATCAATGGCATTGCATTACCCAACGAAGACGGTTTTTTTGGTGAGTATGGTGGACAATTTATTCCGCCACATTTAAAACAAGCAATGGATGAAATTAACCTTGCTTACGAAGAGATTCGACATACAGCAGAATTTCAAAATGAATTGAATGATTTGTTTGCGCATTATGTTGGCCGCCCGAGTCCATTGTTCCATGCAAGACGTTTGTCTGAGCAGTTGGGTGGAGCGCAGATTTATTTAAAACGTGAAGACTTAAATCATACTGGCGCACACAAAATTAACCATTGTTTAGGTGAGGCATTACTCGCTAAATACATGGGTAAAAAGAAAGTGATTGCTGAAACAGGTGCTGGTCAGCATGGCGTTGCTTTAGCAACTGCATGTGCATTGGTCGGTATTCCCTGTGAAATTCATATGGGACAGGTGGATATTGAAAAAGAACATCCTAATGTCGTAAAAATGAAGATTTTAGGTGCAAATCTCATTGCTGTGAGCCGTGGTACTGCGACATTGAAAGATGCCGTTGATAGTGCATTTGAAGAGTATTTAAAAAATCCTAAAGATTTTATTTACGCGATTGGCTCTGTGGTTGGACCTCATCCATTTCCAAAGATGGTGCGTGACTTTCAAGCCATTATTGGTGATGAAATAAAAGTTCAGACTCAAGCTCGTTTTAATAAGCATCCTGATTATATCGTTGCTTGTGTCGGTGGTGGTTCAAATGCAGTAGGTGCATTCACTGCCTTTTTAAATGATCCTGAGGTTAAGTTAGTGGGCGTAGAGCCTGCTGGTCATGGTTTGGATACGAATCAGCACTCAGCAACTTTGACCCTAGGTAAACCGAGTGAGCTTCATGGTATGGCGTGTTATGTACTTGAAGATGAAAATGGTGAACCTTTGCCTGTTCATTCTATCGCTTCTGGTTTGGACTATCCTGGTGTCGGTCCTCAGCATAGTTTCTTAAAAGATTTGGGACGTGCACAGTATGCAACCGCCACTGATCAAGAATGTTTAGATGCTTTTATGACTTTATCTCGAGTTGAGGGGATAGTTCCTGCTTTGGAAAGTGCACATGCGGTGGCATGGGCAATTCGAGAAGCGCCTAAAATGGCCAAAGAGATCAATATTGTGGTGAACCTATCGGGTCGTGGTGATAAAGACTCTGATTACGTTGCTGAAAAACTTGGATTAAATTGAATATATTTCGTTAAATTTGAGTTGGAAATTCTAAAAAACAAAAACCCACTTGCTGTGGGTTTTTGTTTTTTAGAAGTTATTAGATCTCTTTTATCGGTCGAAAAATGATCATTGAGTGGCCATATATTGATAGGTGAAAATCCCTTCTCCCTTTGGGAGAAGGTTAGGATGAGGGAATACTCATGATAAGTCCGTTACATGAATAATGACTTTTGAAAGAAGTCTATTTAATAGATTTCTATTTAAAGTTTTAAATTAAAGATCAAAATTAAAAATTAAATAAATCAAAGAATCTATTTTAGGAATTTCAAAAAACTAATTGCGCGCTAGGAAACTATCCTGAAATGTATTGCTGCAGTTGTTCAATCAGAACCTTTTGATCGTCCATAGTCGCTTTAACCAAATCACCAATAGACACCAAACCCACCAACTTATCATGATCAATTACGGGTAAATGGCGAATATGTCGATCTGTCATCAAGGCTAGGCATTCATCTACCGTATTAGAACTACTGATAGAAAGAACTTTTGACGTCATAATTTCAGCAACGGTGGTCAGGTTTGAAGTACGTTGCATAAGTGCAATTTTGCGCGTGTAATCGCGTTCAGACAAGATACCAGTGACCTGAGTATCACTTACTACCACTACAGCACCTATACCTTTATTCGCCATCAAGGTGATGGCCTCCAATACAGTTGCTTCTGGTGAAATCGTGGTTATTTCAGAATTATTTTTATTCTTTAATACTTGAGCGACTGTCGTCATCTTGTTGCCTCGCTTTTTTAAATAAACTCTTGCTTCTATTTAAATAACTGAAATTTTTGAATATTACAATTAATTAAATATCATTTTGTGAAACAATTAAAGTAAATCATTCATTTAATTGCATTCTTTAGCCATGTTAAGAGGTAAATTTTACTTGATGACCAAAAAATATTTGGTTCATTTGTGCAGTTGAAAGCTTAAATCGTCGATTATTATGATTAAACAAAGCAGGTGAAACGTCTAATCGAGTCAAAGTGGGTAATAAGGACTCTTTAAAATCTTTAATTGTAATTTTTCTTGGAGTGTAATTAGGCCAATGCACTTTAGCATACTGGATGGCTTGTGTGGAATTCAACCAAAAAGGAAATATATGATCTGAATTTTCAGATTTAATAGCCCAGCCTTGATGTTCGGTATTATAAAGTCCCCATAAAACACCGCAATACATCATCGTTTTTAAAATTGAAATTTTTAACAGAAAATCTTTGGTTGCTGGTTGAAGCTTAATATATTTCTTCATGAGAATATTTTTGCATTTACAACTAGAAATATAGTTAGATTGATTTTAGCGGATCAATGTTAAAGTTCAGTGTATTGATTGCTTAATATCGTAAGCAATTATTATCAATGATCAAAATAGTGTGTATATGTCAACAATATTGATTATTTAAGTCAAATGAAGAAAATTTTAAAGAATAAAGAGTCAAAAAAAACGCCACCTGAGTGACGTTTAATTATGCTTGCATGGTGGCCATGTTCTGCCAATATTGTGCTTTGAGAGAATCACGTTCTACGCGAAAACCCTGTAAATAAAGTTCAGCGAGAAACATAGCAGCTTTACCATGACCCGCATGGGCAGCATTTTCTAACTCTTGAACTGCATTTGAAAAGTTCATTTCAAATTGGATGGTGTTTACAGCATTTGAGTAAATAAACTCAAGATCTTGCTGAGAGATTTGGTTAATCATATCAAACTCCTTATTCTAATTATGATTAGTACAACAATTACATATGACCCATAGGGTCTAAAGTCAATATAATGAAGCAATATGAAACTAATATTACAATTTGATATACTTGTCAACTATATTTTCAGTATTTACACTGGTTACATTAGCTTACATGTCTAAACTTTAATCGTATTTGGAATTATTTAAGATAGAATTGAAAAAATAAATAAGGAGATCAAGTCATGTCAAATACAATAGATGGATTTAGTTTTGATACACCTCCAGTGCAATCTCAAATTATTGCTTTGGCGCAACATCATCGTCAACAGTTGGATGAGGCTATTTTTCATCAGGAAATTCATTTGGGTGATTACTGTCTGGCCCAACGTAAAAAAATTCATGACTTCACAAAAAACCTAACACCCAATGAAAAAGCTGAATTTTATCGTTATTACGATGGTGAGCTAAAACGTATTGCTGTTGAAGATCGCGAACATCCGGATGATGCTGAAAGTGGGGTGAGCCTATTTACGATTTTTATAGCACTCGCTTTTATTCTGCTGATTTTGTATTTTGGCGTTATTCGTTCAGTGACAGCTTAATCGCTTAATATAAGTTATATATAAATTATATATTTGTTCTGAAGACTTCCTTGAATCATTAAATGTTCAAGGAAGTTTTAATGTCGATTGTTGGTTCTTTTTAGTCTATTCAATAGGTTTAACGTCAATAATGAGTTTTAAAACCCGTTTTAGGCTGTTCTTTTCTGTGCATCACGATTAAAATACCTTGAATTAGAGGTCGTACATGCTCAGCTTTAAAGAATACATTTTAAAAATTAAGACTACTTTTCCTTTTGAAGTTGCCCAAAATTATTTGGTTATGATCATTGTGATAATGATCATATTGGCTGCAAGTTATGCGTTATATAGACCTGTCAATCAGGATCAATTTGCACAGGTGATTGTGCTCAAAAATCAATATACATTACCTGAAACACAGGATATGGCTGAAAAATTGGCTTCCCAAAACACAATTTCAAATGCTGAATATTATCGATTGATCAATGCCTATTCTTTTGAATCATCGAATATTAAAAAATATCCAGATCTCAATGTTGATGACTTACGTTAAGCTATCATTTAAAACATCAATATTTTTTAAATAACTTAAAAAATCAATGAATAGTATGAACTTAAGTTAGCTAAAAAATTAATTGATTTCAGACGTTTGATTTGCATCATCAGATATAAACGTTACTTGCCCTAAATTTTCATTGAGAATTTCAGTGATTTTATTTTTATCTAATTGATTTGCAACGACGACTACAGTCATCTTATCGGCATGTAAATTTTTACGAATTGCATTCTCAACATCTTGCGTGGTTAATTGAGAAATTTGTTTTTGATACTGATTTAAATAGTCAGTTTCTAGACCATAAAATCCAATGGATGCAATCTGGGCATTGATGTTGGCATTACTGCTCAAAGTCATTGGAAAAGACCGCAACAAACCCTCTTTGGTTTCAGCCAGTTGCTTTTTAGAAATCGGCTGATTGATAAAATCATATAAAGTCTGATGTGCAACATCAATACTCTCTAAAAGTTGCACTTGTTGAGTGGCATAGCTCAAGCTAAATAATCCTCGTGCTTGCGTAGATGTCAGGGTGCTCGACGCATTATAAGTGAAGCCACGTTTTACACGAAGTTCTTTGGATAATAATGAATTAAAACTCCCACTACCAAAGATACGATTGGCAACTTCTAGCGCAATTCGATCGGGATCATTTCGACGTATACCAATGTGACCCATCATAACGTGTGCTTGACTTGAGTTATGCGGTATCCACTGAATATTAAAATTATCTTGTTCAACTGGCTCAACAGTAGGAGGGGCTTTGCTACCTTGTGGAAGAGAAACACTTATTTTTTCTGCAATTTTACTTGCCTGTAAATTGGTTAAATTACCTGTGATAGCAATATTAGAATTTTGAGCGACTAAAAGTTGGTTTCGAAAGTTTTGAATGAGTTCAGGCGTTATTTTCTTAATGCTTGATTGTGTGCCCACACTCGGTTGAGCATAAGGATGCTGTCCATATACAGATCGATAAAATTGAATCGTCATTAAGCGACTTGGATTTTCTTGTACTTGTTTTTGACCCACCTTGGTGTTGTTCAAAACGAGATTTAGTCCAGACTGATTAAAATTGGCATCTTGGATTAAATGTAAAAATAGATCTAAGGCTGGTTCAAGTTTCGTTGGATCGGAGAGTACACGGAGACTGACTGTAAACATATCTCGGTAGGCGTTAACACTAAATTTAGCACCAAGCTCTTCAAAGGCGCGACTCAGTTGTTTTGCAGTATATTGATCAGTCCCTTCAGGCATGAGTCTCGCCGCCATGCTGGCGATCCCATATAAGCCTGGACCAATCACTTCATCTTGTGCCGAACCTGCATTAAAGCTCACTTGGATATCGACGATCGGTAAGTCTTGGGTCGAAACAAAGAGTGTGCGAACATTTTTTGTATTGGTAAGTTCTTGTACAAAAGGCGTTTGATAATTCTGACCTTTAGATAAATTTTTTAAGCTGATTAAATGGGGGATTGAGCTTAAAGTGCTTTGATCAATCAGTTCTTCTTGATCAGTGATTGGTAATGGGTCTACGTCTGAATGCGATAACGTTGAAGATAAGAGCACTGGAAACAAGAAAAAATGTAAATACTTTTGCATTGGATATCCTTTATTTCCACTCAGCCATCATCTTATGATTCAAACTTAAGTGAGATATGAGAATTTAAGTGGCTCTGTGTAGTTAAATCATTTTGAATTTTTCGTCATTTACACAAGTTTTGAAAACATGTATTTGAAACTAATTTGTTTGATACTAATTTGTTTGATACTAATGTATTAGACAATAATGTATTAGACAAAAATGTGTTTAGGCTTCTAAGATCATTCGGGCATTAAGTGTAAAACACTCAAATTGTCGCGTACAAAAAAAACATTGGCGATGCGCTGGATATCTTGCGGCGTGACTTTTTCATAATGTTCACTTAATGTGTCGATCATACGGTAGTCCAAGCCATTAATATCAAGTAATCCGATCATTTTTGCTTGTCCTGCGATATCATCTTGGCTGTAGATAAAATTAGAAACAAAATTTGATTTTATCCCTGATAGTTCGGTTGAATCGACCAATTGCGTTTTAAACAAATCTAATTCTTCCTGAATAAAATTTTGCGCTTGACTCAAATTAACGCCTTCTGCTGGTAATGCCGAGATCATGAATAAACTATCACCTCGACTATAGGGGTCATAACTGACACTAATCGCAGTCAAAACTTTTCGATCTCTTACCAATCGATCTTGCAAGCGAGATGAAATTCCACCATCCAATAAATTTTGAATAATGGTTAAAGCATAAGCATCTTGAGGGTTTTTTGCCGTTTTAAGAGATTTCACATTCCATGCCATATATAAATTAGGCACTTGCACAGCTAAATTCATTTCCATCTGGCGGTAGCCGAGCCGTTCGAACTCAAGCACATCATTACGTTCAGGTATTTCTTGTTTCGGTATCTGTGCAAAATACTGCTCAACTTGCTTTAAAGCCACTTCAGGATTGACATCACCGACGATAACTAAAGTTGCATTGTTGGGGCTATACCAAGTTTGATACCAATTTTTTAAATCCTTTAATTGAATGTTTTGTAAATTTTTCATTAAGCCAATAATGGGTTGTCTGTAGTGACTGGTGGGATAAGCAATCCACTTAAATCGTTCAAATGCCAGATTTCGCGGATTGTCTTCAGTTCGTTGGCGACGTTCTTCCATCACCACTTTTATTTCAGGTTCAAAATCTGTTTGGCGCAACACCAAATTTCGCATTCGGTCCGCTTCCAACTCTAAAGCGAGTGGAAAGTATTTTTTAGGATAAAGTTGAAAATAGTTGGTGTAGTTGGTCGATGTGAATGCATTAACGCTGCCGCCATAAATCCGGCTTAATCGTGTAAATTCATCATTGGGCACTTTTTTGGTCCCTTTGAACATCATATGTTCAAGTACATGAGAAATCCCCAGTACATTGCCAGACTCATCGCTACTGCCAACGCCATACCAAATTTGGCTAATGACAATGGGTGCACGGTGATCTTCTCGAATGATGACTTTTAAACCATTTTTCAGTGTGCTTTCGACTGTATTGCGCGCAAGCTTACTTTGATTTTCTGCAAAACTTAAACTGCTGAAACCGCATAAACATGCGATAAAAAAAGAACGCATAATGTGCTTTGATCGTGACTGTAAATCAAAAAATAAGGATTGGTGGAAAAACACACATCACAGCCAGTTGGTTATTATTGTTCCTATTTTTAAAAATATTCAAACTGAAAGCAAGTGAGCCTTGTTGCTTTTTAGTTGATGTTTTTAAAAGCGTCTTGGCAGCGCTTAAAATAACGAATCTATGATAAACTTCTGGTCTTTAATTCTATGCTTTTCAAGGAATCGGCATGCAAGAACAGCAAAATAAATTCTTGATTGATGCGGATATCGGTGATGACGATGTCACATTACCTAGTTTACCAGCCGTAGATGTGCCTATTGTTGAAAATAATAAAGTAGAGTCTGTTGTAAGCTCGGCTGTTAGTCCTCAAATTGAAGAAGAAACTGAGGCTAAGGGCGGTTTCTTTAGTCGGATGAAACAAGGCTTAAGTAAGTCACGCAAGAACTTAGCTGATGGAATGGTAAACATTCTGATTGGTGGTAAAGAGATTGATGATGAACTACTTGAAGAAGTTGAAGAGCAACTTTTAGTTGCAGATATTGGTGTAGAAGCAACAAAAACCATTATTACCAATCTTACTGAGCGTACAGCGCGCGGCGATTTGATTTATTCGCATTCTTTATACAAAGCGCTACAAGAAGAATTGGTCACGATACTTGCACCACGTGTTAAACCTTTAAACATTGATCCCAATAAAACACCCTTTGTGATTTTGGTGGTGGGTGTGAATGGTGTCGGTAAAACGACCACGATTGGTAAATTGGCAAAACGTCTGCAAGGCGAAGGTAAAAAAGTAATGCTTGCAGCAGGTGATACATTCCGTGCTGCTGCTACTGAACAGTTAGAAATTTGGGGTGAGCGTAATAACATTCCTGTGGTTTCACAAGGCAATGGTGCTGATAGTGCTTCTGTTATCTTTGATGCCTTTGAAAGTGCACGTGCCAAAGGTATAGATGTTCTTATTGCTGACACTGCTGGACGTTTACATAACAAAGGTCATTTGATGCAAGAATTGACCAAGGTTAAGCGTGTGATGCAAAAGATTGATGCCACTGCACCACATGAAGTGATGTTGGTTGTGGATGCAGGCACGGGCCAGAATGCCATTAATCAGGTTGAAATGTTTGACGAAGCAGTAGGCTTGACTGGTTTAACCATTACCAAGCTCGATGGTACTGCCAAAGGTGGTGTTTTATTTAATATCGCCAGCCGTACACATGTACCGATTCGATTTATTGGTGTTGGTGAAAAGATTGATGACTTGCGTCCTTTTTCTGCCAAATCTTTTGTGGCTGCACTTTTTGAAACAGAAAAATAAGGCATCTATTTGATCTTCAATAAATTTTAACCATTTTATTGTTTTTAAAAATTTCATTAGATCAAGACCCTGCAGTAGTGCAGGGTTTTTTTATGACTAAAAATTACAGTTTTATTTCTTTATTCGTTCTAATTTTGGAACACATTGTTATAAAGATCGGGCTGACGCTGACTCAAAATATTTATATGATGGTTATATCGTATAACAGACACCTACATCAAAATAAGGATTTCAAATATGTCATTTCTAGATCAAATCAAACAACGTCGTTCAATTTATGCCATTGGTAAAAATGTGAGTTTAGACAATACAAAAATTGAAGAGTTAATTAAAGATGCTGTTAAACATAGTCCATCATCTTTTAACTCACAAACGTCTCGTGTTGTGACTTTATTTGGTCAATCACATGAAGATTTTTGGAATATTGTTTTAGAAACATTACGTAAAATTGTACCAGCGGACGCTTTTGAAGGCACCAATGCGAAGATCAGCAGCTTTAAAGCAGGTCATGCCACTGTGTTGTTTTATGAAGATCAAGATGTAGTAAAAGGTCTACAAGAGCAATTTGCTCTTTATGCAGATAATTTCCCAGTTTGGTCTGAGCATTCTTCAGCAATTGCACAGTTTGCTGTTTGGACAGCATTGGCTGAGCATAACATCGGTGCATCACTACAACATTACAACCCAATTGTAGATGCAGAAGTGGCTGCAAAATTTGATGTTCCAGCAAACTGGAAACTTCGTGCTCAGTTGGTATTAGGTTCAATTGAAGCCGAAGCGGGTGAAAAAACATTTATTGATGACGCAGTACGTTTTAAAACATTTCATTAATTTGAACAGTGTGAAAAGGGGCGCTTAGGCGCTCTTTTTTATATGAAATAATTAAGCAAAATTCAGATTGTCATAAAAGTGTCATCGCTGCCTAGCATAGTGTTTTGAAATTTTGATGAAATCATCTGAGTATAAAATGAATTTAAAATTAACCACCTTATTCTTAGGACTAATAGCACAGAGTTCTGTATTTGCTGCCGCAACAATTTCAGCACCCGAAGAGATCATTGTGGTTGCTTTAAATGGTCAAACTGTTAAATCAGGATTATTTAAAGGTCAAAAACAATTTAAAGTTGAGGCAGGTCCAGTCAACTTAAATGTACGTTATCAAGAATATTTCGAAATGCACAATGGTCGTTTTGATATTATTAAGTCAGATGTAGTAAATATTCGAGTGCCTGAACTCAAAGATAATCAGAACTATAGCTTGGCCTTAGTCAATCCACCGAAAGATGAAGAAGAAGGTAAAAAATTCGCTCAATCTCCACAGATTGCAATTTACGATCAAAATAATAAATCAGTACAAATACAACAACAGTCTAATGTTCAGAATGAATCACCATCAATTCTCGGCGGGCTATTTTCTAAGGACGACAATTCTAGCCGAGTATATTCAACACAAGAGCAATCCTCAGCGCCAACACCAAGCATTTCCACAAAGGTTGAACAACCCATTAGAACGAAGACGACTGTTCAACCAGGAACATCTGAACAGCAATTAATTAAGATTTGGCAACAGTCTTCAAAAATTGATCGTCAAAAGTTTTTATCTTGGTTAGCAGAACAGTAATTCATCTTTAATTCTGAGACAAGTACGACTGTTAATGTTAAAAATAAAAGAGAGATGGCTTATTAAGTTCGATAAAAATGCAAGACTTTGATTTCAGACTGGCTGAAGAAAGAGATATTCCGGATTTAGCACTATTGATTAATCGTGCTTATCGAGAAGACCACAAAAAAAGCTGGAGCAATGAATCTCGATTTGTTGCAGGTGATCGTATTAATCACGCTCAACTCAAAGATTTAATCGTTCCAGACTTGAAACAAAGAAATAATTCACGACTCATAGTCGCTGAATTTAATACTGACGATCATACTGAGATATTCGGCTGTATTTTAATTGAGTTTAATCAAAATACAGCTGAAATTGGCACTTTTTGTATTGCACCAACGTGGCAAAATTTAAACTACGGTCATAAGTTACTCTCCAAGGCTGAAATGTACGCCTTAAAAACTAATCCAGACTTATACAGTTATGAAATGTGAGTATTGAATCTTCGTTATGAATTAATTGATTTTTATTTACGTAGAGCTTATGTCAAAACCGGTAGGATCAGCAGCTATCCAGTTGATGCAGGTGTAGGTGAGCCATTAACAGAACTTCACTTAATTCATCTCCAGAAAATAGCCTAAGCATTATAATAATTTTATTTAACTCTAATAAAATATTATATAAATATACTTAGAAATAAAGATTATACAGTTTCTTATTTTACTTTCTTAAATTGAACTAACAGCAAGTCTTAATCTGCATTGAATAATTGATTTGTTCTCGCTATTTTTTTTGCTATGTAATGGGATTTTTTAAAACGAATTAATAAAATTTGTGAATGAAGCTCAAGTTCACCGAATTCTGGTTCTACTTGAACATAATGTAATTGACCGAGTTCATCACGGACACGTGCTTGTGCTGAGAACCCAGGTCTTGCATTACCACTCGAAACGGTTGCCAAGCGACCGAGAAGATTGGTTTGAGTATACTTTAAGTGTGGCTTAATCACTTGATCGAGACAGTGAATCATGAAAACTGTAAAAAAAATGGCAATAATTAGAGCAGGTAGGATCACGTAGTACCAAGGAATAAATTCATCTTGATACGCAAAACTAAGTAATTGTAGAAAATATCCTGCAAAACTAAAATTAATGAGCAGAAATACAAAAATCAGAACTTTAGAAAATTTCACTTGCAGTAAAGGGGAGTGTGATAGCCAATCGGGTGCTACTTTTTTAATAAAAGTACTGGGTCTAAGACCAATATAAACGCCTAGAGTTTCGGCCATACTTAACATGATCAATGCGAGAACACAGATGTGAAATGGCATCAAATCGCATTCAAGTAAAAATGTCAGCATGACCAATCCTTTAGGCGGTTAAAGAGCTTTAATTTTCTAAGTAAATTCCACCGTCCGAATGGACTTTAATCTCTACTTTCTCAAGTGATTCACCTTGACATGGGCCAGAAATACAAAGACCAGTTTCAACGTCAAACAGTGCGCCGTGTGTTGAACATTCAATAAATTCTTGTTCACGATCTAAAAATTGATTTTCTAAAAATTCAAGTTCAACTTGTAGATGTGGGCATACATTTTGGTAGGCATAAAACGTTCCATCACGTTGAGTAATGAAAATCGTATCACCATCAGTAGTTTCAAATGCTCGAGCTTCACGTTCTGGAATTTCTTCCATCATGCATATTTTATTCATGTTAAGCGACTTCCGTATGGAATTCATTTAAAAGTTTTGCATAATCTGCAACATCTAATCTTGGACCAAATTGAGAAACCACCTGACTTGAGATTAGGATCGCCAATTCTGTCGCATGCTTTAAGTCTTTGCCTGAGTTTAAAGCATATAGGAATGTACCCGCAAATGAGTCGCCAGCACCATTGGTATCTACAGCAATTACTTTACGTCCTTTCACTTGAAAAGTTTCATTTTCAGACGATACAAGCGCACCTTCCGCACTCAAAGTAATAATCACTACTTTACTCAAAGATTTTAATTGAATAAGTGCTTCTTCAATCGATTGGGTTTGGGTATACATCAATGCTTCTTGTTCATTACAGAACAAGACATCAACACCATCACCTAATAACTCATCTAAACCTGAACGTGCATACTGCACCATGGCAGGGTCAGAAAGTGTAAGCGCAATCTTCACATCATTTTGACGTGCAATTTCACGTGCTTGCTTGACCGCAGCTCGTGCTGAATCGCTAGTCGATAGATAACCTTCAATATATAACCATTGCGCTGTTTTAAGCGGCTCAAAATCAATTTGAGTCTCAGTCAGCTCAGCTGTAATACCAAGGTAAGTATGCATAGTACGTTCAGAGTCCTCGCTGACCAAGACCATACATGTTCCAGTTACACCGTGACTAATCGATTTTTCAGAAGTGGATATACCCGCATCATTCAAACCTTTGAGGTAAATAGAACCCAGTTCATCATTGCCAACGCGACATGCATAAAATGCACTCGCACCTAAAGCACTAAATGCAACTGTAGTATTGGCTGCAGAGCCACCAGAAGCTTGGCCTTTATACACTTGGCTGTCTTTTAATTTTTGAAATAATTCTGCTTGTGTTTGGCCATCTGTAAGTTGCATGGTGCCTTTTTGCAAATTCTGTTGAGTCAAAAAATCGTCTAAAACTGTAAATTCTTGGTCAATGAGCGCATTACCAATTGCAAAAAGGTCAACTTTAGCCATGATTTTAATCGCATAAATATTTAAAAATGAAAGTTTACACGATTACTCACCTTTACTATAGATTGATGAATAAAATTCATTTTATTCTAGACATTATTATTTAATTCATAGCTTATTTTCTAAATGAATCATTAAGATTAAACACGAATTTACTCGATTAAATTTAAAAGCAGAATTATGGATATTTTCTAAAGAGGATCTCTAATTTTAATTGATCAAAATAGCCTAAGCAAAAAATATTTTAAAATTTTAAAACAAACATAATAATAAACTTGACTAAAAGAGTCGGAAAAATAAGGTAGACTGCTACAAACTCATCAAATCTCATCAACATACGCTATAATAAGGTATGTTAAAAAATTCAAATTTAGGAGCTCACATGACAGTAGATGTTACTGAAACTATTTCCAAGACCGTTCACCCTGCGTTTCAGTTGGTACGTCAACATCATGTAGCCGCGTTAGATATTTTTGTTTCAGAATATAGACACAAAGTCACGCAAGCCATTCACTATCATTTAGCCACTGAGCATGACGAAAATGTATTTTTAGTTGCATTTCGTACACAGCCAATGGATTCAAAAGGTGAGGCGCATATCTTAGAACACACCGCTTTGTGTGGTTCTGAAAAATTCCCTGTACGTGATCCATTTTTCCTGATGATTCGCCGCTCATTAAATACATTTATGAATGCATTTACGGCGGCAGATTGGACTGCGTATCCATTTGCAACGCAAAATAAAAAAGATTTCCAAAATCTACTTTCTGTATATTTAGATGCGGCTTTTGCAGCAAATTTGAATCCTCTTGATTTTGCGCAAGAAGGCATTCGAATTGAGCTTGAAAATGATCAACCTGTTTATAAAGGTGTTGTTTTTAATGAAATGAAAGGGGCGATGAGTGCACCATCAGATCAGTTGTATCATCAGTTGGCACATCATTTATTCCCAAAAACAACATATCATTATAATTCTGGCGGTGATCCTAAAGACATTCCAGATCTAACTTACCAAGAGTTAGTTGATTTCTATAAATCTCATTACCACCCAAGTAATGCCATATTTATGACCTTTGGTAATCAATCTGCCTATGACTTACAAGAACAATTTGAAACTTTAGCATTATCAAAATTTGAAAAAGGTAAAACACTTTATTCAGTAGCTGAGCAACGTTTAACAGCACCGATTGAAGTGACAGAAACATATGCTGTAGACGCAGAAGATTTAACAGACAAAACCTATCATGTCATTTCGTGGTTACTGCCTGAATCAAGTGATATTAAATTACGTCTTGGCTTACGCCTTGCTGAAGGAATTTTATTAGAAGATTCAGCATCACCATTACGTCACTATTTAGAAACCTGTGGTTATGCACAATCCACAGGCCCAATTATGGGCTTAGATGATTCAAATTTTGAAATGACGTTCTATTGTGGAATTCAAGGTTCAAATGCTGAACATGCTGAGACTTTTAAAAATGAGGTGATGGGAATTTTGCAAGATGTTGCTTCTAAACCAGTAGATCCAACATTAGTCGACGCAATTTTACATCAAATCGAATTACATCAACGCGAAATTGATGGTGATGGAACGCCTTATGGTTTGAGCTTAATCTTAAATGGATTGGGGAGTGTCATTCATCATAATGACCCTATACATGTCTGGGATGTAGACTCTACGATCGAACAAGTCAAAGAAGAATTGAAAGATCCAATGTGGCTTTCAAACTTGATTAAGACTCATTTGATCGATAACCCTCATCGCGTTCAATTAACCTTAATTCCTGATGCAACAAAATCTGCGAAAGATTTAGAACTCGAAAAAGCACGTTTGGCTGAAATTGGTGCAAATTTAAGTGAAGCTGATCGAGCTGAAATTATTAAACAGACTGATGCATTAAATTTACGTCAAGCTACACCTGATAATCTCGATTTACTTCCTAAAGTGGGTCTAGAGGACATTCCCGCTGAGCTTGCCATTGTTCAAGGACAGTTACGTGAAATTATCAGCAATAATATGGATATGCCATTAAATCTGTATCACGCAGGGACCAATGGTATTTACTATCAGCAAGTGATTATTAAAATTCCGACTGAAATCGTAAAATCTCCATATTTCAACTTACTCTCTGTTTTGATGGGTGAGGTGGGTGCAGGTGAATATGATTATCTAGAGTTACAACAACTACAAACTGCTGTAAGCGGTGGTTTGGGTATGGGCGCATCATTACGTAGCAACGTCAATAACAAAGGTGAAATTAGTGCTTGGTTAACCCTAACCACTAAATCTTTAGTAGATAAAGTCGATACCATTCAGTTGCTGAAACATGCATTTGAAAAACTACGTTTCGATGAAAAAGACCGTATTATTGAATTATTACAGCAGCGTAAAACCCGGTGGGCTTCGCGTTTATCAGGTTCTGGCCATAGTTATGCTATGCAGATCGCGTCACGCAATATGAGTGCTTTAGCAGAACGCGATTATAATGTCACTGGTTTAGGTGCTTTGAATTGGCTCAGTGAACTAGTGGTAAATATTGAAAAAGACGATGCTGCTTACGATCAATTGATTCAAGAATTAAAAGCGATTCATCAGGCATTATTGCTGGCGCCTAAACAGTTTTTATTGGTCTGTGAAGATCATCATTCAGACCGTCTGATTGAAGAAATACAAAATGTTTGGGATAAATTAGACATTGATCGTACGCCAAGACATATAAGTTCTTCGAATTTCAAGAAAGACTTTAAAGATGAAGCATGGTTAATTCAATCTAATGTGCAGTTCTGTGCTTCCGCTTATGCGGCTGTAGATGTGTCACATCCAGATGCTGCACCATTAATGGTATTGGCAGGCTATTTACGGAATGGTTTCTTACACAGCGCGATACGTGAAAAAGGTGGGGCATATGGTGGCGGGGCAAGCTATGATGGCAATGCATGTGCTTTCCGTTTCTATAGTTATCGTGATCCACGTTTAGCTGAAACCTTCCAAGACTTTGAAGCCAGTATTGATTGGTTATTAAATGCTGAGCAAAAGCCACATCAGCTTGAAGAAGCTATTCTTGGTTTGGTGTCTGGAATGGATAAACCTGGTTCGCCTGCTGGTGAAGCGATAACAGCATGTTATGCATTATTGCATGGACGTACTCCAGCATTCAGAAAAATGTTGCGTAAGCGTTTACTTCAGGTCACTTTAGAAGATCTACAACGTGTTACTCAACAGTATTTAGTTGAACAAAAACCCACTAGAGCAGTTGTTGCGCCAATGACGAAAAGAGAAGCTTTAGAACAATTAAACTTTGAAATAAAAATCGTAAATTAGAAGATTGGGGAGATTTAAATGGCGTTCAAAAGAATTGAACGTACTCCTTTAAGACTGAGTATGATTACCATGCTCAGTCTTTGGAGTGTGAATAGTGCTTATGCTGTAGACGAGACACCGGCAAAACCATCATCAGCAGAAGCCTGCGTTGCTTTAGAAGCCAATTCGGATCGTTTGGCATGCTATGACTTGGTCTTTAAATCTCCATCAATTGAACAAGCTGTTTTAGTTTCAGAAAAGCAGGCGGCACAACAAATTCAACCACCTGAAACTGAACCCGTAGATTTTAAGGAAAGAATCGGACGTAAGATAGACACTTTATTTTCGCTTGAAGGTCCGAAAATCTCTCCAAATACGTCTCTGTTTGATAAACGATGGGAATTGTCACCTGACAGCAAATTAGGGACTTGGAATATTAGAGCGCATCAGCCTGTGTATTTATTACCTGGCTTTTGGACAACAGACAAAAATGAATTTCCTGAAAGCCCAAATGAAAATAACACAGCAACCGAAGATCAAAATTTAAAGTCAATGGAAGCAAAGTTCCAGCTGTCTTTAAAAACCAAGGCTGTCGAAAATTTAATTGGGGATAATGGTGATATTTGGTTGGGCTATACTCAATCATCGCGTTGGCAGGTTTATAACGAAGATGAATCTCGTCCATTTCGTGAAACCAATTATGAACCAGAAGCAAGTTTAGTATTTCGAACCAATTACGAGTTCTTAGGTCTAAATGGTCGCTTACTGGGTTTAACTTTTAATCATCAATCGAACGGTCGTTCAGATCCGCTTTCCCGAAGTTGGAATAGATTGATGCTAAATGTTGGCTTAGAAAGAGGCAACTTCGCGATGATGATTCGTCCATGGTATCGTCTTGAGGAAGATTCCGATGATGACAACAATCCGGATATCAAAAATTACGTGGGAAGAGGTGATTTAACCACTTTTTATCGTTGGAACGATCATGATTTTTCACTCATGTTGCGCCATTCATTGAAAGGTGGAGATAATTCACATGGTGCCGTTCAATTTGATTGGGCGTTTCCGATTAGTGGGAAATTACGGGGGCATTTTCAATTGTTTGACGGATATGGTGAAAGTTTGATTGATTACAACCATCGAGCAACTTATGTCGGCTTGGGTGTGTCATTGATGAATTGGTTCTAAATCTAAGTGTCTTGATAAAAGCCACTACATAAGTGGCTTTTATCTATCAGTTTATGTCTATGTATTTATAGTATGTCTGAGCAAGATTGATTTTTTTAAATAAAAAACTGATTTGTTTTTTATTATGAGTTTAGATTGTATCCTACTTAATACTGCTGAATTATTAGACAAATAATTCTAATATGCTAAGATAATAAAACCATTGCGATAAGAATTTTTAATCATGTGTTGCAATGCGTATACGCTGAGAAGAGGTAAGCTATGTCAATATTTACCACGATGAAAACGACTATAAGTGAAGAGGCTTTAATTCCATCACTTGCTATACACGCCTTTCATCAAGCTTTTGAAGACGCAAGTTCAACAGCTGAAACAGTCACGTATGCTGAAAATAAACAATTGCTTAAAAAACTCGAAAATGGTGATGTAATTGTTTTAAAGGATCTATCTAAATCCTATACCACATTCAATTCAAAGCATGCTGTGTTGAAGCGTAAAAGAAAAATCTCTGCTCTGGCTTAAACTTTGCCACAACCACGTATTCGTATGTTTGCGGGTCCAAATGGATCTGGAAAAAGTACCATCATTCAATATCTTTTGCCTCATCAAGTTGGGGCATATTTGAATGCAGATGAATTAGAAAAACAGCTCAGATCATTTCAATATATCGACTTAAGGACTTATCATCAGGCTTTAAGTGCACAAAAGCTGGTCCAGTTTTTAGAACATAAACAACGTAAAATAAATTCAATTGTATCTCAACTCATCACATATCCACCCGTAGTGAAAGGCAGTATCATCTATTTTAATATGGATGATGTTGATTCTTATCTTGCTGCTCGAATCATTGATTTCATTCGATTCGAATTTTTAAGACTGAAAATTAGTTTTACTTTTGAAACAGTCATGTCACATATCAGTAAAGTAGAATTTCTAAAACAAGCCCAAGAGCAGGGTTTTCGGACCTATTTATATTATGTAGCAACGGTAGATCCTGAAATTAATATTGGACGGGTACATTATCGAGTGCAAACTGGAGGACATAAAGTCCCAGAACAGAAAATCAGAGAACGTTATTACCGTAGCTTAGACTTATTAATTCATGCCATTGAATATAGTGACAGAAGTTATCTATTTGATAATTCGAGTTATGGTCAAAAAGCATCATTTTTAGCTGAGATACAGGCTTCTGAGCTTCTAAAAATTAATCCAGAGCTCAAAGAATACCCAGCATGGTTTGTCGATAAAGTTGTTTCAGAGTTTAGTGATTAGAGTTTAGTGATTTAAGTTTTAAATTTAGAAATTTGTAATTACTAAGCAGTAAATAATACTGGGCTTATTCATAAGTCATTTTTATAAAAAATAAAAATCATTCCTCAATCATCCTGACCTTCTATCAGAGTGAGAGAGAGTTTTTAGATAGAAAATTATTACCGCTCAATGATCATTTAAGTTAATGGCAAAGATTTAGTTGAAGCGTCTTTGCCATTTTATAAAATCTTAGAAATTTATAAAATTCCACAAAAATAAATATTGATCAATTACATTAAAGATTAACGCTTAGCTAATGCTTCTAATTGAGTCAGCAGAGCATTTGCTTTAAAAGTTCCCGTGAGTCTCAAATCACGAATTTCATTGCCATTTTCATTTAAGAATAAAAATGTTGGAGGGCCTAATATTTCAAACTTTTTCAGAATTAGATCTTGTGAAGAGTCATAGCTGGATAAATCGAGTTTAATGAGATAGTTATTTTTAAGTGCGTCTTGTACATCTACTCGTGGTAAAACTTCTTTTTCAAGAGGCTGGCACGCAACACACCAATCGGCATAAACATCAATGACCACATTTTTATTGGCTTTTTTAGCGTGCTCAAGAACCATATTTAAGGCTTCTAAAGTACTCACGGTATGCCAAGCTAAGTGATTTTCTTTTAATTGTTGCGTTTGACTACTTTGATAAGCTTGAACGACATTCCAAATACTAGCAGATGTTGCTAAAAAAATAGCGCATATAAACAATAATTTTTGAGTAAATGATTTGGAGTCTTTTATAGCAGCAAGGCTAAGATAAATTGCCAGTGCTAAAAATATAATCGCGTTTAAACTTAAATAAAGTGTCGATTTCAACATAGGTTGAATAAAATAAAATGCCATGAATAACATCAAAAAGCCAAAGCTGACCTTGAGATGATTCATCCAGATACCAGGTTTCGGTAATAAACGCGAACCAAATACACTCGCTATAAATAAAGGTAAACCCAATCCGAGTCCTAATAAAAATAGATACACACCGCCCAATACTGCACTATGGCTTTGTGAAACAAACAATAATGCACCAGCAAGTGGAGCGCTCATACACGGTCCGATGATAAGCGCAGATAACGCACCCATGACCGCAGCACCTAAAATAGAACCTGCTTTTTGAGAATTTTGAAAATCGCTAAGTTTTTGTGTGAATTTATTGGGCAGTGTGAGATTAAATAATCCAAATAAATTAAGTGCAAACAAAATGAATAAGCTTGCGAAAATTGAAAGTACAACTGGATTTTGAAACCATCTTTGAAAACTATAACCAATTTCTGCGACGACAACACCCATAAGCGCGTAGATAAGCGCCATACTAATGACAAAACTAGAGGCAATAGCAGCAGCACGTAAACCTGATTTTTTCTGAATCAAAAGGGTGGATAATATAGGGATAAGGGGCAATGAGCAAGGTAGAAATGCCAATAAAATTCCCAAACCAAAAAAGATAAAGAGGTTAATCATCAAAGTATCTTGAGAAAGAAGATTAAAAAAGCCTTGGTCATCATTCCATTGTAATGACATTGTATTGTTTTTATCAGTACTTTTTTGATTATTATCTTGTTCAGATGAGATTGCTTGTAATGATTCATTTTCAATTACTGAAGCGTTTTTAGCTTCTTTTAAATTGTTTGTTGAATCCGTTAAATTTTTAATTTCATTTTTTTGTTGATGAGCAGCAAATCCTTGATTTTGATTTGCATTCATTTGAGGAATTAAACCATCAGCATCTGTTTTAATTTTTAAATGCTGTAAGGGATAACATAAACCATCCTGCGAACAACCTTGCCATTGGATGGTGTAAGCCGTATCTGGTTTTACGGAAAATTGCGCTGAAACATGATTATAATGAACTTCGGTTAATCCAAAGGTTGGATCATTTTTCTCTTGGCCTTTTGGAAGTTTAAGCTCAATGATTTGCTGATCTGACTTTACTGAAAATTGATCATGATATAAATAATAGTGTGGAGCAATTTTCCAGTTAAGTTCGACACTCTGCTTGGAAATAGATTCACTTGATATCTGGAATGCTTGATCTGCAGCTAAAAATGTAGGATTAGCAAAGCTAAGTGAACTATAAAGTGTAATTAAAGCTAAGCTGAACTTCATTATAAGGTGCAAAATAAATGTCCTGAATTACAAATGAATAAAACATAAGGGAGGATAATTGAACTTATAAATATATGCTGAAATACAATAAAAATATATAAATGAAACGTGAACAGTCATATGCAATTTGTATTTTTTATCAGGTCTCTTAGATTTATTAACGATTTCAAATTAACGTTAACTATTGGTTAAATCCACTTACTGCATCATTTTGGGTGTTTTTTGTGCTAACGAGTTATATTTTAAAGCGATAAGTTGCTTTTCAATCTTGAAAGGCGTATAAAGACTCTATTGTTGCGGGATGGAGCAGTCTGGTAGCTCGTCGGGCTCATAACCCGAAGGTCGTTGGTTCAAATCCAGCTCCCGCTACCAACCTTAAACACAGAGTTTATGGTTGGAATTGGTATAGAATGATCAATGTATAGTTGTTTTGAAGTGTTAAGTTGATGTTGAAAGTGGTTTTACGTGATGTATGCCATTTAAATGAAAATGAAATATTGCTGTATTTAAACAATAAGACAATTAAATGTCCTCTCTTTGAATGTTGATCTCAAAATCTATGGTTATAAACAAATATAGAATTTTCAATTTTGAAGTTCTATATGTATAAATAAATTGGTGTATGTGTTGAATATATTTGAAAATTTAGTAGCAAAATCTGTAAATGGTCATGAAATTTTAGTATCTTTAGTTCCTTCAAAGAAAATACAAAATACGCGTGATGGCGTGAAATGGGTTGAAGTCGGTAAAAAAGTATTGCTTCAGTCTGGTATCGAACTTGAATTGAACTTAGATGGACGTAGTTTCTATACGGGCGTTAATGAAATGTTCCGCTTAGATGCAAGAGTTTGTTAATACTGAAAATTTATTGATTAATATCAATTAAATCGATAAATTAAAAAAACCGCCTTAAACGGCGGTTTTTTATTGGGTTGAATTTCATTTATTAAATATCTAATAAACTTCTTTCAAAAGTCATTATTCATACAAAAGATTCATCATGAGTTTTCCCTCATCCTAACCTTCTCCCAAAGGGAGAAGGAATTTTTACAGATTAATTTATTATCACTCAATGATCATTTTTTGACTTATGAAAGAGATCTAATGAACTATATTTTATAATCCTTCTTAATTCATTAAAATACTGGCGGTGTATAGGTAAGCGTTCGACCCAATATCCAGAGAAGAAAGAGTACCAAAGGAATATGGAACACCAGTTGAGTCACGGTAAAACCAATCACGTCTTTGGCTTTTAATTTTAAAATCCCAAGCATTGGAAGCATAAAGAAGGGGTTGATTAAGTTGGGTAAAGCTTCTGCTGCATTATAAATTTGAACCGACCAACCTAAATGAACTTTTAAATCATTGGCTGCTTGCATCACATATGGCGCTTCAATAATCCATTTACCACCACCAGATGGAATAAAGAAGCCCAAAATTGCTGAATAAATCCCCATTACGATAGCGAAAGTTTCTTTTGAGGCAATAGATACGAAGAATTCAGCAATATAATGAGATAAAGATAAATCTGAACTGTTCATGGCTGTGGTCATGATAAAGGCGATGCTGCCATAAAGTGGAAATTGAATCAGTACACCTGAAATAGCAGGTACAGCTTTAGACACCGCATTAAGAAAGTTACGTGGCGTACCATGTAATGCAATACCTAGCATTAAAAAGATAAAGTTATAGGTATTTAAACTGGAAATCGCAATAATTGGATTACTTTTGGTGAACTCATTGAACATCCACAATAGACCGAGTACAACGATCAATATACTCAATAGTGGTGAATTTTCTAACCAATCTCCTGGGCGTTTTTTGGCAGATTGGCTAGATACGGATTTATTGGATAACGCGATCGTTTTTTCTTGTTTTTGGTCGTGATCTTGATCAAGTTGAATATCAAACTGATCCATGGTTTTAACGCTATTTCCCTTTGGCGCTGACCAAAAGGCGATCGCAATAGAAGCGACAATAAGAACCGCAGTCATAATCATAGACTGCGGTAGAAAAATCGTTTCTGTAAATGGAATGACACCTGTTAAATTATAGATAGGTTCCGGAAGACTAGCTTTGTTGGCTTGTAGTTGCGCAGCTGAAGAACTAATACCCAGTGCCCACGTTGCACCCATACCAATAATTGCCGCGGCAGCCGCAGCGCGGTAGTCCATATTCAGCTCTTTGCGGTGTGCCAAAGCAATGACCAATAGAGCCGTGAGTACAGTACTCATTGCCCAGTTAATCAAAGACACCAATAAGCTGACCGTGGCAACCAAAACAATTGCACCACGTCCTGAATTTGGAATTTTAGCCATGGATTGAATCAGCAGAGCAATTGGTTTTGAAACTGATACGACATAACCGACCACAATTAACATACACATTTGCATGGTAAAAGGAATCAAGCTCCAAAAACCATTACCAAATGAATTGGCGACATCTTGTACTGGTGCACCGATCCCTATTGCTGCAACGGCGACAATAAGAACACCGAGTAGGGCGAAAATATAGGAGTCAGGAAACCATTTTTCTGACCAGTCACTTACTTTGAGTGCAAACCGTTGTAAAATATTTTGAGAATGATCCATAGCTAAAATCCTTTTGCCATTGGTTTAGATTTAAGATTTATTTTTACGACTTTTTTAAATGATGATGTTTAAACTTATATTATTTTTAAATGCTGTCGTTTCAGTAAAATTATGATTGTTTTGAATCGTTGATCTTTGAGCAATTTATTCTGTACTAAAATTCATGTGTGATAAATTATGGTTAATCGTCCATGAAAGCTGCTCATCATCAACATATCACATTATGAAATACTTCATTTTGCTTCAATGATTTGAGTTATGAATAAATTGAGAGCTGAACACGGTTCATGGATGTATCTGTTTAAGTTTAATAGACTTCTTTCAAAAGTCATTATTCATACATCAGACTCATCATGAATTTTCCCTCATCCTAACCTTCTCCAAAAGGGAGAAGGGATTTTTACCTATCAATGTATGGCCACTCAATAGTCATTTTTCGACTTATGACAGAGATCTCATCATTAAACACCCCAATAAACGGCGTTAATATCAAAAAATCGCATTCTTAATCTGTTATTGAATGAGAGCTACACCTGTAACTTTTTGAATCTCATCAAAACTGACATCCTGAGCAAGTTCGACCAGTTTGACGCCTTGTTGCGTGATGTCGAGCACTCCTAAGTCGGTGATAATACGGTGGACTACACCTTTACCTGTAAGTGGCAGTGCACATTGCTCAACAATTTTCGGAGTACCATCTTTCGCTGAATGCTCCATGAGTATCACCACTTTTTGTACGCCTGCAACTAAATCCATGGCACCGCCCATACCTTTTACTTTCTTACCAGGAATCATCCAATTGGCTAAATCGCCTGATTGAGAAACTTCCATTGCACCCAATATGGCGATATTGACATGGCCACCGCGAATCATCGCAAAAGAGTCTGCACTGGAAAAAAATGATGCACCTTTGCGTGCGGTTACTGTTTGCTTACCCGCATTGATCAGATCTGCATCTACAGTGGCTTCAGTTGGAAATTCACCAATGCCCAATAAGCCATTTTCAGATTGTAGCCATACATTTATATGTTCAGGAATATAGTTTGCGACTAGGGTCGGTAATCCAATCCCTAAGTTGACATAGAAACCATCTTCGAGTTCTAAGGCAGCTCGTTGTGCCATTTCATTACGCGTCCAAGCCATGATTTATGCCTCCACCTTTAAAGTCATTTGTTCAATTCGTTTTTCAGGGTTTTTATTTAAAATAATTCGATTGATATAAATTCCCGCTAAGTGGATTGAATCTGGATCTAAATCGCCAATTTCAACAATTTCTTCAACTTCAGCAATGCTAATTTTCCCCGCCATAGCACAAACAGGATTAAAATTTTGTGCTGTTTTACGAAAAATTAAATTGCCTGCTTTATCTGCCTTATAGGCTTTGATCAAAGCAATATCTGCTGTTAAAGACTCTTCTAATATGTATTCTTTTCCATCATATTCACGAGCTTCTTTTCCTTCAGCAATCAGTGTTCCAACCCCTGTTTGAGTGAAGAAAGCGGGGATACCTGCACCTCCAGCACGGAGCTTTTCAGCCAAAGTGCCTTGTGGTGTGAGTTCTACTTCAAGTTCACCATTTAAATATTGGCGTTCAAATTCTTTGTTTTCGCCCACATAAGATGAAATCATTTTTTTAATTTGTTTGGTTTCAAGTAAAAGTCCCAATCCGAAACCATCTACACCTGCATTATTTGAAATACAGGTTAGATCTTTGGCTCCAGTGTCTTTCAAGGCGGCAATAAGTGCTTCGGGAATGCCACACAATCCAAAGCCACCGACAGCCAAAGTTTGACCATCTTTAACGATATCTTTCAGTGCTTGTGCGGCACTGTCATAGAATTTATTTGACATTGAACACCTCATTTTAATTTTTACTTTGAGCCAAATACCATTTCAGCATTCGGTGTGATCACTAAGCTGTTTTAAATCACTTTATTTTGCCAATAAGCATTGGCGTAGTTGGATGGGTTATTGCGCTGTAGTACTTGGCTTATATTTTTTGAAGCAAGCATCAGTGCATCTAAATTAACGCCCGTTTCAAATCCCATTTTTGAAAGCAAGTAAAATAAATCTTCTGTTGATACGTTTCCAGATGCACCTTTTGCATAAGGACAACCACCAAGTCCAGCGATCGATGCATCAAAGATTCGAATGCCTTGTTGCAGAGATTGATAAATATTGGCAATCGCCATGCCATAAGTATTATGAAAATGTCCAGCTAGAGACTGAGCATCGATTTGTGTCAAACACGCATCCCAAACTTTGGCAACACGATCTGGCGTAGCTGTCCCAATCGTCTCACCTAAAGACACTTCATAACAGCCCATATCGAGCAGTCTTTTAGACACCTCAGCGACTTTCTGTGGATCAATGGCACCTTCATATGGACAATCCACGATACAGGAGACATAACCGCGGACTTTGATGTTGTGGAGTCGAGCATGGCGAATAACATCTGCGAATTTATCGAAACTTTCATCGATACTGCAGTTAATGTTTTTACGGGTGAAACTCTCAGAAGCGGCAGTAAAAACGGCAACCTCTTTACATCCAACCGCCAACGCAGACTCAAAACCTTTCATATTCGGAGTGAGTAAACTCAATTGAATATCATTGTCCTGAGGTAAGTCTGCAAAAAGCACATCGCTGTGTGCCATTTGCGGCACCCATTTGGCAGACACGCAGGATCCAACTTCAATATTTTTCAGACCTGTTTTCATTACGTCCAAAATTAATTGACGCCGATCTTCGAGTGTTAAAGGTGTTTTTTCATTTTGAAGACCATCGCGAGGACCAACTTCAACGATTTTTACAAAATGATTTGAATCTGATGCATTTAAAGATGTCATGCAACCTCCTTTGTGAGCGCCTGAAACTCCACCAGCTCATCACCAGCCTTCACTTGATCACCTTGTTGGAAATAGGCAGCCACAACGACACCATCAAATGGCGCACGAATCGAATACTCCATTTTCATTGCTTCTAAGGTGAGTAAAACCTCATCTTTTTTAACAGTTTGATTGGCGGTAACAAAAACCTGTGTAACCGCACCCGGCATTGGCGCTTTTAAATTTGACTCATTGCCTTGACTTTCGTCCGCTAAATAATTGGTTTTTAAATGCTTAAAAACATAGGTTTTACCGTCTTTAAATAATGAAATTCCCTCTTGGCTACGGCTAAAGCTTAATTTGTAGAGTTGCGTGTCAGATTGAATCTTAATCAGATTTTTATTGATGAATTCACCTGAAATATTAAAATTCTTTCCATTTAGACAGGCTGAATAGCCATGTCCGTTGGTACTAAATTTAAGCTCAAGGGGTTGTTCATTATGTTCAAATTTAATGGTGTAATTACTTTTGATATTGCTACGCCAAATCGGCTTTGCTTTCCACACAGGATGATCAAACTCTTTGCTTACAGCTAAGCGAGAGAGCAGTTCAGTCAATCCAGCAGCAATAATCAATTGCTCAGAAGTTTCAGTTTTCTGCTGGAAAAGAAACTCATCTTCACGTTGAATTAAATTGGTGTCTAAATCGGCATATTTAAACGATTCGCATGTGACTAAACGATCTAAGAAGGCAATGTTGTTACCTAAACCTTCAACATGAAACTGACTCAAGGCATGATGCATTTGCACTAAAGCTGCTTCGCGATTTTCTCCCCAGACAATCAGCTTCGCGATCATCGGATCATAAAACGTCGATATTTCATCACCTTCAACGATACCACTATCAATGCGGACACACTGATTTTGTTCTGGATAGTGTAGATAGTGAATACGACCAATCGCAGGTAAAAAACCTTTTTCTGGTTCTTCAGCATAGACACGTGCTTCTAAAGCATGACCATGAATCTTTAATTCAGATTGTTGCTTCGGTAATGGCTCGCCATACGCGACACGGAGTTGCCATTCAACCAAGTCTTGACCTGTAATCATTTCAGTCACAGGGTGTTCTACTTGTAAGCGTGTGTTCATTTCCATGAAGTAGGCTGTACCATCTTGCTCCACAATAAACTCAACGGTTCCAGCACCCACATAGTCAACAGCTCGTGCAGCATCAATCGCTGCTTGACGCATCGCCTCAAGCTTAGGTTCTGACATTTTTGGTGCTGGTGCTTCTTCTAGCACTTTTTGATGACGGCGCTGTACTGAACAATCACGTTCGAAGAGATGTACATAATTACCGTGTTGATCACCAAAAACTTGCACTTCAATGTGACGTGGATTCACCACATAGCGTTCAATAAGGACATCGTCATTACCAAAACTTGATTTTGCTTCGCTCTTGCACGAATTCAATGCTGCGATCAGGTCTTCACTTCGTTCTACCAAGCGCATACCTTTACCGCCACCACCCGCACTGGCTTTGATCAGAACAGGATAGCCAATGGCGTCTGCTTGTTGTTTTAAAAATTCAGCATCTTGATTACTGCCGTGATAACCCGGTGTTAAAGGCACTCCCGCTTTTTCCATCAAGGTTTTGGAAGTGGCTTTTAAGCCCATGGCTAGAATCGCGGCTACAGGTGGTCCAATGAAAATAATATTATTTTTTTCGCACGCTGCAGCGAATTGATCATTTTCAGATAAAAAACCATAACCTGGATGAATGGCTTCTGCACCTGTGCTTAAAGCCGCTTGAATAATACGATCTGCTTGTAAATAACTGAGTGCAGCAGGGGATTCACCAATATAAATCGCTTCATCAGCTAATTTCACATGTTGAGACTGAGCATCAGCATCTGAATAAACGGCAACAGTTGCTATGCCGAGTTTTTTTGCACTTCGAATCACACGGCAGGCAATTTCACCACGGTTTGCAATGAGAATTTTATTAAACATAGAAAGATCCTTATCCTTGTGTTGCCGTGTTAAGCCACGGTCTTAATCCAACTTGGACTTTGTTTATTTAAAAAAGCATTTAATCCGTTTTTAGCTTCTGAGCCTTGACGAACTTGCGCAATATGTTGAGCAGTCTTAAGCAATAATTGTTCACTCAGTTCTTGTTGGTCGACTAAACGTATCAATTGTTTAGAAGACGCTTGGGCTTCTGGTCCACCCAAAAGAATCGCTTGAACAATTTCATTCACTTTTGCATCCAGTTGTTCTGGTGAACAAACCTCATGTACTAAGCCAATTTTTTCAGCTTGTTCAGCACTTATCCGTTCTGCTGTTAAAAAGTAACGTGAAGCTTGTCGTGCACCTATAGCTCGTATCACATAAGGGCTAATGGTTGAAGGTGCTAAACCGAGACGAACTTCCGAGGTTGCAAATTTCACGTCTGTACTGGCTATACAAATATCACAAGCTGAAGCTAAGCCCATACCGCCTCCAAAGGCAATACCATGTACACGTGCAATTGTGGGTTGTTTAAGGTTGGCTAAAGCCTGCAGCATTTTTGCAAGTTTTAAGGCATCTGCTTCATTCTCTGATGTGGAGGCTTCACCTGCTTGCTTCATCCAATTTAAATCTGCACCTGCAGAAAAGCTTTTGCCTCGTCCAGCAAGAATAACCACACGGATATCATCGCGTGTATTCAGCGCAGTAAAGCAGGCATCCAATTCCTCAATGACTTGAGTATTAAAGGCATTGTGTAACTCTGCACGATTAATCCAAACAGTGGCTACTTCTGCATGTTGTTCAAGTTGCAAAAATTCATAGCTCATGGTCTATCTCCTTACATACGGAACACACCGAATTTAGTCGGTTGAATGGGAGCATTTAAAGCAGCCGCTAAGCTTAGACCTAATACATGGCGTGATTCTGCAGGATCAATAACACCATCATCCCATAAGCGTGAAGATGCATAATAAGGATGTCCTTGTTTTTCAAATTGATCACGATAAGGTTGCTTAAATTGATCTTCTTCTTCAGCTGACCAAGTTTCACCACGTTGCTCGATTTGATCGCGTTTAATGGTAGAGAGAACACTTGCTGCTTGTTCACCACCCATCACCGAAATACGTGAATTCGGCCAAGTCCATAAGAATCGAGGTGAATAAGCGCGACCACACATGCCGTAGTTCCCCGCGCCAAATGAACCACCCACCACCAACGTGATTTTAGGTACATTCGCTGTTGCTACAGCCATAACCAGTTTGGCACCATTTTTGGCGATACCTTCATTTTCATACTGACGACCGACCATAAAGCCAGTGATATTCTGTAAAAATAAGAGCGGAATATTACGTTGTGTACATAGCTCAATAAAATGCGCGCCTTTTTGAGCAGACTCTGAAAAAAGAATGCCATTATTGGCAATGATGCCAACGGGCATACCGTAAATTTTGGCAAAACCAGTGATCAGGGTTGTGCCATATCGCGCTTTAAATTCATCGAGTCGAGAACCATCTACAATTCGTGCAATCACTTCACGAATATCAAATGGTTTGCGTGCATCACTTGGAATTACGCCATAGAGTTCTTCAGCATCATATAAAGGCGCTTCTATTTGCTCAGTAAATGGCTTAGGTGTAATGTTGAGGTTTTTTACAATATTACGTGCAATCGCAATCGCGTGTTCGTCGCTCTCAGCAAGATGATCCGCAACGCCAGAAAGACGTGTATGTACATCACCGCCGCCCAAATCTTCTGAGCTTACCACTTCACCTGTCGCAGCCTTAACCAGCGGTGGGCCACCCAAAAAGATGGTGCCTTGATTACGGACAATAATTGTTTCATCAGACATAGCAGGGACATAGGCACCACCAGCAGTACAACTACCCATAACCACTGCAATTTGTGCAATGCCTAAACTCGACATGCGTGCTTGATTGTAAAAAATTCGTCCAAAATGATCTCTGTCTGGAAAGACTTCATCTTGCAGAGGAAGAAAGGCACCACCAGAGTCCACCATGTAAATACATGGTAAATGGTTTTGTTCAGCAATTTCTTGTGCACGTAAATGTTTTTTTACCGTCAATGGATAATAGGTTCCACCTTTGACCGTTGCATCATTGGCAACAATCATACAAGTAATGCCTTGTACTTGACCAATTCCTGCAATTACACCCGCAGCAGGGACATCATCTGCATAGACTTGGTAGGCAGCCAATTGACCAATTTCAAGAAAAGCAGTTCCAGCATCAATCAGTTGATCAATACGATCACGTGGGAGTAATTTCCCACGATCTAAATGTTTTTGACGAGATTTTTCACCACCACCTAATGCAATGGTTTGGGCTTTTTGCTTTAAATCATCAACCAAGCTCAGCATGGCTGTCTGGTTAATTTTAAAATCTTCACTTCTAATATTTAATTTACTTTGAATTTCATTCATCGTGAACGTCCTTGTATGACTAGGATTGACTTATTTGGTTTCGTTGAAAAGTTCACGACCAATCAGCATACGGCGAATTTCCGATGTGCCTGCACCAATTTCATAAAGTTTTGCATCACGCCATAAACGCCCCGTATCATAGTCATTGATATAACCATTACCACCAAGCGTTTGAATTGCTTCACCTGCCATCCATGTGGCTTTTTCAGCAGAGTAGAGAATTGCACTGGCAGCATCTTTACGTAGACCACGGTCATGATCTGCTTGATCACATGCAGCACCTACGGCGTATACCAGTGCTTTACATGCAAGCCAGGTAGAATACATATCTGCAATTTTGCCTTGCATGAGTTGAAATTCACCTAAGCATTGTCCAAACTGTTTGCGTTCATGAATATATGGAATCACGGCATCCAAACAAGCATCCATAATGCCCAATGGACCACCACTTAATACTGCACGCTCATAATCCAAGCCGCTCATCAATACTTTCGTACCATTGCCCACACCACCCATGACATTTTCTTTGGGTACTTTGACGTTGTCGAAGAAGAGCGGATAAGTATTTGAACCCCGCATTCCCAATTTGTCTAAATGTGATCCATGGCTAAATCCGTCCATGTCTTTTTCAACCAAAAAGGCTGTCATGCCTTTCGCACCGGCCTGAAGATCGGTCTTTGCGTAAACAACGAGGACATCGGCATCACCGCCATTGGTGATCCACATTTTTGAGCCATTGAGAACAAAGTGATCACCATGATCATCTGCGCGTAATTTCATGCTGACAACATCTGAGCCTGCATTGGGTTCAGACATTGCCAATGCACCGACAAATTCACCAGAAATTAATTTAGGTAAATATTTCTGTTTCTGTTCTTCAGAACCATTACGGTTGATTTGATTAATGCAGAGGTTGGAATGCGCACCATAAGACAAACCAATAGAAGCAGAAGCACGGGAAATTTCTTGCATGACGACGATGTGAGCAAGATAACCTAGATTTAAGCCCCCATATTCTTCACTCACGGTCAGACCCATCAATCCCATATCACCAAACTTCTTCCATAAATGGGCAGGGAAAAGATTGTCCTTATCGACTTGTTGCGCAATCGGTGCAATTTCTTTAGCGCAAAACGCCGCAACAGAATCACGTAGGGCAATTAAAGTCTCATCTAGTCCGAAGTCGATGCTGTGTAAATTCATTTTTTCATTCATCCTAAAAGTTCTATTTTTATTTACTAGAAGCAAATTTCCTGTGCTTAGAAACTACAATACATTTATTTTTTAAAAAAGTGAATACATATTCAGAAAATGATTTATAATTCATTTTAGTTGATTAGGCAGACAATTATGAGCTATAAAAGATCATCCTTAATGCAAGAGCGCATGGAGCAAAATCGTCAATCGATCTTGCAATCTGCGAGAGAACTCATTGCTGAAGGGGGTTTTAAAGATGCACAAGTTCAAGCAATAGCGGATAAATCGGGCGTTTCGAGCGGTTTGGTATATCGTTATTTTGAAAATAAAAATCAGATCCTGATCGAAGTGCTTTCACATGCGATTACAGGTGAGGTGGATATTTTAAATAATATCGCGCGAACGGATTTAAGCGCGGCGCAAAAATTACATAAAGCGGTTACGACATTTGTTAAACGTGCATTGAATAGTCCTCAATTGTCTTATTCACTCATGTTTGAACCTGTCGACCCAACGATTGAACATGAGCGGTTTCGCAGTAAGCAGCTCATTAAACAGTCGATTAAAGAAATCCTTGCAGAAGGAAAAATCAATGGAGAGTTTGGTTTCGAAGATTTAAATACCGCAGCACTGTGTGTCGTGGGTGCCATGACATTCGTGGTGATAGAACCTTTGAATCCATCTCGTAATATCATGTTTGATGACAGTTATAAGGGTTACTTCGTGAAGCAAATTGCAGATTTTTGTGTGAATGCAGTCATATCAAAGGGAGAGTAAGAGGATCTATTCATACACAAAGGATGTTGTTTTGAATAAGTAGTAATCGCGTATAGCTAAAATTTGAATGTAAGAACAGTAATAAAAAGAGAATCAAGGAGTATGATTCAATGACGCAATTACGACTGAGTTATGCCTATGGCACCAGTAGCCAACCTTTACTGGGAATGACCATAGGGGATAAGTTTGATCAAGCGTGTTTACAATATGCAGATCAGGATGCCGTGGTGAGTGTTCATCAAAATATCCGTTTAAGCTATCGACAACTGCATGAAAAGGTCAATGCTTTTGCCTGTCAGCTATTAAAACTCGGATTAAAAAAAGGTGATCGTCTTGCGATATGGTCACCAAACTGTGTGGAATGGACGATTACCCAGTTTGCTGCATTCAAAGCAGGCATTATTTTGGTCAATCTCAATCCTTCTTACAAAAGCAGTGAACTTGAATTTGTTTTAAACAAAGTGGCCTGTAAAGGATTGGTCATTGCTTCCTCCTTTAAAAGCACTGATTATCAAGAAATTTTATATAAAATTGCGCCAGAGCTTTCTCAAGCAACAGATAAAATTTTAGAATCCGCTCGTTTACCGCATTTGAAAATAGTCATTAAAATAGATGATGAGAATCATGTTGGTTTTCATCGTTTCGCGGACTTGATGCCTACACCCACAGACACAGAATTAAAAGACTTAGAAAAATTATCCAGTGAATTACAATTTGACGAAACCATCAATATCCAATTTACCTCAGGCACGACAGGCAACCCGAAAGGCACGATGTTAACCCACAACAATATCCTGAATAATGGATATTTTGTGGGAGAGGCGATTCATCTCACACCACAAGATCGAGTCTGTATCTCTGTGCCTCTGTTTCATTGCTTTGGAATGGTGATGGGAAATTTAGCCTGTATTACACATGGCTCTGCGATGATTTATCCAGCTGCTGTTTTTAATCCCTTAGAAAGTTTAAAAACAATTGAAAAAGAGAAATGTACAGCAGCCTATGGTGTCCCCACCATGTTTATTGCGATGCTGGAACAAGAACAATTTGATGACTTTGATTTAAGCAGTTTGAGAACCGGCATTATGGCTGGAAGTCCTTGTCCGCGTGAAATCATGCAGCGTGTGATAGATCGCATGCATATGAAAGACATTACTATTTGCTACGGAATGACAGAAACAGCACCTGTAAGTGCGCAAAGTTCGACGACAGATTCTTTGGAGCAAAGAGTCAGCACCGTTGGGCGAGTACATCCACATATTGAAATTAAAATTGTTGATGAACAAGGCAAAGTTGTGCCTAGAGGAAAGCTAGGAGAACTTTGTGTGCGCGGCTATTCAGTTATGCTGGGTTATTGGGAAGACGAAGAAAAAACCCGTGAAGTAGTCGATGTCGCGAAATGGATGCATACGGGTGATATCGCGGAAATGGATGACTTTGGTTTTATCAAAATCAAAGGACGTATTAAAGACGTCGTGATCCGTGGTGGAGAAAATTTATTCCCCAAAGAAATTGAAGATTTCTTATATAAACACCCCGATGTTTCTGATGTTCAAGTTATTGGCTTACCAGATGCTCGATACGGTGAAGAACTGTGCGCATGTATTATTTTGCATGAACATCATCAAGTAACCGAAGACTGTATTCGTGCCTACTGTAAAGAGCATATTTCGCACAATAAAGTTCCACGTTATGTGAGATTTTTTACTGAATTCCCAATGACAGCATCAGGCAAGGCGCAAAAATTCAAATTACAAGAATTTATGCGCAAAGAATTGAATCTATTAGACGAAATGGCATAGTACTGATGGAATTTTAGAAAATATTGCTGTAAGAATGCCAAATTTAAGGATTTTAAATTTGGCATTCTATTTTGAATATCAAGCTAATTTAATGCTCATTGAGAATAGTTCTAATACAAGATAAACCTAATAGAAAACAAACGTAATAGAAAATAAACCAAAGGTGAAAATGTGGCTAAAAACTTTAATCATCCCAAAGTCGTTGCTGCTTATGATGAGCATATTCGAAAGCTCATTCCTGGTTATGAATTGGTTCATTTACAAATTCAGGCGATCTTAAAAAGTCGTCTTCCAGTTGATGCGAAATTATTAATTGTGGGCTGCGGCACAGGTTATGAGTTGTCATATTTACTCGATCAATTTCCGTCTATGACACTGGTCGCGATTGATCCTGCTTTAGAAATGCTGCAACACGCCCAACGTAATTTATCGGATAGCGCTGATGTATCACGTGTTGAATTTATCCATACCGATACACAAGGATTAGATGCATTTTCCAATCATTTCGATGCAGTTTTAAGTATTTTGGTTTCTCATTTTATTGCTGAAGAGAGTAAAACAAATTTTTTTAGTGATATTGCCAAAGTATTGAAGCCGAATGGTCTTTGTATTAATTTTGATTTAGTACAGATAGACAACGAATCCGATAAAATTTCTTTAAAATACTTAACTGAATCAATCGGTTTGCCAGCGACTCAAAGCCAAGCCATGTTGGATCGTTTAGAGTATGATTTTCATTTAATCACGACAGATGCTTTAAAAGAGATTTATCATCAGGCTGGCTTTAAAACAGTTCAAACGTATACTCAAATATTAAATTTTTATGGTTTTATTGCGATTAAATGAGTTAAATCATCAAATTGAATAATGATTTCATTAAAACGTATATCAATTGATTACAATTGGATATATAACGAAAATGAAATAGGATTATGATTAAACAGTAGTTTTAAGAATATAAAAGGATGATTCATGGCAACTGATGCACAATTTCCTCAATCTGAAAATTTAGGTATCGCGGTTTATAGCAATAATGCTGATTCAATTGGTAATACGCCATTGGTTCGTATTAACCGATTGATTACGGGTGGTGCTACTGTTCTTGCAAAAACTGAAGCCAGAAATCCTGCTTTTTCAGTGAAAGACCGTATTGGTGCAGCATTAATTGCAGATGCGGAAAAAAGTGGAAAACTCAAAAAAGGCATGCATATTGTAGAACCAACCAGTGGTAATACAGGTATTGCACTTGCTTTTGTTGCAGCTGCCAAAGGTTATGAGATTACGTTAACCATGCCAGCCAGCATGAGTATTGAACGTCGTAAAGTGCTTAAAGCTTTGGGGGCTAACTTAGTCTTAACTGAAGCAGCAAAAGGAATGAAAGGTGCGGTCGAAGAGGCAGTACGTCTAGCCACTGAAAATCCTGATCAGTATTACTTACCACAACAGTTTGAAAATCCAGCCAACCCACAAATTCATGAAGAAACCACTGGTCCAGAAATTTTTGTAGCAACAGGCGGGAAAGTCGATATTCTTGTGGCGGGTGTAGGTACTGGCGGTACGATTACCGGTGTTTCACGTTATTTTGAAAAAATTAAAAATCAGCCGATTTATTCTGTGGCGGTAGAACCTGCAGATTCACCCATTATTGGTCAAACCAAACGAGGTGAATCCATAACACCGGGGCCGCATAAAATTCAGGGAATTGGTGCTAACTTTATTCCGAAGAATTTAGATTTAGACTTGGTCGATGAAGTGATTGCGATTGAAAATCAGGTCGCAATTGATTTTGCCCGTCAATCTGCGATTCAAGAAGGTATTTTTGTTGGTATTTCCAGTGGTGCCGCTTTAGCCGCAGCACATGAGCTTGCATCACGTCCAGAAAACGCAGGTAAAACGATCGTTGTGATCCTACCTGATGCTGGTGAACGTTACTTATCTTCAGTGTTATTCGAAGATATTTCAGCAGAATAATCTATTCAATTTAATCGATTTATAATTCTGTTTAAAAATTGAAGAAAAAAACCGATTCAAACGAATCGGTTTTTTTGTTTTTTTAAATGGTTTTTAAAAAATATATCACCAACTAAAGAAAGTGAGTTACTAAAGTCTTAATCGTTATCTGGTCGCTATAAATTAAATAAACCCTAGATACTATTCAGATTATCCGAAATATTATTTACCATATGAATCAAGCGCGGTCCAATTTCATTTTCCAGTTTTTCTTGGTTGAGTAAATAACTCGGCGCACCACAATTGAAGGTTAAGATCCCATGCTTTGGATGCACCAAAGGAACTGCAACTGAGTTCACATCTTTAGTCCAATCACCTAAAGATAAACAATAGCCATAATCTTGATAATCACGAATTGCACGTTCTAAATTGCGTTTAATGTTGAGCCATTGTTCTTCATTTCTTTTTTTAATCGCGTCAAATAAGAATTCTCTTTCTTTAATTTCCATCGCCGCTAGACAAGCACGTCCCATGGCACTCGAGTGTATTGGCAGCGTAGAACCCACTGAACGGCGCATCGTGAGATTTGAGTCAGTATGTACAACCTCTAGATAAATCATATTCAAACGGTCACGGGTTGCCATCGCAACGGGTGCTTGAGCATAACGAGACATTTCTTCCATGATAGGATAGGCCTGATTTCGTGCAGAGATATTACTTAATGCAGAATAGCCCAGCGCCAGAACGCCAACATCTAATAAATACTTCGTGGTATTGGGGAGTTGTTTTAAATAGCCCAAAGAAACTAAAGTACTGGTAATACGTGCAACTGTTGGTTTCGGCAAATGGGTTAACTGTGCAATTTCCTGATTACCCAGTAGCTGATTTGTTCCAGAGAAGCATCTTAATATTTCTAATCCACGTGCAATAGACGCAATAAACTGAGGGTTATTTTCACGATGAATGTGCGAAATAGGATCTAAACGAATTTCATCAAAGTTAGGCGTTTCACCTTTTTTATTTATTGTCATATTGAACAGATATCAAGTTAATTCATACATACTATAACAATTAAATTTCACGATACAAAATAAAAGTTTAAATAAACGATAAATCGCAGTGATTTTCATCATTTTTGTTGTTGATTTTAAAAAAATTATAGAAAAAACCAATATTTCTCAAAATTTTCAATTTATTTTTCAATCAAATCTAAGCTGAGCAAACTTTTATGCTGCTTAATTTTTTATAGTTAATATGTTTTTATAAATTTATATATATCAATCTATTAATAAAGATAAAAAGCATAAATAATCATTTAAATAATGAATCATGAGCATTTTAATTGTTTAAAATTTAAATTTTTTAAATAAATCTCTTGCTGTAATTGAGTTTTTATGGTTATTTATTTCGTATTGCGAAATAAAAATAAGGGTAAAGGAATTTACTCAAACGATATTATGGAGATTCTTATGATTCGCGATCCGGAAATGCTTGAACAACTTTTAGGGACTATCCGAGACTTTGTCAGAGATGAGCTTGTACCTCTAGAACATGAAGTAGAAGAAAATAATGCAATTCCAGAACATATTATCAATCAGATGAAGGAATTAGGCTTATTTGGACTCACAATTCCTGAAGAATATGGTGGTCTTGGGATCACGATGGAAGAGGAAATTCTTGTCGCAATAGAATTGGGGCAAACTTCCGCTGCCTTTCGCTCTCTGATCGGAACCAATAATGGGATAGGTTCCAGCGGTATTTTAATCGACGGAACTGAAGAGCAAAAACAGAAATATTTACCTCGTTATGCCACAGGCGAAATCATTGGTTCTTTTTGTTTGACTGAACCTGATTCAGGGTCAGACGCTGCGTCGTTAAAAACCAGTGCGATAAAAGAGGGCGATTATTATGTTTTAAACGGGACAAAACGCTTTATTACCAATGCACCTCGCGCTACAACATTTACAGTAATGGCACGGACGAATGCTGAAATTAAAGGTGCTAGCGGTATTTCTGCATTTTTAGTCGAAGCAGGCACACCAGGTTTAAGTCTCGGTAAAATTGATAAAAAAATGGGGCAACACGGCTCATATACTTGCGATGTGATATTCGACAATTGCAAAGTACATCAAGATCAGTTGATTGGCGGAGTTGAAGGTATTGGTTTTAAAACCGCTATGCGCGTATTAGATAAAGGCCGTCTGCATATCGCAGGTTATAGCGTAGGCATGGCAGAACGCATGCTTGATGATGCTGTAAATTATGCGGTTGAGCGCAAGCAGTTTGGGCAACCTATTGCCAGTTTTCAATTAATCCAAGGCATGTTGGCGGATTCTAAAGCTGAGATTTATGCTGCCAAATGTATGGTACTGGATGCTGCTCGATTACGTGATGCGGGTCAGAATGTCACAACAGAATCGTCATGTGCAAAAATGTTTGCGACAGAAATGTGTGGACGCGTCGCGGATCGCTGTTTACAGATTCATGGTGGAGCAGGTTATATCAGCGAATATGCCATTGAGCGCTTCTATCGAGATGTTCGCCTGTTCCGTCTTTATGAAGGAACGACACAAATTCAGCAGATCATTATTGCACGTGAATTGATTAAAAAAGCGACTGCATAATCGTAAAGATAATATTTTTAAAACAAGATTTTAAAAAATAGGTCTTAAAAATAAAGTTTTAAAGACACAGTATTAAAGAAAAAATTTTAAATACAGAATTTGCGAAGAAAAGTTTTCAAACAGAATCTTCGCAAAACAGCACGCAAAATAGTACGTAAACAATACTCGTAAAAAAGATAAAGGACATATTGAGATGACGACAAAAAACAGATTTGATTGGCAAGATCCATTTTTAATTGAACAGCAACTCAGCGAAGAAGAGCGCATGATTCGTGATGCCGCTGCTGCATATTGTCAGGATAAACTTGCTCCGCGTGTGCTTGAGCAATTCCGTCATGAAACGACAGATATTTCGATTTTTCGTGAAATGGGTGAGTTGGGTTTACTTGGACCAACCATTCCAGAGCAATACGGTGGCGCTGGCTTAAACTATGTGAGTTATGGCTTAATTGCACGCGAAGTAGAACGTGTAGATTCAGGCTATCGTTCGATGGCCAGTGTGCAAAGTTCATTGGTGATGGTGCCAATTAATGAATTTGGCTCGGAACAACAAAAGCAAAAATATTTACCAAAATTAGCCACAGGTGAGTTCATTGGTTGTTTCGGATTAACGGAACCTGATCATGGTTCAGATCCAGGTAGCATGATTACACGTGCCAAGAAAGTAGATGGTGGATACCGTTTAAGTGGTGCAAAAATGTGGATCACCAATAGTCCAATCGCTGATGTATTTGTGGTGTGGGCAAAAGAAGTATCGACAGAAGGCAATGTTGGCGATATTCGTGGTTTTATTTTGGAAAAAGGCTGGGAAGGTCTCACAGCACCAACGATTCATGGCAAGGTCGGCTTGCGTGCATCGATTACAGGTGAAATTGTGATGGATAATGTCTTTGTACCAGAAGAAAATGCATTTCCAGAAATTCGTGGTTTACGTGGTCCATTTACCTGTTTAAACAGTGCGCGTTACGGCATTGCTTGGGGTGCTATGGGTGCAGCAGAATTCTGTTGGCAGACGGCACATCAGTACACCATGGATCGTAAACAATTCGGTCGTCCTTTAGCGGCCAACCAATTGATTCAGAAAAAGCTCGCCGATATGCAAACTGAAATTGCATTAGGACTTCAAATTGCGCTTCGTTTTGGTCGAATGAAAGATGAAGGGATTGCATCAGTTGAAGGTACGTCACTGATTAAACGTAATAACTGCGGTAAAGCCTTGGATATTGCGCGTGTTGCGCGTGACATGATGGGTGGAAATGGTATTTCAGATGAATTCGGTGTAGCTCGACATCTGGTAAATCTTGAAGTTGTGAACACCTATGAAGGAACTCACGATGTTCATGCTTTGATTTTAGGCCGTGCTCAAACAGGTATCGCTGCATTTTGTAATTAAAGCGTTCGATTTCAACGGGTCAGAATAATCTGGCTCGTTGAATTACTGTTTTAAGCAAATCAGCTTTTATGAAATCTGACTCCAGCAAATTATTTAAAAGTAAATCCATTCACGACTTCATGACAATTTAAGAATGAAAATACTCAGATAGGACGCTTATTAAATTGATGAGTCAATCTTATTAATAGGAATTTAAGTTGAAGAGAAAAAAATGGAGTCATGATAAACAAATAAAGTTTTAAATATTTTTAATTAAGAGCTCTTTCATCAATCTAAAGAAATCTTTAGCGGCAATAAATTGAAATAAAAAATACCGTCTTCCTCTGAGAGAAGATTAGGATGGGAATATTTTGATGATGTTTATATGACTTTTTTGATGATGAGCAAGTCGTTTAAAAAGAAGTTGGAATAGTCTCGCAAAGTTTTTTTATCGTTTAATAAAAATATTTCTGAACAATCAGACAAAATCAATGGAGTGGACATGGAACAGGTCGTTCAAATTGAGCAAATCTCAGCGCATGTTGCGATGGTCAAAATTCATCGACCTGAAGCAAAAAATGCATTAAATACAGAAGTGCGGCAGAAACTCGCGACCGCTTTCCATCAATTAAATGATGATGAAAATATCCGTGCCATTATTCTGACGGGCGGTGACAAAGATTTTGCTGCGGGGGCTGATCTTAAAGAATTAGCACAAGCAGAAACGATTCAAATGATGCAACGTCATACTGAACGATATTGGCAAGCGATCGCTCAATGTTCAAAACCAGTCATTGCAGCTGTGAATGGTTATGCATTGGGCGGTGGCTGTGAGTTGGCTATGCATGCTGACATTATTATTGCTGGAAAAAGTGCTCAATTTGGTCAACCTGAAGTCAAAGTCGGGGTTATGCCAGGTGCGGGTGGAACGCAGCGTCTATTTCGTGCAGTAGGGAAATTTCACGCCATGCGTATCTTGATGACAGGATGTTTAGTACCTGCATCAGAGGCCTATCAAATTGGACTGGTTTCTCAAGTCACAGAAGACAGCGAAACGATTGCAACTGCCATCAAAATGGCTGAAGGTCTGGCAAAATTACCCCCAATCGCATTGCAACAAATCAAAGAAGTCGCATTGTTAGCAGAAGATGTTCCACTGAATGCAGGCTTGATGTTAGAACGAAAATCGTTCCAAATGCTTTTTGCTTCGGAAGATCAAAAAGAAGGTATGCAAGCCTTTATTGAAAAACGTAAACCCAATTATCAAGGACGATAATGATGACTTTACACATTCAAAAAATCGGTATTATTGGCGTTGGAACCATGGGTGCTGGCATTGCACAAATTGCGATTCAATCTGGTCATGATGTGCTGTTATTTGATGCCAAAACGGGTGCTGCACTAGAGGCGCAAGAAAAACTAGCTAAAACGCTGAATGGATTAGCAGATAAAGGCAAGTTTAGTCACGATAAAGCAGCCGAAGATCTCAGTCATTTGTCTATTGTACAGCAGCTTGAAGATTTGAAAGATTGTGACCTCGTGATTGAGGCGATTATTGAAAATCTAGAGATTAAACAAAAACTGATGCAGCAACTAGAAACAATTTTAAAACCAGAAGCCATTTTGGCATCAAATACATCATCGCTGTCTATCACTGCAATTGCTGCAAACTGTCGTCAACCTGAACGTGTCGCAGGCTATCATTTTTTTAATCCAGTCGCGCTAATGAAAGTGGTGGAAGTGATTGAGGGTTTTAATACACGTCTTGATATTATGGATACCTTAACCCAACTCTCAATAAAAATGGGACATCGTCCAGTAAAAGCCAAGGATACCCCCGGCTTTATTATCAACCATGCAGGTCGTGCCTTTGGAAGTGAAGCCTACGCCATTCTTAATGAGAACGTTACGCCATTTTACGATATAGACCGAATTTATCGTGATGGGATCGGTTTTAAAATGGGACCATTCGAGTTGGTCGATCTGACGGGTATGGATGTATCACACCCAGTGAGTGAATCTATTTATACTCAATATTATGAAGAGACACGTTATCGTCCGAGTGTAATTACCCGCCAGCGTTTTATTGCAAAACAGTTAGGGCGTAAAACAGGTAAAGGTTTTTATGATTACACCTCAGGCAGTAAGCAAGGGGATATCGCGTCCATATTTGTTGAAAAACTGGAATATTATCCAAAGGTCTGGCTTGCGACAGAATATAACGACGACCGTCAAGCTCTTGTGCAATATCTTGAGCAGTTCAATATTCAAATTGAAACGACTGAACGACCATCTGCTGAAGCTCTAATTTTAATTGCGACTTATGGCGAAGATGCAACATCAGCGGCATTACGTTATCAAGTTGCGCCAGAACAATTGGTGTGTATTGATTTGCTGTATGGTCTGAATAAACATCGCACACTCATGCCAAGCTTTGTTACTCAAGATAAATACATAAAAACAGCACAATCTATTTTCAATCTGGATGGTATCTCGGCCAGTGTGATTCAAGAAAGTGTGGGCTTTGTTGCACAACGTGTCTTGGCGATGATTGTTAATTTAGGCTGTGATATTGCCCAGCAAGGTATTGCTACTGTTGAAGATATTAATGTCGCTGTGAAATTAGGTTTAGGTTATCCCTATGGTCCAATTGAATGGGGCGATGTATTGGGTGCTGAAAAAATACTGAAAATTTTAGATCGTATGACAGCCATTACACGTGATCAACGTTATCGTCCAAGTCCTTGGTTACGCCGCCGTGTCCAGTTAGGTCTTCCACTTGTACATAGTTCACATTAAATAAAAGCTTCTCATTAAATAAAATTTAAAGGAACAACGGATGTTAAATGCTTATATTTATGATGGTTTACGTTCACCCATTGGTCGTCATGCAGGAGCTTTATCCAGCATTAGACCTGATGATTTGGCAGCCACTGTCATCAAAAAATTGTTGGAAAAAACGGGGATTCCAGCTGCTGATATAGAAGATGTTATTTTTGGTAGCACCAATCAAGCGGGTGAAGATAGTCGAAATGTAGCCCGCTTTGCAGCACTCTTAGCGGGAATGCCGGTGACCGTTCCAGGTCAGACGGTAAATCGTCTTTGTGCTTCAGGTTTGGCCGCTGTCATTGATTCTGCACGTGCAATCACAGCAGGTGAAGGAGATCTTTATATTGCAGGTGGTGTAGAAAGTATGTCACGTGCGCCATTTGTATTGGCAAAAGCAGAAAGTGCATTTTCGCGTGATGCAAAAATATATGACACCACCATTGGAACACGTTTTCCCAATCCAAAATTTACCGATCAGTTTGGTGCGCATAGCATGCCTGAAACAGGTGATAACGTCGCTCATGAATTTGGTATTAGCCGCGAACAGGCCGATACTTTTGCTGCTGCGTCACAAGCAAAATATCAAGCGGCAAAAGCGACTGGATTTTTTGTTGATGAAATCACCCCAATTGAAGTTTCACAAGGGCGTAAATTACCGCCGAAACACATTGTGGAAGATGAACATCCACGTGCTGCTTCTACATTTGAGGCATTGGCCAAGCTTAAACCACTCTTTAATGGCGGCATCGTCACAGCCGGAAATGCATCAGGGATCAATGATGGTGCGGCAGCACTGATTATTGGCAGTGAAAAAGTTCAAACACAATATGGACTAAAACCTTTGGCCCGCATCCTATCATCTGCAGCTGCGGGCGTTGAGCCGCGTATTATGGGTGCAGGACCAATCGAAGCCATCAAAAAAGCAGTCAAACGCGCACAGTTAAGCTTAGATGACATGGATATTATCGAAATTAATGAAGCCTTTGCCAGCCAAGTGCTGTCTTGCTTAAAAGGTTTAGATATTGCATTGGATGATCCTCGGGTGAATCCAACTGGTGGTGCGATTGCGATCGGTCATCCACTGGGTTGTTCCGGTGCACGTTTGGCTTTGACCGTCGCACGTCAGTTACAGATTAGTGGCAAAAGATATGCGGTCATCAGCTTATGCATCGGATTGGGGCAAGGCTTAGCGATGGTCATTGAAAACCCTGAAGTGAATTAATCTGATCTATTGATCATTTGAATGTCGAGGGTCAAACTATTTATGAGATACCACTAATTGATCTCTTTCATAGGCCGAAAAAAGCTCATTAAGTGGTCATAAATTGATAGGTGAAAATCCCTTCTTCCTTTGGGAAGAAACTTAGGATGAGGGAATATCAATGATGAGTCTGTTGTCTGAATAATGACTTTTAAAAGAATTTTAATGAAGACTATGAATCATTGGCTAAGGCTATGAATGAATTTTTATTCGTAGCTCGTCGCCTTTTTCGCCGACAGTTTCAGGTATAAAAATGCCATACTATTAATCGATAAGATCAATTTTGCGATTCTTAAATTTTACAACAGTGATTTTCGACTGCCCAAAAGTGAAGTAATTAAACCATTCTTTAAGGATTCGAATGATCTAAAACTTCATTTTCAATATTTTCATTTTCGATATTTTCGATATTTTCGATATTAATACTCTTCAGGCCATCATTCACTTTATTTAACAGATGAATCAAAGTCACGACATCATCAAATGCAACATTGTTTAAAGCCTGTCCATAGAAGTTAAAGAAATTATCTTGTAACTTTTCCCATGTTTTAAAGCCCTCACTGGTGAGAGCAACATTTTTGGCACGTCGGTCATGTTCAGCGATAACACGCTCCACTAAACCATCACGCTCCAAACGCTTTAAAACGCCATCTAAATTTTGACGACTTACGCCAAGATATTCAGTTAAATCCGAAAATGACATCCCTGATTGCACATGTGATCTAGACAGCGCACCCATAACGGCCCAGTGTACAGGTGAAATACCTAATTCATTCGCACACTTTCGGTCTAAAGTATTACCGACCTGAAATAATCTAAAAAAAAGTCTATTGTGTGCAGAATACAAGGACTGGTCATAGTTTTTAGGTAGAGCATCACTCATTTTAGAAGACCATCCTGATCAAAATGTTTAAATAAAAATGAGTATACCTTATAGGTATCTGGCATAAATCAAATTCTAACTTTCTATCATCATTTGCTTTTAAATAAAACGATGCATGATTAAGTTTCATCTTCACCCTAGTTTATCGAATTAGCAGTTCATTCGATAACTATGCTGATTGAATAGAAATTATAAAATTTTTTGTGATACAGATTTGTTTATAAAAAAAATAATAGGTTTATATAAAACTTAAAAGAAAAACCCTACATGTGTCAATACATTAAATTTTAAATTTTATTAAATAACTGATATATATAATTATAATAAATAATAAAAATTATTTTATGTAAATGTATTGACACAAATGTATTCTAATTCTATTTTAATGGATATAGGAATTTAATGATCAAAAGCCAATAAAACTCGATAAGAATAGGGATGAAACAATGAAAGGATTGAAAAATAAAGTGATCATTATCACTGGCGGTGCTGGTGGCATTGGTTCGGCTACTTGTCGCCGTTTGGCTGAAGAAGGCGCCAAAATCGCAATCTTTGATATGAATATTGAAGCCGCAGAAAAGTTAGCCAATGAGATTAATCATCAAAATGGTCAAGCCTTGGCAGTGCAGTGCGATATTACGCAAAGCGATGTTGTGGAACAGGCGGTACAGCAAGTAGAAACAATGCTGGGTCCCATTGATGGTCTAGTCAATAATGCAGGTTGGGATATTTTTAAACCTTTCGTTAAAAGTAATCCTCAAGAATGGGACAAACTGATTCAGATCAATTTGGTCGGTATGTTAAATATGCATTTTGCTGTACTGAAAGGCATGATGGAACGTAATTCTGGAAGTATTGTAAATATTGCCTCTGATGCTGCACGTGTCGGTTCTTCTGGTGAAGCTGTATATGCTGCATGTAAAGGCGGATTACTTTCATTTTCTAAAACACTAGCGCGTGAACATTCTCGTCATAACATCAAAATCAACGTGATTTGCCCTGGACCAACAGACACTGCTTTATTGGCGGGTGTGACTGAAGGTGCATCTAATCCTGAAAAATTGCGTGAAGCATTTATCCGTGCGATTCCACTCGGTCGTTTAGGCCAACCTGAAGACTTAGCATCCTCGATTGCATTTTTCTTAAGTGATGATGCCAGCTTTATCACTGGACAAGTATTAAGTGTTTCTGGTGGTTTAACCATGAGTGGCTAAGCGGGCTAAAAAGGATAAATCTTTATTCTAAATGATTGCTCACAACAGTAACTTACAACAGTTACTCAGAATACCCATACTCATATCAAGATTAAAAAATCAGTAAAAAACACTAGAAAATAGAATTTAGTGATAGACATACAGGACGTTATAAAAATGAATTTTGAAGATATCTTATACGAAGTTAAAAATGGCGTGGCTTGGATCACAATTAATCGTCCTGACAAAATGAACGCTTTTCGTGGCACAACCTGTGATGAATTAATTAAAGCCTTGAATAAGGCAGGGTATGACCGTGAAATAGGTGCGATTGTACTGACTGGTGCTGGAGATCGCGCTTTCTGTACGGGCGGTGATCAATCTGCTCATGATGGTAATTATGATGGCCGCGGAACCATTGGTTTACCTATGGAAGAATTACATACGGCGATCCGTGATGTACCCAAACCTGTAATTGCACGAGTTCAAGGCTATGCGATCGGTGGCGGTAATGTATTAGCAACGATTTGTGATCTCACGATTTGTTCGGATAAAGCCATTTTTGGTCAGGTTGGTCCAAAAATGGGTTCGGTGGATCCAGGCTTTGGTACGGCTTATTTAGCGCGTGTTGTGGGTGAGAAAAAAGCCCGTGAAATTTGGTATATGTGTCGTCGCTACAGTGGACAAGAAGCGGTCGATATGGGATTGGCCAATAAATGTGTACCTGCCGATCAACTGGATGCAGAAGTTCAGGCATGGGCTGAAGAAATTTGTGAGCGTAGTCCGACTGCAATTGCGATTGCCAAACGTAGTTTCAATATGGATACCGCACACCAAGCAGGGATTGCAGGAATGGGAATGTATGCATTAAAACTCTATTACGATACGGAAGAGTCGCGTGAAGGCGTCAATGCACTCAAAGAAAAACGTAAACCTGAATTTCGTAAATTTTATAAATAGAGGAAATGCATAATGTCAAAAAATCCTTATATTTCAGAAGATTTAGAATTCTTAGCAGAAACAGTAGAGAAATTTGCACAAAAGTATATTGCACCCGGCTTTTTAGAGCGTGATCAAAGTCGAGTATTTGATCGTGATTTGGTCAAAAAAATGGGCGAGATGGGCTTTATCGCCCCAGAGTTACCTGAACAATACGGCGGTCAAGGAATGGGACGTCTGGCTGCAGGCGTTATTCACGAAGCCGTAGCCAAAGCAGACTTAAGTTTTTCCTATATCAACTTGCTTGCATCTTTAAACGGGCAGATTCTCGCTGAACATGGACAACCTGAAGTCGTCGAGCCTTGGCTTAAAAAACTGACTGCGGGCGAAGCAATCTTTTCGATTGCCCTGACTGAGCCACGTGGTGGTTCGGATGCAGCTAATCTACGTTTAAAAATCGAACGTGATGGTGATGAATATGTCATAAATGGTGAGAAAACTTCGATTTCCGCTGCTGATCAGGCCGATGCGTCGGTGGTTTTTGGTCGAACAGGTTCAATTGAAGATGCTGCACATGGCGTTACAGCCTTACTGGTTCCCATGGATTTACCTGGAATTAGCACCACACGTTTTGATTGTCATGGTCAACGCGCGATTGGTCGCGGTTCAATTTTCTTTGACAATGTACGAGTCCCTGTTAATCATCGACTGGGCGATGAAAACAAAGGTTTTGTTCAAGTGATGCAGGGTTTTGACTTTTCACGCGCCTTGATTGGCTTACAAGTACTGGCTGTAGCGCGCGTAAGTTTAGATGAAGCTTGGGAATATGCAGCCCAACGTGAAGCATTTGGTCAGCCTTTAAGCGCATTTCAAGGAGTATCACATCCATTGGCCGAGTTTGAAACAAAAGTCGATGCAGCCCGCTTATTGTGTTTACAAACATTATGGTTGAAAGATCATGATCTGCCACACACTTCCGAAGCAGGCATGTGTAAATGGTGGGGGCCTAAATTGGCTTATGACGTGATTCATCAATGTTTATTGACTTTTGGTCATGCAGGATATGACCGTGGTGTGATGGAACAACGCATGCGGGATGTTCTTGGCTTCCAGATTGGTGACGGTACAGCACAAATTATGAAAACTATTATTGCACGTAAAAAAGCAGGACGAAAAGCAGTACCGGCTTAGTTTGTTTTTAAATCATATTTAGACTGAGATTCAGCCGATATAATTAAAATTAGGAGTAAACGAATGGAATTCGATGCAGTTCTGATATCTTCAAGGAAAGAGAAGATGCTCAAGGAAGGCTACTGGCTCAATAAAACGATTATTAATTCACTACGTCAGGCTCTAAAAAAAAATCCAGATAAAACTGCATTGTTTAGTTTTAAAGTGGAATCTAAAACTGAACAGATGTTTAGCTATCAGGACCTTTGGGACATGACCAATAAAATTGCTTTAGGTCTTAAGCAATTGGGGGTGACTAAAAATGATGTCGTTTCTTGTCAATTACCGAATTGGTGGGAATTTACCATATTGTATTTGGCTTGTAGTCGTATAGGCGCCGTATTAAATCCATTGATGCCCATTTTCCGTGAACGCGAACTTGAATTTATGCTCAAACATGGAGAGTCCAAGGTATTTATCGTACCAAAAAAATTCCGTAATTTTGATCATGAACAATTAGCAAATCATTTAAAAACTAAAATTGAGACCTTAGAACACGTCATCGTGGTGAATGGTCTTGGCGAAAATAATTTTGATCAGGTCTTGGTCAATCATGGTCTTGAGCAAGATGCTTCAGCCATTGCAGCTTTGGATCAACTAGAAGCAGCTCCTGATGATATTACTCAGTTAATTTTTACTTCAGGAACGACAGGTGAACCCAAAGGAGTCATGCATACGGCGAATACTTTATATTCAAATATTGTTCCTTATGCAGAACGATTACATTTAAATGAAGATGATGTGGTGCTCATGGCATCGCCTATGGCACATCAAACAGGCTTTATGTATGGTCTCATGATGCCAATTGAGTTGAATGCAAAAGTGGTTTTACAAGATGTTTGGGATGTTTCACAGGCTGTCAATTTAATTCATCAACATCAAGTCAGTTTTACCATGGCTTCAACACCATTTTTAAATGACTTATCGAACACGGTCGCAGAACAGCATAATCAGGTCAGCAGCTTAAAAACCTTCTTATGTGCAGGCGCTCCAATTCCGGGGTCACTGGTACAAAAAGCTCGAGAGACTTTAGGGGTTAAAGTGATTTCTGCTTGGGGAATGACGGAGTGTGGCGCAATTACCACCACACGACCTGAAGATGATGATGAACGTTCCTTTAATACGGATGGTGTTGCTTTACCCGGTGTGGAAATCAAAATCATCAATAAAGCTGGAGAGATTAAACCACTCAATGAACCGGGTCGCTTAATGATTCGTTCCTGTTCAAGTTTTGGCGGCTATTTAAAACGTGCGCATTTAAATGATACCGATGCAGACGATTGGTTCGATACAGGTGATATTGCATATCAGGATGAACAAGGCTATATCCGCATATGGGGACGTAAAAAAGATGTGATTATTCGCGGTGGAGAAAATATTCCAGTGGCTGAAATTGAATCACTGCTGTATAAACATCCGAATATCGCCGTCGTGGCCTTGGTTGCCTATGCAGATGAACGCTTAGGTGAAAGAGCGTGTGCCATTATCAAGCTTAAAGATCCAAGTGAGCCTTTGGTATTGAGTGATCTTGTCACATTCTTAAAAACTCATAATCTTGCAGTGCAATATATACCTGAGCGTTTAGAGATTTGGGAGGAGATCCCAATGACACCGTCTGGCAAAATTCAAAAGTTTAAACTTCGCGAACTTCTGGCCAGTCAGATTGCTATGGCGGAAGCAGCATCAAACTAAAATTTGACATAAATCATTAAAAACCCTTGAAGCCTATTGTTCAGGGGTTTTTATTTGTGGGCAAAAATGTCTTCTCCCTTTGGGAGAAGGCTTGGATGATGAAAGTAGGATGATTAAGTTAGGATCATTAAATTAGGATAGTAGAATATTGATTTTGAGTGGGTTGATTGAAAATGACTTATAAAAGTCTATTTTAAGTGTTTGATTAATGCTTCAGCGGTTGCAGCAGAAGAGGCAGGGTTTTGTCCTGTAATCAATAAGCCGTCTTGCTGCACATGAACCTGCCAATCCTCAACTTTAGAATACTGGCCGCCTTGTTCTTTGAGCATATCTTCAACCAAAAATGGGACAATCTCGGTCAAACCAACAGCATCTTCTTCGCTATTACTAAAACCAGTCACCAATTTACCTTTGGCAATAGGTTGACCTTGCGCATCTTTAACATGGCGTAACACACCTGGTGCGTGACAGACCAAAGCCACAGGTTTATTGGCCTGCAAATTTTGCTCAATCAATGAGATTGAAGTCTGGTCTTCGGCTAAATCCCATAAAGGGCCATGCCCACCTGGATAAAACACAGCATCAAAGTCGACGATTGAAACATCACTGAGCTTTTGAGTCTCGGACAACGTTTGCATCGCAACTTGATCTGCTTCAAAACGCTGCGTCGCTTCAGTCTGAGCCTCTTTTTCATTACTTTTAGGATCTAAAGGTGGTTGACCACCGAGAGGTGAAGCCAAGGTGACTTCAACACCTTCATCCAGAAATGCATAATAGGGTGCTGCTAATTCTTCTAACCAAAAGCCTGTTTTCTGTCCAGTATGACCAAGCGTGTCATGTGAAGTTAAAACGATTAAAATTTTCATCTTATTTCCCTGTATATGCCTAATGAGATATGTGCGTAATCAATTATTAATTTAGCAAGTAGCGAACATGAAAATTGTTGTAATACGTTGATTTGCTGTATCTGTGCATTTTGGGATTGGTTTTTTCTGAGTCTATTGATGAAATACAGGATGACAATAATCTATATAAAAATAACTCTAGTACAGAATATTTATGATCTGGACCATTATTACTGGATATTAATTAACAGCACTTAAAATATCGTTTTATAGATAAATTCTTCATTTCTTCATTTCTTCATTTCTTCATTTCTTCAATCTAATCTTATCCCAGAGCGACAAGGCATTAAAGTATGAACTCATTGCCAGCTGTAAGATTCAAAATATAATTTTATTCAGTTTATAAGGCTATGTACCGTCAAAAATAAATAATTGCCAAGCATCTGAATCTATCGAAAATGATTAAGGTAAAAGATTCAAAGATGATGAATATTATAGATGAAATAAAATTCAAATTATTGATTTTTATGTTTTTATTTTAAAATCATAATGACGTAAAATTAGAAATAAAGTCTTTAATTTTCATTATTCAAGTGCCTTTTAAACTCAATAAATACCAAGCATGAATTTTACTCATCTTTAGGTTAGATTAAATCATTTTTATTCATGTTGTGGTTCGCGTATAAATTACTGCATTGAAAGATTAAGTCGTATTTTAAAAATTAGGGTAGTACATCATCATGAGTAAAGATTTTGCATGTTCAATTAAACGTATTCGTTTCGATGAAAATTATCAGCCTGCAGAAAGTACACGTCTTACGACAAACTTTGCGAATTTAGCACGTGGTGAGCAACGTCATGAGAATCTACGCAAAACTTTAAGCATGATCGATAATCGTTTTAATGCGTTGGCACATTGGGATAATCCGCTGGCAGATCGTTATTCAGTTGAAGTTGATATCATCTCTGTCAACATGGACATTGAAGGCAATGGAAATACATTCCCAGTTATCGAAACATTAAAAACTACCATTGTTGATCATAAAGAAAATAAACGCATTGATGGCATGATCGGTAATAGTTTTTCTTCTTATGTCCGTGACTATGACTTTAGCGTTTTACTGTTAGAGCATCGTAATAAGCAATTGGCATCAGCAACACCAGAAAATTTTGGAGATTTGCATGGCAAGCTGTTTCAATCGCTCCTAAATTCAGAAGCCTACAAAGCCAATTTCAATAAAACACCTGTGATCTGCTTGAGTGTTTCAACCAGTAAAACTTATCATCGTACAGCCAATGAACATCCTATTTTAGGCGTTGAATATCAACAAGATGAATATTCATTAACGGATGAATATTTTGCCAAAATGGGTCTCAAGGTTCGTTATTTTATGCCTGCTGATAGTGTTGCACCACTGGCATTTTATTTCAGCGGAGACTTATTAGCTGATTACACTAATCTTGAGTTAATCAGTTGTATTAGCACCATGGAAACTTTCCAAAAAATTTATCGTCCTGAAATTTACAATGCCAATTCAGCTGCGGGTCAAGTATATCAACCGAGTTTGAAATACAAGGATTGTTCATTGACGCAAATTGTATATGACCGTGAAGAGCGCAGTCAGTTAGCACAAAAGCAGGGTAAATATACAGAAGAGCATTTTATTAAACCCTATCAAGCCATTCTTGAACAATGGGCTGAAACTTACGCTGTCAATAATCACGCTGCCTAATCGAACAAATATTGAAATATAGAGAAGAATGAATATGAAAATTTTATTACCCACATCTACTGCTGGCAGCTTACCAAAACCTTCTTGGCTTGCAGAGCCTGAGAAACTTTGGTCTCCTTGGAAATTAGAAGGAGATCAATTGTTTGAAGCAAAACAAGATGCTTTACGTTTGTCATTACAAGAACAAGTTCATGCTGGAATTGATATTGTGAGTGATGGTGAACAAACCCGTCAGCACTTTGTCACCACATTTATTGAACATTTGGATGGCGTAGATTTTGAAAAGCGTGAAACGGTTCGAATTCGTAATCGTTATGATGCCAATGTTCCATCTGTCGTCGGAGCTGTGAGTCGCCAAAAACCTGTGTTTGTGGAAGATGCTAAATTTCTACGTGCACAAACCAATCAGCCGATTAAATGGGCACTGCCTGGTCCAATGACCATGATTGATACGCTATATGATGGTCACTATAAAAGCCGTGAAAAACTTGCTTGGGAATTTGCTAAAATTCTTAATCAAGAAGCAAGAGAGCTGGAGGCCGCGGGTGTAGATATTATTCAGTTCGATGAGCCTGCATTTAATGTCTTCTTTGATGAAGTGAATGATTGGGGTGTTGCGACTTTAGAAAGAGCGCTCGAAGGTTTAAAATGTGAAACTGCCGTCCATATTTGCTATGGATATGGTATCAAAGCCAATACCGATTGGAAAAAGACTTTAGGCTCTGAATGGCGCCAATATGAAGAAGCTTTTCCGAAGCTACAAAAATCCAAGATCGACATTATCTCACTTGAGTGTCAAAATTCTCACGTACCTATGGATCTGATTGAACTGATTCGCGGTAAAAAAGTAATGGTGGGTGCGATTGATGTGGCAACCAATCATATTGAAACGCCAGAAGAAGTGGCGAATACTTTACGAAAAGCACTTCAGTTTGTAGATGCTGATAAACTATATCCTTCTACGAACTGTGGTATGGCGCCGTTGTCTCGTGACGTGGCAAGAGGCAAGCTGAATGCTCTTAGTGCTGGTGCGGAGATTATTCGAAAAGAGCTTACTTCTTAATACTTAATGATCTTTCTAATGTATAAACTATGCTTTGTACATTAGAATCTTTAGATTTCTTTTTTGTTGATGGCTAGATATTTATCTGTCTAGTTATTAGCGATCTTTTTTGATACTTAGATGAGCGGCTATGGTTTGATTGAAGCGTTTAGATCAAACCGAAAGCTTATAATTTAATTGGAATAACGTATTATTTCTTTTTAGCATCATAGCCATGGCTATCATAGCGCTCATAAATATCTTGAGCTTATTTAGATCTTGGATGTACGTGTTTAAAAGTTCTTTCAGAAAATATACGATCAAATTTTGGAATAAGCTAATGATTGAAGCAGCAGACTTTAGAAATGCAATGTCTTTGTTAACAAGTGCAGTCAATGTTGTGACCACAGCAGGGCTGTCTGGTCGTCATGGATTCACTGCGTCTGCTGTTTGTAGTGTTACAGACACACCGCCAACACTTTTGGTTTGTATGAATAAAGCATCAAGATCGCATGCATATTTTCTTGAAAATAAAATTCTAAGTGTTAATGTTCTTGGCGCTGAGCATGAACAAATTTCTAATATATTCTCATCAAAATTAGAATCAGAAGAACGTTTTACGCATGGAAAATGGATGGAGTTGGAAACTGGATCGCCTGTTTTAAAGGATGCTTTGGTGAATTTTGATTGTGAAATTGATCAAATTCAGGAAGTAGGAACGCATACTATTTTAATCTGTAATATTGTAGCGATCCGTAAAAACCAGCAAGATAATGCGCTCGTGTATTTTAATCGCGCTTATCATCATGTCGGTCAAACTGAAAATGTTTAACCGAGAATTTATCTTTTTTTATTCAGGTTATTAACGCTTAGAAAAATTATTTCTTACTCCAAGTATTGAAATGAAGAGTAGCGTCAAACCAATCTATTTTGTAGAATATATCACACTTTATAATTAAAAAGGGGCTTAGGAAGCTAAAGAGGGTTTTCACGGAGTAGTTTAAGCAAATCAAGGTATAAATTACTGTGTCGATGATTAAACCTATATTCCGTTTCTTTAAGATGCAAATAAAACATCTTTTTGTCAATCCCATTGAATTTAATTAAACGCTTTTTAGCATAACCCCAAAAGGATTCGATACCATTAATATGACGTTCACCACAGGCAAATTCATTTTGCCCATGGTTGACTCTCAGATGCTTATTGAAACCAATATCTACCAACCCATCATACCCTCGCCAACCATCCGTATTGATGATCGTTTCAAGTTCTATATGACCACGGATAATGCCTTGTAGTGTAGGTTTAGTGCAATCAGGGACTACTTCTGTATAAACGTTTCCTTCGCGTTTCAGAAGTCCAAATACGATGGTTTTACCTGAAGCACCACGGCCACGTTTTCCACGAATGCGTCTTGCTCCAAAGTAGGATTCATCAAGCTCAACTACACCAGTAAATGGGGAAATATTCTCACATTCAGTTGCTATCCTTTTACGGATCTTAATGAAAATTGAGTTAATCGATCTTAGAGAAATATTGGTCAATATAGCGGTATCAGTAGCCGTAAAATCCATGGAAAAAAAGCGAATAATCTGTCTGAATTTCGCCTCTGTTATTTTAGAACGGGAATAGTATCTATTTTTACTTTTCATATTAGGAAGTTACCATACAATTTTTATATGTTTACTTCCTAAGCCCCTTAAAAAATATTTGATGCTAAACAATATTTATACAGCACTCGAACAGCTTGGATTGACCGCACAGAAAAGAGCAATACATGTGCAGTTCTCTAACGCGTCTTTAAATGAACAAGTGTTCTTGCACCGTGTGGATGGTCAGCATCAACTGAATCAAGGCTTAAGTCTTAGTTTGATCTGCTTATCTACAAACGCAACGATTTCCTTAAAAGACTTTATCGGCAGTCAAGTTGCAATTGACTGTGTCACAGATAAAGGCAAACTGTCACGCCTCACTGGGATCATCACTAAAGCAGATGTAGGTGCTAGTGATGGTTCACTCACCATTTATCGTCTAACAGTAGAAGATCCAACTGCACTTTGGAAGCATCGTCGTAATTCCAGAGTGTTTATGAATAAATCAGCCGTTGAAGTTGTAGAAACCATCTTCAGCGAATGGCAATCACGTAGCCCTTTATTTGCATCAAGTCTAACTTTGGATAAAAGTGGACTAACCAAGACCTATGATGTACGACCATTTATCATGCAAAGTAATGAGCTCGATTTCGACTTTGTAAAACGACTTCTAGCATCCGAAAGTATCAACACTTTAATTGATGAATCCCAAAGTCAAGTTGCCAGTTCAAGTGAACAAATTCAACCCCAAAAATTGCGTTTAATAGATGATAATTAGCAATATAAGCCCTTGGATCGTCGTAATATTCGATTTCATCGGAGTAGTGCGGTAGAAAAACAAGACAGTATTACTGCATTTATAGGTATACGTTCATTACAACCCACTGCGGTGCATCTACAAAGATGGCAAGCGAATGTTTTAGAGCAAGAAATAGGCGCAGGTTCAACTCTTACCCGACATCAGCACTCAAATAATCAAGATGTGGCGAGTTTAGGCTTAGAACAAGCTTTTCATCTCAGTCCAGCGTGGATACAAGATCTCAAAGGTGAGGATGGCGTTAGCCCATCAGGTAATCATCAAATTGAAAAATTAAATAAAAACCTGAGTCAATATTACGATTCGCAAGCCAAACACTTTGCAGCAACCTCTACAGTACGAGACGCACATGTGGGTTATTGGTTCAAATTTACCGACCATCCTAAAATAGATCAGCATTCTGGGGCAGATAAAGAATTTCTAATTACCTCAAAGACCTTTTATAACCAGAATAACTTGCCTAAAGATTTAACAGGTCAAGTCAATCAACTGTTACAAGACAGTCATTGGCAAGTACAAAACACATTTCAAAATCAACTTATTAGCAACCTTACAGAAGAGCGCCAAGCCAATTATCTGACGTTACAACGACGCAACATCAGCACTGTTCCAGAATATAATCCAATTGAAAATCGACCATCAGCTCATCCGCAACGTGCCAAAGTGGTCGGTCCTAGTGGTGAAGAAATTCATGTCGATGAATGGGGCCGCATCAAAGTTCGTTTTCTATTTACACGTAGCGAAGATCATGGGCATGATGGTGGTGCAGGCGCTAACAATAATGACACCGACTCCGCTTGGGTAGATGTATTAACCCCATGGGCGGGTGAGGGCTATGGCGCACGTTTTTTACCTCGTATTGGTGAAATCGTGGTCATTAATTTTTTTGATGGCAATATTGACCGTCCCTATGTGGTTGGTCGAATTCATGAAGCACAACGTATTCCGACTAAGTTCGATGTAAAAGGACAACTGCCAGATACCAAGAAAATTTCAGGTATTCGTTCTAAAGAAGTGAATGGCGAAGGCTTTGGACAGCTGCGCTTTGACGATACGACTGGACAGATCAGTAGCCAATTACAAAGTAGCCATGGGGCAAGCCAACTGAATTTGGGTAATCTTAGTCATCCTAAAGACAGTGCTGAGAGTGATGGACGTGGAGAAGGTTTTGAACTGCGCACCGACCAATGGGGTGGAATCAGAGCAGGGCAAGGACTACTTCTGACTACACACAAACAAGACCAAGCGACAGGCACCCATCTGGATGCCAAAGAAGCGAAGACCCAACTCGAAGGCAGTCTCAATAACAGTAAAGCCTTAAGTGAAGTTGCGAAGAACCAACAGACCGATCCACTTGAAGTTTTGGATGGATTAAAAGCATTTCTTGATCAAATTAAAAAAAGTGAAAAAGACAAAGCCGATGCGTTTAAACAAGCATTAATGATACTGGCTTCACCAAATTCAATCGCGCTCAGCAGTAATGAAGATATTCATATATCAGCAGATGGCCAGATCAGCCATAGTGCTGGAGATAGCATTAATATGAGTACGCAAAAGAATTTACTGGCGCATGCACAAAGTAAAATGAGTTTATTTGCAGCGCAAGATGGTGCGAAAATCTATGCAGGAAAGGGAAATGTTGAGATTCAAGCACAAGGTGATGGTGCAGACTTTATCGCACGTAAAGGCGTTCAAATTATTTCGACTGAAGATACAATTTATATCACGAGTCCAAAAGAGATTCGTTTGATTGGAGATGGATCAGAACTGAAAATTAATAGTTCAGGTATATTTGTCACCACAGCGGGTAAGTTTGAGAATAAGGCAGGACAGCATTTATTTAAAGGTGGAAGTAAGCAAATATTACAATTGCCGAAACTACCTCAATTAGTCCTTGCTCAAGGCCCTTTCTCTGGAAGATTTCAGCTTTTTAAAACCAATGGCCGAAATTTCGAAGGTTATAAATATTTTATTAAGGATATGAGAGGTAATATTTTGAAAGAAGGTATTACTGATAACCAAGGTTTTACAGAGCAAGTTGTGACCGAAAAAAGTATAAAAGTAGAGTCTTATAAGTCTGTCATGAGAGAAAGTGAGCGAATTACTGAAAATTGGGAAAGCAAATTGGATTCAATGGCTAAACGTACAGGAGAAGATTAATGGCAGTTCCTGTTATTTTAGGGATTATTAAAATTGCTGGTTATGCGATTGCAGCCTATGAGCTTTATCATGTAGGGATGAATATATACACTGAAGTTGAAGCATATAAAGACAATATTAAAAAAGCTAAAGATGAAATGAAAAAAATGATGAAATCTTTAGATTTAGAGATTTCAGATAATATTGATAAAAAAACTGAATTAGCACAACTTAATGCGATAACAGGATCGGATAAACAAAGCTCGGTTACCAAAAATCCATCAGGTCGAGGAGCAACTGTAGCTGGTATACCCGCGGCCATTATGCAAAAAATTCCTTTTAGACCTGTGATTAGTAAAGTATGTGAAACAGCTGATCAACTACCAATGGTTCAGCTACGTGCAAAGAAAGGTCAAAAATTAAAGGATGCTATTCCAAAAAGCAAAGTGACAATTGTCGCTAAATTATTGAGTATGACTACCGAAGAATTCGCAGATGCTTCCATTGAAGAATTTACCATTGTGAGATTAAAGCAGCTGGCTGTTAATTTTATGATTGAATGTATGGATGAACTACTGACATGGCGAGGACCGTTAAAAGCTGAAGTGTGTTTTCCTTTTAATGCAAGAATGAATCAATTTAATAACCCACCTATTGATGGAACCACACGTTTAAAACGTGCAGGAGGCGATATTAATCCTTTTTGGCCGATGCCAAGTCGCGCACGTGGTACGATTAGTGCGGATATGGCTATACCTGAATATCGAGCTGAAGCACTTTCATTAACTAATATTTTTGCTTTAGTGGAAGTTAAATTTCAAGGAGACACAATTCAACAAAAGCAATTTGATGAATATGGAAAATTAAATAATCAATCTAAACAAGCAAAAAGGGTAAGTGGAATCACTGCTAGTGAAGGTTTTAAACTATCATTATTTCGGTATCCTGAAGACAAGTCACCAGAATCTAACGATGATAAATCACAAGGCAATTCATCTAATAATCGTCGTGGAAGAAATTAAATAGCTTAAATAATTAGGATTTATAGATGAGCACATCAACTTTATTTTTGAATGATCAAGAAATAGAAGAATTAGTTCAGGATATTCCTCTTGATACATCAATAATTTACGGGGAAGAAAAAAAAGAGTTCGGAGTTTGCCCTTATATTACATTTTATATTGATCAAAAAAAAACAAATGCTCAAGATTTTTTGGTAAAAGTTATTGATATTTACGAAGAATTTGAAATAAAAATAATTGACAAGCCATTTCATTTAAGATTTCGATGTGATACAGAGGTTTGGAAAAATGCAATTTCATGGATTAGAAGTCGTGAAGAAATATCAGCTGAAATGGCAAAAATTTATAAAAAATATTTCATTTATTATTTAGGTGCAACATCTGCACAATCTCAAGATCAAAGTCCACGTTGGGCTTTAAGTGCTAAGATTAGAGACTCTAGTGAACGCTATTCTAGCCTAAAATTAACTTTTGGTGATCAATGGTATAGATCCAATAAATCTATTTGGTACTCATTTGTTCAAAAATGTCTAGAAATACTTAACCCAATCCAAGCATATAGTGGCTATGAAATTGGAAACACAGGACAATTTGCATTTGTATCTCCTGAGTTTGAAACAGTTGAACGGATTTTCGCAGATTATTTTTACGGACTAGATATTGATCATCCTGGTATGGAGTTTTCTCATGAAAATATGTTTATTGCGGAAGATCGGGATGGTTTAGGTGGAGGTATTCGTACACCTATATGGTGCTTTTTACTTTCACCATATTGGTTAAAAAAACTTGGTTTAAATGAGGAACAAATTCGGGAAAAACTGAATGATCCTCGCATTGAAATCACAAAAATAGAAGATCTAAAAAATCCTAATGAATACAGTTTATGGATTCGTTTAGGGGAACTTTCACTTTATCCAGTTGAAGAAGGTGTACCTGAGTTGTTGGTTATGGCGAATGAATTGATTAAGCCGATACGTTGTGACAACTTAAAATTAACCACCTTAGATGCATGGGATGATGATCCAAACCCAAGGTTTGATGTTATCAGTTCGAAACAATGGATTGCCCGATTTGATAAAGACAGCACATGGCCAGAATTAAAACGAGTTGAAGTCGAACCTGAAAATGAAGAAAGAATAGATATCGTTGCAGCTGGAGAACCATGTCCACATGCAGGTTATTGGTATACGTTTGCCAAAGAAAATTCACGTCAATACTTTAAACAAGGAGATATTTTTCCTGATTTTGAAAGTGATTGGGGTGAAGTGTACTGGCAGTTTGATGGTGAATGATCAAATAATAAATTGGCATAAATGGTTAAATTTAGAAGTAAAGGACAAAAGCCAGTTTAGAGACAATTTACTTGAACAAGGAATGTATCATAAGAGATTTGATACATTTGTAAATGGTATTTACTCGGTTACTGATGGTTTTAGTAAATATAAAAATGATTCTCAATTCGGTGGATATATAGCAGCCGGAAGAAGACGAATTATAGATGGATTGGATTTAGCATCCTTACAGTATTCAGCGAGTGGTGATATTGATTTTATTCAAGAACTTTATCCATATTTACTGCATTGGACTGAAGAATATGCAGAAACCAGTCACCTCTATAATTTAAGCCCTGAAGCTAATGGTCGTTTTGTTTGGCATATTTCTCTAAGCACAGAAGATTATTGGTATATCGCATTACGTTTAGTTTGTTTTGGTTTGCTTACAGGTAATGCCGACCAAATGAGTCGTATTATGTCGATTATTGATTACAAAGAAGCAACGCCTGAAGGACAAGAAAAAGATGGCTTAATTGAGCTTTTAGTTGCGCGATTTGCTTTAGACAGAGGTATTCCACCGAATGAAGCAAGACGACATTTACCATATCGAAAACTCATAAAAGTGTTTGATGCAGAACCCCCAAAACGTCCTAAACTTATATTGCAATATTTAGAAGATTGGTATGAAGCAAGCCGACGAGAACCTTATCATGATCAACATCCACAACCAGATCTAAGATCTGGAAGAAGTTACTATGGTTATTGGTCATGGGAAGCTGCATCCGTCACTTGGTTATTGGATATTGATGACACGATTTATAGAGAACATCAGTTCTATCCAAAAGATTTGGTTGATTTTGCTAGATCACTAGCTAAAACGACTACTAGAGTAAGTCCTGTGGAAAGAATTAAAGTCAAAGGTGGAGAAAAATGTTCAAGAACTGGATATTGGACTACGCCTGCGCAACCTAATACACGTCCTTATTTTAAGCAAGATGAATTTTTACCGATTTTATCTGGGTTGGATTGGGGTGACGTATATTGGTATTTTGACGGTGAAGAATAACACCCACACATTTGAAATATGCCACCTCTATTGGGTGGCTTTTTTTATAATAAGTTTTCTTTATTAGATCTGATCATCATCACAGCTGATAAATTTGATTATAAATAGAGGAAACTAAAATAACACTTAATTCGCACAATATAATTGATACATCGTCTGCATTAGAGCGAGTACTTTAGGATCACAAACTTGATAAAAAATCAGTTTACCTTCACGCCGTGTACTCACCATATTATTTTTACGCAAGACAGTTAGCTGTTGCGAGAGAGTAGGTTGATGAATATCCGTAGAAGCTTCAATTTGTTGCACATTCAGTTCGCCATCGACCAAAACACAAAGAATCTTTAACCGGTCAGGATTTGATAATACTTTTAAACAATTCGTGACTGTATCAACTTGAGAAAAATCAATTTTAGACTGATTCACCAGTGTATTCATTACGAGATCCTTGTATTTGGCATATTTATAAATCAGTTACATAAGAGTAGCACAGAATGCTTGTTTAATATTTAAAATTATATATTATAAATAAATATATTGTAAGTAAGTATACTTAATATGTATGATTTTCTGATTGCTTTCATCGGTGGGTTAATGCTTGGTGTCTCCGTCGTTGGCTATCTGTATGTGCATGGTCGCATTGCAGGCATCAGTGGGATGATCGGACAAGTCTTAAATCCACAAACGATATTCAAAACACCCGCCATTTGGTTTTTATTGGGGCTGATCATTACGCCATTTATCTATGGTGGTTTTGTGCAGCCTGAAATTCAGTTAGATGCAAGCCCACTGATGATGGTCATTGCAGGTTTGTTGGTGGGTTTCGGTACTCGACTGGGATCAGGTTGCACCAGTGGTCATGGGATCTGTGGAATGAGTCGATTGTCCAAACGGTCAATTGTGGCAACAGTAAGCTTTATGTTTGCAGGTTTTGTTACTGTGTATATTGTCCGTCACATCACTGGAGCATTTTAAAATGAAAAATATATTCGCTTTTATTTTTGGTGCTCTTTTTTCGATTGGCTTAATGGTTTCAGGTATGTCAAACCCTGAAAAAGTTCTCGATTTCTTAGATGTATTCGGTGACTGGGATGCAAGTCTTGCTTTTGTAATGATGGGTGCGATCGCAGTAGCATTCATTCCATTTCAAATGGTCATTCGAAGCAAAACTCCTCAAACTATCTTTAATGAACAAATAGATTTACCCACCAATCAAAAGATTGATCCGAAACTGATCTCGGGCAGTTTATTATTTGGTATTGGGTGGGGTATTGCAGGTGTTTGTCCAGCGCCCAGTTTTACCTTGATCGGACTAGGACATTATCAAGTTTTGTATTTTATATGTGCAATGCTGATCGGTGTATTGATTCATCGTAAATGGTCAGGAGTTTAAAGATGTTGAGTATTCCTGTAGTCAAAGATTTTTTTCATGAAGATACCAACACCTTCAGCTATGTGGTACGTGATCCTGCGACTCAATCTTGTGCCATTATTGATAGTGTTCTAGATTACGATGCTGCATCTGCAAGCACATCAACAGATCATGCTGATCAAATCATTGCGTATATCAAACAGAATAGTCTAACCGTAGAGTGGATTCTAGAAACACATGTCCACGCTGACCACTTGACTGCTGCACAATATCTTAAAGATAAGCTGGGTGGCAAGATTGCCATGAGCCAGAAAATAGCAATCGTGCAAGAAACGTTTTCAGCTATTTATCATCTTGATATCAAACAATGGAATGCTGATCAGGGTTTTGACTATTTGTTTGAAGATCATGAATCATTTCAAATCGGAACACTAAAGTCTTATAATATTCCGACTCCAGGTCATACACCTGCATGCTTAAGCTATGTTATTGGTAATGCGGTATTTGTAGGTGATACATTATTTATGCCTGATTATGGAACTGCACGCTGTGATTTTCCGCGGGGCAGTGCTGAGCAACTTTTTGATTCAGTACAAAGTTTATATCAGCTCCCCGAAAACACTCGAGTGTATTTATGTCATGACTATTTACCTGATACACGTGAGTCATACGTATGTGAAACAGATATTGAATCTCAAAAAACAAAAAATATTCACATACATGAGGGAGTGCTCAAAGCTGAATTTGCACAAATGCGTAATCAGCGAGATTCACAACTTAGTATGCCTAAACTCATACTTCCTGCGATTCAAATTAATATGAAAGCAGGTCAGTTTCCTGAGCCAGAACATAATGGTGTTTCTTATTTAAAGCTTCCTCTCAATTACTTTAAATAAGATAGTTTAGAGATGAATAAAAAACTCGTCCTTAACTTATTCAGTTTTTTTTACTTTTCTTTTTCATTAATTTATTTTGATGAAAGAGAGAAGATGATTCAGTCACGGGCATGATAGAAACAACGATCATTCATGAATCTCACTTTATTTGAATTTTCATTTTCTAGATTTTAACTCTAGATTTTAACTCTAGATTTTTACTATAAAGACCATCTACCTATATGTAGCAATAACCTTAAATTTTATCGTGCGAAATATATTCGCCGTTGACGAAGCGACACAGAGTAACTGATATTGTTCCATAATTGATTTGAGCTAAGTTAGCTATTTTCTAGTCAACAACTCACCAATTAATTTAAATCATCATATTTCTGAAAAATTCTAAAAATAACATTCTCAAAACCTTTTCTGAGTCTTTCTCTAACTCTTAATCTTTAAAAGTTAACTTCAAAGTAATTTCTTAGCAAATCTCAATCCGTGTTCTTCTACACATGATTATTCCTAAAATCATTCACTACTGAATAAGTCTCTAACTGAATATTTATAAATACATAGCTTACGATTTTTCATATTCATCTTGGCTTAGATTTTAAAATTTGAGAATGATATCCAACGAGTATGGCTAGGATATTGAAACGGTATTAGACAGCAGGAGTGCATTTAGCTGATTCTTGACACTGAAAAAAAAACACGATGATTTAATTCAGCTAATCCATAGGATTTGGATCGATTAAAATTAAGGATTATTAAATGCACAAAACAATTGATGATAAAGCACGACGTAAAGCGATAACTGCTGCTGGTATTGGTAACTTTGTTGAATGGTTTGACTTTGTTTTATATGCACAATTTGCTGCGATTATTGCGATACACTTCTTTCCCTCAGAGAATCCTACATCAGGCTTACTTGCAACTTTTGCAGTTTTTGCACTTGGTTTTTTAGCGAGACCTATTGGTGGTGTGATTTTTGGCCATTATGGCGATAAACATGGTCGTAAAAAAGCACTGTCAGCTGCCGTTTTATTGATGAGTATTGCCACATTTGCAATCGGTTTAACCCCAACTTTTGAGTCTATTGGCATAATGGCGCCTATTCTTTTGGTTGTTTGGCGTGTGTGTCAAGGTTTATCCGCGGGTGGTGAATATGCAGGTTCAAGTTCTTTTGTAATCGAATTTGCACCCAAAGGTAAAAAAGCGCTTTATGGAAGTATTAACCCAATCGCAACGGCATTAGGAATTATTGGTGGTGCTTTAGTTGGTTTAATTATGACTCAATTAATGGATCCAGAGCTTATCAATTCATGGGGCTGGCGTATTCCATTCATGATTGCAGGTCCTTTGGGTATTGTTGGTCTTTATTTACGTAATAAAGTTGAAGAAACACCTGAGTTTCAGGCTATTCAAAATAAAGTCAAAGAAGAAAAACATGCGCCTTTAGTTGAAGCATTCAAAAGTTCAAAAATGAATATGCTGACCTTATTCGGTTGGGCTTCTCTAAATGGTCTGGGCTTTTATATGTTGACTGGTTATATGATTACTTTCATGACCAATACAGCTCAAATGGCAAGACCCCAAGCATTGTCTGTTTATATAGTCGCATTGATCTTATTTTCATTCTCTTGTTATTTTGCAGGTAAGTTGATCGATCGTATCGGTATCCAGAAAGTCGCTATTGTATCTGCACTTGTAATGTCGATTTTAATTGTGCCAGCCTTCTATTTATTAAGCACAGGTGATTTAACAACAGCAATTATTGGTCTAAGTGTTTTTGGAATCGTGATGGGGTTTATTTGCACAGTCACACCTTTATTGATGGTCAATCTATTTCCTGCACATATTCGTTATAGCGCAAGCGCTTTGGCTTATAACTTGGCATACGGGCTATTGGGTGGAACAGCGCCTTATATTGCGACCTATCTCATTGCAGAGACAGGCAATAATCTTGCTCCTGCTTACTATGTCGTCTTCGTCACTATTTTTGGTTTATTAATTACTTTGACTGGTTTCCGATTTAACAAAGCGAACCAATCTGAGCATAAGGAATTGGTGCAATCATTATGATGAATAATAAAGTATTTATTTGTGATGCTATACGCACTCCAATTGGTAAGTTAGGTGGCGTTTTTAAAAGCTTAACGCCTCTCGATCTCGCCGTACCTTTAATACAGCATCTAACACAAAAAAACGCTAACATTGCTGTCCATTTAGATGAGCTAATCGTCGGGCAGGGTTATGGTACGGCTGAAGCTGCCAATATCGGTAAGGCTTTGGCACTAGATGCAGAGTTACCCGATCATGTTTGTGGTTATAGTGTGGATCGCCGTTGCGCATCAGGTCTACAAGCGATTATTGATGCGATGATGATGATTCAAACGGGTAAGGCTAATTTGATCATTGCTGGTGGTGTAGAGTCATTGAGTCAAGCTCCTTATTACAGCACCAGTATTCGCTGGGGTGGTTTTGGAGATCTGAACCTTAAAGACTCACTAAAGTATGGTCGTATTCATGCGAATGGTCAGAAAAACCCAATTCAAGGTGGCATGCTTGAAACGGCTGAGAACCTGAGAAAAAAATATGCTATCAGCCGCCAAGCTCAAGACGAATGGGCAGTTTTAAGTCATCAAAAAGCTTGTAAAGCGATTGCTGATGGCAAGTTCAGTCGAGAAATTCTTCCCGTGAATGTAAAAGGGAAGTTGATTGATACAGATGAACATCCAAGAGCTGATACGACACTTGATCAACTGTCATTGTTAAAACCTATTTTACTGAAAAGTGATCCTGAATCTACTGTAACCGCCGGGAATTCATCTGGTCAAAATGATGCAGCCGCTTTTTGCTTAATTGCAAGTGAGAAAATGGTTGCAGAACTCAATTTGAAACCGTTAGCGGAAATTGTTGATTGGTCGATTGCTGGTGTACCAAGTGCGATCATGGGGATTGGACCTGTGCCCGCTATACGAAAGGTTTTGAAATCAACTGGACTGACTTTGGCAGATATTGATCGTATTGAAATCAACGAAGCTTTTTCTGCACAGCTATTGGCATGTACGCAGGAATTGAATTTTGGTCCAGAAGAATTTGAAAAACTCAATGTCAATGGATCGGGAATTTCGCTTGGACATCCGATTGGTGCTACAGGTGCTCGAATTATGACGACGTTGATCAATGAACTTCAAAGTCATCATCTGCGTTACGGTTTGATCTCTATGTGCATTGGGGGCGGACAAGGCATGGCTGCAATTATTAAAAACATTAACCACTAAAAATATTAACCACTAAGGAAGAGAGGTATAACATGTTATACATGGTTCAAATGACAGTAAACAAACCGAATGATATTGATCCAGATGTTTGGCTAGATATTATTACAAGAGAACGTGAGTATGGGCAAAAGTTCATGAAGAATGGACAATTTCCGCATATTTGGCGTGTAGTTGGTAAGTTTTCTAATGTCAGTATTTTTGATGTTGAATCTAATGATGCATTGCATCAAATCTTATCGGGATTCCCATTATTTCCCTACATGGATATGCAGGTGACAGCACTTGCTGAGCATCCATCGGCTTTGAAAAAATAAGCTGTATTGAATATAAAAAAATCCCTTAACAGTGTTAAGGGATTTTTTTATTGAAAGGAAATAATGAATAATCGAATATTTTTCATCAAATTAACTTAAGGTACTCAGTGCATTTTTTAATAATATTGAAGGATTTCCTTCACGCCACACGACTGCAAGATCAATAAATGTATGATTATCTTCTAGAGGTATGTAACGAATTTCATCTAATTGAATATTTTCAAGGCCTTCAAGCGTTAATGTAATGCCGTAGTTAGCCGCAACCAAGATTAAAATGGAATGTGTGTCGTCAGCTTCTTTCACGATCCGAGGATTAAAGCCAGCTTCCTGACACGCATGAATAAACACTTCTCGAATAACAGAACCTTTATAAGCATGATTTGTAATAAACTTTTCGTCACGTAACTCACTAACATTAATAAATTTTCTAGAGGCGAGAGGATGCGTTACAGGAACAGCAGCGATTAATCGATGACGACTAATGATCGTATAAGAAATTCCTAATGTACTAATGGGTAATAAAACCATTCCTGCATCTAAATCGCCGTTAGCAACACTTTCTAGCACTAGATTAGAATTGGCTTTTCGATGGATTTCAAAGTCAATATTAGGATAAAACTTTTTGGTCTGATTAAATAATTTCGGTAAAACGACGCTGGGTAAAGCACCTGAAAAACCGATATGAATTTTCCCTAAACTTCCTTGGTTTGATTTACACACGGCCGCCGCCGCTTGCTCAATTGCTAATTTAACTTTTTTTGCTTCTATTACAAAAATTTCACCTTCCGGTGTCAGATTTAAACCTTTGGGAATGCGTTCAAAAAGTTTACAGCCAAGCTCATCTTCTAATTGCTGAATTTGCTTCGACAAAGGAGGTTGCGCGATAAACAAGCGCTTAGCGGCCCGTCCGATATTTAATTCTTCTGCAACAATTAAAAAAGATCGTAATAGTCTAAATTCCATTTAAAACACACTCTAACTATGACGTCGATATTAAAATAGTATTTGAATATATAGCATAAAAAACCACAATGATAAGTGGTGATATATACCAAAATCAATTCAGTGAGGAACACATGATTTATTATAAAACCTTTGGAATACAAGGAAGTAAGACTTTAGTTTTGGGTAGCTCTTTAGGCACCTCATCCAATATGTGGAACAATATTATTGAAGATTTAGCACAAAAGTTTTTTGTTGTTACTTTTGATACGCGTGGTCATGGGCAGTCACAACAACTTGGACTACAAGAATCATCTGTCGAACAATATGCTGAAGATGTTATTGAAATCATGGATTTTTTAAACATTAAAAGCTTTAGCTATGCAGGTTTATCTCTGGGTGGTGCGATCGGACAAATTTTAGCAATCAAATATCCCACACGCGTAGAGCGCTTAATTTTATGCTGCACAGCTGCGAAATTTGGTGAACCTGAATTTTGGTATAACCGAGCTAATCAAGTGTTAGATCAAGGTTTAAATTCAATTTTAGAAGCTACAAAAAGTCGTTGGTATACACCAGGAACGGCAGAATCAAATGCATTTGCTCAAAGCTTATTAGATGAACTTCTCACATTCGATCCAGTGGGATATGCAAACACGTGTAAAGCTGTCGCAAAATTTGATGTTCGTGCACAACTTAATGAAATTCAATGTCCAACTTTAGCGATTGCAGGAACTGAAGATTTATCAACGCCTGTATCGGTTATGCAAGACCTAGTTAGCCATATTCCAAATGCAGAGCTTATAGCCGTTTCTGATGCAGCACATATCGGTAATGTTGAAAAACCGGAAGCGTTTAAAAATGCAATCTTAAATTTTGCATAATTTATCATTATAAGCAGGGATGAAATCTATTGTATTTCTCCCTTCTTTTTCTATGGAAAGAGCAATGATTTCAAAGGTAATCAGTAGCGCTTATGAAGCGGTGTCAGTAATAAAAGATGGATCAACAATTGCCATTGGTGGGTTTGGTGGAGCTGGTCAGCCAGAAGATTTAATTAATGCTCTGATTGAGCATGGAGCGAAGGACTTAACCTTAGTCAGTAATAATGCGGGCAATCATGAGGAAGGCATCGCAGCATTATTAAAAGCAGGACAGGTCCGTAAAATTATTTGCTCATTTCCGCGTATGAGCCACTCCTATGTATTTGATGAGCTTTATCATGCAGGAAAATTAGAATTAGAACTTGTACCGCAAGGAAATTTAGCTGAACGATTACGTGCCGCTGGCGTTGGTCTTGGCGCAATATATAGTCCAACCAGCTATGGCACATTGTTGGCTGAAGGTAAAGAAACCAAATCGATTGCTGGTATAGATTACCTTTTAGAATATCCAATCTACGTTGACGTCGCGTTAATCAAGGCTGAATTAGGAGATCGATGGGGTAATTTAACCTATCGTAAAGCTGCACGTAACTTTGGCCCAGTCATGGCCATGGCAGCAAAACATACCATTGCATCAGTATCTAAAATTGTCGAGTTAGGTGAATTAGATCCTGAGAATATTATTACGCCAGGAATATTCGTCAAAAATTTGATCAGTCGATAATAGAATAAATATAGGACTTTATAATGGATTTTGAAGTTAGAAATAAAATCGCCTCAAGAGTGGCGCGTGACATTCCTGAAGGTTCATATGTAAATTTAGGAATAGGATTACCCACTTTAGTGGCTAACCATTTGGATGCCAGCAAAGACATTTTTCTCCATACAGAAAACGGTATTTTAGGCAAGTGGACAGCAGCAGTTGAAGGTGAAGAAGACTGGGATCTGATCAATGCGGGTAAAGAAGCGATCGAGCTCTTACCAGGAGCCGCATTTTTTCATCATGCTGACTCATTTGGGATGATGAGAGGAGGGCACCTAGATATTTGCGTATTAGGTGCTTATCAAGTATCTGCTCAAGGGGATTTGGCAAATTGGCATACTGGTCAAAAAAAATCCATCCCTGCTGTTGGTGGTGCAATGGATCTGGCTGTCGGTGCAAAAAAAGTATTTGTTATTATGGAATTATTGAATAAAAATGGTGTGTCTAAATTCCTTGACGAGTGTTCATATCCTATTACTGGGTTGAAGTGCGTCAGCAGAATATATACAGATATTGCGACTTTCGAAATTAGAGATGATGGCGTTTATATTTTAGAAATTTTTGAAAATATGTCCTTAAGTGATTTAAAAACACTTATTCCATTTTCTATTAACACCAGCTTACTGAAATAAATGATATTGATATATCAAGGTTTTTTGGGAATCTCATCAACATGATTAAGCATGATTCTAGTTTAAGTTGATGAGATTTAGCTGAAAAAACATCCCAAGATATTCCAATTAACCTCTGGTGTACTCAGTTGATTTAAAAATATTAAATGTTTAATTAAATGCGGTTTGGAGAATATTTGGTTTTTATTAATATTTCCATGGTTGCCTCTAAATAACACTTCAAGCGATTGGTAAGGTAAATGTAGAAATATTTAAAATGAATTCTATATGGTGAGGCGTGGTGGCAGTCCACCACTAACTAACATGTGTATACAAAATCTATGGTTATTCAATAAGTGTAGTTTAGTATTTGGTATAAAATTATGCTAAGGCTGAGTTTTGATAGCTACGATTTCTCTTTGGCTTTTTGGCGTAAGACATACAAATATAAGCTTTCTACTTTTTCACGTGCCCATGGTGTAGTACGTAAGAATCGCAATGATGATTTAACACTTGGATCTATGCAAAAACATCTAATCTCAATTTTACGACTTAAGCCTTCAAAGCCACCGTAGTAATCCAATAATTCATCCAAAATATCAGCAAGTTTTTTACCGTGTAATGGGTCATTAGAAGCGTTCATAGTAGATTAATCATATTTTGGGAGGTCATCATTATAACCTGAGCAAGTTGAAAAATGAGAGTGGTGGAATTTAAACGTAATGAACATTGAAAATTACAACTTATTTTCTATTTTACTTTTTCTAATTATAAATTTGTCAAATTCTATTAAATTAATTATACAGTCAGTGCAGTACATTGAAAGAAACATATGAGTAGGATACAGTCTTTGATATTCTATTTAATATAAAATGAAGTTATTCGACTTCAGAATGACTACTAATAAGTAAAAAATTTATGAAAGCCATTACAGCATTACAAAAACTAGTTTTAGATCCTAAATCAAATTTGACGGATATACTTCGTAATGCATTATTAATTTCACAAAAATTAGGTTTGTATGATTTTAAGTCATGGTGTGAGCTTGAATTAAAAGGATACGAGGATATTGATGAGTCAAATATACCCGAGTACAGGTGTATTTATGGTTCTTTTCATGTTTTAGATGTGCGTAATGGAAGACGTCAATATGTTGGTGATCAAGCAGTAGGGCAAATAATAAGAGATGGTGCTATTTTTTTTCAGGAAACATTAGTGAGTGATCAAGATTTTTTTGATTTTAGGTTTCCAGATGATAAAAATGCATTTCTAAAAAAAACATTTAATCTTAATTCAAGCAATTATATCTTTTATTCAAAAGTAAATAAAATTGCTATAAAAAAAGTTTTAGAAATTATTAGAACAAAAGTCTTAGAGTTTTCTATTGAGTTAGATAAAGAAGGTATATTAGGTGAGGATTGGGAATTTACGATAGAGGAAAAAAAATTGGCTATCAATATTACAAACTTTCAAGGAATCTTGGGGGATGTTAAACATAGTAATGTTCAACAAACAAACACTTTAACAGTTCAAAAAAATGATTTTGAATCATTAGAGCGATATTTAAAATGTAATGGTATTGAAAGCGATGATATTTTGGACTTAAAAACTATTATAGATGTTAGCCCTCTACCGCAGTCACAAAGTGAATATAGTCCTGATTTAAAGAATTGGATGACAAAAATGATTGGTAAGTCTATTGATGGCACTTGGCAGGTTACTGTGGGTGCCGCAGGTAGTCTCCTTGCTACAGGTCTTCAACAGTATTTTGGAATTCTAGGCTAACAAAAAAAAGAGTCCATGTTATCTAATGGTGGACTCTAGTCCCAAATTCGGGACTTCTTAATATTTTTTAGGTAGCCAGTAAATAGACGTGACATAGTTTGTCGCACTTGTTGGGTAAAAATTGGAAATATTTTCATATTTGAACTATAAAAATAACTTTACTAATGTGGACGTTTTTATAATATGCGGGTAATGGATTCACAATAGGTATCTGAATAATAAGCTTTCCCAAGATTTAAAGATCATAGCCACGCAGACTTGCGTAGGCTAGACTAATACGCAAGTCGACTAGCGATCTGATTTCTGCATAACTTATATTATGTTCCTTAGGATACTCAGCAACGTGATGATTTAAATTATACATCACGTTGCTGAGCTGTAGCTACAAACAGTGTTGTGTAGGCTACAGTCTCAGATATTCTATTTAACTTATGTTTACCTAAAGTCTAGTTCATAATACTATTTAACCATATAATAATTAAATTTCAACAACATATGCACAAACACATAATTATTTTTATAAAGTAACTTCATGAACTATACGTTTTATTCCTTTAAGATCTGCCTAGAATGGCAACTATGCTATCTCGCTCGGTAATGTGGTGCGCTGGTTAGGTACGAAAGCGGAAGAGCTGGAAGTGTCGATCTTTCCGGGCTTTACCGCATCTGAAATCCTGTACCATGCAGACGGTTCGCTAAAAGGCATCCAAACCGGTGACATGGGCATCGGCAAAGTTTCATACTGAGATCTAATATTAAATATATGATGAACTTCAATTCATTTTAAATTTTAGTAATTATATTGAATCATGATTTAAGTCTTTTTCTCTATTTCGATAACGTTCAGTAAATATTTTAAAATGCTTCAGAATACCGAAATTACGTTCAACACCTAAAATAGGTATCCTAAAACTTAAATCTATCTATATCTCCACACAATCTCCATACAACATCATCAATTCATAAACATTATTAATTAAAAATAATAGAGCCAAAAACTACCTCTTTGAAAAACATGCAAAAAAGTCAACATTTAATAAGTTCAATGCTTATTACAATTGTACTTCTAACGAGTTGCTCACAATTCGAAAATGATGAACCGTCTACAGCAGAAATGCCGCCAGCTGTTGTAAGTACAATCACTGTAGTCCCACAATCAATTAATGTAATTGAAAACCTTCCAGGTCGTGTTACAGCTTATCGTATTGCTGAAATCCGTCCGCAAGTGGGTGGAATTGTCGATAGAGTACTCTTTAAGCAAGGCTCTTATATACAGGCTGGGCAACCACTTTTTAAACTAAATTCTGAAATTTTTCAGGCAGATGTAAAGAGTAATCAAGCCGCCTTAAATCGTGCTCAGGCGGAAGTAATACGTTTACAAGTATTATTAAAGCGTTTCACTGAATTAGTAAAAGTCAATGCAATTAGTCAGCAAGAATACAACAATACAGAAGCAGACTATAAGAAAGCAAAAGCGGATGTAGCGCAAATGCAAGCCATATTAAGTAGACAGCAGCTTAGTCTTAAATATGCCACTGTCACAGCACCGATTTCTGGAACGATTGGTGAAATCTTAGTGACTGAAGGTGCATTAGTGAGTCAAGGCGATACCAAGGCTATGGCGATTATACAGCAGATCAATAAAGTCTATGTTGATGTTAAACAATCGATTAGTGATTATGAAAAACTTCAGGAAGCTTTACAGCAAGGTGATATCTCCAATAAAAAGCACTCTGTTGAAATTCTGAATAGTCAGGGTAAACCTTATAATGTCATAGGTGAAATCCTATTTTCGGATACTAAAGTTGATCCTGATACAGGTGATGTCACTATTCGTATTTTAGCCAATAATGAAAATCATAAGCTTCTGCCAGGCATGTATGTTCGGGTAAATATGAGTCGAGCTCAAGTTGACAATGCACTACTAGTTCCTGAGCAAGCCATTCAACATGATATTAGTGGCAAGGCCAACATCACCATCATCAATCAAAAAGGTCTAGCACAAAGTAAGCCTATTCAAATTGGTCAACGCTTTCAAAACAGTTATGTGGTGACACAAGGTTTACAAGCAGGCGAAAAAGTTATTGTTGAGGGAGCTGATCGTATACAGCCTGAGCAAAAATTAAAAATCAAACAATGGCAGCCGACAAACACTAAGAAAAATGGAGAACAACCATAATGTCTCAATTTTTCATCAGGCGTCCTATTTTTGCGTGGGTGATTGCCTTATTTATTATTCTGTTAGGTGTACTTAGTATACCTAAGCTACCCATTGCTCGATTTCCGAGTGTTGCACCACCACAAATTAGTATTACTGCAATTTATCCAGGCGCATCCCCAAAAACATTGAATGATAGTGTTGTGACATTGATTGAGCGAGAAATGTCAGGTGTCAAGAACTTACTATATTATAGTTCAAGTTCTGATAGTTCTGGCACGGCAACAATCACGGCAACATTTAAAACGGGTACAGATGTAGAACTGGCACAAGTTGATGTACAAAACAAAATCAAATCGATTGAGTCACGCTTACCGCAAGCGGTTCGACAACAGGGGTTAATGGTCGAGGCATCATCATCAGGATTTCTAATGATGGTGGGGTTGAGTTCACCAAATGATCAATATAGCGAAATTGACGTCAGTGACTACATGACTCGCTATGTCATTGAAGAATTAAAGCGGGTTGAGGGTGTTGGTAAAGTTCAAAACTTTGGTGCTGAAAAAGCAATGCGAATCTGGGTTGATCCAGATCGTTTGGTCTCTTATGGATTAAGTATTCAAAATGTTAATACAGCCATCCAAAACCAAAACTTGCCGATATCACCAGGTCGTATTGGTGATGCGCCTGCTTTGACGGGGCAACAAATTACCATTCCTTTAACAGCTCAAAGTCAATTAGAAACTGTAGAGCAATTCAAAAATATTAGTTTACGTTCTCATCAAAATGGTGCCAATGTTCGACTGTCGGATGTCGCTCGTGTCGAAATCGGAGCGCAGATGTATAATTTTGCCATTTTAGAAAATGGTAAAGCATCTACAGCAGTGGCAATACAAATGAGTCCGGGTGCTAATGCTGTTAAGACTGCAGAGGGCGTCAAAGCTAAAATTGAACAATTAAATCCAGCATTGCCCGATGGTATGAAATTCTCTATACCATACGATACGGCACCTTTTGTTAAAGTATCGATTGAAAAAGTGATCATTACACTGCTTGAAGCCATGGCTCTCGTTTTTATTGTGATGTTTATCTTCTTACACAATGTTCGATACACCTTAATTCCTGCAATGGTTGCACCGATCGCATTACTTGGTACATTCTCAGTCATGCTACTGGCAGGTTTTTCTATCAATGTGCTGACCATGTTCGGTATGGTGCTTGCAATCGGGATTATTGTCGATGATGCGATTGTCGTCATCGAAAATGTTGAACGAATTATGGCGACAGAAGGTTTATCTCCAGTTGAAGCAACCTCTAAAGCTATGAAGGAAATTACCAATCCGATTATTGGTATTACTTTAGTTTTAGCAGCTGTATTTTTACCCATGGCATTGGCGGCAGGCTCAGTGGGGATTATCTATCGCCAATTTACGATTACCATGTCGGTTTCAATTCTATTCTCAGCATTCCTTGCACTGACTTTAACTCCAGCTCTATGCGCAACGATGTTGAAGCCTATTGATCGGGATCATCAAAAAAAAGGTGTTTTTGCTTGGTTTGATCGTAATTTTGAAAAGCTGAATATTGTATATGAGCGAAGTTTATTTAAGGTTATTAAACATAAAACCATCGCAATGTTGTGTTTTCTAGGTATTGTCATTCTACTGATTTTCAGTTTTAAACAAGTACCAACTGCATTTATGCCTGAAGAAGATCAGGGCTGGTTTATGACTTCAATTCAGCTTCCTGCAGATGCAACACAAGAACGTACCCGTAAAGTCGTTACTGAATTTCAAAATCATTTAGATCAAGAAACAGGCATCAAAGATAATTTGGCTATATTGGGCTTTGGCTTCAGTGGTTCTGGTCAAAATACAGCGATGTATTTTACCAATCTACTGCCATTTGAAGAGCGTACAATTACTGCACAGGAAGTTGTCAATAATGCCAATTTGGCTATGGCTGAAAGTTCAGAAGGTCAAACCATGTCTGTGCTGCCACCAGCCATTGATGAACTGGGGAACTCCTCTGGTTTTTCATTGCGATTATTAGATCGTGGCAACATCGGTATGCCTGCTTTAAGAGCGGCACAGGATCAGCTTTTAGCATTAGCAGCACAAAGTAGAATCGTGGCAAATGTTAATCCCGAAGGCTTACCTGATGGCAGTTCTGTCCAATTGAAAATTGACCGAGACAAACTTCAAGCTTTGAGGGTTAACTTTAGTGATGTCACCGATATCATTTCTACTTCAATGGGTTCGATGTATATCAATGATTTTCCAAATCAAGACCGTATGCAGCAAGTGATTGTACAGCTTGATGCTAAATCACGTATGAATATTGAAGATATTCTTCAAATTAAGGTGAACAGTCAAAGTGGTAAATTGGTTTCAATGTCTGAAATTATTACCCCTATTTGGCAACATTCACCTCAACAATACAATCGTTATAACGGTCGTCCCTCATTAAGTATTTCTGGCGGTCCAGCAGCAGGTATTTCTTCAGGACAAGCCATGAATGAAATGGAAAATTTGATTCAGCAGCTTCCTAAAGGCGTGGGCTATGAATGGACTGGGATTTCTCTAGAAGAGAAACAGTCTGAGTCACAAACCTTGTTTTTATTATTGTTGTCGATGTTAGTCGTCTTCCTTGTCTTAGCAGCGCTTTATGAAAGTTGGTCAATTCCGTTATCCGTGATGTTGGTTGTCCCTCTAGGGTTGATTGGCGCCTTTTTGGCAGTGATGCTGCGCGGTATGCCAAATGATATTTTCTTTAAGGTCGGCATGATCACCATTATTGGTCTATCTGCAAAGAATGCCATTTTGATTGTTGAATTTGCAAAATCTTTAAGAGAAGAAGGTATGGGCTTAGTAGAGGCAACAGTTGCGGCAGCTACATTGCGTTTACGTCCAATTTTAATGACGTCTCTGGCATTTACGTGTGGCGTTATTCCTTTAGTCATTGCCAGTGGTGCCAGTTCTGAAACTCAAAAAGCAATTGGTACAGGCGTTTTTGGCGGAATGATTAGTTCAACTGTCTTAGCTGTCATTTTTGTCCCTATTTTCTTTATCGTGGTCATGAGCATCGTCGAAAAATTCTCTAAACCTAGGTCAGCACACTAATTATAAAAGCAGTGGGTTAAGAAGTTTGGCCCACTAGCGATCAGTCTTTTATATATTAAATTTCAATTTTTATCTGATGACGTTTAACCGTTTGGAGCCATCATTATGAAATTAAAATCATGGTCATATTTAGGTCGTGGATTAGTGGTTTCTGCACTTACATTTTCTATGGCAGCGTGCCAAAGCATGCGTGGCCCTGAACCTACTGTAGAGACGAATCTCCCTGCAAGTTTTCAGCAGGCAAATGGTCAGAGTATTGCAGAAATAGGCTATAAAGATTTTTTTATCGACTCTCGTTTAATTAAAGTTATCGAGTCAGCCTTAGAAAATAACCGAGACTTACGTACAGCAACGCTTAATATACAACGTTCTCAACAGCTATTTCAAATTACACAAAGTAATCAATTACCGTCTATAAGCGCTAGTGGCAGTTTACTAGGTCAAAATAGACCGAATACTTCAACGTCTTACAATATTGGCTTAGGCATGACTGCTTATGAACTCGATTTATGGGGACGTATCAGCAGTTTAAAAGATAGTGCTTTAGACCGTTATTTTGCGACTGCAAGTGCTCGTGATGCCACAAAAATCTCATTGATTGGACAAGTTGCAGATACTTGGCTCGCTTACTCGTATGCACTTGCCAATTTACAATTAGCTGAAAAAACATTAAAGGGTCAACAAGAAGCTTACAGTCTCAATAAAAAGCGTTTTGACTTAGGAATTGATAGTGAACTTACCGTACACCAGGCTAAAATTTCTGTTGAAACAGCCCGTACTGATATAGGTCAATATAAAATACAAGTTGCACAAACTTTAAATGCATTAAATTTGCTGATCGGGCAACCTATTACCCAAAATTTGCTTCCTGATACACATGTGAAGACAGTCACTTCTATTGACTCTTTCGGCACAGGATTACCAAGTGATTTGCTTCTTAACCGTCCAGATTTACGTACCGCAGCATTTAATCTCTCAGCAGCAGGAGGCAATATTGGGGCTGCAAAAGCACAACTCTTTCCAACAATTAGCTTAATGGGTACAGCAGGTTATGCGAGTGCTGATTTGACCGATTTGTTTAAATCAGGTGGATTTAATTGGTCAATCGGACCTAGATTAGACTTTCCAATCTTTGATTGGGGTACACGTAAATCAAATATAAAAATTGCCAAAATTGATCAAAATATTGCACTCGCTGATTATGAAAAAGCAATTCAATCCGCTTTTAAAGAAGTTAGTGATGCATTAGCTATTCGTAATACCATCGATGAACGGTTATTAGCGCAACATCGCTTGGTTGATGCATCTCAAGCTTCGTACGATTTATCGAATAAACGCTTTAGCTCAGGTGTCGATGATTATTTTAATGTACTTGATGCAAAGCGTAGTTTATATAACGCTGAGAAGAGTCTATTGGTTCTTGAACAAATAAAACTGAATAATCAAATTGAGCTGTATAAAGCGTTGGGCGGTGGTATAAAAATTAATACTACGAATGTTATTCATATTGATAAATCTAGCTAAGAACGTGATGTGATTTTCGCTAGTTTTTATATTTATAAATAGTAAGAAACAGCCATCCGTTGCCAAGGATTTTTAAAGTAAATAACTTGGCAACAGGTATAAATAAGTTCAAAGAGTACTTGATGACTCAAGATGAGCTAGCTGTTTAGCATCAAATAACGATGAATAAACCATCTATGTAGGTTTAATAATGAAATCTTCAAATCTTGATCCAAAACGTTGGTGGATACTTTGCGCAGTCGTGCTTGCATTTCTACCCATTGTAATTGACATGACAGTACTACATGTTGCGGTTCCATCATTAACACAATCACTGAATACTACGAATAATCAAGTCCTATGGATTATTGATATTTATCCACTACTTATGGCTGGGCTTTTAGTTCCTATGGGAACATTGGCTGATCGTATTGGTAGTCGTAAGATTTTGTTGATTGGTCTGGCTGTATTTGGAGTTGCTTCAGTCCTTGCCGCATTTTCACAAACAGCCTCTATGCTGATAGCCTCGCGTGCTTTGTTAGCATTAGGTGCTGCCATGATTATGCCATGTGTATTAAGTATTATTCGTAGAACCTTTGAAGATAGTACTGAACGCGGCCTTGCATTGGGTATTTGGGGGACAATTGGCTCTGCTGGTGCAGCAATTGGCCCGCTGATCGGTGGTGGATTGTTAGAATATTTCTGGTGGGGCTCGGTTTTCCTTATTAATGTTCCAATCATGCTTGTTGTCGCACCCATGTGTTATTTATTATTACCTCGTAAGGAAGCTATAACCCCAGGGCATTGGGCATTTGGTCAAGCTCTATTGCTGACTGTCGGTTTGATTTCATTTGTATATGCGCTAAAAGCAGGCTTAGGCGGTAAACAATCGTTGTTGATCGTCTTGCCTCTGCTCATTTTTTCTATCGGCTTATTAGTCATATTCGTACGTAAACAACTGAATTCTACCCAACCGATGCTTGACCTTTCGCTATTTTCACATCCAGCTATTTTAGCAGGCATTATTATGGCAATGGTTGCTGCGGGTGCTTTAGCTGGAGTGGAATTAACCTTAGCTATGGAACTTCAATATGTCATCGGTTTAACACCGCTTGAAGCAGGTCTTTTTATGGTTCCCATTATGGTTGCTGCAGCTATTGGTGGACCTGTCGCTGCATTTTTATCTAATAAATTTGGACTCCGTCTTGTTGCGTCTATGTCACTAACTTTTGCAGCAATTGCCTTAATGAGTTTGAGTTATTCAGACTTTCATCATCCAGGGCTCATAGTTCCATTTATATTAGCTGTGATTGGATTAACCTTGAGCATTGGTTTAACCGCCTCATCAATTGCGATTATGGGTTCGGTACCTGCAGAAAAAGGTGGAGCAGCAGGGTCATTAGAAAGTACAGGCTATGAGCTGGGTACTGGATTAGGTATTACCTTGTTTGGTGTTTTTATGGCCTATATATTTGGTAGCCATCTTAAAGTGTCATCAGATCTACCAGCGTCATTAGCAGAGAAAGCTAGGCTATCGATTGGCGATACATATTTGGTAGCGAATCAGTTGACGAGTGAAGAAGGAGCAGCATTGATTGCTGCGGGTAAAGCAGCCTTTAGTTCAGCTCACGTGAATTTATTATTAACAGCAGGCATTATCATTGCTATGCTTGCTGTTGTTGTATTCATGATGCTGGCTAAATATCGAGATGAGTAATTTAATGTCACGTAATGAATATTAGAATGATCAAATAAGATTGTTAATTTAACCCGAATCGCGCATAAGGATTCGGGTTAAATGAATATATCAAATTCTTAAATTTACGCATTAAATGGATCTACACTGATCTGCACTTGACCATTAGAAATGAGCTGGAGTTTTACGATTCAACTGAATGGTAAAACAGCTACCACCTAAGTTTTTTGACTTAGAGTAATAAATGTGACCTTCATGTGCTTCAATAATCGCATCTATCACCGCCAAGCCTAAGCCAGTACCACCATCTAAACGAGATCTAGAGTCTTCCAAACGATAGAAAGGTTGGAACAAATGTTCGAGATGTGAGACATCAATACCAGGGCCTTCATCTTCAAACATTAATATCCAATATTCTTTAGTAGTAACGGTCGTAATATTGATTTGTCCAGCATTCGAATACCTTAAAGAATTTGAGAATAATGCAATAAAGACTTGTTCCATTCTTCTTATATCAACATAAACATCATCATCCGTTAAATTTACAACAGCATTTAAATATTTCGCTTGAAAACGCTCATTAAACATCCGTAAACATTTATCAATACTTGATTTTAAATTAGTCTTCTCAAGTTCTAAACGTAATTGTTTATTTTCAATAAGCGTGAGTGTTCGTAAATCTTCAACAAGATAAGATAACCCCTCGACTTGATTTAATAAACTTTGGTGTAAGGAATGATCTGCAACGAATATGCCGTCGACAATACCTTGTAACCGACCTTGTAGAATCGTCACGGGTGTTCTTAATTCATGAGCAATGGCTGCATTCCATAAAGTTAAGTTCTTAACAGATAATTCAAGTTGATTTGCCATTGCATTAACGTTTTCAATTAATGATTTGATTTCATGCGGAATATCGTGATGCGGTTGTTCAATTCTGAGGGACAGATTCCCTTGTTGAATTTGCTGAATGGCATTTGCTAAATCACTGATCGGCTGGGTATAGCGTTTACCGTATTTAACAGCAAGAATAGTGGATAGAAAAAAACCTGCTAATAAAACCAAAAACAGCCAAACAAAATCTATAGATGTAATTAAAAGTTGACTAGGATTGGTATTAGGATAATTAAATAAATCTATCTTGATTGCCCAACTGTAAACAAAATAGCCAATTGCAAAAGATAAAAGTGTAATGCCTAAATTGAATAGGCTCATCATAATGATAAATTGTAAATTAATACCAACTGAGTTTTTTAAAAAGCTACGTTTCATGATTTTGATCTAACCTATAACCAACCCCACGCACATTAATCAATAAGTCGTACACATCATTTTCTTCAAGTTTTTTTCTTAACTTACTAATATGACTATCTACGGTACGATCTAATGCATCACTTTCTGGCATGCAGCTTTGAATCAATTCACTACGAGTAAAGACTTTATTTGGTGCATTAACCATTAAAACTAGTACTTTATACTCAGTTAGAGTGAGATTGAGGAGTTGAGACTTTTGACCATTTGAAATATAAACTTGATGATTTTCAATATTAATCTCAATACTTTTGTAGCGAATAATATTATTAATTTCAGCATTACGACTAAGGCTGCGTCTTAACACAGCTTGTATTCTCGCAATCACTTCATTTGGATTAAATGGTTTGATAATAAAGTCATCAGCACCCATTTTGAGGCCCATAATTTTATTGACCTGATCATCCAATGCAGTCAGCATTATGACGGGTAAGTTACTGCATTGGCGAATGATTTGTAAAACATCCCAGCCATTTAATTTAGGTAATTTTATATCAAGTAGAATTAGGTCGATTGAGTGAGTTTTTAAGTAATTTAAGGCTTGGTGTCCATCTAATGCACGGATGACCTGCATGTTTTCATTTTTAATGTATTTTTCAAGAATATCACCAATATCATAATCATCTTCAACAATAAGAATAACGCTATTTTCAAAGCTATGTTGTAAGTTCAGATACATAAAATACAATTTTAATTGAAGTGAGTGATTTAGTTTAACATTTAAAGTTGATCAATTTTGGAATCACTAAATTCTACTTTTAAAATTTCAATAGCTATTTTTACTAATAGTAAAAAGATAAAAATTAAATTTACATAAAATTTTTCTATTATTATGATTTAAATTCATCGATGAGTTTTGATAACAAATTTTATGTACTAACAGTTCTTGGAGGGGTACACGTTTCTTAGTTAAGTACTCAGCTTAAGGATTTTCAATGATAGAATGTTCCTCGACTAGTTTATTCAAGTAAATCAAATCTAAATATTTATTAACAATATCTACAAGTATATCAAGTAGTTTTGATATTAATGAAGTATAGCCTTGATAGGCTGGCTTTGTTGAATAAAGGTTTGCAAGTCTCAGCTAAGTTCTCCAAATTTAAGATACAACTTGGGTATCAGGGCGGCCCAATTTTATGAATTTATTCAAGACTTGAGCAGCAATGCTGCGTAATGTGCATGAGTCTCGTTCACTGGACTGTCAAAATTCCTAACACTGAGTTTATTGCCTAAAAACTTGATGAAATGCATTGTGGTTTACACCATTATTTTTGATAATAACCAGACGGCTTTCCATAACTGTCTTTCTAAGCACTTAGTTATTTTCAATAACTCATTTCTCTTGCTAATCAATATTAAATGACTTCTCGGTAGTACTTCCTGTAATAAGCCTCATATGTATAGACAGATTCAATCTGCTCATCCATTCTTAGACGTATATTATACTACTGAATCAACAGAACAATGTCTTGAACATTTATCTGTAGTTGTAAGTGCTTGTTAGTATGACTCATCAGAGAAAACTATAAAAATTCTTATGTATAGATTCGTGAATACTTAGGTGAGTAGGGTACAGGACAAAGCATGTGAATTCATCAATATAATTCAAGACTTTAATCAGAACATTAATCAGCTTACAGAAGTTTATGAGTAGTCTAATTATATTATGGATGAAATCTTCTTGCCTGCTACGTACTCAGAAATTTATCTTCGTATAGGCCAAATCCTCAAAGACTATTTAAATGGTGTTGTTCAGAACAAATTGAAACATAGCATCACTAAAAAACAGATAAAGAAAGAATCGCAGGTCAATTCAATCGTTCAAATATTTGAATATAAAATTTAAAGTGTTGTTAAATATGACAGAATCAACTGCTAAGCAATGTCTTCAGCGCCCAATTTATAATATGCGGGTAATGGATTCACAACAGGCATTTGAATAATGAGCTTTCATAAGATTTGAAGGCCATAGCCACACAGATTTGCGTAAACTTGTTGCTACGTAAACCGAGTAGCGATCTGATTTATACATAACTTATATTATGTTACTTGGGATACTTAGCAACGTGATGTATAATTTAAATCATCACGTTGATGAGCTGTAGCTATAAACAGTATTGTGTAGGCTACAGTATTAGATATTCTATTTAACATAATATACATTATGCGAACTCTAAATATATTGTATATATTGCAGCGCTAAAAATAGATTCGACTATTCATATCAAAATGTGTATAGATATCAATACTGGAAAAGATTGGAATTGATTATGGACAATCAAACACATCGTATTCACGCTTTTAAAAATGACGTATTAGAAAAACATGATGCTGTAGCGCTCAAGGATCTTTTACGACGTAAAGAAATATCACAAAAAGAAGTCATAGATGCCACGATTGAACGCGCCCATTCAGTTAATCCTCAATTAGATGCAATTCAATGTGAGGCATTTGAAGCTCAACGAACAAAGCCTGATTTTCGTACAGGCCAACTTTTATCCGGCATTCCTACCTTTATTAAAGATAATGTTGATTTAGCTGGATTTCCTACACAACATGGCTCAATCGCCTTTAAATCTAAAATCAAGCATAACAACGCTAAAATAACGCAACAAATTCTAGATACTGGACTTCTGGTATTAGGCAAATCAAAAATGCCTGAGTTCGGTCTAAACGCAGCTACAGAATTCCAAAATGGTGAATTTACCCAAAACCCTTGGCATACTGGCTATTCTTGTGGTGCATCTTCGGGTGGTTCCGCTGCATTGGTGGCGGCTGGTGTGGTGACGATAGCCCATGCAAATGATGGTGGCGGATCAATTAGAATTCCTGCTGCCAATTGTGGTTTAGTTGGTTTAAAACCGACCCGTGGGCGTTTCCATGCAAATGATGCATCAAAACACTTACCTATTGACTTAATTTCAGATGGTGTTGTGACCCGGTCTGTAAGAGATACAGCCTATTTTTTTGCAGAAATGGAAAGACAATTTAAACCAAGCAAACTGCCAGAATTAGGTCTAGTTTCACGTGCAAGTGATAAGAGACTTAAAATTGCCGTTGTTTTAGATTCATTACAGACTCAAACAGATATAGAGACTCGTAATATCGTACTTAAAACGGCTAAGATCCTTGAAAGTAATGGTCATGTTATAGAAGAATTAGAACTTCCCATTCCAGATTCATTTGTAGATGATTTCAGCTATTACTGGGGATTTTTATCATTTATGCTGAAAAATCTGGGCAAGCCATTGTTTGGAAATGACTTTAAACATAATAAACTTGATCACTTAAGCTTAGGATTAGCTGACTTATATAAAACTAATTTTTATAAAACCCCTTTTTTCATACATCGATTAAAAAAAATTCAACACATTTACAGTACGATCTTCAATCAATACGATGTGATTCTATCCCCTGTCCTTGCACATATTTCCCCTAAAGTTGGCTATTTATCACCGACCCTGGAGTTTGATGATCTCTTTGAACGGCTGAGACATTATGTTGCGTTTACACCAATACAAAATATTGCAGGTGCGCCGGCAATTTCATTGCCGATGGGACTTACTGAAATGGATAAAAGACCAATTGGAATTCAGCTGTCTTCAAATTTAGGAGCTGAAAAAGTTCTCATCGAACTGGCTTATGAACTTGAACAGTCTCAAGCATTTCCGTGTATTTATGATTGAAAAATATGCTATTTATCTGTGCAAATCACTTAATCTATTGAAGTTTTGAGTGTTTATGATGGCGTCACAATCAAAGATTTAATTTACGAAAAATTTACTGCTCGAATTATAGGTGCAAGTGACTTTAGTATGGATATTCAAAGTGAGTAAAATTCAAATGGCGATCGAGTCAATGTTATTCTTTCAGGAAAGTTCCTGCCTTATAAAAGCTATGAATATCTATGAAAGTTAACATAACAAAAAATCCCGCACTAGTACGGGATTTTTAAATTTGATACTTTTTAAAATTAACGTTTCATTGCAGAACGAAAAACGATATCGCATTTACCAGGAATATTTTTCCCATCAACTTTCGCCACGACTGCTGTATTTTTCACTTTTCCTTTACATGCATTTTGAATCGCTGGGTCACGCATTAAACCTCGATCCAAGCCATTCGATTGATTTGCTTTAAATCCGATTTGACAGGTTCCTTCGAGTGTACGATCCCCTATTTTTTGACTCACCCTGGTATTAATCGCTTTACCTTGGCAAAGCTTAGTGGTATCAGGACGTTTGGTATTGTCATGGGCACTGGCATTAAAGGCTGTGAATGTCATAAGTAGTGTTATAAGGACAATGTTTATATTCTTCATGATGAACTTCTTGTGAGTGATATTGATTATCATTTGTAAATATACAGTTCAATAATGGAGAAAAATGAAAGATTAATAAAAATTTATTCTTAATTTAGATTTATAGATTTGATCATGTATTAAATTTTTAAAATAAATATGAGTAAAACTAAATTTTTTGTATATATCTAGATATACGCAGTTTCAATCAAACTGAGTCTTAATCTCACTTTACGTTTAGAGATCTGTTTCATAAAAAATTTTTACATAAAAAGCTCACGATCAGTAAAGGTCTTTATAAAGACATTATTCATAAAATTCCCTCCTCCTAACTTCCTCCCAAAGCAAGAAGGAACTTTTACATCTCTATGTATGACCACTTAATTTCATAATTATCTGTCAAATATCTGTCAAATCGATAGAGCTTTCAATACAGCCTTATTTAGGCTTTGCTCAACTTAATTTATTCACCCATTTTAACGGTAAAATTTTCATTGCAAATCCTATAGGGTGCCAAGGCCATTTAGGAACATAGGCTTTAGCCGGTGCTTTTTCTATTTCCGTTGCAAGAAGTCTTGAACCTGTTTCCACATCCACTTCAAAGGGAAGCTTTTGAGCACCCTCATTAATTGCCGTTCGAATATAACCAGGGAAAATTGTACTCACTTGAATCGGAGTGTTGAGTAATTCTGCTCGAATCCCCTCTGCTAGATATGCAATCCCTGCTTTACTTGCGGCATAGGCAGTTAAATGTTTCGGCATGCCTCGCATTGCGCTCATAGAGGAAATCACCACCAAGTGACCCCTATTTTGTTCTCGAAATATTTCAACAGCAGCCTCACATTGCGCAAGTGCTGATATAAAGTTGGTTTCGACGGTGGCTCTATTGATCGCAAAATTTCCTTTTCCAATTCTACGCCCTTCGCCCACACCAGCATTCACAATGATACGATCGATATGACCAAAATCTTGTTTAAATTCCGAAAAGACGTCAAAGACCTGATCGTAATCAGTCACATCCAATGTCTTCGCAATCACTTGAATGCCATAACGTTTCTCTAATTCCTGCTTTAATGTCTCTAAACGGTCTAAACGACGTGCACAAATAGCCAAGTTATAGCCTTTTTGTGCAAATTCGCGCGCCATGCCTTCACCAATCCCTGAACTGGCACCTGTGATTAAGATTATTTTGCTCATATCCATCCCTTTTATTTTCGACTTGTCTTTTGAGTTGTCTTTTGAAATGTCTTTTGACTTGTTTGTTTATGAATATCGACTTCTCTAATGGGCTTTAGATCCAAGTTAAAAGTTGAGCGTCATAAGCTTTAATAAAGTGATGCTCATTTAAACTTAAAAGTTGCGGCTCATTTCCGACCAGTCTAAGTGTCGTAAAACTCGCATTCGCAATTGCCCAGTTGAGTGCAAAGGTTTTATCTGGATTAAGTTGCAACATTTTTCCTGTTGCAACTGAAACAACTCCGCCAGAGGTAAAGATCACAGCATAACGTGGTTTGATTTTGGACAACTCATCACATAAGTTTTGTAAGGCATTTTCTACGCGAGTTTTAAAATCAGGCCATGATTCATCATATTCGTGATGAAACTCTCCGCCTGTCCAACGACCAATTGCACCTTCAAAAATTTTGGATAAATATGCTCTAGGATTCTCTTCTTTCTCTACATCTTCTCGAAGTAAATGCGGCTGATTAAAACGTGGCTCATAGTGAGCAAAGACTTGTTGATGATTAAATTCATTCCAAGCAGCGTTGGTCACTATTTTAGATTCAGGAAAACTTTCAGCTAAAGCTAAATTTGCCGTTTGTTGATGTCGTTGCATCGAACCAGCCACGACATAAGGTTCTTCTTTTAAAATCTGTTTAAAATAGCGACCTAAAATTTGAGCTTGCAGCTCGCCATTTGGAGAAAGTTTATCGTAACTTTCAGCGCCAAAAGATGCTTGTCCATGACGGACTAAATAAATGGTGGTCATTTGCCTAAACGCTCTTTAAATTTTGAAATGTAGTGTTGCGCCGTTTCATTGCTTTCAATCTTATGCCGACCGATTAATTTTAAAGCGCGCATATGAATCGCGTGGATCACAATCCAAAAATCTTTAAATGCAGGATTTTTAGTTTGCTTATTATAATAACGGTAGTAAATTTGCTGTGCGATCACCGCTAAACGGAATAGACCGAACACCTCATAAAAAGTCCAATTATTTGTTTGAATACCTGTTTTTTCTAAATAGTAATCTACGACTTGTTGCCGTGTCAGCATTCCTTTTAAATGCGTGGGTTGGCGCCGTGTATTTTTAAATATTTGATTGTCTGTATCTTCAACCCAATACGCCAATGCTGAACCCAGATCCATAAGTGGATCACCTATGGTCGCCATTTCCCAGTCTAAAACGCCAATAATTTCAGTCGGATTTTCTGGATCTAAAATAACATTATCAAAACGCCAATCATTATGAATTATGCAACTTTGATGGTCCTCTGGGATATGTTCTTTTAACCATGTTCGAACATAACGAAATGAAGGTACATTTAAGGTTTTGGCTTTCACGTAACGAGCATCCCAACCTTCAACCTGACGACGACAATAGCCTTCGCCTTTACCTAATTTTTCAAGTGCTGTGCCTTGATATGGAACTTGATGTAGTTCAATGAGCTTATCAATTAGATTTAAGCACAGTTGGTTAACTTGTTGTTCACCAAATTTCAACTCAGGCGGCAGTTTTGCACGTGGAATAATGCCTTCTATCCGATGCATCACGTAGAAGTCACAACCGATTATATTTTGATCCTGACACAGTGCGACCATTTTAGGCAGAACAGGAAAATGGGAAATCAGATTCTTTTGGACTTCATATTCACGAGCCATGTCATGAGCAGACTTGGCTTTTGTTCCTTTGGGCGGTCGCCTTAAAATCAGGTCAACATTCGAGTATTTTAAACGATAGGTCCAGTTAGATGCTCCACCAGAAAACTGAGTTACTTCAGCTTCACCTTGCAGTTCAACACCTTGTGTATTTAACCATTTTTCAACAGCCTGTATATCAAGTTCTTCGCCGTCTCGAACTGTTCCACCCAAATCAATCACTGACATCTTTTATCCTATTCGCTTAATCTGGTTAATATAACTTAAGCTTTATTAATCAACGTTTATCAAATAACCTACAACTTATCCAAATCTGTCTTTTGAAATGAGCATATTAAAAAATAATCTTTTTAAATGAATTCAGATCAATTTATTCATAAAATTCTTTCATCAGCATTTTCACACATAAAATGCATCTTCATTATTCCCTTACCCTAGCCTCATCTCACAGAGATAAGATATTTTTGCGTATGCAATTTATTAGCACCCAATGAACTTTTTTATTTTATGAAAGACGATTAGCTTCATCTTGAATCCATTTAATTGATTTCATCACATCATCTATTTATAACACGACCAGAGCATGCCAGCACATTTAAACATCGCTATAAATGCTGACTATAAACAAATAAATTCCTTATTTTTTATGGCGTTGAGAATAGCCACGTTTGGCTAATTCTAATTTAGCAATCATCGCTTTATGCACTTCATCTGGACCATCCGCTAAACGCAGCGCTCGAGCCTGCGCAAAAAAACTTGTCAGAAAAGTATCTCTAGATAAGCCTGCCCCACCATGAATTTGTATGGCCATATCTACGACCATCTCAAGTACTTTCGGCGCCACAACTTTAATTGCAGAAATTTCAGTGAGTGCAGCCATATTACCCAATGTATCCATTTTATAGGCAGCATATAGTGTTAACAGTCTAGCTTGATCGATCGCTACTCTTGCTTCAGCGACACGTTCAAGGTTACCACCTAGTTTTAAAATTTCTTTGCCAAAAGCAGTGCGTTGCATGCCACGATCTATCATCAGTTCTAAGGACTTTTCAGCAGCACCAATACATCGCATGCAATGATGTATGCGACCAGGGCCTAATCGACTTTGCGCAATTTCAAAACCTTGACCCGCTCCCCCAATAAAATTTTCTACAGGTACACGTACATTATCGAAACTCACTTCGCCGTGCCCATGCGGAGCGTCATAGTCTCCAAATACAGGAAGCATTCTTTCAATTTTCACACCAGCTGTTTCAATCGGTACTAAGACCATCGAATGTTGATGATGTCGATCTTTAGTATTGTCTGGTGTATGAGCCATGAAAATAATGATTTTTGCATTTGGATCGCCTAAGCCTGATGACCACCATTTACGTCCATTCAATACAATCTCGTCACCCACGACGATGGCTGTTGCCTGCATATTGGTTGCATCTGATGATGCGACATCAGGTTCAGTCATACAAAAAACCGAACGAATTTTTCCATCGAGTAATGGCATAAGCCATTGTTGTTTTTGTTGTTCCGTACCAAACCGCCAAAGTAATTCCATATTACCGCTGTCAGGTGCATTACAATTAAAAATTATTGGTGCAAGTAAACTACGACCTGTGAGTTCAGCGATATATGCATACTCTTGCACAGTTAAACCTTGACCCAGTTTTTCATCAGGCAAAAACATATTCCAAAGCCCTGCTGTTTTTGCTTTGGTTTTTAAAATTTCTAATTGTGCTGGCCACTGCCATTTGGTCCAATCTGATCCAATATTGGATTGATGTACTTCATTCCAAAAATCAGCTTCAATTGGCTCAATTTCATTTTCAATAAATTTTTTGATTCGTTCTACAAAATTTTGTGCATGTGCTGTCAGTTGAAACATATTTTTATTCCTTAAATACCGTATGAAAGAGTCAAAGCTCGTAGCCTGACTTTAAGATCCGTGGCATTCATTTATTTCTTTAATGCTTTACAACACAATAGCCTGAAAACTATTATGAATAAAATGATTTTATTAAATAGATAACTATGAATAATATTCATAAAAATGAGCACTTGGATGTAGGTTTATTTCCACGTATAGATATCAATTTATATCCACTTTTTATCGCGATTTTTGAGCATCACAGTATTAGTGATACTGCTGATATTTTTTGCATCAGCCAATCCGCTGTCAGTCATGCGCTTCAACGTCTAAGACGACAAATGAATGATGAGCTGTTTATTCGTTCTGGCAAAAAAATGCGTCCCACGCCGTTTGCTGAACAAATTTATCCTGTGATCAAAACGGCATTGATGTCGATTCAAAATATTGCTCAGCAACAAAACAATTTTGATCCAAAACTGATTAAAAGTTTAAAAATAGCGATACATGATGAAATCGAACCGATCATCCTGCCTAAAATAATTAAACATTTTCAGTTGCTTGACTTAGATATTCAATGTGAAAGTATTAAACTCAATCGCAAAACAATCGAGGCCGATCTCGCAACGCAACAAATTGATTTCGCAATTGATCTTGAACAAAATCTAGGTGAAAAAGTTAGTTTTTATCCTTTAGTAAGTGACCAATTTATGCTGTGTACACAGCATAAAAAAATGAGTTTAGACATTTATTTAGCATCACCACACATTGGGGTCTCTTCCCGTAGGACGGGTATTTTAATTGAGGATTTATATCTTCATAAAAAGGAGATGACACGAAATATAAAATTTAGATGTCAGCATTACTCAACAGCGCTACAAATATTAGAACAATATCCAGAGCTTATATTAACGATTCCCAACAGTATTTTGTCTCATATGTCTGTTTCAAAAAATTTAAATGTTTTTGAATTTCCTATTTCTGTCCCTTCTATGAATTTGGGTATGTATTGTTATAAATATTTAAATGGAAATTTTAGGCATGAGTTTTTAAAAAATAAAATCAAAGAAGTTTTTGCTTAGGCTATTAATGTGGTGAAGCTTAATTTGCTTAGGCTATTTTAATCACTAATAAGTTTTATTCTTAGTAAATCATGAATTTAATTAAAGTCTATTTGCTGTTTATTTAGACATTACTTAGTCTTAATTCAAGTAAAATATAGTTGAACTTTCTCACATATTAAATGCTCTTCGAGTATTCGCTCTCTTCCTTATGTTTTCTAATTTACCTGCAAGCTGGCTGATCTGTATTGGCATGGTCTTATGCCTTATTTTGTTGCTGTTGATTCGTAAAATTCGAATTGCACTCATGCGCTATTTTAAGCCCTTCAAAAAAGGCAAAACATATTGGTGTAAAGTCATTGCAGTGAGTGATGGAGATACCCTCACCTGCTATCGTTTGAATTTACGGCGCTCTCAAACCAAATTACGTTTTGCTTATATAGATGCTCCGGAGTCGACACAAAGTTACGGCGCAGAGTCGAAGCGTTTAGTCAAAAAAATGGTTTATCGCAAATTTGTCCGAGTAAAAATTACCGATATTGATCGCTATGGCCGTTGTGTCGGCGTAATTTATCGCTTTAGACGTAATATCAATGAAGAGATGGTTAAACGTGGCGCTGCTTGGGTTTATGAAGAATATATTAAAGACCCCAAACAACGTAAACATATGATCAGTCTTCAATCTAAAGCGTCAAAGAAAAAAAAGGGATTGTGGCGTGCAAATCGCCCTATTCGACCAAGTTTGTATCGAAAAAATGGTCAATAATCCTCAATACAACCACTGATCAGTTTGATTATTTAATGACTTGAATCATTTTTCGAATAGGCGTAAATTGGCATTAATTTAGTTACCTTGGTTAACTATTATGCCATCTCCTTTAAAATTCCGAACCTTGCTACTCCGTTGCTCTCGATTAATGAGCGACGAGTACAATGTGATTTTGCTACCACATCAGTTGAATTACTCCCTGTGGCAAGTGCTTTATATCATTCAAGAACAAATAGAAATCACTTCAATCGACATTGCTCAATATCTCAATGTTTCAAAACCTTCGATCGCCAAGCGTATACACGTTTTAATCGGTTTAGAACTGATTGAACAAGTAAATACGGTCGATAAGCGTCAAAAGAAATTGAAATTATCTCAGCATGGTCAAATCCTCTATCAAACATGTTCTGAAAAAATTGATTTATTCGAAAAACAACTTTTAATGAAGATAGCGCCTGTAGATCTTAAGCAAAGCACAGACATGCTTACTCAGCTTCTCGATCACTTGGAACATAAATCTACGGGAGCGAAACCATGATTGATGCAAATAAACTATGGACTCGCAATTTCATTTTGGTGAGTTTGATTAATTTCCAATTGGTATTAACGTTTTATCTCTTAGTTGTCGTCATTGTCGGCTATGCAATGGCAGAAATGAATGCCACTTCAGCGCAAGCGGGTTTGATTTCGGGACTTTTCATTGTCGGTACTTTGCTTGGCCGTTTATTGGTGGGGAAATTTCTTGTCTATTTCGGACGGAAAACCACCATGATTGTTGGCCTAGTTGGATTTTTTCTATTTTCACTGCTGTATTTTATTGATCTGAGTATTGGGTCACTCTTGTTTGTGCGCTTTATGCATGGCTTTATGATGGGGATTGCGGCAACCGTCTTTGGTACTATTATTGCCCAGATTTTACCTGTGAGTCGACGCGGCGAAGGGATTGGCTATTTCAGTATGAGCAGCACATTAGGAACTGCAATCGGCCCATTTCTTGGCATATGGATGATGTTGCATGTGGGTTATGACGCAATCTTTATTTTATCAAGTACGATTGCCCTCTCCTGTTTGATCGTATCTTTATGTATTCAAGTTCCTAATATTCCATCGCCATCACAACGTTTAGAAAACAAAGATCCTGTTTCAAAATCGAGCTTCATCTCGCAATATATTGAAAAAAAAGCCATTCCTATTTCTTTGATCATGTTATTTGCGTCCTTGTTTTACTCAGGAGTTTTATCTTTTATCAATTTTTACGCCAAAGAAATTGATCTCGTTCAGGCTGCGTCTTTGTTCTTTTTGATGTATGCCATTGCGATTCTGATTTCTCGACCTTTTACAGGACCTTTAATGGATCGTAAAGGCGAAAATATCATTATGTACCCCGCTTTTATGATCATGTCTCTTGCTTTTTTTCTATTGAGTATCGCACAGACACCAACCATGTTATTGGTTTGCGCAGGCTTGCTTGGCTTGGGTTACGGTAATATTCAATCGATCTGCCAAACAGTGGCTGTAAAAAGTACCTCATTGGAACGAATGAGTTTTGCGACATCAACCTATTTTATTTTCTTAGATGCAGGCCTCGGCTTTGGTCCTTATTTTTTAGGGATGACCTTAGATTTTATCAGTTACCAGCAATTGTATTTATATAGTGCTATCGGCAGTTTACTGTGCATTGGCTTGTACTACCTATTGCATGGTCGTCATACTAGAAAATCGAATAGATCTTTAGCTGCATAACTTACTTTAAGTCAGCTTATTTCTAATTATTTGTTCACTTCAAGATTTCAGTGCAATAAGAACAAATAAAAGAAGTAATAAAACATGATAAAAAAGCGCTCAATTTGAGCGCTTTTTTAAACTTGCGACACTCTAACTATTTTGTTCGAACATAAAAGTAAATAATGAGCGAATCAAACATATAAAATTTATTTAAAGACTTTAAAACGTGCTGCATCATCCATGTAGCCTTTGTCTCCAGCTTCTGCTTCTACAGAACCAAATACCAATTGAGCACGTAATTTCCAATGTGCTGGTACCTCCCATTCTGCATGAACCTGTTCATCCACAATTGGGTTGTAATGCTGTAGTGATGCACCTACACCGTTTGTGTGTAATGCAGACCATACCGAAAACTGAGCAATTGCTGTTGAATGTTCAGCCCAAATTGGAAAATTCTCTGCGTATGATGGGAACTGCTCTTGTAGACCAGCAACAGTATCCATATCTTCAAAAAACAATACCGTACCTACGCCAGCTGCGAAGCTGTCCATTTTGGCACTGGTTTTGGCTGCAGATGCTTCATCTTTTGCATAAGACTTGAGTTTTTCTTTTACCAAGCCCCAGAACTTTTCATGTTCAGCATTAAATAGAATAACGGCACGTGAAGACTGCGAATTAAACGATGATGGACTTTGTTTAATCGCATTTTGAATTAAATCGGTTAAATACTCTGTAGATTGCTCAACATTCTTACCAATTGCATAAATTGTACGGCGCTTGTTAATTAAATCTAAAAACTGATTCGACATTATTTGAAATCCTTTGGTATTTCCTCGGGGAAATACAACACCTAGCGAAATAATTGGTTAGAAAACCTAAAGTGTTGTTTATAAATTCAACACATTAAGATTAATCTCGTTCTACATTAAGCATAATTCAGAACAAAATTCAGACTAAGCACCATTTAATTTAAAGCTTCTATTACACTTGACGCTTCAACTGATTTAATATTAAACAAATCAATGCTGTATTAACGATTCTTTTAAATTAGAGCTTTAATCTTCATATAAAAAATCCTCCAAAGAAGGAGGACTTAGACATCATATAAAAGCTTGTTAAATTAGAGCTTTGCTTCTTTAGAACTTTGCTTCTAATACATTCGCTTGAATCTGACCTTTCCACAGCTCGCGTAAGGTTGGTAAATAGAACTTCTCACCCAACTCAACCAATTCGGCATCAATCAAAGCATGGACTTCGTGCTTGAACAAATAATCTAGTTCTACACTGCTTAAACGTGGCTGTTCTTTGGCAAATTTTTTACGTTTCTGCTGCGCTTTTTTGACCAATTGATCTGCAAAATTACGCGTTTTGAATTTAGCAATCGTATTTAAACGCAGTTCAATGACACCCCAACCACTTAACAGCAACTTAAATTTATCAAAATCACTGGTGGTTGATTCCCAAGTCATTTCTTCCAAATTCTCATCTGAAGGCAGCACAGGAAGTAAAAGCTCCATTACACTTGGAAAGATCTTTTTAAAATTCAAAATAAATTTAACAGGATGCTCGCCTGGGTAATCCTTAAATTGCACTTTTTTCTGAACATCTGTTAAATAAATATCAAGCATAGGTAAATCATCAGCAAATTAATTTCTTTGTATATTGTACGCACTTATGCAGAAGATAAAAACCGCTGATGATTGATCGATGAATACTTAGCCAAGCATCCATCGATTTTAAATTTGAAAATAATGAATTGACTACTTCGCGTTGGCTGAAACCATATTCTCAGGAATCACCACGGCGTCGAACTGCTCAGCTGTAACTAAATTCAACTCAACAGCCACCTGCTTCAACGTTTTGCCTTCTTTATAAGCAGTTTTAGCCACTTTGGCCGCATTTTCATATCCAATAACAGGATTAAGCGCAGTCACCAACATTAATGAGTTATGGAGGAAATAATCAATCTTCTCTCGATTTGGCTCAATACCCACGGCGCAATGATCATTAAAACTATTACATGCATCGCCTAACAATTGAATAGATTGCAAGAGGTTATAAGCAATCACCGGCATAAACACATTCAGTTCAAAGTTGCCAGAGGCGCCTGCAACATTAATCGTGGTGTCATTACCCAATACTTGAGCGACCACCATCGTCATTGCTTCACTTTGAGTCGGATTGACTTTACCGGGCATAATACTTGAACCAGGTTCATTTTCAGGAATACGGATCTCTCCGAAACCACAACGTGGACCACTGGCCAACCAGCGAATATCATTGGCGATCTTATTTAAACTTGCAGCTAATGTCTTTAATGCTCCTGACGCAAATACCGCTGCATCACGCCCTGCGAGTGCTTCGAATTTATTCGGAGCAGTGACAAAAGGCAGACCTGTTAACGTTGCCAATTGTTCAGCAGCTTGGACCGCATAGTCAGGATGTGCGTTTAAACCTGTACCTACAGCCGTTCCGCCCAAAGGAAGCTCATATAAGCCTTCTAAAGCGTATTGCAGACGTTTTAAACCATGATCAAGCTGTGAGACATAACCACTGAACTCTTGGCCCAAAGTTAAAGGCGTTGCATCCTGTAAATGTGTACGACCAATTTTAACAATACTTGAAAATTCTTGCGCTTTGGCATCTAAGGTATTTCTGAGCTGTGTTACCGCAGGAATTAATAACTCATTGATCTGCAAGCTTGCCGCCACATGAATTGCGGTTGGAAATGAATCATTGGTCGATTGTGCACGGTTCACATGATCATTCGGATGCACAGGCTTTTGTGCCCCTAAAGGATTTCCAAGTTTTTGGTTGGCAATATTCGCAATCACTTCATTGCAGTTCATATTGCTTTGAGTGCCTGAACCTGTTTGCCAAACCACTAGTGGAAATTGATCGTCCCATTGTCCTGCAATAACTTCTTCTGCTGCACCAACAATATATTGCGACAACTCTTGCGGAATTTGATTCAGTGCAGCATTGGTGATTGCCGCTGATTTTTTAACTAAGCCCATACCCCGAATCATTGCGCGCGGTAAACGCTCTCCACCAATTTTAAAGTTTTGCAAACTACGCTGTGTTTGAGCGCCCCACATTGCTTCGCTGGGTACTTCTACATCGCCCATCGTGTCATGTTCAATACGTGTTTGCATTCTTCACCTCTCATCCATTTCATTTTTTAAGTCAGCTTTAACGCTAAACTTTTATCCATACTAATCAAAATAATCATAAATGTAAATAATTCTCATTTGCAAATATTCATATGTGATAAGGATTTATCGCATAACTACTCTGACATCTTATCGTATATTCTCTATACAAAATATTTTTCAACTCTTTGAATCTTAACATTCAACCCTGAGGTGATTTAATTAAAGAATTTTTATAGAAACGCCACTCGTCTTGAATCATCTGTTCAATCGATCGCTTGGCTTTCCAATTTAATATTTGCAATGCTTTTTGACTCGATGAACCCACTTGATCTAATTCTTCAAATGCATACACGGCGTTTATGGTTTTAATTTTTGACTGAGTCACTTTTTCAATTTCTTTGATCAAACTTAAAATGGACAGCGGCTCTCCTGAGATATCAAAGCTTTCACAGATACCAGAATGCTGTTGAAGCCAATATAAACTGGCATGCACGGCCTCACAGACATCAATGACGTGTACAAAACTTCGTTCTACAGTTTGATCAGCCGTATCCGCGTTTTGTTGTAGTTCGATCACATCGCGTTGCATCGCAGCAACTTGAAGTGCAAGAGGTACAATATTCTTAGGTAATGGCTGTATAAACTCACCTAAAACCCCATGTTCAAATGCACCAACCACATTACTTATTCTTAAAATGGCAATATTCCAATCATTATCTGTCTTTACAGTATCTCGAATGATTTCTTCAATCATCTGTTGCGATTTTATATAAGGGTTTGGATTGGCAAAATTAAAAGGCAACTCTTCGTGTAGATCTAAACTGGATGTCCCGTAAACCGCTAAACTTGAAAAATGAACCAAATTGCGTACGCCTGTACGTTGCATAGCGCGCATCAGACTCATGATGCAACTCACATTATCATTATAGTATTCGAGTGGCTTAAGCTTTGATTCTTCTATCGACTTAAAACCGGCTGTATGAATAACTGCATCAATAGAGTATTGCTCAAACACTTTATTTAATGCAGGTGTATTACGTACATCAAGTTTTACAAAAGGCACATACATTCCTGAAATGTACTCAAGGCGCTCTAAAGTTTGTAAGCTGGAATTGACTAAATTATCCACAATGACCACTTCTTGACCATGAGCCAACAAGCTTAAAACGACATGTGAGCCTATAAAGCCTAATCCACCAGTCACTAAAATCATTGTTTAGATACTCCTTATAGTAATCAGCAGCTTATATTTAATGGATGTACTTGATATGTATGGAATAACTTAACCACAGACAATATAAGCAAAAACCGACTCAAAATTTCTCTTGAGTCGGTTAATCTGCAAGGTCATTATAACTTCATGTTAAATGTTAAGAATATTTTATGTGTTGCAGTTATAGTTATTAACTGTATTTCATTTACGACAAAAACATCAATTTTAGTGTGAGTTAGCCTAAAAAGCTTTTAACAAAAATTGGTGCTGACCTCGATAATAAGATTTCAGACCTACTACCTATAGCTAATCACCTAATTCCATTCGAATCTTTGATGTAAGGAGGTGAACGGACCTGTGAAGAAGGCTTTAAAGTTGATAGTTAATTTTTGAGTGACTTCCAAAATACACTTAGTCTGGATAAAATATTAATGGATGTGAAATTATAGATTAAGCTATGTCTTTGACTTGAGCACTCAAGAAAAATATGTGTAAAACCTAACTTTTTAGTTACGCCGTTTAAAATTGGGATTTAATAATTGTTCCTTTTAAGTTCAATAACAACCACTATTTAAGAAATTATTTATTGAAATATATGGCAATTATCTAGAATTTAATACTTCTAAAAGGTATGAAAGATTTATGAAATTCTAAAGCGATTTGATTTAATAGATAACGCAGTTGATTTATATAAAGATAGGCTTTGTTGCACAAAGCTATTCCTAAAGGCTTCTTTAGCAATATAATTTCCAAATGAAGAAGCCTGCATCCAAAATCTATCGCACAACGAATTGGCCCTCTTATAACCAAGCTCTAATCAAGCGAGGAAATATTTCAATTTGGTTCGATCCTCAGACTCAATGGTATGCTCAGCCACAAGCTAAGCATGGAAGAAATCAAACCTATTCTGATACAGCGATTCAGTGCTGTTTGATGATCAAATCTATCTTTCGCCTTTCTTTGCGTATGGTCACAGGCTTTGTGCAAAGCCTTATTCAACTTAGTGGGTTAAGTTGGACAGCACCGGATTATTCCACACTTTGCAGACGACAAAAGCAGATTGATATTGCGATCAGCTATCAAAAAAGTCATGAAGGACTACATCTATTGGTAGACTCAACTGGCTTTAAGTTTTTAGGCGAAGGTGAATGGAAACGCAAGAAACATCAGCCTGAATATCGTCGGCAATGGCGTAAACTGCACATTGGTATAGATGCTAAAACCTTACAAATACGAGCTGTACAGCTCACAACAAATAATGTCAGTGACTCACAAGTCTTAGATGATCTGCTGAATCAAATCCCATCTGATGAACGCATTGATTCTGTCTATACCGATGGAGCATATGACACGAAATTGTGTAGACAAGTGATTTCAGATCGTCATGCACATGCCGTAATTCCTCCAAGAAAAAATGCAAGGCCATGGAAAGATAAGCAATTGGGATCTTTAGAGAGAAATGAATTATTGAAAACAGTCAAACGTCTAGGAAGAGCGCTGTGGAAAAAGTGGTCTGGTTATCATCGACGTAGTTTGGTCGAAACTAAGATGCATTGCATCAAATTATTGGGCGATAAACTCAGTTCGAGAAACTTTCAAAGCCAAGTCAATGAAATCCATGCACGTATAGCCGTGTTAAATAAATTTACAGAATTAGGTCGCCCTCACACCCAAGTTGTCACTTAAATTTGTGCAGCTTAGGAAAGATCAGTCTTTAAAATCTTTATGCAACAAAGCCATAAAGATATATAAAATTTTATTTAAAATATGGAAATACAATGATTGAAAAAAATTTAGCTGATACACGACCTGCCAAAGATTACCTAGTTAATGGCATAACAAAAGATGTAACAATTGAAGAATGTATCTTTGATTTAATTGATAATTCAATTGATGCATATCCACTTCACACTGATATAATTATTTCTGATTATAAAAACTATACTATCAATCTGAATATAAAGAAAAACCTATTTTCCATTCTTGATAGTGGAAAAGGAATTCAGCGTGAATTATTAAAAACTGATACTTTGAGATTCGGTACTAAAACTATTCATCACTCTACAAGTATTGGTTATTATGGAATTGGATTAAATCGAGCGATTTTTAAATTAGGAAGAGAGATAAATATTGTAACAGAAACTACTCTTGAAAGATCTTCTCTTAAATTGGATGTCTCAAGCTTTCTAAAAGATAATGATAATTGGTCTCTTCCGATAGCCGTTGAGAAGATAAGTAAGCAAACAGGTACATTCATTGAAATAAAAAAGTTAAATGATGATGTAAATATTTGCTTTGCAAATAACGAATGGTTAGATGATTTAAAAAATGAAATTGCTTTAAGATATTCTGAATTTATTAACAAAAATCTTATCATTAACGTAAATGAAAAGCCTATAGATAAAGTTAATACATCTATAAGAATAACTAGTGATTTTAAAAAACTTAAAGAAGATTTTACACATAAAAATATCAGAATAATTATTGAAGCTGGGCAAAGTTCTCAACACTTTTTTACTTATGAAAAAAGTTATAATAAAGAAAAAAATGCCACCTTAAATGAGTCTGGATGGTTTGTGTACTGTAATGACCGAGCTGTCAAATTATTTGATAAGACATCAGATACTGGGTGGGCCTCAAAAGTACATTCACAACATACTGGTTTTATTGGTAGAGTTTTTTTTATTGGCAATGCAGGTATCTTACCTTGGAATACAAGTAAAACTGATATCGATTTAAATAATGAAGTTTATAAAAAAATTTTAGAGACCATGACGAGTTTTTTTAATTTATGGAAATCGCACACTTATAAGGTATTAAAAAAAGGCTATAGACCTATAACTGAAGAAAATCCTTTGAGCGAAGATCTTTTTGGCGATTATAAGCAAGATCAACAACAGCAAGATCAACAGCAGCAAGATCAACAGCAGCAAGATCAACAGCAGCAAGATCAACAACAGCAAGATCAACAGCAGCAAGATCAACAGCAGCAAGATCAATCAGAAACAGAAGATAATTCATTCGAAGCTGGTAAAGTCTCAGATGATTTTTATGAATATGATCCTAATTATACTGCCCCAACTCACATAACTGATTATGAGTATTTATTCGAAAATAAAAAAGCGAAAATTCCTTTTTTCATCCCTGATGAAGAGGTTAAGCTAAGAAGTCTTTTAGCTGAACTTATAAAAATTAGAATTTCTGCTTTACCGATTGCAACTCTAATGTTAATGAGGGCATTTATTGAATTGAGTTGTCAACACTATAGTAAGAAATTTAGTGTAGATATAAAGTTAAAGAAGCCTTCATTAGCTCAAACTGTCACGCGTTGTCTTAATAAGATGGAAGAAAAGAATCATCTGAAACTTGATAGTAGAAGAATTTCTACTTTACACGCCTTATGTAATGAACAGAAATTTGAAAAGTCTTTTCTAGCAATTCAAAATTTACAAATTACTATTCATTCGGATGATTTAATTTGGGACAAAAGATCTATTTTATCATTTTGGTATGCCATATTGCCGTTTCTTACTGCTTGCTATAACATTTCTCAAAAATAACTTGCAGAACTTTTTCAGCGACAATAGGGCTCACACTATTCCCTATTTGTCGAAAACTATGCCATTTTGTTTCATGGAAAATAAACCAATCTGGGAAGCCTTGTAATCTTGCTGCTTCCCTAGGCGTAATCACCCTTGGCTCTAAATAGTGAATGGGTCGTACTGCTTGATAACTGCCTTTATCACTTCCTGTTCCTGCCCTTAAGGTTGGGCAATACCCATCTGGCTTCAACCTAACAGATTTTGAAATTTTATCTTGTTCACCAAAGTTCAACCTCTCATATCTTTTTTCTACTTCAAATGAATGTCTTGTCCCATGGCATCCAGACACCAAATTCAATTCACGATATTTTTTTATACTCTCTTTGTCACCTATATTTAATGGAATATCACCTATCAATTTTTCAAAAAATATTTCTTTTCCAAAATCTTTTTTATTAATAGGTTGCCATGAATCTACTTCATTTAACCAAGTCGGTTCAATTTTTTGTGGTAACCCTTTCAATGCTTGCTCAACAGTTATTGACTTTAAAGCTTGCTTATAAAAATCACATTCATTTAAAGGCTTTTTAAATTTACTTTTATTTTTATGAAAACCAATAAAAAATATTCTAGTACGAATTGTAGGAGCACCAAAATCAGAGGCTTTAATTTTTATTGGATTTAACAAATCATATTTTTCTTCAACATGAGAAAGTGCAGCTTTCCTAATATCTTTATATTTATCGTTTAATATACCAGTAACATTTTCAGCTACAAAAAAATCAGGTTCTAATTCGCTAACTAAGCGAAAAAAATCATTAAAAAGATTATTTCTAGGATCTTCTAAATCTCTCTTACCCATCGTACTAAATCCTTGGCAAGGAGGACCACCAACAACTCCACTTAACTCATCTTTAGATATATTTAATTCATCCAGAAGCTCCTTACCAGTTAAATCGCGTATATTCTTTTGAAGGTGAAATGTATATGGGAAGTTTTTCATATGAGAGGCAATTGCCTGATCGTCTAACTCTACAGCTCCAATCACATTAAATCCTGCTCGCGCAGCACCTAAACTTAATCCACCAACGCCTGCAAAGAGATCAATAATTTTTAGTTCCATAGCTTATCATTCCTTCCAATGATGAGCATCATACATTTATTTATTAAAATTTACGATCGTAAGAATATTAAATGTATATTTAATCTACAGATTATTAATTAATATAAAAGCACTCTAAAATTTATTCGAAATAAATAAAAGAATAATATCATAACAATCAATATGATAGATTTTATATTATCAATAATAAAATAAAAGTTACTTTTAATTTAGTACTCTCAAAACCTCATAAACAATTGTTTTAAAATATTTATTTTAAATTAAGTTCATTAGATCTCTTTCATAAGTCAAGAAATAATCATTAATTAGTAACAAATTGATTTGTAAAAATCTCTTGTTCCTTTAGAAGAAGGTTAGGATGAGGGAATACTCACTATGAGTGTGTGGAGTGAATAAAGAGTTTTGAAAGAAGTTTAATATATGAAACCATCTTCCTCCAAACACCACATAAAATCATTGTATACTACCCGTTATTATGAAGTCTGAATGCTGCATTCAGTTTCTGCAGATTCTAAAAGTGATATTGCAATGCCTACTCTATTGTTAATTACCTCCGCTCCAAGTTCGATTCATGCATGGCATGCACTGGGTCTTGCACAAGCATTGAAAGCTAAAAATCAAGATTTCCGAGTTTTTTTCTATCAGGATGGCGTTTGTGTAGCAAATAATTTGCAATGGGTTCCTGATGATCAAAGAAACTTAAGTTTAGAATGGCAACAGTTAAATATTCGACTACCTGTATGTGTCAGCGCTGCGCTTGCAAGAGGCATCACAGATGCAGAAAATGCACAGCGCCATCACATCAAAACACACAACTTAGCAGCAGGCTTTGAGTTAGTGGGTTTGGGAGAGCTTGCAGATGCTGTCCAGTCTAGTGAACGCCTCATTCAATTTTAAGTTTTTATTTTATTTAACTATTGCGATTAAAAGGTAAATAGTTTGAAATCTGTCCTCGTTATATTAACCCAAGCCAATCTCAACACTTTACAAGTGCATGAAAGCTTATCTGCGACCATGGTTTTAGCAACTTTTGGCTGTAATGTTAAGGTCTTATTGCAAGACGGCGCTCTAAGCCTGCTCAAATCCGAACTTCAATATGAACGCCTAAAACATGCATTTAAAATTGCATCAAATATGGTCGATAGTTTTGAGTTTTATGACTTAACACCACTTCTAATTGAGTCAAAACATCAAAATCATGCTTTCGTACGTGAATCTGAACAAGAAATTGAGTTTATCAAGTTAAACAGTACGCTTATTCAATCTTTTGACCATGTTCTTTATTGGTAATACCCTATGAATTCATACACGCTCTATTTAATTCAGTCTAACTTTGCCAATACTGAAAACGCTTTAAATCAATTAGCACAAATCTATAGCCCAGATGATGCTGTTATTCTCATGGGTGATGCGGTTTTACATATTGGTTCAGAACAACTCAATAATTTACTAAGCACTACCCTAAAGATTAAAAACACTCTTTTTATTTTAGAAAATGACGCCGAGCTGTTACCTCAGCAAACCTTGGATTCAATTCAAAATTCGACTCAACATTCGATTCAAATCATCAGTTATGCCGAATTTTCTGAATTAGTCTTAAAATATAAGCGTTGTATCAGTTTAAAATGACGTTCTAAAAATGGTTCATTTAAATGAAAACATTTAGACGATTCTGTTTCAACGATATATTTCAAATCATAGCTGGATGACTAAAAAATGAGTGTTAATACAAACGTGAATAATCAAGACGAGTTTGCGCTTGACCAAGATGGTCATTTGGTCGACTACACGATTTGGAATCATCAAGTTGCTCAAACTTTAGCGCAATCATTAGATTTAGAGCTAACACCCTGGCATTTTGAAATTTTAGAAGCCGTGCGCCAGTTTTATGCTCAGTTTGGACATTCTCCAGCGACACGCCCACTGATTAAATTTTTAATGAAAACAGTCGGTGCTGAAATCAACAATGCAGTGCTTCAAGAGAAATTTAATACCGGCTTGGTTGCACGTCATTTAAGCCGTTTGGCTGGTGTACCTAAACCAGCCAATTGTTTATAAGCTACATTTTGGGGAAATATTGGATACATACATTCTTTTATATATTTAGATATATTTTTAATAATTTTGATTATGATGCACATTAAAAAGCCCACCTTACGGCGGGCTCGGAATTCATCAAGCATGAATTGATGAATAAAATATAAAAATCCGTATTGAATCAGGGAAATTCACTACATTTATATTTAACAATCAAATTATAAAATTAATTCACATATCATTTTCAGCCATCTTCATATCATTAGCAGACAAAGTCAGACCAAATGAGCTTAACTTTGAATACATAATGATTTTTCAGAAATGCCTGAATGTTGGAATCCAGCTAACTGTTTATCTAAATAATTTTGAGCAATCATTTTCATGAGCTGACTATTTTCAGCTTCAGGATAATGCTCAACAAGTTTTAAAATACCTTGATAAGCTTCTATACGCTGGCACAAAGCATATTTTTGCGATTGAATATTGGATGTTGATTCTGCTGTATCTAGGATTAACTTTGTTTCATTCACAGTTGCAATGTATTGCGCGAGTTTTTGCTCATACTCATCCATATACTCATTCATATAATCATTCATATTTAAGTTTTGAGCAAAAACAATCGAAGGTAAAATCCCAAGACCATGAGTTAACAAGATACTCAGCAAAAAATGCTTAGAAGTCACCATCAATATATGATTCAAAAATTATAATTGAGATAAATCAGGTTCAGCTTTCCATACATCTTCATAATCATCACGGTCGATCATAAAACGGAAACCTGTTTCAAGTGATAAATATGGAATCGCCTCTGGCAAAATGTCTTCCAGCTCTTTGACTGTGACAGTTTCAAAAAAGTCTTCACCCTCTTGTAATTCACCACCATAAATAAACCAACAAATTTTCTCGTCAGTTTCAGGCTTTTTACGTAAACCGACTATAGGCTCTTGATCCAACGTCTGCTTTGCAATAGCCACTACATCATCTTCATTGACTTTAATATATGCAGAATCAAATTCTTCACACACCAATTTCTGCTCTTCAATAAAATCTTTCAACATGAATGATACCGCTATGATCATTAATTCAATGATAATTCTATGCGTATGCTGTTCTATACACAATCATTACGGCGAAAGATCACATCTTAAATTGCAAATTTTTATGATTTTAATTTTATCGATGATTTTTGATAAAATTTCGTTCAATGACTATATAAAAGAATTACTTTAAATGAAGAGCTTTATATGCGAACGATATTTAAATATTGACGTTTAAAAAGACCTAAATATTGCTTAGGCTATTTTTAGTAAATATCATTCTCTCCTTTAAAGGTTTAATTCAGATCTTAAATTGATTTAATTCAGTTTAAGTTTTATTCAAGCATTGATTCAGTAAGCATCTGTTTGAACTATTGAATTTAGGCATGAGCGAAGACCACGCCATTTTTGATAATAATTTCTATTTTAAAAGTTCTCGAAGATCAAATGTTTCATCGGCTAGTTGAGCTACATCGATTTTTAATTGTTCATGAATGATTTTTTTACTGACCATAAAATCTAATGGACGATTAATACAATCCGCGGCAATTAGCTCACCTTCTTTCAAGTAAAAAACAGAAAACTGACGCTCATTGTGCATATTTCCTCGAATGATCTGCTGATCATAGCCCTGATTTAATCCAGCAATTTGTAATTTTAAATCATATTGGTCCGACCAGAACCAGGGTAATGAATTATAAATTTTGGATACGCCACATAATGTCGCAGCGGCAATTTTTGCTTGTTCATTGGCATTCGGAACAGATTCCAAGCGTATCTGTCTTTGATAGCGTTGATTGAAATACGTTGTGCAATCTCCTGCAGCCACAATATGAGTATCATTGGTTTGACAGTATGGATCGACAACGACACCATTCTCAACATGAAGACCAGCTTCAAAAGCAAGTTCTACATTGGGTTGAACGCCAATACCCACGATAATTAGATCTGTTTCCAAAGTCATACCGTTTGAACATAATATTCCTTGCACATCTGTCGTACCCAGTATCCGCTCTACACTCAGATCGGTATAAATACTAACCCCTTCTTCAGTGTGAATTCTGCTATAAAACGCTGAAAGTTCAGGTGTGGTAACACGTTGTAATATTCGCTGTGATGCTTCGATTAAAGAAACCTGTATTCCTTGTTTTCTTAGAGATGCCGCCGTTTCTAAACCGATATAACCACCACCCATGATTACGGCATGCTTAACATTTTTAATCTTTAGTTGTATTGCCTCGATATCTGTCGCATTTCGAACATAATGTACGCCGTTAAGATCAGCCCCTTCTATTGCTAATTTTCTGACACGTGCTCCTGTACATAATGCCAATTTGTCATAATTGACCTGTGTTCCATCTGCCAGGTTCAATATTTGTCGTTGTCGATCTATTTGGATGACATGACCATTTAAAAATTGAATATCATTTTTTTCATAAAATGCAGCTGGTCGTATCAACAAGTCATCAATGCTTTTATCACCAGATAAGAAGGTCTTAGACAAAGGTGGACGATGGTACGGTAAATAATGCTCATCGCTAATGATGAGTATACCACCCCTCCATCCTTCTTGACGCAGACTCACACTCAGTTGTGCTGCGGCATGACTTCCACCAATAATCACGGCTGATAATTTATGCATTGTTTCTTCTCTCTACATCTCATGCTGCATTTTTATTAAAACGTTTTTTAGAAAGTTTTGATCAATTCAATCAAGATCATTGATCTACAATAAATGGATATCTAAAAGTCCCTTCTCCCTGTGGGAGAAGGCTAAGATGAGCTAAGTTATACGCTTGTTGTATAAATAGTCGTTGTATAAAAGGACTGATGAAATAAGCCTATTGAATACTTATTTCAGTCGCTATTTCTACTTTTTTGTTCCACTTCATTTCTGCTTTTTAGTAGCAGCAGCATTTTCAGTTTTAGGCGTCAGTTTAACCATGAGTTTTGAATAACCTCGAACAAAGTTAGATTGCACAATTTCTGGTTCGCTTACCACTTCCAACTTCTCAAAGCGTTTTAAAATTTCTTCCCAGAGAATTCGCAATTGTAATTCTGCCAAACGATTGCCCATGCAGCGATGCACACCAAAGCCAAACGAAAGATGATTACGCGCGTCTTTACGATCAATCAAAAACTGATCTGGTTGTTCGAGAGCTCTCTCATCTTGATTACCAGAGGCATACCACATCACCACCTTATCGCCTTTACGAATAAATTGGCCATTTAACATGACATTTTGCTTGGCCACACGGCGCATATAAGCCAAAGGTGTTTGCCAACGAATAATTTCAGATACGGCATTTGACATTAAACTTGGATCTTCTTTGAGTTTGGCAAACTGTTCAGGGAAGTTATGAAATGCTAAAACACCTCCACTCATAGAGTTCCGTGTCGTATCATTGCCACCCACAATCAGAAGCGCCAGATTCCCCATATATTCCATCGGACGTTTAATAATGTCACGAGTTCCGTCACTGGTCTGCATTAAAGTGATGAGATCAAAACTACTGTCACCTCTCTTCAATCGCTCAGCTTTATCGTACCAAAGTTTGACGAATTGCTTTGCCATATCAGCCATAGCGACAAATGACTCATCTAAATCCATTGCTCCTCCAGTCGTTTGAGGAGACGATGAAATTAAATCGGACCAGTACACCAGCTTTAAACGTTCTTCATACGGAAAGTCTAAAAGCGTCGCCAACATTCTCGCAGTTAATTCAATTGAAACGCTATGAACCCAATCAAATGGCTCACCAATGGGCAAACTATCAAGCACTTCAGCAGTACGTTCACGGATCAAACCTTCCATTTCTTTCAGGTTTTTAGGTGCGACGACACCTTGTACCGCTTGGCGATGAACATCATGACGCGGAGGATCCATTGCGATGAACGTTTCAAAATCCATCGGAGCTTCGCCCAATAGAATGATGGGTTCTGAAGAAAACAAATCATGGTTTTTATCGACAAATATAATGTCTTTATGTCGTGTTATAGACCAAAAAGGGCCAAAAGGACTGTTAGCTTGATAATGTACAGGCGCTTCATCACGTAAGCGTTTTGCATAGGCATTCCACTGATGTTGTCTAAATAAAAATGGATTACTTAGGTCAATATCCTGTATCTCTAATGTAGAGACATCGGGAATTGGTGATTCGACAATCTCTGGAAAATACTCTTGATTCAAAATTTGCTTTTTGGCTTTCTTAAAAAAATGGAAGCCCTTAACCTGCATATCTATTGGAACAATTGCCGAAAATTTATTGACTGCATCTGTTTTGACTTTATTCACTATATTTACGAACTGTGTCATTTTTCAAACTCCATTTAGATTGAATCCACATTTTTATTTTATTTATAGCTGATATTCAGGTAGTTGCACTTTCATCCCGACCATCTCTTCTGAAACGTAGACCTGACATGCAAGTCTTGAGTTTTCTGTTTTTTCCGGCGTAAGATCTAACATATGAAGTTCATTTTCTGGGGCTTTACCAATTTTATTAATCCATTTGTCTTCTAAAATCACATGACATGTTCCGCATGCACACTCACCACCACAATCTGCATCAATTGATGGAATGCCCTGATTAATGGCTATTTGCATTAATGATTTGCCTGACTCAATATCAACCAAATGTTCTGTTCCATCGTGTTCGATAAAAGTGATTTTTCCCATGATGTTCTCCATAACACACATTAATTTTTTTCTTACTCCCTAATCTATCTTTTTATAAAAATTTAAGGAGGTTATTTGTTGACATAATGGAGTCATAAAAAGACAATATATAATCATCTATGAATTATTTGGGAAATATAAAAAAATTATCTCAGAATTAAGATTTGAGTTTGAGTTTGTAAATGCAAAGTGAATTATTTAACAGATACCTTTTAAATCATAAATGTTTAGATCGCATTCATTCATCAAAAAATGATCTTTAAGTGGCAATGAATTGATATATAAAAACTTTCTTCATTTGTGAGAGATTTAGGATGAGAGATGACTCATGATGAGTGTTTGCTGTGAAAAATGACTTTTCAAGGAAGTCTATTAAACAGTTATCTCATCATTTTTTAACAACGAACGAAGAATGAACTCATTACAAATAAAGATTTATATTAGATGGATATAAAGGACGACAAAATGGATGATGTAGCGACATTAATGATGGATGATCATTCTGAAATTGCGAATATTCCTTCAAATTACGCCAGAATTATTGGCCGCGAATTGGGTTTGAATATCAGAGATATCCCGAGTTTGTTACAGTTTAGTCAGCTTTCAGCTGAACAATTCATGCAGGATGACACTTTATTAAGCTCTCGCCAGTTAATTCAAATACTTCAAAATAGTTTAAGCTTGAGCAAAACACCTGATTTCTATTTAAATCTCGGAAAACGTTTAACACCTACAACTCATGGACTCATGGGATTTCTGGTCAATAATAGTCCCAATCTACTCATGGCTTTAAATGCGTTTAAAACATTTTTACCCACGCGTATTAGTTTTGCGCATGTCAGCCTGGAATTTACAGCAGATACCGTGATCTGTTCATTAGATTTTACGATCCCTATTTCATCAGCTGTCAATCGTATGCTGAATGAAGTCTGTGTAGTGGTGTTATATGAATGCGCAGAGTTTATTATTGGCCGGCCTCTGCATGAAGCACGTGCTTATTTTAGTCACGCTGAACCAGACTATAAACATCTCTATAAACACTATTTACCGAGCCCTTTTAGTTTTTCCGCAGATCAAATTCAGGTTGAAATTCCATTATCCGTATGTGAAATTGCCAATGCATCTTCAAATCATGAAAACTATCTGTTGGCCATGCGTCAATGTGAGATTTTGCTGCAAGAATTAACACCTACACAGGAAAATATTGTTTTTAAAATCCAAAAAATGATGCTCAGTCAGCCATTTAATGAGCTAAATGAAGAAAAGATCGCTGCTGCACTTTTCATTAACAAACGAACGCTTGCTCGTAAACTTGCTCAACATCAAACAAGTTTTAGACAATTAAGCGATGAGATAAAATCGCGCCAAGCAGCGCATTACTTATGTAAAACAGAATTATCTGTTGAAGCGATTGCGTCTATTCTAAACTATCATGATAGCGCAAACTTTCGACGTGCTTTTAAGCGCTGGTTTAACATGACACCGAGTGAATATCGTCAATCTAATGGTCAATTATCAGGAAAGGTAAAAGGTCGTTGATCTGGTTTAGTTTTACTTTTATTCATTTGCTTTTGAAGATCTGTTAAGACTTATGCTCGTAGTTGGAGTTAGGTTTTTAAATATGATGTTTAGATATTCATTTTTTTGGGAAGTTATTGACAGCAATAGTGAATAGAAAGTTAACTGGACTAAAAAGTAGATCACTCGTGATCAGAGATAAACAAAATAACTCATCAGCAAAGTATTTTATCACTCAAATATATTGAAAAAGTGCTTACATAGCCTTCAACATCATTTAAATAAAATCGAATTGAATGCTCTATAAACACTTTCTCAAGTCTCAATCATGGAATACCTGATTCCATGATTGAGTTTCATTCACTCAATGTTGACGACAAGTTCGGTCATTCGGTTTAAATTATATGAATAAGCTTCGTTTCGAATCATATAAATAAAAATCTAAACCCATCATTGCGTTGAAAATTGAATCAACCGCTGTGATTAAAAATTATAAATCGCAACAGCATTTACACGATTGTCTTCACCTTTTTTAGAACCATTCGGTGCTGCAGCAAATGCTTCACGTTCACCATAGACATATTCAACGCCAAGGCTGATCGGTTTAGTCGGGCTATAGAACATATTCGCCCAAGCTTGCCATAGCTCTTTATTAATCGCAGTAGGATTACTTGAAGCATTGATATAATCTTGATCTTTATCAAGTTTCATTAAGCCATAGCCTAATGTGCCACGAAGTTTATCGTTGAACTGCTGTGTCACACCAATCGTAATCGAATCAAATTCATTTTGTGCCACGATTTGATTATTTTGAGCAACGACGCCATTATTTGCCCAAGATACAAAACTGCTATCGCCTTTAACATGGTAATAATCCGCTTTAACAGTTGTATTTGGCAATACATCATATTTTACGCCTAAGCCAACACCCCATGCCCATTTTTCATCTTGATCGATACGTTTTTCATGTGCCATCACACGCCCACTGAGTGCCAACGTATCACTCATCTTATGATTCAAACGTGAAGTCAATGCGGGTAAACGCATATTGATCGATGGATCTTTTGGATCCTCGACGCTACTGACTATATTTGTTTCTGGACTTATGCGATGTGTATAGCGTACTTGCGGCGTTCTTTTAACTGCACCACCTACGTAGCCTAAAGGTTCAATGGTTTCAGGCATATAATCAGGTAAAGCAAAGTTTGACCATGTTTGTCCGATTAACCATTGACCATAATTCACGTAGGCATGACGTATACGTAAATTATCGAGATTGGGACCACCAAAAAAGTCAAGTTCAAGCTTTCCTGTGACATCTTTGCCTTGCGCTGGGGTCTTAAAATCAAACCCCAAACGTGTTGCTGAAAGTGTTGATTTTAATTCATCACTACGTTCATTAACGCCTCTTAAAGGCACAGTATTTATTTGGTTAAATGAACGAGCTGCTGCGCCACCTTCTGCTTGATATTGTGTATCTAAGCGGATATTCCCATAAAATTTCACTTCCGAGCCTGCAACTGTAAAACCTAAACCATTGGACTTGTTCGGCTGAGCTTGGCTTAGTTGTGGTTGACTAGACTGAGTTTGATTCGTTTGAACCTTTAAAACTTGAGTTTCCATTTGCTGTTGAGATTTTGCATACTGTTCTAGCAATTGTCTTAACTCTTTAACTTCATCTCTAAGTTGATCTACTTCAGTATTGGCTTGAGCATGAACCATCCCCGTCATACCTAAACTTAATCCAATCACCAATGTACTTTTTTTGAAATGATTCATTCTTAACATATCCTATGTCATTAAAGTCTGTCCTGACTTTTTCAAAATAATATTAAATCCATTTTGACTTATCGCCTTCATCAGCTCTATTGAGATCCGTTTTAAGCTGATGAAGAATAAGTTAAAATTTATTGCTTAAGCCGCATGATTGCTTTGTTTAATCAATTCAGGCTGTTTTTCTTTTACACCTTCTACTGAAGCTTTGAGGTTCACCATATAAATAGCGATCGCAGCAATCACACCAGGTATTGCAATCACTAAGAAGTTCATTTGATGAGGTAACTCTAAAGTCAATAATGCACCTGTTAATACCGGGCCTACGATCGCACCGATACGTCCAATCCCTGATGCCCACCCCATACCTGTAGAACGTACTGCTGCTGGATAGAACTGCGCGACGAAGGTATACAATAAAATTTGAGAACCAATCGTTGCAGCACCCGCAATACCAATCAATCCATACAATACTGCTTGAGGACTATTAAATCCAAGTAATATCAAGGCAATAGCACCCACAGTAAACATTGTGGTTAATACTGGTTTTAAATGGAACTTGTCTGCCAATGTTCCGCCGCCAATGGCACCAACCATCCCACCAATATTTAATGCGAAGAGGAACAACATACTTGCACCAAGTGAATAGCCTGCCTGAATCATCAACTTAGGTAACCAGCTGCCAAGTGCATAAACCATTAATAGACACATAAAGAATGCGATCCAGAACATCATGGTGCTGAACATACGGCCTTGTTGAAATAAAGCTTTTAATGGTGCTTCATCACCTGCAACAGGTTCATCCAATTTAAAGCGCGTACCAGCCGGCAAATTCATCTCAGGTGCAATTTTTTGTACGATCTGACGAACTTTTTCAGTTTCACCTTTTTTGGTCATAAACATGAGCGATTCAGGTAAGAACTTCCAAATTAAAGGCAAAGCTATAAATGGTAGGCCTGCGATATAAAACATGATTTTCCAACCATAATCGACCACCAAAAAAGCGCCAAGCAAAGCAGAAGCCATACCGCCAATCGCATAGCCGCTGAACATGACTGCCACTAAGGTACTTCTGATACGCTTAGGTGCATATTCAGTGGTTAAAGCCACCACGTTTGGCATTACGCCGCCAATACCGAGACCCGCTAAAAACCGTAAAATACCAAATTCTGTAGGATTCGATGCAAATGCACCTAAAAAAGTAAAGCCACTAAAGATAGCTACACAGATCATAATGGTTTTTTTACGACCAATTTTGTCTGACAAGGTACCAAAAGTCATTGCCCCAAACATCATACCGAAAAGTGCTGTACTCGCTAAAAAACCAGCTTGAACAGTAGAAAGACCCCATTCCTGCATCAATAATGGTAGTGCTACCCCGTAAATCACTAAATCATAACCATCAAAAATAATGATCAATAAACACCAAATCAAAACACTCCAATGAAATGGTGTAAATTTTGCATTATCAACAATCGTGTTGATATTTATTGTTTCTTTATTCACCATGCTCTCCTGCTCGTGAATGACTTTCATGTCACAAACAATGCAGCAAAGCGAAATTAATGTCCAAAACCGAATAACTCTATATTTATACCTTTAAAGTTTGTTAATTAAATCAATACGCTAAAAACAATACCCTAAAGTGAGTAGCAATGAATACATTTTATTCAAAATGTCATTTTTATTACAGATTCTAAAAGTTGAAAACTAAAAAATCCGAATTTTTGATGATGAAATCAAATATTCGGATTTTAAAAAAAAGTTAAATAATGGGTCTAATCATCTCGCCCATAGTGTTATTTCAGGTATCACTATCTACCCTACACAAAATGTTCTATGACCAAAGTCTAAGTCCTATATCACAGCTCTGTCATATTTGATGGCTTCTAAATCATAGACCTGATAGATACAGTCAAATAAAGAGCGTATATCTTCACTTTCATCCATAGAGCGAACAGCTAAAAAGATTGGACTTGTTGCCGCATCGTCTAAGATCGGTATGTAGTGTAAGTGCGGTAGTTGAATGGTTTTAGCACTATCTGGCACCACACAGATCCCTTCTCCAGCAGCAGTCAAACCCAAAGCCAACTGAATTTCACGGACTTCACGCATACTTTTAGGGTCTAATCCATACTCTGAAAATAGACTGCGTACTTGCGTTGAAAAATTTGGTTTCGGATGGCTAGGATATAAAAAAATATTTTCATCAACAATATTAGATAGATAGACACCATCTTTTTTATTTGCGAGTGGGTGACTCGAATGAACTGCCGCCATAAGTGGCTCTTCACGTAACAGAACTCTGCGTACAGCAGGGTCCGATATCCGCAACCGGCCAAAGCCAATATCTATTCGTCCTTCCTTAAGGGATTGAATTTGCTCTTTGGTGCTCATTTCAATTAATTCAATTTTTAAATGGGGTTGTTGTTGTCTAAATAGATAGACAATTTTAGGCAGTAAGCCATACAGCAATGACCCTACAAAGCCCATGGTGACTGTTTTTTCGACCATTCCGACACGCATGGTCATGGCTTTAATTTCTTCCGCATTAGACAAAAGTTTAACGGCATGTTGATAAAAGAATTGCCCTGCTTCTGTTGTCTTTAATGGTCTACTACCCCGTTCAAACAATTGAATTCCAAATTCTGCTTCAAGATTCTGTATCTGGCGACTCAAAGGGGGCTGTGCAATGAATAGTTTTTCAGCAGCTTTAGTAAAACTTTGTTCTTCTACAACGGCTACATAGTAGCGAAGGTGTCTAAGTTCCATAAGACTTCATACCTTTTTGATATATTAAAATGCAAATTAGGTCTTCGACAGCACATAATTATTCTTTTAAGGTATACCACATCAAGTACACAAAGCAAGGTTGCAAAAACTCAAGATGTATAAATCCATTGAAACGCTACTTGTCGAAATTCCAACGATTCGTCCACATAAGATGGCAGTCGCGACAATGCAAACACAAACACTGGTTTTGGTTAAAGTCACGACCGATGACGGATTTATTGGTTGGGGTGAAGCAACAACAATTGGTGGTTTAGGCTATGGGGACGAAAGCCCTGAAAGTGTTAAAACCAACATTGATACTTATTTTGCGCCATTACTAAAAACATTATCGCATTTAAATGTGGCTCAAACACTAAAACAGATTAAAAGACATATCAATGGCAACCGCTTTGCAAAGTGTGCGATTCAAACTGCATTGCTTGATATTCAAGCGCAGCGTTTGGGTTTACCTGTGAGTGAGCTATTAGGTGGTCGTTTGCGTGAGAGTGTTCCAGTACTTTGGGTATTGGCCTCTGGTGACACCGACAAAGATATTGCAGAAGCACAAAAAATGATTGCGGCTAAACGCCACAATATTTTTAAACTAAAAATTGGTTCTCGTACAGTTGAAGCTGATGTTGAACACGTTTTAGCGATTAAAAAAGTATTAGGTTCAGATATTTCGATCCGTGTTGATGTCAATCGCGCTTGGTCAGAACTCGAAGCGATTAAAGGGATTCAACTGTTACAAGACGGTGGCGTAGACCTGATTGAACAACCTTGTGCAATTGACAATATTGATGCCATGGAACGTTTAACACGCAGATTTGATATTGCGATTATGGCTGATGAATCTTTAATGGGCCCGAACAGTGCTTATCAACTGGCTAAACGAAATGCAGCATCTGTATTTGCAGTGAAAGTTGCCCAGTCTGGTGGTCTGATCGAAGGCTGTGAAGTGAATAAAATCGCGCAATTGGCAGGCATCGACCTTTATGGCGGCACCATGCTTGAAGGTTCAGTCGGTACGATCGCTTCTGCACATGCGTTCTCTACCTTTGAAAATTTAGCGTATGGCACTGAGCTTTTCGGTCCACTCCTGTTAACTGAAGAAATTTTAAAAACACCACTTCAATATGAAAACTTTGAACTTGTTGTTCCGAACACAACAGGCTTAGGTATTGAAATGGATGAAGATAAAATCGACCAATTACGCCGTCGTTAAAACGCCGACATGACACAGATGTAAATCAAAGGAGCTTCACATGCTTTTTCAAGTCCGAATGGATGTCAATATTCCACTAGATATGCCAGTGGAAAAAGCCAACGAAATTAAAGCTGTAGAAAAAGCCTATTCGCATGAATTACAGCGCCAAGGTAAATGGCGTCATATCTGGCGTATTACGGGTCAGTACTCAAATACCAGTATTTTTGATGTTGAAAGCAACGAAGAGCTACACAGCATTTTGCAAGGTCTTCCGCTTTATCCTTACATGAATATTGAAGTCATGGCGTTAAATCGTCACCCATCTTCTATTCATGAAGACGACCGTTAATTCAATTTATTGATCAAAAAATTTAAGCATTGAGTATTGCAAATGATTACGGTCATTTGCAACACATCCAAAGGGTTAGAACTGAAAGTCTATCAAGACAAACAAGGAACGTGGCAGCTAAAAGCTTGATGTATCAAGCATATCAGCCACCAAATGAATATACATACTTATGGAGATTTAGTATGAACCGTCAACAAATTGATGCTCTTGTAAAAAAAATTAACGTTGAAACTGCAACAGGCCCAGTAGATGCCCGTGTTCAGCAAATCGTTGTTCGTTTACTCGGTGATCTTTTCCAAGCAATTGAGGATTTAGATATTTCTCAAACTGAGCTATGGAAAGGCTTAGAGTATTTTACAGATGCAGGTCAAGCAAACGAGTTAGGTCTTTTGGCAGCAGGCTTAGGTTTAGAGCATTACCTAGACTTACGTGCTGATGAAGCAGACGCTAAAGCGGGTATCACAGGTGGTACTCCACGTACGATCGAAGGTCCACTTTATGTTGCGGGTGCGCCAGAATCAGTTTCTTTTACACGTATGGATGATGGTTCTGAATCAGATAAAGTGGATACTTTGATCATCGAAGGTACTGTTACAGATACTGATGGTAATATTGTTGAAGGTGCTAAAGTTGAAATTTGGCATGCAAACAGCCTAGGTAACTATTCATTCTTTGATAAATCACAGTCTGATTTTAACCTTCGTCGTTCAGTGATCACTGCTGCTGATGGTCAATATACTGCGTTGACTACTATGCCAGTAGGTTACGGTTGCCCACCAGAAGGTACAACTCAATTTGTATTGGATAAATTAGGTCGTCACGGTAACCGCCCATCACACGTTCATTATTTCGTGTCTGCACCTGGCTACCGTAAATTGACGACTCAATTCAATATTGAAGGTGATCAATACCTTTGGGATGACTTTGCATTTGCAACACGTGAAGGCTTAGTTGCTACTGCTGTTGATGTAACAGATGAAGCAGAAATCGCACGTCGTAAATTAGACAAAGCATTTAAACATATCCAGTTCAACATTGAATTGGTTAAAGAAAAGGCTGATGCGCCGAAAACTGAAGTTGATCGTCGTCGCGCTAGCGCTTAATCACTTTATTATAGGAAGCCGAAGTGTCAATTTTATGACATTTCGGTGACTTACCTTTTTTTCGGAAAGTCGGAGAACGGACATGCCACGTATTCCTGTAATTAACACTAGCCATCTTGATCGTATTGACGAACTACTTGTTGATAATCACGAAACAGGCGAATTCAAATTACATCGTTCAGTGTTTACTGATCAATCTATGTTTGACCTAGAAATGAAATATATTTTCGAAGGCAACTGGGTTTATCTTGCACACGAAAGTCAGATTCCTAACAACAATGATTATTACACCACTCATATTGGTCGTCAGCCGATTCTTATTGCACGTAACCGCCAAGGCGAATTAAATGCAATGATCAATGCGTGTTCACACCGTGGTGCTCAGCTTTGCCGTAATAAAAAAGGCAATAAAGCAACCTATACTTGCCCATTCCATGGTTGGACATTTAACAACTCAGGTAAACTTTTAAAAGTTAAAGATCCAGCAGAAGCAGGTTATTCTGATTGCTTTAACAAAGAAGGTTCTCATGACCTGAAAAAAGTTGCACGCTTTGAAAGCTATAAAGGTTTCTTATTTGGTAGCTTAAATCCTGATGTTCTTCCATTAGAAGAATTCTTAGGCGAAGCAACTAAGATTATGGATATGATCGTTGGTCAGTCTGAGCAAGGTTTAGAAGTTTTACGTGGTTCGTCGACTTATACCTATGAAGGTAACTGGAAGTTAACTGCTGAAAACGGTGCTGATGGTTATCACGTATCTGCTGTACATTGGAACTATGCTGCAACAACTCAGCAGCGTAAAGAAAAAGAAGCAGGCGATAATGTTCGTGCGATGAGCGCAGGTTCTTGGGGCAAACAAGGCGGTGGTTCTTACGGCTTTGAAAATGGTCACATGTTACTTTGGACTCAATGGGGTAACCCGGAAGATCGTCCTAACTTTGATCAATTTGCTGCATATACAGAACGTTATGGCGAAGCGATGGCAAAATGGATGATCGAGCGTTCTCGTAATCTATGTATCTATCCAAACGTCTATTTCATGGATCAATTTGGTTCACAAATCCGCGTATTACGTCCAATTTCAGTCAATAAAACTGAAGTAACGATTTACTGTATCGCACCTGTAGGTGAAGAGCCAGAAGCACGTTCACGCCGTATCCGTCAATACGAAGACTTCTTTAATGCATCAGGTATGGCAACACCAGATGACTTAGAAGAATTCCGTGCTTGCCAAGCGGGATATGCAGGTATCGAGCTTGAATGGAACGATATGTGCCGTGGTTCTAAGCATTGGATCCATGGTCCAGATGATGCTGCAAATGAAATCGGTTTAAAACCAAAACTATCTGGTATTAAGACTGAAGATGAAGGTTTATACCTTGCACAGCATCAACACTGGTTATCAGAAATGAAACGTGCAATTGCATCTGAAAAATCTTTAGCTGAACAAGGAGAGAACGCATGAGCAACGCGAATCTCGAAGCAACTTTTGAATCAGTAAGCCAATTTCTTTTCAAAGAAGCACGTTTACTTGATGATGAACAATGGGATGAGTGGTTAGAGTGCTACGCGCCTACCGCACCTTTTTGGATGCCAGCTTGGGATGATGATGATAAATTAATCACCAATCCACAAACTGAAATCTCATTGATTTACTACCCTGATCGCCAAGGTTTAGAAGATCGTGTGTTCCGTATTAAAACTGAACGCTCTTCTGCAACCATGCCAGATACACGCACATGCCACAATGTAAATAACATTGAAATTCTAGATCGTCATGAAGATAAAGTGGTTGTACGCTTTAACTGGAATACTTTAAGTTTCCGTTATAAAACAAGCTACAGCTACTTTGGTATGTCACGTTATGAAATCGATTTATCAGGCGATAAACCACAAATTTTAAATAAATACGTGGTTCTGAAAAATGATTACATCAACCAAGTCATTGATGTTTACCACCTCTGATCTTCGCTTCTACGCTTTCCGGAAAAAACCTTTGGTTAACTTGATTTAGCCAAAGGTCTCTCTCCCAGTTCTCCAGAATTATTTACAGGATTTTCAGCCATGTCAAACCATAATATTGCTCTTCAATTTGAAGATGGCGTGACACGTTTTATTTCAGTCGCTCAAGGCGAATCTTTATCTGATGCCGCTTACCGTCAAAAGATCAATATTCCACTAGATTGCCGTGATGGCGCATGTGGTACTTGTCGCGCATTTTGCGAATCTGGTACTTATGACATGCCTGAAGAGCTTTATATTGAAGATGCATTAACTCCAGAAGAAGCTGCTGAAGGTTATATTCTTGCTTGTCAGTGTAAACCTACGTCTGATGCCGTTTTCCAAATCCAAGCATCTTCTGATGTATGTAAAACAGAAATTCACACTTACCAAGGTTCTTTGGCACGCGTGGAAAACTTATCTGAATCGACCATTACTTTTGATATCCAATTGGATGAAGGTCAACCAGACATCAACTTCCTTGCAGGTCAATACGTTAATGTCGGTATTCCTGGAACAACTGAAACACGCTCATACTCTTTCAGCTCTAAACCAGGTAACCGTTTAACAGGTTTTGTGGTTCGTAACGTACCTAACGGAAAAATGTCTAGTTTCTTAAGTGAAACTGTACAAGTTGGCGACAAAATGACATTTACAGGTCCATTTGGTAGCTTCTACTTACGTAATGTTGTGCGCCCAGTGGTCATGTTGGCTGGTGGTACAGGTATTGCACCATTTATGTCTATGTTGCAAGTGCTTGAGGAAAAAGGTTCTGAACATCCTGTACGTTTAGTATTTGGTGTGACTAACGATTTCGACTTAGTTGCAATCGAAAAGCTCAATGAATTACAAGAAAAATTAGACTGGTTCGAATATCGTACCGTTGTTGCTCACCCAGAATCAGCGCATGAGCGTAAAGGCTATGTAACAGCACATATTGATAACGAATGGTTAAATGGCGGCGACGTAGATGTTTATCTATGTGGTCCTGTATTAATGGTAGACGCTGTTCGTAACTGGTTAGATAGCGAAGGTGTGAAACCAGCTAGCTTCTTGTTCGAAAAATTCTCTGCAAACTAATTTTTAAGTTGAACTGACTATATGTCAGTTCAACTTTTTGCACATGAGCATTTATGAGAGATTACGATATGAGTCGTCAACGTTTTGAAGATAAAGTGATTATTGTTACTGGTGCCGCTCAAGGCATTGGTCGTGGTGTGGCACTACAAGTCGCCGCTGAAGGCGCTAAAGTTGTTATGGCTGATTATTCAGAATACGTTGAAGACGTATTGGCTGAAATCAAAGCTGCTGATGGTGAAGCGATTACGATTCGTGCCGATTTAGAAACTTTTGCGGGTGCTGAATCTGTTGTAGCTAAAGCGATTGAAGTTTATGGTCGTGTAGACATCCTCATCAACAATGTTGGTGGTGCAATTTGGATGAAGCCTTTCGTTGAGTTTTCACCAGAAGAAATCGAAAAAGAAGTGAGCCGCTCATTATTCCCAACGATGTGGTGTTGCCGTGCAGTTCTACCTGAAATGTTGAAAAATAAAGCAGGTGTGATTGTCAATGTTTCTTCAATTGCAACATGTGGAATTAACCGTATTCCCTACTCTGCATCTAAAGGTGGCGTAAATACATTAACCAAATCTTTAGCATTCTGTCATGCGAAAGATGGTATCCGTGTCAATGCTGTAGCAACGGGTGGTACTGAAGCTCCGCCGCGTAAAGTTCCACGTAACTCGACACCGTTGACTGACAATGAAAAACAATGGATGCAAGAAGTGGTTGATCAAACCATTGATCGTACTTTCGTTGGTCGTTACGGCACGATTCAAGAACAAGTGAATGCAATTTTGTTCCTTGCTTCTGATGATGCGTCATATATAAATGGTACGGTTGTTCCTGTCGGTGGTGGCGATCAGGGTTAAACCTGATCCAAAATGAATTACAGGTGCATTGATATCTCAGCAAGGAGGCAGTAACAATGACGACCCTGTTTAAAACCTTGAAACAGGATTGGTCACTTTCAGCAACAGTCGCAGGATTTCTGGCTGTGTTGATTTCCTATTCAGGACCTTTGATCATCTTCTTTCAAGCCGCGCAAAAAGCCAATGTGTCCTCTGCCATGATGATCTCATGGATTTGGGGAATTTCGATTGGTGCCGCAGTTGCAGGGATTTATTTATCGATTAAATATAAAGTCCCTGTAATTACGGCATGGTCTGCACCCGGTACTGCGTTACTGGTGACATTATTTCCAGATCTCAGTTTAAACGAAGCGGTCGCAGCCTATATCACGGCTGCAATCGTGATATTAGTGATTGGCGTAAGTGGATATTTCGACAAACTTTTGCAATGGATCCCTCAGTCTATAGCTGCGGCTATGATGGCGGGTATTTTATTTCAATTTGGTCTCGGATTATTTACAGCAACAGATAGCATGCCTTGGATAGTCTTTGGCATGCTTTTGGTTTTTCTGATCTCTAAACGTATAGCGCCTCGCTATAGTATGCTTTGGGTTTTGGTTTCAGGTGTCGTTTTAAGTCTTATTTTAGGTAAAATGAATCCTGTTGAAATGCAGTTTAGTCTTGCTATTCCTCAGTTTATTTCACCTGAATGGACTCTCAATGGTATGTTGAACTTTGCCATCCCCTTGATTCTGGTCAGTTTGAGTGGTCAGTTTTTGCCGGGCATGGCGATTATGAAACTTAGTGGGTATGACACACCTGCAAAACCGATTATTACCACCACCAGTATTGCCTCCCTTGCAGTTGCCTGTGTCGGCGGAATTACCATTGTCCTTGCTTCAATCACTGCGGCATTGTGCATGGGTAAAGACGCGCATGAGCTTAAAGATAAACGCTATATCGCGGGTATCGCAAATGGGTTGTTTTATATTTTAGGTGGACTCTTTGCAGGCAGTATCGTGATGTTATTTAGCCTATTACCTAAAGAGCTGGTTGCTGCTTTGGCAGGTCTTGCTTTATTGGGTGCAATTGGGATCAACATCACGACCGCTATGAAAGATGAAAACCAACGTGATGCAGCCCTTATTACTTTTTTAGCCACGGCATCTGGTATGCAGTTCCTTGGTCTAAGTTCAGTTTTTTGGGGAATTTGCATTGGTATTATCGCGCATCTCATCCTCAATAAAAAAACCAGTCCACTGCTCGCAGTGAACTCTTCATCTCCTCCTCAGAAATCTAAATAGTTAAGTTGGCACAGATAAATTTAGGACAGCTTAAGTAGGATAAATTATGATCGATAAAAGCTCAGCTTCCCTTCAAGAAGCACTCTCCCAGATTAAAGATGGCGCTACCATCATGATTGGTGGCTTTGGTACAGCAGGACAACCCGCAGAACTGATTGACGGTTTGATTGATCTGGGTGTGAAAGATCTGGTCATCGTGAACAATAATGCAGGCAATGGCGACTATGGTTTGGCAAAGCTGCTCAAAACAGGTGCTGTTCGTAAAATCATTTGCTCATTTCCACGTCAGTCTGACTCTTATGTGTTTGATGAATTATTCCGTGCTGGAAAAATTGAGCTTGAGCTAGTACCTCAGGGTAACTTGGCATGTCGTATTCAAGCTGCTGGTATGGGGCTTGGTCCAATTTATACGCCGACTGGTTTTGGTACATTATTGGCTGAAGGTAAACCAACCCTTAATTACGAAGGCAAAGACTTTGTACTCGAAAACCCAATCAAAGCTGACTTTGCTTTAATTAAAGCGCATAAAGGCGATCGTTGGGGCAATTTGGTTTACAACAAATCTGCACGTAACTTTGGTCCAATCATGGCGATGGCAGCAGACGTGACGATTGCTCAAGTGTCTGAAGTCGTTGAACTTGGTGTACTTGATCCTGAGCATATTATTACTGCTGGTATTTTTGTACAGCATGTGGTTGGGGTTACGCCATCGAATCCAGAAATTCAAGCCTAAGCGTTCAGGAGAATCTAATGAGCTATAACAAATTAACACGTGACCAAATTGCTGAACGTGTTGCACAAGATATTCCAGATGGCGCTTATGTAAACCTCGGTATTGGTTTACCGACCAAAATTTCTAATTATTTACCATCAGATAAAGATGTTTTCTTACATTCTGAAAATGGCTTACTTGCATTCGGTCCTCCTCCTGAAGCAGGTCAAGAAGATCCTGAATTGATCAATGCCGGTAAAGAATTCGTTACGCTTCTTCAAGGTGGTGCTTACTTCCATCACGGTGATTCATTTGCCATGATGCGTGGTGGTCATTTAGATATCGCAGTACTTGGCGCTTTCCAAGTTGCTGAAAATGGTGACCTTGCTAACTGGCATACAGGTGCACCCAATGCGATTCCAGCTGTGGGCGGTGCGATGGATTTGGCTGTTGGCGCGAAAAAAGTCTTCATCACGACCGATCATGTCACTAAAAAAGGTGAACCTAAAATTGTCGCTGATTTGTCTTATCCGGCAACAGGTCTTCAATGCGTCGATCGTGTTTATACCGATCTTTGTGTGATTGATGTGACCAGTGAAGGTATGAAAGTCATTGAGAAAGTTGAAGGTTTATCATTTGAAGAATTGCAGTCACTTACGGGTGCAAAACTGATTGATGCTACACAAAATTAATTCATAAATCCTCCCTAAGTCCCTCCTTTAATCAAGGAGGGACTTCCATCTTTCTCATTATGGGAAAGCTCCACCCTTTTTAAAGGGAGGTTGGGAGGGATTATAAAAACCGAGAATACACATGAAAAATGCATATATTATTGATGCCATTCGTACCCCTTTTGGTCGTTATGCAGGTGGTTTAGCGCCTGTCCGTGCAGATGACCTAGGTGCCTTACCGATCAAAGCACTCATCGAGCGTAACCCTGATATTAACTGGGAAAAAGTGGATGATGTGATTTACGGCTGTGCTAACCAAGCAGGTGAAGATAACCGTAATGTGGGTCGTATGTCTGCACTTTTAGCAGGTTTGCCACATCAGGTTCCTGCAACCACTGTTAACCGTTTATGTGGTTCATCTCTAGATGCTGTAGCGATGGCAGCTCGTGCTATTAAAGCCGGTGAAGCAGATTTAATTATTGCAGGTGGCGTAGAGTCTATGTCACGTGCACCACTCGTTATGGGTAAATCTGAGGGTGCATACGGTCGTGCTCAAAAACTTGAAGACACGACGATGGGCTGGCGCTTTGTGAATCCAAAGCTAAAAGAACTTTATGGTGTTGAAACCATGCCTCAGACTGCGGAAAACGTGGCTGAGCAATTCAATATTAATCGTGCAGATCAAGATCAATTTGCTTTAACGAGCCAACAACGTACCGCAGCAGCTCAAGCACGTGGCTTTTTTGCCAATGAAATCGTGCCTGTGGTTATTCCACAACGCAAAGGTGAACCCGTTGTTGTCAGTGCTGATGAACATCCAAGAGCATCAACCACCATCGAAGCTTTAACCAAACTTAAACCAGTGGTTAAAGCAGATGGTACGGTAACTGCAGGAAATGCATCAGGTATTAACGATGGTGCGGCTGCTCTACTGATCGCATCAGAAGATGCTGTTGCTCAGTATGGCCTTAAGCCACGCGCTAAAGTAATTGGAGCAACTGTCGTTGGTGTTGAACCCCGCATTATGGGCTTTGGTCCTGCGCCTGCTATCAAAAAACTTCTTCAACAAACAGGCTTAACGCTTGAGCAAATGGATGTCATTGAACTCAATGAAGCATTCTCTGCACAAGCTTTGGCAGTGACACGTGATTTAGGTTTGTCTGATGGTGCTGAACACGTCAACCCGAACGGTGGAGCAATTGCAATTGGTCATCCACTGGGTGCATCTGGCGCACGTCTTGTGACTACTGCCCTGAACCAACTTGAACAAACAGGTGGCAAATATGCCCTATGTTCAATGTGTATCGGTGTCGGTCAAGGTATCGCTCTAATTATTGAACGCGTTTAAAAAATTCCTTGTCACCTCCCTTTAATTAAGGGAGGAACTTTAGGTTTTTTATTAATTTAAGGATCTACAACAATGCCAAATTTTATTTCAAATGATGCCACAATTAATTATCAAACCTTTGGTGATCATACAAAACCTGCGCTGATTTTTTCCAATTCATTGGGTACAAATTTCAGCATGTGGCAACCACAGATCGATGCGCTTAAAAATGACTTTTATATCGTGTGTTACGACACCCGTGGTCATGGTCTATCATCTGCGCCTAAAGGTCCTTATAGTATTGATCAATTGGGCACAGATGTTATTCATTTGCTTGATCAATTGCATATCGATAAAGCGATCTTCTGTGGTATTTCAATGGGCGGCCTCACAGGTCAATGGCTTGCGATTCATCACCCAGAACGTTTTAATCACGTCATGGTATGTAATACCGCTGCAAAAATTGGTCAAGAACAGGCTTGGAATGAACGTGCCCAATTGGTTCGATCTACTGGTTTAGATGCGATTGCTTCAACTGCTGCATCACGCTGGTTTACAGAAGGTTTCATTGCAAACAATCCAGCCATTGTGACTGAACTTTCAAACAATTTAGCTGCTGGTAGCCCTGAAGGTTATGCGAGTTGCTGCGAAGCTTTATCAAAAGCAGATTTACGTACCGAATTAAAAAATATTAGCATTCCTGTACTTGTTGTTGCGGGTAGCAAAGACCCAGTGACGACTGTTTCAGATGGTCAATATATGGTTAACAATATCAAGAACAGTGCACTGTTTGAAATTGAAGCGTCACATATTTCAAATATTGAACAACCAGATGCCTTTAATGAAGCACTAAAACAATTTATAGCCGCTTAATGTAGATGAAACCGGACGAATGTTCCGGTTTTTTTTATTCTTATATTTGATTAATCAATTTCCTTACTTTTCGTGTTGATACATCAGCTTAACTGCATATCTTTTCAATTTTCTAGATTTTCTATTCGAAATATTTTCTATTTTATGCATTTCAATGTAATGCTTACTTCCTTTGGATAGATCATCCCCCTTTTGGGATTAAATTTTGAAATAAAAAAGTCCAGAACAGTATGTCTAGACTTTTTTACTTACAGCCTTTTTACTTAAAGCTCTTTTACTACGCGCTAAAGTGATGACTTTAAAAGAAAATTAAAATCAGTTCCTTTAAGGTGTGTTTAATGAGTTTTTGAAAATTTAATCTTTAGTTAAGTAGTCTTCAGTTGATATGACTTGAGCATAAGCAAATTCAAAAGCGGACATTATTGCTGCATGCACATGAGCAGCAGGCACTTTTATACCGTTAAATTCTAGATCTAAAGTAGCACAAGCATCATGGATAACTTTTACTTTATAACCATAATCAGATGCAGCTCGTACAACAGCATCTATGCACATATGGCTCATAGCACCAATGACGACTAAATCAGTCACTTCATTGGTATCTAAAATTTCTTTAAGATTTGTATTTAAGAACGCGTTGATCTGATTTTTAATGACCACAGGTTCATCTACTTGAGGCTGAACAGTTTCCTGAAATTCAATACCGTTTGAGCCCGATTCGAATATTGGTGATTCACCATTCGCAACATGTTGGACATGTATGACTGGAGTCGCTTCCTGACGGGCCTTAGCCATCACTTTCACTGCATTAGCAACAACCTGTTCAATATTTACCAAGGGTAATTTACCTGTAGGTAGATATTCATTTTGTAAATCGATAACCAATAAAGCTGATTTTGACATAACATTTCCTTTATTTATTTAATCAATATTTTTTTAGCTGATCATTAATTAGCAACAAATTAATTTGTAAAAATCCCTTCTCCCTTTGGGAGAAGGTTAGGATGAGGGAATACTCACGATGAGTGTGTGGTGTGAATAATGCGTTTTGAAAGAATTTTATTCTCAAGAAATGGAATTATTCCACTCCTTTAAAACGTTATTTTAGAAAGAAAGTGTTGCACCATCGATTGGAATCAATACTTTTTCTTGAATCCCTTTGATTTTCACATACTCCGCAAGCTGAGCACGTGTTAAAGACATATGATTAATGGCATCCATATGTACTGCAACAATTTTAGCCATTGGTGCTTTTTGAACAGCATGGTAAGTATCTTCTTTACCCATAATAATTGACTCTTTAAACCCATCAAGCAATGCATTTCCTGTATTTAATACAATGACATCAGGTTTAAATTTTTGAATGGCTTGATCAACTTCAGGGCGCCAAATCGTATCTCCTGCAACATAAACGGTTTCATGACCTGCTGCTTCAAAAATCATACCCATTGCTTCACCTAAACCCGCTTTGAGCTCCGCATTACGATACATTTCATCAGTACCGTGTTGACCACCGGTTTTAGTTAATTTAACACCTTGGAATGTGGTTTCAGTTAATACACGAACATCTTTAAAACCCTGTGACTGGATCACTTTTTGGTCTTGTTTATTTTGTACAAACAACGGCATATTTTTAGGAATAGTGGCTTGTGCTGCATCATCCCAATGATCTAAATGAGTATGTGTCACAATCACCGCATCCACATCATGTAATATGGTTTCAGGCTTAATGGGTAAATCAACCAATGGATTGCGTAAATAACTACGATGACTATTAGGAAAACCTGCATAGAAGCCTTTTTTAGCAAACATGGGGTCAATTAAAAAGGTTGTATCAGCATAGGTGACTTTAATCGTTGCATTACGAATTTCTTGTATATGTGTAACTTTAGAAGTATCTCGTTCAACCACCTGATCATTTGCATATAAATTGACTGAAGCCATTGCTAAAGAAATTGCAATAACAGAGCTACTTAAAAATTTATTCATATTCCAAATCCAAATATTGAGTATTACGGACATCATGAGAGAGTTCATAGATTAAGAAAACTGTCCTTAAAGACAATCATCGAAACTATTGGGACAAAATGTTATATTCATTATTTTTAGAGAGCTTAATTGAATGGCTATACCTGTTATTGGCATGTTCGTTTATAACAATATAAATCCATTTCACTTCTCAATTCCTCACATTATTTTCAATATTAAAATTGAGGATAAGCCCCTATTTGATTTAAAAATATTTTCTTTAGATGGTCAGCCAGTGAACACTGACCAATCCTTCATGATTATTCCTGATGGCGGAATCGAACTGATGAAAGAGTCAGATCTTATTATTATTCCTGGATGGGATAATTTTGATACCAAGCCTGAACAACTCCTTATTCAAGCATTAAATCAGGCTTATCAAACAGGTATTAGGATAGTGGGATTATGCTATGGGACTTATGCATTAGCATATGCAGGATTACTCGATCATAAAAAAGCAGCCACACACTGGATGGCTGAACAAGATTTTAGTGAACGTTTTCCACAAATTCATCTCGATCGTGATGCTCTGTATGTAGAAGACCAAAAAGTCGTAACTTCAGCAGGAACAGGCGCAGCTTTGGATTGCTGTTTATATTTAGTACGTGAAATTTATGATGCACAAATTGCCAATAAAGTCTCTAGAGTAATGGTGGTTCCACCTCATCGTGAAGGTGGACAAGCTCAGTTTATTGAGCAGCCTGTAGCAAAATCGAGTCAAGATGCTCAGATTAATCTATTACTGGATTTTTTAAGAAAGAACTTATCTATACAACATCCTATCGAAGATTTAGCTGAACGCGCACATATGACACGGAGAACCTTTACACGGCATTTTAAGAAAGCGACAGGACTGACGTTAGTAGATTGGCTAAATACTGAAAGAATCAGATTAAGTTGTGAATTATTAGAAACCACAAATTTGTCTATCGAGAAGATAGCTGAGCTTTCTGGGTTTAATCATACTGTTTCATTTAGAAAGAATTTTCGTGAAAAATACGGCACTAGTCCTCAAGCATGGAGGAAATCTTTTGGGATCACTGCTGACACTAATCATCATTTTTGAAATAATGAAAACTAATAACAACAAAAAGCCTAGAGTAGATCTAGGCTTTTTGTATAATCCTGATTAAATTCATTTTAAAGTCTGGCAAAGATTGAACTTAATTCAATTAAGATTAAATACAGCTATAGCTGTTAGCACTATTAACATTACCAGAGTTATAGCGAATTTTTTGTGGATGAACGCAAATTGGTAAGCTCCTATCTTTTGTTTCTGAATAGGCAGTTAGTGTAGAGGGTTGAATTCCTTTTTCTACCCAATCTGTTAAGGCTTGGTAGAGATCTTGATTGCTCGGTAATGCAACGTTAGCATTTATATTTGAGGTTCCGTTCGAGAAAGAATGTCCCATACCTGGAATGAAATATGCTTTCATAAATGAAGAGACATTAGTTTCTCCCATTTTCTCATTCAATTGTGAGATATAGCGTAATGTACCTTGTGGCATAATTAACACATCAGATAAACCATGGTAAATAATTAATTTACGGCCATCCTGATTAAATTCGGAAAGATCTGTTTGATCTGTATTGATATTCGAAAATTGTTCTTGTAAAGCAAGTCCTTTTTGTTGAACCTGATTGAGGTCTGAATAACTTAGTAGTTTCCACTCATTCATACCATTACTGATCTTATTAATAAAATTCTCTTGTGCAATTCGACTGTCGTTAGCAATTAATGCAACTAAGTCACTTGAAGTCGAGAATGGAGTAGTTCCAGCTAAGCTCGATAAATTAGTTCCACGTGTCAAGCCGAACCAGTTTTGTTTTGCACTTAAGTTTAGATTAAAGCCATTGTCTAAAGCAGGATCAGGTACAGAACCATCTTCTGTTTGTCCATACCATATTTTATTGATGGCTTGAGCTTGAATTAAAGTAAGACAACTCTCACTTAGATTACTTTCACATAAAATCGACGTATCTTTTGTTGGATCATATGTGCAACTACTTGGATCAATCAGATATCCATAGGCCTGACCGTTTATCAATCCACAAGAGGTATTAGCCTGATTTGAAACACGAGTAAGCTGTTCATTTGTAATTAATTTACCATTTAAATCGCGTTGCATAACCACTTGTGGGTAAAGTTCTGCAGTAATAAATCGGGTCCAATTAATTGCAGGTGCTCCAGCTAATATACCATCAAAATCTTGAGGGTTAACTTGTGCTTCCTTTAAGCCTTGTCGTCCACCTGTTGAATATCCATTCCAATAACTGTATTTTGCATCCTCACCATAATATTGTCGGGTGAGTTTTTTTGAAACAACAGCCATTTCGTGTATTCCGCGTTCTGCAAAGTCCTTCCAAAGTTCTGTATTAACAGATCCATCCGCATTCATTGCAAACGAACCATTAGTGATACTATGGCCAGTATCTGTTGTTGCTGATACGGCACCTTCTACCATTGCTGTATCGGCAGCCGAACCCATGGAACCAACATTAATACCGACAAGGACGTCTTTGTTACGATGATTTCCACCAGCCCATCCACCACCGCCTTTTACATGGATTCGTTTGTTCCAGTTGGTTTGATCAGGTAGCCATACCTCAACTCCTATTCCCTCTGAATAAGAAGGTTGCCCTTTATCTTGAGGATTAGTCTCTGGTCCAACCAATATCTTAGCTACACAGACATTATTTGATGCTGAGAGAGTTGATGTTGTATTCCCACTTAATTTAAGAAGTTCACCTTTTTCAAAATAATGTGTACTTAAAACTTGATAGCTGTTATCAGAAAAACTCTTACTAAGATATTCAGGAGTACAGGATGTTGACGAGTCTTTTACTTGGTCATTAGTATTATCATTATTACACCCACTTAATAATAATCCAGATAGACTCAACCATAATAACTTATTTTTTATCATTAAATTGTAATGTGACATTCTCTTATCCTTAAAATGTGCCAACTAAAGATTAAAACACACTACAATTTAAAAGTTTCTTCTTTAAAGGTATATTTTTATACGTTAAAAGTTGGTCTTATCACAATATTCTAGATACAGCAAAATTATGAAAAATATTTATTTAAAATAGAGATATTAATTTAAAAAAAACCGATTATAGATTTAAAATTAATATAATCTTTTTTATGTCAATTTTATAAAAATAAAATCTTTAAATGCAAAAAAGAAAGAAGTTTATACTGAACATCTATTTTATATCGCCTATTATTTTAAATTAAAATTTCATAAAATACAACAATCTGAATTTTATTTATTAACTTTTAATTTTTTATTTGTAATTCTTTGGATGCAAAGTTATCTAAAACTGTTCCTCCCTCCTTCTCTTTAAATACTGGATCAGTAAAAAGCCTTTCTATGTTGTCACTACTTGTGCCAATTAAATCTACTATTTTTTCATTTAACATAATTTTATTTGGTATAACTCAAATAAATAAATTTATTATTTTAATAACTTAGTTTTCTATTAGATTATTCCAATAAAATTAACATATATGAATATTGATTTATTTTTAAACAGATTTTATATTTTTTCCTATTAAAGTCCTTGTTTCATATACGTTTATAAATTAAAACTAACCTAATTCAATCGAATTAAAACTAGAAATTGATGTATATGGTTAATCTCATTCACTAAATTTATCGAGGACTTTTACACCTGCTAGTAACTTACTCATTTAACTAGGGAACTCCTGACACTCAGTTTATCTACAAGCAATTTGATGCAATACATCTTGGTTTCTGCACCCATTTCATATAAACCGTTCATTCTAAGAGTTTAGGACCAAGCTTATTCATTTGAGAAAATATTGATGAGTTAGCTTTTAAGAACAAATTTATGTCAACAAAGTCCCTTACAAAAAGAACAATATAGACAGATAAGAAATCAAAGGATATGCTAAATCCAACCCAAGTTGGTTTTTAATTAGCTTAGCAATTGGGTTAATTTCATAAAAAAGCTGTTAAAATTCAAGGAAGAATAATAATGCCTCAATCTATCTGGATTCCTATAGAGGAATACCGCATTCAAGCGGATCTATATTCAAGTTCAAAGCCCATTCAAAAAATCATCATTATGGCGCATGGATTAGGTGGCGAAAAATCGTGTGGTTTGACAGATTTTGCTGAATATTATCTAAGCCTCGGTTTTGCCGTTTGTGTATTTGATCATCGGGGTTTTGGTCAAAGCACTGGAAAGGTCAAAAATTTAGTCGATAAAACCAGTCAACTCAATGATTGGCAAGCGGTAATCAGCTATATCAAAAATGAGTTCAAACTCAGCAATGCAGATCTCGTGTTGTGGGGATATTCCTTTAGCGGCGCACATGCTTTAACACTCGCCAGTGAAGTGCCATTTAAAGGTGTTATTGCCAACTTCCCACATGTGGATGGTCTAGCTAGCTTAACGCTTTATCCAAAAAAATACCTTTTACCAGCAACATTGCTTGCTTTACAAGATATAGCCCTAGCTCGATTCGGCAAAGTCAAAAATATGCCTGTCGTATCACAAGATCGTTTTGCCATTTTGGCTGGAGAAGATTGTTTTGCTGCTTATCACGCCATTATTCCAGAGCACGTCACTTGGGAAAATGCAGTTCCAGCACGAATCGTGGCAACGATTGGTTTATATCGACCGACCACCGTGGTCAATCGTATTCAATGCCCTGTTCTGGTTACAGGTGCCAATCGTGATTCCTTAATTCCGATTCAAGCTACACGAAAAATGGTGGCTAAAAACGCTAAAATTGAATATTTCGAACATGATTGTGGGCACTTTGATTTATTTCACCCACCATTTCAAAATGCGATCTTAAATCAACATCGACAATTTTTAGAAAGTTTAACCTGATTTAAAAAAATCTAAACTGGTTTTAAAACTCCTAAAAAAGTTCAAAAACAATGACCTATGTCGAGAATGAGTGACCTTTTAAGCCTAAATAAAGATCACTCACCGCAATACATTCTTGCTGAATTTCAGCGGTAATTTTTCCGTATTTATAAAAACTATGTTTCATCAGTGCAAAAACCATTTCTACCAAATAGGTCATCTCATTCGGATTTTTAAAATGCAGTGGATCAAGTTTATGATTCAAAATATAGTGAATATCTGCTGAAATTTTTTCAATCACCACTTCCTGTAAATTAAATCCATCTACGTGAACAGGACCCCCTAAAATAAGAATACTGGCTGCTTTTTTTTCATTATAAAAAATACATACTTTTTCAATCAATTCCATGCAAATCGCTTCTGCAGTCCACGTTGCGAAGTGTTCGCTTTTGAATGACACATATTGTTGTAATTCTTCTAGATAGTTCTTAACGAGAATACTAAACAAATGATTCACTGTAGGAAAATATTGATAAATATTAATTTTGGGCAAATTTGAGCGCAACGCAATTTCTGGAATGGTGCAATGCGTTATTCCTTCAGACTCAAGAATTTTTATTGTTGTTTCGATCACCAGCGCTAAACGCGCTTTACTTCTCTTCTGAACGGGTAACTTTATTTCATTGAATAACATCCAATGCATCCTTCCTCTTGCTGATCAAAAATAATTCAACTATATTAGCAAAACCAACTATAGTTGGTTTTATATAAAAATAACATTCAAGGATTTGAATATGAGCACAGTATGTATCATTGGTGCGGGACCATCAGGAATTTCCGCAGCCAAAAACTGCCAACAATATGGAATAACATACGATATTTTTGAGAAGAATGACAAAGTCGGAGGAAATTGGGTCTTTAATTCCAAGACTGGTCATTCTTCTGTATATGAAAATACCCACATTATCAGCTCACGCACGATGTCAGAATTTGAAGACTATCCAATGCCTGAGCATTATCCAGACTATCCTCGTCATGACCATTTACAGGCCTATTTCGAAAATTATTCCAAGCATTTTGGCGTCTATGATCAAATTAAATTTCACCATACCGTCGATCATGTCACTAAAAATGAAAATGGTAAATGGCAGGTAGAATATACAGATGCACAAGGTAAAAAATCTGAAAAAGCTTATGATTACTTAATGGTCTCCAATGGCCATCACTGGATGCCTAAATATCCAAAATATGAGGGTGAGTTCACTGGGAAGTGGATGCACTCTCATGACTTTAAAGGCGTCAACGATGAATGGCGCAATAAAAAAATATTGGTCATTGGTGCAGGAAACTCAGGATGTGATGTTGCGGTAGAATCTGCTCGTGTATCTAAAGATATTTATATTTCGATGCGAAGCCCACAATGGTTCGTTCCTAAATTTATGTTGGGTTATCCAGCTGATATTTTAGTCAAAGCTTTAGAGAAATTGTCTCCTAAAATGCGCCAACGCATTCTCACCAAAATGGTCAAAGCATTTAGTGGTAACTATGCGGACTATGGATTACCAGTGAATACCAAGCCGATGTTAACGCAGCACCCGACGGCCAATTCAGATTTTATTGACTATATTCGTCACGGTAAAATTACACCTAAGCCAGCAATTAAACGTTTGGATGGGAAATTTGTTGAGTTCGTAGACGGAACACGTCAAGAATTCGACATTATCTGCTGTTGCACTGGCTTTTGGACTGTATTTCCTTTCTTTGACAAAGCATTTATTGATTTTCAATATGCTGAAAAATTACCGCTCTATCGTAAAATGATGCATGCAGAACATGAAAATCTATACTTCATTGGCTTATTCCAACCTCTAGGATGCATCTGGCCGATCTCTGATCATCAGGCTAATTTGGCTTGTCAGGAAATTTTAGGACGTTATAAACGCCCTGCAGATATGCATCAGGCCATTCAAAATGAACTTGATAACCCACATTATGACTTTGAATCAGGTCAACGTCATGCAGCAGAAGTTGACTACAATGACTTTAGGGCGGAACTGGTCTCTGACTTGAAATCCGCAGGAATCCATATTCCAGAACGTAAAGCTCAAGTGTCCATTAAGAAGCTCATCGGTTCTTTACTCACTGCATAAATTAGTGTATTTGTTAGCTACTGGACTGATTTCAAATGGTTGATTCAGTCCTCTAAAATGGGGCTATTAAATTTAATCTGCCCCATCAACACCCATAAAACAAATAGAAACAATGATTTAAATTTTATTGAATATTTTTATAAATATGGAGTTAGCAATGCACGGACGTATGATGTTTCAACCTCTATTAATTAGCAGTCTTATTGAGCATGCTGCTGAATACCATGCAGATACAGTGATAATTTCCAAAAATACCAATGGCAGCATGACTGAAACCAATTGGGGAAATATTTCAGATAATGCTAAACGTGGGGCAAAAGCTTTAAATGACTTAAAAATAAGCCATGGAGAATGTGTTGCGACATTGGCTTGGAATAATCATCGTCATTTAGAAGCATGGTACGCGATTTCAGGAAGTGGGTTGATTTGTCATACCATTAATCCCCGACTTTTTCCTGAGCAACTCATATTTATTATTAATGACGCTAAAGATAAAGCTCTTTTATTCGACAAAACATTTTTACCCTTAATTACAGCGATTAAAACGCATATTCCAACTGTTGAAAATTTCATTTGTTTGGATGCACCTGATGCTGAAGTTCAAAAAGCCTTGCCAGAAGTCATATTTTATGATGATTTAATCGCAACTCAAACTGCTGAATTTATTTGGCCAGAATTTGATGAAACGACTGCCAGTTCACTATGCTACACCTCTGGTACGACTGGAAATCCTAAAGGTGCTTTATATACTCACCGTTCAACGATACTACACAGCTTAGCGGCCAGTCTTCCAGATACCATGAATTTATCTGCTAAAGACGTCATTTTACCTGTTGTACCCATGTTTCACGTTCAAGCTTGGGGCACACCTTATGCCGCGGCAATGGTCGGTGCATCGCTTGTTTTACCTGGTCCAGGTTTAGATGGAGACAGTCTGGTAAAACTGATTGATGATTATCAAGTGACCATCGCACTAGGCGTTCCGACAATCTGGCAAGGGTTATTGGCTTCTGCAAAAAAACTGGCGAGCCCACTCAGTTCTCTCACTCGAAATGTCATCGGTGGTTCTGCCTGCCCACCGTCAATGTTAAATACATTTAGAGATACCTATCATTGTGAGACTATTCATGCTTGGGGCATGACCGAATCCAGTCCGCTCGGAACAGCAAATCAATTAAAAGCCAAACATCGAACACTTTCCCAACAAGAACAAGCACAAATGCGTCTTTCACAAGGCCGCCCACCCTACGGTGTGAGTGTCAGACTTGTAGATGAGGAAAAAGGAACAAATCCAATTGCACACGATGGCGAAACCATTGGTAATCTACAAATAAAAGGTCATTGGATTATTGAACGCTATTTTGGTCAAACCAATTCAGCACTTACACCAGATGGTTGGTTTGATACTGGTGATATCGCTTCATTGGATCAAGACGGATTTCTTCAGATTAGTGATCGCGCCAAGGATTTAATTAAATCTGGTGGCGAATGGATTTCTTCAGTTGAGCTTGAAAATATTGCGATGGGCCACCCTGAGATTACAATGGCCGCTGTTATCGCAGCTGAACATCCTAAATGGGATGAACGTCCTGTATTGATCGCAGTGAAGCAACCAGATAGTCAAATATCCGAAGATGATCTGATCGCATACTACACAGATAAAATAGCGAAATGGCAAACCCCAGATAAAGTCATTTTTGTAGATGCCATTCCACTCAGTGGAACTGGAAAAATGTTAAAACGCAAATTACGTGAAGAGTTTAGTTCAGTCCTTTTGTAAGAATTGACTAAAAAATTTACATTATTGTGTTCAAATTAATTTCAGACTTCTTAACAATTTAGAATTATAGATCTTGTTAAGGAGTCTGTTCTTTGATGAAAAGAGTTGGCTCATTATTCATTCTGTTGAAACTCTGAATGACTTTTAAACCAATGATCTTTATCATCATTGATGAAGGTAGTGGTTGTAATAACTATTGCTTACTTAAAAAAGTATACCCTAGCAAAATATTAAATTGATTAATTGTTATTATTGTGGCTTAACTAGCTCTGTATAAAGAAGATAAAGTTAACATTGGCAGATTTAATAAGAACAGATTTAATAAATACAGTTCTAATAAGCAGCATTAGTTCAAAAGTCATTGTTTTAATAATCAGATCATAATCTATACGCCCTCATTCTAAACTTCTATCAAATGGTGAATGATTTTTAGCCAAAATTATTCCCTTATACATCATCTTTTTTATTGATGAAATTGTTTGAGTGAACGACATGAATAAAATTACCGTGAATTATTATCACTTTTTCTGCATAATATATAATAAATTGTGATTTGAAATTTAATATGCCATTTCCAAAGCTCAAAGCCAGACATTTTTTCCCCGCTTGGTTATGGCTTAAAGAGTATAATCAGCCCAAATTTAAAGAAGACTTATTGGCTTCGGTCATCGTGCTCGCAATGCTTGTACCCCAAGGTATGGCATATGCCATGATTGCTGGTTTACCCCCAATGATGGGTTTATATGCCAGCATATTGCCCATGATCATTTATGCTTGGGTCGGCGGTAGTTTAACGCTCTCTATTGGTCCTGTCGCACTCATCTCAATGATGACCTTTGCCACATTAGCGCCGTTATATGAAGTAGGCTCCCCTGTTTATATCCAAGCCGCTTGTCTTTTGGCAGTATTGGTCGGCCTCATTTCATTTTTTCTAGGTTTTTTTCGTTTTGGGTTTTTAATACGCCTGATTAGTCAGCCGGTGATTAAAAGTTTCATTATTGCTTCGGCACTTTTAATTGCATTAGGACAAATCAAGTTTTTACTGGATATCCCCCTGCAAACCAGTAATGTGATTGAATTTACCCGAAGTGCTTATGAATATTTAAGATTCAGTAGTTTAAGTACCTTATTACTCGGTACTCTGGCCATTCTATTCCTGATCTATATGCCAAGACTGCTGAAGAATCCTCTGTTCAAAAGAATTAATGGTACTCATCAGCTGTTCAGTAAAGCCCTGCCTTTAATGCTGGTGATGATGTCTATTGCCTTGGTTTACTTCACGCCATTGGATCAATTGGGAGTGAAAACAGTTGGTGAGATTCCATCAGGCTTTCCACCATTTGCCATTCCCTTTTGGAATTTAGATTTAGTTCTTAAACTATTACCTGGTGCAGCGATGATCGCGATGGTGAGCTTTGTAGAGTCTATTTCGATTGCTCAAGCAACAGCCTTTCAACAACGCAGTCAGTTAAATAGTAATCAAGAACTCATCGCGCTGGGTTTAGCCAATCTAAGTGCAGGTGTCAGTTCTGCTTTTCCTGTGACAGGCAGTTTATCTAGAACCGTCGTGAATGCAGATGCGGGTGCCAAAACACCTATGGCAGGCGTGCTTTCTTCCTTATTTATTATTCTGGTCAGTTTATATTTTACAGGTCTATTTCAGCATTTACCTTTAGCGATTTTGGCTGCAACGATCATTGTTTCAATTTGGAAATTGGTCTCCATTAAGCCCTTTATTGAGGCGTGGAAATATTCCAAAGCTGATGGTTTAGCCATGTGGGTGACTTTTTTAGGTGTACTCTGTATCGATATTTCGACAGGGTTAATGATCGGGATCGTTTCTACATTTATACTTTTACTCTGGCGGATCAGTCGCCCGCATATGGCAGTCATTGGTCTAGTCGAAAATACGCAACATTTTAGAAATATTTCACGCCATGACGTCCTCACCAGCCAAAACTTAATATCGATTCGAATTGATGAAAACTTAAGTTTTTTAAACGCCAATACTTTGAAAGAATTTATTATTCAACAGGTCAGTCAGGCTGACGCATTGCGCCATGTGGTGATTAACTGCTCAAGTATTAGTAATATTGACCTCAGTGCTTTGGAAGCTTTAGAGGATATTAATATGGAACTTTCTAAAATTAATATTCAATTACATTTAACTGAAATCAAAGGTCCTGTGATGGACCGTCTAAAAAAATCAAATTTGTTTAAAGATTTGAGTGGCCAAATTTATCTCACACATTATCAAGCTGTGCATGAGCTCGACGCGAAATCATTTTGCTAAACGGTATTTAAACTAAACTGATGACCTATAAATCTGCTTATAGGTCATCACTCAATTTTTTTAAATGACCTGCTCATGTTTTTGATGACGATAAAATGGAGCTTCTGAAGCAGCCAACGGCGAATTGCCTCGAATATGATCCGCTAATTTCTCTGCAATCATAATCGTCGTCGCATTCAAGTTCCCCGTAATAATCACAGGCATGATTGAAGCGTCTATGACTCTCAAACTTTGCACACCGTGAACACGACCATAACCATCAACCACAGCCATCTCATCTTCACCCATTTTACAACTACAAGCTGGATGGAACGCTGTTTCTGCATGGTTACGCACAAATTCATCCAGTTCATCATCCGTTTGAATATGTTTACCTGGACTGATTTCTTCGCCTCGATAAGGATCGAGTGCAGGTTGATGCATGATTTCACGGGTAATACGTATTCCGTCTCTGAACTCACGCCAATCTTGCTCAGCACTCATATAGTTAAACAAGATACTTGGATGCTCAAAAGGATTTTTGCTTTTCAGTTTTACTCTACCACGTGATGGAGAGCGCATCGAACCTACATGCGCTTGGAAACCATGTTTCTGTATCGCATTACTACCATTGTAGTTAATAGCAACGGGTAGAAAATGATACTGTAAATTAGGCCAATCAAATTCTTCAGAAGATCGAATAAATCCACCCGCTTCAAACTGATTACTCGCACCAATACCTTGACCTAGAAACAACCACTCAGCACCAATTTTCGGTTGGTTATACCACTTTAATGCCGGATATAAACTCACAGGTTGTTTGCATTCGTATTGAAGATACATTTCCAAATGATCTTGTAGATTTTCACCGACACCGGGTAAATCGTGTATCAGGTCAATATCTAATGCCTTTAGGTGCTGCGCATTTCCAATCCCTGAGCGTTGCAGAATTTGAGGCGAAGCAATCGCGCCACCACAAAGAAGTACCTCTTTAGCGGCGTAAACTTGAATTGGTTTTTGTTCATCATCTGCTGCGTAATACTCAACTCCAATCGCTTGTTTCTGATTGAACAGTATTTTATTGGTCATTGCATGGGTAATAATGCGGAGATTCTCACGCCCTTTTGCCATATCTAAATAACCACGCGCCGTACTTGAGCGTCGACCATTGGGTGTAACGGTACGATCCATCGGACCAAAACCCTCCTGCTGATATCCGTTGAGGTCATCTGTTCTTGGATACCCAGCTTGCACACCCGCTTCAATCATGGCGTGAAACAAGGGATTATTGCCTTGCTTAGGTGTCGCAACACTCACTGGACCTGAGTCACCATGATAGTCATTCCCACCAATATCTCGAGTTTCAGCTTTTTTGTAATAAGGTAGACATTCAGCATATCTCCAATGTTCCAAGCCCTTAAAGCTAGCCCATTGTTCTAAATCCATAGCATTTCCACGGATATAGCACATGCCATTAATGAGCGATGAGCCACCCAAACCTTTACCCCGTCCACATTCCATTCTACGATGATTCATATGCGGTTCTGGATCAGTCTCATAGGCCCAATTATAACGGCGACCTTGCAAAGGAAATGCTAAAGCAGCAGGCATCTGAGTTCTGAAATCCAAACGATAGTCTGGACCACCTGCTTCTAATAACAACACTTGAATATCTGGATCTTCAGTCAGACGCGCAGCCAGCACATTACCCGCCGAACCCGCCCCGATAATAATATAGTCATAATTCATTGAATTAAGCCTCCAATTATGCAGAAAAGACAGATTGGAATCGGCTCAGTTCGACCTGAACAGACTTCAATTGGGTGTAATGTTCTAAGGTTGATATACCATTTTCACGTCCGACACCAGATTGTTTATAGCCTCCAACCGGCATTTCTGCAGGTGATTCACCCCAAGTATTTAACCAACAAATACCGGCTTGAATTTGATGAATCACTCGATGTGCACGCGCCAAATCTGAGGTCACCACACCAGCTGCTAAGCCATAAATCGTATTATTCGCTCGAAGAATGACTTCCTCTTCATTGTCATAGCTTAAAATAGTCATGACAGGGCCAAAGATTTCTTCTTTTGCGATATCCATCTCATCTGTACAGTCAGTAAAAACAGTCGGCTGGACATAAGCCCCTTTTGCAAACTCTTCCTCTAACGCTCTTTCACCTCCCGCCAGTAAACGAGCACCTTGACGTTTACCTGACGCTATAAAGCCAAGCACTTTTTCCATATGAGCGAAACTAGAAAGTGGACCAAAGTTTGTTTTAGGATCAAGTGGCTCACCCATACGTATATAGCTCATACGTTCAAGGATTTTTTGCTCAAAAGCTTCTTTTAAAGCGTTCGGAATAAATACACGTGTGCCGTTGGTACAGACTTGTCCTGAACTATAAAAGTTGGCCATCATTGCGATATCTGCAGCAAGATCTAAATCAGCATCTTCAAAAATAATTAAAGGTGATTTGCCGCCCAGCTCCATCGTGACTTCTTTCAAACTAGAAGTCGCTGCCTGCGCCATGACTTTTTTACCCGTACTTACACCACCCGTAAATGAAATTTTGGCAATATCAGGATGCAAACTTAAGTAAGCGCCAACATCTGCACCGCCCGTAACCACATTAAATACACCGTCGGGTACTCCTGCTTCAGTATAAATTTCTGCAAGCTTTAAAGCTGTTAAAGGGGTTATTTCGCTGGCTTTAAACACCATCGCATTTCCCGCAGCAAGAGCAGGTGCTGATTTCCAAAGCGCAATTTGAATCGGATAATTCCAAGCACCAATACCAGCAACTACACCCAAAGGCTCACGGCGGGTATATACAAATGAAGTCGTTCGCAGTGGAATTTGCTGACCTTCGAGTGCAGGCAATATTCCAGCGTAATACTCTAAGACATCAGCGCCTGTTGCAATATCAACAGTCGATGTTTCACTGATTGCCTTTCCACTGTCTAAACTTTCAAGTTCAGCCAATTCATCATTTCTTGTTCTGAGAATATCCACTGCTTTAGTTAAAATACGCGAACGTTGAATGGTGGTCATCTCAGCCCATATTTTTTGACCTTTTTGTGCTGAAACAACTGCACGATCTACATCAGCTTGATTACAACTTTGCACAACTGCAAGAACTTCACCATTGGCAGGATTAATGCTTTGAAAGGTGTTTGTTGATGAAGCATCTGTATATTGACCATGAATATATGGTTTTTGCATTTTAAATGTTGTCAAAATTATTCTCCTTATGCGACAGCATGTTCGAATTGTCGATGTATAAATTCGCTACAAATTTGAATGGGAATATCTGTATTAAATGAGGTCTTCATCAATGCACCACGTAACCAGAAACCATCAATCAATGCAGCCAAACCTTGTGCTGCAATTTCGGCTTGTTCTGTTGGCAATTTTTTTGAAAATTCAAATTTAATATTGGAGTGCAAGCGATGGTGATTGACATTTTGTAAGCGCTGTAAATTAGGTTGATGGAGACTATTGGTCCAAAACTCTAACCAAGTTTTCATTGCCGCTTTATCTGTTTGTGACGATGAAAAATTAGCTTTTACAATGGCCATCAGACGTTGCTCTGGCGTGTCATCTGCTATTTTTATATTACTGGCAATAGCGTCTGCCAATTGTTGCAGCAGATAGCGCATGGTTGCTTCAATTAAGCCATGCTTTCCTTTGAAATAGTGACTGATGATTCCAGTTGAAACACCAGCACGTTGTGCGATTTGAATGATCGAAGCATCTGCAAAACCCAGCTCATTAACAGCTGATAACGTTGCATGGATGAGTTGTTGACGACGAATGGGTTGCATCCCAACTTTAGGCATATGGCTAACCGTATATCAAATGATTAAGTCGCAAGAAATGAATATTGCGTAAGGATTGAATTAACATAATAAAACCTTTTTTTAATTGAACGTTCAATTAAAAAAAATTATAGTCCTATCAACTTGGTGAAGTACAGCTTCGTTTGTTTTTTATTTGCAATTGTTTGTAAAACCGCTAAACATCATCTGTTCAACATTTAAAATATGTTCAACTAAAATATGTTCAACACTAAAAGCGACCGTGCTGCCTCTCTGAATATAATAAGACCATGGATATTTTATGCAAAAAAATCTCGAACAGTCTCAAGACAGTCTCAATAAAGTCGTCTTTTATTTCTCAGCCACACTGATCTTGCTGTTCTCATTTGTCACCATTTTATTTAATGAGCAAACAAATGCAGTCATTGTCATTATTTTAGATTGGGTCAGTCGTACATTCAGTTGGTATTACTTATTAGCTGCAACACTGTATATGGTTTTCGTTTTATTTATTGCCTTCTCTCGGTATGGCAAAATAAAACTGGGTCCTAAACATTCAAAACCTGAGTTTAGCTTGTTGAGCTGGTCTGCCATGTTGTTCTCAGCAGGTATCGGTATCGACCTCATGTTTTTCTCTGTGGCTGAACCTTTGTCTCACTATATAAATCCTCCCGTAGGTCAAGGTGAAACCTTTGAGGCTGCACGCCAATCCATGGTATGGACCTTATTCCACTATGGTTTAACAGGCTGGAGTATGTATGCGCTGATTGGAGTTGCCTTAGGTTACTTTAGTTATCGCTATAATCGACCACTCACGATTCGCTCAGCTTTATATCCGATTTTCGGTAAAAAAATATATGGTCCAATTGGACATACGGTCGACATTGCAGCAGTGATGGGCACCATTTTTGGTATTGCGACAACCTGTGGTATTGGGGTTGTTCAGTTAAACTACGGTCTACATGTCTTATTTGATGTACCCGAAAATCTTATTATGCAATCCGCGTTACTGGCAGTCGCTATTGCTATTACCATCGTATCTGTAACTTCTGGCGTCAATAAAGGTCTACGGATTCTTTCGGAAATGAATATTTATGCGTCCGTTGGACTGTTACTCTTTATTCTTTTCGCGGGTAATACCGAATTTCTTTTGGCAGCACTGATTCAAAACTTTGGCGATTATATTAGTCAATTTCCACAGCTTTCACTCACCAGTTTTGCTTTTGAACAACCGAAAGAATGGATGAACAGTTGGACATTATTCTTCTGGGCGTGGTGGATTGCATGGTCCCCTTTTGTTGGGTTATTTCTCGCACGTATATCTCGTGGGCGAACCATACGAGAATTCATTGCCGGCACGCTGATTATTCCTTTGTTATTTACCTTAACCTGGTTATCTATATTTGGTAATAGTGCCTTGCATAGCGTTATTTTCGATGGTAATGCTCAACTTGCCGCTACGGTTATTCAAAATCCCGCGCATGGATTTTATGATTTACTTTCAACATATCCGGGCTTTCCATTTATTGCAGGTCTAGCCACGATTACTGGGTTACTTTTTTATGTCACGTCAGTCGATTCTGGTGCTCTGGTGCTCGGAAATTTCACCACGAAATTTAGCAATATAGATCATGATGCACCCCGTTGGTTAAGTGTTTTCTGGGCAATTGCGATTGGGATCTTGACCTTGGCAATGCTGATGGCTAACGGTATTACAGCCTTACAAAACACCACCATCATCATGGGCTTACCCTTTAGTTTTGTTATTTTCTTAGTAATGGCAGGTTTGTATAAATCCTTACGCTTAGAAGATTTCCGACAGGCAAGTACGCATATGAATGCTGCTCCAGTGGTGGGTAATGTGGATATTCTCAATTGGAAAAAACGCCTCAGCCGTGTCATGTTGCATCCGACCCGAGAACAAACTTTAAATATGTTGGAAACGGTTTGTGAACCCGCCATTGAAGCGGTTGCAAATGAAATGCTGAATCGTGGTGTACAAGCCGAATTCACAAAAAAAGACACTGAGGAAGATCCAGAGCTTTATCATTTAGATTTAACGATTCATCTGGATAATGAAGAAAATTTTGTTTACCAGATCTGGCCTATTCGCTATGACACACCAAACTTTAGTTCTCGCGGTAAAAGAACCAAGAAATATTATTATCGACTGGAGAGCTATTTATTTGAAGGTTCTCAAGGCAATGACTTGGTCGGATATAGTAAAGAACAGGTGATCAACGATATTTTAGACAAATATGAACGTCATATGACTTATCTCCATATTAACCGAATTAGTCCGGGTAACCGTCCGCTTTTCCCTGACCTAGACAACGAATAAGGATATTTAAATCATGTCAGACTCACTCCATTCGTTTGCACTGTTTTTTTCATTACTTAATCCATTTTTGATGAGTATTTATATGCTCGGCATTATTCGTAATTCCGACGCAAAAACATTCAATATGGCTTTAATTCAGGGTAGTTTGATTAGTCTAGTCGTATTTATTATTTTTGCAAAAACAGGCGAAGCTTTTTTTAATGACGTTTTGCATGTTCGTTTTGAGTCTTTTCAGATTTTTGGCGGAATTATTTTCTTAGTCATCGGTTATCGTTATGTCTTTGAAGGTGCTGATACGATTGGTGTCATGCGCGGAGCACCAAATCATTTGGCTGGCACGATCGCCATGCCATTTATGATTGGTCCAGGTACGATCAGCGCCGCGGTGATAACCGGTGTCCGTCTGAGCCTAATGGAAACGATCATCGTTATTTTCATTACCCTTTTTCTGACCTGTAGCATTCTTATTCTTATGAAATATGCCCACGATCATTTACAGCATAAATACTCTAATTATATTGATTTATATGTCGATATTGTTGGACGTTTAGCTGCCTTACTCATTGGTACTATTGCCATTGATATGATTGTTACGGGTGTCGCAGGCATTATTCAATCGACTTAGAGTCTTTCTAAAACCTTTGATAAAATTCTTACTAAAGATTTTATGAAAAAATTTTATGAAAAAAGTCTGCATTTCCTCGTCTTCGCCTTTTCCTTCAAAAGTGAGAAGGCATTTTTGTATATTGATTTAATGTCATTGAATGATTTATTGATTGAATAGATCCATACACATTTAAAAACTTAAAAAGCGTCTAATTATCACTAAAAAATATCTAAGAAATTCTGAATATAAACTCATAAAAGGTTTGAGTGCATATCTTGAATGTTACTCAATCCGTTAAAAATATAGACACAAATATTCATTCGCACATTTTCAATTTGATTAAATTTTGTTGTTGAATAACAAAAATCTTGAGGAAAACTTTAACTACAACCTCAATACTTTTTAAAAAAAATGATTCTTTTTAATGGCTTAATTTTTATTAGTAAATTGTTTTATTTAAGTTATTGGTTTTCAGTATAGAATATGCAGCTTGTTTATTTGATTTTAAGCCAGTCTAGGCATATTAGGTTGAATTATGTTCGCTGCACTAGCACGTTTAAGTTTAGTCACCAAAATTATCATCGCCATTATATTAGGCGTAGCAGTTGCCATTTTTTTCCCTAATGTTGCACCGTCTTTAAGCTTATTAGGTGACCTATTCATTAAGGCACTAAAATCTGTCGCTCCGATTCTTGTATTTATCTTGGTATTGTCTTCAATTGCCAATTTCAAAGTGGGTGGCGGTCATGACTCTAAGATCAAGCCGATCATGGTTATGTATGTAGTGGGTATGTTTTTATCCGCTTTAACTGCTGTTGTAGCAAGTAATATTTTCCCAAGCACTTTATTCTTAGATCTTCCTGCTCAAGCGGAATTACAACCGCCTGGCAGTCTGATTGAGATTTTAAAGAATCTTCTGCTGAGCTTTGTAGCAAACCCGATTGTGGCCTTAAGTGAAGCCAACTTTATTGGTATTTTAGCTTGGGCAGTGGTTTTGGGCATTGCTTTTCGACATGCGGCCGATACCAGCAAAATCTTTTTGACAGATGCAGCAAATGCAGTGAATAAAGTGATTCGGGTGGTTATTAGTTTTGCACCATTCGGTATTTTTGGTTTGGTTGCTGTGACTTTTGCAGAAGCTGGCTTAGATACGTTAAAGAGCTACGCGCATTTATTGACTGTTCTTATCGGTAGCATGTTATTTGTTGCATTGGTCATCAATCCAATTATGGTGGCATTTGTAACACGTACCAATCCTTACCCTTTAGTATTTCAGTGTATTCGTGAAAGTGGTATTACTGCATTCTTTACACGAAGCTCAGCTGCCAACATTCCAGTTAACTTAGATCTTGCAAAACGTTTAGGTGTTAATGATTCCACAGCAAGCGTGGCGATTCCTTTAGGCGCTACAATTAATATGGCTGGTGCATCCGTAACCATTACCGTATTAACGCTGGCTACAGTAAACACTTTAGGTATTTCAGTCGACTTTAGCACCATGCTTATTTTATCGATTGTGGCAACCGTTTCTGCTTGCGGTGCTTCCGGTGTTGCTGGAGGTTCACTCTTACTTATTCCTGTGGCATGTGGTTTATTCAATATCTCGACAGATATTGCTATGCAAGTTGTGGCTATTGGTATGGTCATTAGTATATTACAAGACTCTACTGAGACTGCATTAAACTCATCCTCAGATGTTTTGTTCACTACTGCTGTTGATCGCGGTCCTACAAAATAATATATTGAAAGACATAAACTTTTAATGTCCATTTCAAGATATGCCATTTCAAATCCTACCTAAATGGATTCAATTTGGGGCTTTCATGCTCGCGATGAACGCGGGCATGATTAATGTTCTAGGTCTCATTTCTTTATTGCATCAATCTGTTTCGCATATGACTGGTAATGCCAGTTTGATGGCACTCGGCCTTGCTGAGCAAGATTTCTCAAGTGTTGCCTTCCTTTTCTTGATTATAATCAGTTATGTCTTGGGATCAAGCTTTAGTGGTTATATTCTGGGCAACAGCCATTTTAAATTGGGTCGACGCTATGGAATTCCGCTCAGCTTAGTCACGGTCTTCATATTCTTATGTTGGGTCTTTATTCGCTATTATCCGAGTTATGCCTTACTTTGGGCATGTTGTGCAATGGGTGTACAAAATGCCATGGTCAGTCATTATCAAGGTGCGATTATTCGAACCACACATTTGTCTGGTGTGTTGACGGACTTAGGCTTGGCGCTGGGTTATCGTTTTAAAGGTTTACAAAATGAACCCAAGAAAGTCATCTTACATTTGTTGATATTATTTGGTTTTATTTTAGGAGGTCTTATTGCAGCAATTGCCAATCCTTATTTACAATTACAATCATTCCTGATTCCAGCGAGTTTAAGTTTAGGGCTTACACTGGCATATTGGTTTATTTATTTCCGTTATTCACGACTTCAAATGTCATAGTTGGTATTTAAAATGGTTAAAAATGCATTACAAGCGCAATTGCTCAAAGCAGGCTTAGTGGATAATAAGAAAGCAAAGAAACTGTCTAAACAAGCGGTTCATGAGCAACGTACAGGTCAAAGCCCTGAGGCTGATTTAAAAGCTAAAATCGAGCAAGATCATCAACAAAAAATTGCCAAAGATCAATCTCTCAATGCTGAAAAGAAAAGAATTTCAGATGAGAAAGCATTGGTTGCAGCAGTGGTTCAAATGATTGGTCAACACAAAATCACCGATACCGATGGTGACATGACCTATCAATTTATTGATGAAGCAAAAATTAAGAAAATTTATATCAATCAGCAAGTTTATAATGCGCTGGTATCCGGTAGTTTGGTTATTGCTAAAGACCTAAAAAGTTATGCGATACTGCCTAAAGCGCTTGCAGATCGTATTAATGAAAAACTGGAAGGCTATATTATTGTAAATAATTCCAGCACCAACAATGATGCTGTCACCAATGAAGAAGATCCGTATGCAGCTTATGTCATTCCTGATGACTTAATGTGGTAAGACCACGACTAAATCTATACATCACATCTAGCCAATCTTAGTGATTGGCTTTTTATTGAGTTTTTCTTTCGATTTTGTCAGGAGTTTTCTATTCAGTTCTCTTCTCAATTTTTTAACTTAATTTTAGGCGCTGAAGTAGAACAGATTAAATTCTACATTTCATTTATTTATTAGTTTCTTAAATAAAGTTCTGAATAATGATTTTTACTGATTTCTATTCATTCCAAAACAGGTCAAAAAGCGATTTAAATCAATTCAACATCAATATCTCGTTATGTTCCTGTAGTTAAATGGTTATTTAAGAATAATTTGTCACATAAAGGCTTGTAAAATAGCGCATTTATGAATATAAGGGGTATTTTTTGCAAAATATACAGTTGATACAAGATATTCAAGTTTGGGCTGATCAATTTCCATGGCTTGAAATGCTCACCTCTCTGAGTATTCTGCTCGCGATTGCTTTCGTAGCCAATTTCTTTACCAAACAAGTGGTTTTGCGCGGTATCCGTGCACTTATAACACGATCTAAATTAAGCTTTGGTAATATCATTGCTGAACATAGTGTGATTCGACGAATTTCAAATATTGTTCCCGCTATTATTATTATGAATGGGATTGAAACAGTTCCACATTTATCAAGCAAAATTATTCTAATCGTACAAATGCTTTCCCAAGCATTTATATTTCTTACGATTGCTTTGGCGATTAGTCAATTCCTTAATCTTTTCAATGTCATTTATCAGCGTAATCCGAAATCAATTAATAAGCCCATTAAAGGTTATTTACAACTGGTAAAACTGATCATATTCATTGTCTGTGGACTCATGATCTTAGGCACTTTCTTGAAAAAGGATGTGTTTACCTTACTTGCAGGTTTTGGTGCAATGGCCGCGGTGTTGATGTTGGTATTCCAAAATACCATTCTTTCATTGGTTGCATCGGTACAGATTTCATCCTATGACATGGTTCGTATTGGTGATTGGATTGAAATGCCTACTCTAAATGCAGATGGCGATGTCATTGATATGTCATTACATACGATTACAGTTCGTAATTTTGATAAAACCTTTACCACCATTCCGACCAATCGCCTCGTCACTGATACCTTTAAAAACTGGCGCGGCATGCAAGAACAAGGTGTGCGTCGTATTAAACGATCGATTATTATTGATCAAAATAGTGTGCATTTTATGACTGCACTGGAACAAAGCAAATTACGTGAGTTTCTCCTACTCGATCAATATCTTGATCAAAAAAACAATGAACTGAAAGAATTTAACCAGCAATATGTTAATTCTTCGGTGAATAATCAAAGACGCCTAACCAACTTAGGGACGTTTAGAGCCTATGTAGATTATTATCTAAAAAACCACGAAGGCATTGCTCAAAATCAATCGTTGATTATTCGCCAACTGCAACCAACGAGCGAAGGTTTACCGATCGAAATCTACGCATTTACCAATACCACTGCTTGGGGTAAATATGAAGATATTCAATCTGACATTTTCGATCACTTACTTGCAATTTTGCCTGAGTTTGGATTAAAAATATTCCAGAATCCTACGGGTAGTGATTTTAAGATCACGCAATAAGCATTACACTGTGATCTATCTAAAGTTAAGGTTTGAGTACGACTATGTTGCAATGGTTTGAAAAGTTAGTTGATCCATATCCGACGAAAAACTTAAATGAACCATTGCCAAAGACTTTCTTTTCTTTTGTGTGGCAGGCAGCATCTGGGGTCAAACGTTATCTCGTTATACTGGTCTTATTTACTGCTGCCACAGCCAGTTTAGAGGCGATTTTCTTTTCTCAAATTGGCCATTTAGTGGACTGGTTAAGCCAGTCTACCCCTGATACATTTTTAGAAAATCATCAGCAACAATTGACGGTTCTCAGTCTAATTTTATTTGGCAATATTTTCTTTGCCAATATGCAATCCATCATACGTCACCAGATTTTATTTAGTAGTTTTCCAATGCGTCTGCGTTGGAGGTTTCACAATCTACTTTTAAGACAAGGACTGGATTTTTTTCATAATGATTTCGCAGGTCGTCTATCTGCCAAAGTCATGCAAACCTCTTTGGCCGTTCGAGAGTTCTGGGTAATTTTGGGTGATATGGTCACTTATGTGATCATCTATTTTATTACCATCAGTGTTGTACTGGGTAATGTTTCCCCTTTCTTATTATTGCCTCTCCTGTTTTGGTTGGTATTGTTCGTCTCTGCTGCTTTGTATTTCATCCCTAAACTTGGTCGGATCTCAAAAGAGCAAGCAGACGCACGTGCTGAAATGACTGGCCGTGTGACAGATGCCTATACCAACATTCAAACCGTTAAACTCTTTGCTCATGCTGGCCGTGAAAGTCAGTATGCCAAGGCATCTATGCAAATTTTCATGCGTAGTGTATTTAAACAAATGCGTTTGGGTACTGCCTATGAAATTAGTATTAACTTACTGACAGCTGTGCTGTTTTTTGGTGTACTGGGTACTGCTGTTTGGTTATGGTTACAAGGTCAAGCACAAATAGGGGTAATTGCAGCGACGACTGCGATGATTTTAAAGCTCAACAGTATGGCTGCGTTTATGATGTGGCAAACGTCTGCTTTATTTGAAAATATCGGAACCATTCAAGATGGTATGAAAACGCTGGGTAAGCCGATTCAAATCGAAGATAAACCCAATGCTCAACCCTTAGCAATCAAAAACGGTGCAATTCAATTTAATAATGTCACCTTTGCGTACAATGATAAAAATGTCATTGATCGATTTAATTTAGATATTCGAGCAGGTGAAAAAATTGGCATTGTCGGCCGCTCGGGTGCAGGAAAATCAACCCTTATTCAACTGTTATTAAACTTCTACACTTTAAAACAGGGTCAGATTTTAATTGATGGACAAAATATTCTTGATGTGACCCAAGACAGTTTAAGAAAAAATATTGCTTTGGTGACTCAAGATACTTCTTTACTGCATAGAACTGTGGCGGAAAACATCAAATATGGCCGCCCTGATGCAACAGATGAACAAATGTATGACGCCGTGAGAAAAGCCAAAGCTGAAGAGTTTATCCCTCAACTCACTGATTTGCGTGGAAAAACAGGTTATGATGCATATGTAGGTGAACGTGGCGTCAAACTCTCTGGTGGTCAACGACAACGTATTGCAATTGCACGTGTATTTTTGAAAGATGCGCCTATTCTGGTTTTGGATGAGGCAACAAGTGCTTTAGATTCTGAAGTTGAAGCTGCGATTCAGTCCAGCTTAGATGAGCTGATGCAAGGTAAGACGGTCATCGCAATTGCACACCGTTTATCTACAATTGCACAAATGGATCGCTTAATTGTTTTGGACCAAGGTGATATTGCTGAACAAGGCACACATGAAGAACTCATTGCCCTAAATGGTATTTATGCACAATTATGGCAAAGACAAACTGGTGGTTTTTTAGTAGAACAAGAAGTGAAAGCAAAGGAAGACAAATAGAATGTTATACTTGGAAGATTTAAAAATCGGCGATCAGTTCAAAAGTAATGAATATGAAATAACCCTAGATGAAATTAAAGAGTTCGCTGCTAAATATGACCCTCAAGCTTTTCATTTAGATGAAGAAGCAGCCACTGAGCATCCTATTTTCAAAGGAATTGCAGCCAGTGGATGGCAAACTTCTGCTTTAACCATGCGGTTATGGACAGAGTGCTTTCCAGTGGCAGGTGGCTTGATTGGCTCCGAATCAAGTTTACGTTGGCCACGTCCGACTCGTGCTGGTGATCGAATTCATGTCGAAATTGAAATTGTAGCCATTACCCCATCAAAAACAAAAACTGATCGGGGCATCGTGACCTATGTTAACCAGACGAAGAATCAACATGATGACCTTTTACTCATCTCGACAACCAAAATATTCGTGTTTAAAAAATAAAGCCCTATGGACAAGGCACAAGCCTTGTCCTACAAAATAAATGTATTCAATCGTATTTTATGTCAATATGAATCTGAAAATTAGAATAATGTTGGAAGCAATGGATCGCATATGAAATCAGTCTCACACCGCTCAGATCTTGGTATACCAGGTGTATACGGACTCTTACTTTTAGATGTGGTCGCTCGTTGGGGCTACAGTGCAGAATCCCTCTTTGCACCGTTTAATTATACCAATGAGCAGCTTGCTGAACCTGATTTCAGAATTCCGCTCGATGTCGCCAATGAAATGATCATCCTCGCTAGAAAAATGACGGGTGAAGCGTCATTGGGCTATCATATTGGTAATCAAATGCGTATTTCAATTCATGGTTTTATTGGCTATGCGATCATGACCTCAAATGAGATCACTGATGCACTTTTCCTAGCCAATCGATTCATACAATTGCGTATGCCATTTTTGCAATTTCACTTTTCAACTTTTAGTGAGCAAGTGTCATTACAATTACAATGTGATATTGACATAGAGCCGCTGAGAACAGAAATTGTGATGGCTTTGACTTTTGGTGTGATTACAATGGCTCGTGCGCTTACTGGCGTAGATGATTTACATGGTGATATCAATTTTGATTTTCCAGAACCAGCAGGTTTTGATAAATATTTAACTCGAATCAACCCCCACTATTCAGTCCACTTTGATCAACCTCATTTTTTAGCCAGTTTTGATAAAAAATATTTGGCCTTAAAAATGGTGAATGCCGATCCTATTGCCAGCCAAATTGCCATTAATCAGTGCGAAGCTGAATTATCGGAGCTCGGAGAAAGACGACGCATCTCTATGCGAGTACGTGACATCCTGACCCATTCGGAACAGCATTACTTAAGTATTGAAAATGTCGCCGATCGCTTACATATGTCAGATCGAACCCTTAAGCGCCAATTAGCAGCGGAAGGCACTTCTTTTTCTACTTTGGTCGATGAAGTGAGGTATCGACATGCGACATCATTACTTTCGCGCACAGATTATACGCTTGAGCAAATTGCAGATGAATTAGGTTATTCCGATGTTGCCAATTTTAGTCGTGCATTTAAACGCTGGAGTGGTCGTAGTCCGAGTAGTTGGCGCAAAGACCCATATTTATAAACGTTATAGAACTTTCTCTTTTAAAAAAAACCATGTATAACACTGAGAAAAATATGCGATGTAATCAGGAGTTTTTATGAATCATCCTTCAGAGCTGAAGTATGCCACCACACATGAATGGGTAAGAATCGAAGGTGATCTTATCGTGACTGGTATTTCTGATCATGCCCAAGACGCTCTAGGCGATTTGGTCTATGTCGAAGCACCAGAGGTTGGACGTCAAATTGTTGCTGGTGAACAAGTCGGTGTTGTTGAATCCGTAAAAACTGCTTCTGACATCCACGCACCCATTTCTGGTGAAGTTGTTGAAGTGAATGAACTTCTTGAAGAAGACCCAGACTTTGTTAATGACGATCCTTATGGTAAAGGTTGGATTTATAAAATAAAACCAACGGATATTTTAGATATTGAAGAGCTATTAACAAGTGATGGCTATGAAGCTGGACTTTAAAATTTATCTCTGAAAATATTAGATTTAGATTCTGTAATTTATTCAGAAGCCGTTTAAGCACTCGTTTTAATTACTTTTATTTTAAATTTAAAATAGACGAATTAAAAAGCCCCTTGATTAGGGGCTTTTTAATAATGATTATCACAAATTTAAGCAGAACTTTTTAAAGTAGCAGACTTTAATTCATTCGCAGACTGACGAATTAAATCACCCGTCTTATCCCAACCTAAACAGCCATCTGTTATCGATTGCCCATACATCATATTGGGGCTTATTTTCTGATTTCCATCGATCAAGAAACTCTCAAGCATCACCCCTCGCACTTGAGTAGCATGACGCTCGGCAATAATTTGTTTTAAGACCTGAACTTGCTTAAGCGGATCTTTATGACTATTGCCATGACTGCAATCAATCACCAAAGCAGGTAAAACACCATGTGCTTTTGATCTAATTTTCTCAATCTCTTCTAATTGGAAGTTTGTTCCTGTATTTGAACCCCTTAAGATCAAATGAGCTCTAGGATTCCCTTGAGATTCAAGGATCGATGGCAAGCCCGTTTGACTCATCCCCATAAATTGATGCGGATGAGATGCCGACTGAATAGCATCCAAAGCAATTTGAATAGAGCCATCCGTACCATTTTTAAAGCCAATGCTATACGGCATATAACTTGAAATTTCTCGGTGAATTTGCGACTCACTGGTTCTCGCTCCAACAGCGCCCCACGCCAGTAAATCATCAAAGTACGCAGTTACCATTGGGCTCAAAAGCTCTGATGCTATCGGTAAACCCATTTCAATGATTTGCAGATACAAAGTACGGGATTGCGCTAATCCTTTTTGAATATCATATGATCCATCTAGCTCTGGATCATATAAATAACCTTTCCATCCGACTGTAGTACGTGGCTTTTCAATATAAGCACGCATCACCAAGTAAATTTCGTCTTCAACTTCAGATTGTAATTCTTTTAATTTTTGAGCGTATTCTAAAACAGCATTTGGGTCATGTATTGAACATGGTCCAGTAATCACCAATAAGCGGTTATCACGACCTTCTAAAATATTTTGAATGGTTACGCGTTGAGTTTTTATTTGATAAGCAAATGATTCAGATAATGCAAATTGTTGTTTTAATTGATTCGGTAAAACCAAAGTTTTTTCAAGTTGAGTATTTTGTGTCGTTACTAAGTTCTTATTTAAAGCATTCATACGTATTCCTTTGGACTGAAATACCAGTCCTATTTTCATCTGAGCGTTAAAGGTCTTGAAGATTTGGCTGTTAAAACCACCAGTTGACTAAAGTAAAACCAATACGTGTTGCTAAAATAAGAACGGTTAAAATTTTTCATAATCTACTCCAAAAAAGTTAAAATTTGATGCATAAAAAAACCTGATCGGGGCTGCCGATCAGGTATAAACTTGATGGGCAACCATTATGTTGCCCGAACGCGTCTAGGCAACTAGGTCATAAATTGCCAAAAGTAATAATAAGCGTTAGAAATCAAATTCGGGGTTTGCATCAGTATTTATTAAACATATAAAGATATTTAGAAATACAATACGCACAATCGGATAATTTTACAAGGGCTTTATTTGTAATTAATTTTTATGAATCATATTATAAAAACGATTCTAATAAATAACTTAAATTTAACGAACGTGATTTAATTAAGCAATTTTAAAATTCATTCTTAAACTTGATTATACTTTTGATCATTTATCCAGATCTTAAAACTTCATATTTATTGCCACCATCATCAACTCAAATTTCAATTTTTTTAATTAATTGAGTCTCTACATTGTAAATTATTGATGTTATTGGTCAGTAATATTCTAGCGTCTTCAGCACACACCGCTCGACCAAATAGAAAGCCTTGACCATATTTACAGCCAAACAGTTCAAGCGCTTTTGCTTGCTCCAAAGTTTCAATACCTTCCGCGATAACGTCCAAAGATAAAATTGGACCTAAACGCGCAATGCCCTCAACAATCGACTTAGTCGATTTGTCTTCATTCATTCGACCCACAAAAGAACAATCTATTTTTATACAATCGACAGGATAATCTCGTAGATGCGTCATAGACGAATGGCCCGTTCCAAAATCATCGAGTGAAATTCGTAAACCATATTCTTTTAGTTTTGTTAATGCACGAATGATATGATCCGAACCACTTTCGGAAAATACATGTTCTGTAATTTCAATTTCAATTAAATTTATTGGTATTTGGTAATGTTCTAAGCGCTGAATAAGTAATTCAGCATAATTATCACGCATAAATTCAACTGGTGAAACATTAATTGAGACCGGAACGAGATTTAATCCTGCTTTGATCCACGCTGCCATATCTGAAAATATTTTGGCATGCATGACTTCGCTAATTTTGGTTGCCAGTTCATAATCACTAAAAGCCTCGAAAATACTGGCTGGATGTTGAATATTCTTATCCTCTTCTCGCCAGCGTAAGAGCGCTTCAAAACCAATTAGCTGTTGATTATCTAAACGTACTTTGGCTTGATAAAAAGGCTCAATACGATTTTCACGCAGAATCGATCGTGCTGTATAAAGTTGAGCTGTTTTTTTCTTTGCCAATATCAACATCTTTGGATTATATAAGCGAATTCCACCTCGACCTCGCTCTTTTAAATCATTCAATGCTGTATCTGCACATTTCATCAAACCCATGACATCCATTGCATCTTGTGGATATAGAGCACAACCGATGCTCATACCGCTATTAATTATTTTTCCAGAAAAAGTAATGGGTAAATCATTTTGTTCTAGTACTTTTAAAGCAACACGCTCTAAATCTTCAGTTTTAGTCATATTGGGTACGATAACAGCGAACTCATCCCCGCCTATACGTGAGAAATAAGCATTTATATTTAAACATTTACTGAATCTTTTCGATAAAACTTGTAAAAGATGATCTCCAGCTGAATATCCCAAGCTATCGTTAATATTTTTAAAATAATCTAAATCGATAAACATGATTCCCAAATGATTATTCTGCTCCCTAGCATCTGTAAGACACTGTTTAAGTTGATTTTTAAATGCAATTCGATTTGTTAAGCCTGTTAATTCATCATATTCACTTAAATATTTAACTTTTTGCTCTGCGATACATTTAGATGTGATATCTCTAGATACACATAAAATACTGATTGTTTCACCAAGATCATTCAGGACAGGGGTTAGAGTATTATCCCAATAGGTCATTTTATTCGCATTAACCGTCTTTCCAACAAATCTTGCACTTATTCCTTTTGCTGCAGTATCAATCGCCTGCTGAGCCTTTAGACGCATGGCCAACGGTAATAGATCACACCAATTCATTCCAAACTTATTGACTTTTTCTTTTCCGAATAAGGCTAAACAACCTGAACGATTCATATGTATTAACTGGCCTGAAGGCGTCATCGTTTTGATACAGTCAAGACTGATGTCAAGCATTTCTGAATTGGTACGCAACATGTCAGTTGCTTCACGTAACTTAATCATACGATCATGAATATTGGTACAACTCACGACCCAATCTAAATTATTTTTTTGTTTTAAATGATATTCACCAATCAAATTAAACCAGATGTACTCACCTGCTTGATTTTTAATTCGACACTCTTTTTCAAATCTTCGCCCAGTTTTCTTTGCGTTCTTCCAAAGAACATAGATATGTTCTGCATCATCAGGATGAAAAAATCGTACCCATTCACGATCATTGAGATAATCTGTATCAACTCCTAGGTATTCTTTCATTGCCGTATTGAAATAACCTACATTTCCTTTCGAAACCCATAAAAAATGAGGTAACAGATTTAAAGTATTCTTAAAATCATCAGATAAAATTAATTTTTTTGAACTATTATTATTTTCAGAGCTATCTTTTTGATTCAAAGTCGAATCAGGGTACAAATCTAAAATGCTCATATCTCACCTTACAACTCAACCCAAACAATTAGCCATGGTTCTATTGCCAATCACTCTAAGTTATTTATATACAAAAAAAATTCAATAAAAATGTGTTTAAACACTCAAATATTTAGTTTTATAAAGTTATTTATTTGAAAAATTCATACATAGTGAATTTAATCACATAATAATAAAAGTATGAACATTATAGCACTCATTTTTTTTAAATAGTAAACTTGAAACATTTATATCAATCTAATATTACAAACTAACTATATTTAAATTTTCAATACGCACCTCCATTGCGTTTTTATGCTGCTTTATAGAAGTAAAATTTTTATTATTTTCTAATATTAAATTCATTAATTAAGTAAAATTATATAATTTTGAGATTATCATCGCTATTGATTAGATTTTCTTAACAATAGCGATGATAATAATAAATATCAATCTATTATTCAATTACATTATTAAATTATTGATTAAATTTTGAGTTCAAATACTTTCAATTCAAGAAGTTTTGAATGACTGAGACTACCTTGTCAGTTTTTTCAGCATGTAACCAATGTCCAGCGTCTTCAATTGTAATCAATTGGTGTTGAGAAAATTGCTGCTCAATCGCGCTAAAATGTTCAGGCTTTGAGATATATTCAGAATTCCCACCCCGAATAAACAAAGTTTGCTGTTGCCATACAGGAACATCTTTCCAAGATAAAATTTCTGGATAAGAATTCGATAAAGTATTGACGTTAAATAACCACTGACCTTGCGACCATGATTTTAATAAAAACATGATCACACCAGCTTCAGAAATATAATAGTTCATGATCTCAGTGGCTTCTTTACGAGAAGAAACATCTGCTTCATTAACAGCAAAAAGTGCTTTGAAGATCTGATCGTGATGATTTTGTTGATAAGCAACCGGTGCCATATCTAAAACAACTAATTGTTCTAAGCGATTCTCCGCGATTTCCGTCATTTTCATGGCGACTTTAGCTCCCATAGAATGACCAATCACGGAAAATTTGTCGACTTTGAGATGATCAAGTGTATCGAGTACATCTTGAGCCATCTCTAAATAATCCATCGACTCTACATGCTTAGATTTGCCATGATTACGTAAATCAATTTGAACAACGTGATATTTTTCTTCAAAGGCACGTGCAAGCATGCCTAAATTGCTTAGACTTCCAAATAAACCATGAATAAACACGAGTGAAGAATATTGTCCTGCGGCTGTTGGCGAGTGTGTTTGAACATGGAGTTGCATAGATTAGTCCTTGAGATTACGTTTAAATCATTTAGTTGTTGATATATTTTAAAATTCACATATCTTAAAATTTAAATATCTTAATCTTTACATATTTTAAGCTTTGAACTGTGGAATGATATGAATAAGGAAGTTTGAAAAAGGATATTCAGTAGAGTTCTTTCAAAAGTCATTATCCACACAACGCACTGATTATTTGTATTCCCTCATCCTAAGCTTCTCACATAGTGAGAAGGATTTTTTACAGATTAATTTATTGCCATTCCATGATCATATTTCGACTTATGAAAGAGATCTAATTTTTAAAAAAGATCGAGAATCAAAATATATTTGGATCTCATAAGTAAAAGTATTTCGAATTATAAAAAATAGTCTTAGCTCTTTGTATTGAGTCCAGCTTAATTTTCTATATATTAACAACTCAAACTTGAACAATCTAAACTTTTAGGAATATAGACCATGTTTCATCATGTAGATGCCTATGCTGGCGATCCAATTTTGTCCTTGATGGAAGATTTCAGCAAAGATGAACGTCCAAATAAAGTGAATTTGAGTATTGGTCTATATTACAACGAAGAGAATATTGTTCCTCAATTAGACGCGATCAAAACAGCTTATAAAAATATTGAAGCGACTAATGAGACAGTAAAACTTTATTTACCGATGGATGGTTTGAAATCGTATAATCAAGCGACTCAGGCGCTGGTATTCGGTGAAAATAGTCCTGCACGTCAATCAGGTCGTGCAGTGACCATTCAAACGCTAGGCGGTTCAGGTGCACTTAAAGTCGGTGCGGATTTCTTGAAAAAATATTTCCCTGAATCTGATATTTGGGTGAGCCAACCCACGTGGGACAACCATATCGCCATTTTTAATGGTGCTGGGGTTCAATCACACTACTATCCATATTTCGATGCTGAAACCAACGGCGTGAATGTGCCTGTAATGTTGGCGTGTTTAAATTCACTCCCTGCCAAAAGTATTGTGCTTTTACACCCTTGCTGCCATAACCCGACAGGCGCAGATTTGACTCCTGCTGAATGGGATGAGGTTATCGCTGTACTTAAAGCCAAAGATTTAATTCCATTTTTGGATATTGCTTATCAAGGTTTTGGACAAGGTATTGAAGAAGACGCTTATTTAATTCGTGCTTTGGATCAAGCAGGAATGAATTTTATTGTCAGCAACTCCTTCTCTAAAATTTTCTCTTTATACGGCGAGCGCGTTGGCAGCTTATCTTTCGTCTGTGATGATCAGGCAACCGCACAAAAAGTTTTGGGTCAGTTAAAAGCAACTGTACGTCGTATTTATTCAAGCCCAGCAACGACAGGTGCGCTCTTGGTGAATGAAGTGCTGAACAATGCTGAATTGACTGCACAATGGGAAAATGAATTAAAACAAATGCGCGAACGTATTATTGAAATGCGCCAATTACTTGAAGCAAAATTAAATATTGAGCTTCCAACACATGATTTTAGTTACTTGGTAAAACAACAAGGTATGTTCAGTTACACAGGCTTAACAGGTGAACAAGTTGATATTTTGAAAGATAAATATGGCATTTATTTAGTTCGTAGTGGTCGTATGTGTGCTGCAGGTCTTAACCACAAAAATATTGATTACGTTGCAAAGTCGTTTGCTGAAGTGCTGAAAACAACTGCAATTTAAGAATTAATTTAATAAGAAGTGTTAAAAGTCTAATCTCGATTGGGCTTTTAACATCATCTTGTCATAGAAAATAATAAATAAAACTTCGTTAAATCATTATACTTTTGTTAACTGAGCTGAATTAATACTTAAAAATAAGTAAAATGCTGCTTTAATATTCATCATTATTCATCATTATTCATCATTATTCATCATTATTCATCATTATTCATCATTATTCATCATTATTCATCATTATTCATCATTATTCATCATTATTCATCATTATTCATCATTATTCATCATTATTCATCATTATTCATCATTATTCATCATTATTCATCATTATTCATCATTATTCATCATTATTCATCATTATTCATCATTATTCATCATTATTCATCATTATTCATCATTATTCATCATTATTCATCATTATTCATCATTATTCATCATTATTCATCATTATTCATCATTATTCATCATTATTCATCATTATTCATCATTATTCATCATTATTCATCATTATTCATCATTATTCATCATTATTCATCATTATTCATCATTATTCATCATTATTCATCATTATTCATCATTATTCATCATTATTCATCATTATTCATCATTATTCATCATTATTCATCATTATTCATCATTATTCATCATTATTCATCATTATTCATCATTATTCATCATTATTCATCATTATTCATCATTATTCATCATTATTCATCATTATTCATCATTATTCATCATTATTCATCATTATTCATCATTATTCATCATTATTCATCATTATTCATCATTATTCATCATTATTCACATTTATTAAACATTCCTAACTGAGTACCCGCCAATGAAGTAAGTCATTTTTCCCATCAAATTTTTTATCATTCTTTTTTGATGTGCAAAATAGACTCGCTTCCAAAGTGATGACTCATACTTATTTTTTGGTTCTTATGCTCCAAATTCTTATTATTATAATACGTTTATAAGTCCAGCTATTTTGCATATCCTGTATATAGAGGTTCTCTATGACCGAACAGGCATGTGTAGTTTCAAATTTATCTCTCGATTTCCCGAATAAATCCATTTTTCAAAACTTAAATTTTTCATTGTCTTTAACACAAAAATCAGCACTCATCGGTCGCAATGGACAAGGTAAGTCCCTGCTTATGCAAATTTTACATCAACATGATCATACTCAAATGAGCTATCGTGGCGATGTTCAATGGCAGGTACAGCATCTGTATCTTTCACAATTGCAGCGTCTCGATTTTTCTCAATCAACAACCATTGCAGATATTTTGGATGTTCAAAATATCTTGCCTCTATTCAAACGTGTAGAAAATGGATCTGCAAGTTTTAGTGACTATGAGCAATTAGAACATCAATGGCACCTTCCGCAACTGTGGGAAAAACAACTTGCTGATGCCAACTTACCGACCGATCTTGACTTTAAAGTGGAGCATTTAAGCGAAGGCCAAAAAACCAAGTTAGCCCTGTGCCATTTATTTTCACATACAGATCATTATTTGCTATTGGATGAACCCAGTAACCATTTAGACGCTGAATCTAGACAATGGTTAATTCGACAGATCCACCAACATCCTTCAGGCCTATTAATCATTAGTCATGATCGAGTTTTACTTCAAGAAGTTGATCATATTTATGCGCTTAATCAGATCGGTTTACAGCATATCTCAGGAAATTATGATGACTATAAAGATTTTATAGATTTAAAAACGAATGCTTTAGAACACAGTATTGATCAGCGGAAGCGTGATTTAAAATCGATCAAGAATCAACAAAACGAACAGCGATTGAAAATGCAAAAACGTTCAGAACAAGCAAAAAAACTTCGCCAATCTGGATCTCAACCCAAAATGGTACTCAATGCGAAAAGATCTCAAGCTGAACACAGTCTATCCAGTATTCAAAAACAGCAGTCACGTCAGATCGAACAAATTCAGTCCGATCTTTCGACTCAAAAAAATGAATATGAAATACTCAAACAGCAACGATTCTTTTTTCATCAGCATCAATTTTCTACGGGTGAAATCTTAAGAATTAAAAACCTGAAACTTCCTTTTGGCAGTACACATCCCATTCATTTTTCACTCAATGCGGATCAAAAAATCCATTTGCGTGGTAAAAATGGCAGTGGTAAATCTACATTGCTTCAAATCATCCAGAAAAGTCATTCGAGTGGATCTGAACATATTTATTTAAAGGCTCATCTCGCTTATTTAGAGCAACACTTAGCCATTTTAGATTCAGATTTGAATGCTGTTGAAAACTTGATGAATTTTAATGATTCACTCTCTCCGACAGAGTGGCGAAATTTACTGGGTCAACTGCGTATTCGTGGTGATTTATCAATGTTATCCATCGCTCAACTCAGTGGTGGTGAAAAATTAAAAGTGATTCTTCTTGGAATGAGTCATTCAAAAACGCCCATCGATTTACTATTACTCGATGAACCTGAGAATCATCTTGATATCGACTCACGTAATTTACTTGCTCAAGCAATTCGAAGTTTTAACGGCGCTGTGATTTTGGTTTCTCACGATCCTGAATTTATTTTAAATTGTGGTATTCAGGAAAACTATGATTTAACACACTAACAGAAATAAAAAAACCAAGCCTAGGCTTGGTTTTTTTTAAAATCTAAGTCGTTAAAAATAGTTATTCTGAAAAACGAATAACCGAACGAATTGATTTACCTTCATGCATCAAATCAAAAGCTTCATTAATTTTATCTAAGCCCATGGTATGTGTCACAAAAGGTTCCAATTGAATATCACCTTTCATTGATTCTTCAACCATTCCAGGTAATTCTGAACGACCCTTTACTCCACCAAATGCAGTGCCTCTCCAACTACGACCTGTAACCAACTGGAATGGACGTGTCGAAATTTCTTGACCTGCACCTGCGACACCGATAATGATCGATTGACCCCAACCACGGTGTGCACACTCAAGTGCTGAACGCATAACATTGGTATTACCAATACATTCGAAAGAATGATCTACGCCCCAACCTGTTTTTTCAACAATCACTTCTTGAATTGGACGATCGAAATCTTTTGGATTTAAGAATTCAGTCGCACCGAATTGCTCTGCCAATTTAAATTTTTCTGGATTGGTATCAACCGCAATAATTCGACTTGCTTTGGCTTTATGTGCACCCTGCACCACAGCAAGGCCAATTCCACCTAAACCAAATACAGCTACGGTATCGCCTTCTTGGACTTTAGCTGTGTTTTTAACTGCACCTAAGCCTGTGGTCACACCACAGCCCAATAAACAAACATGTTCAGGATTTGCTTCAGGATTCACTTTCGCTAAAGAAACTTCAGCAACCACGGTATATTCACTAAAAGTTGAACAGCCCATATAGTGATAGATCGGCTCACCCTTATATGAAAAACGAGTTGTTCCATCTGGCATCAAGCCTTTGCCTTGAGTTGCACGTACAGCAACACATAGATTCGTCTTATCTGACTTACAGAACAAACACTCTCCGCATTCCGCTGTATACAGTGGAATAACGTGATCACCCACAGCTACACTGTTGACACCTTCACCGACTTGTACAACGATACCCGCACCTTCATGACCCAGCACCGCTGGAAAAACACCTTCAGGATCATCACCTGATAATGTAAAGGCATCGGTATGACATACACCTGTATGTGTAATTTTCACCAACACTTCACCCGCTTTTGGTGGAGCAACATCCAATTCAACGATTTGTAATGGCTGTCCTGGACCAAATGCTACTGCCGCACGTGATTTCATGTATAGAGAGTCCTTAATAGAGGTTCAATTTAACAAATGGTTTACAACAGTAACCTCTTTTTAATCGCAGATTCAACCATTAACATGCTATTTATAGAGATATATAAAAAAATAGGTTAATCATCTAAATAATGCCACTCAAAAAGCAAACTTCAATTGCCATATATGTATGCATATTAACGCTGACTGGATGTAGTTTACCTATGAATAAATCCGTGAAAGATACGATTTCTTCCGAGCATGCGGAACATTGGTTACAAGGCACGCTGTCCGCTCCGCAGTTAAAACAAGATTTAACTGCCTACTTGCCACTGGACGATGCTTTTATGAGTATTGCCAGTCGTATCCATCTGATTCGTAATGCGAAATATAGTCTTGATTTGCAATATTATATTTGGAAAGATGATTCTATTGGACACATGATGTTAGCTGAACTCCTGAATGCTGCTGATCGTGGCGTGAAAGTTCGTTTAATGATTGATGATCAAAATGGTACTCAATTGGATGAAGCATTAAAGGCTTTATCAGCACATCCCAATTTTGAAATTAAACTCTTTAATCCCTATAAATATCGAAATTTTCGCGTGATAGATTATGCATTTCGCTTAAAAAATATTAATCACAGAATGCACAATAAACTGATCATTGCCGATGGCGTTATTGCCGTTACAGGTGGTCGAAATATCAGCCGTGAATACTTCGATGCTAGTGATAGTTTTCAATTTACTGATCTAGATATTCTATTTTTAGGTGAATCAGTTAAAAATGCCAATGATGTATTCATTGAGTTTTGGAATGACAATTTAAGTTATTCGACCAAGCAATTATTGGGAGAAAGCTCAGAACAAGAATTAAAAAAGCTACGCAATAAATATTTAGCCAATGCTCAAGAAAAAGATGTCATTGAAAACCGACTTGAATTTGCTCAGCAACAGATTCAGGAAAACTTAAAGCAACGCCCAATACAATGGGCTAAAGCGCATTTTGTAGCAGATAGCCCCAACAAAATTCGTGGAGAAGCTCAAGGTCAACAATATATTTACAATCAAATGATCGATATTATGGGCAAACCTAAAGCTCACTTGGAACTTGTCTCAGCATATTTTGTACCGACGGCCAAAGGTGAACAATATCTTTCTGAATTAGCTCGAAACAATATAGACGTTCGTATCCTCACCAATTCATTTTTGGCCAATGATGTGGCTTTGGTACACGCCTTTTATGCAAAATATCGTCATAATTTGCTTAAAAATGGTGTGAAGCTGTATGAGTTTAAGCCATATATAGAAAGGGAAAAAAGAACATGGTATGAAGCTATGACCGGTAATGTGATCCCTGCTAAAGGTAAAAATGCATCGAGTCTACATGCTAAATTTTTTGATATTGATGGCATGGTTTTTATAGGTTCATTTAACTTCGATCCACGTTCTGCATTTTTAAACACAGAAGTTGGCTTGGTGATCGAATCTGACCAGTTACAGGATCAAATTTCAACATCATTAGATCAATACCTTCCTCAAATTGCTTATCAACTCAAATTGAATCCAAAAGGAGAAATCATTTGGCAGGATCAAAAATCCGATGGATCAATGGTTGAACATACACATGATCCAGAAACAACTCGATTTCAAAGATTCACTATTAAAATAGTTTCATACCTGCCTATTGAATGGATGATGTAATTACATTGAGATTTCATAAACCCTATAATTGGTAGATACTCCATTTAAAATCATTAAAGCTAGTAGGTTGAGTGAGGATCCCCCATTTTACTCTGGTTGATTATTACGATAAAATTCCAGTTTTTAGCATTTTGCTAAATCCATTCAAAATATCTCCCTAAGTGATTCACTCGTTATGCAATTTTTTGATTTAAGTCGTCAATTCAATCTTGATGAGATGATTGTTCCCCCCACTACACTCGATGAGCTAACTCATCAGGATTGGTTTTTAGCAAAGATTCGTGTCGAACATGATTGTATAAATAAATCTGAAATAATTGAAGGACAAGTGGTTTTAAAGTCAAATTCTAATATTCAAATCGAATTGGAATGGCAAATCCAAGATACTGGACAGGATTTACAGGTGGTCTTTAAAGGTATTGAAACTGAAACCAAAGATCAAAGCTGGATCTTGGTTAAAGGTGCAAAACTTTGTGATGCAGAGCAAAATAAACTTTCTGTACAAGCTTTAAGTCTATGGATAGACGGTACATTGTTTAACCTAGTCCCTCATATCCGTCGTGAAATTAAAGCCTATCTAAATCTCTGGGATTATGTTGATTATGATGTTTAATCAACAATAAATCTCATTTTATTTAAGCGCTTACATATTTAAATAAGTAACATCAGATCTAGAATTTAACTGCTTATAAATTCTTTTTCTATAATCCAGGATGCGTTTCATCTATAAAACCTACAGCTTTAAATAACTGTAGGTATGCAGCTGCTTTTTTTTCTAATGCCAAGGGATAAGCACGGGATGAAGAAGGCATTCGATATAAAGTCAATTCACGATCTGCGAACTGAACGTGTGAAGTCATTCCTAAAGCAGGTTTTATCGTATGCTCAGGCATAGACAACATCAATGTATCGGTTGCTTTGTCGCCCGTGGTCATTATGTGCTGACACATTGGAATCTTTGCCAAAAGATTTGCTAAATTTGTGGGTGTGACCACTTCGAGGAATTTATCTGCGGCATTGCCTTTTTGACGAATAACTTCATATGCAGTATCAAAGATAGCGATGCCCCTTTTATTTAAAAAATCGCGGATGAGCTGCTCTTTAAATGTTTTATTTTTTAGATCCAAAAAGTAATTCGAATCTTGAAAGAAACAGAGTCCAAAGATTTTCCACATATCATTTTGAAAATTTGGATAATAAAAATCCATTTTCCAACGAGTTTGAGGCGGTGGAAAACTTCCCAACATGAGCAATTGGGCATTCTTTGGTAGAAAAGGTTCAAGAGGATGCGTTTCAATTTCAAATTCCGTCATGATCACTCCGCTTCCATATATATTAAAATTTCAATTGGATTTTATCTGCAACTTGTTCCGCCCAAAGCGTATAAATTTCTTTGCTGGGATGAAAACCATCTTCTGCCATCTCTAATTCCAGCGCTCGATATTTTTCAATATCATATTCGATCCAATCCATATTGGCAGTCTGAACAACCATTTTTTTCAGTTGTTGATTCATTCTTTTGGCATATTGACCAAAAAGCCAAGCCAAAGGATTCGGTAAAGCTGGAAATAAGTCCATCGGTGGCACGCCCGTTGCAATAATCAATTTTGGACTAAATTTTTTCATAAGCTCTGCATACAGCTTTTGTTGTTTTTTGATCCAAACATTTGCAGACATGAATTTGGTGACATCATTTACGCCCACAGACGTGAGCACGATATCAAAATGCTGTTCATCTAAATCATCTATAGATTTAATCACTTGTGAAGTTCTATGGCCTGTTTTTGCATGTAATTTCCATGTGATTTCATATTGAGCTTGTAGCGCATCAATCAATTGACCCAATAATGCATCATCTTGATGAATCACTCCAACCCCAGCAGCTGCGGAATCCCCCACAATCAGAATAGATAGAGGCTTACCCGACCCACTTAGACCTTCTCTCGGACCTACTGGCTCATTTAGATGCAAAATGTTATTTTTTACGCGAATTCCTTGAATCATTAATACAGGAATGAAGGCAATGGTTAAGGCTTTAAGCAACATAATCGCATTTGTCATGATTTGCATAACAGCTATCTTAATCGAAAATAAAATCTGAATCAGTAACCAATAAAAAAGCCAGTTTACACTGGCTTTTTTCTAATACTCGGTCAGTTCGCTGACCGAGTATTTTTAAATGCATCGATAGTTTTAGAACAACAACTGATTATTTTTCAATAAATCATCCAAGCTGATATTTGTATTTTTCAAAATCAGCAGTTCAGTGACTTCAAACTGATCAGCTTTGGCAGTAACTCCATCTGCTTCATAAGATTGACCATCGCGATCAATGCTCACAATGGTATTTTCATCTTTGAATGAAACTGAGATATATTTTGAAATATCAGTAATATTTTGATCTACCAATAATGCACTCACATCAATCACGTCAGCGTTTAAACCAAAATTAAAATCAGTCCATGTATCTATACCATTACCGCCAGTAGCATCAAGCTGATCTAATACATTAAATATAAGCGTGTCTGCACCAGCGCCCATCTTATAACTATCATCTGCAGCACTACTTTCTACAACATCTTGATATTCTGAACCAATTACATTTTTTGGCACTTGAATAACAAGGCTAGCAGAGCTATTCGTTCCAACAGCTGTTTCAGCGATATAATCAAAAGTTTCAACTCCGAACGCTTTTCCAGATGGAGTGTAGGTATATGAACCATCATGTTTAAGGACCAAAGTACCGTATTTCCCTTCAACTGTAATTTCTTTTTTACCAGAATATGCAGAAGCGGTTTGACCATTCACAGTGTAAGAAATTATTGAAGCTGAACCAATATCATTACTCGCCACATTACCCTGAACAGGAACGATTTCCTTCGCTTCATATACATTTAAATATGTGTTCTGGAAAGTAATCGTTGAATCAGAAAAATTAGCTGAACCTGGGTTAACTAGTTTTGCTTCAAGCGTATATGTACCAGAACCTAAAAGCCCGAGGTCTAATATTTTACCCGTAGTTCCATTTAACATACCAGTTTGAACAATCTTAGCTTGACTATCTCTTACTACGTATTCCACATTACGATTTGAATTGAGAGACGATGTGGATTCAAAGCTAATCGAAACTTTACTGACTACATCTTCAAGGACTTTAAATGTCGTTTTTATTTCACGTTGAGCAAATCCAACATCAAGAGTTGTTTTATCAACATATGTTTCAGTCTTATTGATTAAGTTAACGGCCTCAACCTTCACATCATCTTTCAAGCTTGCTAAATCAATCTTAATGTTGAGGTTATCAAGACGTGTAGATCCATCTTTATTACGGACAACATAGGTGAAAGACTCAACCTGACCGTAAGGCGCATCTTGCCCAGCATTAACAGGATTGAGCAGGTAGCTATACGTACCATCTGTATTGATCTTCAAAACACCGTACTGCCCATTGATCTCTAATGAAGAACCGTTGAACTGTTTATTATTGATGGTAATGAGTAGATCATTTGGATCTAGCGTTACATCACCTGTCGACTCACCTCTGATACTTGATTCTAAAGGAATGTTGTAATCATAAAGTGTATCTTTATTGACAAATAGACTTGCAACACCGAGTACATCTAGTCCTGTTGGTACAACTGTAGCGATATACGTACCTTCAGTAAACTTAAGCGGAAGCTCTGGTGATTTCCCACCCAAAACAACCGTATACCAGTCCTTTTCTGTGTGATATTGGACATATTGATTGGTCGCTTTATCTAGGCGATAAATATACAAAGAATAGATTGTCAAACTGACACCAATACCATCACCTTGCAGCGTCAATTCACGAACTGTATTTGAATCAACAGTGAAGTTCATAAAATCAGAAGTTTTAACCGCATCGGCTTTAATAATTGGATCTAATAAGCTTAGATTTAATACTTTGATGTTGCTTAGTTTATCAATCGGCTTTGGATGAGATGTGATTACAGGTTCTGGCATTATAACAATCGTATCGTTAATTGTTATTTGCTGAGGTTCTGGCGCTTTATTGGATATAGTGATATCTAATTTTGCAGATGCAGTGTCACCAGCAGGACTTTTGACGGTATAAGTGAAATGTTCAGTTTTTCCAAATGGTCCTTTAAAGTCACTATCCAGCTCATAACGATAACTACCATCCTGATTCACATACAACGTACCATATTGACCTTTAACTGCAGTTTCGGTTGTTTCTAGAGTGGTCGTAACGCCATCTTTAGTAATGCTATTCAAAATTGTGTCAGTTGGAACAATGTCTATGCCATTCACTTGATCAATATCTGTAATGACATTACCAGCTGTCGAACCTTCTGCTGAAAGTGCATTGGTGTAGTCTAAAATATCGTCATTCAAAACTTGTAATGTATAGCCACTTAATACTGTTAAACCATATGCAGGCGTGAGGAATACAAGATACTCACCTTTAGGCAAGCTTAAAGTTAACTCATCTGATACACCACCGAGCAAATATGCTTTAAGCCATTGTTCTTCTACTTGATACTGTTGGTATTCACCTGAAGATTCATCTTTACGATAAACAACCAAGTCATACATAGAGCCAATCGAAATACCGCCAGATTGTGATTTTAGTGTCACGTTTCGAATATTGTCTTCAGCCACATTAATTTTCAGTGAATTTGATAAAACCTCAGTCAGCACATCAGCTGATAACACAGGACCTAAACCAACACTAGCGATAGCAAGAGCTGTTTTATTTTGTAGAACATCATCACCTGTTGGTTTAAGTACCGTAGGTGTAATCTCGGGGGTTAATACAGTTGTATTGTCTGCCAAATTAATAATTTGATCTGAAAGAACTGGGGTTAAAATCGTTTTTACAGGCGATTCATTACCAGCTGCATCTATTGCTACAGCTGTTATGACTTCGCCATTTTTAGGAATTGGATTTAGCGCTAAAGAAAATTCACCATTCTGATTAACAACTACTTTTTGAGATGTAGTCTGTTCACCAAGTGATTGGGTAATCGTAATTTCTGTTCCAGCTTCTGCCTTACCTGAAACAAGAGAATTATTCGCAGAAATCGTAAATGTTTCGATCACAGGATTTGTATTATCAACAACAATCTTACCAAGACTTACAGATTGTGCATTTCCTGCAATATCTGTTTGTTTAACAAGAACGTTGTTATAGCTACCTTCAGCTAAATTAAAATGATCACCTAAACCCTCAATCCATGTTTTACCTGCATCTACGCTATACGACCAAACTGCATTAGCCTCAACATTCGAAACTAAAACCTTCCCATTGTTGGTAATGCCATCACCTGGTTTTCCAGAATCCAACTCCAATTTAACTTGAAGGGATGTAGGTGCAACTGTATCAATAATTAATGATGATTCTTGTTTGATCGGACCAAGCGAACTACCGTCTTTGTCACTCACATAGGCATTAACTGTATAAATACCATCAGGAAGTACTTCGGTGGTCATCGTCCATTTACCATCAGCATCTGCCTGCACTGTGATGCTCTGCATTTTACCGTTGACTTCGAATTCAACAGTAATATAAGAATCTTTGAGTGCTGATCCTGAGATCAAAGGCGTATTATCTGAAGTAGGATTTAAGGTATCGATACTGAGTAATTCAGATGCTTTGGCATAAGAAACAACTTGATCTAGTACACCTTCTGCATTTTTGAAGATTTGATCGGTAGATGAAGGATCAGTTAAAACTTGTTCTGCAACTAGAATTGCATCTTCAACGAGCTTAAGTTCTGCGCCATTCAATAATCCCGAAGCAACAACAGCTTTAGCATCAGCAATAGAATCAGCCAATGACTCTTTAGCTGACTCTAACTCTTCAGCAGCTTTAGCATCTGCAACAATTTTGTCTAAAGTTTCTTCAGCGTTTTTATAATCTTCATTCTTTGAATTCGGATTATTTAATACAGCTTCAGCTTCTCGAATCGCTTCTTCGACTTTTTTCAGTTCATCACCGTCAAATGCACCCGAATTAACATCAGCTTGTGCATCTGTAATTGAATCAAGCAATGACTCTTTAGCTGACTCTAACTCTTCAGCAGCTTTAGCATCTGCAACAATTTTGTCTAAAGTTTCTTCAGCGCTTTTATAATCTTCACTCTTCGAATTCGGATTATTTAATACAGCTTCAGCTTCTCGAATCGCTTCCTCGACTTTTTTCAGTTCATCACCGTCAAATGCACCCGAATTAACATCAGCTTGTGCATTTGTAATTGAATCAAGCAATGACTCTTTTGCAGACTCTAACTCTTCAGCAGCTTTCGCATCTGCAACAATTTTGTCTAAAGTTTCTTCAGCGCTTTTATAATCTTCATTCTTCGAATTCGGATTATTTAATACAGCTTCAGCTTCTCGAATCGCTTCCTCGACTTTTTTCAGTTCATCACCGTCAAATGCACCCGAATTAACATCAGCTTGTGCATTTGTAATTGAATCAAGCAATGACTCTTTTGCGGACTCTAACTCTTCAGCAGCTTTAGCATCTGCAACAATTTGTTTAAGCTCATCTTCAGCGTTTTTATAATCTTCATTCTTCGAATTCGGATTATTTAATACAGCTTCAGCTTCTCGAATCGCTTCTTCTACTTTTTTCAGTTCATCACCGTCAAATGCACCCGAATTAACATCAGCTTGTGCATTTGTAATTGAATTAAGCAATGACTCTTTAGCGGACTCTAACTCTTCAGCAGCTTTCGCACCAGATACGACTTGGTTAAGATAATTTTTAGCAGCTTCAAATTCTTTAGTCGAAGATTCTGGATTGTTTAATATCAGATCAACGTCTTTAATCGCATTTTCTACATCCGTTTTTTCTTGACCATCAAAAACATTCTGCTCTAAATCTTGTTTAGCTATAGCTATCGCATCTTCAAGTTGTTTTTGTGCTGCATCCTCTAAAACTTCAACGGCCTTCGCATCAACCACTACTTTATCCAATTCAGCCTTTGCTTTATCGAAATCTTCAGCAGTAGAGTTTGGATTATTAATAATATCTTTTGCTTTAGTAATCGCATGAGTCACATCAGTTTTTTCTTGACCATCAAAAAGATTATTGTCTAAGTCTTTTTGAGCTGCCGAAGTTGCATCTTCAAGTCTTTTTTGAGCTGCATCTTCAAGATCTTCTTGTATCTGAGCATCTTTTAAAGTTTTATTTAATTCTTCAACTGCTTGGTTAACAGCTTGTTGATTTGCATTGGCATCGTCTAAAACGCGCTTTGCATTATCAATTGCATTGAAAACAATCGTGTTTTCAACACCATCAAATTGTTTTAATGATTCTTCAGCATTCTGAATAGCCTTGGATAAATTTTGCTTATCAACCAAAGGATCTGCGGGTGCTACTGAAGAACCACCATTACTACCACCACTTGAAGCAGCCGCAATAATGCCGACTCCCGCAACTAGAGCGCCACCAGCCATCCAACCATTTATTGTTAATAAATTACTAGAACCTGATGTCAAAAGTGCTTGAATTGATTCAATTGGATTATATTCAACTTGAGCGAAGTCTAACAAAAATAACTCTTTATCATTTGCTCTAAATACAAGATCAGAAGATTCAGCTTTAAAATTTTCAATGGTTAATGTTTCACCATTTTTAAGCTTAATAACAACTTGATTATCATTAACGATTATTTCTTGCACTTCTTCTGGTGCAATATCAACCAAAACAATTGAACTATCTGTTAATTTAATATTGATACTATCCGTAGAAACTGAATTTGTTCCTGATTTTTTTGATATTACTTGAGTTTGCATTTTACAAAACACCCCTAAAATTTAAATACTACAATACAAATGATTAAACGATCATTCAAACTTGTTTACAAGATAGGATTATATATTTTTTATCATATATTTCAATAATATGATAAACAACTCACACTTTATCTATTAAATTAGTCTGTTTTTTAATTAATAATTGATCAATACCATATATTTTAATATTGCTTATCTGAATATTAAATTCGCATAAATCAATATAATTATTAAATTAATTTTAACAAAACCTTTATTCATACTTATTAAAAAATTTATCCAAAAAGCCATTTGAAATAAAAATTAAGAAATTAATTTTTTATTTTAGATAATCTCATTTTTTCGAATTAGATATCAGTTTAAAACTCAAATCTAATATTATTTAAGTCTTAAATTTTTCGCTTAAAAATTACTCACATTTAATTCAAATCAAAACTAAAAATTTAAATGAGTTAGCCAATGCTAAAAATTTTTTGTAATATTTATTTTTCACTTTTTAATTTATTTTCAATTGAAATTTATTTGATCTCTATTGCACTTCATTTGAGAATCTAAGAATTAAAAAAGAACATTTAGTTCTATTAAGTTGATAAGAAAAAATACCTTCCCAGAGTACAAGAACGCGAAGATCAAGAATTATTGGTTGTGAGTTTGTTGCGTAAAAAAACTTATGAAAGGTGTCAATTCAGCATGTAGAGTTCTACACAAGAATATAGCGCTATCGATGACGCTTAAAGTGCTGAAATTTTACAATTCTGCCGACTCAAACTAAGAGTGAGAAAACAAAAAACTACTTTGACAATAATCCAAAATTGATAAGGCGTTAAAAATTTTGTCGATTATCATGGTTTTCATTAACGCCAAACGCCAAAAACATCATTCTCAACAAAAAATACAGCGTCTAAGGCACATAGCACCTCTATGCTTATATGCCTCTGTTCATAAATTCTTTAAAAAATTTCACTTAATTTACTGATATATCGAAAACTCTTTCTTCTTGAAATTCAAAATCAATAGCACTTAAATGAATTGAGTAAAATTATCAAAAAAACTGTAAATTAATGGACTAAATACAGTGTCCAAAATCTTCAATTAAACACTTTGACATGTCTTGTGACTTTGAGTTTCTGAATGAGTCTGCGTCACTGATATAGGTCGTAAAGTTAAAATCTGTTCGCTACGTGCGTAAGGACCATATATGTCATGTAAAATTGAACTGGTTAATCCGATTCCATCTGTTCCAAATTGTTGTACTGCTTCTATCCCCAACCATTGTCCTTTGGGTAGACGATGCATATGAATCTGTAAATCTAAATTGGGAAAAGCCCAATCTAAAACAGGCTGCTGCCGAGGGACCATCCCATTAGCGGTATCCACCATCCCCATATGTTTTACAAAATCACTGGTTGGCTCACCTTCAACCATGTCACATGAGGTTTTAATCCAAACAATCCCTTTTCCCGCTCTGTGGGCAGTATTCGCTCGTGTTTCTGTGGATTGAATGAAACCACCTGGCCACTTTCGCATACCATCCCAAATTTCAAATGATTCTGGATTATCAATAGGAGTATCTTCTAATCCAGCAATTTCACTGGTGTCTTGCATCAACATCCGCCATGCACGGGCAATAATGCAGGTTTTACCATTGGCTTGCATTTCAGCTTCAAGCAGTTCAATCGTTTTACCCGCTCGAATGATGCGCGTATTAATCGTAAAATCACCAAACGAAATTAACCCAAATATATCAAGGCTAATACGTCCAATTCTCATATCATGACGTGCTTTAAAACGTTCAAGTTCAGTAGAAATAATTCCTGTGGCAGGTGCCATATGTTGTTCGTGTGGATTCCAAGCACCTTGTGCATGTATTTCTGAACGATACGAACTCGTTGTACTACCATCACTGTTATTTTCACGACCTAATAAAACGTAATATGCAGGCATTGGTAATCCTCTATCATCCTAATCATTATATTTTCAATTTTTTCATGATTAAAACCTGAAACAGTCGATGATCATGATTGGACTGTTTCAGGTTGTTTAGTATTTTTGACTCTTCTTTAATTATTGTTGAATTAAAGATGATGCTTTTGTCTTGTCAACCTCATGAATACTCGCATGTATTGCAGCATCAGAACGTTGATGATTGATCAATGATAATGCAATCGCACCTATTAATCCCGCCAAACTAATGACCATGAAGTTTTGAGCAATTGGAAGATTCAGTGCAACAATAAAACCAATTAATAACGGCGCAAGAATAGCCCCTAATCGACCAACACCAGCAGCCATTCCAATACCAGTTGAACGAATAGCACTAGGATAGAATTGTCCACAATATGCGTAAGCAACAATCTGAGCACCTGTCGTACATGCACCAACCACAACAATGGTGAAGTACAGCATTTCAGTAGGCATTGGTAATGTCATCATAAACAAAAACACACTGCCTAAAGCATACATTGAAACCAGTACCCATTTGATATGGAATTTATCCGCTAACCAACCACCGCCCACAGCACCAATGACGGCACCCACGTTTAAAGCAATCACAAAACTGAGCGCAGAACCAAGGGTATAACCTGACATCGCCATCAATTTGGTGAGCCATGTGCTAAGTGCATAAACCATAAACAAACCGGTAAAGTACGCGCCCCAGAACATTAAAGTACTAAATGCTCGTCCTTCTTGGAATAATTGCGCCACAGGTGTACGAGTATTATTTAATGGAGTCGTTTGTGTAAATACAACCTCTGAATCCATTTTCAAACTCGGATCCATTTCACTTACCACACGTTTCAAATCTTGCTGATTTTGTTTCTTTAACAAATAAGCTAATGATTCTGGCATTGATTTTAAGATGAAAGGTAATAAAAGAACGGGCACACCCGCCGCCAAGAATACAACCTCCCAACCAAACTGCACGATAAATTGCTTACCAATCACTGCAGCTAAAATACCGCCAATCGCATAGCCTGAAAACATCATCGTCGTCATTAGGCTACGAATTTTCTTAGGAGAGTATTCTGTCATTTGTGCAACAATATTCGGCATCACGCCACCAATACCCAGTCCAGCAATAAAGCGCATGATACTGAAAGTGATGGGATCATTGGTAAAACCCGCAGCGGCTGTAAAGACACTAAATAAAAATACGCAAATCGCAATTGTCAGTTTACGACCAATCTTGTCTGAAAGTGCACCTAGAAAAATAGCACCAAACATCATCCCGAATAATGCTGAACTTGCCATAAAACCAGCTGTAGATGCATTTACCCCCATGCCTGTCATAATCGACGGTAAAGCTGCACCTGCTACTGCAATATCATAACCGTCAATAATAATAATCAGGAAACACCAAAATAAAACTTTGCGATGAAACTTATTGAATTTGGCTTCGTCTGCAACTTTATGTACATCTATGTACTGCATAATCCGCTCCTTGAAGGATATTTTATTTTTTTAAAACTTGTATCTGATTCAGTTTGAACATCCTGTTCATCACGACTCAAAACTACGCACGGCAATTTATAATTAACGTTCAGTCAAATTAATAACAAAGCCATATTATGTCAATAGCATTACATATATTTTTTATAATTATAATTTTTTTCAATTATTTCATTATCTTATATTTAAGATCACCAAAATATAAATCATCCAATTGATACAATTAAATCTAAAATATTATCCTTTAGTCTAAGAAAAAATCGATATCTATTAAAAATACTCACTAAAATAATTTTAAAAAACTAAAGAAAAATAAGACAGCATTTTAAATCAGCTAATCAAGTGTCCGGATCCAAATTTACCAGCATCATTTCTTCATTTAATTTATTCAATAAGTGTACCAATGTGACCATGTCATCGAAACGAAAACTTTTAAAACACTGCGTATAAAATTCAGCGACTTTAAGCTGTAAATTTGCCCAAACCTCTTCGCCCTGAGCAGTTAATGCAACATTTTTGACACGACGATCCAGCGTATCGGTTACTCGACTTAACTCTCCTTCTTTTTCTAACCTTTTTAAAACTCCATCTAGACTCTGCCTGCTTACGCCCAAATATTGAGTCAAATCTGAAAAGGACATCCCCGATTTTACGGAAGGACGTGAAAGCGCACCCAACACAGCCCAATGAATAGGTGAAATCTTCAACTCATTAATACTTTGACGATCTAAAGTATTACTGGTTTGGAACAACCTAAAAAACAAACGATTATGAAGTGCGAATAGATTTGGATCTGGATTTTGTAGATTTTGTTTATGCATGGTTCAGACCTTAAATAAACAGCGATATGCTGTCTGACAATAAGTTTTAATGTTATTAAAATATTAAATGATGTTATTCACTGATTCATCACAACATTTCAATATCAAAGGGTCAATATCAAATGATCAATCTATAAATCATAAATTAAGTGAAAATTACACAAATATATCCATTCATGATCATCCTGAAGACTGTTTTTTTCAATACAAAAATTTTAGACATTATCCTTAAAAATATTTGTAACATACCCTTGGGATCTATATTTATTCTTTTAAAATATAGAATCATCTATAGATAATTCTATCTATCTACAAGTTCCTGATAAAGACTGTAAATCAGGAATTCAATGTTTTAATTTTGAATCGCTTAGTTTTGAATTGATTAATTGGGAGTTGGTTAATTTCGAGTTGCTTAATTCGCTTTACAACAAAATCACTTATATAAAATAGACATCCCCCTACAATGGATATCTTGCTTTCCCATTTTGAAAGAACAACAGGATCGCTGATGAAATATTTCGCTTGTGCAAATTGTCAAAGTCAGATTTTCTTTGCCAATTCTCAATGTACGAATTGTCACAAGGCACTCGGCTATGTTGCCTCAGAAAAAGATATGGGAAGTTTTGAAAAATATAATCAAACACGCTGGAGAGCATTCAATTCCAACTTTAAAACGAAGTTGTACAAACCTTGCTTTAATTACACACATCATCAAGTTTGTAATTGGATGATTCCCGCAGACTCTCCAGAAATTTACTGCGAGTCTTGCATACTCACCCACATCATACCCAACCTCGATAATCCAGATCACACTCTCTATTGGAGTCGTTTAGAACACGCAAAGCGTCGTTTTTTGTATTTAATGCAAAGACTTAATATTATGCCCAGACCCAAAAAATCAGATCATGATCGTGGTGGTTTAAGATTTAATTTTTTAATGCCTGAACCTGGCAGACTTGTCATCACAGGACACTCCTATGGCTTAATCACTTTAAATGCCACTGAGGCAGATGTCGTCTATAGAGAAACCACACGGGTTAAAATGGGTGAAAACTATCGCACATTATTGGGGCATTTTAGACATGAAAGTGGGCATTATTACTTCGATTTGATGCAACACTTACATCCAGAATTAATTGATGAGTTTAGAGTGTTATTTGGTGATGAACGCCAAGACTATGCAGAAGCGCTCAAAGCACATTATAACTTTGGTGCCCCGTCCAACTGGGAAACACAGTTTATTAGCTCTTATGCCAGCACTCATCCTTGGGAGGACTGGGCTGAAACGTGGGCACACTATCTACACATGATGGATACTTTAGAAACGGCTTATCATGCTGGACTCGTGGTTAAGACCAACAAAAGTGATTTAAATAATTTAGAGTTTTTAGAAGATCCTATAGGCGCTCAAGATTTCGAAGAAGTCCTCAAAAATTGGATGACCGTGACCTTTAATTTAAATGCATTAAATCGAAGCATGGGATTAGATGATGCTTATCCATTTACATTGTCCGATGTTGTGCTTGATAAACTTCGCTTTATTCATCATAAGTTACTTAATATGGCCTTTCAAAATCATAGCGAAACTTAAACTTGATGGTTTTCGATAATGATGTGATTTCAAATTTAATAAGCCGACTTAAGCATTTCATCTGAATTTTACTTGGTCAGCATTAATATTAAATGTTGATATACAATGTTAAGCTTTCATTAAAATCAGGCATCGTTAAACGATATAACGCTTACTGAGTCCCCATTCCGCTAAAATTCGTCGATACATCGTAGATGAACGATCCGCTTCAAAATGAGCTTCCATCGATATATCTAAAGGAAGCTCTTCAGGTTTTTGACTTTCTACCATGTCTTGATCTTCTGCAAAAATTTGTGCATTAAAATCATAAACAGCTTGTAAATCACTCGTCGTATCAAAGTTACGCGTTAAAGGCACAAATAAACGGGTTTTATTATGCGATACAGGACAACATGCATTTAAAATATTTAAAACACCACTGTTAGGAAAGTCTACGCGTAATGTCGCTGTAAAAGGTGGATAAACATCAAACGTTCTTTTCCAGAGAAATCCTTCAGGCGCTAAATCTTGCATACCGTGCGGGTAATTACTCACATCGCTGATATATTCAGTCTGTAAACCATAAGCTGTTTTGATTGTTGAATATTGAGGAACCACTGGATTATCACGCGATGCAAATGACTCTTGATGAACCCAAGCAAAATGAGCAACATCAATAAACCCTTCCAACTGACGTCCGCTTGAACCTGCAATATCGACATAGGGCGGTAAAATTGACTGATAGTCTTCAGAATCCCAAGTGTGCAAGTTTGGAAAATTTGCTGCACGCTCATCTCGTGAAAATATGCTGGTCCAAATCAAACCATATTTTTCAATAACAGGAAATTTGGTTAAAGAAAAACGCGATGAAATTTTCTTTAACTCGGGTTGAGCCGGTATCTTTACGCACTCTCCTTCGGCGTTATAGTGCAAGCCATGGTATGGACAGACAATATTTTCTCCAGAAACCCACCCCTTGGTAAGCGGCACTCCACGATGTGGGCAAATATCTCGTACCAATTGTATCGCCCCACTTTCAGTTTTATACAATGCCATCTTTACATCTAACAACATCACTTGTTGCGGGGTTGTGCTGACATCTTGAATACGCGCGACAGGATACCAGTGCTGTGCCAAAATACCCCAGTCGCGATCTTCAAACTGGCTATAACACGGTTTATTAAACAAATTGATCACTGGAATGGCATTCATGCGTTCACCTTTATGACGTTTCAAAATAGACTTCCATTTAAGTCTTGGTTCGAAAATTAATTCAAACATTATTGATCAAAGAACGAACCAATCACTTCGATGAAACTCAGTATCAAACTGCATGATCTTTCTGTCCATTCGTATGATTTGAATTACCTGTTCTTAAAATTAGAATGCTTATTCAGTACAGCTTGCTCTCATTAAAGATCCATCATCATGCAAATTTCAAAAGAATTGGAACGTAATGTGCATATCAAATAGAGATCAAATTTGATTACCCACTTTATTAACTGATGTAATAAATGATAAATATGCCTTTTTCACGTTTTACTGATTATTTTATCGCTGTTGCCAAGCATGGTAGTTTCCGAAAAGCATCTGAAGAGCTTTATATTTCAGTGTCTGCTGTACATCGGCAAATTTCTCTTGCTGAAGATGACATGGGGATTTTACTGTTTGAACGTTTGAGCACTGGTTTGAAATTAACGTTAGCAGGCGAACTGCTTTACGCAGATTTAATGCGTTGGCAAAAAGACTTCCAACAAACTAAAATCCGCTTTGATGAAATTCAAGGACTGAAACGTGGATCAATTGAATTTGGTTTAATTGGCGCACTGAGCGAGGGTTTTATCATTGATGTTTTAGCCTCTCTCTATCAACAATATCCTTGGATTAACTTCAACATTTGTATGAATGATAGTGAAGTCATTGCTCAAAAAATCATGAACACTGAACTTGATTTTGGCCTCATTCTTAATCCTAAAGCGCATAATCATTTGGAGGTCGTTTCATTTTTAGAAATTCCAATCGGTTTTGTTTTGGCCCATGATCATCCACTTTCAAAGCAAGAAAAAATCTTTTTTTCAGATACGATCGAATATCACCATCTTATTCCTTCCGCTCCCCTTATTATTCATGATTATGCAAATTCTTTATATAAACATCATGCTTTTACACCCCGAGTAAAAACAGAATGTAACGACATTAGAATGATTACTGCAATATTAAAAAAGAGTACGGGCATTGGTATTCTGAGTTATTTAGATGCTTATCCGATGTTGCAGCGTCAAGAATTAGTCTTTGTTCCCATTCAAGAAAAAGGACTTCATTCTCTGACTATTGCGTTGTGTGTTGCCCCCAAACGTCAAATGTCACGCATGTCTCAAATCATGATGAATCAACTGACTCAAAAAATGGAGCAATTAAATACAATGATTCAAACTGCGCTTTAAAATAGGTAGGTTATATCGCTTAGAGATGATGCATTGATTTGCCTGATTTAAAAAATATAGATTATCGCAAAGGCTTTTATTATTTTAAATTTTCAGAATGATGTTTTTAAAATTCAGAGCGTTGGATATAAAACAAACAAACCCGATTAAACCTAGATTATTCATCTTTGCAAAATCTTAACTTTTGCCAATCAATCTCATACAACTCAGTCTATGGTGATGAGCACGATCCCTCTCATCTATGAACTAAAAAGTCAGTCGTACCTTTTATGAGATTGTTTAATATTTAGCCTAAAACTTAACTGCTTTTATATCGTTTAAGATCATATGGCGCAAAATTGATCTTATCAAAAGACAGTACTCTGCCCTTTTAATGATAAATTTCAATTTTCAATTAAATAGTTTCTTAAACATTTATACGCATTTTTTAAACCTATGATAAGAATATGAAACAACCCCTGTATGGTGTATCAAAAACTACTGATGAATTCACAAATTCACTCCTCTATCGAATTACACTAAAAAAAAGCAAACAAATGCATGTTATATATGAATAAAAATATTCTTATTAAAATCTTTAAACGCTTCTTAAATTGATATTCAATCCGTTTTTATATTCATCATATCTAGCAAACTTTAGATAATATGGGTCATCAAATATTTCAAATTTAAGTGATGTTTGAAAAAATAGTTCACTTCAATATTGTATGTCTACTGTATTTTAATCTTCAAATCTATCCTCCAATGCGCAACAATAACCTCTTTGAAGCCATGTCATCATTTAGAAATATTTCGCATGCTTACTGGGTTACATCGACTGCTTAAATATACTTAATGACTAGTTTTGGTCAATTCGAGTTGAATTAAAAAATTAAAAAAAAAATTAAAAAATGTCATCTTTTAACATTGTGAATTCTTTGCAAAGTTTCCAGAATGTAGCCCTATATTGGTGTACATGATTTCACTTGTTTCAAAACATTTTACATTATATAAGTGGCAAAACATGCCATAATACGCAAACTTTGCAGGCATCTTGTAAATATTTTGTGCAACTTAAGTACTGGAGCAATCTTCATGAGTTCGACCGTCTTGGTCATACATGGACCAAATTTAAATTTGCTAGGACAGCGAGAACCAGATGTATACGGTCATCTCACCTTAGAAGACATTAATCAACAACTGAAGACACAAGCCCAAGAAAGTGCCATTCAACTCGAAACCTTCCAAAGTAATTGGGAAGGCGCCATTGTCGACCGCATTCATCAAGCACAAGAAGAAAAAATTCAGTTTATTATTATCAATCCAGCAGCACTAACTCACACTTCTGTTGCTGTACGTGATGCACTTTTAGGCGTTGCCATTCCTTTTATTGAAGTACATTTATCGAATGTTCATGCTCGTGAAGCATTTAGACATCACTCATTTTTATCAGACAAAGCTGTTGGCGTAATTTGTGGTCTTGGCGCACAAGGCTATTCATTTGCCCTAGCGCATGCAACTCAAAAACTTCAACTTTCCACACATCTTTAACCTTAGGAATACGAATTCATGGATATTCGCAAAATTAAAAAGCTCATCGACTTAATGATTGAATCTGATCTTCAATCTATTGAAGTAAAAGAAGGTGACCAATCGATTGCATTAGCCCGTCGTAATCCTGTTGTTGCTGGTGTTGCGCAAGTCGCTACAGCGGCTCCAGCTGCTCCTGTGGTCAAAGCTGCTGCACGTGGTGCAGTAGAAACTTCGCCAATGGTCGGCGTATTCTACTCTGCACCTAGCCCTGGTGAAGGACCGTTTGTAAACGTAGGCCAAACTGTTTCTGCTGGTGAGACGCTAGGCATCATTGAAGCAATGAAAATCATGAACCCAATTGAAGCAACTCAAAGCGGTGTGGTTGAAGAAATTTTAGTGAAAAATGGTGATGTAATCCAGTTCGGTCAACCTCTATTCCGCTACCGCGCGTAATACTTGGGGATCGATATGTTACAAAAAGTCTTAATTGCAAACCGAGGTGAAATTGCACTGCGCATCACTCGGGCTTGTAAAACATTGGGAATTAAAACCGTTGGTATCTATTCTGATGCCGACAAAGACCTTATGCATCTTCGCTTTGTTGATGAAGCGGTCTGTATTGGACCAGGTGCAAGTAGCGAAAGCTATTTGAATATTCCTGCCATCATTACAGCAGCAGAAATTACAGGCGCAGATGCGATTCACCCGGGTTATGGTTTTCTATCTGAAAATGCAGAATTTGCAGAAATTGTAGAAAGCTCAGGTTTTATCTTCATTGGTCCGCGTCCAGAACATATTCGCCTAATGGGCAATAAAGTCTCTGCGATTATGGCGATGCGTAAAGCTGGCGTTCCTACTGTTCCTGGTTCTGCACATGCAGTCACCACCAACAATGCCTTGGCTGAAGCCAAAGAAATTGGCTTCCCACTGATTGTCAAAGCAGCATCAGGCGGTGGCGGTCGTGGTATGCGTATTGTTGAACGTGTAGATACTTTGCTTGAATCTGTTCAAGCTGCGCAACGTGATGCTGAAATGTGGTTTGGTGATGACACCGTGTACATGGAACGCTTCCTCCAAAAGCCACGTCACGTCGAAGTACAAGTGATCGGAGATGGTAATGGACATGCAGTTCATCTGTATGACCGTGACTGTTCGCTTCAACGTCGTCATCAAAAAGTGCTTGAAGAAGCACCTGCGCCAAATTTACCTGAAGATGCACGTGCAGAAATTTTAGAAGCTTGCGTGAAAGCTTGCGAATTGATGCAATATCGTGGTGCAGGTACATTTGAGTTCTTGTTTGAAGAAGGCGAATTCTTCTTTATCGAAATGAATACTCGTGTTCAAGTTGAACATCCTGTAACTGAAATGGTGACAGGTATTGATATTATTGAACAACAATTACGAGTGGCAGCAGGCTTAGGTTTAGACCTTAAACAAGAAGATATTAAAGTTCAAGGTCATGCCATTGAATGTCGTATCAATGCTGAAGATCCAAGCAATTTCATGCCATCCCCAGGTAAAATTGAACAATTTTACACGCCGGGCGGTGCAGGAATTCGTTTAGATTCACATATCTATCCGGGCTATAACATTCCTCCTTACTATGATTCAATGATTGCGAAACTCATTTCACATGGTAAAAATCGTGAAACTGCGATTGCTCGAATGAAACAAGCTTTGGATGAAATTATTCTAACCGGTGTTAAAACCAATATTCCTTTGCACAAAGATTTAATTCTCGAAGATAAAAACTTTTGTGAACGTGCAATGGATATTCATTACCTTGAAAATCACTTGCTCAAGCAATTACAAGGTAACGAAACAAAAGCCTAATTCGCATTAGACATTCCAGACAAAAAAAAGCCTCTTGATCAAAGAGGCTTTTTTTATTATTCCGATACGATTCTAAATACGCTTTAGATTTGAATTAAGGTAGTACTCTTTTGAGAGTCGCAAAACACTGGCCATCTTGCTCAGTAGAACAAAAGTTAATGACGTTCGGTGTATTCCATTTCACAAAGTATTGAGATAACTCTCCTGATTGATCGACCTGATTACCAGAACAGTCTTTCTCATTATTCTCATAATTAACTTGCATCACCAAAGTAGACGGCGCGTTCGTGGCCATATCTTCAGTAGGTTGATATTCAAAAAGTCCTACCGACCATTCTTTGTCACTTTTGACCACAACTTCATTACCGCCTCTAAAGTTATAGTATTCCGTGCAACTTTGATTCGTCGGAATTTCCATTCCCCACAAACCTAATATTTCTGGGCGTACAGAAATTCGAATACTATTCGTATTTTTTTGCACTTCCGTGTTTTCAACAGTAGGTTGTATTGCTTGATCTGCGTTAACCAAAGGTGAAACAAAAAGCAAAAATGGAATGAATAACGCTCTTTTTTTCATACATCATCTGTTCACTAAATCCTTGACTTTAAATTAACATAATTTCATTCATTTACATGGTAAATTAACCAGATAAGAACAATTATATTTATTCTGGAATTTTCAAGATAAAGTTGATAATTCAATTATTTAGTGAATAACTATTAAGTGATTAAGCCACCTTAAGATTCACAGTATAAAGTCTCAAACAGCCTTTTTAAAATAGATATTTTGGGATGCAATTATTGCTTAAATACTGATAAAAATACCCCAACATATTTACGATATTGCAGTATATCTAAACGCTGGAAAATATTTGTTTTCATTCACACCTGTAAAATTGCTTCTCTCTAATCACGACTCTATTATCATTATCTGGAAGATTTATAGTGTTTATCGTCATTTTTGCATCATCATAAACTGAGTATAAGTGTCATAATTGTCGTCATATAAGATCAATTGAATCTACTTATAAGACTCAAAACACTGTTAGAAATGAACTTTTATTCACGCTTAAACACAACTTAGTATTTTATTAAACTTTTAAATCCAAGCTTAATTTGAGCTCTTTTCTGAGTCAAATTGACTCTACACTCGTCGATTTTATTGGATTTTGTTTTGGAATACCTAAAATAAAAAATAATGCAAAGAGTGTGGATATACCCGCAATGATAAAAATATATTCACCTTTTAAAAGATCCCAATAATGACCTGCCAACAAACTTCCAGAAGCCACTCCTAAGCCCCACATTGTGCTATATACTGCCTGTGCACGTCCTTGCTGAGCAGGAAGAAAATTCTCAAAAATAATCCGCATAGCAATCATATGAAATAATCCAAAACTAAATGCATGCAAGGTCTGCGATAAGAATTGCATCAAGAATACTGAAGGATATAAGCCCACAATGATAAACCTTAATGCGGTCGCAATAATGCAAACAATAATTAAATAGCGCCATGAAAATCGTTGTAAAAAGTAATTTGCATATGCAAACATCATGATTTCTGCAATCACTCCTACTGACCATAAAAAGCCAATCGTCGTGGTACTAAAACCAGCGATTTGTAAATAATTACTATAAAAACTGTAAAATGGTGCTTGAGCAAAAAGAATAAAAAATTCAATGATAAATAAGCAAGCCACAATCGGTCGCTTCAAAATCGGCAATAAAGGCTGTAAGGTTTTTTGAGCACTGGGTGCAGATAATGGTTCTGGAATACTAAAAGACCAAATAAATGCCAAGAATGCGATACTCAATAGCAAGAGCGGCAGTTTTGAAATATCAACAACTTCTAAAATCGCTCCAATTGCGAATACACCGACAATAAAACCCACTGACCCCCATTTTCTTACTTTGCCATATAATTCGGCTCTTTTTTCAGCCAGCCAAAATAAGGTCACCCCTTCAAATTGCGCTAAAATGGCATTCTGAAAAAAACTAAAAATAAGCATCAGTAAAGCTATAGACTGAAAATCGTTTGGAATAATAAATATTGAAAACCAAACCACAGCCTCCATCCATGTCGCTATTCGAACCAAGTACATTCGCTTACCGGTTTTATCTGCCACCCACCCCCAAATAAAGGGCGCAAAAAAACGCGTAATAATCGCTATTGCACTGAGTAACCCTATGCTTGAGAAATCAAAACCTTGATCATAAAGATAAAGACTCCAATAAGGCATAAAGGTACCTACAATTGCATAATAGAAAAAGTAAAATCCACCTAATCTATGTTGAATTGCAATCGTTAGCATCAGTGCCCACATCCTTTAAATTTCAACAATTTATCACAGCCAATAGTTGCATTAGTTTATATATTCTTGCTCTCAATTAAACGGAGAGCACCCATCACATTGCTTTAAGATCAATTATAACCCATAGGCTGAGAAGCGTATGCTCGATGTCGAGTCTAATACTCCTGTTACACTATTGAGAATATTCAAAATTCAAAAACTAGAATGATCAGTTGCATAGCGACTTATCGTCTTAAAAATATACTGATGAATAATTCCTTGAAATAAAAGACTATTTTTTAACCTAAAAATTAAACCGTTTATCTGAAAATTAATATCTAAGTTGTTCTAATCTAAAGCTGTATAGATTTTGATTGAAAAATACCATTTGAATTAAAATTAAAGCAACCCTAAAATCCTGATTATGTTACATAATCAAGGTGATTCAAGTGGAGCTCAAAAATACGTATGGCGGAAAACGAGAAGGTGCTGGTCGTAAAGCAAAATACGACGAACCAACTACAGTCATACGTGTCCCTGAATCCAAAATCGTAGAAATTAAAGAGTATCTAAACAAGTCAAAAAATGAAAATGAGATTTTAGATATTCGACAGATTGATCCAACGACATATGTTCAAATTCCCATGGCTGTTGAACGTGTACAAGCGGGCTTTCCTTCTCCAGCCCAAGACTACATAGACAAAAAACTTGATCTAAATGAGCACCTGATTCGCAACATCAATGCCACTTTCATCGTTCGTGTAAATTCACTCTCCATGATTGGCATCGGACTCGATATAAATGATGAGTTAATTGTTGATCGTAGTCTTGAAGCAAAGCATAAAGATATTGTCATTGCGTTTGTTGACAATGAGTTCACGGTAAAACGCTTAATGATTGATCACGATATGCATTGGCTTAAAGCCGAAAATCCTGAATTTGACGACATTCATTTTGAAGATGGCCAAACGCTTGAAATCTGGGGTGTCGTAACGAATGTGATTAAGAAGTTCCGATGAAACACGACCAAGAAATATATGCACTCATTGACGTCAACAATTGTTACGTCTCTTGTGAGCGTTTATTTAACCCTTCCCTCAACGGTAAACCCGTCATTGTGTTATCAAATAATGATGGTTGCGCTGTCGCTTGCTCCCAAGAGGCTAAAGACCTTGGAATAAAGATCGGTGTACCCCTCTTTAAAATTAACGACATTGTTGAAACACATAACGTAAAAGTACTTTCAAGTAACTATGCACTTTATGCAGAAATGTCGAATCGCTTTCATTCTATTCTGGGTGCATATGTCGCACCTAACGAACAAGAAATTTACTCAATCGATGAATGCTTTCTCAACATTACTGCCTATACGGAAAACTACAATCTAGAAGAATATGCACGTGAAATGAAAGCCCGAATTCAAAAATGGATTGGCTTACCTGTTTGTGTCGGCATTGGAAGAAGTAAAACCGAAGCAAAAATTGCAAATCACATGGCGAAGAAAGCGAAACGCTTTACTGGCGTATGTGACTTAGTCTCCATGGACTTAAAACACAAACATTACTTCTGGAGTCTCATTGATGTATCTGAGGTCTGGGGCGTCGGTAGAAAACATAATAAACGCTTACATGAGATGGGTATCCATACCGTTTATGACTTATCCCAGCAAAATCCACACAGAATTGGCAAAAAATTTTCCGTGGTCATGCAACGAACGGTTATGGAATTACAAGGTATATCATGCCTAGAAATAGAACATTCACCTCCACCTAAAAAGCAAATTGTCGCCAGTCGATCTTTTGGTGAACCCATCACTCAACTTGAAGATCTCAATGAAGCGCTGTGTAAATATATACAAGATGCGACTAAGCGATTACGGCAAGAACAATTACTCTGTGGCACCTTGATTGTTTTTATTCAATCAAATCCTTGGAATAAAGATACTCCGTATTACAGTAAATACTTATCTCTAGACTTAACTGACCCTACAGATTGTGTCACGACTTTAGCTCGTTCCGCATTGATCCTCTTAAAAGGTACATTTAAGAATGGGATTAAATATAAAAAATGTGGTGTGATTTTTACAGATCTTATTACTAAAGCCTCTTACATACCTCAACTGTTCGCAGATCATGTTGAGATTCAAAATAACGAAAATTTAATGAATGCTTATGAACAAATCCAGCAAAAATTCGGAAAATCCAAAATATCAGTTGGACCTTGTTATTTCCCCAATCGAATTTGGGCCGGAAAAAAGGCAAGCTCCAGTAGGGACTATTTTAGCTGGGAAGGCATGTTGACGATTAACCGTTAATTTTTCATCTTAATCAGAGATTGGAAATAACTTAAATTCACGGGTTCAAATAGAATCCAATTATATACATGCCTCATATAAAGACCTCTACATAAAACTGATATATCTTGCGCAAAATTTGAATGGTTGAGTGCGATGTGTTACTTATAATCTATAGGTTTGACCATTAACAGGAGGTTTAAATGTCATATAAAAATATTTTAGTCCCAGTAGATGACTCTCCTATCTCATATGCAGCAATTGAACATGCAGAAAAAATTGCTAAAGCATTTGATAGTGATGTTACCGTAATGTGTGTTCTCTCAGTCGATCCTTTGCGAAGTATAGACTTTTATAAAGTCGCTCCTGCGATTACTCAATATGTGCTTGAAGCTGAACAAAATGCTCAAGGTCGTTTAGAAGACATTAAGCAAACTTTTCAAGCTCATGGTATTACCATTAAAACCCTCATCATTCGAAGTGTCCCTCCTGCAACTGGAATTCTAAATGTCGCGGAAGAAATTCATGCAGATTTAATCATCATGGGTTCACATGGTCGCAAAGGTATAAAGAAACTTGTTTTAGGAAGTGTTGCTCAAGAAGTTCTTGGCTCGAGTCATATTCCAGTCATGATTGTGAAATAATATTTTCAAAAATATATCATTAAATCATTACAATAAAGGCTGAATTAAATTCAGCCTTTATTTATCTCACTCTTGAAAAGATTTTTAAATTTTTTACCTTAATTTATTTACTTTAACATCAAGTGTAAGCACGGAAACCTTAAACCACATTTAGTTTGATGAAATGACTTTAACTAGAATATTTTGTGACTCCTCAAAATCATCAAAAATTTGTTTACGAGTTAATTCTTTAGACTTTACCTTGAAATCATGACCTTGAAAATGAATTACAGATGGAATCTCATCAAAATAATCGGCAGTAACATCTAAACTTTCTTCGAATAGAACAGTGCCCAATTGATAGTCTTTGCTTCTTAAGACTACGTATTTTACTGTGGTTTTCATGATTTATGACCTCATTAGCTTTAACCCTTTATTTTTAGTTATATCAGGTTTTCAACGACTATCAAATGAATAGACAACTTATTTGCTTAGTAAAGGTTCAATTAAAAAATTCCCTACTTTTAATCCTTATGATTAAAAAGTATCAGCATATAATTTCAGGATCTTTTCTGCATCTTTTTAACCCTATTTTATTGTATTTATTAAATTTGAAAAGCCGAAATACAAGAATCTAGCGCTTTAAGTTCTTCTATAAAATGAATATTTGAATCAATTTCAGAACATAAATTTAAAATCCAAAAAATAAATAATGATAAATGACTCACATTTTCATAAAAAAATGTGATACATTCCAAAACAACAAGAAAATCAAATAAAATGGTTGATAATAATGAAGTTCGTTCTTATATCTCTAGTTGCGTCTCTTTCACTGTCAGGTTGTTTGGTCATTTCTAAAAAACCAAATCCATCGAACCAGTATAAATCAGCGATTGAATTCAAACCTTCCGATCATGTAAGCCGTATTGCTACTACAGGTCAGGTCATTTGCGAAGCCTTTAAACCATGTCCAGAAATCACATTTGACTGGAAAAATTCAACGCGTAATGTCTATCCAGTTCGTACAGATCTATTTGATCGTGAGAAATTTGATATTCAAAAGGTGACTTTCATTGTAGATGGTCAATCCTATCAATACTCACCTTCTACACAAACAGCGCAACGCTCAGTGTTAAACTCTAACCTGACCAATTCATCGAACGTAATCAATGTGAATACAGGTTTTATCAACCGTTTCAATACTGCTCAGGCAATTGATATTTCAATTTTTACCGATAAAGGTGAAATGACTTATTCGATCCTAAAAAATGGACAAGAATCTTTAGCATATAAAACCTTTAAACGTGGATACAGTCAGAAATCAAATCCATAATCTCTAAATATCTCATCAAAGCTCAGATTTTTTAAAGATCTGAGCTTTTTATATCTAAAACATCATTGTGATACAAATTTGCTACGTGACAAGCCATACTCAGCATTTCAATTTGTGACAAATATAGTTAAATTTAACATATTCGCAACATAGCTATAATAAACATCTAATTAGGTATATATATGAAAACTCAATTGGCATTGATTTCTGCTTTGGTTTTATTAACAGGATGTGCGGGAAGCTATCCAGAACGTGTGGTGACTAAGGGTCCACTGATTTGCGCAGCAGATGAAGTTTGCCCAGAATTGGCGCTTCGTTGGAACGAAGAAAAACGTAATGGCTTTAAAATTACTGCCGAAATCAACAACCCAACGGCGTATAACATCCAACAATTAAATTTTATTGTAGATGGCCAACCCTATGTATATTCTACAATTCAAGCAACTCAAGTTAAAACAATCGCAGGACTTCAAAATTCATCGAATTCGATTAACGTGCCTGTGAGTTTCTTAAATTCGTTTAGAGATGCCAAAGAAATTGACTTAAAACTAGTGACAGACAAAGGTGAAATTACTCGCCCACTTCTTAAAGCCAATGGTGAAAAATCATCTGCGTATTTAACTTTTCTTAAAGGCTATACCGGTGACGTCACTCAATAATCTATCTCATGATTAATGCAAAAAACCAGACATGATGTCTGGTTTTTTACTTAAATTCTTACTTAGATTCTTAAATGAAGTGCAACACAGTTAAATTGGATTAAATGGCGCCACAACATCTGCATTTTGAGCACGATGACGCATGAAATGATCCATCAAAACAATCGCTAGCATCGCTTCAGCAATTGGTGTTGCACGCACACCTACGCAAGGATCATGACGACCTTTGGTTAAAACATCAGTATCTTCACGATCAAGATTAATCGTTTTGCCTGGTGTTGTAATTGAAGCTGTCGGTTTTAGCGCAATCGCAACACGAATATCTTGGCCAGAAGAAATCCCACCAAGAATTCCACCTGCGTGATTCGCTAGAAAACCATCTGTAGTCAATTCATCTCGAGACTCATGACCAAACTGCTCAGCTACTGCAAAACCATCGCCAATCTCTACACCTTTCACTGCATTAATTGACATCATTGCATGTGCAATATCTGCATCTAAACGATCAAAAACTGGCTCTCCCCATCCGACTGGAACATTTTCAGCAATAATTTCGAGCTTTGCACCACAACTTGTCCCTTGCTCACGCAAAGACGTTACCAAGGCTTCAAAACGAGGAACTGCGTTCACATCACCACAGAAGAATGGATTATTAGGCACTTCATTCCAATCTAAAGTTTCTGCTTTCTCAGTACCAATTTGAGTGACATGACCACGGATCACGATTGCAAATTTTTCAGCCAAATATTTCTTGGCAATTGCACCAGCAGCAACTCGCATCGCCGTTTCACGCGCACTTGAACGCCCGCCACCACGGTAATCACGAAAACCGTACTTATGAGTATATGTATAGTCCGCATGACCTGGACGGAAAGTTTCCGCAATATTGCCATAATCTTTTGATTTTTGATCCGTGTTACGAATCAACAAACCAATCGATGTGCCCGTCGTCTTCCCTTCAAACACACCCGAAATAATTTCAACTTGATCAGGTTCTTTACGTTGCGTCGCAAATTTAGATGTACCTGGCTTACGACGATCTAAGTCATGCTGTAAATCTGCTTCACAGAGTTCGATTCCGGGCGGCACACCATCGACAATCGCCATGAGCCCAACACCATGAGATTCACCACAAGTCGTTACACGGAAAAGTTGTCCAATACTATTACCTGCCACGTTCACGACTCCTTATGCTTGAACAGATTGAATAAATAAATCACGGTATTGACGGCATTGCGCTGCTGTTAACGCAAAAATACCTGAACCGCCATTTTTAAAAGTTAACCAATGAAAATCAATAGAATTGAAGTTTTGTTTCATTGCCCACTCTGAATTACCAACTTCAATGACAATCAAACCATCTTCAGTCAAATAATCTGCGGCCTGCGCTAACATTTTACGAACCAAATCCAAACCGTCTTGACCCGCAGCCAAAGCCAATTCTGGTTCATGCAAAAATTCAGCAGGTAAATCTGCCATATCTTCTGCATCTACATAAGGTGGATTTGACACGATTAAATCGTATTGATTTTCGGCTGGAATTTTTGAAAACAAATCAGATTCCAGTAAAGCCACTTCAAACTGCTTATTGTGATGTTCTGCATTAATAGAAGCGACTTCAAGCGCTTCTTTTGAAATATCAGTCGCATCTACTTCTGCTTCAGGAAAAGCATATGCTAATGCAATAGCAATACAACCAGAACCAGTACACATATCTAAAATACGACGTGGCATTTTAGGATGACTATTTATAGGCAGATTATTGGCAGCTTCGCGTGGTTGATGATTTTCATCTAAACAATAGGGTGCAAAACGATTTTGAATTAATTCAGCGATTGGAGAACGTGGAATCAGTACACGCTCATCAACATAATATGGTTTGTCGCAGAAATAAGCCAAATTCAATAAATAAGAGGTTGGAACTTTTTCATTAATACGACGCTCTAATAAGCTGATAAATTCAGCTTTTTCGCTCGGTAGTAATTTTGAATCTAAAATTTCAGGGTTTGCACTCCAATCTAATGCTAGCGTTTGCAATACCAATGCAGAACTTTCAGCAAAGAAATCTTCAGTACCTTGACCTAAGTGAGCATCATATTGACGTAGTGCTGTAACCCCAAAACGGATGAAATCTCGAATCGTGGTTAAGTTTTCAGCTGCTTCCTGTAAATGTTCAGGGCTTATGGTCAGTTGATCCACTTAAAGGTTCTCCAAAGGGCAAAAAATAACGGCTTATGATACCTTGTTTTATCTAATTTTATAAAAATTCTGATCTGAGTGTGCATTAATATTTTTATTTTTTTCTAAAAAACAGTCATTTAATCAATAAACAAACACATTTAGTATGATTTTTTAACGTTCTGACACAATATGCTATCGTTTTTAGAAAATTATCGTGTATAATTCCCTTAACTAGAAAATTTATGTTGTTTCATTAAATCTTTTATTTCGCAGTGTTATTCATAATCCTACGTTTCGTTTCAGATTTTAAGTTTCATTCTTTTTCAAAGTTACAAATGAGTTTTTTAAAACTCGAATTACCAGATTTCCATAGGATTTATATTATGTCTAATACTGTAAAAGGTACTGTTAAGTGGTTTAACGAAACTAAAGGTTTTGGTTTTATTCAACAAGAAAATGGTCCAGACGTTTTCGCTCATTTCAGCGAAATCAAAAGCTCAGGTTTCAAAACTTTAGCTGAAGGCCAACAAGTTGAATTCAGCGTTACTCAAGGTCCTAAAGGTCCTAACGCTGTTGATATCGTTGCTATCTAAGACTTTTAGTCTAAGCAATTGATAAAAAGCGAGGTTTTACCTCGCTTTTTTACGTCTAAATTTTATCAAATCCCATAAGTTCCGCATTGTATTAGATACCTTAAGCGTTTAGTTAGTCTGTTATTTAGCTAAATTTTTTTAGTGATAATCATTAAACTTGATCTGTTCTAGCTTGATTATTTCATCCCACACCCCTATATATAAACAATCTCCTTCATTGCCCCCTCCTATATATGAGTTATAAACATAATAATTTAATGGCCATGCGCCTTAATTACTGGAATGACCAATCTTCTGAAAAAACCCAGAATGAGAAAAGTTTTTTTCAAAAAATCCTGATACAACATGACATCTTTCAGGAAGCAACTCTTGAGGATGCCAAATACTTCTTTTTTTCACTGCCAAGTATCATCATCGTCAAAGGATATGCACTGGGTTTTTTAAACCATACTGTCGTGCAAATGCTTGAACAACATATTGATCAAAATAGAAACTCCCTAATTTCACGTTCAGAATTAAAAATTCAATATCAAATGAATTAATTCTTTGCTTAGGCTATTCTGCATATATAATTCATTGACATTATTTACACTCAATATTCAAATAGTTGAACTATTTTAATACGCTTAATGCATGTAGTATTGTTTACAATGACTTACTTGCTCGGTTCGCTTACAGGATTTTATTTTCATGTCAGATCAGAATGAAAAGCTTAAACAGTTAAAAACCTCATCTATGGATCGACGTCTCTCTATAGCAAAGGCTTCCCTGTTGGCTGGAACACGTTGGGCGGCATCAAATGCGACTTCAATGTTTTCAAGCGAAGAAGAAAAAGATAAAAAACGCAAGCAAGCAATGAAAGAGCAAGCAGACTATCTAGTCGCAGAGATTGGTAAATTAAAAGGTTCAATCGTCAAAATTGGCCAAATGATGGCGCTTTACGGTGAGCACTTTTTACCTGAAGAGGTGACGCAAGCCCTTAACACGCTTAACAATCAAACGGTTGCCCTCGCTTGGCCTGCTATTAAGCAGCAACTTGAAAAGCAGCTAGGCTCTAAACTTAATGACCTGATTATTGACCATGAACCGCTAGGCACAGCATCTCTTGCTCAAGTTCATAGAGCAAGACGTAAATCTGATGGTCTAGAAGTTGTGCTTAAAATTCAATATCCAGGTGTTGCGAGTGCCATTGACTCAGACATGAGTTTATTTAAGAACATGCTTAAATTAACCCGAATGGTTCCTCAAACACGTGAATTTGACCAATGGTTTGATGAAGTTCGTGAAATGATGCATCGCGAAGTAAATTATCGTATTGAAGCTGAAGCCACTCGTCGCTTTGCCTCACGCTTAAAAAATGATTCACGCTATGTTGTGCCACAAATAATTGATCATTATTGTACCGACCAAATACTTTGCATGACTTTTGAACGTGGCGTTCCTATCAATAGCCCAGTTCTCCTTTCACTTCCTCAAGAAAGACGTAATCAATTAGGCGAAGCTTCTCTAGAAATAGCGGTTAGAGAGATTTTTGAATGGGGTGAAATGCAAACTGATCCAAATTTTGGTAACTATTTGGTTCGTTTAGGTGATGGCGAAACGATTGGCGATAAGATCGTACTTCTAGATTTCGGTGCAATTCGTCAATTTGATCATCAATTGTTGAATGTTGCTCGGAATCTGATTACAGCGGGTTACCATCATGACGCAGAACAAATGGTGGATGCGATGCAAGGTTATGATTTCTTTGACGGTATGCCATTGAGCATAAAACCCGATATGGCCAAAGTATTCTTACTGGCAACTGAAGCATTTAGCTCACCTACAAATAATCCAGACTTAACAGCTCAAGTTATGGATGATCAAAATCGTTACGATTGGAAAAAAAGCCAACTGCACAGTCGCGTCATGCAACGTGCTTCAAAATCAATGACTTCTCGTTACTTCTCAGTTCCGCCAAAGGAATTTATGTTTATTAGTCGAAAATTTATTGGTGCATACACGTTTATGACGGTTATTGAAGCGAAAACTAACGTGAGAAAAATGATCCAAAAGTTTATTTAACAACCCAATATATTGGCCGAAATGCACTCTTCATAGATTCTGTCATTTCGGTCAATTCAAATATCGAATTTAAGATTCTACAAAAAAAATAAATGATTAAAATTATGGTGATATATCTATTATTACCACTTATCTAATTTGTCATACTTAGCCAATACATCCGTCAAGGATGACATAGTCTTTTAAAATTTTCCATGTCAGGATGTTCAACATATACAACCGTTGATTCAGGGAAATAACAATGACAAATATGGCAAATAAAGCGCAAGGCTTAGGTTTGGCTTTGATCACAAAAATTGCAGGAAGTGATCTTATCGATCAACTCAAATTACGTAAACTGATTGAAAAATCACTCTATCAAGGATCTCGAACTGGCTTTAAAACGCTTGGCGCGACACAAAAAGTTTTTAGTAACAATAAAAAAAATCCGAAACAACGTCTACCCAATCAGCAAAAGTCACTTTTTGATTTAAATTTGACTGAAGAACAGCAAATGACCGCAGATGCGATGAGCCAATTCGCAACTGAAGTACTTTATCCACTTGCGCACAACGCAGATCACAATGAAACATTCCCACAAGAACTATGGCAACACATTACAGATCTTGGCTTAAACTATTATGCCCTACCTGAAGCATTTGGCGGCGTTGCAGCAGAAAAAAATATCGTCAGTAATGTCCTCATTGCTGAAGAATTAGCAAAAGGTGATTTCTCATTGGCGGCAGGATTACTCTCCACATTTAGTGTGATTAATGCAATTACCCAATGGGGTTCTAAAGAAATACAAAGTCAATATTTGTCGACTTTTGCTGAAGAATCTAATATTCAAGCAACCTTCGCGGTACAAGAAGCCACTCCTGCTTTTAATCCAATGAAATTAAAAACCAAAGCATTGGTTCAAAATGGAAATATCACCATTCAAGGTGAAAAATCGCTGGTGATTTTAGGTGAAGCAGCAGACGTCATTTTACTTAGCGCAGAGTTGAATGGTGCTCCTGAAATCTTTATCGTTCAACGCGATGCAAGTATTAGTTTTAAGAAAAATCCAGCAATGGGTTTGAAAGCCACAGAAACAGTCACCTTAAAATTTAATAACACACCTGCACAACGCTTAGGTGATGAAGACTTTAAATACAATGATTTCTTGGATCTTGGTAATTTAATGTGGTGTGCTATGGCTGTTGGTACTGCTGAAGCGGTTAAAAATTATTGTATTAAATACGCGAACGAACGTATCGCTTTTGGTGAACCTATTTCTCACCGCCAAAGTGTAGCTTTTCTGATTGCAGACATGGCCATCGAAATTGAAGCAATGCGGATCATGGTTTTAAATGCTGCAAGCTTAGCCGAGGCAGGAAAACCATTTCACCGTGAAGCCTACTTGGCACGCATTATATGCGCTGAGAAATCAATGAAAATTGGTACTGACGGCGTACAGCTTCTGGGTGGACATGGCTTCACTAAAGAGCATCCTGTAGAGCGTTGGTATCGTGATTTACGCGCGACCGCAATCGTACATTCTGGCCTACATGCTTAATTAATTAGAATCATTAAAAAAGAATCAGGAAGAATCTCATGAACTTAGAAAATCCTAAAAAATTTCAAATGTTGGTCGATCAAGCTCAACAAACTGCTTTAAATGTACTGCGCCCAATTTCACGCAAATATGATAAAAGTGAGCATAGTTATCCGAAAGAGCTGGATATGCTCGCCTCACTAGTCGATGGCATGAATGATGGTGGTGATGGTATTAATGCAGGTGCAGCAGTCAGTAAACGTGGTGACACCGATCAAGGCAATAAAAATGGTGTCAATATGTCGACAGCGCTTGGTGTCATTGAGATGAGCTATGGCGACACAGGTTTATTGCTGACAATGCCTCGTCAAGGCCTTGGAAACTCTGCTATTGCCGCTGTTGCCAATGATGAACAGCTTGAACGCTTTAAGGGAACTTGGGCTGCAATGGCGATTACAGAACCAGGTTGTGGTTCTGATTCGGCAGCCATTCGTACGTCAGCCACTAAAGATGGCGATGACTATATTCTAAACGGCGAGAAAATCTTTGTAACCTCTGGAGAGCGTGCTGACTCCGTCGTCGTATGGGCAACGTTAGATAAAAAGCTAGGTCGTGCTGCCATTAAATCCTTTGTGGTTCCAAAAGGCACACCAGGAATGAATGTTGAACGCCTAGAACACAAGCTTGGAATTAAAGCTTCAGATACGGCAGTGATTCGTTTCATTGACTGTCGCGTTCCGGCAAGCAACTTACTTGGCAATGCTGAAATCGATGTTGCTAAAGGGTTCGCTGGCGTGATGGAAACCTTTGATAACACCCGTCCTTTAGTTGCTGCAATGGCTGTGGGTTGTGCAAAAGCATCACTTGAAAGAATTAAAGAAATTTTTAAAGATACGCTTGATCTTCAATATTCAACGCCTTATTTACAGACATCCAATATTACAGCCCAAATTTATCGATTAGAAGCTGAATGGGAAGCGGCACGATTACTGACCATGAAAGCAGCGTGGATGGCAGACAATAAAAAGCCAAACTCTCGCGAAGCTTCAATTGCTAAGGCTAAAGCAGCACGTATCTGTAATGAAATTACACTTAAATGCGTAGAGTTAGCAGGAAGTGTGGGTTATGCAGAAGATGAACTTTTAGAAAAATGGGCGCGAGACTCTAAAATTCTAGATATTTTCGAAGGCACACAGCAAATTCAACAGTTGATTATTGCTCGTCGTGAATTAGGAAAAACATCGAGTGAGCTAAAATAAAATGAGTGCTTAAATACATTTTAGCAAAACAATGAACATATTTTGAGGAGAGATGGATTTTAATACGTTGATGTATTATAACAATCCATCTCTTTTTCAAATTAATCATTTGTATGTATGATATTCGGTTAATACAGATTGAAGATAACCCTCAAATCGCTCAAATTATCCGTCATGTTTCTCAAGAATACGGCCTAGCACCAGAATCAGGATTTGCCGTAGCAGATCATGCTTTAGATGATCTCTATAGTGTATACACTCAGAAACATGCACAGTACTGGGTCATTGTCGACCAATCGAACACCGTTTTAGGCGGTGGTGGTCTCTCCCGCCTCCAAGGCGAAGACACCCTACTCGAAATACAAAAAATGTATTTTTCAGAAAAAATTCGTGGCCAAGGATTTGCAAAGAAAATTCTCGAGCTTTGTTTCGAATTTGCAAAACAGTATCACTATCAATACCTATACTTGGAAACAACGCAGCAATTATCGCAAGCCGTAAAGCTCTACGAAAAAATGGGATTTAAACATTTAGAACATGCTTTAGGAAATACGGGACACAGCAATGCTTGCGAAATTAGAATGTTAAAGAAAATTGAATAACACCGCAGCATAGTCGCCGAATGTTAAAGCCTAAACCCTTTTTCTTTCAGGGTTTAGGCTACGATTCAATTTATTTTGTTGCTGAGAGTAACCGATCAATCACACCAAACTTCTTAAATAATTTTGCACGACGTTTAGGGTAAATATTGGCTTTATTCAAGTCACCTTGGTAATGGTCATACACGCGCTGATCCATCATCTTAAACCACCAAGATGGTATTAAAGCCGGTAATAACATACTCGCATACCCATTCGGCAATTCTGGTGCTTCGTCAAAGTGACGCAAAGCTTGGAAAGGTCGTGTTGGATAGGCATGATGATCTGAGTGTCGTTGTAATTGATATAACAAAAGATTGGTGACAATATTGTTATTGTTCCAGCTATGCTCAGGTTTTGTTCTTTCATATTTACCTTGTTCGTCCTGCTGACGAAGCAAGCCATAATGCTCAATATAATTAATGATCTCAAACAGCGTAATACTATAAGCAGATTGTGTCGTTAAATAAGGAATTACACCTTTACCAAATAAAGCCACCATAGAAGAATGAAAAACAGCACTCATTCCCCAGCCCTGCAATAACTCATTGTCCTTTGACCAAAAATTTAAGTTTTTACGCTTTAAACGATTTTTTTCAATTTCTACTGCAGACTTAAAAGATCCAATAACGGTGCGCGGTAAAAACTCATAGAAAGTTTCTCCCATTTTTGAAGATGCTGGATCTTCTGGGGTTGCAGCACGCTTATGATGACCATATGGGTGCTCTACACGGAAATGATTATATCCAGATGGGACCAAGGCCAAGTGCGATAAAATATGATCGATCCGATCAGGCTTATGACTCAATTCATGCGCTGTATTAATAGCTATTCCGTTAATCGCTCCCATGGATACACCAAGGAGCAATTTGTCCACCAAAGAGGTTTCTTTACGACTGGTGAGATAACATGCATAAATATTTGCAGCATATTGAAGAGGGATGAATGACTTCACTAAGCGAGAGTAGTAAGGATCTTTCTCTAATAGTTTCACTTCATCAGCAGATGGGTTGTTATTATCCTTACCAATGAGTGTGTCGATGATTGGAATAATGACATGTAAAACCAACGGCCCGCCTAGAGCGAATACTTTCTTAAGTGGTCGTGGCCCAAAATGGTATCCAGCTAAAATCCCTAATCCAATCACAGGTAATGCTGGGCTGATCATCCAGAGATAACGTTTTTTATCTAGAACCAAACCACTCGGTTTTTGCTCTAAGGTTTGGACATCTTGAATTTTGAGAGGTGCATTCATCTGCTTATTATTCCTTTGTCTTACAATACCTCATATGTTCAGTCAAATATTCAGCGGAAAACAGTTGTAATCGTCCAAATTTACTATGTAAAACACTTTGGCATTTTCGACATCTAATTTGACCTCAAAACACATATGATTGATGTACAATGACATTAGAATCATTATAAGCAATTGAAATTTTATATATTATGGATGCACTCAGCCAAGTTTTCGAAGATATTCACCTCAAGAAAACTGAATATATTTATTTGCAAACAGAAGGCAATTGGAAGGTTGAACTCTCAGATCAACCCGCCATCATGACGCATATCATCTTATATGGTGAAACTTACTTAGAATGTAAGAATGGAGAAACGCTTCATTTAAACGCAGGTGATATGGTCATCATTCCATCAGGAATGTCTCATACACTGCAAAGCCATCAAGACAATAATCTGGTTGCTCAAGAAAATATTGATCATTTATTCGAAGGCTTAAAATCTGATGCCATTTTTTTAGGTCAACCGAATGCACGCAATAAAAGTTTAATTTTTAGCATTAAATCACAGATGGATCGGATTATGGGCAGCCCATTGATCCAAGCACTTCCCACTTTTATCCATTTAAAAAATGCGCTTAACTCACAAGAACCAGAATGGTTAAGAATCGGTTTATATTTTGTCGCAGATGAGAATAGAAGTAATCAACCCGGTCGACACAAAATTATGGATCATGTCGTAAACATCATGTTGATCGAATGTGTCCGAGATTATATCTCCAATCTAACCGATCAAAATAATTGGCTGAATGCGCTTACCCATACCGAACTCAGCCCTGCTTTTTCAGCTATTCACAGCCAACCTGAAATCAATTGGACTGTCGAATCCTTAGCAAAAACTTGCTGTATGTCTCGGTCCAAGTTTGCCAGCCTGTTCCAACAAGTTGCGGATGAAACACCTCTGGCTTATTTGAAACAACATCGATTACGTTTAGCCAGCCAGTTTTTAAGAACTGGGCAATTATCGATTCAACAAATTGCACATCGCGTTGGATATTCTTCGGAAACAGCTTTTAGTCAAACCTTTAAAAAATATTACCTGTGTACGCCAAGCCAATATCGACAACAAAACAGCCATACGATATAAATTACATTGTTTTATCACATTCTTATAAAGATAAAAAAAAGCGCCGAAGCGCTTTTTTTTATTTACTTAATTTTAGCTTTCGACTTCAAATACTCGGTATAGTCTTTTAACAACTCTTTACCTCGATAATCTTGGTACAAGCGCGTCAATTGCTGATTCTCTTCAGCGGACAAAGAATCCACAGATGGTTTTACAACATCTGCAATCGCAACAATCACCATCTCATTCGGCAGTGCAACAGTTCCCACTGACCACATACCTGCCTTAGGCGGAACAAGACTAAAAGCGGTACGTTCAATTTCACGCTTCAAACCTTTCGAACGAGTAAACACACCTGCATTTTCAAAATTCTGATTATGCTTCGCTAATACTTGTTGTGACGGCATCGTTTTAAAGTCTGCAAGCATTGTTGATACTTTAGCTTTAGCAGCTTCATAAGCTTTCTGATTAATCAGCTTGGCTTTTACACGCTCAGTGGCTTTCTCAAGCGGCTGAACACCTGCTGCTGTATAATCACGTACTTTAATCCACACTGTATGACCATTCGCAAGCTGAATATTACTTGAAGCATTGCGATCACCATTTTTAACATCTTCATTAAATAATTTTACTTTAACTGCAGGATCTGCCAATACAGGATCTTGTGTCGCTAAAGAAACATCTTTAAGAGATTTTACTTGCGCAGATTTAATTTCTTGAGTCACCACATCAAGCGCATCACTATCAACCACCAACTCATTTAAACCATTGACCAAATCTGCATAAGCATTTGCCGCTTTAGATTGACGAACTTCTGCAGTCAAACGTGCTTTTTCAGCTTCAAAACTAGGTGCAGCAGTAGCTGCCGTATTTGCTTGAATAATATGATAACCAAATTCAGTTTTAACAGGTTTTGATACCGCACCTTTCGATGCAATTACAGCTTGATCGAATGTATCACCAAATACACCCGCTGCATAACCGTCCACAACACCGGCTGCTGACTTTGAACCTGGATCTTCAGAGTATTGTGCTACAGCATCAGCAAAACTCAAACCTTGTTGAATTTTTGCATAGACTTCATTTGCTAATTTCTCAGCCGCAGCTGCAGTACGGTTTTCAGTTAGAATTAAAATATGCTTAACATCAACTTTTGCTTCTTTTTGCTGTTTTGCGACAAACTGATCATAAGCTTGCTTTAAATCTGCTTCCGTAACATCTGTATTTGCTTTTACTGCCATTTCTGGAGTCACAACCACATAATCCACATCTACAGTTGCGGATTGTTTGAATTGATTTGGATGCTTGTTGTAATAATCTGCTATTTCTTGATTGCTAACTTTTACGCCTTTCTTATAATCATCTAATTTGATCGAAGATAAAAATAAACTACGCTGTTCAGATTGCAAATTTGAAATTTGTTGAACATCTAAAGGATTCACTAATGAATTGTTGGTAATCGCTGAAACCAACATATTCAAACCATGATCTTGACGAATATTGTTAATCAACGATTGATTGGTCATACCCACTGAACGTAGATAGTTCTCATAAGTTTTTTGATCAAATTTACCATTCAATTGAAGACTCGGTTGTTGTGCGATCATCTGCTCAATTTGGGTATCGCTCAACGTAATCCCGAGTTTTTCAGCTTGCTGAATCAGTAATGCACGATCAATTAAACCATCTAATGCAAATTTTTCAATATATGATTGATTTAATAGAGACTCATCACCCTGAACCATTTGTAAAAATTGATCTTTATAATTTTTCGTTTGATTTTCTAACTCAGTGTTAGAGATTTCTAAATCATTAACAGTCTTCGCAATTCCGTCTTTATTTCCACCACTAAAATATCCCTCGATACCCACCAAGGCTAATGGTGTCAAGAATAAAACAAGTAGGACTTTGCCGAGCCACCCCTTAATGAGTTTACGAAACGATTCCATGAGTATTCCAATATTTTATTTCAATGTGATTCTAACTGATATTCAAAAATGAATGAATGAGAACATCAGTATAATTTTTATTATTTAATAAAAAACGCGCCGAAAGTTGGCGCGTTTTTTATTAGATGCTGTTAAGCAACAGAATCTTTAAGCCCTTTACCTGCTTTGAAGCTTGGTACTTTGCTTGCTTTAATTTGAAGCTCTTCACCAGTTTTAGGGTTACGACCAGTACGTGCTGCACGATCTTTAACGCTAAATGTACCAAAACCAACTAAAGTTACAGTATCACCCTTTTTCAACGCTTCACCAATAGAAGCAATAGTCGCGTCCAATGCTTTACCTGCATCAGTCTTAGACAATCCCCCTTTCTCTGCAATCGCGTCGATCAATTCTGATTTATTCATGAAGATTACGTCCTCTTATATCGTTTGTTTAAAGTCCAAGGCTATAATTAAAAAAGGCCATGACGACTTTATAGCAATGCTTTGGGGGAAAAGGCAATACTACTCAGCTGCTTTTCACAAAAATAACCCGCAAAAAATGATAAAAGCATCAAATTAAGGTCTTTTGAATCACTTTTTACGAAGTTGCTCGATTAATTTTTGATTCTGCTCCACCAGCACCTCTACCTTGCCGTGCAAATCTAAAATTAAACCTTCTAAATGCTGAATATCCTTAGCCGTCACTAAACCAATCTTATTCAACGATGAGCTCACACGATGATCTAGAAGCTTCTCTACCTTATCTTTAGTATCCGTCACAGATTCTCTGGTTTTTTCAGCAACCTTAACCACTGTCTGATCTGTAATCTCAACTGTTTTTGACTCCAACTCCTCACCCACTTTAACCAAGGAGTCGAACATCTTATTGCCTTCTTCTTCTGCACGCGAAAATGCACCCAAACCGGCCAACCAAATTTGTTTCGTGTACTTTCGAAAGTCTAAAGAAGATTTACGATGCTGTTTTGTCTTTTTTTCAAGTGAGTTTTCTTCTTCATCTTGTACTTTTTGTTGATGATCGTTATTCATTTTTTCATCCACTTGACCACTCCTGTATGTTTTCTGTGCTTTACATGCATATTCTGCACAAAATAGAATAATATTATCAAACTATGCACTTGAACCTTTTGTAAAACTGTTCTACAAAGCAATATAAATTAAATTTCTAAATGAATACCAGTAACTTTAATTTTGTTTTAACGAGGAAATGTAAACTTGAATAGGATTCTTTTATGAGTGATTCGCAACAACAACAGGGTCATACTCGCTTGTTGCTTAACATTGCTATGGTTGTCTTAGAAACATTTTATTCGTTTGTTTTAAAACACGATCGAGTGGTTCGCCTACAAGCAAAAAAGCTGATAGAACAAGAATCTACAATAAGAATCAATAGTTACATCCCTTATTTTGATTTTTACATTCAATTTACCAACAAAGGTCTATTGTTTGATCTCATCGCTCCAGAAAAAGAAGTGGATCTTTCACTGAGCAGTACACTTATAGATTTAATACAAGTTTTTGTATTCGCTAACCGTCGCAGCTTAAAAAAAATGCGAATCGAAGGCGATGCAATGATGAAAGATGAATTTCGTGATCTCCTTTTGAACCTTTCTATACCTAAACTACTTTCAGATTGGAAAACTTGGCTATCTAGTGAAGATGATGAGAGTACAATCTCCTCGAATAAGCGTCTTACCCCTTTGCTTGAAAAAATTGATTTGCAGCGCTCAAAAATTAACACCCTGCAAGTTGAAGTAAAACAATACAAAAATCGTGTGAAACGCTTACAGCGCAATCAGAAAAGAATTAACATCGCTTTTAGTCTTACATCGATTCTTTTTATCGCTTTAATCGTTTATAATTTGTTTTATATTTAACATTATAATGAATAAAAATAAGTTCAAATTACCTTTAACTATAATTCCGACTTATTTAGTAGGTTTTAGTAAATAATACTTGACTAATTTAGTCAGGATTCCTAAAATTCATACATCTAGCCTTACACGTGTATCGGATCATGCGCTTAACCACTCGCGGTCGCTACGCAGTGACTGCTTTACTTGATTTAGCATTGCAGCCACCAGAGCAAATAATAACTTTAGCTGAAATTGCAACACGACAAACAATTTCGGTTGCTTATTTAGAGCAACTTTTCGCTAAATTAAAACGCCATGGTTTGGTTTTAAGTGTCCGTGGTGCAAATGGTGGATACCATTTAGCGCGTAAAGCTGAAGAAATAACTGTTTTAGAAATCATCGAAGCTGTAAACGAAACGGTTGATGCCACTCGCTGTGACCATAAGGGCAATTGTCAAAATGGTGCGATGTGCTTAACTCATGATTTATGGCAAGAACTCTCCCTCCATATTGCCGACTATCTAGCGAAAATCACTCTTGCTGATTTGGTTTCGCGTGACAATGTACAAACCGTTGCCATTCGCCAAACAACACCCCCTATTGATTTAGCCCTTTTATCGGTTACAGGTATTTGACATGAAACGTCCTATTTATCTTGATTATGCAGCAACAACTCCTGTAGACCCACAAGTCGCAGAGCGCATGATGGAATGCCTTACTTTTGATGGTACTTTTGGTAATCCTGCATCTCGTTCGCATGCTTATGGTTGGCAAGCTGAAGAAAAAGCAGAATATGCGCGTGAACAAGTTGCAAACCTGATCAAAGCAGATCCGCGTGAAATTGTTTGGACTTCTGGTGCTACTGAATCTGACAACCTTGCACTTAAAGGTATTGCTCAGTTTTATGCATCTAAAGGCAAGCATATCATCACCAGTAAAATTGAACACAAAGCTATTTTAGATACTTGTCGTGAATTAGAGCAAGAAGGCTTTGAAATTACCTATTTAGAGCCACAACCACAAACAGGTTTAATCACACCTGACATGGTTAAAGCTGCGCTTCGTCCAGACACCATTCTTGTTTCCCTCATGATGGTTAACAACGAAATTGGTACTGTGACTGATGTTGCTGCGATTGGTGAATTAACGCGTGCAAACAAAACATATTTCCATGTAGATGCTGCGCAAGCTGCGGGCAAAGTTGAAATTGACTTATCGGTTATGAAAGTTGATTTAATGAGCTTTTCAGCACATAAAATTTATGGTCCTAAAGGGATTGGCGCACTCTTTGTACGTCGCTCTCCTCGCGTTCGTCTTAAAGCACAAATGCATGGCGGTGGTCATGAACGTGGTATGCGTTCTGGTACCCTTGCTACGCATCAAATTGTGGGCATGGGCGAAGCATTTGAAATTGCTGGCAAGAATCTTGAGTCTGAACAAAAACGTATTCGCGCACTTCGCGACAAACTTTGGAATGGCGTTCAAGGCCTTGAACAAGTTTTCCTTAACGGCCATCCAACACAAAACGTTGCAAACTACTTAAACGTGAGTTTCAACTTTGTCGAAGGTGAATCGTTGATGATGGCCTTGAAAGATGCTGCAGTATCTTCAGGTTCTGCATGTACATCTGCAACCTTAGAGCCGTCTTACGTACTTCGTGCATTGGGTCTTTCTGACGAACTTGCACACAGTTCAATTCGTTTCAGCTTTGGTACTTACACGACTGAAGAAGATATCGATCACGTAATTGAAGTCACTAAAACAGCAGTACAAAAGCTACGTGATCTTTCACCGCTTTGGGATATGTTCAAAGAAGGCATCGACTTATCTAAAGTTGAATGGACTGAACACTAATACGGTACAAAACACTGGAGCATTTTATTGAATTCTCATTGATTTTTAATAAAATGTCTCCATATTAATATTATCAGGCAGACCCCGAGTTTTGGAGACGCATCATGGCTTATAGCGAAAAAGTAATTGATCATTACGAAAACCCTCGTAATGTTGGCGTTTTAGATAAAAATGCTGAAAATGTGGGTACAGGTATGGTCGGTGCACCGGCTTGTGGTGACGTTATGCGTCTACAAATTCAAGTCGATGATAACGGTATTATTGAAGAAGCACGCTTCAAAACTTACGGTTGCGGCTCTGCAATTGCATCAAGTTCTTTGGTGACTGAATGGTTAAAAGGTAAAACCTTAGATCAAGCACAAGCTATTAAGAACATTGATATTGCAACTGAGCTTGCGCTTCCTCCTGTGAAAGTACACTGTTCAGTACTTGCAGAAGATGCGATTAAAGCAGCTGTAGAAGATTACCGTAGTAAAAAAGCGACTGTTTAATTACTGCTTTTATTGATAATTGAATGGAGTTTTCATGATCAATTTAACTGAAGGTGCTGCAACCCACATCAGCAATTATTTACTGAGTCGCGGTAAGGGTGAAGGCATTCGCGTTGGTGTGAAAACTTCTGGATGTTCAGGCTTGGCCTATGTACTCGAATTTGTAGATGAAATCGATACACACGATCAAGTATTTGAACAGTTTGGTGTAAAGGTTTTTGTTGATCCTAAAAGCCTAGTCTATCTTGAAGGTATGGAGATGGATTACGTGAAAAATGGTTTGAACGAAGGCTTTGAGTTTAATAACCCAAACAAAAAAGGCGAATGTGGTTGTGGTGAATCGTTCACGATATAATCTACCCCGCTTTACGTTTCCCAATTAAAACAGTGTCCAACACTGTTTTAATTTTATAAACCCTCTTTGTTTTACTGCATCACTATCTTGGAATTTTCTCCCAATGAATCATTTTGAGTTGTTCAATCTACCTGCAGCACTCGATATTGATTTAGCAATTTTAAAAACTAATTTTTTAAAATTGCAGCAACAATATCATCCTGACAAAGCAGAAGATAAAAACCAAGCATTGATTAAATCGAGTGAAATTAATCAAGCATTTAAGGTTTTATCAAATGTTGACAGTCGCGCAGGCTATTTGTTGGCACTCAAAAAACAAGATCATCATTTAGATCAATCGATCAGTGACTTCGAGTTTTTACAATCTGCTTTAGAAATCCGTGAGCAATTGGATGAAGCTGTTGAAACAGAACAATTGCAATCACTTAAGCGCGAAGTGCAACAGTGGATTGATGGCTTAGTTCGCGAATTCAAAATTGATTTCGACGCTGAAGACTGGCCAGAATCACGTGATACGGTTCGTAAATTACGTTTCTTCGTTAAAGTGATGAACGATATCTTAAAAGCTGAAGATCGTATTTTAGATGATGAAGATTTCGATTTAGATGATGAATTCTAATTTTACTTTTTTGACTTATTTTCAAGGGACTTAACACATGGCACTCTTGCAAATTGCAGAACCTGGACAATCAAGTGCGCCACATGAACATCGTATTGCGATCGGCATTGATTTAGGCACCACTCATTCACTTGTGGCAACTGTACTTTCGGGCAAAACTAAAGTACTCAATGACGAACAAGGTCGTGTGTTACTTCCTTCAGTTATACATTATGCTCAACAAGACACGCAATTTGGCTATGACGCCAGCCCATTTATAACAACTGATCCAAAAAATACGATTGTCTCCATTAAACGTTTTATGGGGCGCTCTAAAGCAGATATTAAGTTTCAACACCCGTATGCTTTAGTGGGCGAAGATCATCAAATGCCTGCATTTGAAACTGCACAAGGTCGTAAAACTCCTGTCGAAATTTCTGCTGAACTGTTAATGCAGTTAAAAGAACGTGCAGAAGCCAGCTTAAAGAATCCAATTAATGGTGCTGTTATTACAGTCCCTGCCTATTTTGACGAAGCACAACGCCAAGCAACGCGTGATGCAGCAGAACTCGCTGGGTTAAATGTTTTACGTTTACTCAATGAACCTACAGCAGCAGCGGTTGCTTATGGTTTGGATCAAGTCTCTAACTTAGAAAATGATCGTAATTATGTGATTTACGACTTAGGTGGTGGAACTTTTGACGTTTCGATCTTACGTTTTACCCAAGGTGTATTTGAAGTTTTAGCCACAGGTGGTCATACCGCACTAGGTGGTGATGACTTAGATCGTCTTATCGTGAAATGGGCGAAGAAACAGCTCAATATTGAAACCCTAGATGATGCTGAGTTTGCACATTTCATGGTTTCTGCGCGTAAAGCAAAAGAAGCATTGTCTGAACAAGATACTGTTCAACTCAAATTATTAGAGCATAGCCTTACACTAACGCGCCCAGTATTTGAAGACATTATTAAAGTTGCTTTAGATAAAACCATCAGCGTTTGTAAACGTGTATTACGTGATGCAAAATTAGAATTGAGCGACATTCAAAGTGTTGTATTGGTCGGTGGCTCTACCCGCTCTTATGCGGTGAAAAATGCAGTTGCGGAAGTGTTCAGTCAAGAACCTTTATGCACGATTAATCCAGATGAAGTCGTTACTATTGGCGCGGCCATTACCGCAAATCAATTGATTGGTAATAGTACTGATGGATCTCTGCTACTCGATGTTACGCCTTTGTCACTCGGTATTGAGACCATGGGCGGTTTGGTTGAACGCTTAATCTCACGTAATACCGCAATTCCTGTTGCGCGACGCCAAGAATTTACGACGTATCAAGATGGTCAAACTGCCATGTTGATTCATGTCGTTCAAGGTGAACGTGATTTGGTTGAACATTGCCGTAGTTTGGGTCGTTTTGTACTGCGTGGCATTCCACCAATGACTGCTGGTCAAGCACGTATTGAAGTGACTTATCAAGTCGATGCAGATGGCTTACTTGCTGTTTCTGCGCGCGAAACCACGTCCAATGTTTCAGCTCAAATTGACATTAAACCTTCTTATGGTTTGTCTGATACAGATATGGAACGTTTACTCGTCGATGGCTTTAAATTTGCAGCAGAAGACAAAGCGCTGCGTCATCTTCAAGAAACTAAAGTTGAAGCGCAACGTGAACTTGAGGCACTAGAACAAGCGCTTAAAGTCGATGCGACCTTGTTAACTGAGATTGAGCTTAAAGATTTAAATATCGCTAAGGTTGCTCTTCAAAATACTTTGCAGACCGATGATATCGATCTGATTGAGAAAGCAATTGAAGTACTCAAAAGCCATAGTGATGAATTTGCAGCAAAACGCATGAATCAACATATTGACCATGCACTTAAAGGTACTAAGCTTGACGATTGGTCAAACTCAAACTAAAGAATAGGTAATGATATGCCACGTATTAAAGTTCTTCCACATGCGCAAATTTGCCCTGAAGGTGCTGAGTTTGAAGTTGAGCAAAGTGCCAATCTTTGCCAAAGCCTTTTAGATAACGGCATTAAAATCGAACACGCTTGTGATATGTCCGCTGCATGTACAACATGTCATGTTGTTGTACGTAAAGGTTTTGATGCACTTGAAGAAATGAATGATGTTGAAGCAGATTTGCTCGATCGAGCTTGGGGTTTAGAGCCAGACTCACGTCTCTCTTGCCAGGTGAAAATTGAAAATGATGATTTAATCGTAGAAATTCCAAAGTACACGATTAACCATGCTTCAGAAAACCACTAAAACTTTTTGAATATTCAAAAAAGGTCACTTCATGTGACCTTTTTTATTATGTCTAATCCAATGAATTTAGCCTTTTAAATAAATGATTGCTCTATAAATTAGTTAAATAAAATTCTTAGATTAGAACTAGAAAATAAGTTTTTAAACATTCAGATTATTTAATTTCATCTTCTAAATTAAGCTTAACCACACCCGCATTGTTGGTGAGTTTCTGCTGAATATTAATTCTTTCGATCATTTTTTCTAATACACCGACCAATTCAGAATATTCATAATTCTGAACCTCTTCAAGATTTAACACCAATTGGAAGCCTTTATAATCATAATCAAACCATTGCTGATTAAACTTTTTAGAGTCATAACGCTCCATGACTTGCCAACTTTTAATCTCACCTTGAATTCCCTTCAATTCAATCGGTGCTTGCGGTGTACATAAATAATTATTTTTGATTAATTTATACGTTTCATCTGAAATCAAAATTTCATCTATTTCTGCTGCACTCTGTAATCGTGCAGCCAAGTTCGCATCACGGCCGACAATTGTATAAGCCATACGATGTATAGCCCCGTAATTACCCACGTGACAATACCCCGTACTGACACCCATACGGACATGTAGCGCTGGATAACCCATTTTCACCCAACGTTCGCGCAAAAATTTCATCTGCTGGCGCATTGCCATGGCCATTTTTATACAATTATCTGCATCTTTCTCAACACCCTCCGAATTCGGATCGCCAAAAAAAATGAGAATCGCATCACCCATAAACTTATCGATCGTACCGCCATACTGCTTCGCTATTTCAGTCATATGACTAAGATAGTCGTTCAGTACAAAAGCCAAGTCATCTGGAATTAATTTTTCTGATAACTCAGTAAAGCCCTGAATATCTGAAAAGAAAATCGTTATTTTTTTTCTTTTATATTCTAATTTCGCTTCTGTTTCACCGCGCATAATCGATTGCCACAATTGTATAGGCGCATAACGACTTAATTGGTTAGACAACTCAATATAGCGATTCATTTCTTTAAAATAAGTCTGCCTTTGAACGTCTAAACGTTTGACTCGGTTACTTTGATAATAATTGGCAAAATTAACAAAAATAAAAGCAAATAGGCAGGAAACAACAGTCAGTTCAGGAGAAGTCGATTCAAAATAGTCATCAAAACCGAATATAAAAATCGTGTTTAAATAGAAAACAACAATCGCCAATAGAACTGAAACAGAACTAATCATCATTGAAATTTTATTATTAATTACAGCATAGACCAATCCAAATAAGAATATGATGCTTAACAATAAATTTAAATGTGTTGCAGCTAGAGCTGTTGAAACGACTAGAACATCAATCAGAAAAAATGAATAACGCCGCGCTTTACTACCAAATCTGTATTGCACAATGTGCGAAATACGAGGCAAAAACAATATTATAATAAGTATAAATGATGGGAAAAACAGCTGATAATTTGAATGTGGAGAAGTAAAGTAATAGATCGTTACCAATACAGAAATCATGATGTACCCAACAATCCGTTGAAGTGCTTCAAATTGCTGTGGCTCTTTATCCAATAATTTTTCGAATGGCAATTGCTATTACCTCAACTCACACTGTTTTTATAATGTTTCCTGTCTATTTCCAGTTTAATCCATGCGCCAGTCGAATGGCATATCGCCTTGACCACGCAATGCAAGCATCAACGTTTGACGCATATGCGCTAAAACATCACTACTATATGGAATTGCAGGTGCTGCACCCCAAACTGGTTTCGGCCAAGCCAAATCATTTTGGTAACGAACAACATGGTGAAAATGCAATTGAGGAACCATGTTACCCAAAGCTGCAACATTCATTTTATCCGCACGAAATACACGCGCCAATTGACTCGACAACCAACTAGACTCTCTCAAAAATTGCTCTTGATCAGCCTGACTAAGTTCATATAATTCAGTCACACCTGGTACACGAGGAACCAAAATTAACCAAGGAAATTGCATATCATTCATCAAACGACATGTAGAAAGCGGAAAGTCGCCGACAAAGAAACTATCTTGAGCAAGTTGTGGATGCAAACTAAACATATATTTATAAATGACACAAAATTAAATGGATGAGCAATACTAACACATCGGTTTTAGCCTGAATATTATTAGTATTATGTTTTGACACAAAATAAATGCAAAAAAAAGATTTGTATCTGACAAACACTTTAATCTTTCACATAAATAAATCAAGCCTTTATCTGTATATTTTAATCACACATTTAAAAGGCTTAATTTAGAACAAACTCATCCTAAGATGCGTTAGTTTTAGCCGTTTATCCCTTTTAAAAGCTCTAGTAATAATTGATCAGCAAATTGAATGCGTTTAGCATTTTCCTCAAGCATAACCATGACTTTTAAACGTTGTCCGCCATCCATCTTGTAATATGTCGGCTGCTTTTGCATCAACTGAATAATACTGATGGCTTGCACAGGCGTTTCTGGTGAGAATTCGACATTACCGCCATTCGCACCCAGATCAATTTTAGTAATCCCCAGCTTTTCTGCTTTAATACGAAGTTGATGCACACTAAATAGCTGTTTCACTTGTAATGGTGGAATGCCAAAACGATCTATCAACTCCATACGAATATTATCGAGTTTTTCTTGCGAATCGGTATTACTGATACGTTTATAAAATAATAAGCGCTGATGCACATCCCCTAGATAGTCATCGGGTATGAGCGCAGGCATATGTAAATTGATCTCAGAAGTCAGCGATAAAGGTGCATCAAAGTTTGGTGTTTTACCTTGCTGAATGGCTTTGGTCGCTTTTTCTAACATTTCCATATACAAGCTATAACCAATGGCATGCATCGAACCACTTTGCTGCTCGCCTAACAATTCACCTGCGCCACGAATTTCTAAGTCTTCGGTAGCCAATATAAAGCCTGCACCGAGATTAGAAGCCCGTTGAATTGCATCTAGACGCTTTTCAGCATCGCCTTTTAAGGCTTTCAATGAAGGCACCATTAAATAGGCATACGCTTGATGATGCGAACGTCCTACTCGGCCACGGAGTTGGTGTAATTGTGCCAGACCTAATTTATCAGCCCGTTCGATAATAATGGTATTGGCATTTGGAACATCAATACCCGTTTCAATAATCGTCGAGCACACCAAAACATTATGTTCTTTATGATAAAACTGCTGCATGACTTGCTCAAGTTCACGCTCTCTCATTTGTCCATGTGCTACAGCTACACGTGCCTCAGGTACTAAGTTACGGATATTCTCCGCTGCTCTTTCGATGCTATCCACTTCATTATGCAAAAGATAAACTTGGCCACCACGTAGCAATTCACGCAAAATTGCTTCTTTCATAGTGGCATCTGTTTGTTCATTTACAAACGTTTTGACAGCTAAACGACGAGCTGGTGGCGTAGCAATAATAGAAAGATCACGCATGCCTGAAAATGCCATATTCAACGTTCTTGGAATAGGTGTCGCGGTTAGCGTTAACATATCCACATCAGCACGCATGGCTTTGATCCGCTCTTTATCACGTACACCAAAGCGATGCTCTTCATCTACGATCATTAAGCCTAAATTTTTAAACTGTACATTTTCTTGCAGAATCTTATGCGTACCAATTACGATATCCACTTTACCATTGATTAAATCTTCAATGACTTTGAGATGTGCTTTGTTACTTCCAAAGCGTGAAAGCACTTCAATACGAATAGGCCAATCTGCAAATCGGTCTTTAAAAGACTCGAAATGTTGCTGTGCCAACAAAGTGGTTGGAACCAATACCGCCACTTGTCTATTGTTTTGAACCGCAAGAAATGCTGCGCGCATTGCCACTTCTGTTTTACCAAAACCCACATCACCACATACCAAGCGATCCATCGGCTTTGCGAGTTGCATATCATGCAAGGTCGCTTCTATCGCATTGGCTTGATCCAGTGTTTCTTCATACGCAAAACCACCAGCGAATTGCATATAAGAAACTTGATCCAATTCAAAACTGATGCCAGGTTTTGCTTTACGTCGAGCCTGAATATGAAGAAGTTCAGCTGCAACATCATGGATTTGCTCTAATGCTTTACGTTTTGCTTTATTCCATGCATCTGTACCTAATTTATGTAATGGCGCTAGATCAGGATCTCCACCGCTATATCGACTAATTAAATGCAAATTGGTAACAGGAACATATACTTTTGCTGCGTCGGCATAATCCAGTTGCAAGAATTCGTAATCTTGTTCATCTATACTGAGTGTAACTAGACCCGCATAACGCCCAACACCATGATCGATATGCACCACAGGTGCACCCATGCTGAGCTCTGTGAGACTTCTAACCAAAAACTCTTCAGAGACATCCTGTTGACGTTTACGGCGTCGTTGAACTACACGATGTTCATAAAGTTGATTTTCTGAAATAACCGTTAAGGCATTTTGAATGACTAAACCACGCTCCAAAGGTGCATTGGTAATTGCGACAGAAAATTGCTGCTGAATAAATTGCTCAAAACTTTCAACGACAGGAATATCACCCATACTTGAACGCAAAGAGTCTCTTAAAGATTCACGTCGTCCTGCGCTTTCAGCCACCAATAAAACAGGATGATTCGCTTGGTCTATATAATCCTTAACCACATGAAATGGTCTTTCATGCTTGGGATCTACAGCAAGTCGTGGTGGGTTTTCAGTAAGCAGGTTGATTACACCTGCTTTTTCATCAAATGAATCTGGTGATACAACAATCCGTGAGAACTGATTCAATTGCTCATAGATTTGATTTTGATTAAAGAATATTTCTTCTGGTGGCAATAGAGGCTGATCTTGGTTATGTCTACGATCTTCAAAGCGGCGGTAAACCTCTTTCCAAAAATTGGATAACTCATCGTCCAAATACTTATCTGTAATGACAATAGCATTACTTGGTAAGTATGATGTAATACTACTTTGCGTTTGCATCGCATCATGACTAAAGAATAATGGAAAATAGAAGTCTAAGCCTGGTGATGCAATACCCTCCATGACATCTTGATAAATCGGATTTTTTTTCGGATTTGCTGTCGGAAAACTTTCAGCATATCGATCTCTGAAAATTGTTCGCGCTTCTTTTAAAGGAAATTCTTTGGCTGGCAAAACAGTGAAATATTCTAATTTTGTCGTGGTGCGCTGCGTTTCGGGATCAAAAAACTTTAAAGTTTCAATTTCATCATCAAATAAATCAATACGAATTGGCGACTCTTGTCCAGAGGCATAAATATCCATAATACTGCCACGAACCGCAAACTCACCATGGTCATAAACCGTATCTACCAGATGATATCCCGCCTGAACCAAGCGCATTTTCTGCTGTTCTAAATCAAATTTTTGCCCGACTTTAATATCAAAATGTTCACCCAAAATCCATGAGGTGGGTGCCACGCGTTGTGCTAAAGTCGTACTCGCAATCAGCAGCACACCTGATTTAGGCATATTTGATAATATTGATAAACGCTCAGAAACGATATCTTGATGGGGAGACAATCGATCGTATGGAAGAATTTCCCAATCTGGGAAAATAGTCGGACTTATGCCATAAAAATCAAGTTCACTTTCCAACTGCCCCAAATGTTGATTATTTCGTGCAACCAAAACAAATAAACGATCTGTGGTTAAACTAATTTCTTTAAATAACAGTGCAGCAGATGAGCCAGCTAAGCTCCCTACCCAACGTTTTTCATTTTGTTTAAGTTGTTTTATATTGAGTTTTGAAATTTCACTTTGGAACATGAAGATCGCTTTTGGTCTAAATGACATGGTCCATATATTAGCATGATGCTTTTTGGCTTTGAGTATTTTATCAATTTCAAAATGCTATTTCAGCCGAACATCATTGATTCAGACTAGTTTAAAAATAGTTTCAAATTGGAAATAAATCAACGTTAAAGTGAAACAGTTATTTTTCTCTCAAAAACAATCGGTAGTATTGATTTAATTTCGCAATACTCGTCTTTAAAGCCAGTAAGTTTTCTTCAGTATTTCCAAGTCGAGTAACAAAGCGCTGATGCGCAATTTCTAAATCTATTTTCTCGTTGATGAGCATTGACTTGAAATATAATGCTTTGAGATCGTCAAAATTCTTTAATTTACCGTTTGAGAAATACTCTAGTCGTTCAGATAAGCTATTCAAAACCACATCATCAATCATCCAGCCCTTAGATTCATCAAAGTGAAGCTTATTTTCTTCTAAGAAAATTTGCTCTAATGAGGGTTTAGTTTTGAACATTTTCTTAATTTGACTGAACATAATCGTACTTCTACCGAGAAAATCTGACCAAATATAGCAAATAGCGTGATCAGCTGTGGAATAAATCTTTTTCTCATTTTACAGTCCTAGTCCGATTCAGCTCAACGTACAATAAAAATAATTTAGTTTTACATACTTCATTAAATCATCAGTATTATTCGTCGTTGCATATCGCTTACTGAGCTTATCAACTCATAAGTTTTCCTTGTTTTTTTAATCGATAATCCAATGCCGCTCGACTTATGCCTAAAATGCGTGCTGCTTCAGAGATATTCTGCTTAGCTCTTTTCATGGCTTGCGTAATTAATTGTTGCTCATGTTCATCTAAACGAAAACCCTCTGTCAAAAACTGATCAAAATCATCTGCATTATCTGAAACATCATTCTCTTGTTTTTTCTGCGGAAATAAAGCACTGAGTTTAATCTCTTGCTGCGCATCCGTCAGTAAGGTTGCGCGTTCCAAGAGGTTTTCTAGTTCACGAATATTTCCAGGCCAATCATAATTCACAATAAAATGTTTGGCTTTATCACTCAAACCTTTGATGTCTTTGCCATACATATAATTAAACTTGTGAATAAAGTGTTGTACCAACAGAGGAATATCCTCACGACGTTCGCGTAAAGCAGGAATTTTAACTGGAAAAATATTTAAACGATAAAATAAATCTGCTCTGAAGCGACCATCTTTGACTGCTTGCTCTAGATCTTCATTGGTCGCTGCTATGATACGTACATCTACTTTACGAGTTTGATAGTCTCCAACGCGCTCAAACTCTCCTTCTTGAAGCATTCTTAACAAAGCCGCTTGTGCACGTGTTGAAAGTTCAATCACTTCATCTAAAAATATTGTACCGCCATGCGCACGTTCAAACTTACCCATACGTGACTGTGTTGCACCCGTATATGCGCCTTTTTCAACACCAAATAATTCTGCTTCGATCAAATCGGGTGGAATAGAAGCACAATTCACTGCAACAAAATTTTGCTCACGACGCTGACTGGCTTGATGAATACCACGTGCAAAAGCTTCTTTTCCTACACCCGTTTCTCCTTGCAATAATACAGCCACCTTACTCCCTGCAGATTTTTTAAGCAGATCACAGACATTTCGGTAAGCTGCTGATTCACCCACAGCATTAAACATGGTGTAGTCCGCTTCTGTTTGGGTGTAGATATTCTTTTTGAGTTGGTTTAATTCAGCTTGTAAGGCAATAATTTCGTCCGATACCGCATCAGGTGACATAAAACGAAGTAACTCGTCTGCATTTTCCCACTCCTCCAACGGTTTACCAATAATCCGACAACAATCGTGCCCTTGTGCAACACATTGAACCTCTTGATAGATAATAGTTCTACCCATAACAAAACTGGTATAACCACAAGCATATCCCAGTAACATCCAACAGGCAGGCTCTTCAGATGCTCCAAATTCACTGAGATGAACTTCAGCTTCAAAAGAGTTAAGCCAATTAAAGTCTGCAAAAAATTTATGATCGTCGTGACTGAGTTCTAATGCATTCACATCAACTTGAACCATGCCGCGAATGCTATGCATCTGTGGGCCAGCCATGAAAGCTTCAACTTCATTCAAATTGGGACGTACTCTCGAAGTTACATCAGCATCTCGCATTCCAGCTTGATAACCGCAACGAATAAAGAAATCTTTGGTACGCTCATGACCGAGCATTTGATATAAGTCTTTACGCAGGAAACCCATAATGCCCGTATGCAACAATAACATTCTGTTTTCTTCAAACCAGATTTGACCATGTTTAGTATCAAATTTAATCTTATCCAATAAATCTTGAATATCATCTTGTTGTTCTAATATTTCTTTATATCGTTTGATATCTTTGGCGAGCAGCATCTGACCTGTCCTTGGCTGAGATATTATCGTTATCTTAACGAATTCTCACTCAATTGTAGTGTTGCTTTTAAATATAAATTTATACTTTCAAGGTATTTAAAATAAATAATTTTATAAAAAAAATTTAAAATAAGTTATTGATTTATTTTATTTTAACCTTTAATAAAACTCTCAAAGCAATTTAATCATCTATACGATAAAAAAAGCTTCTCAATACAAAGTTGACGATTTTTGCTGCAATTCATTTATATCAAACTGCTAAAACTCGTTTCAAAAGAACTGAAATCTTCATTTGATTTATGCGTAATCATTCAAAATTCTATCTTCAAAATAGGCTTTTTTCTTAAGAGCACGACTCTCACACAATATTCATCATTTAAAGTTTCATCATTTAGAGAATAAGACAATTTTAACTTCATCATATGATGAATTTTTTAATCACTCAAAATCTTAAAAAAATTAAAAATAAATATAAAGTTAATAAATTCAATTGTTTATATAAGTTGGCACGCATTTTGAAATAGATATAGCAAATAACACAGGTTCAAGCGCAAGGTTGCGCAGATGAATAATCTCGGTAAAGAACAAAAGGATGAGCATATGGAACCGCTGACCAAATATATTCGGATTACCGGTGACCGAAATGCAAAATTTGTAGAATTTGATTTTGCAATTCACGATCCAACTTTATTTGTAGAGTTGGTTCTTCCACAACAAGCCTTTCAACACTTTTGTGAAATCAATCAAGTGCTCGAAATGACTTCCGAACAACAAGCATGGAATGACGCCCAAGAAGATAAATGGCGTTATGGCATTGAACCAACGATGTTACACGCAGAGCGCTATACCCTGCCTGAAAATAACGAACACCATATTCCAGATCAAGAAGATCAGTCTTAAATTCCAAGGAGAGTGTGATGACTTTAGAAATTAAAACCTCAAATATTGAGCCGATTCGTAATACCTATGCTTATATTGAACGTCGTTTTGGCGCAAAGCCCGCAACGCGTTATCAAGAGGTTAGCTATGATATTCAAGGTGCAGCCAACTTCCATTATCGCCCACTTTGGAATCCTGATAAAACTTTAAACGACCCAACCTATACTGCCTTACAGATGAAAGATTGGTATGTATTTAAAGACCCACGTCAATTCTACTACGGCGCTTATGTACAACATCGTGCGCGTCTACAAGACATCGCTGAAAGTAATTATACCTTCTTTGAAAAACGTGATTTGGTTTTAAACATTTCTGATGAAGCAAAGCAAAAAATTATTCAGTGCTTACTGCCATTACGTTACGTTGAACAAACTGCGAATTTACACATGATGTCAGGTAGTGCATACGGTTATGGGACAGTCATTACCCAAGCTTGTATGTATGCGGCAATGGATCGCCTTGGCATGGCGCAATATATTTCTCGAATTGGTTTATTGCTGGATGGCAATACTGGTGATTCATTAACGGAAGCCAAAACTGAATGGATGGATAATCCTGCATGGCAACCATTACGTAAACTCTGCGAATTTAGCCAAACTGAAAAAGATTGGTTCAAGTTATTTATTTTACAAAATTTGCTCATCGACACTGCACTACAACAACTCGTTTACGGTGATCTAGATGCATGGCTCGTTACAAATGGAGCACGTGATGTCGCGATGCTGACTGAATTTATGCAGGAATGTTTAACAGACTTACGTAAATGGTCAGATAGTGTTTTCAAAAATGCAGTACAAGAATCCGCAGAGAATAAAGCCTTAATTGAAGATTGGATCAAAGATTATCTCCCGCAAGTCGATGAAGCTTTTAGCGCTTGGACAGCTTTAGCATTGCCTGAAATGAATACAGAGTCTGCTATGAATTTACTGCTAGAACGTGGAAAAAAAGCAGGTTTAGATCTTCAACATTTATTTACTGCATAAGGATTTGCATCATGAGTAAAGTATATTTGGCACTGCAAGATAACGATACCTCACGCTATATCATTGAAGCGATTGAAGAAGATAATCCTGAAGCCTCTGTGAAATACATGCCTGCGATGATCCGTGTCGAAAATGAAGGCACTCTAGTCGTTCGTGCCGAAACTGTATCTGAAAAACTCGGACAAGATTGGGACATTCAATCCCTACAGCTCAACATGATTACTTTGGGCGGTAATGTCGAAGAAGACGACGAAACCTTCACCTTAAAATGGAATTAATGCGACCAACATCGCCCGATAAAAATACAGCATGACGCTATAGATAAAGAACAGGATGATTAGCCATGAATAGCCAAGTAAAAACCCCAAATAAGAAAATGAATGCTAAAGAACGCTATCGCATATTAACGCGTGATTTGGACTGGGAATTTTCTTATGCCGATCGCAAGGAAGCTTTCCCTTATGAAGAGTTTGAAGGCATTAAAATCACCGACTGGTCAAAATGGGAAGATCCATTCCGTTTAACGATGGATTCTTATTGGAAATACCAAGCGGAAAAAGAAAAGAAACTGTATGCCATTTTTGATGCATTTTCTCAAAACAATGGTCAGATGAACGTAACCAATGAACGCTATTTAAATGCCATCAAACTGTTCTTAACCGCAGTTACTCCATTGGAATATCAAGCTTATCAAGGTTATGCACACGTTGGACGTCAATTTGGCGGGATTGGTGCACGTATTGCGTCACAAATGCAATCCATTGATGAATTACGTCATGTACAAACCCAAGTTCATGCCATGAGCCATTACAACAAGTTCTTTGATGGCTTCCATGATTGGGCACATATGCATGACCGTGTTTGGTATTTATCTGTACCGAAATCTTTCTTTGAAGATGCACGTTCTGGTGGGCCGTTTGAGTTCATATTGGCAATCAGCTTCGCCTTTGAATATGTACTTACTAATTTATTGTTCGTCCCATTTATGTCTGGGGCGGCTTATAACGGTGATATGGCAACCGTAACTTTTGGCTTCTCTGCGCAATCTGACGAAGCCCGCCACATGACTTTAGGCTTAGAGATTGTAAAATTCTTACTTGAGCAACATGAAGACAACGTCCCAATCGTTCAAGAATGGATTGATAAATGGTTCTGGCGTGGAACACGTCTACTTTCGATTGTTGCCATGATGATGGATTATATGTTGCCAAACAAAGTGATGTCTTGGAAAGAGGCATGGGAAACATATTTTGAAGAAGCTGGCGGTGCATTGTTTAAAGATTTAAGCCGCTACGGTATTCGTATGCCTAAATATTCTGAAGTGATTGAAAAAGAAAAAGAGCATGTATCACATCAAGCTTGGTGGATTTTTTATAACTACGGTCATGTAGCAGGTTTCCACACTTGGATTCCAACCGATGAAGAAATGGATTGGCTCTCTGAAAAATATCCAGATACTTTTGATAAATACTACCGCCCAAAATGGGAAATGGCACGCAAAATGGAAGCTGAAGGCAAGCGCTTCTATAGCGATGGCTTACCGCAACTGTGCCAAGTCTGCCAAGTTCCGATGGCCTTTACTGAAATGGATAGTGATCCAACCCTATTCAGCTATCGCGACAGTATTTATAACGGCGAACGTTACCATACCTGCTCAGATGGCTGTCATGACATTTTCGAACGTGAGCCTGAAAAATATAGCCAAGCATGGTTACCTGTACATCAAATTTTACAGGGAGCCTGTGGTGGTCCAGAGCTTGAAGACATCTTACGTGATTATTACCACTTTAATGTCGGTGCTGACAATATGGATATTGAAGGCTCACCTGATCAAGAGCGCTGGAAAAAATGGAAAGGAATGGCTTAAATACTCAGCCAAAGTGATTCGGTTACTGCACATTCAAGATGAAATAAATGTGCGGTAACTGCATAAGGAAATATGGAGAAGATTATGTCAGTAAAAGCAATCCGAGCAGATTATAAATTTACCCCACGCGACCAACAGCAAAACTACGGCGACAATATGTTGCTTTATATCGGTTGGGATCATCACACCCTGTTCTGCGCAGCTTATGCCATGTTGGTTTCGCCAGAGCAAAGCCTTCAAGATTTAATCGACCAACAAATCAAAGCTGGATTTCATCAACACCCAGATTTTGAACATATTAATTGGTCAGAGGTGAAATTCACATTGAACCGTAAAATCTTAAATAATGATTTTTCAAAATCCTTAAAAGAATTGGGTTTTGATCATAAGTCTTTATTACGTTTTGTCACACCAGGCTTGAATGGCTACAACGGTACACACGTATAACACTAAAAATAAATAACTGCGCTAGACGCCTGTCATCAAAACCCAGATGTCTAGTGCAAATATAGAGATGCAAGGAGAGCAAGGATGAGCTATCAAGTTACCATTGAACCGATTGGCATGACCATTGAAGTTGAAGAAGATCAAACCATTCTAGATGCAGCATTACGCCAAGGTGTTTGGCTGCCCTTTGCTTGCGGGCACGGTACTTGTGGCACGTGTAAAGTACAAGTTACTGACGGCTTTTTTGATATAGGTGAGGCCTCTTCTTTTGCTTTAATGGACATTGAGCGTGAAGAAAATAAAGTTTTAGCCTGTTGCTGCAAACCTGAATCTGACATGGTGATTGAAGCTGATGTTGATGAAGACGAAGATTTCATGGGTTACTTGGTCCAAGACTATCAAGCCAAAGTTATCGAGATCACCGATCTTTCACCAACTATTAAAGGTGTACGCCTAGAGATTGATCGGGATATGGACTTTCAAGCGGGTCAATATATCAACCTACAATTGCCAGGAATAGAAGGTACACGTGCATTTTCAATTGCCAACCCTCCAAGTCAAGCCAATATTGTGGAACTACATATTCGCCAAGTACAAGGCGGTGCAGCGACGACCTATGTACACGAACAACTTCAAGTCAATGACAAAGTTGAAATTTCAGGTCCCTATGGTCAATTCTTTGTCCGTAAATCTGATCATAAAGATGTCATCTTTATTGCAGGTGGCTCTGGTTTATCCAGCCCACAATCAATGATTATGGATTTACTTGAGCAAGGCGATAGACGCACAATTTACCTCTTCCAAGGCGCGCGAGATCTCTCAGAGTTATATAATCAAGATATTTTTGAAAAACTGGTCAAAGATTACCCCAACTTCCGCTATATCCCTGCTTTGAATGCTCCCAAAAAAGAAGATCAATGGACTGGATTTACGGGCTATGTGCATGATGCTGTGGCCGATTATTTTGAACATAAATGTGGTGGACATAAAGCTTATTTATGCGGTCCACCACCCATGATTGACGCAGCAATTTCAACCCTGATGCAAAGTCGTTTATTTGAGCGTGATATTCATAATGAACGTTTCTTAAGTGCCGCAGATGGCGCAGATAGCCAGACTCGCTCTGCACTGTTTAAACACATTTAAAAATTGGATTCGTGCTGAATTTATTTAATCAGCATTCCCATCTTTGATGTCTTAGACATCGATCCGTTTTCGAATGATTTGAACTGGCATGGAACAAATCATTCGAATTTTAAATTTTTATTTTTTATTTTTTATTTTTTAAACAGCCAATCGACAAGGAAGATTAAAAATGAATCGCCAACAAATAGAAAAACTTGTAAAAAAAGTCAATTTAGATACAGCTAAAGGTAGTGTAAATCCACGTATACAAGAAATCGTCGTGCGTCTGGTCACTGAACTTTTCCAAGTCATTGAAGATCTCGATATTTCACAAACTGAAGTTTGGAAAGGTATTGAATATTTAACCGATGCAGGTCAAGCCAATGAATTAGGATTGCTGGCTGGCGGTTTAGGTTTAGAACATTATCTAGACTTACGTGCAGACGAAGCAGATGCTCAAGCAGGTATTACAGGTGGTACATCGCGTACAATTGAAGGACCACTGTATGTTGCAGGTGCTCCTGAATCTGTTGGCTTTGCGCGTATGGATGATGGCTCAGAATCAAACACAGTCGACACCTTATTCATTGAAGGTACGGTGACCGATACTGAAGGTAATCTGTTAAAGAATGCCAAAGTTGAGATTTGGCATGCCAATGGTTTAGGTAATTATTCATTTTTTGATAAATCACAATCTGATTTTAATTTACGCCGTACTATTTTTACAGATGAAAATGGTCAATATGTCGCGCAAACCACTATGCCAGTCGGTTATGGCTGTCCGCCTGACGGCACAACACAAGCTTTGTTAAACCAATTAGGCCGCCACGGTCAACGTCCATCGCATGTTCATTATTTTATCTCAGCGCCCAATTATCGTAAATTAACGACACAATTTAACATTGAAGGCGATGAATATCTTTGGGATGACTTTGCCTTTGCAACGCGTGAGGATCTCATTACAACAGCAATCGAAATCACTGATCCTGCTGAAATTTCACGTCGTGGTCTAGACAAACCATTTAAAAAGATCACTTTTAATGTCGAATTGGTCAAAGATAACCCTCAAGCACCATCAACAGAAGTCGATCGACGCCATCTAAGCTTATAAGGTCAAAAAAGTTAATCAAAATTGAATCGCTTAATCACTATTCCTCTGCTCATGGTTTAGATATTTCCACCAAGCTCATCTATCGCTTAAATGATAAAAAAGTCAATGCAGACTACAAATGAGGAGAATAATAGGAGAATATTTCGCTGGAGATTATAGATCGATTTCATTATTAAGATAAAAATTGGTCTTGTGAAGCGAAATCTCTAGATAAACTAAAAGAGAGAATCGTCCCAAAGGTGATAAAGAAATGCTCAAATTCGTATGGATATTTTAATTCTGAGTATATCAATCTCATCAAGAAAATATCAAAGCCACCATAATGTTGGCTTTGATTGAGTTATTTTTTGAATCTGAAATCATGGCTTTGATCGCATAAGTATTAACAACGAACACCTTATTGAGTAAAGACTATCAATTAATATCATTGTCTCAACAAGTATGGTCTGTTTTATCTCATATTAATCATCTCAAATTAACCGTCGCAAATTAACCATATTGATGATTGAGATAATCCACAATTTTTTTAGATTCAAATAATTTTGTTCCTGTATTTGGATCAATCAAATACGGCACTTGTATGTCCAGTTTTTTACGATTCATAACTTGCACCACTTGTTCACGCTTACCACCAGATAAAGGGATATATTTCCCAGGTTTTAAACGCAATAATGCAGGCCCCTGATCTTGCCAACGCTCTTTCGGTACGTTATGAAACTTAAATGGTATTTCTAACTCTGTAAGCACACCGCGAACCACACGCGTGTATGGGCTAGCTTCAAAGCCCCACAATTCCAACAGTTGCTCTGGAGCAGCGCGATCAATAATTTTTTTATTGACGTATACCCCACTGATTCCATTAATCAATGTGCCGAACAATGCAACCGCAGGAAGCTTAGGATAATGTGCGTATTTTCTTGGGGTAGATCCAGTTTTACCATAATGCTTAAAAAGATAATGAATAATCTGCTGTGACTCATATAAATGCTCACCTGTATTCTCATCCACTAAAAATGGAAACTGTAACTTACCACCGAGTGCTTGAACTTCTTTACGATATTTCGTACCGCCTTTCGGGCACGGATAAACCTCGTAATCTAAATTTAATGTCGTGAGGACTTCTCGAACACGACGACAAAAAGGCGAACCCTCAAACTCATATAATTTCAATGCTTTTTCTGGCTGTATCGGAAAGGGTGTTCCTGTTACGCCACGACCACCCTCGGTCACAGCAGATAATACCGCTTGTATCACGTTGATTTGATGATTCGCCATTTTCACTTCTTCCTTTATATTTTATGTGTTCTCGTACGATAAAGTTTAAGCCTTAAAATTCTGCTAATTTTTCTTTGGTCACAATGATTCCGTTATTGTCTGCGTAAATAAAATCACCTGAATGGATTGTTACGCCGCCAAACTTCAAAACCAAGTCAACCTCGCCCGCACCTTTACGATTACTCTTTAATGGAATTGAAGCTAAAGCATGCACACCCAGTGCTAAATCAGCTATTGCATCCACATCGCGCACACAGCCATAAATAATCACACCATTCCAATGATTTTTTACGGCAGACTCAACAATCATGTCGCCCATTAAGGCACAACGCATAGACCCACCACCATCAACCACCAAAACTTTTCCTGTACCGTCTGTTGCCAACAATTCCTTTACTCGTGAATTATCTTCAAAACACTTTACAGTCACCACTTCACCAGCAAAACTTTTAATTGCACCATAACTTTTAAAAAAATGGCCTTCAAGAGATGGTGTCATCACTTGAATGTTACGATCAGGATGATCATCCAATATGTCACACGTTACAAATTGAGCTGTCGTCATGGTGTAATTCCCTTTTATTTACTTTTTTGAATGTGCAAATTATCATAAATTTTAAATTTTTCAGTCTGCGTTTGCGCAACCTCGACCATAGTATGAGCCACCTGCTCTGCTGTCACTGGCTTATATTTAAATGTATCGGGCACCAAATGCGATAAACGCTTAAAGAGTTTCTGAGAGACATCTTCAAGCGTTCTTGATTCATTGCGTTCACCCAATAATAAAGACGGACGTAATATAGAAATCAAAGCTAAACTGGATTTTTTTAAATATTGTTCGAGTTCGCCTTTTACCTGATTATAGAAAAACATGGAACCTGCATCTGCACCATGCGCACTCACCAAAACAAAATGTGTATCCGTTTCACTGAATAAATCTGCAAAGTGTGCATTAATTTCAAAATCGATGGTATAGAAATTGGCTTTAGATCCTGCTTTTTTAATCGTACTGCCCAAACAACTAAATGCATGACTGAAACCATTTACATCTTGATCATTGATCAATAAAAAATCATCCATGACCAACTGTTCAACTTTTTCGAATTTTTCGAATTTTTTTAATTGTTCGTCTTCACGACGAACAATGGCGACAATTCGCTCACAAGTTGGGTTCTGGTTCAGTTGTTTTAATAGCTCACGCCCCACCAGACCTGTTGCACCAATCACAACTGCACTTTTTATCAATTGACTCATTTTTAATCATTCCATCTTTAATTCGTATAATTTAACGCTTTAACAGCATTTTATCTGCATCAAAAATGTTGTCAAAGCATGTCAAGACTTGACTTTGCTTACTCAATTAATCACAATATGGCACTTGTTTACGGGCTGGTGTAAATTCTTCTGGTGAAGATTATTAGATGCAATTTCAGCCCGCCCAGACCAATCTATTTCAAGGAGTGCACGAGTGGCAAACTCTGCTCAAGCTAAAAAACGTGCTCGTCAAAACGTTAAAGCACGTAAACACAACGCTAGCTTACGTTCAATGGTTCGTACATATCTTAAACGCACTGTTGCGGCTATTGCAGCTGGCGACTATGCGGCAGCAACTGAAGCGTACAAAACTGCAGTACCAATAATCGATCGTATGGCTGATAAAGGCATCATCCATAAGAATAAAGCAGCTCGTCACAAGAGCCGTTTAAATGCACAAGTTAAAGCTTTAGCTGCTAACTAAGTTGTATTGTAAAAAAAGTCCTATATAGGGCTTTTTTTATATCTTTAATTTGAGTTCTCCCACTAATTTAAGCTCTCCCACTCAAAAACCAGCTTCACTGTGAATCAATCAGTATTAATTCAATCACACATCATAAATTCTAGAGATAAGCAAACAACATAAATAGAAGCGCTTTAAATGTATTGAACATTTAATTCATTTTAAAATCTCGAATCAGCAATTCATGACATTGTCCTCGCCAAATCCATTTTAATTTTGAATCCATAAATTCATCGCCTTCAAACCAAACAAATAAACCTTCCATCATTTTAGGCCAATCCGCTTGATTTATTTGTGTTTGTCCAGAGATCACAGCAATAATCGCTGCCAAAATCGTGTCATGACTCACAGCCAGACTTAAGCCATTTTTTTGTTTGGGATGGGTATTGTAAATTAATTCAAGAACATCAATCACGCCACGAATGGGATGCTTCATTCCTGGTAATGCATTATTCACGAAGCTATTGATAAAACCCAAAGCACCTTGTTTCTGAAAAAAAGGTCCGGCTTGATGAATATCTAAAACAAAGCTACCCGGCTCAACCAGTAAGCCTTGTTCAATAATTTCGATATGATGCGTATTTTCATAATTTGATATTTGATCTGCACCCTGAATCATCAGTGCAGCGGTATCCACACAACGCTGGATAGGACTTGAGATACAGTGTCGAATGATTCGATCTGTATTTTCAATCAAGTATGAACCCCATTCCTGCGCTAAATCACGACCCGTCTCTGTTAACTGTAAATCATAGCCAGCAAGACCTTGTCCCTCAACAATTTCTCGAATTGAATGACGTGTGAACAAGGTAACGGGAACTGAAGCTTCAGGCAGCATATCCACTGCCTGCAACATACTTTTCGGTAAAAACTTTAAACTCATATCATTTTATTAATTTTGATTTACATATCCACTATAACATGCAGGACAAAACTAACCATCTGATTAAGAGATATTTGATAGCGCATCTAAAGCCAATTGTTGGATATCTTTATCTCTAAATGCAATAAAACCTTCGTTTAACAGGGTGTCTCGATGATTATAACTAAAACGTACTGCATCCAAGCTTAGCAAGCCTCCACCAATACTTTCTAATAGTCCTTGTCCAGCACTCGTATCCCATTCGGAGGTTGGATGAAAGCGAGGATAAATATCAATTTCACCTTCTAACATCATGCAAAATTTATATGCACTTCCCGCTTCTCGCTTAACCACAGGATTATCTTGCTCGATATAGTCGATATAGCGCTGATATTTAGGATTTTTACTACTATGACTCAATCCAATTTGAATCGCATCTTCTTCTGACTTCTTATACTTACAGTAACGCTCCCACAAATCTTCATCAAATGAATATTTGTAGGGTAGATCCGTTAAATAGCCCACGTATAACACTTGCTCAGTAGGTACAACGATGACTGAAAAAATAGTTTGATGATTATGAATCAAACTCAAATTAATCGTGAATTCATCTCGCTGATGAATAAATTCTTTGGTTCCATCTAGTGGATCCAGCATCCAACAGTCAGACCATGCGTGTCGATCGACGTTATCACTTTCCTCTGAAAGAACAGGTATATTCGGTGTGAGGCGCTTTAATTCAGTCATGAGGTACTCATTCACTTTTAAGTCAGCCTGGGTGACGGGTGAATGATCTTCCTTTTCAATAATTTTAAACTCGCGCCCTGCGCAATAATTTTGGTATTCTTCTAAGAGAATTTTACTCGCAGCAACCAAGACTGGCACTAAATTCAATATTTTTTGATCTTGTGGTGCCTGAGTTGTGATAAACATGGATAAAAACCTATTTTATGTCTTATTTAGAGAATAAACCCATCATCATGTTCGACATGGACGGAACCCTACTTGATCTGGCTTATGATGATTTGATTTGGAATCAAAAACTTCCAGAACGTCATGCAATGACACACGCATGCACACTGGAACAAAGTCATGCCGCATTAAATTGTTTCTACGAAGAACATAAACACACCCTTGCTTGGTATTCTTCAAGCTTCTGGAGCTCAAAAGTCGGTGTAGACACTCTAGCGCTACAGTATGACTATAAAAAGAATATTCAGCCACGTCTAGGTTGTTTCGAGTTATTAGAAGCGCTAAAACATCAAGGCTATCGCTGCTGGATTGTCACCAATGCAGATTGCGCTGGTCTCAAGTTAAAGCTTGAAAATGTCAATCTTAGCCCTTATTTTGAAGTTATGGTGAGTAGTGAAGAAATTGGATACGCCAAAGAGTTTATCGAATTTTGGCAAATTTTACACAACAAACACCCCTTCGATCCTAAAAATGTAATGCTTATCGATGATACGGCAAAAGTACTCAAAGGCGCTGCATCGTTTGGTATTGAAAATTTAATCACGATTACACAACCCTCAAGCAATAAAGCAGCGAGAAATGCCTTAGAGCTCGAATATCCAGCGATCAACAATCTGACTGAACTGCTCGATATTTTGAACCAACAGTCTCAATTAACACAGCACTCCCAAAAGGAAATGAATGTCAAAACAGCTTGAACCACAACCCACTGAATCCATGCGCGTAGACAAATGGCTTTGGGCAGCACGTTTTTTTAAAACACGTTCGATCGCGAAGTCAGCCATCGAAGGTGGTAAAGTTCACTTAAACAATGATCGGGTTAAAGTCTCGCGTGAAATACGGGTTGGCATGGAACTTACCATACAACAAGGTTTTGAAAAAAAAACCGTGATGGTCAAAGCTTTATCGAGTGTTCGTGGAGGTGCACCTTCTGCACAACTGCTCTATGAAGAAACAGAAGTGAGTATCGCACGACGTGAGTTGCTTTCTGCTCAAAGAAAATTGCATAATCTTGCTCGACCTGAACATCGCCCGAGCAAAAAAGATCGACGCGACATCAGCAAATTTAGACAAGAAAATGGGCAGCAATTTGATCAGCAATGGTCATACGATGATGAGTAAGCCTATGCGACAATATATGTCGTGCTTATGCTTTAAAAGATAGAATACAACATTTTTTTCTGTCACTATAATGACGTGGACTAGAGATTTAATTCAAGACATCCACTTAAGTTATAAGTGACATTACATCGTTTTTGAGGTTACGAGATGGATGAGAACAAAAGCAAAGCGCTCACAGCTGCTTTAGGCCAAATTGAAAAACAATTTGGTAAAAACACAATTATGCGCTTAGGCGATAATAATGTTCAAGCAGTTGAAGCTGTATCTACAGGTTCATTAACCCTAGATATCGCTTTAGGTATCGGCGGTTTACCCAAAGGGCGTATTGTTGAAATTTACGGTCCAGAATCATCAGGTAAAACCACCATGACATTGCAAGCTATTGCGCAATGTCAAAAAGCTGGTGGTACTTGTGCATTTATCGATGCTGAACATGCATTAGACCCACAATATGCTCGTAAACTCGGTGTTGATATCGATAATCTTTTGGTCTCTCAACCCGACCATGGTGAACAAGCACTTGAAATTGCAGACATGCTGGTACGTTCTGGCGCTGTAGACATGATCGTTGTCGATTCAGTTGCTGCCTTAACCCCTAAAGCCGAAATTGAAGGCGAAATGGGTGATTCTCATATGGGCTTACAAGCACGTCTGATGAGTCAAGCGCTCCGTAAAATTACGGGTAATGCAAAACGCTCAAATTGTATGGTCATTTTCATTAACCAAATTCGTATGAAGATTGGTGTGATGTTTGGTAGCCCTGAAACGACAACAGGTGGTAACGCACTTAAATTCTATGCCTCTATTCGTCTTGATATTCGTCGTATTGGTCAAGTCAAAGAAGGTGATGAAATTGTCGGCTCAGAAACACGCGTTAAAGTCGTGAAAAACAAAATGGCACCGCCTTTCCGCGAAGCACTTTTCCAAATTCTTTATGGTAAAGGTGTTAACCACCTAGGTGAATTGGTCGATTTAGCTGTTGCTCAGGAATTGGTTCAAAAAGCAGGTGCTTGGTATTCTTATCAAAGCAACAAAATTGGTCAAGGTAAAAATAATGTGATTCGTCACCTTGAAGAAAATCCTGCACTTGCAATCGAACTTGATCGCATGATTCGCGAACGACTTCTTGTAACAGCAACGCCGCCAGCCGCTGAAGAAAAACAAGATGAACCCGATCTTTTAGATGTTTAATCTGTTAATCAAAGTTAAACTATAAACGCCCCTCGGGGCGTTTTTTCTCATAAAGTGATACTGCAGCATGAATGATCCACAATTCCCCAAAGTCATTGACTATGAAGCGCTTAAACGTGAATATGGTGAGGATGAGACAGCGCCACAAGAAAACAATAAATCTAAATATCAGCGCTATAGTAAAAGAAAACCACCCAGTAAATATCCATCTTTAAATGATGAAGAAAATCCGGAACCTAAACAGCCTGGTATGACAGGCACACGCCTTCGTTCTTATGCTTTTGCAGTCTTGACCCGCAAAGAATACTCTAAACAAGATTTGATTGAAAAATTATGCTTATACGCTGAAGATCGTGAAGAAGTCCTCACCCTCGTCGATGAGTTCGCCAGAGAAAACTATCAAAGCGATCAACGGGTCGCTGAAATGACCGTAAGAAGCCAAATTCGACAAGGTAAAGGCCCTAATCGCATTAAACTTGCTTTAAATGCAAAAAGTATTGATAAAGCTTTAGCCAAAAATGATATGGAAGAAATTGACTGGTATGAACAAGCGTACTTATTAAAAGTCAAAAAATATGGAACTGAAGTCGCTATAGATGCAAAAATAAAAGCAAAACAGATTCGTTTTTTACAATATCGAGGCTTTGAAATGGATGCAATTATGAAAGCTATTCGCAGAAAAGAACATGAGATTGAATAAATAACTTTGAATAGATATAGATAAATAAATGATTTTTCTATTGAAATATAAAAATAGGTTTTTGGATTTAAATAGATAATTTTTGGCTTTCAATAGATAACTTTGGACTTTATATTTTGGAATTTATATACAGATAACTTATAGTTTTAGATTATGGTGGCAACCCTACTAGCAAAACTTCGGCACATCATATTTCTGATACCGTTGCTACCTTCCGGTCCTGGCGGAGTTCTCAGAGTACAATTGCGAAGCCACCAGCAGGGCTACCATTGCAAGGTCAGAGTATAGAGATTTTTACTGATCTTGCAAGTCTCAATTGAGAATAATCACAACCAACTGATCCTTTTGCTTATTTAGCAATCAAATCTGTAAAATAGCGTTAATTTTTATACATTAACCTGTCATTTTTTAATCTTCATTTGTATATCAAGATTGTAAAAACATATTGCAATTATAGTCTATGACGTTTCTAATGATATTAATTTTTAGATTTCAAATGCGCTGTCTATTTAATTCACATTGTCATTAATGTTGAACTAAACAGAAGACACCTGCCTTTTAGTTGGATTAAACATAATGCTTAATAAGTATACTTTACTCACATTAGCAATTCTCGGCTCAACAAGCGTATTTGCAAACATTCCAATTGAGTCACGTGGACTGAGTCAAAGTTCAGGTGGATCCAATCAGGCTGTGACGGTTTCAAATAACGTAGCTTCTTCTGGTAGTTCCAGTAATCTCAATTGGGATCTGATACAAAAGAATCAACAGTTAGAAAATCAACTGCGCGAATTACGTGGAAAAATTGAAGAACAAGATCATCAAATCGATCAACTCAATAAAGAATTGACAAACCGTTATGCAGATTTGGATCAACGCTTAGAGCTTTTACAACAAAAAATTGAACCGACTGAAGATCAGCCTGAAAGTGAAAATCCTGCACCAAGTACAACACCCCCAGTAAGCTCAGCACCAAATAGTACGCAACAAACAACAACAGCTCAGAGCTCGCCATCTAATAGTAACAACGCAGCAGCTCAAACTGAGTTAGATAAAGCTGCATATACCATCGCACTGGATGCATATAAACAAGGCGGTGCAAAAAAAGCTATCGCACCTATGCAAAATTTTGTCAAAAACAATCCCAACAGCGTTTATACAGGTAATGCATATTTTTGGTTAGCTGAGTTTAATCTTGCAATAGAACCGCCAAACTATGTGGAAGCTAAAAAGTATTATGAAATTGTTGCATCGACATTTCCGAATTCAGCGAAAGCTCCCCGATCTCTCTATCAACTTTATAGCATTGCTAAAGATGTAAATAAAAACCTTCAAACTGCTGACGTTTATAAGAAAAAATTAATTTCAACTTATCCAAGTTCTGAAGAAGCAGCTTACTTCAATAAAAGTTAATGGATAGCCAAATTACTAACTCAAAAGACGCTTACTGAATTTCATTGAGCGTCTATTTGCTTTAGTTCTTTTTTAAATAAATATTTCATCGATCATTTCATTTAAACCTAGACCCTCATTTGCGACTTAAAAATTCGCTTAAACATCTCAGTTTCGACAATCTAAAATTCTAAATATTTATAAATATTTATGAACTCATCCATCGTACTTTTGATTAAGACAGTGATTAACTAATTTTTTATAATCAAATGCTTAAATTTTTATGGGCTAATCACTTATTGCAGAAAATACAATAGTTTAAAGTGAAGGATTATCTAATTAAATTTAATAGATTTATGAAGAGTGAGGATATTCAAAGGTTTACTTTAAGTTTATATGAGAGTTTACGAGCCTTAGAATGCAAAAAGCCCCACATCAGTGAAGCTTTCTTTTTTATTTAAAATTAATTCGCTACAGTCGTAATTTTAACCGTCTTAATGCGAGTTTCATCCATTTCTAGGATTTCAAACTTCACACCTTCATGGCTAATCTCTGTACCGACTTTAGCATCGCCATTGGCTTTGTCTAAAATCAAACCTGCGACACTGAAATAACCTGAATCTTCTTGAACCAAATCCAAGTCCAACATGCTCAGTTCTAATTCCAACTGATACAAATCGAGCATACCTGAAGCCTTCCAAGTATGGTCATCGATTTTCACCAACTCAAGCTGCTCATCTGCATCTGGGAACTCCCCTGCGATTGCTTCAAAAACATCCAAAGGAGAAATCAGACCCTGAATATTTCCATATTCATTTGTTGCGAGTACCAAAGAGCCTTTCGACGTACGTAATGTGTTAATAGCATCAATGACTTTCATTTTTTCATAAATAAAAATAGGACGAACACGTTTTAATAGAGCCTTCATTTGCTCAGGATCATCTAGAGCATCTATGAGTTCTTTGGCACGCACAATCGTAATCACCTTGTCTAATTGACCACGACAGACAGGAAATAAGCTGTGTGGAACTGAAAGGATTTGCTCACGTATTGCTTCAGCATCATCTTCAATATTCACCCAAGAAATTTGATTTCTCGGCGTCATAATCGATGCCACTGAGCGCTCTGCAAGTGAAAGTACACCACCCACCATATAACGCTCTTCATGCGCAAAAGCTTGATGCGTATCGTCACTATCTGCAGTATCAAAACTGGTGTCTAATCGACTACCCATCAACTTTAAAATTGAATCAGCAGTACGATGACGTAACGGAATTTTTGATTCATGTTTTTCGACATTACGACTTGTGAACTGATTAAATGCTTCAATCAGAATCGCAACACCAATACCAGAATAAATATATCCTTTTGGAATATGGAAACCAAAGCCTTCTGCGATTAAACTCACGCCAATCAGAAGCAGGAAGCTTAAACATAAAATCACCACTGTCGGGTGACGGTTTACGAAGGTTGTTAATGGTTTAGAGGCAATTAACATCACTACCATTGCCACGATCATAGCGACCATCATCACGTAGATGTTGTCCACCATACCAATCGCAGTAATCACAGAATCAAGTGAGAATACCGCATCGAGCACAACAATTTGTGCGACGACTACTGTAAACCCAGCATATACAACATTTGAAGTCGCCTTGATCTCAGGCTTACCTTCCATCTTTTCATGTAATTCGTTGACAGCCTTATATACAAGGAATAAGCCACCAAAGAGTAAAATTAGATCTCGCCCAGAGAATGTCCAACTAAATAAGGAGATAAGTGGTGCTGTAAGCGTAACCAGCCATGAAATGGCAAATAAAAGGCCAAGTCGCATGAGTAATGCAAGAGACAAACCGATAACACGTGCTTTATCGCGTTGTTCTGGAGGAAGTTTTTCGGCCAAAATGGCAATAAAAACCAGGTTATCAATACCTAAAACTATCTCAAGAACAATTAAAGTAATGAGTCCAACCCATATACCGGGATCTAATAAAAATTCCATACTAGATCACCTTATTATTATTTTTAGATGAGAATAAATTTGTCCAACACTGCGACGGGTCCATTAAAAGATACCTTTTCAGAAATAATGAGAGCATTATGCATAAGATTTTTAATTTGTAATACGTAATTTAAAAAAAAATTTAAATCTTTTATAACCTTATTACGTAACATTCCTATAAAAATAAATATTTATTATTAATAATCAAAAACTTATAAAATATAAAAATTTAAACTATTTGAAATAGAACATCATCAATATACAAATTTATTACATATTCTCGTGATCATTTGATTAATAAATCAGCACATTTAGATCAATTAAAAATCCTCAAAGGATCCAAAAACTAAACAAAATTATAATGTGAAAAATATGAGAAACTCGTCACAAAAATTAATTTATAGTAAAAATAATGCGCTATTTAATGCCTATATATAAAGGAAACGAAATAACATTAAGTAGAATGTTTATAAACAGTATCTACAAGCAAAAAATCATCTGGATAGATTTAATTAAAATGCTTAAAGTTATATCTTATGATGATTCTTATTTGACTATCATTAAATTATGATGAAAGTGATAGATATCGCTTTAAGTCGTAATTATTTATTCTGAAATGTGCTTTAAAAGCGACGAAACACGTCGATAATTTTTCTTAAGTACGTTAAGTTATTGATCAAATATTGATTAATTATGTAAATATCCCTTATTATTGGATGTGCTTTGTAATAATCACTGGATAAATAACAAAAATTAAGGACAGAATAATGTCAAAAAAATATGCAAAATTTTTACCTACAATCGAAAATTTTGATTTAAAGAATTTTCCATTTTATTGGATCACACAAGTACATGCGCAATATGTACTGAATGTTGATCATGTTTTAAAAAAGCATGGCATGGATAATTCGCGTAGGAGGCTCTTACTTGCACTTTCATCAAAGCCTCATGCCAGTGTATCTGACCTATCAAATATGATCGTTTCTAAAATGTCAACGACCACTAAAATCGTTTATCGATTAAAAGATGAAGGTATGGTTGATACTTATTCATGTGAAAATGATGCACGAATTACTCGAGTGGTCTTAACTGAAAAAGGCGTAAAAATGACGGAAAAGATTAATGATCTAACCACCGTCGTATTGGAACAGTCTTTTGAGGGTTTAACTCCCCTTCAAATTGAAAAAATGATGGACAGTCTTAAACATATTTTTAAAAATCTTTCTCATTAGACACATTTTTTGATGCGCGAATAAATATGATTATTCAAAAATATTGAGTTGTGATGAGTTTTTCGTATATTTTGGTTTTGGACAATAAAAGCATTCAAATTCATTAACTGGAAACCCCAGAACAAATTTTTGGATATCAGTCGTTTTTAAACTTAACCACTCATCTAACTGGTTATGCGGAATAATGATTACAGATCGTTTAATAGGACCTGGCTCATGAAATTCGCGCATCATCTCATGATCAACAGCATCCATATCAAGCAATGGTCTTACGTTGTGTTACCTTGCCTTTCTTTGAGTTCTATCTATTTGATTTTATTATATTGTTATCGTTACTACTTATAACCTAGCATGACATGACATTACTTTTATTTGTGAGTAATATTGTGAGTAAATCCTTATAGACCATAACGGTTGTTACTCACAATATGTTAAATGACTTAAAAATCAAGCAGCTAAAAGCTCAAGACAAGGTATATCGTGTCGCTGATCACTCTGGATTGTGTATTGAGATTCGACCTACTGGAAAGAAGTTTTGGCGGTTCCGTTATCGTTTTCTCAATAAACCACAGATGCTAACAATTGGACAATATCCCGAAATCAGCCTTTCATACGCTAGAACAAAAACAAATGAGTTTCGAGAGCAACTTGCTAAAAATATTGACCCTATCACTCTTAAGAAGGCTGAACGCATGGAGGCGATGCAGGCACAAGAAGAGACATTCCGAGCTATTGCTAAAGAATATTGTGAGCATAAAAAGAAATCAAAATCAAAAAATTGGCTCTATATTCGAAATCTTGCATACGATGTAGATATCTTTCCCGTAATCGGGGATAAGCCAATCAAGGATGTGAGTTCTGTTGATGTTAAGAACATTATGGATAGTGCAATTAAGAGAGTTTTAAAATCAGGTAAGGGTACCGGAGAAAACAAGGCAATCTCAATTAGGCAAATTATTGCTGAGATTATGCAGTATGCAATCATCTCCGACAGATTGATCAATGATCCAACCTATGCGTTACGTGGATACATTCATACCCCTGAAACAGAGAATGCTCAACCTGTCAGCTCAAAAGATCAAAAACTAATTATGCCGAGTATTAATAAATATAAAGGCTCTATCAGCACCAAAAATGCACTTAAAGCGCTTATCTATACAATGCTACGGACAATCGAAGTCCGCAGAGGGTTGAAAGAGTATATTGATTTTGATGCTCGTACATGGATCATTCCAATTGCGTCTAAGTCTGACATTCTTAATGGTAAGCGCAACATGAAGAAAAATAGAATTCATATTGTGCCACTATCAGATCAAGTTATGAAAATCTTGAGGGCGCAATTCGCTGCTTATCCAGATAGTCCTTATATATTCCCAGGCGTTAACAATAATTCAATGATTGCCCCTACAACATTAAATCAATCATTTCGAAATATGGGATTAGGACATATCACTATGCATGATTTTAGGGCTACAGCATCCACAAGCCTGAATGAGGCAAACTACAACTCAAACTGGATAGAGCTTCAGCTTGCGCATGTTAAGGGGGATAAGGTAAAAGCTACTTACGACCATGCAAAATGGCTAAATGACCGCAGAAAGATGATGCAGGATTGGGCCGATATGGTTGACGATTGGTAATCAATAATACAATCGCTTTCCATTCCACAGCACCTGACGTGCTTCTTTATTGTGTTGCAGCACATTTCCTTGATAGTCTCGAACCTCAATCACTTGGTCTTTTTCATCTAAGGTGCAAGGTAATGAAATTTGATTGGCTGAGTTAATATTGAAGTGTTTTAATGTATTTATAGTTTTCATGGTGCATCTTTTTTGAGTGGTGTAACAGAACCGTACCTGAAACTTTTGAAATAAGCCAACTTTTGCATTTCTGCAAGCTGGATGAAACCTAAAGGAAGTTATAGTTTATGCAAAAATTTGACGGCAACATTAGAAACATACCAACATTAACTGATCAGAAGCTAACACAACAATTAATCCCTGCTCGGTTTATTCCAAAAACCCCAGATGAGCTCAAAGGGAAGAATGTTGTTTATATTTTTGATAGCGAAGATTCTTTCAATTTGACGTACGATGAATTAGTTGAGATTGTGGGTAAGGCAAGAATGGCTGGACCTAAAATGATTCCAGTTTTAGGAACGATTGGGGATTAAAGATCTTAATATCGCCACAATTTAAATCATGCTTAGAATTCAGATGAGCGCAGAAGATGAAGTAAGAATAGTGTGATATTGTGGCGGGGAGTGATAAAAGCGAAAGTTAGAGTGCTTAAAAACCCTCACTTGGAGGGGTTTACGTAAAATAGATTAAACACCTATTTGCCCAAGTTGATATAAAAGAATCATAAATATTAGACCTGAGCTTGAAATTTTAATTGCATCGACTGCGTTCATCACTCATCTCCTTGATTTTAATTGTTCATTATTTATACAACTTTTATGAAGACTTGGTAAATAACATTATACTCCAAAAAGTAACAAGAGTTTTATTGAGTAAGAGATTAAAGCCCTCACTTAGAGGGCTTATTTATTTCAATTATCTTTTGCAGCATATTTTAAATTATCCGCAACACGATTAGTCCAACCCTTTCCATAAGTAGGCCATGTCTTTAAAGATGTGTAGAACTTTAAACGCTCTGCAGTCAGAGTTAAAAGCACATCATTTAAATCGTGACTATTCACAGCGGAAATCGTCTTAGGCCCGATCACTCCATCTGCTGCCACACCAACGGCTTGTTGTAATTCCATGATTGCACGTTTCTTCCCCGCATTAATAGCAAAGTCCCATAATTGGAATGTGATTGCGGAATGTAGACCATTACCGCCCAATTTATCCCACCAGTCCTTTTTATAGATTTCTTTGGCTTGGTTAAGGGTTAAATTTTTAATATCCAAATTTGGATAGGTGTTTGCAGCAATGCCGTATTTAGTGCCCTTCTTTACACCGACTCCAACTTTACCACCAGTCCAATTCCCTGGATCATTATGATCTGTGGAATAATCACCTTCATGTGCAATAAGTCTCTGAAAGGCTTCATCAAAAGATATTGAACCAACCGACAGGCTAGAGAAATTTAAAATATTTGTTAATGGTTCTAATTCAGGTTGCTTTTTAAGTCGCGCCAATACCATGGCCACACCCACAAAACACCCGACATATTCCTTCCACTGCTCTGGAATATGGTTTTTTACATCTTGAGGGATGACATGCCAGACCTGCACAAATTGATCTGCGAACAAAATCAAGGCATAAAAAATGGCGCTCAATGCGCCAACTTGTACCGACTTGAGTTTCCAAGCCTGTTTCCAATCTTCAATTAATTTCATTACTGCTCTCTCTATAGTTACGTTCATATAATTTGTTGCGGATTTCTTCGAGTGTTCGAAGTGTTTGATCAGACTGTTTTTCAATAATTATGATTCGTTGGTCGTTATTCGCAGTTTTGGTTTGAGTGTTTCGCACGTCGGTGGATAGTGTGTACCAAGACCCAACTATGCTTCCGAGCAAAGCAAGACCGCCCCACTTAAACCATTCGCCAAGCGTATCGATTCGCGTTTTACTAGTTTTAAGCTCCCCTACATCCCGTTGGATTTTCTCAAGCTCAGCCTGAAAGTTGGTTTGAGTTTGTAGTAGGTCGGCCCGAGTTTGTTGATGATCTTTACTAAGTTGAGTGATCGTCATATCTAATCGATCAAGCTTTTGCGGGATATCACCAAGCTTGTCGATTTTCTGACACATATCAGTCATCTTGTCTGAAAGAATCATCATTGATCCCGCACTCGCTGGCGGCAGATCGGATGAGTATTCGTGCGTTGGCATGCCGCCCCCTAAATTTTGGTAATAAAAAACCCTGATCTAATTAAAGATCAGGGTTAGTAGTGGCCTGTTGGGTTTAATTAGCTACAGGTGAAATTTCTTTATTTCCTATTTTATCCGTTACTTTCTTACCAATTTTTATGAATGGTTTTTCATAATATTTGTATGAAATATTTGCCATAATAATTGTCACAATAGAGGTAAGGATTATACTCATGATAGGATTTTCGACTAATTTATTGACAAAAATAAATACAATTGGATGAAGCAAATACACGCCATAAGTAGCCTCGCCAAGGTTAGAGAATGGTTTTGAAAACCAATGCGGAAAAGTAACTTCTAACTTATAAAAACCCAATGTTAATGCTATAGAGGCTAATGCAAATACAACTCGATTAAATCCAGAAACAATATTAATTTGGTCTCCTGAAACCGGATAGAAGGCCAAAATTGATAGTGCTGCCACTATTAGAAATGGGGCAATTTTCTTCAAATTAATTTCATTAAAATTATAATAAAGAGCTAAGCCACAGGTATACAAGAAGAAGTTATTTAAAGGGTTGATGTAAGTTTGCCACTGCTGTGCCAATTTCTGACTCTGATCGAAGACTCCGAAAGCAAAGTATAAACCTATTAATATTGTTCCGAAGACAGCAAAATTGCCAAGCTGCTTATGCTTTGCATAAAGTGCAATTATAAATGGAGTAAATGCATAGTAGAAAACCTCATTCCCAATACTCCATGCACCAATATTTATATACTCGCCAGGCGCAATAAATCCAAATAGTAAAGTCGCATTTATAAATATTTTATATATATCAATCTCACCACTACTTAAAAATATCAATCCTGATGCAGCAATTATTACAACCCACAACAATGGCAATAATCTAAATACTCGTCTTAAAAAAAAGACTATTGAGCTCTGTATATCCTTTATAAAATGGTTATATACGATTGCCATACTCAGTCCGCTTAAGACAAAGAAAATGGATACACCGTACACACCAAAGTTCCCCAAAAGACTTCCTGACTCTGGATGAAAGAAGGTCCATGAGACGAGGTGATAGATCATGATTGCAAAAGCCATAAGCCCTCGCAACCAATCGAGGCTTTCATATCTTTTCATGCTTTTATTCTATTTTCCTACAATAATCAACATTAAATCACACAGAAAGACATGTTTGTAGAAAAACTCCACTCATTTTAATGGAGCTTTCTCTTTAAATTTTAATTGAATACTGACTTATTTAAATGAATACTCAAGTCAACAGCTAGAGGTCTTGACTCAGAAACAATAACCCAAGATTCGTTAATAAAGCTATTTGCTGAGTTTGAGACAACTGCGGGGTAAGCTGCTAGACCTGCGTTGTTTTTAGGCGCGAGTATCTGCACTCCTTTTTGAAGACCATTTTCAAAGATATAACCCCCTGTTGGTATTATCAATCCAACAATTCCTGAATATTTTTTATACGCTGAACCGACTTGATCGAACGATGCATAACCAAATCCGCCTGCTACGTTTATATAAGATAGTCTCCCTATATTCCCATTATTGTTTTCAACAATGGAGAAAGCATTACCTGTTCCTGCTGTGTTTTGATACACAGTGTTTCTTACATATGATGCTGCATCTGTATTTACATCGTTTGAAGACATCCCCACAATCATCCCAGAGCCAGCCGTTAGGCTGGTTTTTGTAAGCATACCCGTTCCCGTTCCAGAAGTATTTTTCAATACGATTAGATTGCCATCTTCGGATTTTCCAAACGACACATCTACTGGCTCTAGGTCACGACCTGAGAGATCATAGACTTTTAGGACTGCACCTCCCGAAGTCTTAATGCCAAATTCTACTGAAACTGCTGAGAAAACTGATGCAGTTAGTGAGTTTTTTACTGCGAAGATAATAGCTCGAAGCGTCATTGCATTTGATAGCACGATGCCACCATCTGCGATCACACGCTCACGGTGTGACTTTAATTTAGCGAAAATAGAATCCGCGTTGGCACTTGTAATGTAAGCGGAATCTCCGTTGACAGAAGCATATGTCTTTTTAAGATACTCAATCTTTTGCGCTGTAGTTGTGAGGCTGTCGATTATATTCGGAAGGGCTTTCGAGCCTGTGTATTTTTTGTTTGATTGAATTACAGTAGACATTTACATTACCTCTGCTAAATTTAAGAATTTGATTTTCACGGATTGAATTTGATTTGTTTGACCTTCTTCATATAAAAGAGCAAACGTAGAATTATTTAAAACACATATTGACGAATATGCGACATTAAGATTATCGGCAAACGGTGCATACTCTGAAACGAATGTTTGACAGTTATCATAAGAAATGCGAACCCTAAAAATCTTGCGGTCAAAGCTGGGAAGCGAGGGGTGTGACATAATGATTTTAGGGACATTATCAAACACTGTTGGTGCGACTTGCTTAAACCCAATTTGACATGCAGACGTTCTTATTCTCGGATTCATACCAACTGGCTTAATTGTCTGCCCTCCGTCAGTCGATTTTGCGAACAAAACATAGCGATTAGCGACTGTGTAATCTTCATGTCGCATAGCAAAAATCAAGTTTTGGGATGCATCTAATGCGATAGAAACTTCATTAATTTTGGGGGTGAGCGGAAAAGCTATATTGCCATTCAAAAGACCACCAGCGCTCCACGTTTGGCAATCGTCATCAGAGTACATAATGCCGATAATGTCTTGTATATAAACAGCTAAACACACGCGACCTGCATACCGACCACCTTCAATCCTGACGGATGTATCCAAGCCAAGGGCGAAAGGTGAGAATCCAGCGATATTAATGATTTTTCTATTCACCCACGTTTGACAATTATCAAAAGATTCCATTTGGATCAGGCTGGCGCTTGCATTGAAAATAAGTACAATTTTATCTTTCAACTGAATAAAAGTAGGATGACGAGAATTGTTGCCAAGTCGGTTTCCGTCAATGACTTGAGTTTCGCTCACTTCTGACGTTTTATTCACTAAATCAAAATCTACAAATCGACCAACCAATCTACCGTTTGATCCGTCTGCCCCATAGGTACTAAATTGCGCAAACGCTACGAATAGTCGAGTATCGCTGATTTTTATAGCAGAAGGCATTCGTTGGTGTAGTGTGTCATCTGAGCCATAAGGGCTGACTTCTAATCCGTAATTGAGCGGGGTTTCAGCAATTGCTTTTGCGTCCAAAGCTAGACCAACATCGTTCATATCATTGCTAGACAAAACCCCTGCACGTAACTCAGATAATCCAAATGACGTGCTAGTTCCAGCAACACTACCATCCTCTTTTATACCAAATAAAATATTCCCTTCGTTGTCAGCAAAGACATGTGTATAGCCTGGAATTTCTTGCTGTGAAATTACTTTAGTAACAGTGCTTAGATTTCCACTTTCAGTTTTGAAGTCTTGTGCTTCAAATTCACCAACTGAATTTATCGCTGCAAAAATGCCCCCGTCTGAATCCGAAAACTCGTGAAGATTTGGTGTATTTGTCTCGTGAATCATTGATGTTGCGTTAAGAGATTCGTTCTTTGCGTTAATTAAAGAAGTTGTCACCGCATTCTCTTCCGCTGCATTGGCTTTTGTCGTTGCGTCTGCTTTAGCTTGATCAAGCTCACTCAATCCTGTATCTGTCCAAGTACCTGTAATTGGAGTAACACCTTCAGCACTGGTACGAGTCCAGCGCCAAATTTTACGAGTGTCGTCTGCACGTGCGCGCATTTCTGATACAACAGGCTTAGCTGCTAAAAGTAGTGCCTCTGTTGCAAAACCTTTGTAGAAGCCTTGAGCGATAACCTCATCAGCCTCTAATTGCAGTTTTTCAAGTGCAGTATCTACACTTTCAACCGCAGAACTAATATCAATATTAAGTTGCTGTATATGTGTTAATGCCTCATTAATCGTTGTCACATCTGCTTTGACTTCTAGCGATGCGAGTACTTTCTTAAGAATAGCCAACACATCAGTTAAATTATTGGTGTTGCTTAGAATTGCATTCCAATTGGTCGCCATAAATACTTTTCCTTATCCCATAAAAAACCCACTAAAAGTGGGTCATATAAACTTAAATAATTATTTAACTTTAATGATGTAAATCATTGCAATATTTCGAGGACGCGTCTCATAACCACCAGTGGATGTCGTTATAGTAGCCTCTGATCCACCACCCGTTCTAGAGCCTAAAGCAACCCCAGTATCTGGTGTTCCAGCCTCACCTGATTCATTCTCAAGATGGTGACTGTGTGATTTAAGCATATCTGTTTGGCTAGAACCTAAGACCCTGTCAGTGTCGACACCTCTCTCATTATCAAACCCTCTAACAAACTCGCCACGGGTATCTGGCAGAGTAAATTGATCTTCACTAATACCGTACACCTCAAATAGTTTGGGGTAATCAGACTTAAAAATGGTTTGCCCTTTTATTTCTATAGAGTCGGTTGGAATTAAAATGGATAACCATTGTGTGACTGTTCCAATCCTAGAATTATTGATTGCCTCAATTTTCTCATCATTGGACTCTATTGATTCACCTAAAAAAGCAATAATTTCATTTATTTTTAATGCATAAAGATTGAAAAGATAATTCCACCATTGTCTGGCGGGTTTTAATTTGCTTGGAAATCCACGCTCTAAATCTAAATCTGTAGTATTTTTCTCGCCTGTTTTAGCGAATTCAACAATATTATCAATACTCATCTTCACCCTCGAATATTAAGCGAACGCCCGAAGGCAATGGGAGTAGAAGCTTTACAAGCTCTCGCTGCCAAACCTCGTAAGCAGTAGAAAATGAAAAAGTCACAGTCATGTTATCGTTGTCTTTAATCTTGAAAGATTGATCCAACACCGTTTCCAATATTTCTTTTGCTGAAGCTAGCGTGCAGTCACTGTTGTTTAGCTTAATTTTAGCTTTTACCACACGCTTAAATAGTTGTTCCGACATAGCAAGAGCACGATGATCGCTCATTCCTGATTCGCGCCAATACCCACCAGAATCAGTACCATCTTGTTCTGCTGCAGGTAATGATTCAGGCTGGTCAGCAAATCCAAAAAATGGAATTGGAATTGCATTTGGTATGGCATTTGGCGCACCAACCCAATCAGCGATAATTTGAAGTTGATCACCTTTTGCTACATCTATATCAAAATAACTGTTTAATTTTTTCAGAAGATCGATGCAGTCAATGATTGGCTCAATCGAAACCTTAACCACTTCATTGAATTTTGGTTTTTGCTTATGCTGACTTATGATCAATGAGAGATATTTGTCTGTGTTCATCAATCACCACCTGAGATATTGATCTCGATATTATCGGTATCGCAAAACGCCACTTGATTGAAATTCATGCTGTAATCACCATCAATTTCCAAGCCATTGACAATGATTTTCAGCAACGATACTTCATACGACATTGAGTCTAAATTGCCGTAAAGTCCTGCTGGCACATACACTTTATTGAGTGTAATTCGATCCCCGATATCCAGCTGGTTCACGTAGTCTGCAATCGCTTGCTTAATTTCTTCGCCAATCTCAATCGTGTAGTTGGTGGTACTGATCAGGTTTAACCTGAAACCAATATTTACAACGTCTGGTCGGTAGAGAGACGTAACAACAGGCTCATTGAATGCATCTAAAGTGGTGATATCGGTGTTGCCAAAGTATCCACAGCCCATTGATTTTTTTGCGCGCATGATCTGAGCAATTTCATTTGCATCACCACCTGAAATGACTACACATAAGCTATGAGCAGGTATACCAAGACTATCTGTTGAGTCGCTGTCATTTTCATAAGTCTTACAACGAGAAACGCCTGGTAGACTGAAAATCGAACCTTTAATGCTGTCTGTTTTTGACTGAGATGGGATAGCCACAGATAAAGCCTGTCGCTGTCTTAATTTAGCATTGCTCTCAACGCTCATACCGAGAGTTGATGCAGTGATATTATTTACACTGCGCCATCCACGTGTTGGCTTTCCGATCGTTTTAACAGTATTGGGTAAAGCCAAATACGCACCCACTTTTGAAGCTTGAGCTGTCACTATTACTTCACCGCTTTGGGGGATTACAACAAGCTCAGGCAACATCCAATTGATGCCGCTTGGATCGGGTGAGTAGCCGTTTTTAATTTCGGTGCCTGGTATACCACCAATCATCAAGTCAACAGATGAATAGGTTGGAATCGCTCGTCTAATGCCATTAATTGCCACATTGCGAGACAAAGCATCATCATTGGCTGTCTTCGGTGAAAAGGTGGAATAGGTATCAGTGCACGCTGCACCACAGTCAACGACTACGCGCGCCAAGATACCGATCCATTGACCATCCTGACTGTCGTTTTCAAGATAGACATCATCACCGTAAATGGCCTTGTACTTGTCTTTTAGAAACTCAACCGCTTCATAGTATGTTGGTGCTATTACTCCTGAATTTGTGACAATTGGAGCAATTGAAGTAAGTGTCATGCTTTAATTTCCTCGTTGCTCAAATAGGCAGTTCCATAAATTGTTTCAATCGTCATGGCCACAGTCAGGATCCGTGTCCTGCTATCAAGTGAGCTCTCAAACTCTTCAATACTTGATACACCAAAAGTTTCCAGAACTCGTTGTCGCAAAGTCATTTCATACAGGTTATCTGGTTGACGACCAAGAATCGCTTGGGTCCAACCGGTTCCATCTGACGTGTCTGCAAACCACTCACCAAGCCAATGCTTTAACCGGGTTAAAACAGCTTGGCCTACTGCTTCAGGCGTATTCACGTGAAAGTCATAAGCACTAGATCCAAACGTGTAGTCCCCATCTTCATCAAGTTTTCTATAGCGCATAAAAAAAGCCGCCTTTCAGCGACCCCTCAAATATTTGGTTATTCTGGTGGGCCAGATGACCCATTACCAGGTTGAACACCTTTCTGCGTATGGCTGAATAAGCTAATTGTTTTAGCAAAAACATCACTCAGAGACTTAATAATGCCATTCACAGTGAGCGTGCTTTTCATCTCGACTGGGTGGTGAAACACCGACTTTGTACCAATAAAATTAATCACACCAGACGGCGTAATTTGAATTTTGCAGGTGTTTTCATCGTTGCGGATTTCCAAATCATCCGTTGAAATATTCTTGATTTTTTTGGCTTGAGATTGTGGTCTAAAGAATGCAAAACCGTCGGATAAATCATGCTTTCGCATATCGAAAGGATTCTGAACACCACCCGACTGCCACCACAAATCGATATTTCGATCTGCAAATGATACAAGACACTCATCACCACTTTTGATTGGGTGGGTAATTGTGAATCCACCTGCACACGGAAACATTACCGGCACATCAAGAAGCAAAGGCATTTGAACTAATTCAATATCACCGTCGGGCTTTCTGATCGGGATCTTAATTAATGGCTGCACTTTTACCGTGACAGCCTCAGCATCATAGCTCTCAACTTCACAAGGCAATGCTGACCAAAATTGAGCTAGTTCTGATTTGATCGCATCTTTAATGATTTTAAGCTGGTCAGGTGAGCGCTCATTATTTGAAAGGGCCATTAGTCCACCCCTTTGATAGATACGCCTGATTTAGGCACTGTTGCACCAACTGCAGTGCAAACTAGATTGTGGTACCAGTCCTCGCCACGAGTATCACCAATAGACTCAATCGACTGAATTATAAATAAGCCACCTTTATTCGTAGTTGTGTTTGGATTCTTGAACACTTGATCTTTTCCCTGCTGCTCAAAATCAATGTCGTATGCTTCAGTTTGAAGATTAGTCATATCAACCTGAATTCGTCCACCACGCTTAAGTTTTGGATTAATAGCACAGGACACTTTTAAGCCTTCAGTTGTCATCTGAGGCATTCCGATCATTCCAGTATCACGGTTAAGTATAATTACGGGCTCCGTGCGGTAACCCACATAAGTGTTGGCATTTAAGATGCCGTCATCCATGTCGATAAATACATCATTCTCTGTATAGAATTGCCCCATATGGCTATATAGCGACCCAAAGAATACACGGCCGCGTGGATATTTCTGGTCACTTAATACAGGGATTTCGCCAGCAGTAACACCATGATTTTCAGCTTCAGCTATCAATATTTTACCCGTATTATTGATTGAGGTGCCTGCTGGAACCCCCCGACTCACAACGGCAAAATTTTTAAGATGATCGCCTGACTGCGCTAAAACACACAACCAACGATCGACCTGATTATCACGCCCTCGTCTGAACTGAAAAACCTGACCTTTAAAAAGAGTTTCAAGTGGCGTATCTCTATACCCAACTTCAAGTGTGACGATCGTGTCTTTCTTTTCAGAGTCACTACCTGCCAACTTATTCATTGTTTCATCAGAAAGATTGTAGATGTATATTTCAGCAGCCTTAGGAGTTTCTGCTGTTGCCTGGCCTATATGAAAATTAATTTTAAACTCAGATAAATCTAGAGCCTCGGGGTTGCCCTGATCAATTTGGATCGAGAGCTTAATTTTTCGTAGCCAAATCTCAGACATTAATCGCCACTCCAATACAACTGCATCTCGGTGCCAAGACCTGAGAATATTTGTTTTTCTTCAGGATCTTTGTTTGAGACATAGAGACCGCCATTAATAATATGCTGATGCTGAGCAAGCAGGTTGTCACCTGAAACCATTGGTAGCGCGCAAATCAAATAGTTGCCTGATACATCCATCACATCCAAAAACCACTTATCACCACGATAAATCAGTTGCAATTTATAGGTGGTCTTTCCCAGTAATACGTTGAATTTTTGATTTGTACCACTTAAAGGAATTTTGTATAAAGCCATACGTTACTCCCATACCCCGCCAACTTGAGCACTACCGGTAATTTGGCCAAGTCGAGATGTTGGAACTTCTTCTTTTTGTGCTGTTCCGCCATCTTGAACAGATGCAGTGGCTTCAGGTGTAGCTTGATTATCAATAAACACAACCGTCTCAGAGGTTTTTTTGATTATTACTTTTTGAAAAGTTATCTCTAAAACCATTGAGTTTTCAGTAGCAATTTCTGTTGTAGTAGATAGGTTTTTGATAAGCATATCTGTGTAAAGTCGCTTACCTGTTGAGATGATTAACCTTACGAAATTCTCTTTTAATGCAAGCAGCCCTTGATAGATTGCGCTCAACTCTAAAGCTGTTCCAGACCACCCAATTTTTACGCTAAGCTCAGGTGCTTCATTGTACGCATGGTCATTCATGGACGAGCCTTGATCAACAGGGTTGCTAGTGATCTGAGTTTCATCCTTGTGCTTTTCTTCGATTGTGACATCGGCAGTAAGGCCCATGATGGTGCGACCTCTACCCGCGAGAAGCAGGGAGCCAGCCGTTTCTATAAGTGACATGCATTATCTCCGGGCGTAAAAAAACCACCCGAAGGTGGTCTTAATAATAATTTTGCGATTACTCTTAAACTCTTTCCAGATATTTTTGGGTTGGCAAATGAAATTCACCATCTGCCTTGTAGTGAAAAAGAATATCAACAATTACAATATGTGTTTCTGGGCTTTTCCACTGGAAATGCAAAACCCAATCAGACGTAAAAAACTCGAAATACCTACTTTTTATATATTCAGGCAGACCCAAGTGGTAATGCCAAAGATGATTTGATTTTGCATAAGTATATGTTTTTAGATCAGGCGTCCCCTTCCAAGAAGGAGAAATTTTCCCAGGAAACTTGGAAAAGTCAGACAAACCGTATTGGGTATAAATCTCAATAAAATCAATAATTTTATCTTGTTGGTCGTTAGGATATATTTTGAATTCTATTGCAAACTGTTTTCCAAATTCCCAGGTGAAGCTCAATTTTATTTAGTCCCTGCCATAATGATGAATTGGCGGATCTGTTCACGTGACATGCCTACAGGAGCCTGAAAGCGCTCTGCACTTAAGGCACATTCCATACGATCCACACTAATTACAACACTAGCAGATTTTTGGTTATTTTTCATAGGCATAGAGCGATCTATTGTTCTTGCTCGGATTACTTTGGTCATAATGATCACCATGAAATTTGTATTGCACAATACAATTCTACCAGTAAATATTCCTTTATGCATAAATTGTATGTATTTTATGCGATATAGCATAACTTAGATGATTTAAAAGTATGAGAACTTTATAGATGAAAAAACTACTACTTCTCGCAATTGCATCAACTTTTAGTGCTGGAGTCTGGGCTGATTGCTCATCTGCAAAAACATCTTTAGATAGTCAGAAGTGTCTAAACAATGAAGTGAAGAACTTAAGACTTGAGTTAAATAAAGTATATACAAATGCTCATAATCAAACTGAAGCTAAGCTTGAATTAAAAAAGGCTCAAGAATTATGGGTGCTATACAAAGAAGCTCAGTGTGGTGAGTTCGTGGTTGCTGATACACAAGCTAGCCCAGCAACCATTGAATACGATCTTACATGCCAATCGGATCTTTATAAACAGCGCATAAGCTTTCTTAAAAGTATATTTAATTAAGCCATCACACCCTGTGCTGCTCTCGCCATAATTGCCATAGAATTCTCGTTCTGTCGTTTAACAGCGTTTGCAGCCTCCATTGGATTATTTACACCATTTAAGATCATGTCCGTCTTGAAGCTTTGGTTGATAGTCACATTTGAAGCCGACAAGCTAGATCCATTAACCTGATTCTTATGAGGGTTGCCACTCAATGATGTTGTGTTCTGAATGTTCGGTGTGCTTATTGTTGATTTTTTAGTTGAGGGTGTTGATATATAATATTGCTTTGGCTTTTTCCATGCATCTGCAGATGGGGTTCCATGCACATGAATAGCATTACCAGAGCCATATATCTGACCTGATTTTTTAGCTTGAGCCTCCACTTCACGAACCCACTTCTTGGTTGATTGACTTGCCTCACCTAGAAAGTTGGGATTTGCGTAGGAGATGTCCTGCCCAACGCTTGAAACCTTACCATTCGCTCTTTCCTCTAAATATGCCCTAACAAAGTTTTCCATTTTTTTAGAAACTCTAGACATTGGTACTTTATCAACACTACCGTATGCACCTTTTCTTGGAGCATTAATATCAGAAAATGCCCACCTCTGATTAACAACATCACTTACCGATCCGCCAAATTTTCCAGATGCAGTACGGTTCAGAATAGTATCAACCACGCCTGCTGCCTGATTTTCAAAATTCTTACCCTTAAGTGATGGGACAACCTCTGTAGATGCAACCTTCATGATGCGCACTATATCCTCTTCAGAAAGATTTAATTCCTTGCCTGATTTGGTCGCAACCCCTTTAACCTCACCCTGCACTGCCTTAGCCACACCCACTGCGACTTCCGCAGCCTTTTTAGCACCATCCTTAACGGTATCAACAATCGACTTACTGACATCATTAATGGCTTTTACTGTGTCATTTGCAGGTTCTGTGCTTGGTGTTAATACTTCTGCCACTTTGTTCTTAACGGCGTCTTTGGCAGTCTCTACAACTTCTTGAACCGCACCAATTGGATCTGAAATAACCTTTTGAACAAAGTTCACAACCTTGTCTTTGATTTGATCCAGCATCTCCAAGAATTCTTTAATCTTATTGATGATGGTGTCAATTCCATTGGTCCACTTAGACCAGTCGAATAGTGACTTACCGCCGTCTCGCCAAGTCTTATAATCATCGTAAAGAAGATATAAGGCTGATGCTAAGGCTAGAATAATGCCAATTGGTGAGGCTAGGAATGCCAATCGAAAGAGCTTCAGCAACCCGATAAAGCCCTTGATCATCGGGATGAATTTAAAGAGCAAGCCAAAGGTTTTAATGAATGCTCCAAATACAAGCGACACCAATGCAAAGCGCAATCCAATGGCCAAACCCTCTTTGATTTGAGGATTCAACTGACTAAAAGCACTAATACCACCCATGATCAATTGATTTAGCAATTTAAGGATGGGGATTAGGGCTTTACCCGCCTGCATAACAATGGCCTGAAATCCAGTCTTGGTCATCATTGTTAAATCACGGTACTCGGTCATGAACTCATTACCTGATTTAGTCAGGTCGTCGCTCATTCCTAGTTCTTTTTGTATTTTTTGGTACTTATCCATGTTGGCCATGAACTTACCATCACGCATCGCAAGCAATGTGTTTTGATCGATACCGAGCGAACTGGCATATGCATTGGCTTGGTAAGCTGGCATCTTAGATAAAACACCGCTTAGATCTTTCATGACTTCGACACGATCACGCATCGATCCATTTGCTTCTTTTGTGTTTACGCCCAGGCTATTAATTTGGCTTTCATAACCAGGGGAATTACGCATCTTTTCAGCAAGCGATTCAAGTGAACCAACAGCACCTTCAGCATTACCACCGAGTTGGGCGATAGCATTACCGTATGCATTGATATTGTTGGCACTTGCGCCAATACGTTGAGATGAGAAATAAAGCTTATCTAACTCACTCGCCGTTTGACGTACCGCAATGACAGCACCAGTGGCCAAAGCCATTAATGCACCATTGAGTAATTTTGCCTGTCCCTCAATTCCTTTCATGGCATCTTGCATTTTGCCTAAACCTGAATTATCAGTTTTAAACCCTAATGCGACCATGAAGTCTCTAATCACACCTGCTTGAGCCATGAAATCACCTATTATTTATTTTTACTTTCTCTGTCTCTGTCTTCTTCAATCAAATACTCATTGTCTGCAACAACATCGAGAGCATCATTCATCAAAGCAATATCAGCTAGATCCAAAGTTCCATCGATCAGTGATTCGTATTTACACATACCTTTGATGACCGGCCTCAATAACCAGTCCTCTTGATTGGGTAACTCTCTAAAACTTACTCGACCTGCTTCAAGTTCGATGCCTTCGTAAGCAGATCTTGAATAAAATTTCCCAAGTTCTGCCGAATCACGGCGAGCACAATTGGAAGGATCTGCATCATATCGAGGTCATCAAACATAATTGATTCACCACGACACAAAACAGCACCCTCACGATGCACAACAGACAAGCACTTATGAACGACGAGATTGGTGTCATCTTCAGACATCCCTGCGATTGCATCCATAAGCGGTGATAGAGCAGTTGAGAGACCATCGAGATCAGTTAAGTCAATCTTATCTAATTCAATATCTTTGTCAGATTCAATCGCCTCAATAACCTTGGCCAAACCACCTTTAGCCACTTCACTGATGATCGGGATAAGCTTAGGAACAATTGGGGCAATCTTTCGCGATACATGAAGCTGATCGAGCGCATTTAAGCGCCCGATCGTGTAGTTTTTATTACTAATTGTGATTTGCATAAAAATTACTCGTATGTGCCAAGTTTCATATCAACTTTGATTGAATCAAAGACCCACTCAACAGTTGAGCCATCTTTTGCATTGGTGTAATCGGGAACTTTTTTAAATGCACACTTAGATGCCGTGTGGTTATCACCTGAACCAATATGGTTTAGAGTAATTGTGTTTTTTCCCCATTTCTTACTTGATGATTTTTGAGCATTGTAAATGTTCATCAATTTTGCATTAGTTGGGGATGTTTTTAAAAATCGAATCGTGACTTGACCTGAGTTATCAGCATGCAAAGAGTGCATACCTTCCCCATCAGCACCCATGGTCATTGTATTTTTATCACCCGCCATAGCAAAAGTAATACCTTCTTCCGCAATTGCTGCACCATAACCTAGATCAATTACACCTTCAGAACTCGTCAAAGAGCACTGGGTGTCCATAAAAGAATAAGTTCCAGACATTTTAAATTCCTCTTAACGATTTACAGCAACAAGCACATCAGCGAAATGCGTAGCACCAGCCAATTTGATTGCGATTTGGAATACTGGCGCTTTACGTGCTTCACGCTCTGACTGCGCTTGATCATCTAAACTGTTGGCATACACATAGAACGCCTTAGGTAGGTAATCACCTGTTTCTAAAGCACCAAAACTATCACCGTTCCACTGACCCTCACCTAGCAAGCCATTAGTTACACCTTGCTCACATGCACGCTCTAGCACACCACATTGACGATTTACGCCAGCTGGTGTTTGAGGGATCTTAGTGGTCGATGTGTAGTAAAGATTCCAGAGTGCGGTTTCTAAGTGGTTTTGAAGCCAATCAAGACCATGACCTTCATCAAAGAATGAACCATCACACATCACACCTTCCTGAAGAATGGCCGTGTCATTGTTGTAGCCTGCAAATACATTGCAATTTTTTTCGGTAAGCGATTTGGCTTCACGTGTTTTTAGGTCTTCAGCAGCAATGCCTGGCAACTGCTTAAACTTCAGTGTGATTGCAGTATTGGTGCCCATGAAATTCACACTAAATGCGCGTCCAAATAGAGATGCAGCAGCATGTGGGTTATCGCTTGAGAAAATTGTGAATGTGCGACTGTATTTTTTGAGTGAGAGCTTGTAAGCGACATCGGTAATGCTTGTGCCGACCAGCGAATTTTCATCTTGAGTAGTTACACCAAAACGGCGAACTGGTGAAGCTGCTTCAATCAGTGATGCAACTGAATCAGCCTCAACATCAGTTAGATCATCAGCGAATACCAAACCATACCATTTAAGAGATTCAAGGCATTCAGCAACAACCTGTTCAGCTGTTTCTGGTACCGCACCTGCCTTATCCCAAAAGCCGATATACAAGGTACGTGGTTTGGGTGCTTGACCAAAATAAGCTTTGGCAGATGCATACTCTGGATCATCCACGCCGTAGTCTTCTGCTACTTCTGCAATGCTTGAGTATTCACGCATACGCTCAATAGTATCAATTACACCTGCAGTCGAACCAAGAATAAGTAATGAGCCAAATGAGCGAGGCCCTGCCGCCAACGCAGCTAAACTAATACTGACATTGACGACGTTTGAGATAGGTAGTGTCATTTAAGACTCCTAATTAATTTTAATTTGAGAAAGACCCTGAAATGACTGCACCGCATAAGTTCGCTCAGTCTTGCGCCTAAAGGTGGCTGTGACATCGAAACGGTGAACATACTGCTCATTAAGTAGGTCTGGAGCTGTAATCACGTCAGTCACGCCAATGAACTTAATTTTGTGTAATTTCAATTGATCGATATTTTGTGGAATCGCTGTGCCGTCAATGAATTGCTTTGCTATTTTTTGACCATTATTTCCGTAAAATGACAAAGCCACTTCAATGTCTTCATGGCGAATCGATGTAGCATTCTCATCATGTTGATCGAAGTAAGGGCTATTATCTTGACGCTGAGACTTGATACCAAACGCCACCCAATCCTCACCAACCGCAGGCATGGGCAAAGGCACAGTTTGGAATCTCGGTCTAACCATAGATCCCGCAATACCAGTTACACCCCTGATAAAACCCTGAAAGATATCTTCAAGATCCTGGTCATTGGGCACAGTTCCACCATCAGGCAAGAGATATCCGCCTGTCGCTGAAGTATTCATGCTTATCCTGAAATTGGTTTTAAGATACAAATCGCTTTAGTAAATCCACGACCGTATTGAAGATTGGGTTTAGTTTGTAGAACGATGTATTCACGACCCTGCCATTTAATTTCATCCGCTTGATGACCGGCATCACCCTCAGTTAAAACAAAGCGTGTGTGAATATTGATAGCACCTTTAATCACGGTACCATCTGGTCGCCTATCCAACTTAAAGCCATCATTGCTTGTCACTACACCATTGAATTTACTATTTGTAATTGTGGTCTGAGATCGACCATTATCACCAGCAACGACCGCCGTTCGCTTACACTCAATGCCCCTACTCATGAAATCGGGATCAGATAGAACATCACTCACGTCTAAATTTGGCATTATTTCTCAACCTTCTTAATGATGTAAGTGATTGAATTTCGCAATTGACCCGTATCGATCAAAGGCTTGGTTCGTGTCTTACCTGCAAGCCGTCTTGCCCTTAGCGTGGCTTCTGATAGTGGCTCAAAATCACCAGTATTAATTTTGGCTCTTACACTGTTTTGAGCAATCATGCCCGCACGATTTAGGCAACGATCTACACCTTGACTATTACCAGCCAATGCTTGATCAATTGCCTTGGTTAATTGTACGGATGTCTGTTCTTGGCAATCCTCTACACCTGGTGCAAGAAATGCACGTGCAGGTAGATTCATTGCTGGTGATCCAGTTTCTTGAATATAGCCAATTTGAGCATTTGTCATATCTGCATCAGACCGTGCTTCGCCGTGTGGAATACCTACCAACACCTCTTGAGATGTTAGTTTTTGAACAGCTTCGAGAATATCCGCTAAACCTTGACCAGATGAGGTAACACTCATAACTGAATACCTCCTGCACCAATCATCTGCATGAGTTGATAGAACTGAATGCCAAAGGTTGTTTGATTCCAATGCCCCGCATCGGTATTTAAAATCCCCGATACATCCATTGACTTAGATACACTATCAACAGATTTAGAGGTTTCATTTCCAACCACCTTGCCAGCAATACCACCAACATCCACAAAAGACATATCGCGGGCATACAGGGTTAAATAATGAGCTATAAAGAATGTTAAGCCCTCATCAAGCAAATCATCCCATCGGCATTCGTTTAGTAATTTTTTCCCAAGTTTTAAGTAAAAATTGAACTGGAAAGATGGGTATAAATCCACATCCGCAAATACTGGCATCGTCTGCCGAAAGGTTGATTCATCTAGCATTATTTAGCCTTTGGATCTGGTTTTGTTTCAGGCGGTGTTTGAGCCTTAGCCAACTGAACTTTCAATGCTTCGATTTCTTTATCTTTGGCCTGACCAGATTTTTCTAGTTCACCAATTTTTTCATCAGCGGCGGCAGACTGAACTTTTAATGCTTCGTGTTCCATAGATAGTAAATCGTGTGCATCTTGAAGTTCTTTATTCGCAACCACGGTTTGGGTGATTTCTTGCGAATGCGCTTTAACGAACCAGTGTTCAGCAATTTCAGCGCCCACCTCCTGCACACCTGCAGGAAGGGTTACTGTGTTTTGCTGACCATTTCCGTCTTTGCCGAGATTCACAACAAGTTCTTTCGTCAAAAGGATCTGTACAAGTTTAGTCATGGTCAGTGCTCCTTATAGACCGTCAGCGTAGTAAGCAGTTTCAGGATAGACCCACTCAACCGCACCGATACGACCGAAATAAGTCGTCAATTGGCGTAAGTCGCGGTATTCAAGTGGAGTGCGTTGTAACGGTACCAAAGGCATACGAACACGGTTTTCTGACTGCGTGTAACACATCATGCGATCAGTATCACCAACACCACGCTTAACAGCCCATTTAGAAGGCTGAATGTCCAATGGTTTACCATTTACCGACATGCAAAGGTTATTGATTTTTAAGTATTCAAGAATTGAGATGTTACCTGCGTCACTCACAACACGAGTCGTCAACCAACCAAACTGTACTGGCGGTAAAAGCAACTTATCTGGACATACAGCAAAACCAGAGGCAATCCACGCGTTATTTAGAATCAGGTTTACATCGTCCACAATTTGTTGTGGTGTTGCGGTAGCCCAAGATACATTGACGTTTGTTGCACCCACTTTGCTTGAGTTGAATAACCCTTCCAAGCCGAGTTGCTCATCACCGATATAGACTTGCTCATCCACATCCATGTTGTATTTAAGCGTTAAACCCGCATGCTTCTGCGCATCAACTGGACGACCAACCTTCAAAGCTGATTCAAGTTCTGGAAGCGTGTAGCCGATTTGCATAGCCCATAATGTTAAAGGCGTTGCAGTTTTACCAATATCCAAAGCAATACCTTGAATAGCATCAGTGTTTTTGCCGACCCAAGCCTTACCATTGCCAGATGGTCCACCTGCAGCAGCAAACGTTGAGTTGGTGAAAGATGAGGTTTCATCAGCAATCGATACATCAGAACGTAAGTCGATATCACGTGTCCATGTAACCGATGCTAATGGCTCATGCATTGTTTGGTCTAAACGCTCAAGCTCACCAACCAAGAATGCACCAGAGCTATCCACTGTACGCTGATCAAACGTCATCATCTGGTCACGTGTACGTGCGCGAATAGAACCACCCATTGAAACAGCTTGCGCCATGGTTGTGGCCAAGAGTAATTTACTCATATTTTATTTTCCTACAGACATAAAAAAAGACGCTTTAAGCGCCCCAATTCATGTTGTTTATATTTAAATGTTGTAAGAGATTTCTACGTTTCCGCTTGCGTCAGCTGCATGCATAAAGATCGCATTCACTTCAATCGTGTTAGCTGCATCAGCAACAGCTTCAATACCACCCAATGGCTTTACTTCAGTTGCGGCATCAACACGAACAAATACTTTACCGCCTGTTTTTGCAGTACCGGCATTGCACTTTACGGTCATATAACCACGGCGTAATACATCATTAAAGCCAGCTGCAGGAACAGATACACCTAATGCGTTTTGAGCTGTTTGAACTGGATACGAACGAACGATAAGGCCATAAATACTTGCAGCAGTATCACCTGCAGCAAGGGGTGTAAATTTACCGTCAACATTTAATTTGCCGAATAAGCCAAAGCCCGCAAAACCTGCTACGGCGTTATGTGCTTCAATCGTTGAGTGAGACTTGCGTGATACATCACCAGCAATACCTGACGGCATGCGGTATAAAAAAGAGTTACCCATTATTTTTGACTCCAATAAGCGCGGTTTTTAGCGTTGATGTCGGCAGGCGTTGGAGCTGAGCGACCAAAGTCACGAGTCGTTACACCAGTGCGCACGCCTTTAAGATTGTTTTGCTGTTTGATGAGTTCCGATGCACCAATAAATGCAGCATCAATCGTATGTGCAGGTAATGCGTCAATATTTGCATTAGCACCCCCAACGAACGGCCCAATTGTTTTAAGACCATCTGCAGTTGCATAAGCCAATTTCAAAGCATTGCGTTTCGCCGTATCAGCAACATTTCCAATGTCTTTAGATGATGAGTCTAGCGTAGGCAGTTTTAAACCCGGGGCAAGAATTTCAGCACGTGAACGAATATCTTGAAGCGAGTCACCCGTGTATTTTTCCACGCCACCTTCATCTAATTTTTTAGCAGGTTCAGCTTTTAAAATATCGTCTTTGGTTTTTTCTTCTTCAGGATCATCCTCACCATCTTCAGTTTTCTTTTCAGGATCATCTGAATCTTTGGTTTTTTTCTTTTCCAAAGCACCAAGTCGGGAATCCATGGTTTTAAGCATTTTAAGAATTTGACGATTTACAGCAGCATCAGCAGTTTTGCCTTTATCGTTTTCATCATCGTCATCTGAATCCTTAGTTTCAATATCCAGCTCTTCATCTTCAACCGCTTGAGCTAATTTCTCAGCCTCCTCCGCATCCTTGGTTTTCACCAGATTACGAATACGATCAGCAAAGCTAATCTTTTTCTTAGCCATTTGTTTATCTCCAATTGAGCAGCGAGAACCGCAACGCCCTTTGTCTACTAATGCAACGTGATTACCAATAATGTTGCTCTGAACCCCTTTGCCCTTACTGATTTCTTGATAATCAGCATCGTAGCCTAGAGAAATTTCTACCTTGCCCTCTTGAACGGCATTAATGGCTTCTTGATCCTGAATGAGTAAATCTGCAATCAACAGGTGATCTTCAAGACCTTCACCACGGCGTACATTCTGTGCTACACCTTTCGCTAGATCCTTCCAGTTCTCAGGTTTTACCCAATCGTCAGGATGATCATTAGTGACTGGTTTACCCTCAAAACTTGAAATGGTTTGAGGGCTAAATAAATCTTCATCCCCACGATTAATCACAATCAGGCCAGCGTCCGCCGTAACAGGCACTTCACCTTCTCCATAAAGTAAGCTACCAGTGCATGCAATCGCTACATCACGGCACAACAAGTAACCCTCTGGTGTGACTTCACGTGTCTTTCCAAGTTTGCCGACCGTGTAAAAATTAGATCGATCTTTGGTCTGCCGATCCTTTGTCTGTTTTTTCTTAAACATGATTCACCTATGGGTGTTTGGGAGGCGAGTCCTTTAGGTATGACCCCTTAAGGATGTACTGTGCTAATGGCTCAATAATCTTAGGGATCATCTCTGGTGGTACTTTGTGATCAAGTGCCTGCTGAGTTAGCTTTAAGCGAATTTCCTGAATACTCATTTTTGGTTCCTTATTAGTCTTCCGGGATAACCGGTTCTGGATAACATCGACAATTAATATCGCAACCGGCATGCGCCCTACGACCTGACTTTTTATCAACAACCGGTGGCTTATCCCAAGGGACGTATTGGCCATTCAGCTCAGCATGTCTATGACGCACATCACTATCACCTGAATCTCGCCAGATATACCCATCACTTCCCAGCGCTTCAGCACGTGATTGCGTAAATAGCGTTGTAGCTTTTGATATTTCAGTACGTGCAATAGTATTTGCTCGGGCTTTAGTCACACTGCCAATTGACATGATCAGACCTGATATTTCATTAGATCGACCACCCTCAATCACGGCGCGTGTAGCTAAATCCTGAATACGTTGTGCAGCAGTTAGAGGTAGTGACTTGATCAAACCAACCTGCTCATTCACAAGCTTTTGATATGTCGCACCAATATCAGTATTTCTAATCTGATCTTTAATGCCTTTTGACATATCTTGAGCGTAAATGAGCCATGTTTTTTCGTCACGTAAAGCCACATCCATGATGATTCTGCTCGAGGCGCTTCTAGCCCAAATATCTAAGGACTCAGCATACTTTCGCAAAGCTGTGACCATCGACGGATAGACCGTTTCATCCTGAACATCAAAACCTTTAACAATTGAGTCGATATGACTAGCTATCTGCCTCAACTGTCTGCCGTACCTCAACTCCACTTTCCGTGCTCGGTTCGGTGTATGTCGGATTGTCTGTTTCATCTGGATCACTCATCGGTGCAGGTGGTTCATCGTTCGCAGCTTCAATATCTCCATCGGTGATATTCGAGAATACGCCAGTGATTTCACTAGATTGGCGAAGTTCTTTCATTGCACCTTTCTGTGTAATCAAACCTTGCTCTTCAGCTTTACATACAGCATCAGTAATCTTGGTGGCCACATCAGCTTTCTGCACATCATCCATCTGCCATAAAGACGCAAAGTCAAATGTGAATGAATCCGGCAATGGCTTTCCTAAAACAGATAAAGAAACAATCCGCAAAAGCTTGCCAAGCCCCGAGCGCATACGCCGTTCTTGCTGTTGATTGATATTGTCGTAGTAATTCGATAGGTCTGACTCACCAGTGGCGTTCATCCCTGCAGGAGACTGCCCAAACAATCGAACCAATGGAATTTGTGAAGCACCTGATAATTGCTGATTGAATTGAAGCAATACGGCGTCAAGTCCCGCAAAGCTATATGAGTGGGCTTGGAATTCATCTTCGGCATCCATAAGGGTTAATCCCTCATTCGATTGCCATAAGCGAATATGCTCAATCTGCTTCACCAACCCCTCTAGTGCCTTACCACCTGCAGCAATAATGCTTCGCAAGCCTTTCACTTTGTATGTACGTAAATGCGCTTTATAGACAAGCTGAGCAACACCCATAGTTGTACTGTCGAATGCCGTCAAACGATCAATCATTCGTTCGATGACTGACTGTCCCCATAGGTTCTCAGCAATACGTTGCCAATAAGGTAGATCCACACCATCAAAGCGAATAATGCGTGAATGATGAATTCTCTGGTTGGATAACCCTAATGAGTCTGCAATCACATTGTAAAACTTTGGCTTACCAAAATCGGGACCATAGTCAGTAACTAGATCCTGTAATGTCGGCTGAACCAACCAACGATCCAAAACCAATAGGCCTTTGAATTGATCTTTACCAACAGATTCAATTTTTAGCGGTGTACTTACATTCTGGCCATCAATCATCATCACAGCGATAGCACCGCCGTATAGACGACCCCATTTAATAACGTTGGCCAACTCATTCCAGATTTCCAGATCATCCAAAGCCTTTTGGATTTTTTCAACATCACTTGGATCATCTAAGCCTCGGATGTTCACGCCTTCACGCGTCATATCCTCGGCCACAACATCGACCACTTGACCAACCACCCAGCTTGAACGATACATTGCCTCAAGCTTTAATCGGTCACGGCTCAGAAAATCAAAGCCATAACCTGATTGATCATGTTGGCTTCCCGCACCCAAGCCGAGTCGCGCAGCAAAGTTTTGAAAACCATCTGCGGTATATTTAAATAATTTCATTGTTTATCTCGGTTAGAGCTTATCCCATATCGCCATATCGGAAATTGCAGGATTAAAGCAGATCATTACGCTGTCGGCTCGGTTAGGAGAAACGGCGCCGTCTGGTTGCTTATTGACTAAGATTTTTCCGACACCATTTTTCATGTAGGTCGGTTGTGATAATTCCATGACCAGTTGATCAAACTCATTCTTATCAATTCCCCTAGACAGTGAAATTAGATTATCGGGGTCATATTCCATACCCTTTAAAGCGCGGTAGGTATTCTGGAATCTCATGCGTAATGACCACCATGACTGAGCTTTGAGGTTCGCAAAGAAGTCTTTGTTTTTACGCTTCTCTACCATCTCACCATCAGGATCATGTACGGCGGCAGAACCTCGGAATGATTCGACGTTAATTTCAACTCCACCAATTTCACGCTGTTTCTCATTAATCACACGAGCATCACCACGAACGCCTGCACCCAAGCCGTCTGCATCGTAATAAAACAGGCCGTAATCTTTATCTATGCAGGTATCCATAGTTTTTTGAGTTGTTCCAAAGATGTCATCACCTTTACCCGACCAAGACTCTAGATACTCCAGAACGATACCGTGACGCCCTGCAAATGAGTTCTTGTCCCTACCTTCATCTGCAACGTCTAGGGCACCAATACGATCACCTGTAGCCTCAATATTGAGTTTCTCATGAGCATCAATAGCAGCTTGAACCCATACAGATGGAATCAATACACCCTCAACCGATGCGGCATAGTTAATATCAACCTCTTGGGCTAATACCACCTCATCAAGTGTGGCCAACTGCTTTTCATACCAGGGGTAAATCAATTTACCGCGTAGATCTACTTGCCAATTCTTATCCGGGTTGTCACGCCACGGCATAGTAAAGACGGAATAGCGACCACTAAAACGATCTCGGTGAAAACGATCACCAATACCGTTTGGAGTAGACCCTTTAATATGCACGTTAGTATTTTGAGATATTGCAGCATCCACAGCCTCCTGACGCTCTACGAATGCCCATTCATCAAGAAAGTACATTGACGTACGACCGCCACGACCAATGTTGTCACCCGCTTCACCGGTAATGGTTGCGCCGTTGTCTGGGTTCACGATACGCATGTAGTTATCATGATCACGAGATGAAAAGTTTTTAGGTTTCATCCAGTCCGGCATCTTGCTAAACATGTCGCGAAATTTATGCAGCAGTGTTTTAGGATCCCCACGCTTATCTACAAGTTCCTCTTTACGACTCCCTACACCACCTGCAAAGCCTTCGACAAATAACCATCGATGTAAAAAGAAACCAAGTACAACGTAGCTCATGCCCTCATCACGAGACTTTTCAATTAAGCCGTGAGTTTGACTGCCCTCTCTTTCAAGCAACCAGTGCACCAATTCAACCTGCTTAGGTCGAAGCACGAAAGGAATATTTGCAGGTAGTCCAAAGGCCATACCCCGGGGATCATATGTCCAGATCCAGTTATTGAACCAGTGCACTGGGTCTTTACTGCACTTATAAATCTCTGCCTGCTTGCTTTGCTCGTTTTGCTCAATTACAGCTTTGTAGTAATAACGCCGTGTCATTTCGCTAATGACTTCAGGTAGACGCGTGTTGACTGTCCACTCTTTAATTAGTGGCGCTATTTCTTCAAGTGCATAGGTCATAACTTGCCATTAATTGCCAAACGTGAAAGCTCTTGCGCGGTCATGCCTGCGAGTTGCTCTGGTGTGTATTGGGGTGGATTGTTGTTTGTATTTTCAGTTTTGATAGGTTGCCCATCCTTCCCGGTAATTTCTTGACGAGTAATACGGGCATCTGTTTCTTGATACGCTTGCTTGAGTAAATTCTGCTTAGCTCTTTTATTTCGCCCAGAATCGTCATACATCTTCTGAAGCTCGCGTAATCGAAATGCCTTGTTGGCTATCGCAATATCTTCAATGTTCTCCCGAAAATCTGTCCGGGTACGTTCAAATAAATCTTTCAATTTCTTACTGAGATTACGTCCAGCAACTTTCGTTGGGTCGTAAAGCGCTACCTGTTGGCGTGTTATTTCAATCTTATAATCTTGCTTTACAGCGTCTACAACTTGTTGAGGGGTTTCAAAGCAAGCAAGAGACTGAACTATAAACATTTTTACAGGCTCTTTTAGTGCTGCCATAAACACCTCTTTGTATAGCTACGTATAGCAAGATAGGCAAAAAAATAGAGCCTTTCAGCTCTATCCAATTACGCAATTTCCACAGCACGCAGCAATATTCGTTTCTGAAACAAACGGCGCATTCTTGGCAATTTCCAAAAGCCGTTTGACTGATTCATCAGCACCCCAACGTTTTGTCTCACCAAAGAACACTTCCACGTCGTGACCAGCTAAGTAATGCTTTGGTAAACCAGTGTTATCGCTATATATAGGTTCGCCGTCCTCATCACGCTCAACACCAATGTGATAAAGCTCATGCTCGATGAGTCGGCAGAATTCACGATCCGACGTCTGTTCGCAAAAGGCTGCATCTACAGTAATTAAGTATTGAGGTACAAAACCAAACCAGTCACGCATCTGTTGTTCTTGTCTTGCTTTTTTCCATCCGCCCTGGTTAAACATTACTTTTTCACATTGACCCAACACCATACGTTTTTTCGCTACGGCGGCAGATGAGGCCCATGCGAATGCTAAAAAGGTTTCATCATCATGCAATAGCTCAGCTATATGGTCATGATCAGGGTTATGTAATTCACCACCAATGGTTAGCCAGTTTTTAATAACCCAATCTTTTAAATCTACGGCGGGTGCCAAGCGGATCGCTTCTTCCTCATCAGCCTGATCAATCAGATCTGTCGGCGGGAATGGTCTGATCTGTTCCATCTTTTAATCTCTTTAATTGAGCTTGAATCCAATTAATCGCACAACCTGATTCAATTTGATGAGGCTCAAGACGCACAAGCGCATAACCCATTTCTTCGGCCATATCATATTTACAAAATGCATTTGCTATCTTTTTCCCACAACGACCAACTGACCATGGGCTACCAGCGATTTCAATAAGAAGTCTCAACCTCACAATATAAAAATCGAACCGCCAGTTTTTGGTTGGCTCAAATTGAAACTTACGCTCATGCCCAATTAAGTGTTCTTCTAATTCTTGGAATAAAGTTTCTTCAGCTTCTAAGTATTTTTCTTTCGCTTTAGGTAAAGGCTTGGTGCGAGATTTTGTTTTAGGTGGACGTTTCTTGGTTGCCCAGAAATAATCTTTTTCGTCCATAAATTGCGCCCATTAAAAAACCTCCAGAAGGAGGTTGTACTTATTTAAGCGTGTAGAGTTCTGACTGAATACACCCTATATCCTGAAGACCCATTCTATCAAGAAGTTTTTCAACTAACCCTTTAAAATGCGGATCCGCCTCTGGTGAGATGTAAACTCCATTCACAAGTGTAGCTAAATTAATTTTTAACTTTATTCCATCTGGATTGTTAATGCTTTTTTTATCGGGTGGGTTTAGATTATTTGGATAACTTATTGACGTAAGCCCTTCACCCAGGAAATAAAGAACTCTCAATTCCTGTTCATATTTAAAACTTGTTCTTTTTTCAAACAATGGATTAAGCCAATTAATTGATTCTGGCCTTTTATCGTCCTCGTGGTAAGTAACTTCTTTAATATACACTACCGCATTGTTGTTATCATTTATTAGTGCTTCTTCTAGGTTGGCGACTGAAGTGAGTATAGCAATACAGTTTTTAGTTTCGCCATATAGTTTCCACATTGCAGCGGATTCTTCTTCTCCTATGTACCAACAACTTGCATATGAATACATTGGCAATAATGATTGGTTATTTATATGGAGATTGGATAATTCTTCCATATCCTCTTCAGATTTACCGAATGGCTTTGCTAGATCTGCATAACTTTTATGTGCCACATCACAAAACTTAGCAGACACAAAACCCTCATAAACGTCCTGAAACTTATCGATTCGCCTAAGGTAGATCTCCTGGTTTAAAATTAAATCCAAAAATTTAGTTAAATCCATATAACGCCAAATTTTGGCATGCTGATCTAACTCCCCTAAGTGTAGATGTTTTTCCATTTTGTATGCTTATTTAAATAAAAAACAATATTGTATACAGATGCAATTGATTTAACTAAATGGTTAATAATTTAAAATTCCAAATTTTCCTGACTTTATATACCGCTTCGCATCTTTCACTTTCTACGAGGTGCTTGTTATTTGTCATAACACCACTCAATAAGAAGGTACAGAACCTGCCAATAATGCATATTGAGCAGGGTTTTATACGCCGTAATACGTTCGGCGAATAACTAGTGTGAAATAGAGTAAAACTTTATTTGTTCATTAAAACCTTAAAAAGATTTTGTTTACTGTATAGGGCAGTATCTAAGAAAGTCACTTTTCATTTTTTCTAATTCATCCCCTTCTAAAACCTGATTATAGTAAATCAAGAAAGTAGCATCAGGATATTCGATTGTATGTTGAAACATCGTCCCATTCGGGAAGCTTGTATAGGTATCCGGGTAATAAGGACCAAAGTTGATCTTTTCCCTAAATTCATAATCATGATATACGTTTTTAAAAGTCTCAAACACATGGATAACTTTCATCTTTACCATCTCAGTAAGTTAATTCCCTCTCAACTTACCCGAACGTACCAACAATATACAAATTTAAATTAAGCAACAAAAAGCCCATCGAATGATGAGCTCTTAATTCAAGATCATTTAGGTCTGTGCCATACCTAACCCAGTACTAAACAGATTAATTGCCACACCATTTGAAAACATAGCTAATGCAGTAATAATTTGTTTTTTCATAGACACCTCTTGTTGACTTAATAAAACTGTTGAATGGTTTGTTAAAAAACACAATATTAAAGTTAAAAGAAAGGCAACCAATCCAAGTACTATGAGTGGAATCGAACCACTAATCACAGAAACCCCTAATACCACAGACCTAAGTGATCTAAATATGAATTATAGCACAATTTTTTTAAACCAAATCAAAAAAGCCCACCATTCGATGAGCTTCCTTGAAGCTGGTTCGCCCGGTAGGATTGAACCTATGAGTACTGGATAATATTTATCGATTTTTTAGATAAATAAGGATCAACCCTAACGGCGCTAAGACTACAGCAAATGCCCAACAGAGATATCTCATAACAAGTATAAAAATTATTGAAATAGGGTTAATTGAGTATGCGTATGCCCGATCACCTAAGACAACTCCCCAAATTGAATCATAAACAAATTTAGAATAAGGATATAAAACCGAATTCAGCACTATTAGAGCCTTAATTGTAATTATTGTGGATAAAGCTTTTGGATTGGTCGATCCTTTTTCTAGAGTATCTATTAAAAACCATGCGCACACACCAAATATAGATCCAATAAATAGGTTTCTAAAATAATATTCCTTTGTTAAACCGCCAAAGCTGTTTCTAATTATGCTCATAAATCCATACTAGTTTCTTGGTAGAAGCTATCGTAACAATTTTTAAAAAAAAAGCCCACATTTTGGGGGAAATGCAGGCTTTAGGAGTCCAGGTATTATATTTATCTATTGATTTATAATCAGTATATTAACAAATTATAACTTAATAGTCACTTACATTATGTTTCAGGCAAAACACTTGGACAAAAAAATACCTGTCGTATGAGAGACAGGCAATAAACTTTAAATTCTATAAACACATATGTGTGAGCTTCTTTCTGCGCAACTCACATACTTCATGCACTATAAGCGAAATATGCCATAACCTGTGTACACAGGCAAGCCATTTAATCATCTAATACAGTCATCTGGGTTTAGATTGTAGAATATAGCTGTAATTTCCTTAGCTAGGTAATCTAAAAAAGCATATTTTTCATTTGGTTCAGGTGCTTCAACTAACCAAAAGGTGTATTTTTCCTCAAACACAACATATTTGATAGTTTGATCACTTAGAGTTATTTCACCATCTAACATTTTTAAATCATTCATTTGAATCAAGCATTGAAATAAAAAACTAGCTTTTTCCAATGGTAGATTTTCCGTTTTAAAATCATTAAAAGCCAGCTTGTAGATAGCATTGCTAAAATCATATATCGCCTGATCGGGTGTGGACTTCATTTCTAATCCTCTTAATCCAATTATCAGTTGATAAACTTATATCAGATTAGACTGAGTTTTACTTTTGAAGAAGGTCAGAAACAAGATTGGGATAACGCCCGGAAATAAATGCTAATCCGCATTTCATATCTTGGCGAATCTGAATCGTTGATGTATTAAACATGGCAGCCACTTTACGTAATTTTTGATCCTCTACACATACCTGCCATATAGCATCTATCCAATCTTGAAGCGGCTCACTTTCAATAGCTCTAATATCTAAAACAATACGCTGAAATGCACGGGCTTCATTATCTGTAATTTGGCAAACAACCCCACGGCGGTGATAAGGCTCTTTAAATTCATCATCATTCATGTACAGAGCAAGCAAAGCTTCTCGTTGTTTTTGTGTCAGTTTTTTAACGTTCAAACACTTATAAAACTTTCTTTTATTTTCTGTGTTACCGTTGATCCAAGCCCCAAACTGACGAAACCAATCCTCCGTACTAAACTTAGACCAATCCGTTGTCTGCATAATCGTTGCCACCGCTACACCCATTCTATTCCCCTACCATCTTCTCAATTTGCTGTATCGCTAAACCTGATTTTACTTGCTCTGTACTAAACCGTATGACCTGATAACCCAGCATTGTTGCCGCGTTATATTTCTCCATATCGCCTAAATATCCCTTAGCTCTGGTATGTCGCCCTCCACTCCAGATCCCACCTTCAACCTCAACTAAAATCTTTTTTCCAACTAGATAGAAATCAGCCCGCCATTTCCTGTTTTGATGAAACTTAAATTCTCTCTCAAATTCGATCCTGAGCGCTTTAAGCTGAACTACTAGTAATGACTCACCCTCACTCTCAATTTGCTTACCACGGCGCGGAGATTTTGATTTACGCGCATTCTTACTCTTGGATCCATACAACTTTTGATATTCAGCAAGAGAAATACTCGTCATTCATCAATTCCAGTTGCTAATTCGTTGAATAATTTTTTTGCATGTTTGGATAGAGTAAATCCTTGTGGCATTTCTCCATCCTTGCTGACCAATCCACATTTTTCTAAATTATTCAAATGACGTTGCAGACTTCGTTTTGACATCCCCACCTGAGGTTGAATCGATTCATGAATTTGTTTTACAGAGATGCGTCCAGTGTTTGTGGCCATGATTCTGAAAATGATGAGGTCTCTGTAGGTTTGGCTTGTGGGATTCATGCTTTGTCTCCCTGCAGAGATCCGTTGAATCCAACCTGCTTGAGATACGATTCCCATTTTTTCGCTTGCGCTGGGTTTTCAAGTTTCACAGCGATACGTGCTGCAAGTTTGTCGTATGACTCCCCTGGTTCACTGAACGTTCCTGCGAACTCAGGATGGTGAGAAAGTTTTTGAGCAAAGACCTGAATTTGTTTTTCAGTGAGTCGATTTGAATTTAATTTCGGTGAACTTGAGTTTCCAGAAGGGCCTGAACTTGGTTTTTCAGAATATTTGGTTTTGTAAGCGTTGATCAGCCAATCAGCGAAGTGGTAGATCATCAAATCATCGCTCATGGATTTTTCAGCGTTGTAAATTTCGAATGCTCGTTTTTCTCGTTCGAACCATTTTGAATTCATGATGGATTCAAAATCGATTCCGTCATCGGCCAAGTAAATTTCTTCACGAAGTTTTTCAAGGCAAATCCACGTTTTTTTATTTTTAGATTCTAATGGGAGATTCATTGGGAGATTCTGTGTCCCAACAACGGCACTATTCAAAGTCCCAACAACGGCACTATTCAAAGTCCCATTGATGGAATGATTCCGTTGTTGGAACTGTTCCGTTGTTGGCACTATTTTAGCTGGTTTTTTATCGTCTAATGGTTCCGTTATTGGCATAGTTTCACGACCATTTACACCGATTAAACGGTAAACTTTCACCCGTTTCGTGTTGCCTTTTCGCTCTCCAGTATCCAAAATAAAGCCATCTTCAATTAATTCTGAGATGATTTTTAGTACAGTTTTACGCTCTAAACCAGTATCTCTTTCAAGTCTCTGCATACTTGGATAACAACAATGGTCTTCACCAGCACGATCAGCCAGTGAGAGCAATACTAGTTTTTTAAGCGGTTTCAAAGCACCGCCTTTTTTTGTGGACATTTCAATTTTCCACGCCCATACACTTGCATCTAAGCTCATGGTTTTACCTCACTCGCTTTAGGTTTTATAAAGCTACCAAATGAATCTACAGCTGCAGATTTAATCAAACTGCTAATCACTTCCTGCGCCAACCATTGTGAAATTCGCATGCGATACACCAACAACTCCTTAAAGGCATTTTTAGAGATTGCGGCATTATTTTCGTCATAGCCTTTGCTGCGAAGATTTGCTTTATTTCGCTCAAGCATTTCATCTAGCAATTTCAATGCAGGTTCATAAAATGACTGCACATTCTGCCTTTGCTGAAACTCTGGTTTATTCTGAAATTGGAAATTCATGAAACCTCCGCTATTGATAGCTCTACTGCAGATAAACGACGCTTAGCTTTAAGTTCTGCAGGTGATGCCAGTTGAATATCAGTACGATGTACAAGTTGGCCACACTCCAACCAGTAATATTCTGCAGGTTGAAATGCCTCGACCATCTTCAGGTCATCAATTTTGATATGGTTCATGTACACCACGACATCACCAGCCAAGAAGTCTGTGTCTGGATTGTTTTGAATTAATTGTTGTGCTAAATTTGATTTCATATTCAATGCCTTCTAAAGTTTTGAATTGCTAAAAGCCTGATTCTCTAGATCAGGCTTTTTTAATGTCTAAAAGATCATTCCGATCTGATAAATCTGAGCGGTGCTCATCGATTTTATGGTTCTCTGTTAAGCCGAATATTCTTTGTTTAATCTTTGTCTCAGCTTTTAATTTCTGGAGATGAGGTTTGATTAAGTTTTCATACACGTATTCGCTTGCACCCTGTCCTGCACGCTGCATTTCACCCAACATGGATAATTGCTCTTTATGGTCTGAAGGCATATGCAAAGTAATGGATGCGTCCTTTTTAGGTTTTCTGTTAGTCATGGTTGTTCCTAGGCTGATAATGTTTGATTGCGGACATAATCAAAATCTGCTTCTGGGCAAAGCAGGTCACAACTAACTACACCATTACTTTCTTTGTCGATCTTAATTGCTAGGGAGGCACTGCATTTGCTGTTGCCATACATGATTTGATTCAAGTAACCAACTGTTGTTGAGCACCGTTCAGCAAAAGCGTCCTTGTCTTGAGCAGAAAGACTCATAAGAAAAGATTTGAGTTCGATTGAGTTGCTGGAAGACATGCTAAATCCCCTGATTAGTGATATTTAGTAAATACTAATTTCAATCACTAAACAAGTCAATCGGTATTTAGCAATTACGAATTTACTTTTTACTAAAAACTATATGAAATACTAAATATGGATAAAATTGCTTTAAGACGCACAAATTTGCGCACAGCTATTAACGCTGTTATTAAATCTAAAGGATTCAAGTCTGATGTGGCTTTCTGTGAGCACTATGATTTAAATCCAAGTCACATATCTCAACTACTAAATGGTCATGGGAGTTTCGGAGAACGAGCTGCTAGAAATTTGGAGCGCAAAGTTGGCTGGGAAGATGGTTTGCTTGATAAGTCTCTTTTGGCTCCCGCTGAGAGCCAAGAGGAAATAATATCAACAACCACTGGGGCTATTAAAATTTCACCAATCAAATTTAGAGATGGTGAGAAAAAGGCATCTAATGTCAAAATTCCTGTTTACAGGGATATAAAGGCATCTTGTGGTGCAGGTATTGAGAACTTTTTAGAAGATGTAAGTGAATATTTAGATATAGATCCATACATTCTTAAAATTATGGGTGTGCAAACCAAATCAGATAATTTAAGAATTATTTATTCAGATGAATACAGTATGTGGCCTACCGTAGCGCCTAACAGCCCCTTGTTTATTGATGTATCAGATAAAGATCCTGATGGTATAAAAAATGGCAATGTATATGTTTTTACCCACAATCATGAGTTAAGGATGAAGCGGATCTTTGTCAGCTATGCAGGCAGTAAGACTGTAAGGTTGGCCAGTGACAACCCAGATAAAGTTCGTTACCCAGATGAATTTATTACTAATGAACAATTAAACGAAATTAATTTTGTTGGACGTCTCGAATTGGCTCTAGTTAAGCCCTAAAGGAGTAAACATGAATAACAATGATTTATTAATTAATAGAATCATAGATAAATTGATTAGTGCCTCTGATGAAAATCAAGAATTATCACTATCTGTTGAAGAGGTTCACGAATTAAGAAAAGAATTAGGTGACACTGTTTTTATTCCAGTTATGACAATGGAAGAAATGGCTAAGAAGTGTGAAAGTGGTGAAATAGGCGTATCACCCTTTAATCAGGATAAATAACTGCGAACCAGACGCAAGCTATTTGCGTCTGGACAATATAACTCCATCCCTGCACAAGAATTAATTAAAACTCCTAAAAGAAAAGAGAAAATAATGATCGCAACACTTAATAAATCCAAAACGGCGCTATCGATTAATCGTCAAGAATTTAAATTAGCACTAGGTAAGATTGGTGCAGGAATTGATAAACAGATAGCCTCGCTTAAAAAAGCCAAGCAAAGCTATGACGCTGGGGAAATTGCACGCGAGGTCATTAATGAAGCAAATATCTTCGAAGCCATTATTGAGGGATTTAATGAAGCAGAAGGCACTAATCTAAAGCTGGCTGATATAACCAATATTGAGGTGGCACAAGGATGGTTAGACGAATTTATAGAGAAGTATTCTGAGTTATGAGTAAATATGACTACATACAACTAGGGGTGCTCTTTGTATTGGCAGCTTTAGCTTGGGCCTCAATAAGTTTTTAAACTGCGAACCCGACGCAGGACTTTAAAACAGATCGGGTGGAGAAAAAAATGAGTATTTATATGCCACAACCCAATGAAACTGAATTTTTTAACAATGGGCATACTGTTGTTACAAATGCAAGATTTATCGTAGATGGTCAAACTTATGCAATGAATGGGGTTACATCTGTAAAACAAGGAATCAAGCCTGCTGATAAAAAAACAGGTATTTGGTTGGTTATCATCGGTATTATTATATTTTTAGCAACAAGCGGTGGCGCTAAATTAATTGGTTTGGGATTGGTTGGTGTTGGTGCTTGGTTGATTTACAAGGCAAAACCTATTGCATCTGTAATTCTTCAATCATCTTCTGGCGAAGTTCAGGCACTATCGAGTGAGGATCTTAGTTTTATCTCCAATGTTGTGTCTGCACTTAATCAAGCAATCATCCATCGCGGATAGATTAAGTGTTAATTTTTTTCATCATGATGATTTTTGATCTTTAGCTGCGAACCCGACGCAGTCCTTTGGATCGGGTGGAGAAATGAATGACGAAGTACTTAATCAGCTACGATCTTATTGGTGATAAGGATTACGAAAAATTATTTGAGGCTATTAAATCGTTAGCCAATGGGTACTCTAGACCTCTTGAATCAGTTTGGATTATAGGTCATAAAGGAGCAGCCTCTGATATAGTTAACGCCCTATCACGATATATTGATAATGATGATAAATTGTTTGTCACATTAGTAACAAAAGATACTTCGTGGACTAAAACTCTAACAGACTCAACTAGAAATTGGCTTAAGAAGTATATTTGGTCATAATTTTGGCTCTGATGTGACCCCGATGTCATTATTAAAATCCTCTTGATCTTGAATCGCCTTATCAATCCACTCTTGGCTTGTATCTACAGCAGTATCTTCTAAGAGTGTGATTGACCCTTCATATAGTTTAACTCGTGTTCCTGCGGGAATTACACCGCATTTCATTTGATTGTTAGCACTAGAGCATCGAAGGGAGTCACAAAGGTTGATACCTAATAATCGTGCAATTTCATTAATTTGTTTTACTGGCTTTGTATGATCAATTCGCCAGTGTGTTTCATCGGGCTGAGCATCAATATTATCCGTTGTGACAGTGTTGTGATGAGAGTTTAGAGTTAATTGAATATCAATCAATTTTTCTCGAATATCTTCTATTTCTGATTTAGTTAAACTCATCTTAAAGACTCCAAATAACCCACCCTGCGTGGGTTTTCTTTTGCCTATTAAAACATAATACTAATTTAATTTACTAAATATTTAGTAATTACTATTGACATATTATTTAGTAAATACTAAATTACATCTCATCAGATAATAAAAAGCCCCGAGAACTTTCGACGGCGATCAGGGCTTTTCAACTTGCGAGATAATTATGAACACAAAACTAAATCCAATCAACTCCTTTACTGTTGCAGCCTTCGCTGCTTCTGTATCAATTGGTGTATTAGCATTCACATACGAGCCTAATTCATACCAATCACATTCTAGCCCAGTATCTCAATCAACTGATTCTGAATACGCCCTTCAAGCTTTGAGTATGAGCTCAAATACCCAAGGTCAAGCAACTATCAACCTTGACGGTTTTAAAGTTCAAGTTGCATTTGAAGTTGAACCATTCCCAGACAGCTACGGCGTACCCGGTTCAGAATTCACCGCTGTAGAAGTTGTAGATCTTCATAACGTGAATGTATTCGATGCCAATGGTAATCCATACAAAGACTTCACAGATCAGATCGACCATCGCTATATCAACCTGCTGATCAAAGGTCATATCGAAAAGCATAAATTAGTGGAGGCTGTGTAATGTCTGTATTCTTCAAAAAAGCTGAGCGTAAAAATGCAAAACTACGCCTTGCCCTTGCTGGTCCAACTGGTGCAGGTAAAACACTGGGTGCGCTTCTGATTGCTAAAGGTATCGGTGGCAAAGTTGCTGTTGTTGATACTGAAAATAGCAGTGCTGAACTGTATGCAAATGTCATGGATTTCGATAGCGCAAACTTACAACCACCCTATTCACCGGATAAATTTATAACTGCAATTCAGGCTGCTGAAAAGGCTGGCTATAACACGGTCATTTTAGACAGTATTACGCATGAGTGGTCAGGGGTTGGTGGCTGTTTAGAAATGGTAGATGCTTTAGGAAAAGGAAAATTCAAAGGTAATACGTGGGGTGCATGGAGTGAAATCACGCCTAAACACCGCAAATTCATTGATGCAATGCTTCACTCGAGTATCAATATCATCGTAACCATGCGTAGCAAAATGGATACGGTTCAGGTAGATGCTGGTGGTGGTAAGAAAAAAGTTGAAAAAATTGGTCTTAAGGCCGAACAACGAGATGGTATTGAGTATGAATTTACGACTGTTCTTGATATCACACACGGCGATAACTATGCAGTTGCAACTAAAGATCGTACTGGGCTATTCCTACAACCAGAACAAATTACTGAACAAACAGGTATAAAGCTTGCTCAGTGGCTCTCTTCAGGTTCTGCAGACTCAACCATTAATGGAAATCAGTATCTAGAATTAGAAATGTTAATGACACAGGCTGGCATTGATATTGATAAATATTGCGCTAAACGGAAATTAAATAGTCTGCAAGACGTTAGGCAACAAGTATTTGAAGAAACGTGCAACAGCATACGAAAAATTATAGATCAACAGGCGCAGTCGAACCAACAATCAGAGCAACAGCTACAACAGGAACAAGATTCCCTGCTTGAAGCTGATTATCAAAAAGCCTTGGTTGCAATTCAAAATGCTCAAAGTTCCAGTGAACTTCAATATCCTGCAGATTATTTCAAGGGTGGTAAATACGAACAGAATATTTTAAACGCATGCCAGGCAAAGATGGACATGGAGGGATGGTCAGAATGAAAACTTTAAACGGACAAGAAGCTTTTGCGGCATTAATGGCTGGTAAAGATATTATGTGTCGTGCTATCGGTAGCTTAATTGAGTTTGACGACCTAAATCAATTCCCTGCTACCATTTTTGCTACACCAGGGTATGAATTTTGCGTCAAGATTAGTGAAATCACTATCAATGGATTTACGTTTTTAAAGCCGTATTCACTTGATGAGCTTGCTGAAGGTCAAGACGTATTTTTGCTTGGAAATACAGGCAGTATTATTAAAGGTCAATTTATTCCTGAATATGAAGATCTTGTATTTGCTGTAAAAAATGGTTCAGTTCAACGAGACTTTGAAAGTGCTCAAAAACAAGCAAAAGCTATTCAGAGTTTATTGGGTATTGATAATGATTTGGTTTTAAAAGTTGTAGATTTTAAAGAGTTTATAAAACCTGCAACTAAATCAAAGAAAACAACACGTAAAAAAATGACTGATACCTCAGTGGCCATTGCTGAGGTTAAGCCATCAGACGAGGAATCTACAGATTTTCCTTGGGAAGCTACTGTTGATACTGCTACCAAGGCGGAAACTAAGCATGCCTATACATTAGATGAAATTGAAGTAATTGAAGAAGATCCTCTGAAAATTGTTGAAAAGTTCGCAGCGCAAATCAGTGCATGTACAACAACAGATCCAGTATTGAAACTTCGTCACTCTTTCGCTGCTAACGGTCACCTAGATGATACTCATGTACATCATTTGATGAAGTTGGTTGAAGATAAGTGCCTAGAGCTAGATCCGGAACAATACACACCTAAGACAGGGATTGAGATTATCTCTCAAGAAAATGTCACGACATCTGAAGATAGTTTGATAAATGAAACTGTGGGGCAAGAAATTGCAGCTGAAAAAGCGATCAAACACCAAGAGCACTTGAGTGAAATTCTTAATGATGTTGCTTTGGCCAATAGTCCTGCAGAAGTTAATGCACATATTCGTTACACAAGATCATGGACTGAAGAGCAACGTAAACCAGTTATGACTGCAATTAATAAACGTCTAGTTGAGCTTACTGCTGTCAATCCCGTTGAAATTTCTCAACCACCATCACTCATGGTACGCATTCAAAGCGCATCAACCGAACATGAATTAAATGAACAACTTCCTGAGGTTCGCTCTCGTCATCCTGACATTCAACCTAAATTAATGGATTGCGTTAAGAAGCGTCGTTTTGAGCTTGAGAATAAGGTGGTGACATCATGAGTTTCAACTATTCGTCAATCACCCGGACACTCACAGTGTTCGGGACAAAAATGACACATATATTCAATAACGTGGGTGTTGGTGAAATTGAGCACTTAATTATAGATGCAAAATTTAAAGAAGCGACGTGGAGAGCATGATGAAAATAAATGACTTAAAACTAGAAGGTGATGCTAAGGAAATTGCTGAGCAAATTTTTCAGCAGTTTGTTTCAAAAGTATATGAAGAAATCAAATGTCATGATGCTGACAAAGCAAGTGAATTTGCTTTCTGTATGGCGGGCAATGCAATTGGGTGTCTTTTCAGTATTACGAAGCCTGCGAAGGTTCAAAAGGTTAAAGGATTGCTTGTTCAATATGCTGACCACATGGCTGTTCAGGCTATGCAAAATCGCAAAGCTGAGTTTAGTTGAGGTAGTGTGATGGAAATGTCTCTTTTACTTACTGAGATAGCAATGGTGATTTACGGACCAATATTGATTGAAATCTGGAGCTGGTGATGGGTGTTGCAATTGATTTAACAAATACTGAACGTCGCATTTCTACTGCTGAGTTTGCCTTACGAATGAATATTTCAGAAAAGGAACTTTATGCCAGAATTAATGATGGTCGGGTCAAATCACCGATGAAGGATGGGCGAAAAAACTATTGGCTGAACAGCTATGTTTTGGAGTGTATTGTAAATACAGATGGTGATAACATGGACACCATGGATGCGTAAGTACAAGTATAAAAAATAGGTCGCACTTAGCGGCCTTTTTTTACAATAAAACTAAATGTGAGTAATATTGTGAGTAATAAGACCATGAAAACAATAATTATAGTTTAAAAACAAATACTTATATTAACAATGATGACTTGCATCCATAGTAAGCATCGCGGCTGATCGCACAACTTTATTTTGAATTTTGGCAACTTCGTATAAAGCTGCAATAAAAAATCCTTGACCATCTTTGCGTCGAATTCCCCAGCGTTGAGGACGACCATTTACGTATTTAGATTCATAAAACTCAGAAACAGGAATGACGCCAAAGTTACATCTCTGAAAAGCCTCTTGAAAACTTCGCTTCTGATGTAAGGTTTCGCTACGCGCATTATATGTTTTTTTGACCAATGATGGGTCTTCCACCCATTTAGGAATCAATCCAAAATTTAACGAACGCCATTCTAAACCTTGATCAGATTTGAATAAAAGTGGCGTTTGATAAAAAGGAAATATTTCTTCTTCGTATTCAAAAGGTATATTTTCTAAACCCAAAGCTTTTAACTGTTTGAGCGTAATCGGTTTATAGTTTGCACACATCAAAAATAAGCCCATCGAAATGAGCTTATTATAATTGTTAGATCAGCTTAAAATGTTCTTATTTGTTGATCGTCACCCAATGCGTGCGACTAAATTCTTCTAAAATCCAGTGTCCATTAAAACGACCCAGTCCAGAGTTTTTCTCACCACCAAATGGCGCAATTGGATCATCAGCAACTGAGATCGCATTGATATGGGTCATTCCAGCATCTATCCCTAAAGCAAATGCCAAACCGCGCTCTTTGTTTGATGTACACACAGCACTGGATAGTCCAAATCGTGTGTCATTCGCCAGTCTTAGAGCATGTGCTTCATCTTCAGCCTTGATGATTGGAAGTATCGGACCAAAACTTTCTTCTTGAGCAAGGTCTGATTGAGGGTCAACATCAATAAAAATGTGTGGTGGTATCACGTTTCCTCGAATCTCACCTTTTAATGCTAACTGGGCACCTTCTGCAACTGCTTTTTGAATAATTTCTTTAAGTTTTTCGACTTGATCTACATTAATAACCGGACCTATCAGTGTTTCTTCTTGACTAGGATCTCCACAAGAAATTTGTTTGGCTCTTATCAATAATTTTTCAATAAAAGCATCATAGATTTGAGCATCTACAATAACTCGATTGGTGCTCATACAAATTTGGCCTTGGTGTAAAAAACGCCCCATAACGGTGAGTTCTACAGCCAAATCTAAATCCGCATCATCGAGTATCACAAGGGGTGCATTACCACCTAGCTCTAAAGCCACACGTTTTATATGTGTACCACTGACAGCAAGTTTGCCTACACCCTGTCCAACTTCGGTCGATCCTGTAAATGAAATCAACTTAGGCACAGCATGCTCTACGAAATAGTCACCTATTTCACGTCCTAAACCTGCGACTACACTTAAAACACCTGTTGGTAATTCTGCTTCTTCAAAAATTTTGGCCAACAGTAAACCACCAGTAATCGGTGTATCACTTGCGGGTTTAAGTACCACAGTATTTCCAATGGCAATGGCTGTGACCACTGAGCGCATACTCAAGTGGAATGGAAAATTCCACGGGCTAATGACAGCAATCACACCAAGCGCTTTTTTGTATACCCAGCTATGGCGTTCTGGATCAGGAGATTTTAATTTACTATCCAGCAAACGATTTGGAAATGTTGCAGCCTCATGAATAATGGCCAAAGCCGCATCTACTTCAATATTGGCTTTTAAACGCGTACTTCCCGACTCTTCTATAAGTAAATCAACGATTTCTGTACGACGCTCAGAAATAATCTCTGCAACACGAATGACTAAACTTTTACGTGACGCTGCATTCGTTTTAGACCATGTAAAAAATGCTTCTTGTGCGGCATGATATGCGCTATCGACATCTGCTGTACTGGCTGCTTGTAACTCTAAAATGGTCTTTTGATTATATGGGTTTGTATTTTTTATAATGTGCTTTGACGTGCCTTGAATCCATTGTCCCGCAATATATTGTTGATTATTAAATTGATATGTTTGCATGATATGACATCCCTATTCTGAAGCGACTGAATGACGCTCATACTTACTCTAGGGTGTAATTCAGCCAAGTTCTAGTTAATTTACCAATTGCATAAACTTGATTAGCTCAATTGCATAAAAAAGCCTCCGAAGAGGCTTTTTTATTTAAAACGTTAGTCCAAAAAATTTGGCAGTGATATTAATCACCTGTATAGCCTTTTAACTTTAAACGTGCCGCATGTAAAAGTGGCTCTGTATAACCAGACGGTTGTTCAGCACCTTTAAACACAAGATCATAAGCTGCTTTATATGCAAAACCATCGAAGTTTGGTGCCATAGGTGTATAAAGTGGATCATTGGCATTTTGCTGATCCACAATTGCAGCCATACGTTTGAACACTTCTTCAACTTGCTCTTTTGTAACGATACCATGGCGTAACCAGTTCGCTACATGTTGTGAAGAAATACGAAGCGTCGCACGGTCTTCCATTAAACCAACATCGTTAATGTCTGGCACTTTAGAACAACCAACACCCAAATCTACCCAACGAACCACATAACCTAAAATACCTTGAAGGTTATTTTCAAGTTCTTTGGTTTTTTCTTCAGCAGTCCAATTGGTATCTTTAGCAAGCGGTGGAGTTAACAAGTCATCCAAAGGTAATGCCTCTGTAGCCAACAATTCTTGCTGACGATTTGAAACATTAATTTGGTGATAATGAATCGCGTGTATTACCGCACCTGCTGGTGATGGTACCCAAGCACAACTTGCACCGGCATCTGGATGCTCAGTTTTAGTTTTATACATATCTAGCAACATATCTGGTTTTGGCCACATGCCTTTACCAATCTGTGCTTTACCACGTAAACCTGTTTGCAAACCGACCATAACGTTACGGTTTTCGTACGCTGGGAACCAGATTTGACCTTTTACTTCGCCCTTACGAACGAATGGGCCAGCTTCCATAAAGGTATGAATTTCATCGCCTGTACGATCCATAAAGCCCGTATTAATGAAAATAGTACGGTCTTTGGCTTGAGCAATACAATTCTTCAAGTTGACAGAGGTACGGCGTTCTTCATCCATAATCCCTATTTTCAACGTTTTTGCTGGCAAGCCTAGTAATTGTTCAGAACGTTCGAACAACTCAACTGCAAATGCTACTTCTTCAGGACCATGCATTTTCGGTTTAACGATGTACATCGAACCTTTACGTGAGTTCTTGATCTCATTTTCACCTTTAATGTCTGCAAAAGACAATAATGGTGTAATCAATGCATCCATGATGCCTTCATAGATCTCTTCACCATCGACAAGAATCGCTGGATTAGTCATCAAATGACCGACATTACGAAGTAACATCAATGAACGACCGTGAATCTTGGTTTCACCACCAATCAAGTTTTTATGAGAACGATCTTGATTCAATGTACGGGTAATAGTTTTGCCATTTTTCTCAATTGATTCTTCTAAAGTGCCTTTCATCAGACCTAACCAATTACGGTAGCCTTCCACTTTTTCTTCAGCATCTACAGCTGCAATAGAATCTTCTAAATCTTGAATCGTCGTAACAGCAGCTTCTAGCACTAAATCTTTAACGCCAGCAGCATCAGTTTTACCAATTGGGCTAGTCGCATCTATCTCAATGATTACGTGTAGACCATTATTTTTAAATACAATTTCATTTGGCGCAGATTCGTCACCATTATATCCAACAAATTGCGCTTCATGCGCTAAAGTCGTAGTGGTGCCATCTTTCAGCGTAACGACAAGTGCATTATGATCGACTTTGTAGCTGGTCGCATCTGCATGTGAACCTGCTGCAAGTGGAAAATTTTCATTTAAGAAATTTTTTGCGAATGCGATGACTTTATCACCACGAACTGGATTATATCCCTTACCTTTTTCAGCGCCACCGTCTTCAGAGATCACATCGAAGCCATATAAGGCATCATACAGTGAACCCCAACGCGCATTTGCTGCATTAATGCAATAACGTGCGTTTCGAACTGGAACCACCAATTGAGGACCTGCCAAAAGTGCGATTTCTTCATCGACATTTTCTGTGCTGATCTTAAAATCTTCTACTTCTGGTAATAAGTAGCCAATTTCTGTCAGGAAAGCTTTGTAAGCTCCTAATTCAAAAGTGTTATTGCGGTGCCATTCATCAATTTTAGCCTGAAGGTCTTCGCGCTTAGCCAAAAGTGCTTTATTTTTAGGGCTAAGATCAACAACAACTTGTTCAAAGTTTTTCCAGTATGTTTCGTTGTCTAAACCAGAACCTGGTAATGCTTCATTTTCGATGAAATCGTAGAGTTCTTTAGCAATCGCTAACTTGCCTTTTTGAATACGTGCAGTCATTGTCTTTCCTGATATTGCTACTTTTTATACAAGAGAATCTAGTATACCTATTTAAACATTGCTGAATAGTAATATCACACAGTGAAATAGTGATCATTTAACTGGCATATTTTGTATATCAATTAAACTAAATCGGCATGAGCAACTACATCATCAATTTAAATATGCATCTACATTTTATAAAGTTTTATAAATGTAGGAATTAGACTTAAGTGCATGCTGAGGATAAATATAATCAGCTTCGCACAATAATTCACCAACCTACTTTGATTAAGCCATGAAAAGTACAAATTGTCGATAATCACCATTATTCATTTTGTTCTTTTTTTGACGGTGCATTTTTAATTGATGATCAATAACTGTCAAAGTTTACGGATTGTGACCACCATTCTCTAAAATGAGAGGTGATCTAGATCTAAAACTTTTGAGTCAATTTAGATAAATATATAAAAATGAAGCGCTACTATCTGACAAGTAGATCGAACTAGAGAATTTTTTAATTTTTAAATCTGAAATATTAGCCTTGACCGCAGCATAAATTACTCAGAGTTAGCAATGATTTTTTTTATTTCTAAATAAAAAAGAGAGCTTGAGCTCTCTTTTTGTCCAGATAAAATTATATCAAGTTTTAGTTAATCATTAAGCAGATGATGCAGCGGCTTCAATTTGAAGATGTGCTGATTGTAAATATTCATCAGATTGCATTTCTAAGAGTCTTGAACGCGTTCTTTCTATTTCAAATGCCAGTTTTTCACCACTATAAATATCAATAATACTGGCTTCTGAGGTTAATAATAGCTTTACACCGCGATCATAAAACTCATCAACCAAATAAATAAAGCGACGTGTACCTTCAGACAATACGTCATCTAAATTCGGAACATTACTCACCAAAACGGTATTATAAATATTGGATATTTGAATGAAATCTGAAGGACTTCGAGGTTTCATACACAGTTCTTTAAATTCACACCACAGTACATCCTCGGTATGACCTAAAGTTTCAACTAAGCGTTGATTAATAATGATCGGCTCATCACTGACTGTTTGTGATTGCGTCAATGCGGCAAAGCGTTGAGCCATCCAAACATTGTGATCATGTGTCAGTGGTGATTTAAACAGTTGCGCTTGTTTCAGCACTCTTAAACGATAATCCACACCCGCATCTACATTTAATACTCGGCAGTGTTTCTTTACCATTTCAATCGTTGGAATAAAACGATCTCGATGGATACCATTTTTATATAATCCATCTGGCGCAATATTCGAGGTTGCCACCAAGGTAATGCCACGTGTAAATAGCTTTTGAAAGAGGTCACTCAAAATCATTGCGTCGGTAACGTTTGAAACAAAAAACTCATCAAAACAGATAACCACAGCTTCTTTATAAATTTGCTCAGCAACAATATCGAGTGGGTTTTGTTGTCCAGAATTGCGATTTAGTTCTTTATGCACATATTGCATAAAGTGATGGAAATGCATGCGTGTCTTACGGCGAAATGGGATTGATTCATAAAACTGATCCATCAACCACGTTTTGCCACGCCCTACTCCACCCCACATGTAAACACCTTGGGGAGACGTTTGACGGCGAAAACGACGGAATGCTTTTTTAGACGCTTTATAACGCGAAATCAACTCTTCCCAAACACGGTTTAACTCATGTACCGCTTCGGCTTGAGCATCATCTGCCATAAATTGTCCAGACGAAATCGCATTGGCATATCGCTCTGATGGAGATTTTATTTGTGTACCTAAATTACTCTGATTCGATTTTGGATCTAACATAAAATTTATTTACTATTGTGGGCTGATGGAAGTATATCTAAATAATGGATTTGTGAAATAACACTTTGGCATAATGCTCAATATTCAACATTTAATCTTCAGCGTTCAAGCTAGGCTATTTAACATTAGGCTATTTACCATATTGTCTTGGACTTTGTCCAAACCATCGTTTGAATGCATGATTAAATGCCGCCGGCTCTGAATAACCTAACATTTCGGCAATCACTTCAATTGAGTATTCTTTATATTCAATGAACCTTAGCGCTTTATCCTTAATCAATTGCTCTCTAATTTCTTTATAACTGGTATTAAGCTGCTGTAATTGATAACGCAACGTCCGCTCTGGAATATTGAGTGCATTTGCAGTTTCTGCCATGGTAGGTATAAATCCTTTCTGCATCTCAAGATAATCATTCACGCGTTCAACAAGACTGCTTTTGTTTAAATTTTCACTCCCCAGTCGTTGAACTTCTAATTCGCATTTGGCTTTATAAATATTAAATGTAATGGCATCGGCCGAAGGGATTTTGAGCTTTAAAATTTCAGGCTCGAAACCGAAGCTGGCATAGGACATATCAAAATTTAAATTGCGACCATAATATTCATAATATTGATTTAAAACGTCTACATCCGTAGGCTTTTTAAATGGAAGTTCAACTTGGATTTCAGGCATGATCAGCCCAACCATTTTATAAACATCTTGGATAAATTTATAAGTGCCAGAAATTTCGCATTGCGCTCTTAAGAGCCCTAGAGAGGTTTCCATTGATACAGGTTTATACGTCAATGCCACCATTTCACTCGACATCGCTAAACCTAATACGCCTGATAAATGCGTGAGGCCTTGATAATAAATACCATTTTTTACAGCAATTTCCGCGGTTGGACTAGTAACCAATAACATTAACATTGGGCCGTAGCCTGCTAAAGCGTAATGCTGGCCGATTTTTAGCCCTAATTCAGATGGAATATCTTTTGCAATCACTTGAAGAATATCCCACTCAAGATCTGGATGAATAATAGCACTCGGATCTAATGCATTTGCTTGCAACCCAATACTCTCTAAGCGTGTATCTACATCTATACCCACTTGACGCATGCCTTGAATTAAATACAACAAACCGAGTATGGATCTTTTCATTGGAAATTTTTTGATTCTTCATTTTTACAATTTGATTAGTTTTACCTGAAACTGGACACAAAGAATATTGCCGAAAAGATCAATTTTTGCTGCCTGCATAATCATATTCTATTTTCAAAAAATTCATTAAGATGGCATTGCTCATAAAATTATATGGAAATATTCTATGCAGGGTATCGATAAAATCAAAACATTAGCCCCAAGCACCTCAAAATATAAAGTCGCGATTATTGGTTCAGGTTTTGGGGGTATTGCAGCAGCGATTCGCTTACTTCAAAACAATATACGTGATGTGGTGATTTTAGAAAAAGCCAGTGATGTCGGTGGAACATGGCGTGAAAATCAATACCCTGGTGCGGCCTGTGATGTACAATCTCATATGTATTCCCTCTCGTTTGCAGCCAAAACCGACTGGTCAAAACGCTATGCTGAAGCACCTGAAATTTTAGAATATATTCAAAACTTAATTAAAAGTTATGAATTAAACCCGCTTATTCAATTTAATAAAGAAGTCATTTCTACCATTTATAACGAAAACGAATGTCACTGGGATATTCATCTAAAAGATGGGCAGCAATTACAAGCTCAATTTTTAATTTTTGCTTCAGGTCCATTGCATATTCCTCAAATTCCAAACATAAAAGGGATTGAGAAATTTAAGGGTGAAATATTTCATTCTGCATCATGGAATCATCAGTATGATTTAAACGGTAAAGCAATTGCCTCGATTGGAACAGGCGGTAGCGCAATTCAATACATTCCAGAAATTGCGCCAAAAGCAGAACAACTTTACGTCTTTCAACGTACGGCTGCATGGGTAATTCCCCGTGACGAACGTCAATACAATGCGCTGGATAAACGTTTGTTTGAAAAGTTTGACTGGTTTCGTAAATTACACCGTGCGCGCCTCTATTGGTCGAATGAATCTCGCGTCGTTCCGATTGTTAAACCTCAAATGATGAAATTAGGTCAAAAGCTTGCTACGGCGTTCATTCATTATCAGGTAAAAAATAAGTCCATCGCTAAGAAGCTGACACCAGATTATACGATGGGCTGTAAACGCATCTTGGTATCAAACAAATATTATCCTACGTTTAATCGCCCCAATGTTGAATTAGTGACTGATGCTATTGAGCAAATCACTGAAGACAGCATCATCACCAAAGATGGAACCAAACGCAAAATTGACTGCCTCATTTATGGCACAGGTTTTATTACCGACCCAAGAATTTATCTAAAGTCTTTTCAGTGCTACGGCGAAAATAATCTTGAACTGAAAGATGCTTGGCAAGAGGGTGCAGAAAGTTATCTTGGCATGAGCACCAAAGGTTTTCCGAATCTATTCCAACTCTTAGGTCCCAACACAGTCTTAGGGCATAATTCTGTTATTTTCATGATTGAATCTCAAGTCAATTATATTGTGCAATTGATTCAAGCTTCAGATCAGTTAAAAGTTGATGCAGTCGCTGTTAAAGCAGAGGTTCAAGATCAATTTAATGAGAAGGTTCAAGCGCAGTTTCAAGGCACGGTTTGGCAATCAGGTTGCGTGAGCTGGTATCAACAAGAAGGTGGAAAAAACTTCTCTTTATGGCCAAGTTATACTTGGAAATACTGGTTAGACACACGTAAAGTGAAGTTAGCGGATTATCGTTTTTTATCTAAAATACCGTATACTCTTAGTACGTCTTAATTATTTGTCAAAATCAAGAGCCAAAACCATCAGCTAAAAATCAGCAAACAAAATTTAAAACTAATTAAGCTAAAAACCCAATAAGCACTGAAATAAAGTGCTTATTGTCATTTTATTCACTTGGTAATTTGTCATAATTGTATACAACTACTCATACAATATTTTTTATGCAATCTCTTTGGCTTATTTTTCAACTTCTCATTTGTTTATTTCTCGGCTTTATCGCATTAGGACGTCTACCTAAATCGCTTGAAACTTTTGCTTTAAAGTTACTGCCCTACTTTACCTATATCTTGCTAGTGGCAATCGCCATTGAATTCGAACAAACTTTATATAGCATAAGCTCTCCAGCACTCATTTTAACCAATGCGATTATTCTTGCCTTCACTACCTCTGTGGGTGCATTCTTATTTTGTTATCTACTTTATAAAGCCATTGGTTATCAGCCAACCCAAGGTAAAGTGTCCTTCAGTTTACTGACCAAATCCTTAATCAATATTAGCTATGCTTTTCTCGCCTTATTATTGGGTTATGTAATTGCCGTCTTGATCAGTCAACTTGAGCTAAATATACATATCAGTTCATGGAATCTATTATTGGTATTTATGTTCTTGATCGGTCTAGATTTGGCTCGCTCACCTCTTGATCGCTCTTGGCTCAACTGGAAAATACTTCTTGTACCTGTAGGATGTATTATCGGATCTATATTTGGTGCATTTATCGCGGCGCTAGTGATCCATAATATCAGTTTGAAAGATCTTATTATGCTTTCGCAAGGTTATGGTTTTTATTCAATGTCAGGCATTGTCGTCACTGAGCTTAAAAATGCTGAACTCGGAAGCGTTGCTTTAATCAACGACTTATTCCGTGAGATTTTTGCCATACTTTTTATGTATATGATCGGTTGGCGTTACCCCCGCTCTGCCATCTCTTCAGCTGGTGCAACGGCGATGGATGTAACACTGCCTATGGTCAAACAAGCCTGCGGAAATGAGTTTATTCCTCATGCCATGGTGAGTGGTTTTATTCTTTCAATTTTAGCGCCAATATTATTAAGTATATTGGCGGCTTTATGATTTCAAGCTAGACCTTTATAAAACTTTAAAACAAAACATTAAGCAAAAAAAATCAGCTATAAGTAGCTGATTTTTTTAACCAGACCATCAGCCAGCCAGTGCTTTTTCGATATCTTCTTCAAGCGTTTCAGGCTTCGTGGTTGGTGCATAACGATTTAAAACTTTACCGTCTTTACCAATCAGAAATTTAGTGAAATTCCATTTAATCCCACTGCCTAAAACCCCTTTACTGTTATTGGTTAAATAACGGAATATCACGTGAGCTTCTGGACCTTTGACATTAACTTTTGCAAACATTGGAAAAGAAACACCATAATTTCGTTGGCAGAAAGCACCAATTTCCTCATTGTCGCCTGGGTCTTGTCCGCCAAATTGATTACACGGAAAACCAAGCACTTCTAAACCTTGAGCATTATATTTTTCATATAATTTCTCGAGTCCAGCAAATTGCGGTGTAAAACCACATTTACTTGCCGTATTTACAATCAACAACACCTTGCCTTCATAGTCAGATAATTGTTTATTTGCGCCTTCTAATAATTCCGCTTCAAACTGATAGATGTTGGTCATGGATAGGTTTCCTCATCATTTTTCTTTTCTGTTTTTAATTCTAATGACGCAGAGTTTACGCAATAACGTAGTCCTGTAGGTTCTGGTCCATCCTCAAACACATGCCCCAAATGTGCGTCACAGTGATGGCAAACAATTTCAGTCCGGTTCATACCATGAGAGTGATCGTCATGCTCTTCTATTGCAGAAGGATTAATCGCTCGATAAAAGCTGGGCCAACCACAACCGCTGTCGTATTTTGTTTCTGAAGAAAATAACGCTTCTCCACAACAACGGCAGATATATGTACCATCTTGCTTGGTATTCCAAAACTTACCAGTGAATGCTGCTTCCGTACCTTTCTGACGGGTAACCCGATATTCCTCAGGCGATAACTCTCTTTGCCACTCTCGGTCTGTTTTATTGAGTTTTCCCATGATTAACTCCTTTAAATCTTTGACATTCAGTGTCATGCTTCAGTACCTTCATATTTACGCTAGAGCTCACTAAATTTCTAGCTAAATTTCTACATAGATTGTGATAATTGGTAATCTATATTCACTCACCCAGAATAATTGGATGGAAATATGTCCGTTTTAGGTAACACATCACCACGACAAATAAAAAAATCGTCAAAGCTCGAGCATGTTTGCTACGACATTCGTGGACCTGTGTTACGCGCCGCCAACGAAATGGAAGAAGCAGGACATAAGATTATTAAGTTGAATATTGGCAATCCTGCTCCTTTCGGTTTTGAAGCACCCCAAGAAATTATCAATGATGTTGCTTTGAATTTACCGAATGCGATTGGTTATACCGACTCTAAAGGTATCTTCCCTGCGCGTAAGGCAGTTTGTCAGTATTACCAACAGAAAGGCATTTTTGATATGGACGTCAATGACGTATATATCGGCAATGGTGTCTCTGAACTGATTGTAATGTCTATGCAAGGTTTATTGGATGATGGCGATGAAATGCTGGTTCCAATGCCTGACTATCCGTTGTGGACTGCGGCTGTAAACTTATCAGGTGGTACTGCGATTCACTATAAATGTGATGAAGAAGACAACTGGTATCCGGACATTCAAGACATGGAAAACAAAATCACGCCAAATACGCGTGGTATTGTGATTATTAATCCGAATAATCCGACTGGCGCTGTTTATCCACGCCATGTTTTAGAAAAAATAGTCGCTTTGGCGAAAAAATATGATCTGATTTTATTTGCAGATGAAATTTATGACAAAATCGTTTATGACGGTATTGAACATGTCTCTGTAGCCGCACTCGCAGGCAATCTACTGTGCGTATCATTCAACGGGTTATCTAAATCTTACCGAATCGCTGGTTTCCGTTCGGGTTGGATGGCAATCACAGGCGATAAATCCCGTGCTGCAGATTATATTGAAGGTTTAGACATGTTGGCCTCTATGCGTTTATGCGCTAACCATCAAGCCCAATATGCCATTCAAACTGCTCTTGGAGGTTATCAATCGATTAATGATTTGATTCGTCCAGGCGGCCGTCTTTATGAACAACGTAATATTGCTTGGCAAATGCTCAATGAGATTCCTGGCGTATCTTGTGTTAAACCTGAAGGTGCAATGTATTGCTTCCCTAAACTTGACCCAGAAATTTATCCGATTCAGGATGATGAACAGTTGATGCTAGATTTCCTAAAAGCAGAAAAAGTGCTTTTAGTTCAAGGGACAGGTTTTAACTGGCCAACACCCGATCATTTCCGAGTGGTATTCTTACCTGCTGAAAATGAACTTCGAGAAGCGATTAATCGTCTGGATCGATTCTTGTCGAAAATGCGTTAATCATGACTTGATTGATTCTTGAGTATGCCCTGAATGATTCTTGAATGAATGTTGAGTGAGTATTGAAAAGCTTAGACTTTAGGGTTTAAGCTTTTTTTAAATAAATTTTATTAATTCATAATTTCAAATTTACATAATCTATTTAAAACAGCTTTATCCGCTTAGACACGAGCACTATCAATTTAAATGATCTAACGCAGATTCCTATTTATTATTAGATATATTCAATTTCATATGATTCGTTTACCTTACGACATGGCATAGAAAATGCTTTAACTTGAAGCTAAAGATATATTTGAACTTAAAGTTGAATGCATTAAAACGAGATGCTTAGTTTGAAAGCTAAAAATTGAATGTTAAAACCAAAAGAAACTTTAAAGGATGAATCATGAAAAAAACACTAAGCGTACTGACACTTTCTCTTGGTCTACTTTTACCCTTAAGCAGTTTTGCAAAAAATAATGTGGTCGTGGTCGCGACTGGCGGTACGATTGCTGGTGCTGGCGCAAGCTCGACCAATAGCGCAACGTATACCGCTGCGAAAGTCCCTGTAGATGCATTACTGACCGCTGTACCGCAAATTCAAGATTTAGCAAATGTCAGTGGCGTACAAGCCATGCAAGTTGCCTCTGAAAGTATTACAGATAAAGAGCTTCTCTCATTGGCACGACAAGTAAACGACTTAGTTAAAAAACCTGATGTGAATGGTGTGGTCATTACTCATGGTACAGATACCTTAGAAGAAACTGCTTTCTTTTTAAATTTGGTCATTCATACAGACAAACCTATTGTCTTGGTGGGCTCAATGCGTCCTTCGACAGCTCTGTCTGCTGATGGCCCTTTGAATTTATACAGCGCTGTGGCCCTTGCAGCTGACGATACGGCGAAAGGCAAAGGTGTTTTCATTTTAATGAACGACAGTATTTTTGCTGCCCGTGACGTGACCAAAGCAATTAACTTACATACCCACTCTTTTGGTAGTCAATGGGGCGCTTTAGGGACCTTAATTGAAGGAAAGTCTTATTGGTTTAGACAGTCTGTAAAACGCTTCAATAATCGCTCAGAATTTAACATTGAGAACATCAAAGGTGATGCTTTACCGCTGGTACAAATTGTTTATGGTTCGAGCAATATGGTTCCTGATGCTTATACTGCCTATGCTAAAGCGGGTGCAAAAGCGATCATTCATGCAGGTACAGGAAATGGCTCAGTCGCTAAAAACATTGTGCCAACACTGAACGAATTACAAAAAAATGGCGTTCAAATCATTCGATCTTCACGCGTTCCTCAAGGGTTCGTATTACGTAATGCTGAACAACCTGATGATAAATATGGTTGGGTGGTTGCGCATGATTTAAATCCACAAAAAGCAAAACTTTTGGCAGCCTTAGCGCTCACTAAAACCAAAGATGCTAAAGAAATTCAACGTATGTTCTGGGACTACTAATCTGTCTAAAATAGAAATGTTTCATACATTTCATTTAGCACATTAAATTCTTATTTAGCGTATTTAGTCCATTTTCAAATGCATTACTGCTCAACTCAGCCGTAATGCATTAAAATAATCTCTTTAGACACATGATTAGAATTAGACTTATTTAAAACTAAATCTTTGCATGAGTCATTTTTTAAAAACAAGTTCACCATCAGTCTTCTCTCAATAATCAATTATTCTAATCCTCTCCAAAATAGAAATAGAAATAGAAATAGAAATAGAAATTCACATATAAATTCATCGCCACTTAGAGAACTTTTTAGATTGATGAAAGAGGCCTATTGATACATTTTGTTTTGAATCGTTTTATGTCTACAATTTCAGTTCATACTTAAAAATAATCATTTTTTGTTTTAAGAATTATCGACTCACCGCAATTAAGAATCATACAAGCAATTAAATTAATCATTCGAGATTTGTCAGATTGTGCTTTCATTTTGAATAAATGTACGCAAAATATTCAAAGACTTCTTTTGGTTCAGCTAAAAATTATAAAACAGCGGTTTTGCAGTCACGGAACAACGAGAGCATGTTAAAATAGACTTAGACTTAGCGAAGGATTCATTTATGCAGTTTGTACATCTTGGTATTCATACAGAATTTTCGATTACAGAATCGATTGTACGTATACCCGAGTTAATGAAATCTGCATTAAAAGATGAAATGCCGGCTTTGGCGATCAATGATTTGTCGAACCTACATGCGGCCGTTAAGTTTTATACAAAATGCTTAAACAGTGGCATTAAACCTATTTTAGGCAGCACGATTCGCTTAAATGATGAATCTCATCGTGTCACTTTATTAGCCATGAACAATACAGGCTGGCGTAGTTTGACCGAAGTTGTTTCACGAGGTTTTATCGAAGGCCAACAACTCAGTATTCCGTGTGTTCAAAAACAATGGGTCCTCGAGCAATCTTCAGATCTTATCGTCATGTTGGGCATTAAAAGTGACGTTGGTGAAATGCTTTGTTCGGGTAATCCACAAAAAGCAGAACCGCTACTAGAAGAATGGATCGAAAAGTTTGGTAATCGTGTCTATCTTGCTTTAACACGAACAAACCGCCCTCAAGAAGAAGATTTTATTCATGAAGCAGTAAAACTCGCTGAAAAATATCGTATTGGTGTTGTCGCACATAATGATGTGCACTTTATCCATGCTGAAGATTATGAAGCGCATGAAGCTCGTGTCTGTATCGCAGATGGTTTTGTACTCGGTGATAATCGCCGTCCCCGTACTTATAGTTCAGAACAGTACTTCAAAACATCTGAACAGATGATTGAATTATTTTCAGATATTCCGAGTGCGATTGAAAATACAATACAAATTGCCAAGCGTTGTAATACCACTCTTCGATTAGGCTTTAATGACTTACCTGATTATCCAATTCCTGAAGGTCATACGATCGATACATTTTTTGCCCATGTGTCGCAAGAAGGTTTGGAAGAACGTTTAAACTTTCTCTATCCTCCAGAACATCGCGATGAAGATTGGGCAGAAATTCGTAAACCTTATGATGAACGTTTGGCATACGAAATTAATATCATTAATGAAATGGGCTTCCCAGGCTATTTTCTCATTGTCATGGACTTCATCGGATGGTCTAAGAACAATGGCGTTCCTGTAGGTCCTGGCCGTGGTTCAGGCGCAGGCTCATTGGTGGCCTATAGCCTAAAAATTACTGACCTTGATCCTTTACGTTATGACCTGCTGTTCGAACGTTTCTTAAACCCTGAACGTGTTTCAATGCCCGATTTTGACATCGACTTTTGTATCGCAGGTCGCGATAAAGTTATCGATTATGTGGCACGTCACTATGGTCGTGATGCAGTTTCTCAGATTGCCACTTTCGGTACGATGGCTGCAAAAGGTGCGATTCGTGATGTTGCACGTGTACTCGGCAAGTCTTATGGTTTGGCAGATCGAATTTCAAAAATGATTCCAACCAAACCATTAGGTTTGACTTTGCAAGAATCGATTGAGGCTGAGCCACAACTTAAAGATATCGTGACCAACCCGTCCAACCCTGACAATGATGATGCTGCTGAAATTTGGGAAATGGCATTAAAACTGGAAGGTATTACACGTAATACCGGTAAACATGCGGGCGGTGTGGTCATTGCACCAACCAAAATTACTGATTATTCGGCAGTCATGTGTGAGGCAGATGGCTCAAGCCGTGTGGCTCAATTCGATAAAGATGACGTTGAGGCTGCAGGTCTAGTCAAATTTGACTTCTTGGGTCTACGAAATCTCACCGTCATTGAAGATGCGGTTCAGCATATTAATGCACGTTTAAAATCAGACACGCCACTGGATATTGCTCGAATTGAATTAGATGATCCTAAAGCGTATTCGATTTTCGCGGATGCCAATACAACCGCGGTTTTCCAGTTTGAATCCGTGGGCATGAAAAAAATGCTCAAGGAAGCCAAGCCAAGTAAATTTGAAGAAATTATTGCCTTTGTGTCCTTGTATCGTCCAGGACCTATGGATCTTATTCCTGACTTTATTCACCGTATGCATGGGGGTCAGTTTGAATACTTACATCCCTTACTGGAAGGTGTTTTAGAACCAACGTACGGCATTATGGTTTACCAAGAACAGGTGATGCAAGCTGCGCAATATTGTGCTGGCTATACGCTTGGTGGCGCGGACATGCTACGTCGTGCCATGGGTAAAAAGAAACCAGAGGAAATGGTTAAGCAACGCCAAATCTTTATTGAAGGTGCTGCGCTTAAAGAAATTGATGAAGGTACTGCTAACCATATTTTCGATTATATGGAAAAATTCGCAGGCTACGGTTTTAACAAATCACATGCTGCAGCCTATGCATTGGTTGCCTATCAAACCGCTTGGTTAAAAGCTTATTACCCTGCTGAATTTATGTCAGCCGTCCTCACCTCTGAAATGCAGAACACTGACAGTATCGTGTTCTTGATTGACGACTGTCGAAATAACGGTCTAGAAGTATTACCGCCTTCAGTCAATATGTCGATTTATCAGTTCCATGCCATTGATGTGGATACCATTGTCTATGGACTTGGGGCGATTAAAGGCGTGGGTGAGGCAGCGATGCAGTCCGTAATTGACTCTCGTAATCAACAAGGTCCTTTTAAAGATATTTTTGACTTTTGTCATCGTATTGATCTGAAAAAAATTAATAAGAGAACCTTAGAAGCCTTGATTAGATCGGGTGCTTTAGATTGTTTGGGCATGGAACGTGCCACGATTATGGCTCAGCTTCCTGAAGCCGTCCAAGCAGCGGATCAAGCGCGGAGTAATCGTGAGTCAGGTATTATGGATTTGTTTGGTGAAGTTGAAGAAGTTCAACGTAAACCAACCAAACCTGTCAAACCTTGGTCAGATGAAGTTCGCCTAAAAGGTGAAAAAGACACGCTAGGTCTGTATTTAACGGGTCACCCGATTGATGTTTATCGCACAGAACTCAAATCATTTGTGTCCTTAAAAATTAATGAACTTACGCCTACTCGTCGCGGTGTAACCACAGTATTTGCCGGGTTGGTGGTTGATATTGCAAACTTCCCAAATCGCATGATGGTCACTCTGGATGACGGAACAGCTCGAATTGAAATTTCAGCCAACCATGAGCGCTTCCAACGTTTCAAAGATATTATCGTCAATGAAAAAGTGGTTGTCATTGAGGGTGAGATTTATGAACGTGAAGGTTATGATCGACCAATGGGTCGTCTGACCAAGGCGTTTACTCTTGATGAGATTCGTCAAAAACGTGCTAACTGTATTCAAATTAAATTAAACCAAGAACATTTTAGTAAATCTTTAAATCAAGATTTACTCAAAATGATTAAGCCTTTTTGTGATGTGGATATGTGTAATCATATTCCCCTCCATCTTCTCCTCGACTATCCATATGCCACTGCTGATTTTCACTTAGGTCCAAATTGGAATGTTGCACCCTTAGATGCACTCCTCAGCCAATTGCGTGACTACTTCGGTAAAGACGCTTTACATGTGGAATATCAAGTCAAATCCAAAGCTGCAAAAAATAAAGCGATGGAATCACGTCCTACGACCATTGCTCCACCTCCCAGTGACATGAGCATGGACGACGCAATCGAGCTGTACCAATCTGAAGTCAGCCAATACTCTTAATCGTTTGGAATACCTATGAATATTATTGATAATGCTGCTGTTTTAGCGCATTTGGCCCATGTACGAATTGTCATGGTCAACACCACATTACCTGCAAATATTGGCAGTGCATTACGTGCGATGAAAACGATGGGCTTGGTTAAATTGGTCTTGGTTGCACCAAAAACGTATCCACATCCAGATATTGATGCTCTGGCTGCTGGTGCAACAGATTTGATCGATCAAATTGAAATTGTTAATACTTTAGAAGAAGCAATTGAAGATTGTCATTTAGTTTTTGGCACCAGTGCACGGAGTCGCACCATTCCTTGGCCATTATTAGATGCTCGTCCTGCTGCACAAAAATCGATGGATGCAGTTATTCACCATCAACAAAAAATTGCAGTCATCTTTGGCCGTGAAGACCGCGGACTCACCAATGAAGAGTTAGCCATGGCCAACTACCATGTCACAATTCCAGTGAATAATGAGTATGGCGTACTCAATGTAGCACAAGCGATACAAATCATTTGCTACGAAATGCGCATGGCAACTGTTGAAACCATGGATACTGTTGTAGATACAGAAGCGAATATGCAAGTGACTGATAGCGACAATATGCACTGGGATGAACCGCTGGTGAATCACGGTCAGATGGAACAGTTTTATCCTCATATGGAAAAAATGTTGTCTGATATCGAATTTTTAGATCCAGAAAACCCAAGATTACTGCCATTACGCTTGCGTCGATTATTCGGACGTATACAATTGGATCGTATGGAATACCATTTACTTAGAGGCATTTTTACACGTGTTCAAGCCTTAAATAATGGCACATGGAAAAAGTCCAAATCTGAAGAGAAAACTAACGATGCTTAAACAGCTTAAAGAAGACATTAGCGCTGTGTTCGCTCGAGATCCTGCGGCGCGCAATACATTTGAAGTTTTAACCACCTATCCTGGCATTCATGCGCTGATTATGCATCGTGTTGCACATGAACTATGGGTTAAAGAGTGTAAAACTTCTGCACGTATGCTGTCCTCTTTCAGCCGTTTTGCAACAGGCATAGAAATACATCCAGGTGCAAAAATTGGTCGCCGTTTCTTTATTGATCACGGCATGGGCGTTGTGATCGGAGAAACTGCCGAAATTGGTGATGATGTCACGCTTTACCATGGTGTTACGCTCGGTGGAACAACGTGGAATAAAGGTAAACGACATCCCACTCTCGAAGATGGCGTAGTGGTTGGCGCAGGCGCTAAAATCTTAGGGCCATTTACGGTACATAAAAATGCCAAAGTTGGCTCTAACGCAGTCGTGACCAAAGAAGTACCTGAAGGTGTCACTGCTGTAGGCAACCCTGCACGCTTTATTTTCAAAGATAAAAAAGTTGAAAATGAACAAGAAAGTCGCCGCCGTGATTATGCTGAAAGCATCGGTTTTGAACCGTATGCAACTACGCAAGATCAATCAGATCCGATGATTGAAGGAATGCGTGTACTGCTAGATCGCATACAGCAAAATGAACATAGCATGAACAATATGTGCCAACGTTTGTCACTTCTTGACCCAACATTTAAAAATCCTCAGCAGTCTCAACAACCATTTAGTGCTGAAGAGTTGAAAATTTTGGATGAAGTCAGACGTGAATGCGAGGCTCAAACCACAAAAAGCAATATTTAATGTATAAGTTTGAATAACAAAGAGCATTTCAAGTTGCATGTTCGACATTCTTTTCTTAGACTGAAGAGCATCCATATCTCGATATATAAAACAAAATATTGGAATCACTTATGACGATTAAACCTTTACTATGTGCAATTCTAGCGTCATCATTGCTTACAGCGTGTGCGACGACAAGCACACCAACAAACAAAGTAAAAAACAATGATCCTATCGTCTACACTGAACCGGATTTAACTGCCCCATTTTATGCTTTAAACCCTTTCGATTATTCGAAACCGCCTGTGTTTGAACTTGAGTTGAAAAAGGCTGCTGCTCAACCTGTTCAAAAACTGGAAGTGACCGATCCAAACAATCCCAATAAAAAGCTTATTTTAGACACCAATAAATTAATTATTCCGACAGTGAATAATTCTAGTCGTGCGATGAAATATGCTGCTTTAGCGGGTCAAAACGAAATTGATATCACTGAAATTGATGACTTTCTGCAGATGGTTGAAGGTAAAGCACGTCATTACCCACCTCGTTTTACAGACCGTCAAGAACGTAAAGGTTTTGAAAGCAAGCTAAAAGAAGTTTCGAGCCAGCTTGATGCTCTTGCAGCAAATGACAAAGCTTCTTTCGATATTCTCGTCCGTGCGTTTAAAGCCAGTATTTTAGGTCGTAACTTAGATTTAGGTTCTGCTTACACCACTAAATCTTTGAAATATGCACAACAAATTCTGAAGATCAATAAAGATGACGCTGAAGCAAACTTCTGGTTTGGTTTCTCTTTATCTGAAGGCGGTGGTCAAAAAGAAGCAATTCCTTACATCGACAAAGCCATTAAAGCAGGCGTACAAGAAGCTTATTTAGTTTCTGCAAATAACTTCATTGCGCTTTCTCAGAAAAAAAATGCGATTCAAACTTTGAAAAATTACAAAGTTAAATATCCTGATGAAGCTCAAGTGGCGGATCGCTTGATTGAAGAAATTGAAAAGCAAGGTCGTTATAATGTTTGGCAAATCCTGAACAATCCTGCTAAATCTTAATAAACCGCAAAATGCATCTCAAAATAGGCTGATAATTCAGCCTATTTTTTTATATTTATTTTTATATTTTCAAAAATAAAGTATGATTTTCAAACACTTTTAATTCGATTTTAAGTATGTCGCAACTGAAGAAAAATACGCTACTCGCCCTTCTCTTTTCTTTTCCAATATTGATCAGTGGCTGCCAAGTCGTCAGTGTTAAAAATCAAGCACTCAATGTCTCTATTGCAAATGAGCGAGATAGTATTTTAACTCGTAAAAAAATGAGTGAGGCCAGTTTAAATGTCCTCTCGATGACAGGCCGAGAAGCTAAAGCGTGTACCGACAATCCTTCAGAATGTATCGCTGATCTTGACCAAATTTCTGAAATTCAAGATGAGCAACTTCTCTCTACCGCCAGTGAAGCTTATCTAACCAAAGTATTAGAGCTCAGTAACTCTTCACAATGTAATGTTAGTTTAATCAATAAGTATCAATCTGAAGACAAACAAAAGAATCATCAACAACAATATCATCAATGTCTTGACCAACAAATGGCACTGCTCGATAAAAGTATTCGATATAGTTATGCGTATTTATTTAAAACGCAACGCCAGCCGCAAGAACGCCTCTTTGACAATAGACAAGTACAAATTCGAGACTTTTATAACCAGGCTTTGGCAAAGCTCATCACCAATTACGGTTTGAGATATACTGGTGAAAAAGTACCCAATGAAATTAAAATTGGCAAAAGTACCTATTTAATCAATTATGATCACTATCCTGAGATTGCAAATCAAAAACTTGAGAGTTTACTCAGTAGCTATAACTTAAACTTTTCCGGTCTCCGCTCGATTAACCGTAGAGATGGTTTTGGATCTGAATTTATTGCGACATTGCCCGCACCTGAATATAAAGATACTGGCAAATACATCGTCGATCCTTTAAATCACGCTTATGAAGGTGGAAAGAATCCAAATATTCATCATCCACGCTATTTATCAGTGACCATGACGGCAGTACCAAAATCTGCTGGCAGTGTAGATGACATCATTAACAATCCATATTTTCAACTGAATATTTATGATCCTTATAGTGTAGAAAAGCTCAAAATTGCCAATAAAGAGTATCCATTGGCAGCCAATTTTTCAGCTCCTTATGGACTATGGCTTGCAGAAAACAACTTAGGTACAGCAGCGTATTTAAGCTTAATCGATCGTGATAACAGTATCACCATGCCGCATTTGTATATGCTTGAACCCTATAATCCTAAAAAGAAAATTATCGTTTTAGTGCATGGTCTTGCAAGCAGTCCTGAAGCGTGGATCCGTTTAACCAATGACATTATGGGTGATGTGGTTTTACGTGAACATTATCAAGTTTGGCAGGTGTTCTATTCAACCAATATGCCTATCTTGGAAAGTCGCTTCCAAATTAATGCCGTGATTAATCAAGCATTTTCGAGTTTAGACTCAAATACAGCTTCAGCAAAAGATGCTGTATTGATTGGCCACAGTATGGGAGGAATAATTGCTCGCCTACTGGTCAGTGATGCAGACCTAACAACTCCTGCTTTAAAAATATTGAAATCACAGTCATTGAATCGCTTTAAGGACGAACCATTATTTAAAGCACGTCTCAACATGAAACCTGTGAAAAACTTCGATCGCGCTATTTTCATTGCTGCTCCTCATCGCGGTACGGACTATGCTGATCGCTGGTTTACACGTGCCGCTCGAAAAATCATAAAATTACCAGGTGCTTTCTTGGGTGCATTTGCAGACTCCCTCATTGAAAAAGACATCAATATGCAACATTTCGTGAAAGAGTTAGGTCATGGCCTTATTGAAAACGGTCCAAGTGACTTAAGTCATAACTCAAGATTTACTAAACTAACTGAAAATGTTGTACCGACCAAAGACATCACCTTTCACTCTATTTTGGGTAATCTGACCGATAGTGATGATCCAAATCTTATTAATGATGGTGTTGTACCCTATAAAAGTGCACATTTAAAAGGCGCAGCTTCTGAAATTATTATCAAAGGTGGACACTCTATTCAGGAAACGCCTGAGGCAGTCTTAGAATTAAGACGTATTTTAAGATTACATTTGATCGAGCATGGTATTTATAAACCCTAATTTTTGTTCATATTCATCTCTGGACATTACAATTCAAAACCTCTGCTGGCAGAGGTTTTTTTGATTGGCACAAAATATTCAATATTAAATGGAATTGTATTTTTTAAAGTCATTCATTGCTGAGTTTTACATTTTCAACGATTTTACATTTAACAGAAGATGTTAGAATTCAATTTAATCAAGACGAATTAATTAGCTTTAACGGGATAACATGTTGATACAGACTCATGATAATTTATGCGTATTCCAAGGATTTCAATTTTAATGAATACAGCAAATATTTCTCCCGACCTAAGTACGCTTACGCCAATGATGCAACAGTACATGTCCATGAAAGTGCAACATCCGCACTCACTGATGTTCTATCGTATGGGCGACTTTTATGAGCTTTTTTTTGAAGATGCGCATAAAGCTGCAAAAATTCTAGGCATTACTCTTACACATCGTGGTAAAGCGAATGGTGAACCGATTCCGATGGCAGGTGTTCCCTATCACGCAGCTGAAGGCTATTTGGCGCGTCTCGTTAAGAAAGGCGAAACGGTTGTTATCTGTGAACAAATCGGCGAAGTGACGGGTAAAGGTCCTGTAGAGCGCGGCGTGGTTCGAATACTCACACCTGGTACGCTTACAGATGATGCACTGCTCAATGCACATCAAAGTTCAAATCTTGTGGCGCTGTGTTTCCATCAAAACCAAATTGGTCTAGCACTTTTAGACCTCAGTGCTGGCATTTTTAAAGTTCAACAACAAGACTATAAACCAGAACAACTGCCTTTAGAATTGGCACGTTTAATGCCAAGCGAAATTTTGATTGATGAAGATTTGACTGATCCAAACATTATTGAGCAAATCAAAAAAAATATTGAATGTCCGATTACCAGACGTCCAAATGTTGATTTCAGTGTGAACAATGCGCTGAAAACACTATGTGATCAATTTGCTGTTTCGACTTTGGCTGGATTTGGGATTGATCATCTCCCGCTGGCTAAAGCCGCAGCCGCTGCTTTAATTCATTATGCTAAAGAAACGCAAAAAACAGCTTTACCTCATATACGCTCAATTAAACTTGAACAAAGTAGTGACTTTATTGCGCTCGATCCTGTAACTCGTCGTAATTTAGAAATTATCAATCCTTTGTTTGAGCATGGGACTTCATTGTTTAACTTAATCAATGATTGCCAAACAGCAATGGGCGGACGTTTATTAAGTCGGACGTTAATGCAACCGATGCGTGATACGGCTATTTTAGATCAGCGTTTGGATGCGATTGAAGTCTTACTTAAAGGCTATCACGAATCACCATTAAGACTTGTACTCAAAGAAATCAGTGATATTGAACGCGTATTAAGCCGTATCGCTCTAGGTAGTGCACGTCCACGAGATTTGGTTCAGTTACGTCAAGCCTGTGCGCAAATCCCTTATTTACGTCATGCGCTGCAACCGATTCTAGAGAAAGAACAATCTGTCTTAATTCAACAACTGAATGAGGAATTGGGTGATTTCCAAGGCTTATATCAAAGATTATTTGCTGCAATTGTGGAAAATCCACCTGTCGTTTTACGTGATGGAAATGTGATTGCAGAAGGTTTTGACACAGAACTCGATGAATTACGTAAAATTAGAGATCATGCTGGGCAATTCCTGATTGACCTTGAAATTAAAGAGCGTGAAGCCACAGGCATCAATACACTCAAAATTGGTTATAACCGCGTGAGTGGTTACTATATTGAGCTTTCACGGTCTCAATCAGAACAGGCTCCAGAACATTATATTCGTCGTCAGACCTTAAAAAATGCTGAGCGCTACATTACTCCTGAATTAAAATCTTTCGAAGATAAAGTATTATCCAGTGAATCCCGAGCACTGGCGCGTGAAAAATTATTATTTGAAATGCTTCTTGATGAATTGCGTGAAGATATTGCTCAATTACAAATGATGAGCAGTGCGATTGCGCAAATCGATTTAATCAGTAATTTTGCCCATCAAGCTCGCTTACACAACTGGAATCGACCTGAATATAGCCCAGAAATTGGTATTCACATTCAGTCAGGCCGTCATCCTGTGGTTGAGTCATTAATTAAAACACCATATACCCCCAATCATACCCAACTTGATTACCAGCATCGTATGGCAATCATTACTGGTCCAAACATGGGTGGTAAATCGACCTTTATGCGTCAAACAGCTATCATAAGCTTATTGGCATATTGCGGTAGTTATGTTCCAGCTCAAGCCGCTAAACTTGGACCGATTGATCGAATTTTTACTCGTATTGGTTCTGCGGATGATTTGTCTTCTGGTAAATCTACTTTTATGGTGGAAATGACCGAGACTTCGCAAATTCTTCATCACGCCACTAATCAATCTTTAGTATTGATGGATGAGGTTGGTCGAGGTACAAGTACTTATGATGGTTTATCTTTAGCATGGGCATGCGTACTTGATCTAAGCAACCGAATTAAATGTTTATGTTTATTCGCTACACATTATTTCGAACTCACAGAACTTGGCAAAGAAACTGCCATATATAATCTACACGTGGCAGCCAAAGAACTGAATGGAAATTTAATTTTATTACATAAAGTTCAACAAGGCCCAGCCAGTCAAAGTCATGGTTTACAAGTTGCTAAACTTGCAGGCATTCCAGCCACCGTGATTAAAGATGCTCAACATCGCTTAAAAATACTGGAGAAACAACAGCTCAAACAACCCGTTTCAATTCAAAATGATTTATTTGCAATGGATCAATCAAATGAGCCTGAAGTCATTGAGCGTATTATCGAAGTTGAGAAAGAATCTCCTGCATTAGAAATGCTGAAAAATTTAGAGGTTGATAATCTTTCACCACGTGAAGCCTTACAACAATTGTATGCTTTAAAAGACCTATTACTGATGTAATTTAAAGAGCTAAATATAAAAAACCTCGCATAATGCGAGGTTTTTGTATTTATTTTTTTATAAATATAGTCTTAAAACTGAGATTTTTATAGCTCAGGTTTTAATGACTCAGACTCAAATTTCAGAATTGAATTATTTGCGATAATTGCAACAGAAACAAAACATCTACTCAAACAGTTTTCTAAGTTGTCGTCTTCTTCTTATCAATCCCAAAATCTCTTTACGCTCATTAATTTCATCCAAACTAAAAGGCAACTGTAGTTGCAGCTCTTGATCGGCCAATGTGCTGTTCTCTATCAGATAGCTGTCTTGTGCTGTACTCCACCTGCTAGGTGGAAATTCAGGCTTTCGATATGGTCTTTTTTTCATACCCGCATTATATCAATGCTGCGTTATGAATTGTGTTGTCACTTTTATAAGATTTAGTGTCATCAATTGATAAGTTTACTGTTGAACTGCCGTTTTAATTCAACATTTTATTCAACGCATTGTTGAGCTTTTAATTTAACGATCAAAATCATTTGAAGTTCAACCAACGATACTAATAAAATACAATTTAAATATTTCAAATCATCAGATTTAGGCTTTTAACGGGCTATATCAAAAAATGAATTGTATTTCACACATATAAATAACAAATATCAATAAAAGGAATTGTTTGTTGAGTGCATTTTTGCCTAAAATACAGCATTCGTAAATTAGAACCATATTTTTTAGGTAGAGCTGTCGCCATGACCTTTGTTGTCACTGAAAATTGTATTAAATGTAAGTACCAAGACTGTGTTGAAGTTTGTCCAGTTGACTGTTTCTACGAAGGTCCAAACTTTCTTGTAATCAATCCAGATGAATGTATCGATTGCGCGCTATGTGAACCTGAGTGCCCGGCAAACGCTATCTTCTCTGAGGATGAACTTCCAGAAGGTCAGGAAGTATTTATTGAATTAAATGCTGAACTTGCAGAAAAGTGGCCAAATATTACACAAATTGGTGAACAGCCTGCAGACCGTGAAGAATGGAATGGTAAAGCAGATAAGCTTCAGTATTTAGAGAAATAAACTTAAAAGATCAGCTTCGGCTGATCTTTTTTATACCTAAAGGGTACATATATTTGCAATTTATGTGAATTCCATACCATAAATTAGACTAAAATAACATTATTTGATTTAGTACATATTTATAATGAGAGAAATTTTGAAGGGCCTAATATCAGTCAGTGTAATTGCATTGACTGCTATCGCTTGTACGTCCACCCCTCAAAAAGGTCAAAGAGTGTTTACGCCTACTGGCCAACGAATTTTTATACCACAAGAAAAAATAATAATTGAACGCCCAGCTCGACCTAAAGTTATGCCAAACTCTTACCGTAATTGGATCATGATGGATCAAAATCAATCCACTGTTCGAGAGTATGAGCGTTATTTAGAACGAAATAATGTTGGAAATATCATTCCAAGTTTTGAATTATTAAAATCTGCACGAGATTGGCAGCGTTGTGGTAAATCAGAATATATGATTCCAAGTCGTGAAATTTGGGAAAATCAATTACCGACACTTAAAGTATTTAAATATCTTGTTGCATCCAATGTACTGACTGATTTTGAAGTAACCTCTGTATATCGTGATTTACCACTCAATCAATGTGCAGGTGGCGCAGGTTCCTCTCGACATTTATTCAATTCTGCAATCGACTTTAGAATTGGACCTGAGTATCCGCAACCAGAAGATTATGCATATATTGAAAATTCAAAATTCAAACTGTGTCAGTTTTGGAAAAACTACGGGCAGAGTTTAAATATGGGCTTAGGATTGTATGCGTCAGGTCAAATTCACATTGATACACAAGGCTTCCGTACTTGGGGACCAGACTTAACTCGAAATACCTCATTGTGTAACTATTGATGTTGATGCTCCTATAGATCTGGAGACTTTAACAATTAATCCATATTTTTTAAATTTTTCAATCAGAATGTATATAAAAAAGTAGTTATCTTCGCCTACATAAATTGCACTCAGATTTGAAACGATTACAATGCATATAACAAAACTTAGGTGCCAGTACTATGCAACAATTGTGGTCAGACATCGATGCATATATCGAGTCGAAATTAATTCCTGAAGACCCTATTCTGATTCAAACCTTAAAGAATACTGAAGATAAGGGTTTTCCTGACCATCTCGCAATTGCAGCAAATCAAGGCATGCTTTTACAAATGTTAATTCAGATGAACAAATGTAAACGTGTATTAGAGTTAGGCACTTTTGCAGCATACAGTACAATATGGCTTGCACGTGCACTCCCTGAAGATGGCTATATTCTGACGATTGAGGGACGAGATACACATGCAGCACTTGGCCAAGAAAATATTGACCGTGCTCATTTAGCTCAAACGATTGAACTTAAAGTCGGTCGTGCAGCAGACATACTTAGAGCCTTACCTGAAGACTTCGAGCCTTTCGACTTCATCTTTATAGATGCAGATAAACAAAGTTATCCTGAATATCTAGAGTTAAGCTTAAAACTTTCACACTCAGGAAGTATTATTGTCTTAGATAATGTGATTCGTGCAGGTGAAATAACCAATGCGCGAAATGTTAAACCGAGCATCGAAGGTATTCGTGAAATGTATGAGTTGATGCAAAATCATCCTCGCTTACTGTGCAGCACTGCCCTTCAAACTGTAGGCAGTAAAGGCCATGATGGATTTGCTATCGCAATTGTAAAATAATTTTTATCTCACAATGATTGTTTGAAAATCTTTATTGAATTTTAAACAAATAAAAGCCTCATTTATAAAAATGAGGCTTTTATGCTTTAGACGCTTTTTATACGTATTTTTATACGCAAAACTCTTCTGTTCATGGATCTAAAACTTATCCCCGTTTCTTGTTTGTATAGTTGTGGATAAGTTTATTTTTTACACATAAATGATTGAATTTTTTATATATAATATACAAGATTATAAAATAATCAAAATCGATTCAGGTTTATTTAGCATATAATTCCTTCAGTTAATGATCTCTATATATTGCCCTTTCTATTTAAGTTAAAATTGAAATTAACATGTAAAAAGACAAACTATTTTTCATTATTTCGCTACTAAAAGCGGAACTGTAGAATTACGGAATATATTGGTCGTAATACTTCCCAAGAAAAATTGTTTTACCTTACTACGGCTATACGCGCCCAGAACAATTAATTGTATTTGATGCTTTTGTTGATATTCCATAATGTTTTCTGCAACATCACCGTAGCGATATTCAACCACGACATTCACACCTGCATCTTTCAAAAATTGCGATGGCGTATTTAAGACTTCAGGGTGATCTCCGACATAAAGCAAATGGCACTGAAGTAATCTTAATAAATCACTTTTTGCGACACGTTGCATCATCTCTTTACATGTTGGAGAATCTTCATACGCAAAAATAAACCGTGTCGGTGGTTTAAACGTTTCTCCAACTGTCATCACTGTACATTTTGCACCGCGGATAAAATTCTCTACATTGCTGCCAAGGCTTTTGTTTTTTTCAGCAGAACGTTCTCCTACACGACCGATCAAAGCAATATCATTCACATTGAAAATATTAAAACTTTGTTCGAGAAAGTCTCCCTTTTCCTGAATTTGCTGTGCAGTAATGCCATATTTATCTTGGATCATTTCTGAAATATGACTTAATAAGTTATTGCTATAATCCAATGCCAGTTCACTTTGTTTTTGTTCCAGCTCGGCTAACTCTTTAAGCAACATTGCATTGCTTTCAAAACCGATCACACCACTAATTTCTCCCAAGTGATAACTCGCTGGATAATAGTCGAGAACCTGTAGTAAAACGAGTTCTCGTCCAGTCTGTTGAGCAATCCAGGCTGCTGCTTCTGCGACAGCGTTAATACAGGGTGAAGAATCGATACATGCTATTACACGGTTCATATTAATCTCTCTGTAAAATAAGATTATTTCGTTATAAATTAAACTAGCATAACTTTTTTAAGATTTGATCACTTTTGTGTAATTTTTATATCCAATATGAATAAAATCAGCAACTAAAGTTTTATTCACGATATCGAATTCTTTGTGCAGGGTTACCAGCAACCACTTCTCGCTCTAAAATATCTTTGGTCACCATGCTATTCATACCCACTACAGCATGTTTACCTATTTTCACACCATCTTTGATTCCCACATGCGCACCGAGCCAAACATCTTCTTCTATTTCGATCCCTCTTGATCGTACCGCTTGTTTATAAATAGGTTCAGCTAAATCCATACCATGATCAAAAGCATAAAGATGACAATAGGCAGCCATCCGAACTTGGTCATGTAATCGAATCCCAACTCGACCACCATCCAATATACAGTGGTGATTAATTGCAACTTCATTGCCAATCGTCAGAGGCCCGTGTAATGTGCAATCGGCTGCAATAAAACTATTGTCACCGATGATAATTTTACGTCCAGGTTCAGCAAAAATATGTGCTAATGGAGATATAAAACAATTTTTTCCAATTTCAACTGTTTCCATGTCCATGAGATAGTTCTGATACTCTTCTTGCCATTGTTCTGCCCAGCCTCTATTTTTGGGTTTTAATGACCAATATAACCATGGCATATAATTGAGACGATGTTTGTGTTGTTCACGATATTTCAATAATAAATCTGACTCAGTCATGGCTTTCATCCAAAAATTTCAATTGTTCACGACCACGTGTGATGTCTTGCAACCTGAGTTTAAACGATTCAATTTCATCGATTTTCAACTTAGCCAGCACAGTTACACCAGATTCATCATATTGTTCAGAATATTCCACCTGCAATTGATTTAACTCATATTGAAAAATTGCCCACTCATTAAATAAACAGTGAAAAGTAATTTCTTTTTTGAATATTAATTCAATCTTTTCAGCGAGCAGTAAACACTGTCCTGCACTCCCACCATAGGCGCGCACCAGCCCTCCTGTACCCAATTTAATACCGCCATACCATCGATTGACCAATACAATAACATTGCTAAGCTCATTGCCTTCAATCGTCGCTAAAATCGGTCTACCAGCAGTTCCTGAGGGCTCTCCATCATCATTGAATCGTACATTAGGTCCAATTTTCCATGCCCAGCATTGATGCGTTGTAATGATGTCCAAATGTCTAGCTAAAAAAGCTTTTACCATCTGTTCATTTTCAACTGGCGCAGCGATTGCTTGAAAGCGACTCTTTTTAATCTCTTCTTCGTAGTAAGTTTCTGAGGCAAGGGTAAAAGGCATATTCTTTTAAAAAGCAATAAATCACAGGACATAGTATAACGAGAAATAAATTTAAAAATAAAAAAACCCAACGCTCTAGAGGGTTGGGTTCGTATAAAACTAGATTAATGTTTAAAACAATGTCAGTGTTATCTTTCGCGTAAAGCTTCTTTGGCTTTGTTGAATGGTTTTAACAAGTAATCCACGATTGTTTTCTGGCCTGTTTTAATATCAACAGACGCGACCATACCTGGTGTAATCGCAAACTCTTTACCCGCTTTGTTATGTAATTTATCCGTATTTGTGCGGATGTAAACTCGATAATAGAATTGATCTTGTTTAACTTCATCACGCAAAGTATCTGGAGAAATAACTGTAACCTTTCCTTTCAAACCGCCAAAGATCGAATAATCATACGCTGTGATTTTTACCAAAGCTTCTTGACCCGGATGAATAAATGCAATGTCTCTAGGCGATATACGCGCTTCGATCAGCAATTGTTCATCCAATGGAACAATAGTCATCAATTTACCATTTTGTGGAATCACACCACCCAATGTCATGACATCAATTTCTTTTACGATACCGCGTACAGGCGCTTTAAAAATCGTCCGGTTTAAACTATCAGACTTACCTTTAATGACTTGTTGTTGTGTTTCAACATCAGTATTGGCTTTAGACAATTCTTCTCGTGCCTTTACATAATATTGATTACGAATGTCATTAATTTGATTGGTCAACTCATTGGCTTGGCGCTTTAAACGTAGGACTTCAACTTCACTGGCAGCACCTTTTGCAACCAGTGGCTCAGTCATACGTAATTCTTGATCAACCAGATTCAAGGCCAGTTTTAAACCTGCAATAGATTCTTCCATATTGGCACGGCGTGATTCATAAAGCTGAGTTTCAGCTTTAACCAAACCTGGTTCTTTCAATACAAAATCAGGAAAATTTATTGCCCCGCCATTTACTTCAGCACGTAGACGCGCTGCAGTCGCTTGTGATGACATCAATAATGATTCAGATTCACCAACATTCGATGCAAAGCGTGTCGGATCAAGTTGTGCCAAAACTTGGTCTTTTTTAACAATATCACCTTCTTTGACATCGAGTCGCGTTAGAATACCACCCTCTAATGATTGGATGACCTGCTCTTTCGACGTTGGAACAACTTTACCCGTACCTTGAGATACTTCTTCTAGTTTAAAGAACCATGCCCAAATAAGCAGTACCGACAAACCGATACAAATGATCCAAATCGTGATCGTAACTTTCGGTAAAGGTGGCTCTAACTGAGAAACTTTCAGTGAACGTTTTAAATTTGGTTCTTCGCTCATGATTTAGCTCCTGAATTAGATGATTGCGGATTTGAATTATTCAGGATTTGATCACGAGGTCCATCCATCACAACACGGCCTTCATTGACCACTATAATACGATCAACCAGTTCTAATACTGCTCGACGATGAGTGGCCACAATTAAAGTACGATGCCCTAACCAAGTCTTCATGTGATCGATCAGTAACTTTTCAGATACATCATCAATTGAAGCTGTAGGTTCATCGAGTAATAAAATATTAGGCTGACATATCAGTAGACGTGACAATAATAACGCTTGGCGTTGACCACCAGAAAAACCGACGCCACCTTCTAAAATAATATGATCTAAACCTTCTTTCTTCTCTTGAATAAACGCCAAGGCACCTGTTACAGACAAAGCTTTTAGCAGATCTTCATCAGTTGCTAAAGGAGCACCTAGCGTTAAATTTTCACGCACAGTACCAAAGAATAAATGAGCACTTTGATTTAACAATCCAACATCACGACGTACATCAGAAGGATCAAGCAAAGTAATATCGATATCATCCAATGTTACTTTACCTTGAACTGCGGTCTGCATACCTGATAACAACTGAAGGATTGTTGATTTACCCGCGCCATTACGACCCAAGATTGCAATTTTCTCACCCGGATTAATCACGAGTTTAGGTATGATGACACTTGGCTTAGGATCATCTTCACCATATTTGAAAACGACACCACTCAACTCATATTTTCCATTGATCACAGATCTTTGAATGAGTTGCGTACGGTCTGGATGATCGACGTTTTTAGCCATCAACTCATCTAAACCTTCTTTTGCAGTCTTCGCTTGTTGATAACGACCTAAAACACCCGTTACTTGGGCAATAGGTGCAAGCATACGAGAGGATAAAATCGAACAGGCAACCAATGCACCTGTCGTCATATCACCGTCCATAACAGCAAAACATCCGACTAAAACGACAATCGCAAAAGTTAAACCTTGTAATTTTTGTGTCCAGAGTCCGAGAACGCCAACAATTTTACGTTGCTTCATACTGATCGACGCAGAAACGTCATTCATATGATTCCATTGGTTTTGGAAGCGAGATTCAGCACGTAATAATTTAATATCCTCAATACCTTGTACAGCTTCGACCAAAATTGCATTACGAATAGAGGATTCGCGCATGCCTTCTTTTGCCAACTGCGCTAATTTCTTTTGCGCCAATAAACCCGGGATAATCATTAAGGGCACAATCACTATAATGACCCAGAATAAATTCCCACCGATCATCCAGAAAATACCTAAGAACAAAAAGAAGAAAGGCAAATCTGCAAAAGCGGTAATCGTTGTAGATGTGACCAATTCACGGACACCTTCCAACTCACGCACCTGTGAAATAAATGTTCCTGTTGATTTAGAACGTTCACTGTTTTTGATGCGCAAGGCATGTCCGAAGACTTTATCTGAAATACGTAGATCGGCGCGCTTTCCAATCATGTCGGATAAAATGAGGCGTGAATACTTCAGTGCAAATTCAAAAATCGCAGCGATGAGTACACCACCCGCCAGCACCCATAAGGTCGGAATAGACTGTGAGGGAATAACGCGGTCATAAACGTTCATCGAGAATACGATCGTTGCCAATGCCAAAATATTTGCCAACATCGAGGCAAACATAATATCGACATAGCGTTTCCAATCTTTTAGAACAATTTCCCAAAACCAACTTTTTTCATAGGGCTTTATATATTCATCGATTCGAGCATCTGGCACCGATGTTTCAGGACGCAAGATATAGACTGAATCAATTGCTTGAGAAAGCGTTTCAGTCGTGAAGGTTTGAGATAAACCCTCATCACCACTGAGCTGCACACTGACATTACCTTCAGAGTCTGCTTTATCAATAACGCCAACTTGACCATCTTTAAAGCCAACAAGAACCGGTAGTCGCCAAGGATTCAAAATATCAGCACTGAATTCGACTTTGCGTAAATGCAAACCGACCTGACGGGTCATAATGGTCAGGACATCATCCAGAGATTGATTTTGATTCCAATTCAACTCCAAACGAATTCGTTCAGAAGAGGTTTCAATACGATAGTGCTTGGCAATGGCCATAACACCCTGTAACCATGGTTGATAATTTATTTTTGTATTCATGGTTGTAACTCTACCCCTTGAATGGTGAGGTTATTAAGCTGATAGACATCTCTTGTCTTTCCTGCCGCGGCAATATACTGCACCAAATTTTCATAAATATCATATCTTGCTGTTTCAATTTGTTGATTCGCACTGTGAATGGCTTGTTCAGCGTTAAGTAAATCAACAGCTGTACGCGTTCCTAATTTATATTGCTCTTGATAAAGCTCTTTAGTTCTGACCGTTGTTGCTTGTTGGGAGGCTAAAACTTGCATTTGACGTTGCTTATTTTCGACTTGTTCTTGCGTTGAACGAATGAGGTCTATCGTTTCTAAATAAACAGAATTAATCCGCGCTTTTGCAGCTTCTTCCGCAAAGCTTGCAGCACGTGTCTGTGAAGCGACCGCTCCACCTTGATAAAAGTTGCTTGTCGCTTCAAACATAATGGCACTATCACTACCATTATCCACATTGTTGTTCGGATTACGCCCATTCAATGCTTGACTCAGGGATCCTTTGATATTCAACGTTGGATAGCGACTTAATTCAGTTTGCTTTTTCTCTGAACTGGCAACATCCGCTTGCGCTTTCGCCAACATCATTTTTGGAATTTTATTAAACTCGGGATCTTTATATATATCTGAACGTGCAATTAAGCTGTCTGGAATTTTCCATTCCGTGTTAGAGATATCTGCACCCAATAAAGTTCGGAGTCGTTGCTTGAATATTTTAAGTTGGGTTTCTTGCACGATCAAATTTGACTGTGCCGCCTCTAAATAAGATTGAGCTTGAATTGGATCGGCTTGACTACTGATCCCTGCTTTTGCTCGAAGATTGGCAATTTCTGCAATACGTGAAATGCCTTTAATTTGCTCTCTCGCAATACGGGTAATCTCTTCATAACGCCTGATATTTACAATCGCATTGGCAACTTCTAAGGAAATCTGGTCAATTGTAACAAGTACTTGAGCTTGATTCGTCAGTAGTCGAGCTTCTTGTGTTGAGACTCCGCTTTTAATTTTACCGAAGTCAAACAACATTTGACTCGCGTTTAAACTCAGTAACTGACGTCCTCGTTCACCAGAAGTCATATCACCCGTAGAAACACCACCACTGAGTTGCGGATAATAACCTGCACGTGCCACATCAATATTGGCATTTTGCGATGCTAAATCTGAAATACTCTGACTAATCTCTGGATGCTTTGAGACGGCGAGCTTAACTGCTTCATCAAGCGTTAAAACTTTTGAACCAATTTTACGTGATGATGACTGAATACCCGGTTGAGGTTTTCCAGAAATAATAGGAAGCGATTGACTCGGATCAGGTCTATATTCAAAGTTACTTAATTCATTCAGTTGAACCTTACGGAACTCATCAGAAGATTTAGGTTTAAATACACTTTGAAGATTATCTTTTAAAGAAGATAAACCCTTTTTCTTCTTGTTACTTGGTGCAACAATATTTGCTTCATCTTTTTTATTTTTTTTCAGGCTTGAGGCCGCAGTCGCTGTCGATGGTGGTATTACAGTTGTTGTTAATGGCGACACCGTTGCAGTCAATGGCGTTAAAGAAGTTGTCGACAATGGTGCAACTGTTGTTGATGCTGTTGCTAATACTGGAATTGGTACTGGCGTTACAGCAGGTTTAAATGCCATATTATTGGGTACTATGATGGGTTTATTTTTCGTTAATTTTTCAATTTGAGTTTTTTTCCCAGACGCTTGCATCGGACTAGATTGAGACGGAAGCATATTAGCCGAATCAGCTTTCGTCGCATTATTTGAATTGAAGGTGACTTTAGGTTTTATTTGAGCTGTTTCGATATTATTATTTTGAATACTACTTGCAGCCTCTGATTGATCAATTGCACTTGACGACTTCGTCATCTTATTTTTTATTGAAGCAAATGAAAATTTAGATTTTTTTTCAAACGTAGAGGGTTCAATCACATCTGAAGCGTTTTCATAAACAATATTCGGCTTCGGCACTCTAGAGACTGCTGTAGGCTTTGCATCTTTATTGGTATCTGTCTTAGTACTCAAGGTAGAGACTTGAGACGTATCCATCAAACTTTGTGCATTATTTTTTGTTGATTTAACCGTAATTTTGGGTTTTGGATATCGACTTTGTGATACTTTTAACTTGTCTTTATCCTCAATCACATCGACTTTCGGTTGATTAGCATATACTGGTGAAACATACATACTAATTAAAAAGAATGCGATATACCCCATATCTTTTTGGTTTATTTTATGTTTAATCACATGGATTCTCTCGGTTAACCATCTGCTACTTTTCGTCTCAGAATTTAACTTATTTTACATACGTTTTTATATATTGTTCTGAAGTAATTTAAAATTTAAACTCAGATTTAGCCAATTTACAGTGTATAAACCTATAAAACAATATTATTCTACAGGTGTCACACTAAAATCCTAAACTGTGAAATCATCACCCAAATATACTTTACGAACTGTCTCATCTGCAAGCACTGCCTCTGGTGTACCTTCGGCAATGACAGCGCCTTCACTTACAATATAAGCATGCTCGCAAATGGCTAGAGTTTCTCTCACATTATGATCTGTGATTAATACGCCAATACCACGATCTTTCAAGGTGCGGATAATGTCTTTGATATCACCTACAGAAATCGGATCAACACCAGCAAAAGGTTCGTCAAGGAGCATAAATTTAGGGTCTGCGGCCAATGCACGTGCAATTTCAGCACGTCGACGCTCACCACCAGACACACTCATTCCTAGAGAATCTTTAATATGTGTAATCTTAAAGTCTTCTAATAATTCTTTTAGACGTTCAAGTCGCTGTGCTTTTGTTAAATCTTTGCGCGTTTCAAGAATGGCCATGATGTTATCAGAAATAGTCAGCTTTCTAAAAATAGACGCTTCTTGTGGCAAATAACCAATGCCCTGTCTTGCACGTTCATGCATGGCTAAATCTGAAATATCGAGATCATCTAGACGAATTTCACCTCTATCCATTTGCACAAGACCGACCACCATGTAGAAACTGGTGGTTTTACCTGCACCATTAGGACCGAGCAAACCGACGATCTGACCACTCTGCATCCTAAATGAAACATCTTTCACGACCCAACGCTTACTATAAACTTTGGCCAGATGTTTAATGGTTAATGTTTGAATGACTTTTTCAGAATGAGGCATTAATCACGCGCTCCTGGGAAAGTACGTGTATTTGAAGGTGGAATAATAATTTGCACACGACCTTTAGAGGCACCTGAGCCGCCCGAACCACCACCAGAGACTTCAATATCACCTTTATTCATACTGTATTTTAATGAGTTACCACGAATACTTGCCCCATCTTGATAAAGATAAGCATTTCCAGTCAAATTCAAAATACCTGTTTCAGCATTATATACAATCTTCTGAGCTTCACCGCGGGCAATTCCTCGATTTGTCTCTAGTTGCTGCTGAAACTTAGCCGGAGAACCTGAGGCATTGACTGTGCTAATTTGTTTATTCGAATTTAAGTTTGCAACAATCGATGCAGCATTAATCTTCAGCGTACCTTGTTCAATTACAACATTACCCGTATAGGTCGTGATACCCGTTTTATCATTGTAGGTTGCACGGTCGGCAATAAGTGAAATTTCTTTATTACGATCACTTGGTAGCGCAAATGTCATTGCTGAAATTGCACATAAACTCAGACCGAATAGCGATCTCGTTAATGAAGAAAGTGTTCTTGATTGTTTAATTTGGCGCATACTTTCCTCGAATATTGGTAAATTCGTACTGACCATCATTTAAATTCGCTTCTAAACCCTGACTTACAAATTCAGCATTCGGCGCTTCGACAGTGACTTCTTTCGACGTTTCCATTGTTCTTAGTTTTGGATATCCCGTGAGTTCTGAAGTACGAAAAATCATTTCACCTTGTTGTCCAATCTGGGTCGCTTTAACATCACCAGATAGAATCACTTTATCATTATCATCATAACCTAGAGCTTGTTTCGCATAGAAGGTTGAATCAACGATATTATTCGTATACATGTTGGCATTTAAGTTGGTCAGTTTAGACGTCTCATTCTTCATGTCCTGTTCTAAATTGTCGACTGTTGCTCTGATGTAAAGCTGACCTTTATCATCCGTTTGCAATAAATGGACACCCTTCGCAGAGTACGTCATATTTTGCGCAGCTGTTGCATCTAGCTTTTTGCCTTTACCACTATAATAGTAATAACCACCGCTTATCGCGGCGATCATTACAGCGGTGATATATAAGACTCTAGTATCCATAAATCATCAACTATTTAGAACTCAAAACAAGCAGCATTATTATTGTGGAGTCGAGGTATATTGATCAAGTAAATCTCGATATACACCTTTGGCCATCAACAACATGTCACAAATCTCACGCACAGCGCCTCGTCCACCATAAGCCTGTGTAACTAAGTCTGCGCGTCGACGAACTTCAACATGACCATTAGGCACGGTAACTTTCATTCCTGCAATGGCAAAGGCAGACAAATCTGGCCAATCATCACCCATGTATAAACAATCTTCAGGATTGATATTCATGAGTTTACATGCTTCTTTTAAAGCAACACCCTTGTCTTCACGACCTTGAAACACCAGATCAACACCGAGATCAGACATTCGCTTTTCAACTATTTTACTTTGACGCCCAGTAATGATGATGACTTTGATTCCTGCTTTCTGAACCAATTTCATGCCCAAACCATCACGGATATCAAATGATTTAATTTCATCACCTGAATTCGTCAAAGTCACAAAACCATCACTTAAAATTCCATCTACATCCAACACTAAAGCTTCAACATGGCGTGCTTGTTCTAACAATACATACGATGCCATTACTTAATTTACCCCTGCTTGAATCAGATCATGCATGCTAATTACACCAATCACTTGTTTTAATTCATTTACCACGACAAATTGATTAATTTTTTTACTGTGCATTTGCTCTAAGGCTTCGACAGCACGCGCTTCTTGAGAAATCGTCGATGGATTTTTCACCATCACCGCTGAAACCTTTAAATTCACATCGAAACCTTGATGTTTATCGATCAAGCGACGTAAGTCACCGTCTGTAAATATGCCCAATAGAACATCATTTTCATCCACAATTGTGGTTAAACCTAGTCGTTTATTGGATATTTCGTAGAGAACTTTGTTCATTGCTGTATCTGGCGAGACCTTAGGCAAATCATTTCCTGTATGCATTAGATGCTTAACGTGTAATAACAAACGCTTACCTAATGCCCCTGCTGGATGTGACATCGCAAAATCATCTGCAGTAAAGCCTCGAGCATCTAATAAAGCAACAGCCAAGGCATCACCCAATGCTAAGGTCGCAGTCGTACTTGACGTCGGCGCTAAACCCAATGGACAAGCTTCTTGGATATTGCCCAAAGTCAGAGCGACTTCTGCATTTTGTGGCATTGGGCCCTTATCATCACCTGATATTGTGATTAATGGCACTTCTAAATGCTTGATCAACGGCATTAACATCATTATTTCATCACTCTTTCCAGAGTTTGAAATTGCTATGAGCACATCACCATGCACCAACATTCCTAAGTCACCATGACCTGCCTCGCCAGGATGCATAAAAAAGGATGGTGTTCCAGTTGATGCAAAAGTTGCCGCCATTTTACGACCAATATGTCCGGACTTGCCCATTCCTGTGATAACCAAACGCCCTCGGCAACGTAAAATAATTTCACAGGCACGACTAAAACGTTCATCAATTTGGGTAGACAAGATTTGTAAGGCTTGTTCTTCAATGCGTAATGTTTCCAAAGCTACTTTCTGGAAATCAATTTGATTTGGCATATGTTTTAAGTTCAATGTCGATTTACCTAGTCTTTAATGAGGATCTCTCATTTAAAGCACTCAATATTTTTGCGAATTTTATCATATCTATGCAAATGTCAGGTTTCCTAAATGTATATATTTCACTTGCATATAAATATTGCGTATAAAACTTTATGAAATATATCGCTTCAGTTATGATAAAGCACCTTTTTTTGAAGTATTTTGAAGCGCTATGCAACCTTTTGTCCTATACAACTCAGAGCAACGTAAGAAAGTTGAATTTGTACCTCGCAAAGAAGGTCATATCGACATGTATGTTTGCGGAATGACTGTTTATGACTACTGTCATATTGGACATGCTCGGGTCATGGTTGCATTTGACTACATTATTCGCTTCTTGCGCAGTCAAGGTTGGAACGTCAACTACGTCCGCAACATCACAGATATTGACGATAAAATTATTGCACGTGCCAATGAGAATGGTGAAAGCATCACGGCCTTAACTGACCGTTTTATTCAAGCCATGAATGATGATGCTGCAAACTTAGGCTGTTTGGAACCTAATGAAGCACCTCGTGCGACTGAATATATTGATCAAATGCAAAACATGATTGGTACTTTGGTCAACAATGGGACAGCTTACCCATCGCAAAATGGCGATGTATATTTCCAAGTTGAAAAATTTTCTAAATATGGGCGTTTGTCAGGCCGTAAACTTGAAGATATGCAAGCAGGTGCATCAGAGCGTGTCGATGTCGAAGTGCAGAAGAAACACCCTTTTGATTTTGTGCTTTGGAAACACGCCAAAGAAAATGAACCCTCGTGGGCGTCACCTTGGGGCAATGGACGACCAGGCTGGCATATTGAATGCTCTGCTATGTCAACTTGCTGCCTAGGCAATCATTTTGATATTCATGGTGGTGGTTCGGATTTAACCTTCCCTCACCATGAGAATGAAATTGCACAAAGTGAAGCAGCAACAGGTGAACAATACGTTAATTACTGGATGCATGTCGGCTTTATTAATGTCGATGGTGAAAAAATGTCTAAATCTTTAGGCAATTTCTTTACGATTCGCGATGTTATGGAAAAATTCCACCCTGAAGTGATTCGCTACTTTATCGTGTCTTCTCATTACCGTAGCCCAGTGAATTTCTCTGATACTGCTTTAAAAGAAGCAAAAAATACTTTATCGCGTTTTTATCATTCCTTTAAAGCATACCAAGCAGTTTATGCCGAGAAAACAGTCGATCAGTTAGATGATACATTCGTAGAACGCTTTAACGCCGCTATGCGCGATGATTTCAATACTTCTGAAGCGATCGCAGTATTGTTTGAAATTAATAAAGAATTGAATCGTGCTGTGAAGGAAGAACAATCTGAACAGGCGACGGTTTTCTACTCCACTTTGCGTCATTTGACCAATATCCTTGGATTGGTTCAACACAATGTTGAGGATTTCTTAAAATCTGACATTGGCCAAGATGCTTTGGAGTTATCAGAAACGCAAATTGCAGATTTCATTCAGCAACGTGTTGATGCAAAAAAAGCAAAAGAATTTGCGAGAGCAGATGAAATTCGTCAATCGCTTCTCGATCAAGGCATTGTTTTAGAAGATACACGTCAAGGCACGATTTGGCGTCGTGCTGATTAATTAAACAAACAAACCGGTAGAGAGTTGACTCTTCGCAGAAATTCTCTATAATTTACTTCATTGCGGGAATAGCTCAGTTGGTAGAGCATAACCTTGCCAAGGTTGGGGTCGAGAGTTCGAGTCTCTTTTCCCGCTCCAAATTCGAAAAAGCCCTTATCTTACGATAAGGGCTTTTTTTATGACCAAGATTTATATAAATCCACACAATGGTCACACCCGCTTAATTGTCGCAGTGAATACTCAAACTAAATTAAAAACAACCCCTCATAGCGATAAAATTCTAGATTAAACTTTTACATAAAATTTGATCTTATGCTTGAAAGCATCTCAAAGTATAAAACTGACATTGAATGCCTTTAAAGCAAAATAGACTCAGTGGAAGCGCTTAAAAATAGACTTCTTTAATGGTTCATTACACGCCACACACTCATCATTACTATGCCCTCAACTCAACTCAGCTTGTAATGGTTTAATAAAGTTGGACACCCAATTAGGTGATAACGTATTCACCAAAGAGGTGCTCAATAACAACAAGACGAATATTCACTCCAGAATTTAAATTAGAGGCAGCTAGCCTTGTGCTTGATCAAGGCTATTCAATTTCTCAAGCCTGTCGTGCTTTAGATGTTGGACAAACAGCATTAAAACGTTGGGTCGATCAACTTCAACTGGAACGCACAGGTCAAGCCCCAACAGTCACTGCTTTAACTCCCGAGCAAAGAGAAATACAGCAACTTAAAGCTCGTATTCATCAACTCGAACAGGAGAAGATGATTCTAAAAAAGGCTACAGCTCTCTTAATGTCAGACGAATTCAAACACATGTTGATCGATCAATTAAGAAAGCGAAGCTCTGTTAAATTACGATGTCACGCATTTGGTGTACTTTGTTAAGGTAACTGTTGGGACAATGCCCCAACAGAACGGCTATTTAGAAGTCTTAAGACTGAGTGGGTTCCTAAACTTGGATATGGTTCAATTGAAGAAGCGACACTAGATGTCGGTATGTATCTGATGGAATACTACAATCAGATACGACCTCATCATTTTAATGATGGTATCAGTCCTTATGAAGCTGAAAATAAACTTAAAACTGTGTCCAATATTTGTTGATCACTACATCTTCTTTTATCTTTTATCTTTTATCTTTTATCTTTTCTAGATACTCATCTCGTTAAATCTCCACTTAAAGCATCATTAAGCCATCTGATCTATGCAAATGACTTGGTATCGTGACCAACACTCCTATGAACACAGGTACTGCTATTTGAGCTTATCGCACCATGATGATCTTGAGGTCAATTAAGTATAAATCACTAGATCTACAACGATGCGAATTGAAAGTTTATGGTAACTCCAATGTGATTTTTCAAAATTTAACGGCTCTATCTAATTTAACGCTTGTTGCAGTTACCTCGAATAAAGCGTGGTGCATCACCTTGAATAACATGATTTGAATCAGATTTAAACAATGATTAAATTTGACTAATAATTTTTTTAATCGCTTTACGCTATATACAAATAGCCTATCTAAAAAGAATAAGACCCATGATGAAAATATTTTTAAATAAAGAAAATTTTTTTAAGAGCATTTGATAAACATTTTTGGATTTAATATTCCAAAAATTTACAAAAACACATAATGTTTTTTAATTTTCATTAATTAATATTATTGTGACACAATAGTCATTATTAATTAAAAATATGACATAACTTAAATTTAGATAATATTAGCAAAAATATTTATATATTATTTATATGTCACAATACAAAAAAACGATTAATATAAAAATCCGTTCTACTCGTTATATTTGATTTGATTTTTTATACTCAATACTACAATCAAAAACATCAAAATAATTTTTAAATTCTATAAAGTATATGCCCCCAACAACTCACTTTTAATAAAGAGTAGATCTAAAAAACCTAGCTCTTTTTAATCTTTTCAATCATGAAAAACCCAGTATAAAGATTCGCTCTAACAGTCTCAATGATTGGAATATTAAAAAACTCTAAGAATTAACGATCAATATGATCTAGATATAGCAAATTCTTCCTATAGATGCATACTCAGCCTAAAATAAAATAATTCAAAATAATACAAATACTTAAATAAAAAAAACCAAATATATTTTCTTTATTGGCTTTTCATAAAGTCATAATATTTCTTATAAAATCATACAAATACTATTTTCAAACTAATAAATAAAAGATTCTTAAATCTCAAGATCTACACATCACTGTCTAAAGACTTCATTCATTTTTTAAATAACGTAATTGAATATTTAAATCACACATTCAGTTCTTGCTATAAATTTCATTCAATCAAAATCTGAGTGACTAATTTTCATGACCATATTTTTTTAAAAACTAAATAATAGAAGTGCTATTTTTTTAAAAATTTAATTTTAAAAAAAATAAATAAATATTTTTTTGTGACGCAATTCACAGTGCAAATATACAAACACTATTTAGTTCAAGTTAATAATCAAAATAATCATTGTTAAGTTAAATTAAAATATGGACAATAAATATACAAAATCTAGTTCTACTATTAATTACTAATTGTTTACTGGAAACACATGTTTTTAAGCTAACTATTCTATTAGGTGTCATTATGAAATTTACAACTCTTGGTGCATTAACGATTTTATCTTTAGCTTTCACAGGATGTGTAAGTACAACATCAATGGGCACAGTTGGGTCTGATCGTAAACAACTTATGATTATTCCGGAGTCTGTTTGGAATAATGCTGCAAATCGTAGTTTTAATAAGTTTGAGAAAAAAGCCAAAAATAAATCAGTATATTTGGTTGACCCTCGTTTAGATAAAATTATGGCCCGCTTGATTCCTCATGCGAATGATTATTTAGTTGATAACCGAAAGAAAATTAATTGGAAAATTAATGGAAACTTGAGTAGTAAACTGAATGCTCACTCTTTTCCAAGTGGTCAAATTGTTGTCAATACTGCGGTCTATCTGTTTGAAGATTTAAGTGATGATGAATTAGCCACCTTAATTTCGCATGAAATGGCTCATATTATTCGAAGTCATAGCCGTGAAAAAGCGTCTGTATATGCTGCAACAAACTTGAGTTTAATGGGCGCAACGATGGGTGTGGGTTATGGTCTGAGTGTCGCAAGTAGTTTAGGTGGAAACTATGGCGTGAATAGCTCTCATAGCCGTCACCTAGAAGAAGAAGCCGATATCATTGGTCTCGATTTGATGGTCAGAGCTGGTTTTGATCACACAGCAACATTAAGCTTTTGGGATAAGTTCGAAGCAAAATTATCAAAAAGAAATGTCGATTCTAAAATACCTACATTTTTATCCAGTCACCCTACTTCCGCTCAACGTAAAAGTGTTTTAAAGCAACACATTATGACTATCGATCTACAAACAACACAACCTTCTATATACACTGCAAAGAATTAATTCTTGAGCAAAGTTAGTTTTAGACAATACACTTTATTTTTATGAATAAAAAAGCGCTATATAGCGCTTTTTTATCTCTTATATTGAGCTCTTGATAATTTTTTTAATTTTATGGGTCTACAAATAAATCGACCATCAATTCGTCATCAGAAGCTTCAACTCGATATTTTTCAAAATCCTGAACGCCACTTTCTCTTAGAATTTCTTCATCGATTAATAATCGCCCTGTAATCGATCTATTTTGACTGCTGATAATTGCATAAGCTGCATCCGCCATAATTGCTGGAGTTCTCGCCTTGCTGAATAGCTCTCGCCCGCCTAAAGAAAACTCAATCGCCGCAGTTGCAATAATGGTACGAGGCCATAAGCCATTCACACTCACACCATAGCGCTCAAACTCTTGATTCATCCCCATGGTCAACATACTCATACCATACTTACTAATCGTATAAGGTGAATGTACGGCAAACCATGACTCTTTCAAATTGATAGGTGGCGATAGGCTGAGAATATGTGGATTCTCGCTTTTCTTTAAATAAGGTAATGCAGCCTGACTACAGACCATTACAGCCCGAGTATTGACCTGATACATCAAGTCAAAACGTGTTGGATCTAAATTCTCAACACCATTTAAACTAATTGCACCTGCATTATTTATGAGGATATCAATTCCACCAAAATGTTCAGCAGCTTGCTTCATTGCTGCAGCAACAGCATCTTGATCACGCACATCGAGTTGAAGAGGTAATGCTCGCCCTCCCGCTGCCTCAATTTCTTCAGCAACTGAATAGATCGTTCCGCCTAACTTTGGATGCGCTGTCGTGGTTTTGGCTGCAACGACAATATTCGCACCATCTTGAGCTGCTTTTAATGCAATCTCACGGCCGATACCTCTACTTGCGCCTGTAATAAATAGCGTTTTCCCTTTAAGCAACATACATCCCTCATTCTTATTTATCTAATTAACACCCTCTCACTGTACAAAATAAAAGCAAAAACTCAAAATTAGATTTTGAACCAGAAAGTCGCCAAACATCAGATTATGCTATTTCTTTTCCTATAAATGTTTGAATGCCGTAATTTAAACAATATAAATATATAATATTTATCGTTATTTTCTAGGTTTTTAAGATAGCAATTTATACCAGTTTGAAGCGAGATGATGATTCAATAAGACTATTCATCTTTAAGCGTCACTCGTTAAAGAAATCTGTTTCAATCAGATTTATTATCAACAGACCATTTTCTAACAATTCAATGTATCAATATATCTATTCAGCTTTACAATGAGCCTCCTTGCTATCTTACATAAACATCTAAACCAACAAACGACTACAAGACTCATAAAATACTTTTTTAGGGCTCATTCTTCTTTTCACTATTTGGAAAAAAATGATCATTAAGCTATGCAATCCATTGGGCAAAGCAGAAATGACAGGTACAAAATCAAAAATATGTTTAATGAAATAGTCGAAAACAATGTTTATAAAGATCAGAAATTAAAAATTCAAGCAATTAAGGGTTTCTCACAACGCTATGACTTTGAATTTTGAACTTAAAATTTGAAGAAAAAAAAAGCCCTAAGAGGAGTATATTCTTTGGGCTTAGTAAACTAAATTTGTGTAGGACTTAAATATATCTCATTTTTTTCACAATTTATAATTATTTTTAAATTTACTAAATATAATTATTAATTTCATAGACTTAATTTGCACAAAAACAATAAAATGAGAAAGATTCACACCCTCATTTCAAGTTCATAGCTCAGTAATGATTGTTATTAATTTAGCAGTTCAGTTTTTCTTAACTGTTTAAGTGCATCTATTTCGTTGTAAATTTGTTGTTGCAACTGATCTCTAAAAACCTTTAGCTGTTCATCTGTTCTCACTTCAGCAAGACTTAAACGAGGTAGAAACTTAAAGTAGAAAGGAATTCTTTTGGGAATAATATTTTTCGGTATCGAAGGGATCACATCCCCCTGTCTTAATAGTTTGCCAATTTTGGGCACACTTAATATTTTTTTAAACCAGCTCTTTTCCAACAAAATATTAGCATCATAAGCTAAATCAAAAACATCATCCCCGCCCAAGGCAGCAAACGGCGCAATTTCATAATTAAATATTTGTGCTAATTTCAAGAAACCATAGCGCTGTTTCCAGATGAGTTGGTATTGTTCGCCTTTACGCTTTACCACTTCTCTACCACCACCAGGGAAAACTAAAATCGAATACCCTTGTCGCATTGCTTCTTGCGCGTATTCTTGTAAGCCTTGTACAGCACCCATTTTTTTGACCATATCACGCCAAAGTGGGACCTTAAAATGCACATGATCGGCTAAACTCACAATCGCTATTTTATGCTCTGTAAATAAATAATCAATGAATATAGGTGAATCTAAAACACCATAAATCGTGTGATTACCGACATACATTGCAGGTTTCTGCGTATTTAAATTTTCAGTACCGATAAATGTTGGTTTAAAATAAAAGCGCTGCAATGCACTCCCCAGTCGAATCATTTTCGAGTTGTGCTCGATATGCAGCGCTTTTTGAGTCATTTTGATCTACTTATTTAAGTTAGCTTTTAAGCCACTCGTTTTTGAACGAGAATTGAACCCACTGAATAGCCTGCACCAAATGAACAAAGTACACCGTACTCACCATCATTCACTTGATCCGCTGTACGATGCAGCGCAATAATGACACCAGCAGATGAAGTATTGGCAAATTCATCTAGAATAATCGGCACAAGCGCTGGATCTGCTTCAGCAGCGGCTTTCCCCACCACCAATTTCAAAATCAACTCATTCATGCTGGCATTGGCTTGATGTAACCAAAACCGCTTCACATTACTCGGCTCAATTTGGTTCTTTTCAAGTTGCTGCGTAATCATTTTAGCGACCAATGGACAAACTTCTTTAAACACTTTGCGTCCATCTTGACGAAATTGCTTATCATCAGCAGTCGCATTTTCACTAAAATTCAAGAAACCAAAGTTATTACGAATATTATTAGAGAATTGCGTAAACAGCTGTGTATCTAATATTTCAAAACCCGTTTTCGTTTCTGTATCTTCAATAATAGATGCGGTCGCAACATCACCAAAAATAAAGTGACAATCACGTGAGCGGTAATCTGTATGACCAGATGTGATTTCAACGTTGATCAATAGCACACGGCGCGCACCGCATTTTATTGCATCATAAGATTGCTTTAGACCGAACGTCGCAGCTGAACATGCCACATTCATGTCATAAGCATAGCCTTGAATCCCTAATGCCGTTTGAATTTCAATGGCTACAGCTGGATAAGCACGTTGTAAATTTGAACATGCCAAGATTACAACATCAATATCTTCAGCTGTAACGCCTGCATTTTCCATCGCTTGTTTGGCAGCAATAACACCCCATTCAGCTTGTAGTGAAAGTTCATCATTGCTACGTTCGGATAGATTTGGACGTAATCTTTTTGGATCCAGCACACCTGATTTTTCAACCACATAACGTGCTTTTACACCCGATGCTTTTTCAATAAATTCAGCGCTAGAACCACGGCGAGCTTCAATCTCACCTGCTGCAATCTTTTCAGCATTTTCATGATTAAAAAGTTCTACATAAGCATTTAAACTTTCAACTAACTCTTCATTGGTCACAACTTCAGTGGGATGATACAAGCCAGTACCTGTAATACGTATGCCCATGTAAAACTCCTTCTTAAATTCACTAGAATTTCAAAACTAATACTATATTAACTGATTCCGAGACGTTCCCATACTTTTTGTATACGCGTTGAAGAAATAGGCATCTTGGTTTTCATGGGTTGTGAGAATAAAGAAATACGAAGCTCCTCAACCATAAAATAGACATCTTTCATACGCGGCTCTTTGGGATGTTTAAACAACTTGTCCATCCATGGATCGACTTGTTTAATCGCATCATCATCACGCTGTAAATTATTCGATAAACGCTCTAAACGCATCAGCAAAGCTTTTAGGTAACGCGGAAACTCAACCCACACATCCACAGGCTTACTATATACAAAATGAGCTAAATCCATCAAATCCAGTTGATCTTCCATATCATCAATATTCTTGGCATAAATATTTTGATTGAGCACCAACAGTTGCTGCCGAATTTGCTGCCACTGAATATAAATATCGCTCATGATTTTCAGGGTTTCCTGACCATGCGTTAAAAACTCTTTCTTCACCTTCACCAGTAGCGTTTGGTAATCAGACTCATTAAAAGGTAATTCTGTAATCGACTTTTGTAGTGTGGCATAAACCAACATTTGTTCAAGCTTGGCTTTGTCTCCTAAGGGAGAATAAGCCAGCGCCATAGATTTAGAGATTTGCTTTTTCAACTGACGAATCAAATCACCCAATTGCAGATGGACTAATCGAATTACCCCTTCGCGGTGCTTTAAATTCGCTTCACTTTGGTCATTAAAGGTTTGAATTACGACACCAGATTCATCTTTAGCATCGAGTTCTTCAAATTTTTTACTGGCCACCAAAGCTTGGTATTGCTTAACCAAAACGCCTGTCACTTTTTGGGAGGTTTCAAACACAAATTGTTCTGGGAAATTTGTGAACTCACCTTTTAACTGTTTAACTGGACTATGCGTTTCAGCGCGGCAACGTGCCTTTAACTCTGCCAGATCACGACCCTTTTCAATCAATTTACCTTTTTCATCAATGACTTTAATATAAGGCAATAGATATTGATCAATACGTTCAAATGAAAAATCTTTCTCAGTAATTTGATCGCCACGTAACGCAAAAGCTAAATACTGAAATATATGCTGATTCAGATGTACTGCATCAATACCTTTGATGAGTTTACGTGCGGTATCTGGAATAGGCACCAGATTACGACGCTTATCTTTGGTCAAGGCTTTGAGTAAAGCCTCAATTAAATCCTGACGCCAGCCTGGAATACCCCAAGACCAAATATTTTCATCCACTTGTGCCAAAGCTTGGATAGGAATTTTAACCGTTGCACCATCTTCATCATGACTTGGATCAAAACGATAGCTCGCCGCCAAGCGCAAAGCACCGTTATGTAAATAGTCTGGAAATTGTTGTGTCGTAGGACGATCATCCATCCACAATGAATCCTCCTCAATAAATAAATATCGAGGCTGACTTGGTTCAACAGTGGCGCGCCAATCTTCAAAACTTCGTCGACTTGCAATCTCTGGAGGTACTTTTGCTGCATAAAACTGATAAATCGTTTCTTCATCAACCACCAGATCTCGTCGACGTAACTTATCTTCTACACGCTCAACCTCTTCGAGTTTAAGTAAGTTATGCTTTAAAAATGGCGGCGTAATACCAAGATTACCCGTTGTTAGCGCATCTCGAAGAAATATTTCATGTGCCGCTTCTTGGTCAACTTTCTCATAGTTCATCAAAAGCTTAGGTTGAACGATCAAACCAAATAACGAAATTTGATCATAAGCATTCACGATACCCGCTTTTTTTGACCAATGTGGTTCAAAGTAATGATGTTTGAGTAAATCACCTGCAGCGAGCAAAATCCATTCAGGTTCAATTTTCGCCAGCGTTCTTAGATAGACTTGAGATGTTTCGACCATCTCGAATGCCATAACCCAAGGCGTGTTGCTCTTGTGCAATGTTGACGCTGGAAAAATCCGTGCTTTTTGTTGACGCACTGCCATAAAGACATTGCGTTCATCCGTTTTATTGGCAATAAAAGATAAAAGCCCAGTTAGCAAAGCCCGATGTAAATTTTCATAATTGGCATTTTTACTATTAAAAGAAAGTTTTAACCCTTCAGCCAGTTCGGACAATTGCTCATGTGTCTTTTTCCACTCACGTATACGCAACCAACTTAAAAAATGCTGACGTGCAAAATTACGTCGCTTATTTTCATTCATTGTTTCGCGGTTCTGCTGCAAGGTATCCCACAACTTGATATAAAATAAAAAGTCAGATTCACCTTCTTTAAATAATGCATGCTTCTGATCAGCTTGCATTTGTTTATCAGCAGGACGTTCACGCGGATCTTGTACGGCCAAAGCAGAGACAATGATAAGCACTTCTTTCAATACCCCAAAGTGCGCTCCACCCAAAATCATACGCGCTAAACGCGGATCGATCGGCATCTTCGCCATCATTTGACCGATTTTGGTTAAAGCATCTTGCTTTACAGGTAAATTAGATTGTTTGGTTTTATTGGATTTTTCTGTTTGAAAATTTTCATTTCCAGTAATTTGAATGGTTGAATTCGACGGAGAAACTTTTTTCTCACTCATCGCACCCAACTCAATCAAGAGCTTACGACCGTCATTTACCAGACGATGATCAGGTGGCTCAATAAAGTCGAAATCTTCAAGCGAACCCAAATTCAAACTTTGCATCTGTAAAATAACGGATGCTAAGTTGGTTCGCTTAATTTCAGGTTCGGTAAACTCAGGACGGCCCAAGAAATCGTCTTCACTATAAAGACGGATACAGACACCTGGCGCAATACGGCCACAGCGCCCTTTACGTTGATTGGCTGCGGCTTGTGAAATCGCTTCAATAGGTAAACGTTGTACACGGGAACGATAGCTATAGCGTGAAATACGCGCAAAACCACTGTCAATAACGTAGCGAATATTGGGAACCGTCAGTGCAGTTTCAGCAACGTTAGTGGCAATGATGATCCTTCGACCACCACCTCCTGCATTAAAAATACGCTGCTGTTCTGCGATCGCAAGTCGCGCATAAAGTGGGAGAATTTCGGTGTGTTTTGGACCAAACTTCTGTAAGGTTTCTTGTAATTCTCGAATTTCAAGTTCAGTGCTTGCAAAAATTAGAATATCTGCATGTTCAGGATGACCTTTTTCTTGGGCATCTTGAAAGCATTCTTCTACGGCTTGAACAACGGCTCTCGGTAAGTTTTCTTCAAAATCATCAAATTCATCGTCATCACTTCCAACAATACTCATTTCTGAGATCGGACGATAACGTAACTCTACAGGGAAACTACGGCCTTCAACTTCGAAAACAGGTGCATTATTGAAATAAGCACTAAAACGATTTACGTCCAACGTTGCAGACGTCACAATGACCTTCAAATCTGGACGTTTCGGCAACAACTGCTTCAAATAGCCCATAATGAAATCAATATTGAGTGATCGCTCATGCGCCTCATCAATAATAATCGTATCGTATTTAGTTAAAAAACGATCATGGCCAAGCTCAGCAAGCAAAATACCATCGGTCATTAAACGAACCAATGAATCCTGTGACCCCTGCTCATTAAAGCGAATTTTAAAACTGATCGATTCGCCGAGTTTTTCACCCACCTCTTCAGCTATACGCTGAGAAACTGTGCGGGCTGCCAAACGACGTGGCTGCGTATGACCAATCATGCCTGTCAAACCACGCCCAGCAAGCATCGCAATTTGTGGCAACTGCGTGGTCTTACCCGAACCTGTTTCGCCTGCCACAATAACCACTTGGTTCTGCTGAATGGCTTCAATCAGTTTGTCTTTATATTGCGTTACAGGTAAATCTTGGTTCAGTTTAATCTGAGGGATACTGTCCAGACGTGAACGTACCTTTAAATTGGATTTTTCAAATAATTCTTGGTACTGCTTCGGATTAGCATCTTTACCTTTACGCAGTCGATTTAAACGATGACGGTCGCGAGCCATGACCCATTGATCTACATTTAAATGACTTACCACAGATAACTTACCCTAAAAGCGAAAACGACTGGCATATTTTACGCTGTAACAAGGTACAGGCATAGTCTTTCACCAACAAAACATTTGACTTAAAACAACGCTGAGTTTCATGTTATTTCATTATTGCTTTGGAATTAATGCAAATAAAGATTAAAGGCATTTTTATTTTATGTTTTTTTATTTCTTAGATTCTTAAATGAAGTGCAACAGAGATTAAATTATTGGAAAGAAGCAAGATGAGATAGCATTTTGCTTCCGACCGACCAAAGTCAAAGTCAAAGTTGCATCATGAACTATACTCATCTTACTCAAGAAGAACGATATCAGATTTATACCCTGTTACGTGAAGGTTTTTCCAAACGCTATATCGCTTGGCGTTTAAATCGTTCACCAGCAACGATCTCTAGAGAAATCACCCGAAATAAAGCTAGAAATGGTTACTTCGCTAAACATGCACATAAAGTCGCTTTAAAACGTCATCGCTCCAATCCTAAAAGAATCCCATCTCATATTTGGGCGCTTGTCATTTCTTACCTAAACCTACAATGGAGCCCTGAACAAATTGCTTCTCACGTAGCGGTCAGTCTGCATTCTATTTACAGGTTTATAAAACAGAATAAAAGCAATGGTGGCGTGCTTTTCCACAACCTACGTTTCAGAAATCAAAGAAAGAGAAAATATGGTTCTCCTGAAACCCGCGGTCAGCTCACTCATCGTAAAAGCATTCATAAAAGACCGCATGAGGTTGAGCAACGGACTTGCTTTGGTGACTTGGAGATAGATACGATCGTAGGTAAAAATCATCAACAATCTTTAGTTTCAATTGTAGATCGAAGAACAGGCTATCTTTGGCTAACAAAGTGCAATACACGTAAGGCTGAAGACATAAGCAGAGCGACCATCAATCTACTCACCCCCATCAAAGACCAATTGAAAACAATAACTGCAGACAATGGCAAAGAGTTCAGTTTGCATGAGCATATTGCTCAAGAACTTGATTTGGATTGGTATTTCGCAGATCCCTACAGTGCTTGGCAACGAGGTACAAATGAAAACACCAATGGATTAATCAGACAATACATAAGGAAAGGTAGTGATTTAAATCATTACACGGATGAGTATATTTCAGAAATCACTCAACGTTTGAATCAACGTCCAAGAAAAAGACTCGGCTTTAAAAGTCCGAGTCAGGTATTATGCCAACAACATGGTGTTGCACTTCAAACGATAATCTAAGTTTTAAGAATTTATTAAGGGATTTTTCTTTTAGAGATATTTGTTTAGGAGTACTCGCGATAGAGCTTTAATTTTGAACAACCATAAACGCTTAATCGAGATATATCTCTAATTTAGATATGAATTTCCTTTATTTTTATAATTTTTTTAAATTCAACACTTGAAATATCAATACAATGACGCCATGTTTAACACCGAATCTTTGCTTAACTGCATTTGTCATCAAACCATCATTTCTTTGATGTTGAATGACAATCCAAATGCACTGATTAAAATGAAACACCTCGTATCGCATTGGGTTCGGTTTTTCCGATTCTAGTAATGCAAAAATACTGTTTCAGCAATAACAGAAGTTTCGATAATCTACTGAACATTGAAAACAATCCTCAATCATGGAGACAATGATGAGCTTAATTAATACTGAAGTTAAACCATTCGCAGCAACTGCTTACCACAACGGTCAATTTGTTGACGTGACTGAAGCTGATCTTAAAGGCAAATGGTCTGTAGTATTCTTCTATCCAGCTGACTTTACTTTTGTTTGCCCAACTGAACTTGGCGACCTTGCTGACAACTATGCAGAATTCCAAAAATTAAACGTGGAAATCTACGGTGTTTCAACTGACACTCATTTCACGCACAAAGCTTGGCACGATACTTCTGAAGTTATTGGTAAAATCCAATACCCATTAATCGGCGATCCAACTTGGACTTTATCTAAAAACTTCGAAGTTTTAATCGAAGCTGCTGGCCTTGCTGATCGTGGTACTTTCGTTATCGATCCAGAAGGTAAAATCCAAATCGTTGAAATCAATGCTGGTGGTATTGGCCGTGATGCTTCTGAACTTCTTCGTAAAGTTAAAGCAGCTCAGTACGTACATGCTCACCCAGGTGAAGTTTGCCCAGCTAAATGGCAAGAAGGCGATGCAACACTTGCTCCTTCAATCGATCTAGTTGGTAAAATCTAATTTTTATTAGATGAAACTGATTTAAAAAAACCACGCTTTTAGCGTGGTTTTTTTAGTTTTAGTTGCTGGATTTCATCAGCCAATTGGCTAAAACTAATCGTAAAGCATAAACTATAGCCATCAGTAAAACTGCGTAACCTATATGGGGAATAACAAATGGAATAACAAAAATGATAAGGACTGAAATTGGATAGAACCAATGCCCGAAACCTGTCAAATGCTCGCGATTCTGTAACATCCACAAGCTACAGGTATAAATAATTAATAATCCAGCAATAATACAACCATCATAAGTATTGCTGACATCAGCATGTTGCGTTACCACATCTGCAGCAGCTGATAATGCTGCACCGAGCATCGCAATACTAATAAAAATAAAGAAATGTCCATAGCCCCAAATAAAAGTTTTACTATGACTATTTAATTGATCGTGCATTGAACGATCAAAATATGCCCACCACATAGTAAACATCATGATCACCCCACCAATCGTTAAAAAGATTAGCTCCGTGTTAATGACTTGGGTCTTAAAAGCATCAGAAATGGCATTAAAACTCGCCACAATAGACTCACCAAATACAATAATCGTAAGGAGTGAGTAACGCTCTGCTATATGTTCAGGATGCCATGGCGTTGTACCTTTTTTTTCCGCAAAATATGGGATGCAGAGCTCAGCAATCACTAAAAGCAAAAAGATATAAATACCGAAATCAATCGGGGCAAAGTGGAAAAACATCCATGCCAATTGCACCAATGAAATACCGATGACATATCTAAAAATAGTGGGTTTGCGTTCTGGATCATGTCGAGATGCACGTAACCACTGGGCAATTAGAACCGTCCGCATTATCACGTAACCGACAATAATCACATCAAAATTTTGATGTTCAAATGCGTCTGGAATACCCGCAGCAATGACCAATGCACCCAGCATTTGAATCATCGTCATGATTCTATAGAGAGCATCGTCATTATCATATGCTGATGCAAACCAAGTGAAGTTCATCCATGCCCACCACAAGGCAAAAAACACCATTAAATAGAGTGGCATTGCACTCCAAAAATGATTCTCAACAATCGCGTGATGTAATTCTACTCCTGCAGTCGCAATGGCAACCACAAAAATTAAGTCGAATAATAATTCTAATGATGTAGCAACGCGATGTGGCTCTTCTCGGTCTCGAGAATGCATGGGTTTTAGAAACTGCCCTATAAAAGACATGATTGTTCCTTATGGATTAAAAAGAGACTACGCCCTTTAGATATGAATATTTATTTTATAAGATCAATGACTTTCCCCGAAAATATATTGTAAATATACAATCGGCTAATACATTTTCAAAATTTAGCTCTGTTATGTTTTACAAAGAATATGAGCTGCATCTATCAGCGTCATAATGGCGTGACTTTTTTATCATTTCAGTAGTAGATCAGTTTCAAAAAATTTGAATTTTAATAATGGATTCCAACCAGTTGATAATCCATTTCAATCATAATACGTTCACTTATGAGAACAACGCTTGTTGTTTCCTTTTAAAAATATAATGAAACTTCAAGCTATCTAAATATTTAAAAACAAGAGCACTGCCGAATTGTTCAATCTTTTACCTGCTTTTATTTATCAAACTATTATTCGTAGCCAAAATAAATTATGTTTATTCAACATTATTTAGAATGTGATCTCAGCTGCAAACGTATTACTCTGCAATAAAAAAAAGCCATCCATGGTTAGGATAGCTTAAAACTTTAACCTTAAACCTTAAACCTTAAAGATCTCTTTTCTTAAGAATTATTTTTATGCTGTAACTTGTATTAGCTTAAAACGTTGAATTTCACGATCATCATGTGTCGTTATGGTTTCTTGGAACATCGTCAAAGGTCGCACCCAAATCGAGTAATCGCCGTATAAACACTGATAAACCACTAATTTTTCTTCAGTTTCACTATGAGTGGCTACATGCAGTACTTGATATAACTGCCCTTTATAATGTTGATAAATACCCTTTTCCATGAATCCAATCATCAAATTTAAAAAATGTAATCATATTCTAAATTAAATTTCAATTAAAATAATTATTTCTTCGATCCTGAGATCCCTTGTCGAGATGTAAATTAGATCTGTTCCAAGAGATCTAAAAAATACAATATTTTTCATCCTAATGAAGCTTTAAGTAAATGGTTGATTTAAATTGCGGTTCATATCCATTTTTCCGATGATAACAATAAAAACAAACTGTTTTAACTATCTTGTCTTTTCACATAAGATAGCCTCATTCAATAAATATTGACTCCTTTGGAGACGTTAGTCATGTTAGATCAAAATACTTCTGCGCAATTAAAAACACTTCTTGAACGTCTTGAAAGCCCAATCGAAATCGTGGCTTCACTAAATGGATCTGATAAATCTGACAAAATTAAAGAATTGGTGAGCGAAGTTGCCGCTCTTTCTGATCAAGTGACCGCTCGTTTTGATGGTCAGCATAAACGTGCACCAAGCTTTGGTATTGCGAAAGTTGGAGAACAACCTCGAGTTCACTTTGCAGGTCTACCGATGGGACATGAGTTCACATCTTTAATCCTTGCTTTGTTACAAGTGTCTGGTTATGCACCAAAAGTGTCTGATGAAGTATTGGCGCAAATTAAAGATCTCAACGTCAAAGCTGATTTTGATGTCTTCGTATCGCTTAGCTGTCACAACTGTCCAGATGTGGTTCAAGCACTGAACTTAATTGCGATTAATAACCCTGGTACAACAGCAACCATGATTGATGGTGCATTCTTCCAAGAAGAAGTTGAAGAACGTAAAATTATGGCTGTACCGATGTTATTTCAAAACGATGAACATATCGGTCAAGGTCGTATGACTTTGGAAGAAATCATCGCGAAATTAGACACCGGCGCTGCTGAAAAAGATGCCATCAAATTAAATGCCAAAGCGGCTTTTGATGTGCTGGTGATTGGTGGTGGTCCTGCGGGGAATACTTCAGCAATCTATGCAGCACGTAAAGGCATCAAAACAGGTATCGTTGCTGAACGCATGGGCGGTCAAGTGATGGATACCATGGATATTGAAAACTTCACTTCGGTACAAAAGACCCAAGGGCCTAAGTTCGCTGCTGAAATGGAAGCACATGTGCGTGAGTATGGTGTGGACATCATGAACTTACAACGTGTGTCTGCCATCAAAGGTGCAGACGAAACCAGCAATGGTTTGGTTGAAGTGACTTTGGAAAATGGTGCCAAACTTGAATCTAAAACGATCATCTTATCGACAGGTGCACGTTGGAGAGAAATGAATGTACCGGGTGAGAAAGAATATAAAACTCGTGGTGTCGCTTATTGCCCACATTGTGATGGTCCACTGTTCAAAGGCAAACGTGTTGCAGTGATTGGGGGTGGTAACTCTGGTGTAGAAGCTGCAATTGATCTGGCGGGTATTGTTGAACATGTGACTTTGATTGAGTTTGATACCAAACTTCGTGCTGACCAAGTGCTACAAGACAAATTGAATAGCTTGCCAAACACCACGGTGATTATGAATGCACTTTCAACTGAAGTGGTTGGTGATGGTTCACAAGTGACTGCATTGAAATATAAAGATCGTGCGACAGATGAAATCAATACGGTTGAATTGGCAGGGATCTTTGTGCAAATCGGTTTATTACCCAACACAGATTTCTTAAAATCATCAAAGGTTGAATTATCAAACCGTGGTGAGATCATCATCAACGATCGTAACGAAACCAATGTGAAAGGTGTATTTGCTGCGGGTGACTGTACCACTGTTCCTTATAAGCAAATCATTATCGCTACAGGTGAAGGTGCGAAGGCGTCACTCTCTGCTTTTGATTATATGATTCGTTCTGGGCAGTAATTGTTCTCATGTGTTAATGCTTAAAGAGGTAATAGATCTCTTTCATAAGTCGAAAAATGATCATTGAGTAGCCATAAATTGATAGGTAAAAATCCCTTCTCCCTTTGGGAGAAGGTTAGGATGAGGGAATGCTTATAATGAGTGTATTGGATGAATAATGACTTTTGAAAGAAGTCTAATGTTTAATCATTGTTTTTACATAACTTAATCTTGATTTAATCTTATTAACTCAAGCTTACAAATGTGATTGTTTGTTTACAAACCTTTAAATACTTTACATTTTTAATCAGTTCTATGTGATCAATCTGTATATATTATTTGAATCCAAGTGACTTGGATTCAAATAATATATACAGAAGGTAGATGAAAATGAATAAATTTATGATTGCTTTAGGTTTAACTGCAACTGTTGCACTTGTGGGATGTAATAAAGACAAAGCACCTGAAACAGGCGCAACAACTGGCGAACATTTAAATAATGCAGCCACTCAAGCCAGCGAAGATATCAGTCATGCCACGGACAACACAGCAATGGCAGTCGATAATGCTGCAAATGAAGCTGCTCATGCTGCAGAAAATGCTGCCGTACATGCAGAAAGTGCTGCACATGATGCAAAAGTAGCAGCGAAAGAAGCGACTGCCAATGCCTCAGCAGCGATTGAACAAGGCGCTAGCGATGTTAGAAAAAAAGTAGAAGAGTAATCTTTACTGACTTAAAAAGCCCTATTTCATATAGGGCTTTTTATTTATCGAATTTATTCATCTAATTTGTTTACTTTGATTAGATCTCTTTCATAACTCGAAAAATGATCATTGAGTGGCCATAAATTGATAGGTGAAAATCCCTTCTCCCTTTGGGAGAAGGTTAGGATGAGGGAATACTCATGATGAGTGTTATTGTATGAATAATTCCTTTTGAAAGAAGTCTATTATTTATTCAACTAAAAATGCTTGATTTAAAGTGAGCACTTCTTATATGGTTGCTCAACGTACGTTATTACTCTAATTATAAAATGTCGATTTCACAGCATCAACAACCTCATTATATTCACCGCACAGGTTGGTTACGCGCCTCAGTTCTAGGGGCAAATGATGGCATCATTTCCGTCACTAGTTTAGTTTTAGGCATGGCTGCAAGCGGTGCCTCGTCTCACACCTTATTTATTAGTTGTGTTGCTGGTTTGATTGCAGGTGCAGTATCAATGGCTGCTGGAGAATATATTTCAGTTAAATCACAGTCTGATATAGAAGAAGCAGACTTAAAATTTGAAACGCTTGAATTGGCTAAGAATCCTAGTCTAGAACTTCAAGAGCTCACTCGAATTTATATTAGACGTGGGCTTCAGCCGCAACTCGCAGAAGAAGTTGCGATTCAGCTCACCGCGCATGATGCGTTAGATGCACATGCAAGAGATGAGATTGGTATTAACGAAATGACGGCTGCACAACCTATTTTGGCGGCTTGGTCATCGGCACTCTCTTTTTCATTAGGCGCATTTTTCCCACTCATAGCAATTTTACTCAGTTCAGAGCAATACTTGAGCTTAACTGTTGGAATTGTTGGTGTTCTCTCTCTCACCTTATTGGGAGCTGTATCGAGCTATTTTGCTGGAACGTCATTACTCAAAGGAAGTTTAAGAGTGACTGTCTGGGGAATACTGGCCATGCTGTTTTCATCTTGGATTGGTTCTTTTTTTAATATTCAGATTGGATGATTTTTTAAATGAGCAGACAAGCTCATTATCAATTTAATAAATATATAAAATCAATTAAATTCAGCTACTTTATACATTTTCATTGATTATAAAGGCCCATTTTTGAAGGAGATCCCTTAAAATAGCACTTTATATATTTTCTATTATTTTCTCCCATGTCTATTATTGTCGCTAAATCAGATCGATCAAATATATCGGTTTGGGTCGCCATTCTCTTTATATTGGTTGGTACTATCGGTACTTATCAAGTTGTAGGACTTAATCAAGCATTATTATTCTTGATTGGCGGTGCACTTGGTATGACGCTATATCACGCTTCATTTGGATTTACTTCAAGTTGGCGTGTATTTATCAAGGAGCGCCGCGGACGAGGTTTACGCGCTCAAATGATTATGCTTGGCGTGGCTGTGTTGTTATTCTTTCCTGCACTGGGTGCAGGTGAGTTATTTGGCAACCCCGTCAAAGGTAATGTTAGCCCCGTTTCTATGTCTGTCATGATTGGTGCCTTTATTTTTGGTATTGGTATGCAGCTTGGTGGGGGGTGTGCATCTGGAACACTTTACACAGTAGGTGGCGGTAGTTCTCGAATGCTCATTACATTATTCTTCTTTTGTACAGGCTCATTAATCGCAACTACGCATCTAGATTGGTGGTTTAACCTCCCCCATCTTGCTCCGATTTCTGTTGTAGAAAGTTTAGGTGTTAGTACTGCACTGATTATCAATTTTGTACTCTTTGGTCTCATCGCACTTGCGACAGTCTATTTTGAGAAGAGACGTCATGGTTCACTTGAAGTTGAACCTACAAGCGAATACCGAGGTTGGAAGCGTTTCATTCAAGGACCTTGGCCACTTGTTTGGGGCGGCATTATTCTCACTTTGCTGAATTTTGCAACTTTAGCATTGGCAGGTCGTCCTTGGGGTGTGACATCTGCGCTTGCAGTATGGGCAGCAAAAGTCGCTACATTGAGTGGCGTCGATGTCGCATCTTGGGCTTACTGGCAAACACCAGCAAATGCAAAAGCATTGTCTGAGTCACTTTGGTTTGACGTGACCTCAATGATGAACTTCGGCATTATGTTGGGAGCATTATTGGCAGCAAGTTTGGCAGGTAAATTTGCACCCAGCTTAAATATTCCAAAGCGTTCTATTATTGCTGCGGTGATTGGCGGCCTTATGCTCGGCTATGGTGCTCGTTTGGCTTATGGTTGTAACATTGGAGCATACTTTAGTGGTATTGCTTCAGGTAGCATACACGGCTGGTTATGGCTCATTTTCGCCTTCATTGGTAATGGCGTAGGTGTAAAGCTTCGTCCTATATTCTTTCCAAATAAAAAACCACAAGCTGAGAAATTAACAGGCTGTTAATTTCAATCGTAAAATTCAAAAAACCTATCTTCATGATGGGTTTTTTTATGCCAAATTTACCTTAAGAATATCGATAATAGATCTCTTTCATAAGGCAAAAATGATCATTAATTAGCAACACATTGATTTTTAAAAATCCCTTCTCCCTTTGGGAGAAAGGTTAGGATGAGGGAATACTCACGATGAGTGTGTGGTGTGAATAATGAGTTTTGAAAGAAGTTTAATATACGCTTCTTGCATGCATTGCATATTGAGATAAATAGAAACTCAATAATGTAATATTTTCAAATAAATCCTCAAATTGAAAATAGATTCTATGTCACAACTTCATACTTAATTTGGTGATTGGTGATTGGTGATTGGTGATTGGTGATTGGTGATTGGTGATTGGTGATTGGTGATTGGTGATTGGTGATTGGTGATTGGTGATTGGTGATTGGTGAAGCATAAAAAAGCCCATCATCAGATGGGCTTTTTTAATGAAACAATATTATGCTTTCTTTTTCAAAGTCGCATCTAATTGTTCTTTGTCTAATGCATTGTCCCAACGTGCAATAACGATTGCAGCACAAGCATTACCGACCAAGTTAGTTAATGCGCGGCATTCTGACATGAAACGATCAATACCTAAAATCAAGGCCATACCTGCAACAGGAAGTGCTGGTACAACAGACAATGTCGCTGCAAGAGTAATAAAACCTGCACCTGTCACACCCGCCGCACCTTTAGAACTCACCATTGCTACAAGTAAAATGGTTAATTGTTCCCAGATGGTCAAATCAATATTACATGCTTGAGCAATAAACAGCGCTGCCATGGTCATATAGATATTGGTACCGTCAAGGTTAAATGAATAACCTGTTGGAATAACCAAACCAACCACAGACTTTTCACAACCCGCTTTTTCCATTTTGCTCATGAGCGTTGGTAGAGCAGCTTCAGAAGAACTGGTACCCAACACCAACCACAACTCATCTTTGATATAACGAATCAAATCTATAATAGAGAAACCGTTATAACGTGCTACAGCACCCAAAATGATCAGAACAAACAACAGCGAAGTGATATAGAAGGTCAAAATTAATAACAACAAGTTACCAATACTTGAGATACCAAATGCGCCAATCGTATACGCCATAGCACCAAATGCGCCAATAGGTGCAAGCTTCATCAGCATGCCCACCAAGTAGAATACTGGTGCCGTAAGATTGGTTAATAATTCAGTAATCGGTTTACCTTTTTCACCTACAGCTGCAACAGCCAAGCCGAAAAGTACAGCGACAAAAAGCACTTGCAGAATATCACCACCGACCAAAGGACTGACTAAAGTCTTCGGAATGATGTTCATGAAGAAATCTACAACCGTTGCATCATGTGCTTTTTCAACATATGTTGCGACTTTATCACCCTGTAAAGCAGCTGGATCAATATTTAAGCCTTTACCAGGTTGAACTAGATTTGCCACGATCATACCAACGATCAGTGCCAGAGTAGAGAACGTGATGAAGTAAAGCATTGCCTTACCCGTAACACGCCCCACAGCACCCATATTGCTCATTCCAGCAATACCCGTTGCAACCGTTAAGAAAATGACGGGAGCAATGATCATTTTTACGATTTTAATGAAGGCATCACCAAGGGGCTTAAGACTAGCACCAAGCTCAGGCATAAAATGACCAAGTAATACACCCGCAATAATGGCGAAGATGACTTGAACATAAAGAATTTGATAAAATTTTTGCTTCTTGGGTGGCTGCGATTGCTCGTCAACTTGAATATCCATAGAAGACCCTTTTAAACTCATAAACAAAAAAAACATTTAACGCGATAATATTAATATCATCAAAATAAATGAGTGGATTAGATTCACAGCGGAAATAAGCTCGCAATTCTAAAGAAAACGCTTTTAAAATAGCAACCCTTTATCTAATCAATTAGTCTAATAATCAAAATTAAATGCTCTTTTGTTTTATATATTTATTTTAATATGAGCTTAATTTGGTTTAAAAACCAACAATAAAAATTAAATTTAAGTTATTGATTAAATTCATTTTATTTTTAAAAATTATTAATAGCTCATTATATGAACATATTTTTTATATTTTAAATCACATACGCATTATAAATATTACTAAATACCCCAGAAGTATATTGACATTTATTAGTATATTTTAGTCATTGAAATTATTTGTAATTTATAAATTATATTTATTATGTATAAAAAATAAACACTATTATTAAAATCAAAAAAAGTAATAAATCACAATTGACGTTTTAATAGAGTTAACTATGCAAGATATTACAACCGATCAACATTCGATCAATAATCGATCAAAAAATCATGATTATAATTTTAGTGAAAATATTTTCAATTTTTATTATTATTTTATCTTGTCTAAATAATTTTTAGGCGATTGGATATGCATTAAAATTAGATTATTTTTTCATTCATATAGCGCCAATAGCGCTTTGGCACATATTGCACATGCAACTTCACATTTTTCCGCGCTTGAATATTAACGCTATTAAAGTAGTCTTTCCAAAGCTGATCATAAAGAATTTCCTCATCATCCAACTCAACATTAAAACTTTGACTTGCCCCTATCGCTAGCTGCGCGTCAACCTCATATGCATTCATTTGAATTTGATGAATTTTATCGAGATCATAATAAATACCAAATTTACGCTTTTCATCATAAATCAACCATTTCTGATCTTGGTATCGACTTTTAAAATGTCGCTCGATTAAGGGTAAAACATTAAAATCTGGACGAACTAGACTGAGAAATAAACCATCTTGGCATTTCTTAAAACGCACAAAAGCTTCCATGCGATGCTTTTCACGTCCGACTTGTTTTGCCCACTGCGCTAAAGCAAGAACATCTCGGTGTCCATAATCCTTATCAACAGACTTACTGGATTTAAATACATAGACACTAAAATCAAAAAGTGCTTGAAACGCGACTATTTGCTCAGACAAAAACGTGTAGTAAAAATTACGAATACCTTGAGTCGATACTTTTTGCTTTAATCCTTGCCAGACACGATTAGCTTGCTCTTCATTGGACTGTACATCAATGCTTTCATCAAACAGCGTGTGTTGAATATGATCTGCACTGACAACTTCCACGTCAAACTCTTTAAATTGAAAAGCCCGAAATACACAGCTCAATAGACCCGTCATTGTTCCATCAAAAATGTACTTTGCCATTTAAAATGCAAACCCTAGCTGTGGTGACAATTGCGTTTGATATTTAGAGTGCCCGCTTTGTAAAATTTTCTGACGTATTTGGCTTGGTAGCAGCTCCTTACTATGCTGAGCCGTATCGGCACAACGAATAAAATGCTGCGCACGGTTATATGCAACTCCGATTCTTTTGAGTTGATCAATATGAATTTTACCAAATCGTCTAGCCTGAATAATCTTTTTCGCAGAGCGAACACCCACTCCAGGTATTCTTAAAATCATACGGTAATCCGCTTGATTGATATCAACTGGAAACTGCTCAGGATGTCTCAAGGCCCAGCTCAGCTTTGGATCGATATCCAATTCTAAATTCGGATGTTGATCATCGACAATCTCAGTGGCATCAAAACCATAGAAACGCATTAACCAATCTGATTGATAAAGTCGATTTTCACGCAATAAAGGAGGTGCCGAACCCACCGCTGGCAATGCAGCATCTTCTGCATTGATCGGAATATAGCCCGAGTAATACACTCTTTTTAATTTATAATCTTTATAGTGCTTATCTGCCATTAAAATAACATCACGATCAGTCTCCAAATGTGCCCCGACCACCATTTGCGTGGTTTGACCTGCTGGCACAAATTTAGGAACAGATTTTATTAATTTACGCTCATCTTTAAACTGAATTAATCGATCACGCACAATTCCCAAATCCTTTTGCACTTCGGCATGAGATTTTTCGGGCGCAAATTTAACCAAGCCCTCTTCGGTTGGCATTTCTAAGTTGATACTCATTCGATCCACATATAAACCAGCTTCATGAATGATTTCTTCAGAAGCACCAGGAATGGTTTTTAAATGAATGTAGCCATTAAAATTTTCTTCTAATCGTAGCTTTTTGACCACTTGAAGCATGCGCTCCATGGTGAAATCCGCGGATTTAAAAATACCTGAACTTAGAAAAAGCCCTTCTATATAGTTACGTCTATAAAAGTTAATGGTTAAATCGACGACTTCCTGCACAGTAAAGGCAGCACGCTTTACATCATTCGAACGACGCGAAACACAATATGAGCAATCAAAAATACAGACATTGGAGAAAAGAATTTTGAGTAAAGAAACACAACGTCCATCTTCGGTATAGCTGTGACAAATTCCAGAACCTGTATTTCCTAAACCTTTGTCTTTATTTTTTCGATTACTCCCACTAGATGAACAAGACACATCATATTTTGCTGCATCTGCCAATATTTGTAACTTTTCACGAATACGATCAGACATAAGAATTTCAACTGTGGGAGTTAAACGACGTTGTATTATAATTTCAACCGATAAAATTTTGATGTTCGTTATCTTTCACGCGACAACGCGTGTCGTTTTATTTTGACTTTTAATTTACTCACCATTTATTCAATAAATAGTGAATATAATTTGCTATAGGTCGCGAGCTTAGGCACATTCAAGTTATATCAAGGAGTCAAGATATGTCTTTAATCGAAAAACTTGCGATACAACATCCTATTTTACTTGCACCTATGGCAGGTGTTTCTACAGCAGCGCTTGCTGCAGAAGTGTCTAATCGAGGTGGTTTAGGCGCGTTAGGTTTGGGTGCCGCAACTCCTGCTTCAGCAAAAGAACAAATTTTGGAAACACAAAAATTAACAGATAGACCATTTCAGGTTAATTTTTTCTGCCATCAATCCACACCAATTGACTCCTCTCGCAATCAACAATGGATTGAATATTTACAACCGCAATTTGAAAAATTAGGCAAAAATCCACCTGCCGACTTAACGTGTATTTACAACAGTTTTTTAGACAATGATGATTACTTAAATATCATCCTTGAAACTAAACCTCATGCTGCGAGTTTTCATTTTGGTATACCGCATCCTCAACAGCTCAAAGCTTTAAAAGAAGCAGGTATTGTCACACTTGTGTCTGCGACCAATTTAGCCGAAGCAAAAGCGATTGAGGCTGCTGGTGTAGATATTATTGTCGCACAAGGTATAGAAGCAGGTGGTCATCGAGGTATTTTTAATGAGAATTTTGATAGTGCTATAAAAACTGCAGATTTGGTTAAACTAATATCTGCCAATTGCACAATTCCGATCGTTGCGGCTGGCGGTATTATGAATGGCTTCCAAGCGCAATACCTCATCAATTTAGGTGCATCAGGCGTACAATTAGGCACTGCATTTGTTCAATGTAAAACCTCTAGTGCCAATGCAGCATATCGTCATATGCTTTTTCAAAAGCCACTGACCCAAATTACCTCGAGTATTTCTGGGCGCCCGGCGCGTGGCATAATCAATGATTGGGCGAAAGAGATCGATTTACCCAGCCGTCCAAATGTTGCACCCTATCCATACGCTTATGATATAGGCAAAAAATTAAATGCCGCTGCAGTAGAAAATGGTCATCATGAATTTGGTGCATTTTGGGCTGGAAGCAATGTAGCGCAAATCAGAGCATTAGAAGCTACCGATTTAATGAACCAATTGATTTTAGAAATGAATCAATATGACTAACTAAATTTTAAAACCCTATATTCAAGCTCAATAAAAACACATACAATGAAATGTAATTTTTTGTTGAGTTTTGGTATGGGTATTGTTTTACTTGTTTTGGCTGCATTAGGCTTCACTGCTGACAGCTATTCTCATTATCAAGCCAATAAAAAGGATCAGTCCCTTGAAGTAACTGATCCTGCAAAAGTCAATAGTGACAATTCTTTAGATTCTATGACAATTGAACAGGAATCCACGACCGATACTGTATTCAGTTCTGAAATCTTAATCGGTGAAAATAATCGATGATTTTAGTCTTTAGTGTCTTTAAATATTAACGCTCTTAAAATTTCAATCGTCTCAAAGATTTAATGCTCTCAAAATTTTAAAACGCTTTAAGTCTCATCAGTAATCAACTGCTCGGCCTGTACATCACTCATCGAATACCCTTGATCAAGCAGTAAATTAAAATATTGTTCAACGACTTTTGCTTGATCCACAGTGCTTTCTACTTTGTACATACTCTGTCTAAACTCATTACTTGAGCGCAGACCTTTGGTGTACCAAGCAATGTGCTTTCTTGCAATCCGACATCCAGAATATTCACCATAAAACTCATACAGCTCTGACAAATGTCCAATTAAGACATCCTTAACTTCTTGAATAGATGGTGCATCCAAATGCTCACCATGCTCTAAATAATGAGCAATTTCTCTAAAAATCCATGGACGTCCTTGAGCGGCGCGCCCAATCATCACCGCATCTGCCCCAGTATAATCCAATACATATTTTGCTTTTTCAGGACTGTCGATATCCCCATTAGCAATCACAGGAATAGCAATGCTTTGTTTAACTTCTTTAATTAATTGATATCGAGCAGTATTTAAATACATATCTTCGCGCGTTCTGCCATGCAGCGCCAAAGCGGCAATTCCTGCCTGCTCTGCACGTTTAGCAACGCGTAAGATATTCTCGTGACCATTTAAATAACCCAGTCGTGTTTTTAAGGTTACAGGCACATCTACAGCTTCAACCACTTTATCTAAAATTCTGGCAACCAGATCTTCATCTTGTAGTAAAGCTGAGCCTGCCAATTTATTGCAGACTTTTTTTGCAGGACAGCCCATATTGATATCAACAATTTGTGCGCCATTGGCAACTTGGTATTGGGCAGCTGTTGCCATCTCAAAAGGGTCTGAACCTGCGATCTGTGCAGAAATAGGCGCAAGCTCACCATCAAAATTTGCCCGATATAAGCTTTTTTTGCTCATCCGTAAGGTTTGATCTGAAGTCATCATTTCACTGACTGCATGTCCAGCACCAAAATACTTACATAGCGTTCTGAATGGGCGATCTGTTACACCCGCCATCGGTGCAACAATTAAATTATTGGAGAGTTGGTACGGACCGATATACATATATATTCATACAATTTACGACTGCCACAGTATACTTCATCCTATTGGCACAGCTCATCTATTTATCTGGGCATTTTTATTGTGTGAAAATTTTTAGCTTCAATTTCTATGCTTCAATTTCTATGCTTCAATTTTGTCTTTTATATTCAAAATGTATGACAAAAACGAATTCTTTGTAGATATTAAAATATAATTTATGATCAATGAATCGTTTACTCTATATGCGACTCCAACACATGGAGAAACCAATTCAGCACAACTACACTTTAAACATATAATTCAAACAAAAAATGAAAAATTTGACTGCTCAAGCTGAGCAATGTACATATATATTAATATTATTTTCGAGCAGCATAGTATACTCCGGCTATTGTTCTCGACCCACTCTTCTCTAAACGCGTTTCTACTCTATGAAAAAAAGTTTTCACCCAAATTTTATTTTTAAAGCGAGCACTATAGCTGCACTTAGTTTATGCATCAGTGCTTGTGATGATATTTCATGGTGGAATGATGATGAAAAAAAATTAGATGCGAAGCAAATCAGCACAATCATTCCAACGCGTGTAAAAGATCGTAAGTCCTGGGCTGAGGATATCTATTCTATTACTGATGAACTTCGCATTCCGCAGACCAAAGAAAATATTTGCTCAATCATCGCTGTGGTAGATCAGGAGTCTAATTTTGTTGCAGACCCTCACGTCCCCGGCTTAGGCATTAAAGCGGTTAAAGAAGTAGAAGATCGATTTGATGAGAAGTTTAAAGATAAGCTTGGCGAAAGTATTGGTGGCACTGTAGCTGAATATTTCCAACAAGTTTTACGTAACCAGCCTACGCCTGAAGACAACTATTTAAAACAAATGCGCAAAGTCTCTACAGAGCGTCAGTTAGATGAGCTTTATCGTGAAATATTTGCGCATATGTCTAAACACTATCATGTGAGCGCACTTACAGGTGCAGCAAAAATTATTGGTCAAGATATTGGTGAAAAATTAAATCCAATCACCACATTGGGTTCAATGCAGGTGCATATTAGCTATGCAAAAGATCATAAACGTCAGAGTGGCAATATTGCTGCACTCAGAACAGACTTATATAGCCAATATGGTGGATTATATTATGGAATACATCGTTTAATGATGTATCCAGCCCAATACGATAAATCGATTTATAGATTTGCGGATTATAATTCAGGTATGTATTCGAGCCGAAACGCTGCATTCCAAAGTATGTTAAATGATTTAACAGCCGCTGAATTAAGTTTGGATGGTGACTTACTGCTGTATAATAAAAATGGTGGAATACGCGCCGAAAAAAGTGAATCAGAACGTGAGTTAATTAATGTATTTGCTTCAAATAACGTTTTAATTACGCCGAGACAAATTCGTTCAGATTTAAAAAGTGAAAAAGAGGCGAAGTTTGAGAAAACCCAAACCTACAAAGCTGTGATTGATCTTTATGAAACAAAAATCGGAAAGAAGTCATTCTATGCCATCATGCCTGAAGTCATCATTTCTGGTCCTAAACTTAGCCGAGATTACAACACCAATTGGTTTGCCACACGTGTAAATGGACGTTATGAAACATGTATGCAAAAAGCGAAACGCATAAAAATTTAGCTTTATTCGACTTTGATGGAACACTGTGCACGAAAGACAGTTTCACAGGGTTTATTTTTTATGCTTTGTCTAAACGGCATATAGTTAAACAAGGTATTAAGTTACTCCCTTGGATTCAAGCCTATTATCTTAAAATCTATCCACCAGATGCAATGCGCATCAAGCTGTTTAAAGCCATGTTTTCTTACATGTCTTCAACTGAGATTCTAGATTTAGCGCTTGAGTATTCACATCAACTCCGTAAAAGCTTATCTCCTGATCTTTATCAGCAACTTATTAAGCATCAAAACAATAATGACGATGTGGTGATAGTCTCCGCATCCATCAACATTTATCTGAATGATATTGCACAGTTACTTGATGTCGATTTAATTTGTACAGAAGCTGAAATTCAGGATGATAAATTCACAGGTTTATTTGCGACGCCAGACTGTAGTTCTGAACAAAAAAAAATTCGTATTTTAGAAAAATATGATTTAGATCATTATAATTTAGTTTATGCCTACGGAAACTCTAAAGAAGATCTTGCAATGTTCTCACTGGCAGATCACACCTATATGGTCGGGGAACAATACCCTCTCCCTCAGATCGAAGTACAAAAAAAGCTCGCATAAGCGAGCTTTTTTTTAACAGTTTTAAGAAATCGCCATATGATTGCGATATATATACACTATAAGATATTTTTTTAATTTAATTAATAAAAAAGAATTTAACCCTTAACCTCCCATTTAACCTCTAAACAATGCTTACACCCCTTCTTTATGCCCTTAAACCAAGTAACCAAAAATAAAAACTAATCAAAGTATAGGTAAACTGATTACTTATTTACCCCTCCTCAATTTTGAGAACGTGATACTTGTCTTATTATTCATTTTATGACTTTCTCGTAAAAGTTTCTTTCATCACTTACGATTCGTACGCAAATAAGTGTGCACACTATCGTGCGCACCGAAATAGTATATTTCAATTGGTATAATTTATTCACCTTAATGGGATGAGTCAAATTTATTAAGTTCTCAAACTTTTGAAACACCACCAAGTTTTTAACTAAGCGTAATATCTTTATAAATAAGGGCGAAATTATTATTTTCACAAATGAAGGCTTGGCGAACTAAAATCTCTGGATCATCTGGTGAGAGTTTACTGTTTAAAGACTGCACAATATTGCCTATCAATTTCTTTTTATCCTCTGGAAATTGCAATCCCAAAGTAATGCTTTTAACCCTTGCATTAATTTTACTTCGATCAAGATTCAAGTAGTTAGATCTTGTGAATCCGACTTTATTTTCTAAAAAAGAAAATATCCTAACTTCATTCTCATAATCCCAGTCTTTATTTTTGGTTAATAAAAACTGATTAAAGACATAATTATCTTTTTCCTTAAGTCTTTTTTGATCAGTAGAATAGTTTACTGGACCTATCCCCACACTATTAGGCATTTCCCCAGCAAACCAATATTCGACCATAATTCCTTTGTGTTGTTCAGCATAGTGTGACCACATAAGCATTGAATTTTCATTCTTAGAAAAGGAACAAATATAGTAGTTTTGATAAATAAAGGTATTGGCACGAATCTTCGTTAAATCAGGCAATTCAATAGGATCATTTAGCTGTTTTTTACTTGGTAGATAAAAATATTGGTTAGATAGTGAATCAATTATGTTGATATTAAAAGGTGAGTATTTAAATAAAGTTTTGGAGCCACCTGACCATGAATAATCCCATTTAAAATCACTCACTAAACATAGATTATATTCATGTTTTAGTTTTTCGAACTCCTCAATAAGAAGTTTCTCAATAGGAAGTTTCTCAAAAGGAAGTGTCCTATAACAATATAAATAGTTTTGGATAATCTGAAAATTTATTTCCTTTGAAGAATGCATGATATCTAAAGAATTCTTATAATGAATAACCGCATTTTCATAGTCTTTTTTATGTTCATAGCAAACACCAAGACAATTCATGGTATTCATCGAAGGGGGATTTTTCTTATGAAAATGAAGAATGGTAGCGATCACATCATCGTATTTTTCAACTTTAATGTATGTATTACAGTATTCGTTTAAATCTGAATAATTTGTAATAAATTCTGGTTGAAAATTTTTGAACTGATCTAGTGCAAGGCTGCCTCTATTAAGAGTATTTTTTTCTCGCAAAGATAAAAGTTGTTGTTTTAAATCGTCATATAAGTTGTGTCCCACTATTTCAGGTTTATCTAAAATTTCTAATGCTTTTTTATAGGGACGGCTGATTTTTAGTGAAAAACCTACTTTATTATCTGAATAATTTTTTTCTATATTTATACAATGCAATTTGAATATCAATATTAAATTAAGAGCATCTATCTCTTTATCAGAATGATTAAATACTGATAAATATAAGTCTTCTTTGATATATTCATAAATATTCTTGTCAATTTCTTGCTTAAGTGCAATTTGACTCAGTAGGTAATGCAAGGATGGTTTTAGTTTATTAAATATGTCCGTTGCTTCTTGATAGTATGTTATGACATCCATAAATTCATCAGCTAAGAAAGCTTTATGAATTAATACATCCTTTATTGGGTTAGTTTTACTCTTTTTTGCTTCTTCTTTATAAATTTCATAAATTCTTTTATGATCTCCTGATAACAACCTTTCTCTGTTATAAAAGCTAACTTTTGACAAAGCTAGATCTAAATCAATTAAACCTCCGTCTAAATATTTCTTTATAATCTCAAAATCTAGTTCATCTGAACTTACAATAATTTCTCTACCTAAATCAGATTCATCAAGATAAAAATAAAGCGAGGCAAGTATATTCTGTTTCTTTGTATCTTCTGGTAAGTCGGGAAGCGTATATATTTCTTTTAAAAAAAGTAGATCCTCCTTCGACAACTTATCCATACCAATCGCACTAAAAGTTTGACTTACTTGCATTATATGTTCATTAATATTATTTTTTTTAAATTCAACTTTAAGAAGTTCAACTAAATACTTTAGACTGCGCGTATAGTAATAAAGCTGAAAATAAGCCTCAGAGTTTTGGTCATCTTCCTTAACAGCCTTGCTGAAAAACTCCAAAGAAATATATTTCAACTCAATATCAGTAAAAATATCTCTGGCAATATTCCCTAAGTACAAGTAAGCCTTTGATAAAGATCCTTCCCGATTGATAATTTCATCAAAAACATGCTTATTATTCTCGTCTTTTAGATGCAAAATAAAATAATAAAAGCCAATATAATCCTTATTGTCAGAAGTTGACCAAACATCATCTAAAAACGAAAGATGTGATAATTTTTTATTCCTAATAAATTCTTTAATTTTACTCTGCTCTTTGTCAAGCATCTTTTTTTGACCTATTGCTATAATCTAATCATTCAATAATATAGCTAATTACATTAAAAATCATATAATTAGCTATTTATAATTTTAGATAAAGCAGATCTTATTTTGCATCTATCTAAGGGCGATAGATTTCACAACCGATTGATCCATTTAACTATCTAGAATTAAATATAAAAATTAATAAATTATATTATGATATAAAACAATCACTTTATGTTAATGATCTATTTATTATCAATAGATCTCTTTCATAACTCAAAAAACAGTCATCTTTTTGGTGATTATATGTACCCTTAACTTTGTGAAATTGATGCATAATTTTAGTATGAAATATATCGACTCAAAAAAGCTTTCTGACCCGCAGTTTAAGCGTTATACAGGCACCTCGCATTTGCACTTCATCTTTAATCTCATACTAAAACTATTGCATGTTCAATAAACACACAAAAAAGGCTCAATCCCTTGCAGAATCAAGCCTTAATATTATGTTTTGTTATGGTGTGTATTTGCTAATATATCGCCATATGGTTGCGATGAATCATTTCCAACGATCGTGCCTCACCTAAAACTTGATGTACTTTGTCAGAAGATAAGCCTTTGACGATTTCTGCTGAGCGCGAACTAAAGTTCACACGCCCTACAGCAACTCGACCACCTTGAGTATCAACACATTCAACCACATCACCACGTTCAAAATGACCTTGAACTTCTTTCACACCAACTGGCAATAAACTACGATGATTATCTTTGATTGCCTTAACTGCGCCATCATCAATAACCAATCGCCCAGCTGTTTGAAGGTGTGCTGCCAACCATTGCTGGTGTGCAGTGATGCGATCATTATCGGTAATGAACAAGGTTCCCAGCATTTCACCAGACATCAAGCGAGCAAGTACATGGTCACTTTCTCCACTGGCGATCAGTGTTGGACAACCTGATTTTGCAGCTAAACGAGCAGCTCGAACTTTGGTCAGCATCCCCCCACGCCCGAACTTTCCACCACCACCCGCCATATCAAATAGACTTTCATCTAAAGCGCGAACAGTCGAAAATAATTTAGCGTTGGGGTTTGAGCGAGGATCAGAATCAAACATGCCTTCTTGATCTGTCAAAATAATGAGTAAATCCGCATGTACTTGACCTGCAACCATTGCAGCTAAAGTGTCATTATCACCAAAGCGAATTTCATCCGTAGACACGGTATCATTCTCATTGATGACTGGAATTACCTTCCAATCAATCAGATTTTGCAGCGCATCGCAGGAATTTAAATAACGACGACGATCAGCGAGATCGTCATGTGTTAACAGTACTTGCGCAGTTTGAATTTGATGCTTTTCTAATACACTTGACCATGTATGGATTAAGCCCATTTGTCCAATAGCTGCACACGCCTGAAGACTGGGTAGATCGGTGGGTCGATGCTCAAGTTTCATGCGAACCATACCTTCAGCCACAGCACCAGAAGACACTAATATAATTTCATGTCCTGCTTGGTATAAATCTGCAATTTGTTTCGCCCAATGCGAAATTGCATTTAAATCCAAACCTTTTCCATTTGCTGTGAGTAAAGATGATCCGATTTTAACAACGATTCTTTTGCAAGCCTTAAGCTGCCGCTGCCCATCTACCACTTCTATCATCTTGTCCTCAGTAACTCTTTTTCAAGAGCTTAACGTACGTATAACACTTCCATATCGCCATCATCACCGTCTTCATCTTCATCGTCATCACCCAACAACCCTTCAAGGCGTTGTTTACGGCGCATTTCACGATAAGCTTCTTTCGCTGCAATGGTTTGTTCACGTGTTTCAGCTTCGAGCTGATCACGGAATGCTTTCATCTCTGCTGCGTATTCAGGATCTTCATTTTCACGTTCAAGCTGTTGCTCGATTTGATCCATCAAATAATAAACAACATCTTTTGTTCCTTCAGACATTAAACCTGAAGTTTTGAATACTGGACCATCCCACTGAATTTCATCAAGAATATGCTGACACCACTCATCACGAGTCGAATCTTGTAATTGATCTACTTTATTCAACACCAATACAATCGGAAGTTTAGACAATGTTGGTGAGAATTTTCTTAATTCTTCAACAATTGCTTTCGCATTATAAGCTGGATCTGAACCGTCAATCGGTTGTACATCTACAATGTGCAAGAGAATACGAGTACGTGCCAAATGTTTAAGGAAACGAATACCAAGACCAGCGCCGTCAGAAGCACCTTCAATTAATCCTGGAACATCTGCCATCACAAATGAACGATGACTATCCGCATCGACAACACCAAGGTTAGGCACCATAGTTGTAAATGGATAATCAGCTACTTTTGGTTTTGCTGCAGAGACCGCACGAATAAAGGTAGACTTACCTGCGTTTGGCATACCCAACAAGCCGACATCAGCAAGTACTTTCAACTCTAAGCGAATTTCTCGGTATTCACCTTTAGTACCGGTTGTGCACTTACGCGGAGCACGATTGGTCGATGATTTGAAATGGGTATTACCTAGACCACCTTCACCACCAGCAGCCACTTTAACGCGCTGACCTGCTTCAATTAAATCCCCGATAATATCGCCAGACTCTGTATCTACAATCGTTGTACCTACAGGAACTAACAAGATTGTGTCATCACCGCCACGACCTGCACAGTTTGCACCACGTCCATTTTTAGCACGTTCAGCACGGAATCGACGTGTATAACGGTAATCTACCAGTGTACTGGTGTTCTCATCTGCTTCAACATATACGTTACCGCCACGGCCACCATCACCACCATCAGGACCACCAAATGGTACGAATTTTTCACGGCGAAAACTGGCTACGCCATTGCCACCGTCGCCAGCCTCTACGGTAATGACTGCTTCATCAACAAAGCGCATGCTGCCAATCCTCTAAATACTTTAAAACCGCATATTATGCCATATTTTGAAGAATTTCTCGAATAGTATTATTCAGCTTATGCTAAATATATCTCATCATTTCCAAATAATCGTGTGAATTTATATCAATCCTCTCGCCTAGGCATCAAATCCACATCAATGAAGCGGATCAAACGGACGATCAGCTCAGGATTATTTTTCTAAAGTTTGTTTATTTTCTAAAATTTCTGGCAAATTCTTTTCAATCCAACCCACGAGCGCCACCATTTGATGCGCTGCTTGTGAACCCATGAGCGTGAGTTGATATTCAACTTTTGGCGGGACCACAGGATAAACCGTTCGAATAACAAAACCGTCGCCTTCAAGTGTCTTTAAAGTCTGTGAAAGCATTTTTTCACTGACGCCTTCAATACGCTGCTTCAGCTCACTAAATCGATGCACCCCTTCGCTTAAGCAACGCAATACCAATACAGACCACTTGGTGGTCAGGTGTTCTAAAATTTCACGAGAAGGACATTCATTTGAAAGTACCTGTCCTAACAACTCGCTATTTGCATATCGACTATTCATCAACACTCCAAATTAAAATATTAATTTAATTCTAAAATAATAAAACTTACCTTTAGGTACGTACTTACTTTTTGTAAGTCTATATAATAAGATGCGTTTGGTAAGTATACAAATTAAACAATCAAATAGGTATTAAAAATGAAAATTGCAATTACTGGCGCTACAGGTCAACTCGGACAATTCGTAATTGAGGCTTTATTAAAAGAAATAAATCCATCAAGTATTGTCGCATTGGTTCGTCATGAATATAAAGCAGCTTATTTAAAAGAAAAAGGAATCGAACTTCGTCATTTTGATTATGATCAACCCGAAACTTTAATTCCTGCATTACAAGGCATCGATAAAGTTTTACTCATTTCTGCCAATGAAATTGGCCGCCGCACCCCACAACATAAAGCGGTGATTGAAGCAGCACAAAAGGCGGGCGTAAAATTTATTGCCTATACCAGCCTACTCCACGCTGACACCTCACCATTAGGATTAGCAGAAGAACATCGTGAAACTGAAGCACTCATTAAACATAGTGGTTTAGCCTATACTTTTTTACGTAATAACTGGTATAGCGAAAACTATTTAGCAAGTATTGCACACACTGCTGAAACTGGAACTTTATATGGTTCAGCGAACAACGGTAAAATCAGTTCTGCTTCACGTCATGATTATGCTGAAGCTGCGGCTAAAGTCTTAATCACTCAAGGTCATGAAAATAAAATTTACGAACTCACTGGCTCGAATAGTTTCACACTAACTGACCTCGCGTCTTATATTGCAAATGCATCAGGTAAAGATGTGAAATATCAAAATATCAGTCCAGCTGATTACACAAAAGCGTTGAATGATGCAGGTTTACCAGCAGGTTTAGTCGAGGTGATTGTAGATGCCGACATTCAAGCTGAACAAGGCGCAATGTACAGCGATAGTAAGGATCTTGAACAATTAATTGGTCGTCAATCCACACCAATTGAATTGGCTATTCAGCAGTTATTAAATCACTAAGAGCTTTGTTCTAATGTTCATAGATACGAGTTTCATGTTTTAGGATTTATGTTTTAAAATTTACGTTTTAAGATTTACATTTTAAGGTTGATTTTCTAAACATTTATTTTAGCAACTGTGGAATTTAAGATACAAGCTGATGATGCATTCAGCTTGTATCTTAAGGATGAATATTTTTGATTGGTAGATTCATCTTCATATCTAAGTTAGCCTTAGTATCCCGCTCACTGTTGTACATCGTTGCTTTAAAAGTCGCGATCTTTTCTAAGGTAATTGGGTCTTTCAAATTAAGTCGCGGTTTAAATTGATGTACGACATTCAAATTAACTTTTTCATTGAAAGCCAAATCGACTGGACCATTAAAATTTATTTTAATTGGTACACGATACGTTTCCTTCAAATGAAAAGGCACTTTCAATTTGACTGGAATGTCTATATTTAAAGGAAACTTGGGCAACCATTTCTTTTGATAAACCAGATCAGTAGTGGCACTCAGTGGCATTAGTTGATCGATTATCACCTCTGTTTTGTAATCCACTGAAACCTCAACAGGCACTTCAACACTGAAGGTCAAGTTAGCCAGATATTTTCCAGTCAGAGGTAATTCTAGATTTTCATTCACGTCAATTTGAGTGTCTAAGACCCCTATGGCTTGTGCTTCTAAAAAATTACCTACCTCAATTTTGGTCGGTAATGAATGCGAAAGTTGAATATCTGCTTGTTGTGCAGATACCTGCATTGAGGCCACGACATTGAGATATAACCAAAAAAGTATCGCCACCAAAATAACGATCAGAAAAAAACTCATCAAAAACCATTTTAATGAATAATAAACTTTCATTCACTAACCTGCTTGGAAGCTGTATTTTTCTTCACATTATTCGACTTTGAATCTTGTTCAATATGACTGCTTTCTGCAAAACTACTTTCTGACAATTCCTCTTGTTCACGCTTTAATTGAACACTATTGAGCGGAATAACCAATTCACCCTTTTTAATTTTAACTGGCAACGTATTTTGAACATCAACTGACGCATCTAGCGCTGTCTTAATCGGGACATTTAGATGCCCTTGAATCGGAATATTGGCTTTCAGAGATGTATTTAAAGGGATACGTAAATTTTCTTTTAATACCGTTTTGATCGGCGCATCAAATTTTAAGTGAATATCTTGTTTCAGTGGTACATCCATCTGAATAGGAACATTCAACTTAATCGGAATAACCCCTTTCAACGGTAATGTAATATCCCTGCCCAAAACTTTAATTTTTACTGTTGTATCTACAGGCATATCCTGATTTACAATCAATGTTTCGCGTACAGGAATAGTGGTTTGAATCGGCACCTGACTATCAAAATAAACCCGCGGAGTTAAAGTTTGTGTAAGCGGAATATCGAGAACCTCATTAATCGGAATCTCAGTATTAATTCTTCCCGTCACATCAACATCTAAAGCATCATGAATTTGAACTTTGGCTTGCAAGGGTTCTTGAAGATCAATATTGACCTTTTGATCTTCCAAAGGAATATAGATATTGAAATGTTTGAAAACCCAGATCGCGAGTAAGACACCACACACAGTAGCGATGACAATAAAAGTCAATCCAATGACGACATGTTTGAGTTGCAATTTAACGATCCTTATCCACTATTATTTTTATAACTGTTTATTCACATCAACTGATAAAAGCCAATATGAATGAATATTAAATCACTTAATTATTCAAACTAATATAACCATTTGAGAGATATTTGTTAACTATTAGGCAAAAAAAAGCGCTTCATCAGAAGCGCTTTTACATAATTTGAACCGTTATGCAGTCGTTTCAGCAGGAACTTTTGGATAGCTTACGCCACCCATTTGCTCAGCGATACGTAATACTTGGCAACTATAACCCACTTCATTGTCATACCAAACATATGCAGTTAAGCGGTTACCAGAAGTGATCGTTGCTTGTGCATCAAATACACCCGCTGTACGAGAACCAATAAAGTCAGAAGATACAACCTCAGTAGAGTTGGTATAACCAATTTGACCTTGAAGGCTTGAGCTGATTGAAATTTGACGAATATATTCGTTCACTTCTTCGCGATCAACTTCTTTATCTAACGTTAAGTTAAGAATAGCCAATGAAACGTTTGGTGTAGGTACACGAACAGAGTTACCTGTCAATTTACCTTGAAGTGCAGGAAGCGCTTTAGCAACAGCTTTAGCAGCACCTGTTTCAGTAATCACCATATTTAACGTTGCAGCACGACCGCGACGATCTGCTTTATGGTAGTTATCAATTAAGTTCTGATCATTTGTGAATGAGTGAACTGTTTCAACGTGACCATTCAACACTGTATATTTGTCATGTAAAACTTTCAGTGTTGGTGTAATTGCATTTGTGGTGCAACTTGCAGCAGAGATAATCGTATCTTCATCTAAAATATCTGTTTGGTTCACACCAAATACAACGTTCTTCATCTCACCTTTACCAGGTGCAGTTAGAACAACACGCGCAGCGCCTGGGCATTTAAGGTGTTGTGCAAGACCTTCAGCATCACGCCATTTACCCGTATTATCAATAACTAAAGCATTGTTAATACCATACGCTGTATAATCAACTTCGGCTGGGCTTGATGCATAAATTACTTTAATGAATTGACCATTTGCAATAATCGCTTCATTTTCTTCATCTACAGAAATCGTACCTGCAAATGGGCCATGAATTGAGTCACGGCGTAGCAATGATGCGCGTTTTTCTAAATCACCTTCAGATGATTTACGAACGACGATTGCTTTCAAGTTTAAACCACGACCAAGACCAGATTGACCAATGATTAAACGAGCAAGAATACGACCAATACGACCAAAACCGTAAAGAACAACATCTTTATGTTCTACAGAAGTCGCGTTACCTTCTAAAGACTGAACAGCGTTTGCAACAAATGCATTGATATCGCCGCCTTTTTCTTTAAATTCAACAGCTAGCTTGCCTAAATCAACTTCAGCAGAACCAATGTTCTCAACTTTAGCCAATGCTTCTAAGATTGGGAAAGTATGAACAACTGAAAGTTCTACATCCATCATACGAGTACGACGGTGAGCTTTCAGAATTTGAATTACTGAACGGTTAATTAAAGAGCGACCATAAACTGAAGCCACAATGTTTTTTTCACGATATAATTGACCCAATAAGGCAATCATACGTTCCGCAAGTTCTTCGCGGTTTTTCCAGCGACCTTGGTGCTCTGCATGTAGGGCAACGATAGTGTCTTTGCTCACAGATACTTCCTCTAGTTTATATATCTAGGCGTAAATTTTTAAACCCGATAATTGTAATGGAATTAGCTGAGAGTTGAAATCAAAACTCAGCTTATTTTTACGCTATCGGTCTTTAATGCACTTAAATCAAACTTAAGTCTTTGATACATTATAAAATTCAAAAAATAAATAACATCATTTTCTAAAACTATTAATGCTTACACCTTAACACTAATTAAGAATAAGCTGATCACACCGACCTTAATCCATTATAAAACTCTCTCTATAACTTTTATTGATTTCTCATTTACAGTAATGCAGTTATTGAGCTCAATTCAAAACCTGCTTTATAAACTCATCTGTAAAATAAATTCATCTGTAAAATATAAATTAGTAGATCTCTTTCATAACTCAAAAAACAGTCATCTTTTTGATGATTATATGTACCCTTAACTTTGTGAAATTGATGCATAATTTCAGTATGAAATATATCGACTCTAAAAAGCTTTCTGACCCGCAGTTTAAGCGTTATACAGGCATCTCATACTCAACTTTTTATTTAATGGTTGAGCAATTGAAAAAGCATTTACCAACTACGGGTAGACCCGCTAAATTAAGCTTAGAAGATCAAGTTCTTTTGAGTCTAAGCTATTGGCGTGAATATCGAACCTTATTTCATGTTGCGACCAGTTATGGTGTTTCAGAGCCGACGGCTTCAAGAATTGTTCGGCATGTTGAAGACTGCTTAATCCAGTCTAATCTTTTTAATTTACCGAAGGATTTGCCTCAAGGTGAAGGCATTGATTGGAATGTTGTCATCATCGATGCAACAGAAATACCCATTCAACGGCCCAAAAAAACAGAAGAAAAGCTATAGCGGTAAGAAAAAGACACATACCTTTAAAGTACAAGCGATTATTCATGCTAAAACACGAGAAATACTCAGTTTATGTATGTGTAAAGGTGCGGTGCATGATTTTGAGTTATTCAAAAGAAACTTAAATTTAATTCCTAAGCATTCATTTGTATTAGCGGATAAAGGCTATCAGGGTATTCATAATATTTACGCAAACAGTTTGCTTCCGTTGAAAGCAAAAAAAGGCTGTACATTAGATCCTGAACTTAAAAAGTACAATCGAGAAATCAATAAAAGAAGAATCCTTGTTGAACATGTTTTTGGTGCGCTGAAGCATTTTAAAATACTTGCTGAACGTTACAGAAATAGAGGAAAAAGACTCGGCTTAAGATTCAATTTAATTGCTGGAATTTACAACATGGAATTGAGTAAAAGTGACTTATGAAAGAGGTCTAGTAATCATTCATTCTTTTCAATCAATTTTTTAATTTTTTCAGCTTTGATTTGAAGTTCTGCACGTTTGTTTTTCTCTTTAACCAGATAAATAACACCTTCAATGATTAATAATAAAACAGCAATCCAAATTGGAATATAAGTAAACCACTCCGCGCCTTCTACACGCTCACCCAAGGCCATAGATGCAAAGGCCAACAATATCGGTTCCAAATAACTGAGTAAACCAAAAATCACAAATGGTAAATATCGACTCGCAAGAATATAACTCCCCAGCCCCAGTGCACTCAAGAAACCAAGTCCAATAATAGCTAAAATAAGATGAGGAAAATCAATAATCAACGATATTGAATCACTATGCAGCAGAGCCAAATAGACAGCAATGGGTAAAATGATACATAGATCCCACCAAAATCCGCCTAAATGATCTGTTTGAAACTTACGTCTTAGAAAAAAATAAATTGGATAAGCAACCGCGACATAGGCAGTTTCCCAAGCAATTGCACCTATACGCCAAATTTCATGCCCTACCCCAATAACTGCAAATAGAACTGCCGCCATCTGCCAGTAGCTCAGCTTTTCTTTGTATAAAACACAACCGAATAAAACCATAACGAGAGGAAGTAAAAAATACCCCAATGAAACCTCTAGTCCACGCCCATTAATAGGTCCCCACAAAAACAACCAAAGCTGCGTCGTACATAAAAAGGAGCTGATGAGCAACCAAATAAAAAGACTTGGTTTCTGTATTATTCGCTTAAAAATTGCAGTGATATATTTTAAATCACCTGACCACCACATAAATAACGTCAAAAATGGCAATGTGGACAGCATCCGCCAAGCAAACGTTTGCTCACTATCCAGCGGCTTTAAAAAATGGGTGAAAAAATACAACACACCAAAAGTCACTGATGCTAAAACAGATAATGCAACACCTTTATACATTTTATATTCCAACATCAGTCGAAAAGGCATTATACCGATTAGGCTTTAATGATGTTTTATAAAAAGCATTTTCGGCTTATCACTTCCATAAAAAAAGCCATGAAAACATGGCTTTTACAACTCTCATCTCTGTTATTCAGTGGTTTGTTTGGTATTAATGACATCTCCTAAATCATAACCCACTGATTTTGCATAATCTAGATACTCTTTGACCACTTTTTCATTGGGCTGATTTGTTCTAGACAGTACCCACATATACTTTCGGTCTGGCTCGCCCACCAATACAGTTTGATAATCTTCATCTATTTTCAAGATCCAGTAATCACCCCGACCAAATGGCAACCAGCGAATTGCACTCGGTAAAAAACTGACTTTCAATTTCGTATTAAACGGCGAATTTTGAATATATGCTTCGCCTAAAGATTGAGTTAAGGTACCATCTTTCATGACACATTTATTGTCTACATTTACGTTGCCATTTTCATTCAAGGTATAAGTAGCAGTTACATTACGATCACATTTATTTTGAAAGGAAAGTGGTTTTCGTGCGACTTCATACCAAACACCCAAATACCGATCTAATTCTACTTTATCGACTGTTTTTAAAGGTTTATCTTTCGCATACACCATCGTCGCAGCACCCAAACCGATGAGCAGTGCGCCACCCAATGCAATTTTACTCACCCTAAAGCTCGCTTTTGGGAGATTTTTAATCGTCATTATAGAACCCCTTTATGTTTATGCTTAAAAGTATCGAACAATAAATAAAGTAACGGCAAACAAAATTGAGAACTGTTGCCGTTATGTAATGATTTTGAAGCATTATTTTTAGAATACTATTGCAGCATTTGTGCTTTCAGGCGAACAATTTCATCTCGCAAGCGAGCTGCTTCTTCAAATTGAAGTTCTTTCGACGCCTTAATCATTCCCTTTTCAAGTTTTGATAAATGCTTCGACAATAGTTTAGGATTTGACAAAATATGAAGCTCATCAGCACTTAAAGCTTTACTTTGATCGACGATCTGACCTTCAATCTGATCATCAGTTAAATCTTCACCTGTATCAAATTCTTTAACCGCTTGTCTAACGGTCGAACGAGGGGTAATGCCATGCTCTAAGTTAAATTGAATTTGCTTGGTTCGACGACGATCAGTTTCACTGATCGCTCTTTGCATTGAATCAGTAATACGGTCCGCATACAAAATTGCCTTACCATTGATATTTCGAGCTGCGCGACCTATCGTCTGGATCAAAGATCTTTCTGAACGTAAAAAACCTTCTTTATCTGCATCCAAAATCGCGACCAAAGAAACCTCGGGCATGTCTAAACCTTCACGCAGCAAGTTAATACCGATAATGGCATCATAAATACCCGTACGAAGATCATGGATAATCTTCACACGCTCAACGGTATCAATGTCTGAGTGTAAGTAAGCAACTTTAATTCCATATTCCTTTAGATATGACGTTAAGTCTTCCGCCATACGTTTGGTTAGCGTAGTCACCAAGACACGTTCATTTTTTTCACGGCGATTATTAATTTCCGAAAGCACATCATCAACCTGCGTTAATACAGGACGAATTTCGATGACAGGATCAATCAAGCCTGTAGGTCGTACCACTTGCTCTGCGATTTGTACTGATTTTTCAAGTTCATATTTTGCAGGTGTCGCACTCACGAAAATCGTAGTCGGAATAATTCGTTCCCACTCTTCAAATTGCATTGGTCGATTATCTAATGCACTCGGCAAACGAAAACCATAATTAACCAAGTTTTCTTTACGTGAACGATCACCTTTATACATTGCACCAATTTGTGGAACTGTCACATGTGACTCATCAATAATGAGCAAAGCATCTTCTGGTAAATAGTCAAATAACGTCGGTGGCGCCTCACCTGAAGGACGACCCGATAAATGTCTTGAATAGTTTTCAATACCGTTGGTATAACCGAGCTGCTGCATCATTTCTAAATCATAACGGGTACGCTGCTCAATGCGCTGCGCTTCGAGTAACTTATCATTCGTTCTAAAGAATGCTAAGCGCTCTTTTAATTCAGTTCGAATCGTACCGATCGCACGCTCTAAATTATTCTTCGGCGTTACGTAATGGCTTTTAGGATAAATGGTAATCCGAGGAATTTTACGAACCATTTTTCCAGTTAATGGATCAAACCAACGAATAGAATCTACCTCGTCATCAAACAACTCAATACGCACTGCATTCTGGTCTGACTCTGCAGGGAAAATATCGAGGATTTCGCCTCTTATACGATAAGTCCCGCGTAAAAATTCCAATTCATTTCGCGTATATTGCATTTCCACCAAACGGCGTATGAGTTCATCACGGCTGATTCTGTCACCCACCACAATATGCAATAACATATTCATATAGGCATTTGGATCGCCCAAGCCATAAATCGCTGAGACGGAAGCCACAATAATAGAGTCTTTACGCTCTAACAATGCCCGTGTCGCAGATAAGCGCATTTGGTCGATATGATCATTGATGGCAGAATCTTTTTCGATAAACGTATCAGAGGAAGGCACGTAGGCTTCGGGCTGATAATAATCGTAATAACTGACAAAATATTCGACAGAATTATTCGGAAAAAATGTTTTAAATTCACCGTATAGCTGGGCTGCCAAGGTTTTATTATGCGCCATGACGATGGTAGGACGTTGTAATTGTTGAATGACATTCGCCATGGTGTAAGTCTTCCCAGAACCCGTAACACCCAAAAGCAATTGGTCGTGATACCCCTTCTTTACACCTTGCACAAGTTTTTCAATGGCCTGAGGTTGATCACCCGCAGGCTTATAATTGGTGACCAATTCAAAAGGAAGGCTATCGCTCACAAATGCAATCTCACAAATAATTTAAGTTTTATTTTAACAGAACTCTAATCAGCTACTGTTGAACTACGTTAAGAATATGGGGGTGTATTGTTCGGAATCAAATAAATAAGCTTGACCCTAACCGTTTTCAACTGCAACATGAAGTTAAACCGACTGTATTTGTGAACGCATATGTCTTATCAATATCATGATGAAAGTATCATTAAAAGTTTAACCGAAGACACTGTATTTGTTTTTGGAAGCAACTTGGCTGGCACACATGCAGGAGGAGCTGCAAAAACTGCACTACTCCACTTTGGTGCAATCAAAGGTGTCGGCCGTGGATGGTCAGGTCAAAGTTATGCCATCCCAACGATGAACGAACATTTGCAACAAATGCCTTTATCTCAAATCCAACATTATATTGAAGACTTTAAAATCTATACCAAAAACCATCCTAAAATAAAATATTTTATCACCTCGCTAGGTTGTGGCGTCGCAGGCTATAAAGTTGAAGAAATTGCACCAATGTTTAAAGGAATTTCTAAAAATGTGATTTTTCCTGCTAGTTTTAGACCTTTTGTGGAAAGAACTCTACCTCGATTAACGCAAAACTTATTACACGCGTTTATTTCAGAAGATGTAATTTTCAACACTGAGCCCAATGACGTCATTCAACAACTGCCATTAACCGATGCAGAAAAGAGTTTAGCAACAATAGTTTTAAATACGCCGATGTATCCAATTGACAGTAATGGTCGTGACAGAGTCTTTGAAATTCAAGATATTCTTTACAAACTGGAATCTAAAATGATCCAACTTGAACAAAACCCAGATGGATCAATCATCTTCGGTGGCGTCATTTTGGCATTACTCGAACTCTACAATATTAATGAGCAGGATTTTATTGATGTTTGGCATGGCAAGAAAACGATTGCAGCCCCTAGAGCAGAGCATCGTGCTAAAAAATAATCGCGCTTAAAAATGATATTATTTGCTCATCTTGGTGTAAATCTATTATATTAATCAAAATCTTGTTCAATTATTGATTAACACCTTAGCAAATTGAGTAGAAATATGGAGCAGTTGGATCTACGTATATTTGATTTATCTCCAATTCCAATGTGGATTCAAGATTATAGTGGTGTCAAAAAAATCTTTGAACAATGGACAGCTCAAGGCATCGTCGATATTCGATCCTACTTACTTGAATATCCAAATCGAATGCTACCCTGTTTAGCCACGATTAAAACATTGAGTATTAATCAGAGCACTTTAAAACTTTATGAAGCCAAGAATTTAGAAGAAATTTTAGCTAATTTTGCAAAATTTCATTTTGAAGAAATTACAATTCCTCAGGTTCATTTTTTTACAGGTTTATGGCAAAAAATACCCGATTGTGTTTTTGCTCCTGTCAATTACACCTGTACTGGCAAGCAAATTGATGTCCAATTAAAAGCCAACATTATTCCTGGTTATGAGCAGTCTTGGGAAAGGATATTATTAACAACTGAAGATATCACGCCTTATCAAAATGCTAGACGTTATGCCGAGTCAATTTTCACATATAGTCCAACCTCATTGTGGATTAATGATTTTAGTAAAATAAAACAGCGCTTTAACACGCTACGTCAAAATAATATTTTAGATTTAAAACAATATTTGACAGATCATCCTGAATATTTACAGCAATGTTTTGATGACATTACCTTTATTGATATTAATCATTCAGCGCTAAAATTATTTAAAGCAAGAAGTAAAACTGAGTTCTTAGACAATATTCATCAAATTTTCTCGATCTATAATCATCAAACATTTACTGAAAAATTATTAAAGCTTTGGGATGAAAATTACGATCAGCAACATGAATGTACTTACTACACGATGGATGGTCAAACGATTCATGTCGTCGAGCAATTTAATATTTTCCCACAAAACAAAAATGACTGGCGTGTGACTCAAGTCGCTTTAACTGATATTACAGAACGCAAATTTATGGAAAGTCATTTAGAGTTTCTGGGTAAGCATGACATCTTAACCAAACTTTATAATCGAACATTTTTTAATGAAGAAGTTTCTCGCTTAGCTAAAAATTCAATTCATCCTATATCTAGTATTTATTTAGATGTGAACGGCCTGAAGGCTATCAATGATCGTTTTGGTCATGGAGCTGGTGATCAACTCCTTGAACGATTAGGTGAAATATTAATTAAGAGTACTGTAAATACGGAGTATTCTGTTTCCAGAATAGGTGGTGATGAGTTTGTAATTTTGATGCCTCAGGCGGGCAAAGCGCAAGTACAACACATCGTTCAACTTTTAAATCAATATATTCTTGATGACAATCATCAAAATGAAAATTTTCCAATCAGTGTTTCAATTGGACATTCCACCATACAATCTAATGAAAGCATTGAAGATTTAATCCGTAGAGCTGATCAGACGATGTATGATGAAAAGCATAAGCATTACCAATTAAATACTCATCCTGAAATTTCAATTGAAGTGTAAAATTGATATTTCCAACACTCAAATTAATGCGACAAAATTAACAAATATTCAGTATTTGACATTATGAATCACGATACTTAATATTATATTATACAAATAATTACGAATGAATATACATAGGATGAGGTTATGGAGTTGTTGGAGTCATCAATTTTCGAGCTATCTCCTATTCCAATGTGGCTAGAAGACTATAGTGAGACAAAAAAACAATTAGATATTTGGAAATCTGAAGGCGTAACTGACTTAAAAAAATTTCTAGAAAAAGATCTTTCTCGCGTAACGCTCTGCGCACATAAAATTAAAATTCTAAAAGTAAATCAACAAACATTAAAATTATTTGAAGCTCAAAGCCTAAAACATTTAACTCAAAATTTAGATATTGTTTTTCAACAAGATATGTATAAGTCTCATCTTGTAGAGTTAGTTGCACTCTGGGAAGGTAAAACTGAATTCAGTAGCACTGCTGTCAATTACACACTGTCTGGAAAACGCTTAGATATAAAGCTAAGAGCGATTATTCTACCAGGTGCTGAAGAGAGCTTGGATCGTTTATTAATTACCACCGAAAATATTACAGACTATATCAATGCCAATCGCTTAGAAGAAAAAAACCGACTTTTAGCTGAGGCACGATTTGATTACTCACCCACTTCTCTGTGGGTAGAGGATTTTAGCCGTGTCAAGAGTCGTATGGATTACCTTAAATCCATAGGGATTGAAGACTTTAGAACTTTTCTTGATGTACACCAAGACTTTGTAGGCCAATGTGTTGAAGATATTATTTTACTGGATGTAAACCAAGCAACTTTGGACTTGTTTAAAGCATCAGACAAAGATGTGATGTTTAAAAGTTTAAAGCAAATTTTCTCTAAAGAGATGCATCAGACGTTTAAAGAACAGTTAATCGAGCTTTGGAATGGAAAAATCCATCACAGCCGAGAAGCCATTAATTATGCTCTAGACGGCACCATCCGTCATGTATTATTGCAATTTACCGTATTCCCAGGTTATGAACATGATTGGGGGCTGGTGCAATTGGCTTTAACCGATATTACAGCACGTAAAAAGGCTGAAAATTATTTAGAATATTTAGGTAGCCACGATGTTCTCACCAAACTCTCTAATCGTTCATTTTTTACAGAAGAACTCAATCGTTTAGAACGTTCACTGGTTCGTCCAGTTTCTGCAATTTTTATCGATATGAATGGCTTAAAACGCATTAATGATCATTATGGACATGATGCTGGAGATGAAATTTTACGTAGAATGGGCAATATCTTAAATCGAACCATTAACAAAACAAATTTTACTGCCTCTCGCATTGGAGGTGATGAATTTGTCGTGTTGATGCAAGGTGCCACTGATATGACAGTTCAATCTACGCTGCTCACCATTCAAGAATTACTGAATATTGATAATCAATACTATTCTGGTCATTGCATGAGTTTATCCATGGGTTATGCATCAACTTATGAACATGAATCAGTTCAAGAAATGTTAAAACGAGCTGATCAAGCCATGTATAAACAAAAAAAAGACTATTATGATTATTTTAAGCAACAAGACAGTATGGCACCCACAACACCTTAGTTAGGGTCATTTCGCCTATTATCGAATCCAATGAAAGTAATTCATTTTTTATTCAAAGCATCTAGGCTCTCAATTTTCAATGAATGTGAACTGGCTTTGAGAAAGTTAATTTTATCGGGAAAAATTTCATTACCCAGTAAAGTGTGATAAAAATCACTTTTAAATTTTAAACAATTTTTATTTATAAAAAGTCATTCGTAAATACCAAAACAATCATGAAGAGACCAATAAACAAGAGATAAAAATAATGGCCTTATTCAGTTTTAAATCTTTAAACTTTCTTCCCAACTTTAAATTTAGCTCAGTACTGTCTATTCCTGCTCAACTGATTGGCAATGGATTAGTGACCGTTGCCAATGTTATAAAAACAGCCGTTGACGACGTTGTTGCTCCTATGACTTTAGTTGGAAATGCTCTTGTGGGTAAGCCCTTTGATATTGTGCATGCGCTTGCGGACACTATCATTGATACCGTCACATCAACATTAAGTGATGTCGGCAGCACTTTAGGTGCAACGGTCAATCTAAATGATAGGCGTCTCAAGAGTGAGACGATTAATACTGAGTTAAAGCTTGATCATCTATCGAAAATTACGAATTTTAAAACATCTCATCAAATTGATGATGCAGTTACCGATCAACCATCAGACACTTCAATCACTTTAAGCCAAGGACTGAAAGTAAGCGCTAAGAACGATCCTGTGTCTCCTCGTCATGATTGGCAAAATTTTAATCATAAAACAGCACCATCATCTTTCTCAAAAGCTTTCCATGCAGTTGAATTAAGTGGTCAAAAAAGTTATCGGGTGAGTGACGATACTTTCCGTCAAGTCCAAGAGTTGTATCAGCAGTTTTCTGAAGCGCCATCACTTCAAGTAAAAAATCTCTGGCGTCCAATTTATAGCGCGATTAAAAATGATCTTTTATCAAATAATGCTGTTGATAAAGGCACAAGAAACTGGTTAAAAGTAGCTGAGGCTGTAGCAACAGCAAATCCAAAGAGTTTCCTTTATCAATATGTGCGTTTAGGTACAGAAAAATCATTGGCTGAAAAAGGTATTCACTTTAGCAATGAAGATTTTTATCAAGCATCCAACATTCTAATTAAGACATTAGCAGACAACTTCATTAACGTTGTCAAAGACGCAGCAGGAAATATTGTCGTACCTATAGGCTATTTACCTAGCTCTGATGGTCAATATGGCCTCGTTCATATGGATGCCACACAAGCACTGAATAATTTAGGTGGTACTTTGGCAGATTGGTCGGGTATTACACCTGCGGGTCTTTTAGATCACTATTTAGGAGTAGATACGTCTAAATTGAATGGTGGAGCAAGTCGCCCATTTTCTTGGTATTTGGAATTATTTGGCGATGTGGTTAAAGCCAACTTTAAAGCTGGTGCAAGTTTAATAGATGTGGTCAGTCAAATTGCTAACGAAGGTCTTAATTTTATAGGCCAATTCATCAATGGTGAATTATTCCATCATGGATTTTCTTCTAAAGATCAATTGGTCAATACCTTGACCCAGCTCGCTTATACCTACGCAGGTGATTTTGCAGGCTCCGTTGCGATTGCTACTAATTTATTTAATCCCAAGACCAATATCATTACCACTCTTATTCCTTTCGGAACCACATTACATGGTAAGGCGGGCAACGATGTCATTAAAGGTGGGATGGGTCACGATAAAATTTATGCTGGCAATGGTGATGATCTGTTATTCGGTGGACTGGGGAATGATATTTTAGATGGCGGTGATGGTATTAATGTTTTGGTTGGGGGTCGTGGCAATGACACCTACTATGTGAATTCAAACCATAATTTTGTTCTAGAACATGCTCAGCAAGGAATCGATACCGTTTTAAGTACGGCAGAACACTTCCATCTTAGCAAGAATGTTGAAAATCTCATCTTGAGTGGTCAAGCAAACATCAGTGGTACAGGGAATGCTGAAAATAACATGATCACAGGTAATCTGGGGAATAACAGCCTATTTGGGGGCGCTGGAAATGATACTCTTGAGGCGAAAGGTGGACTGTTTAATCTTCTCAATGGTGGAACAGGGAATGATACGCTCATTGGTAGTTTAGGCAATGAAACCTATGAGTTTGAACTTGGCTTCGGTCAAGATCTCATTCAAGAAAAAGGCGGTAATGACATTATCAAATTTGGACAAAATATCAATATCGATGATTTACTCATTAAAAACACTGGCGTAGATAAAATCATTTCAATTCAAGGTACGACTGATCAAATTAAGATAAAAGACTGGGAATTAAGTGTGAGTCATCAAATCGAATCGATTCAATTCCATAATGGTGATCGATTTGACTTACAAAAACTCGAATACCATACCAATTTCTACGCTTAACTCATTAATATCTACACTTAAATCAACGATTCTTGTTAAAAAATAGGTGCCTATGCACCTATTTTTTATTTAACCATTAACGCTTACCAAATGAACGTCTTGTACCACGCGGTGGCATCCAAGTACGATCAGCATAAGGTTTTGGTTTTGGGCGTAAATCTTCTACTTCTTCATCCGCAGCTTTCGCATCATTCACTTGCTTTACTGGAAATGGAAGTTTAAACATCGGTTTTTTTTGCGGAGGATTTTGCGCACTCATTAGCCATAACTCAATTCAATCTTTCTCTATTGTACGAAAAAAACGATGTTTTTGCGAGTCTATCCAAAATACAATAGCTACAAGCTTTAACGTTTTTCAATATTTTAATGTTTTTTCGATATTTTGCGCAAATATTGAACGACGCTGTCATCAAAATTGAGCTAAGATAGTGTGCTTTTTTATTTTTTTAATCCCCCATAAGAAGGAATACTGCCGTGGACGTACGTCTCTCTGATCGTGTCAATGCCATCAAACCGTCCCCAACGCTTGCTGTAACAAACAAAGCGGCTGAACTTAAAGCTGCTGGCAAGAATGTAATTGGTTTAGGTGCAGGCGAACCGGATTTCGACACCCCGCAACACATCAAAGATGCTGCAATTGCAGCAATTAACAACGGTTTTACAAAATATACTGCTGTTGATGGTACGCCAGGTCTAAAAAAAGCAATTATTGCCAAATTCAAGCGTGACAATAATCTCGATTATGCTGCAAACCAAATATTGGTCTCTTGTGGTGGTAAACAGTCGTTCTTTAACTTAGCTTTGGCTTTGTTGAATAAAGGCGATGAAGTAATCATTCCTGCACCATTCTGGGTAAGCTATCCAGATATGGTCATCATCGCTGAGGGCGTGCCTGTTATTGTAAAATGTGGTGAAGAACAACGCTTCAAAATCACGCCTGCGCAATTAGAAGCGGCAATTACTGATAAAACACGTTTAGTGGTTTTGAACAGCCCATCAAACCCTACAGGTATGATTTATACCAAAGCTGAACTTGAAGCTTTAGCTGAAGTTTTGCGTAAATATCCTGAAGTTTATATTGCGTCTGATGATATGTATGAACCTATCCGTTGGGATGACGAGTTCTACAACATCGCCACTGTAGCGCCTGATTTATATGAGCGCACCATCGTATTAAACGGTGTGTCTAAAGCTTATGCAATGACTGGCTGGCGTATTGGCTATGCAGCGGGCCCTGCAAAGCTCATCGGTGCAATGAAAAAGATTCAATCTCAATCGACTTCAAACCCAACATCTATTTCACAAGTTGCTGCTGAAGCTGCATTGAATGGTCCTCAAGATGTACTTGAGCCGATGATTGAAGCATTTAAACGTCGTCATGATTTAGTGATGGCAGGCTTAAATGACATCAAAGGTATTTCTTGCTTACCTGCTGATGGCGCGTTCTATGCCTATGCCAACATCAAACCGTTAATTCGTGCCAAAGGCTTAAAATCTTGCACAGAATTTTCTGAATGGTTACTTGAAGAAACAGGTGTTGCTGTTGTTCCTGGCGATGCATTCGGTTTAGGTGGTTTCATGCGTATTTCATATGCAACTGCTGATGAAGTGCTTGTAGATGCCCTTGCGCGTATTAAAAAAGCTGCTGATTCAATCGAAGGCGTTGACGCTGCGATTGCATCAATTGCTGCTGAAAAATAATTTAGCTTGATTCCCAAGAAAAACCCCACGAATTTCGTGGGGTTTTTTTATGAAAATATGAGTTATTAAAACCAAATAACACAATATTAAATTTTAAGCTTTAATAACGCTACTTACTTAAAAACCAAAATAAATATTAATAAAATCAAAAAACTAACACTTAAATATTTTTTTATTTATGAATGAGATTCAATACAAACCGATTAAACACAATTCAAAAAAGAATCATTAAGCTCAATATAAACACTCAGTGGCAATTTTAAATCATGATGTTTAAAGTTTAGTATCAATATTATATTTTAAGCGCGAATAGCATCAATAAACACATCAGGTATTTCAGCTTCCGTCCAATCCCCACCCCACTTCACCATCGCTAAGAGAATAGGTTTCAGCGCTACACCTTTTTCAGTCAATACATATTCAAATCGCTGTTGACGCTCTGTATATGCTTGTTTCTCAAAAATACCTTGTGCAACCAGCCGTGATAGACGCTCAGCCAATACATGCCTAGTTACACCTAGATTTTGCTGAAATTGCTCAAAACGAGTCATACCTAAAAAAGCATTGCGAATGATTAACAATGTCCAGCGATCGCCAAAAACAGCTAAACCTTGTGCAATCGGGCAATTCTGCCCTGTAGCCTCATTCCATTTCATGACGACTCATTCCAAAATTTAAGAAATATTATATTGACTATAGTTTATACAAGTCGCTAAGATATTAACAAGTTCTTTTTTGGAACTTATTGATCTAGCATTTTAAATAGATATCCCATTTTGAATACAATAAGATGTAAAGGAAAAAAGATGAATCCAAAAGAAATGACAGGATTGCAACTTCTTCAGGCTATGGCTGCGGGCCATATTCCCCCTGCCAGTATCAGCCAAACCATTCCCATGCAACCTAGCGAGATTGAAGATGGAAAAGTCATCTTTAAAGTTCAAGCAGATGATCGTCATCTAAATCCGCTCGGTGGTGTTCATGGTGGTTTTGCAGCAACTGTGCTCGATACTGTCACAGGATGTGCAATTCATACTGTTTTGGAGGCAGGTGTAGGATATGGAACAATCGATCTGAATATCAAAATGTGCCGACCGATCCCTAAAGATAAATCTTTAACTGCTATTGGCACAGTGATCAATACCAGTAAAAATTTAGCCATTTCTGAAGGCAAAATTATTGATGAGAACGGTAAACTCTATGCACATGCAACAGCGACATGCATGATTATCCGTGGATAAGCCTAATTAAAATGATCTATAGCACCCTACTGGGTGCTTATGTTCATTCAAAAAAATCAGACAGTTTAAATCGTTGAATTAATCGATTTAAACTGTGAATTTTTCGGTTTTACGGAGCATTGGCAGGCTTTGAACGTACAGTAGTTTTGAAGCACATTATCTATGCTTAAGATTTTACTTTGTTTATTTTTGACAGACCAAGCCTGTGTTTCATTACGACCAGTTAATACATTGCCGGTAATTGCATAAAGATAGAGATCTTTCTCTTGATCTACATTGTCATCTTCAGCATTTAGAAATAATTCAAAATGATATCCGATCGGTGCTTTTGCCAACCATTTTTGTGCAAACCACAGTTGTAATAAGTCACCTAAACAAAGCGCTTCTTTTTTGAAAGGCCAAACTTCAATATAAGCCTCAGCCACAGGGGTTTGATACTGATTTGGATCAGAAAGAATGACGAGATAGTTTTCTTTGTAAAAAGAAAAATTAGAAAATATTTGAGAAATGCTAAGCGTATTCATTCGCTGTCTCCGAGTTTAGCCATTTTAGTGCTGGCAAGTTGGTTTAAATCCACACTGTTTAAGCAACCGCTTAAACGCTCTGTTATGAATTTAATCTAACAAGCTGAATCGGTTGGTGCAAGTTTTTTTCGCATTTTTTGGTATTTTGACCAAATAAAGAGCATATAAGCGCAAAGTGACGTCTTCGTGACAATTTAAGCTTGACCCTTGCTAAAATCCCCTTATAATCGCATTCAGATTCTCCAATAGCTCAGTCGGTAGAGCGACGGACTGTTAATCCGCAGGTCCCTGGTTCGAGCCCAGGTTGGAGAGCCAAATACTAAAAAGCCCACTCATTACGCAGTGGGCTTTTTTTATATTCGAACTTTTTACAAATACGTTCATGTATTAACATGTTCAAGTATTATAAAAATGAATAATATGAAGATGAGTACGTAATCAGTCTTTTTAAGAACATTGCAATGAAAGTAAAATAATCATCAAAGATTGAGATTTTTATCATTATCAAAACTAAAATATCAAAACTAAAACAATAGACTTTTTCAAAAGCCATTATTTACAAAACACTCTCATCAATAGTATTCCCTCATCCTGAACTCCTCCGACAGGGAGAAGGGATTTTTACGTATTAATTTATTGCTTTTTAATGAACATTTTTTGACTCATGAAAGAGATCTAATTAAATCTCCTTTTAAGCAATCATGCAGAATCATCAACATACTTGCATTCAAAGTAATATCAACGAGCCACACAACCAAGAGCAATCACTTGAAAATAGAAATAAAAAATCCTCCATTAAGGAGGATTTTTTCAATTAAGCGGCCTTTAATGGCGTTCCACTATGAAATCTAAATAATTCATCTGGAGCCAAAATTAGATTTTTTTCTACTTCACGAAAATGTGCAATACGCGCTTGTATATCTTCTGCAGGATTTTTCAATTTTGAGCTTTTGGCTACATCCAAAGCTAAAGATAGATAATCCTCAAAATGTCGAGATTCAGATTTAAGCAAGTAACGATAATAACGTCCTAGCTCTTCATCGACGATAGGTGCCAGCGCATAAAAACGTTCACAAGAACGCGCTTCTACAAAAGCACCAATCACCATAATATCAATTAAGGCCTCAGGCTCATAAGTACGAACTTCCTTACGTAAACCACCTGCATAACGCCCTGCACTAATTGACTGCCATTCCTGACCGCGCTTCTGCATTAATTCAAGGACTTGCTCATAGTGCAGCATTTCTTCACGTACTAATTGAGCCAGTTTAACCTGTAAGTCCGTGTAGAAATTATAGCGAAACATCAAATTCATCGCAGTACTGGCTGCTTTTTTCTCGCAGTTAGCATGGTCTTGCATCAGAATATCAAGATTGTCTTTTGCAGCATCTAACCAGGCTTGCGGTGTTTCACAGCCTAAAAAAGCAATGACTGGCTGAATCAATTGATCGTATTTAGTATTTGACATCATTTCACTTTCATTAAGATATAGCTTGAATCGCTGCTTTCATGTCTTTTACGGCTTGATCCAATCCCACAAAAACACTTTCTGCAATAATTGAATGCCCAATATTCAACTCATGAATGCCCGAAATAGCCGCAATAGGTGCGACATTTTTAAGGTTTAAGCCATGACCCGCGTTAACCACTAACCCTTTAGAGATCGCATAAGCCGTGCCTTCAACAATCCGCTGTAATTCAGCCTGTTGTGCTGCTGGCGTAGCTGCATCAGCATAAGCACCTGTATGAATCTCAATAGTCGGTGCGCCACATGCTACTGCCGCATCAATTTGTGCAAAATCAGCATCAATAAACAATGACACATCACAACCAATTGCAGTCAAAGTTTGAGTGGCTTTTTGAACATTTTCAAAATGGGTCACAACATCCAACCCACCTTCAGTCGTTACTTCTTGACGCTTTTCAGGCACGAAACACACATGATGTGGTTTGATTTCTTTAGCGAATTCGACCATTTCATCCGTGACTGCAATTTCAAGATTCATTCGAGTTTTTAAGACAGGACGCATACGACGCACATCATCATCTTGAATGTGACGACGATCTTCACGTAAATGCAAGGTAATACCTTCCGCGCCTGCTTGCTCACAAATGATTGCAGCATCTACAGGGTCAGGATAAGTCGTTCCACGGGCTTGTCTTAGAGTTGCAACATGATCAATGTTTACACCAAGCAATACAGCCATAACATTTTCCTAATTCGATTAATTTTTAGATTGAGAGCTTTGGATCCAAAGTTGACGGCTCTTTAAAGGACGATCACCCAATAAAGACGTGATCATTTGACGATAAAGTTTAGTTAACAATTGTAACTGTTCAGCATTAAAATCGACACTCTTTTCATAGCCCAACATGCTGTGAATTTGCTCGCCCGAAAGTGTTGACCCACTTGAATGCGCGACTGGAATAAATCCCTCACTAAGCTGGAATTGGTAACGCATATGAGGAAGAATTTCATTTTGTTTAGAGTCATTATTAAAATCTATGGCATACCCTAATTCTTGCAATAAAACATATTCAAACTTTCTCAGAATTTGTTTTAAAAAATAATTGGGATTTTCCTGCTTAGACAATTCCTGCAAATGTAATAACGTAATGTGATACTGCTGAAATGTTTCAGGCATCGCCTCTTCTAATGGGCATAAGCGTAAAATAATTTCATTTAGATAAAAGCCTGAAAAAAAGGCATCACCATAAAAAAATATTGGATGATTGAGTATTTCTAATTTGGTGAAATTTTTGAGTTCAGATTTACCCGTCGCCTGTAAGGTGATCGGCTGATATTGCGGCGGCGGCATCTGTCTGAGTATGCCGTCCACTCGACCATATTCTTCAGTAAATAGATGAACGATATGACTGCGATCACGATATTTACGATGATGTATTAAATACCCGTGTAGGATTTCATTACGCATTAATAAATCGCTGAAGTATCTTAATCATCCTTCTTTTTTTTCTTTTTATCGGAATCATCTTCCTCATCATCCCCACCTGGAATGACTGCACCAACAACAGCCGCAGTCCCTTTCACTACACCTTTTGTGGTTTTATAGGCAACTTTAACAGGAACTGTAACAACTTTATGGATACAACCTTGCAGTACGAACATACATGCCAATATCGCTACAACTTTAATCATTACAGTTCCTTCTTAAATTAATTGTTTAGATATCACTATAACCTAAACTTTTTAATGCACGCTCGTCATCAGACCAACCACCTTTCACTTTCACCCAAAGTGTCAGCATGATTTTCTCTTCAAACATTTTTTCCATGTCTGCACGGGCATCCATACCAATTTTTTTCAACTTCGAACCTTTATCACCAATCACAATGGCTTTTTGACTAGCTCGATCGACATAAATCGTGGCATCAATATAAGTACATGCTGGCTTCATACGACCGGTTTTTTCATTTAAGGTCGCATCTTCAGTTTTAAAGGTTTCAATTTGAACAGTTAAGTCATAAGGCAACTCTTCACCCAACTGACGCATAATTTTTTCACGAATGATTTCACTCGCTAAAAAACGCTCTGAACGATCAGTCAATTGATCCATTGCATAAAGTGGTGCTTGAAAAGGTAAATACTTTTCGATTGTATCTCGTAAATGATCGAGATTTGCGCCACGTAATGCTGATACAGGTACAATTTCAGCGAAATTCATCAACTTTTCGCGTTCAAGAATCAATGGCAATGTGCTGTTTTTATTTTCAAAAGTATCAATTTTATTGATAATTAGAATGACAGGCATCTCAGCATTTTTTAGTTTTTCCAAAACGAGTTCATCGTTTTGTGTCCACTTGTCTGCATCGATAACGAAGAGTACCAAGTTCACATCACGTAGCGCAGAAGAGGCAGCACGGTTCATCATTTTATTGATTGCGCGTACTTCTTTCTTGTGCATTCCTGGCGTATCGACAAAAACAGCCTGTGATTTTTCACGGCTATCAATACCGACAATCTTATGACGCGTGGTCTGCGGTTTACGCGAAGTAATTGAAAGCTTTTGACCTAAAATGTGATTCATCAATGTAGATTTACCCACGTTTGGGCGCCCTACAATTGCAACAAAACCACTTTTAAAGTCAGCAGGAATCGTCATTCCTTGCGTACTGAAAAATTGATTTAATAAGTCATTATTTTCAGGGGTCGTTGGCTCATCAATATCTTTAGGATCATTTTGATTCGACATAATAGGTTACTGCTCCAATAGCTTTAAAATTTCCGCCGCAACTGCTTGCTCAGCAAAACGACGACTCAACCCTTCACCTATGCATTTGTTTAGGCCAACCACTGTGCACTCGACTTTAAAGTGCTGATTGGGCGCATCACCTTGTATATCTACAACCTCGTAAACAGGGAGAGGTTTTTTACGTGCTTGTAGATATTCCTGCAAACGTGACTTTGGGTCTTTCAGTTGGTCTGTGGGTTCAATATTGTCTAAATACGGTATGTACCATTTTAAGACAATTTTTTGTAGTAAATTTAAATCATGACAATCAATGTAAATCGCACCGATAATGGCTTCAACCGTATCTGCCAATATTGACTCTCTATGGTGACCACCTGATTTTAATTCACCTGTACTGAGTATTAAACTCTGACTAAGTTTCAAATCTGTTGCAATCTTACCTAAGGCTTCCTGACGAACCAAAGTCGCACGCATACGCGTCAATCGACCTTCATTTTCAGTAGGATAAGCCTCGTACAAATAATTCGCAATGATCATACCTAATAACGAATCACCTAAAAACTCTAGGCGTTCATAATTATATTTATGACTTACCGATCGGTGAGTCAGCGCAAGTTGAAGTAACTCTAGTTTTTGAAACTGATAACCGATGCGACTGAGTAAGCGTGGATCACTTACTTTGAACTGACCTTTGATCAAAACTTTTCTCGAATGTGAGGACTAAATCAATATTAAGTAAGAAAGGTTTTCTGACTTCATATTTCTTTGTCACTAGTAAACCATTTTTTCCAGTTACATGCGCAATTTCGTCAAATTGGATTTCACGAATATTGTTCATACTGAAACTTTGACTCATACGAGTCGAAAACTGTGCTGGCGTTATTTTCGCCGGACTGATAACCACTTGTTCTTCAATCAACTGATTAATTAAGCGGTCATCCCAATAGGGAGGCCACACAGCAACTAAAACCTTTAAAACAAATGCTGCAAGCACTACCCCAAGTAAAATTGCAGTATACGACGCACCTCTTTGTCTATTACCCATTTTTTATTGTCCATATTATCGTTAATCAATTCGTCCATTACGACTGAACGACGGTAACTTTAAACCAGACTCTTTATGCATCCATACATAAATTGCTTGTCCAGTTAAGTTTTCTTCAGGTACTAATCCCCAGAAACGGCTATCGGCACTCTGATCACGATTATCACCCATCATGAAATAATGTCCGTCAGTTACAGTAACTTCCCAACTTTCACCATTGGTTTTAACAAAGCGATCATTTGCCGTTGCCACAAAAGGTAAATCTTTCTTCGATTGTGCGTAATTAAACTGAGAGATCAATGTATTTTGACCTTCTAAATTACGTACCAGATGTTTGTGCTCACCCAGTTGTTCATAATGATAAATAGATTTAGGCGTATCTAATACATCTTTTTCACGTTGAAATTCAGTCGCTTCAAACGGTACATCCTGACCATTTACAGTCAATTTACCATTCGCATAAACAATCTGATCACCAGGTAAACCAATCACACGTTTAATATAGCTGATCGTAGGCTGAGGTGGATAGCGAAAAACTGCGACATCACCGCGTTCAGGTTCATTGATATTTAAAACCTTGGTATTGGTAATGGGTAAACGCACACCATACTGATATTTGTTTACCAAAATATAATCACCTGTTTCCAATGTAGGAACCATTGAATCCGATGGAATATTATACGGTTCAAAGAAAAATGAACGTAATACCAATACAACGGCTAAGACTGGCCAAAAGTCATATGCCCACGTAATAATGAAATTCTCATTGCCTTTTCCTTTCGTTTCACGTTGTTTAAGTACAATCTTATCCAACAACCACAAACCAAAAAAAATCAGTGTGGCAGGTACAAGGATCAAATTAAAATCAAAATCCATCAGGCATATATCCTTTATTTTTATCTATCTACTTTGAGTACAGCAAGGAACGCTTCTTGAGGGATTTCAACACTTCCCACTTGCTTCATGCGCTTCTTACCTTCTTTCTGCTTCGATAACAGTTTCTTCTTACGTGAAACGTCACCACCATAACATTTTGCGAGCACGTTTTTACGCATCGCTTTGACTGTTGAACGTGCAATAATTTGCGCGCCAATCGCGGCCTGAATCGCCACATCAAACATTTGACGAGGAATCAATTCTTTCATTTTTTCAACCAAGGCGATTCCGCGGTGACGTGCATCATTACGGTGACAAATCATCGCAAGCGCATCCACTTTCTCACCATTGATCAGTACATCAACTTTAACCAACGACGAACTCTCAAAACGCACGAAGTTATAATCGAGTGATGCAAAACCACGTGAACATGATTTTAAGCGATCAAAGAAATCCATCACAACTTCAGCCATTGGAATTTCAAACGTCAATGACACTTGTTTGCCTAGGAACTTCATATCTTTTTGAACGCCACGACGTTCAACACACAATGTCATTACATTACCCAAGTATTCTTGAGGTACGAGGATATGACACTCTGCGATAGGTTCACGTAGATCTTCAACTGTTGAACCATCCGGCATTTTAGATGGGCTATCGATATAAATCGTTTCGCCATTCTTCATCAATGATTCATAGATCACTGTTGGTGCAGAACTGATCAGATCTAAATCGTACTCACGCTCTAAACGTTCTTGTACAATTTCCATGTGTAGCATTCCTAAGAAGCCACAACGGAAACCAAAACCTAAAGCATCTGAGCTTTCAGGTTCAAAGAATAATGCTGAATCGTTAATTTGGAGCTTTTGAAGTGCATCACGGAACGGTTCGAAATCACTGGCATCAATTGGGAATAAACCTGCATAAACCTGCGGTTTAACCTTTTTGAAACCCGGTAAAATAGCAACATCAGGTGTACTTGCAAGCGTAATGGTATCACCCACTGGCGCACCAAAAATATCTTTGATACCCGCAATCACAAAACCAACTTCACCCGCTTCTAACTCGCCAGTTTCAGTATGTTTTGGGTTAAAGATACCCACAGAAGTCACAATGTGTGTTTGACCTGTAGATTTCATTAACATTTTGTCGCCCTTGCGGATGCGACCATCTTTCACACGAACCAATGAAACAACACCTAAGTAGTTGTCGAACCACGAGTCAACGATCAATGCTTGTAATGCTGCATCACGGTCACCTACAGGAGCCGGGATTACATTCACCAGTGTTTCTAAAACACCTTCAACACCAAGTCCCGTTTTTGCAGAACATGTTGGTGCTTCAGTTGCTTCAATCCCAATAATATCTTCAATTTCTTGAACAACACGCTCAGGTTCAGCTTGCGGTAAATCAATTTTATTTAAAACAGGCAGGACTTCTAGACCTTGCTCAAGCGCTGTATAGCAGTTAGCTACCGATTGCGCCTCTACACCTTGTGCAGCATCTACCACCAGTAAAGCGCCTTCGCAAGCAGCCAGTGAACGTGAAACTTCATAAGAAAAGTCGACGTGTCCTGGTGTATCAATGAAATTCAATTGATACTCTTCACCATTTGGATGGGTGTAATATAGAGTTACTGAAGTGGCTTTAATGGTGATCCCACGTTCGCGTTCAATCTCCATAGAGTCAAGGACTTGAGCTTGCATTTCGCGAGCTTGCAATCCACCACAAGTTTGAATAAAACGGTCGGCCAAAGTCGACTTACCGTGGTCAATATGAGCGATAATCGAAAAGTTACGTATATTTTTGATATCAACGGATTTTTTAGCTTGCGCCATGGGATACCTTAAACGATAAATTTGCGCCATGTATGAAAATCAGACTACATGGCAAAAGCTGTGTAATAAATTGCGCTGATTATAGCAGATGAGATTTTCAAAGTATTCATAATAATGATCTACTCAAGTGGAAATATTTATATCTCTCTTTAAGCATACAAATTCAGGACTGCTCACTTACTGGATTGAATATTTGAAAAATCGAGCGGATTGATTCCCTCTGTAATCGCTTGATAAGCGTTAATAAAGGTTGGAGATAAGCGTTTTGGCTTTCCAGTTGCGATTTCAACACATGCCCATTTGGTACTCGCATAAAACAATACTGCTCGATCTGAGGGTCTAAAGAAGACGTATTGTCGAAAAGAATACATGGCATTGATGTCACTCAACCAAGTTCTAAGTATGACCTCATCCCCCAGCACACTGGCTTTTTTGTACTGAACATGATGCTCCACTGCCACCATGGCATGTTTGAGCGCTAGATATTCTTTAATACCTAAACCAATATGATCTATATGTGCTGTAGCAACATCCTGCATCCACTGGACATACACCACATTATTTACATGCCCCAATATATCAATATGTTCAGGTTGTACTTTTATTTTTAAATCAAAAAATGTTGTCACAAATTAACCTTATCTTGAGAGATGAATATCGAAGCATTTCAATTTAACAAAGGCGCTGCTCGGTTGGAATCACCTGTATTAAAAAAACCACCCGTTATAGAGTGGTTTTAAGTTCGTTCAAACATTTATAAATATTTTGAAATTTTATAGCCGTATAGACAATGAACTTCATTCATAAGTCATTAACGAATACGTAATCCAATCACCACATTACGTCCAGCTCGAATAATGCCAACGCGTGCAACCGTATTGTTTTTCAATTCAGAAACTTGCTCTACAAAATCATTCGCTGTAAGTACAGCCTTACCATTAATTTGAGTAATTACATCTCCTGCTTGTATACGTGATTGCGCAGCCAATCCACCAGGTGTAACACTTTGAATCAAAATACCCCCTCGGATTTCAAGTTGAGTTTTCTCGGCATCAGACAGGCTTCGAATAGCCACACCAAGTACTGGTCCACGTTTTGCTTTATCGGCAACAGTATTGGATTTTGCAGGTGTATCATCTGGCGCTGTCGTTAATGTCGCAGAAATCACTCGAGACTTGTCATCACGTAGAACCTCTAACTGAATGGTTTGATTTGGCGTAGTACGGTTTAAATAATTCAGCAAATCAGAAGTTCGAGAAATCGCAGTACCATTGTATTTTAAAATAACATCGCCTGCCTTAAGTCCTGCTTTTGCTGCTGGTGATGTTGGCTCAATGTCAGTAATTAATGAACCTTCTGGTTTAGGCAATTTATATGCCTCCGCCAAATTACGATCAATATCCTGCAACTTCACGCCTAAGTAAGAACGAGTCACTTTGCCGTTCTTTTTCAACTGATCTGCAACATCCATAGCGACATCAATCGGGATGGAGAATGACAACCCCATGTAGCCGCCTGTACCACTAAAGATACGCGAGTTTACGCCAATCACTTGACCTTGATAGTTAAATAATGGCCCGCCAGAGTTCCCTGGGTTTAACGCAACATCCGTTTGAATAAACGGTACTGAGGTTTCACCTAACATATTTCTAGACTTGGCACTGACGATGCCTGCCGAAGCTGAATAATCAAACCCAAAAGGCGATCCAATTGCCAGTACGGGTTGCCCGACCTTCAATTGGTCGATATTTCCAGTACTCAATGCAGGGAAGTGTTGCCCTTCAACTTTTAATAACGCCACATCGGTACGTTCATCACTCCCAATCACCTTGGCATCAATTTCACGGCGATCATTCAACATGATCGTAACTTCAGAGGCATCTTCTACTACATGGTGGTTGGTGAGTAAGTAACCATCCTTACTGATAAAGAAAGCACTACCAAAGGCCGTTTTCTCTTGAGGCGCACGCTGCTGCGGAATAATAATTTGATTGCCAAAAAAGCGCTTTAACAGCTCAGGCACTTGTTGTTGCAGAAGATCTTCTTGTGTCATCTTTTTGACGACATTGACACTCACAACGCCCGGACTGACTTGTTCAACCAAATTAGAGAAATCAACAGCCGATGCCGCTTGTGTCTGCACTGCCACGGTAAATGCTACAGCGAATAAACCTGTTTGAATGGCTACTTTATTCATTGAATTTGGACTCACCTATTATGATTTTTGAATATTCTATTTTTTAGCATAAGGTCATTATTCATTACGTAAAAAAATGTTACTTAATTTTTTAAAAACAATACTTTAGTTGATTATTAACTAAATTATTCATTTCTGACTCATTTTATTGAAATTAGAAATTATTGACACTTGTATTTTTAAATAAAAAAGAGTCTGATGTACGGACTTTTTTTAATTCAATTAGCGAACGGAAATGCCTAATTTTATTAACCCTCAGCATTTTGATGTCATTATAGTCGGAAGTGGAGGTGCAGGTTTAAGTCTAGCCCTATCCTTACCTGAGCATTTTAACATCGCTTTATTGGCAAAATCACATTTAACCGATGCAAGCACCTACTATGCCCAAGGCGGTGTGGCTGCAGTATTAGATAAATCTGATTCTATTCAACAACATTTTGATGACACGCTAATTGCAGGTGCCTCCCTCTGTGAATCACAAGCTGTGCAGCAAACGGTTGAAGGTGGTCAATCTTCGGTTGATTTCCTACTTGATCAGGGTGTGCAATTCACTTTAGATCAGGATCAAAATCTACATCTCACGCGTGAAGGTGGTCATTCACAACGTCGAATTATTCATGCAGCAGACGCAACTGGCAAAGCCATTTCAACCACGTTGGTTGAGAAAACCAGAGCTAAAAAAAATATTCAAATATTTGAAAATTACATTGCCATTGATTTAATCACCTCGCAAAAAGTTTCAACTCTGGATCAGTCTAATCGTGCATTAGGTGCTTATGCGCTCGATGAGAAAACTGAACAAGTTCATACTTTCTTAGCACCTTTTACGGCATTGGCTTGTGGCGGGGCGATGAAAGCCTACCTTTATACATCTAATCCTGACATTGCCACGGGTGATGGTATTGCTATGGCATACCGTGCGGGTTGCCGTGTTGCAAATATGGAATTTAATCAATTTCATCCCACCTGTCTGTACCATCCGAAAGCGCGCTCTTTTTTAATTACAGAAGCGATGCGTGGTGAAGGTGCGTATCTACGTTTGCCAGACGGCGAACGATTTATGCTGCGTTTTGATGAACGTGCAGAACTTGCTCCACGCGATATTGTGGCACGTGCAATCGACTTTGAAATTAAGCGCTTAGGTATTCGCCATGTTTGGCTCGACATTACGCATAAATCTGAAAGCTTTATTTTGGAACATTTTCCAACGCTGCATGCGCATCTTTTAGAGTTAGGCATCGACATTACTAAAGATATGATACCTGTGGTGCCTGCGGCGCATTACACCTGTGGCGGTGTCATGGTCAATGAACACAGTCAAACAGATCTTGCGGGTCTTTATGCAATAGGTGAAACCTCGTATACAGGTTTGCATGGCGCGAACCGCATGGCGAGTAATTCACTTTTAGAATGTTTCGTTTATGGCATGTCCGCTGCTGAGCATATTCAATCGCAATATGACACATCATATATTCATCCTGAAGTACCAGCTTGGGATACATCGCAAGTAACGAATGCGGATGAAGATGTCGTCATTTTGCAGAACTGGGATGAATTGCGTCAAACCATGTGGAACTATGTCGGCATTGTACGCACCACCAAACGCTTAGAACGTGCGCTACACCGTATCGAAATGCTCAAAAATGAAATCGCAGAATATTATAATGATTACCATGTTTCTAAAAACTTGATTGAGTTAAGAAATTTAGTTTTGGTTTCAGAAATGATTGTACGCTGTGCGATGGAAAGAAAAGAATCCCGAGGTCTGCATTACACCCTGGACTATCCTGAGCAATCGAATGAGTTACGAAAAACCATTTTGATCCCACGTAACTTTCGTGTAGAAACGCCTTTGATTAATGATGAATAAACGATCAAGGTGTTAATTGCGACTACTTTTAAATGCCCATAAGCACTTATACGCATTGACAGAAAAGTGCTTTGGGAACACTTCAAAACTGGTGATCCGATCAGACAGTTTTGAAGTGTCTAAATTCCTTAAAAGCATCTAACTCTTTAAATTTCTATATATTAATAGACTTCTTTCAAAAGGCATTATTCACAGAAAATACTCATCATGAGTATTCCCTCATCCTACTCCCAAAGGTAGAAGGGATTTTTAAATATTAATCCATTGCCACTCAATGTATATATTTTGACTTATGAAAGAGTTTTAATGTGCTCTGACTCTCTTTTTGGCGGAATCGAATAAGTCCCTGTAACGTGAGCAATAGGCGCATCATGATCGACTGAATATAAATACACCTCACCCACGATCAACGCTTTGCCAACCTTCATTAATTTACAAACCCCTTTAATATTTTGACCACCAGCGGGTTTTCTTAAAAAATTAATATTTAAATTGGTCGTTACACTCAGCCCAACGATACCGATCTCCCCCAGAATCGCCACATATAAAGCATAATCCGCAGCAGTCATCATAGTCGGCCCCGACACTGTACCGCCGGGTCTTAAATCTTGCGCATCCACGCGGTAAATAACACTTGCACCCCCCTCAACCACTGATTCAATTTCACACTTATTTAAACTCTGAGGAAATTCTTGTTTTAAAAATTCAATAATTTCAGCTTTATTACTTTTCATGGTCCATCACAATAAAAAAATCCCTAATATTTCTCAATATAAGGGATCCAATCGAACTAAACAGTGATTTAAATGATCATTTTATTGACCATTCAAGATAAATCTTTGAGCTCAGTCAATGCATCTACAAAAACTTGCTCAGGACTTTGCGTTGCATCTAAACGCTTCATACGATTTGGCTCATTGCGATGAAGTTCTGCGAAGCCCGAACGCACTTTTTCAAAAAAGCTCACTTTTTCTTGTTCAAACCGATCTAATGCACCACGCTCACGCGCACGGGTCATTCCCAACTCAATCGGTGCATCAAGCCAAAAGCTAATGTCTGGCATTTTTTCGACAAAATTATCATTTAATAATTTTAATTTATCGCGACTTAAACCACGACCTGCACATTGGTAAGCAAAACTAGAATCACTGAAACGATCACAAAGCACAATTTTACCCGCAGCCAACGCCGGCAAAATGACCTGTTTTAAATGTTGCGCACGCGCAGCATACATCAGCAAAAGTTCAGTATCATGACTCATACTTTCTTCATGGTTAACTGACAAGAGCAATGAACGAATTTGCTCAGCCATGGGCGTCCCTCCCGGCTCTCTTGTCAGCACTACATCACGACCATTTGTTTGAAAATGATCAAACATTTTATGGATTAAAGTGGTTTTTCCTACACCTTCCGTGCCTTCAAAACTAATAAACATACTTACTCCTTAATTTTTTGCACGGATAACTGAAAGGTATTCTTGTACTGCACGATTGTGATCTTGCAAATTGGTACTAAAGGTATGCCCACCATTGCCTGTAGCCACAAAATAAATATTATTTGAGCTGTCAGGATGCATCGCAGCTTCAATCGCTTTAGAACTTGGCAGTGCAATTGGTGTTGGTGGTAACCCACTCATGGTGTAGGTGTTATATGCGGTCGGAGTTCGTAAATCTTTGCGGCTAATATTGCCTTTATACGCATCACCCATTCCATAAATCACAGTTGGATCCGTTTGCAAACGCATTCCCATTTTTAAACGGCGGACAAAGACACCCGAAACTTGTTCTAATTCACGGTCTACACTGGTTTCTTTTTCAATAATAGACGCCATGATTAAGGCTTCGTATTTATTTTGATAAGGCAAATCTGTTGCACGCTTTTCCCAAGCTGCATCCAATGCTTTCATTTGATATTGATAGAGATCCGTTAAGATTTTACGGTCTGTTTCACCTTTGGCAAAAAAGTAGGTATTCGGTGAAAATAATCCTTCAGGGTGATCATATGGAATATTTAATTCTTTGAGTAATTCTGAATAAGATAAGTGAACAACCTCTTTGGTCACCAAGTCATCTTTTTTAAGCGCTTCAATCAACTGTTTAAAGTTCGTGCCTTCGATCACCAGAATACGATTCATTTGCGCATTATCAGCATTCGACAACATATTCAAAACCTCACGAACACTCATGCCCTGAGTCACTTCATAAACGCCTGCTTTCATGGTGTCATGAATCATCACTTTATGATAAAGCTTCAAAACAATTGGAAAACTTATATGTTTATCTTTGGCCAAGCGCTCGATAAATCCTGAATAGGTATCTCCATTGCCTATTGCCAGCATTTGCTTTTGACCATCCACGGGATAGTTTTTAAACAAACTCGACCACAACACAAAAGTAAGCATCATTAATAGTCCGATGACAATCATCAACAAACCTTTAATTTTTGATGCAAACATCGTTTGTTTTTTCTTTTTGGATTGAGATTTAGGCATATTCAGACATTTGATTCAATTGAAGAGTTTGGAATAGTTCAAAACAAGGTTGAACATCTAAAGGCAGCACAGCTAAATCCATGACTGCTTTCATTGGACTTAATGCATTGCAAAAAAATAAGCTTTGAAATTTAGGAATTTCTTCCATATCAATATAACGCTGCTCACATGGAATCTGCTGCTGCTGCATGCGCTGTAAAATTTCAGCGCGCATTACCCCGTGCACGCCATTATAACGAAGTTCTGGCGTAATCCATGTATTGTTTATTCTAATGAAACAATTACTGCTCACTCCTTCAACCACCCCCCCTTGGACATCGGTCACCAATGCTTCAGCCCAGCCCTTATCTTGTGCTTCTTTTTTGAGTAAGACTTGTTCTAAGCGATTGAGACTTTTAATGCCGACCAACTGCGGCATGGTCAAACCCATAGCAGTATCTAGTACGCCACTCGATACTGTTTCACATTTAAAATCATTCGTTTCTTGCGGATAAAATATGACATAGACATCAGCAGGATGATCTGGCAAAGCATAGCCCCGATTCCCCTCACCACGACTGAGAATAATTTTAACAGTACCACTAATGTCTTTGAATCGCGCTGAAATCTGATCAATCGTCTGGTCGATCAAATTCAGATCGAAATTTAAATGCAAACGCTCTGCAGCCAAAGCCAACCGCGCAAAATGACGCTCTTTCAATTCAAAGCAACCCTGATGAATTCGTGCTGTGCTAAAGCAACCATCGCCATAATGGAAAGCGCGGTCTAATAGTGGAATGGTTTTAACTTCACCCGCATTTCTAAAACACAGCATATTGATCCTAGCTCGTTCAAATCACAATAAATAATGTAGATATTAAGATACAGCTCTTTATCTCTTTTATTCATATAAAATTCATTTTTTATTATTTTTTATGGATAAAGAGAACCGCTATTCTGCACGCATATTACATAAATCACATCTTCTTTGGGGATTATATACATGCGATTATCAAAATTAAAACTCGGATTGCTTGTTGCTTTAATATCAACATCTTCTTTAACCAGTGCAGCACGTGATTTACTCAACGTGTCTTATGATCCTACCCGTGAACTTTATACTGAAGTCAATAAAGAGTTTGGCGCTTACTGGAAGTCTCGCACTGGTCAAGACATTAATTTCCGTCAGTCTCATGGCGGTTCAGGCAAACAAGCGCGTGCTGTGATTGATGGCTTAAATGCGGATGTCGTGACACTAGCTTTGGCTGCCGATATCGATGCGATCGCAGAAAAAACCACTTTGCTTCCTAAAGATTGGCAAAAGAAATTTCCGCATAACTCGACACCATATACCTCTACCATCGTATTTCTGGTACGTAAAGACAATCCAAAAAAAATTAAAGATTGGGGCGATTTGGTAAAACCAGGCGTTGAAATTATCACGCCAAACCCTAAAACGTCAGGTGGTGCACGTTGGAACTATTTAGCTGCATGGGCATGGGCAAAACACCAACCTGCAGGTAATGATGCTAAAGCTCAAGAATTTGTCCGTCAAATTTATAAACAAACCAAAGTTCTTGATTCTGGTGCACGCGGTTCAACTACGACCTTTGCAGAACGAGGCATAGGGGATGTATTACTGGCATGGGAAAATGAAGCTCATCTTGCCCTTCGTGAACAACCAGGTAAATTTGAAATTGTCACACCAACTCTGTCTATTTTGGCTGAGCCGCCAGTGGCAATTGTCGAAAAAAATGCTGAAAAATCTGGAAATACCAACTTAGCTAAAGGCTATTTAAATTTCCTTTACTCACCAAAAGGTCAGGATATTGCAGCGAAGAACTTCTATCGTCCTCGCGATGCCAATGTCTTGAAAAAATACAATTCAACCTTTAAACCACTCAAATTAATTACCATTGATAGTGAGTTTGGCGGTTGGGCAAAAGTTCAAAAAGAGCATTTTGAAAATAACGGCATATTTGATCAAATTACCAAAGCCAATAGCGCGAAGTAATTTAGAGTTGATATAGGAGCAGACATTATGCATACGATTATTGTCCCAGGCGTAGGTGGTAGCGATTACAACCATTGGCAGTCTTGGTTACAGCGTCAGCTGGTGTCATGCTCCCGAGTTCAACAAAAAGATTGGAACAAACCACTTTTGAGCGACTGGATACATCAATTTAAGCAGACCATTGCTCAAGTTGAAATGCCCATTCAAGTCGTAGCACATAGTTTTGGGTGTTTAACCACGGTTGCTGCGATGAATCAGCATCCAGAATTGGCCACTAAAATTAAAAAACTCATTTTGGTTGCACCCGCCAATCCAAGTCGTTTTGGTGAAAATGGTTTCGCTCGAGACAGTGTAGATGGTGTTGCGAATTATGCAGCTTATTTTCATGCGCTCAAGGTGAAAATTCCTACAGATCTCATTATTAGCGAAAACGATCCTTGGTTATCTTTTGAGGATGCTCAAACACTGGCTCAATCTTGGAAAATTCGTCCGATTAACTTAGGTCGTGTTGGACATATTAATGTTGATTCTGGTTTTGGTGAATTTCCTGAAATTTTTGAATACTTGCTTTCAAAAAAAACCAATCGCTATATAAGCAATACTGATGACATCAAGTTGAATTATAAATTTGCAATTTAAATGATGCATCCTATGCTTGGAATATTTTTTAAATTATATGCTTACTGATTTCAGTAAGCTTTCTCTCTTTTGAGGAGTCGTCATGTCGCAGCGATCCCGAGTGCTGCCAGGTTTTGGTCTTTCTCTAGGCTTCACCCTAGCGTATTTATCGTTAATTGTTCTTATCCCTCTTTCAGCAGTCTTTATTAAATCTCTAGGGATTGGTTGGGATGGTCTATGGGAAATTTTAAGCTCAGAACGTATTTTAAAATCTCTTCAACTGAGCTTTAGTGCTGCCTTGATCGCCGCTTTAGTTAACGTTGTTTTTGGTTTATTACTGGCTTGGTGTCTGGTTCGTTATAACTTCCCAGGTAAACGTATTGTCGATGCTTTAGTGGACTTACCTTTTGCATTGCCAACAGCAGTTGCAGGTATTGCACTCACCTCGTTATATGCACCTACGGGCTGGATTGGTCAATACTTAGAGCCGATTGGTATTCAAGTCGCATATACGCCTATCGGGATTACCTTGGCTTTAATCTTTATTGGCTTACCTTTCGTGGTTCGAACGGTTCAACCTGTATTAAGTGACCTCGAAACTGAGCTTGAAGAAGCAGCAAGTGCATTAGGTGCAAATCGCCTTCAAATTGCGACTAAAGTTATTTTACCGATTTTATTACCCGCATTGATTACAGGCTTTGCTTTAGCCTTTGCACGCGGTGTTGGTGAATATGGTTCGGTCATCTTTATTGCGGGTAACCAACCTTTTGAAACTGAAATTGCACCTTTAATGATTATTTCGCGTTTAGAGGAATATGACTATGCAGGCGCAACAACGATCGCTGTGGTGATGTTGGTTCTTTCTTTTGTGATTTTATTTTTGATTAACTTATTACAAGCTTGGGCAAGCCGTCGTACAGGGAGAACTGCACAATGAGCTTAAATAACAACAGCAACGCATTGGCTGAAAAACTTCAGTCAAGAGATGCGACACGTGAACCTCTTTGGGTTCGTTATACACTGCTGACGATTGCGCTCATCTTCTTCCTGAGTTGCTTAATTCTGCCTCTAATTTTAGTGTTCGTAGAAGCCTTTAAACAAGGTGTCGGTGTTTATGCTCAAGCGTTGGTTCACCCAGATACACTATCTGCGGTAAAACTGACCTTATTAACCGCAGTAATTGCCGTACCTTTAAACGTTGTATTCGGTGTTGCGGCAGCATGGTCTGTGGCTAAGTTTAACTTCCGTGGTAAATCCATTCTGACCACCATTATCGACATGCCTTTTTCGGTATCACCTGTTATTGCAGGTTTAATGCTGGTATTAATGTTTGGTACACAAGGTTGGTTTGGCGGCTGGCTCATGGATAACGACATTAAAATTCTATATGCCGTTCCAGCCATTGTTCTTGCAACCATATTTATCACTGTGCCTTTTGTAGCTCGCGAACTCATTCCATTGATGGAAGCGCAAGGTACTGAAGAAGAGGAAGCAGCCATCGTACTCGGTGCTTCAGGCTGGCAGACTTTTTGGAAAATCACCCTTCCTAATATTAAATGGGGTCTTATCTACGGTGTGATTCTGTGTAATGCCCGCGCAATGGGCGAATTTGGCGCAGTTTCTGTGGTTTCAGGTCACATACGTGGTGAAACCAATACTTTGCCTCTACACGTAGAAATTCTCTATAACGAATATACATTTAGCGCTGCGTTTGCGGTTTCTTCCCTCTTGGCTTTATTAGCGATTGTGACCCTTATTTTAAAAACATGGGTAGAGATTCGCCAAGAAAACCAAAACAAACGTAACGAAGATTCAACAGTTTAAAGGAAACACCCGATGAGTATTCAAGTAAAAAATATTGAAAAACACTTTGGTGCTTTCCATGCACTAAACAACATTTCACTCGATTTTCCAGACGGCCAATTGGTGGCTTTACTCGGACCTTCTGGTTGCGGTAAAACCACTTTACTTCGCATAATTGCGGGTTTGGAATCTGCTGACGGTGGTCAAGTCATCTTGGAAGGTGAAGACTCTACCAATGTTCATGTCCGTGAACGTCAAGTCGGTTTTGTATTTCAACATTATGCGTTGTTCCGTCATATGACGGTATTTGAAAACATTGCTTTTGGTTTACGTGTGCGTCCACGTGCAACGCGTCCAAATGAATCTGAAATTAAAAAACGTGTTACGCGTTTACTTGATTTAGTTCAACTCGGTTTTTTGGCAGATCGCTATCCTGCGCAGCTTTCGGGTGGTCAACGTCAACGTATTGCTTTAGCACGTGCTTTGGCCGTTGAACCTCGTGTTTTATTGCTTGATGAACCCTTTGGTGCGCTAGATGCTAAAGTTCGTAAAGAGTTACGCCGTTGGTTAAGAACACTGCACGATGAACTTCACATCACCTCTATTTTTGTGACACATGACCAAGAAGAAGCATTAGAAGTCGCAGATCAAATCATTGTCATGAATAAAGGTAATGTCGAACAAATTGGTTCGCCACGTGAAGTTTATGAAAAACCTGCGACGCCATTTGTTTTTGACTTCCTAGGTCAAGCGAATCGTTTTGAAGGCCAAAACAACAATGGCATTATTCAAATTGGTGAAGATCGAATTCAAGTACCATTAGCCAAAGATTCCCCTGAAGGTGAGATCATTGCATTCGTTCGACCAGATGAACTTCGTATCCATGCACAACCGACAGAAAACTCATTCCAAGCGACCTTTATGCGTGAAGTTTGGATTGCAGGGAAAGTTGTGGCTGAATTACAAAGCCGACAAGGCAATTTGATTGAAATTTTACTCACACCAGACGAAGCCAAATTACATCAATTTCGACCAAATCAAACTGTTTGGTTAAGCCCTTCTAGTTTGCATTTATTTGCAAACCAAGTTGCTTAATGAATACCCGATGGGGCGATAAAACCCCATCCCTTTTAAGGTCTATATCATTATGAATTTCCAACAACTAAGAATTATACGTGAAACCGTAAGACAGAATTTTAATCTAACTGAAGCCTCTGCGGCCTTATACACCTCACAATCTGGGGTAAGTAAACACATTAAAGATTTAGAAGATGAATTAGGCGTACAACTTTTTATTCGTAAAGGTAAGCGTTTATTGGGTTTAACAGAGCCTGGACAATCGCTGCTGGGTATTGTAGAGCGTATGCTGGTCGATGCAGACAATATCAAACGTCTTGCAGATGATTTTAATAAAGTCGATGAAGGCACTTTGACCATTGCAACAACACATACACAAGCACGTTATGTATTACCGCCAATCGTTAATTCTTTTAAAAAGCTATTCCCTAAAGTGCATTTGATTTTACAGCAAGCCAGCCCAGTTGAAATTTCTGAAATGCTCTTGATGGGTCATGCAGATATTGGTATTGCAACAGAATCTTTGACGACTGAAGACAATCTTGCCAGCGTACCTTTTTATAATTGGAAACACAGTATCATTACGCCGCAAGGACATCCTCTAACACAAATTTCGCCTCGTGAAATCACTTTAGAGCGCTTAGCCGAACATCCAATTATTACTTATCATGGTGGATTTACGGGTCGCTCTAAAATTGATAGTGCATTTGATGAGGCTCAACTGGATGTCGATTTAGTGATGTCTGCCCTTGATGCCGATGTAATCAAAACTTATGTTGAGCTTGGCATGGGTGTCGGTATTGTCAACGATGTCGCTTATGATACTGAGCGTGATCATCGCTTAAAACAAATTGATACCGATCTGTTCGGGGTAAATACAACGTGGATTGCTGTGCGTAAAGGGCATTTATTACGCGGCTATGGTTACGAATTTGTGTCGCTTTGCGCACCAAGTGCAGATATTAAAGCGCTCAAAAAAGTCGCCTATCCTGATGATTAATCTTTTAATCTGTTAATTAAAACATCTAAAAATTTAGAGGACGATTTAGTCCTCTTTTTTTATTCTCATTAACACCGTCTCTTTAATCCAAATACTGTCCAATCGATTTCAATATCATATGTATTCAATACCAATTGATTTTCCATTAATAAAAGCTTTTATGATCGTATTATAGATCTTTCATAAACCCATAGTAGCTCATTGAGCAGCAATAAATTGGTATGCAAAAAACTCCATGTCTCTTGAAGAAGTTAACATTAGGGAAATATTGATTGTGCGTATGATGTGTAAAAAAGATTTATTAAAGTAATAGATTAGTTAAGTCATTAAACAACTGATGTAAAAAAACGAGCCTAAGCTCGTTTTTTTAACTGTAACTTTTTAAAATCTGTAATTCTATGAATTAGTTGATCTTAGAAATGGAAGCTTACGCCCACTTTACCAACTGGTAACCATTCATATTTATCATCATTACGGATTTTATCTTCTTCACGAATAATGTTATTTACTAATGAACCACCAGTTGGGTTATTAGCAGCTCCGCCACTAACTAAAGTTAAGTTAGCATCTGGATTACCTGTATAGTAAGCACCAACTTCACCAAATACACCAAAGTTTTTAGTGATTTTAGGTGCAAAACCTAAACCTACGTAAGGAGCAAATTCATTTTTGTAAACTTGTTTACCGCTAATTTGAGCACCATTAGTACCCGCAATAAAATCAGTATTATTTACAGTAAAGCCTTGTCCTGGTTTAACACGACGATCAAGAGCATACTCATTGTCAATATAGCCTACACCAGCTGCCATATATAGACCTTGTGCCCATACATTGTTGCTTGCACCCCAAGGACGAATCTCAGCATTTAAATAGGCAAGATTGTTATCCATATCAAGGTCATATTTTGAACCATTGATCGAAAGATCATCTGACCAAGAAATATCACCGCCATTGTAACCTAGAGCTATACCTACATACGGGTTTGCAGTCCAAAGTACCGCACCACCGTAACCAGTCGTACCAACTTCAGCACGTACACCTGTAGGAATAAGTTGGTTCGCTTCAAATACGTTACCAGAATGGACTACTTGAGTTTCAGCCATAGCTAAACCAGAAGCAGATACCGCAACGGCTACAGCAAGTAATTTTAACACTTTCATTTTTTTCTCCTCAAGAAAATGAGTTGTTCTTTAATCATGGGGCTGTAGTAGATTAGCTTTATGTTAGTCTACGAAAATGAAGATAATCAATTGTAAATTAAATAAAAAAGTACAGAAAAAGTTGCTGGAATATTTTGTACTTGAAGTTACTGCTCGTTCTGCTGCTGATTTACTTGAAATTCAGCCTAATAGTGCAGCTCTGTTTTATCGCAAAATACGTGAGGTAATCACCTACAATTTAGAGCTCGAAGCAAACGAAGTATTTGAAGGTACTGTTGAATTAGACGAGAGTTATTTTGGTGGTGTACGCAAGGGTAAACGGGGTCGTGGTGCTGTTGGTAAGGTTGCTGTATTTGGTATTCTCAAAAGAGGTGGTAAGGTCTATGTCAAAGTAGTTTCAGATACCAGAAGTTCTACCTTAATGTCTATTATTACTCGAAAAATAGCGCCTGATAGTGTGGTCTATACAGATTGTTATCGAAGTTATAACGCATTAGATATTGCGGGTTTTTACCATGAAAGAATTAATCATTCAAAGCAGTTTGGTATAGGTAAAAATCACATCAATGGTGTTGAGAATTTTTGGAATCAAGCCAAACGAGTATTAAGAAAGTACAATGGCATTGATCGAAAAACATTTCCCTTGTTTCTAAAGGAATGTGAGTTTAGATTCAACTATGGATCGCCCAAAGAGCAGCTAAAAACACTGCTAATTTGGACGAAAATTTAACCTGTTCTACTACAGCCCCTTAATCATTAATGTGTTCAGACTCAGGAGCATCATAAATGAATACTTGGCTACAATTAATACTGAAATTGATTATTTTTTGTTATTTTTTGATACAATTAGATATTAGTTGTTGTTTTTTATTGCTTTAAGCTTAATAAACAAGCATTCATTTTGCTTTGAGGCGTGTATCACTCAATTATCCTCAGTATTTTCTATTGCAATATATTTTTTTATCTAAATCAGCATCAATTTGGTGTAGAATCTTTAAAATTTTTTTGGAAATGGATGATCATGTCTCAGCTTTCGACAATTATTGAACAAGCCTTTGAAGACCGTGCTAATTTTTCTGCAGCAGACTGTTCTGCTGAAATTCGTCAAGCCGTTGAAGAAGTTATTGCAGGATTAGATAACGGTTCTTTACGTGTTGCAGAAAAAATTGATGGTGATTGGGTTGTTCATCAATGGGTGAAAAAAGCGGTACTGTTGTCATTCAAATTAAACGACAATAAACCAATGGAATCTGGCGACATTCGTTTCTATGATAAAGTTGATACTAAGTTTGCAGATTGGACTGAAGAACAGTTTAAAGCAGCAGGTATCCGTGTTGTTCCACCTGCTGTGGCACGTAAAGGTTCTTTCCAAGCTAAAAATGTGATCTTGATGCCATCTTATGTGAACATTGGTGCCTATGTAGATGAAGGTACTATGGTTGATACATGGGCAACTGTTGGTTCATGTGCACAGATTGGTAAAAATGTTCACTTGTCTGGTGGTGTTGGTATTGGTGGTGTTCTTGAACCATTACAAGCAAACCCAACAATCATTGAAGACAACTGTTTCATCGGTGCACGTTCTGAAATCGTTGAAGGCGTGATTGTTGAAGAAGGTTCAGTGATTTCAATGGGTGTTTTCATCGGTCAATCGACTAAGATTTATGATCGCGCTACAGGTGAAGTACATTATGGTCGTGTACCTGCGGGCTCAGTTGTTGTAGCCGGAAGCCTTCCATCTAAATGTGGTACGTACAGCTTGTATGCTGCCATTATTGTGAAAAAAGTGGATGCTCAAACGCGTTCAAAAACAAGCTTGAATGATTTGCTACGCGAAGATTAATGATGTAATCGACTGCGAAATTTAAGTCGTCTAGCGTCTCTACGGTTAGTCATAATCGTAGAGATTTTATTTTTTATATTTGTTGTGTTTTATCTCCCTGATTATATTTGGTTAACTTTGTTATGAGTACTTTAAGATCTTCTGCCATTCCTGTTTCTGATCCGTCTGCGGGTTTACGCATCACAGAGATCTTTTATTCACTACAAGGTGAAGCTGATGCTGCTGGTTTACCGACTGTATTTATCCGTCTGACGGGTTGTCCTTTACGTTGTACGTATTGTGATACCACCTATTCATTTGAAGGCGGCGAACGTCAGTCGCTAGATGACATTATTGAAACTACTCTCGCATTCAAAACTCCCTATGTTTGCGTCACAGGTGGTGAACCGCTTGCACAACCAAATGCTATTCCACTCATGACTCGTTTAGTAGATTTAGGTTGTGAAGTGTCTTTGGAAACCAGTGGCGCTTTAGATGTGTCTAAAGTTGACCCTCGTGTTTCAAAAGTATTAGATTTAAAAACACCGACTTCTGGTGAGGTTAGTCGTAACTTGCACAGCAACTTTGAGCACCTCACTTTAGATGATCAAATTAAATTCGTAATTTGTAATCGTGAAGATTATGAATGGTCAAAACTTCAAGTTGAGCAATTTCAACTGAATGAAAAAGTGAATACCGTGTGGTTTTCACCAGCTTTCGCTGTTGAGAAAGGTTTGGTCAAATTGCCTCAAATTGCGCGTGATTTAGCGCAATGGATTTTAGAAGATCATCTCCCCGTTCGCTTCCAACTTCAATTACACAAATTACTTTGGAATGATGAGACTGGACGATAATTTTCGCTCACTGTTCAGAATTTATTCCTTTTCATCTATTTATCAAATTTAGCATAACTCATTAAAAATTAGATATTTCGGGCTTAACCTTCATGTATAGGTTCGAATATTTAAATTTTAAAGATTCATATTTTGGAGTTTTCTTATGCGTACTCGTGCCATTGTCTTGTTATCTGGCGGTTTAGACTCAACCACTTGTTTGGCTTGGGCTCAAGCACGTTATGAATGTATCGCGATTAGCTTCATGTACGGTCAACGTTCAACCACCGAACTTGATGCTGCACGTAAGCTCACCCAAAATGCGGGTGTTGAACATCGTGTAATCAACATCGATTTAGGTAATCTCGGTGGCTCAGCGCTTACAGATCACAGTATCGACGTACCTGATCATGAGCAAGATGGTATTCCTGTCACTTATGTACCCGCTCGAAATACCATTTTCTTGTCTTATGCACTTGCAGCAGCAGAAGTGTTTGGTGCAGAAGCGATTGTCATTGGTATTAATGCAGTAGATTATTCAGGTTATCCAGATTGCCGCCCTGAGTTCATCGATGCTTTTGAAAAGATGGCACGCTTGGCAACAAAAGTAGGTGTTGAAGGAAAACCCCTTAAATTTGAAACACCTTTACTACAATTATCCAAAGCAAATATCATTCGCTTAGGCATAGAACATGGCGTAGACTACAGTCAAACGGTGTCTTGCTACCAAGCAGATGACCAAGGACGTGCATGTGGAACATGCGATAGTTGTCGTTTGCGTAAACAAGGTTTTATGGACGCAGGTATCGAAGACCCAACACGTTATATACCGTAATAACAGGGTGCCCCTATATGAAAAACTTAAAATCAAACATTCTTCTTTCTACATTTGTGTCTGCGATTGCTTTCGCTTCTACAGCAACGTTTGCAGATGATGCAAATAAAATGCAGCAAGCTTATAAAAGCACAAATGTTAAATCTGCATTAGTTAATGTTTGTAAAGATGAAACAGCGAAAAGCAAAAAACTTACCGCTGCTGAAGTCAGCAAATACTGTTCATGTGCTATCGATGCTGATGGTAAATTAACAAATGCACAAAAATGGGAAATCCAAAGTACCATTAACCAAAAGAAAAGCCCGACCACTTTAGCGTTTGTTCAAAAGCAAAATACTGATCTTCAAGCATGTTTTGGTCCTCAGTTAACAGGTAAATTAAAAACCTTAACTGAAGAAGCAATGAAAGCTGCTCAAGCGAAGAAATAATCGTTTTGCAACATCTGATGAGCCACTTTTAGTGGCTCATTTTGTATGTAAAATCTTATAAAGTTTGATCAATTTATAATTTTTATTATGTGGAGAAATACATGAGCACTGAATCTTTAGGCTTACCGAATCAAAGCTTTAACACCACAACAGGTGAAGTGAACTTAACTGAATTAGCAACCCCATGGTTAATCCTCTATTTCTATCCAAAAGATTCAACACCAGGTTGCACCACACAAGCAACTGATTTTTCCAGTTTGAAAAGTCAATTCGATGACTTAAATACGACGATTTTAGGTGTGTCTCGTGATTCTGTAAAAGCACATCAGAATTTCACTGAAAAACAAGAACTGACGATTAATTTAATCAGTGATAAAGAAGAAAAGTTATGTCAACACTTTGATGTGATTAAAGAAAAGAATATGTATGGAAAAAAAGTAATGGGTATTGAACGCTCAACGTTCATCTTCAATAATGGAAAACTCGTTAAAGAATACCGTAAAGTCAAAGCAGCAGGTCATGCAGAACTGGTATTAGAAGATTTAAAACAACTTCAAGCCTAAGCATTAAAATTTAAAGCTGACTAACAAAAAAAATACTCCCGTGAGGGAGTATTTTTTATTTAACCGAAGTGCTCTTTTCTTCGATTCGATTCAATTCAATGTTCTTTAACTCAAATCGCTTTTACTCACTTCAATTCATCTGAATTCTTCTCAATTCACGATCTTCTCAGGTGTTATAGATCAAACTAAATGCAATGATCCACATCACTATACCAATGAAAAAATCTAAAATTTTCCATGAAATTGGCTTTGAAAAATAAGGTAATAAAAATTTAGCACCATACCCTAAACTAAAAAAGAATAACCAAGACGCACAAACTGCACCGCTTGCAAACCACCATTGATAAAGTGAATATTGTGTTGACACAGAGCCGACCAAAACAACAGTGTCTAAATAAACATGTGGGTTCAACCATGTTAAAGCTAGGCACAATAGAATAACTTGCATAAAACTCTGAGGGCTTTGCTCAGTAGGCAGTAGTGATTGCGTTAGTTTAAAAGCACTATAAAAATGCTGAGCACCATAGGCCAATAGAAACAAGGCACCTAAATACTTGGAGATTTGTACAAGATTTGGATAATGCTCAACGACTTGGGCAAAGCCAGCAACCCCAAGCAAAATCAGTAATGAATCCGAGAATGCACAAACCAAACAAATCCAAAAAATATATTGTTGCTTTAAGCCCTGTTTAAGTACAAAAGCGTTCTGAGCACCAATCGCAACAATTAAACTCAAACCGACCATAAAGCCCGTCAGTATTGCCTCTAGCTCACCATTTAATAACTCAGCCCACATATTACTTCACTCAAATTTTGAATGAAGTGATTATCCCGAATCTTGAACCAAAATAACTAAAACTGAGTTAATATCAATATAACTAAAAAATACTCAATAACTAATCATGTTAAATCCTAAGCAAACAGATGCATTTTTGGCAGTGGCTCAAGTCGGTAGTTTTGATCTCGCCGCTCAAACTTTGCATATCACGGCATCGGCTGTGACACTTCGCGTACAGAATTTAGAAAAACATCTGGGGCATTTACTTCTGGTTCGTGATCGCCCCTGTCGACTCACTCATGCCGGTGAAACATTACTTCACTTCTTACAACATCAACAAAGACTCGAGGAATCTTTTATTCAAGATTTAGGCGGACAAAATCATCACGATGGATTTGTAAAACTCAATATCGCGAGCAATGCCGATTCACTTGCAACATGGCTATTGCCAGCGCTTCAGCACACACTGATTGAGCATAAAATCATTATCCATTTTCTTGTCGATGATCAATCACAAACACATCACTTATTGGAAGCAGGACAAGTCAATGCTTGCCTGACCACCCAAGCAGATGCAATGAAAGGCTGTGTTGCTGAATTTTTAGGAAAGATGAAATATCATTTGGTTGCGACCCCATTTTTTATGAAAAAGTGGTTTAACTCTGGATTTCATCGTGAAAATTTACGATCTGCTCCTGCTGTGATTTTTAATGAAAAAGATCGCTTACATACTGACTATATTCAGCAAAATTTTGGTTTAAATGCAAACCAATACCCGCATCACTCTATACCTTCATACAGTGCTTTTTATGATGCAATTTTTACTGGTTTAGGTTTTGGCTGGGTGCCCGAATTTCAAGCGAAATCAGCTTTAGAAAATGGTGAGCTGGTTCAAGTATTTCAACGAGCGAGTCTTGAACTAAACTTGTATTGGCATCACTGGAAACAACAAAGCCCCCAGCTCCACCTACTTACAGAGACACTTAAAGCAAAAGCTCAGTTGCATATGAATGACTTAGCTTAAATGGCTTGGCTTAAAATACTTCAATTAAATCAATTTAAATAAATCAATTCGTTTAAAAAAAGCTCTATCATTAATCAGAAAATGATCATTGAGTAGAAATAAACTGATATGTAAAAATTCCTTCTCCCTTTGGAGAAGGTGAGGAACAATGAATAATAATATTTTTTTGTGAACAATGATTTATGAAAGAATTCTAATCCATAAGTTTAAATAGCTTGGTTAAAAATCTAACTTAGTTAAATTAACTGAGCTCCAAAGTACTGAAAAAATCCTGAATACGATTAAGCAGGATTAATTCCTCAAAGATGATTTCTATAAACCAATGAATTGAAATTCTCTAATCTAGCTGCGTTAATCGAGGTTTGATTGATCCGCATTTTCAAACTTGATCTGTAGTTGTCGAAAGATAGGCGAACTTTGAAATTTTCTGAGAAAATCACTACTGCCGAGTGGCAATGCCGACTCTATAATTTCTCCACGATAGTACGCTTCACGTATTGGCGTAGCTGAAATCGAACCTTTAAGACTCTCTAACTCGAGCATTTCCCATTCTGGAAAAAACTTGAGGTAATATGATGAATCATCTTTAAAATGACCAATTAATCCAACATTATCACGCTCACTCACCTGCGCTGCGACCAAAGATTTCACTAGCTTTTGCCATTTTTGATCATCATAAACATCAATCACATGTATAAAATGAATGCGTTTTTGATCTGATTCAGAAAAGTTAGACAAGATCATCTGCTGCCTTTCATCCGCTGAAAAAGGATTTTTGATATTCCTTTCAGCTTGTGCAGAACCTAAAGCTAAAATTATATTTTGGCTATTTTTTAAAGCAATCTTAATGGTTTGCATATGTGCCAAATGGAACGGCTGAAAGCGACCAATAAACACCAGATAATCAAATTTATATTTCATAACGACGCTAACTTTTTATGAACTCGCCAGTTGTGCCACTTTAATAAATATGCGACATAATAGCATTCATAAAACTTAATCAATTGAAAGCAAGGATAGTACGATGACATTGAGCTGTATTCAACAACCTCATGAACATTTGAACGCTAAATTGGATCAAGGCGTTTTAACATTGGCCATTAATCGTCCTCAAGCCAAAAATGCATTGTACAGCGAACTGTATCTCTGGATTGCTCAAGCATTAGATGAAGCTGATTTAAATCAAGAAGTTCGAGTCGTGATTTTACGTGGTGAAGATACTGACTTCAGTGCGGGAAATGACATGCAAGACTTTATGAAGTCTGCGGCGATGAAAGACCAAATTCGTGCACAGGACGGCCCTCCATTTGTATTATTAAAATCAGCGGCCAAATTCTCAAAACCTTTAATTGCTGCTGTGCGTGGTGTTGCAATTGGCATTGGTGTTACGATTCTATTGCACTGCGATCTGGTATATAGCGATGATACCGCCCTTTTTCAAATTCCATTTGTGAGCCTCGGTCTGTCTCCAGAAGGCGCTTCGAGTAAATTATTGGTTGAACAAGCGGGTTATCACAAAGCAGCAGAGCTTTTATTTACTGCACAAAAATTTAATAGTCAGGTGGCTTTGTCTGCCAACCTTGTGAATGCCGTAGTTGAAGATGCTTACGCTACAGCTCAAAAACAAGCTGAACATTTAGCAGCATTGCCTTTGGCGTCGTTAAAGCAATCTAAAGCCTTAATGAAGCACAATGTTGATGAAATTGTGGAATGGATTGACCATGAAGCTGTTATTTTTATGAGTCGTGTGGGTTCACCAGAAATGATGGAAGCCGTTCAGGCCTTTATGCAAAAACGTAAGCCTGACTTTACGCAGTTTAATTAATTTAGTGCTTTTAAAATTGGATTAATCAAAACTCAGTGCTTATGGAATACTTTAAATTCCATGATTTAAATCCTAAGTTTTAAATCTTAAGTTTTAAATCCTAAGAGTTGAAAATTAAGTTTTTAGATAACTGCACTGAGTTAACAAGTTAATTTAACCCTGATGATACCTATCCCCTTTACATCGTTTTGAGAGTTGATATGTCAAATTCTAAGCCAAATTCAAAAACAGATTCTGATCAAACCAAAAAGCGTTATCATGAGGCTGCTCCACTCAATATAGATATTGAAAATTTTAGAAAAGTAGTCAAAAGTCGCCGTTCTGTGCGCAAGTTTACGGATAAACCGATTCCAACTGATGTTTTAGATGACTGCCTGGATTTGGCTTTACTGGCTCCGAATTCATCGAACTTACAACCTTGGACGTTCTATGTCGTTCAGAACCCAGCCAAAAAAGAAAAGATCATTAAAGCATGTCTCAATCAGTGGGCTGCACGTACTGCTGCTGAATTAATTGTATGCGTTGCGCGGACAGATCGTATCAATGAAATGGCAAAACGAAATATCAATGAATTTCCATTTCCTGAAGTTCCACCCCTGATTAAAAAATACTACACCTACATTCCATTGAATTATAAAACTGGTTATTTCAATGCGCTGGGTCGTTTTAAAAAAGTGTCTTTTGGTGTGGCACGTAAGTTAGGTAAACAATTGCCTGTTACAGCTTTTACGCCTGCCGACTCTATTTTATGGGCCAGCAAGACCACTGCACTCGCATGTGAAAACTTGGTTTTAGCCATACGTGCACATGGCTTTGATAGTTGCATGATGGAGGGTTTTGATGAGCCATTGGTTCGTCAAACTTTAAATCTGAGTGATGAAGAGCATCCGATTATGGTGATTGGCGCGGGTGAACGTGCTGAAGATGGCGTATTTTATCCGCAATATCGTTTTAATCGTGATTTGTTTATTCAGAAAGTTTAAAACTGAATATCTAAAATTTGTATGAATTCAAAGGCAGGCTCTTCGTAAGGATGGCTTGCCTTTAATGCTTTTACCACCACTGATGCTTTGTCTTCTGGAACTATGGTTTCAACTCGCCATTCTGGAATTTGTTCTAAGCTATCCAACTCGCCTATAAATGGTTGCGCCCCCTTAATCGGTTTGAATTGACCTGTGCCTAAGACTTGCCATGCACAATGTTCATAATTACCGATGCCACCGGCACCTGCTTCAAAAATGGCGAGCTTGGTTGATTCAAGATGTGATTCAGGAACGTAGTAAATGAGTTTAAGCATTATTTATCAAAAATCTATATATTAATAGAAATTATAATCTCAAAATTCCATTATGAATAATCATCCTTTACTGCAATATATTTCAACAACTTCAAAACATTTATTATGGCAATTTGGAAACAGTGGAACTTTCGGAATTCCTGAGGCTTTAAAAAACTCAGCAAATGAGACTTATCTTCAGACAAAACTTTCGAATGAAGCTCTTTATTTTTTACAAGTTAAAACTTTTCTAGACACTTTTGAAATAGATGAAAGTGATGTTGAGAAGTTCATGAAAGAGAACCCTAATAATCAAAGGTTAGGCTTTGAAATATTTAAAATTTTAGAAAGTACTACTCTTGAAAAGCAAGCTCAAATGCTTGCGAAAGCATTTTCTTTATATGTAAATAAAATAGCGTCTAAGCAAAATTTTGATGAATATACTTATATAACTATGAGACTGAATAGCCATCTTCTTTTTTTAATAGATGAATTGTATTCCATTAAAACAAATCGAGATGATCCTGATTTTGAATATGACATTGAAAATCCAAACATGGAACTTTTAAACTTCGGATTTTTAATTGAAGTATCTTCTCCACTTTACCCAGGTTCAATCCCAATAAGCAGATTTAAAAGAACTGATTTCTTTTATTCTTTTTACGAAAACATTTTCAAATAAGAAATCAAATTAAATAATTTGTAATTTAAATGTCGCAAATTAGGCAGAGATACAAGGATAGACCCCGCTCATAAGTCGAAAATACTCATTAAGTTACAATAAATTGATTTGTAAAATCCCTTCTCCCTTTGGGAGAAGATTAGGATGAGGGAATACTTATTATGACGGTATTGCGTCAATAATGTCTTTTGAAAGAAGTCTAATGCACACTCTGCCTAATAAAAAACTTTTATCTTGCACAAAAGCACTCCCCATGTTCTATCACATGTGTGGAAGTTCAATCCAAATAAAGAATCGCAAATCAAAACTACTCATTTACACATTCAGAATATAACTCAAAGAAAGAAATAAAACCTGCAAAACAATAACCACACCAAACCACATCCATCCTTTTTGACGTAGAGCGACTTTATCAATACTTGTATAACGTTCAATTCTTATCATTTTATCACCTCATTCCAATTTAACATCGAACAGGTATAGCGCAAAAAATCATCACTGATTTCTATACTCTACTCAATGCAAAAATTAAACCAAGTTTTAAACTGTAACATGCTTTGTAAAGGCAAAAAAAAGCCCCTTTCGGGACTTTTTCTTTATTTATGAATTAACATTAACCAATAAATTGACGTGCGTTACGGAACATACGTAACCATGCACCATCTTGATCCCAATCTTCTGGTTTCCAAGAATGCTGAACTGCACGGAAGTTACGTTCAGGATGCGGCATCATAATCGTTGCACGACCATCCGTAGACGTCACACCAGTAATCGCCTCAGGTGAACCATTTGGATTTAATGGATAATGCTGAGTTGGATTTCCAAAGCTATCTACATAACGTAAAGTCACTTGATTGCCTGTATTCAGTGCAGCAATGCTCTGCTCAGAAGCAACCACACGACCTTCACCATGTGCAACAGCGATCGGAAGAATCGAACCTTCCATCCCTTGTAACAGGACAGAGTTAGATTTTTCTACACGAACATTCACAGCGCGCGCTTCAAACATTTCTGATTGATTACGATGGAAACGTGGCCAATTTTCCGCACCAGGAATTAACGGTGCAAGTTGTGACAACATTTGGCAACCATTACAAATACCGAGTGAAAAGGTTTCATCACGGTTAAAGAATTGCTCAAATTGATCACGCAATTTTGGATTGAACAATACTGACTTCGCCCAACCACCACCTGCGCCCAATACGTCACCGTAAGAGAAGCCGCCACATGCCACTAAGCCTTCGAACTCATCTAGGCTAACACGACCTGCAAGTAAATCACTCATGTGTACATCAATGGTATTAAAGCCCACTTTATCAAAAGCGGCTGCCATTTCAACATGACCGTTAACACCCTGCTCACGCAAGATGGCCATATTTGGACGACGTAAATTGATATATGGAGCTTCAATTTCTTCATTCAAGTCAAATGTTGCTTGAGCGATTAAACCTTTATGCTCTTTATTTGCGATCAAGCTATATTCTTGATCTGCTGTTTCAACATTGTCACGTAAACGTTGGATTTGGTATGAAACCTCAGTCCAAGCCTGTTGTAATTCAACACGATCAAGGACTAAATCATTCACTGTTAATGTATCTGATTGATTTACAGTACCAACAACAGCGATTGCATCTTTCAATGTAGATGCAGCGACTTCCGCTTCTAAGCTTGCCCAGTCTGCTTTAGAAATTTGGAGTACTGCACCAATTTCTTCTGCAAATAACGCCGCTGTAGATTGTGGTTCAAGTGCCACACCTAAACGCGATGTAAACATCATTTCAGCAACAGTTGCCAATAAGCCACCATCACCAATGTCATGATAAGCCTTAATCAAGCCACGGTTATTCCAGTCTTGTACCAATGCAAAGAAGTCTTTGAATTCATCAAAACTATCGACATCAGGTGTAACAGAACCGATTGCTTTATAGACTTGCGCTAAGATCGAACCACCTAAGCGGAACTGACCTTTAGAAAGATCAATACGAACCAGTACAGATTCTTCATTTTTCAATTCTGGTGTAAGTGTCTTACGTACATCAAGTACTGGTGCAAATGCAGTAATTACACCTGACATTGGTGAAGTTACAGACTTATCTTCACCCTCATCATTCCACGTGGTACGCATAGACAATGAGTCTTTACCCACTGGAATTGCGATGCCCAACGCAGGACACATTTCCATACCAATGGCTTTCACGCCTTCAAATAAGGCTTGATCTTCGCCTTCTTGACCAGCAGCAGCCATCCAGTTTGCAGACAATTTAATGTCGCTAATCTGCTCAATGTTGGCACACATGATGTTAGTAATAGATTCAGCGACAGATAAACGTGCAGAAGCTGCAGGATTTAACAGTGCAACAGGTGGACGCTCGCCCATTGCCATCGCTTCGCCGGTATAACCTTGCAAACTTGTTGTGGTTACCGCAGCATCAGCCACAGGCACTTGCCAAGGGCCGACAAACTGATCACGCGCAACCATACCCGTAATCGAACGATCACCAATGGTAATAAGGAATGACTTAGAGGCAACTGTTGGATTTTTTAAGACACGGAAAATGGCATCTTTCAATTCTACTTTAGAGCCATCAAAGTCATCGCCTTTGCGTTCTATTGCTTCATAAGAACGACTCATGCGTGGCGTACCACCAAGCATCACTTGCATTGGCATATCCACAGCTTTGTTTTCAAACAGCGGATCTTCAACAGTCAAGTGACGTGCTTCAGTGGCTTCACCCAATACTGCAAACGGGCAACGTTCACGTGCACAAATCGATTCAAACAATTCTAAAGAACTAGGACGAATTGCAAGTACATAGCGCTCTTGTGCTTCATTTGACCAGATCTCCATTGGAGACATACCAGGCTCTAATGATGGAATCTTACGAAGATCAAGCACCGCACCCAATTCATGGTCATTCACCAATTCTGGCATTGCATTTGAAACACCGCCCGCACCCACATCATGTACAGATACGATTGGGTTGTAGTCTTCCATACGCCAGCAGGTATCAATCACTTCTTGGCAACGACGTTCCATTTCTGGGTTTTCACGTTGTACCGAAGCAAAATCTAGATTTTCACCCAATTTACCACTGTCTACAGAAGATGCTGCGCCGCCACCCAAACCAATCAACATGGCTGGACCGCCCAAAACAATCAGCAAATCACCTGGTAAAATCGGATCTTTTTCAACATGGTCAGGACGAATATTACCGTAACCACCCGCAATCATAATTGGCTTATGGAAACCTTTAACATCACCATTGACTTTTTGTTCAAAGGTACGGAAATAACCATTTAACGCAGGACGACCGAACTCATTATTGAATGCTGCGCCACCCAGTGGGCCTTCAATCATGATTTGCAGTGGAGATGCCATACGCGATGGTTTGCCGTAGTTCTCTTCCCACGGTTGTTCAAAGCCCGGAATATTCAAGTTCGAAGTAGTGAATGCCGTTAAACCCGCTTTTGGTTTACCGCCACGACCTGTCGCACCTTCATCACGAATTTCACCGCCCGAACCTGTTGCAGCACCAGCAAAAGGTGCAATTGCAGTCGGATGGTTGTGCGTTTCTACTTTCATTAGTATATGAGCAGCTTGGCTCTTATATTTATAAACGTGGTGACCTGACTCAACATCTAGTTTTGGATAAAAACGGTGAGTGTCGTAACCCACAATCACAGAAGCATTGTCTTTATATGCTGACAATACATCTGTAGGTGATTCTTTATAGGTATTTTTAATCATTTGGAACAATGACAATGGTTGTTTTTCACCATCAATCGTCCATTCAGAACCAAAAATTTTATGTCGACAATGCTCAGAGTTCGCTTGCGCAAACATCATCAATTCGATGTCATGCGGATTACGACCTATTTTATTAAATGCTTCTGTTAAATAATCAATTTCTTCATCAGACAGTGCAAAGCCAAATTCAGAGTTTGCTTTGACCAATGCTTCTTTACCTTGACCCAAGATATCAATTGAGTTCAATGGCTTTGGTTCAGTCTCTGTAAAGAGTGCGGCTGCTTGATCGATTTCTGTAAATACTGATTCAGTCATACGGTCATGTAGAGCCAGCTTAACCTGATCAGAAACTTCAGAAATACCTTTTAAAGTAAACAAAACACCGCGTTCTAAGCGGTGTATCGGTGTATTACAATTGGCAAAAATATCAGTCGCTTTAGATGACCACGGAGAAATCGTCCCCAAACGTGGTGTCACAAGAATCTGAATTTCATCAGCTGCTGCTTGGCGAACTTCAAATAACTGACCGTCATTTAAAAGCGCTAGTGCAGATTGTTGCTGCTGCTCGTTAAGCGCTTGATCAAACAGATAAATCCATTGACTTTCGATTGATTGAACTGAACTCATTGACGTTAAACGATTTAAGAGTTGAGTTTTCTTAAAAGAAGAATGTGCTGATGCACCGGCCACGATATACATGCTGATTTGGCTCCGCGGGCAGGATCTTGTGGATCATACCGCCAATGTGACTTGATAGAGAGCGCATATTCTACTTCGTATTCGCTTAATCAGCTAGATGAAAAAGCAAGTTTATCCTGATTAATGAATGCTGATTTTTATAAAATTCATTTAATTTCAGTGAAAAGATTTAAATTTTACACACTTTAGCAAATCTTAAAGTCGCTATATCCGTCATTTTAAACGACTATATTGATATCCAGTATGCATTTCGCTTTCGTCATGTTGAAGTCTTATTGATGATTTTAAAAGCACATTTGGTTTCTTCTTTTAAGCTATTCACCCAGTCACAAATCAAACTATATAGCAAATCAATGATCTGATCAGACTGCCAGTCATTCTTCTCATTACACTTTTAATCGTACTTCTAAAAATTCAGACACATTTTGATCATTCAGCATAGATCCCGATGTTAAATATTCACATTCTAATTTTTAGACACTTGAAGACGCTGCTCTTTCTGATATCCAGTAAATTTGAAAGGATGATAAACAGTCATTTAAATGATATTCATGGATTAATCATTAAGATCTTTTCATGAGAAAATAGTGCCAAAACAGTCTCAACTTATTACATAAACGCTACATTTTAAAATTTTGTTACTTGTTTTTTAAAAAAAATGATTTAAAACATATAGATAAATATAGTTCATTATAAGCAATTGTTTTAAATAGTATTTAGTTTCGCTCAAAACAAATAGATTTGAATGAAGATCTCCATATATCAGGCAAATTACTGGATTAATGTTGACTTCATCAGTATTTATGATGTTGTCATGTTACACTCAAAAACTGCTTTTTTGGGTATCCCATCATTAGGTCTTACCCGCAAACGTTAACGCGTGTTGTAGAAAATGGATAAATATCTTTTTATTACAGGTATTTAAATTTTTACAACATCCTGCTCTGTCTATACAAGAGCCTTAATCTGCCATTCATCAGATTGCTTATTTAACATCAAGCTAATCGAGGAATGACCCGCTTAAGGAATGAATATGTTTCAATTTTCTAGCACATCAGTTGTGCTATTGATGCTTTGTTTTTACGGTATTACTTTTTTTCTTTCGCTCAAAATCGGGCAAAAAAACGAAAATGTCGATGGCTACATGGTCTCGAATGGCTCGATCGGTTTTGGTATGGCTGCGGCTAGTATGACCGCCACTTGGATTTGGGCCGCTTCATTTTATGCAGCTGCTTCAGCAGGCTATAAATATGGTGTATCGGGCGCATTCCATTATGGTTTCTGGGGTGCATTGATGATTTTATTCATCTATCCCTTCGGCAAACGCTTTCGTAAATTAGCACCTAATGCCCATACCCTTGCCGAAATCATGCATGCACGTCATGGTAGTCAAAGCCAAATGATTTTGGCGGGTTCAAATATAGTCGGCAGTGTCATCAGCTTGATGGTCAATTTTACTGCCGCAGGTGCCTTGGTTGAGATTTTATCGCCATTGAGTTTTGTTCATGGCGTTCTCATTACCGGTATTGGGGTTTTATCGTACACCCTATGGTCTGGTTTCCGCTCATCAGTATTTACTGACTTCGGTCAGTTGATAGCCATGATCCTTGCTGCTGTGATCATTATCCCCACGTTATTTTTTACACTTGGTGGTCCAAGCCTGTTCCAAACAGGAGTGTCTAATCTAACGACTGAACAACTCGACTTTTTCTCAAAAACTGCATTTTTAGAACAAGGTGCACCCTTCTTTGTGGCAGTTTTAGCATATGCAATTGGTAATCAAACCATTGCTCAGCGCTTATTTGCTGTTCGTGAAGACTTAATAAAACCAAGTTTTATTACAGCAACCATTGGTTATGCAGCCATCGTAATTGGTCTCGGCATGTTAGGTTTATTGGCGCTATTTGCAGGCATACAGCCGATTGATGGCAACTTAAACAACCTCATTCCACAAATGGCAGCGACATATTTGTCCCCATTTATGGTTGCTTTGCTCTTTATCATGGTTATCGGGGCTCTATCATCCACTGCTGATTCAGATCTATCAGCACTGTCCGCCTTAGTCATGACCGATATTTACGGTAAGCAAATTGCAAAAAATCGTCCTGATCCGAAAAAAATGCTGTTCATTGGTCGGATCACCATGATCGTGGCCACGATGCTGGGCATGATCTTTGCCACGATGAAGTTTGATATTTTATCAATGCTGATTTTTGTCGGTGCACTTTGGGGTGCAATTGTATTCCCTGTTATTGCCAGTCTGTATTGGGACAGAGTTAATGCACGCGCCTTCAACTGGTCTGTACTCACTGCATTTGTTGCATTTTTATTGATTCGTTTTGAACTTATTCCATTACAAAGCTTCACAGCACTTGGCTTTGAAATTATTGCCACAGTGGGTGCAGGTGTTGTTTTAGGCCTAATGAGTTTTGGTTTCTTTGGTAAAAATGTGGCACTCGTGGTTGGGATTAGCTCCATCTTGATATTAATGCCCAACACAATCGATTTTTTACGTCACCACCTCACCCTTTTGAGTTCGCTGACTGCTTATGGTGCAAGTGCCGTGGTCTGTACCATTTTAAGCTTACTCAATAAACAACCAGCGTTTAATTTTAATAAAATCAATGAAAAGGTCATTGAATTCCACGATCTACCTGAACAAGGAAAATAAGGAGCCTCACATGAACCCTACTTTTTTAACACTCTACTTAATGCTATGGCCAACACTAGCGGTTGGTGTACTCATCACGCTCTGTGTCGGTTTATATCGGGACTATAAAGTAGCACTCGATAGCGGTGAATCATTGGTTTAGTGTCCAACATAAAGCACTGATATTAAAAAAGAGCCTCTAGGCTCTTTTTTAATTATTGTCATTCTAAAAGCATTCTCAAATCATTTTAAAGCCATTTTAAAAGCTGATTAAAATTAACCAAAGCGACCTGTGATATAAGCTTCAGTAAGCTGATGCTCTGGCTGCGTAAATACTTTTTCAGTTGAGTTTACTTCGATCAAATCACCCAAATGGAAATAAGCAGTACGATCCGATACACGTGCAGCTTGTTGCATTGAATGCGTCACAATTGCGATCGTAAATTGAGTTGAAAGCTCAGAGATCAACTCCTCAATTTTCGCAGTCGCAATTGGATCCAGCGCAGAACATGGTTCATCCATTAAAATCACTTCAGGGCTCACCGCAATAGTTCGTGCAATACACAAACGTTGCTGTTGACCACCTGAAAGACCCGTACCTGGCTGGTTTAAGCGATCTTTGGCTTCTTCCCACAGACCCGCTTTACGCAGACTATTTTCCACAATTTCTTCAAGATCATATTTATCACGAGCCAAACCATGAAGTTTCGGACCATATGCAACATTGTCAAAGATAGATTTTGGGAATGGGTTCGGCTTTTGGAACACCATACCGACTTGTGCACGAAGTAACACGACATCCAAGTTAGGATCATAGATATCTTGATTATCCAACAGTACTTTGCCCGTTACACGACAAGAATCAATCGTGTCATTCATGCGATTTAAAGTACGTAGAAATGTAGATTTACCACATCCCGATGGACCAATAAATGCGATCACTTCATTTTGATAGATGTTTAAATCAATGCCTTTAATCGCTTCAGCTTCGCCATAATAAACATGGACATCTGAAGTGCTGATTTTAACTTGATCAGACTTAGCATCTTTCTTACTTGAAGACTGTGTATCGAATTGAGAAACAAAAGAAGTAGACGTTTGTTTCTGATTCGCATCAGTTAATGTAGATGAAGTGTTTTCTGAATTCACTGATTTATCCTGTTCTAAGGGATTATTTTTTGTCGCTGTAAAAGTACTCATATCATGCCCTCAATTACCAGCGTACTTCAAATTTTTTGCGTAACCATATTGCCAGACTGTTTAAACTAATCATTAAAGCAAGCAATACAATAATGGCTGCGGCAGTACGTCCTTCAAAGAAATTACGTAATTCATTACCTTGCCATAAGAAGATCTGTACAGGTAACGCAGTAGATTGATCAAATGGAGTTGCAGGTACGCTCGCAACAAAAGCACTCATACCAATTAATAACAATGGGGCTGTTTCTCCCAATGCTTGTGCTACACCAATAATTGCACCCGTCAAAATACCCGGTAATGCAAGTGGAAGAACATGGTGGAATACGGTTTGTAAACGAGAAGCACCTAAGCCTAAAGCCGCTTGACGAATCGAAGGAGGAACGGCTTTTAATGATGCTCGGGTGGTAATAATAACGGTTGGCAAAGTCATCAAACTGAGAACTAAACCACCAACCAATGGCGCAGATAAAGGTAAATGCATCCAACCAATAAAGATCGCTGCACCCAGTAAACCAAACACAATCGATGGTACTGCTGCCAAGTTATTAATATTGACTTCAATAATATCTGTCAAAACATTCTTAGGTGCAAATTCTTCCAGATAAATGGCGGAAGCTACACCGATTGGAATCGAAATAAAGATCACAATCAACATCATGAACAAAGAGCCCATGAAAGCGCCTGCCAAACCTGAGGTCGCTGGTGAACTACGCGAGTCTGGACTGGTAAAAATGTTGGTGTTAAAGGTACTTTCGATCACACCTTTGGCTTCTAAATCATCTGCCAATTGACGAACTTCAGGGCTTAACTGTTGTTGCTCATCAGCCAGTGATCGATCGATCTTACCTTTGAGCCAAACATCGACATTTGCATCTGCCAATACTTTAATATCTTCTCTTTGACCCAATAAACTCGGATCATTCATAAACATATCTCGAATACGATACGTTTCTGAACTGGTATATAGAGTCGATAAGTCATCGCGTTGATTCGCAAGCGATGGATCCTTAGCCACAATCGCATTGACGATTAAGGCATCCCAATCCACCATACCCACTTCAGTTTGCCAAGCGATATAACGCTCTTGGAACTGTGCTGGCGTTTCAGTATCTGTTTGAACAGGCTGTTTTGACACTTGCACAATGGCAGGGTCAAAATAAACAGGAAGTTCCATACTACTTTGCCAAAATGCTGGCAAACCTTTCGCCAAGATACTGCTAAATAGTAAAGCTACAAACAATAGACCCGCTACAACTGATGACAAACCAAACATCCGAAAGGCTTTTTCCTTACGATGTCGTTTCGATAATGTACTGGCAATTTTCTGTTTACGTTTTTCACGCAGTTCGATTGCTGCTTGTGGGTCATTCATTGGTTGACCTAACGGAGAAGGATTTGAAGTGCTCATTAGTCGTATTGCTCACGATATTTACGCACGATAAACAGTGCAACAATGTTTAAGCCTAACGTAATCACAAATAATGTTAAGCCCAGTGCAAATGCAACCAATGCTTGAGGACTTGCAAAATCAGTATCACCTGTAAGTTGGTTAACGATTGTGATTGTGACGGTTGAGACAGCTTCTAATGGGTTGATATGGAGTAATGGACTATTACCTGCTGCCAGTACCACAATCATCGTCTCCCCAATGGCACGAGATGCGGCTAATAAAAAGGCACCGATAACGCCGGGTAATGCGGCAGGCAAGACCACCTGACGAATTGTTTCGGACTTGGTCGCACCTAAACCTAATGATCCATCACGTAATGAGCGTGGTACTTGCGTAATAATGTCATCAGAGAGTGATGACACAAATGGAATAATCATAATCCCCATCACAAAACCTGCTGTCAGTGCACTGGTAGCATTGATATGCAACCCAATAAGTTCACCCGCATCTTTCATGAATGGACCGATAATCATTAAAGCAAATACACCATAAACAATGGTTGGAATACCCGCTAAAATCTCAATGGTCGGTTTTGCCCAAGAACGAAAACTTGCAGAGGCATATTCTGCTAAATAAATGGCAATCATGAGACCGATAGGAATCGCGACCATCAAGGCGATACCACTCACCATGAGTGTGCCCCATAATAATGGCAAGAGACCATAACGCCCTTCAGCACTACCTGAAGTACTAAAGCCTGGATTCCATTCTGTACCGAAGAAAAAATCAATCGGATTGACAAAACTAAAGAATCGCATTGCCTCACTAAACATCGACATCACAATACCGATCGTGGTGAGGATGGCTACGCCTGAACACAAGGCTAAACTTATATTTAGAATTTTTTCAACATGATTACGGGCACGGTATTGATCTGATATTTTTTTCTTGGCCCAAACTAAGCCCATCAATGCGGCAGAAATGACCACAGCCACTTTTGCAAAAACACCGATACTTTGAAACTTAGCCAACTGCTCTGCGGCAGATAATTCATAAGGAAGAGCTTGATCACTCACCCCAAACCCAGAGGCAATCGCCTGAACACGATCCACTAAAACACTAATGCTCGCGGGGTCTAACGTTGCAGATATATCTGCAGGGATATTATTTAATACAACATGTTTTAAAACAGTGGGTTCTACCACAGTCCATGTCAGTAAAATGAGGAATGCTGGAATACCACACCACAACGCGACTAAAGCACCATAATACCCGGGGCGTGAATGTAAAATAGCCGAGTTGTTGCCTTGACCTGCTAATTTGCGGCTTTTGGTTAACCCAATTTGATAGGCAATGGCAATCAAAGCCAATAACACACCTATGAGTAGCAGATTCATGTGTTCTCCAACGCTTTATCGATCTAAACTCAGACAAACTTTTGTTGAGCAAAAAACTGTAGGCGGTTAAAACCGCCTACAGCTGAATGACTCATTACTTAACAGCTTTACCTGCTTTGAAGTCTGCTAGAACTTTTGCACGTTCTTTATCAGACATAGAAATCAGACCTGCTTTTTCCAATTTTGAACCTTTACCAGATACTTTCTTATTCAAGAAGTATTCAGTAAATTGTGGCAATCCTTTAATTGATTTTAAATGTTCACCCTTCACATAAAAGAATAAAGGACGTGAAACAGGATAAGAACCATTTAGAATTGTATTTTCAGATGGTGCAACGTTATTCACTGTCGCAACACGTAAACGGTCACGGTTTTGATCATAGAAACCTAAACCAAATACACCTACTGCACTTGGAGACGTTTTTAAACGTGCCAAAGTTTCAGTGTAGTCACCAGCAATTTCAATAACTTTTCCATCTTTACGGAAAGTTGTACAAGCTTTCTTTTGTGCATCTTTATCTAACGCTTTGATTGCGCTGTAAGATTCACAACCTGCATCAACCATTTTCTCTTGGAAAACTTCACGAGTACCGTGATTTGACGCTGGAATTACTAAAGTAATTGGTTCATTCGGCAAAGATTTGTCGATTTGATTCCAGTGTGTATATGGGTTAGCGACCATTTTACCATTTGATGGCAATTCAGCTGCTAACGCTGCAAAAACATGTTGTGGACGTAACTTATACGCTGCTTTATTTGAATTTGAAGCAAATACGATACCGTCATAACCAATTTTAATTTCAAGAACTTGATTAACGCCTGCTTTCTTACACGCCGCTAATTCAGTATCTTTAATTTTACGTGAAGCGTTAGCGATATCGATTGTGTTATCACCTACACCGCCACAAAATTGTTTTAAACCGCCTGACGAACCGCCAGAACCAACAACTGGAGTTTTAAACTGTGGAAATGTATTACCAAATTCTTCAGCGACAATACTTGCGAATGGCAATACTGTAGAAGAACCTGCGATTTGAATGGTGTCACGTGCTGCATTTGCAGTAGTCGCAACAGCTGCCCCAGAAAGTGTTAACGCAATTGCAATATTAGTAAAGCGCATTTTATAGTCTCTCAATTTATACAAATTTGAAGTACGCTACTTTTTATTCAGTTGAGTACTTATTTCGATCTATGCATTTTGATTTTAAAGTATGACAAATAGGTTACAGCCAGATGACGATTTCATGATATTTGCTGTGAAATATGACAATAAGAAGTAAAAACACAAAAGTTAAAAGATTAACGATCTCCTTTTAATATCAAATAAATAGCGAAAAATTCTTGTATATAAGGACTTAAAATAGTCCTATTAATTTCTAAACGCTATATCGTCACACAGTGCAGTTCACGGTTAAATTTAATTCGATTATTTAGAGTGGGTCTGTCGAATAGATGCCCGCCAAGTGATTATGAATGCAGCCTCACCCATGACTGCTCGTCAAACTCGACTGTTTGCGCCGATTTGTCGGAATTACGATAAAGACTTAGCCGTCGAAGATGCTTATGATTTTAATTTGAAAATATTCGAAGAAGACCGTCTTATTGTAGAAAATCAAAAACCTGAATATCTACCACTTGATTTGAGTATGGAAGCACACTTTCCTGCAGATCGAAGTTCGAGTATGTATCGAAAACTACTGAGGAAGATGGGATTTAGTCCTCTATTCGCGGCCTAACCCGTAAGGTTATCTATAAATATTTTATTTAAATCGATCTCTTGCCTAATTCAAAATAAAAGATCATTCAGATAAATAATTTGATCTGTAAAATTTTTTTTCTCTCTTGGAGCAGAAGCCTAGGATGAAGGAGTACTGATAATGAGTTTATTTTCTAAAATGACTTATAAAAAGAGTTATCACGAATAAAATCTAATAAATAAGGAGATCATTTGATCTCCTTATTTATTGCGATATGTAATTATCTCTTTTTAAAAAACTACTATCCTGAATTGAAGCTTTAACAAATCCCTCTTCTGTCAAAACAGAATTAAGTAAATATCAAAATAAGGCTGGGTGAATTCTTCACGTGATCAATCATTTTAAAAAAATTAGAGTTCTCATTTCAATCATGACTCAAAATAATGATTTATGAATCACTGATAAATTAATTATCAAGAAATTAACGAGATGTATCCACAAGAACTCCGTGAGAATCCTTGCTTATTTGATGGCGCTTAATTAAAAACACACTGATTAATGCTGCAACCAAGGGAACACCGAGTGCATAAAAATATCCTGTTACTCCATGCTGAGTCAGTATGAATCCACCGATTGCAGACCCAATGATCGCTCCCATACGTCCCATCCCAATTGCCCAACCTGTTGCTGTTGCACGAACTTGAGTGGGATAAGCCGCAACCACCAAATAATTCAGAGCCAGTTGTTGACCACCAATACCGAACCCCGCTAATGCGATCAAGGCAAAAATATAAACCCATTGTTGAGTTTCGATCAGCATTCCTAATCCAATCACCACAAATAATCCCACCACCAACATAAAAGATAAGATTTTGGTGGTATTGAGTTTAGGCAAAAGAAAAGCCAAAGGTATCGCGAACACGATAAATGCCGCATTGACAGTCACAGATGCAAAAGGTGCTTGTTCAGGTGCTAAACCTGCTTGTTTCAGAATCGTAGGTAACCATGACAGCAACATAAACCAAGCGATCCAGTTGAAAAAATATGTTCCCCAAATACCAATCGTGGTTCGAGCTAAACCATTTTGAAATAAGATGGGTAGTTTTGCTTTTTCTGCTTGAACTTTATCAAGAATAGGTAAGTCTTGCGCTTGTATAGTAATGACTTGCGGCGAAATTTTATTTAATATTTTTTGGATCGTACCAAGTGCTGAAGGTTTTACATTTTGTGCTAAATATTCCAGTGATTCTGGCAAGATAAAAAATAAAGCAATCAAAAGGATGAGAGGCGTTAGTCCACCAATGACATAAATTCCTTGCCATCCCAAAATAGGTAAAATTTGTGCTGCAAGTAAACCTCCACACATTGCGCCAGCTGGCAAAGCCAATAACACCCCTGTAGTGACGATTCCTTTATATCGTTGTGGGGAATATTCAGCGGCAAGTGCGAGAAGTACAGGTGTTGCACCTCCCATGCCTAAGCCAGCGATAATACGAAGTACAAATATTTGATCAATATGATTCACAAAAGCTGTTGCTAAAGTCGAGACTGAAAAAATTGCCGTACAAAATAACAAAGTCTTTCTTCGACCAAACTTATCGCCAAGCAAACCCAATCCCATTGCACCAATCGTCATTCCAACAATACCTGCTGTCAAAATTGGTGCTAATGAACCCGGCTCTAAACCAAAATGATCGACTAAAGCAGGTGCCGTAAATGCAACAGCTTGAGTATCGAATCCATCAAATAAAGCGATCAAAAAGCAAAGCGAAATAACCATCCATTGGTAACCCGACATTCGCTGATCGATCACTTCTTTAATGATGGATCTTTGATGCGTGCTGTTTTCCATTTTAAATCTTCATATTTTCCATAATCGTCATTACTTTAGAAACTGAACTACTGATGGTCAATAACCTATAAGGTATGTAATTATGCTTTTATAGTTATATTTATTTCTGGTTCTATTTATTTCTGGTTCTATTTATTTCTGGTTCTGTTTATTTCTGGTTCTATTTATTTCTGGTTCTGTTTATTCATTGATCTCTTCGATCTCTTTCACAAGTCGAAAAATGATCATTGAGTGGCCATAAACTGATACGTTAAAATCCCTCCTCCCTATGGGAGAAGGTTATGATGAGGAAATACTCATGATGAGTCTGTTGTATGAATAATGCCTTTTTAAAGAAGTCTATTTATAGATTGCTTTATTCATTAATGGATTACCTTATAACCAGTTAATTTTTAAATGTTCCGATCATTTATTATTCTCTTCATTTTATATTTTAATAATTTTGAAAATAAAAAAAAGGAGATCAAATGATCTCCTTTTTCTGTTTCAACAGCAGATTAATCTAATGTTGTCACGTAAGTACCATCCGCAATTGGACCTTTGATTCGATCAGCTTCTGCCAACACAAGGTTAAGCAGATTCTTCACGTTATCTAGTGTCGCAACAGGGCTTAATGTCGTCATTTTCAATGATTGATTTTGACCTACTTTGGTCACACCAATATTCGCTTCACCACGTGCAAACAATTCGTCTGCGACGTTTTGGTTAAGTGTATCCAATAATTCCACAGGATAACCTGCAGGAATCACACGGAACAATACTGAAGCAAACTGTGGATCTACCAGCATTTCAAGACCATCAGTTGCAGTAATATAATCTGCAACGTCACGTGTCAAACCAACACCATGGTCAATCATTGAACCGTAAAGCTCTTCGCCTAATGATTCAACAGTCATCCAAAGTTTCAACGCATCAAAACGACGCGTGGTTTGCAATGACTTCGACACAAGATTTGGCACACCATGTTCTTCATCATAAGCTGAGTTTAAATATTCAGCTTCATAATGCATGAAACGATAGTTTGCTTCATCTTTAAGTAAGAATGCACCACATGAAATCGTTTGGAAATAATGCTTATGGAAATCAAGTGTAATCGAGTCTGATAACTCAATACCATCCAACATCGAACGATAATCATTCGATAAAATCAGTGCACCACCCCATGCCGCGTCGATATGCATCCACGTGTCATATTGATTGGTGATTTCACGAATTTCTTTTAATGGATCGATTGCGCCTGCATCAGTTGTACCTGCAGTTGCAACAACACATGCCACGATCTTACCTTCAGACTGAAGGTGAGCCATGGTTTTCTCTAACGCATCGGTATCCATCTGTGCATTGTCGTTCACAGGAACAGTCACAACAGATTGGAAGCCCATTCCCATCATTGCCATGTTTTTTTGCACAGAGAAATGTGCGTTTTCAGAACAAATGACTTTAACGTTACGCATTGCTTCACTTGGCACGCCATCGCGCTGAACAGACCACGGATTACCGTTTTCGTCTTTCCAATTTTTCGCAATACACGCATCACGGGCAAGTAAGACGCCCATTAAGTTAGACTGTGTACCACCAGATGTGAATACACCAGCTTGACCTTTACCATAACCCACTTTTTGACGTAGCCAGTCAATTAACTGAACTTCCATCAAAGAACCCGCTGGGCTTTGATCCCATGAGTCCATAGATTGGTTGGTCGCATTAATCAACACTTCTGCGATTTGACTAGTGACCATGGTTGGGCAATGCAAATGCGCAAGAGAATGCGGATGATGTACTTTCAAGCTTTTGTTTAAGAATAGCTCAACCATACGATCCAATGCTTTTTGAACACCCAAACCTTCTTTTGAAGGATTAAATGAAATTTCACTGCGAAGCTCTTTGATGCTACCGCCAGTGTACATTTTATCGTTTTGCAACCATGCAGCTACAGCTTTTGTAGCCTCACCCATTGCTGACTCATAGTCAGCAATAGATGCAGCATCATTGCAGAGTAAAGCTTTACGATGTTCTGCAAAATCAACCATTACGCGCCTCGAACAGCAACAAGTGCTTCAGCAAGAGCTTTCTTAAAGCGTACAATGACTTCTACACATTCATCATGTGTAATAATCAATGGGCAAAGTAAACGAATCACTGTGCCGTTACGACCACCTTTTTCTAACAATAATTTGTTATCAAAACAAGCGGCTTGAATCGCTGCAGCCAATTGACCATCACCTGGTAATGAACCCATGTGATCTGCCGCTTGACGCTCGTCTACGATCTCAACACCCAACATTAAGCCACGCCCACGTACGTTTCCGATGCATGGGAACTCATTCGCCAATTTTTTCAATTCAGCTTGTAAGAAATCACCACGTTCAGTCGCGTTTTGTGCCAGATTTTCATCTTTAATGGTTTGGATCGTTGCAAGACCAGTACCCATTGCCAATTGGTTACCACGGAAAGTACCCGTATGACCTGCAGGTTGCCAAGCATCAAACTTACGTTTAATACCCAATACAGCAAGTGGCAAACTACCACCAACAGCTTTAGACATCACAACAACATCAGGCTCAATTCCTGCATGTTCGAAAGCAAACATTTTGCCCGAACGCGCAAAACCAGCTTGAACTTCATCAAGAATCAAAACGATATTGTGCTTTTCAGTCACTTCGCGGATTTTTTTCAACCATTTGGTTGGTGCTGTAACCACACCGCCTTCACCTTGAATCGCTTCAAGAATGACAGCCGCAGGCTTAGTCACACCACTTTCTACATCTTCAATGAAATTTTCAAAGAAATACGTTAACGCATCTACACCAGCTTCACCGCCAAGACCAAGCGGACAACGGTATTCATGCGGATATGGCATAAATTGTACGCCAGGCATTAAGCCATTTACCGCATTTTTAGCAGACAAATTACCTGTCATCGCTAAAGCGCCATGTGTCATGCCGTGGTAGCCACCTGAAAAACTGATCACAGTGTTGCGACCGGTATAGGTTTTAGCGAGTTTTATCGCTGCTTCTGTACCATCTGCACCAGATGGACCACAGAATTGCAAACAATATTCAGCCTTACCGCCAGGTAACTGCTCAAGAAGTGCTTCAGTAAAAGCATCTTTTAAAGGTGTTGTTAAATCCAAAGTATGCAACGGTAAACCGCTTGCAATCGTATCTTGGATACTTTGAATGACCGCAGGGTGATTATGGCCCAAAGCCAATGTCCCTGCCCCAGCTAAACAATCGAGGTACTCTGTACCTTCAACATCAGTAACCCAACAACCTAAAGCTTTTGCTATCGCCAATGGTAATTTACGTGGATAGCTACGAACATTGGATTCCATCTGACTTTGGCGAGTTAAATAGTATTCGTTAGTAGAATTAGGGGCAGGATTTACAGAAGAAACGCTCATATCGAATTACCATCTCTGATATGGGTTGAAAGAAATAAGTCGGGTGACTTGCGGTCCTTTGACTCGGTGCTTTATAGAATTTCCAGCTTGATAGTTTTAACGATCATTACTAGAGCGCGGATGATACCTAATTTTTCAGTAAAATAAAGGAATTTTAGAACTTTATACACGCTTAATTTCGTTAATCACTCACAATACTATCAAGCAGCAATCATTGTCATCTTACAATGTGACAAGAGAAAGAAAACAGTCCATTTCTAAATTTGTAACGTGAATCGCTAAATTAAAAACAAAATAGTTTATTTATAAAACCTAAATAACTGTTTTATATTGATAAAATAGCATATATTAAAGTTGTAAATTAAAGTGTTTTTTTACAATCAAACCACAAAATCTTCAGAATTTTCAGATTATTTAAATTTAAGATTTATCTATCCGATAAAAAATCTCTCAAAAGAATAGGAAACAAAATGAAGTACTCAACCCTACCCGTTTTGCTCGCTACGGCGCTTTTAAGTACCTCATTATTTGCTCGAGATGATAATCAGCTCAATTATAATGTGGTAAATTTACAAGCTGATGCGACTCGTCAAGTTTCTAATGATGAAATGCATGTCGTTTTGTTTGTCGAAAAAAGCCATAAACAGCCAACTGAGCTTTCTTCACAAATTACTCAACTTATGAATCAAGCCACAACAATTGCGAGTAAACACCCAAAAGTTAAAATCGAAACAGGTTCTCAAACCACTTATCCTGTCTATGACAACGACAATAAAAAGCTAAGAGAATGGCGTGGTCGTGCTGAAATTCGTTTAGAAAGTAAAGATTTTAAAGCAACCAGCCAATTGGTGAGTGAACTACAACAGTACTTCCAAACCGAATCAATTAATTTCGCTGTCTCTGATGACCAACGCAAAAAAGTTGTGAATGAGCTTATGGTTGAGGCATCTAAAAACTTTCAGCAACGTGCTCAAATACTCGCGCAGTCATGGCAAAAAACGAGCTACAACCTAGTCGATTTAAATATTAATACCAGTAACTCATATCCTCAACCTGTCATGATGCGCTCAAGCATGGCAAAATTTGCATCTCCTGAAGCTGACGCAGTTCAAAATGTGGCTGCGGGTGAATCTAAAATTACTGTAAATGCTAGCGGCTCAATCCAGTTTAAGTAAGACAAGAGATGATTGCTCTTCAAGTTTAAGAATTATTCTGAATTGTCTGTAAAATATTTACAGGCTTTTTTATGCTGACTTTAAGCTAATATTTTTCAGCTATATTTTATTTCAGTTATAGCCCATTTTTAAACGATATAAGTGCGACATAAAGATTTCTTAATATCTTCAAACATAATCAGAACGATTGTTTTAATCTCATTTTTTAGATGAATACTGTTTTCCAGACTCACTTTAAGAACATTAATTTTTAAGTTTAAGTCAATAAATTTGTTCTTAAAGCGAATAAGTTTGATCTTAATATTAAGAGTTTTGCTCATAAAAAAAGCCACTTTTTTAAGTGGCTTTCATTTTTATATTCATTATTTTTTAAATGGAAACGCATATTTCACAATACGACCCAAGACTTGTCCGTACTGTTTAAAGAGGCTCGCGTTGTTGTAGTTAATTCCATATTTTTCACATACAGCTTTAACCTTTGGTCCCATTTGGCGATAACGACGAGCTGGGATATCAGGATATAAGTGATGTTCAATTTGATGACTCAAGTGCCCAGTCAAAATATGAAATCCTTCTGAACCGGTTAAGTTTGAAGATCCACGAATTTGGCGCATGTACCAATGACCGCGACTTTCATTTTCCAACACCGATTTTGGAAACACTTCAACGTCTTTGGTAAAATGACCACAGAAAATAATACTAAAAGTCCAAATATTACGAATTCCATTCGCGACCAAGTTTCCTGCAAATACTGGTAGTGCAGCTGGACCTGCAATCAATGGGAAAAAGACATAGTCTTTAAACATCTGTTTAGACATTTTTTTGCCCATTGGTTTCCAACGGTCGCTAAACTCTTGTTTGCTCATGCGCCCTTTCAAATACTTACCAATTTCTAAGTTTTGAATTGCAACACCCCATTGGAAAAGTAAACAGAATGGAATGCTATATAAGGGTTGCAGCAAATAACCTTTTTTCCAACGTTGTTCTGGGAAGAGTCGAATGATGCCATAGCCAATATCATCATCCATCCCTTTAATATTGGTATAGGTATGATGCTTAAAGTTGTGGGTCTGACGCCAATCTTCTGAAGTTCCAACAATGTCCCACTCATAGGTGGTTCCTTTGAATTTCGGATCGTTCATCCAGTCATATTGACCGTGCATGACGTTATGTCCGAGTTCCATATTTTCCATGATTTTAGCGAAGCCTAACAGACCTGTACCCAAAACCCATGCTGGCGGAAACCAACCGGCAAATAAACATGCACGACCTACAATCGAGCTATATCGAATTGCAGCATAAACACGCTTTATATATTTTTCGTCTTTCTCACCAATATCATCAAGGACTTCTTGCTTGATGGCATCAAGTTCACGTGCAAGTTCGTCCAATTCATACTGGCTTAATTCACGATTTTTAGGATTCTTAAAATATTGTAACTTTACTGGCATATTCATAGAAATACTCGCTTAAAGATCAATTACTAAGTCAGTCTGAGCTGAATTGACGCAAATTTTTAATAGATTCCCTGGCTCTGTGTTCTCAGCACCATTCACGAGATTCTTGGTCGAGCCTTGTGCTTTGTGACATGCACATTTATTACACACACCCATACGACAGCCATGTTTAGGCATAATATTTTGCTGTTCAAGTGCAAGCAAAATAGACTGTCCTTTTGGAATCAGTACATTTTGATTGGATTTAGACAAGGTCACAGTGATAAAGCCAGTTTCATCATTTACGATTGGCGTTAAGCTAAATGCTTCGCTTTTTACTTCTTTCGCCTGTGCAAATACTTGTTCAGCAGTTGCCACAAATCCTGATGGACCACAGCTATATACCGTCATCTCAGCTAAATTTTCAACAAGCTGCTGATGTGCTGTATTAAGACGATCATCCATTGCCTCTTCTTGCGTGTAAAAAACATGCAATTTGAAGTTTGGATACTGTATCGCCCACTGCTCTAGCTCAGTTTTAAATGCAACATCATGCTGATTTTTAACCCAATACATCAATTGCACTGGCTTCTGCTCAATTTGCTTTGATTGCACCAAGGTTTTCAATAGGCTGTACATCGGTGTAATACCACTGCCCGCTGCCAACAATAGTAATGGCGCAGTATTTGATTGAATCAGCATATCTCCATACGGCACGCCAAACTCAATCACATCACCAATCTTTGATATTTCGCACAACCACGTGCTCACAATCCCTTTTTGAATCTTTTTTACAGTCAGCAAGACATGTGATTCATCTAGTTGCGTCAAGCTATATGTACGCTCATAACGTCGGCCGTCATGGGTGACAATCACAGGATGATGTTGCCCTGCTTGACCCATTTTAAAATTTTTATTGATTCGAATTTTAAGACTGACAGTATCTGATGCCGTTTCACTTTTTTCGACAATACGCCCAAGTGAATCATTCACCGACCAAATCGGATTTAATTTTTGAAGCCAAAAATCTGCAGCATTGGCATCAAATACAGATGACACAATTGAACCCAAAATAGTTTTTGGTTGCATAACAGCGTGCATATTTGGCTCACTAAAAATTGATTAAGAGTTATTATACACATGTATATATATTTGTATATATGCTTGTATCGTTACTTTGATAGATCAAATCATTCCACTTGCTGCACAGCGAGGCTATACTAAGACTATAAATCTATTAACTTGATTCTCTATGCGTCCATCTACTTTAGCGAACCCAGCCACTTTGACACAATCTGAGTCCACAACTGTATCAGTCCATGGAACAACTCGCTCTGTAGGTAGAAAAGCCACCATAAGCAAAGAAGAGCTTTTTCAAGCAGCATTAAATTTAATTGGTCCACAAAAAAGTATTGCTTCGCTTAGCTTACGTGAAGTAGCACGCGAAGCAGGCATCGCCCCGAATAGCTTTTATCGACATTTTAAAGACATCGATGAACTTGCCATTGAATTGATTGATCGATCTGCTGTTGTACTTCGACAAATTCTGCATGAAGCACGTCTAAAGGCATCTCAGCATTCGAGTATTATCAGAAGTTCAGTTGAAGTTTTTATTGAACAATTGGATGCAGATGAAGGAAATCTCAGCTTATTGTTAAGAGAAGGCTATACAGGTTCATCGTCTTATAAAGACGCCGTCGAAAAACAATTAAATTATTTCCAGCAAGAACTTCAGGAAGATTTAGTCCGTCTTGAAAGCGCCAATAACAGTAAAATGGCACATCCTGATTTAGCTGCAAAAGCCATTACTCAGCTGGTTTTTAATATGGGTGCAAAATTGCTGAATATGCCAAATGAAGACCGAAAGTTAGTGGCTGAACAAACGATGATGATGATTCGTATGATTTTAGAAGGTGCACGTCATATCGAAATGAAAAATTCTCGTTAAAAACGCTCTAGGACTTAGGTTACTTGCGTTTATTTTTAGTCAAAAAACCCTTTATTTTAGAATTAATAAAGGGTTTTCTGATTTACATACGCTCAATTATTCAAATACATTATAAAAATGATTTACTCCCAAACCACAACTTGGCTACGCTGAGCCCAAGCTTCAATATGCGGCTCATAACGTTCTTCAATTTTATTGCGCTTAATCTTCATGGTTGGCGTGAGTAGATCATTTTCCATCGTCCATAAATCATTAACGACCAAAAAGAAACTGATCTTTTCATGAGGTTCAAGTGTTTGATTAATGCTTTCTTTTAATTGTATAAGCTCTGCCTCAATTTCTTCACGATGATTATCCACTTTCAATTTATTACGAACATCTTCAGCCAACATCACAAATGCAACCGGTTGAGGATGACTTGCCCCACCAACACATACAGATTCGATCAGCGGATTTTCCCCAATTTTTTGTTCAATGGGCACAGGCATCACATATTTACCTTTAGCCGTTTTAAAAATATCTTTTACTCGTCCAGTAATTTTTAAACGACCTCGATCATCAATAATGCCAAGATCACCTGTACGTAGAAAATGATCAGCCGTGAGATCTTCAGCAGTTTTTTCTGGATTTTTATAATAACCCAACATCGTTCCTGGACTTTTAACCAAGATCTCACCATTTTCATCAATTTTACATTCTGCACCCGGCTGTACATGACCGACAAAGCCACTTAAATATTCACCCTGACGTGTGACATGAGAATAACCACAGTTCTCAGTCATTCCATAGACTTCAAGAAGCTCTAGCCCTAAGCTGCGATACCATTTAATGATATTGACGGGTAATGGCGCTGCACCTGTAAGCGCATAGCGAACATGATTTAATCCAAGTTTGGAGAGGAGTTTCTTTTTAATCAAATTTCCTAAAAATGGTATTTTAAAGAGTATATTTTGTTTTTTAGGAGAAATTTTATCATTCACACCCAAATAGAACTTTGTCCATAACCGTGGTACTGAGAAGAAAATAGTCGGTTTAGCACGATTCAAATCATCCACAAAGGTATCTAATGAATTTGCGAAATATACGGTCAGACCACAGATCATCGATGAGGCTTCAATGAAAATTCGTTCAGCCACATGAGCAAGCGGTAAATAAGATAACGCTCGATCGGACTCAGTCACTTTGAATGTGGTTTTTAATGCACTTGCTGGCGCCAACATCGTTTTAAAGCTTTGCATCACCCCTTTGGGTAAACCAGTACTTCCTGAAGTATAAATAATGGTTGCCAAATCATCTTGATGTGGAAGTTGAATGTTTTCTAAAGGCGTAGTTTCAACAATGATTGAATCCCATGTCGGTGCTTCAGCATAAGCTGGTGCAAGGGGTAATCTGATGCATGGCATATCTGTAGGAATAATTTCACGCACTTCATTCCAACTATCCCCAACACCATCCAATTTACCAATAAAAATCAGTTTGGTTTCACTATGCTCTAATACGTATTTGGTACCTTCAGCATTTAAAGTGGTATATAACGGTATAGAAACATGACCCGCCATCCAAATCGCTAAATCGGCCATAATCCAATGTGCGCTATTTTTACCATAAATCGCGATATGACTATGCGCAGGTAGATTTAATGACAGCAAATGATTAGCCATTGAACGTACTTGTTGACCAATCTCACCCCACGTATATGACAATACCTCTCCGCTCGGTAAAGGTTGGACAAAGTGTGTCTTATTCCTTTGTGTTTTTTCCCAATGCAACAAATAATGAATATGAGATTCTAGATATTCATTTTGATCTGTTAGCTGTCGTTCTTCCATGATGAATAAACTCCTTTTCATCTTTTAAAATTGAATCAATCTCTTTTTGCTTATTTTTTAACCACATCAATTGATAACATCATCTTTACTTAATTCATGTAAAAAAATCAAGCAAAATCATAAGATTATTTATATAGTTTAAAAAAATGAATGTAAGCTACTCTTTTTAAGAATATTTATTTTTCTTTAATAAAATTATGACTCTACATTGAAAGTATCATTGGCATTTTCTTATGAATGGAAAGAAGTTTGTCGCCAATGCAATCCTTCCGTGTTTAACCTATTAATATTTAAGTATCATGGATTGAGATTCAGCATATGGCAAAGATTGCCACCATTCTTCGTGCAAAAGCACAACTTTTAGCAGTAAAGGCTCTTACAGTTGCTTTACCTGTTAGTCATCCACTCGTTTTTGCTGGTAAAGACTCAACCTTTAGTCTTTGTTCCAATATTGCACAACTCGGCATGCAACATGTATTCATCGTGACTGATGCTGTCTTATTTGAATTAGGGTTAATTCAACCAATAGAAGCTCATCTTAAAAACAACGGAATCAAAGTCACTGTTTTCTCAGGTGTATTGCCAGATCCAACCTGCGAAATTGTCGAAAAAGGTTTAGATTTATTTCATCAATCAAAATGTGATTCTGTACTCGCTGTTGGTGGGGGTTCAACCATCGATACTGCGAAAGTTTTAGCGCTTGCCTCTGCCAACAATAAATCTCCACAACAATTGGTGGGTATTTTAAAAGCACGTCAATCTGCTACCCCGCTTTTTGTCATTCCAACAACAGCGGGGACAGGTTCAGAAGTGACTGTTGCCGCTGTGATCTCTGACAGCAAAACACATATTAAAAGTCTAGTGATTGACCCTAAAGTGGTGCCTTTAGCAACGGCTTTAGATCCTATCATCATGCAAGGCATGCCACCTTCGATTACTGCTGATACAGGAATTGATGCTTTAACCCATGCCATAGAATCTTGGACCAGTAAATTTTCAAATAAACAATCTGATTATTATGCATCCGCAGCCATGAAATTGATTTTAGATAATCTCGTTACGGCGTGGAAAGATGGAAATAATCTGGAAGCTCGAGAAGCGATGGCTTTAGGCTCACATTATGCGGGTTTAGCGATGAATTCTGCTGGTATCGGTTATGTTCATGCACTGGCACATCAACTAGGTACGCAGTATCAAATTCCACATGGTCGAGCAAACGCAATTATTCTGCCTTATGTGCTTGAGTTTAATCGTGACGCATCTGCAAAACGTTTCGCTGAAATAGCATATAAAATGAAGATTGCTCCTGTACACGTTTCAGAGCCACAAGCTACAAATATATTTATTAATAAAATTAGAGCTTTGCTGAAAGAAATTCAAATTAAAACCTCCGTGAAAGGTCTAGATCCCAAAGATTTCCCGCAGATGATTGAATCAGCCTTTAAGGAAGCTCACGGCATTTATGCTGTGCCAAAATATATGAGTTATCGCGATGCAGAAGGAATATTAAAACAGCTTTAAATATTCTGTTTATGGTAATTTGGATTTCATCATTTAGATACGCTGATTACAAGGATTGTAAATATGCTTCGATGCTTAGAGGATGTTCATCCACATTTAAATCTCAGTTTAGTACAAACTGTACTCACGATTGAGATTAATCGCCCAGAATGCAAAAATGCGTTGAATGGCGATCTTTATACGCTTATTACAGATGTTCTAAATGAAGCAGATACTAGCCCAGACGTTCGTGTGGTCATTCTCAGAGGAAATGCAACCGACTTTAGTTCAGGCAATGACCTCAAGTACTTCTTAATGCTTGCTGTTCAGACTCAAGAGAGTATTTCGCCTGGCTCAACACCACCTTTTCTATTTTTAAAAGCACTTGCTCAATTTTCAAAGCCAATCATTGCAGCTGTACGTGGTGTTGCGATTGGTGTAGGAGTTACGCTGTTATCACATTGTGATTTGGTTTATGCAGATCACAGTACCTCATTTCAACTCCCCTTTGTCAATTTAGGTCTGACTTTAGAAGGTGCTTCCAGCCTGCTTTTTTCACAGAAAGCGGGTTATCATCTTGCTGCTGAATTATTATTGACTGGGCAAAAATTTAATGCCGAGAAAGCGCTCAGTGCACGATTAATCAACGCGATTGTTGAAGATCCTTATACTTTTTCAACAGCGCAAGCACGAGAACTTGCCTTATTACCGACTGCATCCTTGCAAATTGTTAAATCACAAATGAAACATAATCTTCAACAAATTTTAACGTGTATAGATCATGAAGCTAAAATTGTGTGTCAACGTATTCAATCGCCTGAATTAATGGAAGCCATTTCGGCCTTTATGCAAAAAAGAAAACCTGATTTCAGCCAATTTAATACTTAAAAAGATAAAGTGATTTTTTCTATTAAAAACTGAGCATAAACACAGTAAATCCTAATCTGCTCTATACCTTACTCAATATAAATGTGACATATAAAAAAAGCACCCGAAGGTGCTTTTTAAATGCTTTGAAACAACAGTATCAAGGCTTAACCACCACCATCACACGAATCGCTTCAGGCGTCATCGTTAAACCATCCAACAAACCTAAACCTTCTTTTTGCAATTTTTGAAGACGTGAAATTTCATCTTCACGGATACTTGAGTTGAATTGTTTCAAGTAGCTTAAACGATCAATCTCATACTGCCATTTGTTGCCATAAATTTCTTTAGATTGTTGTTTCAAGTCAGGCAATACGCCTTTGGCAATATCTAAAGCTTGGTTATAACGCTCTTCAATCACGACACGACGCGCTTTGATCACTTGACGACAGCTATTGCCATCCAGATGATGTAAATACGGTTTTAAAATGTCTGGAGCAATCTTATTGGATAAATCCTGACCTTTTTCACTGAGTAATACGCGTATCAATTGTGTTGGTAAACTCGATGGAAGATTTAAAGCTTTCGGCGCTACGACACCTACTTTAAACCAAACTTCAACCAAGACAGAACCCTGCGGTAATGCAGCAGATTTTAATACGGAAACATTGGTACTACCGAAAGATTGCGTATTAATGATTTCCATCACGCTTTCAGTAAATGGATGTTCCAGCGTAATGTACTCAGCATCGTCACGAATTTGTGCTTGATCACGATAGAACGTCAATGTCATTCCATCTTCATCCAGCGGTAAACCTTGAACTTGCATTTGTTCAGTCGGTTTAATAATCACCGTACCATTACTTTGCTCATCAAAATCAATATTGGTTGATGCCATAAAACGCTTCATGAACATTGGCAACAAAGTGTTGTCGTCATATTCTTCAAGCGCTTGAACAATTTCTTGAGCCACAACAGGACGACAAGAGTTGTATTCAAGTAAACGGTCACGGCCTGCTTGCAATTCATTTTCAAGCGCTTGACGTTGAACATTCACAGCTTCAAGCAAATCTTCAAATTGCTGACCCAAATCCGCCAATAGACAGCCTTTCAAGTCCATGATGAAATTTTCTTGAAGTGTTTGCGCTGTAGGCGAAATATTACTGAAAATATTCAATGCTTCGTTATACCAACGGAACATACGCTCTTGAGCTGTACCCAATAAATAAGGCACATGAATTTGAATACGGTTTTCTTGACCAATACGATCTAAACGACCAATACGTTGTTCTAAAATATCTGGATTAGAAGGTAAATCGAATAAAATCAGATCTGAAGCAAACTGGAAGTTACGGCCTTCTGAACCAATCTCAGAACACAGTAAAATTTGTGCGCCATACGAATCTTCTGCAAAATACGCAGCCGCTTGGTCACGCTCCAACAAGCTCATACCTTCATGGAACATTGCAGTTCGAATACCCGCATGAATACGTAGTGCACTTTCTAAAGCTTCAACGACTGGACCACTGCGCGCAATAAGCAATACTTTCTTGTGTTTTAACTGTGTGCGTAGCATTTCCATAATCCACGATATACGCGGATCATTTTCCATCCAAGCACCATCTAACTGTGCTTCTTCAGGCCACATTTGTTCACGTAATTTTCCGTCTTTAGACCAATGTTCTGGCGCTTGCAACGGCGCAGGCTGACAGTCACGACCTGGAAAACCTTGAATCGCTTCACGCGTATTACGGAACAATACACGTCCCGTACCATGACGGTCTAAAAGCTCATGAATTGCGCGGAAACGTTGTTCTGGCTCATCTTCAACTTTATGACCCAATAACTGTTCAATTGCTTCAAAATGCTCAGCTTCAAGAGGAAAATCTGACATTAGAACTTCAGCAATTTTAGCCGTATGCTGATATTTTTCTTCTTCATCCAAGAAGCGCTCAAGTGAACTAAAGCGCTGCGGATCCAATAAACGTAAACGAGCAAAATGGCTTTCAACACCCAACTGTTCTGGCGTTGCAGTCAACAGCAATACACCTGCAGTTTTTTCAGCCAGTTCTTCAATCAGGTCATAACGGTCATTACCGCCTTCTTCTTCAGACCACATGAGATGATGCGCTTCGTCAACCACCAATAAATCAAAGCCTGCCTCTACCGCTTGTTCACGCAAATCATCATGGTCGATCATCAAATCAACAGATGCGATAATACATTGCTCAGTTAGGAACGGGTTTTGCTCTGGATCATGTTCTTTTATAGAAGCAGTACGGGTCAAATCGAATAATGAGAAATTCAAATTGAAACGGCGACGCATTTCAATCATCCACTGATATTGCAAAGAATCAGGCACCAAAATCAGAATACGTTCTGAACGCCCTGTTTTCAGTTGCTGGTGAATAATCAATCCTGCTTCAATGGTTTTACCTAAACCCACTTCATCTGCAAGCAAAACACGTGGGGCAAAACGTTTACCCACTTCATGCGCGATATAGAGCTGATGTGGAATCAAACCGACACGTGAGCCGATCATGCCGCGTAGAGGGCTATTTTGCATATTGGCTTGCATCTGCATCGCTTCAATACGCAAGTCATACCATTCTTTATAATCAATTTGGCTAGCAAGAAGACGATCTAGAGGCTTAGACAGTTGAATCGTTGCACCCAATCGCGTTTCATTTAATGCTTTGCGTTCTTCGGTGCCATCTTCTAAAGTTCGAATTACGTTATAACGAATCACATCATTACGTTCTTCAAAAGACTCAACTTTCCAAGTCACGCCTTCTTGATCTAGAAGCTCATCATTTACGTTAAAAACAATTCGAGATAGTGGTGCGTTGTTGCGTGCATAAACGCGTGTTTCATCACTTTTTGGAAATAAAATACTGATTGATCGTTCATCAACATCAATCAATACACCTAAACCAAGTTCTGTTTCTGTATCTGATAACCAACGTTGACCAATAGCAAATTGCTGCAATTTCTTCCACCTTATCTCAAGTTAGGACTGAAAAACCAAAGCTCAATCAGGAGAATATTTGAGCAAAGTTTAACGTCTTTAAGCAATATATTTTGACACAAAGCCCACCAAAAAGTGAGCATAATTTAAGAATGATTAACTTTTAATCAAGTGATTGAGTTTTTGTGTGGAAAATTCAATCCAGATTCGATTATATCCACTCTCTCCATCATCAAAATTTAAACGAAAATCAAAAAGGCACTGGACTATTAAAATCCATACGCTCTTCAGTAATAGGATGATAAAAACTCAATTGCTCTGCGTGTAAACAAAGACGAGGCATGAGGCTCTGATGTTCTGGACTTGCGTATAGGGTATCACCGACGATGGGATGTCCCAAATATTGCATGTGAACGCGTAGTTGATGTGCTCGACCAGTAATAGGCGTTAGTTTTACCCGTGTCACTATTTGATCTTGAATTTGGAATTGCTCCATAACCTGCCAATGTGTAAGCGCAACTTTGTTATGCTCAGGATCAACAATATGTAATGGAGGACGTGTTGGATCATAAACCACAGGAATATCGACAGTACCTTCGCCTTCTAACTGCCCGACGACCAAGGCTTGATAGGTTTTATCTGTCTGTCTTTCTTGAAATTGTCTTGAAATTGATTTTTGACCCGCTTTTGATAGGCCAAAGACTAAAATACCCGAGGTATCCCGATCTAAACGATGGATGAGCAGTGTTCGACGTTCTTCTTTGAGTAACCGATTGATGGCACAGTCTTGTAAGTCTTCCGTCTTTCCGGGGACTGAAAGCAGACCAGCAGGTTTATGAATAACCATGAAATCTTTGTCACGATAAATCAGGTGCTCTTTTAGAAAGTTACTCAAAGTTCAATTCCTAGCAGATCGTGAAAATAGGCAGCAATGATAGAAAGCTTAGCATTAAATTTCAATGTAAAATGAGAAAAACTTATAAGTTTTATTCAGAAAATAACGATTAAGATGATTTTATTATTTTGACTTATCCAAAGCATCAAATGAACAATAAAGTGAATCGATCTAGTTTTGAACATTCAGCTTTAAAACATGGCTTAAAGCTGTATTATATTTAGACAAATTGTTATTCATCCAAACTGAATACAAAAAGATAAAATATAACAATATAGAATGAGTATTCTTCATGATCAAAAAATCACTGCAAATCTCTAGCATCTTATTAAGTTGCGTACTTTTAAATGCCTGTGCTACACGTACATTAATAGAAAAAGATAAAGGAAGTCGTACCACCACCCATCAAATTAATTTAATCAATGACACCGTTATTGCTTTTGGAAAACCAGCATATGCAGTCAACAACCTTCCCAATGACAGCATTGTGATCATTGGCGAGCGTCATAGTTATGTGCTGACGCAAGGTGGTACTCGATTTACGACAATTATTTCTTCGCTAGATCCCAAGAATATTGAAATCACACGCTCATTGGCTTTTCTGTCTGAGAAAAATGATGGTCATTTTAGCGGATTATTACCCATCACCTATACCAAACTGAGTGAAGATGTCACCAAAGCCGATCGTCAATTTTTTATCCAAAATAGTGCTAGAGAATGTACATCGTCTAGTGACCAGCGTTTGAAAGCCCAACGCTTTTGTTTTGATATAAAACTTGAAGGTGTTGTTTATCCGCAGGCTAGAAACACTCAATCTCTTACAGCACTGAGTAAACCCTATGAAGTGCGGATCTATACCAATCAATACAGTAAAGAGTATTCAAAAAATTCATCTACAGCTGCCCAGAAACTGGTTCTATTACCGTTTGCAGTCGGCTTTGATGTGGTGACTCTGCCCTTCCAAGCGATAGCTAAAATTTTCGACTAAACTTGAAAAGCACTGTTTTATAAATCTGTATTGTCAGATTTAGGATTTAGGATTTAGGATTTAGGATTTAGGATACTAAACGAATGGTCTTAAATTAATGATCTTCAAGTCTTAATCGCAAATACTCAGCTTAAAGAGAAGACTCACCTCACCTAGATGATTAAGATTTTTTCTATTTAAATCATTGAGATTAGATGTTTGATCTTAATCTCAATGATTTTATACGCTTTGCGGTTAAATCTTTAACTACGATCCGCAATTAAAACTTTCATTAACAATGAATATTAAAAATATTTATTTAAAACAATGGCCTAAATCGAGAATTAGAAGGTTAATCTGCAAGTGCCAAGAAGACTTGAATCGCATGTTGTGCAATTTCAGCATCCTCATGCGATTTAACACCTGAAACACCCAATGCCCCAACCAAGTGATCTTTATAGATAATCGGTTCAGCTCCTTCAAGCATGCCCGAAAAAGACGAGACCGTTAAAAAACCCAATTGACCGTCTTTAATTAATTCCTCAAGAATTTGTGAGGGTAAACGACTCAGCGCAGAACATTTTGCTTTTTCGACAGCCAAATTAGCCGTCATTGGCGCGGCGCCATCCATACGTTTCATCGCCAATAAAGTACCTGACTCATCAACCACCGCAATACTGACATTGAATTTCTGATCAATGGCGTATTGATGCGCACGAGTAAGTAAGAATTCAGCATCTTCCAAAGTTAAATAGTGTTTGGTTTTCATTTCTCGTGTATTTCCCTGAATTTTATACTCGACACATTCTTCATCAAACAAAGCCCACAGCACGTATGCTGTGGGCTTATATTAATAGATTTTTATCCTAAATCTATTAGAGAGTCGCAAAAACTTCTTTAGCTGCTTGAATTGTATACACAATATCTTCATCAGAATGCGCACTTGAGAAGAATCCCGCTTCAAATGCAGAAGGCGCAAGGTTCACACCACGTTGCAACATGCCATGGAAGAACAAACGGAATTTATCAACATCACATTTCAAAATAGAATCAAATCCAGTGATTTCTTTTTGATCTGTGAAGTACAGACCGAACATTCCACCCACTTGTTGCGTATAAAAAGGGACGCCTGCTTCGTCTGCTGCTGCTTGTAAGCCAGTGAGCAAGGTCGTAAGTTTAGCCGTTAAGTTTTCATAGAAACCTTCAGCACGTAAATGCTTAAACATTTCAATACCTGCACGCATCGCGAGAGGATTACCTGACAATGTTCCCGCTTGATATACCTTACCGAGTGGAGCGATACATTCCATGACTTCGCGTTTACCACCAAATGCACCCACTGGCAGACCTGCGCCAATGATTTTACCTAGTGTGGTTAAATCAGGTGTCACACCATAGTGTGCTTGTGCGCCACCCAGTCCAACACGGAAACCTGTCATCACTTCATCAATAATGAAAACTGAACCATATTCGTCACAAACATCACGAATTACTTGTAAGAAGCCATCAATAGGTTTAACCAAGTTCATGTTGCCCGCAACAGGCTCAACAATCACCCCTGCAATTTCAGAACCGAACTTCGCAAAACACGCTTTAAGCATCTCAATATCATTATATGGAAGCGTTAAAGTGTGCTTGGCAAAATCTGCTGGAACACCTGCAGAAGTGGCTTCACCTTCGCCACTGGTCAATAAACCAGAACCTGCTTTCACTAATAACGAGTCTGAATGACCGTGATAGTTTCCTTCAAATTTGACAATTTTGTCACGACCCGTATAACCACGCGCTAAACGAATGGCGGTCATTGTCGCTTCAGTTCCCGAGTTGGTCATACGAACTAACTCGATAGACGGCATAATTTCACAAATGATATCTGCCAATGTCGTTTCATGAACAGTCGGTGCACCAAAACTCAAACCATCAACAGCCGCCTCTTGCACCGCTTTGATAATTGCAGGATGTGCATGACCTAAGATCATCGGCCCCCATGAACCAACGTAGTCAACATAGCGTTTACCATCAACATCATATAAGTAAGCGCCTTTGGCTTTTTCAATAAAAACAGGCGTACCACCCACGCCATTGAAAGCACGTACAGGTGAATTCACACCACCTGGAATGTGTTTGCTGGCTTGTTTAAACAATTGTTCTTGCTTAGCAGATAAAGTCATGGAGATTCTCAACTCAAAAATTTAAATGATTTAAAACAAAAAAAGCACTTGCGTTTTTTCAGCAAAATTCAATCTTTTCAGAAATTTTTAGGTCTTCTTATAACCTTATGCCTTTTCAGCGAATAACTCAGACCAGTCATAGACTCGTTGAGCAACCACTGACATTGAACCACCCAATACATCACTGATCACCGCACAGAGATCAGCACCCGCTTCAATCACCACGCCCGAATTTTCTACCGTCAAACCACCAATGGCACAAATAGGAACATTCAGTTTTTCTTTAGCGAGCTTAAGGATGTTGAGCCCGATATTTCCCGCTTCAGGTTTGCTCTCTGTTGCATAGATTGCACCGAAAGCCACATAATTAGCACCATCTGCAATGGCTTGCTCTGCGAGTTCTATAGAGTTATTGCAACTACGACCGATCAAAACATTTTTTGGCAGACGAGCGACAGCTTCTACAATTGAACCATCGCCTTGACCCAAGTGCACACCAACGCCATATTGCACTGCCGTTTCTAAGTCATCATTGATCACAAAAGGAACGTTGTATTGATTACACATGTTTTTCATGTATTCAATTTCGTAAGCTTGATTTTCTTTCGCCACGTTCTTACGACGATATTGAAGTACTGCGACTTCATAAGTCGCCATTGCCCCTTCAAGTTTGGCCAATAGAAGCTCAATCGGATCATCATTGGTAATTAAATAAAGACCGCGCATATATCTCTAACCTAAAGCAAATTAGTTTGATTATATGACAAAGCTCTGCAAGGGCGCAGACGTATCTGAAAAGAAAAACAAAAAGCCTAGCATAAAATAGGCTCTTTAGAAGGTATTGTTCAATCCTGCGACAGATTAGCGATCTATTTTGTCGTACTTTCGATCTTTCAAACTAAGATTTCCACGCAGAATATCCGACAACATACGCCAATCTGAAATGAAACTGTATAAGGGCTGTTTAAAACTCGCAGGTTTATTCTTTTCAAAGATGAAATGCCCTACCCATGCACATGCGTAGCCCGATAAAAGTCCGTAAACCAAATATTTGGGTTTACGTTGACGAATAGCTTTAGTAAAAAAATAAATTCCGACACTACTGCCCGCTGCATGTAAGCGACGGCTGACAATATTGCGATGTTCGGTTAAATAGAAACGATAAAACTCTGAATAATTTTGAATAGGTAATTTAAATTCATGCGATTGGTTTAAATCTAGCTTGTGTTTAACTTGAGCATTCATGACAACAACATCCTGTTCGTTTTTCCATCACATTAATTCAATTCCATCCCAAAGAAAAGAGCATTATGTTAAGCAAACAAAGAAGCAGCATTCACAAAGATTTCATCATTTTTAGATTAGCTTCATTTTATATGCTTTGAATCAGTTACAATCTGACTGAAATATTGAATGAATTTCTCTCTTTTTCATTCAGTTTGGTCACTCACTGAGTCGATCTTTTATAGAAAAATATGCTTTTAGGATTAAACAATGATTGAAGTTGAATTGAAATTTCAAATTCCAGAAACTCGCCGAAATGCTTTACTTAAAGCAGTCGACCCTAAAAAATCCGAAATTATTCAACTTCAAGCAAAATACTATGACACTGCTGAACGCACCCTGTCTCAACATGGTATTGCATTACGTCAACGTTTAGAAGGTACGCGCTGGATACAGACACTTAAAGCTGCAGGTCAAAGCCACTTGCACCGTTTCGAAGATAATCATGACTTAGGTGAGTTAGAACAAGCACCGCAGTTGGATTTATCCATTTATGCGCAGAAACCTGAAGCAGAGGCAATACTCAAAAAAGTATTGGGAAACAATTTCGATGCTTTACAACTTCAGTTTGAAACGGATATTCAACGTACCTTACGTGTCATTGAATTTGAACATGCCCAAATCGAAGTCTGTGTTGACGTTGGCGTAGTAAAAACCGATACAAAACAACAAGAAATTCATGAAGTCGAATTTGAGTTGAAAGCCGGTTCAGTTGAATCTCTTTTAGCATTCAGTTCTGAATGGGTCAAAAAGTATCAACTTTGGCTCGATGTGCGCAGTAAAGCTGAGTTTGGAAACTTACTGGTACTTGATCTCCAAGTCAGTCCTGCCGTTCAGGAAAATGAAATCATTCTGGCCAAAAAAGAAAGCGCTGAAAAAAGTATTCGCCATTTGATTGCTCATCATATGCAACATTTATTGCCCAATATTGCCGCCATTTCAGCTCAAGTTTCTGAAAAAGAGCATATTGAACAGGCCCATACGGCGCTGAATCATTTGTATTTAACTTTATTTATTTTTAAAGATTGGACGTCAAAAGGTGTAGATAAATGGGCGAGTCAATTATTAGCCTTTAAAAATCACTTTGAGAATCTTAAGCATTTTGAGCATATGCAAAGTACTTTAGGTGCACTTTTACAAAACCCTAAAACAGCTGAAAGTTTGAGTAAAGATGTTCTATATGCTCAAGAAAAACTGAATAATTTAGTGAAATCTACACAAAATGTTCAGCACTATTTAGAGCTGTTAATGTTTAGCTTGGGTGCTTCCAAAAAAGTACAAAGTCAAGATTTGAAATGGTACGCACAGAGCACCTTACAAAATCAGTATAAGACCTTGCAAGAAGCTTTAAGTAGTGCAGATCTCACAGATTTTGAAAGTTTAGATACGCTGGCGCTACGTTTAAGTGAACTCAAGTTTAGCTTTCCAATTTTGACGCAAATTTTTGATGTTAAGAACTTACAGAAATATGGCAAAGCGTTAAATGATGCTCAACACGCTGCTGAACAATATCAAATTTTGGCAGCATCAGCATCCTATTTACAGCAAACTGAATTGGAAGCAAGTGACTGGTTTGCTTTAGGCTGGCTCACTGCTAAGCAAGAAGTCTATGCAGAAAAACTTTTGGAAGCGACTGAACAGTTCTTGGTGAGTCGTAAGTTTTTAAAATAATGTGCGCTGAAAAAATTAAGTCTTCATTCAATTGATCTAGCATCAACGTGCTAGATCAATATCGATTAAATTCAATCTATGCAAAATTAAATTTGTTGATATAAAAATTTTTCAACGATTTTTCCCAAATACACGCCAAGTATTATTATCTGCCAATGGATCACTATAACTGTCATTGCGCTGTTTACGTGGCTTGTCACGTGCATCCACCAATTCAAAATGTGATTCGGTACTCAGTACAATCCCATTCACATAAAAACGTGTTCGAGTGTAATCACTTTGACCGTGTTGGAAGACGTAGGTTCGTAAATCTATAAACTCACGATGCGCGACCAATGCGGCTGTGTCATCTGTGTCAAGCCAACGTGACATTGCCATAACTTGTTCAGGTTCAAATTGACCACATTTTTCAATTAAACTGGCAATCCCACGAAAAGTTTTAGATTCCTTTGCACGCGTTTTATTGATTCGAATGCGATCGACATGAAAATAGAATAGCGGTAGATTGAGATGACTGGGTAAATGTATCGCATCAGGGACTTCATCCTCCATAAAAGGCTGAAATAGATCCTGTGCTCTTTCAATCAACCCTGTCCACTGCCGATAATAATCTTCGACTTGTTGCTTAGTTCCATAATAAATCGGTAAGCCTTCTACATTGGCAAGATCTACAGGCGGCCAAATATTTTGACGTAATAATGCAATATCACTTTTTAAACTTTGTACTGCGATAGCATCCTGCATATTCTGCTCCAATCCGAGATAAAACTACTTAGGCTATTTTTAGATTAAGTGAAAGGTTTAGTTTATGCAAGGCTTTGCCTATAATAGCGCATTAGATATTTATGCTAGGAACAGTTTTCATGGTGCAAAAAATTGAAGCAACAGATGTCACAGAAGAAGAAGCGTTAAATGCTGCTTTCTTTGAACGTGCTGATGATTTTATTAAACAAGCCAATGAATTTTGTCGTATTGAAAAAGGTTCTACTATCAAACCTACTGAAATCCGTGGTCAGGTCAGTGCTGCCATGTTATTTGGTACTGCGCGTTTTAATACTTGGGTTGCTGCCAATGGCTTTAAAGATGGCAATGAAATGCGTGAAGCTAAAGACCAAGTGATGTCTTATGTCATGCAACAATTTCAAATGATGCTTGAAGACAACTATGATGAATATTGTGAACAGTTTGAAAACTATTTACGTTTCCGTCATAACGAAGAGTTCCATGCCAATAAGCATGAGCACAAACCTACGCATTAATGACAATGTTTTAGATTCTTCATACTATTTAAAAAGCCCATTTGGGCTTTTTTTATTGCTTTTGGTTTCATCAATATGGACAAAAATACAATTCATCATTGAGCGTTTTTGTCGTATTTTAAATCTATGGATGATTAAGCAGAGAAAAAAAGGATGAAACACTTTGATTTTGCATTCATTGATGCGCATATCCATCAATGGGACCCGTACAATACGCCTCATGCTGCAGCATTAGCCGTCAAGTTATTTGGTAAGCACCCTTATTTGTTAGATAAGGTTGTGCGATTAGCCAAACCTAAAGATTTGATCGACACACTGGGTTTGACCACACATATCACTGCCCCCTACTTACCCGCAGATTATCAAAAAGATCTGGCGCATTATAACGTTGAAAAAGTGGTCCATGTCGAAGCCAGTTGGAAAAATCAAACAGCAAAAGGTGTCGTCGCCGAAACGAAATTTATTGAGTCCCTACCCTTTGACTCATTCGGTTCAAATCTCGGGGCTATTGTGGCTTCAGCTGATCCAAGAGACAGTAATTTTAAGAAAATTTTAAAAATGCATCATAAAGCCTCACCTCATTTTCGGGGTATACGTAAAATGGGGGCTTTTCATGAAGACTCTGCGATCCATGCATGGACGGATGAAGCACATTTATATACTCAAAAAAAATTTCTAAAAGGTTTCGAAGCTTTAGCGCAACACAATTTAAGTTTTGATGCTTGGGTTTATTCCACCCAACTGAACGATGTCATTGCGCTCGCGAAACAGTTTCCTGAAACATCAATTGTACTGGATCATTTTGGCACCCCTGCTGGACTATTTGGTCAAGTGGGTAAACACACGGGGATCACACAAACCGCACGGGACAATATTTTCTTTCGATGGAAAGAAGATATTGAAGAGCTGGCACAATATCCAAATGTTTATACCAAAATGTCGGGTTTGTTCATGCCTGTTCTTGGACATCAATTTCATAGCCGAAAGCAATTAGCGAGCAAAGAAGAGGTTTTAAATCTCGCTCTGCCGCTCATTAGTCATGTGTTGCAATGCTTTGGGACTTATCGTGTCATGTTTGCGTCTAACTTCCCTATGGATCGTGTCAGCACATCATTGGCGAATATCATTGATGCGTTTAGTGATGCTGTCGCAGCATATGACCCAAATGCCGTTGCACAAGTTTTTCATCATACGGCGAAACAGTTTTATCGTTTATAAAGCTTATAATCTATGAAGCTTTGAATTTGTAGAGCAAAAAAAACTCACCAATAGTGAGTTTTTTTTGTATTCATTTAATACATTTATTTCTTAACAGTGCTCTCATTTTTCGCGTATTGATCTGCCATCACCTCTACAAACTGATCCAATTTAATATATTTTTTAATCACAGCATCTATATCTGCTTTGCTGAGTTTGGCAAACTCCTGATCGCGTTGTTCACGACTCAACATTTTTTTATTACGTTCAAGCTGTGAGTTCAACATACGATGAATTCGGCGTTCATCTTCAAGCAAGGTGACACGCTGTTTCATAATGTCAGCTTTAGCTGCTTCAAGCTCTTGCTCAGTCACGCCTTTATTCAACAGATCTGTTAATACTTTATGGACAACCTGTGAAACTTGAGCTGATTTTCCTGACGTATAATTTGCACTGATCATCAAGGCACCTACATCCTTATCTTGATTCAAAGTTAAATCACTACCAAAACCATACACTAACGCATTTTTCTCACGTAACTCCATCGCCAAACGTGAAGAGAGTTGTGAGTCGCCGAGAATATGACTAAAAATAATTAAAGCAGCCGCATCTTGATGCTCATTACCCACAGGTAATCCCATAAAGCCTTGATAATTACCGAACTCGCGTTGCTCAGCCAATGCATGAACTTTTTGAGCAGCATATTCATGATGCTTCATATCTAGAGATTGATAAGGTTGAGTTGAACTCCAATTTCCAAATTGTTGAGATAAAAACGTCAATAAGGCTTTGGCGTTGAAATCACCTGTCACTGCAATTTGTGCATGATTAAGCGCAAAAAAGTCTTGATATAACTGCTTCACTTGCTCAACCGTCGCTTCACTAATTTGCTTTTTGGCAAGTTCTGGCTCAAAGTGATAACGTAAATCACCTGGTTGATATTTTTCCAATAATCTTGAAATCGTTAATGCAGCTACAGTTTCAGGTTCAGTATATGGACGATTTAAACTCGATAAACTTTGAGACTTAATTAAGTCAAATTGAGTTTGTTCAAATTTAGGATTTTTTAATACTTCAACGATATATTTAAAAAACTCTTCAAATTTTTCTTTTTTTGCTGAAATCTGAATCGTCATACCATTTTCAGACGAGCTTGCGCTTGCTTGACCACCAGCTTCAATCGACTTATCCGCGATATCTTGCAAGCTATATTTATCTGAAGCTCTCAATAACAAATAAGAGGTAAAATCAATAATCTCAGCTTTATTAAACAAAGATTCTGCTGTACCAAAATTTACAGAAAGCGTGGTATAGGTTTTATCATCTCGTGTACTGGTTGGGAACAACGCGTACTTCATGCCATTTTTCAATTCACCACGTTGTATTTTAAGCTCCGTCGCTTTCAAATATTCTTTTGATGTCGAGAGAAATTGCGCCACTTCCGCTTTATAAACACTCGCATCTTTTAAAGGCTCGGGCTTTTCAGCAACTTGATCTAGCGTTTTGGTTTTTTCCGTTTCTTGACTTTTTTGCTGTGCTTTTTTTTGATCTTCTGGTGTAGGGAGAATATCTGCAGAAATACGATGTTGAGGCGTCAAGAAATTGTTAATTACTTGATTGACTTCATTTAAACTGATTTTTTGAACGTCAGACTGATCTTTGAAAAATTTTGCCCAATCACCATTTTTAGAAACGACATAGTCACTTAACACTGAACCTACTGCTGATGAGTTACTCATCATACTGTCATAGCTATTTTGAGCCAGATTTTTAATTCTTTTTAACTCAGTCTCATCAAACTGATTTTTTTTTTCAACACCATTCACCAGCTTTTCAGATACCAATTTTTCATCGTGGTTGGGTGCATATAAGGCCCCCATAAACACCAGGTTAAAATCTTGCGACAACCAAGTCGATGAGATCACTTGTGTTGCCGTGCCCGTTTCGACAACATCTTTATATAAACGCCCGCTGGGTTGCATGGTAAATAGATAGGGTGACAAAGCCAAAGCATTTTGAATTTTGTCATTTTTACCATTTAAATAAATATTAAATTTACCAAAGTCACTGCCTTTGTTGACTACAAACTTACGATTTTCCAATTTCGTAGAGTCAAGATTTGGAACTTTAGCTTGTTCTGGTATTTTGCGCGCAGCTAATGGGCTGAAATTTTTATCAATTGAAGACAGGATTTCTGCTTTATTAAACTTACCAGCCACCACAATCACAGCATTATTGGGTGCGTACCAAGAGCGATAGAACTTATTGAGTTCATCCATTTTAATCGACTGGAGTTCATTTAAATCACCGATAGGCAAACGTCCTAAATGCTTATTCCCATAAGCTGACTTCCAAATTTCATCCATCAACACAGAAAAAGGTTGATCCATTCGCACTTCACGTTCGCGCATTACGATTGAAATTTCAGCAGGCACAAACTTTTCTTGTAGAACCAATTTATCCATGCGTTCTGCTTCAAGGTAGATCATTCCTTCAAGAGCAGTTTTTTCAGGTCGCATTACACTTGTATACTTGGTCGAATAATAATCGGTACTAGCATTATTCATTAATGTGTATCGATCCAAACGACTTTGGAATTCTTCACCTTTTACATTCTGCGTGCCTTTAAATGCCAAATGCTCAAGCAAATGCGCCATTCCCCCTTTACCTTGTGGGTCATTCAAAGCACCTGTGAAATATACGACATTCATAAAGACTTTATTTTCTTTATCGTTCGGCGCCAAAATGATGCGCAAACCATTGTCTAACTTATATTCTTCAATATTATTTTCTGTCTTGATCAGCAGTGCTTGAGCAAATCCACTGGTACTTATACCGATAAGAAGCAACGACAAACTTAAGTTTTTAAACTGCATTAACATACAATGTCCAAATTTTTAATATGAAATTTTTCATTTTTTTAGCGTAGACGTAGAAAATGAAAGTTAAGGTGGGAGAATAAAAATAACCGCTCAAACATTAAAATAAATCCAATATTCGAACGATTAATTTTAAATACAATGACTAACTTTAAATAAAATTAATTGTGCTAGATGACGCTTGTTTTAAACAATGATAAATAGTTTTAAAAATGACACCTAATTTCAAAAATTGAGTTCAGCAGTCATATACAGTTTCGCATAGCCTGAAATTTCAATACGATCATTACCTTTAAGCTCACAATATAGCTCACCACCGCGCTTAGAACTTTGAAATGCCAATAATTTGTTCTTATTCAATTTTTCAGCCCATAAAGGTGCCAAGCCCGTATGCATAGATCCCGTGACAGGATCTTCATTAATTCCTTTGTGTGGCGCAAAATAGCGTGCGACATAGTCAAAATGATTTGATGCCGCTGTAATAGTGACGTCTGGACTAGCTGCTGCGGTGATTGACGTACTGACTTCATAGGCCTCAGCAATCGCATTAATCATCGCTAAGTTTGGCTTAGCTTCAATGACATCTTGTTCAGATGCACAGACTAAAATATAAGCCTGTTGGTTTAGATAAACTTCAAAAATCGGTCGATCAATAACCTCATTGAGTAGTTCAGGATAATCTTCAACTTTATACGGTTTACGAATCGGGAAATTCATTTGAATCATCCCATCGCTGGCCTGAGTAATCTCAAAAATACCTAAATTTTTAACATGAAATTTTAACTTTTTCGCTTGTGTATAGTCTTTGAATAAAACAAAACTACTGGCCAGTGTTGCGTGCCCACAGAAATCAACTTCAACGGTGGGTGTAAACCAGCGAATCTCGTAATTTTCATCATCAATTACTTTGATAAAAGCAGTTTCAGCCAAATTATTTTCAGCAGCAATATTTTGCATCATCGATGCGTCTAACCAGTCATTGCTTACAATAACAGCAGCAGGATTCCCTTTAAATAATTCTGTTGTGAATGCATCGACTTGGTACATTTTCATTATAAATATTCCTCAATTTTAGACATATTTTACTGAATTAAATGCTTATATACAGATACACTGAAATTTAAAAAAAAGACACAGTCAATTTGTGGAATAATTTATCGAAATTTTTGAGCTTAAAACAAATAAAGTATTAAAGTATTACTGAATTTTCTGAATGAGATGATCCAGCTCATATTTTTGATTCATCACTCTTTACCGATTGGATAATTCAAGATTTTCATCACTCATTAAAATTTCTTTATCTGTCTGTCCCATCAACTGACTCGTTACCATTCCTGCCGTCATTGATCCATCGACATTTAATGCCGTCCGCCCCATATCAATCAGTGGCTCAATCGAGATGAGAAGAGCAACTAAGGTGACTGGCAACCCCATAATAGGCAATACAATGAGCGCAGCAAAAGTAGCTCCACCACCTACACCAGCTACTCCAATTGAACTGAGCGTTACAACACAAACCAAAGTGATCATCCACACTGGATCTAAAGGATTAATTCCTACTGTCGGTGCAACCATCACAGCGAGCATTGCAGGATATAAACCAGCGCAACCATTTTGACCAATGGTCGTTCCAAAAGATGCTGCAAAACTTGCAATAGATTCAGGTATACCTAAACGTCGTGTTTGAGCCTCAATACTTAAAGGAATACTTGCCGCACTAGAGCGACTGGTAAATGCAAACGTCAAAACAGGCAATACTTTTTTAAAGAACCGAATTGGGCTAACGCCTGTTAAAATCAATACACTTGCATGTACTCCAAACATAATCGTTATACCTAAATAAGAAGCGACCAAAAACCCACCCAAATTCATGATATCAGCTGTGTTTGAACTTGCGACTACTTTAGTAATTAACGCAAAAACGCCATAAGGTGTCAGTGCCATCACCAAACGAACAAGCTTCATTACCCATGCTTGTAAAGTTTCAATTGCCACAACAACGCTTTTTCCTTTTTCGGCATCATCTTTAATTAAGTTAAGACCTGCGATACCCAATAATGTCGCAAAAATCACCACACTAATAATAGAGGTTGGCTTTGCACCAGTAAGCTCCATAAATGGATTCGTTGGTAAAAATGATAAAAATACCTCTGGGATACTTAGATCTGTCACCTTAGCAATATAATTTGTATGAATCGCATCTAAACGTGCGGTTTCTTGCGCACCTTGTACTAAACCGGCTGCACTTAATTCAAAAAGGTTTGTAACAAATATACCAACTAAAGCCGCAATAGATGTCGTTACTAATAATGTGCCAATGGTAAAAAAGCTAATCTTCCCTAATGAAGATGCATTGTGCAACTTAATCACAGCACCTAAAATAGAAACCAAAACCAAAGGCATAACGACCATTTGTAAAAGCTTCACATAACCATTTCCAACGATATTAAACCATTGAATAGATTCACCTAAAACTGTTGCCGATGAGCCATAAACTACCTGTAGACACAACCCAAAAATCACGCCTAAACACAAACTTGCAAATACTTTTTTCGATAGACTCCAATCGGTCTTACGGGTTTGCATGAGCAATATAATTAACGCAATGAATATGAAAATATTCAAGATTAATGCGTAGTTCATCGACTTTCCAAAAAAAATATCTACTAAATTATAAGATGATTAAAGTAATAGCTTTTATCATTTATATAGATATTGTTAATTATTTTTAATCATAGATAGTATTGAATAATGCCGGCTAAAGTCTCTGTTGTTCTCGATAAAATTACCTAAACACGTCAGCTTGTAGAAAAATCAGGCTACTTTGTATTACAAGTTTCAACGCTCAAACAATAAAAATTAGTTCAACAACTCGGTTCAATGAGTCAATTTGATGATCCTGACAAGTTATTACACTGCAATACACCAATTTTTCAGTTTGATGGATATGACTTACCTGAAGTTGAAGGTTGCTCAGGTTGGCTCATTTGCGAATTGATTCCTGAGCTACATCATCAACAAACACATGATTTACTTATCGGAAAATTAGAAATTTAGGGTCGAGTTAAATTTTCAATTGTATATTCATTTCTGCTGATTTATTTAATTGATCATGACTAAACTATTTATAAGCTGCTAATTAATCTAAATTTTTATTTTATTTTACTTTAAATAAGGATAAGGATTAATCGCACCCTCACCATTCAAATAAATCCCATAATGCAAATGTGGCGGTGTATTTTTAGCATTGCCTGTATTTCCAACATACCCAATGACCTCACCAACTTCAACCCAATCGCCTTCTTGAATATGATCCGCATATTCATCTAAATGTGCATAATAATGTCGACTCAGATTCGGGCCAACAATCCAAACCACCTGACCACCAAGTGTATTCAAACCCACTCTCTGTACGATACCTTGTGTTGCGCTCAATACGGGTGTCCCGCGCTTGGCAAAAATATCAATACCTTGATGAGTACGTCCATTACTTCGTGCAGCACCCCAGGTATCTTGTATCTGTTGAGGTTTTACACCTTTTACGGGCATAGACAATTGTTCAGGTAACTTTTTTTGAGTCAGCTGCCAATATAAATAAGGATAGTTAAGGCCGGCAGCCTCTCCAGATGACGGAGGATGACATGCACTCAAAAAAATACTCGAACTTATTAAAACTAAAGATGCTAGGGCTTTTTTATATTTCATAAATTCACTTTATTAATCAGCTGCTCTCTAAAAATATCGTGGCTTTTAAATTGAGATTAAGCATAAAAACATCTAAGCAGAATGGCTCAGGTTGAAAACAAATGATATAACTCAAATGTATAGTCTATTCTTCACTCATCTTTAACGATCAAAATTTATGCACTGATATTTTTATGTGCACCATCAGAACTTGAGCGACTTAGTGAGTTATATCTTAGTTAGTTATATACAGTTATCTTGAATGATTTAGCGACTTACCGAAGGAGTGTGAATATTATTTTAATTAGCTGAGAAGCCTCTGGTCATATTTTTATCGTATCTAGGCACCTTCTAAATATAACGATGATCAATTCTACGGATTAAAATTATCTAAATTCTAATTTTTATAATTTTTGATGTTCTATTTCAGCCTTATTGAAATATTCAGGTTAATTTCATTCATCTCATGTAGAGAATAAAGTTGAAGAAGATAAAACAGAATCTGATATAGTATCGCAACATAGTGGTCTTTGATTTAAAGTCTTTTTATCTCTTCTCTCCTCGTAGATAATAAAAGCGAAAATCCAAACATCACAAAAGAATTTATTTAATATTTTTAGTAGGTTATAGTGAAAATAGTTATCCTGAACAAGCCTTACGATGTTCTTTCCCAATTTCGTAAAGACGAAGCACACATGACAATGTCTGACTTTGTTAGCGATCCTGACCTACGTTTAGCGGGTCGTTTGGATATGGACTCAGAAGGTTTGGTATTTTTGACAGATCATGGTGGTCTGAATCAATATATCACCAACCCTGCGAATAAAAAGTTTAAAACCTACGTGGTACAAGTTGAAGGTACTGTTACAGAAGATTCACTTGAACAATTGCGTAAAGGTGTTGAACTTAAAGACGGTATGACATTACCTGCACAAGCCGCTTTAATTGAACAACCAGAATGGTTGTGGGATCGTGATCCTCCTGTACGCTTCCGTGCTTCTGTACCCACCTCTTGGGTAGAAATTTCAATTTGTGAAGGTCGTAATCGCCAAGTACGTCGTATGACTGCTGCAATTGGTTTCCCGACACTCCGTTTAATTCGTACCAAAATTGGTGCTATTGACTTAGTTCAGCTTGGGCTTCAACCTGGCGAAACTAAAGAAATTGAACCTTTACTTTATCCAGACTTCCAAAACATCCCTGCGGAAGAACCATATCGCTCTCGTTCATATGTTAAAAAAGCAGGCGGTACAGGCGGAAAACCGATTGTTCGTAAGAATAAAGATGGTTCTGTAAAGAAAACATCAGGTACAAAACGTATTTGGCAAATGGATGATAGCGAAAAGCCAAAACGTAGAACCAACGGAACTACGCGTCCTAACTCTAAAGCACCACGTGGACGTGGTCGCGGTTAATTAGATCAGGCGAATAAGATCACTTTGCAAAAAAGCCCACTTCTGTGGGCTTTTTATGCTGCGTTTTTCATCATATAAAATTATTCATTTGCTTATAAAAAACTCACTCATAAGTAATTTAATGAATGAGCATTTTTGAGTTTGATTCATTTTTTGAATCCACCGCATCAAGTACTAGACTAAAACTCACCCCTCTTTCTGAGTTTTCGACGCCAGCAACACCCTCATGTAGTTGCATAATCGATGCGACAATTGCGAGTCCTAAACCACCTGTTTGTGCTTTATGGTGGCGACTCTCATCCACTTGATAAAACCGCATAAATAAATGTTCAAAATGTCGTTCATCAATAAAGGTTTGTGCCGTCGTCACTGTAATTTTGACTTGACCCTTTTCGGCGACACTATCAAGCCAAATAGATTGACCTTGCTGACCGTAATCAATCGCATTAACCAAGAGATTGGACAGTGCGCGTTTTAATAAATCCGTATTTCCATACACATAAAGTTCTGGACTTAGATTGGTTAAAATTTGAATATCTCTGTCTTCAGCCAAGAAGTCAAAATAATCAACCATTTCAAGTGCCATTTTAGAAACATCGACCACTTGCATCTCAACTTGATAATCATGTTGAGTTGAACGTGCAATGAATAACATGCTTTCAATCATTTTATTTAAACGTTCATATTCTTCTAAATGCGAATCTAACAATTGCTCGAATTCGTCGGTGCTCCGAGACTGGCTCAAACTAATCTGTGTCTGCCCCATCAGATTATTCAACGGCGTTCGCAACTCATGTGCGATATCCTCAGAGAAGTGTGCCAATTGATCATAACCCGTTTGAATTTTATCTAACATGTTATTCATGGCATCTTGCAACTGCTGAACTTCTATATTTTGGCTTTTCACCTCAATTCTTTGATGTAACTTTTGAATATTAATTTGCTGTGTTTGTTCAATTAACTGTTTCAAAGAAGCCAATAAATAGCGCCCAACCCATGCACCCAATATACTGGCCAATAAAACACCCAAAGCACTATATATAATCAGTTGATACAAATATTGCTTTAAGGTGCTCTGCCCTTCATTAAGTTGTTTCGCTGCAATTAATTGATAAGGCTGCTGATTAAACTCTACGGTCTTATAGGCCAAACGTGTGGACGCTTGATCAGCGGCATTATAACCAAAAGCAATCCCTGAGGTTTGAGCCAACTTTGGAATCTGAATATTCAATGGATTGATGTTAATTAAACTTTCATTCTGATTTTTTAAAATAAGTAAATTATCTTCTTGCCCTAACATATTTTCATATAAACGTGGATGTTTGACTAAGATTTGAAAACTGGCTTGATCTTGTAAAAACACTTCAATGCGCTCAATCCGCGCCTTCAAAGCTTGATCTTGTTGTTGTTCAATCAATACACGCATATGTTGATAGGACAATACGCCGACCGCACTAAAGACGAGTAATGATATAAGACTAAAAGCGATGCTCAATCGAGTCGTTAAACTCCAATTATGACTTGGCCGCATTATAAAATATCCAGCTTATAGCCCATTCCACGTATGGTATGAATCAATTTTGGCTGAAAGGAATCATCCACTTTGGCTCTTAAACGACGAATGGCAACATCAACCACGTTGGTATCTGTATCAAAGTTAATATTCCATACAGATGATGCAATTTGCGTACGGCTTAGAGTTTCTCCTTGATGTTGCATCAGCAATTGCAACAGCAAAAATTCTTTTTGGGTTAATTCAATCTTTTGATTATCACGGCAAACTTGTCGTTGAGTACGATGCAAGCTCAAACTTCCAACCTGTAAATACTCTAATTCATCTGGAGTACTTCGTCGCAATAAGCTTCTGACACGGGCTAAAAGCTCAACATATGAAAAAGGTTTAATCAAATAATCATCTGCACCCAGTTCCAAACCTTTAACGCGATCTAATACATGATCTTTAGCCGTCAACATCAATACCGGTATTTTAGAAAATGTTCTTAAGTTCTGTAGCACTTGCCAGCCATCGAGTTTGGGCAACATTACATCTAGAATAACCAAATCTATGGTTTGATCTTTCAAACATGACAACGCCTGCAACCCATCGTGAGTGATGGTGCAGTGGTAGCCCGATTCTTGTAAGCCTTTGGCAAGAAATTGGGCAATTTTAACTTCATCTTCTACAATTAAAATATGCATTTAAGTATTCTAACGCAATGAAGGCAGATTAAGATTACAAATCCGTAATCTAATTGTCATCCTCTTTATTTCTAATTGAGATTATGCTGTTTACTATCAAAAACAGCGTTTTATAATTATGAAGCTTTCAATTACCGCACTCAGTACCGTATTAAGTGGACTCAGCTTACTGAGTTTAAATACGTTTGCTCAAGCAGCACCCAGTCAAAGTTATACAATGGATTTAAAACTGGCGAATCAACTTGTGAATCAGGTTATGCAAACCTGTACGACTCAGGCTAAACCCGCTGCTGTCATCGTACTTGATCAAGGTGGCAATGTCATCAGCAGTCAACGTCATGAAAGCATCGGTATTCATAACCTGATTGCAGCAGAGCGTAAAGCTTTTACAGCGTATTCAACTAAAACGTCAAGTTTAAACTTTATGCGTAATGCGCAAAAAGACCCAGATTCACATAATTTAAATAGCTTACCTGAGTTGTTATTACTCGGTGGTGGCGTTCCAGTTATGTATAAAAATCAGTTGCTCGGTGCCGTTGGTGTCGCAGGTGCTGGTGGTTCGGTTCAAGATGACCGCTGTGCACAAGATGGCATTCAAAAAGTTTTAAAAACACTTTAATTTTATTTCAAAATGAACGAGAAGGAAAAGATGATGAAAAAATTAATTCTAGCAACAAGTGCATTACTGTTCTCTGGTTTAGCTTTGGCTCAAAACCCTTTAAGTGTCCATGTATTAAATATTGAAACAGGTTTGCCTTCATCTAAAGTTGCCGTTGTTCTTGAAGCGCAACAAGGTGACAAATGGGTTAAATTGAATGAAGGTATCACCAATGAGCAAGGTCGTATTTCTGAACTTTATCCAAAAGATTCGACTTTGAAAAAAGGCGTTTATAAAGTCACTTTTAAAACAGGTGAATGGTCTAAAGACAATAATAAGCGTACTTTCTTCCCAGAAATTCCTGTGGTATTTACCATAGATGGTACTTTGGATCATTATCATGTGCCATTGTTGTTAAGTTCTTATGGTTATTCAACTTACCGTGGTAACTAAGATTTAAGTTTCTCAAATTCCTATCCTGCAAACTTATCTTCTGCTAAATCAATAAAAGCTCATAAAAGTGGGCTTTTATTGATTTTAAGTACTTTAAATGCCTTTAATTATCAATAGAATCATCAGCCAATTGAACAACGTTATTTTGTTGGATATATGAAATATTATTTTAAAACACCATATAAATCTAAAAATTTTCAATTATTTACTATCATTCGTCCGCTTTAATTCATCACTGATTTTTACATCAAAAAGCTCTTTCATCATATTAAACGCTCTCACCAATCAAAAATGATTATTGAGTGGCAACAAATTGATCTTTAAAAATTCATTCTCCTTTGGAAGAAAGTTAGATAGAGGGAAACTAACGATAATGTTGTGTGGATAATAACTTACGAAAGAAGTCTATTAAAAAATACTGACGCTCTGATCCAAAGAATTAATTTAATCATATTTTCAACTTAGACCATTAGAACTCAGGTTATTCAAATTATTGTCTTCGAAAAATATTTGTATCGAAAAACCATAAAATCTTATTTTATTTAGAAACGATGTAAAAATATAATTTTGCAAGAGTCTTAGTTACTCAATCACAATAATTAGTTTAATACAAAAAAACCCCATGCCATAGCATGGGGTTTTAATGAAATTTAATTTCAAATTAAGCTTTCAGCCATTTCTCAGCTTTAACTTGATCTTCAACTTTTAACTCAACTTCTGTTAAATCAGACGCTGAAGACTTCACTTCAAACTGCATCAACTCATCACGGCGGAACGCATAAATTGTATATACACCTTCTAACTTGGCATATTTATCTAACAACTTTGACGTCGCCTTCAAACCATCAATGGCAATAATCACGTCATGTGCAGAAAGTCCTGCTTTCACTGCTGCACCGTCACGACGTGCTGACTGAATCAACACACCTTCAGGTTTATCCACAAGTTTTAAACCAAATGGCAAAGATTTATCATTTTTCAGGATATAACTCAGACCAAACTCTGGAAGTAATTGCTCCAATGGCAACTCATCAGTGGTATTAATCAAATGATTAATTTGTTCAGACCAATCATCACCTGTAAGTGCTTTACAGAGTTCAAAGACTGTATGCTCATTTACCTGCACGCCATTTTGCGCATTTTCATACAATTTACGCATGAGTGCATCTAAACTTGAACCGCGTAAACGCAAGCCTAAATCTAGACACAGTGCAACCAAACAACCTTTGTTGTAATAGCTAGTGCCCGCATTATTCGAGTTTTCATCTTGACGATAAAACTTTATCCACGTATCAAAACTAGATTCTGCAACAGTTTGTATCGCACGTCCTGGATTTTGCAAATAACGATCAATTTGAGCTTTCAACAATTCAATATAAGCCGCCTGATTAATTACACCACTACGTAATAAAATCAAATCGTCATAATAAGATGTAAAACCTTCAAAAATCCAAAGCAAAGAGGTGTAACCTTCTTTGTTTAAGTCATAGTTTACAAAATTTTCTGGGCGAATGAATTTCACCAACCAAGAATGAAAATATTCATGACTACACAGCCCCAAGAAACGTTGATAATCTTTTGAGGGTTGTTCAGGCTCATTGGCTTGAGGAAGGTCATCTCTTGGTGTAATTAAACTGGTGCTATTTGGATGTTCTAAACCACCATAACTATTGCCTGTCGCCATAGTCATAAAAGTATAGTTTTCAAACGGCGCAGAACCAAACATTGCAATTTCTGTGTTGCAAATTTTTTCGATGTCTTGATGCATGCGCTCGATATTCATTGAATGTTTGCCTGAAACAACAAACTCATGCGCAATCCCCTGCGCTTCAAAACTAAATCGAGTTTGATCTGCCAATTCAAATGGTGAATCAATCAAATCTGCATAATTTTTTGCTTTAAGTGTATAACGACCTTTCACCAATGATTTCGCTGGCATACCGGTTGCAATTTGAAAATGCTTTAACTCTTTCGGTAGAAAAACTTCAACTTCAACTGGACTATTTTCCTGACCTTCTAAACCTAAACATGCGCATGCAGGATTGACATATAAACGATGCTGATCAACATATGCGCCGCGCACAGATAAGTCATAAGCATAGACATCGTATTCAACAGTGATTAATTCAAAATCAGTATTAAACAGACTCCACTTGTTCTTGTCTGTCTTCTGAATTTGTAAAAGACGGCCATCTTCATCATAAGCTCGCACAGATTCAATGTGCTTTGAAAACTCACGAATCAGATAACTTCCAGGAATCCAAGTAGGTAAAGAAAGGATTTGTGTCGGCTGTGCAACAAAGCGCAAAGTCACGTGAATAAGATGCTGACGGTAGTCGTCAAATTCGATCTGATAATGCAACATAATAAGTGTTTAAAATACTAAAGAGCTAATTTGTAATTAGATTAGCATTTTTTTAACAAGAGAGGAGTGAATCGTCTTAATTGTCTACAAAACTGACTAGCGAGGAGAAAAAAAAAAGCTTAGCATTCGCAGTGCTTAAAATATCTCTGCCATTGGATTGGCTCGTAAAGGTAAACCCGTTGAAAATCACTACTGCTCTTATTGTATACCTTGTTTTATTTTGTTCAACGTGGGTGAATGCCGCATTACTGGATATCGACCCACTCAGTATTGAATCCGAAGCTTGGAGTGTTTTAGACCCACAAACAGGTCAAGTCATTGCTGAACATAATAGTCATGTTAAACGTTCTCCAGCTTCACTGACCAAAATGATGGTCGCTTATATTGCCCTCAAAGAAATTAAGGCAGGTAAACTGGATAAAAATGAAATTTTAACGGCGACGCCTGTCGTCAATATGGTGCAATGGGATGAGTCTCAAATGTACTTAAAAACGACCGAGCGCATCAGCATTGATCAACTCCTTGCTGGCTTAGTCGTAATGTCTGCCAATGATGCAGCCGTTAGTTTAGCTGAACGAATTTCAGGTTCTGTTCCTCAGTTTGTACAGCGCATGAATCAAGAAGCACGAGCTTTAGGCATGTCTGATACCCATTTCTCCAATCCAGCGGGTATCACGATGGATGATCATTTTTCGACTGCATATGATTTGGCATTGCTTGGACAAGCAGTCACTACCGAAACACCAGATTATTTGTATTATTCAAAACAGCAGAGTTTTACTTATAATTTACATTATCATCGTGCAACCAATATTCTACTCAAACAAGATCCTTCTGTAGATGGTTTGAAAACTGGCTTCACCAAAGCTGCTGGTTACAATATCGCAGTCACTGCGAATCGTCCTTCCCTGATGTTAGATATGCCGAATCGACGTCTAGTTGTCGTTGTACTCGGTGCAAAAAGCGGTCTCAAACGTGCAGAAATCGCACATAAGCTGATGAATCTTGCTTATAGCTATACGCGCAATGAAATTGCCATTAAAGATAAACAATTAATCGCTGAATTACCTGTTATTCAATCAAAATTGAAACTGTTTAGAGTTGAAGCGAAACAGCCGAAAATCATGACGACATCTTTATATGATTCGAAGGCAGTCATCAATATGAATAATTTTGACAATCAAACTCATCGTTTAGTTGAAACAGATGAATTAGGCACATTACGCGTAGTTGAGCCTTTGCAAAAAACGCAAACCCATTTCAACGTTGAGTTAAGCACTCAGGCATTAACGGCTCCTTTGGCGCAAATGATGCAATTGGCAAAAGTTCAGGTTTATCAAAACAATCAATTGATTCAAACCTTCTTCATTGAAGATGAAGTGAAGATCGAACAGGCCAATGTTTTCCAGCGCTTCATTGCTTGGTTACAGCAGATCTTTTCTTTTGGATCTGACGCTACAAAGCAAGCCAAAACCTACCCTTTGGGTTAAGCAAATTTTTATTGTAAATCTGTAACTTGTACAACAAAAATGATCAAAAAAATTCAAAGAGATGGCATATTACTGCCATCTCTTCTGATCTCAGAATAACAAAAGGTTAAAAAATATGACGAATCTTCATCATATCGTTATTGTTGGTGGTGGCGCAGGTGGTTTAGAACTTGCGACTCAATTAGGTGACACATTAGGTAAATCAAAAAAAGCCAAAATCACTTTAATTGATCAAAAACTAACACACATTTGGAAACCACTGTTACATGAAATTGCAGCTGGAACCATGAATCCAAATGATGAAGAAACCAACTATTTTGCCCATGCAGCTAAGCATCATTATGAGTTTATTGCGGGGCGTTTAGAACAGGTTAAAAATCAAACCAAGAGTATTCATTTAAAAAAGACCATTGGCTCAAAATTGGCAGCTTCGCCTGAACAGTTTGAGCTAAGCTACGACACGCTCATTTTAGCAGTCGGTTCTGTATCAAATGACTTCAATACTGCTGGAGTTAATGAATACTGTCATTTCCTAGACAATCCACATCAAGCCACCGTATTTCAGCAAGATTTACTGAACTTATATTTAGACGCACAAAATCGTGATACTGATCGAGAGCTACACATTGGTATTATTGGCGCAGGTGCTACTGGCGTTGAATTGGCAGCAGAGTTGGTGCAAGCGAAAAAGAATTTCTACAAATATGGATTAAATAAAATTAATCCTGAAAAAGTTAAGATTACCCTGGTTGAAGGTGCAGATCGTATTTTACCAGCCCTGTCTGAAATGATGTCTTCGCACAGTAAAAAACAACTTTTGAAGATGAATGTTGATATCGCTACGTCTAAGCGTGTTGAAAAAGTCGATGCAGAAAATATTTACTTTAATGATGGTACGCATATTCCAGCTGAACTTAAAGTATGGGCGGCAGGTATCAAAACGCCGAAAGTGATTCAAGATTTAGAAGGTTTTGAAAAAGACCGTATGGGTCGCTTAGATGTTTATGCCACATTACAAACTAAATCTGATCCTAATATCTTCGCATTTGGAGATTGTGCACATTGTATCTTAGATGCGCGTGAAGCAGCTTTAGGACCGCGTGCGCAAGTGGCTAGCCAACAAGCAGCATTCTTAGTAGATGCTATGAAAGCTCGAATTGCTGGTAAATCACAGCCTATGTTCAATTTCTCAGATAAAGGCTCTTTGGTTTCACTTAGTGAGAATAAAGCAGTGGGTGAGTTATTCGGTCAAGTCAACGTCCAAGGTTTTGTTGCAAAGTCGATGTATGTCTCTCTGTATCGATTACACCAAGCGACCATTTACGGTTACACGCATGCTGGATTATTAACTGCTAAAGATTTTGTCACACGAAAAATTGCACCCAAAATCAAATTGCATTAAAATTCCAAAACCCACCCCAATGTATAAAAAAACAGCCATAAAGTGGTTCAAATGCATTTTTTTGGTAATTTTAGTCTACAAAAATGATATTTCACTTTATGATGTACCCTTAAAATATTTGAATGGATCATTAACATGACAGTTATTGCAAATAACCTTGTGGTTTTATTTAACTACACGTTGACTAACGCAGAGGGTGAAACTCTCGACCAATCTCAAGGTGAACCACTTGCATATTTGCACGGTGCTGGAAACATCATCCCAGGTTTGGAAAAAGCTTTAGAAGGTAAAACTGTTGGCGAAAAATTGACAGTAAATGTACCTGCTGCTGAAGGTTATGGCGAATATAACCCTGATCTAGTTCAAGAAGTTCCAGCGCAAATGTTCCAAGGCGTTGAAAACATCGAAGCTGGCATGCAATTCCAAGCACAAACTGATGATGGCGTTCAAATCGTAACTGTTAAATCAGTTGACGGCGAAAATATCATTGTTGATGCTAACTTCCCATTGGCGGGTCAAGATCTTACTTTTGATGTTGAAATCGTCGAAATCCGTGAAGCTTCTCAAGAAGAGTTAGATCACGGCCATGTTCATGGTGCAGGTGGTCATCACCACTAAGATCGATTCGATCTAAAGAAAAGGCAAAGTATTTTACTTTGCCTTTTTTTGTGCTCGTCGATTATTAAATCATGGTAAATTTTGAATTGATCATTACATGAATCCTACCTAAAAACTCATTTGATTTTATATAATTAAGCAATATTTTCACTTCTTTATATTCATTATGCAGCTGATTTGGTTTAGACAAGATTTACGTATTCATGACCATACTGCGCTTTGGCATGCCACCCAAGCAGGTCCATGTATTGCTTTGGTCATTTTGAGCCCAAAACAGTGGCAATTACATCATGATGCAGCGATTAAAATCGATTTTTATCTTCGTCAACTCAAGCAACTACAAAGCGATCTAAATGCCCTCAACATTCCTTTAATTATACATACGCTTGATCTTTGGAAGGACATTCCCACCTATATTCAAGATCTGTGTTCCAAACTCAAAATCGTAAATGTGCATAGTAATATTGAAGTCGGGGTCAACGAACTCAATCGTGATGTGAAAGTACAAAATATCTTAGAAGCACAGTCAACACGCTTTGAACTGTACCACGACCGAACTTTATTTCCTGTCGGCAGTATTCGTAATAAATCTGATCTGCCCTATCAAGTTTTTGGTGCATTTAAAAAGAATCTGTATGAAAAACTTAGTATCGCCTTAGCACCTTGTTATCCAGCTCCAAGTACTCAATCTGAAATTAAGGTTAAGGATTTAAATAGTGATTTATTGGATGCAGAAATACTACCGACCATTCATGACTTTTATCCTGATTTTATAGAGCGTGAACAACTTTGGCCTGTTGGAGAAGACAGTGCTTGGAATATTTTAGATCAGTTTTTAGATGATCATGTTCGTTACTATAAAACACAACGGGACTTTCCAGATGTGAATGGCACCAGCCAGCTTTCTACTTATTTGAATATTGGAATCCTCTCCATTCGACAGTGTGTTCAAGCATTGTTCCGTGAACACCATGGGCATTTTTTTATCGATCACGAAGGACAACAAACTTGGTTAGATGAATTGATATGGCGTGAATTCTATCAACATATCTTATTCGACTTCCCTCGTGTTTCTAAACATCTACCGTTTAAATCCAATACACAAAACATTGTCTGGCGAAATGCGCCTGAAGACCTTCAAGCTTGGCAGCAAGGTCAAACAGGTATTCCCATTGTAGACGCGGGTATACGACAAATGCTGGCCACAGGTTGGATGCATAACCGAGTTCGTATGATCGTCGCGATGTTTTTAAGCAAGAACTTACTTATTGATTGGCGTAAGGGCGAACAATGGTTTATGCAACATTTAATTGATGGTGATTTAGCTGCCAATAATGGGGGGTGGCAATGGTGTGCTTCAACAGGAACTGATTCTGTTCCCTATTTCCGAATTTTTAATCCCGTCAGTCAGTCACAAAAATTTGACGCCGAAGGTGATTATATTCGCCGCTGGGTCCCTGAATTGGCACATTTAGACGCAAAGACCATTCATGACCCTTATGCCAAAAACTCGCAGATGAAGCTCGATTATCCAAGACCTATTGTGGATTTAAAGCAAAGTCGAGTTCGGGCAATTGAGGCATTTAAATCTGTATAGAAACATGCTGTTTTCAATGTTTAAATTCTGAGCCAATAAGATAATTGCATAATCGATTTCTTTGTTTATACTGATAATGAATCTTATTTACATTAACAACTCACATTCATTAAAAGTGATCTAGAATCGATGAAAAAAATTATCTTATTGGCGAGCCTATTCTCTACGTTGAGCTATGCACACGATCCATTTGTTGCACCACTCAGCTATGTCACCTCAAATACTCAAATTCCAGTCTTGTCGGGTTATGCAGAACATGCTTTTGACAGCGAATATGCACTTAAAGATGCCAGCTTTACTGTTGTTGATCCCTCGCAGAAAAGCTCAACCATTAAAGCTGACAACGCCTTAAAATCAGTCACTGTATTTGATCTCTTGCTACCGACGGATGGTACCTACAAAATTTCATCAAAAGTAAACTATCCAATTAAATATGCATTGCATAACAAATTATGGAAACCGTTTTACGAAGTCAGCGCTCAGGATGCTGGTGAGCTAGCAAAACGTGACTACGTAATTGCAGATGATTTCCCTAAGAACCAGCCTCCAAGTTTTCAAGAAATCCAACGTGAGTGGACACTTGAAAGTTATGTCACAAAGAATAAAGTATCGACATTAAATGCAAAAAATGATGCACCAATTCAAGTCAGTTTTTCTGTGCATCCCAATCAAATCAAAGTTAATCAAGCTGTTCAGTTAAATGTTTCAAAATCAGGAAAACCGCTTAAAAATGCACAAGTAAAATTTTTAGCTGAAGGTCAAACAGAAGATCAAGCCGTTGAATTAAAAAATAATGCACAAGGAACTTCCGAGCTTAAACTTCCAAAAACAGGCCAATACCGTATTGAAGTCACTGAAAAAGTGGATATGAAACAAAAGCCACAGAATCAGTATTACATCATTGTGGCTATAGATGTTCAGCATTAAGGCTTGTGTCTAAAGATAGATCCATAATTTAAATAGTATACGCAAATGCAAATACGGATTGATAAGTTAATCGAGATTAGCTTATCAAATTTAATTTTTTCGCCTCTTCAAAACTCATCAGGGCTTAAGTTGTGTAATGGCTATCTCTAAATTATTTTTTGCCGTTGTTTCAAGATTAATTAATAAATATGAGGACATACCTTAATATCTTAAGTATTAATTAATCATATTTTTTTGAGCCAAGAGTTTTCGTAAATGATGATCTTCACGTTTAATAAAATCTTGCTCATAGAGTGCAAATGTTTGAAATAACTTTTGTATCATTTCTTCGACCATCATTTTATTAAGACGCTGAGTCATGATTAACAAATAACAAACTTCTGCGACTTTATTCAAACTAAATGAATATTCGCTTTTCGCAGCTCGAATCAATTCTCTGGTATCTGAGCTGACGCTTTCCAAATCAAAAGCTTGCGGAAAAATGTATTCAGATAAGCGTATTGATACATCCTCTAACATATCCAACGACAAATATTCGGTCATATACATGCAATAGATTAGTAAAGGGGCTCTTAACTGCTCACAATCATTTTCTAGCTGAAATAAGTAATGCTGAATTTGTGGTGCTTGAAGAAGCCAATTTTTATCATTTCTTATTTTAATTTTTTTGGGTTTCTTTTTAAGAAAGTAATAATAAATTAACGCTCCAAATGGCAATAGCAAGAAAAATGCACCCAGCCCTACCAATATACTTAGACCAACTACAGTACCGATAAGAACACTGATCAAGAAAAAAATGAGCAATTCACCAAAAAGATATTTAAAAGTATCCCAAAAATATCGTTTTTGTTTGCGAAATTTTTGATCATTTTTCAATCTTAAAGCATTAAACTTATATAAAGTTTGAATTGCCCAAATCTCATTTAATTCAACAAAGCTTTGTAAATTGGCTTTTGCTCTTTGTTCAAATTTTTCTTGAATATAAAAAGTTTGATAAATCGGCTGCATTTGATAAAAATCACTCAAAACCTCTGATCTTTTATTTAAATACGTTGCTGCATTTACCCATGCATATTCCAATTTGATTTGTTTTTCATATTCAGCAAATCGATCAGATTGGCTTCCTAAAATTGCCAGATCAATGTCTAATAACGTATTAAGATCTGTGTCGTCAGATGGCAGATGCTTTTGTGTCGCAATAATCCAGTGATAAACCTTTTCCAATTGAGCTTCAGATAAAAAATCCTGACAATATTGCTTCATCAACTCCGCACTTAGCAACTCGTTGTCTTTCGCTTTAGGGTCATAAACAACATCATGAAACCAAATCGCAATTTCTACAGCTAAAGAATCATTCAAGAGATGCTTAATCTGATGATAGAGCTGCAAACACTCCACGATGTGTTGCTGCTGATGATAATAACGCTGTGATTCGGAATAAGCATCGTTCAACAAGGTATAAATGGCATCATGATGTGCTTTAGACCATAACGATTGTAATGCCGAGCGTTCCCAATACTGACAAAAGTCTTGCTGATACTGCTCACTCAACAGCATTGGGCACACTCCTCTGCTCAAACGCGCTTATGCAACCTGCTCATCACGTTTAAAGACTAACTCACCTTTTAATGAGCTGTCAGCATCAAAATAATAACCATCGCTATCAAATGACTTTAACGCTTCAGCTTCCGAGATTTGATTCTCGATAATATAGCGCGCCATCAATCCACGCGCTTTTTTAGCATAGAAGCTGATCACTTTATATTGACCATTTTTCTGATCAAGAAAAACAGGCTTAATAATCTCGGCCTTAATTTTGCTTTCTTTAACCGACTTATAATATTCATCAGAAGCAAGATTGACCAAGAGTTCTGATTCTACATTTTCGAGATCTGTATTGATGAGATCCGTGATGATCTCTCCCCAAAATGCATATAAGTTCTGACCGCGAGCGTTAGCAAGCTTGATGCCCATTTCTAAACGATAAGGCATCATTAAGTCTAACGGTCTTAAAAGGCCATATAACCCAGAGAGCATACGCAAGTGTTGTTGTGAAAACTCAAGATTTTGATCGCTTAAATGATAAGCATCTAAACCAGTATACACATCACCTTTAAAGGCAAAGATAGCCTGACGCGCATTACTAAAATCAAATTCCTGTTGCCAATCACGAAAGCGTTCAGCATTCAAAACAGCAATTTTTTCACTGACTTTCATCAATTTGGCTATTTCTGAAGCTGATAAGCTACGACTTATGTCTATAAGCTGTTGAGAGTGGTCTAAAAGTCTTGGTAAAGTGTGTAAATCGGTTGGAAGTGCCGACTCATAATCTAAAGTCTTAGCAGGGGAAATTAAGGCAAGCATAGAAAACTGATCAAAAAATAATTAATCAAACTATAACAGTAGACTTATTTTATTTCCAATTGTGTTTTTTTTGTATGATTGACTGTAAAATATTCAACTCCCCTGCTAGTTAATCGGTATATTTATGTCTGAACACATGTTCATTCAAGGTCCTGTTGGCAAAATTGAGGTTTATGTTGATTATCCTCAGGGCGATGTAAAAGGATTTGCGGTCGTTTGTCACCCTCATCCACTTCAAGGTGGAACTCCCCAACACAAAGTCCCAACACTTTTAGCGCAAATGTTCCTTGAACGTGGATATATAGTCTACCGTCCGAGTTTCCGAGGTTCTGGTCAGAGTGAAGGTGTTCATGATGAAGGCTTTGGTGAAACTGAAGATATTCTAACTGTCATTAAACATGTTCGTTTACAGCATCTTAGCTTGCCGTTTTATGTTGGTGGCTTTAGTTTCGGCGCACATGTGATGGCAAAAGCTTATCATGCTCTACCTGATGAAATTCAACCTGAACAAGTCATTTTGTGCGGTTTACCGACTGCTACAGTCGCAGGCTTACGTCATTATGTTACGCCAGCGATTAAGGGTGATATCTTATTCATTCACGGGGAAGCAGATGAAATAACGCTTCTTTCAGATTTGATTACTTGGGCTAAACCACAACGTCATATTTTGACGGTACTCCCTGGTGCCAATCATTTCTTTACCGGTTATTTAAAGCAACTTAGAATTGCAATTGCTCGTTTCTTGATCGCATAGTTTTCAGATTCTTAAATTTTTTGATTCTTAAAGTTTTAGATCCTTATAGTTTTGGATTTTAGACCACCTTCAGGTGGTCTTTTTGATTTATCGATCTCTATTGTTAATTTGATTGAGCATCAGTGTTAATTTGACTCTGCATTAAAGCATTCAGCTCTGTTCGCCCTTGACTCAAAAAAGCCTCTGCGACATTCTTTGCATCTTGAGATGATCTATTTTGACTCAATTTAAACTTACCCACCATGTGCTTTATTTCTATTTGAATACCCACAATTTGGCTCATTTCCTCTGCAATAAAATCAGCAGGCGCATCTGTCATTTTCCAAGGTACAGGCTGATTGGATTCATGTTGACGTGTTAATTTAGCCAAAATACCTCTGAGTTTTCTTTGATCTTCAATAATATGCGCAACGCCTTTGACATGGATCACAACATAATTCCACGTAGGCACCGTTTTATGATGCTCTAATTTGCCAGCATACCAATTGGGAGACACATAAGCGTGATCGACATGAAAAACAATCAAAACGTCTCGAGGTTGTTTTAAAAGCGTATACAAAGGATTTTCTTTGGAGATGTGTGCCAGCATCATATGTTCATTGCTGTCATACAAAAAAGGCAAATGATTGGCCTCTATCTCGCCATCAACATTAGTCATCAAAGATCCGAATGCAGTTTTCTCAATATATTGAATGAGTACTTCTGGTCTGTTTTCCTCAAAATGAGAAGGCAAATACATTTCTTATTTTTCCCGATAAAAAGCGCTATTAAAGTTCTAAAACGACCTACTTCCATTCAAAGTCACTAAATGAATCATCTTTTTTTAGAGTATGCTCGACTGCTTGTGAAAGCTGTTTGATAACACTTTGGGTTTCAATACGACTAAACCAATCTTCTTCTTCATCAGCGTATGCGCTAATTTCACACACCAGTAAACCATTCTGATCTTTCACACTACAATTTACGCCAATTGAAACAGGATGATCTTCTACACTTACCGCAATTTTTTGTTGTTCATCTTCTTTCGTATTAAAGCCATAGGCTTGTAATTGATTCGAAAGTAAATGCGTGACGTATGATTGTGTCACATGGCAAGATTCTTTTTCTTTCGCGTGTGAATGCTTTTGACAGTCTGCTAAAAATTGTAGTTTTCTCATGTCTTCATCCATAGGCATTTTATTTATATAGATTTAGAATAAGCAATAAACACAAAACAGCCAAGCAAAAGCTTGGCTGTTTTAGACCAATGATACAAAAAGTGACGAACTACTCAGACACTTGAATGCTCAAGCCTGCTTGATTTGTTAACTCAGTAAATGTTGGGAAACTGGTTGCAACCGTTTCTGTGCCAATAATTTTGATTTCACCAGAAGTTCGTAATCCAGCCATCGAAAAACTCATGGCAATACGATGGTCATGGTGCGATTCGATTTCACCGCCATTAAAGATGGCAGACCAATCACCAGATTTACCTTTACCTTCAATAATGATGCCGTCTTCTGTTGGCGTACAGTCAATACCCATGGTAATTAAGCCATCTGCCATCACCTGAATACGATCAGACTCTTTCACGCGAAGCTCAGCAGCACCTGTTAAAATGGTACGGCCTTCTGCACACGCAGCAGCAATGAATAACGATGGAAATTCATCAATAGCCAGTGGCACTTGATCTTCAGGCATATGAATGCCTTTGAGTGTGCGTGTACCACGGATACGAATATCCGCAATCGGCTCACCGCCAGCGACGCGTTCATTTTCAACGCGGATGTCTGCACCCATTTGCTTTAAAATTTCAATCACACCAGTACGCGTTGGATTAATACCAACGGCTTCTAGCGTAACATCTGATCCTTCGGTAATCGCAGCACCGACCATGAAAAATGCAGCAGATGAAATATCAGAAGGCACGTGAATATCCGTTCCCACTAACTTTCCACCACCTTGCAATGAAATACGATTTCCTGTCGTTTTTACCTCATAACCAAATGCACGCAGCATACGTTCTGAGTGGTCACGCGTAGGTTCAGGCTCTGTAATTGAGGTTTCACCTTCAGCCCACAGTCCTGCCAGTAAAATACCTGATTTAACTTGTGCAGAGGCCATAGGTAAATCGTAATGAATACCTTGAAGATTTTGATTACCTGAAATTGAAATCGGTGGCGTGCCACGCTCGCCTGTGGTTTGAATCTGTGCTCCCATTTCGCGTAATGGCTTAGCAATACGCTCCATAGGACGTTTAGACAACGACGCATCGCCCGTCATCACAGAATCAAACTTTTGCGCAGACAACATACCCGCCAGTAAACGCATAGAGGTCCCAGAGTTCCCCATATACAATTCACCTGATGGCGCTTTTAAGCCCTGCATGCCGACACCATGAATGGTGACTTCACCATTCTTCGGTCCTTCAATATTCACACCCATTTCACGGAATGCTTGAAGTGTTGCCAGTGCATCCTCACCTTCTAAGAAACCAGTGACATGCGTCGTCCCTTCAGCAATCGCTCCAAACATGATCGAGCGATGAGACACTGACTTATCACCTGGTACGCTAAACTTACCTTGGAATGATTTAGCCCCGGGCAAAATAGTAAACTGTTGTGTCATGCTCTTTTTCTCCATCAAGGGTTTCTTAGCAAGCATATGATTGAAGTGTTGTCGTGCCGCTTGCGCATGTCCGAGCAATCCCATCAGTGCTTGAGAATCTTCTTCTTCAATTAATTTACGAATCGTTGACAGTTGGCTTTCAAAACCATCTACTGCATTTAAAATGGCTTTTTTATTGGCAAAAAAGATGTCGTGCCACATTTGTGGATCGCTCGCTGCAATTCTAGAAAAATCTCTAAAACCACCTGCTGCATATCTGAAAATATCAAGATTATCTTCACGACTTGCCAGTTGCTCAACCAAATTAAATGCCATTAAATGCGGTAAATGACTGGTATGGGCTAACACTTCATCATGCTTTTCCACATCCATACAAATGACTTCTGCTTTCGCAGCTTGCCAAAATCGCGTCAATTTTTCGACTGCCCACACTGCCGATGTTGGTAACGGTGTCAAAATCACTTTATGATTGACAAATAAATCCACTTTACCTGCGTGAACGCCCGTGTGCTCTGCGCCAGCAATCGGATGCCCCGGTACAAAGCCAATTGGCAATTGTTCACCAAATACAGCCTTTGCAGCATCTACGACATTGCCTTTTGTACTGCCGACATCCGTCAAAATCACATTCGCCGTTAGATACGGTCGAATAATTTCCAATGTTTTTTGCGTTGCACGAACAGGCAAGGCCAAAATCACCAAGTCTGCATTTTTAACTGCTTCTATCGGATTTGTATAGCCTTCGGAAATTAAGCCAAGCAACTTGGCATCATCTAGCGTTTTTTGCGAACGAGTTGAAGCCACTACATTTTCAGCAAGATGCTGAGCGACAATTACTCGGGCTAGGCTTGAACCAATCAAACCTAGTCCGATAAAAGCAACTTTTTTAAATAAAGGTTGAGTCATAATCTAAATATTCAACTCAACTTAAAGAACAGCGATTGGGTATGAACCCAGTACACGAACTTCTTTAACCAGTGGATGTATTTCAGCGATTGCCGCTTTGACGTTGTCTTGATCAACATGACCTTCAAGATCAATGAAGAATACATAAGCCCATTTTTCAGGTAAAGCTGGACGTGTTTCAATACTGGTTAAGCTGATATTGTGTTTTGCAAAGGGTGCTAAAATTTCAAGTAAAGCCCCTGCACGATCATGCGCTGAAACCAAAAGTGAGGTTTTATCATTACCACTTTGAGGTACTTTTTCACGGCCAATCACCAAGAAACGCGTTGTGTTCTCAGGATTATCTTCAATATTGCTGGATAATATTTCTAGATCATATAAATTTGCCGCAATATCTGAGGCAATGGCTGCCGAATGCCATTCATTACGAATACGGCGCGCAGCTTCTGCATTTGAACTTAATGCAACACGTTCAACCCCAGGATAATGTACATCTAACCAACCACGACATTGAGCCAATGTTTGTTGATGTGCATAAATCTGTTTAATACTGTCTTTACGTGTATTCGCAGAGATAAGAAATTGATGATGAATACGCAATTCGACTTCACCAATCACATTTAAATGCGATGATTTAAAGCAATCTAAAGTGTGATTAACAACACCTTCAGACGAGTTTTCGACTGGCACAAGTCCATAATTTGCACTGCCCGCTTCAACTTCACGGAACACTTCATCGATCGTTGGCATTGGACGAATGACAGCATCTTGCCCAAAATGTTTGAGTACCGCTGAATGGGTATATGTGCCGACTGGTCCTAAAAAAGCAATACTTTGTGGTGCTTCTAGTGCCAAACATGCTGACATGATTTCACGAAATAAACGCGCCATGGTTGTATCTGACAATGGCCCTTCATTGCGCTCCATAACATTACGTAAGACTTGCGCTTCACGTTCAGGACGATAAAACATTGGATTTTCTTCAGAGGCAAACTTGGCTTTTGCAACTGCTTCTGCCAGTCTAGCTCGACGATTGATCAATTGTTGTATTTGTTGATCTACCGAGTCGATATCTTCGCGGATTTGGACTAAGTCTAAAGAATTCGTAGTGTTTTGATCATCGTTGATCATTGTTATGTCGCCTTACAGATCGGTTATTTAAACAGTATAACAATAGTCAGCTTTGAAATGTTAAGCAACCGAACTTTGCTCCAATCAGTTTTAAAAATATACAGTTGATTTATTCATCAATTTGATCAATATCACTAATCACCGTTAAAATACTGGTTCAAATACCGGCGATACAAAAATAGCGCGTTATGAATCATCTTCATAAAGCGCCAAATCTTTGAAAGTTGCTCATTTACGTGCGTATTCTTACAATCTTAAACTGGGCTGAAACACACCTACCACAAACCAAATAGATGAAATAATCCAGAGTAAAAGTGCATAAAGTCGAATTTGCTCCGCATTCCAGTCCCAGGTCATCCATCCAAAAGTCAGTGCAGATTTAAGTCCAACCAACCATTGTGCACCACCCCAAGACAGCAACCATTTATAAAAGAGTGACTGTATCAGGAAAAGTATAATCCACCAGACAAGACTCAATGATTGCTACCTCACGAATTAACGAATTAACGACCTAGAATACCGCGAGCGACAATCTCTTTCATAATTTCATTGGTTCCGCCATAAATACGCTGAATACGCGCATCGACAAAGAAACGAGAAATTGGATATTCAGTCATATAACCATAACCACCAAAAAGCTGTAATAAGTTATCTGCGATTTTCATCTGCATATCCGTACTAAAACATTTGAGTGCAGCTGCAGTTTCAACATCCAATTTGCCTTGCATATACAGCTCGACGTTTCTTTCATAAAACGCCGCAGTTGCAAGCTCATCGATTTTTGCTTGAGCCAAGACAAATCGTGTATTTTGAAAACTACCTATCGCTTGACCAAAAGCTTGACGCTCTTTCACATACTCTGCTGTGATCTCAATTGAACCTCGAATCGCTCCAATCGCAGTGGCTGCAATGGCCGTACGCTCACGCGGTAATTCTTGCATTAAATAAGCAAAGCCTTGGCCCGGCTGACCTAAGAGCTGATCTTTAGGTACTTTCACATGATCAAAGAAAAGTTCTGAGGTATCTTGCGAATGTAGACCTATTTTCTCTAAATTGGTGCCTTTTTTGAAACCGTCTAAATGCGTATCTGCCAATAACAGTGATACGCCTTTAGCACGTGCTTGTGGATCTGTTTTAACCGCTAAAACCACAAGATCAGCATGTTGACCATTGGAAATAAAGGTTTTTGATCCATTGAGAATGTAATGATCGCCCTGCAAAATTGCACTGGTACGCATTGCTTGCAAATCTGAACCCGCACCCGGCTCGGTCATACCGATCGCGCCAACCACTTCGCCCGATACCATTTTAGGTAACCAATATTGTTTTTGAGCTTCAGACGCAATATTGAGAATATAAGGCGCAGCAATTTCCGAATGACACGAGATTCCTGTAGAAATGGCGCTAAAACCTGCACGCGCAGACTCTTCAACCAACATCAGGGAATAATGCGTTGGCACACCATAGCCGCCATACTCTTCTGGTACATCGACACAGAGAAAACCATTCTCACCCAACTGATTCCAAATTGATCTTGGATAAAGTCCTTCACGCTCCCATTGATCATAATAAGGCGCAATATGATCCTTCATAAAACGTCTAAAATTATCACGAAATAGTTCTAAATCAGCATCGTAAGCGAGCATATTCTTCAATCCTTGTTGAGATTCAACACTTCACTATCGCACTCTTTCAAAATTTCACGCTATGAAAGTCGATCTACGATAAAAAGTGTTTTTGTTGTTGTTTCGGTTTATTTAAAATTCTGCTCCTGCATGCTAATCATTTTCGAACCTGCTGTCATGGGCTAAATAAGTCTAGATATCGTTCACTTGAGTCAATTTGTCTACTGATATTGAAAAAATATCGATTCAACAAAACCGCATAAAACTTGAGATATGATTCGCTTCGGTTATGTCCTAGTATAGAAAGCATGATGTATTGAAAGTTAATATTTAAAGATGAGCCAAAAACGTAACCTATATAAAGATCTTGAACATCCCTTTGCACAATACGTTCGAATCGTAGGTAAAGGTAAAAATGGGTCAAGATCACTGAGCTATGATGAAGCATATGAAGCATTTCGTTTGATTTTGAACGATGAAGTTCTCGATGTGCAATTGGGCGCTTTCTTAATGTTACTTCGCGTTAAAGAAGAGTCAGTGGATGAGCTTACAGGTTTTGTTCAAGCCACTCGTGATCAACTGAAATTCAAACCCTTAGATGTCGATTTAGATTGGTCATCTTATGCTGGAAAGCGTAAGCATTATCCTTGGTTTATATTGGCAGCGCTTACGCTGGCTCAAAATGGTTTTAAAATCGTCATGCACGGCGCATCAGGACATACATTAAACCGTATATATACCGAGCAGGTTTTAGAAGACTTAGGCTATTCAATTTGTCAAAATGAAGATGATGTTGCATTACAACTGCAAGCCAAAAATTTTGCCTATATTCCGCTGGATGTTATTTCCCCTATCCTAAGCGATTTGATTGCGCTCAGAAACGTGATGGGTTTACGCTCTCCGATTCACACGCTGGCACGTTTAATCAATCCATTTAATGCTAAAGCGACTTTACAAGCGATTTTCCATCCGGTATATCGCAGTTCACACCAACAAACCGCATTTCAATTGGGCTACTTAAATAGTGCTGTGATTAAAGGTGAAGGCGGCGAATTTGAACGTAATCCCGATGCAAAAACATTAATCTGTGGCGTAAAACAAGGCGAGCTTTATGAGCTTGAATTGCCAAAATTAACAGCGGATCGCAGTCCTATTGAGGAAGATTTGAATTTAGATCTATTTAAAGCCGTTTGGCAAGGCCAACAGAATCATGACTATGGTGAAGTCGCAGTGGTTGAAACGATGACAATTGCATTATTTACCATGAATGCTTGTCAATCTTTTAAAGAAGCACAAATTAAAGCATCGACCATGTGGAAGAATCGCTGTTAAGCCTCATGATTATGTTTAGGTTGATTGCTGAGTTAAATTAATTATTGTTAATCAATCTCTTTCTTAAGTCAAAAATTACGCATTAAGTTGCAATCAATTGATACGTAAAAATCTTCTCCCTTTGGGAGAAGCTTAGGATGAGGAATACAGATGATGAGATTGTATAATTAGGAAGTTATGTGAATAATGACTTTTAAAAGAAGTTTAATACTTAAAATATAATGTTTAACTTCCATATCTATAAAACAATATTTATAAAACATCAGTCGTAATATGGCTTTGATCGAGCTCAGTAAAACCGAGAACCGCAACCCAGTTAATCTTAAATACGCCTGAAACTGAATTAAATACGCTGGCTCATCCTGAAAATAAAAAAGACACCGAAGTGTCTTTTTTATTTCATATCTAAATGCCCGCTAGATTATACAAAACGAATTGGCTGAAACTCTGGTTCAGGAACGTGAGAATCACATTCATCCCCTTCATCTTTATGGCCTTTGTCGATATATCCAGAACGTTCATTTTCAGGCAAATTTTGTACTTCCCAGGCGATGACTGCTTGCATCGAAATTTGACGTTGTTCTTTCGTGAGTACAACACCATTCGGCCATTTACCAATCTCAACTGCTGTTTTTAAACGCGCTACAATATCGGCATCTAAAACAGAAAGCATTTGTTCAATATTCATGGTCAATCCTGTTGTTGAAATGATTCAAAATCTTGGTTCCAACCGAGCTTAGTACGACAAGCCATATAAAAATCATAGCCCGGTGGATGTAGTAACATTAATTTAAAAGGATGTTTGCGAATGTGCAACCAATCCCCTTCATTGAGTGAAACGCTATTTTGACCGTCGGCACTGACCATGGGTAAAACGCGATTTTCACAAATTTGCATTTTAATTTCACTATGTCCACCCACCACAATCGGGCGTGAAGACAAGGTATGTGGATGCATTGGCACTAAAGCGATGGCATCCATACTTGGGTGCAAAATAGGCCCGCCACCCGACAATGCATAAGCTGTAGAACCTGTTGGTGTAGACACAATTAAGCCATCACTATGCTGTCGATATACATATTGACCATCAATATACAGGTCAAACTCAATCATGTGAACAGACTTACCCGAGTGTAAAACCACATCATTTAATGCAATTGCATCATAAATGATTTCATTTTTACTGCGAATTTCCATTTCCAAAAGAAAACGGCGATCCAGTTGAAATTCACCTTTAAGCACTTGATCAAGCTTAAACAATACTTCAGTCGGTTTAATGTCTGTTAAAAAACCAAGTCGGCCACGATTAATCCCAATGACAGGCGTATTGTATTTAACCAATGCACGCGCCGCATGCAATAAAGAACCATCACCACCGACAACAATCACCAAATCGACCACTTCACCCAGCAATGCTCGGCTGACGGTTTGAATATTGGTAAAAGGAACTAACTTTGCGGTTTGGGAATCAAAAACAGGATGTAAACCTAAGCTGATGATGTGATCATGAATCAAACTTAAAGTTTCGACGACAGAAGATTTATCTGGTCGTCCAATGAGTCCAATATTTCGAAAGGTCTTGGCTGATAGTTGCACGTACGCCACGGCTCCTGAAGAATTCTTGCGATATAATAACACTAACATGCTGTTGCTTACTATTTCATGTCAGCGGCAATTTAAAGAATATCAATAGACTTACTCAAGACTTACTCAGTTTAAGTCTAATTTATTCAAACGACGCTATTTGCTACTTTGCAGCATTGATTAGCCTGACTCAAGTAAAAATTTGCAGTTTTTATTCTGTAAATTCACAGTTTTATTATTGCAAAAAAACGAAAAGCTTCGCATCATAATCGAAATAAATCAGGGCTAAGACCTTAATCTATGAAGTTTGAACGTGGTATTGGCTTAATTGCACTCATTTTTTCTGTATTGGTGATTGGAGCATTTGTTGCTTTTAGCATCTATTTGATTAGTATCGACAATGTGATTCGAGATAAGTTTGAAGGGAATCGTTGGGATATTCCGGCAAAAGTTTTCGCGCGTCCTTTGGAGGTCTATGCCAATGCGTCGATTGAGCAAAGCGATTTTCAGAAAGAATTAGCCTTACTGGGTTATAAAAACTCGCAAGATTACAGCAAATCTGGGAACTTCTTAGTCCAAGATAATACAGTCTACGTGCACACCCGAGGTTTCGATTTTGGCAACAGCGTTGAACCAGAGCAAATTTTACAGGTTTCTTTTGCACAAGGCCAAGTATCAGAAATTAAAGCAACCAAACCATCTAATACCGGTATTGCTCGCTTAGAACCGCTGCTGATTGGGGGGATTTATCCTCAGCATAATGAAGATCGCGTACTGATCAAACTGAATAAAGTTCCTAAACCCCTAATTCAAGCCTTAATCGCGACTGAAGATCGTAACTTTTATCACCATCATGGGATTTCTTTGCGTGGTACAGCTCGCGCATTAGTCAGTAATGTGACTGGTGGTAAACGCCAAGGGGGTTCAACCTTAACGCAACAATTGGTCAAGAATTTTTATTTAACTCCCGAACGTACACTCAAACGTAAAGTAAATGAAGCTTTCATGGCCTTGCTGCTCGAACTTCATTACGATAAAGATGAAATTCTTGAGGCATATTTAAACGAAGTCAATCTCGGTCAAAATGGTAATTATTCGATTAATGGCTACGGTTTAGCTTCACAGTTTTACTTTGGTTTGCCGCTTCGCGAATTAAGTATCGCGCAACAAGCCTTTTTGGTTGGACTCGTTCAAGGACCAAGTTTGTATAATCCTTGGCGCAACCCAGAATCTGCGGAAAAGCGTCGTAACATCGTATTAAATAATATGCTGGTGATGGGTTATTTAACTCAAGAACAGTATGAAACCGAATCAGCTAAACCCTTAAATGTCATTAGAAAACCAACGACTGGTCCTGCCCGTTTTCCTGACTTTCTAGATATTGTCCGTCGACAATTAAAATCGGAATATCAAGAGAGTGATTTAACCAATCAAGGATTACGCATTTTCACAACCTTAGATCCAATTGCACAAACCAAAGTTCAAAAAACATTTACAGAAACGGTTTCGCGTTTATCTAAAGCCAATCCAAGCCGCTTAAAAGAATTACAAGGCGCTGTATTAGTTTCACATCCAGAAAATGGTGAACTGGTCGCTGCTGTAGGCTCAACTTCAGATTTTACAGGGTTTAACCGTACTGTTGATGCCAAACGTCAAGTGGGTTCCCTGCTTAAACCTGTGATCTATTTAAGCGCATTAGAGTCGGGTCGTTACAACTGGGCAAGTGGTGTCGAAGATCTGCCCATTAATGTTCCAATTGGTGGTGAAAAATCTTGGACACCTAAAAACTATAGCGGATCGGGTAATGGCTATGTACCGATGGTGCAAGCTTTGGCAAACTCCTATAACCTTGCCGCAGTTCGTTTAGGGCAAGAATTTGGACTGTCCACGTTTAGCAATAACTTAAGTAAATTTGGTGTAACGTCAAACATTCCAAACTACCCTTCAATCTTCCTGGGTGCGGTCGATATGTCACCAATGGAAGTAATGAGTATTTACGGTAACTTTGCTACAGGTGGCTTCAAATATCCGAATAAATCGATACGTGCAGTCGTCGACTCATCAGGCCGCTCTTTAGATCGCTATAGTTTAAATGTCCAACAAACCATAGAACCCTCTTCAGCTTATTTATTGAATTATGGTTTACAACGTGTCATGACATCAGGAACAGGCCGCTCAGCCTATAATAGTCTTGATCAAAGCTTAAATTTAGCAGGTAAGTCTGGTACGACCAACGACACACGCGACTCTTGGTTTGCAGGTTATTCAGGTAACTATTTAACCGTAGTTTGGTTAGGATTAGATGACAACAAAGTGACGGGATTAACAGGGACTTCAGGTGCATTACCTGTATGGACCAATGTGATGAAACAACTTCGTCAAAAACCTGTCAATTTAAGACAAACTGAAAATGTACAATGGCATTGGATTGATACTGCAAGCGGTGAGTTATCTGCACAAGGCTGTGAAGGTGCATTGTATGTACCCTTATTACGCCATACCATTCCTAAACGTGCAACAGCATGCGGTATGCCACATTATCAAGTTGAACCGACTTACAGTCCTGATACGCAAATTAACCCAGATAACGCACCTTCAGAGGATAGTATTGAAAGTTATATTCGTGAAAGCGAAAACGAGATACAGCAAGATTTATCCAATAAGTCGAGCACTCGTATGATTTCAAGTGGCAGTTATCAAAATTAATAATCAATGATCACGCTTGTTAATAAGTGATCAAAATGATTAACGAGTGATCACGACGATTAAAAGGGTATTCGATTAAATTAATGGGAAGAGTTTCTGTAATGATGTTTTATAAATCAGCACTATTCGGTTTGGGTATAATGGCTTTGGTGGGCTGTCAATCGACACCTCCTCTTACGCCCCAACCCAAAAATGATCAGACCAAAGCTGAATCTACTAAGACACCGTCAACACCTGATGGGATAAAAATTACGCCTTATGATCGTCCTGAAATTCAGCGTGAAACAATTGTCATTCCAACCCAGAAGACTGCTCCGCAACAATTCGATGATGGACGCCAGCTTCCAGCATTTAAAGTATTGATGCAGCAAACTCAAAATGCATTTAAACAAGGTCAATGGGATGCAGCTGAGCAAGCAGCAATGCAAGCTCAGCGACTGGCACCACAATCCGCCGAAACTTATATGTATCTTGCAATGATTTCAAATCATAAAAACCAAGCACGCAACGCAGAATCATTGGCACGTCGTGGTTTAAGTTATGCACAGTCGAATACGATGAAACGTCAGCTCTGGCAAATTATTATGAAATCTGCGCAGTCTCAAGGAAATGCAAAAACCATCACTGAAGCTCAGGCTCAAATTAAAAATTTCCAATGAGGCCGTTTAGACTCATTTTGATCTTCCAATGAGCAACTTATAGCTTCTGGCAATTTCGCCTCTTTAAAAATGGCGTATTCCAGCCAAACCGTATGCGCCATGATTAATCGCAAGTTCTAAGTCCGTTGGATTTAAACCACCCAATGCAAACACGGGAATATCGAGATGCTGTGCAAGTTCTTGAAAGCGTTTCCAACCTAAAACTTCTGCATTAGGATGTGTCCGTGTATCTTGAACAGGACTTAGAAATACCGCATCACAACCAATATGCTGTGCATGTTGTAGTGTCTCAATATCATGGCACGACGCAATAAAGATATGCGTAGTTACTAATGAATTTGATGACATACTTAACAGTTGATCGTGTCTTAAATGTACTTTCGTCACCAGCTTTTGCGTATCCGCATTTAGTTTTGACCAAATATCGATGTTAATAATCAATTGATTTAAATGTTCTGCGCTACATGACTCAATCTGTACAATTGAACGTTCAAGTGTCTGATGGCTATATTCGCTCAGGTTGAGCTGTGGCCTGAAATATAAAAATTTCTCGCGATCAAGCTCATGTAGAGGCTTTAATTCTGCTGATATTTTAATGTATTTTGGCCAAATTAATTGACTGATAATACGCTGATTTGCTTTTGGAAAATTTAAATCGGCAAGTTCTGTACGTTCATACAACGTCCATGGGTGTTTTGCCGCTTTCAACTGTTCATCTGAGATAAAACCTTGAAAAAAATGTAAATTCACAAAAATATCTTCATATTCATGTTGGATAACAGTCTTTGCATGCCATTGAGAAATATCAACGCCGACTTCTTCGATAACCTCACGGCGACAGGCCTCTACAGCAGATTCACCTTGTTCTATTTTTCCGCCTGGAAACTCATATTTATTCCCTTGATGTTGCGTTGAATTACGCCAACCCACCAAAATCTTGTTCTTACTTAATAGCAATGCAATCGCGATATTTACAACAGGCTTATTCATCATTTTCAGCTTTTAAAACTATGTCTTATTGTAAGCAAATATAGTTTTTTTATAAATGCTCTAAATTAACGTTGACAGCTCTATTCGATAATGATTATCATTTAAACCGTTCACCACATACCACGGAGTCGAAAATAATGAACGCACCATTTAGCTTATTTACACGCAATAATGAGACACACCAATCTTTACCAATGCTCCACTCAAACAACTTATTTGCTCTAGGGCGTGAGATCAGAATTATGCATGCGGGTGAAGAATATCGCTTGCGCTTAACTCGTAATAATCGACTCATTCTAACCAAATAAAATCTTTTTTAGATTTAACAATAATAATCGTGGAACTAAGCAGTATGAATCCCCTCCATACTGCTTTTTTTAATTTTTAATTTTTAATTTTTAATTTTTAATTTTTAATTTTTAATTTTTAAATTCTTAAATTCTTAAACGAAGTGCATCACAGTTATTATTTAGCTGAATATATTTTGGATTTTTGGAAAGATGTTTTGAATAAAATACTTACCCAACTTAGATGTAAGTGAAATTCAAGTTTCATTGCTTATAATGATCGCTTAAGCATTTAATTTTTATTTTAGATTAGCTGCCTCACTCTAATCTTGATGAGCTAAGACCAGATTCACTTTAAGACCTCCATAATTAGAAGCTGAAAAAGTAATTGTTCCCTGATGGAGTTCTATAATTTTTTTACAAATCGATAATCCCAAACCTGAACCTTGAGTCTTGGTTCCCAGTTCACGATAAAATCGATCACCTAAGCGTACTAGCACTTCAGCGGGCACACCATCTCCTTCATTTTCTATACTCAAATAAATTTGATCTGACTCACTTCTCAAATCAATAAAAACAGACTTATGCGGCTCACTATAACGAATCGCATTATCCAGTAAATTACGTAAGCAACTTAATAATAATTCTTTATTTGCGATCACTTGAACGTCAGTAACATCAAGTTGAAATTGAATCTGCTTCTCCAAATTAAAGGGTTCTAAAGACTTTAAAACCTCTAGAATAAGATCATTAAGTTGAAACTTCACTTTTGGTAATTCTGAAATATTCGAGGGATCAAGCCGTGCAAGTAAAAGTAAATTTTCTAAGATTTGACTTCCCCGGCTGACATCCATCTGAATTTGTTGTAAACCTATTTTTAATGCAGCGTCGGATTCACCATATTTCCGATTCAACACTTGCAAACGCATTTGAATCGCAGACAAAGGTGATCGTAATTCATGTGAAGCATCTGCGGTGAAGCGTTGTTCAGCGACGATAGATTGCTCTAAACGTTTCAACATTTTATTCAGTTGTTGAACCATTGGTTGAAATTCTTTTAATTCAGGTGTCGACTGTTGAATAAGACTTAAATTATTCACATTTTTTTCAGCAATATCTGCAGATAAACGATGAATAGCTTTAAACTGGCGTCGTATTGAAAAGTTGACTATCCCCCACTGTAATAACCATAGAACCATTAATGCGGCAAAATAACCTAAACTCGAATTAGCCAGCTCTTGAAAGCGCACACTCAAGGGCTGATACATGGTTAAACGTTGCTGATCATCTACCACATAAAAACGTCTTAATAATTGCTTGCCATTCCAAGCCACTGAGAAATGTTCATCTATTAGAAAAACAGTTTCTTGAGCTGCGCTAAAAGAATCAAAATCTGTTGTTTCTGTTAGTAGCTGCTGACCTAACTTTAATTGATATTGAATATCGAACTCTTCACTGAGTTCATCAAGTTGAATACCTGAATGCGAGCTAATGTCACTCGACAGCAGCAAGTTTGAAACTTCATCCATAATTTCATCTTGCATTTGCATGGTCTGATAGATCGAAATACCGACCAACAATAATAATGCGATGATTCCTGCTGTAATTGAACTTAACATCGACGACTGAACCAGCTTCCTCTGTAAGGAAACTGGCTTAGATGTTTTGGATACAGAAGTCGCTGACATAGACAAAAACTCAGTTATATTCAGTTATGTTTAGGTAAAATATTTAAAGGGCTCTAAATTGAAAGCTAATTTAAAGCGCCCTAATTTCAAAGCGCATTCACTTTATAGCTTGCTTATTTAAGTGGAATAAATGAACTAAATCAACAATCTTGTTAATTCAATTCGTTAATTTAATTCGTTAATTCCATCAATCCCAATGCTCAAGTTGGTTGATTCATTCGATATCCCAAACCTCGAATAGTCTTAATCAGATCGCTGCCAATTTTTTTGCGTAACTGATAGATATATACCTCAATCGCATTACTTTCGATTTCATCTCCCCAGGCGTATAGCGATTCTTCCAACTGTTCACGGGTAATGACATGCTCAGGCTTATACATCAATTTATATAAAATTTGAAACTCTTTGGCCGTTAAATTTACACTTTGCTGATCTTTCAACACAGTCTTGGCTTGAATATCTAAAATAAGATTTGCATAGTGAATTTGATCTGAAGAGGTACTTTGTTTTTGCCTTAACTGACTTCGAATACGAGCCGAAAGTTCTTCTAAGCTAAATGGCTTGACCAGATAATCATTTGCGCCTAAATCTAAACCTTCAACCCGATCATGGATACTGTCTTTCGCTGTAATAAAAATAACAGGCGTTTCACTTTGTTTTTGTCGAATGACTTTCAGGATCTCATCACCTGTGGCCTGTGGTAAGCCCCGATCCAATAAAACACAGTCATATTGATGCTGTTCTATCGCTAAAATGGCATGATCTCCACGTTCAACCCAGTCGATGTTATAACCATCCATTTCCAACCAAGCCTGAATACTTTCTGCTTGTGAATCATCATCTTCTGCCAACAAAATTCGCATCTTCTTTCTCAATATTCATTTTTAGTTATTTCTACATCATGCCCGAAAATTTAACGTGTTCAAAATAGTGCGAACTATATTTTCATCTACGGATGATAAGTTCCCATAAAAAAGCCACATCAAAAATGATATGGCTTTTCCATTGAGGATCAAAAATTATGCGTTGAGTCTGCAACATTCATTCATGATCTTATATTCCTGATTTTAGACTCATGATTTAATAGTCATGATTTAATAGTCATGAATTAATAATTTGCTGATCTTAAAACTGTACTGCATCAACATCAATTTCGACACGTTTCGCAGGTTTGTAATCAATATCAACTTCACCGATAATTACAACTGGTGTTTTTGCTGAAATTGCTTTGCCCTGCCATAATTCATCGTCAATATCAACGGTGATACTGCCTGTGCTGTCACGGAATTGATATTTCTCATCTCCAGTCGACTTCACGACATAACCTTTTAACTTAACTTTGGTATCATCTTTCAAAGTTAAGGCTTCTTTTACAGTGGTTATCGCAGTCGGTGCAATCGCTGCTTGATTCACTGAAGTTTGATTTGCCACAGTATTTGCCACAGTATTTGCTACTGCAAAAGTTGTAGTAGCGGCTAAAGTTGCTGCGATTAAAGCTTTATTGAATACATTCATTTAGTTTCTCTCTTGTTCGTGCATCATTTCGATGAAGTCATTAAAACAAACCAAGATGAGGTGAATCTTAAGAAAGCATTTTTTTTAAAAAAATTCTTTAAATAACATTTACAGAAATGTCGAATAATGAAACGCTGAAAAAATGATTTAAAATTTTCCACAATAAAACTTTCCCATAAATTAAAAAAACATTGCGTGGCAATAGCTTAATATTTATAGATTATTTTTTATAAATTAATATTTAAAATCCCTTCTCCTTTTGGAGAAGGTTGGGATGAGTGTGTTGTATGAATAACGACTTTTAAAAGAAGTCTATTAAATAAAGCATTTTCCAAAAGCATAAATTGATGATTAAAACTTAAAGCAAAATTTCTACAACTTATTGAGAATGTGTCATTAATTCAAAGGCACTACACGAAGTACCTCTTCCAGAGTAGTCATACCCTCAATGACCTTACGTGCCCCTGCTATACGTAAAGGTTCTATCCCTTCTTTTTTGGCTTGTTCACGTAGATCATTCAAACTGGCATTTGCGCTGATCTTTTGCTTAGACTCTAAAGTGACTGGCATAAACTCATAAATACCCACACGGCCTTTATAACCTGTATGTCGGCATACCTCACAGCCCTTGGCCTGATAAACCTGCTCAGGCATATCAATCAGATAATCAAAGGTTAAATGCTCCCAATCTTGAGGGTTAATCGCCATTTTTTCTTTACAGTTTGGACAAAGTTGACGAACTAAACGTTGTGCAAGCACGCCTAAAATTGTTGCTGCTGTCAGGAAAGGTTGAACACCTAAATCATGTAAGCGAGTCAGACTCGAGGGTGCATCATTGGTATGTAACGTTGAGAGAACCAAATGACCTGTTAATGCCGCCTGAATCGCCATATTGGCCGTGTCTTGGTCTCGAATCTCTCCAACCATGATAATGTCTGGATCTTGACGCATTAGCGCACGTACGCCATCTGCAAAGTTTAAACCAATACCTTGGTTCACCTGCATTTGATTAAAACTGGGCTCCAACATTTCAATTGGATCTTCAATCGTACAAACATTCACCCGCTCTGTCGCCAGTTGCTTCAGAGAAGAATATAAAGTCGTGGTTTTACCTGAGCCTGTTGGGCCTGTCACCAAAATAATCCCGTGACTATTTTCAGTGAGTGCATGCCATTGCGACAAAAGTTTTTCTTCAAAACCCAGCTGCTTAAAACTTCGCACCAATACATCAGGGTCAAAAATACGCATCACTAACTTCTCACCAAAAGCCGTCGGTAATGTTGATAAACGTAATTCTGTATTTTGGCCTTTTGGTGTCCGTGTTTTTAAACGGCCATCTTGCGGTCGACGTTTTTCAGCCACATTCATCCGACCTAAAATTTTTATTCGGGAAATCACGGCCGTGAGCGTATTTGCTGGCATGTTATAAATAGTATGCAAGACGCCATCAATACGAAAACGCACCTTGCCTTTTTCTTCACGAGGTTCAAGATGAATATCACTTGCACCTTGTTCAAAAGCAAACTGAAGCACCCAATCCACCAACTTAACAATATGCTGATCATTGACATCTGGAGCTTGTGTATCCCCAAGCTGTAAAAGTGCTTCAACGCTTTTACGCTGTAATTCATAAGCATTACTTTTTTGAGCTGAATTTACAGCGCGGCTAACCTGATAATATTCAACAATATAGCGTTTAAGTTGTTCTGGACTGAGTAAAACTTTAATGACTTTCTTAGGACTTAAACTTTTTTCTAAATTACGTAACCAGTCCCCCTTAAAAGGCTGATCCGTACCTATCAATATATGATCAGCATTCACCTCTACAGCTAAAATATTATTTTTAACCGCAAACTCTTGAGACATGACATGTGTCAAAGCCGAAACATCAGCTTTTAAAGGATCAATGACATAAAAAGGTAAATTTGCCTTTTGCGCCAACCATTGACATAAACTGGTTAAGGTCAACCGTTTCTCAGAACGCGTTTGATCAACTAAATTAAAATGTGAAATCCATTGCAAAGGATGCCATTTGAGTTGTTCACGTTGGCGATGAGTCGTTTGGACGAGCAGTTTATCGCGTTCCGATACACGTCCATCTTGTAGTAACTCTTCTAAACACCAAGTCGTATCAATTTCAAAGTCAAAATTCATTATTGCAGCCCTAATCCTTCATGTGACTATAACAAATTCTTTTTATAAAAATTACTTTTCAAAACTTCAAAATCAAGAGTAAATAAGTACGCTTAAAAAGAATCAACTAAAATCAACACATTAATTAAATTATGCTAATGCACACTATTAGAAAATCTAAAGATTTGATAAAAATAACTTTTTGAAATATTCAAATGTCTAATAAATTTTTTTAAATATAGGTTAATTATGAAAATAAAAGCGCTTTCTTTGTCAATATTCTCATGCATTTTATTGACAGCATGTGGTGGAAGTAACAATTCGAATTCATCTAATAGCTCAAATTCTACTTCTGCAAATGATCAAACTAACACAAAAATTGCTGATCAAGCCTGGACTTCATTCAACATCCATGGAGATGATTCAAAAGGAAAATTGGATTTTGAAATTGATCAACGAACCATCAAAGACGGTCAATATTACTCAAAAATTGATCAAACATCTGATAATACTGAATATTATAATTTGGGTTTATTTGTCACTGCAGATGGTGGGTATGGTGATGGTCCGATTCATCCTGAGTATGGTGTACAACTTGGTTCTGCTAATGGTTCTAACGAGAAACAAATATTAAGCCCTTACTCACCGGTAGGATCTAAAGGATTTCAAATAACAGTTTATTATAAAACTATAGATATCAGTGGTAAATCCATAAGTGAGAGTATTAATCCTGAAGATATTTTTAAAATTCAAAATAATTTCAGAACAAATAGTATTTCCAAAACATTACTTAACTTTTATGCTAAAAATTCATCAATAAAACTTCCAGAAGGTTCAAAATGTTTGGTATTAACAAAATCTGAAAATAATCAAGGACATCTTGAACTGGATAAATCCTCTAAAGACAAGAAAGAAATTATCGATATTTGGAATACTGAGGCCAGCAAAAATGCCAATGAGACAATAAAGAAATTGTTCAAAGATACAACTGCCTATATTACCGATAAGCCTGATCTGGATAGTGTTATCGCTAAATTTCAAAACAATTTTTATGCTGGATACCAAATCGATAAAGGAATTGATTATCTTTTAACTGAAGAGATCGGAGATATGAAATCCCTTGCTGATCATGAAAACCTTACAGCAGAAGAGAAAAAATTGAAATTAGAGTCAATTGATTTACTCAATACAACATGCACTTATTTTAATGAAACAGCAAGTAAAACGATTCGTGATTCAATCAAAAATATTAAATAAAAGATAATTTTGAAGTACAGGAACTAATTCAGCTCCCGTACTTCAACGTCAAATTCATTCACTTTAAATTTGACATTAAAATCAGCAAATTTCATTCCATAAATACGTTCATCATCATGTTGATATGCAGGTCTCGGATCTAATGCCAGTACTTGTTCCAACTCATTCAAAGTCTGACTGTTCATTTTTCTAGAGTCGAGTAATGCTTTCTTATGATTCAGCGCCTGCTCACTCCATTGCACTTTCTTGGTTTTAGGTTGCTCTTGTGCATAACCACTTTTCGCTTCCTCAATTGCGTCTGAATATTGAATATAGGGTTTAATATCCAGAATTGGTGTGTTATTCAATAAATCACTACCCGTCACATATACACGCACAGATTTTCCAACTTTTTCTACTTTTCTTAATTGCACTACTGACAATCCAATCGGCGCTGGTCGATACATGCTGCGCGTCGCGAAAACGCCTATCTTCTTGTTTCCTCCTAAACGAGGCGGTCTTACTTGAGGACGAAAATTTTCTGATTCATTTTGATTTTTATTGTCATGAAATTGCCAAACTAGCCAAAGATGACTAAATTCTTCAATTCCTTCAAAAGCCAACAGATCATTATAAGGTGCGACCATTTCGATATAAGATTCGACCTGAACCAAATTCGGTTGACGAGGAATTCCAAATTTCTCCATATAAGGAGATCGCATATAACCAATAATTGGCATTTTTACTTCGGTCATAATCACTTTTTCTGATAAGCTCAATTCAATATATTCAGTTTATCGAGAATGATTTTAGATTAGAATACTAAGCTGTTCTAATTTGATAATTTATTGAGACCTTTAATGGCTGCTTTCAACGTCGAAAAGATTACTCACGTACACCACTGGAATGACACATTATTCAGTTTTAAAACCACTCGTGATACTGCATTGCGTTTTAAAAACGGTCAATTTGTGATGATTGGTTTGGAAGTCAATGGTAAACCTTTAATGCGTGCGTATTCAATCGCCAGCGCAAACTATGAAGAAGAGTTAGAATTCTTCTCAATCAAGGTTCCAGATGGTCCATTAACCTCTATTTTACAAAAAGTAAAAGTTGGCGATGACATTCTTGTTTCAAGAAAACCGACTGGTACATTAGTTCTTGATGACTTAAATCCTGGTAAAAATTTATACCTTCTTTCTTCAGGTACTGGCTTAGCTCCATTTTTGTCGACTATTCGTGACCCTGAAACCTATGAGCGTTTTGAAAAAATCATCGTTGTTCACGGCACACGTTTTATTTCAGAATTGGCATATCAAGATCTAATTCTCAATGAACTTCCTAATCACGAATTTTTTGAAGAGCTAGGAATCAAGGATAAGCTGATTTATTATCCAACTGTGACTCGTGAAGATTTTCATACTCAAGGTCGTGTGACTACTGCGATTGAATCAGGTCAATTGTTTGAAAAAATTGGTCTACCTCGTTTCAACCCTGAGACTGACCGTGCAATGCTGTGTGGTAGCCCTGCATTCCTTGATGACGTCGTTGAACTACTCGATCAACATGGTCTTAAAGAATCTCCTAAAATGGGCGTTCTCGGTGATTATGTGATTGAGCGAGCTTTTGTCGAAAAATAATCAGATTTAAAAAACCGAGCAGCATGCTCGGTTTTTTTAGCTTAGATTTACAATTAAATAGATTTATAATTGTTTAGATTTATAATTGTCGAGAATTATAATTCTTTAAATTTAATGAACTTGGGTTGACCAAACTTAACATTATCAAAACCAATAATACCGGTCACTTGTTGCTTAGAATCTATCGGCGAGGTCAAGTCACGGTCAATTAAACCAACCTTGTGTTCCTGCCCTTTAGAATCCACCATGATAATTTGTTCAGCTCGAATATTGATAATTTGCGGGCTAAAGTTTTCAATTGATACTTGAAAATAGTACTTATTATCTTTAGATAAACTGGTATTGTTTGCAGTTAACTTTAAATCTTTATTATTCAATTCATTAGCAATAAGAATTTTATCGCCAAGTATAATTTCTTTATTTTCAATTTCACTTGTATTTTGAATGTCCGTTGGTTTTTCGGGTTGTTTATTACAAGCCATTAATGGCAATACCAACAATGCAATACCAATATACTTTATCATTATTTATTCTCATTATGATTATTAATTAAAAATTTAATTAAACAATACGACAATATAATAAAGTTAAACAACACATACTGTTTAACTAATGTAATCTATAAAATATATAAATTCCCTTTTTGATGAGTTTTAATGAATGATTCCAAGCCATCTATTAGATCCCTTTCATAAGTCAAAAAATGATCATTGAGTGGCCGTAAATTGATAGGTAAAAAATCCCTTCTCCCTTTGGGAGAAGGTTAGGATAAGGGAATACAAATTATGAGTGTATTGTGTGAATAATGACTAATGTTAGAAGTCTATTAAAAGCCAATTTTTTAATAATAATTGGCTTTTAATGAATGACTTTTTTTCATTACTTATGCTTTGCTGCCATTTGAGCAGTTTGTACTGCAGGTGAGACTTTAAAATAAGCCAGTGCTTGCTCTGTATTTCCTTCTGACTCAGGATGGAAATTAGGCGAGATCCAACGCATCACTGATTTTGCCAAGAACGTGAAAGTAGGAACATTACCCGTACGCTTTCCAGTACGCTGCAATTCCCAGAGTAATTTGAATACATTGGCTTTTGCCATTTTTTGCATTTCTTCAAGACTATCTTGACGCGCCAAACTGCGCCCTATATCAACCATTAGATACATAAATACAGGGAAAACGCCGGCCATTAAAATTTGACGTGAGATATAAAATCCGAGTTTATTTTGTAGTAAATGATGGAATAGGTCAAAAGCAACATTTCTATGTTCTACTTCCTCAGCCAAATGCCATCTAAATAAATCACTCATTTCAGGATCTGCATTCTGCTTATCCCAATTGTCACTGTGATCAAGCGTCCATTGTCCAATAACACCCGTAAAATGCTCAATCGCAGCAATAATGCCAACGCGAGTAATTAACCAATATGACTCAATCAGCTTATTTTTGAATATCGACAAACCAAAAGGTTGATCTGCAAGCAATTGACCGAAAATAGCTTCGGCTGTATTTAATCCATTCTCCAACGCATAGTTATTGGCTTCCATAAACTTCTGGCCCACGATGTGCGCACGCGCATGAATCGCTTCTTGCTTTATAAATGCTTTTACATCTTGTTTTAATTCATCATCTTGAATTAATGGCAGTGCTTTATTAAACACGCGACAAAACCAAAACTCCCCTGCTGGAAGTAATAAATTAATTGCATTGTAAGTATGTGAGGAAAAAGGATCGTTCGGAATCCAATGAATAGATGCTTCTGAAAAATTAAAAGCAACAGGACGAGGCGTTATTTTATGCGTTTCATTATATGACTCAGTCTTCATTTTATTTATCTTATGTGACTTATTAAAAATTATCATAAACAAATATTTATATATTGACAATTGGCTCAATTTCAATCAAACCTGTTGATTATGTCAACCTAGATAAAACTATAGAAATCCATTAAAAAGATTAAATATCTCCTTAAAAAATAAAGGAAAAAAAGGAACTAAGGATGTTAGCGTCCTCAGTTCCTATAAAATGAAATTTCAAATAATTCTTAAACAAAGTGATGTTTAACTAAAATGATCCTGGAATAAATGTATCTTGAAATAACTTGATCATCAGCTAAAGTATTGAGTCTGTACATAAATCAAATAATGCACAGACTCGTTTTATTAACGATCTTCTTTTTGAATTCAATGAGGATCGTATCGCTTTTTTACTGCCCAGAACGAATCATATAATCAAATGCTGATAATGACGCCTTCGCACCTTCACCCGTAGCGATAATGATTTGCTTGTAAGGAACAGTGGTACAGTCACCCGCAGCAAATACACCTTTCACATTGGTTTCGTTACGATCATTGATGATGATCTCACCACGGTTTGATAATTCAACCTTTGATGATTTTAAGAAATCTGTGTTGGGTAATAAACCAATTTGCACAAAGATCCCTGCCAATTCAACTGTTTTAATTTCATCTGTTACACGGTCTTTGTATTTCAATGCAGTCACTTGTGAACCATCACCAACCACTTCAGTTGAAAGTGCATTCATAATCACCGTGGTGTTTGGCAAACTATTCAATTTGTCTTGTAGCACTTGGTCAGCACGGAGTTTGGTATCAAACTCAACCAAAGTTACATGCTCAACAATACCCGCCAGATCAATTGCCGCTTCTACACCAGAGTTACCACCCCCAATCACTGCAACACGTTTGCCTTTGAACAGTGGACCATCACAGTGTGGGCAGTAAGCCACACCACGGGTTTTATATTCTTTCTCACCCGGTACATTCATTTCTCTCCAACGTGCACCTGTCGATAAGATGATCGTTTTAGATTCAAGTTTGGCACCATTTTCTAAAGTCACTTCAACCAAACCATTGCTGGTTTCGTCTGCACCTTTAATAGCAGACACCCGTTGTAAGTTCATGATGTCCACACCATACTCACGCACATGTGCTTCCATTTCAGCAGCGAACTTAGGACCTTGGGTCTTTTGTACCGAAGTAAAGTTTTCAATATCCATGGTATCCATCACTTGTCCGCCCATGCGTTCAGCAACGATACCTGTTTTGATGCCTTTACGTGCTGCATAGATTGCTGAAGTATTCCCCGCTGGCCCACCACCAATCACCAGCACATCAAAAGCCGCTTTGGCATTTAATTTGATGGCATCTTTTTCAGCAGCGCCGGTGTCTAATTTCGCGATGATTTCTTCCAAAGTCATACGACCTTGACCGATATGTTCATCGTTTTGAAATAACATCGGTACAGCCATAATTTTACGTTCTTCAACTTCTTCTTGGAAGAATGCACCATCAATCATGGTTGCTGTTGTACCAGGGTTATTAATCGCAATTAAGTTCAGTGCTTGAACCACATCTGGACAGTTGTGACAGCTAAGCGATACGAAGACATCAAAATCAGCTTTGACGTTGAGATCTTTAATTTGCGCCAATACTTCATCAGACACTTTTGGTGCATAACCAGACACTTGTAACAAAGCAAGGATTAAAGATGTGAACTCATGTCCCATCGGTAGACCTGCAAAGTGAACTCGAGGTTGTTCTCCAACTTTCGCAATACCAAAGCTTGGTGCACGTTTATGCTGACCATCAAAACGAGCGGTCACTTGATCAGAAAGAGCGGCAACTTCGCTCACCAATTCTTTAATTTTGTCAGATTTATCAGATCCATTTAGTGAAGCCACGATTTCGATTGGGCTTTCAAGACGTTCAAGAAGTGTTTTTAATTGCGCAGAAGTATTTTGATCTAACATGACTAACGTCTCCAAAGGAGTCAATATTTATTGAATGAGGCTATCTTATGTGAAAAGACAAGATAGTTAAAACAGTTTGTTTTTATTGTTATCATCGGAAAAATGGATTCAAGGCATGATTTAGCTGAAATAATGCCTTGAATGATATCCTACATTTTGAGTTCTATTACTAGGTAGTATTCGCTTCTATCAATTTAATAAGATTTAAAAAATCTGTTGCATTAAAATACTTTAAGCTAAAAATTAAAAATGGCTAATGTTTCATAAAAAATGATGAGTTTTAGCGAAGAACTTCAGAGACTTCGCAATGATGTCAGCTAACTGACTAATTCTAGTGCTATGAAATCTTCAAAAAAGTAGCTATCGCAATAAGCTTTTATTTAAATCAATCTCATCAAAAAAGATTTAAGCTTTCATCTATTTAAATCATTAGATAAAGATTCAAGAGCGTTTATTCAGATTTATCACGACATACATTAAAACGAGGTTAATTGAAACTTTGCTCAATCTTGAGTGCACGGCGTTTCAATCGAATCGATAAAATGAATAATACGATACTCAAAAATAGACTGAAGAGTGCCAGAGCGATAAAAATAATACGAATTACATCAGATGTTTGATTTGCTTTTTGCACTTTAGAATCAATATTTTGTGCAATTGGAGAGACTGAATGCCCATAAACTTGATGCTGCATCACCCAGAGTTGCTCGGGTTTAAATGCATACTCAATAAAGTTTTTTTGCAACCGCTCAGCTTGAATCAATTGCGCAACATAAGCTGTAGCAACGTCCTTATCAATTGGCTTGTGCAGTAACGCTGTCTGTGCCAGTACGTAGGCTTTAACAGTGGAGTTGGTCTCTGTCTCATTTAATAACTTCGCAATCTGACTCTGTTGAATAGACTGATCATACTGCACCAAATAATGCTGCTGTTCATGATCATCATCTCGTAAATCATATTGCACATAGGTTAGACCCGACCAAATCACGATAACAGCAATCAACCAAGCGACAAACTTCAATACAAACGATTGGAACCGTGTATAAAAAAAGCGGATCTTTTTTAATATCCAGATTGCAAAAAAAGCACCCGTAAAAGACAGTATTACTTTCAGTATTAACCAGCCAAACCATGCGATTAAATTAAAAAAATAATCTGGTTGATTATTAAAATCAGTAATCGCGGAATCTACTGTATAAGGTAAGTGCAACTGCTCCACGACCTGCGTTAGACCAAAAAAGCTGTAAACGAAATCTTGCTGTACAAATATTGAAATTGTACTTAAAACAAACAACAGCGAGGCTCCCCCACTGAGCAAACTGATCTTGCTTTGGCGTTTTTTTAATACAGTCAAACCTGATGAAATTTGCGTTGCTTGAACAAGATGATCATCTTTAGCCGTCAACAGTGAATCCTCTTTGGTCTATTCGTTAAGATTAATTTAAGGCAGATGTTGAGTATTGGTACTTGAATCAATCACTAATTGCTTTAAGTTATTTTGCAAAGCGCGAATACGTGTTGATGCTTCTTCACGTTTCTGCATACCTTCTTTCTGAATTAAAATTACATCATTCACTGTTTTAATGAGGGTGTTTTGAACATGTTCAAGTGTTTCGATATCAATCACTGAACGTTGATTGGCTTTTGCTGTATCGACAGAGTTTTGATGCAACAGATCGGCATTACGTTTGAGCAAGTCATTGGTTGCATCATCAATCGTATTCGCCAGTTGCACACTGTTCTTTTGCTCATGTAATGAAATTGCCAAACTAATCTGGTTTTTCCATGCAGGTAAAGTGATATTTTTTATCGCATAAAACTTATCGACCAACATCAAATTGTTCGATTGGATAATACGAATCATCGGCAAAGTTTGCATCGCCGATTGTTGTAAAACTTGTAAATCACTCACTCTTTTTTCTAGATTATTCGACAAATGATTAAGATCATAGACTTGCTGATTGGTTTGTTGATCTTGATCCTGAGCTGACAGCGTCGCAATTTCATGCTGAATTTCTTGCTGTTTTAATTTCCCAGCAGCAATATAAATACCCAATTGCTTATATTCGTCTTGAACGCCATCGAACATTTTATCTAAAGTACCGACACGTGCTTTCAGACCTGATTGAGATGTTTCGATTTCTTTGACTAATGAATCGATCTGCTCTTTAGTGGTATTAAAGTGTTGATCAAAATTTTGTTTTGCCCCTCTAAATTTACTTAAAATGCCACCTAAAAAACCTGAACTTTTAGGTTTATTCAAAATACTCGAGGTATTTAATTGTTGTGCGACACTCACGACCTGATTCAGTTTTTGACCCGTCACATCCAGATCTTTATTTTTAACTAAATTTAGCAATTCATCGGTATAAGTGGATGTTTTGGTCGCAATATTTTTACCATATTCAGCCACACTCGCATGATTGATTTCAGCGAGTTCTTTGCGTGCATTTAATACCTCATTGAAATCTTCAGGTTGCAAGCCAATTTCTTTCAAATTTAAACGTTCAAAATCTTGTTGTTGTAATTCAGTCGAAGAGACTACAGGTAAATTTTGGATTGAATCTGACATAGCACACCTTATTTTTTATCTAATGAATTTTTTAAAGATTGAATGAGTTTTTCCCGACTTTGATCTAATTCTTGCAATGACGCAAGTGATTGCTTTTCGGTACTCTGTTTTAAATGATATTGCCAAGCGGGAATCAGCACTTGCTGAGCCTCTTTAAATCGATCAATCAGACCGAGTGATAGCTGTTGAGTCAATTGCATCTGAGCCAATGCAATATCATTGCTGCTCTGTAGCGTCTGTAAAGTCTGTATTTTTTTAGATAATCGCTCTGCAAAATTATCTAATGGATGACGATTTTTAATGAAGCTTGGGTATTCAACTAAAAACTGTTGTGCAGCCAAAATATACTTGGCCATTTGCTCTCTATAACCATTCGCTTGCTGATATCTTGAATGAGACTTTTGAATCTCAATGTGTAAACGCTGGCTTAATGTATCCGCTTCCAAGATTAAACGATCTAAATCTTTTCGGTATTTAATTTGATCGGCATTAAATTCTAAATCTAGGCCTAACCATTTCTGTAAAGCATTAAACTTACGCTTTTTGAACGTTTTTTTTGAGCGATTAAGTTCTTGAACGATTTGAGATATGGTTTGACTCAATTTCATTGTCAATTGGGGATCAATACCATTTAATAACACCGCCTGTGCTTGAATCATTTGATCTGCATAATGGTTGAGCCGCGCTTGATCATCCAACAATGGGACTAAATTTGAACGCTTAATGCTAAGAAGTTCTTCAGCACTGACTTCAATCTGATCTAAAGGTACAAGCTCAGTAAATTGTTTCATATAGATAAATTTTAAACATGGACATTTATATTAAAACGTTAATTTCATTTATGTGTAGCAAATTGCAATTTAAAAATATTTATTGCTGATGATTTTATAGCACAAATTTTTATAAATATTAGAAAATAGACTACTTTCAAAAGTCATTATTCATACAACAGACTCATCATGAGTATTCCCTCATCCTGACCTTCCCCCAAAGGGAGAAGGAATTTTTACCAATCAATTTATGGCAACTCAATGATCACTTTTCGGCTTATGAAAGAAATCTAATGATTAACTGTATGTCGAAATGCTTCATTAAAAAATACAATTAAATTCTATAAATGATTTTAAGCGTTTTATTTCGAAGTAAATATTTTCAATTTTCACCCTCTATGCAGATGAGCATTGATGTGAAGATAAAATAGAAAAAACCAGTTCATTCAAACTGGTTTTTGGGAATTATCTTGGTTTTTTATTTAAAATGAAATCTTCTAAATAAACCCAGTCCGAATAAAGCAAACAAACTCAACCAGCCCATAGCACCGCCTCCACTGACTCGGACGCTATCCGCTGCTATCGCAGTATTATTCAAACTGATCGTACCAGTGTTCGAAATATCACCATCGGCATCGTAGACTCTATATTCTAACTTATAATTAAATACATCAAGAGAGTTGTTTAATTGAGCCGTGATGTTTCCACCATAACAAACTTCTTTGCTGTCTAATCCTGGACAAGGCCCCTGTCGATCTGCACGAATATTTACTGTACTCGGTATTCTGCTGAATCGAATGGCTTGAGTCTCACCACGTTCATTTAAATAAAATGCGGACTTATTTGGTTTATTTTCAATTGCTGAAATTGTTCCGTCACCGTCATCATTTGCGATCTTCAAGATGTCTAAATTAATTCTCGTATTCGATGCATATTCCACAACAATATCGGTATTATCAGGCACATTGGGTGCAATATTCGCAAATTGAGCAGAAACATAAGCAGATGCTGATGCTTTAGGCTCTTTATTGAGTATTATGGTGTATTTACAAAACTCCTTGTCACCCGATGGCGTTAAACGATCATCCGTACGATACATGACGATTTGCTGTAAAGCCTTATTCCACTCACATTTCAGATTGGGATCAGGTCTGCCCATAAACACCCCGTTACTTTCAAGCTTACCGACACCTTCTGGATTGACCACTACATCATAATTTTCCGCAGTAAAATGCTCTATTTTTCGGCCACCATTACTTTCCACAGATTCGTAAGGTAAATTGTTGGTAAAAGGGTTTATAAAAATAGGACGATATTTTCTTACTGCTTCAGTATTTTTTTTCAGATTATTATTTTCTTCTAAACGAATTCTTAATGACGGTAATAATTGGGGGTCTGTCGTACTATCATTAAGGAATCTTTCAGCATCATTCGCCCTATCTTGATAGTTTTTTAATAAGTCAGTCACAGAGATATTGATTTTACTCAGATTAACCGCTGTCAATTTCTGCAATTCAGTGGCACCGATATCACAAGTGTTCCGAATATCACTTAAATCCGGTGTATTTGAGGTCGCAAGGCGTAAAACTCCACGCTGATCTACCGTATAACAACCTAAAGCAGCCACATCGACTAAATCTGTCTTTGTATTGTTATCTTTAGGAAAATACATAGACATAAAGCCTGTCATTTCTTGTGGATTTTGTAGAGGATCAAATAAATTTTCAAAAACTTGTCCATCGAGCACTATCGTGTCTAATTTAGCATTTTCTAAAATTTTACGTGGAAGCTCACACTGTTCAGTTGAACTGGTTAAATGAAGTGCATTTGAAAATACTTCAATACCTGCTGAATCTAGCTGCGAAACATCTCCAGCCGTATATCGACATGCCTTGGCATTATTAAATCCAATCACATTAAATTTAAGACTCTTCGTACCCGCCTTATTGTAGGCAAGAATTGTCTGTGCGATGTTCTTCACAATGGTATTGCTAAGCAAACTCAAACCTGAAGAAGTACTGAATAAAGGATCGTTTCCTTGAAACGAATGAAATTGGAATATACTTCCTGAAGCCTGATTGACTATATTTTCAGTGAATGTACTCGATAGGATCGATGCATTAGGCTGCCCACAAAATGCAAATAAGCTTTGATTGTCAGCTGCACCGTTCTTAATGTAAGTTCCTGTAATGATATCAATTTTACGAGGGGTGTACTTTAAATTATCTAAACAGGACATCGCGAGAATACTTCCTGTCGCTGCTTTATTTCCGCTAAATTCACCGCCTTTAATAGTTAACGAACTATTCACATCATTGAGATAAATCGCCCCACCAGATCGTGCAGTTGAATTTACAATCGATACATTTGATAGTTCAGTAACACCACCCACCAGTAATGTACCTCCAACACCCGTGCTTTTTGCATCTTTAAGGATCAAATTTTGCAAGGTTAAATTCGGTTTACTACCATTTGTAGTATTAAATATACGACTTACATTTTGACCACTGATGGTGGTTTGTATCGGGATAGCAGCAGGGAAATTATTGGTGATTGCACCTTTCCTCGTATAGTCTTCAGGGTTCTTCCCTCGAATAACCACAGGTGCGTTTGGTTGCAACTCCTTAGTTAAGTTATAATCACCTTTCTCAAGCTGAATAATATTAGGGACAGAAGAATATTGCTGGCCTTTGGAACATCCTCCATACGCTCTATGCAGTGAAGCTGCTTTTAATGCCTCTCTTAAAGAACATTTACTTTCATTTTCACCATCTTCATCCGCAAAAGTGTTCACATAAATTGTGGTGTCTTGTACTGCAGCTACAAGTGACATTGCCGTTAGCACAGTTAGCGTAAACAAACCTTTTTTATAATTTTTCATTAGATTAATCCTATTTTTTTCTGAATCGACGCAAACCGATTATTCCTAACAACACACTCAGCATTCCAAATCCAACGCTTCCGCCTGATGTTTTAACTTTATCGTTTTTAAAATCATTAGGTGGTCTTTGTACGATGTTGGTCTTAATCTCAATATATGGATTGACTGAATCACTAAAACGCGTTGTTGATGTCACGACTAGAAGATTAAATTGATCTGAGCCATCCCAATTTCCATCTGGTATGTAAGTCACATCACCATCCTGATTTAAAGTGGTTCTACCCTTACTAGGCGTATTGGTCTGAACAATTTTCATGCACCCTGGCTGCCATGTTTTACCATTTGGCTCATTCCCCAAAAGAGTTTGACACTGATCTGGTGTTATTAGCTCACCGTCTAACAATAGATCAGCAATACTCATTTTGGCAGTTCCACCAAATAAAATGTCAGAGCCAATTAAGTTACTACTCATTTTCTGCACAATAAGTTCAATCGCACCACGATCACACAATTCAGAATTTGTTTCGCGCTGCTGATTTCTTTGATCACGAACTTCACATTGGGTTAAGTTACTGTTCGGGGTGGGACCGTTATTCACAATTAGAGAATCAGATAAACTTTTATCAGTAACTAAAAGGCGTGGTCTGAAATAACCTAAAGCTATATTGTCATATAGTTTAAATGGACAAAGAATGCCATTAGAAGAAATATCACATTTGCCTTCTGCTGTTTCAGACGCAATTAAATTGATCGTTCCCAAACTTTGCGACTTGATGCCAGCACAACCCACAGAATATAAATTATTGGTTAATTTCTCAGATGAATTGCCTGCAACAATCTTACAATCTTCATCGCCATTCTTTGCCAATATACTATTTGCTACGACTGCTTTCCCAAAAGGCGCATCAAAAATTAAGCCTTTATTATTTAAAATCATCGTGATGTTATTAATTTTGGTGCCATCCATCACTCGGACGATGTGAGCATTATTATTAAAAATAGTTGAATTTGAAATTTCACTTGTATACGCATCAGCTAAATTTTTTAAAACTGCCTCACTATATGCATCACGTGCATAGAACAATGATCCGTTGTTTGTTGATGCTGAATTGTCTCTGACCACTGAATAAAAAACTTTATAACGTGGCGATTCACTATAAATGACTGCACCTTGTTCAGCCTGATTGCCTTTCATGATTGTATTTTCAATATTCACGCTGCTTGTGGGTGCTTTATCTGCAGCATAACTACCAGCATCATAAATTGCGCCACCTTGTCTAGCCTTACCATTTAATAACTGAGAAAACTGTAAATTAAGTAATTCTTTGTTATAAATTAATCCGCCTTGATCTTTACAACGCGCTGCATCACAGCCCATCAAAGTAACTTCATTAATAGAAACGATAACCTGTTGATCTTTTTCATCGGAAGTCGTTGGTGCACTTCGCTCGATATAAAGAATTCGATCATTCCCGATCATTTTTAAAACAGCATTATTACGACCAAAAACATTATCGTTAAGATCTGCTTGATACTGGGTTCTGATGTTTAAGCTTTTTGAAATTGAGAGCTGACTGTTAAGACGATATTCTTTATTACTCAATATAATGGTTTGAGAAGCATCTTTTCCTCCACAGCCATTCAAACCTGATTCAGGACGACCTTTGTTAATATATTCAATCGCTTCACGTAAAGAACACTGATCATCAGCTTTAACAGCATCTTCAGTGGTTGTGACAACAATATCAGCACCAAATGCGTGACTTGCCAAAAAAAACATTAACATACCTATGCTTTTATTAAGCATTTTTATCTCCCTGATTTTATTCTTTATTTTTTTATAGCCTACAGTACTTTTGTTTTGCTATTTGTCCATTTTGCGTACTTTGTCACAATTTATTCTTTTACTCAATATCTTTTAGTAACCGAATATATTTTAGAATGACGCTTCATTTTATATCAAATATGTGATCAACATTATAAAAGCTGCTGAATGAGTGATTTTAAGAGATTAAAAACTTCTTATATTCAACAAAAATTCTTTTTATCAGTCACAAGGGTATTTTTATTTCAAATGATCAACGTTGATATTGATCAATCAATGCATAAATTTGCTTGATGGTTGAATTGGATAATTTAACTTTTTCACCTTGTAACATTTTTTCTAATTGATCTAAAGATCGTAACAAAGTACTGGTCTGTGTCGGACCATTCATCAGTAAGTATTCAGTGATTTGTGGGTCAAAATGAACCCCCTTTCGTTCTAAAACAGAGTAAAGCAATGATTGTCTATCTGCATAAGACTGACCACTCGGCACTTTAACACTCACAGCCTGAGTCAGTCGCGACTGTAGATCTGGTAACTCTAACTTTAATTCTATCGGTGCGAATCTTGATGAGAAGACCAATTGCCCGCCACCATCATTATTATTATTGATTAAATGAAATACTGCTTTCTGCCAATGTGGAACGCCGCTAATCGCCTCAATATCATCCAAAGCTACAAGATCATAGCGCTCCAATGAAGTAATCGCTTCAATGGGGGCATCGAGTAACTCGAGTAATGAAACCTTAATTGCAGATTTTCCGACTTCTAAAAAGGAATCACAAATGGCGGTGAGTAGATGACTTTTACCTGTTCCCGCACCGCCATATAAATAAAACCGATTTACCAAACCTGCATGTAATTGCCTCACTGCATCGATAACAGGTCCCCAACCCGGCCCAGAAAAATCACTGATTCTGGCATCCAGTTGAGGTTCTATATCAAGTTGCAATTGACGCATATAAGCTTTGATTCCTTAAAATTCTTAATGATCTTCAAGGTCAATCTTACTCGATTTTTCAGATGCTTGCTGATTATTTATAGAAGAATCTTTAATTTCAACATCAATATCAAATTGATCAGATTGGATACTAATTTCACTTGCTCCGACTTGTTCAACAACGACATTTGGCACAGCATAGAGCTGACTTTTTTCATAGCTATCTCGTAGATGTTTGAGCAATACCACAATCACTGCTGCAACAGGCAATGCAATCAACATTCCGAGAAAACCTGCCAATTGTGCCCCTGCCAATACAGCAAACACCACAGCGACTGGAGAAAGTCCAATTTTATCACCCAATAAGAAAGGTTGTAAGACATAGCCTTCAATCGCTTGGCCAATCATAAACACGACTAAGACCAGTGCCAGTTGCATCCAATCTAAGCCAAACTGAAAGAATGTTGCTATAACAGCTGCGATGATCCCTACAGCAAATCCTAAATAAGGAATAATGCTGGCCAATCCTGCGATCATCCCAATAATTAATCCCACTTCTAGCCCGATCAATTGTAAACCAACGGCATACACAATCCCCAGCAATACCATCACCAAAAACTGACCTTTGACAAATGCACCCAATACGCTGTGACATTCGCCAACAATTTGTAAAGTACTTTGTTCATATGGACGAGGGATGAGTCGACGTAAACTATCCAACATGCGTTTCCAGTCGAGTAAAAAATAGAACGCAATAATTGGAATTAATACTACTGTACCGCCAATTTGAATAAAGTTGAGACCCGATTGAGCTAACTTTAATGCCATAGCTTGAATGCTATCCGCACTGTAATTCGTTTGGACATAATCCATGACGGCTTTAGACAATTGATCAGTGTCTATTTCCATAGGCACCAGATTAAATGTCTGAGACAACCACGGTAAGAATGTGTAATTGAGCCAATGTATGCCTGCAGGAATACTTGATTTGGCATACATCAATTGTTGCCATACCAACGGCACTAAATACCAAAATGCCAACGTGACGATGACACCAATCCCTAAAAAAACCATCGTGATAGACAGCCAACGAGGCAATCCAAATTTGTGTAATTTATTCACCAATGGACTGAACAAATAGGCAATTAAAAATGCACCTACAAAAGGAATGACGACTGGTTTCAAAAGGTACAAAACCCAAAGAACAAGCGCAATCCCAGCAACAATAAAAATCCGTTTTAATGTACGATCTTGCATGCAGCATCGCCTTTTTATAAATGATTGGTTATTGAAATAAAAATATTTCGATAAAGATAGCATTTTAGTGCATAAATAACATATGAGTTTCGTATATTCAGGTATAATCGCCGCGCGAATGCGGAGACTTCATTATGAGCAACTCAACTTCTACCCCAAATACTGGTTTAAGCTATAAAGATGCAGGTGTCGACATTGAAGCGGGCGACTTATTAGTCGATCGAATCAAATCAGTTGCTAAGCGTACTTCTCGTCCTGAAGTGATGGGCGGTTTAGGCGGCTTCGGCGCTCTTTGTAAAATTCCTAAAGGTTATGAAGAGCCTGTTCTCGTATCTGGCACGGATGGTGTAGGTACAAAATTACGTTTAGCCCTTAATTTGAATCGTCATGACACGATTGGCCAAGACTTGGTTGCAATGTGTGTAAACGATCTTTTGGTATGTGGCGCTGAACCTTTATTCTTCCTTGATTATTATGCAACAGGTCATCTCAATGTAGATGTTGCTGCAAATGTTGTTACGGGAATTGGTGCGGGTTGTGAACTTGCGGGTTGTGCATTGGTTGGCGGTGAAACTGCTGAAATGCCTGGCATGTATGAAGGCGAAGACTACGATCTTGCAGGTTTCTGTGTCGGTGTCGTTGAGCAAAGCAAAATTATTGATGGTACCAAAGTTAAAGCTGGTGACGTTTTGATTGGTGTTGCCTCTTCAGGTGCACACTCAAACGGTTACTCTTTACTTCGTAAAGTATTAGATGTAAAAAATGTTGATTTGAATCAAATCATTGATGGTCGTTCACTTGCAGATGTTGCAATGGAACCGACTCGTATTTATGTAAAACCTATTCTTGAATTGCTCAAACATGTTGACGTTCATGCAATGGCACATATCACGGGTGGTGGTCTTCCAGGCAACTTACCACGCGTACTTCCAAACGGCGCACAAGCTGTTGTCAATGAAGCGTCATGGGAATGGCCTGAATTATTCAAACTCCTTCAACGCGAAGGTGGTGTTGAACAGTTCGAAATGTATCGTACATTTAACTGTGGTGTTGGCATGGTGATCGTGGTTGATGCAGCTGATGCAGACAAGACTGTTGAGCAATTAACAAATCTTGGTGAAAAAGCATGGAATATGGGTCATATCCAAGACAATGCTGAATCTGTAGCGGGTGCTGATGAAAAAATCCGTGTGATTTTCGCTTAAGTCTCCCATGATTAAAATTGCTGTTCTCGTTTCGGGCAGTGGATCTAACCTTCAAGCCTTGATTGATGCAAATCTATCAGGGCAAATTGTCGGGGTTATTTCAAATAAGCCTGAAGCCTACGCCTTACAACGTGCAAAAACTGCGGGTATTGAAACCGCTGTGATTGAGCACAAACAATATCCAAGCCGTGAAGCATTTGATGATGTTATGCATCAAAAATTGCTAGATTGGAATGTTGATTTGGTGGTTCTTGCTGGTTTTATGCGTATTTTAAGTGCTCGATTTGTAGAAGCTTGGCAAGGGAAAATGGTGAATATCCACCCTTCACTTTTACCCTATTATAAGGGCATGCATACGCATCAACGTGTACTGAATACCGGTGATGTATTACATGGTTGTACAGTGCATTACGTCACTGCTGAACTGGATGCTGGTCAAGCTTTGACACAAGCCGTACTAAAGGTAAAAGCAGACGATACTGTCGACTCACTCGCAAATCGTGTGCATGAACTTGAGCATCTGATCTATCCTCAGGCTGTGGAATGGATCTGTAATGGTACGATTCAACATACGCCACAAGGTGTATTATTTCGCAAAAAAACCATGAATGAACCGATTCAATTTTGTAAGTTCTAAATCTTATTCATTAAAAAACGTCTCTACTGAGGCGTTTTTTAATTCTCAATTAAATCATTTTCGTCATTAATTTTATAAATGGATATTCTTCAAGATTAAAAATGAATACAACTCAGAGATTTCAAACGACAATATTAATCACAATGAATAAAAGTAAAAATTTAGAATAGATTTCTTTTATAGTTCATTACTCACACAACATTCATTATGAGTATTCCCTCATCCTAATCTCACCCCAAAGGAAGAAGAAATTTTTACCTATCAATTTATTGCCATTCAATGATCATTTTTTGAAAAAAGTTGAATGTCGTTAATGTCACAAACAACATCAAAAACCGCATCAAAAAACAAAGTCAATAAATCGAATAAACGATTGAATTATTTTTCAAGGAAAATTGAGATTATTATTGAATAGTGATTTGATCCTAAATAAGGAATATTTTTATTTTGTTCAAGACATGATAAGAAAGCTTTATGGTGATAAAAATAACCGATCAAAGCAAAAATCAGAATAATTTACTTTTTAAGTGAGCACGTATCCATCAACGACGCTTAATTTCTAAAACCAAACGTCGCTAATAAATAACGTTATAAAGACTGAAGCAGTTTTTTAATTAACGCTGCAATTTCTGACGGACGTTCCAAAGGAAACATATGCCCTCCCTCAACAACAGTGAAAGGAATACCAAATTTCTTTTTAACTTGCTGTGGATATTTACGCGCTAAAAAAGGACCTTTCGACGCTACTAACAAATGCATCGGCACTTTTGGTTTTGCTTGAGATAACCACCACAAAGAAGGATTGGTTCTAAAAATCTCTACTTCAATCATTTTGGGGATCGTCAACTCGACCCCACCCCGTACATGATCGTCACTTAAGGCGAACTGAATATAATCATCAAAACACTGCTGATCAAATTCTTGATAAAAACCTTTTGGACGGAGTAATTCAGCCGCTTGTTCACGACTCTCCCAATGATCACGACGACGTAGGGACAAAGCCGCAGGCGACATAGTATCAATGGCCTTCAAACGCAAAGTTTTTGCAATATGCATAGCAAATGAATCATGCCCCATGATCAGAGGCGGATCGAGCATGATCATTTGCTCAAACAGCTCAGGACGATCCAGTGCAGCTTGAAAGGTTAATACTGCACCTAAGGAATGTCCCAAACCAATCACTTTACGTCCCTGAGCTTTTTGCACAATACTGTCAATGACTTGGTTCGTCATACTGTTCCAATGATTATCGACAGGATAGCGCTGATCATTGCCAATCAATGGAACATAAATAATGTCGTATACGTCAGCAAGAGAATCAAAAAGCTTTTGATAAACCTGCGACGGCACGCCATTGGCGTGTGCAAAATGAATCAGTGGTTTCATTGAATTTTTGTCGTTTGCTCGGTTTGGATTTGTTGTGAAATAGCGGATGCGATACCTTGACCAACACTGCTACCCATTCGATTCAAAACAGAATCAAAAGGACTGTACTGGATCGTGTAATTCACTGTTTTATCAGTTTTTAGTTCACGTTTCAATGTATTTAAGCTACCGATACGGTCAGCAATACCGAGTGCCACAGCCTGATCACCCGTCCAGAAAAGACCAGAAAATATAGCTGGATCTTGAGATTTTAGCTTAGTACCACGTCCTTTTTTAACCGCATCAATAAAGTGTTTATGAACATTATCTAATACGTTTTGAACATGCGCTTTTTGAGCAACATCAACGGGCTGAGTCATTGATAATAATGCTTTATTATCACCAGAAGTCATCGTGCGGTCTTCAACACCGAGCTTCTGCATTAAACCATTCACACCATAATTCGGCATGATCACACCAATTGATCCGACCAAGCTTGATGGATTAACAATGATTTCATCTGCAGCTGACGCAATATAATAAGCACCTGAAGCCCCTGTATCACCAATTACAGCATATAACTTTTTATCTTTGTGAACACTTTTCAAGTATTGTATTTCTTGCCAAATTTCATCAGATTGTACAGGTGAACCGCCTGGTGAATTGATATTCAATACCACGGCTTTACTTGATTTGTTCTCAAATGCTTTTTTCAGCGATTTTACCGTATCAGCGCTATTTACACTCTGTGAATCAGAGGCAATCGTGCCGACGATATCAACAATAGCCAAATGTGAGCCTGCTGTTGCTGAGCTATCAGTAGATGCTGTTTGACATCCTTTCATCATCAACAGAAGAATAAATAAAATATAAGCAAAGGTTAAGAATTTAAAAAATATGCCCCAGCGTCTTGCTCTACGTTGCTCTTCAACCGAAGCAAGTACCGCTTTTTCTAAAATCTGCCATTCTTTACCAGAAGGCTGATGATTAGGGCTCGTGTTTTCATTTTTCGGTTGAGGTGGCCAATCGGACATGCATACCATCCAAAATAATTTTTAAGGGGTCATTATATACAGGGAATGACGTTAAACTGTCTAATCTAAAACATTTAACATATAATATTGCCAAATCGCAATATACTTTGAACCTGATAAAGATTTTGAATTCCGATGCCTGAACCTCAACATTCAACAACAACTCGATTACTTAACTTTTTTAGCCGTCGACCTATTCGTTTCTCTCGTTTTTTTGCTCGCTCTCTTGCAGCTATTATTAACGCTCTAAGAATAACCAAAACCGTTAAAACGATCTCCTTAAATATCGATATTTGCTTACCAGAAATTCCTTTGGATCAAAAAGATCAATTGGTTCGAGCTGCGGTACGCAATGAACTTCAATCTTATATGGAGTTTTTTAGTATTTGGGGCAGTGCAAACGATCAAAATATTGCTCGGATCAAACATGTAGAGGGCGCACATTATTTCCATGAAGCGATCGCAGAAAAGAAGGGTATCATTCTGCTGGCACCGCATTTTGGTACTTGGGAAGTCATGAATGCTTGGTTTGCTCAATATACTGAAATGACCATTATGTATAAACCGATTAAAAATATCGAAGCAGATCAATTTGTTCGTGCTGCACGTAGTCGTGAACAAGCCACGCTAGTACCGACAGATGAATCGGGTATTCGACAAATCTTTAAAGCACTCAAGTCTGGTGGTACTACGGTTATCTTACCTGACCACACGCCCAAACATCCCAGTGACCAAATCAACTATTTCGGCTTACCCTTATTTTCAAGTAATTTAAGTGCCAAATTAATTCAAAAAACCAAAGCCAAAGCGTTATTGGTCTATGCCATCCGTAACGAAACAGAAGATTTTAATATTTTTATTGAACCAATAGATGAGTCAATTTATCTAGGTTCACCCGCTGACGGAACCTTGGTCATCCATCACGCTATTGAAAACTTAATTAAACGTTACCCAGAACATGCGCATTGGAGCTATAAGCGATTTAGAGCGCATCCTCAATTGCATAATATTTATAATATCCCTCAAGAAGAAGCCTTAGCTGAAATCAGCAAAGTAAAAAACGCTGCATTAATCACCACGATCTAACCATTGTCTTTTCTTACGATAGACTTCAAAATCCATTTCATTCTTTTGATCGATTTGAAATTTTATACTTCCATGCTGAATTGTATTCAGATGCGGAATAGATAGTTGTTGAAGACGATTGATAACTATAGGGTGAGGATGGTTATATTGATTCCCAAATCCCGCGGATATAACCGCTAATTTAGGCTTTAAATGTTTTAAAAAGGCATAAGATGAACTATGTTGACTACCATGATGTCCTAAAACCAACACATCAACATTGAGGTCGGGATACATTTTCAAAAGTTCATATTCTGTTTGCCAACCCGCATCCCCCATCAGTAAAAAGTTTTTATATTGGCCTGCATTAAAGACTTGTATATAGATGACGCAAGAGAGCTCATTACGATTTTGACTCACATTGAGTAATTGCTCCTGAGTCGGCATTAGCACTTCAAGCTTAACATCTGGCATATTCCATATTTGACCCGCATAACAGTACTCAAAATTTTTAGCATTAAATCTCGCATCAATCTCATTCGAATAGACTGTTTTAATTTTCATAGCTTGCTGAATTGAATCAAATGCGCCTGCATGATCTTGATCTAAATGAGTCAAATAAAGTCGATCAATTGAAGCTACGCCTCGGTTAAATAAATAGGGCAAAACAACTTGCCGACCAATACTAAATTTAGCTTCATCAAAACTACCTCCGGTATCGATCAAAATATTTTTCTGATCATTCTGAACAAAGATCGCCTGCCCTTGTCCAACATCCAATATTGTCAAATTAAAGCTCAGATTGTTTTTAATCGGAAATAAGAGCGGTAATATACAAAAGGCAGCCCAATATTTAGGTACAACACCACGAGGTAAAAATAAGATAAAAATGCCTAAAGCCATTAAAACGATGATCAAAGGCGTCAGTGCTAACCATGATAGTTGTGGATTGAATATCTTTTCGAATAAATTTAGGCAGCCTAAAAGTAAGCTAATTGCATAATCAGCAAGATGGAAAAATAATAGAGCTAAAGGTTCAGCGATAAAATAGCTTATCGCCCCCACAACCTCTAAAGGAACAATAACTACGCCAATCAAAGGAATAGCGAGTAAATTCACCCATGGAGAAATCCATGAAATCTGCTGAAAAATAATGGCAACCAATGGAAAAAGAGCAATAAACACTTTCCATTGCGAGTCAAATAACATCCGTGCCCAGATGATTATACGGGAGTGATTATTGTGAGCAGGCTGATCGAATGCAATATCCTCGGTCTTTTTTGTGAGTGTTTGATAGACACGAATCAGAATAAAACATGCACCATAGGACAGCCAAAAAGCCGCTGATAAAATACTAAAAGGATCAAAGAGTAATAAAATACTGGCGCTGCATAACAAAAGTTTTAAGGCATGAACTTGCTGTTTAAATAGAACCACGACACTTAAAATCGTCACTGTGAGCAGTGTTCTTAATGCAGGAATTTCAAAACCCACAAAAGCGGTGTATAAAAACACGCAGCAAAAAAAAGGAATAACCCATAAATAAGGTCGTGGAATACTTAAAAATATTTGAGGTCTTAGTCGAGTTATCAGTGCATTGAGAATAAAACATAAAATCACTGCAAAAATCAGTACATGTGGTCCTGATATAGCCAATAAATGAGATATACCTAAAGTTTTAAATTGGTTCTGTACAGCATCTGACAATAAGCTTTCATCCCCAGTCAATAATGCAAGTACCAATCCCTTATTGGTCAACGATTTATCCAGGAAAAGATTTCTAAATTCTAAGCGTTGTTTCTCTGTATATAATTTAAATTGGGCAATTAAGCTTTTCTGATCACGGATATGCTTATTGAATCCAAAGCTTTCTACTTCAGCAACTGCTAAAGGCTGAATGCTACGAATATTGACTGTACCCATGATATTTTGTTGCAGTAACCACTTTTCGATATCGAATACACCAGCAACAGCATAGCTATGCGAAGGCTTAAGCTCTCCTTGAATATGATAATAATGTCCGAGTTGAAATGGGTTATGTTGAGTTGTCTTTAGACGCCCTGGATCATCACCAGCGTTCTCAGATATCGATAATGCATGTTCAGCGTTCTGAATTGCGCTCGACCCATCAAACTTAAATTTATCACTAGAATCGTCCCTAGAATCATCCCTCTTGAAGCGCCCATTCACTGTAGTTTTGCTGGTTTTTGCATAGAGCATTAAATCGAAATGATGTCCATTTTCTGACAATATTGTCGCACGCTGTTTAATTCGATCTGGCCGACTCACATAAGCGCTTTCATCAATTTTATCGATATATACAATATACGATATTTCAGATGCATCATTTACTCGCATCTGAAGCCGTTCATTTAATGCGGTTTGGGCAAAAAATTGTCCGAGATAAAAAGCACTCAAGCCCAATAAAAAACAACGAATCGTTTTTAAGGAATAATGTTGAATACATTGAAAATAACTAAAAGATAAAATTAAACTGAGAATACTGAATAACCAACACCATGTTGCAAAATTCAAAAAACTTGAATTCAACACATATCCCATTGTTGAAATACCCACAATCCATCCCAACATCAGGACTATCATATTCATAATTAAACTTATTATTCTTATTTAGAAACAATTAAAGCCCATTTAAATGAGCTTTAACAAGGTTATCGATCGGAATTTATTTAAGCTTTAAACCCAGATACCATCCTGCATATGGAGAATACGATCTGCTGATTGAGCCAACTGTTCATCATGTGTAACGATCAACATGGCCATGTTAAATTCAGAACGTAAATCAGACAACAACTCAAATATCGTCACTGCTGTTTTTCGGTCTAAATTACCTGTCGGTTCATCAGCCATCATCAGTTTTGGTTGCGCAGCCAACGCTCTTGCCAACGCAACACGTTGACGCTCACCACCCGATAGCTCACCAGGTTTATGCGTCATACGATGCGAAAGGCCAACGCGTTGTAGCAGATACTCTGCCCGCTCTTTGGCTTGTTTAAAAGTCGCTTCTTTGCGCAACATCAAGGGCATCGCAATATTTTCTAATGCAGAAAACTCTGGCAACAAATGATGAAACTGATATACAAAACCTAGATGCTCATTGCGCAAAAAACCACGCTCCGCTTCACCTAAAGTATCAAAGCGCTGACCATTTAAAAATACCATACCTTCTGTTGGGCGATCTAAACCACCCAATACATGTAGTAGCGTACTTTTACCTGAACCGCTCGAACCAACAATCGAAACAAATTCACCTTGCTCAACTTGTAAATCCAAACCTTTAATGACTTCTACTGTTGTTTTGCCATCGGTAAAATGCTTATTAATATTCTTCGCTTCTAACACGACATTACTCATAACGAAGTGCCTCCGCAGGTTGAATTTTTGCAGCTCGAAATGCTGGATAAATCGTTGCCAAGAAACTCAATATTAATGATAAGCTGACAATCGTAAGTACATCTTGCCATTTTAAATGAGAAGGTAAGTAGTTGATAAAGTACGCATCAAACAAATTAAGTCCTAGGGTCGTATTCAGCCAGCCCATGAAACTGCTAATGCTTGTAGCAAAGATAATCCCCAATACCGCACCTGCAAGTGTTCCAACAACACCAATTACAGTGCCTTGAACCATAAATATTTTGGTAATCGTCGTTGGTGAAGCGCCCAGCGTACGTAAAATTGCAATATCAGATTTTTTATCGGTCACAACCATCACCAGTGATGACACAATATTGAATGCAGCGACCAAAATAATGAGGAAAAGTAGTAAGCTCACCATAGCTTTTTCCATTTGGATCGCACTGAATAAGTTCCCATGGGTATAGGTCCAGTTTGACGCATAGAAATTACCAGGTAATTCACTCACCACTTCATCAGCCACTTGAGGCGCTTTAAAAATATCGTCAAGTTTCATACGAATACCTTGAGCACCATCAGGTAAACGAAGCAGCGTTGAAGCATCATTCAGTGCGATATAACCCATCATCGAGTCAACTTCAGCACCAATACTGAAAATCCCCACAATTTTAAATCGCTTAAAGCGTGGCACAACGCCTGCAGGTGAAGGTGTTGCTTCAGGTAAGACCAATGTGACATTGTCATTCAGACTCAGACCCAATGCATCAGTCATTTGCTTACCTAAGACAATCCCAAACTCACCTTTTTTCAGCGAGCCAATATCGCCTTGAACCATATGATCTTGAATAATGGATACATTTTTTTCGTATTCTGGTTCAATACCTGAAACCATAATACCTGCGACTTGTCCCTGTGCGGTGAGCATGCCTTGTAATTGTGTAAAAGGAGCAACACCAACCACATGTTCGTGCTGATCTATTTTCTTGGCAAGCTCAGGCCAGTCTGTTAAAATTTGTGTCGATGAAACAGTCGCTTGGGGTATCATACCCAAGACACGATTTTTCAGCTCGCGATCGAAACCATTCATCACAGATAAAACTGTAATAAGAACAGCGACTCCTAAAGTCAAACCGATCATGGATACTAAAGCAATAAAAGAAATAAAGTGATTACTACGCCGTGCGCGAGTGTATCTCAACCCTATATACAGCGAGATCGGTTTAAACATACCATCTAGTCCGAGGTGTTTTAATGGAAACTCTACAGCATCAAAGTGGCGATAATGAAAGACGCGTCATGTCTCGTATTGATGCTGCATTAAGAATAAATTATCAGATTATCTCTGAAGAAGTCGCACTCAATGATCCGTACGATTCAAATTTTGTATTACCACGCTATTTTCTCTTACTTGCAGAATTAGATCAATTTGATCATGCGCTTACATACGAATTAGAACAATTAAATCAAAAAGATCAACAAATTGCTCGAATCTTATCCTTATTTAACCAAAAATTAAACCTTATTACGGGTTCTCTTTACGATTCTATTGTACAAACCATGTTACCAATCCCAGATCAAGTGAACTTATCTGAGACAGGTTTAAGCTTTTATACCGATCAAGAGATCCCTGTTAATTCTTATATCCACCTTTCACTGAGTCATCCTGAAAATTACTTTCATATCGCCGTTACTGCACATGTGGTGTACAGTGAAAAAGAACCTGATGGTCGATATCGTACTGGCGCTTATTTCATCACCTTACATCCTCAGGATCGAGTCAAACTGACACAAGCAATCAATCATTTATCTGAATAAATCAGTTCAATCAATTTATTCAGATTAGTTTTCTATTGAAACACTCATCACACATCAATAAAAAAAATCTAGGCATGATGATTTAATTCACTTTTTTAATTTGCTTTAAATGTTGCACGTAAATCTTTATAAAAATACGTCAATAAACCCAATAATAATACCGATGAGCCGACAAAAACCATGGTCGTCAACTTTTCATCATTCAGAAATGCACCAATTAAAAGAGCAATGAGTGGTGTCATGACCGTAGTTAAAGACAATGTCGTTGCTTTGATACTTTTTACCAATTTAAAATAGCAAAACATCGCCAATAATGACGCCATAATAACGGAGTAAAACAAGCCGATTAAAGCTTGAGTATTGGGAATATGACTTGGTGCATGCTGCCAAATAAATGGCAACATGCACATTGCAAACATGCTTGATATTAAAATAGAACCCGTTGCTTGTGAGAGTGGTTCAAGTGGTGCGTTGACTTTTTTAATCCAAAAAATTGAAGCACAATAGACCAATACACTAATCAACATTAAGAAAATGCCCATCGGCTGAACATGCTGATCATTTCCGCCCAAACAAATGATCGCTAAACCACATAACGCGACAAACATACCGAGCCATTGCAGTCGATATAAATTTAATTTAAAAACAAAATGGCCTATCAAACCCGCCATGATTGGCGCTAAACCAAACATTAAAGCAAGAATGCCTGAACTTACATAATCTGTAGCGAGATAGGTAAAAAATTGCGAGCCAATAAAACTAGATGCTCCAGCAATATAACTGTGTATGGCCAAAGCGTTCATCGGCAGCTTAGCTTTAAACACCCATAACAATACAAAAGCCAAAGGCAATGCTAAAAAAAATCGAAAAGCCAAAGCCCATAAAGGATAAAGATCACTCACACTCCAAACAATTGCCAAAGGCGTAGTTGCCCAGATAAATATCAATAAGGCATAAGTAACGACAATATTGCTTTTAGAATGCATGAAGTGCTCTGAATGAAAGAATGATTATTGTAATTACAATGCAGTTTTACGTTTTTGCTTCAGAATTGTTTGATCTAAAGCACTGGAAAACTCCCGCTTATCTCGCTCAGATATAGGTGCTGGCCCACCTGTTTGAACGCCAGCTCCACGTAAAGTATCCATGAAATCACGTAAATGTAAGCGTGCTTTAATATTGGAAATCGTCCAAATTTCGCCGCGCGGATTAATCGCAACACCACCCTTTTCAATCACTTCAGCAGCTAAAGGTATGTCTTGTGTCATTACAATGTCATGCTCTTTCATGCGAGCGATAATTTCTTTATCCGCTTGATCAGCACCCTGCATGACTTGAATTGATTTAATTCGAACGGAGGGCGTAATTCCAACATTTTGGTTTGCCACAAAAGTGACTTCTAATTGATAACGGTCAGATGCTCTTAAAATGACTTCACGTAGAATTTTTGGCAATGCATCTGCATCTATCCAAAGTTGAAATGGTAACAATTTAATCTCAGTAGTCGATTATTTAACTTCATTTTAGCAAATTCTCATAGAACAACGTGTGATATTTTGCCTTCGATATATTCTTGGATGAGGGTTTTAATTCAACTCATCTTCAAAATCATTTATTAGAAACAATAGACGTCTTCACTCAATCAAAAAATCATTGAACGTTAATAAATAGATATTTGGAAGTGCCTTCTCCCTTTAGAAGACGCTTAGGATGAGTGAGTACCGATTGAATGGTTATCGAGTAAAAATGACTTCTGAAAGAACCTACCGATTTCTATTCAATCTTTAAGCCTCATGAGTTCAAATAGAAATACTTTTATGAATAGATCTCTGTATAGACTCGATCCATCATTAATAACTAATGTTTCAACACCTGCTTAGGCTAATCTCGCCCGACAGGGATTTTGAATCGTATATTTAATCTAAACACATTCACAAAATTGAATAGAATAGTTTATAGAGCTCATTAAGTAGCATTAAACAGCTTTTATTTTAGCAAATGTCATGAAAATTTAAGAATATGAATATTTGAGCTGTAATGCAGCTTTTGAAAATGTTAAATTTATTAAAATTCGCCGTAATGTTGGAATAGTTCATGCAAGCTATAATTCTCGATACTGAAACTCATACCTTAAATGGACTACCCATCGAGATTGCTTATGCGCCTATTCAAATTGAAGCAGGTAAATTAAGCCTGAATCGCGAACAAATGTTTGATCAGCTGTATAGCATTGGGGATGAAAAACTTTCTTTTGCTGCGATGGCTGTACACCATATTTTAGAATCTGATTTAGTGGATCAACCTGATTACAGTACATTTACCCTGCCGCAAGATACGACTTATATTATTGGTCATAATATTGATTATGATATACGTGCGATACAAACCTGCGGAGTAAATACGAGTCATATTAAAGCAATTTGTACATTGGCACTGGCTCGCGTCGTTTGGCCAAATGCTGAAGCTCATAATATTTCTGCTCTCATTTATATGATCAGTAACGGGAGTGAAAAAGCCCGCGAAATGCTCAAAGGTGCGCATCGAGCAGATGCTGATATTATTTTAACAGCCAACATTTTGATGCATATCATTTACAAGCTCAATGTACAAAGTATTGAAGATCTTTTTAAACTTTCTGAAGATGCACGCATTCCGAGAACCATTAATTTTGGTAAACATAAAGGAACGGCTATTGAGGATCTACCAAGTGACTATGTTTCATGGCTACTTCGACAAGATGAACTCGATCCATATCTCAAAAAAGCTCTAGAAAATAGTAAAATAAAAACGCTCTAATTCTATCGATGATTTAGAACTTTATATTTTATAAGTAGGTTTTATAAGTGAATTATATAAAAATCAGTATTGAATCATCACTTCAATGCTGATTTTTTATCAAAAAAAATGATCAAGGAATGAGCTTATCTAGATTTATTCAGATAGATTAATTTAGATACAAAAATTAAAGATGCATAGATGAAATTTAAGTTATGGTGTAAGCGCTTAAACTCAGTTTATTGGATAAAAAAAATGACCAAATTTATAGCTAAAAAACAAAATCATACTGCCCTTTTCCTCACTAATATTCATGCAAATTTTGAAAGCAATGTTAAAGCGCTTAACGGTATTAATCCTAAACACCAACTATTCATTAAAGAAGACCCTATTTCTAAACTACACGTCCAAGTCGTAGATTCGAAACAGCCACACCGTTTTGTTCGTGTCGAGAAACAAGATATCAAGAATGCCAATTCAGATCGTCAAGCGCTCTACCATCTTTTTGCTACAGTTCTTAATGAGCTGGAAATAAAAGGTTAATTGATTTTAAAGACACATTAAAAAAGCTCGCATTTCTGCGAGCTTTTATGTTGGATGGCTAGTGCTGATTTCTTGTTTGATCTAAAGAACACTTGATCTTAAGAAGAAACGCAATAAGCTGTCATTGATCCGTCCAACTTCAAAGTAGCATCTTCATTTAGAGACCTACTGTAAATATGAATATAAAGATGATTTTAAATTTATTCAAGCCTGAATACATTTCAAAACATTCTCTATATAAATATTGAATTGTAACTCCTTAAAAAGGAGAGGATAATTAGCCCTGCTTATTTTATCAAAACACTTATATTTTTTGCAGCAATTCGACATCGTTTAGAATTAAATTTCTCGAATAAAAAGTAGTTCATTAATCATTACCCTCCACTACAAATACTCAAATACTCAAATACTCAAATACTCAAATACTCAAATACTCAAATACTCAAATACTCAAATACTCAAATACTCAAATACTCAAATACTCAAATACTCAAATACTCAAATACTCAAATACTCAAATACTCAAATACTCAAATACTCAAATACATAGTACACTTAATCTTACTTAAAATTTAAAGCACGATTTTTTAATAAAATTAAGACTGTTTTAAAGTCTTATTTTAGCTCTTTTATTGGGTTTTCAGGTGCTTCATTCGGTTTCTTCTGAGGCTCAGTATGATGATTAGAATCTTTTTCTCCTTTATCTTCATTTGATTCTTTCTGTGGATTTGATTGTTGTTCTTTCTGACTCATGATATTTACTCCATTTAAATTATATTGGTCATTTTTTTCAAAACGATTAATCATCTAAATTTATCGAAGTATTAATTTATATTCTTTTAGCTTTTGAAGTTATATCGTTGCAACTCTGTAAGTTTCTTAATTCTATTTATTTTACAAAATGTAAGAACCATAAAAGCTTAGAAATAAAATACATAAAGGTTCTATATGAGTTTTTCACTATATTTTTATAGGCTGGACTAGCTAATTTAATTTTAATATTTAGAACTTGGCAAAAACTATATATTTTTAAGGCAATAGACCACTTTCATAACTCAAAAAACAGTCAACTTTTTGGTGATTATATGTACTCTTAACTTTTTGAAATTGATGCATAATTTCAGTATGAAATATATCGACTCAAAAAGCTTTCTGACCCGCAGTTTAAGCGTTATACAGGCATCTCATACTCAACTTTTTATTTAATGGTTGAGCAATTGAAAAAGCATTTACCGACTACGGGTAGCCCCGCTAAATTAAGCTTAGAAGATCAAGTCCTTTTGAGTCTGAGCTATTGGCGTGAATATCGAACCTTATTTCATGTTGCGAACAGTTATGGTGTTTCAGAGCCGACAGCTTCAAGAATTGTTCGGCATGTTGAAGGCTGCTTAATCCAGTCTAATCTTTTTAATATACCGAAAAATTTGCCTGAAGGTGAAGGCAGTGATTGGAATGTTTTCATCATCGATGCAACAGAAATACCCATTCAAAGGCCTAAAAAAACAGAAGAAAAGCTATAGCGGCAAGAAAAAGACGCATACGTTTAAAGTACAAGCGATTATTCATGCTAAAACACGAGAAATACTCAGTGTATGTATGTGTAAAGGTGCAGTACATGATTTTGAGTTATTCAAAAGAAACTTAAATTTAATTCCTAAGCATTCATTTGTATTAGCGGATAAAGGCTATCAGGGCATTTATAATATTTATGCAAACAGTCTACTTCCGTTGAAAGCAAAAAAAGGTTGTACATTAGATCCTGAGCTTAAAAAATACAATCGAGAAGTCAATAAAATAAGAATCGTTGTTGAACATGTTTTTGGTGCGCTGAAGTATTTTAAAATACTTGCTGAACGTTACCGAAATAGAGGAAAAAGACTCGGTTTACGATTCAATTTAATTGCTGGATTTTACAACATGGAATTGAGTAAAAAGTGACTTATGAAAGAGATCTATGCATAATCTTAAAACATCTACTTACCGCCAACTCACCAATATATTGACGAATAGCGTAAATAATTCTTACTTTTTCTCTAAGTAAACCTTATCTAGATCTACTGTAGTTTTTACTTCTCGGGAATTAGTCTTAGGTGTTAACTCATAACCATTATAATTTATTCTTTTCATTTTATAACCTTCAACATTAAACGTTACTAAAGTTGGTCTAGATTTATAAATCGATTCAGCTAAAGGTTTTGATTCAATCGCCTCAACGTAAAAGCGTCCATTATTATCTGTCTTAGCTACATTTGATCCATCTTCTTTTATCATAGTAAATATATTTCCTTTATTCACTATGGGTTGATTAGTTTTTTCATCCAATAACTGACCGCTAATCGCTGGAGCTAAATAAATGGTTTTTGCTGAACAACCTACAGCTAAAAAAGCCAATGATGCAATTACAACAAACTTCGTCATTTAAGACCTCCTATCCAGATTAAACTCTTCACATCTTCTTCACTAGCAACTACTCTATCGTAGAAATTAGTTGTTTGATTATTTTCTACATACTTCATAATGTCAATTTCACCAACCATAGGATAAGAAGTACCTTTTTTAACATTTTGTAAAATTGTTGAAGATCCTTTGTGTGTTTTAGAATATCCAGACCCCCCGCCATATTTCAGTATTTCATGACCTATTTCATGAGAAATTGTTTCTTCAAAAGAGGCATCAGCATTGATTTGGTCTAGATAAGCCCATTGAGTTGAATATTTTAAGTACCCAATATTGTAATAAGTAATTCTTGAGAGCTCCCAATTTCTAGAACGTCCAGGCGATTTATTGGTTACATATATCAATTTCATGTCTGGTAAGGCATCAGATTGGGTATCTAAAACTTGAACATTGACTTGATATTTATCTCCGTTTAAATCTATATCAGTACCAACTAATCTAGAATTGTTCCTACCCCAGTATTTTTTCATACCGGATTCAGCAAATTTTTTTAGATCTGCAAAGCTGACAGTCCTTGTAGCTATAGGTGAATGTCCATAATTAGAAACTATGTAAGCAGGAACTTGAGGGCTATTTTGTAAACCCTCTTCACCGCCATCTGACAAAGAAATTCTTATCGTATAATCTACTTCTTTATTCTTTTTATTAATTTTAGTATCAATCCATTTAACTTTCGAATACTTAAGATCGATGTCTTCAGATAGACTAGACTCTTCCTGACCTGATGCGTAACCCTTAATATTTAGTTTAATCGCACCTTTAGTTATAAACTGTGATGAATCATATATATCATTGATAAAACCATCCCATTCCAATTCAATTTTTGAGCCTGCAGCAAAAGACCCATTTTGGTCTGAAATCATTTGAGATCCAATATTACTTGCGACCTCTACTGATACTCTATCAAAGTTACCTTTTTTTACCTTTAAAATAATTTTTATTTTTTCAGCAGATAATTCTCCTGACACATTTGGCAATCCGAAAGGTGAAAAATGATTATTTTCGATTGTTATTTTATCAAGCGCTAAATCATATTGTTTATTACTATCCACAAAATTTGAATTAAGATTAGAAGACAATGTGCTGACTGGTGCTGACGAACCTGAACTAAGTCCAGTGGCACCCACCACTAGATTTTGCTGTGGTAGTAACTTACACCCACAGGACAGCATATCGTTCACCCTTGCTACTGCTTTTCCATTGATCTGCATATAAGGATCACCAGTTACAATAGTTGCAACGGTGTTGTGTTTTGGACAGCTTGCCTTATCACCTACACAAGCTGCAGGTATACCTTGAACTAGAAAGCTACTATCTCCAGATAATACTTTTCCGCCACCTGTCGTTGGACATCCTATAGTTATGTATGGAGTAGCCATAATTTCATTCTTCTAATAAGTTTATTAATATTTAATAATATTAATATAACAAAATAATCAAGAATTACGAATTATCTATAACATATAAAACCATATCGACTATGCAAAGCAGCCAGTCCACACCTAACATCGGAGCGTGCTTCATTTTGAATACGATCAGTCCTTACCATTTGAGACCAAGACCGACCATAAAAATAACGATCCACAAGCGCACTCATCCAATCATCTAATATTTCAGAATGCCCATGCATATCCAAAATTAGTCGTTGTACTGCTCGTGCTTCATTATCATTGATCTTACAAGCGTTATTTGATCGATTGGTTTTAGGTTTATCTTCAATGGTAAAATAGTTCGCAACGGCTTTGTTGCACAAACCTAGCATAGAAGGCTTATTCAGCAATATAATTTCAAAATGAATAAGCCTACCCCTAAAATTTACCGCACAACCAATTGGTCATATTATAATCGAGCCTTAATCAACCGAGGCAATATTTCCATTTGGTTTGATCCAAAGACCCAGTGGTATGCACAATCACAAGGCAAGCAAGGTCGAAATCAAACCTACTCCGATACAGCTATTTAATGCTGCTTAATGATCAAATCTCTATTCCGACTCTCTTTACGCATGGTCACAGGCTTTGTTCTAAGCTTGATTAAACTTTATGGATTAGATTGGATAGCTCCAGATTACACTACGCTTTGTCGTAGACAAAAACATATTGAAATTGCGATTAGCTATCAAAAAAGTAGTGATGGTCTTCATCTACTCATAGATTCTACTGGCTTGAAGGTTCTAGGTGAAGGTGAATGGAAATGCAAGAAACATGGGGCTGAATATCGTCGCCAATGGCGGTAGCTCCATATTGCTATAGATGCTAAAACCCTTCAAATACGTGCTGTACAGATCACCAAAAATAATGTCAGCGACTCACAAGTACTCGAAGATTTACTTACTCAAATTCCCTTAGATGAGCAAATTGATTCTGTTTATACAGATGGTGCTTATGATACAAAGCACTGCCGACAAGTCATTTTAGATCGAGATGCGCATCCGATCATTCCACCCAGGAAAAATGCAAAGCCTTGGAAAGATCAGCAAACGAGGTCTATAGAGCGGAACAAGTTATTGTAAACGATCAAACGGCTAGGAAGATCGCTTTGGAAAAAGTGGTCTGGTTATCATCGTCGAAGTTTGGTGGAAACCAAGATGCATTGCATCAAATTATTAGGCGATAAATTAACAGCAAGGAGTTTTTCTAGTCAGGTGAATGAGACCCATGCACGCATAGCAGTCTTGAATAAATTCACAGAATTAGGTCGCCCTCATACCCAAGTTGCCACTTAAATTTGAATGGCTTGAGGAAAATTCAGCTTTTGAATGTTTATGCAACAAAGCCATTGGACGCACATAATCATAACGCCAGTAAGTGCCGCCTTTTCTATCTATTAATAAGTATAAACCAACACCATCCGACAACTTTGCTGCCTTATCTGGTGATTTTTTATGCTGTGAAATAGCTGATCTAATCTTTGAGTCTGTAAGGCTTACGACGAATTTTGGCATTTTTACGGTACATTCAAATTAGGTTTTGGGCATATACCGCATAAAATACCGTTATCTTTGCGGTAAAACATGAGAAAAGGTGAGATACGATGAGAATCTATTTTTCTTAGAAATATTATATATCAATGTTTATGAGAAGTTATGATAATTGAATTTGGTGCGCTCAGCGGGACTCGAACCCACGCCACAGGCTTCGGAGACCTGTACTCTATCCAGTTGAGCTATGAGCGCGCGTCGACATCATAACAAAAAAAACAATAAGGTAAAGCAACAATCTATAACTCTCCCACTTTATGACTATGCTTTGTACAGCGGCTTAAAAATGAACGACATAATTACTGAGCTAAACTTGGTTTATTAGGCGTTATCGCTCACAATAGAACAATTATTTATGAATTGAGAACTCTATGACTGAAGCATTGACGTTAAGGGAATTATCCAAAACATACCGAAATGGTTTTCAAGCACTTAAAAGCATAGACTTAAGTGTGCCTGAAGGTGAGTTTTACGCATTATTAGGTCCAAATGGTGCAGGTAAATCTACGACGATCAGTATTATCAGCTCATTAACAAAGAAATCTTCAGGTTCAGTTGAAATTTTCGGTCACGACTTAGACACCAATCCATCTTCAGCAAAGCAATGCTTAGGTGTAGTACCGCAAGAGTTCAATTTTGGTCAATTTGAAAAACCTTTTGATATTTTAGTTACACAAGCTGGTTATTACGGTATTCCTCAAAAAATTGCTGAAACGCGCGCAGAAGAATATTTAGAAAAGCTGGGACTATGGGAAAAGCGTAGTGTACAAGCTCGTATGCTTTCCGGTGGTATGAAGCGTCGTCTCATGATCGCTAGAGCGATGATGCATCAACCTAAATTACTTATTTTAGATGAACCTACAGCAGGTGTAGACATTGAGTTACGTCGCTCGATGTGGGAATTCTTGACTGAAATGAACAATAACGGGACTTCGATCATTCTCACCACGCATTATCTTGAAGAAGCAGAAATGTTGTGCCGTCGAATTGCGATTATTGATCGAGGCGTGATTAAAGAAGACACATCAATGAAAAACTTTCTTAATCAATTAAATGAAGAGACTTTTATTCTTGATTTAGCACACCCTATTGAACCGATTCATCTGGATATTATTGGGGTTAAGTTTAATCTTATTGATCCAGTAACTTTAGAAATCACTCTAGATAAAGCACTAAGTTTAAATGATTTATTTCAGCTACTTGAAGCTCACGGTATAACTGTTTTAAGTCTACGCAACAAATCAAATCGCTTAGAAGAGCTTTTTGTGAAAATGGTTGAGAAAAACCTTGAGGAAACAGTGTAATGAATTTTACTCAACTTAGAATTGCCCTGTTTACCTTGGTCAGAAAAGAAATACGTCGTTTTATGCGTATTTGGCCACAAACCTTGCTACCACCTGCAATTACCATGAGTTTATATTTCGTGATTTTCGGTAATTTGGTTGGTTCACGTATTGGTCAGATGGGCGGGTTCAGCTATATGCAATTTATTGTGCCTGGCTTAATCATGATGGCAATCATCACCAACAGTTATGCAAACGTGTCTTCAAGTTTTTTTAGCGCGAAATTTCAAAAAAGTATCGAAGAACTTATTATGAGTCCAGTGCCTTTACACTTGATTCTATGGGGTTATGTGATCGGTGGTGTCTGTCGTGGTGTTTTAGTCGGTCTAATTGTCACGATCATGAGTCTCTTCTTCACAGATTTAGCAATTCATAATATTTTTATTACGATTTATACTGTTGTCATTACATCACTTCTGTTTTCGCTAGGCGGCTTGATTAATGCTGTATATGCAAAATCTTTTGATGATATTTCAATCATTCCAACCTTTATATTAACGCCACTCACCTACTTAGGTGGTGTGTTTTATGCGATTAGCGCTTTAAGTCCATTTTGGCAAAATTTATCGCTGATCAACCCGATCGTATATATGGTTAATGCTTTCAGATACGGTATTTTGGGTCATAGCGATGTTAATGTGACGCTTTCTTTAATTTTTATTACGACGTGTTGTGGCGTGCTTTATGCCATTGCATATTTTTTACTTTCTCGTGGTTCAGGAATGCGTGAGTAATGAGTGTAGAACAATCTTTATTAGGTAAAGACACCAACTATCCAACAAATTATCAACCGGATGTTTTGTTTCCAATTTCACGTGCGCAAGCACGTGAAAATTATGCACATATTGAAGGCATTCGTCAGGGTAAGGATTGGTGGCATGTTTTTGAAATTTCTTGGCTCAATCATAAAGGAATTCCTCAAGTTGCGATTGGTCGTATTGAACTTCCAGCGACTTCTCCTAACTTAATTGAATCAAAATCTTTAAAGCTTTATTTTAACAGCATGAACTTCACCCAGTTCGACTCTAAAGAAGCTTTTGTTCAGACTGTGGAAAAAGATTTATCTGCCGCTGCTGAGGCGGAAGTAAAACTTTATCTTTTACCTGTAGATGATCTTGCGGTTAGCATACCTCAAGGTGTATGTATTGATGAACTTGAACTAGATCGTCTTGAAGAACATCCTGACAAGTCATTGCTTGAATTCGATCAAAACCCTGAAGAAATTGAAGTTCAGCTTTATTCTCATTTGTTACGCAGTAATTGTCCTGTTACAGGTCAGCCCGACTGGGGAACAGTTTTTATTCGATATAAGGGCAAAAATCCTTGTTTTCGTTCAATTTTAGCTTATATTATTTCCTATCGTCAGCATAATGGCTTTCACGAACAATGCGTAGAACAAATTTACGCAGACCTTTGGGAAACATTCAAACCTGAAAAGCTGATGGTATATGCGACTTATACACGACGTGGCGGATTAGACATTAATCCTTGTCGTGTATCTGACTTAGCATGGATGCCAAGCCCAATTCGATTGGCGCGACAATAAAATGCATAAATATTGAGGTTTTCTAAGATGTCCTATTTTGGTTTTGTTCCTTCTGAGTCTCTCTTAAAAAATATTCAGACAGGAATTGAGAAAAAAAATTCTAACGAACCATTGTACCCTTTGCGTGATCAAACAGCGCTTGCAATAAATGATGAAATTATCGATGCGATTTTGGTTGAACTCGTTCGTCGCTTTCCAGTGAGTGATAAACGTGATACAGCTGAAAAATTAGCGGGTTATATTAAATCTACTGTTGCAATGTTGTTAAAACAGCTCTTAAGCAAAGCACCGAATGATGTCGTTAGACAATCTATTGAGTTTTCTGAAAAAAGCTTGTTTAAGGATCCTCAAGGACAATACCGTGTGGGAGCACCCTTAAAACCTGAATTAGTCGCTAACCTCAAAAATAGCTTCGCTGAAATTCGTTCAGGCAACGATGTAAATCGTGCTTTACTTTCTGAACAGTACAAGCAATTTGGTGAAGCTGCTGTGCGACACTTTATGAATGACTTTAATAAGACGCTTGATCTTGGCATGATCAAGCGTAAAGCGTCTGATATAGGTTCAGCTGCTGTCATTAAAGCTGTGCATATTGCGATAGATAAATTGATTCCAAATTTCACCAAAGAGGAATTACTGGCTGCAGCAGAATATCACGATACGCTTTTCATCGAATAATCTTTGTTTGATCCTAGAAAAAGCCCAGTAATACTGGGCTTTTTCTATTTTAGTATCTGAATATTCGTAGTCTTAAAGTCGAGATGGTGTTAGCATCTTTCACGATAAGACTATATTAACCAGAAATATATATTTCACGCATATGCCTCCAAACTCCCAATATAAATTTCTCCGTCACGCACCAAGAGATGGTTTAAGCACTGCTCATATTCCTTCAAAATGGCATCAATTTCATATTGATCCTTGGTTATGCTTATTTTTGCTGTTTAACGCCATTATTGGACTAACAGCACTCTATAGCGCTTCCGCACAAGATGTGCTCTTGGTGTCTAAACAAGCCATGAGCTTCGGCATTGGCTTTATCGTCATGATCGGCTTTGCTCAAATATCACCCAAAGTGTATCAATCACTCAGCCCTATTGTTTATATCATCGGTGTTGTCTCATTGATTGCTGTGATCTTTATTGGTGAAGTTAGGATGGGTGCACAACGCTGGATTGATATTCCTGGTGTTGGGAGTGTACAGCCCAGTGAATTTATGAAAATTGGCATGCCGATGATGATCTCGTGGTTTTTATCGAAATACTCTCTTCCTCCAACACTTCCTCGAATTTTCATTAGTTTGGTGCTGATCACTATTCCCTTCCTCATGATTGCAGAACAACCTGACTTAGGAACATCCGCACTTATTTTAGCAAGTGGCATGTTTGTTCTATTTTTAAGTGGTTTGCCTTGGTGGCTCATTGGTGGCGCATTAGGACTCATTGCAATCAGTATTCCAATTGCATGGCAGTTCTTATTGCATGAATACCAAAAACAACGCGTGATGACTTTATTTGATCCAACTGCAGATGCGCTTGGTTCTGGCTGGAATATTATTCAATCTAAAACAGCCATCGGCTCTGGTGGACTCACGGGGAAAGGTTTTTTAGAAGGTACACAATCGCATTTACATTTTTTACCCGAAGGTCATACAGACTTCATTATTGCAGCTTATTCTGAAGAATTTGGACTACTCGGGGTATTTGTACTGCTCCTGATTTACTTTGCCATCATTATTCGAATTTTATTCATCAGTTTAAATTGCTTCCACAACTATGGACGATTACTCGCTGGCAGCTTTGGCATGGCATTTTTTGTGTATGTTTTTGTGAACGCTGGTATGGTCAGTGGTATCTTACCAGTAACAGGTATTCCCTTACCTTTTATGAGTTATGGCGGTACTGCAATTATAACTTTAATGGCAACTTTTGGCATCGTTATGTCTATTCACACTCATCGATAATAATTTTGGAACATTTTAAATATGTTAAAAACACTTATATCTAGCAAATTTAAGCGTCTCTCTTTAGCTTTAGCTACTTTTACAATGACCAGTTTTTGTCAAGCCAATGATTTTTCTAATCATCCTAGCTATAACAATTTTAAAAATAAGACCATGCAGACCTATGGTCTAAGTGGTGAGCAAATTGATTGGGCAATGAATGGCTCAAAAAACTTACCTAATATTATTAATATTATGAATCGTCCAGGGGAAAGTAAGCCTTGGTATGAATATAAAACTAACTTCTTGGCTGAAAGCACCATTCAAAGAGGTGTGCGCTTTAAAAACCAATATGCAGACACACTCAATAAAGCAGAGCAACAGTTCGGTGTACCCCAAGCTATCATCTTAGGTATTTTGGGTGTAGAGACTGGTTTCGGTAGCAATAAGGGTAATTTTATCACCCGTGATGCATTGGCGACTTTAGGCTTTGGCTATGAACGCCGCGCTCAATATTTCCAAGATGAGTTGAGTGCATTAATTGCATGGTCATATAAAGATGGAATTCCTGCCAATTCTGTAGTCGGATCATATGCAGGCGCTGTCGGCTATCCTCAATTTATGCCGAGTAATATTCCAAAATATGGCGTGGATTATGATGGCAATGGTCATATTGATTTAAGAAATTCTGCGGTCGATGCGATTGGTTCAATTGCAAATTACTTAGCTCAACATGGCTGGCAAAGAGATCAACCGATTGCATTCCCAGCGCGCTATAGCGGTAATAATCCAGAATCTGTGATTGCTAAAGATTTAACCCAACCTACACCATTTGGAGTCATCAAAAATCAAGGCATTTCTCCAATGAATCCCATTGTGAAAATTGATGACTTGGATCTGGTAAATATCATTCAACTTCAAGAAGATTATGGATCAATTTACTATATTACTTACCCTAATTTTCAAGTGATAACGACCTATAATAGAAGTCGAATGTATGCCACTGCTTTATGGCTTTTAGGCACAGAAATTGCGAGTCGATAAAGACCTATCTTAAATACATTCACAAATGTCAACATATTTTTATAGCCAATTGAGCGAAAAACGCACGTTTTAAATTAATTGTTACAATATTGATTATATTTTGATCAGTTATTGTGGTAATTTGTGGTTTTTGCAACTAAACATAAAATAGTACTAGACACTTTTGTATCTGCATGAATATTATCCTCTACCGTTAAATGCAGTTGCATTAGTGAATTTACAGACCTTAAAGCTTAGCTTTCATCAACTTAGAAAGTGAATTTGGGGTTCCCAGGAGTTAAACGATGCATGCTTCGCTTAAATTATTATCATTTTTAACCATAGGTTTGAGTTTATCTCAAACTCATGCTGAACTTGTTCAGTCATCATATTTAAACAATGATGCTGAAAATTCGAGTTTAGCGTCTAGAGTTGTCAGCAAAGATACAACCAGTTTTAATTCACATTTTTCAAACTTAAACAGTTTAGCAATTACTGAACGTTCAGGTGATAAAATTCGCCGTGAAACGATTGCTGCAAAAATTCAAATACCCGTTGAAGAACCTTCAGTCATTGATAAATTAAACGATGTTGCTTCAAATACTGTTCGTCGATTCAGTCAGACAGGTGTCGCTTCTTGGTATGGTCGTCAGTTTCATGGTCGTAAAACAGCCAGCGGCGAAACATTCGACATGAATGCAATGACAGCTGCGCACCGTAGCCTACCGTTGAATTGTTATATCCGAGTTACAAATAAATCAAATGGTAAGAGTGTTGTTGTTAAAGTAAATGATCGTGGACCATTTCATGGTAACCGCGTAGTTGACTTGTCTTATGGCGCGGCTAAAAGCCTCGGTATTACCAGCGATGGCACAGCTCGTGTAAGCATCGAACGAGTGGATGGACCTAACTCTTAATCATTGTGTTTATGCATTTGACGTTAAAGCCACTTCAAAAGTGGCTTTTTTAATGCGTGAGTTTTATAAGCGCTATTGATCAACACAATGAAAAGCACTTGCTTTACAGCCAATCCAATTGTTTTGACCTCAGTTATAATCTGGTCTATATTCAGCTTGAATGATCCAAAAACAAAGACAAGGATTTCGAATGAAAACAATATCTGAGTGGTTAGATGAGTATAGCGAAAGTCATCAAAATGCAACCAACAAATCTATTCATTGGGTATGTGTACCTGCAATCCTTTTTGCACTTATTGGCATTCTTGCCCACTTCAGTGCCCTCCTCACTGCATTAGTCGTCGTACTGACTTTGGTTTTTTATGCACGATTAGACCTCGTATTGGCTGTTGCAATGTCTGCTTTAATTCTCATTATGGCGTGGCTGATCTGGATTCTACCTGTCGGTATTGGCTTTTACATTGGTGTTTTTATTATCGCTTGGATTGGCCAGTTTTATGGCCACAAAGTGGAAGGTAAAAAGCCTTCATTCTTTAAAGACCTCCAATTCCTTCTCATTGGTCCTGTATGGTGCATGGATGCCTATTTAGCTAAAATCATACCTAAATGGAAAAGACGTCAACCAGAAGCGCTTTAAGGCCATTTTAGATAGGCTAAGTATTTTTTAAATATTTAGCCTAAATTTAATCAATGCAAGAAACAACTTAAGAGATAAAAAGCGCATAAACTCAATAAAAGATTCACAAGTATTTTCTTAAATAACACCGCAAAAATAATGCATAAAATGGCTGTTATTAAATAAGGATCTAAAGGCAGTGAACGTAATTGATCGCCATTAAAAAAGATAATCGGTGTGCAAATTGCCGTAAGCAAACAAGGCGCTGAATAACTCAACATCTGTTGTACAAATTTTGGCAATTCAAAGGACACGTTTGGTTCTAGAAAGAAATAGCGATTGAAAAACACAACCACAGCCAATGTCAGCAATAGAATCCAATTCATGATTTTTGCCCTAAAGATTTACGCTGCAATGATTTATGCTTCAAGAGTCTTGCTGTAGACATTGCGGCAAACATCCCTAACAATCCAGCAAGTACAGTGCCCGCCTCTATACGTAGATGATGAAAAACCAGAGCTGATAAAAGTGTCGTCACCACCCCAATCAAAGTTGCTGCGTTTTTAATCATGGGTACAATAATGCAAATAAAAACAGCGACAATTGAAAAGTCCAAATGCAATTGATCCAAATTAGGAATCACATTGGCAAGAAATATTCCAATTAAGCTAAATAAACACCAAGCGAGATAAAAGCATGATCCCGCTCCAAATAAATAGGCAAAAGAACGCTGTGCCTTCTGCGTTATCCCCACTGCAAATAATTCATCTGTCAGTAAGAAACCAAGCAGTACACGCTTCCTTAAAGGCAAACTCATCACATCTTGCCGAAAATTTAAAGCGTAAATAAAATGTTGAGCACTGATGAAAAACACGGTGATGACGATTGTATAAAATGAAGCGCCAGACATCACCAAACCCAAACTGACCAACTGCGCTGCACCAGCAAAGAGAACAGCGGACATCGCGAAAGCTTGTGCAACACTCAGTCCAGCATTGACCGCCATTGAACCCGCTAAAATCGCCCAAGGTAAAACAGCAATCGAGAGCGGTAAAATATCTAAAACACCTTGGTAAAATGCTTTCTGATGAAATGATTTATGGGTTGAAGGATCATCATCCAATTTTTTAATTTCTAGCTGCATGACATACACATAGTTTTAAGAATAAATACGAGTGTCATGATCTTTCAAAAAAGAAGCTTGGATAAAATTGCTATGTAATGATTTTAAAGTTCAGCATATATTGCGAAGGAGTCACTCCCATGGCTTTTTTGAAGTGTCGATTAAAATGACTCTGATCTAAAAAACCACAGCTTTGCGCAGTCATTGTTATATTATGACCCTGCTTCAATAACTGTCTCGCTTTTTGCAAACGCAGCTGCACTAACCAACTATGCGGTGGCAAACCTGTATATTTTTTAAATTCTCTCAAAAAGTGCCAAGGGCTTAACCCTGCATAACTCGCCAACTCTGTCAAAGAGTAGTCATACTCGGGCGTTGCACTTAGTAAATCTTGAATTACTTTAATTTTTTGTTGTGCTTCTGGTAACACCAAATCTGTTAACTTAGCTTTTCCATAGCGACTGATTAATCTCGCGAGAGTCGATAAATACATACTTTCTTTAAGTAATGTATTTTCTTTTTGTTCTAATAAATCAAAAAGTAAACTGAGTTGTTGCGCCAAACCTAAATCATGGATAACCGCAGACGGAAACCATGGCGCACTATTTTTTAACGTAAAAAAATCCTGACTAATATCTAGCAACATCTCGGGTGTAGGATAAATAGCACGGTAGCCCCAGCCTGACTCTACTGCAGATGAGCCTGTATGAATTTCATCAGCATTGACCAAGATAATGTCGCCCTTCGGTGCAGTATGTAACTGCCCAGTGCGGAAAAAACTTTGAGCACCTTCCTCAATCACACCGATGCAATAGCCTTCATGCACATGCTTAGAAAATTGCTTTTGGTGATAACGAGCTTTAAGTAGCTCCAAACCACCCAATTCTCTTACGTGTAAAAAGTCAGCCTGCTCCAACATTTTATTATTCAAATTGATTTAACATTTTTCAAAATACCACGATTGAAAAATTCGTATAGAACAAAATTGCTGTGCTATCGATTCATAAATTTTATCTAAATAAGGAGCTTTTATATATAGCCAAGCTAAAATTATTGATAAATCTTCCCACTGTGCTTCAACCATCCACCCACATGCCGATTTTGTGGATCATGATGCGTCCAATGAATCACACCTCCTTTTTCGCTGTACTCATATTCACCATAAAATTCAACAGTATCACCTTTTCTTAAATTCTCAATTCTTGGCGCTAAATCAATATTATGTGCAACCAGCACGGTCAATCCATTGTCTAAATTTAAAATGAATTTTTGATGTCTTGAACCTTGATTATCATCTGCAAGTATCGCTTTCACTTGCCCCAAAGCTTGAACTTGTAAATCACTTTGCTGTCGATCATACGCTTGACGTATCGATTTCAAACCGTCTTGCAAGTTTTGACCAGAAGATGGTGATCCATCGCTGTGCTTAACCTGAGCACTTTGTGCCACCGAGGCATTTTGCTGGCTTTGCTGATCCTGAGTATTTAAATCTAGACCAAAATATGCAGCGATCAAAAGCACAACAACAGTCACAATACTTATTTTTTTATTCATCGGTTTACTCGGTTATATCTTTCAACATAATTTCATTCATAACTAATCTAAACATAAAAAAAGCCCCAAATGGGGCTTTTTTTAATCTTCACCTATTCAGGCAAAAATTATTGTGCAGCAGCAGCTTGAGCAGCAGCAACTTCGTCAGCGAAGCTCATTTCTGCTTTCTTCTCAATTCCTTCGCCTACTTCGAAACGAACGAATTGAGTCACAGTTGTAGCTGTCGCTTTAAGAATATCAGCAACTTTCTTGTCATTGTCAATTACGTACATTTGACGCTCAAGTACAACTTCATTCAAGTACTTTTCAACAGAACCTGTCACCATTTTTTCAACGATGTTTGCAGGCTTACCAGATTCAATTGCTTTAGCTTCAGCAATTTCTTTCTCTTTAGCGATAAGCTCAGCAGATACGCCTTCAGCTGTAACAGCAACTGGATTGAACGCAGCAACGTGCATTGCAATACCTTTACCAGTTGCAGCATCACCATTGAAAGCAACAACAACACCGATTTTTAAACCGTGTTTGTAAACTGCAAGATTCTCACCTTCAACGATCGTCGCACGACGAACTTGAATGTTTTCACCGATTTTTTGAACAAGTGCAATACGCGCTTCTTCAACAGTAGAACCATCTTCAAGTTTCAATTCAACGATTTTAGCAGCTTCTGTTTCATTTGCAGCTAACGCAGCAGCAGCAACTTTAGCAGAGAAACCAGCAAAGTTTTCGTCTTTAGCAACGAAGTCAGTTTGGCAGTTTACTTCTAAAAGAAGTGCTTTGTTGCCTTCTTGAGCAATTGTGATCGCGCCATCAGCAGCAATATTACCTGCTTTTTTAGCAGCTTTTGCTTGACCAGATTTACGAAGGTTGTCAATTGCTAGCTCAACATCACCATTTGATTCTGTTAACGCTTTTTTGCATTCCATCATCGCTAAACCAGTACGGTCGCGTAATTCTTTTACCATGCTCGCAGTAACTGCAGTCATGTTGTTCTCCTAAATACGGTAGAAAATGAATCTGTTCAACAAAAAACGGCCCAAAGTGTTCTCTGGGCCGTTTTGCTTTTAACGCTTACTTTGCCACCGTTACGTGTCGCAAAATGACAATTCGGCGTCAAATCGCATTAAGCCTCAGGAGCTTCTTTAGCAGGTTCTTCAGCTTTAGCTTGAGCATTTGCTTGAGTTTGAGCATATTCTTTACCAGCAAGAATCGCATCAGCCATAGCAGAAGCATAAAGTGTAACAGCACGGATCGCATCGTCATTACCAGGAATAACGAAATCTACGTTATCTGGGTTAGAGTTTGTATCAACGATACCGATTACTGGAATACCAAGGTTCTTAGCTTCTTTGATCGCAATTGCTTCGTGATCAACATCGATAATGAACAATGCGTCAGGTAAACCGCCCATGTTCTTAACGCCGCCTAAAGAACGTTCAAGTTTATCCATCTCACGAGTACGCTCTAAAGCTTCACGTTTAGTAAGCTTAAGGAAAGTACCGTCTTGAGATTGAGTTTGAAGATCTTTCAAACGATTGATCGATTGACGAAGTGTTTTCCAGTTCGTCAACATACCACCTAACCAACGGTGATCTACATACGGTTGACCCGCACGTTGAGCTTGTTCACGAATGATGTTAGAAGCGGCACGCTTAGTACCAACGAACAATACTTTGTTCTTTTTGCTAGCAAGATTGTTAACAAAGTTCAAAGCATCATTTAACGCAGGAACAGTATGCTCAAGGTTGATGATGTGAATTTTGTTGCGCGCGCCGAAGATGTATTCGCGCATTTTTGGATTCCAAAAACGTGTTTGGTGACCAAAGTGTGCGCCTGCTTGAAGAAGGTCGCGCATGCTTACGTTGTAATCTGCCATTTTCTTTACCTTAAAGTTTTGGGTTAGGCCTCCATATGTCCGCATTATCCACCCCAAAGGGCACCCAGAGTAATGTGACGACATATGTGCGGATTTAGTTGCCCCAGTTTCAAACAACATTCGTGCATTGATACACGAAAAAGCATTTGATAAATTGGGCGGCTATTTATACCATAGTCACACACAAATTTCCAAAAGTTTTTAAAGATCATGAACAGTACTTACGAGGCTCCACGTCGACTTATTAAAACTGCTGACGAAATTGAAAAAATGCGTGTAGCAGGACGACTTGCAGCAGAAGTTTTGGATATGATCAAACCGCATATAGTTCCTGGGGTAACCACCTTAGAACTTGATACGATTTGTCATGACTACATCGTCAATAAACAAGAAGCGATTCCTGCTTGTTTAGGCTACGGTGCAGCTCCAGGCCGCCCTGCTTTTCAACACGTGATTTGTACCTCGGTCAACCATGTGGTTTGCCACGGCATTCCATCTGATGCGAAAAAATTAAAGAAAGGCGATATCCTGAATATTGATGTGACTGTGATCAAAGACGGATATCATGGCGACACCAATATGATGTATGTGGTTGGTGGCGAGACATCTATTCTTGCGGAACGTCTATGTAACGTTGCTCAAGAAGCGATGTATCGTGGTATGGAAACAGTAAAACCGGGCTCTACCATTGGTGATATTGGTCATGCCATACAGCAATATGTTGAAAGTGAGCGTTTCGGCGTAGTTCGTGAATATTGCGGTCATGGTATTGGCACTGTTTTCCATGACGAACCACAAGTATTACACTACGGTCAGGCTAACTCAGGCATGATACTTGAGGAAGGTATGACCTTTACCATCGAACCAATGGTGAATGGTGGAGATTGGAAAACCAAGTTACTTGGTGACAAATGGACGGTGGTGACTAAAGATCATAGTCTGTCTGCACAGTATGAACACACCATTTTAGTTACCAAAACTGGACTTGAAGTTTTAACAGCGCGTCCAGATGAAGATTTGTCTCGTTTTAGCTAAAATCTCTGCATTTAATTTTAATTAAAAATTGAATGCCCTAAAAAAGACTCATTTATGGGTCTTTTTTACAAAATAAATATTAGACACTATTTTTCTGTTCAATGATTCGAGTCACACTAAGCACAACATCCTCAAAATACAGCTCAAAAAAACCATCAAAATAATTACAAATATCAATCAATCACTGTACAAAATCCAAACAATCATTTTTGCAAAATCTTTGAATATCAATGGGTTTTGCGAATACACTCTAAGATGAAAATATAAAACAAAAAACTTATGACCGGACAGGGAGTCCATCAATGAACAAAAAAATTTTGTTGTGTTTAGCTGCGTCGATAGCTTCACTTTCATTTCACAGCCAAGCAGAATCTTCATTTTTCAGTTTAGATCCGAATGCAGATTTCAAAAGATTTTCGATTTCTGTAGGTGGTTTACATGTAATGCCACAAGGAAAAGCTCAAGCACCTAAAATAACTACAGCAGTTAAAGAAGGTGAAGTTGCAAAAAACGGCGACATTACCTTAAGTACTGTCTATGAAAACCTTGACCCAAGCGTGGATCAGCGAGGGCTTGAGTCCGCACTAAGAGTATTAGGATTTGTAACAGGCGGCACCCTACCTGGTGCAGTCAGCGGTTCATCCGTAGTAAACGATATATCCGCTTGGACAATGGATGGTGCAGGCATGGAAGCTGAAGATGTCACCACACTGGGTATTTTGATTAACTACTACTTTAATGACAATATTTCACTTGAAACCAAACTCGGCATTCCACCTAAGGTGGATATCAAAGGTGTGGGCAATATTACCGCCCCATTTACTGCTGTAGCTACACCTGCTTTGGCTGGATTACCGCTAGAGTTTCTAAACATTAAGCTTAAAAATGATCTTCAAATTTCAAATTTAGAAGGCCATGGAAAAGTTGCTGAAGCTAGAGCATGGACGCCAATGTGGGAGCTTCAATATCACTTTGGTCAATCTGGGGTAAATAAGTTTAGACCTTATCTCGGACTCGGCTTAATGGTTGCCTATTTTAATGAACTTGAACTTACACCTGGACTTGAAAAAGATCTCATTAGTGCGGGACATAAAATTGCCAATATGAAAACCGGTGAAGGTGGTGCAGCACTGGCTGGCAAGCTCAGCTCGGCTAATCCAGTTATTGATCTCGAAGCCGATATTAGTTTTGCTCCAATAGCGACTTTAGGCTTCACCTATGATTTAAATCCGAACTGGTTCGCTGTTAGCTCTATCAGCTATGCTCACTTAACGGGTAAAACCACCATTCAAGTTAATGATGCAAAACTAGGAACGCTTTTTGCCTCAGATGTAAAACTGCAGATTAATCCAATTATTGGATATGCAGGTATTGGTTACCGTTTTTGATTTGGTGAGATGTTCATAAAAAAGCGATCTAAGATCGCTTTTTTTGTATAGCTTTTTTTATAGTTTTTTTTGTGGATCAAACCAACGAATATTTTTAATTATTAGAATACTTTTAGAATTCATTATTCACACACCCTACTCATTATGAGTATTCCCTCACCCTAAAATTTCTTCCCAAGGAAGAAGGGATTTTTATAGATCAATTGATTGCTACTCGATGATCATTTTTAAAATTATCAAAATGTTCAATTGTCATTACCTAAGAATCAAAAAAATATTTCAAAAAATAAAAATATTAATTACATAATATCTAGCCCATATGTATCTAAAAATAAGGAAAACCCCCAATTTAACCATTCATTAACAAAGACTAAGATACATCATAAAATCTATTTTATTACAAAATCTCAACCGCAACTGATTGGCTTTTATAACAAGACGATTAAAGAAAACAATTCAAGAAAAGGATTTATTAAAAAATTTAAGTCACTATGCCTAAAGTTTAGTTCTTAAATTATTTTATAAAAATGTACGATAACCTAAGACGAAATAGAGCTCAGCAGATTTTTCCCATCAATTTTAATGAAAATAAGACATCGTTAATTAATTTTAAAATCGATTCAATATTTAATTCAAAATTAAAATTCACTTTATTTAATTCTTATATTTTTTTTAATTCTGTGAGTGCTTTCGTTTGTACAGCATTTATAATCACTAAAAATAATGAGTGATATGTTGCTAGGTTTGCATTACAAAAAGCCATCATTTTGGCAAACAAAATACTACATATTTCCAATATTATTTTATCACCAATATCCAATACTCTGTTTGGATAAATAGTGTGATTTAATTTACTTTTTTATCAGCTATATAAAAACAAGTAATCAGATTGAATGGACATGGAGTCCCGTAATGAAAAAAACTGTGCTTAATACAGCAATGACAGCAGCTCTTATTTCCCTACCGTTAATGAGTCATGCCGACTCACCCTATTTTAGTTTAAAAGATGGTGATGGCTTTAAGCGTTTTTCTGTTTCTGTAGGTGCTTTACACGTCATGCCACAAGGTAAGGCACAACCCATTAATATTAATACAGCTGTTAATGAAGGGCAGAAAAGTAGGGTCGGTGATGTCAAAGTCGATTCAGTATTAAATGCAATTGATGAGTCTAAAGAAGGTGCTACTGCAAAAAAAGGCCTCCTTAAAACTGCTGTTGATTTAGATATATTAGGACTAATTTCCTTTAACAAGGATGGTGATAAGTATTTAAAATCAAATGTTGCAGGTGAGGCTACTTTAACAGGTTTATCAAACTGGCAAGCACAAGGCACTGGCTTAGAAGCAGATGATGTCACTACACTTGGAATTTTGACCAATTACTTTTTTACAGACAATGTCTCTTTGGAAATCAAGGCAGGGATTCCACCAAAAGTTGATATACAAGGTAAAGGTCAGATTTTCGCCCCTCTCTCAGGTGTTGCCTCACCCGAAGGTATAGGTCAAATTGTGGGGGATCTACCGCTTAAAAAAGATATATTTATTACGGACTTATCAGGTCATGGTCAAGTTGCTGAAGCACGTGCATGGACTCCTGCTTTCGAATTCCAATACCACTTCGGTAAAACGGGTGTTAATAAATTCCGACCTTATGTGGGTCTTGGTTTGATGTACGCCTACTTTAACGACCTAGAAATGAATCCTAATCTTGAGAAAGATTTAATTGCCGCAGGTCACAAAATTGCCAATATTAAAAATGGTGCTGCTGGTGCTGCTCTAGACAACAAAGAAAGTACAGCGAATCCAAAAGTAAGTCTTGAAGCAAGTGATGCTTTTGCGCCTGTTGCCACCGTTGGTTTTACATATGACTTCAATGATCGCTGGTTTGCTGTCGGTTCTGTTTCCTATGCGCACTTAACTGGTGAAACGACAATCACTGTCAGAGATGAACAACTGGGTGAACTCATCAACGCCAAATCAGATATCGAAATTAATCCAATATTAGGTTATGCCGGTATCGGTTATCGTTTTTAAAGTTAGCTCTAACTAAATCACAATCTACATAATCTCGATATATATAATCTCAACCTATACCTCATATACAGATAAAGCGACCTCAGGGTCGCTTTATCAATCTTACATTAACAACGAGTTATATGAGCAAAAAGTTTCATTGCCAATGAGTGAAGTGACAAATGCATAACATCAACTTTGGTATATAAGTATTATTTATCAGTTGATAAATGATTATTCAATCGTCATGCTATTCCTATTCTTTTAAAATACGTATAACAACGAAAATGGATAGGACATGTCTGATACACGTTTTTCAAAACCCTTAATTTATATGTTGATTGGTAGTGCTTTTATTCTGGCGCTTTCTTTAGGGGTTAGACATGGTTTTGGACTTTACCTCGTTCCCATGAGTCATGAGTTTAATTGGAATCATGGTGTATTCAGTCTGGCTATCGCTTTACAAAATTTATTATGGGGAGCCGTTCAGCCCTTTACAGGTGCATTAGCCGATAAATACGGCAGTAAAAAAGTCGTTGCAACTGGTGGCATACTGTATGTGATCGGTCTCGTGCTGATGGCTTTTAGCTCAACAGGTTTATTGATCAATTTAAGCTTAGGATTAATCATTGGTTTAGCCTTATCTGCGACTTCGTTTTCAGTGTTACTGTCTGCGGTCGGTCGCGCCGCACATCCAAGTAAACGTAGTATGGCCATGGGTATTGCCAGTGCAGCGGGATCATTTGGTCAATTTATCATGCTTCCGACCACTTTAATTTTGTTGCAAAATTTTGGCTGGTCTGCTGCTCTTTTAATTACTGCCATTATGGTTGCATTAATCGTCCCTTTATCTCTCATGTTAAAGGCACCGATGTATCAAGCCCCGACTGCTATTGAAAATGTGAATAAACCAAGCTTGGGATTCAAGCAAATTTTGGTTATTGCAAAAAATCATAAACCTTTTATTTGGTTAGCACTCGGATTCTTAGTTTGTGGTTTTCAGGTGGTTTTTTTAGGCATACATCTGCCTGGATATTTAACCGATCACGGTTTTACAACTGCAACAGGCACGATTTTTCTGGCTTTAGTTGGGTTGTTTAATATAGTTGGCACCTATACCGCAGGTTGGCTTGGCGACAAATATTCAAAACCAAAATTACTGATGTGGCTTTACGGTTTACGGGGAGTTGCGATCATCGCCTTTCTGAGCTTACCGCTAAGTATTTGGACCATTTACAGCTTTGCTGTCATTATGGGTTTACTCTGGTTGTCTACAGTACCGTTGACGAATGGTATTGTGGCCAATATGTTTGGCGTTAAATACCTCACCATGCTCAGTGGTATCGTGTTCTTTACCCATCAAATTGGTTCATTTTTTGGCGGATGGTTAGGTGGTTTAAATCATGATATAACGGGTAACTACAACATCATTTGGGGTCTTTCAATCGCGCTCAGTATTTTCGGTGTTTTCGTTCATCTCTTTGTCAATGAGGAGCCTATCGTCCATGACTAATACAATGAGTCCCTACTGGTTTAAAGCAGTTATCGCATTTATTATTTTTGCTTTTTTAGCACTGGCTTTAGTCCTTTGGAGCCAAGTCCCTGATCTTTTTATTTACTTTAATCAGGCTTTCTGTGCGCATTAAGCTAAAAAGTGAATAATATTGATCAATTTTATTAAAAGCTAATCATACAAATACTTATGGAAGTCTTTTTTAATTTCATAAGTTTAGAATTATAAATGATTTCTGCGCTTGGCTATTTTCTCTTAGATTATATTCAGATCAAAAATGAGAGAAATAGACCATGACCAGCTTAACCCAGCTATCGCAGGCCATTCATGATGCGCCTCGTTGGCATCAGGCAGATCAATTTCAAAATCCTGCTGATATTGAAATTTTGCCACTTGAGAATGAAGCGCTTGGTGCCGTGGTGATTGGTCTAGACGCACGCAAAGCACAATCTGGGGAAACCATTTTCCGGTTAAAACAAGCATTGGCAGAACATTTAATTCTTATTTTTAAAAAACAAAGTTTGGATGATTTGCAGTATTTGGCTTTTGCCAGTTATTTTGGTGCACTTTTTAAACCCAGTGCAGACAATCCTGTTTTAGCGACTCAATCCGATACAGGTGCTCCACCTGATGTGGTTCCTGTTTCCAATGCAGTGGGACAAGGCGACTATACTGGCCATGGTGAGCTATCACCACATGCAGATCATCAATGGACGCCAACACCATCTTTTGGCTCTATACTCTATGCCATTGAACTCCCTCAGAATGGTGGTCAAACCACATGGTATAACACGATTAAGGCCTATGAGGGCTTGGATCAAAACACCAAAAATCATATTAATTCGCTGCAATTAATTACCTATAACCCCTTTGTTCGCGCCAATAGCAACAAAGGTACGGACAGCTATAACAGCACGCCTTATTATCGTTTTAGTGATCAACCTATTATAGGTCATGCGTATCCACATCCTTTGGTGCGCACACATCCTGAATCTGGACGTAAAGCTTTATGGCTAAATACACGTTCTGAAGTGGAGTTGGTCAATTATGCTGATCAAGCAGGGAGCCGATTGATTTCCGAACTTCGTGAGCATATTTTAAAACCTGAATTCCGCTATGAGCATCATTGGGAACAAGGCGATATCGTATTTTGGGACAATCAAGTCACCCTACACTCACGTACACCCTTTCCTGCTGAGCAACGGCGTTTACTTAAACGTATCAGTCTTGCGGGTGGTCGACCTTATTAGTTATTCCGCTAACTCTATATTTTCCACTAACTCTATATTTTCCACTAACTCTATATTTTCCACTATCTCTATATCAGTCGAGCTTTATGCCGCGGTTATATAAAAATCGAGAAGCGCTTGATGGACACCTATAAAAAATCGATAAAGTTCAGCAAGCGGATGGCTCGCATTAACATGAAAATAATCTGAATTTTTCTCGTTTATATTTTAATTTAATATGTCTAGCTTATTTTTAGTTCGAGATAGAAGTCACGATGGTTTCACCATCTCGCTGATCTAATTGAAAATGTGAAACCTCACAATAGGATTTAATCATTTCAGCCAAAACCACAGAATGACTGGTCACCCAAAGTTGAGTATAACGACTGGCTTCAGCAATCAACATCGCTAATGCAGGCAATAAATCGGGATGAAGGCTATTTTCTGGCTCATTTAAGGCCATAAATTGCGGTGGTCTAGGACTAAGTAAAGCCACGGTTAAACATAAAAATCGGAGTGTTCCATCGGATAACTCTGAGCTATCTAAAGGTCGCAATATGCCCTCTCGTTGCATCATCATTTGAAAACGCCCACGAGACTCTTCTACAAAAAATTGATTATTGGGAAATGCTTTTTCCAGCACTTCATATAGCGTTTCTGTTTGGCCACGTTCTCTTAATGTCTCAAACGCAGCAGCTAAATTACTGCCATCATGCGATAGTATAGGTGAACGAATTCCAATTTGAGGGACACGGATAGGCGAATTTGAACTGACTGAAAACTCATGATAAAAACGCCAATTTTTCATACTTTCGCGAACTTGTGAAACTTCAGGATACAAATGCGGATCTGACAATTGTCCAAAAATTGAGTCTTCTTGTGTCAGCGCCATCGGATAGCTCAAGCGTTCACCATCAATATTTTTTAAAAATGCAGCTTGATTAATACGTTCCATTAATTCGCTCATTTTCCTGCGCTGATAACCTCTTAGCCAAATTCCTTCTTTTTTCACCAGTGGATCTAGCCCGAATAAACTATTTAATGGTTCTGGAAATCCAATTTCAAGTTGATATTCATAATATTCCATTTCAACGGCAAGAATCATCCGTTTTGGATCCTTAGCCCGATCGCCTGCTCTACGTCCACCCGCCCACATGGCTTTCTGAATCCCGCCTTCGTCTGCTAGAGCTTGCGACAATTGTCCTCTTGCTGCTTCATGCAATAAGCGTACAGCTTTATATAAATTTGATTTACCACAACCATTTGCACCGCTAATAATATTCAGCTGTGACAACGGTAATGTGATGTTTCGAACTGAGCGAAAACCTTGAATATGAATAGAATGAATAGCCATCAATGTTCCAAACTTCAAACTTAAATAATGAAGAAAAAATGACTGATCACTTGATCGTTGTCCTACAGCAATCAATCAAATGCTCAAATCGTTCTAGTTATGGTTATAAGATTTATTTTCCAAAAAGTGATCATATCTTATGCGATCTTCTATTTCCAAATCTGCAATAGACTGAAGCAAGATAAAAACTTTTCACACACTCCAACAAAATATATTGATATCTGAATTTATTCAATACAGTGTCACACAGCATGTATAAGATCACAGGATATTAATCATCTTTGTCTCATATGAGAAAATCCCAAGCACGCTTCCCTCATTTAGAAATTTTCTTTATTTTTCTAAAATTAGGCTGTATCTCCTTTGGTGGTCCTGCGGCTCATCTGGTTTTCTTTCATCAAAAATTTGTTAAGCAACTCAAATGGATGACTGAGTCTGAATATGCGCAGATGGTGGCTTTGGCTCAAATATTACCTGGTCCGAGTAGTAGCCAAGTGGGGATCGCCATAGGCTATTTACATCAAGGTTACCGCGGCTCAATCTCAGCTTGGCTAGGCTTTACACTACCTTCATTTATATTCATGACACTGGCCGCAATGCTTGGCCAATACTTTATACAGTATCTCTCTGCACAATTTTTTCATGCGATTCATCTTATTGTTTTAGCGATTGTCATTTGGGCTTTTTGGCAGATGCTACAAAGCTTTTGTAAAGAAATTTGGCAATATATTCTGATGCTCTGTAGCGCCTTTTTTATTTACTCAAGTTCATTGGATTACAATCAAGTCATTCTGATTGTCTGCGCTGGTATCGTAGGTCTGCTGTTCTCAAGCAAGCCCAATCTTAAAAAATCAAAACGCTCAAATGCCAAAAATATTTTAGCCAAATCACAAAATAGCGGTCTACCTGAAGAAACTGAGCTAAAAGTTCAACCTCTTAAAGTTAAAAAAAATAAAGCATATCTTTGGCTACTCTTATTTGTACTGCCATTTTTAATAACACCCATTATTCAAAACTATGCTCCAAGCGAATTGGCTCAAAGTATCCAAGGATTTTATCAAAGTGCTTCAATGGTCTTTGGTGGTGGACATATTATATTGCCTTTGCTTTATCAGGACTTTGTCAGTACAGGACTCATTTCAAATCAGCAATTTGATTTAGGCTATGCCATCGCACAATTAATGCCAGGTCCTTTATTTAGTTTTGCCAGCTATTTGGGTGCTTTACTGAATTTCACTGACTCAATGTTCGTCAATGCCATGATTGCGACAGTGATTATTTTCCTGCCCTCATTTTTCCTCATTTGGGGCACATTACCCTACTGGACATGGTTAATGCGGCAGCACAAAATCAGTCAAGCCGTGATGGGGATCAATGCTGCTGTCAGCGGATTATTACTCTGCCTCGTTATTCAAATGTCTGAGAAAAGTGTATTAAGCTGGATGGATGTCATTTTTGTAGGATTGGTCATCTGCTTGTTTAAAACCAAACTTCCCATCGCGATGACCCTGTTGATGAGCTTCTTTGTATATTATGGAATTTTACTGTTTTTTTAGATTATCGTTCTTAGATTATCTATTTAAATTAAGGAATATCTAAGATGGCTTTTTAAGATCAACCTGTATTGAATGAAATATCCATAGCGTTTTTTAAAACAGTAAAGATCTGAAACCAGCAATAAACACATAAAAAAACCCGCAAGCATTTCGCTTACGGGCCGACAAAATCTTGGCTTGGCTTGTTTTAAATTAATTTAACTTAATTTAACTTAATTTAATTTAATTTAGCTTAGAACAAACGGTTCATCCCATTTAATGTCGCAACACGATACGCTTCTGCCATCGTTGGATAGTTAAATGTGGTTTCGACGAAATATTTAATCGTATTGTTCGGGCTATTCATCACAGCTTGACCAATATGAATAATTTCCGAAGCATTATTACCAAAACAATGCACACCTAAAACTTCTAAAGTTTCACGATGGAATAAGATCTTCAACTCACCCATCGTATCACCAGTAATTTGAGCACGCGCCAAATGACGGAAAGACGCTTGACCCACTTCATATGGAATCTTTTCTTCAGTCAATTGTTGCTCATTTTTACCAATCGATGAAATTTCAGGAATGGTATAAATACCTGTCGGGATATCTTTGACTGGAGCAACGTCAAGTTCACCAGTCATATTTGCACCTGCACAGCGACCTTGGTCATATGCAGCTGAAGCAAGAGATGGCCAACCAATCACATCACCCGCAGCGTAAATATTTTCCACTTCAGTTTGGTATTGATCATTCACTGTGAGCTGACCACGGCTGTTTGGTTTAATACCCACATTTTCCAAACCTAAACCATCGGTATTCCCCGAACGGCCGTTACACCATAAAATAGCGTCGGCTTTGATTTTCTTACCACTTTCTAGATGCAGAACCACGTGGTCATCAAAGGTTTCTAAATGATCAATTTGTTCATTATGACGAATCAGTACACCTTGTTCACGTAAGTGATAAGACAAAGCGTCGGCAATTTCATCATCTAAATAACTCAGCAATTTATGCTGTGTGTTAATAAGATCAACTTTGTGATCGAGTCCAATAAAAATTGAAGCATATTCACAGCCAATCACACCAGCACCGTAAATAATAATTTTTTGAATCGAAAAATCAAGATCCAAAATTTTATCTGAATCAAATACACGTGGATGATTAAAGTCGAGAATACTTGGACGATATGGACGACTACCTGTCGCAACCACCAATTGTTTAAATACAATCGTTTCTTGGATGCCATCTGCTCCAAAAATGATGACTGTATTACTATCTTGAATGTAAGCACGACCATAATAGATATCTATACGATTACGGTCATAAAAACGTGAATGCGTATCCACTTGAAGTTGGATCACTTTATGCGCGTGACGTAGCACTTGCTTCATGGTGAATTGTTTCCAATCGCCCACTTTTTGAAACATTGGATCACGCTGATAACGAATAATACTTGATACGGTTTGACGTAAAGCTTTACTCGGAATAGTCCCTACATGCGTACAGTTACCACCCAGTTGATCTCTTACATCTACCACTGCAACACGCTTGCCTGATTTAGCAAGCTTCATTGCTGCGCCTTCTCCAGCTGGTCCAGAACCTAATACTACAGCGTCATATTTAACAAAGGTTCCACTCACGACCTCTTTCTTACGCGGCATGCAATGCTCCTATTCTCTCGTATCATTTCATTTATATTTGCCTATTATGAACCAGTTTAAAGGAATTTACCGTATTTCAATATCATATATTACTTGATGACCACATTTTTTAAATGAATATCGTTTTTGCCCTATTTAAGCTTAACTTCGCTATAATAGTGCATATATTTATTGGTTATCTCCCCCGTCTCAAACAGTGGATTAGTTGAATATGTCTGAAAACCGTAAACCAGTACAGGGTGAAAAACTTCGCGGCGCTGAAAAAGTTGCACGTATACCTGTAAAAGTTATCCCTACGGTTGATACGCCACGAAAGCCAGATTGGATTCGGGTTAAAATGGCTGCGCCAGACGAAGTTCAGCGTATTAAAACAACTTTACGCGCGCAGAAATTACATACTGTATGTGAAGAAGCAGCATGTCCAAACCTACCTGAATGTTTCGGTGGTGGTACAGCAACCTTTATGATCATGGGTGACATTTGTACACGTCGTTGTCCATTTTGTGATGTGGCACATGGTCGTCCCAATGCACTTGATGCAGATGAACCACGCCATATGGCAGAAACCATTTCGAATTTAGGTTTGAAATATGCGGTTATTACTTCGGTCGACCGTGATGACCTACTGGATGGTGGTGCACAACATTTTGTCGATTGTATTAAAGAAGCACGTGCATTAAGTCCAAATACTTTACTTGAAATTTTGGTGCCTGACTTCCGTGGTCGTATGGATATTGCATTACGCATCATGACGGAATGCCCACCAGACGTGTTTAACCACAATATTGAAACTGTGCCACGTCTGTATAAAGCCATGCGTCCAGGTTCAGATTATCAACACTCTTTAACACTATTAAAAATGTTTAAAGAATACTGCCCTGAAATTCCAACCAAATGTGGTTTGATGGTCGGTCTTGGTGAAACTGAAGAAGAAGTATTGGCATTACTAGACGATTTAAGAGCACATGATGTGGATTACATTACCATCGGTCAATATTTACAACCGTCAAAAGAACATGCGCCATTAGATCGCTTTGTGACACCAGAAGAATTTGAGCGTTATACCGCTCACGGTCAAAAACTCGGTTTCCGTAATATCTGGGCTGCACCAATGGTACGTTCAAGCTATTTCGCAGATCGTCAGTATTACGGCGAACCTGTTCCAGCTGTACGTCGTAAAGCTGATCCTGCTAAAAAAATCGCAGTTCAAGCCATCGAAGCTTAATCATTCAAGATTCAAAACATGGTTAAAAACAACATTAAAAAAAATCCCTCATACGCATGAGGGATTTTTTTTGTACTGTATTTTTGCTCTGTGTTTTGCAATCTTGTACCGCACTATACTTTTGCACCATGTTAAAGCATGGTGATATTTTAACGTGTTAAATCCTGCTCTTTTACACAAAAAAATTGAACTTCATAACATAAAAAATCAACAATACAATGTGGCATGTAATTTGCTAAGTATCTATTGATTATCAATTTTTAGTTATTTGGGAATTAATATGTTCAAGCGATCTTTTCTTTCTTTTCTCATTTTGGGTGCTTTGTCTTCTACACAATCTTATGCAGAAGAGTTTAAAGTCTTAAATCAGATTCACTATAAACCCACACTACTTAAAGAAGGAGAATATAAAGGTCACTATTATGTTCCCTCAACTTTAGAGACAATTACATGGGGTTATTTACCCAACAAAAATAGTCAACCTGTACTGACTGTTCCTTCAGGCAGTGTCGTGACATTCGATACAGTTTCACATGAAGGCTTATTGGAAGATCAAGGACGTAATGCTGAAAAATATTTTAAATCACATCATGTTCAATCGAGTCATATTTTAGAAGAAGCGAAAATCATTACTCAATCTAAGCTCAAACATGATTTTCATAAAGATGGCCCACATATCATCACCGGCCCAGTTTTTATTGAAGGCGCGGAAGCAGGTGATATTTTAAAAGTAGAGGTCATTAATGTTGCCCCTCGCGTTCCTTATGGCGTGATTTCCAATCGACATGGAAAAGGTGCATTACCGGGTGAATTTCCAAAACGTGTAAAACATGCAGATGCTTCACCAGAACATCCTGAAAAATATGGCAATGTTTCTGTATTCACCCCCATCGAAAAAAATAGCCAAGGTGAATATGAAGGTGTCATTAAAACCGCTTCTGGAAAATCCATCCGCTTCCCTTTATTTCCTTTTATGGGTGTGATGGGCGTCGCTGCCAATACTGCGGATCCAGTTCACTCAGTACCACCTTCATTTTATGGCGGTAATATTGATATTAATGAATTAGGTGCAGGGGCAACCGCGTATTATCCGATTCAAGTTAAAGGTGCGTTGTTCTATACAGGTGATAGTCATTTTGTACAAGGGGATGGTGAAGTTGCTCTTACTGCACTAGAAGGCTCAGCCCGTGCAACCTTAAAACTTAGCGTTTTAAAATCGGGTAAAGATAAAATCCCAGGCAAAGAAATCAAGCAACCTTTGGCTGAAAATGCTGAGTTTTGGATCACACCCGGCTTGGATGAAGATTTAGATGAAGCGATGAAAAAATCTACACGTGAGGCAATTCGTTTTCTGGTAGAAGAGTATGGGATTGAAGAAGAACTCGCTTATGCTTATTTAAGCGCTGCGACTGATTTTCAAGTCTCACAAGTGGTTGATAAGACCAAAGGTATTCATGCCATGATTCGAAAAGCAGATTTTAAAGAGTTTAAGTCGGATACAAAATAATCCTTAATGCCATATGACTTAAAACATACCAGTCACTTAAAACATGCCAGTCAGTTAAGTCATTGACTGGCATCTTATTGGGCATTTCTATGCTTGTATTTCACAAGCGTTAAAACAATTCTTTTTCTAAGCTACCTCAATAAATACTTATAGACCTGTAATAGACTGATTACACTCAGCGCTCTACTTCAATTCATTATCTGCTCTAGAAATCAACAACGTATATGCAACGTACAAGCAATTAAAACCATTCTTTAGCGCGTGCAGCGCACGTATTTCTGAATTATAAAACCCTTGCAGTCTACAATGGCGTCATTTTTAGAATTTACGCTATATAATACCCTTAACTTAATCTCCCCATCCTTCCTCGTTAATCACCATCAAAATTTGGTGATCATCTCCACACATCATAAGGTTTTATTATGAAAATCAGCACCCAGACCCTGTTTGGCTTATCTATTCTTGGTATCAGCATTTCACTGAGCCACGCTGCAACTATTTCAGAAAAAACTGTAGCAAAAATGCCCAATGGCGACAATATTAAAGAATATACCCTCAGCAACAAAAATGGCATGACGGTCAAAATCTTAGATGTCGGTGCAGTGATTGCTCAAGTGATTGTTCCCGATCATGAAGCTAAGCTTGAAAATGTGGTACTAGGTTTTGCCAATCCTGCTGATTATGCAACTTTAAATAAATCCAACTTTGGTGCTGTAGTTGGGCGTTACGCGAACCGGATTGCAAAAGGTCAATTCACTATCAATGATAAAACTTATCAATTACCCATTAACAATGGTGAAAACAGTTTACACGGTGGTTCACCTACTTTTGCTCAAGATTTGTGGCAGTCTAAAATTGTAAAATCAAAACAAAAAGACACTGCCGCAGTTGAGCTTAAATATCTATCGCCGAATGGACAAAATGGCTTCCCAGGAAATTTAACCACAACATTGGTTTATAGCTTAAATGACGCCAATGAATTAGCCTTACACTACACCGCTAAAACTGATCAAGACACTGTGATTAACTTGACCAACCACAGTTATTTCAACTTGGCTGGCGAAACCAGCGGTTCAGTTGAAGACCAAGAAGTTCAATTATTAGCGTCACATTTCACCCGAACTGATGCAGCATCAATTCCTACTGGTGAAATCACACCTGTTACAGATACCCCAATGGACTTCCGCAAGATGAAACCGATTGGTCAAAACATTCGTGATCAATATGACCAACTGCAAAATGCCAAAGGTTATGACCATAATTGGGTTCTCGATAACTACAAGCCCAATGCCACTCAACCCGCTTTAGCAGCCAAAGCATTTGATCCAAAAACAAAACGTACCCTTGAAGTTTATACTACTCAACCAGGTATTCAATTTTTTTCAGCGAATGGCTTTAACGGCACTGTCATAGGCACATCAGGTAAGGCTTATCGTGCAACTGACGCATTTGCTCTGGAAACTCAACATTTTCCGAACTCACCTAACACACCAAACTTTCCTTCGACATTATTGAAGAAAGGTCAAACTTTTAATCAAACTACAATTTATAAACTTGGTGTGAAATAACCCATAGATCTTTCGCTATAGATTTATAAACTGAAAGTCAGTTCACCAAACGAACAAAATGAGTGTATGTAAATACGCTCATTTTTTTAACCTAATTTTAGAGATTGAGTCGGATACGAAATAATACAGCAATACAAATCATATAAAAATATCATTTTTATGGTCACATAAATCCCTCATAGTTTTGAGGGTTTTTTTCTAAAACATTAAAAAAATTCATTACTTAAATTCACATTTCTTTTCTTGATCACTCTTGAAATGCGTTTATTAATCAACCAATCTAAGAACACAATATTAGATTAATTTAGCGCTCTTTTGTTTTTCCGAGCATATCTAGCATACTTTCTTTACATATTGAGCCACGCTAAATCGCTAAAAAATTAACTACATTTTAATTCCATAGGGTTTTGAAGGTCTCAAGAATGTAAGTCACTGGAGCAATATAATAATGTTATTCATCCTCAGTGTACTTTTGATTTTATTCACTGTTTGGGCGGTTTTCTTTTTTGAACTCAACCGTAGTACTGGTGCAATCGTCAGTATCATTGCTGCCATCGTTATTGCATTTATAAGTCCATGGTCTCTTATTTTAGGCATTCCATTAATCGTTATTAGTGTAATCCTAATGATTGATTCTTTACGAATGTCAATCATCACCAAGCCTGCTTATAAAACTCTTGCCAATGCTATGCCGACGATGAGCACTACGGAACGAGAAGCTTTAGATGCAGGCACCAGTTGGTGGGAAAAAGAATTATTTATGGGTGCTCCGAACTGGGAAACCTTTGATGAATATCCATATCCAGAATTATCTGTAGAAGAACAAAGCTTTTTAGACCACGAAGTTGAACAGCTCTGTAGTATGTTAGATGAATGGGAAATTCATCACCATCTCAAAGATCTTCCACCTGAAGTTTGGCAATTTATTAAATCCAAAGGCTTTTTAGGTTTAATTATTCCAAAAGAATATGGTGGTAAAGCCTTTAGTTCATTTGCGCAAAGTCGAATCATGAGCAAAATCGCCTCACGTTCTTTGACCACTGCGGTGAGCTGCATGGTGCCTAACTCGCTTGGACCGGGTGAATTACTTCTACACTACGGCACCGAAGAACAAAAAAATCAATATTTACCCGGCCTAGCCACTGGTGAGGAAATTCCTTGTTTCGGTTTGACCAGTCCTGAAGCTGGCTCTGATGCTGGTGCCATTCCAGACACAGGTGTGGTTTGTTACGGACAATTTGAAGGTCAGGAAGTACTTGGCTTACGCATGAATTTCTCAAAGCGTTGGATCACGCTTGCACCTGTCGCAACAGTGGTCGGCTTAGCCTTTAAACTCTATGATCCTGACGGCTTGCTCGGAGATAAAAGCAAAACAGAATATGGGATTACCTGTGCACTCTTACCTGCAACACATGAAGGTGTTGAAGTTGGTGCACGTCACAATCCAGGTTCCCCGTTCATGAATGGTACGGTGGATGGTAAGGATGTTTTCATTCCACTCGATTGGATTATTGGTGGCGTGGAAAATGCGGGTAAAGGCTGGCGGATGCTCATGGAATGTTTAGCCGTTGGTCGTGGTATTTCTCTGCCAGCATTGTCTACTGCAGCGGGTGAAATGAGCTATTTAACGGTCGGAGCATTTGCAAAAGTTCGTCAGCAATTTAAAATTTCAGTGGGTAAATTTGAAGGTGTTCAGGAAGCAACCAGTGATATTGCAAGTGATACTTATATGCTGGAGGCGTTCCGTTATTTAGTTACCTGTGGTTTGAATCAAGGCGGTAAACCCGCTGTTATGACTGCAATGGCAAAATACTATGCGACTGAAACCATGCGTAAGGTCGTGAATCATAGTATGGATGTTGTCGGCGGTCGTGCCATTCAAATGGGACCACGCAACTTCTTAGCACTGATCTATCAGGCAATTCCCGTTTCTATCACAGTGGAAGGTGCAAATATTCTGAGCCGTTCATTGATGATTTTCGGTCAAGGGTCAATGCGTTGTCATCCTTATCTTTTTGAAGAGTTACAACTCTTGCAAGCGGACAATAAAGAAGATGCGCTAAGCACCTTCAATGAGATGCTGTATCAACATTTAGGTTATACCTTTAACCGTACAGCGCGCTCATTCCTGTATGGTTTTACAGGCGGTTCGAGTGATGCATCCCAACATGCGGATGATTTTACTCGCCCCTACTTCAAAGTGATTAATCGTCTAAGTGCCAATTTTGCACTCACTGCAGATATGTGTTTAGGTCTACTGGCTGGAGATATTAAACGCAAAGAAATGCTGTCTGGACGTTTAGCTGACATTCATGCGCATTTATTTATCGCAACAGCAATTTTAAAATTCTATAGCAAAGGCAAAAAAACTGAAGCGGAACAAGCGCATGCTCAATTGGCGTTGGATAAAGCTTTATTTAATGCCCAAGAAGCATTCTATGGATTGTTTGATAATTTCCCAATGGGCGTCGCGGCTGGCTTAGTTAAATTCATTTGTTTCCCATTCGGCCGTCCGGTGAAGAAACCAAGCGATCAGCTTAAGTTGAAAGTCGGTGATTACTTCATGGAAGAAAATGCATTCCGTGATCAATTAAAACAACACGTATTTTATAATACTGATCCAGAAGATGTGACTGGTCGTATGGAATCTACATTCTTAATGCTGCTAGAAGTAGAGGAGTTATGGAATAAGTTTAAGAAAGCCGAATCTAAAAACCGCTTCAAAGGTCTAACTTTTGAAGAACATATTCAAGATGCGCTTGATACGAACTTTATTGATCAACATGAAGCAGATCAGTTAACTCGCTATAATATTAAGCGTTTTGACAGTATGTTAACGGATATTTTTGATACTCAACTTGATCAAGCTTTAGATTTAGAAAATCCACACCAACAAAACTCATCTACGTCACAGCATGATCCATTAGTTGAACAGAGTGCTGCAAATATTGATCAAGAATCTGTTTCATCTTCTGATCTTGGTGAAACAGAAATAAGTGAGACAGATCCAGTTAAGCCTTCAAATGATCCATTTCGAAGTTAGGCATTTCTGTTCCCATTGATCATCAATCTCGAAACAAGGCGCATAAGCGCCTTGTTTTTTTTATTATAAAAACATCATGGTATGGACAAAGGTTGAATAGACCTGAGTTAAAATCGTGAGAAAATAAATGAAGTTTCAACTAATCAATAGTTTAAATTGTAGATTGAAACTCAACATATAATGGTGTTATTAATGATCACAGGACGTTGGATCATTTGTTTAAACATCGAATTTTAAAAAGCCGATTAAAGTAATCAACATCAATCACATAAATGATTAAACAGGGAAATAATAATGAGTCAGGATATCGTTTTAGTTGCAGGAAGCCGCACCCCAATGGGAAGTTTCCAAGGTGGATTAGCAAGTCTTTCAGCGCCAGAACTTGGGGCTGTCGTGATCAAAGAATCACTAAAACGTGCCGATATTGCAACTGATCAAGTCGATGAAGTCATCATGGGCTGTGTTTTGCCTGCGGGTTTAAAACAAGGCCCTGCTCGTCAAGCAATGCGTTTAGCCAATCTTCCTGATTATGTCGGTGCGACAACGATCAATAAAATTTGTGGTTCTGGTATGAAAGCTGTGATGCAAGCAGCAGATGCGATCAAAGCTGGTTCAGCAAATATCGTCGTTGCTGGTGGTATGGAGTCGATGTCGAATGCGCCTTATCTTTTGGATAAAGCTAGAGCCGGATATCGTATGGGGCACGGCAAAATAACGGATCATATGTTTCAAGAAGGCTTAGAAGACGCAGAAACGGGTCTTTCTATGGGTGTTTTGGCACAAGAAATGGCCAATAAAAAGAATTACTCTCGTGAACAGCAAGATGACTTTGCGATCCGCTCTTTAACACGTGCCCAAACTGCAATTCACAATGGTGATCTTAAAGAGGAAATTATTGCGGTAACGATTAATAGTCGTAAAGGCGAAGTTACTATCGATCAAGATGAAAATCCATTTAATGCAAAGATTGATAAAATTCCCACTCTTCGACCTGCCTTTGCAAAAGACGGTACGATTACTGCAGCAAATTCCAGCTCCATTAGTGATGGTGCTTCGGCATTTGTTTTGACATCAGTACAATATGCACATGAAAAAAATCTTAATCCATTGGCATTGATTAAAGCTTATGCCTCTCATTCACAGCATCCTACAGAATTCACTATCGCCCCTGTGGGCGCGATTGAAAAAGTGTTGAAGCAAACAGGTTGGAATGTCGCCGATGTTGACCTCTGGGAAATCAATGAAGCCTTTGCGATGGTCACTATGGCTGCGATAGATGCATTTGATTTAGATGCAGAGAAGGTCAACATTCACGGTGGTGCATGTGCATTGGGTCATCCGCTAGGTTCCTCAGGTTCACGTATTATTCTGACCCTGGTTTATGCTTTGAAACGTTTGGGTAAAACCAAAGGTATTGCAGCGCTGTGTATTGGTGGTGGCGAAGCAACTGCTATCGCCGTTGAAATTCCTGCTTGAACTTTGCAACGCATTTGAAGATGATGTAAATCTGTAGAAAAAAGGTCTCAATCTGTTTGAGTCCTTTTTTTCTAAGCGAAAGTCTAATTAAAATAACCTAAAAAATGAGTCAACAATGTCAGAACAAAATTATGAAAATGGTTTAAAAGTTCGTAAAGAAGTCATGGGTGAATCTTTTGTTCAGCGTGCCCAAGACAATACCGTTCCTTTTACGCAACCTTTGCAAGATTGGATTAATGAACATGCGTGGGGTTCGACTTGGCAACGTGAAGGTGTATTGCCACGTAAATATCGCTCACTCATTACCATTGCATTTTTAACGGCGCAAAAGAGTCCAACTGAATTGAAAGGCCATGTTCGTGGCGCTTTGAATAATGGTGCAACAGTTGAAGAAATCCAAGAAGTCTTGCTCCATAGTCTTCCCTATTGCGGAGCACCAGCGACACAAGAAGCTTTCAGAGCTGCATTAGAAGTGATTAATGAGTATCAAGCAACGAAATAAAAACTCAGGCAGTAATGAATATATTTTATTGCTGCTTTAATTCCTCAAACCAATTCATAAATTTTTCACATCAATTCATATTTTAGAATGTAGCACTTTATAGAACGTGACACTAATCACAGAATAATTAAGTTTCGAGTTCTTATCTTATTTTTAAGGTCATTAACAATACGTTCATTTTCTTCAATTTAATTTTGCTAACTTCATTATTTTTTTAATTATTTTCAAAAAATGATCATTCCTTGTATTTCAAACTGTAATAATAATTGTTATCATTTGCATTAATAACACTTCATTTACATATTGAATATCCGACTATGTCTAGTACTGAATTTGACATGCAGGCTGCTGCCTCCATAAGCAATGCGAATGCTCGCGCTAAGAAAAAACCTATAGAAAAATCCACAGTACTGGCTTATAGAGTCATGATCGCCTATCGTTTTTTACTGGCGACCATGGGTGGTTATTTACTGGCATCACTCTGCGCAATCGTAATTGGACAGTATTTTGTCGAATATCGCTCAAGTGCTGCTATGGCAGCCACGCTTGTGGCTTTTTGCCTTCATTGCGCTGCTTTTATTTGGGTCTTTATGGTGAATAAAACCTTAAAAGCGAGTCTAGGCATTCTTGTTCCCTGCTTAATCTTATTCATTATTTACAAAGTCATGGGAAATTAAGATGAGAGTCGATGCAAAAGTTGAAGGCCCTCGTCAATCTATGTCTTGGTTACACACCTGGGCAAGTTTAGTCCTCGGTTGGCTGCTGTATGCCATTTTTTTAACAGGTACACTCAGTTTTTTTCAAACTGAAATCACCAATTGGATGAAACCTGAGTTTCATCAATCCGTTCCAAGTGATTCACAAATAGAGCAAACTCAAGTCGCTTTAAATTATTTACAAAAAAATCATCCCAATGCAGGCAGTTGGACGATTCAACTTCCAAACTCACGCCAAAACACCACGCAATTAAATATCCGTAAAGAAGGTGAAGATCCACGTGCAAGACGTGGTGGTGAACGTGTGACCATTGATAGTTCAACAGGTGAAGTTCTTGAAGCACGTGAAACTCGTGGCGGTGGATTTTTATATCGTTTCCACTTTGAACTCTATGGTATGCCACGCATTTGGGCACGTTGGATTGTTGGTTTAGCCACCATGTTTATGTTTGTTGCGATTATCAGTGGCGTGATCACACACAAGAAAATATTCAAAGATTTCTTTACCTTTCGCTCAGGCAAAGGACAACGTTCTTGGTTAGATGCACATAATGCCACTGCTGTTTTTGCACTTCCCTTTCACATTATGATCACTTTAAGTGGTCTGTTGCTGTTGCTCTTTACACTGATGCCTTGGGGAGTCAATCAAGTCTATGAAAGTCGCGGTCAGTTCTTACAAGATCAACGAAAATCATTAATTGAAGCGCCGACTGAGGATTCAAACTCAGCTCGAGGTCAAGGTGGTCAACGTGGTGAAATACAGGGACAAGCACGTAATGAAGCCCGTGCTGAACGCGGTGAAGGACGTGGCAATCGTGGTGAAGGTCGTAATAAACGCCCCGAAGCTCAAGCCGCACCAATGGCTGACTTAGCACCAATTCTGGCTCAAGCAAAAGTCGAATGGAAACAAAACCCTGTAGCCAATATTAGTATTGTGGCACCCAACACAGATCGAGCAACTATTGAATTACGTGCTTTAAATGCTGCAAGTGTTGCACACCGTGGTGTTTATGAAACTTTAGACTTTAATGGCGTCACTGGAAAAAATATAACCGATGATTCTGCGTCTTTACGTAATCCATCTATTCCCAATGCCATCTATAACATCACGACAGTACTGCATGAAGCACGTGGTGTTGATTTAGCCTTACGCTGGATTCTGTTTTTATCAGGTGTGATGGGTACGATGATGATTGCTACTGGTCTAATTCTATGGTGTGTGAAACGTGCACCTCAACAACAGAAACAAGGCTATAAATCATTTGGTTATCGTCTGGTTGAAGTCACGAATATCGCGGCAATCATTGGTTTACCGATTGCATGCGCAGCCTTTTTCTACGCCAACCGATTTATTCCAGCGGACATGGAAATGCGTTTAAATTGGGAAATCCGTAGCTTCTTCATCGTTTGGGTACTCACTTTAATTTACGCTATGTTTAGAACACATCGACAAGCTTGGTTAGAGCTGTTGATGTTTGCCACGATCGCTTTCGCACTGTTGCCGATCATTAACCCACTCACAGGCGGTCAAGCTTTGTGGAATACCATTGCCAATGGTCAATGGGTCATCGCAACCTTCGATTTAGCCATGTGGGTTTTAGCGATTATTTTCTACTTTGCTTTCCGCAAAGTAAAAAATCATAAAGGTTTAACGCCAAAAAAAGCTAAGGCACAAGTCGTACAGGAGACTGAAGCATGATTTTTTTCATCTTAGTTTGGTCACTGACAGCCCTTGCCTTTTTTGCTTTGGCAAGTTCAATCGCTAAACATCAAAAACAAATCTTTGGCCATGAGTTACTTGCTAATCAAACACGCTTAGCGACTATTTCAGGTTGGCTATTGTTAACCATTTCAGTGATTATTTGCATGCTGAATGGTCAACTCAGTAATATGATCAGCTATTGGATCGGCACATTGTCGTTCTCCGCGTTATTTGTTGGTTTATGCTTCAGTTATTTTGAGCGTAAAATTCGTAAGATTGCGATAGCCATCGCCGTGATCTTTCTGATCAGTCTTATCTTGCATCTCATGTAAATCTTAGATTCTCAAACGAAATGCAAAAAAGCCAATCTCTCGATTGGCTTTTTTGTGCCAAAGCTTTAGGCTATACCCAGTTATTACTTGGATATATTATGTCTGAATCTCCGCAAATCCCAACAGAATTGATAAACCGTGCAACAGCAGGTAATGCTGAGGCGCAATTCGCCTTAGCTGAACTGTATATGCAAAGCGAAAATGAAGATGATATTGAACATGCTGAAGAATGGGCACTGAAAGCAGCTGGGCTAGGCTATGTCGAAGCGATGTATTGGCTTGGTGAAGGCTATGCTGTCTATGCTAAAGATCTTTTAGAAGAAGATCCTGAAGAAGCCAAAACTTATTTCGAACATGCTCATAATTGGTTAAAACAAGCCAGCGATTTAAAGCATCCTACAGCGCTTTTAGAACTTTCCAGTTTCTATCGTCGTGGCTATGTCGTAGAAATTGATGTTGCAAAATCAATTGAGTTGTTACAACAATCTGCTGAATTGGGGGAAGTTCAAGCGATGCGTGATTTAGCTTGCATCTATGAACATGGTTTAGGGATCGATGTCGATGATGCGAAAGCGGATTACTGGAATTCTAAAGCACAAGATGCTGAGAAAGAATAATCTAGTATTTAAGCCCATCGTTTGATGGGCTTTTTGCTCACTCGTTTATTCATTTCGTTGTTTATAAAAAGGTGTATTTCAATCAAAATAGCCTGTAGATATACCTTTTTTTAAACTTGGCAACGCAAGCAGGCCTAACTGTAAAACCATTATCAAAGCATTCTAAACATCCGTTAAAATAAGTAAAATCTAGAAGAGCAACTCAAAAATGAGAACTGAACTCCAGCAAAAAATTATAAAAATTTGTGATGAAAAAATTCAGAAAAAGGGGAAAAACGTTGGACTTTCATTTTATGCTTTCTTTGCAAATAAAAATGATGATCCTGAATGCCTGATGGAGATGGCACATTGGTGGATTATTAAACATCAGTTCGATCATTTTGAAAAAGCAGAAAAGATCAAAAAAATAGCATTAAAAGAATTCAAACTCTAAATCTTCTTTTTCTGTAAGAAAAATAAACAACTCACCATTGGAACCTCATCTATTTACCAGTACAATATCCGACTAGTCGAGGGGTGCTGCGACTTTCTTACACGCTGATTGTCAAAACAGTAAATGTAAGATCGCTAGGCTCGACCATCGGTTCATTCATTTCAGAAGAACCAAAAACGGCATCCGCGAACATCATGATCCTATCTAATATTATTGTTATTAAATAACAAGGAGATCCTAATGAACGCGGTTAATGCTTCATTCACAGATTATAAAGTTGCAGATATCACTTTAGCGGACTACGGTCGCAAAGAAATCAAACTTGCTGAAGCAGAAATGCCAGCACTTATGGGTTTACGTAAGCGCTATTCAGCAGCTAAACCACTTGCAGGCGCGAAAATTCTCGGCTGTATTCACATGACCATTCAAACTGCAGTTCTAATTGAAACGCTAGTTGAGTTAGGCGCTGAAGTTCGTTGGACGTCTTGTAACATCTTCTCGACTCAAGACCACGCTGCTGCTGCAATCGCTGCTTCTGGTGTTCCTGTTTTTGCTTGGAAAGGCGAAACAGAAGAAGAGTATTTATGGTGTCTTGAACAACAAATCAATGTGAATGGTACGCCTTGGGATGCCAACATGATTTTGGATGATGGCGGTGATTTAACAGCTGTTGTGCATGAACAATATCCAGATTTGATTGCTAAAATCCACGGTATTACCGAAGAAACAACGACAGGTGTACAACGTCTTCTAGAAATGTGGAAAGACGGTTCACTCAAAGTTCCAGCAATCAACGTTAACGATTCTGTGACTAAGTCTAAAAATGACAATAAATATGGCTGCCGTCATTCACTGAATGATGCGATCAAACGCGGTACGGATATGTTAATGTCTGGACGTCGTGCGCTCGTCATTGGTTATGGTGATGTGGGTAAAGGTTCTGCTCAATCGCTTCGCCAAGAAGGCATGATTGTACGTGTAACTGAAATTGATCCAATATGTGCGATGCAAGCATGTATGGATGGTTACGAAGTCGTTTCTCCTTACAAAAATGGCGTACAAACAGGTAAAAAAGAAGATGTGAATGCAGATCTTCTAAAAAATACAGACTTGATCGTTACGACTACAGGTAACTACCATGTTTGTGATTCAGCAATGCTAGATACCTTAAAAGCAGGTGCGGTTGTATGTAATATTGGTCACTTCGATACTGAAATTGATACCAACTATTTACGTGGTTACAAATGGGTTGAAGTTAAACCACAAGTTCATCAAGTCTATCGTTCAGAAAATGAAAATGATTACCTGATCCTGCTTTCTGAAGGTCGTCTGGTTAACCTAGGTAATGCTACAGGTCATCCTTCGCGTGTCATGGATGGTTCTTTCGCAAACCAAGTATTAGCGCAAATGCATCTTTTCGCTGAAAAATTTGCTGATCTTCCTGAAGATCAAAAGCAAGCAACGATTCGCGTTGAACTTCTTCCGAAGAAACTTGATGAGGAAGTTGCTGCGGCGATGGTTGTTGGCTTTGGTGGTGTACTCACTCAGCTTACTCAAGTTCAAGCAGATTACTTACGTGTTCCTGTTGAAGGTCCATTTAAGTCTGAGACTTATAAATATTAATTGATATTTCTCCCTTTCCCTCATGCTCTCCTTTACGGAGAGAACATTCAAGATCATTTATATTCTTGATCTTGAATGTTTTCGAGGCGAAGACCTCTCCTTTGTGGAGAGGTCTTCGTAAAGGGAAATCAAACTTTACAGTATTTATAAAAAGGATTTGAAAAATGACCAAGCGTGTTCCTATTTCTTTTGAGTTTTTCCCGACCAAAACTGATGTTGGTGCTGAGAAACTTAAAGTGGTGCATCAAGAACTACAACTACTAAATCCTGAATTCTTTTCAGTGACTTATGGTGCGGGTGGTTCTACACGTGAACGCACATTGTCCGCGATTAATGATTTTAATGGTAAAGGTACCCCTGTTGCACCTCACCTGTCTTGTATTGGTGATGACAAAGCACGAATTGCTGAACTATTAGATTTATATAGATCACAAGGGATCAATCGTATTGTCGCATTACGCGGAGATTTACCTTCAGGTCAAGTCGGCTTAGGTGAGCTTCCTTATGCATCTGACTTGGTGGCGTTTATTCGCGAACATTCAGGTGATCATTTTCATATTGAAGTCGCTGCTTATCCTGAAATGCATCCTCAAGCGGATAGCTTTGATAAAGATATTCAAAATTTTATTACTAAAACAAAAGCCGGTGCAAATGCCGCTTTGACTCAATTTTTCTTCAATCCAGATGCGTATTTCTACTTTGTTGACCGTCTTCAAAAAGAAGGGATTGATATTCCAGTTGCGCCAGGTATCATGCCGATCACCAATGCGAGCAACTTAATTCGCTTTGCCGATGGTACGGGTGCTGAAATTCCGCGTTGGATTCGCAAACAATTGGCAACCTATGGTGATGATTCTGCAAGTATCAAAGCCTTTGGTCATGAGGTCGTTGTTAAACTGTGCGAACGCTTAATTGCAGGTGGAGCGCCAAGTTTGCATTTCTACACCATGAACCAAACTGAACCAAACCGTAAATTGGTCTTAGATTTAGGTTTAGCTTAATTTCAACTTGCTTTTTGCTATGAGTAATACGTATGCCCCGTTTTTTTATTGAAGCTGATTTAACCGTCGATACAGTGACTGAACTGACTGAGACTGTGTTTCATCATTGGGTAAAAGTATTACGTGCTAAAGTAGGCGAAACTGCCACCTTGTTCAATGGGCAAGGTGGTGATTTTCAGGTTGAACTCACGGAAGTTAATAAAAAAACGGCTTTGGTTAACGTCCTTAGTCATAATCCAGATAACCGCACTCCTGCTTTTAAAACGCTACTCGGTCAGGTCATGAGTAAAGGCGATCGTATGGACTATGCCATACAAAAAGCAGTAGAACTCGGCGTTTCTGAAATACAACTACTGACCTCTGAACGTTGTGAAATGCGTTTAAAGTACGATCGAGATCAAAAGAAAATAGAGCATTGGCAAGGAATTGCAATCGCGGCTTGCGAACAGTGCGGTATGAATATTGTTCCTAAGATTCTTGCACCATTAAGCTTACAGGACTGGCTTGCATCAGCTTTACCTGAAACCAAACTTGTATTGGCTCCTAATAAAGATCAAGCCAATATTTTAGACAATGCGACAGCAGATATTGCTTTGTTAATTGGACCTGAAGGTGGTCTCAGTGAAAGTGAAATTTTGGCTGCGAATCAGGTCGGCTTTATCAATTGGTGTATTGGAGCACGGGTGTTACGCACAGAAACGGCACCGATTGTCGCGCTGTCTATATTGAATTTCCATTTTTAAATCAAAATAAAATGTAAACTGCATCACATAAATCTTGATTTTTATGGTGATTAGCAGTAATTTATGAGTTATAAGTGATGAATAATATTTAGTTAAGTTTAATAATTTTAATCAATATTTTCTAAAAACCATAATAACACGCACAGGTACTCACCACTATGAATGACGTTCCAGAAGAGCATCTTTCTCCAGGTGAGAATGTGTTACAAATTGAAAGTGCAGCATTCTACTTACGCTTTTTCCTGATTTGGGTGGTGTTTGCAAGTTTTTATAATGTCATTATGTACCATCAATATTTTGATGATTTTTCTAATTATTATAATATTTGGTTTTTAGTCAACAGCATTATTAATATTTCAGCTTGGGTATTCACACAAAATTTTCTTGATTCTAAAAATAATCGTTTATTCAATCTTGATGCTTGGTGTCAGTTAATATGCTTGATTAATGGTATTAGTATCGGCATTGGTGTTTTAATCATTAACCACTTTCTGATGGTTGAAAATGCTCAAATTACGGGCATCAATGTTGTGCTTTCAAGCCTCATGACGTCTAGTATTTATATCATTGGTATTGTTTATCTGACTCAAAGATTACGATACTTTCTGTTCATGTTTATTCCTTCGATCCTACCGATTATTTTATCAAAATACATTTTTGAACCTGATGCTCCAAATGTCTATTATTATGTGTTTTATGCATGGTTTATCGTGGTTTTCACTAGTGCAATTTTAATGCATAAAATTCATCTTCGATTAAATCGTTTGAATGTGCATAATCAAACTTATTTGGAACAATCAAAACAACATATAGATGAATCGATTATCTTACAAAATAAACTACAGCGAGAAATCGATAAAAGTAAATATATTGAAAATGAGTTGCAGCTTAGTAATCAGCTCTTAGAACAAAAAGTAAAAGAAAGAACTTACGATATCAATAAAATCAAAGATCGACTTGAAAATCATCAAGCCAACCTAGATTTCGCCCATGAAGTTGCAGGTATTCATTCATGGTTATGGAATATTGAAAAAAGAACGGTCGAACTCTCTGGTGTAAAAAATGGTATTCAAGTTTTGCAATATGAAAATGCAACTGAGCAATTGAATGCTTATATTCATCCAGATGATCAACCGCAATATAACCGCTTGCTCAAGCTTCATCTACGAGGTGAAACTGATCGTTTTGAAGCCATTTACCGAACGCGTAAAAATGATCAATGGTTTTGGATTAAAGACGTTGGAAAAGTTATTTCTAGAGATCCCGTCAGCAAAAAACCTTTAAGAATGGTTGGAATACACCGCGATATTGAACAAGAAAAAAAGGATCAAGAACAACTGAAACTAGCTGCAAATGTATTTAAACAGGTCGCACAAGGTGTGTTTGTTCTGGATAATAATTTATGTTTTTTAGAGGTTAATCCTTATTTTTGTGAATTGGTGGGTCTGTCTTCAGATCAAATTATCTCTAAACATATGTTCGAAATTACAATCAATTCACTATTCGATTTACGTGAAAGACATAAAGATATCACGCAAAAAGTTTTTCTAACGGGTTCTTATGATTCTGAAGTCACTGAAGATTTTATTTCTGGTAAAAGACTGACAGTCTGGCTTCACATTAATGCCTTAAAAGACGAAAAAAATCGTGTACTTAATTACGTAGGTGTGATTTCCGATTTAACTGAACGCAAGCATCATGAAGAGCGTCTTGCTTACTTAGAGAACTTTGATTTACTTACAGATCTTCCTAATCGTATTTATTTTAATTTACAGCTCCAGCAATATCTATTGAATAAATCGAAGCCATTGAGTCATTTTGCAATCATTCGACTCAATATCGATCGTTTTAGGCATTTTAATGAGTTTTTAAATCAACAAGCTGGGGACGAAGTTCTTAAAGAAGTGTCTAAGCGCCTAAAAATGGTGTGTTCGGATGCTTTATTGATTTCATATTTTAATAATAATGACTTTGCCTTGATCTATAACTTAAGTCACCCTCGCCCCCCGATTCACCAAACCGTGAACTATATTCTAAATACCTTTGAAGATTTCTTCGTGATTCAGGAGCAAGAATATAAAATCAATATTTCATTGGGTATTGCGATTTATCCAGAACATGGACGTCAAATTGGCAGTCTTAGTAATCATGCAGAAATTGCTTTGGCTGAAGCAAAAAAACTGGGTGGAAATACGGCATATTTCTATGCCAACAAACAAGATTCAGTTTTTGAAAATGATATTGAACTTGAGCGTGACTTAAAAAATGCACTTAAAAACAACGAGTTTGAAATTTATTATCAAGCCAAAATTGCTCATCCCACAATGAGCTTATACGGTTTTGAAGCCTTAATTCGTTGGAATCATCCTAAATACGGCATCATCACTCCGGATCGTTTTTTACCGATTGCTGAAATTACCAGTTTAATTTCAGATATCGGGAATTTTGTTATTTTTCAAGTGTGTCGTCAAATTCAAATCTGGAAAAAACTGGGATACCATAATATTCGAGTCGCCATAAACGTGGTTGCTCAACAAATTTTACGTGGCGAATTATTAAATCAAATCAATCTAGCTTTGGCTGAATATCAACTGCAACCAGATTGCATTGAATTAGAACTTACCGAGTCTTCTTTATTAGATAAATCTACTCAAGTGATTGAGTTATTACATCAAATTAAAAATAAAAACATCAGAATCGCACTGGACGACTTTGGGACAGGCTATTCATCATTGGCCTATTTGGCAGACTACCCGATAGATACACTGAAAATAGATCGTGCTTTCATTTCCAAAATTGGATCAACCAAGGACAATGCGATTGTTTATGCAATTATTGCCATGGGCAAAGCAATGGGCATGAAAATCGTGGCTGAAGGTGTCGAGCATTGGACTCAAATTCAATACTTGCAAGAACTCGGTTGTGACTATTTCCAAGGCTATTATTTTTCAAAACCGCTGAACGCTGAAGACACCACTCAATATATACAAAATCAGAATCGGCTGATTCTTTCTCATTAATTTAATGATTGAAATTCCAATATAGTGCAATTTTTCAACTTTTTGACTGTGCTCAAGCCTTAAGTAGTGGTATATTCAAGCAAAACTAGTCACCACAAAGCCAGCATGCTGGCTTACGTAATAATTGGGATTCTGATGGACGATCAATCTTTAAAAGAGCAAGCACTTTATTATCATGAATTTCCAACTCCTGGAAAAATTAGCGTAACGCCAAGTAAACAACTCATTAATCAACATGATTTAGCACTCGCTTATTCACCCGGTGTTGCAGCGCCATGTTTAGAAATTGAAAAAGATCCGTCAAAAGCGGCACTCTATACAGCACGTGGTAACCTAGTCGCAGTCATTACCAATGGTACAGCTGTTCTTGGTTTAGGAAATATTGGTCCACTGGCTTCAAAGCCTGTGATGGAAGGTAAAGGCGTTCTCTTCAAAAAGTTTGCTGGTGTTGATGTATTCGATATCGAAATTGATGAAAATGATCCAGATAAAATTGTCGATATTATTGCGTCTCTAGAACCAACGTTTGGTGGAATCAATCTAGAAGATATTAAAGCGCCGGAATGTTTCTATATTGAACAGAAACTTCGTGAGCGCATGAATATTCCTGTATTCCATGACGATCAACACGGTACGTCAATCATTGTGGGTTCTGCATTATTAAATGCGCTGCAATTAAATGGTAAAAAGATTGATCAAATTAAAATTGTAGCATCAGGTGCAGGTGCTGCTGCTCTTTCATGTTTAGATTTACTTTGTGCTTTAGGCGCGAAGAAAGAAAATATTATAGTTGCAGACTCTCGTGGTTTGATTACGACCAAACGCCAAGGTTTAGATGCGTCTAAACAACGTTATGTTCGTGATATTGAAGCGTCACAAATTGCCGATGTTATTGCTGGTGCAGATATGTTCTTAGGACTTTCAGCAGCAGGGATTTTAACCAAAGAAATGGTTAAAGTGATGGCTGAAAATCCAATCATCTTTGCTTTGGCCAATCCTGATCCAGAAATTCTTCCTGAACACGCGCACGAAGTTCGTGATGATGTGATCATGGCGACAGGTCGCTCTGATTATCCAAACCAAGTAAACAACGCACTTTGTTTCCCTTATATTTTCCGTGGTGCTTTAGATGTTGGTGCAACCACGATTAATGAAGAAATGAAAATTGCATGTGTCTATGCAATTGCGCGTATGGCACATGTAGAAGCAGATGCTGCTTCTTATGGTGAGAAATCTGCAACATTTGGTCGTGATTATTTAATTCCACGTCCACTCGATCAGCGTCTGATTCTTGAAATTGCACCAGCGATTGCTCAAGCCGCGATGGACTCTGGTGTTGCAACGCGTCCAATTCTAGATTTTTCTGCATATCGCCAACGTTTGTCTGAATTTGTGTATAACTCAGCATTCATCATGAAGCCTATTTTTGCGCAAGCAAAATCTGATCCTAAACGTATTGTCTATGCGGAAGGTGAAGATTTACGCGTATTACGCGCTGTGCAAATTGTGATTGATGAAGGTCTAGCTAAACCAATTTTGGTCGGTCGTACAGCAGTCATTAATGCGAATATTAAGAAATTAGGTTTACGTCTTCAAGACGGTGTAAATATTACGATTGTCGACCAAGAAGCAAATCCAAATTACGAAAAATTTGCAGATGATTACTACACGATTATGCAACGTAAAGGCGTTACGCCTGAGTATGCACAACGTGAAACACGTCGCCGCTCTACGCTAATCGCAGCAATGTTACTTAAGCATGGTTTAGCTGATGGTATGTTGTGTGGGACCTATTCAAGCTATGACATTCATTTAGACTTCGTGCGTAATATCATTGGTCAAAAAGAAGGCATGACCAATTTCTTTACCTTGAATGCGCTCATGCTTGAAGACCGTAATATCTTCATCGCAGATACTTATGTAAATACCAATCCTACTGCTGAACATCTTGCAGAAATGACGATTTTAGCAGCAGCTGAAGTACGTCGTTTTGGTATTACACCACGTATCGCTTTGCTTTCTCATTCAAGTTTTGGTTCTGACCAACATGATCCAAGCGCTCAAAAAATGCGTAAGGTTTATGAAATCTTAAGCAAAATTGCACCTGAATTAGAAGTTGAAGGTGAAATGCATGCAGATGCAGCATTAGATGAAAATATTCGACATTTTGCATTCCCAAATTCACGTTTCAAAGGGCCTGCAAACTTGTTAATTATGCCGAACCTAGATGCGGCTAATATTTCATTTAACTTGTTGAAATCAACCTCTGGTAACAATGTCACCATTGGTCCTATTTTATTGGGTGCTGCGAAGCCTGCTCATATTTTAACCCCAACGGCAACAACTCGTCGCTTGGTTAATATGACTGCTCTAACCGTAGCTGAAATTCAAGAATATGAGAAAGATTCACTTTAATTAAACGAACAAACTGTACTTGGCTCAAGCATGTTTTGAGTACATTATTAAGTTCTATTTTTAGTTTAAAGTTATCTAACTCACATCTTGTGACTTGAGAAAACCTCTATTCTGTAGCATGATTGCTTGAAGAATAGAGGTTTTTTCATGCAAGTTTATTTAGTAGGCGGAGCCGTCAGAGATCAATTACTCGGTCATCCCTATCACGAAAAAGATTATGTCGTTGTGGGTGCAAAGCCCGATCAACTTTTGGCTCAAGGCTATCAACCTGTTGGGAAAGATTTTCCTGTCTTTTTACATCCTCAAACCAAAGATGAATATGCTCTTGCACGCACTGAGCGCAAGTCTGGTCAGGGCTACCATGGCTTTGAATTTTATACGGACATCAGCGTCACACTCGAAGATGACCTCATTCGTCGTGACCTGACGATCAATGCGATGGCTATGGACGATGAAGGAAATATTTATGATCCTTATCATGGTCAAAAAGATCTAAACGATAAAATTCTTCGTCATGTCTCTGATGCTTTTGCAGAAGATCCTTTACGGGTATTACGTGTTGCACGTTTTGCTGCGCGCTATCATCAGTATGGTTTTAAAATTGCAGAAGAAACGCTTATATTGATGCAAAAACTTTCTGATTCTGGCGAGTTACAAGCGTTAACGCCAGAGCGCGTATGGAAAGAAACTTCACGTGCTTTAATGGAAAAAGATGCGGATATATATTTTGAAGTATTACGCTCATGCGGCGCTTTAAAGGTATTATTCCCTGAAATTGATGCCTTATTCGGCGTTCCACAACGTCCTGAATATCACCCAGAAATTGATTGTGGTATTCATACCTTAATGTCGCTTCAACAGGCATGTAGAGCAAATTATTCTCTCGAAGTACGTTTTGCCGTTTTGGTTCATGATTTGGGTAAAGCACTTACACCTAAAGATGAGTTACCACGTCATATCATGCATGAAGAACGGGGTATTCAACCTGTTACAGAGGTCTGTGATCGCTTAAAAGTACCGACCAATATTAAGCAATTGGCATTGGCTGTATGTAAGGAACACTTAAAGAGTCATCAGGCTTTTAGCTTGAAAGCAGGCACATTATGGCGATTACTACAGCGTTTAGATGTACTCCGTCGTCCTGAACGTGTGGAAGCATTTATTCAGGCCTGCGAATGCGATGCTAAAGGCCGACTGGGTTTAGAGGACCGTGATTATCCGCAAGCGCGTTATTTATTAGATGCGATGCAACTGGTTCGTGGAATTAAAGCATCAGACTTACCATCAGATGTGAAAGGTCCAGATATTGGTGAGATGCTCATTCAAAAACGGATTGAAGCTTTAGGTGAATTAAAAAAACGCCAAATCGAAAGTTCAGTTTCTCAATAAACGCTGTCTATAAATAACAAACTGATTCCTTCCTGACTTTAAAACGAGGAAGGAATCAGTATATTCTTTTGTGCTTATACTTCGCTTCACTTAATTAGAGATAATTCCGAATCGTTAAGAAAAATATAAATGAATCTTTAATCGGTTTAAGCACAGACAACACCAATAATATTGCCATTACAGTATTAAATGTTTTTATTTTCTTATCATCATGAATATACTTCTGCAATTTTTCTCCGAGAAAAGCCCATACACCTGTGCTTGGAATTCCGATTATTCCATAGACAAATCCTATAATTAAATACCAATAGAATTCACTATTTGCAGCCAAATAAGTCGTCACCGCACCCATTGCCATGACCCAAGCTTTAGGATTTACCCACTGAAACATCGCTGCTTGAATAAATGAAAGAGGCTTAACCTGAGTAGGTTCTGTGTTTACAGAACCTACCTGATAAATCTGATAAGCCAAATAAAGTAAATAGCCAATACCTAAAACCTTTAATAGTTCATAGAGGATGATATTTGAACTGAGTAATGTGCCAACGCCAAGCCCTACAATCGAAACCATAAAGCCAAAACCAAATCCAATACCAAGAATATGAGGTACGCTCCTCTTGAATCCAAAATTAACACCGGATGCTGCCAGCATAATATTGTTAGGTCCTGGTGTAACTGATGTCACAAAAGAATAAATCATGAAAGAAAAAAATACTGCCAATGTCATTTTTAAACCTTGTTATTTCTAGTTTTAAATTGAAATTTAATATTGATATTTTTTAATCTAAGAATTTAAAAAAATACTCATATTCTAAATTTTTGAATAATTTTAATCTTCCAAACAATGAAATCGCTTCTCAAAAATCAAGCTAATTAGATTCTTTCAATATATTTACTCTATTTTTTATTAACTGAAAATTGTAAATAAAAAATAACTTCGAATCGATTTTCACCCTTGATTCAAACTAAATTTTGCAAAGATTGAATTGAAATTTTATGATTTAATTCACATTGGTTAAACTTAGCAAACCTTTGTAATTCTTGGTACAAATTCAAAAAAAATGTCTCAACATGAGTGATATTTTTTTCAAGATGTATGCTTATAACATCTAATTCTTTTTTCATGCGATATGCCTTACAGTTTACACGAGCGACCAGTTGATCTCCGAATAGAATCGGCAAACTAAAATATCCGTATATCCTTTTTTCGAGTGGCACATAACATTCTAAACGGTATTCAAAATCAAATAATAAGCTCATCCGATCACGATGAATCACAAAATTATCAAAAGGAGATAAAATTTTCACGCACGGAGTGATCGTGGCTTGATCTTCTAAATTGGCACAGTTGACATAAAAAGTCTGTCCATCTAAATCTACGTAAGTTTTGATTAATCCTGCTTCAATTTGCTCATCAACAGCTTTACGCATCGCAGCACGGATTTCAGCACCAACTTTCAAATGGAGTAGCTGTTTCCATGTAAATACGCCATGTGACCTGCGTGTTGTATCGAGTAAATGTAAGGCATAATCTGCGAAACTTGATCTGCTTAAATCGACATGATTAGGTAAAAAATTTTCCGTTAAAGTATATATTTTTTCCATTCCATGACGTTCGCATACCATTAAATCTCCCTGCATAAATAATTGTTCAATAGCACGACGTCCGGGTGCCGAATTCCACCAACCTTGCTTTTGGACTTTAGCTCCGCCTACAACATCGCGTAAACGAATAGTTCCCTCCGCTTTTACTTGAGCCAATATTTCCTTCATGAAGTGAGAATCGCCTCTACTAAAATATCGACTTTTCCCCTGACGTATCAAATCCATATTGGCTAAGCTAAAACGATAATCACGAATGGGAAGATAAGAAGCTGCATGATACCAATATTCAAAAATTGATTTTTCTTGAAGAAGCTTATTTAAATGTGAGCTATCGTAATCACTTACTCGATTCAACAATACATGGTGATGAGCACGCTCAACGACAGAAATCGTATCAATTTGAACATAACCGAGATGTTCGATCGCCTGTCGTGTTCCGCGAAGCCCTTTACCAAAAATATTGTACTGCGCTAAACCTTGATGTTGAATAGCCATACGTCTTAGTTGAGATTTCATTAAATTTTATTCTTCTTTTCAAACGATTAAATAAACGATTTTATGAATATCATCTGTTGTTATTTACTGATTTCTTCATCGTGTATCTGTATATTTTTATCATAAAAGATTCAAACAAAAGTGTTTGAATCTTTTATTTTAACCCAACTGATCATTCATCAATGGAGTTAGACAAACGCAAAATTTTGTTTAACCCATATCAGCTTATGACACATCCGCCGGAAAGGTAATCACGTTTTCTAATCGCATTTTTTCTGTAGCAACCATCAACAAACGATCTATACCCAATGCAATACCCGAACATTCAGGCATATGCGGCAATGCGGCAAGTAAATATTCGTCTACAGGCATCGTATGTAAACCCAGCTTGGCACGCTCTATATTATCGGCTTCAAAACGACTTCGTAATACATCCGCATCGATGAGTTCATCATAAGCATTAGCAAGCTCTAAACCTTCGATATATAACTCAAAGCGCGCTGCAACCAACTCCCCATCCTCATCAACTTTTGTTTTAGCCAATGACGCCATTTCTGGTGGAAAATCAGTTAAAAAAACAGGTGTATCAAAACCAAGACTTGGCTCAACCATATGTGAGAACAATAGGTCGATATAGCCCAATCGATCACCTCCTAAATCTAGATTCAAACCCACTCGATTACAGCAATCCTTCAATGCTTTCAAACCGGCTTGCAGCGGATTAAGATCCAAACGATCCATGAAGGCATGTTTATAACTCAACACTGTTGGACGAACATCGCCATAACAAGCAGCTAAAGTTACATTAAGTAAGTCACTTACTTCAAACATTAAATCTTTTAAACTAAACCCTGGTCTATACCATTCCAACATCGTAAATTCACTGTTGTGTTTGCGACCATGCTCATCATCACGGAATACTTTACAGATTTGATAAATGGGGCCACTACCGCTCGCCAAAAGACGCTTCATGGCAAACTCAGGTGAGGTTTGCAAATAATGTGTTTGCGGACGCCCACCCAAATGTCTGCTGGCTTGTACCGAAGCTAAATGTACATCGGTTACACCTGCTTGAGATAAAACAGGCGTTTCGACCTCAAGTACATTACGTTCAGCAAAAAATTGACGTAATTGTGCATACATTTTAGCTCGTGCTTTTATAGTATCGAGATCACATGTCGGTTGGTATTTTAAAGATGTCGTATTCACGCTTTTGGTCCACCATGTGATGCCCATTCACGACGTAATGGATAGGTCTTTCTGAGCTGATCAAAAGATTTTTGATCAACCTGACCATCGATTAAACATGCTCTTAATTTGCGATCATCACGGGCGATATCATAGATATCTTTTAGCTGATCACTGATTACTTTTTTAAAATCTTGCGATACGAAATATTGCTCACACTCTGGAAGTTGAGTCTGAAAGTTTTTATTAATTTCAAAATTAAATTTTTGACAAAACGCATCATAAATCATTTGTGTACCACGCGCCTTGCCTTCTAAGCTGTAGCCAGCAATATGTGGTGTGACCAACGCCAGTAAATTGATTAATTCAGCAGAAATCACTGGTTCATGCTCAAACACATCTAAAACAACTAGACGCTTTGTCTTTTGGATATCTTGAATCAAATCTGCTTCAGCTATAACAGCACCACGTGCAGAATTAATTAAAATTGTGTCAAGTTTCATAAGCGCCAGAGTATTGGCATTGATCATATGGTGGGTAGCATTATCACCCCATTGTGTGATCGGGACATGCATCGAGATCGCATCTGCATTTTGCAATAAGGTATCGAGTTCAACTTGTGATACACCTTCAACGACTACAAATGGATCATATCCAATTACGCTCCAGCCCAAAATTTTTGCCATTTTCACTAGACGAGAACCGACATTTCCTAATCCAATAATCCCTAAAGTAAAACTATCACCAGCATCAATCAATTCAGGTTTTAAATGCAGTAATGCGGTAATGACATATTCAGCAACGGCTTGAGCATTGCAACCTGCTGCATTAGACCACGCAATATTGTTTTTCTCTAAGATTGAAATATCTAAATGATCTGTACCTATCGTGGCGCTACCCACAAATTTCAACGTAGAGCCTTGTATTAATTCTTGGTTCACTTTGGTCACTGAACGTACCAATAGAGCATCAGCATCCTGAACATCTGCATGCGTGAGGGTACGACCTGCTTTATGCTGAATTTCACCAAATTCTGAAAAGAAATAGTCTGTAAATGCCAGATTTTCATCTGCGATGATTTTCATATGCTCATCCAAAGATCAAGTCTGCATATGATAGCGCTTAGGGCTCCTATTGACTATGCGTAAAGCCTTAACTCCGTTACTTACACCTTATTGCTCATTCTAATAAATAACTGTCCTAGATGATGAGTATTTTAATAATTAACTTCATTCATCCTAAATTTATCCCAAAATAAAATTGAGTTATCACTTTTAAATTCAATTAAAATCAGCCCTAGATGTGATCGCGAATAAAAATACAAAAACAATCTATTAGCTATTGGACAATTGAATTATATGCTTGTCATCGTATGCTGAAAGCTATTGAAGGATATGAATAAGAAAGTCGCCCCCAATGACTCAAAATATACCTCTCAAGGATTGGGACAAAAGTTCAACAGGCATTGCTGAAATTTCATCGAGATGAAGATTCTCATTTGAAACGGGACAGATCTGGTTAGATGAAGAACGCATGAGGCTCATGCATTCTTCAGCTTTAACTGTTTTATGAAAAGAACTCATTAATACTTTAGGCATCGAACGTACCCGAGGAATTTTAACTCGAATCGGCTATGCCGCTGGTTTACGTGATGCCGAAATCGTTAAAGCCAGTTATCAAGATTTATCAGATTTAGTGCTTTTACATAAAGGCCCTTTATTGCACGCGTTAGAAGGCATTGTCAAAGTTGATTTACACGATGTCGAAATCGATATTAAACTTGGAAAATATTATATCGATGCCATTTGGCGAAACTCTCTGGAACATCAAATTTATCAAGGACTCATTGGAGCAGCGCACTACCCAATTGCTTGGAATGAATTAGGCCACGCAACGGATTATGTCAGTGGCATTAAGAACCGCTTTATACTTCATAATTAGGTTAAAATTACGCCGACACGCCCACGATTTATTAGTATGCCTATCGAAGAATAGATGAACGAGAAAAGAAGTATAAGAAAAGTTGCATTATAAGATAAATCACCATCTTGGCTGTTTGAATCAGGATCTTTAATAGAGCTGTTTTAATAGAAAAGGGACTAAGAAAGCCAACTTAAAAACAAAAAAACGCAGTCATGAAGTCGTCTGACTGCGCACAAACACTCTACTGTCTGGAGATTCAGAGAGCGTTAAAAACAGCTCTTAAAAACAAAGATAATCTTAACATAATATAGATATGGGGTTTAAAAAATTCTTTTCAATTTGTGATTATTGATTCTATATAAATATTTGAATTTAGTGAGATATAAGCTCATAAAGAAAACAGATTAATCAGATTAGATTTAATAAATAAAAAACCATTTGGGGGCAATAAATTGATAAATGAAATTCTTACTCCCTCTGAAAAAAGCCGAGGATAAAGGAATATTAATTGTGTTGTGTGCTGAATGTGGCGTGATTATGAGCTGAAAAAAAAGAGAGCCGAAGCTCTCTTTTTTCATTCAAGTAAAATTAATGGCGTGCAGCTTTGCCTTCGCCAAGTGGTTTTACGATGGGTGTTTTAGCCAATGGCTTTGGTAGTGCTGTTAAAGCCAAAGGTAAAATTTCATCAATCGTTTTAACCGCTTTAATTTCAAGTCCTTCTTTCACATTATCTGGAATTTCAGACAAATCACGGACATTCTCTTGAGGAATAAAGACTAACTTAACGCCTCCACGATGTGCTGCGAGTAATTTCTCTTTCAAACCACCAATACGCATTGCTCGACCAGCAAGACTCGTTTCACCCGTCATGGCAATGTCAGGACGAATAGAGATGCCTGTAAACGCAGAGACCAATGCTGTAGTCAGGGCTAGACCTGCAGATGGGCCATCTTTAGGCGTAGCACCTTCAGGTAAATGCACATGCACATCTGTTTCTTCAAACAGTGATGCTTCAATACCTAACTCTTCAGCACGGGTACGAACCACAGTCATGGCAGCAGTGATCGATTCTTTCATCACATCGCCAAGAGAACCTGTCGTTACAAATTTGCCTTTACCTTTCATCGCGGCAACTTCGATGGTCAGTAACTCACCACCCACTGAGGTCCAAGCCAAACCATTTACACGACCGATCTGAGCTTCTTCTTCAGCCATACCGAAGTCGAATTTATGCGGTCCTAAGTAATCAGGCAAGTTTTCAGTAGTCACATCGATTTGAAGATTCTTCGCTTTTTTACTAACAGCTTCTTTCACTACTTTTCGTGCAATTTTAGACAGCTCGCGTTCTAAGCTACGAACTCCAGCTTCACGGGTATAGCGCTGTACAATGTCACGAATCGCTTCTTCGTGCACAGTCAGTTCTTTACCGCGTAAGCCATTATTTTTGATCGCTTTCGGTACAAGATAGCGATCTGCAATATTGACTTTTTCATCTTCGGTATAGCCCGGCAGACGAATAACTTCCATACGGTCCAGTAGGGCCTCAGGAATATTCATACTATTCGCCGTACAGATGAACATGACTTCAGATAAGTCTAAATCAAGATCTAAATAATGATCATTGAACTTGCTGTTTTGTGAAGGATCTAAAACTTCAAGCAGCGCAGATGCAGGATCACCACGGTAGTCTTGTGCCATTTTGTCGATTTCATCGAGCAAGAACAGTGGGTTCTTCACGCCGACTTTAGTCAAAGACTGCACAATTTTACCGGGCATCGCACCAATATAGGTACGACGGTGACCACGAATTTCAGCTTCGTCACGTACACCACCAAGTGCCATACGGACAAACTCACGTCCAGTCGCTTTGGCAACAGATTCACCTAGAGATGTTTTACCTACACCTGGAGGACCGACTAAGCAAAGAATCGGACCTTTAAGTTTCTTAACGCGTGACTGAACTGCAAGATATTCAACAATACGTTGTTTAACTTCGTCTAAACCATAATGATCAGCATCTAAAATTTCCTGCGCTTTATTCAGGTTGATGCTAACTTTGCTCGCTTTATTCCACGGCGTATCTAAAATCGCTTCGATATAGTTACGTACAACAGCGGCTTCACTTGAAGCAGGTTGCATTGCTTTAAGTTTACGGAACTCAGCTTCAGCTTTTTTACGCACGTGCTCTGGTAGATCAGCTTCAGCAAGACGTTTTTCAATTTCTTGAATATCATCTTCCGCACCGCCGTTCATGTCAGAAAGTTCACGTTGAATGACTTTCATCTTTTCATTGAGGAAGTATTCGCGCTGATTTTTTTCCATTTGGCGTTTTACATTGTCATGTAATGATTGCTCAATCTGTTGTTCTTCAGATTGTTGCAATAAATAGGTCATGAGTTCGGTTAAATGCGCTTCAAACTCGTCATGCTCTAAAAACTTTTGTTTAACATCAATGTTTAATGGGATACGCGTTGCGACAAAGAACAATAATTGTAATAAGTCTTCAATTTTATTTGCCGCAGCTATCAGCTCACGTGCATTACGTAATTTTGCTTCAGCATATTGAGCAAATAAAGCACGTAACTCTTCTAAACGAGTTTCTTGCGTGTCTTTATCGATTTCAACAGTGGTAGGACTTAGCGCATGTTCCGCAGAGTAATAATCATCATTGTCGATGATATTCACCAATTTTGAACGGTGAATACCCTCAATTAAAACTTTGATGCAATTTTCATCATTTTCATGATTAACAACCTGCACAATTTTCGCGACAGTGCCGTACTGATATAAATTTTCGTGATCGATTTCTTCTGTAAGTGAATCTTGTTGCGCGACCACGAATACTAAATTGTCACTGTTACGAGCTACATCAACTGCTTTGATCGATTTTTCGCGACCAACAAATAGCGCAATTTGCATGTGTGGATACACCACAACATCACGTAATGCTAAAAGCGGTAAGACGCTTGGGATCTGAAGATCTAAGTTTTCTTCGTTCATAATAATATCAGTCATGAGCACTCCTAATGAGTGACAACGGTGTTGCCATATTTTTTAATAGTGATGTGTATTTTAAAAATTACAAGGGCTTTTAATAAGAAAAAAGTGAATTCAGGTGTAATTTTCATTTAATATGCAGTTTAAATGTGGTTTTTGTTAAAATTTCGATTAAATTTATAGGATTGAGTAGGACTGATACATTGATCTAAAGTCTGATCCCATGACCTACGATTTAACTTTTGCTCAAGTAATTGAAAATCATGTGCCAGTCCAACTCGGATCGGTTTCATAGGGGCTGAAGCGAGTGTTCGATCATAAAAACCGCCGCCCATTCCCAAGCGTGTTCCATAAACATCACATGCCAACAAAGGCATAATTAAAAAATCTAAATGGGACACATGAACGCCCCGACTGGCCGTGGGTTCTTTCATCCCTAAGGCATGACGAGAAAAGCGCTGATTGTTATATTGTTGAGCTGAAATTTTGATCCACACTAAACGCTGATTCATATTGCAAATCATAGGTAAATACACCTGTTTAGCATGCGCAAAACAATGTTGAATAATACGTGTGGTTTGAATTTCACCAAAGGCATGCAAATACAAACCAATTTTTTTTGAATGTTTAAAATGTGGATTTTTGATCAGTTGCTGTAAGACTTTTAATTCGGCTTGTTTTTGTTGAAATAGCGAAACTGATCTCCGCTGTTTTCGAATCTCTCTACGAAGTTGATTTAAATCAGTCATTTTGAATCCGTAAAATTTAAAAACGCTAAGGTTTTAATCCTTGGTTAAAGGCGGCTTAAGGGTTTCAGATTTTTTTAGATTTTGAAGTATTGGACAGCTATTTTCAGAGCTGCTACTACATTCTTCTAACCAACTAGAAAGCCTGTTTTTTAGGTGATGTAACTCGTCAATGCGTTGATCAATTTTATTTAACCTTTGTTCAATCACTTTACGAACGTTTTTTCGATCATCTAGCTCTAAGTTTAATAAATCTTGAATCTCACTGAGCTGAAGACCGGCATCTTTACCACGCTGGATAAAATTTAAAGTCTCAACATCTTGTTCATTATAGTATCGATATTTACCCTGTTGCGCAGGCACTCTTAATAAACCAATACGTTGATAATAGCGAATAGTTTCAACATGAGAATTGGTGAATTGAGCAAATTTTCCAATGGTAAACATTGCATACCTCACACAACAAATTTGATTTAAATTTGATGAAGTTGATCAAAAAATAATTACCTAGGTGATCTTGAAATAAGTCTTGACTCTGTACCCAAGTACAGCCTTTATTCTAGCATAAATATTCAAAAAATCAGGTCCATCATGACAGATCAAAAGCAAAATTCATGTTGTTCTAAGCCAACTGAAAAAGCGCAAAAATCTTATATTGATCCAGTCTGTGGTATGACTGTTCAAGATGCTCATAAACCCAATACTGTATTTGAAGATCAGCAGTATTATTTTTGTTGTGAAGGATGCCTCAAAAAATTCTTAGCTGAACCCTCACGGTTCTTAAATAAAAATAAAGCAGGTAAAAAAGCAGACTTAGACTCTTCTACGTCCAGTTGTTGTGGACCAAAACCCTCAATCAAAGAGATTAAAAAGCCAAGTTGTTGTGGTTCAACATCGGCTTTAGAGGGAGGTTCTAATGATGCTTTGAATGCTGAACAACAAGCAATTGATCCTGTGTGTGGCATGTCTGTCAGCACATCTACAGATTTAAAAACCGAGTACAAAACTAATCATAAAACTCAGCATTACTATTTCTGTAATCCTTCCTGCTTAACTAAGTTTGAAGCAGATCCTGAATATTATCTCTTACCTTTAGATCAACGCCCTCTACCTGAAGGTGCTGAAAATATAGATTTTACCTGTCCCATGGATCCAGAAATTGTCCAAAAAGGGCCAGGAACATGTCCGATTTGTGGAATGGCGCTGGAACCCATGCAGCCCAGTTTAGATGATGGCCCTAATCCAGAATTGGTCGATTTTAGCCATCGTTTCTGGGTGACGCTCCCCTTAACTTTGTTGGTTTTTGTTTTAGCTATGGGTTCCCATATCCATGCTTTCATCGCGCCGCATATTCAACCTTGGATTGAATTGGTTTTGAGTTTGCCTGTTGTACTTTGGGCAGGTAAACCGTTCATTGAACGTTGTTGGATTTCATATAAAACTCGAAATTTAAATATGTGGAGTTTAATTGGTGTCGGTGTTTTGGCAGCGTTTATTTATAGTGTTTTTGCAACTCTTTTCCCTGTGCTTATTCCAAATGAAGCCAAAACAGGACATGGCGTTGCAGTCTATTATGAAGCGGCTTGTATGATTGTCTCGCTCAGCTTGTTAGGGCAAATTTTAGAATTAAAAGCGCGTGCTAAAACGGCAGATTCTTTAAAATCTTTATTGAAATTGCAGCCCTCTATAGCAAAACGAGTAGAGAATAATCAGCTCGTAGAAGTCGAAATTACAGATATTCATCAAGGCGATATTTTACAAATCTCATCTGGAGAACACGTTCCTCTAGACGGGATTGTGGTTGAAGGCAAAACCTATATCGATGAAGCAATGATGACGGGAGAACCATTACCTGTCAAAAAAGAAGTTAATGATCAGGTCATTGGTGGCACAGTCAATCAGAAAGGAAGTATACGTATTCGAACCACTGCGGTCGGTCAAAATACGACCTTAGCCAAAATGATTCAAACAGTAGCAGAGGCACAACGGTCGAAAGCTCCCTTACAGCGGATGGCTGATGTTGTAGCAAAATATTTTGTGATCGTGGTCTTGGCTGTGAGCGTCATTACATTTATTGCTTGGATAGTTTTAGGGCAATCGAGTTTTGATTTAGCGTTAATGTGTGCCGTGGCTGTTCTCATTATTGCCTGCCCTTGTGCGCTTGGGCTAGCGACACCGATGTCCGTCATGGCTACAACTGGCCGTGCTGCACAAAAAGGTGTGTTATTTAAAGATGCAGAATCTATAGAGGCGCTGAGTAAGGTTGATACCCTGATTATCGATAAGACGGGCACATTGACTGAGGGTAAACCTAGTATTAAAGAAATTCATTTAATTCATCCTGAGTATGATCAAGACCGCATTCATCTGTTAATCGCTTCAATTGAGCAACACTCTACACATCCGATCGCATTAACCTTAGCGAAAATCATTCCTTCTGAACAATATCTTTCTGTTTCAGATTTTGAAGAGGTTTTAGGTTTTGGTGTCAAAGCAAAAATTGATGAGCGTTGGTATTATATCGGCAGTCAAAAGTTACTCGAACAATTGGGACTTGATGTTGATCATACGCTCAATGAAAAATTAGATGATCTGCGTAAAGCGGGTGATGTCATTAGTTTTATTGCAACTGACGATGCCATTCTCGCTTATATTTCAATACATGACGCGATTAAATACAATGCCCAACACGTAATTGAGCAGCTGATTAACCAAGGCATTGATGTGATTATGGCCACAGGTGATCACGAATATAATGCGCAGCTTGTCGCAAATCATATCGGCATCAAACACGTTTATGGAAATTGCACACCTCACGATAAATTAGAATTGCTTAAAAGATATCAGGCGATGGGTAAAATTGTCGCTATGGCGGGAGATGGAATCAACGATGCGCCAGCCCTAGCACAATCTAATGTGGGAATCGCAATGGGTAATGGTACGGATATTGCCAAACAAACTGCTCAGATCACCTTAGTGAAAGGTGATATTCGTGGACTTGCGGATGCAATTCATATGGCCAAATCTGGTGTGAAAAATATGAAGCAGAATTTAGCATTTTCATTTTTGTACAATGGTTTAGGTGTTCCAGTCGCAGCTGGCATTTTTTACCCAATCAGTGGTTTATTACTTACACCAATGATAGCTGCAATTGCCATGTCCTTAAGTTCTTTGTCCGTCGTATTAAACGCTTTACGATTAAGTAAATCATAATTTTTTAATAATTCGCTTGGATCAAATCATTTAAGGCAGATCAGTTCTGCCTTATTTTATTTCAGAATGAGACATAGAAGATTGGCTTTATAGAATGTAAATAAAATATAATTATAAAACAGTTATTTAAGTTGTTTTTATATAATCGACTAAAATGGTTGTATAACAAGTTATTCATATTTGGCTTAACTTCTAATCGTCTATTTAACCATCAATTTAATCACGCACTTGTTGCTTAATTACATGTAGTAACACCAATCAATTCAAATGAATTTTCGTCTGAATTTTTTGTTCTATTAGGATAAAATTCGGTCATTGCCTTGAAGCATTCAACCGCTAAAAAATCAAACATTGATCATGAAACATCAGTTTCAAAGCTTGAAAGTTTAATTAGAAAGTGTCTTTATCTCGATCTATTTCATGACGTGACTATTTCATTTATTTTATTAAAAAAATGATGCATCTCATTATCAAAAGATACTTTTTGAGAGATGAAAAGATTGATTGACTCATTCAGATTGATAAATCCATTCTGCATTCGGCCATTTTTCATTTTGTATAGATTGATCCACACACTCAATTATTTCTCGACTAATAATTCTAATGTGTTTGGGTGTATTTCTCGTCGAATGCATAGCCAGAGTTACCACTCGGGTAAAGGCAGGATCAACTATTGGCGTCACTTTAACCAAACCAGACTGATATTCATGGATGACAGAAACTAATGGTAAAATTGTATAACCAAAATTTTGAATCACCAGCTGTTTTTGAACATTCAAATCGTTGGTTTCAGCATAAACATTTAAATCATAACCACCTTGTTTAAATGCTTGTTCAATTAAAGAACGTAAACGATGTGGATGAAACGGTAAAATTAATGGTAATGCTTTTATTTTTTTGAGTTCAAAGACTTCATCTTGCGAAAGAAGGGATTGAGCCGATCCTATTAAAAATAATGGTTCTTTTACCAGAGGAATTAAATCAATTAACTTTGAAGGTGTAGAGTCATATATCAATGCTAAATCGATATTCCCTGCTTCTAACCACTCCTTTAAATGACCAGAATATCCCACAGAAATTTTCACCTGTACGTCAGGATATTTTTCCTTAATTAAATTCATCAGCAAACTCGAAAGTAGTCCACTAATGCTGGATAACACGCCAATATGTACCTTTCCTCGAACTGTTCCTTTTACCGTAGTCAGTTCGATCTTAGCGCTCTCTATTTCATTCAAAACTCGTCGTGCATAAGGCTCGAGAACTTTACCATCATCCGTTAGTGTCATGCCATGACGTGAACGATTGAATAATTTCACGCCCAACTCTTCTTCAAGTAATTGAATTTGTCGACTTACAGCAGGCTGTACAATATTTAATAGCACAGCTGCCTTCGTCAGGTTCTCTGTCTCTAAAATCGTGATAAAAGTCCGGAGTTGTTTTATATCCATTTCAATAATTTTTTAACATTTAATCCATCAAAATATACTATTTTATAAATTAATCCATAACAATATATGATCAAAAACAAGAAAAGATCAACCAAGGACAGTAGATAATGAAAAGCACATTTAATAACTTTCAGGAAATTCGTGAAGCTGTACGTGCATTATGCGCACAATTCCCAGATGAATATCATCGTAAAATTGATGAACAAAAAGCGTATCCTGAAGAGTTCGTAAATGCGTTAACTCAAGCTGGTTGGCTCGCAGCGATGATTCCAGAAGAATTTGGCGGATCAGGTTTAGGCTTAGCTGAAGCTTCTGTTGTTATGGAAGAAATTAATCGCAGCGGTGGTAATTCAGGTGCTTGCCATGGCCAAATGTATAATATGAGTACATTGCTACGTCATGGTTCAAGAGAACAAAAAGAATTATACCTACCTAAAATTGCATCAGGTGAATGGCGTTTACAATCTATGGCTGTCACTGAACCTACGACAGGAACTGACACCACTAAAATTCGCACCACCGCAGTCAAAAAAGGTGACCGTTATGTGATTAATGGTCAAAAAGTTTGGATTTCTCGTGTACAGCATAGCGACTGGATGATTCTTCTTGCACGTACTACTCCCCTTGCAGAGGTCAAAAAGAAATCTGAAGGCATGTCTATTTTCATGGTCAATATTAAAGAGGCGATGAAATCTGGAATGGTCGTTCAGCCGATTCCGAATATGGTTAACCATGAAACCAATGAATTATTTTTCGAAAATTTAGAAATTCCTGAAAGTAATCTAATTGGTGAAGAAGGTAAAGGTTTTAAATATATTTTAGATGGCCTAAATGCTGAACGTACATTGATTGCAGCAGAATGCATTGGTGATGGTTACTGGTTTATGGAACGTGCCACAAATTATGTAAAAGACCGTGTGGTTTTTGGTCGTCCGATTGGTCAGAATCAAGGCGTTCAATTTCCATTAGCAGAATCATTTATCGAAATTGAAGCAGCAAATTTGATGCGTTTCCGTGCCTGTGAATTGTTCGACAACGGTCAAGCCTGTGGTGCAGAAGCAAATATGGCCAAGCTGTTAGCCGCTAAAGCAAGTTGGGAAGCGGCCAATGCCTGCTTACAGTTTCATGGTGGTTTTGGTTTCGCCAATGAATATGACATTGAACGTAAATTCCGTGAAACACGTTTATACCAAGTTGCGCCAATTTCGACCAATCTCATTCTCAGTTATGTCGCTGAACATTTACTTGATTTACCTCGATCTTTCTAAACGTTGAAGGAAGATAAAATGCAAACACCACGTTCATTTTTATTTGTTCCTGCTAACCGTACAGAGCGCTATAGCAAAGCGCTCAATAGCGGTAGCGATGCAGTCATTATTGACTTAGAAGATGCTATTCCGACTGAGCATAAACTTGAATCAAGAGCATTACTCAAACAGTGGTTGCTCGATCATCCCACTGAAAAAGTGATGATTCGAGTCAATGCCGAGCAAACTGAATGGTTTAATGATGATATTCAACTTGCTCAAATCCCCAATGTAATTGCTATTATTTTGCCTAAAGCAGAACGGCAACAAGCATTTACAGCCATTCAGTCGATTCGCAATATCGATATTTATCCAATTATTGAAACGCCTTATGGCATGGCGCATGTAGAGAAAATAGCTCAATTCCCTGCTGTAAAAGCATTGATGTTTGGCTCGATCGATTTTCAACTTGAAATGGACATGTCGGGTGATTTTTTAGAGTTAATGTACTTCCGTAACAGAATTGTTTTAGCTTCTAAACTTGCAGGTATAGCCAGTCCCATTGATGGCGTTACTGCCGATTTTGCGAATACCGAATTAAATCAGACTGAAACACTACAAGCTAAAAAACTGGGTTATCAGGGCAAATTGTGCATTCATCCAAGTCAAGTTTCAGTCGTTAATCAAGCTTTTATCCCCAGTGCTGAAGAAATTCAATGGGCACAACAAGTGATGGATGCTGTTCATTTGGCTCAAGGTCAAACCATCAGTTTAAATGGAAAAATGATTGATAAACCGATCATTTCAAAGGCTGAGAAAATCTTAAAAAACACGGATTAAGTCAACACAAGGACAAGACGACGATGCAAAAATTTTCAGAATGGATCGGAAAAAAACAAATTTCAGAGGATCGTTGTGATCAGCGTTCTATTCAAATGCTACAAGCATTATTGAATCAAAAAGATCAACCGATCCAAGAAGTCCCTCATCTTTTTCATTGGATGAATTTCCCACATGTGGTGAACCAATCTGAAATTGGTTCAGATGGTCATCCTCAAAAAGGTGATTTTTTACCTCCGATTCCTTTTCCACGACGTATGTGGGCTGGCAGTCGTCTGGAATTTATTCAACCGATTTTAATCGGGCAAAATTTGCGTCGCGTTTCTGAAATTGAAGACATTCAATTTAAACAAGGGAAAAATGGAGCGCTTTATTTTGTCACGCTGAATCATTTAATTTACGCAGATGATGTTTTAGTTATTAAAGAAAAGCAAGATATCGTTTATAAACAAGATACCCCTCCGACTCCGCCATCTTCGTCAATCAATCCGCCTTCGATCAGTCCTGAGTTAAATTATAGTTTTAAACAGCAATATACGCTGGATACAACTGCATTATTCCGCTATTCAGCACTGACCTTTAATGGACATAAAATTCATTATGACCGCAGTTATGCAACACAAATCGAAGGCTACCCAGGTCTAGTCGTACATGGTCCGCTGTTAGCGACGTTATTGATGCAAACGCTACACGATAAATATCCAGATAAGATCATTCACAAATTTGAATTCCGTGCCATCAAACCTGTATTCGATTTTAACGAGTTTTATATCTGTGGCGATGTGCATGAGCAAAGTGCCGAATTATGGATTGAACATGTTGATGGACAAATTGCGATGAAAGCCAAAGTCGTCTTTCAGGAGTCTTAAAATGAAACCACTTGAAGGAATTACCGTTGTTGCTTTAGAGCATGCAATTTCGGCACCCTTTTGTACACGTCAGCTGGCTGATTTAGGTGCTCGTGTGATCAAAATTGAACGTCCTGAAAGTGGTGATTTTGCGCGTTACTATGATGAACGCGTCAAGGGAATGTCTTCACATTTCGTCTGGGCAAATCGCTCTAAAGAGAGCTTTACCCTAAATTTACAGACGCCTGAGGCTCAACCCATACTTAAAAGCCTGTTGGCTAAAGCAGACGTCTTTATTCAAAACTTGGCACCTGGTGCGGCCTCTCGTTTAGGTCTTTCTTATGAGCAGCTTCATCCGTTATTTCCAGAACTCATTGTTTGTGATATTTCTGGATATGGCGATGATCTACAGCACCCGGGTCCATATCGTGATAAAAAAGCTTATGATTTACTGATTCAAAGTGAGTCTGGTTTTTTATCGATCACTGGGACTGCACAGGAAAATGTGAAAGCAGGATGCTCCATTGCCGATATCTCTGCCGGTATGTACGCCTACAGCAATATCCTTGCGGCATTAATTGAAAAACAGAAAACTGGCTTAGGCAAACGTATTGATATTTCAATGCTAGAGTGCATGACTGAATGGATGGGCTTTCCCCTTTACTATAGCTTAGATGGTCAAAGTGCGCCTCAAAAGTCTGGAGCCGAACACGCCACAATTTTCCCCTATGGCCCTTTTGCAACAGGCGATGGTAAAGAGGTTTTGTTTGCGATACAAAATGAAAGAGAATGGGCAAATTTTTGTGAGATTGTGATTAAACAATCCAATCTTGCACAGCGTGAAGATTTTAAAAACAATTCGAATCGAATAAAGAATAGACAGTCACTTAGCGAGATTATACTTCAAAGCTTCTCAACGCATACCCAAATCGAAGTGATTGAGTTGCTGGAACAAGCCAAAATTGCCCATGCCAATGTTAATACAATGGCTGAGGTCTGGCAGCATCCACAGTTATTAGCAAGACAACGCTGGACCGAGGTTGATACGCCTGTTGGTCGTATACCCACACTAAAACCCGTTGGATTAAGTGATTCAGAAGATTTTAATATTCAGAAAGTTCCCGAACTCGGTGAGCATACTGAAAAAATTCTGCTCGAACTGGGATTTTTAACTTAATTTTTTTATACCTCACAAGATTAAAACGTTCCTTTTCACGCAATAACCACCTCACTATCGTCTAATAGTTTCACGATTTTAAAAGACTACATTGAGATAATGAAGACATTAGGTTACCCAAAACTCATCGAAAACTTCATCTAAAACTAGAAGATGATTTATATACTTTGTATCGTCTGATTAACGTTCATCAGTATTTAAAATCATCATTGATAAAGTACATTTTTTCTTCAATTTGATTTCTAGAGAGTACGTTTATGAACTTTGATCTTACTGATTTTCGACTGGTTCTAAACATTGCAGAAACTCAGAATTTAACGCGTGCTGCGGAAAAAACTTTTCTATCCCCTCCCGCTGCCAGTAACCGTATAAAAAATTTAGAATCTGCTCTGGGTTTGAAAATTTTAGAGCGATCATCACAAGGCGTTGAGTTAACAGAAATTGGGCTGATTTATTTAAAATATGCCAAATCTATTTATCATGAAATTGAATGTCTTAAAGGTGAGTTAGCGCAATTTAATACGCAAATACAAGGCAAACTTTCTATAGTTGCCAATACCACTGCGATTGCTGAATATATTCCCACGGCGTTATCTGATTATCTCATCACGCATCCTCATGTCGATGTGAATTTGAAAGAAATGCTCAGTGAGGATATCGTCAATATTGTTGCTGAAAAACGTGCTGATCTCGGGATAATTTCTGGAAATATTGATACTAAAAACTTACAAACCATTCCCCTTATCTCTTCACAACTGATCTTAATCGCACCCAAAAAACACCCTATTTTAGAACATCAACATGTCACTTTATTAGATGCAATTCAATACTCTGTGGTGACCCTACATGAAGGCAGTGCCATTCAAATTTTTTTAAATAAGCTTTCAAAACAATTGAATAAAAATATTAATATTCGCGTGCAAGTTTCAAGCTATGACTCAATTTGTCAGATGGTGGCTGCGGGTGCTGGTATTGCAATTATTCCATTCGCCGCTTTCCAACGCTTACAGCACATTCACCCTAATATTGAGTCTCGTGAAATCAATGAAAAATGGGCGCATCGTGGCTTTCAAATATGTGCCATTAACTTCAATGAAATCAGTCAATTTAGTAAGGATTTTATTGAGTGTCTAAAATCACATATTCACTAAATATATCATTCATTTTTTACACAACATGGCGTTAATCTCAGATTAACACTACTTTCAAATTTGAAAATTGTGTAAAACGCCAAGGCATGTAATTTTACTATCAGAAAATGTGAAAAGCATGAATGTTACAGGATAGTGAAATGATTAATAAAATATTCAATTCGGCAAAGGATATTGTCAAAGACATTCAGGACAACTCAGTCATTGCTATTGGTGGTTTTGGTGGATCTGGTATGCCGAACTTACTGATCAATGCGCTCATTGAACAAGGTGCCAAAAACCTAACCATCGTCAGTAATAACGCGGGTAATGGTGATGAAGGTCTTGCAGCTTTACTGAAAGCTAAACGTGTCAAAAAATTAATTTGCTCATTCCCTCGTCAAAAAGATGCTTATGTATTTGAAGAGCTGTATCGAAATAATGAAATTGAACTCGAAATTGTACCGCAAGGCACGCTTGCTGAGCGTTTAAGAGCCGCAGGTTGTGGGATTGGCGGATTCTATACACGAACAGCCTATGGCACTCTACTTTCGGAAAATAAAGAAACCAAAGAAATAGATGGTAAAGGCTATGTTTACGAAAAAGCGTTGCCTGTGGATTACAGTCTGATCTATGCCAAAACCGGTGATCGTTGGGGCAATCTTATTTATAACAAAACTGCACGTAACTTTGCGCCTGTTATGGCGATGGCAGCCAAAATGACTTTGGTGGCTGTAGATCAGATCTGTGAGCTTGGCGATTTAGACCCTGAAATCATTATTACTCCAGGTATTTTTGTTGATCGTGTGACATTAAAAAATGAGCTTGGAGCGTAATTTCATGAATATCGAACAAAAAAACAATCTCGCTCAACGTGTGGCTCAAGATATCCCAGAAGGTGCATATGTCAATTTGGGTATTGGTTTACCGACCTTGGTTGCAGATTACTTTGCAGAAAAAGAAGTGATTTTACAGAGTGAAAATGGCGTACTCGGTCAGTGGACTCAAGCTGAAAAAGGTGAAGAAAACTGGGATTTGATTAATGCGGGTAAGGAAGCGATTGCCTTAAAAAAAGGCGGTGCATTTTTTCATCATGCAGATTCATTTGGCATGATGCGTGGCGGACATTTAGATTATTGCATTCTCGGTGCATTTCAAATTTCAGCCAATGGTGATTTGGCCAATTGGCATACAGGACAAGCCAACGCGATTCCTGCTGTGGGTGGTGCCATGGATTTAGCATCAGGTGCAAAGAATGTGTTTGTCATGATGGAGCATTTGACCAAACAAGGTCATAGCAAAATTTTAGAAAAATGCACCTATCCATTAACAGGGCTCGCTTGTGTTAATCGTGTTTATACAGAGATTGCTACTTTTGAATTTATCGATGGCAAAGTTTTTGTGATTGATATTGTTGCACCTCACCTTCCTGAATATGTTCAAAAAATTACAGATATAACGCTCGATTTTTCCAGAATGAAATAAATCATAAGGCGATTTACAAAGGAGATGTAAATGGGAATGTTAAATTGGTATAAGGAATCGGATTCCAACCAGAAAAAGACATTTTGGGCGTGTTATGCAGGTTGGGCACTTGACTCCTATGACATGCAAATTTTTAGTTTTTTATTGCCCGTTATCATGGCGACTTGGGCTTTAACCCAAACACAAGTCGGCCTTATTGGTACGGTTGCGCTTGTAGTGACCGCTTTAGGTGGATGGATCGCAGGAATTCTAGCCGATCGCTATGGTCGTGTGAAAATTCTGATGTTTACGATTTTATGGTTTACCTTTTTTGGTGTATTGGCAGGATTCGCACAAAACTATGAACAGCTTTTAGTGGCAAGAACGCTACAAGGTTTAGGTTTCGGTGGCGAATGGGCCGTTGGTGCCGCATTAATGGCTGAAGCTGTTTCTGCTAAACATAAAAATAAAGCAGTCGGCTTTGTACAGTCAGGTATGGCATTAGGTTGGGCAGGCTCTGTGATTATAGCGACCATGCTCATTACTCTACTTCCACCTGAATGGTCTTGGCGTGTGGTTTTTTGGACGGGTGTAATTCCAGCATTAATCGTGATTTATATTCGTCGGAATGTAAAAGAATCGGCTGAGTTCATCGCTGACGTCGCTAAAAATAAGCAAAACATTGAAAAAGCTTCATTTACCTCTGTATTTAAACCACAATTTTTACGTTCAACCGTATTTGCAAGCTTACTGGTACTTGGTCTTCAAGCGGCGTGTTATGCCATATTGATTTGGATTCCAACCCTCATGAATGAACGTGGACTAAGCCCGAGCTCTAAAATTGTTACGATTTTGATTATGGCTGGAGGCGCATTTGCAGGCTTTATGTTCACCGCTTACTTGGCTGATAAATTGGGTCGTAAGCAGACTTTGATTGGAATGTCTATTTTAAGCTGGGTCGTCACCGTGGTGTATATGATGATTGCGATGAATCAATACATCACTTTGGCACTAGGATTCTTTGTCGGTTTTTCTGCTATTGGTATGTTTGCAGCACTCGGTCCATTCTTAAGTGATTTATTTCCAACGCATATTCGTACAACGGGTATGGGCTTTGCTTATAACGTTGGTAAATCAATCGGTGCTTTATCTGTTGTCGGTGTCGGTATTTTGGCAGAGTCATTGGGTCTTGCGCCTTCAATTGGCATATTTTGTTTGACCGCCTATGGTCTTGCAACCATCTCTATTTTACTGATTAGAGTGCCCAAAGAAGAGTCAGCTTTAATCTCTCCTCACTTTCAAAAAAATGGAATTTAAATATGATCCGTATTCTTTATTTACTGGCTAAACCTGAGCATATGAGCAAAGCAGAGTTTGATCAGGAATGTTTGAAACACTTCGAAATGTCGGCAGGGATTCCTGGATTACATAAATATGAGGTTCGTTTAATTGCTTCAGAACCGACTGATATTCATGTTCCTTTCTTTAATGTTTCTGGTGTAGATGCTATTGGAGAATGTTGGTTTGAAAACGAACAACAAATGCAGATTTATATGGATTCAGAGATCCGCAAAAACTGGTTTGAACATGGCAAAAGTTTTATTGGAAAACTCAAACCGTTTGTTACGAAAGACGTTGTTTAACGTACTACTCGTCACCTAATGTTCATAAGCTATTGCTCATAACGTTTTACTTAAAACTTGTAATTTATTAAGGAAAATAAAAATGCTTTTTTGTGTAGAAATGACCGTCAAAATTCCACTTGATAGTGATCCTGTAAAAATGGATGAAATTAAACGTACCGAAAAAGAGCGTGCTACGGAATTACAAAAATCAGGTAAATGGCCACATTTATGGCGTGTTACAGGTAAGTATTCCAACATCAGTATTTTTGATGTGGACAGCAATAATGAATTACACGAATTGTTGATGAGCTTACCTTTATTTCCCTATATGGACATCAAGGTAACCGCTCTTTCCCAACACCCTTCGTCAATTCATTAAAAGTACATTATTTAAGATCAAGGACGATCACCATGGAAAAGATACACGATATTTCTCAACTGGATTTATCTCGCTATGTTCGACATGGTGATTGCGTGGTTTGGGGACAAGCTCAATCTGAACCCTGTTTATTGACTCAAAATTTAATTCAACAACGAAACAAGATTGGTCAATTCAAAGTATTTTTAGGCATTAGCCAATATCCGACTTGTCTCGCTGAATATGCCGAGAATATTGAATATTCAAGCTATTGTGGTGCGGGATATAATCGCGCCCTTGCGCAACAACAGGTTTTAGATATTTTACCTGTGCATTACTCACAACTGCCTCGTTTAATCGAAAATCAACAGCTTAAAGTCGATGTGGTCTTCATTCAGGTTTCAGCAGCCAATGACCAAGGGCAATATAGCTATAGTCTGGCACAAGATTATTTGAAATCAGCTATTCGACACGCTCGAATCGTGATTGCTGAAGTGAATCAACAAGCGCCATGGGTCTATTCAGATGAATATTTAACTGAGGCTGACTTTGATGTGATGGTCTATAGCGACCGAAAAATCGAAACTCAAAAGAGTATTGAGCATTCAGCCACCACACTCAAAATTGCTGAAAATGTTGCTTCTTGTATTCCTGACCACTCAACTTTACAACTTGGTATAGGCGCCCTTCCTGAAGCGATCATGCAAGCTTTGAATCATCATCATCACCTCGGTATACATTCCGGCATTATTGGGGATGGTGTTGCAGACTTAATGCAAAAAGGCGTGATTACCAATGCGAAAAAAACCATTGATTCAGGAAAAACCATCACGGGTTTAATTGTGGGTTCTTCTGAGTTACATCAATTTGCGCATTTAAACTCAAATATCGAACTTCGTTCTACCGAATATACGCATCATGCTGCGACGCTTGCTGCCATTCAACAATTTATTGCCATTAACTCAGCCATTGAGGTTGATCTAACTGGTCAAATTAATGCTGAGATAGCAAATAAAACTTATGTGGGTGCTGTAGGTGGCGCTTTAGATTTTATTCGCGCAGCCAATCAATCCTATGGTGGTGTTTCAATTATTACCCTGCCTGCTTCTGGAAAAAACTTCAGTCGTATCGTGAGTCATTTACAAGGTCCCGTATCCACTCCAAGAAGTGATGCTGGACTGATTGTTACAGAATATGGCATTGCAGATTTACGTGGTTTAAGTATTTCGCAGCGCGTTGAAAAAATGATTGCGATTGCGCATCCGAATTTTCAAAAAGATCTTGAACAACAAGCAATGGATTTGGCACTAATTTAAAGGAATTCAAAATGAAAGATGCTTATATTGTCAGTCCTTTACGTACACCAATCGGTAAATTTGGCGGTGGACTCGCCGCTTTAACTGCGGTTGATCTCTCTGTTAAGGTCATTCAATCGATCGTGGAAAAAACAGGCTTAGAGACGAGCACTTTAGATGAAGTCATTATTGCGCAATCGTATTCATCCAGTGAAGCACCCTGCATTGGTCGCTATGCAGCCTTAGCTGCGGGCCTTCCAATTGAAGTGCCCGGATATACATTAGATCGACGTTGTGGTTCAGGCCTACAAGCAGTGATCAATGCAGCGATGTCGATTCAATCCGGACATGCTGAAGCAATTATGGTGGTGGGTGTGGAAAGCATGAGTAATATTGAGTATTACTCTACCAATATGCGTTGGGGAAGTCGCGCTGGCAATGTGAGCATGTTTGACCGCTTGGAACGTGGGCGTGAAAGATCTCAACCCGTTGAACGTTTTGGTGTCATTTCAGGTATGCCTGAAACCGCTGATAATCTGGCCCGAGACTATAATATTAGCCGTGAAGAATGTGACGCTTTTGCGCTCAGTAGCCATCAAAAAGCTCAGCAAGCGTGGGATGCTGGTAAGTTTAAAGATGAAGTCATTCCGCTTGAAGTGAAATCTAAAAAAGAAACTAAAATCATCAATTCTGACGAAGGTATTCGTGCAAATAGTACGATTGACAGCCTGAGTAAACTCAAAACGCTTTTAGCCAATGGCGTTACAACCGCAGGAAATTCGAGTCAACAGAATGATGCTGCTGCGGGTTGCCTCATAGTCAGTCGTGAGTATTTAGAAAAGCACAACTTACAACCGATCGCTAAAGTCATCGGTTGGAGTTCCGCGGGTTGTGATCCAAGTCGTATGGGTATTGGCCCTGTGCCTGCGGTAAATAAGCTACTTAAAAAACTCGATATATCTCTAGATGATATTGATCTGATCGAAATTAATGAAGCTTTTGCAGCTCAGACTTTAGCGGTCATTAAAGCATTAAATATAAACGACACCTCAAATATTAATGTCAATGGTTCGGGCATTTCTCTAGGACACCCTATTGGTGCAACGGGAATTCGTATCATGACGTCTTTAGTTCATGAAATGAAACGTCGTAATGCACGTTATGGATTAGAAACGATGTGTATCGGTGGTGGACAAGGTTTAGCTGCCCTATTTGAACGTGTTTAAGTATATGAACGAATTTAAGAAAAATTTAATAAATGTTAAGGAGTGACTCATGATTGAATCTAGAATGATTGGTGAAGTAAAAGTAACCCGAATCCATGAATATGCTGGCCCAAGCCATGATCCAAAGTTTTTATTTCCAACGGCAGATCAAAGCTTATTAGAAGAATATAAAGACATGTTGGCACCGCATCATTGGATTCCAGAAATGAATCGTCTGATTGTCAGTATTCAGTTTTGGGTGGTGCATGCTGGCAATAATATTATTGTGATTGATACAGGTGTCGGAAATTTCAAAGAGCGTCCTGAAATCCCACGTATGCATATGCTCAATAATTTGATTACTGAATGGATGACTGCTGCTGGTGCTGCTCCAGAAAAAGTAACCCATGTGGTGATTACCCACTTACATTCAGACCATGTGGGCTGGAATACAATTTGGAAAGATAATCGTTGGACTCCAACATTCCCCAATGCAAAATACTATTTACCTAAAGAAGATTTTGATTTCTGCCACCAAGGTAAAAATAAAGAGCCTGGCGTTATTGATGTTTTTGGTGACTCTTTCTTCGATAGCGTAATGCCCGTTTTTAACGAAGGTTTGGTCGAATTTATTCAACCTCATACTGAAATTGCCGACTGCTTAGTCGTAGAACCCGCACCCGGTCATAGCCCAGGACAAGTCACCTTCCGAGTCCGCTCTCAAGGAGAAGAAGCTATTTTTTGTGGCGATGTCTTCCATAGCCCACTCCAAATTGTTCGCCCAGAAATCAATTCAGGTTATTGTATTTGGCCCGATATTGCCCGAAAAAGTCGACTCGAATGTTTAGAGCGTGCAGTCAGCCGAGAAGCGCTCCTGTTGCCTGTCCATTTTGGTGACCCCTACTGTGGTTATATTCGTAAACAAGATAATGGATTTATCTTTGAGCCTTCGGATACTTGGGCTCGCGTTTAGTAAAAGTATCCAAAGCTTTGGATTATTGTTTGTAATATTTTAAAAGGATTTAAAAATGAAAAAACCAGTAAATAAAAATTTACTGGTTATGGGGACGCTTTGCCTATCCATAACCAGTATCAACATTGCTCATGCTGATTTTGTTGATGACACTCAATTTAAGGTGCTCGCAAAAAACTATTATTTCAATCGTGACTTTCGCAAAGGCGAATACAACTCTGCAGGTCAAAACGCTCAGTTACCGATATCTGAACGTAAAGGTTATCGCGAAGAATGGGCACAAGGTTTTATTGCCAACATGGAAACAGGATGGACCGATACGCCTGTACAGTTTGGATTAAATGCTTATGGCTTAGTTGCATTAAAACTCGATAGTGATGGCTATCGAACTGGTACAAATAATTTAGAATTGGACTCGAATGGCAAACCGAAATCTGCGACTGCAGAATTTGGCGGTGCATTACGTGCAAAATACAATCAAACCAATGCATTAATTGGTAATCAGTTTCCGAATAATCCAATTATTGGCACGAACTACTCTCGCCTACTTCCTTCCATGTCGACAGGTTTGTCGATTACGGATAAAAGTTTTGAAAATCTTAACTTAGATTTTGGTTATTTCACTCAAATGAGTCCTGTTGACTCCACAGACCGCTTGAACTATTTCAATACTGACTATAACAATGGAATTCAAGGTGATTATGTTGGCTATTTGGGCGGAACATATGCCTTAGATAATATAGAGACATCGTTATATGTATCTGAATTAGAAAATGTCTGGATGCAATATTATCTCGGGGCAAAATACAAACATCAAATCAATGCTCAATCCAGTTTAAATCTACAAACCAACAACTATTTGAATAGAGATACTGGTGATGCTACAGGGGGAGATATTAGTACTGGTATTTTCTCTTTAATGGGTAATTATAAATTATCCAATCACAGTTTTAGTTTAGCTTATCAACAGGTTTTGGGTGATGAACCCTTTGATTGGATCGGTTTCAAAAATAATGGCGGGATCGCCAGCATTCCCAACAGTGTGCAATTTGCAACCTTCAGTGAAGCTAAAGAAAAATCAGCTCAAGTGAAATATGAAATTGACTTTTCACCTTATGGCATTGAAGGGCTATCTTTGATGACACGCTATCTATATGGCTGGGATATGGATAATACAGGAAGTACGAATCCCCTTTATACAAGACGTCATATCTATGATCAAAGTATTGATAATAAACATTGGGAAAGAGACGTCGAGCTACGCTACAAAATTAAAACTGGTTTTGCTAAAGATTTAGATGTTCGTCTACGCCAAGCGACGCATAGAGCAACTCAAGGTTATCGTTATACCAATATCGATGAGTTTCGCTTAATTCTTGAATATCCATTTTCATTTTAATAAAAACATTAAAGTTAAAGAGGAGAAAAATTATGCCCTATATTATCGAAACTTGGGATAAAGAGAATCATCAAGAATTACGACAAGCCTTGCGTCAAGAACATTTAGATTTTTTAAATCAAAGACTTGAACTTTTACTGGCTTGTGGTGCCAAGTTAAATGATGACGGTTCTGATTTAGGCGGTGGTGTTTATATCATTGATGTCGATACAAGAGATGCTGCTCAAAATTTCATTGAACATGATCCCTTTTATACGGGCGGATTATTTGAAAAAATCAAAATAGGATGCTGGAGAAAAGCCTATATTGACGGTAAATTTTGTTTGTAATCAACTTAAGTATCTTAGATTTTAAAATACAGTTTCTGTTATCAATGTTCATGAGATTTACAATTCACTGGAAGATTTGTAAATCTCTAAATTTTCATTTCTACCTCTAAGTTCAGTTTATAAATATTTAATAAAAATCTGAACAATCACTAATTAACGTCTCTCAATTTTTATCAGCGAATCTTGAAATGATGAGGTTTGATAATTTAAATCGACCAATCAGTCTTTATATTTTTTAGGCATTAAGCTATTTGGTAATTTTTGAAGTGATTCCGATAGGTGATTTAATGAAATTTGAATTTAGTATAAAAAATAGAACCAGATCTACTATAAAATGATTTATCGACAGCATTTTGTCTCAGCTACTGTCAGTCTTGATCTCATTCGTCATAAGCTTAATAGCCCATATTTGCAATTTTTAGCATTAGTACCAATGTAGCGTATATGTTGTTTAACCCGAATCCTGTTTAAGCCAATGATTCCATAATTTGAATTTTTGGCTTATTTCGATGTGTTAATTTATATCCACATAAAGATGCGTAAATTCCACTGAGAAATCCATGAATAGTACGTGCTTTACTCGTCACTAAATTATATTGACCTTTTAATAAGCTGAATAACGTTTCTATTTTATTGCGTTGCTTTAAATGATATTCATCTGATGCACAGAGTTGATTAGACTGCATATTCTTTCTATGATAGATAATCGAATCTATACCTTGATCTTTCAGTCTGCTTTTTAAATTTTGGTTTATATAGCCGCGATCCTCATAAATTTTTCCTTCCATGCCTTCAACCAAATCCTCAACCATTTTGATGTCAGCTTTATGACCATTCTACAAAGTTGAACGAGTGATTTCACCGAATTGATTCATCGCAATATTTAATTTACAACCATTGAACCAGCTCATGGAGCTTTTACCACGAGATGCAATTTTGGCTAATGATTTATGGCGTTGAATCCGTTGATTTTTAAAGACGGATAAAGTGGTTGAATCACCCTTTAAATATTGGCTGTGTTGACCTTTCATTAAGGCGAGATGTAAAGCATATTTAGACTGACGACTTTGTTTTAGAAACTTCCAATAAATTGCTTCAAATTTAAGAAAGAAATCATCAATTACGCAGAATAATTTAGTAATATTGAACATCAGGACTAGAGCTTTAGGTGTGGTGCGATCACTTAACTGATGGCTCTAGTCCTCTTATTTTTAATGTTAATTTCTTATCCGCGATTCGGATTATTTAAGAAGATATTGAGGCTTATATTTCTTAACTTTATATTCACCTTCAACTAAAATCTTAACCTAGTAAAAATAAATTTCTCTCAATTGTAAGAGATCGGAAATATAAATAGTCAAATCAATGATGAACTAACTTAATAAAGGTCTCATTATAGCTCTCAATCATTTCACTTCTATTCACGAATTGCATTTTTTAATGGTAAAGCTTAAATTAAAAAATCTGAAAATATTGAATATCTATAAGAAATAAAAAAAAGAGCAATCAATGCTCCTTTTTTATAAATATTACTTAAAATTAACAACTGATGTTTTTAATTTTTTCCAGTCTTTTAAGCTCATAAGGTAAGCCTACATAGTTTTCAGCTAATGTTTTTTTTCCCGCCTCAGACTCCAAGATGTAATCAAGCTCAGCTTGTTTAATTTTAATATCAAAATCACTTTCAGTTTCAAAGTGGTGTAATAAATGAGTCATCCACCAAGAGAAACGTTCAGCTTTCCATACTCTTTTTAAACATTTTTCAGAATATTCATCAAGACCTTGTTTAGAAGAGTTTAGGTAATACTCTATTAGTGCACTGGATAAATATGCAATGTCAGATGCAGCCAAATTCAAACCTTTAGCACCCGTTGGAGGAACAATATGGGCTGCATCACCAGCCAAAAATAAATTTCCAAAACGCATTGGCTCAGTGACAAAACTACGCAATGGTGCAATACTTTTTTCTATAGATGGGCCTGTGATTAGATTTTTTTGGCTTTCTGAATCTAAGCGATTTTTAAGTTCATCCCAAAAACGTTCATCTGACCATTCATCGACTTTATCAGTTAAAGGCACTTGTAAATAATAACGACTTCGTTTACTTGATCGCATACTACAAAGTGCAAAGCCACGTTCAGACCGAACATAAATCAATTCATCAGATACGGGCGGTACATCTGCTAAAACACCTAACCAGCCGAATGGATAAACTTTTTCAAAAGTTTTAATTTTATCTTGTGGAACTGTTGCTCTGCATACACCATGATAACCATCACATCCTGCAATAAAATCACAATTCACACGATATTCAATACCATTTTTATAAAAAGTTACATAAGGTTCATTGTAAAATTCATGAATTTTCACATCATTTGCTTCGTAAAATGAAGTCAGTTTTGCTTCATTACGTGCATGCATTAAATCTTTAGTAAGTTCAGTTTGACCATAAACTGTCACCTGTTTTCCATACGTTAAAGCTGATAAATCAATACGATGTTTTTCACCATTGCTTAAAATCTCTATGCCATGATGAGGTAAACCAAACTCATTTAAGTGTTGATCTACGCCTGCTTGTTTAAGTAAATCAACCGAAACTTGTTCAAGAATACCAGCACGAATACGTGCAGAAACATATTCTGCACTACGTTGTTCAATAAGAATATGTTCAATACCCGCTTTATACAAAAGCTGTCCAAGTAATAATCCTGCAGGTCCTGAACCAATAATTGCAACTTTAGTATTTAAAATTTCCATCATATGTACTCCCTGTCCATATACTTAAACTAAGTTTTTTATAAAATTTCAGCTATAGTAAAATATGAAATCTGACCGTAATACGGTTTTTTTTGCCGTATATCGGACAAAATTATGATTTGATGATTTATTGAAAAGGATGCTTCATGCGTTATGATTTAATTGAAAATAAAACTTCAGGTGAAACAATCACTAATGATGATTATATTTCTGGGCTTGCCAAAGGTTTAGCATTGTTAGAGGCTTTTGGGATTGATAGACAAAAGCTTAATTCAACTCAAATTGCTGACCGTACAGGAGTCAGTCGAACTGCGGCAAGACGTTACTTGCGAACTTTAAAATTTTTAGGTTATTTAGAAACGGATGGGCATTACTTTTGGTTAACACATAAAGTTCTTCGTTTTTCGAGTTCATATTTAAGCTCTGCATATTTACCAAAAGTTGCGCAACCTCTTTTAAATATTTTATGTATGCAAACAAAGCTCACTTTTTCAATCGTCGTTTTAGATGATGATGAAATCGTGCCTATTGCTCGAAGTTTTTTCCCTCAGTTAGATAATATGCGTACCAGTCCTGATGGTATGCATTTGGGAAATCGTTTGCCTGCTCATGCAACATCTACGGGTAAAGTTCTACTTGCAGCATTAAATCAACAAGAACAAAAAAACTGGTTCAGTAAATATGGTTTAAAACGTCTAACGCCTTTTACGCTTCAAGATGAATCAATGTTTTATCATGTACTTAATCAAGTGGCACTGAAAAATTATTGCTTATCTAAAGAAGAACATGAACTTGGCGTTATCGCAATTGCTTTACCAGTGTTAGATCGTCAAGGTAAAACCATTGCAGCATTGAACTGTATGTCACAAATTAACCGTGTTACAGAGGAATATCTCATTCAAAGTATTTTACCTTTACTTCAAAATACGGCTTATGAAATTAGAGCAATCCTTTAATGAGATCAATCGTCAAAAAAGCCTACCAGTATTAAACCAGTAGGCTTTATTCAGAATAGATTCTTTTTATAGCATTGATATATTACTTATCTAAAGCATATGCAATCACATAGTCGCCATGATCAGGAGATTGACGTGCACCACCAGCAGAAATAATAACGTACTGTTTTCCTGTTTTTGGGGATATATAGCTGATCGGTGTGCCTTGGCTGCCGACAGGTAAACGTGACTTCCATAGCTCTTGACCGTTAGAGGAATTAAAAGCTCTCAAATAGTAATCTTGAGTTGCCGCGAAGAAGACTAAACCACCTTGTGTCGCCATTGGTCCTCCAATCGTTGGCATACCTATCGGTGCTTTCATCATCATTTTAATTCCCATTGGACCTGTATCTTGAACTGTGCCTAATGGAACTTGCCATGCGATTTGACGCGTAGTCATATCAATCGCGGTCATGGTTCCAAAAGGTGGTTTTTGACATGGAATACCCAAAACAGACATAAATCGGTTTTTATTCACTTTATATGGTGTTCCATTCATCGGTACAGCGCCCATGCCTGTATTGACCTTTTCACCACCGTCAGCTTGAATCTTAAGGTCTTCTGCCGTCTGTTTAATCAGTTGAATCCATAAACCTAAGCGCATATCATTCACAAACATATAATGATGCGTTGGATCAAAGGCTATACTGCCCCAGTTCATTCCTCCCAAAGAACCTGGAAAGCTTAATGATACATCTGTACCTGGTGCTGTAAATAACCCGTCATAACGCATTGATTTAAAATTAATACGGCACATCAACTGATCAAATGGCGTAGCACCCCACATATCTGATTCAGTTATCGTTTGATTGCCAATTTGTGGCATTTCAACGGAACGTGGTTGTGTTGCACTATATTGCTCATTTGGAATATCAGCAGGTTTAACAGGTTGTTCAACCACTTTGGTTAACGATTGACCTGTCACACGATCAAGAACAAAAAACTGTCCAGATTTTGTCCCAATCACCACAGCAGGTTTCGTTGTGCCATCTTTCATAGGGAAATCAACCAAGCTAGGTTGCATCGGTAAGTCAAAATCCCAAAGATCATTATGTACGGTTTGATAGACCCACTTTTCTTTGCCTGTGGTCGCATCAAGAGCCAAAATCGAAGAATTATATTTATGATCTATGGGTTGTCGATTGCCTCCCCATACATCTACAGATGAGCTACCCATCGGTAAAAACACGGTATTCATTTGCGGATCATAAGACATTGCAGCCCACGAGTTTGCAGAACTACGTTTATAAATTTCACCAGGTTTCAATACATAATTTGGTTCAGGATTTCGTGGATCAAATGCCCACCGTAATTGACCAGTAATCACATCATAAGCACGAATAACACCACCTGGCATATCTGCCGCTACGTTATCTGCTATACGACTACCAACGACAATTGTTGTACCCGCAATGGTTGGTGCTGAAGTCACTTCAAAACGTGGAGCTACTGTTCCATCGCCTAAGCCTTCAAGTAAGTTGACAGTTCCATTAACTCCAAAATCTTGACAACGCTCGCCAGTATCGGCATTCACGGCAATTAAGCGTCCATCTGGTGTATTGGTATAAACTCGACGAGGGCAAACGGTATCTCTAGCAACCGCAGTGACTGGACTGGAACCTCGCAATGTTGGTTGTATCAATGGTTGAGTAGAATCGAAATAGGCAACACCACGACAACGCTCCCAAGCATCTGCTTTTGAGTTGACTTCAGCTTTCCAAAGTTGCTTACCTGTATCGGTATCTAGTGCAAAAATGTTGTTATGGGGTGTACAAATAAAAACTTTATCTCCCACTTGTAAAGGAGTGACTTGATCTTCAGCACCATTCCCTGAACCTGTGGTCAAATCGCCTGTTTGGAAACGCCAAACTTCTTTTAAGTCTTTTACGTTATTTCGATTAATTTGATCTAATGCTGCAAAACGACTACCACCAGTATCATTACCATAATGCTGCCAATTGACTTGCTGCTTATCTGCTTCGACTGGTATGAGTGATAATTCCTGATCAGACGCCGTTACAGTTGGATGTGGCTGGAACATTTGGTAAAAACCAATCAACATACTTATAACGACAACTGTTGCACATGTATACGCAGGTACAACCAAGGTACTTTGTCCTTGATAACGACGAATCGCGGGTAAAGTAAACAATAAAGCTGCAAAGACACCAGCAGGAAACATCAAGCGAGAAAATAAAGCCCAAAAATCCCAGCCTGCATCAAACCAAGACCAAATGAGCGTACCTGCAAAAACCAAAGCAAATAATGCGACACCTACTGCTTTCTTTTTAAAGATAAAAAATGCAGAACATGTAATTATAATACCTGAAATTATGAAATACCATGAGCCGCCAAGGCTCACTAATTTTCCACCGCCGACAATATAAAATAACCCAGTAATGAGTAGCGCGAGACCCAGTATAAAGCACCATATCTTAAATACGGGGTGGGCTTTAGAAGATAGTTGTTCAGACATGAATTTTACTCCAGTAACCACAGGATTCTTAAATAAGGAAGCATTTCAACGAGTTCAAAAATCATGCTGCATAGAATCGATTTAAGTTAAAGCACAACGCAATACTTTAGCTGTTGAATATTTGCGAAACCTTCATCGGTTCAATAAAATAATTAAAAGTTTAGACGCATTGTTAAGCCCGCAATCCAAGCATCATCGACCTGCTTCACACCGCCAGCCTGATGAACATATTGCAGATTTGGCCGCAGCATAATCGCTGGTGACCATTGATAGGTGTAGTTCAGCTCAACATTTAATTCATCATACTGAAGGGGTGCATATAATGAATTCTGGTAATCATATGCAGTCAGTCCATTGACTTCGTTGCTATAGTTTTGGCGGTCTCTCACCCGGTTATTCACGTCAAAACGGGCCAAACCTAATCCGATACTGTCATTCGGACGGTTATCTAAAATGCCTTTATACCAAAAAGCAATTTGCTGCGTTGATTCCACGGTGGTCGTTGCTTTGTCGTTATAAGTAAAATTTGCTGAGGCAAATAGGCCCCGATTCGGCTGATCAGCTTTTGCAGTTAATTGCTGCTGAGCATTTAACCAAATACTGGATTTATGATCATGAATCTTTCCCACATTCGCTTGAAGCGCAATCTCGCCATTTGCATCGGTTTTCACATCTGATGCATCGGCTGTTGCATAGAATACGCCAACTTTATACTCACCTGACAGGCCATTAAAAACATCCAATTTCGGTTTCCAGGCCAATTCAACTGGAATAAGCGCACCTTCAGTGTCGTCCATGGTCAGGTTGAAACCGCGGTTTTCTAAACTATTTTCAGGATTTATTTCATATATGCCGGCAGCAATAGACCACTCTGGTGCAAATTGATATTTAATATTTAAGCCCCATTGCGACACTGGGCCATTGTACCAAATGCTGCCTACGGTTTTGCCGAGCTGCCCGCCGCATAGCATTAGATTTTGGAACTCACAATGTGATCCATTAAAATCTTCAGATAAGCCCATGCGTCCAATTTTGAATTGTAAGGTTTTATCTAAAAAGCCTTTTTTAATCCAAGCTTGAGTCAAGCGCCAAGATTGTCCGCGTCCATAAATTTCTTGGACACTGCTAAACTGACTGGCCCTCGGATCAGAAATACGTTCTGCCGACAACGACTGACCGTCTCGCTTAGTTATAGAAATACTGCCTTGCGTATCATTCCAGCCTGCTATTTTTTCTAAATCCAGATGTGTGCCCAAGGTCAGCTGACTTGCATGCAATATTTCCGAATCGTCATTGTAGCCGCCGTCTAAATTGGCAGCGCTTTGATTAATAAAAGATACGTTAAATTTATATCCCTGCTGTTCTAATTGCTGACGATTTCCATTCCAGTCCCCTAAGAGCCATTTACGGTCTTGTGACCACGGCTCGCTGGCAAATGCAGCCTGTACAAAAAGTATAGAGGTAACTAAAACTGTAAATTTATTTACGACCTGTTTCATGTGCTGATCCTTAGCATCATTCAATCAAAAAAAATGGCACTTTCAGACCCTGAAAGTACCTATATATATTAAAAATTAATGGCGTTACTTAACTCTGAAGTTGCCCCATGAATATCTGTAATCGTTGCGGTAATCGATGCCGCTTTCTGTTCAGGTTTCCAGCTTAAATTTGCTTGGCCTTGAGCATCCGTAATCAGCGTCACGGAACCTAAATAAAGCTCAGCTTCTTTGGATTTAGCATTAGTATTTCCAAAAAATTCAACTTCATAGCGCTGATTTGGCTGGCCTTTAGTCGTCACAAGTACTTGCCACTTATCTGCGCGTAAATAAGGCGCTTGTATAGCTTGATTCGGTATGGCATTACAGCCTTGCTCATTAAGCTTGGTGCAGGTTTTTTGCAGATTCGCTGCTTCAATCACTACGCCACCGCCGCGAGAACCGACAAAGTCTGCATGTTCAAGTGCTGGAACACCAAAGACGATTGCGCCTAGGCGCTGATTTGGCACACATGAACCGCCAGCTTCACAGCGTTTTATGTCTTTTCCATTATTCCATATTTGGTTTTTGGTCAACGTTGTATGTGCTTGGGCATCTTTTTCAGAACGGATTGCGACACCAATTCGGTTACCATGTACTTTATTGCTATCAAAAATATTGCCATCACCGCTTAAATTGAAACCGAGCGAGTTATTCGATAGCTCGTTGTAGGCGATGTAATTACGTTTACCCCAATTGATTTGTAAACCATCAGAATAGTTTTCAAATTTATTACCCACTACTGCATTGTCATTGCCCCAAAGAATTTCAATGCCTTGTGATGGCTCTGGATTCGCCTTAGTCGAAGTAAAAAGATTATTTGCAACAAGGTTAAATGCTGCCCCACGTGTTAACTCTAAACCATCACCGTTATCTACAAAGATATTATTGAGCACTTTGTTATTGTTGGTGGTGGTTGAAGTTGGATTACCTTTACCATCATCACCTGTTAGCATGACGCCTGAACCCCCATAGTTATTACTAATACGGTTATGCTGAATCAGGTTGTTGCTTGAACGATTAATGAGAACTCCAATACAGAAACGGTGAATATCCAAACCTTTTAAAGTTACAGAATTAACATCTTGTAGAACTAAACCTGGTAAAGTCGTAGTACGTACATTGGTACCATACTGTTCAGGGTTTGCCCCAGGACAAGCTTTAGCACCCTCGCCTTTAATATAATTTGAACCGTCAATAGCAATGTATTCGCCTGTTTTTTCCCATTGAGTTCCAATAATTTTCACAGAGGACTTAATGGGCGGTAAAGGTTGATTTACTTTAATCATATAAGGTTTTTTACCTACCGCTTGAATGAGGATTTCATTTTCTTGTGCAGTATTAATATTTGATTGTTCAATCGCCCAACGTAATGAACCTTTGTCGCTATCATCTTGATAACGGTCTACTATATAGGTTTCTGCCGCTGCAAGTCCTGAAGCAACTAAGCCTAATGTCAATGCTGTTAAACGTAGTGAAGCTAATTTCATGACGATATCCTTGTCCAAAAATTAAGGGGTTGGCTGAACAGTTTTTAAAAATTGTTTTAATTGAGCAACATCAATTTGACCAGGCGCAGACGCTTCGCCAATCATGCCAAAACTCATACTGCCGCCCATATTGGCTGTGGCAATACGTGAAATCGTGCCTAGACGTCCCATCGACATGGTCAATAATGGCTTTTTACTTTTTTGACTGACATTGAGTGTTGCATTCATTAAAGTCAGTACATCTTGTTTAGACTTTGGCATCACTGCAATTTTGAGGATGTCTGCACCCATTTGATCTTGTTTTAATAAGCGTTGTTCAATGTCTTGCTGCGTAGGAGTTTTATCAAAGTCGTGATTTGACATAATCACCAACACATTTTTTTGATGTGCCAAGTTGATCAATTTTATAACGCTGTTTTGCTCACGAAACATTTCAATATCTAACAACTGCATAAACGGTTGTTTTAGATATTCAATGTAAATTTTCTCATATTCAGCATCAGATACTTTTAACTGACCACCTTCATTCGCGGTACGAATTGTGGCAATTAACGGTTTATTTTTGAAAACTTGATTCAGCTCTTTACCAAGTTCAATCACCGCTTTAGTGTCGGATGCAAAATCCAGTAAATCAATACGAAATTCAGCCATATCTGCATTCGGATTTTCAGCAATAATTTTTGCTTGTTCTAAAGCCTGCTGCTTAGTTTTTGCAGTAATTGGAACAATGGTTTTGACCGGCAATGCGCCAATATTCAAATTTTTAACGTGGTAAACTGCAGGAGAGTTTTCTTTATCTACGATGCCTGCCTGCGCCGCTGCATAAGTCAGTGAAATAGAAACAGCAAGACATAATTGTTTTGCAAAGTGATTTAAATTCATCATTATACTTCCCTGTGATTCGGCAGTATTCATATATGGACTGCCGAATATCCTGAATATATTTTTTGATTAAATATCTAGAAAAACTGTCTCTTTATCGCCTTGAATATAAATATCAAAGCGATAAACCACTTCACCATCACGTTCTTCACGCTTAGCGATTAAAGTCTCACGACGCGGTTCCCATTCAATGCTATTTAGTACTGGATCTTTTGCATTTGCGTCAGTCTCATCTTCAAAATAAACGCGCGTATTTAAACCCGTATTAATGCCACGAGCAAAAATGATCAAGTTAATATGCGGAGCTTGAATAGAGGCTTTACGACCAGGAACAGTGCCAGGCTTAATCGTGTTGAAATACCACACGCCTGTTTTAAAATCTGCACCCGCACGTCCCCATCCATGAAAGTTTTCATCGACATGCTTATCTTGAAAATCCGCTTGGCTTGGATAAACGCCGTTTGCATCTGCTTGCCAAATTTCGACAAGAACATCACGCAAAGGAATACCAATACCATCAAAAACCTGACCTTCTAAACGAATACGTTGTCCTTGAGGATTATTTTTGACTAAATCGTTATTAAAATTATTTTCAAAGACGTCAATGCCTGCTTGATTAGGCAACAATCCAATATGTACATATGGCCCACCAGTTTGAGATGGAGTCTCGTGTAATTCTTCAAAATTCCATGCTTTCATACTTTTTTACTCCATCAATTAATGCAATTCATTTTCAAAGTAAGTCGCCCTGCGGCCACGTAAAGTAATATCAAAACGGTAACAACGACTATCTGCTTCAATAAAATTACTTTTATCTTCTAAAGCAATAAGTGCGCGACGTTGATCTTCTGATGGAATGGTTTTGAGAATTGGACAAGAGTCTATCAACGTATCACCTTCAAAATAGAACTGAGAAATCAAACGTTGTGCCCAACCATCTGCAATCAATGAAAAGTGAATATGTGCAGGTCGCCATTCATTAATACGATTACGCCAAGGATATGGACCTGGTTTAATCGTACGGAAAATATAAAATCCATTTTCATCAGTCATCATGCGACCACAACCACCAAAGTTAGGATCGAGCGAACCAATAAATTGATCGTTTGGATGACGATAACGACCTGAAGCATTGGCTTGCCAAACTTCAAGTAACGCATTTTTTACTGGACGACCAAATTGATCACGCACATAACCATGCACAATTACACGTTCACCTACAGGTAAACCTTCTTTGGCACAGTTTAAAATTAAATCATTGTCTTTTGGCCCAAACAGATCTGCGGAAAACTGTGGTGCAGTGACTTCAGAAATGGTTTCACCAATTGCAATCAACGCATTTTTTGGCGAGCGTAGAACACTAGTTTTATAACCTGGCGTATATGCTGGCGGATGGTCTTCGCTATTACGCTGCGCGTAAGCTCCCCAAATAATTTGAGACATGTGATCTCTCCTTTAAATTCCGTACTAATCCTTAACGATTTTTTCTGGCGCAATGCCCATCTCTTCAAAAATCTCTTCGGCCATGTGCATTGCGGCATTGGCGGCAGGCAAACCTGCATATAAAGACGAATGAATAAACAGTTCTTTCAAGTCATCTTTGCTTACGCCATTGTGAAAACAGGCACGAATATGCATACGTAATTCATCGTTACGACCTAAGGCCAATAATATGGCGATGGTCACTAAACTACGGGTATGACGCGGCATACCTGGACGTGACCAGACTTCGCCCCATGCAAAACGGCTAATGAAATTTTGAAAATCTTCATTAAAATCATTTAAATTTTCTAAAGAACGTACAACGTGCTTTTCGCCTAACACTTCGCTACGAACTTGAATGCCTTGTGTATAACGTTCTTCATCATTCATGAGTGATCTCGCTTAAGTTGCGTCGGTATGCGCAACAAATGATTTAATAAGAATAGCCAATGCAGCCGCTGTTGCTGGAATCAGTAACAGGCTGAGAATTGAGCTAAATGACCAATTATTTCCAAGTAACACTGCACCAATCCATGCACCAAATACTGCGCCAAAACGACCAATACCTGACATCCATGCCACACCTGTAGCACGGCATTGGGTTGGATAGAAACGAGTGCTGAGCACTGGCATTGCAGACTGGGCACCATTTACGGCCATACCTGCACAAAGAATAAAAATAGCCAGTAATGTTGGGCTTGCTAAGCTTTGGCTGACAATGAAAGCAAAGATACCTGCGGCGAAATAGAAACCAGCGATGACACGGTTTGGATTAAAACGATCCATCGCCCATCCGACAAATAACGCGCTAAGTACGCCACCAAACTGGAATAGTCCGCCAATAAATGCTGCACGCTCCATCGTTGCGCCTGTTTCACGCATTAATGTCGGTAACCAACTGGTGAGTAGATAAATAATCACGAGGCCCATAAAATAGGTAAACCAAAGTAAAAATGTACCTTTGGCATATTTTTTTGAAAACAAGATACCAAAGACACCTTTTTTTTGATTATTCTCAGAGTGTTCTTCAGGAACGTAAAATGTTGTTGCATTTGCTGCTTTTTCAGGAGCAATACGGATTAAAATTTGTTTAACTTTTTCGGTTTTATTCCCTTTTAAAATGAGGTAACGATAGGACTCAGGTAAAAAGAAGATCACCACGAACATTAAAATGAGCGGAGACCAACCACCCACTAAAAATAAGCTGTGCCAACCATAGTTTGGAATTAACCAGCTACTAAAGAAGCCGCCAACAGCCATACCTAAGTTATAGCCGCAAAACATACAAGTGACCAATAACGAACGACTACGTGCAGGACAATATTCAGAAAATAAAGTCGTGGCATTTGGCATTGCTGCGCCTAATCCAATTCCCGTTAAAAAACGGAAGATGACTAAGCTGTCTAAATCACTGGCATAAGCGCATGCTAAAGTGAAACCACCAAAAATTAGCATGGATGTAGCTAAAACAATTTTTCGCCCAAAGCGGTCAGCCAAAGGGCCAGAAAATAATGCACCAAAAATCATCCCGCCCAATGCAGCACTCATTACAGGCCCAAGCTGTGAACGATCTATCCCCCAGTCTTGGACTAATGCAGGCGCAATAAATCCCATCGCTGCTGTATCAATACCATCTACAAAAACAATTAAGAAACAGACAATCGCAATAAGCCATTGATATTTACTTAATGGTGAGTCATTTATTAATGCTTGCGCATCAATTCCTGATTTATGCGTATAACTATCCTGAAACGCCATTGTTGCCTCCTTAAGGCCAAATCCTTTTGTTAATTAATTTATTGATTTTTTTCGATAAAATTTTCTAACACTTGGCTAAATTCATCGGGTGTCTCAATATTTGATAAATGAGCTCCTTTTAAACTGACAAACTCAAATTTTTGTACATTTTTTTGAATTAATTCGCCATCTTCTACTGTGGTAACAGCGTCTTTTAAGCCACAAATCACTAAAGTTGGAATTTTAATTTCAGGTAATTCATGGCGCACATCGGCATATGCCAAAGCACGACACGCATTGGCATAACCTTTAGGCTGGGTTGTGGCTAAACTTTGAATCGTTTGTTGTGCTAACGCATTATTTTCATAATCAAACTTGTCACTAAACCAACGCGTATGCGTGGTTTTGACCAAATCAGCTAAACCATTTTGTTCAACGGTATCAGCACGGTTCGTCCATGCATCAGCCTGACCAATTTTTGCAGCAGAATTTGCAACTGTAATAGATTTAAAACGGTCAGCAGCATTAATTCCTAACCACAGCGAAGTGATTCCTCCCATTGAAATGCCACAAAAATGGGCTTTACCAATGTTTAAAGCATCCATAATATCGATTACATCTTCGCCTAAATTAGCTAAAGTTGTGTCATCAATCACATCACTTTTGCCATGACCACGTGTGTCATAACGCACAACTTTGTATTTATCTTTAAAGTATGTTGCTTGCAGATCCCACATCCCTTTATCAGTACCTAAAGAATTAGAAAAAATAATGACAGGCAAATTTTCAGATCCATCAACTTGTATAGATATAATTTTTCCTTGTCGATTGGTTATTGTGTTATTCACTTTGCCTCTCCTTTTGCCTCTTTAAGCACAGCATCAATTTGATCTTGTATATTTCCTAGATATGATTCTGGTTTAAAAATCTGCTGTAATTGCTCACGATTAAAATATTGCTGAACTTGATCCATTTCACCAATAACTGATTGCAAATGACGCTGCTCTGCAACAGCTTGTTTACATGCCTGTTCGACCAAATGATGGGCATTTAAACGACCGATTTTTGGGGCCAATGCCATCATGGCAGCTTCTGCCATAATTAAACCTTGCGTGGTTTCAATATTGCGCTGCATGTTTTGAGCATTAACTTCTAGCCCTTGTAGCACCTCAACTGTACGTTCTAATGAGCCTGCGCAAAGATTAAAAATATCAGGTAACGACAACCATTCTGCATGCCAAGAACCCAAACTACGTTCATGCTCTTGCACCATACTTTGATAAATACTCGACATCAGTGCAGGTACACGATTAGCTGCTGCCAATATGGATGCTGCAGCTACAGGATTACGCTTATGCGGCATGGTTGATGAACCACCACGACCTTTTGCTGTTGGTTCAAAGACTTCTGCAATTTCTGTTTGCATCATCAATGACCAATCACGCGCCATTTTTCCTGTATTTCCCACAACAATAGCCAGAAAGTTTGCAATTTCAACAATACGATCCCGCTCGCCATGCCACGTGCAGATTGCAGCATTCAAGTTAAGCTGAATTGCATAAGCTTCAACTACTTCTGACCCTTGATCTAACAGTGAAGCCAATGAACCTACTGCACCACCGAATTGAGCGGTCAGCACACGACTTTTCATTTGCTCTAAACGCTCTAAATCACGCTGAAAACTATCTGCCCAACGTGCAGCTTTATGACCAAACGTAATAGGCAAACCTTGTTGTAACCACGTTCTTCCCATCATGACTTGATCACGATACTTTTCGGTCAATTCAATCGCTGCTGCATAAGCTTTATTTAATTGAACTTCGATAATTGTTAAAGCATCTCTCGCCTGTAAAATACATGCTGTATCCAAAATATCTTGACTGGTTGCACCCCAATGTACATAACGAGCTGCATCTTCATCTACAGCTTTTATTGCGGCAGTAAACTGTTTCACAAATGGAATTGCGATATTGCCTGCTAATCCTGCTGCTGTTGCAAGACTCTCAAAATTAATGGTTTGAATGCCTTGAGTATCTGCAACATCAGCAATGATTGCTGCAGCAGATTCTGGAATGACACCAACTTTCGCTTGTGCTTTTGCTAAAGCCACTTCAGCATGAATCATGTATTTGAGCAAAGCCTGATCACTGAAAATTTCAGTCACCTCTGCTTGGTAAAATAAACTTGCATATAAGTGGCTCATGACAATATTCCTTTATCTAAATCCGTTGAATAATGAGAGAGATACCTTGCCCCACACCAATACACATAGAACACAAGGCATATTCTCCACCTGTTGCTTCAAGTTGATTCAATGCCGTCGTGACCAAACGTGCACCTGAAGCACCGAGTGGATGACCTAACGCAATTGCACCACCATTTGGATTAACATGCTCTGCACCATCAGCCAAACCTAGGTCACGCGTGACTGCTAATGCTTGTGCTGCAAATGCTTCATTCAGTTCAATCACATCCATCTGATCAAGCGTTAAATCTGTTTGAGCCAAAAGTTTTTTTATCGCAGGTGCAGGTGCAAAACCCATAATTCGTGGTTCAACACCTATTGTTGTCGCACCAATAATTTTGGCACGTGCTTTTAAACCATATTTAGCAATAGCATCATCGGAAGCAATGAGGAGTGCTGCTGCACCATCATTAATCCCTGATGCATTGCCTGCTGTTACAGTCCCCTCAGCTTTAACTATAGGTTTTAGTTTGTTTAATGCTTCAAGCGTAGTCGATGCACGTGGATGTTCATCTTTGTTGATAACAACAGCTTCACCTTTACGTTGTGGAATCACCACAGGAATGATTTCTCGATCAAAGAAACCCTTTTCTTGAGCAACTGTTGTACGTTTCTGACTTTCCAATGCAAATTGATCTTGATCCGCACGATTGATGCCAAATTGTTCTGCGACGTTTTCAGCCGTTTGTGGCATAGTCTCAACGCCATACATTTCTTTGAGCTTAGGATTAATGAAGCGCCAACCCATGGTGGTATCTTCAAGTTTCTGTCTACGACCATAAGCGCCTTCAGATTTACCCATCACCAATGGGGCACGACTCATTGATTCCACACCACCAGCGATAATCAGATCCGCTTCACCTGCTTTAATCGCACGTGCAGCCATTGCTATCGCATCCATCGATGAACCACACAAACGATTCACCGTCGTTGCAGGGACTTGATAAGGCACACCTGCCAAAAGTGCAGACATACGACCGACATTACGGTTGTCTTCACCTGCTTGGTTGGCACAACCATAAATCACGTCATCAATTAATTTCCAGTTCACTGATGGATTACGTTCCATCAATGCTTTAATCGGTAAAGCCCCTAAGTCATCGGCACGAATCGGTGCTAAATCACCAGCATAACGTCCAAATGGAGTACGAATGGCATCTACGATATAGGCATTTTTCATGGGATTTTCCTTAACCTTTTGTCGAAGAAATAGTGGCATCAATGAGCTTTGCACCTGTCAAAGTTTGTAATTCATCAAAAGTTAAACCCTCAACTTTCTCAATCACTTTCATGCCTTCAGGGGTCACATCAATCACACATAAATCAGTATAAATACGGTCAACACATTTCAAACCTGTTGCAGGATAAGCTAATTCAGCAACAATCTTCGGCTCGCCTTTTTTGGTGACGTGATCTGTGGTAATGAATACTTTTTTTGCACCCACGGCTAAATCCATTGCGCCACCCACTGCAGGAATAGCATCAGGCGCACCAGTATGCCAATTGGCAAGGTCACCATTTTCAGCCACTTGAAATGCACCAAGCACGGCAATATCTAAGTGACCACCACGCATCATTGCGAATGAGTCACCATGATGGAAGAATGCACCACCATCCAATAAGGTCACGAATTCTTTACCTGCATTGATTAGCTCTGAATCTTCTTCGCCTTTGGCGGGTGATGGACCGAAAGCCAACAATCCATTTTCAGAATGCAAAAACACGTCTTTGTCAGATGGTAAATAATTTGAAATCTTGGTCGGTAATCCAATGCCTAAATTGACATAAGCGCCATCTGGGATATCTTGTGCAACACGTTCAGCAATTTGATCACGGTTTAATTTGGTATAATTCATTGTATTGATCTCCGTATCTAAGTTACTGAACAGATTTCACAGCAATAACGTGCTGTATAAAAATACCTGGAGTGATGATATGTTCGGGATTTAAATCACCTAACTCTACTACTTCAGCCACTTGTGCGATGGTCACATCAGCTGCCATCGCCATAATTGGGCCAAAGTTACGTGCAGACTTGCGGTACACCAAGTTACCCCAACGATCGCCTTGTTGTGCTTTGATTAAAGCAAAGTCAGCACGTATTGGATTTTCAAGGACATAGTCTTTACCTTCGTAATTCATGGTCGGTTTACCCTCTGCGAGTAAAGTACCAAAACCTGTCGGGGTGTAAACTGGGCCTAAGCCCATACCAGCAGCTTGAATACGACAAGCAAGATTGCCTTGAGGAACCAATTCAAGTTCCACTTTTCCTGCACGATATAACTCATCAAAAACATAAGAATCAGATTGACGTGGGAAAGAACAAATCATTTTACGGACAGCACCAGCTTTAAGGAGTTTGGCTAATCCATAGTCGCCATTGCCTGCATTGTTATTCACAATCGTTAGATCTTTAATGCCGAGTTCGATTAAGCCATCAATCAGTTCAGCAGGTTGTCCTGCTGTACCAAAACCGCCAATCATAATGGTTGAGCCGTCCTTTACTTGAAATAAGGCTTCGGTTAATGAGTGAGCACTTTTATCAATCATTAGACAACTCCGTCTGTATATTGCATGAATAAGGATGAAAACTAATGCTCAGGATGAATTAATAAATTTAAAATTGAATCACTCAATCCCGAGTGTTTTCCTTAGAATTCCATTTATTCATTTTTCATTTTTTTTGAACCAACATCTACTATAAAACAACAATTATGTTCGATATACAGAACTTCAGTTCGATGATCGAACAATTGTTATAATTTTTGACTATACTGTATCGATATTCATTTACTCTCAATTATGTTTGATCAGCTAAATACAAAGGTTAATTTATGAGTGAGGCTAAATTAAAATCTAAAAAGGTTTTGCAAAACCCAGATAATCAAAAAAATATTCGACATGAAGATTTTATTGCGGGTATTAGCAAAGGTATGGCAATTTTGGATTGTTTTGGGTCTGAACGTCATCGTTTAAATAGCAGTATTGCCGCTGAAAAAACAGGAATGACGCGCTCAGCAGCGCGTAGACATTTACTGACGCTTGAATATTTGGGATATTTAGAATTTGATGGATATTATTATTACTTAACCCCAAAAATATTAAAGTTTTCAGGATCTTACCTGAGTGGCTCGCAACTTCCTAAAATTTGCCAACCCTTATTGAATTTACTTACCACTCAAACATCGCTTATTTATTCAGTGATGGTTTTAGATGGTTATGAAGCAATTACTATCGCTCGAAGTGCGGCTCACCAACAATCAGATCGAGTCAATCCTTATGGGCTCCATTTAGGAAACCGATTGCCTGCACACGCAACATCAGCGGGTAAAATTTTATTGGCACACTTAGAGTTAGATGAGCAAAAAAAATGGTTGGAAAAATATCCATTAAAACGCTTAACCAAATTTAGCTGCACAGACAACAGTTCCTTTATAAAAATTCTTGAGGAAATCAAGGAACAAGATTGGTGTTATTCCAGTGAAGAACATGAATTAGGTGTTCATGCTCTTGCTGTTCCTATATATGGACCAAAAGGCAATATTGTTGCAGCATTAAATATTGTTTCCCCTACAACAAAAACAACGAAAGAATATTTGGTTCAACAAATTATGCCATTACTCTTAGAAACTTCGCGTGAATTAAGGAATGTGATTTAACTAAAATCATAGATTATAAAAGTTCTTACTATCCAACAAATGATTTAATTGATGAATGGCATAAATATATACGTATGATTGAGAGTTTACTTTTTACAATAAATTTGACATTAGACAACTAAAGAAATTTTTCAAACATTTATGATCATGCCTTAGTTTGTTAAATACTCAAGATAAGTCAATCATGTTATATACTTAACATAAATTTATTTCTAATAATTAGAGTTTGGGGTTGTTTGTGGCGGATAAGAAAGCTGAAGCGTTGAAGATTGTTGAGGAAGGTTTAAAGGAATTAGAGTCTGCCAAAGGAAGTGTGGCTGTTGGAGTACAAAAACTATCAAGAGCGGCTAAGCTTTTAAATGAAGAAAGTATTTATGCTTGGGCAGAGTTACAACTTGGCAATCCTATTTATAAAAAACCTGTTCAAGAAGTTTTATATAAAATCCATGAAATTTCTCAGCTTCCTGCTGCAGAGCATGACTTTTCTCAAGTACACGATCTAGTAGATCGTTTAGCTCTAATTGGAATAGATTATGAAACTCATATTAGTCCAGAATATAGTATGAAAACTTCTGAAAACCATGGCGGTTTAAACTCTATCAATTTTATTGAACAAACACTTGAAGGGCTTATAAAAAATAATCGTATCCATGATGGGGTAAGAACTAAAATAAAATTAAGCATACACTTAAATTATATAAAAAATGCAGCTTATAAATATCTATCAGAATTACACGATAAACTTAAATTTTCAGGAACAATTACATCCAGTTTTGACCTTTTAAAAAGTGCAGTCGATGACAGATTACTCGACTTAAACCCTGAAATAGCTGAACAGCTAATGTTGGCTTTTAAATCAGTATCTTCAGATAATAAAGAAGAATGGTCTCATGCCCTTACTACATGTAGACGTCTTCTAGAAAGTCTTGCTGATGAATTATATCCAGCCAGTGATCTTAAAATTGGGAACAGAACATTCAAACAGAATCAGTTCGTAAATCGCTTATGGCAATTTATGAGCGAAGCTATTCAATCTGATAGCAATAAATTAATAGCTCAAACTCATGTAGATTATTTAGGTTTCTGGTTAGAAAAAACGAATAAGCTCGCTAATAAAGGTGTACATGATGAAGTAACCCAACTTGAAGCGACTAAAGCCATTTTCCATATGTACTTGATGCTTGCCGATCTACTGGATTACTTAGACCCTTCTGCTACTTCCAAAATGACAAAACCCTCTATTAAAACTGTTACTTTAGATGAAATAGAAGCTTTACTTAATGTGAAGCGTGATATAGCAAAAGCTATTGTCATTGCACGTGTAAATAATGAAGGTTTGACTATAGAGCAACTTAAAGCAGTAAAAGGTGTTGGACCTAAAACCTTAGAAACAGCAAAAGAAGTTTTTGAGTTTTAATAATGATAAATTTAGATAAAGAACTATCAATTTTTCAACAATTATTAGGTGTTCAACTTGGAAATATTTTAGGGATATTTATTGTTGTTGTATTTATATACAACTATGTTTTCAAATCAGGTATTGTTCAGCACATTTTTACTGCTTTCAATTTCAGATCATGGAAAATAGATAAAGACATAACTAAATTTAATGAAATAATTAGTAATGATTCAATTAATCAAATTACTAAAGACAAATTTAAATACAGATTAAATGTTTTATCCTTACAACAATATTTGAAAACCAAAGAAACAGATTTAGATAAGTTACAATATTTAAATAGTTTTATCGATCCTAAGAAAGCTGTAAAAAAATATAACCGATGTAAGAAAAAATTAATTTTTATTCCACATCAAAAAATACTTGCATTAAATGCAAATTGTTCTATTCGGATGACAAAAGAACAAGCTGAAATCATTAATAATTGGTCACCAAGAGCGTACTTCTTATTCACACTACCAGCAATGACTTACATGTTATATATCTATCATAGAGATTATAGTCATATACCTAATATTGAATATATTACTACGTTCCCTTTTTTATTAATTATTTATACTATTTGGGTATTTCTGATTGCATTTATTCTCCGCTACTATTTAGAACGAGCAAATGCTATTGAGTTACTAAATATGGATAGGATCGATTAATAAGAGAGGATGTCATCAATTTTAATATTTTTATTTTAAGCATATAAGTTAATTTTGCTTAATCTATACTACCCAGCTTCGTAAATATAGACTAGTACCTTTGCTAATCTAGTACAGTCCCAAAACTTATACTAGAACACTTTACAGTAAGCAATAAAAAAGGGTTTTAAGCTAATGTTTTCGCTTAAAACCCTTATAAAATAATGCTTTAAATTTTGGTAGGTATAAGCAGACTCGAACTGCTGACCTCTACGATGTCAACGTAGCGCTCTAACCAACTGAGCTATACACCTAGAATGCTTGGCATATTATTCATTTTTGAAAGTTATGACAAGCCCTTTTCATGCTTTTTCAAAATGCACGTACAGTTTTTAAGCAAAATGTTAAATTTTTGAACATCCTGAGGTTTTTCCAAATTTTGCGCATACTTTATTTGTTCAAATAATTGTTTTGCTTGTATAAAAACAGCCTGATCTTTTTGATCAACCTGCCCACTTAAACGTAACATCCATTGAGAAAATGTTTCTGCATACTGTTGCTTTAATTCATCTACCAAGCTTTTATTGAACTTTAAAATAGCGCGATCAAGAGATGAAATTTTCTGACGAGTCTTTAAATAAATCCATAAAAAATAGACTGCGACCAAGCCTAAAATACTACCAACTAAAATCACTATCATGGCATAAGATGAATTTAAACCTAACTTTGCCAACCAACTTTGCTGTGAATCCGTATCGTATCCGACAATCTTATTTTGCCATTGATAGCTCGCATAATCACTCCATACTCTTAACTGGGTTAACATGGCATAACGTTGCACATTCCACGTCGAATTCTCTCCCAAAATACGAGTATCTTGTGTCAGAGCATTTTGCATTCCGTCATCAATGCGTTGTGGTGCAATTATGCTGGTCGGGTCTATACGCTGCCATTGTTGATTAATGAAGACTTCCGTCCAAGCATGCGCATCTAATTGTCTGACTTCCCAGCTTTTAGTATCAGGCGCCAATTGCCCACCCTGATAACCCGTAACAACACGTGCAGGTATGCCTACATAACGCATCAGCATCACAAAGCTTGATGCATAATGTTCACAAAACCCTTGGCGGGAATTAAACAAGAAATCATCAATCCGATGCTGTCCGAGAACTCCAGGTGCTAATGTATAAATAAAATTATTTTGCTGATACCAATTCAATACTTTTTGAATGTATAACTGCGGTTGATGCTGGCTTTGATCCCAAAGTTGTTGCGCGAGCTGCTGTGCTTTCGGATCGTAATTCCTTTGGACGCGTGTATTTAATCGTTGAATAAAATTAGACTGCTGTATAGATTGTGCTTTTCCACCCACCCAGCGTAAATGAATCGGCTGACTACGTTGTCTTAAACGATCTGGTGCAATCCCTCCATCCTGACGAGTGTAAAAACGTGGTTCAAGAGGCAAGGATTTCTCCAATCCCATGATCCAAAGTACAGATGGATCAGCTGCAAGATATTGATATTCCCAGCGCTCTGAGAAGGTATCTCGATCTTGCGCTTTAAAAAGCAAAGGCTGTTGATTTACAAAGTTACTGCTCCACGTTTGCCCATCATACTCATCCAATACCAGTGCGCGCCAATACAATTCTTTGCGTGACGGTAACTGAGTCATATCGCCTAGAATTCGGAATGCTAAAGCTGAAGATTGAGAGAGTTCAGCAATATCACCAGGAGACATCCTGTCACTAATGCCCGTTATTCCTTTATTTTCAGGGATTGGAATATGCCAGAGTGGTGGCAATCTTGGGAAAAATATGAATAAGACAATAAAAAATGGCAGTGCCAGTAGCACCAATTTTCCAACATGTTTGGCATCTTGTTTAAGTGCAGCGATTTGTTGTTGATGATCTGCTTTAAACTCACTGCTTTGAATACGATATAAACCAATCAAACAGCTCAATAAACATAAGAAAACAGCTACGGCCATGACAAAGGATTGGCTCAATAAAAATGAACTAGCAGCAACAAATAATGCAAAATTAAATAAAATAATCAGATCACGTTTGCTTTTCGTCTCCAGCGCTTTAGCAAATAAAAAAGTTGAAAGCGTAGCAACACCAGCTTCAATACCCAAAAAACTTTGATAATGAAAATAAATACTCAACAGTGCCAAAGCAGTCAGCATGAATATGCCTGTTTTCGGCATCGTCTTTTGGCGTTTTAAACAGATCCAAACACTGCAAATAATCACGATAAAAATCAGGCTGAGGAGAATCGGCAGCAAGAGTATTTGTGCCAATAGAATCAAGCTTAAACTCAATACAATCGAAATACGCAGACTGCTATTCATTATATTAGGCCTGAGCCAATAAGCGTTTAACTTGACTCAATTGTAAATTACCTCGGTCTTGTGCCAATTCAGCTTGTGGTAAATGCACACTGTAAGCACATTGTTGCTGCTCACATTGTTCGACCAAGCCCATCATCAGTTCTAATTTCTCTTCATGCGATTGACTTGGCATATGGTCGTAGTGAATTTCTATATGCTGTTGCTCTTGAAATTGCTCAAAAACTTTGATGTATAAGCCCTGCCCACGTGCTGCTTGCTTCCAAGACACCGCATGCAATGAATCACCCATTTGATAATTACGCAATTCACGAAACTCATCCATTTCTAACTTAAAACTTTGCTGGTGCTGTTTATTTTCAGCAGTATAAAATACAGATTTCGGAGCAATCCACGCTGTTTTATGATGATAGAAATAACTCCATGCACGAATTAATCCGAAAGGATAAATCGAATAAATACGTATTACCGGATAATTTAATTGTCCACGCTGGACGGCTTCAATCGGAATGCTGAATTGTTTTTTATATTCAGTAAAATACAATTTATAAATTTGTTGGTCCGCTTGAATATATAAATAACGAGGTTGAATGGCTGCCTGTTCAAAGTACAGATTAAATTGCAACTGTTCTCCAACCTGTCCTACTTCATCAGCATGTATCTCGATTTTTAAAGCATGTAATTGCTTAAAGGTCAGATAAAAACTCATGCACAATACGGCGCTGATTAAGAAACAGAAACCTAAAATCAGATTGTTGGCATAATTAATCCCTGCCACAAAAGTGATTAAAATTAGGACCAAATACAAATAGCCGTGTTTATAGATAAAAATCAACACATCCTTTTGTGACAGTGTCTTTTCCCGATCAAACTTAAATCGTTGAGCGAGCCAGTCTTGCCAAGTTTTACCCAAGAGATGACTCCTTTAACTGACTGCAACCTGCTGCATGATCTTTAAGGTCTCAGCTTCACTAAGCGCTAATCGGTGCGAAGCAACTGCAACAAAAACGGCTTGGACATCATCAGCCGTTACAAATGGTCGCTGCTGGATCAAAGCATAGGCTTGTGCTGCACGTTTAAGTGCCAATAATCCACGTGTCGATAAACCATGACGGTTTTTACGGGTTTCCTCAGCAAGATTTAACAGATAATCCTGCACAACATCACTCACATAAATTTGATTCACCAAAGCCTGTAATTGCAAAATATCAGACTCATTTAAAACATTTATCAATGTTGCGATTAAGGCAGAACGTGACTCTTGTTGCAGCAATAATTTTTCAGCATAGCGTGATGGATAACCTAAAGAAAGACGCATCAAAAAACGATCAAGCTGCGATTCGGGTAAGGCGTAAGTTCCACTTTGAAACATAGGGTTTTGCGTCGCAATCACCCAAAATGGTTGTGGCAGAGCATAACGAACGCCATCGACTGTGGCATAACCCTCTTCCATTGCCTCTAACAAAGCACTTTGCGTTTTCGGACTACAGCGATTAATTTCATCCGCCAATAATATCTGGGTAAAAATCGGACCTTGTTTAAACTCAAATTGATGTTCTTTTTGATTAAACATATTCACGCCAATCACATCACTGGCCAACATATCATTGGTAAATTGAATGCGTTGAAATTGAAGTCCTGCTAAATGTGATAGCGCACTGGCCAGAGTAGTTTTTCCTAAACCAGGTAAATCCTCAAACAACACATGTCCACCAGCCAATAATGAACATAAGGCCAATTGCGTCTGTTGCTCTTTATCTAAAATAATCTGATTGACCTGCGTTAAAAACAGTAAAATTTTTCCTGAATACAGTGAAATTTGATCTGCTAAATCATTCTGTGGTTGTATCTTCTGCTTATTGTGATCACGACTCATTCCCCAAATCACGTTCTCTCCCCAATAAAAAACGGCGTATGATTAACATACACCGTTTTTATGCTTTTCCAAAAAAATCAAAGTATTCTTTGCGAATCAATTAACAAGGGCACTTTTTCATCCCACCACCTGCGGATGGATATCTTGCATCGACACAATAACGATGGAAGGTTTTTTCATCCATTGCAGTGAGTTCAGGATGGTTCTTTGCCATATGTTCAAGATAGGTTTGATAATCTGGAACACCCACCATCAAACGAAAACTTTGCTGCAAACGTTTCCAAATCACTTGAATGGTTTTCAGTCCTTGTAACATCAGGAACTTTTTGGGTTGCGCTAAAACTGTGAATTTAATGATTTTCCCAATCGCCAATTTTTGACGAATTTGATCTTTTAAACTCATTTCAATTCTCCTGCAGGTACTTCATCCACATAAATGGCTTCAGATTCATTAACAGTAGGTGTTGGACTTGCCAATGCACGACGAATGACTTTAATGGCAGCAAATAACATCACAAATGCCACGATCATGAAGAATGCACAGAGTGCTGCGTTGATTTGATTTGAGATCACAATAGTTTGCATCTCGGCAATCGATTTAGCAGGTTTTAAAATTTCACCACTTGCAATCGCATCAGAGAAACGATTCGCTTGTGCCAAGAAACCAATTTTAGGGTTTTCATGGAAGATTTTTTGCCAACCCGCTGTCATGGCAGTGATAAATAAGAAAATGGTCGGAACGATAGTGACCCAAACATATTTTTCTTTTTTCATCTTAAATAGGATGACGGTACCCAACATGAGCGCCATCGCCGCTAAGATTTGGTTACCAATACCAAATAGTGGCCATAGACTGTTAATCCCACCAAGTGGATCGACCACGCCCTGATAAACGAAGAAGCCCCAACCCGAAACAGCGACTGCTGTACCTATTAAGTTACCAATAAACGATTTTGAGTTTTTCACAGCAGGAATCACGATACCAACTGTATCTTGAACCATGAAGCGACACGCACGAGTACCCGCATCAACTGCCGTTAAAATAAACAGTGCTTCAAATAAAATCGCGAAGTGATACCAGAAAGACATCATTGAACGGTTATTGAAAATTTCCGTAATGATATGTGCCATACCGATCGCAAAGGTCGGCGCACCACCTGTACGCGATAAAATCGTGCTTTCACCCACTTCTTGCGCAAGTAAGGTCAAAGCTTCAGGCGTCACCACAAAACCAAGGGTACGCACGGCCTCTGCTGCACTTTCTACCGTAGTACCAATCACAGCGGCGGGTGAGTTAATCGCAAAATAGACACCAGGGTCTAAAATGGTTGCACAAATCATTGCCATGATGGCAACAAATGATTCCATCAACATACCGCCATAACCAATCACACGAATATCTTTTTCGTTATTGACCAATTTAGGCGTCGTACCTGATGCGACCAAGGCATGGAAACCAGAAATAGCACCACAGGCGATCGTAATAAATAAGAATGGGAACATTGATCCGGAGAATACTGGACCAGTACCATCAATAAAATGTGTCACTGCTGGCATTTTCAATTCAGGCATTGCGAATAAAATACCAATCGCTAAACCTGCAATTACACCAATTTTTAAGAATGTTGATAAATAATCACGCGGTGCCAATAACAACCAAACGGGCAATACCGAAGCCACAAAACCATAACCAATTAATGCCCAAGTCAGTTGCGTACCAGATAAGGTGAATAACTGTCCCCAATACGGATGTTGTGCAATGTTTTCACCATAGATGATCCCCATCATCATGAGCACAAAACCAATAATCGAGACTTCTGCGATTTTACCCGGACGGATATAGCGCATATATACGCCCATGAACAGCGCAATTGGTATAGTCGCTGCGATACTAAACACACCCCACGGACTGTTGGCTAGTGCTTTAACCACCACAAGCGCCAATACAGCAAGGATAATGATCATTACCCCAAGTGCACCGAGCATGACAATAACACCAGCAAAAGAACCCAGTTCTTGTTTTGCCATTTCACCTAAAGAACGCCCATCACGACGCGTTGAAATAAACAAGACCAAGAAATCTTGAACTGCACCTGCAAGTACCACCCCGACCAATAACCAAATGGTTCCCGGTAAATAACCCATCTGCGCTGCGAGGATTGGACCAACTAAAGGACCTGCACCTGCAATGGCTGCAAAGTGATGTCCAAAGAGAACACTTCTATTGGTGGGTACATAATCCAAACCATCTGCTAGACGATGTGCGGGTGTTAAGCGACGTGAATTTAGTTCAAAAACTTTTGTTGCGATGAATAAGCTATAAAATCTATATGCGATGCTGTAAACACAAATAGCAGCTAAAACCATCCACACTGCATTGACATGTTCACCGCGACTTAAGGCCAGAATCCCGAAAGATACTGCCCCCACAATAGCAACTATAATCCAAATCAATTTGGAAACCATGCTTGGCTTCTCTTGTATCTGTTCCATATCTCATCCTTCATTCTGAAATTGCGTTAAATCAGCTTGATTTTTATTGTTCGATACACTGCCGTTTTCCCTTACGACTTTACTCCTCAACTGTTTTTATTCATCTAATACTTTGGCATAAAAAAAGGGATGATTTTCATCATCCCTTTCAATAATAGTCTATTTTCAAACCATTATGCACGTTCTAAATAATCACCTGTACGTGTATCAACACGAACACTTTCTTCTTGCTGTACGAATAATGGAACGCGTACTACAGCACCGGTTTCCAATTTCGCTGGCTTACCGCCACCACCTGAAGTATCACCACGAACACCTGGATCAGTTTCCACAATTTTCAGGGTCACGAAATTAGGTGCGCTCACGTTTAATGGCACGCCATTAAATAACATGATCGTACATTTTTCATTTGAATCATCTTTCAACCATTTAGCAGCATCACCCATTGCAACTTTATCTGCTGCAATTTGTTCGAAGCTCACCGGATCCATAAAGTTCCAAAGTTCGCCGTCGTTATAAAGATATTCCATTTCAACTTCTAGAATATCTGCAGCTTCTAAAGTTTCGTTCGATTTAAAAGTTTTTTCTAAAACTTTACCGCTACGAAGGTTACGTAACTTAACACGGTTGAATGCTTGACCCTTACCAGGTTTTACATATTCATTTTCCATGATTGAACATGGGTTACCGTCAAGCATCACTTTAAGGCCTTGCTTAAAGTCATTTGTAGAATAATTGGCCATGTAAGGCTCGCTCCAAACTTACTAACTTAAATCTATTAATGCTAGACTAGCATTATTTTTTACATGCGGCATGATAAACTATTTGTATCAAGAGCAAAACTGGCAATCTCAACTCAGTGACTTAATTACTGACCCTTTAGAATTGCTTGAAACACTTAAACTCTCTCCCGATCAGCTGTTATCAGGGGCAATTCTAGCCTCGGAACAATTCAAACTACGCGTACCCCGTGCTTTCGTCGGAAAAATGAAAGTCGGTGATCCACTCGATCCCTTACTACTTCAGGTGCTTCCACATCATCTAGAGCTTGAAGAACATGCGGGCTATGTCACTGATCCTTTAGATGAAGAAGCTGCCAATCATTTGCCCGGTGTCTTACATAAATACCAATCTAGATTTTTACTGACACTTACAGGCGCATGTGCAGTGCATTGTCGATATTGCTTTCGTCGTCATTTCCCTTATCAAGAAAATTTACCTAAAAATGATGACTGGCTTAACATCAAAGAATATCTAAATCAACAAACAAAAATTAATGAGGTCATTTTAAGTGGTGGTGATCCACTGACTTTATCGAATCGTAAACTCGCGCTTTGGATCGAAAGATTAGAATCGATTGAACATATTAAAATTTTAAGAATCCATTCTCGTGTGCCCGTCGTCATCCCCAACCGTATTGACGATGAGCTAGTTTCCTTATTAAAAAACAGTAGGCTACGTATAATACTAGTGATACACTCAAATCATGCTGCAGAATTAGATGATTTTACCTGCTTAAAATTATCACAATTGGTTGAGCAAAACATTTTAGTGTTCAATCAAGCGGTCTTACTCAAAAACGTAAATGATTCTGCTGAAACATTGATTAATTTAAGTCATCGTTTATTTGAAGCTCGTATTTTGCCATACTATCTACATGTTTTAGATAAGGTCAAAGGTGCGCATCATTTTGATTTAAACAGTGAAAGAATTGATCAAATTTATCAAGACGTACTTGCCGGATTACCCGGATATTTAGTACCCAAACTCGTCAGGGAAATAGCGGGCGAAAAGAATAAGACACCGCTTTTTGGAGTTGCAACTTTTTAGAGACTCGGCAAATGGATCAGGCACAAATATCAGATATTTTTCAGTACCCTACAGCATTAAATAGAGAGCAGCTAAGTTTTTCTGATGCAACCCCAGATGCAATAACTCGATGGTCTTCTAAACTGTCAATTTCACAATTGGGCGATACAACAGAAGTTATCTTTAAAGCACTTTACGAAATTGCTGAATTAAAGTGTACTGAAACACTTCGTTTTGATCTGATCCAAGCTTTACACCCTTTAATTGAAAACATTCTAAATAACCTTGAAAAAAAATTTCTGAATCAAGGCCTATTTCACTCCGATAGAAATAGAGACATCATTGAGTTAACCACTCGATTACGTACTTTTTTTGCAGATATTTATATCGATATTGCGCAGCGCAGTGAGCAACAACTTAAGCAACAAAAATTTTCCTTATTTAAATTTAAACAAAATAAAAACTTAAAAACAGCGCGAATACTTTCGACCTATTACGCCTTAGAACAATTGGGTTTACTCCTGGTTCAGCAACAGATGCTTTATAGTTCTGCTTTTTCAAATCAATGGTTAATGACGCATTTTCTCTATGATTTATCTCTAAAAAATCAAGAACATCTCATCAATATTAACCAATTACAAGGCACCCACCATATCATTAAAAATATTCAGCAGTCTTATGCACAAGTTCTGTTGTTAGAAATTTTCAATACGCATCAAATTCGACCTTCTGAAATATACGCTTTGTATCAATGTACTTTGGACTGGGCACAAAAAGTTAATATTTTAACTCGTGAAAATACGCTATCACGTTATATTATTGATACGACTAAAGACCATCCCCCTGTTTATAATCGTAAGCAACATGAAAGTTTTAAGCCCAACATATATATTGCGACACAAAATTTACTTGAACATATCAATCTGACCATCCAAAAAGAAAACGAATATCTTTCTAAAAATGAAAAGGCCTACTTATCAGCGCCCTTAAAATTTCATGCACAAAATGTTTTAGGTTCAAATAGTGAAAGACGCCACGAACGTTATGAATATTCAGCACAACTTCAAATTGGTTTTGGACTCTTAACTGCACACTTTTATCTTTCTAAAGCACAGAATTTTCAAGAAACATTAAAACTTCCTCCTGTGCAACTGACCAACTCAATGCTTGCTTCTGATTCATATTTTATTGATTCAGAAAATCAATATAAACAAAATAAGCAAATAAATCCTCTTGATCAACAATCGAATAAAATTTATCAAAGCCAAGTACTTGATATGAGTATTAATGGTTTTCGTGTGAGATGGATCGATCAAGAAGCACCCAATCATCTACGGACTGGTGAATTTATTTTGATGAATGAAAGTATCAATAACAAATGGAAAGGTGGTGTTATTCGTTGGATAAAACAATCTATTAATTCAAGTTTTGAGTTAGGTTTAGAAATTATTGGCCAAGATGTTTATCCTTGTGCGGTTAAAGTTTTCACAGATCGTAAAAACTTCACTTATCAACCGTGCTTATTGATTCAAAATCAAAACATTGAGCAAAAACAATCAAGTTTAATTCTACCTAACTCACCTTTGTTCAAAGAGCAACTTTCAGCACATTTAAGATTAAATGAACACGATATTAAAATTCATTTACTGAAAAACCTTTTAATTACGCAAAGTTTTATTCAAATGGATTTTGAGTTATTGGATGATGAACAATATCTTTTAATTGAACAATTCATTGCACAATATTCAGTAGAATCCAATAGTCATCAAGATGTATGGGAAGCATTAAAGTGAGAAACTTATTGTTCAATCAATCTTTAAAACAATCAGTTACACGAATTTTAGTTATTGATGATCATCAAATTCGATTTAATCAAATATTGAATATTTTCAAGAATCAAAATCACGCTATCCATGCAATTCAAATTGATGATTTAACGACTTTCGAAAAACAACTCAACTCCCCCTGGGATTTAATTATTTTCGCTCATTCTGATGACTGCACATTTGATCAAGTCATCAGCACAATGAAAGATAAACAAACAGTTAATACTCCTTTATTTGTTTTAGAACACCATGAACAATCCGAAGATCTCTATAAAAACTATATCGCACAAGGTGTTTATGAGATATTAAATCTCGAATATCCAGAGCGTTTTTATATTTCAATTATGCGCGGGTTAAACTATTACCGCGCCTTAGAATATCAAAACATCCTTGAAAATGATTTACTCAAAGCTCAATTGGAAAAAATTGAAATAGCTGAGAAAGAAAATAAAGCGATAGCCATACTGCAAGAAGGCATCCATATAGAAGTCAACCAAGCTTATTTAAATCTTTTTGGATTAGAGGATGACAGCAGTATTATTGGCCTACCTTTATTGGATATTCTACAGCCTGTAAATTTAAATGATTTTAAAAAGCATTTTAAACGTGTTTCAAAGGGTGATTTTGATTCTAATCAATTTGAAATTGAATCCAAAAATATAAATATACGCGCTTTAGGCCCTCTCATTATAGAGTTTTATCCATCAACAGAAGAAGATTCACTCCAAATCATCGTTGATTTTAAACAAGCTTCAACTGTTATCGAAAATTCTTTGGATCTTATTGACGAAGTTAACACGCGTCATAATAATTCTTTCCAGAACGTGCTCGATAAAATGAATCTTTTTTTAGACCATCATCCGGCAAAGTTCAATGCCTTGGTGGTTTTTAGTTTATCCAGCTGTCCTGACAGTATTCTTACTGCTGATTGGAAAATTTTTAAAACTTATTTTGAAAAGCTGTCAGACCTTATTCGTGAACAAGTCAATCACACAGTTTTTAGAATTGAAATCGCACTTTATGCGACGATTATTCAGGCTGATACATTGGAAGTCTTAAAATCGCGTTTATATGGTTTACAAGCTTTAGAAAAACCTCAATTGGTCACCATTTCTAATCAAAATTTTCCTCAACATGTGAAACTGGGTTACCATATTTTTGATGGTAATATGTTTGATGACAATAAATTTGATGATAATAAGTTTGATGACGATAAGTTTAATATAGATTCATTTGAGCAGATCATTACACTGGCTTATAACAATAGACTCATCACTCATTCAGTGTCAAATTCATCCGAACATAGCTTGATGAATGATGACGTTATTCAAGGCTTAGAAAGCTTAAATATAGATGAAGATTCAGAAACAACTGCGTTTGAAATTGACCTCGTACCCAATCATCACCCTGATGACGCACTACTGCTCTCTGAATTACAACAAGCTCTAGATCTCAATCAAATTCAGTTAAAATATCAACAGATTTATGATAAAGAAGATACCAGTTTAAATACCTATGAAGTCAGTTGTGGTTTTGTTTATAAAGACCAATGGATCTCGATCACAGATTTAACAGAACTTGATCAAAATCCTGAATTGTCGATTAAAATTGATCGTTGGATTTTAGTGGAGTCATCTAAACAGCTGCATAATTTTATTACGCAGTATCCTGAAGCAAAACTGATTATTAATTTAAATTATCATATCTTATTAGCACCCCCACATTTAATTGGTCTGCTTGAAAAGTTAATCAGCATTATCGGTAGTAAAGCAACCAAACCCATTATTTTACAATTTGATGAAGAAAACTTTGTTCAACATTTATCAATCACCAGTCAAAGCATTCAGTTATTAAAGAATAAGGGTGTAGATGTCGCTATTCGAAATTTTGGCTCAGCCTCTGCAAGCCAAACGATTCTGCATAAAACAAATATTAATCTTTTTACTTTGGATGAAACCTTTACCGAAATGCTTAATTTCGAACAAGGTTTAAATCAATTACAAAAGCAGATTCAGGAATATAATGCAGTTCGACCGCTTCAAATTCTTTTGAAAGGTCTTCACGATATGGACAGCTTTGCGAATGCATGGAATGTTGATGTTCGATTTTTACAAGGTGATTATTTCCAAAAGAAACTTGATCATTTAACAGATATACAAGATCAATAGACTTCTTTCATAAGTCATTATTCACAAAGCGCAATAATCATGAGTATTCCATCATTCTAATATTCTCCCAAAGGGAAAAGGTATTTTTACATCTCAATGTATTACCACTCAATGATCATTTATTCATCTATGAAAGAGGTTGAATAAAACTGTCTTTTTGATTTAAATAAATTTTAGACGAAAAAAAACAGGCATAAAGCCTGTTTTTTTTGTTTTCTCGTATTAACGTTTGATAGAACGTGACATACCAGAAAAACGTTGTTTGAACTTGTCGATACGACCGCCAGTGTCCACATTCTTTTGCTTACCAGTGTAGAATGGGTGGCAAGCTGAACATACGTCTAGGTACATTGTTTCTTTACCAAGAGCTGAACGAGTTTCGATTACGTTACCACATGAACAAGTAGCAACTAAAGTTTCGTATTTTGGGTGAATATCGGCACGCATGGTCGATTCTCCATTTAATTAAGAAGGTTTAGCTGTCATCGCAATTGATCACTCTCAATATTGAGGAAATGGCAAATTTTTAACTTTAACGATAAAAATAAGCAGATCAACACCACAACAGACCATTCTTTTGGCCCACCGAGACGGCTACCGTCAGGGCTAAGCGCAACAAGTGGACAGAATTATACTCCAATTTTTTTGATATAGCGAGTTATTCATCAAGTTCAGTTTTATACTTTTTCGACCAATAATTGGCAATAATACTGCACACCATCAGCTGAATTTGGTGGAAAATCATGATCGGTAAAACGATCATCCCCAAAGGTTGACCAATAAATAAAATCTGCGCCATGGGCACACCACTGGCTAAGGTTTTCTTAGAACTACAGAAGAAAATTGCAGTCTGATCCGAGGTATTAAAACCTAACCATTTAGGAATATATAGCGAAAGTAACATGACAATCGTCAATAAAACAGAACAAGCCAATGTTAGCCACAATAACGTTTCAACACTCACCTCTTTCCATAAGCCTGCCACGACGGCGCCACTAAAAGCACCATATACCACCATTAAAATAGAGCCTTGATCAAAGGTTTTGACCAGTGTGGGTAAACGCTGCATGTGTGGGAATACATAAGGTCTTAAAATTTGACCTAAAATAAAAGGAACCAATAAAAGTAACGTAATTTTTATAATCGCTGAGGTTGGATCAAAGTCATGACTGCTTTGCCCAAGAATAAAGAACATCACTAAAACCGGTGTGATAAACATGCCGATAATATTTGAGAACGATGCACTACACACTGCTGCTGCAACATTTCCTTTTGCCACCGAAGTAAATGCAATGGATGACTGAACAGTTGAAGGCAGAAAACACATAAACAAAAAGCCCCAATACAATTCAGTGCCCAACACAGGTAAAAGAATCGGTTTTGCCATCAGCCCCAGTATAGGAAATAAAGCAAATGTGATAACGAAAACTAGTGTATGCAATCTCCAATGCATAATCCCCTCTCGGACCGCTTGACGAGAAAGCTTTGCGCCATGCAAGAAGAATAAGATCGCTATTGCAATGGTGGTCAACACTCCAAATATGTCTGCAGCTTGTCCAGAAACAGGCACAACACTGGCTAATATCACCATGATAAATAACAAAATGGTAAAACGATCTAATGCCAAAAATTTCAACATATTCATTCCTTGAGTTTTATATGGTGTAAACCAGTGTATTTTTAGGCATGAAAAAAGCCCAGTGTTCAGGGTTGATCGTGTGATTAACCATCTTACTGAGCTTTACAAATAAAGTGAACATTAGATTAAAATGTTCACTATTTCCTAAATTAATGATTGTTCAAATAAATATTACGAATTAATTATTTCGAGCATCTTTATCCAATTGAATTAGTTCAATTTTATAACCATCTGGATCTTCAACAAAAGCAATTACTGTTACGCCCCCTTTCATAGGTCCAGCTTCACGGACGACGTTGCCGCCACGTGATTTTATGTCACTACACGCTTGATATGCATCGTCGACACCAATTGCGATATGACCATAAGCATTTCCAAGCTCATAACTTGATGTATCCCAGTTATGTGTGAGTTCTAATACAGTATGGTTTTCTTCATCGCCATAACCGACAAAAGCCAAAGTAAAACGCCCTTCTTCATAATCACGTTTACGCAGTAAAGTCATGCCCAACACTTCTGTATAAAATTGAAGTGACTTTTCTAAATTACCAACACGTAACATGGTATGCAGCATTCGCATATTATTCATCCTTATTAACAACTTGCTTATGGTGATCGCTTAATAACATTCCCACCCAAACCACTAAAATAAGAATTGGAATACCAATCAAGGTGGTCATGAGAAAGAAATTTGGATAACCAATATTTGACACTATAGTACCCGAATATCCACCTAAAATCTTAGGTGTAAGGGTCATTAGTGAACTGAAAATCGCATATTGAACTGCTGTAAATGACACACTGGTCAAACTCGATAAAAAGGCAATGAAAGCTGCTCCTGCCAGACCAGAAGCTAAGTTATCAACAATAATGGCAAAATACAGCCAATTTGAACTGTATTCTTTAATCACTTTTCCTTTTACTTCGACAAATGGTTGTGCATCGACATCTACGACTGAAATAGGATCGATATCAATTGAAAGTGGAACTGGATTAGACGTTGTATCTACTTGATAAGATAAAGCAGCTTTGGTAGTCGCTTCACTCAGAGATGAATCCTCAGTTTTAAAACGAATGGTCTTATCTTGTGCTGTTGAGAGTGCCTGTCCATCAATAACCCCAGTAATTAAACCTTGAGAATCTACTTTCGCTGGATAATCCTTTCCATCTAAGACCAAATAAATCGATTTATTCACATGTGCTTGATTCAGATCAATTCCTGATAATTGACCTTTTACAACAATGCTTTGATTCAATTCAGAACTTCGTAATCGATTATCTTGAGATAAGGGATAAAATAAAATTTGAGGCTGCTTATTTGCTTTTAAATAAGGCAGATCAACCTTGATCGCTTCTTGATCTGAATGTGTGAATTGAGTCTGAACACTGATTTTATCTTCTTTATTCAACACATCAGCAGGAATGATCAATTTAAAATAACCAACCTCATCGCTTTGGGCGGTATATAGATTCTGCCCGACTTGCACTGAAACATCAGCAAGCTGTTGCCCCGACTTCACTAAACCGATAAAAATCAAATTGGTGGAGCTGGCGAGTACAGCACCAATAAACATCAATTTCATGATGTTAAAGCGTTGCGCCAACAAACCACCTAAGAAACCACCTATTAAGGTAAAAATCACCCCATAAATTTTAACAGCTTCAGCGATTTGTTCTTTACTAAAATTGAGGTCTTGGTAGAAAACGTTCGATATCACACCTGCAATGATGTCTGAAATTCGATAAAAACCAATGAGTAATAATAGCACCAACGCCAATTTTAAGCCGTAACGCTCAAAGAAATCCGCAACAGGATTAACCCAAGTTTCATAGGCCATTTGTTGATTGACTGCGCCTAACTTGACGAGGATGGCACCTATACCAAATGCAACTGCACCAGAACCGATGAATCTTGCCGCTTCTAAACTAAACAATGCAAACGAGTCTTCGATTATGAAATTTGCAATAATTGACTCGATCAGCTGACCTAAGACAATATAACTGAGTACAAAACTACTCACCGCAATAAAGAAAACTCCAATCAAGCGATAATAGTCGCTGCGCTTATATTCTTTACGCACACGATCTACTTGAGGTTCACGAATGACTAAGGTTGTGATAATACCAATGAGCATGACGGCAGCCATGACCAAGTAAGTAAATTTCCAAGCCTCATATATATAATTGCCTTTCGCTGTTCCCAGTTTGGCTGCCAAAAATAACGCACCAGCACCTGCAATGATCATTCCTATGCGATAACCCGCATTGTAGGTAGAGGCCAAAACGGTTTGCATTTGTGTTTCAGCAAGTTCAATACGGTAGGCATCAATCACGATATCTTGCGTGGCCGCTGAGAAGCCCAGAAGCACTGCACCTGCCGCCATTTGATACAAATAAGCTTGCCCTAAAGCTGGATCTGAAAATGCCATGATACAGATGGCACAAATAATCAATATCTGTGCAATTAACAACCATGCACGTCGACGTCCAAGTATTTTCGTTAAAAATGGAACTGGTAGTTCATCAATGAGCGGTGCCCATACAAACTTGAATGAATACCCCAATGCCGCCCAACTAAAAAAAGTTACGGCACTTTTTGAAATGCCCGCCTCACCCAACCACAATGAAAGACTTGAGAAAATCAATAGAATTGGAATACCGGCTGAAAAACCCAAAAAGAGCATGATCAAAGCACGACGATCTAAAAAGGCTGTAAATGCAGATTTCCATCCAGAAGTTTGAGCTGTCATTGCGTGTGATTGTCGGCAAAATGAATTAATGCTATTCAACCCTTTAATGTCACTGGTTTCAATAATTTTTATGCAACCATGACAGGATATTTTGCAGTTATTTAGCGGATGTTCTCTTGATCTTTCCGCTTAAACCTGTATACCTTTAGACTTTCAACTGTACTTATTAGTTTTGGATTTCACCTGTGACGCAAAAACACGATCAAATAAACTCAAACGCTGTAATAACTTCAACACCCACCACAAATTTAGTCACACTTGTAAATGCGGTTCCATCAGTATTTGAAAAAGCGGAAATTCAAAACACTTTGACTCAAACAGCACTAAAACCCGAACAATTAACCCATATACCCAATGCAGCAAAGATTCCAGCATCAACAAAAAGAATTAAACCGCTGAATAATTTCTTGGGTCAAGACCGTGCCAAAGCATCTGTAGAGGCAGGTATTGCATTGCCTTATTCAGGCTACAATATTTTTGCAGTAGGTACAGCGGGCTTAGGTAAACGCACCATGGTGAAGCGTTTACTACAGCAACACGCCAAAAATATGCCGACACCCGATGATTGGGTCTATGTGTATAATTTTAAAAATGCACGTAATCCGATCGCTCTGCATTTCCCTGCTGGACAAGGCAGTAAATTTCAAACCATGTTGCACCAAACATGGCAAACCATCTTTAAGCAGTTAGAACGACGTTTTAGCGCAGAAACCTATCATAATCGTATTGAAAAAATTCGAATGATTACTGGTAATGAACAACATCATGCGTTGGTTGAATTAACACGCGAAGGCGAAGGTCTAGATCTAAAACTGATTAATCGAAATGAAGAACATTGCTTTATTCCTACGCATTTCATCAATGATCAAATTGAAGAAATGTCGCAAGAAGACATTAATGCATTGAATAGCAAAGAACGCGCAGAAATCAATGCCAATATCCGCTATATGGATAAAAAGTTGGAGCGTTTGGGCTTACAAATTGGCGATCTGGAAGATGAAGCACGAGATTTAGTCTCTGAACTCAACCGCGAAATCGCGAAACAAGTGATTATTCCGCGCATGGAATTGATCTTGAATAAATTCACCAATGTCGTTGGACTTGAGCAATATTTAAAACTGTATGCTGACGATATTATCGAAAATGTGGAAACCGTGCTTGAGCAAGAAGAAATTGATTTCTCACCTGCACATTTCAATCGCGTACCAGCACGTTATCAAGCCAATGTGGTGATTAGCAATAAAGCCAACACTGGTGCGCCAGTTATTTTTGAAGACTTTCCAACACATTACAACTTACTCGGCCATGTAGAGCAACTGACTCAACAAGGCACGATCAGCACAGATTTTACATTGATTCGTCCAGGTGCTTTACATCGTGCGAATGGTGGCTTCCTCATGTTGGAAGCTGATCAACTCTTAGAACAACCTTATGCATGGCAAGGTTTAAAACGTGCAATCAAGTCAGGACAGATTAAACTGACCTCTTTAGAGCACATGTTGACACTCACGGGGAATATCTCGATCGAACCTGAGTCAATTCCACTAAATTTAAAAGTCATCTTGTTGGCAGAGCCAGAAGTGTATTACGAAATTTTGGAAGTCGAACCTGAGTTAGGCAGTGTCTTCAAAATTCGTGCTGACTTTACCGACACATTACAACGTAATGACGAAAATGAACAAGCCTACATGCATTTGATTGCTGACTATGTTCAATCTTCCAAACTCCTCCCTTTTGATCGTTCTGCCCTTGCCGCGCTACTCACAGATTCTAGCCGTCAAGCAGAAGACCAAAGCTCATTATCCTTACACGCCTTGACTTTGGGTGATTTAATTCATGAATCACATCATCATGCGTTTAAGGCCAATGCCACGATTGTCACTGCAGAGCATATCAATACTGCACTCAAACATCGTCAATATCGATTGGGTTATTTACGTGAACTGTATTGGCAAGATTTATCACGTGGTACACAGTTAATTGAAACACGTGGTCACCGTTTGGGACAAATTAATGCCTTATCCGTGATTCATTATGCGGATGTCGAATTCGGTCTTCCTTCTCGCTTAACGGCTTCTGTCTATCAAGGTGGCGGTGATATTCTTGACATCGAGCGCAGTGTAGAGCTTGGAGGCTCACTTCATGCCAAAGGCGTGTTGTTGATGTCGTCTTTCTTAAAGGCACATTTCGGTCGCGAACAAATATTACATTTTTCAGCAGCACTCGCGTTTGAACAAAGTTATGGTCAAGTCGATGGCGATAGTGCAACTGTTGCAGAGCTGTCTGCTTTAATTTCTGCGATTAGTCAGCTGCCTATCGATCAGTCTTGGGCAATAACAGGCTCAATGAACCAACTGGGTCAGGTGCAACCAATTGGTGGCGTCAACGCTAAAATCGAAGGCTTCTACGATGCGTGTAAGCTTCAAGGTTTAACAGGCAAACAAGGGGTCATCATTCCACGTCAAAATATGGATCATCTAATGATTCGTCAGGATGTCATCGATGCCGTGGCCGCAGGACAATTCCATATTCATGCCATTCGTACGATTGATGAAGCGCTGGAAATATTAATGGCCCGTCCTGTGGGTCAGCTTAATAAAAAAGGTCGTTATACCAAAGGCTCAATTTATGCGGCTGTGATGGAGCAGTTAGAATATTGGCAAGCGATTGAAGATGGTGCTGAACTTGAAGATCTGACCAAGAAAAAGAAAAAAAAGAAGAAAAAAGATAAGGCTAAAAAAGACAAAGCCAAAAAAGAATCAGACGCTCAAAAAGAGCTGCAAGAGCCAGAAGAAAAATTATAATCTGATCGTTAGTTAAGATGTATCTAGAGGATACATTGACAAAAAAAGCGCCTTAAGGCGCTTTTTTTACAACTTCAACACGTTCAATTACGCTTCAGCTGCTGGGCTATATTGTTCAATCAGCGTTTTGAGTTCGCCATTTTGGAACATTTCTAGCATGATATCGCTACCACCGATCAATTCTGCATTGATCCATAGTTGTGGAAATGTTGGCCAATTTGCGATTTGTGGCAACATTGTACGGATATCTTGGTTTTCCAAAATATTCACATAAGCAAATGGACGGCCAATTTGGCTCAATGCTTCAACTGCACGTGCAGAGAAACCACATTGTGGAAATTGTGGTGTGCCTTTCATATAAAGAAGCACCGCATGTTTAGCAATTTGATCGCGAATTAACGCTTCTGTATCACGCATTTGTTCAGTCATTGATTAAATCCTCAACTCATCTGCGTGCATTATACCTAAATCCCACTTAAAGAGAACGTATTGCCAATTTTTTCCACTTAAATTTACATTGGGTCTTTTAATCTCGCGCTGATTTTGTTTAGATAAACTTTTACTTTCCACCTAACAACTAAGAGTTAGTCATGAATAACATTACCCTCGCACCGGTACAAACTGATCAACCCTCTCACTTGATGCCTGTCTTTAGCCGTCAACCGATCAGCTTTGTCCGAGGACGAGGATCATACCTTTACACAGCTGACAATACGGAATATTTAGATGCTTTAACAGGTATTGCAGTATGTGGTTTAGGTCATGCGCATCCAGTCTTGGCTGAAGCGATTGCTGAACAAGCAGCAACCTTAATTCACACCAGCAATATCTATGAAGTGCCTTGGCAAACTGCTGCTGCACAGAAGCTGGCTGAAGTTTCAGGAATGGAAGAGATTTTCTTCTCGAATAGTGGTGCAGAATCGAATGAAGGTGCAATTAAAATCGCCCGTAAATTTGGTCATATGCAAGGCATTGCACTGCCAAAAATCATTGTTGCAGATGGATCATTTCACGGTCGCACTATGGCAACATTGTCCGCTACAGGTAATAAAAAGGTTCAAGAAGGTTTTGCTCCCCTCGTTGAGGGTTTCATTCGAGTTCCATTTGGTGACATTGAAGCGATTACGGAAGCTGCGATCAATCACCCAGATATCGTGGCAATTTTAGTTGAGCCCATCCAAGGTGAAGGTGGTGTCAACACTGCCCCTCAAGGTTTTAGCTATTTAGAAGAAATTCGTCATTTGTGCAACCAGCACAATTGGTTGATGATGCTTGACGAAGTTCAAACGGGTAACGGCCGTACAGGTAAATACTTCGCCTATCAACATACCAATATTGTTCCTGATGTCATCACAACAGCAAAAGGTTTGGGCAATGGCTTCCCAATTGGCGCTGTAATGACCCAAGGTAAAGGTCTGGGTATTTTGACAGCTGGAAATCATGGTTCAACCTATAGCGGCTCAGCACTGGGTTCACGCGTGGTGTATACCATTATCGATTTAATGCAAAAAGAAAATATCGTTGCCAATGCAGCTGAAATTGGACATTATTTGGCTGAACAATTGCGTACTCAATTGGTTGAACACAATGTGATTGTTCGCGGTTTTGGTATGATGATTGGTATTGAACTACCAAAAGCATGCGGTGAATTGGTTGATATTGCACGTATTGAGCACAACTTAATCATCAATGTAACCGCAGGCAACGTCGTTCGTTTGCTGCCTGCCCTCAATATGAATCATGAACAAGCTGATGATTTGTTGAATCGTTTGATCCCAGCGATTAAAAACTTTCTAAACTAAGGTTAAGCGCCATTCATTTATCCCGAACAAAATCTAAAAAAGCCACTTAAAGTGGCTTTTTTAGATTTTCGAGCTTCAAGACGCTTCTTGTATAACTCGCCCACTAGGTAACTGACTAAAATACTGTTTTAAAGCATCTAAACAGCGATGAATTTTCATCGGTTGTTGTTCACGCTTTAAAATCATTGCACTGAGTGCAAAGGCTGGAAGTTTCCACTCAGGCAGTACTTCTACCAATGTTCCATTCATCAACTCTTTCTGAACATCCAGATAAAGTATCCGAGCAATTCCATGACCACTTTGGCACAAAGACTTCGCAACGAACACATTATTGGTTTGAATTCGGTGCTTCATTTCTAAAGCCACGTTTTCGCCTGTCAGGTTATGTTCAAAAGAAAATTGATGATAATTCTTCATGATCGTTATAGGTATAAGATCATGATTAATCAAATCTTCGGGACGTGAAATAGGCGAGTGTTGATTAATATAACTTGGAGATGCAACCAGAACTTGATCGACACGTGCTAGCGGTAAATACGTTAAATTATTAACTTCTTCAATTTTAGACGACATGCGAATCGCAATATCTATACGTTCTTGGATTAAATCGATAAATTGATTTTCTGCTTCAAAATGAACAGTCAATCCTTTATGTGCAGTCATCCATTGCGATAGCGCAGGAACCAGATGCGTTGCCCCCAACTCTGGTGTCGTTGCTATACGTAACTCTCCAACTAAATCATCTCGTAATTCATTGAGTCTAATTTTTCCACGTTCCGCAGCAGCAAGCATTTCTTGACAGCTATAAAAGAACGCCTGCCCTGCTTCTGTTAAACTTAGTTTTCTTGTTGACCGATGAAGTAGGGTAACTTCCATTTCTTGTTCTAATGAACGTATTTGTTGACTTACAGCACTTGTAGTAATACCCAAATCTCGTGCAGCACCACTAAACGAGCTTTTTTCAACAACACATGCAAAAACACCCATTGATCGAAGTTGATCTAACATAAATTTCCCTCTGAAATTATGAGATGCTTCACTCTTTTCAGAAAAAAGCAACTCATTGTATTATACGAAGAATTTCTATATTTGCACCAACTAAATTCATCCCTACGGTAAAATATTTGCAGGATTTATTGGTTTGCCATCCAAACGGACTTGGAACTCGAGCATAGTACGTGTGGTACCACTTGAACCCATTTCCGCGACTTGTTGGCCAGCAGATACATTTTGCCCACTCTTCACTAAAAGTTTACTATTGTGTGCGTATGCTGTGATATATCCATCGATATGTTTAATCAAGACCAGATTACCATACTCTTTTAAACCATCTGCTGCATATACCACTTGACCATCAGCAGCGGCTAAAATTGGATCACCAACATTACCACTATAGCGTAATCCTTTCACATTGGTTGCAAGATTAAAGTTTTCTAATACAGATCCGTTATACGGTTTAACCCAACGCAAGGACGTCGATTTAACAACTGCCGGTGTAGACACAATTGCTGCTGGCGCTGTTGTTGTAACTGGAGGTCTATAAGTCGGTTGAGTATTTGTTGGTAATTGAACTGTTTGACGCTGAATAGGTACTTCATTCGTTGCTAATGGACGCGTCGTAGAGCGATTTGTATTGCGGTTTGCAGACTGTTTAAGACGAATAGATTGGTTAACATAAATTCGATACGGCGGTGCAATATCGTTCATTTCAGCAACGCTGATATAACTTAACCCATAACGTGCTGCAATTTTACTCAATGTATCGCCAGAACGTACTGTATAAAAATCTGGAGCCGCCGCATAACGTGTAGGATTATTGATCTGCGGCTTTGAAGCACATCCCACCAGTGAGATTGCAGTGACTGATACCACTGTAATCATGAGTGTATTTATCCATACCTTAGGCATTTTTAAAACTTTTTCTGGTCTGGCCAAAAGCATGACTCCCTCTCTGCAATTTAAAAGTTAAATATTAAATAAAATTAGATCTGATCTAAGATTAGCAAAATTAATGTAAATGTGACTGTTTAGCCCTACTTTTTCACAAACTTATAACACTCATAAGCATTCAAGAGTCTTTTTAACTCAGTTAGGTCATTTAGCGCTACATCTGTGAGTTTAAATTAAGATTGACTCAAACAAAAAACAATCTAAATGCCACAGTTAACAGTCGATTTAAAATGATCATCTGATGATTTTAACGAACATGATGACCATATCCTCCAAGACTGATTCTGTCTTAGTCTTTCTATCTTAGTGTTCATCTCTTTTCATTTTCCTATTACGGCAAGGACAAAGCTTGAGCTCAACCTAGAATCCATAACTCAAAATATCAGCTCTCATGACAACTTAAACTTTGGTTCTTGATAACCCGTGATTGATCATCAGTTCTTGACCACCATCTAACACTGCTCATATAAGCTAAAGCTTGAAATAAAGCGCTTAAATCATTCCTGGTAGCCAATGCAGCATCACACTCAAAATTTCAACCATAACGGAGCGCGAATATGAGCAGTATATTGTGTTGAGTGAAAATACTAGCTCAACATCGTTAGGACAAAACAATTACGATTATAACAATACTGTATTTCTATCAGATTTAAAGAAATTAATCATTTGTTTTATATCGATTTTTAAATTAAATCTTGCTGTTTAACCGCTAAATACTTGCTGTTTAACCGCTAAATAATAAATATAAACACATAATATTAAAGTTTGCTTAAATCAATTCTCTGAATAAGTAAGCTGAATGAATGGTTTTATTCATACAAGACCAACAGCTTTGATACATTTTCTCTATTTTTTAATCATAAAAATTGTTTATTCTATGCAAATCATTTAGTTATAAAATTTGGGCGTATTATGCAAAACAAATTAACGGCTATGTTGGCTGCTGGAATATTGTCAACTTCATTTGCAATGAGTTCAACCGCTTTTGCTGAGCAAAATAAAGCAGATATTAAAGAAAATATAGAAGTGACTCAGCAAAATGTGACCAAAGACGAGTTAGCTGCAATCTACGTTCTATCTGAAGTCTGCCCGCCCCTCGTACCACAAGATGATAAGTTTAAGGCAGGTTATAACTCGCTTTTAAAAGATTATTTACCCAACGAAAAAAGCCCTGATGCTGCTTTAAAAAGCTTGGTCAAACAAAGTGCATTTAAGACTGCTTTAGAGCAAGCACGTCTTGATGCAAAAACAGCAGGCGAGCAAGGCAACAAAAAAGTTTGCAACGATGTGAAAGATTATCAATCTTAAATTTCAAAGATGCATGAAATAGTTACAATTAGCATGAAATAAGCCGACTTCCCCCATAGCAGTCGGCTTTGGTTTATCCTAGAATGCAAAGCTGTTTTGTGCTCACATAAGATTGGAACGACCCAGAATGACCCTAAAAAGCGCCATCGCAGCATCACTACTATTACCATCATTTACTTATGCAGCAACAGTTCTGTCCACACCTCCAGAATTGAATAACAAATCTTATGTTCTAATGGATTATGAGACTGGACAAGTTCTTGCAAGCAAAAATGAAAACGAAAAGCTTGCTCCTGCATCTATGACAAAAATGATGACAAGTTTCATCATCGAACAAAAACTTTTAAATGGCCAACTGACTGAAGACGAAAAAGTTCGTATGAACGAGTCTGCTTGGTGCCGTGGAAGTAGCGCCGAGTCATGTATGTATGTTCCTTTAAATGGAACCGCAACAGTTCTTGAAATGTTACGCGGGATTATTATCCAATCGGGTAATGATGCGTCTAAGGCCATGGCTGAACATATTTCAGGCAATGAGGGTACTTTCGCGCATAGCATGAACCAAGAGGCAAAACGTATTGGTATGACCAATACGAATTTTATTAACTCTACGGGTATGCCAGCTGAAGGTCATTATTCAACAGCGAAAGATATGGCAACACTGGCTCAGCATATTATTCATGACAGTTCAAAATACTACCCAATCTATTCAGAAAAAGAATTTACCTTTAACGGTATTAAACAAGGCAACCGTAATGCCCTTCTTTATACAGATCCAAGCGTAGATGGCCTTAAAACAGGTCATACTGAAGAAGCGGGTTACTGCCTAACAACATCGTCTAAACGCGGACCAATGCGTTTAATTTCAGTGATTTTTGGTGCACCAAGCATGAATGCGCGTGCTTCTCAAACACGTGAAATTTTAGCGTGGGGTTATGCAAACTTTGAAACGGTCAGTGTCCAACCTGCAAATATTAAGTTGACCACATCTAAAGTATGGTTTGGCCAAGAAAATCAAGTAGACGTAGGCTTAGCTGAAAAGTTCAATGTGACTATGCCTAAAGGTCAGGCAAATGCGATTCAAACACAGATTTCTGTACAACCTAATCTCAATGCACCGCTTCAAAAAGGTCAAGTTGTCGGTAAACTTACAGCAACTTTAAACGGGAAAGTGATTGCTGAAAAACCTTTGGTTGCACTACAAGCGGTTGAAGAAGCAGGTTTCTTCTCACGTATGTTTGACCATATCAAACAGTTTTTTAGTAACTTATTCTAATTTCTAAATTTGAATTTTAGTTTTAAATTCTTAGTTTTTAAATTTTAAGTTCTAAATCTCTAGCTCTATGTTTTTAAATCTCGGTTTCTATATCAAGAGTTAAATTTTAAGCATGAGACTTAAGCATTCATATTTCGGTATGGATGCTTTTTTAATTTATACTGTTCAACATAATGTAATTGAGAGCCTTTAGAATGACTCAAAATGTTCGTGCTTATTTAGATACTTACCCTCAGAGCAATGAATCAAATTACATCGACCCGATGTCGGTGGTGGTTGGTGACGTTGTATTGGGTGAAAATGTTTCGATCTGGCCATTTGCGGTGATTCGTGGGGATGTGAACTTCATTCGTATTGGTAAAAATTCGAATGTTCAAGATCATTCAATGCTACATGTCAGCCATAAAAATGCGTCAAAGCCTGAAGGCTCACCTTTAATTATTGGGGAAGACGTTACGATTGGGCATCATGTAACTTTGCATGGCTGTACCATTGGTGATCGTGTTCTCGTTGGAATTAATACTATTATTTTAGATGACGCGATCATTGAAGATGACGTCATGATTGGTGCTGGATCACTGGTTCCACCCCGAAAACGCTTGGAAAGTGGTTATTTATACGTGGGAAGTCCAGTCAAACAAGTCAGAAAATTGACTGAAAAAGAATTGGCTTTTTTACCCTACTCTGCACAAAACTATGTCAAAGTTTCTGCAAACTATCAAAATCAATAACTATCAATTAATAACCATCAAAATCAATGAACTCATTAAAGAATCAGCTTTCTAATTCTTTAGGCGTGTTTCATTTTTCATAAAAGATTTTTATATCATATACGCACAATCAGTATGCACTCACTTTAGCCTTCCCCCAAAAGGGAGAAGGTATTTTTACCTATCAATTTATGCCCACTCAATGATCATTTTTCGACTTTTTAAAGAGATCTATGATTAAAATTTACTAAAAAACTATCATTAGCGTCAGTGATCACACATAAACCTAATTAAAAAAATACAGTTTTAACAAGGCTATGACATAAAGCAGACTCAACTAATAACATATCAAGGTCATATATAGATAAGAATGAAGATTCAATTCTAACTTTTAAATTATTGATTAATTAATTTTTTGACTGATTTATAAAGTTTCGTATTTTATTTATCAATTAAAAATCAGATTACTCAACATGTTGGGATTCACTTTAATAATTTAAAAATAATGAGGAATTATATGAAGATCGCTTTAATTGGTGCAACAGGTATGGCTGGTTCACGTATTCTGGAAGAACTTGTTTCACGAGGCCATTATGTTAAAGCCATCGCACGTAATACACATAAAGTCCCTGACACAGAACGCGTGTTGTCCGTAGACATTGATTTAAATGACCATGATGCACTGGTTGCTGAACTTAAAGGCCAAGATGCAGTGATTAGTTCGGTTCCTTTTCAAGGATTGGATGCGAACGCATTGATTAATTCAGTAAGAGATTCAAAAATTAAACGTTATATCGTTGTAGGTGGCGCTGGTAGTTTAAACGTTCCTAATCAAAATGTTCGCTTATTAGATACAGATGATTTTCCTGAAGCGTATAAACCTGAAGCTGAAGCTGCTGTACATTTTCTAGATAAATTGAAACAAGTAGATGATATCGATTGGACTTTCATCTCTCCAGCTGCTGAATTTGGACCAGGTAAACGTACTGGTGAGTTCCGCTTAGGTAAGGATGAACTGATCGTAAGTAAAGATGGTAGTAAAATTTCAGCTGAAGATTTTGCAATTGCACTCTCTGATGAGCTTGAAAACAACAACCATATCCAACAACGATTTACTGTTGGTTATTGATCATCCAAGATTAAAATATCAATAATATTCGTATAAATTAAAAGCCCGATCCTTTCGGGCTTTTTTGCATTTTTTCTTTCATTCTTTTTTGCAATATTGAAGTCATGCAAATATTAATAAACTTTTTTTATCAATCATTTTACAGAAAAAAATCATCATTAATATTCGCATTATCATAGCCTTCCCCCAGAGGAAGAATGCATTTTTATATATCAAATTATGAGCACTAGATGATTTTTGTTATATATAAAAAACAATCCAATAATCAAAATTCATTAAATAAACATTCATCTTTAAAATATTTGAGGATGCTGATATGTTTATTTTGATGCTTAAATTTTGAAAAAGCTGACATGATTGGATAAAGCGCAATACTTAAAATAATTGCAATCAACCACAGAGTAGCCACATGATCTACACTAAAATACTCACCATGCGTTTGTCCCCAAATATTCAACGCGATCAGATATAGCGCTTTTAATACAAACAAATGCACAATATAAAAGAACATCGGCACTGATCCAAAAATGATCAGCGGTCCAACCCAACTTTTATGTTCAACCTTCTGCAACACAGCAAGCAGAATTAATCCCACGCCAACATTCCATAAAATAAACAAGAGTGAAGGCGGATATTTGGTTAAGTTGATAAAACTCATGGCTGTTTCTGTAAAGGTCGGCATCAAGACCCATGCTTGATCACCATAGACATTAATCGATCTGAGTATGACAAATAAAGCAATGCTCAAAACACCGAAGCTAATAAGACGTTTATTTCTATTTTTAATCTCTCGCGAAGCGTTAAATAATATATTTCCAAGGCAATAACCTAAAGTAATAATGCCAATCCAAGGAAGAATCGGATAAGACGTTCTAAAGCGAACGACTTCACCAAACTGAATCCAACCACGATCATGTAAAATTAACCATAAATGATTCAGAATGGGAACATTTTGAAATGAAATTGGATCAAGTAAATTATGCCCAAAGATAATCGTTAAACTGATAACCCATAATACTTTCTGAGGTAATCCAATCAATCCAGCTAATATCACCATACTTAAACCGATGGCCCAAATGACTTGCAAATAAACCACATCAGGCGGAAATTTTCCGGTCCATGCGAAATTAATCACGATTAATTCAAGAAAAATCAGAAAAAGGCCACGTTTCAGTAAAAATGTTCGGGTCATTTGAGTACTATTATTTTTCGCTTGATATAAATATGCGGATAAACCTGTCAGAACGACAAAAATAGGCGCACATAAATGCGTAAGTATTCGACTTCCAAAAAGAGCATCATCAACTTCTGAAATCATCATTGGATCAGATACTTGTAGATGCATGTAAAATGTCTCACGCACATGATCAAGCATCATAATCAGAATAACTAAACCTCTTAGGGCATCAATCGCTTGTAGACGTTGCATGGGCACTGACATGAATATGGGACTCGCCTTAAAATGTAAAGTTAATATTTCGAATACCTAAAGAGACATCACTGTGCTACTAACTCATTTAAAAATCGTATAGCTGAAGTCATATCTCTATCAACAAGATAGATCACGAAGATTGTTCATGAGGATCATCAAACCAACAAGGTTCTAGAACTTCCACTGTAAAGATAAAGACGCATTTAATGGATCGCCCGACTGTATCCATAACTCACTATAACTGGCGGTGTAATAGGTTTTATCGAGCAGGTTATTTAAGTTAAATTGATAACGTAGTTGATCAGTCGGCGCATAGTACGCATTTAAATGAATCAGCGTGTATTCAGGCAGATCAAAGCCATTATCAAAACTATGTCCACTACGCTCTCCGACATAAATGGTTGTCGCACCTAGGCCAATTTTTTCTGCATTTGCCAATTCCCACTCATACTGTCCACTGATCGAAGCACTATGTTTTGGAATGTTACTTAGACGTGAGCCCTTTTTAAGCATCTGATCTTTTTCAACTTGCGCATCGACATAACTATAACTCGCGCGTACTGAAAACTGTTCACTCAGTTGCGTTTCGAGGTCTAGTTCTATTCCCTGACTTGAAACTTCACCAGCCGTAATTTGAAAGTTACTATCGGATGGATCTGTAGTCAGCACATTTTCCTTATCCATTTTAAAGATGGCTAAGCTCATTAAGCTTTGTGGATTGATCTGATATTTACTACCGACTTCATAACTACGACCTTTTTCAGGATCAAATACCTGATTATTTCGATCCATTCCACTATTGATAGCAAAGGATTGGCCATAGTTCGCATAGATAGACCATGCGTCATTCAAACGGTAATTTACACCGAAACGTGGACTGGTCTGTTGTAAGTCTTTTTTGTGAGCAGTATCGGCAATTTTATTTCTAAAATCTTGTGTAACATGATCAAATCTCGCGCCAAGAAGCACACTCCATTGATCATTAAAAAACACTTGATCCTGTACATTCAAGGCAAAATACTTTTGTCGATCTTCTGTGTTAATAAACAGTGGCAAAGCTGGTAAATATTGACCATAGATAGGTTGATAAATATCAATAATATTAGGGATTTCAGCACTATGATTACGTCGCAATTGCAATTGATGATATTTCAGTTGTCCAACTTCAGCACTCAGTAAAATTTCATGCTTTGCCCAATCTTGTTGGATCGTACCCAAGAGTTCTGTTTGTAATAATGCATCATCACTCTTGTTTTCACGAAAACGTCTCTGGCGTTCTAAAGTCCTTCCATCACTCTGGATACGGCGTGGCTCACTCGAAAAACCTTTGAGTAAAGAATCTTTTATACTGAGCGCACTCTTCATTTTCCAATCATCATTCAACGTATGAGCCAAACGAAGTTGATAGAATTCATCGGTTTGCAGATGATCACCATCGCCCGGCTCACCGGTAAAAGTTTTTGGATCCATCACAAACTGTTTTTGATAAGTACTCACGCCTCGATCAAATATACCCTCTACACGGGTAAATTCAGTATCCAAATCTAATTGAGTACGATCAGATAACTTCCAACTTAATTGGGGTGAAAAAAACCACCGTGACTGACTTACATGATCTCGATAACTTTGATTATCTTCATGCGCAACAGCAAAACGATAAGCCACTTGATCATTCATCGGTGCGGTATGTTCAAAGCTTGCACGGTATTTTTCTAAACTATTGGCACGTAGGTTTATTTCACTTGCCGATTCCCATTGTGGCTTTTTGCTGTTGATATTGAGCAGACCACCTGTTTCACTTCGTCCATAAAGTGCTGCCATTGGACCTTTTAAAAAATCTATTGATTCGATATTGACCATATCTCTTGACGCACTTAAACCACGATTAACACTTAGACCATTACGAAGAATTTGAGGACCAATATTCTGATCGGAACTGAATCCTCGAAAGGAGAAATTATCCCAAAAACCGCCACCATAATTCGTCTGACTAAAGACGCCACTGACTTGGCTAAGTGCATCATCAATACGTTGAAAGTCCTGCTGTTTGATTATCGCTTCAGAAAGCAAACTCCGACTAAATGGCACATCAATCACATCATGATTAAACTTTGTCGCCGCAGTGCTTGTCACAATATCTTCAGTGACTGCTGTACTTTTCACTACTATGGCTGGCAAAGCATAAGTTTCCTCAGCGTTATTTGCCCACGCAACGGTTGAAAATAAGCTATGTGACAGTAAATTACATGAAGAAAGTAAGATAAGTTTTGGGGACATGGTCACATCAAAATACAGTATATTTATGAAATGTTATAATATAACAAATTTACTGTAATTTCATATCTAAAAATGGTGCTTATCCGCTTTTTGATCAATCTTTGTTTAAGCTGCGCAGAATTTTTGGAAGCTATTTTGAACTAACTAAGCAGATTCATATGAGTTATCAAATAAAATTATTTTTAATAATAGATCTATCATCTAAATCAAAAATGTTCATTGAGCTGCAATAAATCAATATAAAAATTCCTTTTATCTCTGTCAAAAAAGCGATGATGAGGGATGACTGAATGTAAATATATTATGTAAAAAATGACGGATGAAAGCAGTCTAATGAATTTCAATCATCAATATGAATTACTTTAATGATAAAGAGCAGATCATTTATCATTATGTTTTACAATATCAAATAAAAAAAGGAATCTAATCATAGATTCCTTTTCGAATTGAAAAACTTAATATGAACTTAGTATTAAGCACACTGTTTAGGTTTTACCATATTGTTAATCGAAAGAAGATCATCCAACAATTGATCTGATAGCAAGTTTTCAGCTTTAATCAATGCTAAAACACTGCTGCCAGACTCATTGGCTTGTTTTGCAATACGTGTCGTCGTTTCATAACCCAAATATGGATTCAATGCAGTAATAATACCAATTGAATTATCAACATTTGCCTGACAATGTTCAGCATTAGCACGGATGTTTTCAATACATTTGTATTGGAACATTTGCATCGCTTTAGATAGTAAGTCAATGGATTCATACAACTTGAAAGCAATCAAAGGTTCCATCGCATTTAACTGCAACTGCCCTGCTTCTGCTGCTAAAGTGATGGCTAAATCATTTGCAATAATTTGATAACAAACTAAATTCATTGCTTCAGGAATAACTGGATTCACCTTGCCTGGCATAATTGAACTACCTGGTTGGCGTGGTTCTAAGTGAATTTCATTGATGCCTGTGCGTGGGCCACTCGAAAGTAAACGCAAGTCATTGGCAATTTTTGATAGTTTAGTGGCTGTACGTTTTAATAAGCTTGATAATAAAACGAAATCGCCCATATCTGAAGTCGCTTCAATTAAATCAGTAGCGCTACTCATTTTTCTTTGCATGCTTTCGGATAACGAGTCTATGGCATATTCACGGTAATTAAATTCAGTATTAATGCCAGTTCCAATAGCAGTTCCTCCCAAATTCACTACACTTAAAGCATCTGGCATGATTTGATTGAGTCTGTTCAAATCACTTTGTAGCGTGTTTGCAAAAGCGCCAAATTCTTGACCTAAGGTCATCGGCACAGCATCTTGTAACTGAGTTCGACCCATTTTTAAAATATGAGAAAACTCATCTGACTTATTTTTAAAACTTTGTATTAAATTTAAAAATGGCGCATTTAAGTCATTTAATGCTGAAATTAAACCAATTTTGATCGCTGTAGGATAAACGTCATTTGTAGATTGCGACATATTTACATCATTATTTGGATGTAAATATTGATAATCACCTTTTGAGTATCCTAAAAAATCTAAACCAATATTCGCAATCACTTCATTAATATTCATATTGGTTGACGTTCCAGCCCCACCCTGAATCATATCAATTGGAAACTGATCATGAAATTTATAATCTAAAATCTGTTGGCAGGCATACTGAATTGCGTTATTTTTATTTTCTTCAAGTTTATTCAGTTTGAAATTAGCATTTGCACATGCTGACTTAACTTTTGCAAGTGCATTAATAAAATATGGAAATTGACTGAGCTTATTTTGGCTTAAATTAAAATTATCAAGTGCTCTGAATGTTTGAATACCATAATAACAATGAGCAGGAATTTCTTTAAAACCCAATAAATCTTTTTCAGTACGAGTATTGACATTAATGTTCATTAAAATATTCTCTGATAACCAATATTTTTATATTAGAGCACTTAATATTTCTTTACTAATGTAAAAAGATATTACTGTATGCATTTTTTGCATAATAGATTATAATTTTATATCTGCACTAATTAAGGATTAATGATGACATTGGAAATTCGATGGATCGAAGATTTACTTGCACTTGAGCAAGAGGAATCAATTTCGCAAGCGGCAGAAATTCGACACGTCACTCAATCTGCATTTACACGCAGAATTCAAAATATTGAAAATGCCTTAGGATTTCAAATTTTAAAAAGATACAGTAAAAATATTGCTTTCACTGAAGCTGGTCAAGTCTTATTAGCGTCTTCTCGAAATATAAAAAACCAGCTAGATACAACACTTAACTACTTAGAAAAAAATATTAAAAACAATGAATTAACAGTAAAATTTGCAGTGTCACACTCCTTAATTACCCAATTTTTTCCTCGCTTCATTCATGAACTATCAAACAACATGGAAGATTTGAAATTAGAAATTATTGCCGCTAATCTCAAACAAGGTATGCGCTTACTTAAGGAAGGTTCATGTGATTTTTTAATTGGTTATTGTGATCAAAAAACTTTGAAAGAACTGGATTCATCACTTTTTATGTTCCAGAAAATTTTTGAAATGGAAATATTACCGATAACGGCTTTAAATGATAATGGTACACCTAAATATTCAATTGAGCAGACGTTTCCATTATTAGCTTATAGTAAACAAGCATATTTAAGAAAATGTGTAGATGAAGAAATTGAAAATAATTTAAACTACCGAATTTTATACGAAACTGACAATGCTAGTGATTTAAAAGAATTAGTTTTACAAGGCTTAGGTATCGCATGGCTACCGAAAATATTAGTCGAAAAAGAAATCATTGAAAATAAATTAAAAGTTATTGAATGCAATCAGTATAATATTTTTCAAGACATCTACATTATCAGGCGTAAAATAGTTTTTACCAATAAAATTAATTATATTTGGAACACACTAACAAACAATCCAGTTAAAAATCAGAATTAAATATGAAGAAAAATGATATTTTTTCTTAAAAAATATTCAATAAAATTTTTAAATATAATAAGTAGGCCTAATTGTTTAGGCCTTTTTAATTCAAGAATACTTATTTTAATAAATCAATCCTATTTTTAAAGTCTTAATGCCCCAAAATACAAAGGTGATTTTAAAACGTATGACATATCATAGATATATTCATTGTTTTAAAAACCACCTTTTTAATATAATCAATTAAATAGCTGATGAGTTGAGAAGTTAAATATTATTTTTTTTAATTTAACTATGATCAGCATAGCGATTTACAGGGACAAGATTTTCTACTGCAACGCCTTCTTCTTCTGGAAGATCATGCTTATCCCCTTCAGTACGAGCAATCACTGCAGTAGCAATACTGTTTCCAATAACGTTGGTCGCAGTTCGTCCCATATCTAAGAATTGATCTACAGCTAGTAGTAATAAAATACCCGCTTCAGGAAGTTTAAACATGGCTAGAGTTGAAGCAATGACCACGATAGATGCGCGAGAAACGCCAGCAATTCCTTTACTGGTAATCATCAATGTGAATAAGATCAACGCTTGCTGAGCAAAACTTAAATCAATATTGTAAGCTTGGGCGATAAATAAGACCGCAAAAGCCATATACATCATCGAACCGTCCAGATTAAAAGAATAGCCCAAAGGTAGAACAAAGCTTGTAATACGTTTTGGTACACCAAACTTATCTAACGCTTCCATGGTTTTTGGATAAGCCGATTCACTGCTTGCTGTTGCAAATGCCAACATTGTTGGTTCTCGCACTTCACGCATTAATCTAAAAACATCTTTTTTCAAGAAGATATAGCCGATACTAATTAAAATTGCTCTGTACACGACAAAAATAGATAACTCATTGAAATAATGTCACAATAATTGTTTTCTAACGACGAATACTATGACACATCTCAATGAGTTATATCTTATCTTAAACAAATCTCTAAAATGGAACAAGTCACATTTAAAGTGCTTTGCGCTCATCATGCTTGTGATTATTTTAAAGCAAACATGTAATCTTTCTTCTGCATCTAAAGCCTTGCCCATCAAGTGTTTACCACAATCATTTTATCGACGTATGCAGCGCTTCTTTGCAGGTCAGTATTTTGATTATCGTCAAATTTCTCAGTTGATTTTCAATATGTTTTCATTCGACCAAGTGCAACTGACTTTAGATAGAACCAATTGGAAATGGGGAAAACGAAATATTAATATCCTGATGCTCGCAATCGTTTATCGTGGAATAGCGATACCTATCCTTTGGACATTGCTTAATAAACGTGGAAATTCAGATACGAAAGAGCGTATTGCTTTGATTCAACGCTTTATAGCCATTTTTGGTAAAGACCGTATTGTGAATGTGTTCGCAGACAGAGAGTTTATCGGTGAGCAGTGGTTTACATGGTTAATTGAACAAGACATCAACTTCTGCATTCGTGTTAAAAAAACTTCATTGTCACCAATCATTTAGGAAAGAATCATAAAATTAGTGATTTATTTCGCCATCTTAAAGTTGGTCAAATTGAATGTCGTAAACGACGGATTTTGGTTGGTCGGGTGAAACTATATATAAGTGCACTACAGTTAGAAAATGGAGAGCTTTTACTCGTCGTTTCTCCTCAGTTTAATGCCAATGCTATTCAGGATTATGCATTACGCTGGGAAATTGAAACCTTATTCAGTTGTCTCAAAGGACGCGGGTTTAATCTTGAAAATACGCGCTTGACAGACCCTAGACGAGTGAAAAAATTGATTGCGGTGTTAGCTATAAGCTTCTGTTGGTGTTACTTAACGGGTGAATGGCAACATAATCAAAAAAAAGCGATAAAAATAAAGAAGCATGGACGACTCTCAATGAGTTTATTTCGCTATGGTTTAGACTATGTTCAAATGGCGATTCAGCGTTTAATTGGTTTTGGGAAAAAAGAAGAGTTTAAGGAAATTTTGGCAATTTTAAGAAAGCAGAATCCTGATAGGATAAGGGTTCTGTGAAATTTGTCGTGTACAGAGTTAAAATTGTCCAAAGTACGAGCAAGCCAATATAGAACTGTCCAATAAAGATACTGTAATCAAGAATCAACTTTGGTCCTTGAACAGTAATAGCTGATGCTATTGCTGCAAAAACTGCAATAGGAGCAAGAGCCATCACATAATCTGTGATCCGAAACATGACTTTACAAAGCTCATCAATAATTCGACCGATCACTGTAGCTTCACTACGATTCTGGACGTAAGCCAATGCTGAACCAAAGAAAATTGAAAAAACTAGAATTTGTAATATTTCATTATTTGCCATCGCTTCAGCAAAACTACGCGGAAAAATATGCGTAATAAATGTTTCTAAGCTTAGACTTGTTGCACTCACACCTACATCAACGACTTCTTTTGGAATACTCAGGTTCATACCAGATCCTGGTTGAAATAAATTGGCTAAACCCATTCCAAGAAAAAGTGATACAAATGATGCCCCAATGAACCATCCCATCGCTTTTAAAGTAATCGATCCTAATGAAGATGATTTACCCATGGAGATTAGACCTGAAACGATTGTTGCAAAAACTAAAGGTGCAATAATCATTTTAATGAGTCTTAAAAACACATCTGTAACAATCTTGAAGTATGCTGCGATTTCAGTTATTTGCGTCGTCGTTAACGTATTATGTAAAGCCCAACCAATGAGTATTCCTGAGATCATTGCGATCAGGATATATTTGAGCAATTTCTTCTGATTCATTCAATCGTTCCTTCTTTAATCTTCTTTGCATCAAATTTATGACTTGATTAGCAAATCATTGATGACGTTCCATGTTGATCAACTTATGTTCTTTCTATTCTAAGAAATTAGATGCAAAATCCTTGACTCCACATTTAACTGTGGCAAGTGTCACTTTTTTTTAAGGAAAACGATAATGCAAAATTTAATTCTGCTATGCAAAAAATGCATAAAATCATTCAAGTCTATTTGTGTTTTTCAAAGCATTTAAATAAATATGCAAGCTAAAAAAGAGTGAGTTTTTATATTTTCGCTTTTGCTTGAGCTCACGAATTAGAATCGCTCTAAATTATTTAAATATTACATAAAAAATCAATAAGTAATTATTTTGTATGACTAATTATTTGCATACAGATAAACAATTTTGGAATTTATTTTTTTGGAATATTCACTTAATTTTGATCATTTTCTATATTTCATCAATTTTCTGTCCAATATATTTCTGAGCCATAAACTTTATCTTCACTCATTCTTTCTATTTCTTTAAAATCCAAACAGTCAATAAAATCATATGAAATTTTCACATAATATATTAAGCCATTATCAATAATAAATTTGATCGGATTTCAATTGGCATCCACAGCTTAGTGAATGTATAAGCGCTTTCCATCAGCTTAGAAGCAGCTTGATTCTTAATTTATATCATCCAGAGATGATTGATCTACTCGAATCTAAAGAGTATCGATAAAAGCCCAAATGTTGTGATCGAGATGAAGAGTAAATATGAATGGGAGCATTGCTCCTTATGGATTCTAGTTTTAATAGAAAAGCATCATGTTAGGCATAGCGAAGAATCAATTTGTTTTTAAAGATTAAATTTCACTTTCTCATTATTTTTCGAACAGCACATTCCAACACACTTTAATGATTGAGCTTTGTTTACTTTAAGTTTTATCTGATTAAAAATTCACTGAATATCTAAACCAATATTGTACTTTTTTTTAAGGATCTTAATCGTTGATGAGACTTTCAAATAGAAGTCTGAATCGTAAGAGATATGCGTTTATAAAATTCAAAAAATGATCATTAAGTGACAATAAATTGATAGATAAAACTCCTTATAGAAGAAGTTTAGGATGAGGGAAGACTTATCATGAGTGTGCTGTGTGAATAATGACTGATGAATGTAGTCCAGTGAACACCTCATCTAAATCGTTTTGAAGATTCCATACTTCACCATAGCCACCACGTGCTAAATTTTGTAGAATATGTTTTTCTCCCCCTTGGTGCTTTTCTATGACAGCTTGGACTGCACATGTAACCGTCGCAACTGTGGTTGAAAAAGACGGAAAATTCCTGTTTGTAGAAGAACATACAGAAGGTGTAACGCACACTGTATTCAACCAACCTGCGGGTCATGTTGAAGCCAATGAAAGTCTAATACAAGCCGCTGTCCGCGAGACCATGGAGGAAACGGGCTACGAGGTTGAGATTCAAGCTCTGCTCGGTATCTATAGTTATACACCCCCCATGTTTCCAGATCGTACCTATTATCGCTTCTGTTTTTTAGCTAAAGACATTCAACATCATCAAGATGCAAAGCTCGATACAGATATAATCGGTGCAGTGTGGATGACCTTGGATGAACTTGAATTATCAGCACGCGCGCGGAGTCCACTAGTGACTAAAGCTGTGAAAGATGCTCTATCAGGTCAAAAATTTCCTTTATCGCTCGTTTATGAGCACCAAAACTCTCCCTTTATTTCAAATTTGGATGCTTAGTCCTATGCAACAACGTGTCATCGTCGGTATGTCGGGTGGTGTAGACTCCTCTGTTTCTGCGGCACTTTTACTTCAACAAGGTTATCAAGTTGAAGGTCTTTTCATGAAAAACTGGGAAGAAGATGACGGTACAGAATACTGTACGGCGATGGATGATCTTGCCGATGCACAAGCCGTCTGCGACAAAATCGGCATCAAACTCCACACCGCCAACTTTGCTATGGAGTATTGGGATCGTGTGTTTGAACATTTTCTTGCAGAATATGCCGCTGGTCGTACACCCAACCCAGATATTTTGTGCAATAAAGAAATCAAATTCCGTGCTTTCCTTGATCATGCGGTAAACTTAGGTGCAGACTTTATTGCGACTGGTCATTACTGCCGTCGTGGTGTAACTGAAACCAATTCACGTGGTGAGGAATATGCTCCTCTACTTCGTGGCGTTGACCAAAACAAAGATCAAACCTATTTTTTACATGCAGTACATGGTCGTGAAATCAATAAAACACTGTTCCCCGTCGGTGAAATTGAAAAGCCAGAAGTTCGTCGGATTGCCGAAGAACTAGGACTGGCAACAGCAAAGAAAAAAGATTCAACGGGTATCTGTTTTATCGGTGAACGTCGTTTTAATGATTTTTTAAAACAATACTTACCGGCTCAAGCTGGAAAAATTGTACTTGATGATGGTAAAGAGGTTGGTGAACATCACGGCTTAATGTACTATACGCTCGGTCAGCGTGGCGGCATTGGTATGGGCGGCTTAAAAGGCGCTGCTGAAGGCGCTTGGTTTGTGCTACATAAAGACATTGAAAACAATCGCTTGGTGATTGGTCAAGGCCACGAACACCCATTGATGCAAAGTACCACTTTATGGTCAGAAGCGATTGATTGGGTCGCAGGTGAACAAGCGATTCCTGATACTGGTTTCCGTTGCACTGCAAAAACCCGTTATCGTCAACCTGATCAAACCTGCGTAATTTTCAAAGATTCGACAATGCCAAATGGTGTTCGTGTAGAATTTGATGAACCGCAACGTGCGGTGACTCCAGGGCAAAGCGTAGTTTTCTACGTAGATGAAGTTTGTTTAGGCGGCGGTGTGATTCATCATACCAATGCGCCAAAACCTGATTTTATTTGAGGAATTACTGGCATGACAGAGTTACCTTTTCAACAGCCTCAAACTCTGAATAACCGTCAAAATAAAGCTTTGGCGTTAGCTGCTGTTTTTCAATCGACACAGCTGACCCATATGACAGCGCTCTCAGGACGACAGAGTATTGGTGAAAACGGTAACTTCTATCTAGAACAATTGATTAAGGCGAGTTTAAATATTCGCCCTCAATCCAATCAAAATTGTCAAACCTTAGATTTCTTTACACAACTCGCCGATATTTCACTCGGACTCAAAACTTTAGAAAATAGCATTACCCAACCGTTTAATACTTCTCCAAAATCTAGAATTCCAAAATTTTCCAATGCTAAATTGCCTATGTCTTATGCCATGGCCCTGCTGCATTTAGAAAAGAAAGTCTATAGCAATCCAAAATTCGTAGAAATTATTGAAAAATCACAACAAAAAATTCTAAAGCAACTTTCTTTTTTTGATCATAACTATTTACACCCGAGTATCATTGCCAACCTCGCTCAAACCTATGTTGAAACAGCTGGATCCATTAATCCACGGATCATGGTCAAAGGTAGCGCAGAAGCATTTAAAGACAGTTCTCACACGAATCGCATTCGTGCATCTCTATTTACTGGCTTACAAATGGCGCATTTATGGCGTCAGTCTGGTGGAAGTTCATGGTCCATGATCTTCACCAAACGCAAGCTACTCAAAGATATTCAAGATCTCGCTCGTTTACAATTTCAGGTGGTTTAACTTGAAATTTTCCGGGTTTGTTGTACGTTTAATTCCAATGTCTAAGGAATCGCTATGAACGCTTTAACCGCACTTTCTCCACTTGATGGACGCTACGCAAGTAAATGTGATGCTCTCCGTCCCTTCCTTTCAGAGTTTGGTTTAATCCATGCTCGAGTGACTGTTGAAGTGCGTTGGTTACAAGCGCTTGCTAACCGCCCAGAAATCACTGAAGTTCCTGCTTTCTCTACAGAAACTAATACAGCACTTGATGCGATTGTTTCTGATTTCACTGAAGATGATGCAAATCGAATCAAAGAAATTGAACGTACAACCAATCACGATGTAAAAGCGGTTGAGTATTTCTTAAAAGAAAAAATTGCACATATTGATGCATTAAAAGATGCAGGCGAATTCATTCACTTTGCATGTACCTCTGAAGACATCAATAACTTATCTCATGCTTTAATGTTAAAAAGCGGCCGTGAAGTTTTAGTTGTTGCAATGCAACAAATCATCGATGCAATTGTTGATTTATCGGTAAAACACGCTGACCAACCTATGCTGTCTCGTACACATGGTCAAACAGCGAGCCCAACGACTTTGGGTAAAGAAATGGCAAACGTAGCTTATCGTTTGGCACGTCAAATCAAACAATTCCAAAACGTAGAATTGCTCGGTAAAATCAATGGTGCTGTAGGTAACTACAATGCGCACTATTCAGCTTATCCAGAAATCAACTGGCCTGCACATTCACAAGCATTTGTAGAGTCTTTAGGTCTAGACTTTAACCCGTACACCACACAAATTGAACCTCATGACTACATGGCGGAACTTTTTGATGCGCTACGTCGTTTCAACACCATTTTGATCGACTTTAACCGTGATGTTTGGGGCTATATCTCTTTAGGTTTCTTCAAACAACGTTTAAAAGATGGTGAAGTGGGTTCTTCAACGATGCCACATAAAGTTAACCCAATTGACTTCGAGAACTCTGAAGGTAACCTCGGTTTAGCCAATGCTGTATTGGGTCATTTAGGTGAAAAACTTCCTGTATCTCGCTGGCAGCGTGACTTAACGGATTCAACCGTACTGCGTAATATGGGTGTAGGTTTCGCGCAAAGCTTAATCGCATTTGAAGCTTGTTCTAAAGGTATTGGTAAACTTGAATTGAATGCTCAACGTATTCTTGAAGATTTGGACAATGCTCAAGAAGTTTTAGCTGAACCAATCCAAACTGTTATGCGTCGTTATAACGTTGAAAAACCTTACGAAAAACTAAAAGCCCTTACTCGTGGTCAAGCGATGACACGTGACATGATGGTTGACTTTGTAAATGGTAATGAGTTGGAAGCTGTTCCTGCTGCCGATCGTGCACGTCTTGCGACAATGACACCAGCAAGCTATACGGGTAATGCCGCAGAACAAGCGAAACAAATTTCAGAACTGATTGCTAAAATCTAATCTGATTCAAATTTGAATAAATAAAATGAATAAATAAAAAAGCGAAGTTTAGACTTCGCTTTTTTATTGGATTAAAAAAATGATTTCTCATCTCTCATTTCTCATCTCTCATTTCATTCTGAGCGTGGGCAATAGCGCATCCAATCCGCTTTCATTTTTTCAAATTCATCACCTGTCAGAACTTCACTAAAATAAATAAAATAGGTTGCGTCTGGATATTGGATCTCATGTCTGTAATGCATTCCACGCAGGGAAACAGAAAGCTCTTCTGGAAAATCATCACTCAATTGATTTAATTCTTCAAAATCATAGTCGAAATAACAATTTTGCACCGCAATAAATGCTTCAATGATCGCCATAGCCAATATCCCAGAAATTTTAAACCGACATTTTAGCGGATTAAGATACGTAAAGCCCAGACAGTCCTTCCTAAATCCTCAAATGAGATAAGAATTAAGATCAACATGGACAAGACATCACAATTCATTTAAATGTTCAAAAATAAAAGTAGACTGAGATCATTATAATTAGACTTTGATTTTATGGATAAGTTCTCAGCTATAATGCCTAAAATTCAAAAATGACAATAACGCTATGATTTACACTTCATTGAGCCATAAGCACTTTTTTATTCTGGCTTTATTCCTGATTGCATTAATTTTCGCCAGCATTCAACCGCTTGAATGGGTCTCTTATGGCTTGCATCAAATCGGGACTGCCCTGATGTTGATCTTTCTGCTTTATTGTTTGAAAAAAATAGGACTCAGCTTTTGGAGTTTTGCACTTTATATTGGCTTTTTAATGATTCACATTTTAGGTGCCCACTATCTTTATTCTTATGTGCCTTATAATGAATGGCTGATACAACTTTTTAATTTCGATTTGAATCAATCTATGGGTTGGACGCGTAATATGTACGATCGTTTGGTTCATTTTGCCTATGGATTATTACTCTACCCTTTCTTTCTCAGACTGTTTCAAGTTTGGCTTCCACAATTATCGACCAAGGTTTTATTGATTTTGGTGGTACAGTTCGTGATGGCCAGCAGTTTGGTATACGAATGGATTGAATGGTTCATTGCGATTGGCCTCTCCCCTGAAGCTGCTGAAAACTATAATGGACAACAAGGGGATATTTGGGATGCACACAAAGATATGTGGATCGCAACTCTTGGATCTATCCTAGCGGGCATCATTATGCTTCGTAAAAACCACAAGCAAAAACTACACGTAAAATAAACTCAATAAGTCATTGGTTCTTAATACATTAGACTTCTTTCAAAAGTCATTATTCATACAATACACTCATCATAAGTATTCCCTCATCCTAACCTTCTCCCAAAGGGAGAAGGGATTTTTACCTATCAATTTATGGCCATTCAATGATCATTTTTCGACTGATGAAAGAGATCTATTATCAAATCAATAAACAAACGTAAAAAAGCCAATCATGTGATTGGCTTTTTTATTTATGAGATAGTTTTATTTATGCGATAGAATTTTTATTTAAAGCTTTGGATCACGCACTTGGACTAAATTAGCGTTGGCCTTAGACAAGCTTTCCAGCATTTTATTCATCACCACTGGAATCAAACTCTCTGCCATTTGTGCCGCTTGCAAACCAAGCTTTTCGCCCAAGGTTGGTTTACGACGGGTTTGAATCAAATAAACATCATGCAGTGTCAATAAATTCAATAAATATTCATCTGAAGTTTGTAGCTTGTCTACCAAATTCAAATCTAATGAATCTTGACCGTACCAATGTTCACCCGTCGCTACTTTTTCCACATTTAATTGCGGACGATATTTTTCTACAAAATGCTTAAACAATACATGTGTTTGTTGTAGCTCTTCTTCAAATTTAGCTTTACCTTCTTCAGTGTTTTCACCGAACATGGTCACGGTACGTTTATATTGACCTGCTGTGTACAGCTCAAAATCCACATTATGTTGTTTTAATAAACGATTAAAATTCGGTACTTGTGCAACGACACCAATTGAACCTAAAACAGCAAACGGCGCAGAGATAATTTCATTACCAATACACGCCATCATATAACCGCCACTCGCAGCAACTTTGTCTACACAGATGGTTAGGTGAAAACCTGCATCACGCAAACGGACCAATTGTGCAGCTGCAAGACCATAGCCATGAACCATGCCGCCTGGACTTTCGAGACGTACCACAACACGATCACGACCCGCCTTGGCCGTAGACAGAATTAAAGTAATTTCTTCTCGTAGGTTCTCAACTGCCGAGGCTGCCATATCACCTTTAAAATCCAACACATAAATTTTTTGATTATTCTTTTTACGCGCACGTGCTTCTTTAGAAAATTGCTGTGAAAGTTGTAGTAACTCAAATTTACTCGCTGTGCTTTGTGCAATCTTTTTTCTTTGATCATTAATACGGGCATTGAGATGACTAACGCGAATCTCTGCAGGCAATTTTGGCAAATGAAATAACATAATGCACATTTCTCTTTAATTCATATTTATAGCTTTAACATGAGGTCTAATTGGATAAATTTCAATAGAATTTTTGCAATGAAAGCCGTTATTTTAAAAACACTAATCTTTGTCTTTAGAAACACCAGTCTTTGTTTTTAATGATGAGGTACTTTAATGTGTGAGCCTGAGTAATTTCATTTACCAATCTGCGTACTTTAAGTGGTGAATCTATCACGAAGACAAATTATGTCGTTCTCCTCTAGTGCAAAATTCTATTTTTTGGCATGATGCATCTAAATAATCACTGAATAAGCATAAATGACTCAAATGCGTTGGCTCGAACTACTTTCTACCATTCGGATTGGCAGTAAAAAACAAAGCTCAGAACAAGCACGCAGCCCATTTCATAAAGATTATGACCGTATTATTTTCTCACAAAGCTTTCGACAGCTTAATCGTAAAACTCAAGTTCACCCTTTAACGCAACATGATGGCATTCATACACGTTTGACTCATTCGCTCGAAGTGTCTTGTATTGGGCGTTCTTTAGGCATGTTGGCTGCTGAAAAAATCAAAGATGAACTCCCCGTTTGGATTTCTCCTGCCGATGTCGGGGCGATTATTCAAGCCGCATGTTTGGCACATGACATTGGTAACCCACCTTTTGGACACGCGGGTGAATATGCCATTCGAGAATGGTTTGATGATGTATCTCACGGAGACTTTCTTGCCGCACTGAGCCCTGAGCAACAAGCGGATGTGCGTCAGTTTGAGGGCAATGCACAAGGTTTAAGGTTGTTAACCAAAATTGACTATCACCCCAACGATGGCGGTATGCGCTTAACTTACGCAACGTTAGGGGCTTACTTAAAGTACCCTTGGCTTTCAAAAACCATTGCTTCGCAAGGCAATACTCCAGCCAGTAAACGTGCTAAGTTCGGCTGTTATCAATCAGAAAAAGAAATCTTAAAGCAAATTGGTGATCAGCTTGGTCTGATTCAACTCGGAGATTATCATTTCTGCCGTCATCCACTGACCTATCTATTAGAAGCCGCAGATGATATTTGCTATGCCCTCATTGATTTGGAAGATGGCATTATTTTAAACATGCTCACATATGAGCAAGTTGAGCCGATATTTTTAGATCTTATTGGTGATTATGGGCGACCTTCTGAGTTGGCTATGCCTCATACCACTTGGCAACAAAAAATTGCAGCACTTCGCGGTCGCGTTATGAAACGTTTGGTTGATGAAGTGACCACTGCTTTTGCAAAGCATCATTTTGAAATATTATCAGGTCAGCTTAAAGGCAGTTTATTGCAATATTGTTCGCCTGATATCGAGGCGGGCATTAACCAAGCTAAAAATTTAGCTCGTGATAAAATTTTTGAACATCCACAAAAATCAGGTTTAGAAATTATTGCGCATCAGAGCTTACAACACATACTTGATGCCTTTATTCCTCTCACAACGCCTGACAAAGTTCATAGTTTTAAAGACGGACGGTTATTTTCAATTCTTACAGGTTTTGGTGCACATTTTAGTGATGATCATTATGAAAATATCATGCAAGTACTCGATATCATTTCAAAATTTTCAGACCATCAAGCTTATAATTTGGCACAAGAACTGAAGGGTAATAAAGTTGGGTTTTTATAAGACTATATAAGCCCTGTTAAAAAGCCTGATCACGGTATTATTTGTAATAAAATCGATTAATCGTTTATAAATAATTCAAGATGATCCTGTTATTTTGCCTTTCTCGACAATGACCTCTACTATTCAACCATTAACAATGAAGTGAACACCAATAATGATCGGATGCCTAATAGGTGAAGTGCTTGCTTTAGAAGCACCTACTGTCTTACTCAATGTGAATGGCGTTGGCTATGAAGTTGATACGCCTTTAACAACATTTTGCCAATTACAAACAGGGCAAAAAGTGACTTTGTGGACGCATTTGACTGTGCGTGAAGATGCGCAGTTACTGTATGGTTTTTTAAATACACAAGACAAAATCATTTTTAGAACGCTGTTAAAAGTGAATGGCGTAGGTCCTAAAATGGCCCTCGGTATTCTGTCAACATTGAGTGTAGAGATGTTGATTCATACTGTTGAACATAATGATGTGAAGACATTGGTCAAAGTTCCGGGTGTGGGTACTAAAACAGCAGAACGTTTAATGATTGAATTGCGTGATCGTTTTAAAACTTTTGCCATGAGCAGTACAAGCACTGGAACAACCGCAGCTCAAATTCAATTTACAGGAAATTCTGCGGTTGCTGAAGCTGAAGCAGCTTTACAGTCTTTAGGTTATAAGCCTTTAGAAGCGCAGAAGTTAGTCAATGCAGCCAAAGGTGATTTCACTGAAGCATCAGATATTATTCGTGCTGCGCTTAAATCCATGAACAAATAAAGATAGATAAAACCAACTATGCAAGACCGTTTAATCAGTGGTTCTGAAAAACCTGAAGATCATTTTGATCGTGCCATTCGCCCAACTTCTTTGGAAGACTATATTGGTCAACCTGTGGTTCGTGAGCAAATGGAAATTTTTATCGGAGCTGCCCGTGGGCGCGGTGAAGCATTAGATCACACCTTGATTTTTGGCCCTCCGGGTTTGGGTAAAACTACACTGGCCAATATTATTGCACGTGAAATGGGTGGTAATTTAAAATCAACTTCTGGTCCCGTGCTGGAACGTGCGGGTGACTTGGCAGCCATGCTGACCAATCTTGAAGAAGGTGATGTTTTATTTATTGACGAAATCCACCGTCTTTCCCCAGTGATTGAAGAAATTCTCTATCCAGCGATGGAAGACTATCAACTTGATATCATGATTGGTGAAGGGCCCGGTGCACGTTCTATTAAATTAGACTTACCACCATTCACACTAGTGGCTGCGACTACACGTGCGGGTCTACTTACCTCTCCTTTACGTGACCGTTTTGGTATTGTGCAACGCCTTGAGTTTTATTCAGTCGAAGACTTAACGCACATTGTGAAACGTTCAGCCAATCTCATGGATGTTCCCATGACGGAAGATGGCGCAAAGGAAATCGCACGTCGTGCACGTGGTACGCCGCGTATTGCTAACCGTTTATTGCGTCGTGTTCGTGACTATGCCCAAGTCAAAGGCACAGGTGAAGTTAATCAAGATATGGCACAACGCGCTTTAGATATGTTGAATGTCGATAAAGATGGTTTAGATACTTTAGACCGTCGATATCTATCGATGCTACTTGAGCGTTTTGATGGTGGACCGGGTGGCGTTGAAGCTTTGGCAGCAGCAATGGCTGAAGACTCAGGCACACTTGAAGATGTAATTGAACCTTATTTAATACAACAGGGTTATGTAATGCGTACCGCACGTGGTCGTATTGCCACCAATATGGCGTATTTACAGTTTGGGATGACACCACCTGAGCCGAAAGAGAAGTGATTAAATCAAGGAGACTTAGTCTTCTTGATTGATTTCAATCTAAATTCAAAATAATATACTTAACTTATCATTAGTAATCAATAACACATGAATGAAGAACAAATACTAAAAAAGATTAAATCAAATTACATCGCGGAACTATCAGGAAACAATTTAATTTCATTAATTCCTCGCAATATTCCACTGGATCAATTTAACGATTTAGAGCAATCCACATTACAGACATTGATGAGTCAATATTTTAACTTATTGCTTAAGATTACATTTAGAAATTTAAAAACCAATCTACAAATGGAACTTAACGAAGATAATCTGGAACAGATTATCAATCATCCTTCTGAATATAGTATTGATAGTATATGTTTTAATTTAAGCTCAGCTGTCATCTGGATTAGTATTTATTATGATGCCGAAGTGACTTTTCTTTACCAAGAAAATACAACTCAACCCTCAATCGACCTAAGCCATTTATTTGTTGCATTATTCATATCAATTATTACCTTTTATCTTTTCTTTAATTTTAACGAGAGTTTCCCAGAAATTATACGATTTATCATTCTTGGAATTGGAATTTTAGCGCTCGGTTTTATTTTCGAAAAACTTCAAAAGTTATTGCCAAAGCAAAAGAAAATACAAGAAACTGAACAAAAGTTTTTTGTGGCGCAATATTTAGCCCATCAACTAGAATTTTTTGCTACAGAACAGTTCAAACTTGACTTTAATGATTGATAAGAAGCATTTTAAATTATACGTACTCTTACTTCCGATATTTTTAGATAAAAATAATTAGATCTTTTTATTAAATAATATGAAATAAAAGTGAGAACAAACAGAAAGCTCCTCCTCACCTCTTCTACAGTGAGGAAATCTCTATTGCAATTTTTAATGATTACAAATTGATTTATATAAGAACTTTATTCTTAATTTGAATATTTTCAATACAATAAATTACAATTTTAAAAAACTAAAAAGTGCTTATTAAACAATAAACTCCCCACCCCATACCTTTAAGGTATATTGAAAACACTCTAAAGGTTTTGCTAAACACATAATTTTCATGTGATTATAAAACTATCTCTCCTTTATTTATCATTTTATAGGATTCTCCAAAAGTATGAATAAGTTAAAGCGAATCTCACTATGTCTCCCTGTACTTCTTTGTAGCCAATTCAGTCTGGCAGACTGGGTTGATGACTCTGTGAACAAAGTTGAAGCACATACCATTAAGCTTCGCCAACATATTCATCAACATCCTGAATTGGGTAATATGGAGTTCAAAACCTCAGAATTAGTTCAAAAAGAACTTAAGTCTTATGGTATTGAAGTTAAAAAAGGTTATGCCAAAACAGGTGTGATCGGTATCTTGAAAGGCGGTAAACCAGGTCCTGTCATGGCTTTACGTGCTGACATGGATGCCCTTCCTATGGAAGAAAAATCAGGACTCGCTTTTGCCAGTAAAGCCAAAGGAATTTACCAAGGTAAAGAAACGCCAGTGATGCATGCTTGCGGACATGATGCTCATACAGCGATGTTACTTGGCGCAGCAAAAACGTTAGCGGCCAACAAAGATAAGATTGAAGGTACTGTTGTTTTTGTATTCCAACCTGCTGAAGAAGGCGGTGCGGATGTTGATAACTTTAAAGATGGCCACTTAGTTGGCGCACGTAAAATGATTTCTGATGGTGCTTTCAAAACAGTTAAACCTGAAGTAATTTTTGGTATGCATGTTATGGCAGGTATGCCAAGCGGCAATATCTTGTATAAAGATGGTGCGATTTTAAACAGCGCTGATTTATTGAATATTGAAGTGACGGGTAAACAAGCGCACGGTTCTATGCCTTGGTTAGGACGTGATCCGATTTATGCTGCTTCTCAAATCGTGAGCAATATTCAAAGCTTGGTCAGTCGTCGTGCAGATTTAACTCAAGGCATGGGTGTCGTCAGTATCGGTAGTATTCAAGGCGGTACAGCTGGAAATGTAATTCCTGAGAAAGTGAATATGGTCGGAACCATTCGTTCAAACAGTGAAATCATTCGCCAAAATATTCTTAAAGATTTACCAAAAATGATTGAGCACAACGCACTGGCTAATGATGTAACTGCGAAAGTAGACATTTCATCTTATGCACCTGTGACGTCAAATGGCAAAGTTATTACTCAACTCATGCAACCGACACTGGCAAAAGTGAATGGTGAAGATAAGCTTCAATTACTCGACAACAATGCGAGTGCAAGTGAAGACTTTGCTTACTATGGTGAAATTATGCCATCTCTGTTCGTATTTGTAGGTGCTACTCCGGCAAATCAAGACATGGCTAGCGCTGCGCCAAACCACAACCCCGGCTTTATTGTTGATGATGCAACCTTAAAAACTGGCGTAGAAAGTCACGTTCGTTTCATTATGGATTATCCAAAAGTCGCTGAACAAGTTCAGGCTGATTGGAACAAGAAAAAAACCACTTAAGATTCGCTAAAAATCAGCAGCATAAATTAAGGTCATTTATACAATGGCCTTTTTTTAAACCCTTATTTTAAACCCTTATTTTGCATCAATAAAGTAATTATTATTCATTTGCATTCTGCTCCAGTTCAATGCTTTATAATCAGTTAATAAACATAATGAACTTGTGAAGTTTAGAAAGAGTTTCTAAAGATATTCGATTTATTTCCCTCTTAAGGACTGTATCTGATCTTAATGTAAGCCAGACATCTGTTGAATATAAGTTGAATCTAAAGGATTGCGATACGCTTTAAATCATACCTATTCCGGCTCAATTGACTTATAAATTTTGTTTAAATTCATAGCAATAAGTGATTAATAATTAGACATATCATTCATGTATAAAGATATTTTTCGCCAACAGCAGTTTATTTGATTTGATCTGTTCAGCCATAGGACTGAAATCACATTCTGATAAACTATCGCGCAGTTTACTCGCTAAGGCTAAATGCTTTGATAGCATTTACAGTGCCAAAGCGCATACATTGACCAATATAACGGAAAGTACTCATGGCGAATAAATTTGAATTTCAAATTCGTGTTTATATAGAAGATACCGACGCAGGTGGTATTGTTTATCACGCCAATCATATTCGCTTTATGGAACGTGCGCGTACAGAATGGCTTCGTGCTTCAGGTGTTTCGCATTATTGGCATCAAAAAGATTATCATTTTGTGGTGCATAAAATTAATTTGAAATATTCTCGCCCTATCCTGATGGATGACTTAATTACTGTTACAGCGAGTGTAGTTTCGTGTAAAGCAACGTCTTTTGTATTGCAACAAAATATTTATCGTGGTGAAATCATGCTAGCTTCTGGCGAGGTTGAATTGGCTTGCATTAGTTTAGCCATGAGACCGGTTCGAATTCCCAACGAAATCCGTGAACTGATCCAAGAACAGTTGGCTCACGAATAAAAATACTACTGGCACATGTAACTATGGCAACACAAATAGAATCATCTCTACATATTTCAGATCTAATTTTACAAGCAAGTCCCGTGGTTCAATTGGTCATGCTGGTTTTAGTCCTTGCATCCTTTTTGAGTTGGTATCTGATTGCCAAGTTACATATGACTTATAAAAAGGCACAACAAGGCGATGCGCATTTCCAAAAAATCTTTTGGTCAGGTGCAGAGCTGAACACCCTGTATAACAATGCGCAAGTGAACTCTAAACGAGAAGGACTTGAAGATATTTTCTATCATGGCTTTGGTGAGTTTTTAAAGCTGAAAAAATCAAAAGCTGAAACATCACATACGATTGACGGAACAGAACGTATTTTACGGGTCGGTTTGAGTCGTGATCAAAGCCGTATGGAACAAGGTTTAGGTGCGCTTGCCAGTATCGGTTCAGTGGCGCCCTATATCGGTTTGTTCGGTACTGTTTGGGGCATCATGAATGCGTTCATTGGTTTGGCTCAAGTTGAACAAGTCACTTTAGCAACTGTTGCACCAGGTATTGCAGAAGCGCTGATTGCAACAGCAATTGGTTTATTTGCCGCAATTCCTGCGGTTCTTGCCTTTAACCATTACACCTCTAAAGGTGAAGAAGTATATTCAGATCGTGCTTTATTTTCAGAAGAAATGGTGGCGCTATTACAACGTCAGTCTGTGGGAACAACACAGGAAAATGACTAATGGCAATTCAACGTTCTGGGCGTTTTGAACGCATAAAAAAACCACTCAAAAGTGATATGAATGTCGTCCCGTACATCGACGTTATGTTGGTGTTGTTGGTCATTTTCATGGTCACTGCACCAATGATTACCAGTGGTATAAAAGTAGATTTACCTGAAGCGAACAGCAGTCCGATTGTTTCCGAAGCAGCGCCTGCAATGGTCAGTTTAAAAGCTGATGGCAGTTATTATCTCGAATATAAAAAGATTAAACAGGCTGTGACTTTAGATGAATTGAAAGATCTACTCGTCAGCGCACAAGCTGAAGCAGATAATCAGCAATTAAATATTGTGATTAATGGTGATAGAACTCGTCCTTATGGTGATGTAATTGCCTTGATGTCAAACCTTCAAGATGCAGGTTTAACGCAAGTTGGATTACTGACCGAACCTGTAAAGTAAGCCATGAAAGATTTGAAACTACCATTTTCTAAAGAAAAAAAAATTGCACTCGGATTTACTGTGGCTGTGCATGTGGTTGCTATTTCAGGTTTATTGTTTCTTGGTTTAGCTCAACCTTATGAGCCACCTAAAGCTTTAAAAACCGTATTGATTAAACCTGAAGACTTACAACCAAAATCTTTGGTTGAATCCGAGTCAACCGAAACTGCTCATAGCAATGTCAAACCTGTAATTCAACAAACGGCTGATCCTGTTGAAGATGCGCCTAACATTCCAGCTGCAGCACCGCCTCCAACAACTCAGCCTGATGATGCTGCGAAACAAGCTTTAGTTGCGGAACAAAAGACAAAAGCGGATGCTGCTGCAAAAGCCAAAGCGGATGCTGCGAATAAAGCTAATGCCGATGCGGCTGCAAAAGCCAAAGCGGAAGCGGCGAATGAAGCTAATGCCGATGCGGCTGCAAAAGCCAAAGCGGATGCGGCGAATAAAGCCAAAGCTGACGCAGCTGCAAAAGCCAAAACAGATGCGGCGAATAAAGCCAAAGCTGACGCAGCTGCAAAAGCTAAAACAGATGCAGCAAATAAAGCCAAAGCCGACGCAGCTGCAAAAGCGAAAGCTGATGCAGCGAATAAAGCCAAAGCTGATGCAGCTGCAAAAGCTAAAACAGATGCAGCAAATAAAGCCAAAGCCGACGCAGCTGCAAAAGCGAAAGCTGATGCAGCGAATAAAGCCAAAGCCGATGCAGCTGCTAAGGCCAAAACTGATGCAGCAAATAAAGCCAAAGCCGATGCAGCTGCTAAGGCCAAAACTGATGCAGCAAATAAAGCCAAAGCCGACGCAGCTGCAAAAGCGAAAGCTGATGCGGCGAATAAAGCCAAAGCCGATGCGGCTGCTAAGGCCAAAACTGATGCAGCAAATAAAGCGAAAGCTGATGCAGAAGCTAAAGAACGTGCTGCTGAGGCAGAACGTGCTTCCTCTGCACAAAAAGCCAAAGAAGAGGCTGCAAACAAAAAGGCTGAAGCACGTAAAATTGCTTCTTCAGCAAAACGTGATTTTGAGAATAAAGTCAAAAGTGCGTGGCGTATGCCTTTGAATTCGTCAGGTCAGAAAGCAACTGCGCGCGTAAGTTTAAGTGATAGTGGTGCTGTGAATAGTGTGATCGTCAACGCATCTGATCCAGATGTAAAAGCCAGCGTAGAACAAGCTGTTCGTTCTGCTGCACCCTATCCAATGCCGTCAGATCCAGAAGCAAGAAGCCAAGCACGCAGTTTTACTGCATCGTTTACTGTTCAATAAATTTTAAAAAACCTTACCTCGGTAAGGTTTTTTTCTACCTGAATGACTCGTTGTATCAAATAATTGCTGATTAAAAAATTGATCGCATTGTGGCCACAAAAGATGAATATCAAATTTTCAGTTGATTAAAGATGCCCTCTTATATTTTTTTAATATTTGAAGATGTCGGGCCTTAACGGATCAGTAATTTTCTGACATTCATTAATTTCAACATTTCAAGCATCGTCATCAATCCAATAAAATAAAATGCTTATTAGCGGGATTTAGCTGATTGTTTATAAAGGATTAATACAATGAGGTATACATCACATCATTCGCAGCATTTATTTTCATATTTAATTCATTTTTCATAATTACATGCTTTATATAGATTAAAATCATGTCAATATGCTACAAAGCTAGCATAATCTAAAAATTAGTATTTCGAGCACGTGACCTATAATGAAACGAATCTCTAAACATCTTCTTGGTTTGACGATTATTGCGGCGTTTAGTCCCGCTCTAATCACTACTGGCTATGCGCAACTCCATTTAGAAATTGCCAAAGCACCCGAACAAGCTCCTAAAATTGCTATCGTGCCATTTTCAGGGGACCAAAGTTTGTACCCTGTCATCGAACAAGATTTAAATCGTTCAGGTCGTTTCACCAGTTCTTCAAAAAATTTAGCAGCGACAGCAAGTCTTAATCAAGCGAATGGCCCAGCTTGGAATGCGGCAGGCGTACCATATGTTGTAAATGGTGAAGTAAAAACCAATCCAGATGGCTCTCTGGCAGTACATTACCAACTCTACGATGTGCAAAAACAACAATATTTACTCAACGAATTGCTCACTGTCCCTGCGGCGCGTGTACGTTCAGCAGCACATATGATCAGTGATGCGATCTACCAAGCCCTTACAGGTATTCAAGGTGATTTTAGCGGCCGTATTGCGTATGTCTTACGTAATCCTGCAACGCCTGCTACACGCTACACGCTGCAAATTGCCGATACTGATGGCGAGCAACCAAAAACCATTCTAAGCTCAAAAGATCCAATCTTGTCTCCAGCTTGGACACCTGATGCGAAGAAAATTGCCTACGTTTCTTTTGAAACCAAACGCCCTGCCATTTATGTTCAAGACCTTTCAACAGGTCAACGTGAAAAATTAGCGGGTTTCCGTGGTTTAAATGGCGCACCGAGTTTCTCGCCTGATGGTAAAAGCATGTTGTTCACTGCATCTATGCATGACAATCCTGAAGTTTACCAAATGGATTTAGCGACCCGTAAACTTGAACGTATGACCAATAACTCAGCGATTGATACTGAAGCGCGTTATACACCAGATGGTAAAGGTTTTATCTTTACTTCTGACCGCGGCGGTTCTGCTCAAATTTATAAACACAATTTCAGTGATAATTCGACCAAGCGACTCACTTTCCGTGGCGCATTTAATGCACGCGGTAGTTTAAGTGCAGATGGCAAATATGTTGCGCTGGTACACCGCCCTTCAGGCAGTAACTACAAAGTTGCTATTCAAGAAATTTCGACAGGTATCACCAATATTTTAACCCCGACCAGTCTTGATGAATCTCCAAGTTTCTCACCCAATGGTCAAATGGTGGTTTATGCAACACGTGAAGGTAATCGTGGGCTATTGGCAATCATGTCAACTGATGGTCGTTTCCGTATGAATTTACCAAGTGAACAAGGCGAAGTTCGCGAACCAGCTTGGGCACCAAAATAATGAATTGTCTATTTTAAGGAGATCAATATGAATTTAATCAAATCACTCGCACTACCATTCATTGCTGTGAGCCTAGTGATGACAGGTTGTGCAAGCCGCAAACCTGCAACTGACATCACCACTGCAAATAACACACCGACGACATCGACCACTGTCAATACGTCTGGTTTGAGCGAAGATGCTGCTTTAAATGCTCAAAATTTAGTAGGTGCTTCTGCTAAGGGTGTGACTGAAGCAAACAAAGCATTTTTAGCGAAACGTGTTGTGCATTTTGACTACGACAGTAGTGATCTCAGCAATGAAGATTACCAAACTCTTCAAGCACATGCGCAATTCTTATTGGCAAATGCAGCGTCTAAAATTGCATTAACAGGTCATACAGATGAACGTGGCACCCGTGAATACAATATGGCACTTGGCGAACGTCGTGCTAAAGCAGTTCAAAGCTACTTAATTACCAATGGTGTTAATGCTGGTCAATTAGAAGCGGTGAGTTATGGTAAAGAAATGCCAATTAATGCTGGCAACAATGAAGCAGCATGGAAAGAAAACCGTCGTGTTGAACTTAACTATGAAGCAGTTCCTCCACTTCTAAAATAATAAGCATTTAGATACAAAAAAAGCGCTCTAATGAATTAGAGCGCTTTTTGATTTTAATCAGTTTTCTAAGTTCGTTTTCTACACTGGTCCACATACCTTTTGAGTCGACCAGTCATTTGAATCTTTAAAAACGATTTAAATCATGAAAATACAATCAACGCGATTTCAGCATAAATTCGTTCTCCTCATCAAAGTAACTCAACAAAGCACCTCAACAAAGCTGAGATCTGAAAACAGAAATCATCAATATCTTAAAAACAATTCATTAAAAACAATTTATTAGAAACAATGCATTAAGATCATTGTATTAAGATTTAGACTCGTCTGATTCAGCGCTTTGCATCGATTCAATCAAATCGTGTTTGTTAAAATCTTTATATTCCGGTTTTGCTTCATACTCTCTCCATGCTGCTTTAGATTTTTCAGAACTAATGCCCTCCAAATTAATCGCTTCACTTGGTGTCGGAGTTGCTTCGAACTTAAGCGTCGTCATTATTGTTCTCCCTGTAAAATTTAAATCCTTATGATCAACATAGCAGGTTATAAAACTCTTACAAGTCTAAAATCGATACAAATATCACTCTAAGCTTTCTATTTTAAGTCGAACTCATCTAAAATAGGCACAGTATTTATTTTGCTAGTTTTTTACCGCTTTCTTGGAGCACATTTGTTATGTCTTACCGCACACTTTCCCAATATTTAGAAAAACAACAAGGGAACCTCACACCTGAGCTGTCTGATGTTATCGAAACTATTGCTCAAACCTGTAAAGACATCGATTTACTCTTACAAAAAGGCGCACTTGCTGGTGTTTTAGGCAGCGCTGGAAATGAAAATATTCAAGGCGAAGCGCAGAAAAAATTAGATGTGATTTCAAATGACTATCTCATCGATGCATTAAAAAATAATGCAAATGTCGGTGGTTTAGCCTCTGAAGAATTAGATGAATTTACCCCAGCACAAACTGATGGCAAATATTTGGTGTTGTTTGATCCACTAGACGGTTCAAGTAATATCGATATCAATATGTGTGTAGGTACAATTTTCTCTATTCTTCCAGCAAAAAAATCTGTGACAGATGCTGAAGACTTTATGCAAGCAGGTACGCAACAAGTAGCTGCGGGTTATGTATTGTATGGTCCATCTACAATGATGGCGCTGACCGTTGGTGCTGGTACAGACTTCTTTACATTCGATCCTGTTTCAAAAGAGTTTCTACTCACCACAGAAAATGTTCAAGTGGCTGCTGATACACAAGAATATGCGATTAATGCATCGAATCAACGTCATTGGGAAGCACCAGTGAAACGTTATATCGGTGAATTACAAGACGGAAAAACATCTGTACGTGAAAAAGACTTCAACATGCGTTGGGTTGCATGTATGGTGGGTGATATTCACCGCATTCTTTGTCGTAGCGGTATTTTCTTATACCCATATGACACCAAAGATCCTCAAAAAGCTGGTCGTCTACGCTTAATGTACGAAGCTAATCCAATGAGTATGTTAATGGAACAAGCAGGTGGTTCGTCTACGACAGGTCGTGTTCGTATATTAGAGATTCAACCTACCGAATTGCATCAACGTGTTCCTGTTGTGATTGGCTCGAGCAATGAAGTTGATCTTGTAACACGCTACCACAACTAATTTAATTAAAATTGAGCGTAGAAATGCATCTACGCTCATGGACAAATCTCCCATGGCAATGATTTATTTAGAATCAAAAGACAACCCTAAACTTAAGCACTTACGTGGCTTAATTGAGCAAAATACTTATCGTAAAAAGCAAGGTCAAACCGTGCTTGAAGGTACGCATTTGTGCTTAGCTTGGTTGGAAAAAAAACGTCAAATCACGTCCATTTTCACCACTGAAAAAGCAATTGAGCATCCAGATTTTGACAAGATCGCTGAGCATTACTTAGGTACAGTCTTTATTATCGGTGAAAGCTTATATAAAGAACTCAGTACTTTAGGTACAAGTTTGGCATGCCTTGCAGTTGTTGATATTCCATCATCGACACAATCATTAGACTTTTCTGCAGACACCTTGATTCTTGAAAATATTCAAGACCCAGGTAATGTTGGAACACTTCTACGTTCTGCTGCTGCAGCAGGCATCAAACAAATCGCATGTACAAAAGGATCAGCATCACTTTGGTCTCCTCGCGTACTTCGTGCGGGCATGGGTGCACACTTCGCATTAAACACTTATGAAAATGTCTCTATTGAAGACTTATTGACTAAGTTTACTATTCCAGTTTTTGTGACCAGTTCACATGAGCCTGAGAGTATTTATTCTAAAGACTTAACTCAGCCATGTGCTTGGGTATTAGGAAATGAAGGATCAGGTGTATCTGAATTTGCATTAGCCAACGCTGCTGCAATTACAATCCCTCAGCCAGGTGGCCAAGAGTCTTTAAATGTAGCTGCAGCTGGTTCAATTTGCTTCTTTGAAATGGTGCGTCAACGCATCTGATTCGTTCATTAAAGGTAACGATTTCGCTTTAAATTATAAAAATCCTTTAAACTGCTAAAAATAATTGTATAAATTGTCAACCTATCATTATTTTTAACGTTATATAGATAACGATTAATAATAATGGTGGGTACCCAATGACGGGATTTTCCATCTCTATGGATTTAGCACCGAAACATGCACAGTCTGAAGACGCAAGTGTTCTATTGAGCACAGCTGAACAACGCCTGAAATTTTTCATGCAGGATGTGACGGGTCGAGCCCTAGTGATGATGGAAAGTGCGACTCAAGGCCATAATGGTATCGCTATGGACTTAGTCCAAGAGGCCTTTATATCCCTTCATAAATCCTATGCGGCCAAATCAACCGCAGAATGGTATCCCCTTTTCTATACAATCTTAAATAACAAGTTACAAGATTGGCGACGTAAGGAAGCACGTCGACCATTCCCAATGTCGTTATTTAAAAAAACGAATCTTGATTCAGATGACGAGGAAGTCATCGAAATTGTAGACGAAAACAGTCCAAATCCATTACAGTTTCTTGCACAGGAAGTCGCCATTGAGGAAATTCAAGCCTCTATAGCCAAGCTCCCTGCTCGTCAACAACAAGCTTTTATGCTTCGTGCATGGGAAGGCTTTGATACACAAACGACGGCAAGTATTATGGACTGTTCAGAAGGAAGTGTAAAAACCCATTATCATCGAGCGATACAGGGTCTAAGAAACTCACTTTCTCATTTAAATCCACATCTAGAGGGATCATCTGATGAAGAATGATGACTTCGCTAAACAAGTGACCAATAAACTGGATCATCTGGCACGCCATCACCGCAATAAAGCAGTTGTGATGGAAAATGTGCTGGATCGTATTCAAGAAAAATCCTTGTTTTCAAGCTTTATGACTTGGAAAATCACAGGCTTTGCTCTTGCAGCGGCCATTGCTAGTTTTGTCATTTTACCCAATGCTTTAGACTTAAATGAACAACCCAACAATCAACAAGTTATCGTAAGCCCTAAACTTTCTCCACAAATGATGGAAGATTTAGAAATGCTTTCTGTATTTGGTGAGGTAAAAACTGCTCATGGCAGCTAGAACTATTGTCTTAGCATTATGTGCTGTCGGTTTCTTGCAAACAAGTTTTGCAGGATATGAACGTTTTTGGATTTTTTCCAAAGATGCGAAAACTCAAGTCAATGAAACATGGGATGCCCTGTCAGAGACAGAACAGGAAGCACTGATAAAACGTTATCAAAATTTAAAAGAAATCCCTGCTGAACAAACCACTGCCTTACAACAACGTATGGATTGGTTCACGCAACTTCCTGAGCCCGAAAAGCTAAAAATGCGTGAAGTTTGGCAGCAAATGAGTTCAACTGAACGTAATGAAATGCGAAAAAAAATGTCCGATGCGACGACTCAAGAACAACGTATGCAAATTCGCGAGCACTATTTAATCAAATACGTGCCTGAAACGACCAGCGTTAATAAATAATCCAACTGTTTTATCTCTTACTCATTATCTTTTATTATTAATTAAGCTCATTTGATTTTAGATTAAATCAATTGGGCTTTTATTGCTTGCTTAAAAAAATTTAATTGTTTCGAATTGGATTCTTGTTTCAATCTGTATTTTAATATTTAGGACAGTCATCAATATTTAGAACTTTCTTTTCAAGACTTTGAACCATGTTAATGCCCCAATGTCATCATTTTCAGACATTGGGCTATTTAATTTTGTCTTGAACTAGAGATAGTTACCTTCACGTTCTGGTTGATAAATCACTTTTTCAATTTTCACCTTCATTAAATCACCATTCGGTTGTGGCCATTCAATGTGTTGCCCTTCAGCTAAGCCTAATATTGCGGCACCAATAGGTGCAATCACATTGACTTGTCCAGGTTCACCTTTAAAGTCGTGCGGATAAACCAGCGTAATTTGAATTGGCTCGACTGACGGAGCAACCGTTATACTTACTTTGGCATTCATCGTCACAATATTTTCAGGCACATCCTGCGGTTTAACCACATCTGCGCGTGCCAATTCATCTTCCAAATGTTTCATGGTCGGCGTTAACTTCATCTGATGATCTAACATTGTTTCCAAGCGTTTAAGATCTTGTTCAGAAATAATAATTTGTGATGTTGCCATTTATCGTTTTACCTTATTTGTTGATTCATATTCTCTTGATGATTAAGCTGAATCAAATATTCAATTTCTAAATCTAATATACTTATATCAGAAATGAGATGCATAAATGACTTGTTATTTAATTTTATTAAAGACTAAAAAAAGCCCTCAAAAATGAGGGCTTTTTTTAAGTGAACCGCTTATGCATAAACTGGGAATTTAGCACAAACCGTTTCAACTTTTGCCTTCACCGTATTAATTACAGCTTCATCGCCTTTCGCATCTAAAATATCTGCGATCCAACCTGCCAAATCACGTACTTCAGCTTCACCGAAACCGCGAGTTGTTACCGCTGGTGTACCCACACGAATACCAGACGTTACAAACGGAGAACGCGGATCGTTTGGTACAGAGTTTTTATTCACAGTAATGTGAGCAGCACCTAACCAAGCATCTGCCTCTTTACCTGTAATGTCTTGTTTAATTAAAGACAATAAGAATAAATGGTTTTCAGTCCCACCAGAAACAACATCATAACCACGTGCGATTAATACTTCAGCCATCGCCTTCGCATTTACAACCACTTGTTTTTGATATTCTTTATATTCAGGAGCCATCGCTTCTTTAAAACAAATTGCCTTCGCAGCAATCGCGTGAACTAATGGTCCACCTTGATTACCTGGGAATACTGCAGATTGAAGCTTTTTCTCAATTTCTTCATTTGCTTTCGCAAGGATCAAACCTGAACGAGGACCACGAAGTGTTTTATGCGTCGTAGTTGTCGTTACGTCAGCGATTTGTACTGGGCTTGGGTAAACACCAGCAGCCACTAAACCAGCAACGTGAGCCATATCTACGAATAAGTAAGCACCAACTTTATCCGCGATATCACGGAAACGCTGCCAATCTACAATTTGGCTATACGCAGAGAAACCCGCAACGATCATACGTGGCTTATGCTCTACAGCTAAACGTTCAACTTCTTCATAATCGATTTCGCCAGTTTCAGTGTTTAAACCATACTGAATAGCATTATATGTTTTACCAGAAAAACTTACTTTAGAACCGTGAGTCAAATGCCCACCGTGCGCTAAGCTCATACCCAGTACTGTATCACCTGGGTTAAGAAGTGCCAAGTAAACAGCTGAATTTGCTTGAGAACCTGCATGAGGTTGAACGTTAGCATAGTCAGCACCAAAGAGTTCTTTAGCACGATCAATCGCTAATTGCTCAATCACGTCTACGTATTCACAACCACCATAATAACGCTTTCCTGGATAGCCTTCTGCATATTTATTGGTAAGTTTAGAACCTTGCGCTTCCATTACTGCTGGTGAGCAATAGTTTTCAGAAGCAATTAACTCGATGTGCGCTTCTTGGCGTGCATCTTCATTGGTAATTGCTTTCGCGATTTCTGGATCAAATTCAGCTATTGAGATATTGGCAAACATTAGCGAGGTCCTATTAAATTAGGGCTTTTAAGCCGTGCTAAGATTGGCGCAATTGTAGCATGAAGTTTAATAATTTCGAGAGTGAACTTTACTCAGTTTGCATTAAAATTTCCTAGTATTGAAAAAAAACTTATGTTTTGTTCAATTTAAATATATGAGTTGAAATTAAAATTTCTAATGCATGCTTAAATCATTGAACGCTCTTAAAATAATTTTTAGATGAATACCTCAAGCAGATTTGAGTCTTTTTACCAATTTATGACTCAAATATTTTACTGAATTCGCATATAAAATAATCTTAAACATCATTTCAATTTTACTAAACTCAAGCATTTATCCTTGTCTGTAGGAGTCGTATGATCAAAGTTTAAATCAAGGATTTTACCATCTAAAAATTTGAATACTTAAAAGAAATAATCGATTTAAGCAAAATACTTTAAGTCAATTTCCAATAGATTTTTAAAAATCTATAACAGCATCCTTAAATTGATCACTCCTATGGTTGCTTAATTCAGGTCAACATTTTTAGTTCAATGTCTTTTGCTTTTATGTTTTTGCTAAATTTTTTCATCTTAATCTTTTTTACTTCTGAGTCTTTCAACGCTAAATTTTAGTGCCTGATCTCTTTCTTTAATAGTCACCATAAAAACAGTCACAACAAACCCAAGAGCACGATTAAATCGTTATCACTAAACTCGTAAAAAATGGTCTACCGATTGAAAAAATTATCGAAAACTTAAAGAAAATCTATATATACCTTTATCGTTAAATCTTGAATTAGCAACTGCTACTAGATGACTCAAAGATTGAGTATCACGATCTGGATTCAAACGATATTCAGAATTTTATATTCTTCATTTAAATAGAATTTTTATTTAATACGCGACTATCTATATAGCTTCATAAATTATGCTTAAAATATTTGCAAAGAATTTTTAATCCAAGAGTTTTGGCTCTTCATATCTGTATTCGATGTATCACCTCAACAAGATAATGAGCACTATCCTTATTATAACAAAATAACCTTTCATTCCATAATAACAATCACATCTTCCATAACAACAACCAATTTTCGTTCATCAAGCAGCAATATAATAAGTGAAGAGAAAACCCATCATGCATTTAAATGATCATTTGAATAAAAAAATCCTTGGGCTGAAATAAATTGATTTGCAATCATGCCTTCACACTCAAAAAGAATTTTAGAAGTAGGCAATAGTGATGCTGAATTTTTATGCAAAGAACGACCAACGATGAAAACGAGAATTCATTTAGTTTAAATTGACTTTCAATGCAGAAATGATTTGAAATCTTCGAATAATGAGACATAAAAAACCAAAATTCGATTGCCCTCCTCGGCATATGAGAATATTTAGAATTATGATTAATTAGCTTGTTTTTTAAACATCGAATTCAAGTCAGAGACGCATCTGCTTGTTACAAAAAATTCCAAAAAAATTAGTGACCAAATCACTATTTTAAAATTTATTTTTAAGTATTTTATCTTAATTTTTTAGAAACTTAGTTTTTATTTACACAGTGATGATCATCTAAAATTACTTGAATTATTCCTTTAAAAATTCATGTTTTTAGTTACATATTGGTCACATTTCGAAGCAATTTATGCCTAATTTATACAGATAAAAATAATATAATTTATTTAATCAAGTTAAATCAAAAACTTAAATGCTCATTTTAAATTATTTTTTGTGCAAAATTTGACATTGTTAAATTTCGTTATTATTATGCGCACATGTTTTAGTTTGATTACTTTTTGTACGAAGACGTTGTCTTCATCTTTTTTCCATCCACACATGTCATCTTGAATGACGTACATGACGCCCACTCTTATTGAATTTATTCACTTTAAATTAAAGATTTAAAGCAGTACTGCTTTTGCTTTTTTTGGGCATAAATTACTTGTAGCGGAGACAACATGCACAGTAGTTCTACTTCTGGTACGAGGCTTAGCCTACGACCTTTTACTCCCTCTCTCCTATTTAAAGCACTGGTTTTCGCTACAGCATTCATCCCTTTCCACGCGATCAATGCAACAAAGACCAATCAGTATAACACTGTCGTAAATACAAACACCTTAACTGTCGTTGCTGTTTCTAATCCAACTGTTGTATTTAAAGATGGAAACTTCAAGCATGGGTTTGGTTATGACTTAGTCAGCAGCTATGCACAAAGTCTTAATGTAAAATTAAAATTTAAAACTGTTCCAAATAATGAAGCAGCTTTAAAAATGGTTCAGCAAGGTAAAGCCAATTTTGCTATGACCACAGCTTCAATACAGACGATTGAAGCTAAACAACTTACTGGATTTTCGGCCACGTGTGGCGAATTTAGTAGCTTAGAAAAGAACGGATTAAACCCTGATATCAACTGGGTATTTAAGCGTGCAGAAGATCCACTGACAGAAACAGCGAGTGGTTTCGTTTGTCAAAGTAAGCAAAATGGTGCCATTCAACAAATGGCTTCTTTCTATAACCGCAATGTCGTGAAAAAAAGTGATTGGACTATTATCCAACGTAATTTGACTTCACGCCTACCCGTTTATAAAGCAAGCTTTCAAAAATCAGCGAAACAGTACAATTTAGATTGGCACTTTTTGGCTGCGATTGGTTATCAAGAGTCTTTTTTGAAGCCAGATTCAGTATCACCGACCGGTGTTCGTGGCATTATGATGCTCACCAATAATACTGCTCAAGCCATGGGCGTTTCTAATCGTGTTGATCCTGATCAGAGTATTCAAGGCGGGGCTAAGTATTTTGACCTGATGATGTCTAAATACAGCCATATTCCTGTGCAAGATCGTTATTGGTATGCTTTGGTGGCTTATAACATGGGCCCTGGTGCAACAGATGGCATTATGAAACGTTTAAAAGCACAAGGTAAGGATCCTAATGATTGGATTCAACTTTATGACTTTCTTAATCGCAATCAGTCCAGCAATAGCCGATATAAGCAAGCTGTACAGTATGTAACGAGAATACGCGCTTATCTCGAACATATTAAATCGACACCGAAGTTACAAAGTATTTAATCTGATTGCTTATCTTTTATCGCTTTAATTTTGTCTTTTTAATTTAATCGCATTAAATGAACGATTTTAAATTTAACTTGATCAAGTTAAATAAAAAAAAGCTTACCTTTTGGTAAGCTTTTTTTTAAAAGTATTAAGTCGTTTGCTCTAATACTTTTTTGAATAAATCTTTTTGCTCTTGGCTCGGCTTTGCAGTTTGTAAAGCCATCAATTGAGACATGTCGCCTTGGACTTTGATTTTACCTGTCATAAATGCTTGCATTGCCGCAGCCATATCAAATTCCAAGAAAACTTTACGAAGCGTGTCAGCATCTAAGTTCAATGTCGTTTTTGCATTTGCAGAAGCACCTTTCTGAATTTTACCACCATCCAATGATAATTCAGTTGTACCTTCACCACCTGTTACGACCAAATTCAAAGCAAGATTAGATAAAGACGCAGGTAGATTTAAATCACCAGCCTCAGCAGTTAATTTATCAACATTTGCAAACCAATCATCAGTTAAAAAAGCAGGCATGTTCTTTCCTCAATGTATTATTCAATTTATTGCGTTACCTATCCAAGATAACAGCATTGTGAGCATCTAGCTTCTAAATTGTTATAGCATGATAATTTCGAAAAGCCATACGTTTTTTTGTACTCTACGTTCAATTTTTTAAATAAATATTTCATTTGCTTAAAAAGCGATAAATTTAGGTTCATTACCTTATTTGTCAATGCTTTATTACAACTCTGAACATGATCGTCTTGGTAGAAAAAATCAACCCATCACTATCTCCAAGATTAATTTAAAGACTTGAACGCATGAGTTAAAGTCTACGAAATATTCAAATCATAAAAAAGCACTCAAATGAGTGCTTTTTTATTTCACGATATATTATTCAACAGCAAAACCTAAATTCACCATATTAATACGTTTAGTTTGTAGTTCTTCAGCCGTCGCATCACTTTCAGTAAAATCAAATGTACGTTGTTGATCGAGTGCTTCAAAATCAAATAATTCACGATCTGCTAATTGTGATGGTGAAACGTTTTGCATTGCGCCAAAAATACTGTGTAAGCGCTTCGGATGTTCTTTATCCCAGGCACGTAACATGTCATTGATAATCGCACGCTGTAAATTTTCCTGAGATCCACACAAGTTGCATGGAATAATCGGGAAATTGCGCATTTCCGCATATTTAATAATATCTTTTTCTTCAACATAGGATAAAGGGCGGATCAAAATATTCTTTTTGTCAGATGACAATAATTTCGGTGGCATTGCTTTTAAGCTTCCGCCATGAAATAGATTTAAGAAGAACGTTGCCATGATATCGTCGCGGTGGTGACCCAAAGCGACCTTGGTTGCACCAATCTCTTGTGCAAAACCATATAACGAACCACGGCGCAGACGTGAGCATACAGCGCAATAAGTTTTGCCTTCAGGCGTCAACTTCTTGGTGATGCTATAGGTGTCCTTTTCCAAGATATAATAAGGAATGTTATTTTCTTCTAAATAACGCGGTAAAACATCTTCAGGGAAGCCTGGTTGCTTTTGATCTAAATTGACCGCCACAACGTCAAATTTGACTGGTGAAATTCGTTTAAATTGTAACAAGATATCCAGCATGGTGTAACTGTCTTTACCACCAGACACACAGACCATGACTTTATCGCCTTCCTCAATCATTTTAAAATCACGAATTGCGTGACCCACCTGACGACGAAGTTTTTTCAACAAACGATAATATGCAGAGCTCGTAGGAGGTTCTGGCTTAAAATTAAACCCTTGATTGGATTCAACTGGCGAGTACATAGACGACATTAACCATAAAAAAAAAACTGCTTAATTTTATCTGATTCGTTAATGAATCGCATCTAAAGAATTTTTATTTTTAAAAAGTTTTATTTCTTTTCATCTTTCTGTCTTATTCACACATTAAAAATGGACGCTTGCGTTCAATTTTTAACCCAAGTGCTTATCTTTTGGACTTTTCCACAGTTTTCCACAAAACCTGTGGATAAAATTGTGGACTTAATAGGGCTTGACAAACTTTTACCGAGGCTAGATGGGCCTTCTCTTTAAATTGATCATTTTTTAACCACCGTTTATAGTTTATATTTATCAATGACTTATGCATGTCAACTGATTAAAAATAAATAAAAATAAATATTTTTTTTGGATAATAACCCAACAAATTAGACTTGCTTTTTTGCAAATCTATTGTTAAAAAACATTACATAGTATTTAATGAACATATTCTTTGTTAATCTACTTTTTTACATCGTACGAGCTGAATTTAAAAAAATAATGAAAAAATTGATGACGTTTAAATGGATTTATTTTTTGGGGTGCGTAAACGTTCTTGTCGTTTCACCGCAGATTTTGGCAGGTCAAACGATTTATCAATTAAAAGATCAAAATGGCACAACGCTATTGACCAATAAAAAAGGACATTACAGTCATTTAAAAGTCGAAAAGAAAACCTACTATCCTGACAGTAATATTCATAGTTATAGCAACTGGGGTAAAACAGAAGCGTCCGTTCTACCGAGTCAGAATCAAAATAAAAATGCTTTTGACCATTATATTCGTCAAGCAGCTCAAACGCATGGGATTTCCGAAGGTTTAATCAAAGCTGTCATGCATACCGAATCTGGTTTTAATATCAACGCGCGTTCTCCAGTGGGTGCTCAAGGTTTAATGCAACTCATGCCAGCCACAGCAAAACGCTTTAATGTCAGTAATGCCTATGATCCACAACAAAATATATTTGCAGGCGCAAAATATCTCGCTTGGCTGCTCAAACGTTTTAATGGCGACACTCATTTAGCATTGGCTGGATACAATGCGGGTGAAGGTAATGTCGCTAAATATGGAGGTATCCCGCCTTTTCGTGAAACTCAAGACTATGTAAAGCGCGTGACCAGTCGTTTTCACAACTTATATGCTACTGGCCTCAATAGTTTAAATGCATCAAGTTCAAACAATACGCAAGTGATCGCTCAATCTGCCAATTACTCAACGAGTGAAAATAATTTAGATCAAGTAAAAGAGTCCAATACACCTAAATATTCGCAAAGACAAATCATTATTGCCGCTGATGGTCGTTATACAGATGCGCCGTCTAGTTCTTATTCAACCTCTCATGCGACAGCCTCTGCAAAAATTTATATTTCGAATTAATCAAACTTTTTGATATTTATTTGCATTTATACCTTGAATTTTTCAAGTTGAGAACGCATATTTAATGCTGTGTTTTTTAATTCAAAAATCATATCAATTTTTACTTATAAGAGGATTTTCTCGATGATGCGGATTGGTTTGTTCTTGCTTACCAACCTCGCGGTACTGGTGGTAGCTGGCATAATCTTGTCACTCTTCGGTGTCGGTAGTTACCATGGCGCGGGTGGCTTGAATCTTGGCAACTTATTGGTCATCTGTTTTGTCTTCGGTATGGTGGGATCAATGATCTCCCTACTTATGTCGAAGTGGATGGCAAAAAAGACCACAGGTACAGAGTTAATAGATCCAAATGCCCCACGTAATCAAGCAGAAGCATGGTTATTACAAGAGGTTGCTCAACTTGCTCAGCGTTCAGGAATTAAAATGCCTGAAGTGGGTATTTTCCCTTCATACCAATCCAATGCCTTTGCAACAGGTTGGAATAAGAATGACGCGTTAGTCGCTGTTTCTACGGGTCTACTTGAGCGTATGAACAAAGATGAACTACGCGCGGTACTTGCTCACGAAATTGGTCACGTTGCCAATGGTGACATGGTGACACTTGCATTGGTGCAAGGTGTCGTCAACGCCTTCGTGATGTTCTTCGCTCGTGTCGTCGGTGATTTTATTGACCGTAATGTGTTTGGTCGTGAAGAAGGTGAAGCACCAGGTTGGAGCTACTTCCTCATTACTATCGCTTTAGATATTGTATTTGGGATCTTGGCCTCTGCGATCGTGATGTGGTTCTCTCGCTATCGTGAATACCGTGCAGATGAAGCTGGCGCTCGTTTGGCTGGTAAAGACGCGATGATCAATGCATTACTTCGTTTACAAAGCGAATCTGAAATGCCTGATCAAATGCCTAAAGAAATGAAAGCATTTGCTATTTCGGCAGGTAAAGAAGAAGGTTTTAGTCTTGCAGCCTTATTCCAAACCCACCCTACGATTGAACAACGTGTTGCAGCTTTACGTCAACTTGATTGTCGTTAAGCAATTAGCGATTTAGTTGATTAGATTCGTTAATCAAAGCGGTTAATCAATTCAGTTAATTAAAGCACTTTATTAAATCTGTTGATTCAACTGTGATTCAAAAAAAGCCTTCAGTATTGAAGGCTTTTTCTTTTCTAGATTTATCAATTCATCGTCTGTAGATCTTATTCATTACTTAATCGTCATTGGATCATTGAGTCGAAGGCATCTCTTGTATACAACGCAATAAGTTTCCATTGATATCCACGATATGAAATATACGAATGTCATCCAACTGCTCGATCGCAGTCATTTTTGCGACTGGAAATAAAGACCAATTCAACTCTGACCAATACTCAAAATATTCTTCGATATTCTCTACTCGTATACAGGCACTATGCCAAGAGTTTTGAGCATCAAGCTCAGGATGATGAAAAAACTCCAGCAACATCTCATCTAATTTTAGAATCATCCATTCGGCAGAATGAAAGACCGTAGAAAATCCTAAAAAATGATAAAATTTTTCTGTTTCAGTAAAATCGATTGCAGGTAAGTTCGCCGTTATGCTGCCTTTAAAGTGCATCAGTCTTGTCTACCTATTTTTTAAGTTTTAAGTTTTAAGTTTTAAGTTTTAAGCGTTATTGCTGAAACCACTGCCACAACCAACTACCTCCCATCCAAATGGCAAAAGCAAAAATCGCAAGAAATATAAGGCCGAGAATATCTGGAATATGAAGCCAAATCCAAGCCACGACAGAATTTCTCCAAAAAGCGGAGTTCTGCTGTTTCTTTTCTAATTTTTCATGTAGAAATGGATGAACCACGTGATGGTCAGTCTTGATGTCGTATTCTTCACGAATATGATCATGTACTACTGCTAAAGCCTTACGACTTGGACGAATAAAGATATCAAAGATCGTGCCTGCAACAGGAATAAAACCAACAACTGCATCCATGACAGCCAATTTAATCACGCCATTTAACTTGTCTTGTGGAACACCAATTTGTCTCGCTTTAACGACGGCATAACAGGTTAAAACAAAGCCAGCAATATCACCAGCGACAGGAATCGTACTCAATGCTGCATCTGCGCCCACCCCTTGTTTAGTGAATGGAATACGCACGACTGAATCCATCATATTGGCAAATTTCGCCAAATCACGTTCAAGTTGAATCACTTCAGTTTGAGTGAGTTTATTTTTTTGGGTCATAATAATTTTCACTACATCGATCACTGTTTTTAACGGGTTTGCATCACTAAATCAATATACTTTTAATGTTTACTGATCTTTTAACAATGAAAATATAATCACTAGGTTAAATTGAGTAAGAGTTTTGATGCAATGAATAAATAAATGATTACCCCCGTCGCATCACAAATCGACGTCACCAAAGGCGCTGATGCACTCGCTGGATCAAGTCCTAGTTTATTCAAGATAAACGGCAAACTCATTCCAATTAAGCACCCCATCATCACAATGCCCATCATACTCAGCGCTAGCACCAAGGCCACCATTTCATCGCCCCGAAAAAAGCCCAATAAAGACACTGCAAATGCCATCGTAGCGCCTAAGCATAAAGCCACTAAGCTTTCTCGCCCCAATAATTTAAACCAGTCTTTTGCATATACATCCCCTGTTGCCATAGCACGTACCATGAGTGTTGCGGATTGTGAACCTGCATTACCGCCACTTCCCACCAACAACGGCAGAAAAAACACCAATACGATATTGGCTGCGATAATTTCTTCAAAGTGGGCAATGCCGACACCTGACAGCAGACTACCAAAGACTAAAATCACCAGCCAAAAAACCCGCTGCCGATATAAGGACAATATAGGCGCTGATTTCAAACTGAGATTTGAACTTGACTCAACCGCACTTCCCTTTAAAAAATCTTCGGTAAACTCTTCCTCTAGGACATCCATGACATCGTCATAAGTCACTATTCCCAAAAGATGATCCTGATGATCGACAATCGGCAAAGCAATGAAATCATAGTGATTTAATACCTTGGCGGTATCTTCCTGATCTTCATCGACACGCCCAACCACCAAGTCGGTACTCATAATTTCTGCGATCGTGGTATCAGGCTCAGATTGAATAATTTGTCTGAGTGAAACAACCCCTTCTAATTTTTTTTCTGCATTGGTGATGTAAATAAGATATAAAGTTTCACGATCAGGTGCGAGACGCCGTAGCTGTTCAATCGCTTGCTGCATCGTAAGTTCAGGTGACATGGTCACAAAGTCTGAACTCATAATTGACCCAGCAGATTGTTCTGGATAGGTGATTAAATTTCTAATTTGATCTTGTTTATCTCGATTTAGGCGAGCAAAAACCTGTTGTTGCATGCTTAGAGGTAACGCTTTATAAAGATCTGTTCGCTCATCCGAATGCATATCTGAAATTAATTCAGTCAATTGCGTTGCATCCATTTTATCGGATAAAGCCAGTTGCTGACTCAGTGGAAAAAACTCAAAAACATACGCAGACTGAGGAATAATCTTTAAAATTTTACTTTGCTGTTCGATGGTCAATTTCTGAATATGCAAAGCCAAGGTTGCAGCATTGGTTTTATCAGTGATCGCTAAAAGACCAGATATATCTTGTTGTTCTAATGCAGAAATTATATTTTTCTGTAGGATATCCTGAGCAGACATTTTAACCTCTTATATTCATTATCATGTATGACCAAACCCAATTCTAATGGGTCTTTGAATGGATCTTTGAATAGACCGCTGAGAAGATGAGATCATCTAAATTTAATCTCAGCTTATAATTATTAGCTGCTCTAATAAAAACTTTACTCATCTGACTTTCTAAATAAACTTTAATAATAATCAATTAGATTTAATAACAATCGATTAGACTTCTTTCAAAATTTAGTATTCACACAACACACTCATTATGCCTATTTCCTCATCCTAAGCTTCTTCCAAAGGGATAAGGTATTTTTATATCTCAATATATTGCCAATCAATTAAAGGAGAAGAGGCTCAATAAATTAAAAAATCAAAGAACAAATCTCTAGAATACGTCCATTCCAATCTTTAACTTACTACCTTACTTTTAGTGCTAAAGATAGAGCGAATCAGTACATACATAAAGGGAATAAAAATCAAAACCAATAACGTTCCAAAAATGACACCACCTAACACACTCACACCTATCTCTTGACGGCTCGCAGCACCGGCACCCGCCGCAAAAACCAGAGGAACAACACCTGCACCAAAAGCCAAGGAGGTCATTAAGATTGGACGTAAGCGTAAACCCGCCCCTTCAATGGCTGCTTTGACGGCAGTTAATCCGCGCTCTTGCGCTACAGCAGCAAACTCTACAATTAAAATTGCATTTTTACATGACAGCCCAATTGTGGTTAAAAGTGCAATTTGGAAGTAGATGTCATTTGGAAAACCGACAAGCCAACTAAAAATGATATTGCCACCAATACCCAGTGGAATCGCAGCGATCACCACTGTTGGTATGGTCCAACTCTCGTATAAGGCAGCCAAACACAAGAAAATAAATGCAACGGAAATCAAGTACAACCATACGGCTTGAGTACTCGACTTTTGCTCTTGAAATGATAAACCACTCCATGCAATCCCTAAACCTTCATGTTGATCCACCAAGGTCTTGAGATCGCTCATCGCATCTCCAGAACTGACATTCTTTGCTGTATCAGCCTCCATCTGCAGCGCAGTATAGCCTTGAAAGCGGTTGACCACATCCGGTCCGCCATCCCAAGTGACTGTTGAGAAATTACTAAATGGAATCATTTCGTTGAGATTATTACGCACTGACCAGGCATTTAAGTCTTCTGGTTTCGAGCGATATTCTGCTTCACCTTGCATCATCACACGTTTGATTCGACCACGATCGATGAAATCATTCACATATGAACCGCCCCAAGCTGAAGAAAGCGTACTATTAATTGCTGATTGTGAAAGACCATTCACCATCACTAATTTTTGATCGATATTAACTTTCAATTTTGCTTTATCAGGATTCGATCTTTTGCCTAAATTTTCAAAACTGCTAAAATCTCGTGCTTTTTGTTCCATTAACAAGAACTGATCATTTAGATACTTACGGCCTTGACCATTGATATCCTGAATCCAGAACTCCACGCCATTGGTGTCTCCTAAGCCACTGACTGCACCTGGCAAGTTCACCATTATGCGTGCATTTTTATGCCCTTTAAAATGATTGATTGCTCGCTCTCGTATTGCTTGCGCAGAGTTATCGGCACCTGTTCGATCATCCCAGTGTTTTAATGCAACAAAGCCTGTTCCCAAGTTTTGTCCTGTACCAGAAAAGTTGCGCCCATAACGGATTTGAACCAACTCGACATTTGCGGTTTCTTTTTCCAGAAAATATTGTCTAATTTCTTCCCCCACTACACGACTGCTCGACATCGGTGCACCCTCAGCTAAGTGAAACTGAACGCTGATGAAACCTTGATCTTCACTTGGAATGAAACTTGTAGGCAATGATTTATACATCAATGCAAACACACTGATTAAACCCGCAAAAATAACCAAAACCACCCATTTCAAAGCAAATGTCTTTTGAACTAATTTTAAATACTGACCTTTCAATGCATCCATGTTCTTGTTAAACCAAATCGCCCATCGCTGAGGCTTGATATTTGGTTTTAAAATTAAAGCACATAAAGCTGGCGTCAGTATTAAAGCAACTAAGAGTGATAAGGACATCGCTGCAATTAGCGTGATCGAAAACTGGCGATAGATCACGCCTGTCGAACCACTAAAAAATGCCATAGGAATAAAGACCGCTGTCAATACGACGGTAATACCAATCAGTGCACCTGTCATTTCCTGCATGGATTCAATGGACGCCTGCCGTGGTGTCATATTGTGCTCATGCATTAAGCGTTCGACATTTTCAACCACCACAATAGCGTCATCAACCAGCAGTCCGATGGCCAATACCAGTGCAAATAAGGTCAGGGTATTAATGGTCATGCCGAGTGCATACAAAACGGCAAAAGTTCCAAAAATAACAATCGGTACAGTTAAGGTCGGAATTAAGGTTGCACGCCAACTTTGTAAAAACAAGAACATCACCAGCACCACCAAGATGATCGCTTCAATCAATGTTTTAATGACTTCTTTGATTGATTCTTGAACAAAAGGTGTGTTGTCGCGTGGATAAACGATCTTATAGCCTTCAGGCAACTTTTTGGTGATTTCGTCTAAAATCGATTTGATCTGTGCAGAGGTTTCTAAAGCATTTGCACCCGATGACATAGAAACGGCTAATCCACCAGATGGAAAACCATTAATTGTATTAAAGGCTTGATAGTTTTCCGCGCCCAATTCGACTCGGGCAATATCTTTTAAATAAACAAAACTTCCGCCTGCAGAGGCTTTAACAATAATATTATTAAATTCTTCTACGGTTCTTAACCGAGAGCCTGCTGTCACCTTGGCATTTAAATATTGGTCCTCTACTGTCGGTAGATCACCAATCCCACCTGCAGCTACTTGTGTATTTTGAGCTTCAATAGCACTCCGAACATCACTTGGCATCAGCGAGTATTGTTTCAGTAAATTGGGATTTAGCCAAATTCGCATTGCATATTGGGAGCCAAAAACATCGACCTCACCCACACCTGCAACTCGAGCAATTTCTTGTTCAATGTGATCTGCTAAATAATCAGATAGCTCAATATTATTACTCTTATTGAGGCTATCGTATAAACCGACCACCATAAAGGTGTCGCTTAAAGACTTATAAACGTTCACCCCTTGTCTTTGCACATCATCCGGCAAACGATTGATCACGCCATTAATGCTGTTTTGAACTTGTACTTGAGCAGTGTCAGGATCCGTTCCATTTTCAAAGCTGAGACTAATACGACTTCGCCCTGAAGAGTCACTGCTTGAGCTAAAATAAAGTAAGTTATCGATACCCTTGATTTGTTGTTCTAAAACTTGGGTCACACTTTCTTCTACTGTTTCAGCATCTGCCCCTGTATATGTTGCAGATACAGTAATCCGAGGAGGCGCAATATCAGGATAACGCTCCACAGGTAAGCTATTGACTGCAAAGATACCCATCGCCATAACGATGATTGCGAGTACGCCTGCAAAAATAGGACGTTCAATAAAAAATTTAGATAACATTCGTTTATTTCATTCTTGCGTTTATTTCATTCTTGGATGAAAAGAAAAATACAATGATTAAAAACAGATCAAGCCGATTGATCTTCCGTGACAACTCATAAAAAAACAAGTTTAAATAACAGAAACCTTTCAGATTTAGGAAACTATGAAGAAAATATGAAGGCGCGATCAAAGGCCCCATGATTAGAAATTAAACTTTAAAATATGCTGTATACATTTCAGTGTTCTATCGATTGAGATGTGTTTAAAATTGTATGAAAGAGTGATCTCAATTTAATACACTATTCGTGTCATCTTAATGAAAAAATAACCATAGATACTCTAAGCACTATGAGAACTTTGAATGGAAACTCGCTATTGTTTTTATTTCATATCGCATGATGGTTTTCAGCAATAAAAACAAGGCCAATTTTAAAGATGAATAGCCCTTTTAACTTATAAAAATTGAGTATCTGATGATAAAAAAAATCTTCCTTTCAAGCAGTATTTTACTTTCACTCACAGCCTGCAATAGTGATGATGACAATAACTTTATTTCTACGCCACCTCAAGTTGAAGAACCTAAAATTTTAATTATCGGTCACCGCGGAGCAAGTGCCTTAAGACCTGAACATACGTTGGCTGCATATCAAAAAGCCATTGATGATGGTGCAGACTTTATAGAACCTGATTTAGTTTCAACAAAAGATGGTTTTTTGGTGGCACGTCATGAAAATGAAATTGGTGGAACCACCAATGTCAGCACGCTCGCCCAATTTGCTGATCGTGAAAAAACAAAAATAATTGATGGGATAAGTTACAGAGGTTGGTTTACTGAGGACTTTAGTCTCGCTGAGTTGAAACAACTTAAAGCGAGAGAACGTATTCCAAAAATCCGCCCAGCCAATACTCAATATAATGATCAATTTGATATACCGACCTTAGTAGAAATACTTGATCTTGCTCAAAGTCATTATGTTAAGACAGGCAAAGTGATTGGCTTATACATCGAAACCAAACATCCAAGTTATTTTCAAAATTTAAATCTGCCACTTGAAAATACTTTGCTCGATACGCTCGCTAAACATCCATATAGCCGAGATATTGCCCCTGTATATTTACAATCTTTTGAAGTCAATAATCTCAAATATATTCGTCAACAACTGGATCAGCTTAAAACCATTAAACATGCAAAAGTCATCCAACTTTACAGCGGTAAAACCGAAATTCCAGCAGATGGTGTTCTACAAAATTCTTCTGTTAATTACGGTCAAATGGCAACACCTCAAGGTCTTGTAGCCGTATCGAAATATGCAGATGGTGTGGGTCCAAGCAAAACCTATATTGTTCCAAACACCCTTCCTGCTACGCCAACCTCATTTGTGAAAGATGCCCATGCAGCAGGACTCAAAGTTCATCCTTATACTTTACGTCCTGAAAATGAGTTTTTGCCTGACTACTTAGATTGCAGCAATAAACCTGAAGAAAAATGTGAAACTGGTGCAATCGCTGAAATGAAGATATTCTTCAAGGCCGGTGTTGATGGTGTCTTTACCGATGATCCTGCATTGGGTCGCAAAGCATTAAATGAATATTTAAAAGAATCAAAAGCGACTCCTTAATATTTTATTTCATCACATTCATCCATTAACACACACAAATAGGCATAAAAAAGGCTCATTTTGAGCCTTTTTTATGCCTAAATTTTTAGTTCCGTGGAATCGGCTGGGCTTTAACGACTGGTGCATCTGCAAGCGGTATCGTCATTGCAGGTACTGAAGTATTTGATAATTTACTTTCAGCTTTTAATTCTTTTTTTATGACTAAAGCAGGTTGAATCACTTCTTGAGCTTGTTCATGTTCTGATAGTTTTGGTTCTACTGGCTGCTCTTGATCTTGGATCACAGTCACAGGAGTCACAGGAGTCACAGGAGTCACAGGAGTCACAGGAGTCACAGGAGTCACAGGAGTCACAGGAGTCACAGGAGTCACAGGAGTCACAGGAGTCACAGGAGTCACAGGAGTCACAGGAGTCACAGGAGTCACAGGAGTCACAGGAGTCACAGGAGTCACAGGAGTCACAGGAGTCACAGGAGTCACAGGAGTCACAGGAGTCACAGGAGTCACAGGAGTCACAGGAGTCACAGGAGTCACAGGAGTCACAGGAGTCACAGGAGTCACAGGAGTCACAGGAGTCACAGGAGTCACAGGAGTCACAGGAGTCACAGGAGTCACAGGAGTCACAGGAGTCACAGGAGTCACAGGAGTCACAGGAGTCACAGGAGTCACAGGAGTCACAGGAGTCACAGGAGTCACAGGAGAACCTACAGCAATCCACTTAAATTGAGAAGCATTATTTTTCTGAATATGACCGATACCCGGAAATGGCATATGAGCAGCAGCCACCAATGTTTTATTCTGTGCAACTTTATTAAAAATATCTAAGCGTGTTTGAGCGGCTTGCTGCGCATCGACATCAAAGTCGACTGAAAATTTTGGCTGCTCAAATTGTAATTGGTACGAATGTGCCACATCACCCAAAAACAATAACTCTTGATCAGAACTACGCAATTTAAAACTTCGATGTCCGGGTGTATGGCCTGCTGAATTGACGACCTCTATACCATTAATTACTGACCCATCTTTAAATGTACGAAAACTCATAAATTGCTTATACGGCGCAATAGCTTGTGATATTTGAGCGAGCGTTGATTTAAAATTTTCTTGTGAACTCAAAGGGATTTTCGAAATGGCATTTGGCTCTAACCAATATTTTTCTTCATCTTCATGAACATAGACTGATGCATATGGAAATACGGCTTTACCTGCTTTACTGATTCCACAAACATGATCTGGTTGGAGATGCGTCAAAAACACAGTATTTATTGTATTTAAATTATAACCCGCGGCCTCAATCTGCTCTGCGGTTGAACCTAGTTTTTCTCCAAAACAGCTCGCGGCTCCACTGTCAATTAACATCACGGATTGACCATCGTCGATTAAGAATGCATTTACAGGGGTTTTAAGTGCTGATTGAATCCCGAATTGATCCAGTAAAATCAATCTTTCTTCATTTGTAATATTTTTATTAAATGATTCACGCTCAATCTCTAAATAACCATCCAGCAATGCCACAATTTTATATGGTCCGAATGTATAAACATAAAAACCAGTTTGACTTGGATTTGCCATAACTGTTGATGGTATCGCTTCAGCAGAATGTAATGTTTGTACAGCACCAAGACCAAACATCGCTGCTAAAAATAAGGCTTTCATTTTCACTCTCATTCAATTTAATTCTATTTAAGCGAAGTTAATACGCTAAATTTAATTCTATTTAAGATTAGGGTTTAGGAATTTAAAAAATATTGTTAAGACGTTGTTTAAGCAAATCATACTATAAGTGAGCTTGTCGATGGTTGGAACGATATTATTTCTTCACTCTTTTTCTTTAAAATACAAATAAAATAAAGATTCAAATCATACTTTTTTATTGATATTGAGTAATCCCTTCCCGCTTTGGTAAAAGATTAGGATGAAGAAATAATCTTGATGAGTGTCTGCTGTGAATAATGACTTTTGAAAGATATATATGACTCAAGACTAATATCAATCGATCCCTTTTAATTCCTCAATGCGCCAGCATGAATTACTGAATAAAGCTTTAAATGGTATCGGATAATCCACTCATTAAATGGCTTTAAAACCATCAGGTATTATTTGATTAGCATTTAGACAAGTATTACGACACTGTTTAAAGATAATGTTTAAAGACAAAGATTTAAGACAAATTTTAAGTTCATGATGACCTAAACAGATACAACATCTTCTTTAGATCATTACTGAATTTTTTCATCTAAAAATATAAGCTGATAAAAGGGTTTAGAAATCAACTTGATAATACGACTAGCTTAAATTTTAATATAATTTAAAAAATGATCGTTTCATCTTGAGTCATGATTACATAATGACTTTAACACCCACCTTAGGTGATAACAAAATCCCTTAATCAAGTAGATTTTAAAGTCAAAATGTAATCCATTCTCATCAATATAAATTGATATGAATCAGATAGTTTTATCTAAATTAGAAATTTAACTGCATAGTTAGACCAGCAACCCAGGCATTATCCACTTCTTTTACACCACCTGGTTGGAAAATATACTGAATATTTGGACGGAACATCACTGCAGGCGACCAACGATAGGTATAGTTCAATTCAACGTTAACTTCGTTATGTTGAATCGGCTGATATAAGCTATTGCTATAATCACTCACCGTTAAACCATTCAATTCATTTTTTAAGTTCTGTGCATCACGAACTCGATCGTTGACATCTAAATGAATGATACCAAGACCGATTGAGTCTTTTGGACGGCTATCAAATGGCCCCTTGTACCAAACGGCAAGCTGTTGCGTTGCTTCAACTTGCGCAGTGCTCTTATCATTTACTACCAAGCTTACTGAGGCAAATAGACCACGGTTTTTATCGCCATCACGCGCGGTTAACTGCTGTTGTGCGCCTGCCCAGATACCATGTTTTCTTTGATGTTCTTCGTTATTTTTAACATCAGTAACATCTACATTGGCATAAAAACCACCGAGTTTATATTCTCCTGCTAAATCGTTCAGTTTTGGCTTCCAAACGACCTCAAGTGGAATAATCGCACCTGAAGTTTCATCCATCATTAAGTTGAAACCACGATTTTCAAGCATATTTTCTGGATTGATTTCATATAAACCCGTTGCAACCGACCACTCTGGTGCAAACTGATATTTCACATTGGCAGCCCAACCTGATACAGGGAAGTTGTACCAGATACTTCCGTTGGTTTTACCGACCTGATTACCGCAAAGAAGTAAGTTTTGGAATTCACACTGACTACCACCAAAGTCTTCATTGAGTCCCATACGACCTGCTTTAACTTGCAGGGTATTCTCCATAAAGCCTTTCTTGATCCATGCTTGTGTTAAACGCCAGTTTTGACCACGACCGTAAGTTTCTTGTGTATTACTAAAATGTCCTGCACGTGGATCAGCAATACGTTGCCCAGACAAAGATTGACCATCACGTTTAGTAATCACCACACTGGCTTCAGTGTCTTTCCAACCTGCTATTTTTTCTAAATCGAGCGCTGTACCGAGTGTCAACGTATAGGCATGTAGAAGTTTATTATCATCATTATAACCACCATCTACATTGGTTGCACTTTCGGTAATAATTGAAGTATTAAATTTATAACCTTGATCTAACAATGCTTGACGATTGCCATTCCAGTCACCCAATAACCATTGTCGATCTTGCGACCAAGGCTCATTTGCAATTGAATTTTGACACATGAGTACAGCACTACAGATGATCGTCATCCGTAGAGAATAAGAGAGATTCATGGAATAATCCTAAGATAAAGACAATTTTTAGTCTTAAATTAAAAATACAAAAGATATTTGAGGCTTTATATATTACAAGAAATTTTGATATCAAATGACAAAAAATGATAATTAATGCATTTTTTCTTATATAAATACTTTATAATGTGTTTACTTTATCTCCCCGTGATAAATTTATCACATAAGTTTATCATTTGAATACTGACGCTAATCGGTCATTATTGAATATCTCAAAATATTTAAACTGATGAATTTTTTAAATAAAAAAGGTTTTATAGCACTAAAGCCTTTGAATCAATAATGTCCGATTGACATGTTTTAACGTTTATTTGAAATAGCCGAATTCAGCAAAATAGAAAATTTCATGTCTTTTGCGCAACTGGAATTCAATTTATCAATAAACGTTCTGTTGGGTCAAAATGAATTATCTGCTAATAAGTTTATATTGGGAAAAATTCAAGTTCTCAATGTTTAGCGATCAGCAGGATTCATGTTTTGGCTTTTAAAATTATCGAAATTATTGCTGGTTAATCATTTAATCCATTTTTCCTTCCAAAAATGGACTAAAGTTTAATCAAAACCATAACAGAGAAATCGAATATGTTAAACAAAATCACGAGTATTGTTATTGCAATATTCGCTCTTGCTTTAATGTATATGAGTGTCAAATTACTGATGGTTGGCGGTAGTTCAGCCTACTTTATCATCAGTATTGCACTACTCATTACAGCAGTTTTATTATTTCTTCAGAAAAAAATTGTCCTCACTTTCTATGCAGTGGTGATGTGGGCCATTCTGATTTGGATTTTAGCTGAAGTTGGTTTAGATAAATGGCAATGGATACCACGTGGTGCTATTTTTGCATTTATTGGTTTCTGGTTATCATTACCATTTATCGTCAAACCTTTATTTAAAGCTGCCTCTACAACACCAGCATCTGAAAATCGTAAGTTTCATCCTTTTTTAGGTGGAACTGTCGGTATCATGATCGTGATTGTATTTGGCTTGTTATTTCATGATTCAATTCGTGAAAAAGGCAATATTACCAATACTGCTGAAGCATCAAATGATGCTGTTGCTGACCAAGATTGGGCGGCATACGGTGGTGGTGAAAATGCACTTCGTTATTCAAAATTAGATCAAATTAACGCAACAAATGTTAAAGATCTTGAGCTTGCATGGGAATATCACACAGGTGACGTTCGTGATCCAGAAGTAGATGCTTCTGAATACACATTCCAAGCAACCCCGCTTAAAGTGAATAACACTTTATACCTCTGTACTCCAAACAACCAAATTCATGCTTTAGAGCCTGAAACTGGTAAAGTTAAATGGAAATACATCCATAAACGCGAAGGTTCATACTTACAACAACATCAAACATGTCGTGGTGTAAGTTACTTTGATGCGAATGCAACAAAAACTGCGCCTGTGGTTGCAACTACTGTCGCAGCACCAGCTCCTGTTGTACAAGAGTGTAGTAAACGTATTATTACAACGACTGCAACCAATCCAAAACTGATCGCATTAGATGCCGACACGGGTAAATTGTGTTCTGGTTTTGGTGAAAATGGCTCAGTTGATTTAATGAAAGGCATGGGTAAAGTATTACCACATGTTTATATGCAAACAGCTGTACCACTGATTGCTGATAATTTAATTATTGTTGGTGGTTCAACCATGGACAACGGTTATGCAACTGGAAATCCATCTGGTGTAATCCGTGCTTATAATGTCATGACTGGTGATTTAGTTTGGAACTTTGATCCTACCAATCCTGATATGACTGCACCATTGGCTGAAGGTCAAATCTATCCATATGACAGTCCTGTAGCATGGTCTACATTCACAGCTGACACAAAAAATGGTTTAGTTTATATTCCATTTGGTAATGGCTCACCTGACTTATTAGGTCTTGATCGTGACTTAACGAGTAACAATGAAAAATTCCGTGACTCGTTGGTTGCACTTGATCTTAAAACAGGTAAGTTAAAATGGAGTTTCCAAACTTCATATAACGACCTATGGGATCGTGATAATCCATCACAACCTTCGTTGTTAGATATTGATTACAAAGGTACAAAAGCACCTGCAATCATTCTTCCAACTAAAGTCGGTAACATTTTCGTGTTGAACCGTTTAACAGGCGAACCTGTTTATCCAGTTGAGCAAGTAAAAGTATCTACTGAAGGTAAAATCGGTGAGCAATACGCACCAACTCAACCAAAATCTGCATTGAACTTCATGCCTGAGACATTGACTGAAGCATCTATGTGGGGAATTACCCCATTTGACCAAATTCAATGTCGTATTGAGTTTAAAGAAAGCCGCTATGACGGTAATCCTTGGACACCTGCAACTGAACAAGGCTCAGTGATCTTCCCAGGTAATATTGGTGTATTTAACTGGGGTTCAGTATCCATTGATCCAGAGCGTCAAATCTTAATCGGTTCTCCTGTGCGTTTGGCATATATCTATACGCTTATCAAACGTACTCCAGAGACTGAAGAAACACGTTTATTCACCAAAGAAGGCACGCCTTACTGGAACGAGAATTTTGAAGGCCAGTATGCAACCAAAATCAAGCATTTTGCTTCTGGCTTAGGTATTCCATGTAACGCTCCACCTTGGGGTCGTTTAGCGGCAGTCGATCTTAAAACAGGTAAAACTGAATGGATGCGTCGTATTGGTAATACTAAAAACTTGAAAACAACGTTCTTACCAGGTCGTTTCCCAATTGGTTTCAATATGGGTATGTTGGCGCATGGCGGTACTTTAACCACTAAAGGTGGCGTAGTATTCCAAGGCGCAACAGCGGATAATTTCTTCCGTGCTTACGACATCAATACAGGTGATAAACTTTGGGAAACTGAACTTCCTGCGGGCGGTCAAGCAACGCCTTCTACGTTCATCGGTAAAGATAACGCACAATATGTTGTTCTTGCTGCAGGTGGCCATGGTTCATTGGGCACAACCTTAGGTGACAGCGTTATGGCATATAAAATTAAAAACTAAATTTCTATTCTTATTTTTTATAAGATAAATAGATTTTAAGTAAAAAAGAGAGCCTACGGGCTCTCTTTTTTATGCTTTGTTGACAGTTTATCGTACTAACTAAAAAAGATGAGAAAATACTATGCTGAGTATGCTATGTGAATAAAGACGTATGAATGAAATCAATGACTAACTCTTATATCAATGACTAGACAGAACGTTAGACTTCTTAAGAATTTTTGCTTTAATTTATGTGTTTTCTATTATCTAACTACTCTCTCTACTCTCTGACTAGATAGTGAGGAGTCATAATATTGATATGCTCACTTTTGTTGTTTCTTAAAATCCAAACAGTCAATAAAGTCTGGTGCCATTTTCAGACTATGTATAAAGTCTGGTGCCATTTTCAGACTATGTATTGTGTCATCGGTAATCATAAATTAAATAAGAATTCCAAATGCATCAACAGCTAATTGAATTTAAGCTTTTAACAAATATTGATTCATATAGATTATACAAAGCATCGCTAGTCAAGAATTTAACTTTTCCCTTAATTTTTATTATTCATTGTTTTACATTAAAAAATGTCAACAAACTCTAATTTTTAATCTTAGATCAATACACGGACTCCTTATTCTAAATTTTCAAAAAATAGAACAAGAAATAAATATACCCTCCTCATATAGGGATACCTGATCCATTTTTATTTACTTATATTGATGAAGTCAACATATTTTGGGGGACATGGAAGTGAAAAAAATAATTTATGCATTATCGATATGTGGTTTGCTAACGGCTTGTGGAAGTGATAGCTCAAATGATAATCCAACAGTAACTCCACCAACATCGAATACTAAAATTGGCGTACTCACTGACGGACCTGTGAGTGGTGTGAGCTATTCAATTAATGGAATAACCAAACAAACCAATGCTCAAGGTGAGTTTGAATACTTAGAAGGCGATACTGTGAGGTTCAGTCTGGGTCAAGTCCTTTTGGGTGAAGTGATCGCATCAGAGCGAATCACCCCCTTGGAGTTAGCGGACAATGAACAAAGTCGATTAAATTTACTCATATTTTTACAATCATTAGATCAGAACAACGATCATAGCGATGGTATTCAAATTTCTGAGACTGTTATTAATACCTTAAATAATACTCAAGTTGATTTTAGCAGTTCGACAACTGACTTTAGTAGCGCATTACAAAATACGTTAAATCAAATACCTGGATTTGAACAACGGACCGTCGTCGATTCTGATCAAGCTCAAGATAACTTTAAACAAGCATTTTTTAAAGATATTGCTGGAACATGGACATTTTCAAGAACTGAAATTGATGATCAATCTGAAATTGTGCTCAATATTCAGGAAAATGGTCATTATATGATGGGTGAAAGCATTCCAAATGAATCAGACAATGAAGGTAATGGCATTGAGGTAGGTGTACTCGATTGGAATCCTTTAACAGGAGAGCTTAGTGCGACGTCATCTATTGACACCAATTCAGATTGGGGACTTACAGATCCTAACTCGTCACAAAATCTTATTTTTAATATTAGCTATGATGGTCAAAATTTAAAAATTAGTGAAAAAGAAAATCCAGATGAATTTGCATTCTTTAGTAGGATAACCAGCACACCTAATCAATTGCAGGGTGCATGGAAAAATACTTCTGGTTCGCAAATCTTCGTATTTTTCCCGAATAACACCTATTATCTACTCGACCCTATCGGTGATCTTTCTGAAGAAGATCACGAATCGTGTGGAGGGCCAGGTATTGAATATGGTACTTATGAGCTTATCAATAATGGCTTCAAAGTAAAAAGTATTATCATTGATACGAATGGGTGTGCTGGAATTTCTGACTTCTTAAATATCAATCTACCTGTAAGTTTACAGTCAAATACAGTAACTTTTACAATTCCAAATGAAGAACCTTTTTCTTTAAATCGTATTCAATAATTTCATTATTGATCTCTAAATACTAAGAAGCCCAATATATGTATTGGGCTTCTTACTATTCAATATGTTTAAAGTTTTGAGTAAGTCCATGCAATAGTCTTAATAATTCTGTTTGAGAATTACATCCCGTTTTTGAATAAATAATTTTCATATAAGTTCTTAATGAACTCATGGTAATACTGCAATGCTCTGCTAACTTTTCAAAATCAGATCCATTTAAAAATAGATCACAAATTTCGACCTCACGTGGAGATAAGGAAAATAAATCTTTTAATATGCCAGAAGGAATTATTTTCTTTTCACTGGGTTTCGATATAAAAATAGCGACGACTTTTTGTCTTGCAATTTGATTTAATTCTGAAGAGTGATCATCGGTTAAAGGGAAAATAGTCAGCATGATGGGTTGTGCATGATTCGGTATTGAAATTCCCATAACACCGCCCTGTTCTTGTTTATCGTTGATTTTGACAGATGATTTATTTAAACAGCTTTCGATTAACTGATCTAATCGAACCTGATACGAAGCTGATGTTTTTAAGTTGTTCTTTTGATCTATCCATAGCTCTTTTGAGTCAAGTAAAACTTGCTGGGCGATATCATTAATAAAATACAATTCAGCTTGTGCATTTAATAAAATCACCCCCACATCAAGTTGATTAAATAATTTGTAATAGTCATTATTTTCTGCTTGAACCTGATGATAATGTCTATAAATCTGTAATGATCGACGCAGGTGTTTTGCAATTCGCTCAAGTTTAATTAATTCATTTTGTTGATAGCGACTTGCTGTGTTTGGTCGATGTACAGCAATAACGGCCCACTTATAAGGTCCATAATCGAGCAACACACCATTTAAATAGCAAATATTTGAAGGTTTTAAACATTTCTCAAAGAATTTTAGCTCATCTGAATTCGGCATAAATTCATAAGAACTACAATCGATCGTATAAGGCTGCCCAACCCCTTTTTGCTTCATGCTATCTCCATGAATTCGCATGTCAATTACATCTAAATTTTCTTCAGCATAAGTAATGAGTTCTTTTTCAGAAATATTATGTGCGACCACAAAATTCTGCTTAGGATTAAGTTGATCCATGTAGGTATATATAGAGGTTGAGCTTCCCGTATATATACATATTTCTTCAAGTACATTTTTCCATAAGTAAGGATTAATTGCAGCGTCATAAATCAATCCGATAATTTGGTTTTCATGATCTGAAATCATTCGCACCCCCAGTTATCTAAATATTTATTATTTAAAAGATTTATTTATAATTTAGTATTCAACAAAAGCACAATATAAGCAATAAATCTTTAAATTTCATATGAATAGTGCTGATAATTCTTATTCTTCCTCAAAAAGACGCAACCAGGCAGTGATATGATGAATAAAATACTGAAATGATATAATTAATAGCTTATAAGGCATGATTTAAATATAAAACAATTTATCAAGTGACTCATTTATATATAAAAATAATCAAAAACTCTTGTGATTAGTTATGCTTTCATTTTTTTCTTTTCATATGTAATACAATTAGTTTAATAATATTTATAAATTTAATTTTCATTTAAATTTTTTGTAGTATTTTGCGCTGATATTTCAATAAGATAATGTTATGCAAGAATATTCTGAATTAAAGGGTAAAACGAGAATTAAACGTATTGTGAATGCAACTGAGTATTCATTGGCTAGATTTAATTCTGCATATAAACATGAAGCAGCTTTTCGCCAAGTTGTATTTATGAACCTTATGCTTATTCCCATCACTTTTATTGTCGATATTTCGCGAGTCGAGCAAGCACTTATGATCGCTGTCTGCTTTTTGGCGATTTTTGTTGAATTATTTAACTCAGCAATTGAAGCTGTGGTTGACCGCGTATCTTTAGAGAAACATCCGCTTTCTAAAAATGCCAAAGATATGGGAAGTGCCGCACAATTTTTCTCACTAGCGATTATATTTTTCACATGGTTGCTTATTTTACTTCCTGAATAAATTAATCCCATAAAAAACCCTGCATAAGCAGGGTTTTTTTATTGGCTTAAATGATGACTTACATCATACCGCCCATACCACCCATTCCACCCATATCAGGCATAGCAGGTTTATCTTCTGGAATGTCTGTAATCATACATTCAGTAGTCAACATCAGACCCGCAACCGAAGCGGCATGTTCAAGTGCTGAACGCGTTACTTTAGCTGGATCTAGAATACCCATTTCAAGCATATCACCATATTCACCAGTCGCTGCGTTATAACCGAAGTTACCTTCACCTTTTTTCACAGCATTGATCACAACTGAAGGCTCATCACCTGAGTTAGAAACAATTTGACGAAGAGGTGCTTCAATCGCACGGCGTAAAATATTGATACCTACATTTTGGTCATCGTTCGCACCAACCACACCATCAAGCACTTTTGCTGCTCGTACTAACGCAACACCACCACCAGCAACAACACCCTCTTCTACTGCAGCACGCGTTGCATGTAGCGCATCGTCAACACGGTCTTTCTTCTCTTTCATTTCAACTTCAGTTGCTGCACCAATTTTGATAACTGCAACGCCGCCTGCTAATTTAGCTACTCGTTCTTGAAGTTTTTCTTTGTCGTATTCAGAAGATGACTCTTCGATTTGAGCACGGATCTGTTGAACACGGTCTGCAATTTGAGTTGCATTACCTGCACCATCCACAATCACTGTATTTTCTTTAGAAATCGTTACTTTATGCGCAGTACCTAAATCTTGGATATCTGCTTTCTCTAAAGTCATGCCTACTTCTTCAGAAATAACCGTTGCACCTGTTAAGATCGCGATGTCTTGTAGCATTGCTTTACGACGATCACCAAAACCAGGTGCTTTTACTGCACATACTTTGATAATGCCGCGCATGTTGTTTACAACAAGTGTAGCAAGTGCCTCGCCTTCAATATCTTCAGCGATAATAAGTAGTGGCTTACCTGTTTTAGCAACAGCTTCTAATACTGCAATCAATTCACGAATGTTGCTGATTTTTTTGTCTACAAGCAAGATGAATGGATTTTCAAGCTCAGCTGTTAAAGTGTCTTGTTTGTTAGCAAAATACGGGCTGATATAACCACGATCAAACTGCATACCTTCAACGACATCTAAAGAATCTTCAAAGCCTGAACCTTCTTCAACTGTAATCACACCTTCTTTACCGACTTTTTCCATTGCTTGAGCAATAAGTTTACCTACAGTCGTGTCAGAGTTTGCAGAAATTGAACCGACTTGTTCAATCGCTTTAGTATCAGATGCAGGTTTAGCTGTTTCTTTAATATTTGCAACAACAGCTTTAACCGCTAAATCGATACCACGTTTCAAGTCCATTGGGTTCATACCCGCAGTCACTGATTTGATACCTTCGTTCAAGATTGCTTGAGCAAGTACAGTCGCAGTCGTTGTACCATCACCAGCGATGTCATTGGTTTTTGAAGACACTTCACGAACCAATTGTGCGCCCATGTTTTCAAATTTATCTTTTAGAGTAATTTCTTTCGCAACCGTTACACCGTCTTTCGTGATATGTGGAGAACCAAAAGAACGATCGATTACAACGTTACGACCTTTAGGTCCTAACGTTACTTTCACTGCATCTGCAAGAATATTTACACCAGCAATCATTTTTGTACGTGCTGAATCACCAAATTTTACATCTTTAGCTGACATGTTTAGCTCCGAAAATTTTTAAATTTTGAACAATAATATGGTTCTGAAAAGTCAAATGCGTTTGAAGCTTAAGCTTCTAAAACCGCTAAAATATCAGACTCTTTCATCACTAGAAGTTCTTCACCATCAACTTTTACTTTTGTACCTGCAAATGTACCAAACAATACTGTATCGCCAACTTTTACATCTAAAGCACGAACACCGTTATCTGTGATTTTGCCATTACCTACAGCAATGATCTCACCTTGAGCAGGTTGTTCTGCTGCTGAAGTACTTAAAATTAAACCACCGGCAGTTTTAGTTTCCTTCTCAACTCGGCGAATCACAACGTTATCATGTAAAGGACGAATGCTGCTCATTTGAAACTCCATCAGACTATGTCTTTATTAGTAAATAGATGATGATTTCGTTATTACATCGATCATCATCAAAAAATTGATTTCGATGACACTGTTGTGGGGATGGAAAAAAAGGCTTCAAGGGCAAAAAATAAAAAAAGTTATTTTTTTGTATTTTTTTTAATCTAAACCCTACATTTATTTCAATTTATATTTGAAATTTTATAACAACTCACTCAGTACAAAATCTTGCTGCTCATCTGAATAATAATAGTGCCTCACATCTTGATTATTCAAAATGAGATTAAAGCTATTCGGCAAACCTTCATGTAGTCGATAGGATGTTGCCGTACCTGCATGGATCTCAAGGATTGGATGAGAAGCACCTAATTGATATATTTGATTTAAATCATATACAGCCGATTGGTGTAAGTGGCCATGTACCAAAGCATTCAATCCACTCTGACTCCAATTCTCCAAGGCCATACGACCTAATATTGGACAGTCTTTCACGCCATGATCATTATCTGGTGGTGTATAAAAAGGTTGATGTGCAGCAATTATTTTAATTTTTTTGGTCGGCGCTGACTTCAATAAGCCATCAATCCTCTGAATTTGTTCAATTGAGATATGACCTTTGGTATGGTGACGACGACGTATACTATTAATACCAATAATATAAAAGTGCTCCGTTTCTAAGGTTTCTTCCATTCTTCCAAAAAATAAACGATATCGTGCAAATGGACTAAAAATACGGTTCCAGACATTATAAAGCGGAATATCATGATTACCGGGCACCACCAAATAAGGTAGATTCAAACCCTCTAAAAATTTTTTACATTGATAAAATTGTTCATAACGAGCACGTTGCGTGAGATCACCACTTACAACGACCGCTTCTGGCTGATGTTGCAAACAAAATCGTTGAATAGCATCTATGCATTCAATTTTTTCAGTACCGAAATGTAAATCAGACAGATGTAGAAGCATAAGGAACCATGATTTTTAATGCATTTTTATCGACATTAAATTTTAAAGGTGTCGCGATTTCAGTAATTTCACCATCAATGGCAACGGTTAACTTGGCTTTTTTTGAATACACCGTAACTTTTTCTCCGCTAAAACTATAAACATCTGCTGCATTTTCCAATTGCCCTCGAATCAACTGAAATAAGGTTTTAAATAAACTCATTTTATCGCTTCTGGCTAAGACGACTCCTGCAACCTCACCTATTTCAGCACATTTGGCAATTTTTAAATTCATTTCCTGTAACTGAAGCTGATTATTGCCAAAAAATATTAAGGAGGTTTTTACTGGGTATTTCTGCTGATTGACTTCAATTTCCAGTTTAAGCTCTTTACGATCTCGTATGAGCACATCTAAACCTGATGTATAAGCATGTAAAGGAAAACGACCAAATTTACGATTATAAAGTTCCCGTTTTTTTATAAATAAAGGATAAAGACCTAAACTAGCATTATTCAGATAAATACGATCATTAATCCGAGCCACATGTGATGATCGTGACTCTCCTGTCGCAATAACATCCGCAGCTTGAATGATATCCAAAGGAATATTTAATACCCGCGCAACATAATTAAAAGTTCCTAATGGCAATACACCCAAAGGTATTTCTTGATGCAATAATTCAGAAGCCACTGCATTTAAAGTGCCATCACCACCCGCTGCAACGATTACTCCGATATTGTCATAAAGCTTATGTCTCGCTTTAACTTTGTCCATGAGAACTTTAAAATTAGCTTCTGAACCAATATCAAAAACTTGAATCTCAAATCCATAATCCGACCATTTGGTCATCAACTGTTCATAAATTTTGTCATTTTTAGTTGCATGAAATCCAGATTTCTCATTATAAATCATGGACAATGGCTTGAGCGATCTATTCATTTATTTGATGAAGTTAAAGTAATTACACTAATTTCGTCTAATCTCTAAGCAATTAATAGCTCATTTATGTAAAATTCGGATTAGGCTTATTCAATATTCCAATCATTCATTTGATTCATTTATGTGAAATAAACCTATAATTTAGAATAACATTTATAATATAAATACTGAACATTTATAAAATACATGTATTTAAAAAACAACCAATACATCTGTTTTTTTTATTTTATTCAATAAGATACAACCACACATAAGCTTTGATTGTTTTTAGCCTTTAGTCTTATTTTTTTTATGAAAATATGCTTTAATACAGCCACTTTTTTCATACTTAAATCTAGATATTGTCATCCAGTATCTGGATTGCTATTTGTACGCACATTGTACACTTTTGATATAGGCCTCACCATGACCCAAGTGAACGCACCAGAATTCGTTCGTCATCCCAAGCTTATTGCATGGGTTGAAGAAATTGCAAAATTAACAAAACCAGCGAAAATTGAATGGTGTGACGGAAGCGAAGAAGAATATCAACGTTATATTAACTTGATGATCGCTAACGGCACAATGCAAACGCTGAACCCAGAAACTCATCCTGGTTCTTATTTAGCGAATTCTGATCCTTCTGACGTTGCTCGTGTTGAAGGCCGCACTTATATTTGTTCTGAAAACAAAGATGATGCTGGCGCAACCAATAACTGGGAAGCACCTGCAGAAATGCGTACACGCTTGAACGGTTTGTTTGACGGTGCAATGGCTGGTCGTACTTTATATGTTGTTCCGTTCTCTATGGGTCCTTTAGGTTCTCATATTGCACATATTGGTATCGAATTGACTGACTCTCCTTATGTAGCAGTTAGCATGTCAAAAATGGCTCGTATGGGTAAAGCTGTTTATGACGTTTTAGGTACTGATGGTGAATTTGTACCATGTGTACATACAGTGGGTGCTCCACTTGCTGAAGGCGAGAAAGATGTTGCTTGGCCTTGCAACCCAGAAAAATATATCGTTCATTACCCTGAGACGCGTGAAATTTGGTCTTACGGTTCTGGTTATGGTGGTAATGCATTGTTGGGTAAAAAATGCCTAGCTTTACGTATTGCTTCATCAATGGGTCGTCAACAAGGCTGGTTAGCTGAACATATGCTGATCCTTGGCGTGACGAATCCTAAAGGTGAAAAACACTACATCGCAGCTGCTTTCCCTTCTGCTTGTGGTAAAACCAACTTTGCAATGTTGATTCCACCAGCTGGATATGAAGGTTGGAAAATTGAAACTGTAGGTGACGATATTGCTTGGATCAAACCAGGTGAAGATGGTCGCTTATATGCAATCAATCCTGAAGCTGGTTTCTTCGGTGTTGCACCTGGTACAAATACCAAGACTAACCCGAACTGCATGGCGACTTTGACTAAAGACGTAATTTACACCAACGTTGCTGTGACTGATAACGGTGAAGTGTGGTGGGAAGGTTTAACCAAAGAAGCGCCTGCTAACCTAACCAACTGGAAAGGCCAACCACACACTGGCGAAGAAAAAGCTGCGCATCCAAATGCTCGCTTCACTGTAGCTGCTGGTCAATGCCCTTCAATTGACGCTGACTGGGAAAATCCAGCAGGCGTGCCAATTTCTGCATTCATTTTTGGTGGTCGTCGTGCAGACACAGTGCCATTGATTTCTGAAGCATTTGATTGGGTAGATGGCGTTTATAAAGCTGCAACTATGGGTTCTGAAACGACTGCTGCTGTCGGTCAACAAGGTGTCGTTCGTCGTGATCCATTCGCAATGCTTCCATTTGCGGGTTACAACATGGCTGATTACTTCACACATTGGTTAGATATGGGTGAAGATCTTGCGACTAAAGCTGAAGCTGCGGGCAACAAACTTCCAGGTATCTACAATGTAAACTGGTTCCGCCGTGATGCTGAAGGCAACTTCGTGTGGCCTGGTTTCGGTCAAAACATGCGTGTTCTTGAGTGGATCATTGACCGTTGTGAAGGTCGTGCTGATGCCGTTAAAACACCAATTGGCCTTGTTCCAACATACGAACAGTTAAATTGGACTGGTTCTGACTTCACTAAAGAACAATTTGATCTTGTGACTGCACAAGACAAAGACCAGTGGATTAAAGAACTTGAAAGCCACACTGAATTATTTGACAAATTAGGTGAGCGTTTACCTGCTGCACTTAAAATACGTCAAAATGAATTACTTGAAGCAGTTAAAGCTGTTTAAGTCTTAATTCAATAAAAAGGTCACTTCGGTGACCTTTTTTTATGACTTAAATTTAACTTTCAATCCTCGTTTTTAAGACATTTAACATCTATAAAAGAAATAATTTACGCTTAAAACCCAACGAATAAATACCAATAAAACAATATAAACCATGATCATGCCGCAATAAGATGCTTTTTGATCATAATTTCAATTAATCAAAAAATTCCAACCGACTAAAGTCGCATAAAAAATATGAAGTGATAAGCGTATAACGTCTGCATTCATTTTATCTCCCTCAATTCATCTCCCTCAATCATAAAATATATTTTTTTAAGTTTCGTTATCTCAATGGAATTTAAAAGGATGCATTTTAGTAACATTCTTTAGGAGAATGTTTGTGTCAAGTTCATCACCTCAAGTTGCAGCATCGCAACTTGATCGGAAAACGCGTGTCAAATCGATACTCGGTGGTTCAGCTGGTAACTTGGTTGAATGGTATGACTGGTATGTGTACGCTGCATTCACACTATATTTTGCATCTCAATTCTTCCCTGAAGGCGATGACACAGTCAAATTACTTCAAGCCGCAGCAGTTTTCGCACTCGGCTTTCTTATGCGTCCGATTGGCGCATGGATTATGGGTATTTATGCTGACCGTAAAGGACGTAAAGCTGGCTTAACCATATCTGTATCCCTCATGTGTATTGGCTCACTGATTATTGCCTGTGCGCCCACCTATGAATCTGTCGGTATGTTGGCACCCGCCCTATTATTATTTGCTCGCTTGCTTCAAGGTTTAAGCGTCGGTGGTGAATACGGCTCAAGTGCGACTTACTTGACTGAAATGGCGGGCAAAAATCATCGTGGTTTTTTCTCAAGCTTCCAGTATGTCACCTTAATATCTGGACAATTACTCGCACTTTGCGTTTTGATTGTTTTACAACGCACGCTGACTGACAGTCAGTTATCAGAATGGGGCTGGCGTATTCCTTTTGCGATTGGCGCGCTACTTGCGATTGTGGTGTTCTGGATTCGTCGTGGCTTAGTTGAAACAGAGTCTTCCAAACAAGCTCAAGAACAAGCAAAAAATGGCGGCCCTCAATCGGGTGCTCTTGCATTATTTACCAAATATCCGAAACAAGCATTCACCGTGATTATGCTCACAGCGGGAGGTACTTTAGCGTTTAATACCTTCACGACGTATCTACAAAAATACTTAGTGAATACTTCAGGCTTTGAAAAGACTACAGCAACTGAAATCACCACCGCTGCCATTTTTATATTTATGTTATTACAACCTGCTGTAGGCGCTTTGTCAGATAAAATTGGTCGTAAGCCAATTATGATCGCTTTTGGTGTATTGGGCGTTTTATTTACCATTCCGATCTTCAATGGTTTAGGCTCAACCACAAATCCCACCACTGCCTTCATGCTGTGTATGAGTGGTATGGTTATTGTGACTGGTTACACCGCTATTAATGCTGTGGTTAAAGCAGAACTCTTCCCTGCGCATATTCGCGCCTTAGGTGTTGCACTCCCCTATGCAATTGCAAACACTTTATTTGGTGGTACTGCTGAACTGGTGGCTTTGAGCTTTAAAAATGCGGGGCATGAAAATTACTTCTTCTATTACATCACTTTCATGATTGGACTTTCATTAATTACGTATATTTTTATGAAAGACACCAAAAAACATAGCATGATCACGGACAATTAGAAAACATATTCAATTAAGCCATGACGCAGCTTTTCATATTTTCCTTTTTTATATTTTAGCTTTTCATGTTTTTAGCTTTTCAAATCGCGTACATTTGAAAAGCTTTTTTCATTGTTAAGCAGTAAAAAATGAGCGGAGCTATGGCATACTCAATTTAGCTCAGTCAGGATGTTTTAATGATGAAAAAAATATATAGCCTCATCGGATTCAGTGTAGTCGCCGTTGCACTTACAGCATGTCAAACCGCACCCCGTGAATTTAATGGAATGACAGGTTATCAAATTGAAAGTCAAGGCGAAAATACTGCGACACTGGCTTATACACTGGCAGGTCGAGCAGACCTCAAGCTAGATGAAAATAAATTACAACGCGCTTGCCAAAAGACCCTTAACAGCACTCAAGTTTATAAAATCAATATTCTTAGTACCAATGAAATCATGAATCCTTCACTGGGACTAAGAAGTGAAGAAGCGATTAAACTTGGCCAATCTCGTACTTCATTTGGACTTTCAAACACACCAAACTTGAACAGTAATGAAGATTTTGCTACACGCCAAGCCTTGGAAAGTAAACCAAGTTCATTACAAGTGGTTCGTTACACCTGTTCTTGATACAACCAAGAGCTTTATAAGCACTTAAAATAAATAAGACGCTCATTATAGCGTCTTATAAAAATTCACATTTCTGAATTCTTGCGATTCATCCAAATCAGGCCATGTTGTGGCACTACGTTCATCCAGTTTTTGATATTTTGGATGACTAAAGTTTTTTACTCGACTATCCGCAACCCACACTTCAGGTGCAAATTTCAAGAATTCATCTAAAAAGAATCGATTACATTGATCATAGAGCACATCCGCAGCCAGCAAGACATCAACCTGTTCAGCCTTATACAAATCTTCTAAATACTCTAGTTCAACATCATTCAGCTCTGCATTGGCAGCACAAGCTTCTAGACTGATCTGATCTATATCGCAACAGATCACGCGTTTTGCCCCCGCCATTTTTGCAGCAATAGCGACCACACCTGAGCCCGCACCAAAATCCAGCACCACTTTGCCTTTCACATGATGTGGCTCAGCAAGCAGCCACTGTGCCATAGCAAGACCAGATGCCCAGCAAAAAATCCAATACGGCGTATCATTCCAGATGCGTCGAATGACTTCATCATCAAGACGATCTGTGGGAAATACGGGAGGAATCAACCACAACGAAATTGGTGTTTCAGGTAGTTTTTGCGCCAAAAGCTCACAATTCGGAATGACATCATGCAACGCTTTAATGAGATGTTCTGGTGCTTTAGGAAATTGAAAAGTACAGCTCATTGGATTTTATTTTTCATATATGCAAATTTTGATTTAAAAAACTTTCAATTCTAATGAAAGTTTCCTCTCTTGAGCGAGATTTAAAGTACTGCTTTTAAAGCAAAGCACAAGAGAGGCTTAGAGAAAGGTTTCCCCTCATCCCCTTGCGGGGCATGCTCCTCATCCCAGAGAGAGAAGGAACACTGGAGGAATTAAACTAAAGCTTTCTCAGCGGCTTCAACCGTCTGACGGATTAACGTGGTAATCGTCATTGGACCCACACCACCTGGAACAGGTGTATAAGCAGAAGCGATATCTTCAATACCCACCAATTGAATATCACCCACTCCACCACCATCGCGTGGATGGAAACCGGCATCAACCACAACTGCGCCTTGCTTAATCCAGTCTTTCTGAATCAATTCGGCTTTACCTACAGCACCGACAATAATATCGGCTTGTTTTACGAAATCAGCAAGATTTTGTGTACGTGAATGACAAACCGTAACCGTTGCATTCGCTTCCAAAAGCATTGCTGCCATTGGTTTACCTAAAATCGCTGAACGCCCAACAACCACAGCATGCTTTCCAGCAATTTCGATTTTATTTTCTTTTAAAATGGTCATGATGCCTGCAGGAGTCGCTGATCCGTATGCTGCCTCGCCCATAGCCATACGACCAAAACCTAGACAAGTCACACCATCGACATCTTTAGCCAGTGATATTGCATCAAAACATGCGCGTTCATCAATTTGTGCAGGCACTGGATGTTGTAACAAAATCCCGTGAACATCTGGATTAGCATTCAATTTTTCAATTTCAGCCAACAACTGCTCAGTCGTGGTTTCTTTTGAAAGCTCAATTTTTAATGAATCCATACCCACTCGACGGCAAGCATTACCCTTCATGCGTACATAAGTTGCAGATGCACCATCATCACCTACCAAAATAGTTGCAAGAATTGGGGTTCGACCAGTCTTTTCTTTTAACGCTTCTACGCGAATTAACAAGTCAGCTTCAATTTGCTTCGCCAATGCACGACCATCTAAAACTAATGCCACGGCACATCTCCAAGTGTTGATATGAATCAATTTTGCACATAATACATGATTATTTTAATTATTTTTCCCTATATGCCGTTTTTATGCACATCTGATGAATGACTCCTATTGTTTTTTTTTCAGAGCTTGCTAATATACGCATCAACAAGCAATGGCGGGGTGGCAGAGTGGTCATGCAGCGGACTGCAACTCCGTGTACGCCGGTTCGATTCCGACCTCCGCCTCCATCTTGTTAAAATGCCCGAGTGGTGAAATCGGTAGACACAGGGGATTTAAAATCCCCCGCCCACAAAGCGTGCCAGTTCGAGTCTGGCCTCGGGCACCATTTTAATACTTCTTAAAATGGTGCAATAAAATTTCCAGCTTATGCTGGTTTTTTTATGCCTAAAATTCGATATTTCATATATATTACAACTACTCTTTGAATATCCCACACTGCATGATCAGCACTAAACACACCGAACATTATCTGAAAGAGCTACAGCAGCAACACCCTATAGCATTTACAAGAAATTTTATTCTATATGGTCAAGTGAAAACCAAAGGCATAATGGATGAGCTGAAAGAGTTTATTCCATTCGGCATTGCTTTAGCGATTTTCATTCCGCTCTCTTACGCCTTATCGGAACTGATAGCATTCATTCAACCCAATTTTGAAGGTTTTCAGGCCAGTGCAATTTCCACATTGCTGATTATGATGTTGTTCATGCTGATCTCACCCATCGTTTTAAAACAAATTAAACACAGCAGTGTTTCTTTATATGCCCAGTTAAAAAACACCCCCATAAAGTTGACTGTTTTAATTTTACTGCAAGCCTTAAATATCCTGTTTATAGAAAATTGGTTAATACAAGGCGTCCTATTCTTTTTTGCAATGCGTTTTGGCTTTATTCAATTTTGTAAAGAGAATATGTTTAGAGAGACCGCCACAACTCAGCAATACCAACATATTCAAGAGATTCGTCGTATTTGTTATTGGACTTATAAACAATGCGTCAAAATAAACATTAAACTCATCTTCACGTCAAAATCATCAGATCGATATCTTGAGCTTTTAAATACTAAACTCAAAATTGCATCCCTACATACAGAATTGATTAATTATGAAAACAAACTGTGTATGACGCACAAACACATTGATATAGATAAATACTTAGATGAGATCATGTAATGAGATACATGATCCCTATCCAAATTTCATTTATGGACTTCAAAACACAATTTAAAGCTTTCAAGTGTGAACTTTTAGACCATGAACCACTTTTAAATAATGATTCGCTTTTAAATAATGATTCACTTTTAAAAACTATGCACTTTTAGACAATGGCTGTATTAAATTAAGATCTAAATCAAAATTTAGTGAATGTTTTCGACCGTTATCAAGTTCATATTGTTGATTTTTAATTGTATTTATATACACCCATTCTGATGTCATTTCAGTTGCAGTAAAACTGACTTTCATATATCCACGTTGATTTAAATTAGTGTATTCCAACTCATCAATCAGCGTTGTAAATGCAAATTCAAATTCATGTAGCTGCTCAATGGGAATATTTAAGTATTTTTCCATACCAGGAGAAGACACAGAACTTGTTGCCAACTCCACCCCAACTTTATCACCTTGTACATCTCTTAAAGTCGATTGCCATGCATTATGGGTATCACCCGCCAATACAACCAATTTTTTATTAAGCTGTTTTGCTTTTGCGTACAGTTTTTCACGCTCAGCATAATAACCATCCCAAGCATCAAGATTATACGGCGCAACTGTCTTTAAACGAATACGATCTTGATCTGTTAAAGTCTGATCACCAGCCAACATTCGTATTTTTAACTTCACCAAAGCGGTAATTTGAGCATTCAACGCTGCCAGCGCGGCAGCATCTGCCTGACCACTGGTTACCGCACCTAAAGACAATAATAACTCAGCTGGAATCATCATCTTAGTCATTAACACTTGTTGACCAAGCACATTCCACGTTGCCGTAGATTGCGCTAATTTACCCTCCAACCATTCTCGTTGTGTATATCCCATCAAGGTACGTGTAGGACTGATTAAATCCGTTTGAAAACGGGGGAAGTCCATGCCTTGGGCGGTCATATAATTCGCATAATTCAACTGTTGATCACGTGCCAAAATACGTGTATCCAGCATACTTAATTGCACGAGATTGCCAAAATCAAATTGACGATAAATATTTAAATGATCATTTTCAGCGACAGGACGGATCGGCATCCACTCAAAATAAGCTTGTAATGCCGCCAATTTACGGTCAACAAAATTTCCTTCATTCTCTTGATGGTTTTCGGCACCCTCTCGCCATGTGTCATTGGTCAGCTCATGGTCATCCCAAATCACAATAAATGGATGACGTTGATGCAATGCTTGTAGATCAACATCGGTTCTATAAAGAGCGTAACGTTTGCGATAATCATCCAGTTTAACAATTTCAGCACTATTGTCTTGTGCCAAAGTACGCCCTAGTTTTACAGCATCTTCCGTTGCATACCCATCAGCACCATATTCGTATATGTAGTCACCCAGATGAATCACCACATCAAAATCTTGCTTTGCCATTTCCTTATAGACATGAAAATAGCCAGCTGGATAATTTGAGCATGAACAAACTGCAAATTTTACCGATGTTGTTGTTTCCGCCAAGGTCTTGGTTCGTCCTACAGGTGAAATCACATCCCCAAACATAAAACGATAATAATAGTGCTGGTCAGCTTTTAATAAATCCGCATCTACCTTAACGGTAAAATCCTGCGCTTGAGTGGTCTCTACTTTTCCAGTATTAATGATTTGGCTAAAGTTTTGATCGGTTGCAATTTCCCAAATCACTTCCAATCTTGCACTGAGATCATCAGGTGTTATTCGTGTCCAAAGAATCACGCGATCTTTTAATGGATCACCACTGGCTACACCATGTAAAAAAGCAACATTGATCTTTGGAGTCATCACCGTATCATGATCATCCCCACAAGCCGTTAAACCAATCGGTAAAGACACCGCACCAAAACCCGCTAAGGCCTTTTGAATCAATTCACGACGGGAAATTTTTGTTTTCATCATTTTGTGCCAGACCAATATTTTTAAAGCAACACTAGCCCTCAAATATGAAGGCTTGATCTCAAACAGATGACAATGGGATTAAATCACCATCAAATCAGTACAAAACCCATTTATTTTATTATTTAAGCCCTGAATTGCTTGAAATTAAAGCAATTGAAAAGATTTAGACTTGCCAAGTTTTATTTCGTCCTCTATTATTGCGCACATGCCCGAGTGGTGAAATCGGTAGACACAGGGGATTTAAAATCCCCCGCCCACAAAGCGTGCCAGTTCGAGTCTGGCCTCGGGCACCATTTTAATACTTGTTAAAATGGTGCAATAAAACTTCCAGCTTATGCTGGTTTTTTTATACCTAAAACAATGAAAATAAATTAAAGCGCATCATATTATGGTGAAAATGAAAAATTTATTCAGCTATCTCTTCCTCACCTTCATTCTACTGACTGTATCAAACTCTCTGACTGCTCAAACGAACAAGCATGAGCAAACAAAATCATCAGAAATATTTTACGACTTCTTTCCTGGAACAATCGTACAAGAGAATAACGAACTTTATTTACATAGCTGCCAAACCTTTGATGCGAAATTTAAACTGAGTTTTAATCATCAAAAAGACAAGCGAAGAGTTCTAGAACTTTTGCAACAGCATCCTCAATTTTGGGTGCATTTAACTGCAAGTGCTACAGAAGATAATGGACAATACTTAATGGATGTTGAAGGTATTTATGAAGAATATCCAAATCAAACATGTCATTTAATGGAACTACTTGAACAAATCTCGGATGAACAGGCTCAGAATAAAATATAAGGTAAAATAGAGAGTGAATTACCACTCTCTATTAGATACCAACTCTTCAAGTTCAATTTCAAGATAACCCTCATCTTGAACCACCATCATCATCGCTTCCGCTATATAGTCTGCAGCGGCATCATCTAAGGATGAATCTAAATCCTCAAATTGAGGTTTCATTTCATTAATTTCAGATACAGTATCTTTCGCAAGTTTGTAAATATCAAAGTCTGAATTCACTTTCGCAACTTTTTTAGCAAACTGCTCAATCAACTGTTTAACTTCGGCAACGAGAATATCTGGATAATATTCATCATCAAACATAGGGAGAAGTAAATCATTAAACATATTAAAGCTCACATTGTAGCAATAACAAAAACCGAGCTTGTATAACATAATACGAACAATTAACCAACCTAAAAAATACTTCAAATAGTCTTATTGAAAAAGAGTACAACTAAAGTACTCTTTTTCTTGATAATTAAAACTTATGACTACTTTGTCACACTTAAACTTTTTGCTGTTTTCAGTAGATCCATAAATTCTGCTTTCAAGCCAAACTCATCCGGCTGCTTCAGCGTTTGACCCAGTTTGATAATACTATCCCAGTCCATTTTACCATTGTACTGCCCACCTTTGAGCTGTTGACCATATGCAGCGACCACCACGGCAAACTGAGTGTCCTTAGTCGCTTGATTTAACGCTGCACTACGATTCGAAATCGCTTGAGTTAAAAGAATACTCTCACTCTGATTGGGACGTTTATATCTTAAATTCAAAAATCCATATTCATTTGTTTTCGAATCAACCGCTGGTGTTTTTTGATAGCGCGAATCATTCAACCAACCCTTCTGACCAACAGGAATGACTTCATACAATGCCGTTACGGTATGTCCCGCACCTATATCTCCCGCATCCACCTGATCGTTGTTAAAATCCTCATTCTTCAGCATGCGGTTTTCATAACCCACCAAACGATATTCTTTCACTGTAGCGGGGTTGAACTCCATCTGAATTTTGACATCTTGCGCAACAGTGGCAAGCGTTGAACTCAATTGACGCTGCACAACCTTCTTGGCTTCTTTTTCATTATCAATATAACTATAGTTCCCATCGCCAGCATCAGCTAATTGCTCCATCAATTTTTCATTATAATTTCCAGTACCAAAACCTAAAGTCGTCAAAGAAATACCTGATTTTCGTTTTTCAGCAATTAAACCTTTTAACGTTTCAAAATTGGTAATCCCGACATTAAAATCACCATCAGTTGCGATCAAAATACGGTTAATCCCCTCTTTCATAAATGATTTCTGAGCTTCACTATATGCCATTTGAATTGCACGTTCGCCCGAAGTCGCACCAGCGGCACTTAATTGATTAATGGCCTTTAAAATTTTATTTTTTTCATCACCTGCCGTTGGTGGTAGAACCAATTTTTCACCACTCGAATAACTAACAATCGTGACTTTGTCCTGAGGTCTCAGCTGTTCCGTCAAAATTCTTAAGGTCTTTTTTACCAATGGAAGTTTATTCGGCTCATTCATACTACCTGAGACATCAACTAAAAAAACCAAATTGGCTGCTGGAAGATTTTCATACTCAACATCATTGGCTTTAATCCCAATACGAATCAATTTTGCATTGGGTTGCCATGGTGAATCAACAGTTTCAGTACTGACTGTAAAAGGATGTTGAGATTTAACTTGCGGATACTGATAAGAGAAGTAATTAATGAGCTCTTCTATACGTACCGCATCTACAGGCGTTAAGCGCCCCTCATTGAACAATATTCGTCTTATATTTGAGTAACTTCCCGTATCCACATCAATACTAAAAGTAGAAACAGGCTCTTGCGCTACACTTTTTACAGGATTAACTTCGTTGGTCTGATATTTTTCATTGTCAGCTTGCAGTATACGATCACGCTCATTAGGATTTAAGGCGCCAACATAAGCTCCAGTATGATTTGACGCATGATTCAAGCCAACTCGGCGTGGAGAGCTTTGCTTTTGAGATTGTGCAGCGGCATATACTGGGCTCATCGGTGCCGGAGCCACGACTGCATTATTTCTGGCATCACTTGCAGGCACTGCCCCAATATATTGATTGGGTTTTTGCTTGGTGGTACACGCTGAAAGCATTAATGTTGCGACCATCAAGCTAAGCAAATGATTTTTTAAAGAAATAAGATGAGGCTGCTGCATTTTTTTATCCTTTTTATTGTGCTTATTTAGTCGGTTTATTCATTGAGTTTGTTCATTGGACTAATTAATTGTATTTAATTTTTTAATATTTAAGCATAGATATTCATCATTATCGATATTTAAGATTAAAGATGAAATGGGATAACCATTAAGCAAATTAAAATGTATGAAATTTAAGCTTAATCACCCATACACATCAACAATTATGCAAAGAATAAAATCTAGCAAACAATAACAACAAAAGTGATTGTTCATCTTTTGTTGTTATGTTGCATAAATACTATTTTTCTTCATTATCTTTCTAGATGATTGTTTTAATTATTAAAACCTTAAAATGCCCATTTAAATCTTCAAACTATCGTACTCAAACTATAGTGAGTATTCAAACATCAATGACTAAACATCAATTACTCATTGTTGCTGACCATATCTTCAACGCATCTGACATCGCTTTGACATCATGTACACGCACCATACTCGCGCCTTGCTGAACACTGATTAAATGCGCTGCAACAGAGCCTACCGCACGATTTTGCGCATCAGCACCATCTAAAGCTTCACCAATAAAACGTTTACGCGAAAGTGCAGACAATATTGGATAACCCATTGTATTGAGTTGATATAATTCATTGAGTAATTTTAAATTTTGCTGTGCATTTTTAGCAAAACCAAAGCCTGGATCAATCATAATATTTTCAGATTTAACACCAGCATCAATAGCATCATTCACACGTTGCTTTAACTCATGTATCACGTCCAATGTGACATTGTCATATTGATCCAATCCATTCATCGTGGTTGGCTCACCACGCATATGCATAATAATAACGGGTATGTTCAGTTCAGCCGCCGTTGTCAACGCTTGTGGACGCGTTAACGCACGAACGTCATTCCAAATATGTGCACCTGCCTTTACAGCCGCCTGAATCACTTTTGGCTCAGATGTATCTATTGAAATCACTACGTCTAAAGCTGAAAGTGCTTCCACCACTGGAAAAATACGACGAATTTCCTCATCAACCTCTACAACACTTGCGCCTGGTCTGGTGGATTCACCTCCAACATCAATAACAGTTGCACCATCAGCAATCATCTGTTTTGCATGCGCTATCGCCTGCTCTTTATGTGTATATTTACCACCATCACTAAATGAGTCAGGTGTAATATTTAATATACCCATTATCTGAGGTTGTGATAAATCTAATATTTTAGATCCGCAATTTAATATTTTCTGGGGGAGATTAACCAACTGCATAGCAAAACCATCTTTAAATAAAGCCCTGCTATTCTACTCTTTTATTTGCAAAACCTTAACTTTTAGAGCGCTTACATCATAGATGACTTGATAAAAAAACCACCCGAAGGTGGTTTTCAATATTCATATTTTAAATTTAAGTTTTAGGTAATGATGGTAACGGTGGAGGTGTTTCAAGATCAACCACAGGAGCAACATCTACTACAGGATTGTCAGCAACATAGATTTTCGGCGGGTTCGGTTCACGACCTTCCATAATATCTCTGATTTGCTCACGATCAATCGTTTCCCATTCCATCAACGCTTTAACCATGGCATGTGCGATATCCATGTTATTTTCTAAAATATCACGCGCCACACGATACTGCTGATCTAGGATGTTACGGATTTCACGATCAATTTCGAGCTGAGTTGTTTCAGAAATAGTACGACTACCTATACTTCCCATGAACGATTGCTGTGCATCTTCTTCATAGACCATAACGCCCATTTTGTCAGACATACCATATCGAGTCACCATTGCACGCGCCATTTTCGTGGCACGTTCAAAGTCATTCGAAGCTCCCGTAGACATCTGATTGATGAATACTTCTTCAGCAATACGACCACCAAAAAGAATAGAAAGTTCTTTCAACATCTTATCTTTGTAATGACTGGTCACATCATGCTCAGGCAACTGCCAAGTCACACCCAAAGCCCAACCGCGCGGCATAATCGTGACTTTATGCACAGGGTCTGTACCCTCAAGCATTTCAGCAACAATCGCATGGCCCGCTTCATGATAAGCCGTAGCACGACGCTCTTCTTCACGAATCACCATCGATTTACGCTCAGGTCCCATGTACAGCTTGTCTTTAGCATCTTCAAAGTCATGCATATCGACAGTGTTCTTGTTACGACGAGCAGCAAATAATGCAGCTTCGTTAATCAAGTTTGCCAATTGCGCACCTGAGAAACCTGGTGTACCACGTGCAAGCACCTGTACATCAACACCGGTTACTGAAGGTAATTTCTTCAAGTGAACATTTAAAATTTGCTCACGGCCTTTAATATCTGGCAAACCTACCATGACTTGACGGTCAAAACGTCCTGGACGCAATAACGCTTTATCAAGTACATCTGCACGGTTTGTGGCAGCAATAACGATAATACCTTCATTGCCATCAAAACCATCCATCTCAACCAACATTTGGTTAAGTGTTTGCTCGCGTTCGTCGTTCCCGCCGCCCGTACCTGAACCACGATGACGACCCACTGCATCAATCTCATCAATGAAGATAATACATGGTGCATGGCGCTTCGCTTGTTCAAACATATCGCGGACACGAGACGCACCCACACCTACGAACATTTCAACAAAGTCAGAACCTGAGATACTAAAGAATGGAACCTTAGCTTCACCAGCAATAGCCTTAGCAAGCAAAGTTTTACCAGTACCTGGAGGACCCACCATCAAAACACCACGTGGAATACTCGCACCAAGACGTTTAAATTTAGTTGGGTCTTTTAAGAAATCAACAATTTCGACCACTTCTTGTTTCGCTTCATCACAACCAGCAACGTCATTAAACGTCACCTTAATTTGGTCATCAGACAGCATTTTCGCTTTAGACTTACCAAAGCTCATTGGGCCGTTTTTACCACCTGCACCACCACCCATGTTGCGCATAAAGAACATGAATAACAAAATGATTAAAAGCACAGGGAAACTTGCGATTAATAGTTGCATAATCAAGCCTTGGCGTTGCGGTGCAGTACCTTCAACAACGACATTGTTCTTGATTAAATTTGGCATCAATTCAGGATCTTGAATTGCAGGACGAATGCTTTCGAATGGAGAACCATTCACTTTTTCGCCATTAATTCTTTCACCATCAATAGTCACTTGCTTAATTTGACCCGCATTGACTGCCGCAACAAATTCTGAATAATTCAATGCTGCAGGCTTATCACGGTCACTAATGTTACTGAATATCAAAATCAGTACACCAAGTATAACAAGCCACAAAATAGCATTCTTAAAGAGATCGCTCAAAGCTTCATTCCCATATCAATCAAATTTGATCATGCCCATAGTGGGTGACCCTAACCAAAAGCCTGTAATCAGCTTATAATATTTTAAAATTGTACAAAATGCACAATTTTGAAGAGGTTGGCAAGTAAACTTTAACCTAAAGATTTTTTACGACCTTGTCCAATTAAGAAAACTTCTTTCGAACGAGCACGTGATGCTAAAGGTTTTGAGGTTTTTAACACATCAAAGCTATCGACAACTTGCTTACGAAACTCATCAAAACCTGTGCCTTGGAAAACTTTTACCACAAATTGCCCTTTTGGTCCTAGAACCTTATTGGCAAAATCTAATGCAAGTTCACATAGGTAAATTTGACGAGGCTGATCAACCGCCTTATTACCTGATGTATTGGGGGCCATATCTGAAATTACAACGTCTACGGCACGTCCATCTAAAATATTTAACAATTTTTCGAATACTTCTTCTTCTCGGAAGTCACCTTGCAAAAAGGTCACATCAGGCAAAGCATCCATTTCCAAAATATCAGATGCAATCAATAAACCTTTACTTCCCACCAACTTACCCGCAATTTGCGACCAGCTTCCAGGTGCAGCACCCAAATCAACCACGGTCATCCCTGGTTTAATAATTTTATACTTCTCTTGCATTTCCAAGAGTTTATAGGCTGCACGCGCTCGATAACCTTCCTTTTGTGCTTTTTTTACATAAGGATCGTCTAAATGCTCTCTCATCCAATCACGACTACTTTTAGATAACTTTTGGTTGGTAATGCGTGTAGCCATAACTCTCTATTTACATGAAAACAATTAGGGTTAATTGTACGTGAAAAAGATCCTAGATGCAGTATCCATCTGTATCTAAATCATCAACGCTCATCGTGAATTTAAAAAATAATGTCCTACGATTATTTCTACAGAAATTACAGCGTTTGAATACGCTTTTTGCTATAATGAGTCGTTTTTAAAATTAGGTTTATCTTTATGGCAGTTTTATCTATTCAAGAACGGAAACGTTTGCGTCAAATCGGACATGCGCTTAACCCTGTGGTTATGCTTGGTGGTCAAGGTTTGAGTGAAAATGTCATTGAAGAAATTAACCGCGCTTTAAATGATCATGAATTGATTAAAGTCAAAGTCGCAGGTGAAGACCGCGAAGCTCGTCAAGCCATCATCGCTGAAATTGCTGAAAAAACTGAAGCTCAAATTGCTCAAACGATTGGCAAGATTGTTTTGCTTTACAAAAAAGCTGCAAAACAAAATCCAAAACTTTCTAATTTAGTTCGTTTTGCTAACGCTGCAAATTAATTAATTTATGGCAAGTTATGAGTTGAGCGACTTCGATCGTCGCTTTCAAGCAATTTCTCTTGTTGGTGCAGTTGAACAACAAGGTTTAAATTCGCTTAATGTCGGTTTTTGGCTTCGTGACCCGAACCAATTAATTGTCTACCCAGACGTGATTGCTGATCATCCTCGCGAAGATTTCCTCTGGCAACAAACCTGTTTTGAAATTTTCATTGGCGTACACGGTGAAGATTATTATCGTGAGATTAATCTCTCCCCTTCGCAAGCGTGGCAGGCCTATCAATTTGAGGAATATCGTTATCCCGAAGATATGCCTCCACAAGTTGCGCACGATATAGAATTAAATCAATTGAAGAAAACCCATTACGGTTTAAATGTCAGCATTGATCTATCGCAATTTATGCTGAAAAACAATCTCAAATGGGCTGATATGTTTTTAGGTCTTTCAGCTGTTTTAAAAACGTCTGATAAAGAACATTATTATGCGATGCAACACAGCAGCCCACAGGCTGACTTTCACAATAAACGTGACTGGTTACATGTGTTTTAAGCATTCCAAATTGAATTAAGAAAGTGAGGCCTTAACCTCACTTTTTTATTGTCTACATTTTTATCTCTTAGAATTTATATAACTTAATTTGTTTAACTTCATTAGACTTCTTTCAAAAGTCATTATTCAAACAACATAGTCATTATGAATACTCCCTCATCCTAACCTTCTCCCAAAGGGAGGAAGAATTTTTACAGATCAATTTATTACCACTTAATGATCTTTTTTTAACTTATGAAAGAGATGTATTTTCATATCTTTCATTTAACTCTTAGAGAGAAACAATCCAAGCCCTATATTTAGATAGGACCAAAATATATTGTATTAAGGCTTATTTGTACTATTTCTCATATTTGTACTATTTCTCATAAGTGTTATTTTTCAGAAATCTTTTCCCAAACTTCTAAAGTATGTTCTTTGGAACGTTTTAATGTGCCGACCACATGATCTATATGCTTATCTGAAATTTGCCCTGCATCTGCTTTAATTTCTTGAACCAATGCTGTTAATTCACCCCAAATCACGTTCAATTCTTTCCGCACAAAGGTTTTCAATTCAGCAATATCTTGCTGTGAAAGATCAATTTTATCTTTAATAATACTGACACGTTCTAAAACATCAGACTTAAAGTCTTTTAATTGGGTTTTAATATTTTCACTTAACTCGACCACATCTGCACTGATGATTTCTTTCTGTTCATTCAGCACTTCAATGCTTTGATTTTTGGCATCTAATCCAATTTTCTCAAAAGCATCCACTCCATCTATCGCTGTTTTTATCACTCTTTCCTTGAGCATAGACACAGCTATAATATTTTTATCTTTAGCATTCATCATCTTGAACCTTTTTTAAGCGATGGAATTTAGAATATGCTTTTTTGATAAAACTTAAGTTCTGAATTGTTAAACAATTCTTAAATTATTTCACTTTTCGACAGAAGATCAAAAAACAGACTTTTAGATAAAAAACAAGAGATATATCTGCTTATATCCAAGCAAAGAGAATGGACTTTAGCCTATTCTCTCCGTATAATACCGTGTTAAGTTCAAGCGAGCAGACATAGGAGGGTGGGTTTACAAAGTAGCCTTCCTTTTTTTTCGTCTTCTCGCTTTTTTACAGCCTAAATTTCAGGAGCTTTGGTTTGAGCACCCCAGCAATTTTAGCCCTTGCCGACGGAACTATCTTTAAAGGTACTTCTATTGGCGCATCGGGTAGTACGACTGGTGAAGTCGTTTTCAATACTGCCATGACTGGCTATCAAGAAATTTTGACTGATCCAAGTTATGCACAGCAACTTGTCACTTTAACTTACCCACATATCGGTAATACAGGTTGTAATGATGAAGACGCTGAGTCAGGTCGAATTCATAAAGTATGGGCAAACGGTTTAATTATCCGTGACCTTCCTTTATTGCATAGCAACTTCCGTTCAACGCAATCCTTAGGTGAATACCTAGAGCAACACAATGTTGTTGCTATTGCAGATATCGACACCCGTAAACTGACACGTATTTTACGTGATAAAGGCGCGCAGAATGGTTGCATCCTTGCTGGCGACAATATCACGGAAGAAGAAGCTTTAGAAAAAGCTCGTGCATTTGGCGGTTTAAACGGTTTAGATCTTGCAAAAGAATGTTGCGATCCTGAAGGTTTTGAATGGACTGAAGGTTCTTGGACATTAGGCAAAGGTTTTTCTCAACCAGAACTTAAATTTCATGTCGTTGCATACGATTACGGTGTCAAAACCAACATCTTACGTATGCTCGCAGACCGCGGTTGCAAACTGACTGTCGTGCCTGCGCAAACTCCTGCAGCTGACGTATTGGCTTTGAATCCAGATGGCGTATTCTTGTCAAATGGTCCTGGCGATCCAGCTGCGTGTGACTACGCGATTGAAGCTGTAAAAACCATTGTAGAAGATGCGCGAAACATCCCTGTATTTGGTATTTGCTTGGGTCACCAAATTCTTGCACTTTCTTCAGGTGCAAAAACTGTGAAAATGCCGCACGGTCACCATGGTGCAAATCACCCTGTACAGAATCTTGAAACTGGCATTGTGATGATTACTTCTCAGAACCATGGCTTCGCAGTGGATGCAGACTCTTTACCTGCAAACCTAAAAGCAACGCATAAGTCTTTGTTCGATCAGACCCTACAAGGGATTCATCGCACGGATAAACCAGCGTTCAGCTTCCAAGGTCACCCTGAAGCAAGCCCTGGTCCGCATGACTGCGCACCATTGTTCGATCATTTCATCGAACTTATCGAAGCATCGAAGAAGTAATTAAGGAAGCGATCATGGCTAAACGTACAGACATTAAAAGCATCTTAATTATTGGTGCAGGTCCGATTGTCATCGGTCAAGCATGTGAGTTCGATTACTCAGGTGCTCAAGCATGTAAAGCGCTTCGTGAAGAAGGTTACCGTGTTATTTTAGTGAACTCTAATCCAGCCACTATTATGACCGATCCTTCAATGGCAGACGCAACATACATCGAGCCAATCACTTGGCAAACTGTTGCGGCAATCATTGAAAAAGAACGCCCTGATGCTGTCCTTCCTACAATGGGTGGTCAAACGGCATTAAACTGTGCGCTCGCATTAGATGAGCATGGCATTCTTGCGAAATACAATGTTGAACTCATTGGTGCGTCTAAAGAAGCGATTGAAAAAGCTGAAGATCGCAAATTATTCGATATCGCAATGCGTAAAATTGGGCTTGAATGTCCAAAAGCAGACATTGCTGAATCAATGGAAGAAGCATTAGCCATTCAAGCGCGTTTTGGCTTTCCTGTGATTATTCGTCCGTCGTTTACGATGGGTGGTTCAGGTGGTGGTATTGCTTACAACCGCGAAGAATTTATTGAAATCTGTGAACGTGGTTTCGATCTTTCTCCAACCAAACAGTTATTGATCGATGAATCTTTAATTGGTTGGAAAGAATATGAGATGGAAGTTGTTCGTGACAAAAACGACAACTGCATCATCGTCTGTGCAATTGAAAACTTCGACCCAATGGGTGTGCATACGGGTGACTCAATCACTGTAGCCCCTGCTCAAACGCTAACAGACAAAGAATATCAATTGATGCGTAATGCATCTTTAGCAGTTCTTCGTGAAATTGGTGTTGAAACGGGTGGTTCAAACGTACAGTTTGGTATCAATCCGAAAGATGGCCGCATGGTGATCATCGAGATGAACCCTCGTGTTTCACGCTCATCAGCACTTGCATCAAAAGCAACTGGTTTCCCAATCGCGCGTATTGCTGCAAAATTGGCTGTAGGTTACACCCTTGATGAATTGAAAAATGACATCACTGGTGGAACGACACCTGCGTCATTCGAACCATCAATTGACTATGTCGTGACCAAGATTCCTCGTTTTAACTTCGAGAAATTCCCACAAGCTGATGCAACACTAACGACTCAAATGAAGTCTGTTGGTGAAGTGATGGCGATTGGTCGTAATTTCCAAGAGTCAATGCAAAAGGCACTTCGTGGTTTAGAAGTCGGCGTATGTGGTTTTGATGAAAAACTCGAAGTTGGTGCTGAAGGTGCGCGCGAGAAAATTCTTCAAGAACTTAAAGTGCCAGGTCCAGAGCGTATTTGGTTTATTGGTGATGCATTCCGTCATGGTTTTAGCCTCGACGAAGTGTTTGCTGCGACCAATATTGATAAATGGTTCCTGATTCAAATCGAAGACATTATCAAAACTGAAGAACAAGTGAAAACTTTGGGCTTTGGTGATTTAAATGCAGACAACATCCGCTCATTTAAACGCAAAGGCTTGTCTGATCTTCGTATTGCAGACTTGATGGGGATTTCACAAAAGCAATTCCGTAAACAACGTTGGAACTTGGGCGTATACCCAGTTTACAAACGTGTTGATACCTGTGCAGCAGAGTTTGAATCTGACACTGCTTACATGTACTCAACTTACGATGACGAATGTGAAGCAAAACCATCAAATCGTGACAAAATCATGGTGATTGGTGGTGGACCTAACCGTATTGGTCAAGGGATCGAGTTCGATTACTGTTGTGTACATGCTGCGCTTGCAATGCGTGAAGATGGCTATGAAACAATCATGGTTAACTGTAACCCTGAAACGGTTTCTACTGATTATGACACTTCAGATCGTTTGTACTTCGAACCGATTACGCTTGAAGATGTTTTAGAAATCGTACGTATCGAAAAGCCTAAAGGCATTATCGTGCAGTACGGTGGTCAAACGCCTTTAAAATTGGCTCGCGCTTTAGAAGAAGCTGGTGCACCAATTATCGGTACATCGCCTGATGCGATTGATCGTGCAGAAGACCGTGAACGTTTCCAACAAATGATTCAACGTCTGCAACTTCGTCAGCCGAACAACAGCATTGTAAAATCTGCTGAAGAAGGTATGGCTGAAGCATCTAAAGTGGGCTACCCACTTGTTGTACGCCCATCTTATGTTCTAGGTGGTCGTGCGATGGAAATCGTCTATAACGATGATGAACTTAAACGCTACTTACGTGATGCTGTTCAAGCATCAAATGAAGCACCAGTTCTTCTTGACCGTTTCTTGGATGACGCGATTGAAGTCGATGTAGACTGTGTATCTGACGGTAAAGATGTGGTGATTGGCGGTATTATGCAACACATTGAACAAGCGGGTATTCACTCTGGTGACTCAGCATGTTCAATTCCGCCTTACTCTTTAAGCAAAGATGTACAAGACGAAATGCGTCGTCAAACTGTGGCTATGGCGAAAGAGCTTGGCGTGATCGGTTTGATGAACGTTCAGTTTGCGGTTAAAGGTGAAGACGTTTATATTTTAGAAGTGAATCCACGTGCATCACGTACTGTGCCATTCGTATCTAAATGTATCGGCGAATCTTTAGCGAAAGTTGCAGCACGCTGTATGGCAGGTCAATCTCTTGAGTCGCAAGGTTTTACGAAGGAAATTATTCCTGAGTACTTCTCTGTGAAAGAAGCTGTATTCCCATTCAATAAATTCCCTGGTGTTGACCCTATTCTCGGACCTGAGATGAAGTCTACAGGTGAAGTGATGGGCGTTGGTAAAACATTTGGTGAAGCATTCTATAAAGCTGTGTTAGGCTCGAATGATCGCTTACCTGGTAAACCAACGGCTGACGAAGTGAAACACGTCTTTATTTCAGTACGTCATTCAGACAAGCCACGTGCTGTCGGTATTGCGCAGAAACTGGTAGATTTAGGCTTCAAAGTTATCGCTACTGGCGGTACTTATGATGTGATAAAAGATGCTGGTATTGAATGTGAACGTGTGAATAAAGTCACAGAAGGTCGTCCTAATATCGTCGACCGCTTGAAAAATGGCGAGATTCACCTCATTATCAATACAACTGAAGGTAAACAAGCGCAGGAAGATTCGTTCTCTATTCGACGTTCTGCTCTTCAAGGCAAAGTGTATTACACCACAACCTTGAATGGCGCTGATGCTGTTTGCCAAGCTTTAGCGATTCAATTACCAATGGATGTATACCGCTTGCAAGATTTGCAAACTGTAGGTTAATACGTTTCCGATAAGACCCGCCACCTTATCGGTGGCGGGCTTTTTTTATTTTTTAAACATCGTATTTATTTTAAATACATAACTTGAGGGACAACAATGATACGTTATCCTATGACTCCCGAAGGCAAAATTGCCTTAGAGAAAGAATTACACCAATTAAAAACAGTTGATCGCCCAAGGATTATTGCAGCGATTGCGGAAGCACGTGAACACGGTGATTTGAAAGAAAACGCTGAGTATCATGCTGCGCGTGAACAACAAGGCTTCTGCGAAGGTCGTATTCAAGATATTGAAGGGAAACTTGGCGCTGTTCAGTTGATCGACATTAAAGACCTAGAGCAAAACGGTCGTGTCGTGTTTGGTGTAACAGTAACCATTGAAAACTTAGACACACAAGAGCAAAAAACTTATAAAATCGTTGGCGATGACGAAGCAGATTTTAAAATTAATAAAATCTCAGTGAACTCTCCTATCGCTCGTGGTCTTTTGGGTAAAAGCGAAGGCGATGATGCTAAAATTCAAACACCCAACGGTGAAGTTGAATACGAAATTGTGAAAGTTGAATATCTTTAATACTTAAATTTTTTGTTTTAAAGATCCTGTTCTTAAGATCAAATTTTAAAGATCTAGTTTCAAAGATTAAATTTCAAAGAGTCAGTATTAATGTTTCAATTCTAAAGCCCCTCACTAGAGGGGCTTTTTAGTGTATATCGATTATTTTAAGAAACCAGAAGCGAAAAGCTCAAATGCCTGCAATGCTTGTGGTAATGCGTCTTCAGAATTTTCACTTGATGCCACCCATAACGCTGCATTCATAGCTGCTCCATTGAGCAATACAGCAGCAGCCATTGCATCGACTAACTTAATTCGACCGTCTTGTAACAGCTGTTCAATACAGACACAGGTCGACTGTAAACATTTATTTTGACTTGGCCAATGCGCTGGATCACCTAAAACTGCAGGACCATCTCTCAGCACAATACGCTGAAATTCTGGATTAAGTGCATTTTGAATATAGGTACGCCCCTCCAACATTAAGCCTTCCCACAAATCATTATTCTCTTCCACATACTGTTTTGAGGACGCTGCCATTTCGGAATCTATTTGATCGACTACAGCAGCAAACAATCCTCGCTTATCACCAAAATGATGATAAAGCGCACCACGTGTAAGCCCTGCTTCCGCTGTTAGTTTATCCATTGATGTTTCAGCATAACCCAATGTTGCAAATGCTTGTCGTGCAACTTGAATCAGTTTTTTTCGAGTCTCCAACATTTTCAGTTCACGGATCGACATATTTTTACCAAATTTAATTTAGATAAATTTTATTTGACATACGTTACGTATGTCAAATATATTTACATACGGCCCGTATGTTAGATTTCTTTCCTATTAAGTTTTGATCGAAAACATATCGAGATTGGCAATATTAAAAACAACCACATCGAGATGTACTATGACAAGAATCGCAATTTTTCCCGAAAACCGTCACGAACTCTATGAACAGCATGGCTACTCTGCAGCTATCCAATCTGGAGATCTCATTTTTGTATCTGGTCAAGTCGGCAGCCATGAAGATGGTCGTGCTGAACCTGATTTTGAAAAACAAGTGGTACTTGCTTTTAGCAACTTAACAAATACATTAGCTGCAGCTGGGTGTACTTTGGATGATATTGTCGATGTAACCACATTCCACACCGATCCAGAGCAGCAGTTTGAAACTATTATGAAAATTAAAAATCAAGTCTTTAACCAAAAGCCATATCCAAACTGGACAGCTGTTGGAGTGAATTGGCTTGCAGGCTTCGACTTTGAAATCAAAGTGATTGCTCGTATTCCTGATATTTCTAAATGAGTCCAGTATTAGAAATTAAGCAGTGATTTATCTTGAGCTTATTTCGCAACGAATATGCTCAATTGGTTATAATGCTTCACCCCATTATGTTGTTCATTTTATGTCTGAGTCATTGATTAATTCTCCTGTTAAACACTGGTGTGAATTTGAATTTATTTCGAAGACGGTGAAAAATCCAAATATTCATATCAAAGGAAATTATTCTTATTATTCAGCCTATTGGGATCAAGGTTTTGAGCGCTGTGTGGTTCGCTACTTACATAACAAACATTCAACGACTGAGAAGCCAATAGATCAGCTTTATATCGGTAACTTTGTCTGTTTTGGTGCGGAATGCGTGATTATGATGGGCGGTAATCAGTTGCATCGAACGGATTGGATATCGGCATTTCCCTTTGATACCCGCAGTTTTCAACCTGCTGGCGATACCAACATTGGAGATGGTTGTTGGATTGGTTCACGCGCGATGATTATGCAAGGTGTAACGCTGGGTGAAGGGGCGATCATTGCAACAGGTGCTGTAGTAACCAAAGACGTGCCACCTTATGCTGTTGTCGGTGGGGTTCCTGCCACAATTATTAAATACCGTTTCTCTGAAACAGATATTGAAAAGCTGCTTTCTCTTAATCTATACGAATTAGAAGAAAAGCAATTTCTAAAAATGCGTGAGCAATTGCAAACCGATGATGTTGAAACATTAGTTAAATACTTTCATACGAATCAACTAAATTATTAAACCCATAGCAATAAGCCTTTCAAATCTATTATTTCACTCGCATAATTCTTTGATGTGTTGGATGTATCGTCTTCCCTATTTCGAGCAAATATTCTGCATGAAATTTTCGACCTAAAATACTTTCATAACTCAAAAGAATGATGCGTTTAAATGGAGTATTTTGCTCATATAAAGCTATCTCATTTTCAGTCAACGCATTTTTAACGACCCTAGATTTGCCATTGAGTAATATTTCAAATGTTTGAGAATCATCATCCTCTTTATCTGATCTATTATTTTGTATAGTGATATTTCTTGCTTCATTATTCGATTGATTCTTAATAGAAAAATGAATAATTCCACCAAAATTATGAATGTTTAATTCTGCAGATACCCTCAAAATGGGCATCACTGAATGATGACGCTCTTCAACTTCTAATCGATATAATTCAGCCATGATCTTTTGTTGATCAACGGACTCTTTCATTTCTTCGATTTGAAAATTCATTGCCTCAGTTGATTTTTGCAATTCATCAGCTTGCATTCTCAAGGCTTTAGAGTTTTGATAAAACCCAGCAACTAACCAAAAAAAGCCCAATGGTGCAAATACACCAGCAAGAAAATCTCCGATTTCATTCAATTCAAGTAAGGGCAGCTTATTCCATTTAAATAGAATGAGCACAAAGACAAGAACAACCCAAACGATAGAAATCCACTTTACTTTATTTTCTGAAAATATTTGATTCATAGATATTTTTAATTAATACATATTATTTTCTAAATTCAATTGTAGTTAGAATTAACTCGAAAATTCAAGCTTTGAGCACGTAACGATTAACTTATTGAATATTGAACTCATACATCAATCTGCAAATGAAGATATAAAGATAATAAATTGATATTCAAAATTTTCATCTTCAAGACGAAGGCAAGGATGAAGTCATATTGATGAAGAGTTGGTTGTTTATAAATGACTGATTAAACAAGCCTATCGATATCTCGTCATTTCATTTAAATATCTTTCTTTCACTCAAATACAGACAATATTCAATCACCTTTAGACTTTAGACTTTAGACTTTAGACTTTAGACTTTAGACTTTAGACTTTAGACTTTAGACTTTAGACTTTAGACTTTAGACTTTAGACTTTAGACTTTAGACTTTAGACTCATGATGATCTCTTTCGTTTAATATTTAAATCTCAAAAATGAGAATAACAAGTTCATAAATACAAGCACTTACAATCAAACTGATTCGCTTCAACAATTTGAATTACTTATGTTCAATCTCATGTTAAATTAATAAAGAGTGTACCAACACTCAAATATCAATTATCCCTATGAATTTACTAGGTTTTGTTTTAAATAAATCCAGTATATGATCAAGAAATTATAATATTCAAATGTTCATATTTAAAACAGATTATATAACGGTGATAAGGAGATAAAAATGTCGTATCAAAACATACTCGTACCTGTGGATGGTTCAGAAATTTCGCTAAATGTTGTCAAACATGCGGTTGAATTATCAAAAGCATTTAATAGTAAAATTACTGTTGTGCAAGTGATGACACTTGATCCCTATATAGCAGCGGAATATCTTTCAGCTGGACAATCCAATCAAATGATTGATCGTGCTAAAAATTTTATACGCGGTAATCTTGATACAGCCAAAGCTCAATTTGAAGCTGCGGGAGTCGTTGTTGAAACACAAATGCTGGAGGGAGAAAGTATTCATCGTACTCTTTTAAAAGCGGTTGATGACTTAAGTATTGATCTGGTTGTCATTAGTTCGCATGGTCGCAGCGGAATTAAAAAGTTACTTATGGGTAGCGTTGCTCAAAGCTTAATTACACAAGTCGACGTCCCTGTATTTGTGGTTAAACAGTCGTAATTTCTTAGTTTAATAGCATATCAATCTAAGGTTTTTAACTTTAAATAGTTTCTGAATCTACGTAGTTTCTGAGTCTAAATAAATCCAAAATCCTCAGCCAACTCTGGTTGAGGATTTTTTGATGTTAATATATTTTTTAAATTTTTAATTCAAAATTCTAAAATTTCAAATATTAATGACAATATTTTTTTCAACATTATTCGGTATGCCATCCGAACTTTCTAAAGCTAATCTTGCCATTCACAATGTCTACCCCTTCAGCAATCAGTCTGGCTTGTTGTTCGTTATAGCCAAAATCATCAAGTCTACTTAGGCTAATTCTACCTTGTGAATTAATAACCCTGTGCCACGGCAATTCACTTGAACTATCCATTTGACTCAATACACGGCCTACCAACCTTGCATGTCTTGGTAAGCCTGCCATTGCAGCAATTTGACCATAGCTTGCGACTTTTCCATAAGGAATTAATGCGACAGTGCTCAGAATAACCTGTGCCAATTCATCTGATGAAGAATGTGTTGTCATAATTGAATTGACCCAAAGTAGAAATGGTTGGAGGTTTTGGCAAATGTATTTTTATAAGCAGTCGCCTAATCTAAAACTTAAATAATATAACAATCAATGAGTATAAATAATGAAATGGAATTTTCATCATGTTGTCTTTGCCGTATCGTTGAGCTTAGGTACAGCAATGACGACATTACCAGTGAACAGTTATGCTGCTGCTCCAAGCATCAATATTCAAAGTATCTTACAACAAGAACGTGCTTGGGCAGGACTCAATAGCAAACGTGTCAAAGTCGCAGATATAGATTGGGCATATAGCGAAGGTGGCACAAAAGGTAAACCTGTGGTTCTTTTGGTGCATGGACTTGCTGGAAGTCGAGACAACTGGAATCGAGTAGCCCGCTACTTAACGCCACACTACCATGTGATTATTCCTGACCTACCCGGCCAAGGAGACAGTCGAGTTCCGAATGATTTTGACTATTCAATTCCCAATTTAACTGAAAAATTACGTCGCTTTATTGAAGCAATAGACGTTGATCCAAATTTACATATATCTGGTCACTCTATGGGCGGAGCTGTATCACTACTCTATGCTGCACAATATCCAATAGATACTAAATCTCTATTTCTTGTAGACACCGCTGGCGTATTCAAAACGGGCAACACACCTTACTTAAAAGATCCAAATTTACTTAGAAACTTCATCGTTTCTAAACCTGGAGATTTTGATCGATTATTTAAAATTGCTGCTCATATGCCTCCTTTTATTCCCAATGAATTAAAAGTTGAACAAGAAAAATTAATGATTTCAAATGTTGCCAACAATACCAAATTGGTTGAACAACTCATCTTAATGTCTAAAACCTATACGCCTGAAACCTTTGCGCTTGCAGCTCGATCTATCGATCAACCTGTATTAATTTTATGGGGAGATAAAGATCAAATTATTAATGTTGAAGCCGCAGGCGAATTAAAAAGCTTACTTAAAAATGCAAAGGAACCTATTATTTTAAAAGATGTCGGTCATACCCCGATTCTTGAACAGGAACAAATTGTAGTGAATCATTATCTAGAATTTTTAAAAAACTTAAGTAAGAAATAGTTTTTTTGACAATACGCATTAAGTATATACATTCATTTGAATATGGTGGCTTAAAGTGATTAGGTGAATTCGAGGTGTTACGATCCGATCATCTTTATTTTCTTAAGCCACTAAATTTAACACTCAGCATCAATTTTAAATCTTAATACATCAGAATAATTCTTCAATTCTTCAATTCTTCAATTCTTCAATTCTTCAATTCTTCAATTCTTCAATTCTTCAATTCTTCAATTCTTCAATATATTTTTGAATTTAAAACTTCAAAATAATTTTACTTAACGAACTTTTTATTTGAATCAGCTTTTCTTCATTAAATTATATTTTGGTTCATTTTAAACGACACGATTAATCAGATATAAAAAAAGAGGATCCTAGGATCCTCTCTTATTCAATTAACTTAAGTTCAAATTAGAACAATAAGTGGTTTTTATTCAACAATTCTTGTAGCGATACATCCGTATTATTAAACGTAATGAGTTCAACTTTGCTGAACGTCGTACCTGTACCATCACGGTCAATACTTAACTTAGTATTGTTACCGTCTTTCTCAACAAAGATGAATTTATTGAGGTTTTGACTAGTCGCATCATCAGATAACAAATCAGAAACATCAATCTTCACATTGCTACCCAGTTTGAAATCATTGATCGTATCGACACCATTACCGCCGTTTTGGCTATTTTTGTTTAGAACGTTGAAGATCAACTTATCTAGACCATTCGCCGAAACAGTTTCATTTAAGTACGTTGAATTAAACTTACCAGCAGATTCATTTGCAAGTGCTTGAGCATCATTTGCATTCGCTTCAGGGGTAAATTTACTCCATGCCAAGGCACCACCAGACTTAGAATCAATTTGAACAACCAAACTCGCTGTATCAGATTTTCCTGTTACTGGATCAGTAATCGTATAATTAAATACATCCGTCTTACCAATAGCTTTCAAATCACTATTTGGTTTGTAAGTATATGAACCATTTGACTGGATACTTAATGTGCCATACTCGCCCTTAACTGAAGTTAAGCCATTTAGAACTACACCGTTCACAGCTTTAACAACAGCACCTGAAACCACAAGATCTTTACCAAATACTGGGTCTAAATCAGTAATTACATTTCCATCAATTGATTTCACATTATCGATTTTTGCTTCACCAAAAGTATTTTTAGTCGTTGAAATTAAATCAACACTAATGTTACCAAATAATGCAGCAGCATTCTTATTACTTACTTGAAGGAGATATTCACCAGGTTCTAAACCTTTTGCAGTAAAACCATCCCTATTCGGGAATATACCAAAAAAGTCAAAAATTCCGCCTGTTTTACTCTGACTCAGATCGACCCAATTATTACCCTCTTTTTTCAAGAAGCGGTAATCAACAGATTGGAAAATTGCCCCAATCGCACTACTTTTAATGAGAACTTGTAAATCAGTAGTCTCTTTAATAGTGATCGTGGTTTCACCAGATTTTTGACCCAGCACCAAACCAACTAATGAAGCAAACCAACTGTATTTAATGGCATCAGTTTTTGTATTGGTTTGAACAGGATATGACCACTCGATTTCAGCTTTAGCTACATTATCAACGGCATCCACAAGAATATTTGGAGCTGTTAAGAATTTAGCTGGTGATTCCCCTGCTAAATCTGTAGCAGTCACAGATACTTTTTGAGCATCATTCAAGCTAGGTGATAGTTTAATAGAATATTGTCCATTGTTCGCTGCGACAGCAGTTCCGATTACATTACCGCTTGCATCTTTAATTTTTACTGTTGACAACGGTTGAGCTGTACCATTCACCAAAGAGCCATCAGCATTGAAATTTGCTGTAGGTGCATCTGGTGGAGTTATATCTAAAATGAAGCTCGTACTAGAAGTTTGACCTGTATTACCCGCTTTATCTGTCGCTTTAGCTTCAACAAGGATAGTACCTTCTGGTAAATCTTTAGTTGGAACATAAGACCAAGAACCATTCGGATTTACTTGAACTTTAGCTTGGTCAATAACGCGACCCGTTGCATCTTTAATGATCAAATCAACAATCGCATTTGCTTCTGCTGTACCTGTGAGTGCTGGTTTTAGATTACCCGTTTGAACCACTGGATTAATCACAACAAGACCTGGTGCAACAGTATCAATTGTCAATTTTTGCGAAGCAGTAGTTTGATTCTTAGCACTATCAGTCGATGTCGCTTGTACTGTGTAATTGCCATCTTTAATATTTGCTGGAGGAACATAAGTCCAGTTACCAGAACCATCTACAACCGCTGTACCAGTATCCACTGTTACGCCATTGCCATCTTTAATTTCAACTTTAACAGTCGTGTTTGCTTCTGTTTTACCTGAAATTAATGGCGTCGCATCATTTGTAGGTTTAAGTTCATTTATATTCAAATCAGGTGCAGTAATATCAACACCAAACTTTTGTATAGCAGGTTTACTTGTGTTACCCGCTTTGTCTTTGGCTTGTATTTCAACTGTATAGATACCTTCTACTAACGGCTGCTTCGGAGTGTAACTCCAACGATCACCTTTAATATCAGCAAATCCACTATCAACAATTTGACCAGCCGCATTTTTGAATACAACAGTGATTACATTTGCATCTTTTGAAGGTCCAGCAAATGTACGTTGTGGATTATTTGTATAAGCAATTGAAGGATCATTAGCAAACAAGACTGGCCCAGCATTAACGTCTACAGGGTCAGCGACTCTTGCTAAAGCAGCTGATTTTACGAAAATTACTTCATCAAACGCCAATTCGCCATCAGAATTTAAATCATCAAATCCTACAAAAGGAATAACTGGCTCAAATGGATCGAAATCGATTTCTGGATCTGTCAAATCAATTGAAAATTCTTGTTCAGTCGTATTACCCTTATTCCCAGCTTCATCTATAGGTGTAACTATAATTTTATAATCACCTTCCTTCAAATCTGCCGTAGGTGTATGTGTCCAATTACCTTTATCATCAACAGGTACAGTCACTTTTTCTTCAAAACCATCTGGTCCAGTAATAATGATATCTACTTTAGAGTTTGGTTCACCTTGACCATCGATTTTAGGTTTCGAATCATTACTTTCAAAATCATCCCCACCGATTGGATCAATAGTTACGTCATCAGGTGGAGTAGTATCAATTACAAGCGGAGCAATAACTTTGCTTCCTTGATTTCCTGCTTTATCTGAAGGCGTTACTTCAATTTTATGATCACCTTCAGGTAATGGTGTTGGAGGCGTGTATGACCAAGTACCATCCGGATTAACAGTCGCTTGTCCTTCTGAAATAATTTTTCCAGTCTCATCAGTAATCACTACTGCAATTTTAGCACTTGGCTCAGTCTTACCTGAAATAGTAGGTGTCGTATCATTTGTAGGTTTGAGATCATCAATCGATACATCTGGTGCAACAGTATCGACTTCGAAAGTGACTGGCTTAGACGTACCTGTGTTTCCAGCTTTGTCTTTCGCTTCAGCAGTTACCGTGTAGTCGCCATCTTTCAAATCAGCGCTTGGTGTATATGTCCACGTTTTATCCGTAACTGTCGCAGGACCTGTCGCGACAACATTACCGTCTTTGTCACGTACCACTACAGTCACAGTCGTACCTGCTTCTGTTGTACCCGTGATTTCTGGAGTCTTGTCGTTCGTGTCTGCAATTGGATTAACAGTGACGTCTTTATCGCTTGGAGGCGTAGTGTCAATATTAAAGCCTGTATCAGTTGTTGCTGTTGCTTTGTTGCCTACAGCATCAGTTGCATCCGCTTTAATCTTGTACTCACCTTCAGCCAATGGCGTTGTAGGCGTGTATGACCAAGTACCATCGGGATTAACTGTTGCAGGACCTGTTGCTACAACCTTGCCATCTTTGTCTACGATTTCAACATTAACTTTAGCACCTGGCTCAGTCTTACCTGAAACAGTTGGTGTTGTATCATTCGTATCTTTCAGATCATTAATCGATACATCTGGTGCAACAGTATCGACTTCGAAAGTGACTGGCTTAGACGTACCTGTGTTTCCAGCTTTGTCTTTCGCTTCAGCAGTCACCGTGTAATCGCCATCTTTCAAATCAGCGCTTGGTGTATACGTCCACGTTTTATCCGTAACTGTCGCAGGACCTGTCGCGACAACATTACCGTCTTTGTCACGTACCACTACAGTCACAGTCGTACCTGCTTCTGTTGTACCCGTGATTTCTGGAGTCTTGTCGTTTGTATCAGCAATTGGATTAACGGTGACGTCTTTATCGCTTGGAGGCGTCGTGTCAATATTAAGCTCTAAAGACTCTTTGGTTTTACCAGTATTACCCGCTTTGTCCGTTGCTTCGGCAGAAATTGAATATTTCCCTTCAGCCAATGGCGTTGTAGGCGTGTATGACCAAGTACCATCTGGATTAACTGTTGCAGGGCCGGTTGCTACAACCTTGCCATCTTTGTCTACGATTTCAACATTAACTTTAGCACCTGGTTCAGTTTTACCCGTAATAGCTGGCTGAACATTAGAAGAATCAGATACTGGGTCGATCGTAACGTCAGGATCGATCGTATCTACAGTAACGTCTATTTTAGCTTTAGGGCTTAGGTTTCCAGCAGCATCAGTAGCCGTAGCTTCAACAGTATAATTACCATCAGCCAGTGGCGTTTTAGGCACATATGACCATGACCCATCAGCAGCAACTTTAACATTGGCTGTCTCAACAACTTTACCTGTTGTGTCTTTAATATCAACTTTAACTAAAGTAGCGCCATCCTTCGTTTTACCTTGGAAAGTTGGAACAGATAAGTTCGTTAATGGAAGTTCATTCATTTCAATTGATGGAGGCGTAATATCGACAGTAAAATTAGTTTTAGCTGTTTTATTATTCCCTGCTTTATCAAAAGCAGTTGCTTCAATTGTAAAATTACCTTCAGTTAACTCTACTGGAGTTTTGAAAGACCACTTATTATTTTCAAGTGTAGCTGTACCAGACGCTACAACTTTACCATCCTTATCGCGTATTACGATTTCTACGCGTGAACTGTCTTTCGTTGTACCTGTAAATGTTGGTGTTGTATTTTTTATAGAAGCCACTGCAGAAGTCTCCGATTTAAGAATTAATGGTGTAATTGCACTTTTTGCGACTACAGGTGTAATTGAATCTAATGAAGCAGGAGAATTGATTGGATCAATATCCACCTCAGGATCTGTGAGATCAATTACAAAGTTTTTCTCAGTTTCCTCACCTTTATTACCTGCGCCATCAATAGGTGTCACAATGATTTTAAAATCACCTTCTTTGAATGGATTATCAGGCGTATATTCCCACTTGCCTTTATCATCTGTTGGCACAGTTTTCTGATCTATAACTTTTCCGTCTTTGTCGATGATTTTAATGTCTACAGTTGACTTAGGCTCAGAATCACCCGTGATTTTGGGCTTATCAATGTTGGTTTCACCATCCACTTTACCAATCGGATCAATGGTGATTTTGTCCGGCGACTTAGTGTCTACATTAAAATTAATCGATGGTGATTTATCACTTTCTTTACCACCCACAGTTTGAGTAGCACTAATCTTGTAAGAACCATCTACAAAAGGTACAGCAGGCGTTAAGCTCCACGTTCCATCCGCAAGTGCAACTGTTTCTCCGATTAATTGATCGCCGTTATACACCTTAATGTTAGCGTTCGCTTTAGCACCTGCACCCGATATCGCTGGCTGTGTGTCGTTAGTATCCTCACCCTCTAATACTGGCCCTACTTGGGGTTCAACATCGTCAAATATTTTTGGCGTTTCAAGAGCATCTAAATCTGCGTCGGCATCAGCATCCGCGTCGGCATCAGCATCCGCGTCAGCGTCAGCATCCGCATCTGCATCTGCATCTGCATCCGCGTCGGCATCAGCATCCGCGTCGGCATCAGCGTCGGCATCAGCGTCGGCATCTGCATCTGCATCAGCGTCGGCATCAGCATCAGCATCTGCATCTGCATCTGCATCAGCATCAGCGTCGGCATCAGCATCGGCATCAGCGTCGGCATCAGCATCGGCATCAGCATCAGCATCCGCGTCAGCATCAGCATCAGCGTCGGCATCGGCATCGGCATCAGCGTCGGCATCAGCATCAGCATCAGCATCGGCATCAGCATCAGCATCGGCATCAGCATCAGCATCGGCATCAGCATCAGCTTCCGCATCTGCGTCGGCATCAGCATCAGCGTCGGCATCAGCATCAGCGTCAGCGTCAGCATCCGCATCTGCATCTGCATCCGCGTCGGCATCAGCATCCGCGTCGGCATCAGCGTCGGCATCAGCGTCGGCATCTGCATCTGCATCAGCGTCGGCATCAGCATCAGCATCAGCATCAGCATCAGCATCAGCATCAGCATCAGCATCAGCATCAGCGTCGGCATCAGCATCGGCATCGGCATCAGCGTCGGCATCAGCGTCGGCATCAGCATCGGCATCAGCATCAGCATCAGCATCAGCATCCGCGTCAGCATCAGCATCAGCATCAGCGTCGGCATCGGCATCAGCGTCGGCATCAGCATCAGCATCGGCATCAGCATCAGCATCAGCATCAGCATCAGCATCCGCATCCGCATCTGCATCCGCATCTGCGTCGGCATCAGCATCAGCATCAGCATCAGCATCAGCATCAGCATCAGCATCAGCGTCGGCATCAGCATCTGCATCCGCGTCGGCATCAGCATCAGCGTCGGCATCAGCATCGGCATCAGCGTCGGCATCAGCGTCGGCATCAGCGTCGGCATCAGCATCTGCGTCGGCATCAGCATCCGCGTCGGCATCAGCATCCGCGTCAGCGTCAGCATCTGCATCTGCGTCGGCATCAGCATCTGCGTCGGCATCAGCATCCGCGTCGGCATCAGCATCCGCGTCGGCATCACCATCAGCATCTGCGTCGGCATCAGCGTCGGCATCCGCATCTGCGTCGGCATCAGCATCTGCATCTGCATCAGCATCTGCGTCGGCATCAGCATCAGCATCAGCGTCGGCATCTGCATCTGCATCGGCGTCAGCATCAGAATCGGCGTCAGAATCAGTATCTGGATTTGGAGGAGTGGGTTTAGAGTTCGAATCATTAGCAGCTGCTGCAACCGCACCTGCAACACCGCCTGCAGCTAACCATGGTAGAATCCCACCTACAAAGTTATCTGAATACAAAAGTGGCTCGATTTCTTGAATTGGATAATATTGGATCGTTTCAGCAATAGTGCCGTCTGCGTTTGTAAACTTAACCCAGTTTAAAGCACCATCTTGATCTTCAAACACAAGACTATTATCAGGAAATTCTGGACTAAAGAAATTTTGAAGTACAATGACTTCACCATTTCGAAGGTTAATAAGTGCGTTATTATTTTCACGAGTGATTGAGGCGACATCTTCTTTTGATACTTGCACTAGAACAACTGAATTTTCAGTTAACCCCACATTATTAGAGGTCACTTTTTCTAAAACTTGGTGACTCTCCTTGGAGATAATTGAGATATTTTGCATAGTTTTGGTCTCTTATTGATTTTATTCTAACCATTTTCAAAAAATCAAAAATGGTGTACAGGTCAAATACTTTTATATAATTTGTGATTTATATCACACTTTTTTATTTTTTTAATAGATAGGTGATAGGTGTCATAAATTTTATGTTATATTTTGAACGATTTATTAAAATAAATTATAAATATCAATAACTTAATTCCAAAATATACAAATTGTATTTTTTGTAACCGTTATTTTTAAATTTTAGTCATATCAATAACTTATTGTTTACAAAAAAAATTCTTTTTTCAAAATAATCAAATTTTCACACATTTTCAGTTTTATGGATTGTTTGTATTATCATGTTAAAAAGTATTTACTCTCTTAAAACACGCATAAAGCTGATCATGTAATTAATGAGGTTCATCTGAATTTTGATGGCACAATTTTGTATCAAAGCTTAAATTTTTAATCTGACCCATGAGGTGCGTCAATTAAGCTCATACCATTACGCTCTTAAAATCATTTAATATTAATAACCATCATTTTCGATCTAAACTCAGCGGGTTTTAATTAAAATAAAGCAAAATAATATAATCACGTTTTTAAAAATTATTAGGATTTTCTAAACGTGTTATTTCTTCTGCTTGAGCAGGATGATAAACAGATGCAACACCATCTTCGGCTTTTTTATCTAATTGAACTTCAGGATTATAAATGGTGATTATCTCATTGCCTTGTGCATCTTCACCGACAAGATATTTAAAACCCTTCCGATTCATTTTATTACACAGACGCTGATACCAGCCTTTAAAGCCTTCTGTTTCTTCATTCGGATTGTAGTAGAAGGCATTCATCACTGAAGGCAAGCCCAAACCACAGACCAAACCAGAAAGTAAAACAACGATAAATGTATAACCAATCAATATACTGCTGTACTCACTTAACTGTGGCACATTTGCAACAGCCAATACCAATGCTAAGGAAATACCACCTCTCACACCACCCCATGACAGAATAGCCAAGCTGCCGTTATAACTTTTATTTCTAAATGATGGGAAAAATGCAAAAGAAAGATAATTGGCTGCAAAGCGTGAGAGATGCAACAGAATAAATGCAACAATGCCACCCAGAATCATACTGGCGCTTAAATCTAATATGAATAACTCTAAACCGATTAGCGTAAACAGGAATGAATTAATAATCCCTTCAACGGTATGCCAAAAATGATTCACTTCTCGTATTTCACGATCTTGTAATATTTCTTTCCATCTATTACCAACAATGAGCCCACCTATAACACAAGCAATCGGCGCTGAAGCATGTGCAAATAAGGCAACCAAATACGTACCACAGGCCAAGAGTGCCGTTGTCAGAATCAAGGATTCCATTTCATGCTTACCACGAAGTATTCGTAAAATGGCCCAACCAAAAGCCCATCCGATCGCAACGGCTACAACAATCTCGTACAACAATGTCTGTAAAGTTGCCAATAAACTAAAATGCTCTCCTTCCAATACATTTAATAAAGTCATGAAGACAGCAATACACATTGCATCATTAAATAATGATTCGCCTTCAAGTTTCACTATTAAATGATGCGGAGCTCGAACTGAACTTAATACCCCTTTAATACCAATCGGATCCGTTGCACCAAGTGCCGAACCGAGTAATAACAGCACTAAAATCGGCACGGGATTACCGATTAAATATTGAAATCCAAAGATCAATCCACCAAACAACGCAGCGCAAATGAGGAGTGCAATAGTGGCCAATATACTGATAGGCTTCCAATAAACCTGTAGATCAGAAACCTTAAATTTCAAAGCAGAAGACGTTAAAATAAAACAAATCACACCATTGACCAAAAAGTCATAGAAGTCGATTTTACGGACGGCGGTTTCAATGTTTTGCAGATTAATCGTAATAAATTGATTGTCACCGAGTAAGTTAGCAGCCCACTGTAAAATAAATACAAAAATAGCCGAAACAATAGGTACACCAATGGCTTGAGGAAAACCCAATACACGCTTATTAAAAATGGTTGTGGCTATCGACAGTGCAAAAACGACGTTGAATACTTGAAGAAAGAAATAACTACCCATTTAACGCCTCTCTCTAGATTCAAGTATTCACAAATGAATGTTCACAAATACCTATATTTATTTAATAAATGACAACCTTGCGATCATTTATAAATTTTATACGTATTTAATTGATAATAAAACCTCAGTTTTCATTAATTTTGCATAATTGGTTCATAAGAAAAAGGGCACGCAATTAATAATCCCCTAAATATCAACTTTTTTAACGATTCATTTCATCATATTTTTTCAGTGTTCGATTTGAATCAAAACTAAATGTTTGACTTAAAGGTATCGCATTGATTTATATCTCCAGACTGCAATCCTTTATCAAACCATTGCATGCGTTGCGCACTTGTACCATGGGTAAAACTATCAGGTACAACTTGTCCACGACCACGTTTCTGTAAGTAGTCATCACCAATTTTATGCGCAGCATCCATCGCTTCCTCAACATCCCCCTTTTCAAGAAATTGCGTGCGTTGCTGATTTGAATTAGCCCATACACCAGCAAAACAATCTGCCTGTAACTCTAGACGCACAGACAGCTGGTTACCCTGTGTTTCACTTGCTTGTTGACGTGCTTTCTGAACTTCTGAAGAAATACCCAATAGATTCTGAATATGATGCCCGACCTCATGAGCAATCACATAAGCTTGAGCAAAATCACCTGCTGCCTGATTATCAGTAAGTTCTGTATTGTTTTGCTCTCCAGAAATTCCCATCTGAGTGCGCATATCTTTAAAAAATTGTGTATCGATATAAATTTTTTGATCAGCGGGACAATAAAAAGGACCCATGGCAGAATCTGCTGTACCACAACCAGATTTCACCATTCCATTAAACATAACTAACTTCGGTGCAATATACTGTGCACCGTTTTGTTGAAAAATTGGCGTCCAAGTATCCTCAGTATCCGCCAGAACTGTACCAACAAATGCAGTCGCTTCTTGCTGCTGAGGTGTCGGATTTTCTATAGCAGATGCTTGCTGAGCAGCTCCTTGAGAAGTCACCTGTTGGGTGGCTTGATAAGCTTGCTGTGGATCTACTCCAAAAAACTTCCATGCAATAAATGCGACGATTAATCCGAGGATACTGATCCCACCCGCTTTAACCCCGCCCCCGCCTCGACGATCTTCTAAATTATTACTGACACGACGCCCTTTCCAACGCATAGTCTTATCCTTATTTTTAAAAAAAGTAACGCTGTATAAATATGATCTGATGTATCTAAGTCTGCTGTTTCTGAATCTGCTGTATCTAAAAATTAAGATTTATTTGATTTTGAAAAAACTTTTTTTGACATCATCACAATCAACAACACCACGAGACCAGCAATAAAACCAATCACAAAGTTAATTAAAGTTGGAGTCAAAGCGCCAACAATATTACCGACAGCAGGTATGTGCTCTACATAATCCACTGAGTCTTCTGAAAAATGATGAAATAGTGGAATACCATGATTGATAATACCGCCACCCACTAAAAACATAGCGATGGTCCCTACAATCGTTAGGGTTCTCATTAATTTCGGTGCAAAAGCCAGTAAACCACGACCTATTGTTTGTTTTAAGGAAGATGTTTTTTGGACCAGATAGAGTCCTAAATCATCAATTTTGACAATCATCGCCACAAACCCATAAACACCAACAGTCATTAAAATTGCAATAAAACAAAGTGTTGCTATTTTTACCGTTAAAGTCGCCGCAGCAACTGTCCCCAAAGAAATTACAATAATTTCAGCAGATAAAATAAAGTCAGTTCGTATAGCCCCTTTGACTTTCTCTTTCTCAAAAGTGACGAGGTCTGTTTCGATGTTTATTTTTTCAATCTCAGCAACTTCAGGCGTCTTTGATTTTTTATGTTGAATGGTGTGCAATACTTTCTCAACGCCCTCATAACATAAAAAAAGACCACCGATCATTAACAACGGTGTAATCAGCCACGGAATAAAAATACTAATTAACAACGCCAGAGGAACCAAAATACATTTATTGACGAATGATCCCTTTGCCACAGCCCAAACCACGGGAAGCTCACGATCAGCTTTGACGCCACTGACTTGTTGAGCATTTAGGGCCAGATCATCACCCAGCACACCTGCCGTTTTCTTAACAGCCATTTTGCTCATGACTGCGACATCATCAAGAACTGTTGCAATATCATCCAATAGTAATAATAAGCTACTTGCCATTTTTATTATCCTCGCGTTTTTTCTATTTTAATAATTCATCAGCAAGATTCTGTATGTATTTGATATTTTTTTATAGTTTTTTAATTTTATTCTTGCTGACATTAAAAAAAGAATTACCGTACAATATTGTCATTCTTATATCAAAGTAGCGCTGACTACTGTTTCAGGATTTAAAATGAGCATACAAGATAATCGTCCAGTGATTTTGACTGGCGACCGTCCAACTGGGCAACTTCACCTCGGTCATTTCGTCGGTTCATTACGTTCACGCGTAGGTTTGCAAGATTCTCATCATCAACATCTTCTTTTGGCCGATGCCCAAGCGTTTACCGATAATGCGGATAATTTTGAAAAAGTTCGTCGCAATATTATTGAAGTCGCTACAGATTATTTAGCTGTTGGTATCGATCCTACAAAAACGACAATATGTGTTCAATCAAGCCTTCCAGCTTTAAATGAACTCACTATGCTTTATTTAAACTTTGTCACTGTATCGCGTCTAGAGCGTAATCCTACGATCAAATCTGAAATTCAGATGCGTGGCTTTGAGCGTGACATCCCTGCTGGTTTCTTGTGTTATCCAGTTGCACAAGCTGCGGATATCACAGCCTTTAAGGCGTCTATCGTTCCTGTGGGTGAAGATCAAATTCCAATGATTGAACAAACGAATGAAATTGTTCGTCGAATCAATCGCCAGATCGGTCAAGACTTACTTCCTGAGTGTAAGGCTCTGCTTTCAAATATGAGTCGCTTACCTGGTTTTGACGGCAAAGCTAAAATGTCTAAATCACTTGGCAATACGATTGTTCTTGATGCTTCTGATAAAGATATTAAAAAAGCAGTTAATGCAATGTATACGGATCCAAATCATTTACGCGTTGAAGATCCAGGTCAAGTTGAAGGCAATATTGTATTCACTTACTTAGATGCATTCGATACCAATACCGAAGAAGTGAAAGAGCTAAAAGAACATTATCGTCGCGGTGGTTTAGGCGATGGTACGGTTAAAAAGCGTCTTGAAGGCGTACTTAAAGAGCTAATTACACCTATTCGTGAACGCCGCATGGAATTGGCAAAAGATCCTGACTATATTATGGATATTTTAAAGACTGGCACTGCAAAATGTCGTGATATCACTCAACAAACCTTAGATGAAGTGAAATCTGGATTAGGCGTCTTTCATTTTTAAATATTCATCTAAGATGTATAAATAAATTTCGTTTTGATATAAAAAACCTCTCTTGATGAGAGGTTTTTTAATTTTGTTCATGCGATATGTAAAATTCAGTATTTAAAAGTCCTGATTTTAACGTGAACTTACACTATTTTACCTGAAAGTAGATGATCGTTTATTTGATACTCATTATTATTACTAAACAGTTATGAACATTCCCCAATGTTCATAACATTTCTCCTTAACCGGAACTACGAAAGTAGCTTCGTTGTTATACGCACTGATCACCCCAATCATTGCGTATTTTTTTTGCTTAAAATTTGATTTGTATTCATATTTTTTATGGTTTTTTGACATCGCTTGAGATCACAAAACGCTAATCACATTATGCATATTGTTAATTATTAATACATTATCAGCATTTATTTTTATAGTGAATAAACAGTAAATTGCCATATTGGTAGATATAATTTAGTATATTTGCGCATATTACTGTATAAAAATACAAGATACATCAAATTAAAATGAATGATAAAAGTTGAGAGTTTTTTATGTGGGATCTTTTCATCCACCCTGCAAACTTATTTTTTAGCGTTAGTTTAGTTTTAATGCTCCTAATGGGCATTTGTGAATGTCTGCTCTTGATTGTCGGTGCAAGCTCTCAGGGTTTTCTTGATCAGTTTATTCCTGACTCATTATTTGACGCTCAACATCCAGATCTTAATATTCAAGCTGATCACAACATTGGGATTCAATTTTTAGATTGGCTGTATCTAGGCCGCATTCCCGTTCTCATTTGGTTTATTATTTTTCTCACCACCTACGCGCTATTTGGTTTTTTCGTTCAAGCAATTTTCTTTTATTTTACTGAACACTATTTTCCAATCTGGATTATTGCACCTGCCAGTTTAGTTCTATGTATGCCACTGGTGCGTGCTATATCTGCCATCATCGCTAAAATTATCCCTAAAGATGAAACCACAGCTATTCATAGTGATCAATTGATCGGATTAACCGCCACCATCATTATGGGTGATGCAAAACTAAATTATCCCGCCCAAGCCAAAGTTAAAGATCAATTTGGTTTAACCCATTATGTAATGGTTGAACCCGAAACAGATATTCTTTTTAAACAGGGTCAAAATGTTATTTTGACTCAAAAAACGAAAATTGGCTTTCAAGCCATTTCAACTTAATACAAACGCTTAGTGAGCACTTCATGATCAATTCTAATTTATACGAAATTTTAGTTATTGCAGGGATTATTTTAATTGCATTCGTTATTGTGGGAACCATTATTGCCCGGCTTTATAAACGCTCTAGTAAAGAGGTGTCTTTTGTCCGTACTGGTTTTGGCGGTGAAAAAGTCATTTTAGGTGGCGGTGCCATCGTGTTACCTGTGTTACATGAAGTCATTCCTGTAAATATGAATACGTTACGTTTGGAAGTGAAACGTGCTGCTGATCAGGCTTTGATTACTAAGGATCGTATGCGTGTTGATGTTGCTGCTGAATTTTATGTTCGAGTCAAACCAACTGAAGAATCAATTGCAACTGCAGCACAGACATTGGGTAAAAAAACCATGCAACCCGATGAGTTAAAATCATTGGTTGAAGGTAAATTTGTCGATTCATTACGTTCTGTTGCAGCTGAAATGGCAATGGAAGAGCTACATGAAAAGCGTGTGGATTTCGTACAAAAAGTACAACAAGCAGTTTCTGAAGAGTTATTTAAAAATGGTCTCGAACTAGAAACTGTATCTTTAACAGGTCTTGACCAAACAGATTTTAAATTCTTCAATCCACAAAATATTTTTGATGCTGAAGGTCTAACTAAACTGACCGAAACGATTGAAGATCGTCGTAAAAAACGAAATGGTCTTGAACAAGATGCTGATCTTGCAATTAAAACCAAAAATCTTGAAACCGAACAAGCACGTCTTAAAATCACTCGTGAAGAAGAGTATTCTAAGATGGAACAAATCCGCGAACTTTCAATCCGTCGTGCAGAACAACAAGCTGAAATTGCAACAAAAGACTCAGAAAAACAACGTGAAGCAGGAGAAGCAAAAATTGTTGCTGATCGTCAAGTTGAATTAAAACGTATTGCAGCCGATCGCGATATTGAAAATGAAAATATTATCAAATCTCAAGCGATTCAAAAAGCACAAGTCGAACAAAAGAAAACCATTGAACTAGCTGAGCAAGACCGTGCGATTGCCATTGCTGAAAAATCTCGTGCTGAATCTGAGGCAAAAGCACTGGCTGACCAAGCACGTGCTCAAGCGGTAAAAGCAGAAGAAGAAGTCATCACCGTTCGTGAAACACAACGTGCAGAACGTGTAAAAGCTGTCGAGTTAGTCGCTGCAAAACAGGCAGCTGAAACTGATGCAATTTCAATTACTGTTGCAGCAGAAGCCTCTAAACAAGCAGCCGCAGATGATGCAGAAGCAGTTCGAATTGGCGCTGAAGCAGAAGCTGAAAAAGTTCGTTTAAAAGCGAAAGGTGAAGCTGATGCGAAAATCTTGCTGGCTGAAGCACAAGAGAAGCAATATCAAGTTGATGCTGAAGGTACACGCGCTGTGAATGAAGCCAATAATATCTTGTCTTCTGAACAGGTCGAAATGCAAATTCGCTTGGCTTTACTCAAGTATTTACCTGAAATTATTCGTGAAAGTGTTAAACCGATGGAAAACATTGATGACATTAAGATTCTTCAGGTCAATGGTCTAGGTGGCTTAGGCGGAAGTTCTGTATCTGTCGGAGAAAATGGTGAACAAGGTCAAGTTGCGCTATCAGATCAAGTGGTCAATAGCGCCCTTCGTTATCGTTCACAAGCACCTTTAATTGATAGCTTAATGAGTGAGTTAGGGATTAATGGTGGTGATATTAATGGATTAACTCAAACTTTAAACAAAAAAGCAGATTGATGCTTTAACACAACGTTTAAAAAAAGAGCCCTGATTTAAATTTTCAGGGCTTTTTATTTTTTGTGCATTCTCTATAGTTTAAATATTCATAAAACCTGCTGAATACATTATTTTAAATTAACTTCTCAAAGCCGTATTCTCTCTCCAAGAAGATTGGACGATCATATGTACTGCTGTCATTTTCACTTTACACATATAAAACCATTTAACTGAATATGTGGATTGTATTTATATTCGGGGCTGTAATTGCAGGCTTTGTACAAGGATTAACAGGCTTTGCCTTTGCCCTTATTGCCATGTCATTTTGGGTATGGATTCTTCCACCTCAAATCTCAGCTCCGCTTGTGGTTTTTGCTTCGCTTTGGTGTCATCTCATTTCACTTGGCAAAGAGCAAAAGTTCCATGTTGACCGTCGTTTAGTTCTACCCTACATCATCGCTGGTTTGTTAGGTGTACCTCTGGGAACTTCATTGCTATACATTGTAAATGCAGAGATTTTCAAACTCATTTTAGGCATTTTTCTTATTCTGTGGTGCCCTTTTATGTATTTTTCTCCCCGCATAAATGCAATACATCATGCAGGTAAAATAGCAGATTCAAGCATTGGTTTTATAGGCGGTATTTTCGGTGGCCTTGGTGGATTTTGCGGCGCACTTCCCTCCGCCTGGGTCATGCTCAAAAATCTGCCCAAAGATCATCAACGTTATATCTTACGACATTTTAATTTTGCGATTCAATTGTTTACACTTGCCGTTTATATTTTTCAAAATACAATAAATAAAAATCATCTCAGTTATATGATCGTTATCATTTTAGTCGTCAGTTTACCTGCTATATTTGGCGCACAATTATTTTATAAAATTTCTGAAAAACAATTTAAAAATATCGTTTTAAGCTTGCTCTTTATGTCTGGCTGTATTCTATTAATCACTGGATTGAATAAATATTGAAAAGCTTTTAAATTTTAAAATCTGTGTTAACTAAAGCAAAAACTAAAAAACTCTTTTTTTATTCACTATCAAAATCGTTCAATATAAAAATTCTTTTAAATCAATGAAATTTATTATCAAGTTCGAGCATTTCATTAAAAAAAACACGTAAGATAGCGCTACACTTATTGTTATTATATTTGTAATGAAGATCCCCTTGTTTCTAAGCCTATTGTTCTTAACAGGTTGTACATTTGGCACATCCAGCGAAATCAAAGTCGCAGAAGAGTTACTTAATCAATTTGAATGTAGCAATGTTGATTATGAACAATTGGGACATAATCCGATTATTGACTTTCATCAACGGACTTTAGCTGTCAGTAAAGTTAAAGCAAATACCTATATCGATGACTATAAAGCTGGAGATACATTATTCGATGTGCCATTAAGCCAAATTATTCAAAATGAATATAAAGCTTTTAGATTAGCTTGCTATTACTTAGGTGGTGCAACTCAAGTGGCTCAAGAATAAAACCTGCTCACAACATTATAAAATAGAGAATTTTTTAAATTTAATCTCACTTTAAATACTTGTCTAAAAAAGACAGGATGAACCTGCCTTGTTTTTACTTACGTTAATCTTGACGATTTTATTTTACATAGCGTTATTTTACATAGCGTTGATCGACACTAAAGTTATTTAGAATTTTCCCGCTAATTTGGGCGTAAAACGCCATAATCTCAGTCATGTCTTTATCCATATCACCAGATGGATAGATAATTTTGCCCACACCTGTTTTCTTTTTTGCATAATCCATATACGCCAAAGCAATTGGAACTCCTGCTGTCACAGCAATGTGATAAAAACCCGTTTTCCACTGTTCTTGTTTAGCACGTGTCGCTTCGGGTGTCACCAGCATGACTAATTTAGGATGCTTGTTAAATAACTCACTCATCACTTCGACCATGCTTGGTCTTTCTTGACCCGCGGCTTTTGGACTGCGATCAATTCCTATGCCTCCCATTGCTCGTACAAAAGGTCCAAGCGGGAACTTCATATAACTATCTTTAATCGTAATTCGAACATTTACGCCCAACGCTTTTAAAGCTAAGCGAGCATAAAGTGCGTCCCAATTACTGGTATGTGGTGCTGCAATCATCACGCATTGATCAATATTCAAATCCCAGTGATTATCGATTTCCCAACCCAATAAATTTAAACTTTTTTCAGCCGTTTTTTCAAACACAACAACACCAAATCTAAAATTTGCGCGAATTGTACCAACATTAGATCTGATTAAATATCTTTAACTTGAAAAATTGATTGGTTTTATTGAGGACTTTATTTTATTGAAAATAATAAATTTATTATCTTTCACTCAACAATTATCTTAATAATTGTATTGTCTTAATAATTGTATTGTCTTAAAAATTTAATTAGTAAGCAAAATTACTCCATTAATATGCACAAAAATTTTATTTTAGATTAAAAATAATTAACTAAGAAAATTCAAATCGACGCTGTAACGACTTAAAGCGATTATAAATAAATACTTTTAAAATTTAATCATTAAAAAACCCCGCTTTCGCAGGGTTTTTTTGAACTACTCGGAAGGATTAACCACCAAACTGGTTCATTGTATTTTTAGAGTCATCGCCTGCTTTTAATGCATTGTCACCAGCGAAGATTTCTTTGTGATCATCACCAATGTCAGAACCAGCCATTGCTTGGTGTTTAACACATGCAATTGAACCGCGGATTTCTTTACGTTGTACACCAGCAACATAAGCAAGCATACCTTCGTCACCGAAGTAACCTTTAGCAAGTTCGTGTGTAGAAAGAGCTGCTGTGTGGTAAGTCGGAAGTGTGATCAAGTGATGGAACACACCAGCTTCACGAGAAGCATCTGCTTGGAATGTACGAACTTTTTCATCAGCATCTTTTGCTAACTGAGTTTCATCATATTCAGCGCTCATTAACTTAGCACGGTCGTAAGCAGAAACATCTTTACCTTCAGCAACATAACGGTCATAAGTTTGTTGACGGAAGTTTAAGGTCCAGTTGAATGATGGGCTGTTGTTATAAACAAGCTTAGCATTTGGAACTGTTTCACGAACACGATTAACCATGTGAGCGATTTCATCAACGTTTGGAGTCGCAGTTTCGATCCAAAGAAGATCCGCACCGTTTTGAAGGCTAGATACACAGTCAAGTACAACACGGTCAATTTGTGTGTCAGCACGGAACTGGTATAAACCAGACGGTAAACGTTTAGGACGATGTAATTTACCATTACGTTTAATTAGAATTTCGTCTTCTTGAGCATCAGCGATGTCAATTTCAGAGGTTTCTAAGAAACTGATGTATTGAGAAGCGATATCACCTGGCTCTTTAACCACTGGGATTTTTTGAGTCAAGTCAGCGCCTTCAGAGTCAGTACGCGCAACGATAATACCGTCATCAAGACCCATTTCTAAGAATGCATAGCGAAGTGCATGGATTTTCGCGATGAAGTCTTCATGTGGAACAGTGACTTTACCAGCTTGGTGACCACATTGTTTCGCATCAGAAACTTGGTTTTCGATTTGAAGTGCACATGCACCCGCTTCGATCATTTTCTTCGCTAATAAGTAAGTTGCTTCTTCGTTACCAAAACCAGCATCAATGTCTGCAATAATTGGCACAACATGCGTTTGGAAACCATCGATTTGAGCAGTGATTTCTGCAGCTTTAGCAGTATCACCTGCTTCGTTTGCTTTTTTCAGCGCACGGAACAAATCATTCAATTCTTTCGCATCAGCTTGACGAAGGAAAGTGTAGATTTCTTCGATAAGTGCAGGTACAGATGTTTTTTCGTGCATAGATTGGTCAGGCAATGGACCAAATTCTGAACGAAGTGCAGCAACCATCCAACCAGATAGGTAGATGTAACGCTTGTCAGTCGTACCGAAGTACTTTTTGTTCGCAATCATTTTTTGTTGTGCGATGAAACCGTGCCAGCAACCCAAAGACTGTGTGTATTTGCTTGAGTCAGCATCATACTCAGCCATATCACGACGCATAATAGCAGCAGTATATTTAGCAATCTCTAAACCCGTTTTAAATTGGTTTTGCATTTGCATACGCGCAGCATCTTCTGGACTGATGTCGCGCCATGTGCTTCCGAATTTTGCTTTTAATTCACGGATTGCATCAATCGCTGTTTGGTATGTAGTCATGATATTTTACCCTGTATATAATTTTAGGATTTCATCAATTAAAGATCTAAATCAATACTAAATCTGATTGTATAGATTTAAATCACTTCGTTGTTATGAACCTAGCTTAGTTTGACTGTTACAATTAATCCAATAGTCTGCAAGAATCTTCAGTATTTATTTAAAAAATATGTAGATTAAAGTCTTAGTTAAATAACAATCATAATGATTAAAACACTGAAATATAATAATTTATTTATAAAATCAACAGGTCATATTTCAAACTTTCTGTTCATAAAAAAATCATTAGACTTAAGTCTCTAGCGTCACATTTCTCTATTTTTTTGTGAAAAACAATAAATATCTGTTTAAAAAAATATCATTCATTTTAGTAAAATTTAAAATATTTTGAGAGCTACAATCTATTTTATGTGAAATGTATTACATCTATACACGCTCAATTGAACTTATTTTTTTTAAATTTTAACTTTAGGTTTTTCAAGCACAAATCTGATGATTTTTTCGACTTCCTTTTACACAAAGCCTTCCTGTTGTGGCATAATCACCGATGATTTCAAGAATTTATTTTCGGTATTTATTTTATGAATCTGGAGCGGGTTGATCTCAATCTCTTAATTTATCTTGACGTATTGCTACGTGAAAAAAACGTAACTCGTGCTGCTGAACAATTGGGTGTTACTCAACCTGCCATGAGTAATATTTTAAGACGTCTACGTAATTTATTTAATGATCCTCTGCTTATCCGTTCTTCTGAAGGTATGACACCAACAGAGCGGGCATTAGAATTACAACCACGTATTCGTGATGCACTTTCAGATTTATCTATGATTTTGGAACCTCGAACAGAGTTCCGACCTTATACATCCAATCGCGTTTTCCGCATTATGACTTCTGACTATGCTGAGGCAACGTTAGTTCCTCGTTTAGTAAAAGCACTACGTTCAGAAGCACCTAATGTGGTCTTGGATTTCTTGACTCCAAGTGATGTGTCTTATCGTGACATGGAACAAGGAAAAGTCGATTTAGCGATTAATCGCTTCAATGAAATTCCCCAAAGTTTTCATCAAGTCCTCGTTTGGCGTGACAGTTTTTCGTGTTTATTAAACAATAAACATCCTGCTGTAACCAACCTTAATCTTAAAAGCTATTTGGATGCTCAACATATTTGGGTATCTAAAACAGGTATGGGTGTTGGTTTTGGTGTTAATCCAGAAAAACAAGCAGGTTTAGGTTGGATTGATCAAGCTTTAGAACGAATTGGTCAAAAACGTAAGATATCAGTATTTACTCGACATTATCAAATGCCAGGACTACTAGCTGCAAATGTAGATCTGATTGCAACATTGCCTTCTCGTATTGCTCGTTTACAAGCCAAAAGTCAAAACTTAATCCTGAAAGACCCTCCATTTTATATTCCAGAATTTGAATTAAAAATGGCGTGGTGCCCTTTACTTCATCATCATCCTGCACACCGTTGGTTGCGTCAGCTTATTTTATATGTCGCGCGTCAAATGGTTGAAGAAGAGAATCGAGAGTTCTTGTCGAATAATAATACTCATTTTCCTCAGTATTAATTTCAACAACATCTCAGATTCATTGTGCAATACATGTCTATTGATCAATTCTGGTGGTGAATTTGTTTACCGCCAGATTAATTTTTATGATAAAACTTCAATAATAATTTAAATTTAAAGGTGTTTTGTGAGTCTGTTTCAGAATTTCGTGATCATCATGATTTTGATAGCGGGGGCTGGATTTTTATCACTAAGTGAAATCGCCTTGGCTGGATCACGTAAAGTAAAATTAAAAATTTTAGCTGAAGCTGGAGATGAACGCGCACAGAAAGTTTTAGATTTACAAGAAAATTCAGCAGATTTTTTTGCAGCATCTCAAATCGGTTTAAACGCTGTTGCAATTCTAGGCGGTATATTAGGTGAAGCTGCTTTTCGTCCCTATATCGTGAATTTCGTAGAGCGTGTTTATCAAGGACCTTGGACGCAAGCTATCGGCTTTAGTTTATCGTTTACTGTTGTTACTTCATTGTTTATTTTATTTGCAGATCTCATGCCGAAACGTATGGCAATGATCGCACCTGAAAAAATCGCAATTTCAGTTATTAACCCTATTCAGATTTTCATTAAAATCTGTAAGCCGTTAGCATTGTTTATCAATGCGATCGCAAATTTATTGTTCCGATTATTCAAAGTAAATACGACACGTGAAGACAATATTACTTTTGATGATATTTCTGCCGTTATGGATGCGGGTGCTCAAGCAGGCGTACTGCAAAAGCAAGAGCATCACTTTATTGAAAATGTATTTGAACTTGAAGAACGAAATGTTCACTCAAGTATGACCACACGAGAAAATGTGGTTTATTTTACGATTAATGAATCTGAAGACAGTATTCGTCAAAAATTAGCCAACTTCCCTTTTTCTAAATATTTAGTCTGTAGTGAAAATATTGATCAAGTGATCGGTTATGTCGACGCTAAAGATATTCTGATTCGTATATTGAACAATCAAAAATTTAATCAATTGAATGAATCAACGATACGAACTGTACTCACAATTCCAGATACCTTAACACTTTCTGAAGTACTGGATCGTTTTCGCTCCAGCAAAGAAAAGTTTGCCGTCGTGTTCAATGAATATGCTTTGGTGGTCGGTGTCATTACCCTCTCTGATATTATGATTACCGTCATGGGAGACTGGGTCACCCCGACCGAAGAAGATGTACAGATTATCAAGCGTGACAATAATTCTTGGTTGATTGATGGCAGTACGCCGATTGAAGACATGCAACATGCACTTGCTATTGATGAAATGCCTGATGATGAAAACTATGAAACACTAGCTGGCTTCATGATGTATAAGCTGCGTAAAATTCCACGCCCCGCAGATACTGTGATTTTCGGCGGTTATAAATTTGAAGTGGTCGATGTTGATCACTTTAAAATTGATCAGCTTCTGGTGACACGTTTACTCGATATTGAAAGTGATCCTGCACCACTTGAAGATTAAAATTTTCCTCATGTACATATTTATTTGATTATAAGTTTCATAGCTTTATTAGACTTCTTTCAAAAGTCATTATTCACACAACACACTCATTATGAGTATTCCCTCATTTTAGCCTTCTCCCTGAGGGAGAAGGCGTGTTTATATCCATTGATAACAGCTCAATCATCTATTTTGATTTTTTGAAAAAGATCAAATGTTGTATCTTCTACTTTCGAATAAATTTTTTATTGTTTAATACTGCTTACTTATCAAACTTCAATAATGATTGATGATTGATGATTGATGATTGATGATTGATGATTGATGATTGATGATTGATGATTGATGATTGATGATTGATGATTGATGATTGATGATTGATGATTGATGATTGATGATTGATGATTGATGATTGATGATTGATGATTGATGATTGATGATTAGAAATACAATTCTCAATTTTCTCCCACAGTTAAGTTTTTCATTTATCTAAATCTGGCATTGATACCAGTATTTTCTAAAAAGACTAAATCCCAAATAAATCAAAAAAAGCACCTTAGAACAATAAATGCTTAATTATTAATCAACTTAGATTTCATATACTCTTGTTTTTATTTGAGTATTTTCTTTGGCAATACTTTGCTTTTTTACATTTTCTAATCAATATTTTGTTCTACAAAATATAGGATTATGATCGCCTTGTATTACCCAATAAAAAAACGACTTAGAACTCAAGGAATGATTCATGCTGACCCTATTAGGTCTTGGAATGATTTTGTGCTTTATGTACTTAATCATGTCAAGACGTTTAACTCCACTTGTCGCTTTAACTTTAATTCCTGTTATTTTTGCTTTAATTGCATACGGTTTAGGATACTTTTTTGAAAGTTTAAGTCATATTCAAATAAATGAACTTGGTGAAATGATGTTGGATGGTGTTAAAAAGCTAGCACCTACTGGTGTCATGCTTTTGTTCGCTATTCTTTACTTTGCCATAATGATTGATACAGGATTATTTGATCCATCTGTTAAATTCATTTTACGTCTGGTTAAAGGTGACCCACTAAAAGTTGTATTAGGCACCATCACATTAACAATTATTGTCTCCTTAGATGGTGATGGTTCTACCACCTATATGATTTGTGTTGCAGCGATGCTCCCTCTTTATAAACGTCTGGGTATGAGTCCATTAATCATGGCCTGCTTAATGTTGCTTTCAAGCGGTATTATGAACCTCACACCTTGGGGTGGACCGACAGCTCGTGCTGCGAGTGCCTTACAAGTAGACCCTAGTGATGTATTTGTGCCAATGATTTTGCCAATGTTATTTGCAATTGCTTGGCTTTACTTTTTAGGCTTTATGTACGGACGTATGGAACGAAAACGCTTAGGCATTATTGATATAGATGTCAGCCATGGCGACAGTATTCAAATTTCAAATAATCCTGAAGCCAATCGTGCGCACTTAAGATGGTTTAACGGTTTACTCACATTAGGACTCATGATCTGCTTGGTGAAAGGCGTATTACCTATGCCTGTGCTGTTTATGATCGCGTTGTGTATCGCTTTGGTGGTGAACTATCGTGACATTGATATGCAAAAAAGCTTGGTCGCACATCACGCAGGAGCAGCATTAAACGTTGTCGGTATTATATTTGCAGCTGGTATTTTTACAGGGCTACTGACCGGCACAGGTATGGTCGATGCGATGTCCAAAGAGTTGGTGGCTATTATTCCGCAGAGTATGGGCCCTTACTTAGCCCCTATTACGGCTGTTCTCAGTATGCCTCTGACCTTCTTTATGTCAAATGATGCTTTCTATTACGGTGTACTTCCGATTCTGTCTGAGGCAGCAAGTCATTATGGTATTGAGCCTGTAGAGATGGCGCGTGCCGCAATTGTGGGGCAACCTGTTCATTTACTTTCACCATTAGTGCCTTCAACGTACTTACTCTGTGGTTTGGCTGGGATTGAATTTGGTCAACATCAAAAATTCACCATTAAATGGGCCATTATTACGTGTTTGGTTATGCTGGTATCTGCCCTAGTTTTTGGAATGTTCCCCTTTTATTCGACATTAGGCTAGTAATGCTAAAATAAAAAGAGTATCGCTAAAACGAGTACTGCTATAACAAATATCCTTTAAAACAAAAAAAGCACCGATGGGTGCTTTTTTTTTTCTTAAATTCGCCTTTTAAAGGCTGACAAAATTGAGTCGCAATTAACGACCATAACCCGTCAATAATTTATCTAAAGTTGCTTGATAGTGAATATCTATATCTTCAGCCAAAATCGTATACGCATTATCAAACTGAACCATAGGCCAGCCTTCTTTCCAGAATGGGAAAATATTGTGTAAACCTTCATTCACAATGCCGTCTTCACGTACAATCGCTTGAGATACTTGAGACAAGACATGAGCTGTTTCTGCACCATCAATGGCTAAATAATCTATCCCGCGTACTTTCAAAATACGGATACGATCTTTTTTATAACGAATTTTTTTTGCTTGACCTTCATTTAAACCTAGAGCCAAAGTTACCGCTTCTACAAATTTCTCTTCGAAAGAGTTATGCAATGCAACAAGTGCATTTTTATACGCTTCTTGACGACCCGCTTTCCCACCTGCACGAATGATCTCTTCCGCTTCAACATCAAGTTTGTCGTCTTTCATTGATTGTAAAACGTCTAAAATTTCGATATCGCTTAAGGATTGAGGAGACTGAACTGTCATACGAGCTCTTAAATAAATATATAAAGGCATATTTTCGCATAATTCAGCATTAAATTCAGAAATAAAATAATTCGTAATAAAATTAAATTTGGGGCTGTAGTAGATTAGCTTTATGTTAGTCTACGAAAATGAAGATAATCAATTGTAAATTAAATAAAAAAGTACAGAAAAAGTTGCTGGAATATTTTGTACTTGAAGTTACTGCTCGTTCTGCTGCTGATTTACTTGAAATTCAGCCTAATAGTGCAGCTCTGTTTTATCGCAAAATACGTGAGGTAATCACCTACAATTTAGAGCTCGAAGCAAACGAAGTATTTGAAGGTACTGTTGAATTAGACGAGAGTTATTTTGGTGGTGTACGCAAGGGTAAACGGGGTCGTGGTGCTGTTGGTAAGGTTGCTGTATTTGGTATTCTCAAAAGAGGTGGTAAGGTCTATGTCAAAGTAGTTTCAGATACCAGAAGTTCTACCTTAATGTCTATTATTACTCGAAAAATAGCGCCTGATAGTGTGGTCTATACAGATTGTTATCGAAGTTATAACGCATTAGATATTGCGGGTTTTTACCATGAAAGAATTAATCATTCAAAGCAGTTTGGTATAGGTAAAAATCACATCAATGGTGTTGAGAATTTTTGGAATCAAGCCAAACGAGTATTAAGAAAGTACAATGGCATTGATCGAAAAACATTTCCCTTGTTTCTAAAGGAATGTGAGTTTAGATTCAACTATGGATCGCCCAAAGAGCAGCTAAAAACACTGCTAATTTGGACGAAAATTTAACCTGTTCTACTACAGCCCCTTAAATTTTATTAAACTTCTTTCATAAGTCATTATTCAAATAATATCACTCATCATGATTACTCCCTCATCCTAACCTTCTCCCAAAGGGAGAAGGGATAATGACATATCAATTTATTGTCATTCAATTATCATTTTTTGACTTATGAAAGAGACCTATTAAATATAGAAAAATTAAATATCAAATTTTAGATACAAATATTTCCAAAGTATCTACACAAATCAGACTCTTTATCTCAATGAAATTGATAGATTTTAATTTCAGGGAATAGAAGGTGTAAATATGGATTTTTTTAGTATTTTTATCCATGACACAACATGGGCGTTTGTTGCGGAGATTTTGATTCGCTGCGTACTGATGTTTTGTATGATCATTCTTTTTTTACGGCTCACAGGTAAACGTGGTGTTCGACAGCTTTCAATATTTGAATTAACCATTATTTTATCTTTAGGTTCGATTGCTGGCGATCCGATGTTTACTCAGGATCTCCCTTTAGTCCAAGCCTTTATCATCATGGCGACCATCATTTTACTTTATCGCGTTACCACATGGCTAATGATGAAATATCAACCCTTTGAAGATTTGCTTGAGGGTAAACCACTGTATATTTTAAAGGACGGTGAGTTATTAGTAAAAGACATCAAAAAAGGGAAATACTCGCATGACGAATTCTTTGCAGAAATGCGCCAACAAGGTACAGAACATTTAGGTCAAATCCGAACGGCTTTATTAGAAAGTGATGGTAAATTTAGTATTTTATTTTATCCAGCAGAAGAGGTTCACTACGGATTACCTATTTTTCCTGATGCTTATCCAGTCATTGATACCGTTAAAGCTCATACTTTTTATGCATGTACTTATTGTGGCCATATTAAAATGCTCGATCGTCACAATGAAGCCTGCCCACACTGCGAATGTCAGCAATGGTTTATTGCGATTAATCACCCCAGAGTCTGAGGTGCTCGATCTTCGTTTAAATAAAGATTTTGAACATAATAGATTTCTTTCATTCGCTATTTTCAAATCTCAATAACTTGCCGTTCTATGATTTTTTTATAGATAAAAATTAATCTATTCAACGTTATTAAAGCCATTAAAAAATAAGTACAAAGAATCTAGTTAAAAACTTATGAACGCATTACATGATCAATGCCAACACAAATGGTAAGGTCATGGCTGAACATAAAGTTTGTAAACTAATAATCCCAGCCATCAATTGACTATCGCCTCTAAGCACCTTCGTTAAAATATACGCAGCTGAAGCTGTTGGCAAAGCAAAATAAAGCACAATGATTTGTGTCTCAAGTATTGAGAAATTAAGTAATAAACACACTACATATGCCAAGGCAGGCATAATCATTAATCTTGAAAATGTATTGATCAATAAAGGCAATAGGTCTTTTTTTAATGCCATAAATTGTAATGCAGCACCAACACACATGAGACCAAGCGGCAAACTACAACCCGCAAGCTGTTGTATAAGCGAACTTAATCCAGCCCAAAGCGGTAAGCCAGAAAGATTAAATAACACTCCAACCAAACAACCCATAATCAAAGGATTTTTAACCAGAGATAAACTAATACTCCTTAAGTCCATCCCCTCTTTTTCAGTCAATGCTAAAACGGAAAGAATATTTACGACAGGAATGCTGATGGCCAAAATAATGGCGAATAAAGTAATGCCTTGTTGCTGAAATAATGATGCGACCACGGCCAAACCGATATAAGTGTTAAATCGGATATTACTTTGCGTATAGACTCCAAAACGTGCAGAGGGAATACGATATATTTTTCGAATAAGATAGAGTGCAGTGCAAGTAATACTTAGCATGATAACCAAGATCAAAAAAATGCTATGAACCATACTCAAATCAATATCTGCTGTGGCTAAATTTCCAAATAACATTGTTGGAAATAAAAAATAATAATTGAGCTTCTCAACACCTGTCCAAAAACTATCTGAAAAAAACTGTTTCTGTTTTAAGATATAGCCCGTGAAAATAAGGGCAATGAGTGGAAAGAGTGATAATAATATACTGTGCATAGCTGTTTAATTTACGCCTCTTTTTATCTTATTCCCATCCATCATTTTTTCATTCAATTTAAAATTTAAATGTGTATTGAAGATTAGATGTCTGAGATAAGTGAATCCATTCGAAAAAATACGGTAAGCACTCTTAATCTTACTATTTTACACATTTTGTTAATATTTGAGGGGCTGATTGAATATATAAAATAAGGGATATCTACAACATATTTCAGCTCTTAAAAGAACAATCTCGAAGGCTAGGCATGAAGTGCTTGGATTAATTGCTTGTTAATCGATTTTTTTCAATTAAAATGCTAATTAGTTAACACAATAAATAAAATTATGGATAACTTTGTATTTATGGACAATCTGATAATTAAAAAATTATGTGCTTTATGTATTCCCTTTTTCGCTTTAATTCATACTTCAGCGTTTGCGATGCCAGATGTGTCAGAAGAACATCGCGCTATATTCACAGCGGCAGGATTTAAATATGCCAATGGTGCTTGGCGTGGAAAGTGTAGCTTTGGTCATATCTCATTCATTAAAGATTTCAATGGTGATGGTCGACCTGATGCAATCATTAAAGATGGAGGAACACGATGCTATGCCCATACAGGAGTCGGCTTTCATCTCGTGACTAAACAAGCCAATAATAAATGGACACGAATTTTAAATAGTCCCGGTGAACCTGTTTTTTTGAAAACAATTGGTCGACATGGCTGGCCCGATTTAGCCATTACCAACAGCAGCCAGTGTCATCAAATTCTAAGTTGGGATGGAACTCAATTTGCAAAAACTCGTCAGGAGTTTAAAGGTAGGCCATGTATTCTTCCAAATTCAATATAATATATCCACATCAGATCAGGTGAAGTCTTGGTCTTTAAGAGCTGAATTTATATTTATACTTAAATATCTGAACTTTATGAGTGATCAAATTTTGCGAAAAGATCTAACTGATCATCATAAAAATACCCACTACGCTTCACAGTCTTATTGAAATTAGTTCACTGTTCAGTATGTTACAAAAAATGTTACAAAAATCATTGGATTGTTTTTAAACGTTAGTTTACAAATCAAAATATAGAAAATTTAAATTAAAAATAATAATGATATAAATCAATACTATAGGATTTATTAATAAATAGATTTCGCGTTAAGTTGGTGCGGATTATTTATTTTGGTGCATAAAATGCTTTATATCGAGTCTTGATGATTTTTCTAATTTTTTAATCATTTTTTCCCTAGATGTTGAATCATCATGCTGCAAAATCAATCGTTATACTAGCGCGATTGTGACTTTAAGCACCATTTATAACCCTCATGCAAAATATAGATCTACTTTTTCTCCTTTTAGGTGCAATTCTTGTTCTGGCCATGCACGCAGGCTTTGCGTTTCTTGAGCTAGGAACGGTTCGACATAAAAATCAGGTCAATGCACTCAGTAAAATCTTAACTGATTTTTCTATTTCAGCCATCGCCTATTTTTTCATTGGCTATTACATTTCCTACGGCGAACACTTTTTTCATACAAGTCAAATTTTAGTGGAAGAACACGGCTACAACTTGATGCGCTGTTTCTTTCTTTTGACCTTCGCAGCAGCGATTCCCGCCATTATTTCTGGCGGTATTGCTGAACGTGCAAAAATGCGACCTCAAGCGATTGCAACAGTATTTATAGTTGCCTTGGTCTACCCTTTGTTTGAGGGAATCGCTTGGAATGGAAACTTTGGTATCCAAAAATGGTTAGCTGACAGTTTTGGTGCAAGTTTTCACGATTTTGCAGGTTCTGTCGTGGTTCATGCGATGGGAGGTTGGATCGCGTTAACGGCTGTTGTTTTACTGGGTGCACGTCATGGTCGTTACAAGAAAGATGGTCGAATCAGTGCCCATCCGCCCTCGTCTATTCCTTTTTTAGCATTGGGTTCTTGGATTTTAATTGTCGGCTGGTTCGGCTTTAACGTTATGAGTGCTCAAAGATTAGATGCCATCTCAGGCTTGGTGGCAATGAACTCCCTGATGGCAATGGTTGGTGGAACATTGGCTGCCAACGTCTTTGGTCAAGAAGACCCTGGCTTTTTACATAACGGCCCATTGGCGGGTTTAGTCGCAATCTGCGCAGGATCTGATATCGTCCATCCACTCGGTGCCTTAATGATCGGAGCCATTGCAGGATTTATTTTTGTTAAACTTTTCACCTACACGCAAAATAAACTCAAAGTCGATGATGTATTGGGGGTATGGCCTTTGCACGGCGTCTGTGGCGCTTTTGGTGGTATTGCTGTCGGTGTTTTTGGTCAACAATGGTTAGGCGGTTTGGGTCAGGTTTCTATAATTTCTCAACTTATCGGTACGCTTCTCGCCATCATTATTGCATTGCTCGGCGGCTGTCTAATTTACGGTGTACTCAAAGCCACTCTCGGGATTCGACTGACTCAGGAGGAAGAATATCGCGGTGCAGATTTATCCATTCATAAAATTACAGCCAATTCAGAAGATGCCATTTTTTAAGTCACGTATTAAGTCACGTTTTAAGCCACGTCTTAATTCATCTCTTAGACCATTTTAATCCTCCTTGAATCCTTTACGCTGCTGAAGGTTCAAGGAAAATTTCTCATTTTACATCTCTACTTTTTACTTCTCTTTTTTCAATGTTTTAGTATTCGCTCTATTTCATAAACCCAAAAAATCAATAAGCTGCAATAAATTGAGAGGTAAAATTCCTTCTCCCTTCGAGACAAGGTTAGGTTGAGGGTATACTCATGATAAGTGGATGTGGTGAATAATGACTTTTGAAAGACGTCTATTATTAATAACCATATTCTAATGATCGTTTTTGATCTTCAATTTAAACGTCAAGATATTTTAAGACTTCATGCAAATGCTGAATGACTCGATCTTTTGGAATATGAAGCTGATCGTCCAACCGATCGGCGTTCAGTTTAGGGTGAAATCCATCGAGTAATAAAGCGTTCAGACCTACACTCGTTGCACCCTGATAATCATTTACGGGATGATCACCTATATATAAGCAATGCTGAGGCTCTATTTGAATCTGAAAGCAACTGTGTAAAAAGATTTCTGCATTTGGTTTTGCAATACCCACAGATTCTGAACTAAAAATTTCTTCAAAATATTGATGAAAACCTAAACCTTGTAGAATCTTCAAGCGTGTTGCATGCCCACCATTCGAAATGACTGCCAGCTTATAATTTCGCTGTTTTAAATGTTCTAACAATTCAACTGCCCCTGTCATAGCAACAGCAGACAGACCAAACTCTTCAAACCAAAACTCAGTCAAAGTTTCTAACGATGGCGTTACATCCCAATTTAATTCCTGAATCAGTGCCTGAGCAACTGAAGCAGCGATACTCGGATGCGTGAGAAACTCCTTTTTAGGATAACCGCCATTATCAATTCGCCGGATAATTTCAACTGTTCGAGATAACGTTGCATGATCTTCGGCATCTACAAGCTGCCCACTAAAATGATTGAGGAGATGACGACTATACGCTTGCAAACTCTGATCACGATGCGTCAAAGTATTGTCTAAATCAAATAATACTGCTTGTATTGCCATCCTTAAAATTCTTTATTTGTTAGTTCATGTAGTAGATCTTAACAAATATATCATCAACGTCTATATTCATATTAATGAAGATCATTGCACGAATAACTCTATTATTTTGAGTATTCATCATTAGGTGAGAATTAATTTAGACGAGCTCGTTTTGGACTTTTCGCCATAGAAATAAAGGCATCAGTAAAATAATACCCAATATTGAAATGATCAATAAATAGTTCTGATAACCCATTAAGTCACCCGCAATACCACTTACTGTATACAGAGCACCGCTAACCAATGCCATTAATGACACTTGGAACGTAAAATCGGTGCCCGCATATTGTTTGCGACTATATTGCATCACTATCGTTAAAATGATGACCAGTACCATGGCAGAAAACATATCTTCTAAAGCATTAATGAGGTAAATCACCCACAGCTCGATAGGTTGCTGCTCTGTATGTAACTTTGCCAACCAAGTAAAACCAAATAAGCTGATCAACTTTAAAACTGAAAATAAAATTAAAGCCTGACTGCGACTAAAATACCGAAGGTACAATGCTGCCACTCCTGCACCTAATAGTGCCGCCAAAGCACCCAACATGGTGATATATACGCCTATCTGAGACAATGTTAAGCCTAAATCAACCAACAAAGGCTTAATGATTGGTCCCGACAAGCCATCTGTTACTTTGATACAGCACAATACAATGAACCAATAGATCATTACTTTTGAAGATAAAAAGTATTTTAAATATTGTTGAATCGCATAACGTGTCAGACCTAATTTATGATTATTTTGCAGAGCGTTTCCATTCATTTGCCGCGTATGCTTAGGCTCACGATAAAACAAGATAGGTAAAGTATTAAGTAGCACTATCGCAGCTAAAATCAAAAATGTACTCTGCCAACTCAACCAATCCAAAATCCAGAGCAGTGCTCCGCCACCCACGATAAAACCAAAGCGAGAACCCACCACTTGGAACATATTTCCCATATGCTGTTTTTGAGTATCTAAAATATTGACAGCTAAACCATCAGTGGCGATATCTTGAGTCGCTCCGACGCTATTCATACACAGTAGTGCGATAAAAAATGCCAATAGGTAGATGGGATTATTTAAAGACTCAATCGGCAAAAAGGACAAAATGATAAGCGTTAAGATTGTTAAAAGTTGCGTCGGGATGATCCAACTTCGATAATGACCAAAAACTTGATGTCCATAATGATCGACCCACGGTGCCCATAATACTTTAAGTGCCCAAGGCGCCATCAACAATCCAAAACCACCAATATGAGTCAATGATACACCTTGGGCACGTAACACCACTGGAAGTGCATGTGTCATAAAACCCACAGGTAGACCTTGTGCCAAGTAGAGAGAAAACAGCAGTAAATAGATCTGGGGCATTTTTTTCATATATGTGAAAATCAATTAATCGGGCAAAAGGATGACTAAGATAAGGTTTAATTTGTATTTTTTTATCAAAAGGATATTATTGAATTTGCCAATGTAGCAAAGTATCGACATCTTTAAAATACTCACAAAGTTAAAATAAAGACAGCAATAATGACTAAACATTTTCCGACATTACCCAAAGACATTCCACATCGCGGTTCAAGATTGAGTCGTCAATTTTTTAAAAGACTTTATTTAGCACAAGGTTGGCAGTTTGAGGGAGATTTTCCTAATCTTCCAAAAGCAGTCGCTATTATTTCTCCGCACACTTCAAATTATGATGGTTGGTATGCGTTTATCGCAATGCTCGGCATAGGAATTCGGGTCACTATTTTTGGCAAAGACACTTTATTCAAACCTCCATTTGATCAGTTTTTATCATGGTGCGGTGTAATCCCCGTGAAACGGGATACTCCGCATGGATTGACTCAGCAGATTGTCGACGTGGTCAAGAGCAAAGATAAAATTTGGATTGCAATGGCGCCTGAAGGTACACGTAAAAGTGCCGAAAATATTCGCACGGGCTTTTATCATATTGCCACAGGTGCCAATATTCCAATTGTGATGTTTGCCTTTGATTATGATCATAAAATAATTCGCTGCTTAGGTGTGATGCATCCAACTAATGACTATAAACAGGACTTAAATGAAATTTTAGAACGGTATAGAGGCCAGTTTTCACCTAAAAATTTAGCTCAACTGGCAAAACCACTTAAAAATCTTTTGTAACAGCGCTAGAAACTTCAGCCACAATCTGTTGAGATATGCTTTAAAAATAATCGTATATTTATAGATCTCCCCTTATGCACATTCGCTCTACTGTACAAAAAATCGGATTTGTTAGCCTTATTGCGCTCAGCCTAGCAAGCTGTGACAAAGCCACCAAAACACCGACTCAAACGACGCCACTAAAAGCCCGTGAACCCGTCATTGCTATCGCTCTCGGCGGTGGTGGTGCTAAAGGTTTTGCTCATATTGGTGTATTGAAAGTCCTTGAATCACACGGTATTAAACCGAAGATTGTGACAGGAACCAGTGCCGGAAGTTTTGTGGGCAGTATATATGCCAGTGGTAAAACCCCCTTTCAATTACAGCAAATTGCCCTGCAACTCAAAGAATCAGATATTCGAGATTTAACTTTTAATCGCCAAGGTGTGATTCTGGGACAAAAATTGCAAGACTATGTCAATCGACAAATTGGCAATAAACCGATCGAGCAATTCCCTATTCGATTTGCAGCAGTAGCTACACGTTTAGATAATGGTAAACGTGCTGATTTTATTAAGGGTAATGCAGGTCAGGCTGTACGTGCCTCATGCAGTATTCCAAATGTCTTTGTACCAGCAACGATTGGTAATGCAAAATATGTTGATGGTGGTTTAGTCAGTCCTATTCCTGTGCAAACGGCCAAAGATATGGGTGCTGATATTGTGATCGCAGTGGATATTTCTGCACGTCCTGCGGGAGACAAACCCTTAAGTATGCTGGGTCTACTTGATCAGACCATTAATATTATGGGTCAACAAAGTATTAATAATGAACTCAGTCTGGCCAATATCGTGATTCAACCTAAGGTTGGACATTTGGGTACTCTTGATTTGAAAACCAGCAATGAATCCATTCTAGAAGGTGAAAAAGCTGCACAACTCAATATAAAATCGATTGATATTGCGATCGCCAATTTCAAGAAATCACCAGCTGCATTTAAACCTGCTCCACGCTCACGCCTGCAGTAACCTATTATCTTTAAAGTATATTCAGAATTGTCTAAGTCTGTTATCTTGATATTGATGATCCCCATCTATATCAATGATAACGATAGAGTAGATGTATGAATTTTATATTTGAGCCATGGCATTGGTGTGTGTTGGGCATATTGCTCATTTTATCTGAATTGATCTTGCCTGCTTTTGCAGCACTGTGGTTTGGTGTTGCTGCAGTGCTGGTCAGTATTCTTTTGTGGGTTTTTCCAGAGATGAGTTTTGTTTTACAGCTCGTTTGTTGGATTATTTTGTCGATTTCATGCACGTTATTGTGGTTTAAATTTATTAAGCCGCTGTCGGTAGATAAAACCAAAGCAGGTCTACCACGTGAAGCAACCATCGGACAAACCGGTATGGTCATTCATGTTGGATTAGACGCAGAACTTATTCGTGTTCGTTTCTCATTACCTGTATTGGGTTCAGATGAATGGAATTGTCGTTCTTTATTGCCTGTCAATGTGGGTGACCGTGTTCGTGTGGTCGACATCATCGGCAATGAGCTTTTGGTACAACCACATAATAATGCGACTTCACCACTCTAAACGTGTTTTCTAACTGGTTTATAGCGCCTGAGAATAAACTCAATTTAATTTTATAATCATAAATATCAAAAAGAGGAACAGACATGTCTGGTTCAATTATTGCGTTAGCAATTTTAGTATTCGTCGGTATCACCATTTTCAAAGGTGTTCGTATCGTTCCACAAGGCTATAACTGGATTGTGCAACGCTTGGGTAAATACGAAAGTACACTCAGTCCTGGCTTAAACTTTGTGATTCCATATGTCGATGAAGTTGCTTATAAAGTAACGACCAAAGATATTGTTTTAGATATCCCTTCGCAAGAAGTGATTACACGCGACAACGCTGTTTTAGTGATGAATGCTGTGGCTTATATCAACATCACCATGCCTGTAAAAGCGGTATACGGTATTGAAAACTATATTTGGGCTATTCAAAACTTAGTTCAAACATCATTACGTTCTATCGTCGGTGAAATGGATCTAGATGATGCATTATCTTCACGTGATCATATCAAAGCAAAATTGAAAGCTGCAATTTCTGATGATATTTCAGATTGGGGTATTACGCTAAAAACTGTTGAAATTCAAGACATTCAACCCTCTACAACGATGCAGTCGGCAATGGAAGCACAGGCAGCCGCAGAGCGTCAAAGACGAGCAACAGTCACCCGTGCAGATGGTGAAAAACAAGCCGCTATTTTAGAAGCAGAAGGTCGTCTTGAAGCGTCTCGTCGTGATGCTGAAGCACAAGTCGTCTTGGCAGAAGCGTCAGAAAAAGCCATTAACATGGTCACCAATGCAGTCGGGGATAAAGAAATTCCTGTTGCATACTTATTGGGTGAACAGTATGTCAAAGCCATGCAAGAAATGGCTAAATCTAATAATGCCAAAACAGTGGTTCTACCTGCCGATATTATGAATACTATTCGTGGTGTTATGGGTCGTAATCCATCTTAATAAAAAATTGATTTATAATTTATACAGGCAGCTTTCGAGCTGCCTGTATTTTTTGACTCTAAAAAATTTATTTGAACTCTACAAGCTTCTGAAATATTCAGCATTTTTTTCTAAATTATGTTTAAATTTCCACTAAATTTAGATTTGTTATTTTGCAATCTACAATCCTACATCAATATGGATATCGTATGAGCTCCCTAAATCCCACCTTAATTACTTTTCTATTCTATATAGTCGCCATGGTTATCATTGGATTAATGGCATATCGCGCGACCACTAACTTTTCAGACTATATTTTGGGTGGACGTCGTTTAGGTAGTTTCGTGACAGCACTGTCTGCGGGTGCTTCAGATATGAGTGGTTGGTTGCTCATGGGTCTGCCTGGCGCTATTTACTTGTCAGGTTTATCTGAAATTTGGATCGCGATTGGTTTGATTATTGGTGCGTGGTTAAACTGGTTAGTGGTTGCTGGACGTTTACGTGTGCACACTGAAGTTCAATATAATGCATTGACTTTACCAGATTATTTTTCTAATCGCTTCAATGATCAAAAGAAAGTACTACGTATCGTTTCAGCATTCATTATCCTGATTTTCTTTGCAATTTACTGTGCATCTGGCATGGTTGCAGGAGCACGTCTATTCGAAAGTATGTTCGATATGCCATACAGCACAGCGTTGTGGATCAGTGCTATTGCGACCATTAGTTATGTATTCATCGGTGGTTTCTTAGCAGTTTCTTGGACTGATACGATTCAAGCTGGCCTGATGATTTTTGCATTATTACTGACTCCTGTCATGGTTTTACTCAGTTTTTCAGATATGACTCAAGTGACCTTAGCACTGGAAGCAGCACGTCCTCAGGCCACGAATATAATTGGAGATTTAAGTACGGTTGCGATTATCTCTTTATTGGCATGGGGTTTAGGTTATTTCGGACAACCCCATATTCTTGTACGTTTTATGGCTGTTGATTCGGTGAAATCGATACCAAATGCACGCCGCATTGGTATGACGTGGATGATTCTTTGTCTGGGCGGTGCTGTTGCTGCTGGTTATTATGGAATTGCTTTCTTTCAACAAAATCCTGAATTCGCTTCTATAGTTAACAATAATCCTGAAACTGTGTTCATGGAATTAACTAAAATTTTATTTAATCCATGGGTCGCAGGTATTATTTTAGCTGCAATCTTAGCGGCAGTCATGAGTACATTAAGTTGTCAACTTTTGGTGTGCTCAAGCACATTAACCGAGGATTTTTATAAATCCTTGCTGCGTAAAAATGCGACTCAGAAAGAATTGGTTTGGGTCGGTCGTTTCATGGTACTTGCTATTGCCCTATTGGCGATCGGTCTAGCTTCAAATCCTGAATCTAAAGTACTTGGTTTGGTTGCCTATGCTTGGGCTGGTTTTGGTGCGGCATTTGGACCATTAATTTTGCTTTCTTTATTCTGGAAACGCATGACCTTAAATGGTGCTTTATTTGGAATGATCGTCGGTGCTGTCGTTGTGATTGTCTGGAAAAACTTCTGGAGCGACACTGGACTTTATGAAATCATTCCTGGCTTTATCTGCTCGGCGCTCACTATTATCATCGTGAGTTTATTGGGTAAAGCACCGAATGAAGAGATTACCCAGCGTTTTGATGAAGCAGACCGTCTTTACAAAACGACGAAGTAATGAATATGATCAAATCAATACGTGAAATCTTTTAACTGCATTCTGTTGAAGTAGATCGTCATTGAATAATGAAAAGTAAAAAATGAATCATTCAGAAAGTAACTAAATAGAGGGCAGCTTTGTCCTCTTTTTTAACTCTAGGGTTCTTATATTTTTAAAATTATTATATTTTTAAAATTTATCTTTAATAATCTTCTTGCATAAATCGATAAAGATTTTTAAGAGCAATAAATTAATGTTTAAAACAGCCTTCTCCCATTGGAGGAAGACTGAGATAAGGACATACTAATAGCGAGATTTTTGTGTAAAAACACTGATGAAAGAGATCTAATAATTTCAGTGCTTACAATGATGTCTTGATTGAACGAAATAAATTTTAACTTTTTCGTGCCAATAAAAACTGCGAAATTTGATTAAGATCATCCGCATTTTCGAAATATGCCAAGGCTTGAAAAGCTTGATTATGCAGTTGTTGAGCATAAGCTTTCGCACCTTCTAATCCCAAAAGTGCTGGATAAGTCGACTTTTCAACTTGTTCATCTTTACCTGCGGTTTTACCCAATGTTTCAGTATCAGAAACGACATCTAAAATATCATCTTGAACTTGAAATGCTAAACCAATCGCTTGGCCATATTCTCGCAATTTTGGAATGGCAGGATCTGCACCTTGATATAGCGTTACAGCAGACATCATGATCGCAGCTTGGATTAAAGCTCCCGTTTTATTACGATGAATAGTTTCCAGTTCAAGTTGATCGATAGCTTTACCCTCAGCTTGTAGGTCTAAGACCTGACCACATACCATCTTAGAACTCGACGTCGCTAAAATCTGCATCTGACGTAGTGTAATATTTGCATCAACTGAATGTTGAGTATCAAACAATCGACTGCCAAGAACTTCGAATGCCATTGATTGCAAGATATCGCCCGCCAATAAGGCTGTGTCTTCACCATATTTCGCATGGCAAGTCGGCTGCCCACGACGCAATAAATCATTATCCATGCATGGCAAATCATCATGAGCCAATGAATAGCAATGAATTAACTCTATCGCCACTGCAGCACGACGCACAGCGGCAAAATTAATATTATTGGCTATGAGTTTGGATGTTGCATAACACAAAGCTGGACGAACGCGTTTCCCGCCCAACATCACCGTATGATGAACTGCACTTTTTAAAGGTTCAGGAATAGAAAAAGCCTCTAACGCTATGGTTAAATCTTGCTGAATCTGTTCCTGAGCGTTTTTTAAAATTTCAGTGTTCACATGAGCAATTGATGTCACTTTGGCCTCTAAATTTCAAGTTTGCTTATCTACAGGACTCAATCTATTCTTGAGTCGTCGCCATTCTACATCATTCAATCAAAGGCACATCAAATTCTCAATAAAACTGTTTGTATATCTTCGTTCTTGATGAGTATTTTCGTACTTGCTGCAATAACTTGATCAACAGTCTCTAATCCAAAACATAAATTGAATTTTGACCTTGATTTTTAGCATTTCTCACTGCAACATCCAGCTCTCTCAAAATATCAGAACCTGTCATTGGATCGTACATTTTGGGGTGATAAATACCAATCGTTACTGTTAATTTTTCATCGCTTTCCGAATGAAATACAATCTCGGACTTGATCATTTTCTGACGTAATCTTTCAGCAATCGTGAGTACTTTCCAAGGTGTCGAATCCTCTACGACCACCACAAAGCTTGCTGAATTTAAACGATATATTTCTGCTTTATCCTGCAAAATTTCTTCACTAAACTCTTGACCAATACGCGTTAAAGTCTGATCGCCAATATTATAACTGTTCATTTGATTAAACTTTTTAAAATCGTTTATATCTATTTTAATAAAGGCATATACTTCACTTTCATCACCGACAAATTTCTCAGAAATAAAAAGCTCCAAAGCTAATTTACTTTTTAAACCTGTCACCTGATCTATATAAGCATATTCATGTAATTTTTTATTATTTTGAATCAAGACTCTTTCACGTCTTTTTAATTTGGTGATATCTGCACCAACAACAACGATTGAATAAATTTTTCTATCTACATCCCTTAACGCTCTAAAATAAGCAAGATAAAAATGGCCCTTTGAATAAAATTCATTTTCAATATCATTTAAATATAAATCATCCTGAAAACTACTGATCGCACTTAAAAAGTGAGCATAAACTACAGTTGAGAATTCATTTAATTTCTTCCCCATCATATACATTGCATCGCTTTCGTAGATATCAGCAAAACATTGATTTACACCTAGGAAAACTGCTTCTATATTAATGATTGCAATCGGAACTGGAAACTTTGAAAAAGTAGATACAAAACTCCTTTTATCTATATTTTGAACCAACTCCAAAAAAGAATCATTACTTTTGAGTCGACCTGCATCTTCAGATGAATTCATGGGTTCCTCATTATAGTCATAATTATATTTGAAGATTATTTTAAGTCATTGAGTTAAGATTCATTTCACTACTTAATAGAATATAGTTAAATAGAATAAAGCTAAGTAGAATAAATCAAGCATTGACCTCTTCAGTAAAATATATCATCTCTAAAGTCATAGAATTGTTCTATTTCGTGACCCATGAATCCAACAACCCACTAATAATAATTAATTTCATTATATGTTTCATGTTAATTTTCTTAGATTAAAACTCATTCATTTTAAGATGAATTTTTAATCTATAGATTTATTTCATCCTTGAATTGGCTTTATCCTGATTTTGATTTAATAACAATTCGTAATTTAAAAACATTCTTATTTTTGAAATATGATTTCCCAGGATTTACTACTCACGACTGTTATTCATTACATTTTTTATATCTTCAATAGACTTCTTTTCAATCGTCATTATTCACAGGACACACTCATCATGATCATTCCCTCATCCTCACCTTCTCCCAAAGGGAGAAGGTATTTTTATATATCAATTTATTACCACTGGATGATCATTTTTTGATTTATGAAAAAGATCTACGATTTTATTTGACTTATTTATTTAACTAACTTTTTAAAAACTATCGGCTGGAATACGAACCCACCCCTCCATTAAGACGCGAGCACTTCGACTCATTATGGCTTTTTTAACCATCCATTGATTATTTTCAAATAATGCCTGTGCACCCACTCGTAAAGTGCCTGATGGATGACCAAAACGTACAGCTTCTCGCTCACCCCCACCCGCGGCTAAATTTACCAGTGTTCCCGGAATTGCCGCAGCTGTACCAATGGCAACTGCTGCTGTACCCATCATTGCATGATGCAGTTTGCCCATTGATAATGCTCTGACCAACAGATCAATGTCTGATTCATTTACCTGCTTACCGCTCGAAGATACATAAGTTTTAGGCGCTGATACAAATGCCACTTTAGGCGTATGTTGACGAGAAATAGCCTCATCGACATGCTGGATAATTCCCATTTTCACTGCACCATAAGCTCGAATTTTTTCAAATTTAGCCAGTGCAATCTCATCATTATTGATCTCATCCTGCAGTTCACTCCCCGTATAACCTATTTCCTTTGCATTCAAGAAAATAGTGGGAATACCAGCATTGATTAAAGTGGCTTGGAATGTACCAATTTCAGGTACTTCAAGTAAATCTACAACATTTCCTGTTGGAAACATTGAGCCTCCATCTTCACCATCATCAGCTGGATTTAAAAATTCAATCTGTACTTCAGCAGCTGGAAAAGTCACTCCATCTAACTCAAAGTCACCTGTTTCCTGTACTTCACCATTGATGATTGGCACATGAGCGATGATTGTTTTTTTAATATTGACTTGCCAAATACGAACTGTACAAATGCCATTATCAGGAATTCGTTCTGCGCTCACTAAACCATTTGAAATTGCGAAAGAGCCCACTGCCGCAGTTAAGTTTCCGCAATTACCGCTCCAATCCACAAACGCTTTATCAATCGCAACTTGTCCAAACAAATAATCTACATCATGATCTAGATGTTCGCTTTTCGATAAAATAACGGTCTTACTCGTACTCGAACTTGCACCCCCCATACCATCGATTTGTTTGCTATAAGGATCTGGGCTACCAATAACGCGAAGTAATAAACGATCTCTTGCTTCACCAGCGACTTGGGCACGCTCAGGTAAATCATCTAATTTGAAAAAAACACCTTTACTCGTGCCACCGCGCATATATGTCGCTGGTATTTTTACTTGTGCTGCAAAGCTCATTGTTCTGCCTATCCTTACATGACTTTATTTAATTTAAATTTTTTTATGATGCTGTATTTTATAGTGCCTAAAATTCAACACATTGACCAGATGACTTAAGTATAAAAATTATTTAAGCAAATTTATCTAAAATTCCAACCCGAATCAAACAAGATAAAAAACAAAATTTTAAAATTAAATGATTGTTAAATATTAACTTTATATAAAAAAATTAAACAGTAAGAGGCTCGCTATCGCTTAAGTCGCAGATTTACTAGGATTAAATAAATCTATCCTTTACAATGTTTTAAAAATCACTCGGCGAGCTGAAAAATTGGACAACAATTCTTCTCAACTTCAGCGCGGCCTCAAAAATCGTCATATTCAATTGATCGCTATGGGCGGCGCAATTGGTACTGGCCTATTTTTAGGTTCTGCGCAGGTCATACAATCTGCAGGCCCATCCATTATTTTAGGATATGCGATCGGTGGACTAATCGCATTCCTGATCATGCGTCAACTCGGTGAAATGATTGTACATGAACCTGTAGCAGGTTCATTTAGTCATTTTGCTAATCGCTATTGGGGTAAATTCCCTGGCTTCTTAGCAGGCTGGAACTATTGGATTCTTTATGTCCTTGTTGCAATGACGGAACTGACTGCCGTTGCAAAATATATTAATTATTGGTGGCCGCAAATACCTGCATGGGCTTCAGTTTTCACATTCTTCATCATTATCACGTTAGTCAATCTAGGCAACGTTAAATTTTATGGCGAGTCTGAGTTTTGGTTGTCGATTATTAAAGTAGCTGCTGTCGTTTCAATGATTGTTTTCGGTCTTTATCTATTATTGACTGCAGATGCCAACTCGACTGCTTCATTTAGCAACCTATGGAGTCACGGTGGATTTTTCCCACATGGTTTCGAAGGTTTGTTTTATATGCTTGCATTTTTAATGTTCGCATTTGGGGGTATTGAACTGATTGGTATGGCGGCTGCTGAAGCTGAAAATCCTGAAAAAACCATTCCTAAAGCAATCAATCAAGTCGTCTTCCGTATTCTACTTTTCTACATCGGTTCATTGACGATTTTACTTTCATTGGTTCCTTGGGATCAGCTTGACCTAGGTGGCTTAGATAAAAGTCCATTCGTCATGATTTTCAGCCAATTGGGTATTGGTTGGGCCGCGCATTTACTCAACTTCATTATTTTGACTGCTGCACTTTCCGTTTATAACAGTGGTATGTATGCAAATAGTCGCATGTTGTTCGGTTTGGCTAAACAAGGAAATGCACCTAAAGTATTTCTGAAAGTGAATAAACAAGGCGTGCCAATTCCCGCTGTGCTTTTCTCAGCCTTGTTAATTTTCGGGTGTGTCTTATTAAACTACTTCGTTCCTGAAGATGCTTTAAGTCATCTCATCTATATTGTTGTAGGTGCCTTAGTACTGAATTGGGCGATGATTACTTTGACTCACTTGAAATTCAAACAAGCGATGAAAAAAGATAATTTAAAGACGAGTTTCCCTGCACTTTGGACACCAGTGAGTAATATTATTGTACTAATATTTATTGCTGTGGTTCTGTTTATTATGTGGACTCAAGGCTTTAAGGAATCAGTATTAATGATTCCTATCTGGATCGTGGTTATGCTTGCTTTATTTAAAAGTTTGCAAAAACTTAAATAATTATAATTTATAATCCAATAGGGGTATTATTTACGAATACCCCTATTCTGCACTTCTCATTAAATTTTATTTTTTATCAATTGTTTGTGTTCGACTATATTTCTTTTATAATCTCCTCCACTTTGCGCTCTTAGCTTAACTGGATAGAGCAGTTGCCTCCTAAGCGACCGGCGTGGGTTCGAGTCCCGCAGAGCGCATATCCCTTTTTTAAATGATTTAAATCACATAACATTTCCTTTATTGACCATTTTTCTCATTTCACTAGTCAATTTTGTCATTTTTTTTGTTGCAACTTCGAAAGTTTATGATATGTTGAAAACATGAGTGAAAATCAGCCAAAATGTAAAAAAATTTATTTTTGGTCCTCATAAAAAGTAAAAAAACAGTTTAAAAAAGAAACATAAAATTTATTATCTAAGGATAGATAACATGAAATTAAAAGCCATCAGTTCGTCTGTATTACTTGCTCTTTTACCTGTATCTGGTGTCTATGCCGCGGCACTTGATCGTTCTGGGCAATCGATTAGTGCTTTTCTACAGCCTAATAATTATTTTGAAGCGGGGATTTCTATTCTAGATCCATCTGTAGGTGGTATTACTGGTGCAGACAATGGCAATGCTAAAGTCAGTGACATGGCTGGTGATTATTATTTCCCTAGCGCAGCACTAAAACTTCAATTAAACGAACAATTTTCATTTGGATTACTTTACGATCAACCTTTCGGTGCTGATGCATATTACACAGATGGCGGCAAATATACAGGCACAAATGTTGAAGTTAATTCGAATAACATTACGGCATTAGTCGGTTTTCAACCTAACGAAAGTTTTAATTTCTATGGTGGTGGTGTTTATCAAGATGTTAGAGGGGATTTAACACTTTCTAGTATTGGTTACACTGCACAATTTAAAAGAGATGATGGTTTTGGATGGTTGGCAGGCGCGGCTTATCAAATACCCGAGATCGCCCTTAAAGTTTCTTTAACATATCGCTCTGAAATAGATCATGAGTTAGAAACGAATGAAACTGCGAATGCTATCGCAGGTCAAATAGCAGCGGGTATCGCACAAATCCAAGCAATCCCAGCACCTTTAAGACCACCAAATGTACAAGCACAATTGGCTGCTTTGCAAGGTGTTAGTGCCAAATTGAGCAGTTCCTCTAGAGATACTAAAATTACGACGCCACAATCTGTAAACCTTGATTTTCAAACTGGGATTATGGCAAACACAGTCGCATTCGCTAATGTAAGATGGGTTGAATGGGGTGGAATGGATATTGATATTGATAAATTCCGAGTGATTACAGCCTTTAATGGTTTAAATGGTGGTCAAGGTGAAAATATTATCGAATACAAAAAAGACCAATGGTCTGCCAATGTCGGTGTAGGTCGTAAGTTCAGTGATCAATGGGCGGGTAATTTTTCTGTCGGTTGGGACTCTGGTGCGGGTAATCCAGTCACTGCGCTTGGACCAACAGAAGGATATTGGAACATAGGTTTAGGTGCACAATTTAGCCCTACCCCTGCAACATTTATTTCTGCTGGCGTTAAATATTTCATGCTTGGTAATGCGGATGCTGTATCAGCAGGTCAATCAGTTGGCCGCTTTGAAGACAACGAAGCATTGGCATATGGTCTAAAAATGGGTTATAGATTTTAATGATCTGCATACAAAAAAAGAGCTTTAAGCTCTTTTTTTGTAACTATAATCTATAAAAATCACATGAAAATCATTATTTTTTAAAGATGACTGATGCGTATAATTCTTAAAATCACCTTTAATATTTTTAAATAAATTATTAAATTTATTATTTTCAATAAGTTATTTGTGTACGTTTGTATTTTATATTAAAAATTAATTTTTAAGCGAAAAATTTCATATTTCATAGAGTATTTACTCTTATTTTTAATGTGTTATTTTGTGTCTAGAAGCCACTGTAAGTATCAAAATATAAGACTTACACCTTCATTAGGATTAAAAATTACAAAATCTGTTCAATTAGGGAAAGATTAAAGTGAAATTAAAAACATTATCTATAGCTGTCCTCTTAGCTTTACCAACTGCTGGAACTTTTGCAGCAGCCCTAGATCGCTCAGGCCAATCAATTTCTTCTTTTCTTCAACCAGGCAATTATTTTGAAGCAGGCATTTCAATTCTTGATCCTTCTGTTTCAGGAAAAGAAATTGATGCCACTGGTGGTCGTCAAATTTCAGATATGGCTGGTGATTACTATTTTCCAAGTGCAGCATTAAAAATTCAAGCAACTGACAATTTCTCTGTAGGTTTAATCTACGACCAACCTTTTGGTGCTGAAGCAGAGTATTCAGGTAAAAATATATTTGTCGCTGCTCCTTCAGATAATATTATTACGGGTTTACCTACTGCATTGGTCGGTGGCGTAACTGGCAATACTAAAGTTGATGTTGATACTCAAAATTTATCTTTAATTTTTGGTTTCCAACCAAATGAAAGCTTAAACTTCTATGCGGGTGGTGTTTACCAAACGATTAAAGGGAGCGTAAGTCTTCGTGGTAATGCTTATAGTTTATATAATGGTTACGATGCGCAGATTAAAGAAACTGATGGTGGTGGCTGGCTTGCTGGTGCCGCTTTTCAAATTCCAGACATTGCTTTAAAAGCATCGATTACTTACCGTTCTGAAATTGATCATAAAGTTAATATCAATGAATCGGTTCGACTGCTTGATCAATTAGAGCAAGCATTACCTGGATTAGCTAGTAATCCTGTTCTAGGACCTCAACTCGCACCTTTAGTGCCGACCATTAACGGTTTAATTGCAGCAAATAATTTAGCAACTCAAGAAACTAAAATTACCACTCCTCAGTCTGTAAACATTGATTTCCAAACGGGAATCATGGCAAATACAATTGCATTTGCGAATTTACGTTGGGTTGATTGGTCAAGTTTCTCTATTCGTCCTTATAAATTTGGTCAAATTTCTCAAGTTGCGGGTCAGTTACCAACGATCAATAGACCAAATGGCTTCAACTTGGTTGAATATTCAGATGATCAAATCTCAGCAACAGTTGGTGTTGGTCGTAAAATTAATGAAAAATGGGCAGGAAATGTCTCTGTAGGTTGGGACTCTGGTGCAGGTAATCCTGTTTCAACGCTCGGACCAACAGAAGGTTTCTGGAATATTGGACTTGGTGTTCAATATAGTCCAACACCAGCGACGTTCATTGCTGGCGGCGTAAAATACTTCATGCTTGGTGATGCAGATGCACAAACGGGCGCACAAGCAGGCGGTAATAATTATGTTGCTCGTTTCGAAGACAATGATGCTTTGGCGTATGGTCTAAAAATCGGTTATAAATTCTAAGTTATCAATTTCAATACGATCACTAAAAAGACCATTATCATTAATGGTCTTTTTTTATTCAAATTAATTATTGTTTAAATCTATTCAGTTTAAGTGTTTATTATTCAAACAAATAATTCAAAATATTAATATTCCATCTAATCATATTAAAAATGAATATTTTTACTTCTAAATCATTAATATACATTTAAATAATTAGTATAATCACTCAACTCACCTTATAAATCTATAATTCAAGCTTATTTTTAAAGCTAACTGAGTATTTACTCTTTTTTTTATTATGTTATTTTTCATTCACTTTTAGCAATATTTGGCCCTTTGGGATATATAAATCATGAAATTGACTGCGATCAGCGCTGCTATTTTCCTCACCATTCTCCCCGTAACAGTGACTTTTGCAGGTGGTTTAGATCGTTCTGGTCAATCTATTCAAGCATTCTTGCAACCGGGAAATTATACTGAAGCCGGTATTTCTATTCTTGATCCAGATGTTAAGGGTAAATCAAAAATTCTAAAAGAAAACATCGATGATATTGCTGAAGATTATTACTTCATTAATTCTGCAATCAAAGTTCAAGCAACGGATAACATTTCACTGGGTTTAATTTACGATCAACCTTTTGGTGCTGATGCAAAATACGCAGATAATAGCCTTAGCTTTGGTAATAACGGTGAAGGAACTTCAGTCGAAGTTAAAACACAAAATCTAACAGCACTTATTGGTTACCAACCGAATAAAAACTGGAATATTTATGCAGGTCCAGTTTGGCAAACAGTTGAAGCAGACATTAAACTACGTGGTTATGCATATGGTGGGCCATCAAAATTAGGCACCTACGATATTAGAATAAATGAAGAACCTGCTTTTGGCTGGATTGCAGGTTTCGCATACAGTATTCCTGAAATTGCTTTAAAAACATCAATAACTTACCGCTCAGAAGTGAAGCATAAAACAGAGTCAAATGAATCTCTAAATCCAGTAATTGACGCATTTGGTTCAACGTTAAACTTTAATCATGAGACATCAACTCAAGCCGTTACGCCACAGTCTGTGAATATTGATTTTCAAACAGGTGTTGCCGCAAATACTTTAGCATTTGCTAATGTTCGTTGGGTTCACTGGGATCAATTTACTGTAAGTCCTACTTTCCTTAAATCTATGGGCCAAGATCTGATTTCTTATGACAAAGATCAATGGTCGGCAAATGTAGGTGTTGGCCACAAATTTTCTGACAAATGGTCTGCTTCAACTTCTGTCGGTTGGGATTCAGGCGCTGGTAACCCTGTCACCACACTTGGTCCAACAGAAGGTTATTGGAGTTTGGGTCTAGGTGCACAATATAGTCCTGCTACAAACTACTTTATTCAAGCTGGCGTAAAACATTTATGGCTAGGTGATGCAAAAGCTCAGACAGCGGGTCAAATTGTAGGTGATTTTGAAGATAATAATGCTTGGGCATACGGCATGAAAATTGGTTATCGTTTCTAAGCATTCATCTTAGCTAGAACTGTACAATTAATTAAAAAAGGCGCTCTATGCGCCTTTTTTAATCTACCTAAGGATCAGACAATTCAAAAAAAAAATTTTTTAAAATTAAGCAGGAATATCACGATTTGAAACTTGACGAATCGCTTCTTTTAATGCTGCATAGCCATTAATTGCAGGGAATTGTGGAAATTCAGCAATTACATTGTCTGGTGCATCAAACAAGAAACCATGATCAGCTTCACCGAGCATAGTTGTATCATTATATGAATCACCCGCTGCAATCACACGGAAATTCAAACCATGTAAAGCTTGAACAGCCTTACGCTTTTGATCTGGTTGACGTAGCTTATAATCGGTAATCATGCCTTTTTCGTCAGATTCTAATTTATGACAAAAAATAGTCGGCCAACCCAATTGCTTCATCAATGGATGAGCAAACTCATAGAAAGTATCTGAAAGAATAATTAATTGAAAATGGGTGCTGACCCACTCGACAAATTCTTTTGCACCAGGAAAAGGCCCCATGTCTGCAATCACTTCCTGAATATCATTCAAACCCAAGCCATGTTCTTTCAATATATTCAGGCGTTGTGTCATTAAAACATCGTAGTCAGGAATATCGCGAGTGGTCGCTTCAAGTGCTTTAATACCTGTTTTTTTTGCAAAATTAATCCAAATTTCTGGAACAAGAACACCTTCCAAATCAAGACATACGATTTCCATTCAACTACCCTCTGATGATTTTTAAATTTTGCAATATCATAGCGTAAGTCAGGATTTTTATACTGTACTTTTTTAAATCTATTTTTTTCATAAGTTTTTCTTTTTTATTGATAAGTCGATTATTGCATTTCTATTAAAATACGTTGAATTTCATTTATCATAGGCTTCAATGTTTCCAAGCCTATACGCCAGGACACCCATGAATATTATCCCCACCATAAATGAAGTGGATGCACTTGCATCTGAATATGCAGATAAATCACCGAGCGAGATTCTAGCGCTGGCTTTAAACCAAGCAGGTGAAATTGCAATTTCTTTTTCAGGTGCTGAAGATGTTGTGCTCATCGACATGGCATCTAATTTGGGTAAGCCATTCCGCGTCTTCAGCTTAGATACAGGCCGTTTGCATGCAGAGACCTATCAATTCATTGACGCTGTGCGTAAACATTATAATATTCAAATCGAAATTTGCTTCCCTGAAGCGGAAACTGTTCAAAAACTTGTCAATGAAAAAGGCTTCTTCAGTTTTTATCAAGATGATCACAAAGAGTGCTGTGGTATTCGTAAAGTACAGCCACTAAGAAAAAAATTAGCAACATTGGATGGTTGGATTACGGGTCAACGTAAAGATCAAAGTCCAGGGACACGTACTGAAATACCCGTCATACAAGCAGATAGCGGCTTTTCAGGTGAAGGCAAACAACTTATTAAATATAACCCTTTAGCAAATTGGAGCAGCGCTGAGGTCTGGAGTTATATTCGTATGATGGAGGTGCCGTATAATCCTTTGCATGAAAAAGGTTTTATTTCTATCGGTTGTGAACCGTGTACTCGAGCTGTATTACCGAATCAACATGAACGTGAAGGTCGTTGGTGGTGGGAAGAAGCAACACATAAAGAATGTGGCTTACATGCAGGCAACTTAAATAAATGATTAAAATGAAGCCACTGATTTAAAGTGGCTTTTTTGTACTCACAATTCATCAAATTGCTTAGCAATTACGAATAAAAAAGGTCTATACTCAGTAAACGGACTTATAATTCTAAAAAGATTTTGAACTTTTGCAATGAGGCAAATCCTAACTATGCGCCCCTTACATCCTATTGATTTTATTTTTCTATCATTAGAAAAACGTCAGCAACCTATGCATGTCGGTGGACTATTCCTATTTCAAATCCCTGAAGATGCACCAGCAACGTTTATTCAAGATCTTGTTGCAGACATTCGAAATTCGAAAAGTATCCCTATTCCGCCATTCAATAATCGGCTCAGTGGTTTATTTTGGGATGAAGATGAAGAGTTTGATATCGACCATCATTTCCGACATATTGCTTTACCGCATCCAGGGCGTATACGCGAGCTTTTAGTTTATATTTCACAAGAGCACAGCACCTTAATTGATCGTGCTAAGCCACTATGGTCATGCCATATTATCGAAGGGATTGAAGGTAATCGCTTTGCCATGTATTTCAAAATTCATCATGCAATGGTGGACGGCGTAGCGGGTATGCGTTTAGTTGAAAAGTCGCTTTCTAAAGATCCAAATGCCAAAAGCATTGTGCCACTCTGGTGTGTCGAAGGGGAAAGACACAAGCGTATGACTGAACCTAAAGTCAGTAAAATTAAAAATATTTTAAATACCGTCAAAACACAAATGGCCGCAACGCCCTCTGTTACACAAGAACTTTTTCAAACTGTATTTAAAGAAATGGGCAGAAATCCAGATTACGTTTCTAGTTTTCAGGCTCCCACGAGTTTATTGAATCAACGCGTGAGTTCATCTCGCCGTTTTGCTGCACAGTCTTTTGAGTTTGCACGTTTTAGAGGTATTGCGAGTGCCTTAAATGCCACCATTAATGATGTGATTTTAGCGGTGTGTTCAGGTGCATTAAGAGAATATCTGATTTCATATAATGCCCTACCGAAGAAGCCTTTAATTGCGATGGTACCTGCTTCTGTAAGAGATGATAACTCTGATATGAGTAATCGGATCACCATGATTTTGGCCAACCTAGGCACACATAAAGAAGATCCTCTAGAACGTTTAAATATCATTATTCGCAGCGTAAAAAATGCAAAACAACGTTTCCGCCGTATGACGTCTAATCAAATTTTGAATTATAGTGCTTTTGTGTATGGACCAGCGGGAGTCAACATCCTGTCAGGGATCATGCCTAAACGACAAGCGTTTAATATTGTGATTTCCAATGTACCTGGTCCATCAGAACCTTTGTATTGGAACGGCGCACGTTTAGAAGCCCTTTACCCTGCTTCAATTGTATTAGATGGTCAGGCACTGAATATTACGATGACCAGCTATTTGGATAAATTAGAAGTTGGCATTATCGGTTGCCGCAACGCCCTACCTAAGATGCAGAATCTTCTCACGCATTTAGAAGACGAAATCCAATGCTTTGAAGCACTGATTAAGCAGCGTTAAAAGAGGCTATATTGTTAAAGGTACTTTACTTTACTGAAGAGACAACACTGACGCAGAATGTTGTTTGTAAATGTTGTCTGTATAGGAATGGATAAATCTTAAATAAGCTAACTTGAATATTCTTAATGTTGAAGATTATCAATGTTGAATATGATCAATCTTGGATATTCCATATAACGAAATACTTGTATATGCAGAATAGTTCAGTAAAGAGCTTAATAAAAAAAGAAGCTCAATGAATTAAGAGGCTAAAATTAGCCTCTTAATTTTTAATATTACGACACTGTTTCAGCAACTGTTGGCAAACAGATACCACCATTGCTTTAGTTACGTGCACTTCTTGACCTTGATCATTCAACATCACACATGCATTCTTTTTTTGCGACTCTAAAACAGTTTTAAGACCACGACTGATAATTTGTTCACTTACATTCATAACTGTCCTCACTTTGCTAAGACTCAAAGATAGAGTCTTTGGCTACACTGGTTTATGTGTCTAGTATTGTGAAAACAGCCCCGAATGTAAAATTTCAGTTGTAACAAGTATTTAACGATATTCTGTTACAATTTTAATTTAAAATGATATCGTATTGCTCTTGCGTATATAAATTTTCGACTTGAAACTTTATGACACGTTTCACAAAATGCTCTAGATCCGAGACAGCGGCTGCTTCTACAGTTAAAAGCCGATCAACTACCGCAGGATGCGCAACGACAGTAAAGCCAGTCTGAGATTGGAAATCTCGTGAATATCTTAAGATCTCTCGAAATATTTCGTAACAGACTGTCTCTGGAGATTTAACATATCCACGCCCCTGACAGGTTGGGCACGATTCACACAGCAAATGTTCCAGTGATTCACGCGTCCGTTTCCGCGTCATTTCGACTAAGCCTAACTCAGAAACTTGGGTAATTTTGGTTTTAGCGTGATCTTTTTCCAATACTTTTTCAAATTGCTGTAAGACTTCATCACGATGAGAAGCTTCTTGCATATCAATGAAATCAATAATAATAATGCCGCCAAGGTTACGTAGTCTTAACTGGCGTACGATCACTTGTGTTGCTTCCATATTGGTTTTAAAGACCGTGTCTTCGAGCGTTCGCCCGCCCACATACGAGCCTGTATTGACGTCTATAGTCGTCATCGCTTCAGTTTGGTCAATCATCAGGTAACCACCTGACTTGAGTGCTACACGCGTTTGTAGCGCCTTTTGAATATCATTTTCGACATTATATAAGTCAAAAATCGGACATTCTCCAGGATAATGCTTTAAACGTGTACTCATCATCGGCACGAATTCGTCAACAAACTCTTGAAGTTTTGCAAAGACTTCACGGGAGTCGACTTGAATCTTGGCTGTTTCCTCATTCGCAAGATCACGTATGACGCGTTGAGGTAAAGGCAACTCTTCAAACACTAATGAAGGCACTAAAACACTTTTTTGTTTTCGTTGAATAAAATCCCAAAGCTTCGCTAAATAAGCCATATCTTGTGCAATGGCTTCTTCTTCTATCCCTTCGGCAGCAGTACGGACAATCACTGAACCTGGGAGTTTATGCTCTGCTTGAATACGCTCAATAATTGAGCGCAGACGTTCGCGTTCCTTTTCTGACTCAATACGTTGTGATACACCCGTATGATGACCATAAGGCATCATAACCAAATAACGCGACGGGATCGAAAGATCTGTACTGAGTCGAGCCCCTTTGGTGCCAAGCATGTCTTTCATGACTTGAACTGTTAAAATTTGCCCTGGCTGTAAAAGCTCAAAAACATTGGGAATCGGTTGATTCCGCGGCCAAATCATATCGTTAATATGTAAAAAAGCAGTCCGCGATAGACCAATATCGACAAATGCGGCTTGCATACCTGGCAGCACACGCACCACTTTGGCTTTATAAATATTACCCACCAAACCACGCTTGGCTAAACGTTCAACGAATAACTCATTGACTGTCCCATTTTCAACCAACGCAACACGACACTCCATGGGCGTGACGTTGATCAACAGCTCGTCAGACATAAAAAATACTCAAAACATTATAAAAATTATATCAATGGTTAATTTAGTGACTTAACCATTATTCATGACTTTTGCGTATAACTGTAGGGTTTCATGCAAAGGCAATCCCACTACATTGCTATAACTCCCGATAATATTCGGGATAAATTGAGCTGCATAGCCTTGAATGGCATAAGCACCCGCTTTACCAATCGGTTCACCTGTGAGCCAATACTTTTCCATGTCACTTTGTGTCAGTGTCTGGAATTCAACTTTTGTGCTGACCACACAACTTATTATTTTTTTTGCGCTTGCAACACAGACACCACTCAACACCTCATGTTGACGTCCAGACAACGAAGTCCAAATCTCAAATGCATGTTTTTTGGATTCTGGTTTACCAATAATTTGGCCATCTAAGCTTAAACTGGTGTCTGCAGCAATCACAATTGTATGGGGAAATTGAGCCAAAACTGCTTGAGCTTTGGCTTTTGCTAATCGTTCAACATAGCATTCGACAGACTCATTTCCAGAGACAGATTCATCAATATCTGGACCGTAAATATCAAAACTGAGTCCAACTTGTTCAAGCAATTCTTTGCGTCGAGCTGAACTCGATGCGAGAATTAAATTCTCCATTTTCTTAAACAATAATAAAGTACAGGCCACAGTAGAATGCTGCTGATTAACGGCAGCCAATGACGAGTAATGGAAAACTGTAATCCAGCAATCACTTGGAATAACAAAATAAAGATCAAATGCGCCAGTAAAGCCAAACTTGCAATGACCCAAGTATTGCTAAAGGTCATTATTCGTCTTTCGCGGATGAGAAAACGAATGAGAAAAGTAGATATCACATAACTTAAAGCATTTAGACCCAAGGGCATATCAAGCAAAAGATCTGTAAAAATTCCGACTGCGAAAGCAAACCATACGCCACACCATGTCGGTTGGCAGAGAATCCAGAATAAAGTCACCATCATCATGATGAGTGGTCGCCAACCCGCAAGATCATAAGACAACGGATAAACCACCACCACTGAACAGATCACAATAGAAATGACCATGACCAATAATGGATCTTTATGGGTTTGATTCGACAATAATTTTTTAGCGCTGAGCATTTGGCTGCTCCATAGCTAAGGAATCTGAAAAAAGCACCACGACATGATGTCCACCGGCCAACTGTGCAGCCGGTTGAATATCGATCTCTGCAAATTCACCCGTATTCTCACGTTTCACTTTGACAACTTTTCCAACCAAATAACCTGCAGGGAAATGCTGCCCTAAGCCAGAACTATACACATTATCGCCAACTTTGACATTTGCACTGGTGGGTACATATTCCATTTTAAGACGACCTAAATCACCTGCCCCACTCACAATCGCACGCATACCTGAACTTTCTAAACGCACTGACAGAGAATGTTCTTTATCAGACAATAACATCACTCGACTACTGTGTGGATAGACGTTGATGATTTGCCCCATGATCCCTTTATCATCCAGTACGGTTTGCCCCACCTTTAATTGGTTCGCTGCCCCACGATTGATAATAATAATATGTCGTAAGGGATCTGCATCCGTACCGATCACTTCTGAGATTTCCATACGACCGTCAATAATCAATGGGGTATCGAGCAATCCTCTTAATCGCGTATTTTCAGCAGACAATTCAGATAGTTTTTGTAGGCGTACTTGTGCCTGAAGCAATTCAGCTTGCATCGCAGTATTTTCACGGCGCAACTGAGCTTCAGATTTGGTTTGTTGACGAAGCCATTCTTTCGATAAAACGGGATAACTTGCAACGGCATAAATTGGATTATATGCCGCATACAAAACATCTCTTGCAGGCTGAATCAAATGAGGCATGCGCCAATTAAACAGGAGCACGACAAAACACGTAATTACCGCAATAATAAAAGAGCGAAAAGATGGCGGTTGTCTTGAAAAAAGATTCGGTTGCACCGCCTATTCCTTAATGGGTCGAAAACAATTAGCCAACGAACAACATGTCATGGTTCGGATTATCAAAGAGCTCAAGTACTTTACCACCACCGCGAGTTACGCAAGCCAAAGGATCTTCAGCAACAACGACTGGCAAACCGGTTTCTTTCGAAAGTAATTGGTCAATATTACGCAATAATGCACCACCACCTGTTAACACAATACCGCGCTCAGCAATATCCGAAGATAATTCTGGTGGAGTTTGCTCAAGTGCTGATTTTACAGCTGACACAATGCTACGTAGAGGTTCTGAAATCGCTTGAGTAATCTCATCCGAAGTCACAGTAATTGCGCGAGGTACACCTTCAGCAAGATTACGGCCACGTACTTCAATTTCTAAGGTCGTGCCATCAGAGATTGCCATACCTACTTCTTTTTTAATAATTTCAGCAGTCGTTTCACCGATCATACAACCATGCGCTTTACGCACATAATGAATGATCTGTTCATCAAACACATCGCCACCAATACGCAATGAATCTGAATAAACACAGCCTTGAAGTGAGATAATCGCAATTTCAGTGGTACCACCACCGATATCCACCACCATCGAACCACATGCTTGCTCAACTGGCATTCCTGCGCCAATTGCTGCTGCCATCGGTTCTTCGATTAATCGAACGTCACGCGCACCTGCGTTGAATACAGCTTCACGAATCGCACGGCGCTCAACCAAAGTCGATTTACACGGCACACAAACAACAACGCGTGGTGCGGGTGGAAAAAGACGTCTTTCATGCACTTTACCAATAAATTGGTTTAACATGGTTTCGGTCACTTCAAAATCTGCAATAACACCGTCTTTCATCGGACGAATTGCAGAAATGTTGGCTGGTGTACGACCCAGCATTCGCTTAGCATCTAAACCTACAGCGGCTACAATTTTTTGTGATCCGCTATGACGAATTGCCACCACGGTAGGTTCGTTTAATATAATGCCCCTTCCTGGTGCGTAAATTAATGTATTTGCTGTGCCTAAATCAATGGCAAGATCTGGCGAAAACAAGCCAATTAGTCGTTTTAGAATCACGGGTCATTCCCAGTTAAACTTTATATGGTCGCAAGATGGCAACTTTAACTAAATGTGATGCTTTGAACAAGTCAATCGCTTATTATAACGCATGATATTTTGAATATTTTTTAATACTGATTAGGTGAGACATCATGTCAGCTACAGATGGTCAGCATTCTGCAGATTTAAATGTACAAACAATTTCAAGTATTGCTCACTTAGCACGCTTGTCTTTGGATGAAAAACAATCTGCTGAATATGCTCAAAGTTTGAATAAAATTTTAGGAATGATGGAAAGCTTGAAAGGCATTGATACCGATGGTGTTGAGCCACTTAAGAGTCCTTTTGATCATCCACAACCCTTACGTGCAGACGTTGTTTCCGAAGTCAATCATCGTGAAAACTATCAAGCCGTTGCTCCTGCAACACAAGATGGTTTGTACCTTGTACCACGCGTGATCGAATAATTTCGAGCCGGAAAATCTCATTTAAATTTGAACGTAAAGAATTGTACTTATGACTGATTTACATCGCTTATCAATTCGTGAAATGGCAGAAGGCTTAAAGTCAGCTCAATTTTCATCTCGCGAATTGACTCAACATTACTTAGATCGTATCGCTAAAATTGACCCGCGGGTTAATTCTTATGTCACGGTGACCGCTGAATTAGCGCTTGCAGAAGCAAATGCAGCAGATGAGTTACTTAAATCTGGTACATCTGGGCTAATGACGGGTATTCCACTGGCACATAAAGATATTTTCTGTACCCAAGGCATTAAGTCCTCTGCGGGTTCAAAAATGCTGGATAACTTTATCTCGCCTTATGATGCAACCGTTGTGGCAAAAGCCAAAGCTGCGGGTATCGTGACTTTAGGTAAAGTGAACATGGACGAATTCGCCATGGGCTCTACCTCTGAGAACTCATACTACGGCGCAACGGCAAATCCATGGAATTTAGACCATGTGCCGGGTGGTTCATCAGGTGGTTCAGCTGCGGCTGTTGCAGCAGACCTTGCACCAATTGCCACAGGTACAGATACAGGCGGTTCAATTCGTCAACCTGCATCATTTTGTGGTTTGACTGGTCTTAAACCAACGTATGGCCGTGTGTCTCGTTTCGGTATGATTGCGTATGCATCATCACTCGATCAAGGTGGTCCATTGGCACGTTCTGCTGAAGACTGTGCTTACCTGATGAATGTGATTGCAGGTCATGACGAAAAAGATTCGACTTCTATTGAAAAAGAAGCGGATGATTACGTTGCAAACTTAAACGGCACATCGGTAAAAGGTTTACGCATTGGTATTCCAAAACAGTATTTTAATGTTGCAGGCTTAAATGCCGACGTTAAAGCACGTGTTGAAGAATCATTGAAAAAATTAGAAGAAATGGGCGCAATTTTGGTTGAGATTGATCTCAACATGACTGAAGCCTATGTACCAACGTATTATTTGATTGCCCCTGCTGAAGCATCGTCAAACCTGTCTCGTTTTGATGGCGTGCGTTATGGCTACCGTGCTGAGAACCCTGTCGACTTGATGGACTTATATAAACGTTCACGTTCAGAAGGTTTTGGTGCAGAAGTTCAACGTCGTATCTTGATTGGTACTTACGCGTTATCTGCTGGATACTACGATGCTTACTATGTAAAAGCACAAAAAGTTCGTCGTTTAATTCAGCAAGATTTCTTAAAAGCATTTGAATCAGTCGATGTAATTGCTGCCCCTTCTGCGCCGACTACAGCGTATAAGATTGGTGCTAACCTCAGCCCTGTTGAAATGTATTTAGGTGATATTTATACCATCGCTGTGAACTTGGCAGGTTTACCTGCAATCAATGCGCCTGTAGGTTTTGATCAAAATCAACTGCCTGTTGGCTTACAATTGATTGGTAACTATTGGTCTGAATCACAACTGTTGTCTGTGGTGCATCAGTATCAACAAGCAACCGATTGGCATAACCAACGTGCTGCAATTGCTGAGGAGAATGCATAATGTCAAACACTCAAAAAACAGCACAAAAATCATTGCTTATTGATGGCTGGGAAGTGGTTATTGGTATTGAAATTCATACGCAATTGAATACCAAAACCAAAATTTTCTCAGGATCATCTACTACTTTCGGTCAAGATCCAAATACTCAAGCGAGTTTGGTTGATTTGGCGATGCCGGGTGTATTGCCTGTTCTGAACAAAGAAGTGGTTGATCTTGCGATTCGCTTTGGTTTGGGTATTGATGCGTATATCGATCAAGCCTCTATTTTTGCACGTAAAAACTATTTCTACCCTGATTCTCCTAAAGGCTATCAAATCAGCCAAATGGACAATCCGATTGTTGGCTTAGGTCATATCGACATTCAACTTGAAGATGGCACAGTGAAGCGCATTGGCGTTACACGTGCGCATTTAGAAGAAGATGCTGGTAAATCGATTCATGATCAATTTGAAGGCATGTCAGGCATCGATTTAAACCGTGCTGGTACACCGCTGCTTGAGATTGTGTCTGAACCCGATATGCGCTCAGTTGAAGAAGCTGTGGCTTATATTAAAGCCATTCACACTTTGGTGCGTTGGTTGGGTATTTCTGACGGCAACATGGCAGAAGGTTCATTCCGTTGTGACTGTAATGTGTCGTTGCGTCGTCCGGGCAATGAGTTTGGTACGCGTTGCGAGCTGAAAAACCTCAACTCATTCCGATTCATTGAACAAGCGATTAATGTTGAAATTGAACGTCAAATGGATATTTTGGAAGATGGCGGTAAAATCGACCAAGAAACGCGTTTGTTTGATCCAGTGAAAATGGAAACGCGTTCAATGCGTTCGAAAGAAGAAGCGAACGATTACCGCTACTTCCCTGATCCTGACTTGTTGCCTGTGCTGATTTCGGATGCGCAGATTGAAGCAGCACGTTCGTTATTACCTGAGTTGCCTGCAGCACGTCGTGAGCGTTTTGTCGCTGACTTTGCGGTGACTGAGTATGATGCGCATGTATTGACGCTTACACGTGAAATGGCGGACTTCTATGAAGCTGTTGTGGCTGCGTCTGGCGGTGCTGCGCAAGGTAAAGTTGCAGCTAACTGGGTGATGGGCGAATTCTCTGGTGCTTTAAACAAGGCTAGCTTAGATCTTGCTGAGTCGCCTGTTTCTGCTGAACAGCTTGGCGGTATGATTGCGCGTATCATCGACAACACCATCAGTGGTAAAATTGCGAAGCAAGTCTTTGGCTTTATGTGGGAAGAAGGCAAATCTGCTGATGCCATTATTAGCGAAAAAGGCTTGAAGCAAGAAACTGACACAGGTGCGATTGAAGCAATTATTAAAGATGTGCTTGCAGCCAATGAAAAAATGGTTGAAGAGTTCAAAGCGGGTAAAGAGAAGGCGTTTAATGGTCTTGTCGGTCAAGTGATGAAAGCATCTAAAGGTAAAGCAAACCCTGCACAAGTAAATGAATTAATGAAGAACTTGATTGGTTAATCTGATCTTTTTCTATAAGAAAACCCGCTTAAGAGCGGGTTTTCTTGATCTTCTATTTAATCTTCGAGGGTTTCATTACTGCGAAATAGTTGTAATTTTTCTATCGTTTGATCAACCAAATCTTCATTATAAAGTTTTGTTAAACTACTATAAATATCATCATATATAGGTATATTTAATTGCTTTAATACCAGTAAAAATTTTTCTAAATCTTCGATAGCAAACATTCTAGAATAAAATGCGCTTAAGTATTTTATTTTGTCTTTATTCTCAAATATTCTAGCCTCATGTTTTCTCCACATTTTTTCAATATCTATAATTTTCTTTAAATTAAAGACTTTATGGAAAAAATATATAACATTTCCTTCATAATCAAAATTAATGATTGAATATTTTTTTGGATCTAAGCCGTGTTCCTTCACGTTTCTGTTTAAAAAATTAATCAAACTTAATTTATTTATATCTTGATCAAATAATTCATATTTATCAGATTCTTGCAATTTAATCTTATACAAATTTATTTCTTCTGATAAACGATTAAATTCTAAATCAGCTGACTCTAAAAGGCCTGAGAGTAAATTAAATCTACGTTTCAAATGCGCGGGCAATTCTCCACCAAGTTTATAGCCACGATCATGTTCTATCTCAGCCCACGCATGTGATAATGCTGTCCTAATCTGTATTTCAAAACATAAATCTTTGTAGAGTGAAAACTCAGGAAGCTTTTCTCGTTGCTTGCCTATATCACATACAAAATGGATTGAACGATAACCAAATTTATCGGCTCCCAATAAATCAGCTTTGTCACCTGAATCTTCTTCATGAACATTAAAGTTTTCAGAAATAATTTTAGATACTTTTTCTAAATCACTCTCTACAAGTGTTATTATTCTTAAGCCTGCTAAATCAGTCATATCCTCAAAAGAGGTGTAATCACTTTTCTTTTTTAGTTTTCCAATACAACTATCTTTTGTTTTAACCCTATATGGCACATCAACAAATGAGATTTTTTCAGCTTTCATTATACTTTTAAGAATTTGCACAACTGACTGTGCCAATGAATCGTAAAGATGAGCATTTTTTACATACCATTGATCAATTTTTTTATGATCCATTGCTTTCCCCCAATCTAAATAGAATATTAAAGTAATTTGTTTCATGTTCAGTTTCAATGTTATCTTAATTTAAGTATTAATTACTAATCATCATCCATGTAAATTAATCGTATATTTAGAAAACAATATGACCACCCAAAAAATATCCCCTATTACCAAACTCGAAGACTTAGGACGCATTTAACTTTCAAAGTCCTTCTTTATACGTGATTAAGAAAATCCCTTTCCTTGCGAAGCTTCTCTTCTCACCTTTAAAAAAGGGAGACTTTGTCATGCGATTAATTTGATACGCGTATTTCTCATTTTACATATGAATGGATTGTTAGTGGTCGAACACCATCTAGCATACTTCACAAAATCCACTACACTAAACGTATTCTATTAATCAAAACATTCACGACTTATAAAAATAAAGAATAAAAAATGAAAATAATCATCCTCACACTATCTACCCTTGCCCTCCTTAGCACCTCAACCTTTGCAGAAACCAAACCCAATATTCCTACAAAAGAAGCCAGCCAAATATTTAAAGCAGCAGGCTTCGCCAAAACAAAGAATGGTTGGAAGGCTAACTGCGACAACGGTGAAATCACATCATACAAAGACTTAAATGGCGATGGTCTAAAAGATGCAATCATTTCCGACCACAGCAGCAAGTGTTATGGCAATACAGGTGTCGGCTATCACATCGTTGCACAACAACAAAAAGGAACATGGAAACTTATTTATGAAAATATGGGCATTCCAACTTTCATGAAAACCAAAGGAACAGATGGCTGGCCAGATATTGAAAATGGTGGTTCCGGATTTTGTTTTGCTGTTTATCGCTGGAATGGTCAAAAATATGAAGTGAACCGTTATGAATACAACGGTAAGACATGTACATTATTCTAGAAAAAACTGAATGAATCCTGAGTTTTAAAATTTAGAAAACGCGCTTAACTTAAATAAAAAAATTAAAATTGTTTACATCAATATCAAAGCTCATCCAATTATTTTCAACTTTGGTGAAGGATTGCAACCCTACAATCTAAGACCATTAGACTAAAAAAACATAGAAATTAAGGCTCTTAAAACTGTAACTTCATATAAAATATTACTTTATTATTCACATAACTTTTACACTATTAAAAAATATACTTTAGAGGTATTTCAACATACTTAATGAATCTTTGTGCTTCATCAGCTAAGCCTACAGAATACGCCCATTATATGGAGATAAATTATGCTAAACAACTTATGGCAAAGTTTATGGTACAGACACAATAAAACCAAAAACATGTTTAATCATCTCAATCCCAACTACATTCTGTCACAACAACACAACTCCGCAGACATACCGAGCCCACCGACAACCACCTCGCAAAAGCAAAGTGGCTTTAACGGCTCATACAACAAAACCCAATGGCTTGGACTTTTGCTTGGGCCACTCATGTTTGCATGGCTGTATTTTGGTATGGACTTTGAAGGTCTCTCCCGTGAAGGCCAAGGTGTTTTAGCCCTGACCGCATGGCTCTCTATCTGGTGGGTTTTAGAGGTTTTACCTTTAGGGATTACTTCACTTTTACCTATTGTGGTTATGCCACTCATGGGTACGCTGACTATTTCTAAAGTTACGTCTAGTTATACAGATCCCAATATTTTCTTATTTTTAGGTGGCTTTGCCATCGCCATTGCGATTGAAAAATGGCAACTGCATGAACGTATTTCTTTAGCGATTATTAGTTTTTCAGGCTCAACCATTAACGGTCTGATTTATGGTTTTATGTTTGCAACCGCATTTTTATCGATGTGGATTTCCAACGTAGCAACGGTGATGATGCTACTGCCGATTGGTACAGCGATCGCATTTAAGATTATTTCATTACTTAAAAAGCAACCAGACTTTGATCCCAATGATGAAGTGAAATTCACCAAATCACTGATTTTTGCCATTGGATTTGGTGGAATTATTGGCGGTAGTGCAACACTGATTGGTACACCGCCTAATTTAATTTTGGCAGGCTTAGTCAAAGAACTGTATGGTTATGAAATCAGTTTTGCCAGTTGGTTTATGTTTGCATTTCCACTGTGTGCGGTGTTAGCGGTCTTTACTACCTTTTGGTTGACCAGAATCGCTTACCCAATGAAAGCAAAACATTTAAATGAAGGCAAGACCTTTATTTTAGAAGAGAAAAAACGTTTAGGCTCGATGAGCTATGAAGAAAAAGCGGTCGCGATTATTTTTGCTGCCACTGCATTTATGTGGTTAACCCGTACTTTTATTTGGACAGATTTAATTCCTGGAATTTCAGATACCGTCATTGCTATCACAGCGGCGCTTACTTTATATGCACTTCCAGCGAGTGATGGAAAACGTTTACTCAATGCTGATTCTTTAAATGAAATGCCATGGGATGTTTTGTTATTGGTTGGTGGTGGTTTAGCTTTGGCCGCAGGTTTTGGCAATACCGATCTTTCTCAATGGATTGGTCAAAAACTTCTTTACCTACAAAATGTACCGTATTTTATTGCATTATTACTGACCACGTTATTGACCATTAGTTTGACTCAAGTTGCACCCAACACAGCCATTACGACTATTTTTGTGCCTATTGCTGCAACACTGGCTTATGCATTAGGCGTGCACCCTATTCCATTTATGGCCGCGGCGGCTTTAGGTGCTGGTTTCGCATTTATGCTCCCGATTGGTACACCATCACAAGCAGTGATCTTCGCAACAGGCAAAGTCACTATTCGTGACATGTTGGCGCAAGGGACGCTGGTAACAGTTTTAGCGACTGTATTAATTGTGCTTTCGGTTTACTTTATTTTCCCTCTGGCATTCGACATCAATTTATTTGAATTCCCGACTCAGTGGAAAAAGTAATTATCGTTTCGTCCTGATATAAAAAAGACCTGCAATTTCAGGTCTTTTTTATGATGCAAAGATGAGCTAACTTCAGATCTTAAATTTACATTCTAAAATCATATTCTTAAAATCACACTTTTAAATCACATTAGAAACTAATATCCAAATACATTTTAAAAGTGAAGAGCAAACTTAATTTCTAAAGCTAATCTCTAAAATTAAATTTCTCTCAAAATCAATCATCTCTTAGAGAATGTTTGGAAAAGTGATTACTGATTCTGATTTTGTTGTTTAAAACAACTTATGAAAAAAATCAAGAAGTGCTGTTAAATGACAGATAAATCAAAAATAAGCCTTTTTATTAATCGTGTCATGTTACTTATCGAGTAATGCCTAACTTATTAAAAATATCAGGCGTTAAAAAAGTGGTGACCAATTTATTTAAGTCCACATAACGGATCACACCTTTCAACTGCTGCTTCACTTCAGGGTTTTGAATAATTTCTTCACCTGTAGTACGGCCTAGAGCTTGAAAACTATCACCCACTGCTTGTAAACCATCAGCTTGTATAACAGCTTTGGTCTGCGCTGCGCACTGTTCGACAATCACACGTTGTAAAACCTTGGCAAAATTCTGATCCAATTGCGCTCTTTGTGCATCCGTTACATTACTCAGCGCTTTCAAATCTGGATGTGTTGAAAGTGCAGAGAATGTCCATTGCAGCACTGCAGTTTTATCGGTTGCTGTGGTCGATTTAACGAGACAATCACTGAGTTGATCTCCCGCAACACTGGCCGTTGAAATTTGACTGCTCATCAGCACTATTCCCGCCATAACTGCTGCCATATAGTGAGACGTTTTTTTATTTAATGACGCTTTTTTAAATGGCGATTTATTTAATGTAATAGATTTTTTTTTGAACATTAGAAGTGATCCAATCGATATATTTTTCTACTTTTAGCACAAAGTTCAAATTTAGACCTGTATGACTGTGTAATCGTTTCTTCTTAATCCCTGCGATATTAATGTTCAAATTAAAAAAAGATGGAGCATTGTGCTCCATCTTTACTTGAACAATTGCAACTATTGAAACTTTGGATATTGAAAAAAGGCTTCACTCGTTTATATGATTCAATAATTGCCATTTCGACTGGACGCTTTATAAAATCAAGTTGCACCCAGTCTTAGCATTATCAATCAAACCTTAACCAATCAAACTTTATAGCATCAAACTTTAACGAATCACTGCATTTTTAAATAAGCTATTCTCTTCAATTAAAGGCCAACCTGCTGCTCCTGCAGATTTAAAGCTGAGTTTCCAACAGCTTTGATCTTTAATATTCGACGCAAATGTCGCTAAATTTGTTCGATCAAAACCACACTTCGCTGTGTCAAAAATGGCATTGGTTTGGTCTGCTTTACCCTCGGGCAGAAACTTCATACTGTAGTTTACAATTTCTGCTGGGATATCATTGTCCGTTACTCCACCTAAAGTAATGGATGCTAAGAACTGACCATTTTTGGTAATTAGGCCAGCAGAACCATCCTGTAAGTCAGCAACTTCTGTCCCAATCATGGCGAACATTGTTTCTTCTTTACCAATACCAGAAGGTGTACCTAAAACCTGTCCAATATTAGCAATTGGGCTTGCTTCAGTATCAGTTTGTATCGTAATAATTGAGCCTGCTTTAATAAAACGATCAGCTGTCCAACGGAATACGCCTTCATTGGTTGCTGGTTCACCACCACCATTTTTATCACGTTTCCAAAATTTCTCTTCCTTGATTGAATAATCACGATCTGAGAAGTAAATTTCCGTACCGCCATCGACATCTTTCATCAGTATAAATGCAATTGCATCTGGCGCTTCAGCATTACCACCCATAAAGTATAAATCCCCTGCTTTCAACGGCGTTGGTTGGCCCGCAGTTTTAAATTGGGTCATTTCGCCCGCAGGTACTTTATTGGCTTGATGATCTTGAATCATCGCACCCATTTCGACACGATAATTCGTTTCATAATCCAACTTTTGTTTTGGTGTTATGGTAATGCGGTTAAAGTCGAGTGTGACTTGAGGCGAATTTGCGGCAATCGTTTCTACCAACGTATCCCCTTTATAAATTTTAAAGTCACCTGTACTGAGTTGAACACCTTCATCAAACCACAATTGAATCGTAGTGTCGGTATTCACACCCATGACATTTTTTTCAGGACTGATTTTCACCAAAGATGGCGCAATAACATCATTTTTAGTGTCAGAAATCGTGACAAATCCACCTTGGAAACGCTGGTCTTTATCCTCTAGACCCTTTGAAATAGCGGTTTGGTCTGGCCAAATACTATCGCCATTATCAAGCAGCAATTGTACGTCTGCACTTGGGATATATCGTTCAACGATGGTTTCGATACTGCCCTTAGAGTCTATACGCATTTGTTCTAATGAATGATTCAGTTCACGTGCAGGTGAGTCTGGATTCCCATCCCAAAGATATAGTGCAAAAGCTTCTTTAATTTCATTTCGGTTGGCCAAAGCCGGCCCAGCAACGATTAAATACTCATTATTCAGATGTTTTGAAATTGAGCGAACACCTCGCCCTCCTAAATTCAACTCAATCGCTTTTCCAAAAGTTGCTGATGTAGCAGTACCTTTTAAGAGTTGTGCATAATTGGTCACTGGAATAATGAGTGCTTTTGCACGTGTACCTGTGTCTAGTTGCGGTGCTCGGAAACCCAGTAATAATGCAGATTCATCATGAGTCGCTGTCATCCCTTCAATGGCAAAACCATGGGTGCGTTCAGGCACACTTCCATCTGCTGCAGATTGCACTAAACCAAAATGATCTTTACCCAAACCATGTTGATTTGAACGATCCCATTCAGTCAAATTACTTTCTAAATCTGAATATTTACCCAAATATTCAAATTTTGTGTCTTTTCCTGTCCCCGTTATTTTCACACTAAACATGTGGCTGCGCTCTGCCATTGCGTCGTCCCCATCTTTCTTATTACCATGTGAGCCTGTAAAGACCACGATATTGTCTGCAAGTAATGCACTTGCTTCTATATCGAGTTCTTTTTTAAACATTGGACCGTTTTCTTCAAAATTCCAAGAAGCAACCGCAGCACCACCATTTTTAGGATAGACACGTAAAATATTGGCTTCATCATCAGCCACTATGATGAAATTATCATCTAAAGCAACCGCTGTAGAGGCATCAGATGATCCACCCTCTGTGGTTCCAGGGGTATATGTGCTCAACGAAATCGTCGGTACTGGTTTTTCTGGTTGTGTTGGCTTTTCTGGTTGTCCTACATCTTCTGTTGGTGTTGTAGGTATCATTACCTGGTCAGGCGAATCGCTATTACATCCGAGTAATGCTGATACGGAGATGGTTAAAATTAATGTTTGACCCAATTTTTTCATTATATGCTCCTATTCGCGGAACAAACTGTATAAGATCAATATTTCATCAATATTAAAAAACCTTATATATTTTTGATGCTTACATTTCCTCTTTTAAAAATTGGTGCTTAAATTCAACTTTAATTGTTTTCACTTCTTGCACAGAACATATCGCAAAATCTGCTACACAGCTCAATGTTATACATAGCAATCGAAGCTGGCACGCGACTAAAGTATCCAATACTTTTTAAACAAATAGGCCAAAATTTTTAGGAAATAAATTCTGGCTGCTTTAAGCATTCCAATAAATATTTCAATCGCGCATGATCAGCACCATTTTTGTAGACCGCATAAATTGGTGCAACGCAGGGTGGATCTGCCCTTAAGGTTTTATAGACTATTTGCTTATTCCAAAAATCTCGAATCGCCTCAGGTACAATCGATAAGCCAATCCCTGCTGCAATCAAATTTAAACTTGAGGTCAAACGTGGGGCTTCTTGAACAATCTTCGGGCTAAAACCTGCTTGATAACAACTGGCCAAAATGCTATCAAATAAATCCTGACCTGCTAAGCGTCGATACAATACAAAATCATAGCCTTCTAAATCTAATAAATGTAATTCACCCTCTGCATCCGCCAAAGCATGATTATTCGGTAAAGCGACGATTAAAGGCTCATCTAAGACATGCAACCTGATCAAACCTAGTCCAATCGGTGCTGGTTTTCGTAAAAAAACGATATCATTTTTTTCATTAATGACTGAGTCAATTAAGCTATTGCTACCGTCTTCATTAAGATTGATCGACACCGCGGGAAAGGCTTCACGAAAATTACGCAATAATCGCGGTAAAAAAGAATGCAAACCCACAGAATTGGTAAATCCAATATTAATCTGCCCCTCTAAACCTCGGGCAATATTTTGTACTCGACGAGGAATCGCATCTGCATGTGCCAAGATAGTAAGGGCTTCTTGATACAGTGCCTGACCCGCTTCGGTCGCCTCGACACCACGCGGTAAGCGTTTAAGCAATAACGTACCGAGTTCATCTTCTAAATGTTTAATAATGCGTGTTAATGGCGGCTGCTGCATATGTAAACGTACAGCAGCGCGTGAGATATTGCTTTCTTCAACTACAGCGACAAATGCCTTGAGCTTATGAATATCAATCATGATTGCCTCTAGATGTATACTTTTTAAGTATGTTTATGATCAAAATTAGCATTTTTCAACATATCATGACAAGCGCATAATCAGCTCATCCCAAGAATGAGTGCTAATTATGACTGCTGAAGTTCTCCCCCTCACACAAGAAAGCAACACTTCGCAACCTTCGAATCAAGCATTGTTTATTGGCTTTATGAAATTAGGACTGATGGGCTTTGGTGGTGTACTTCCTTTAGCACATCGCATGATTGTGGATGATCAAAAGTGGTTGGACTCAGAAACATTCAATAATTTATTAGGCATTTGCCAATTATTACCGGGTGGAAATATCATTAATATGGCCGTCGCAATCGGCTACGAATTTCATGGGATGAAAGGCGCGGTCAGTTCTGTGATTGGTTTAATCACTGCACCGACCATTATCGTGATTATGATTTATCAGCTTTATACCCAATTCCAATCGTATCCAACCATTCAACACATGATTGAAGGTTTAGCCGCAGCAGCAGCCGGTTTGTTATTTGCCATGGGCCTAAAAATGCTACGCCCAATTTTCAAAAATTATTTAACCCTGATCACACTCGCACTGACAATTATCTTCATGTTGGTCATCAAACTTCCTTTAGTGCTGACCTTGGTCATTTTAGTGAGTATGAATATCTCCGCATTAAGTTTAAATAAAGTAAAAGGAGCTCAAAAATAATGATCATTTTACTCACTTTAGCGATTGTATTTACGCAGCTTTCTTTATTGGCTTTTGGCGGTGGCAATGCGATTTTACCTGAAATGCAACATCAGGTTGTTAGCGTTCATCAATGGTTAACAGCAACGGAATTTAGTGCGATGTTTGCCATGGCACAAGCAGCGCCAGGCCCCAACATGATGATTGTTCCTCTGGTAGGGTGGCATGTTGCAGGACCAGCAGGACTGCTGATTACCTCTTTAGCCAAGTTTGGTCCTTCTTCGATTATTACAATTTTTGCACTCAAATTTTGGCATAACTTCAAAGACAATCCACGTCGAGATTTATTTGAAAAAGCACTGAAACCGATCACAGTCAGTTTAGTTCTGGTCAGTGCTTGGATTATTGCAGGCACATCCGCACAGAGCCCATTCTTAATCGGCATTGTTTGTATCGCGACCGTACTCAGTATGTTCAAAAAAATTCATCCACTTTGGGTCATGGCTTTTGGGGCAATTGGAGGCGCATTGTTTCTTTAATCCTCGTGAAGATGAGATATAAAAAAACCCGCGAAATGCGGGTTTTAAATTGAGATCTGCCAATAAGAATCTAAAAAAAAATCTAATCAAGATCGAAGCAAGAATTCAATTCAGATTTGGCTTATTCGTCAAGAATCGATTCAAATGCTTTTAGACGTTTATATATACTAAGCAATTCAATAATCGTTGCCCAAGACTCAATTAAATACTGAAATGACTCACGAACTTTATTGAACACATTGCCAATTTGCATCATCAGACCCAAGGTAATCGTACCCGCTGCAATACTTGGAAACAGCACAAATAAGCCATACAAGTTGTCGAGTTGCATATACCAAATTCTCACTATATTGAAATATGCATAGTGGAAATATAAACGGAAATAATTTAAGCGTACTTTACTAAATAAGTCTTTTAATGTCAGTGGATCTGCTCGTTCATGATGGTCTTCACCATAGACTAACTCTTTACGGTATGCTGCTTCCACCCGCTGATTATTAAACTCTAACCCTGGCAGTTTATAACCCACCAGCATCAGTACGACCGTACCCAGTAACGCCCAGCTAATAGCCGCCCACATGAGCGCATACGAAATCTCCCCAACTATGGGTAAAGACTTCACATGTACAGACAATTGAAACAACACAGGTAAAAATGCCATCAGTGTCATCAGAGCTTGAATAAAACTTACGCCCAAAGTTTCTGTTGTTTTGGCAAACCGCATGGTGTCTTCCTGAATACGCTGCGATGCACCTTCAATATGACGTAACTGCTCCCAATACGCAGTGTAGTAATCATTCATTGCAGTACGCCAACGGAACACATAATGGCTCACAAAGAAAAGATTAAATACTGCAATAGTGACATAGACCATCGCTACATATAAAAAGGTCATTGAACCGCTATATAGCAAGTTCACATCACCACCACCATTACTGAGCATTTTCTGAATTAAATCATAAAATGGGCTATACCAGGCATTGACAACCACGTTAACCTGCACAGCAAACCATATATTAAATAAAATAAATGCAGAACCCCAAACCGACCACGCTTGCCATTGATTATTTGAACGCCATTTCCAAAATAAAGCAAAAAAGGTTGTGGCAACAAAGAACCAAACATAAAACCATATGAATGATGGCATCCAAAAACGACTAATACCGATCGGAAGTTCAGCATCAGCATAACCTTGAGCAAAGCCCAAGACTGTGCCCCACGCTTTACCACCAGCAAAATTCCACAGCAAAAAATTTATTACAAACCAAAGAACCAAAGAGGAAAAAAACCATTTTGGATTGGGGAAAAATGACTTAAACATCGCTTACAGTTATCCCTAATAGTATTTGAATGACATGATTTCAATCATATTTTCTGAATATTAAACTTAATTAATTCAATTATCGTTGTTTTTTAGAAAACATTTATGCTTGCAGCATACTCGCTTTTAATTCCAAATAATTCATTTGGAAGTAGCTTACTCAGTATCAACGTCTTAAATCTGATCAACGTAGGTGATCTTCCGCTAAAGAACTCAATACGTGCTAGATAAGCTTATAATTCAAGACAAAAGTCAGATTTTCCAATACTGAAAATCTGACTGATCATCTGTATAGAATGGATTAATCCAAAATTTTAGCAGCCAAGCGCTGGCTGAACTTAATCGCAAATTGATCAACCCATCGACTAAAATATTCCGATGCACAAAGTGTTAGAGCAATAAAAATAATAGAGGCGATCACAGCTGATGTTGCATAATCTACGCCAAGACTTAACAAATAATTAAAAATAGGTAGTCCAACCACATATAAAACAATCAAATGCAGTAAGTAGATAGAGAAGGATAATTTACCTAACCAGACCAACACGCTGTGATCAAACTGAGTCGACAGTTTTGGACTCATCAGAATGCTATATACAATCAATACACCGCCAAAGAAGTTGCCATATTCATAGGTACGCTCACCTAAAAAAGCATGAATCCATTGATAAGACCAACTACCGTTGTGCGCGCCTGCCAAATATAATCCGAATAAAAACATCACGATGGCAACAGGATAACTTAACTTTTTAGCGTATAGGAAGAAATAAATCCCAATCACAAAACTCGAAATGCCCAATAAAAACCCTTCGCCTTTCCAATAAAATGCGCATACAGGCAGCAATATAGAAGCAATAAAAAATAAATAACGCTTTAACTGATAAAGATACAATAGTAAGAACAGTGCTAATGAGCCAAACAGTTCAATATGCATGGTCCACAACACCCAATTCGTATCACTCTCCGCAAAAAAGAATGAACCTATTGTTCCCTCATATATTGCATGTTGTAGACTAATGTCTTGGGTGACATAGGCTTGAAACCAATTACTGATTTGACTACTGTCGATCTGTATGACTTGAAATATAAGCCAAATGAGTAGGCATGATGCCAGTGCTGGAATAGCCAAGCGTGGATAGCGCTTAATCAACATGCTTTGAATTTTGGCTTTGACCAGATCAGGCTTTCTCAAAATTGCATAAGACAGTACATAACCACTGAGCACGAAAAATAAGAAAACTGCAGCAGTCCCTGAATACCAGAATGCAAAAGGCGAATGATAAAAGAATGATTGCAACGCAGAGTTTGAGATTTCTGATTGATCAAAATGATGTAGAAATGGAAAAAAACTTAAACTTAAGTGTGAAAATACAACTGCCAAACACGCCAAACCACGAATACTTTCGGCAGAATTCAATTTAACCATAACATCCATATTTCCAGTTTACTGACTATACTTAATCTTCACATGATGAATAAAGGGATGAGACTTTACTTTAGTCATCTCCATCTAACTCATCTTAATTCGATTCAACTCGTTTTAACTCAAATCGATATCGTTACTCAATCAATCAGTGTAATTCGACCGAATTCATCATGATGTACAGTCACGACTTTGTTTTGACGAGAGCGATGAATGATATCTGCAGGAATTGCAAATGCTTTAGCATAGTCTGTTATACCTTTTATTTGCGTGTATTTGACAGATTGTGCGGGTATGAAATTACTCCATAACCACAACATCAATGCACACACCAATATGGCCACAAAACCATTTTCAAGTACGCCTAAAATTACGTTTGCAATCTGAATAACCACGTTATGATTGTGTTCATCAAGAACTCCCAGAGAAACCATAAGTGGTTGCCAGAGTAGAAGCCAAGCCACCCACAAAAAAACAGTGCTGGTATTGCTTAAACAACGTTGTTGCCAAGACAATTGATGACGAATATCAATAATGATAGATTGAGCGTTCACAATATTTCTCATATCTTAGTAATTAGCTATCTTCACGTACACCGCGATCAGGACTGATCCAACGAGCACGTTTTTCATCGCTTCTTAAAAGTACTTTAGGCATAGCAACTATCGTGGCTGATACAGTAATGATCCAAAAAATAAATGGATACCAAATCATCCAAAAATAGTTTTTAGCGAGCCCCTTTTCATATCGACTGTCCATCCACATGCTCATCGCAAATTGAAATAGACACGTCGCCCCAATTAAAATTCCTGTGCCATACGGCAAAAATGGTGAGTTCACTTCAGGTAATCCTATTGCAGGCAATACCCAACTCAGCACCCATAAAATCACCATGGTCAACATCAAATATGACCAAATTAAAGTCAGACTCATTTCCAGTAGCAAAGGCCATAAAAAATTAAGCTTTGGCTTAAATAGAACATCAATATTTTTCATTAAAACCTGCGCGCCACCCATCGCCCAGCGCAGTCTTTGCGTCCACAAGCCTTTAATGGTTTCAGGCATGAGGACCCAAACAATGGCATTCGGTTCAAACTCGATATCCCAGCCAGCTCTTTGCAATTTCCATGAAATATCAATATCTTCAGTCAACATATTTGGCGACCAATAGCCCACTTCATGTACAGCAGTCTTGCGAAATGCGGTCACTGCACCCGATACTGTAAAGAGCCGACCAAATGTGCGTTGTGCACGTTTAATCATTCCAATAATTGACGAAAATTCGCCGACTTGCACTCGACCCAACAATGTTGAACGATTACGGATCCGTGGATTGCCCGTTACTGCAGCAACGCTAGGATTTTTTTGAAAATGACGTATCATCCACTGTGCAGCATGTGGATCTAATAATGCATCCCCATCGATTCCCAATAAGTATTCAGCCTCAGTGACCAAGCTACCGGCCTGAAGCGCCATCGCTTTGCCTTGGTTTTCAGCCAAATGCACCACACGTAACTTTGGATACTTTTCCGCCATGCGATTAAGAACATGTCCAGTATGATCTGAACTTCCATCATTAATCGCAATCACTTCGAAGTTTGGATAGTTTAAATTTAACGCTTGACCAATCGTTTCTTCAGCATTGTCCCCTTCATTAAAACAAGGAATAAGTACTGCAACCAAAGGATACTCAAGCATCGCAGGCGGCAAATCAAATGCGGGTTCTTTGCGCTCACGAATACAGAAAATCAGCGCTCCCATCATCCATAAATAAGACATGAATAAGGGATAATAGAAAATAAAATTCAGAACCCACTGCCAAAGATTTTGGAAAGTTTGCATGTTTTATCTTCTGCCCTAGCGAATTAAACCAGAAGGTTTTGTATCAAATACAGCTTTCAATGTTTGTGGGTTTGGATGATCTTCGATCGGATTATCTGGATAGTAACCGACGTGTAAGACCCCTTGACGGTACAGCGACTTAAATGTCTCTGCCATTTCCTTAGAAGATACTTGTTGGTTGTTGCGCCAATCTACAGCTTGAATCTCAAATACGGTTTTGTTCATACCATTTGGATATTTTTCTACACGTGATACCAATTCTTTAAAAAACTGATCTTTATCTTCAACTTGCTCCATATACGGCATCGCCATAATTGCAGTGAAGTCATAATGTTCTAATGAACGTTCTAAAGACTGTGAGTACCAGTTTTCAGCATATGCCGACAAAGCCACTTGAGCGTACATATTGCGTGCGGTCATCAGAAAGGGTTGGTAATAACGAACTTCATCTGCCAGTTCAAGCGCAAATTTATCGATAGTCTCTGTCTTGAATGCCGTCCAGCGTTGTAATTCTTTCTCATCTGCACGGATCTTAGCCAAATCAACTGGAAGACCATTTTTTCGATACGCTTTTAATGCATCGACACTGGCATCTTCATAATCTGACAGAGTCGCATCATCATGAAAGATCAGACCATTAAATGAAGCAGACTTAGCCAGATCTTGATAAATACCTTTAATCACATTTTGGGCAGCTTCTGAAAATGGGCTTAAACGGTGATAACCCATGTTTAAATGCTTACTATCAACAGCTTGCTGTGTCACCACGATATCTTTAGACACTGGATTTGATTTTGGTAATTCCCAGGCATATACCGGCATCCATGCATAAACACGGCTCACTTGAGTTCTTTTCTGGATTTGCCAGCTCACGCGATTAAATAAATCCGCGCGCATGGGAATAAAACGATTCGGGAAATACACGAGATCTGCAGATCCATTTCCATCCGGATCAGAAAATGCCTGTAAATAAACAGTATTCACGTTCATCTTTTGAATACGATCTAATAAAGCACTGAGATTACGTTCTTGCTGAACAAGATCTGGATCATAAATATAATCCAAATCAACATGCATCACTTTTTGTGCCCGATGATTGTCAGTCAATTGTTGCTCACGGCTGATGATTTCATTTTTCAAATCAGCGGTAGTAGTTGAGCTTTGAATCAAAATACGGTCTAGCTCACCCATGTGTGTATTTTTTTTGCCGCTGACGTCATCCAAACTTAAACTAATCGGCATGCATGCTTGTTGAGCAAGTTCAACTGTTTTTTGATTATAACTGCCATAAGGCCAAACCATAACACGTGGAGACTTAACCCCATGCTGCGTTAAAAGCTGGGTATTTTTAAGCATGTCTTGTTGAATACGTTTTACATAACTAGCGTCTGTTTCATAAGACTTAGCTTTAGGTTCATATAAACGTGTGGTCGCTGCAGGTTGGGTATTGCCTTGAGGATTGCCCAATATTCCGCGATGTAAATCATAGCTATGACTACCGACTTCAACCCAACCACTTTTTTGCATAGATTGCAGTTGTTCCCAGCTCAGCATTTGATCTCGAGAAATAGAAGCATCTCCAAACTGAATCTTGCCGTTATTTTCCGTAGCTAGCCAAGAGCCTACGACTGAAATTAAAACTGGAATTTTACGCTGTTCGATGATCGGAAATACATTGTGATAAAAAGAGGCATAACCATCATCAAATGTAAGGAGAACAGATTTTTTCGCCAGCGCTTTAAGACCTTTCTGCGCAGCAACAACCTGATCCACATCTACAAATTGATAGCCATTTTTTACTAACCAATCTAAATGTGATTTGAATTGTTGTTCTGTAATAGCAAACTCAGGAATTAGACTATTTTTTTCTGATGCGACTTCGTGATAAGACAACACGATCAAATTGTCCAAAGAAGCTTTTGACAACTGAGTAGTGGGTTTATCTTGTGCCAACGCGGTTGATGTATAAGCTACACTCAAACACGATAATGTCATCATTGCGATGAATGAAATAATACCAGATGTCATATAGTAAAACCTGTTGCCATTTAAACAAGCGAAATTAGCTACTGCCCATATTCAAAAGTATGTTGCATTAAACAACTTATCATTATAAATATTGAACAATATCAAAAGACTAAATGGCTTTTAAAATTTGAAGATCATAAGGAGATGGAGAAAAAATTTATAAAAAAATAAATTTAGTTCGGCATTAAAACACTAATTCAGTATTTTTTCTGTGAATATTTGTTTCAGAATATCGCAATTTGATCAATATTTATGGCACGACCTCCATTATTTTTTATTCAAAATCAAAACTCTTTAATCATTGATCATGATTTTTAGATGTATTTTACATCCAGATAAAAGTTTAAATTGACAATTTAATTCTCATTATACCTCTCTATTGAACACTCATTTTGAGTAGTTCTTCGATGATAATTTTTGAGAATCTACAAATTGAAAAAGCCCTCGACTTGAGGGCTTTTCATCAGCTTTTCATAGTGCTTAACACCATCATTCAATGTTCAAACTTTTAGTCACGCGTTTTAACATCAAACAATTCGATTTCAAAAACTAGATTTGAATTCGCTGGAATAACTTTACCCATTTTACGCTCACCATAAGCCAAGTGTGATGGCACGATCAGCTTCCGCTTACCACCCACTTTCATGCCCATAATGCCTTGATCCCAACCTTTAATGACACGACCAGTACCGATCACAGTTTCAAAATAATTGCCGCGGTCAATGGATGAGTCAAACTGGGTGCCATCTTCAAGCCAACCCGTATAATGTGTCGTGATTAAAGCACCTTTAACGGCTTCTTTACCTTCACCCACTTTTAAGTCAATAATTTCTAATTCAGCACTCATCTCGAACTCCACATCATTCAATCGTTAAATCTACAACTTTAAAACTACATTTTGAAAACCACATCTTCAAAACCACATCTTCAAAATCATATTTCTATTGCAGCTGAATCCATTCGATTTCAGCTTGGGCAGTATCTCCAATCAATGTCCACTCACCATCCATTACATTTAATTGAAGTTGCATGGTCCGTTGACACAATGTTTGAATCTGAGCTGTTGTTTTTTCGCTTAACTGCCAAACTTGAATGTTTTTTAAAGTTTTAAGTTTGCTATTGCGTTTATACCATTCATCCACACTTGAACCATAGGTTACGACAGCGACTTCACGACAGCGTGCGCTGGCTTTTTTGACCTTATCTTCATCTGGACTTCCCACTTCAATCCACTTCTCAAGCTGACCTGTTAAGTCTTTTTGCCAAAGTGCAGGCTCATCTGTTTCAAATAAATCTTTCGTAAACTCTAAACGCTCATCTGCAAAGCGTGCATAAGCCAATACACGAACCATCAAACGCTCGATGGTTTCAGAAGGATGCTGTGCCATAGTGAGCTGATAGTCTGCATATTGATGCACATCCATATTGGCAATATTTAAATCAGCCTTATAAATTGTCGCTTTTAACGCCATCGAAAATGTCCTCAAATTTGCCGCATAGCATACCCGATTTTCAACTTCGGTCGGTATGGATATCACGATAAATTAAGTCAAGGCGAAGATATTGCATATCCAGCTAAATGTTTTGATGAATCAATTTTAATGTGGTTAAAACTTCAAAGTAGCTTGATACTCAAGATCAAAATTGAACTCAACTAAATTTAATTAGCGATCTTTATCTATGCGACAAGCCAATAACTGACTTTCAAAATCTTGCCAGTCATGCGCTGACTGATAAATAATTTCAATTCGATTATCAATATTTTCCTCTCCACCGCTGTAGTTAAACTGCTGTGGATTAAAATTAAACGTTTGCCAACCTTGATTAGTATTAAAAATTGCTTTAATTCTTAACCAGTCTTGCTGCTCACACAGTAAATCGAGTAAATCTAAAAAATCAAATTGCCAGCGTTTCGGAAACTTCCACCCTGCAACGCTATATCCTTGTGCAGTTTCGACATAGTGATAAGGTAATTGCTTAATTTCAGGCTGGGTATGGCCTTTTAGATCGTGTTGTAATTTTAATAAGGGCTGAATTTTACGTGCTGTTCCGACAAATGCTTGATCAATTTGTTCGATACGAATGTCGCCTTGATTAGCTAATAGCCACAGTTGTGCATAAGCTTGATATTCAGCTTGCAAAACTTTTAATGCCTCTTGATCGGCAAGTTGCATCTGGTCAATATGTGATACCACAATAATCTGAGCTGCTTTCAGCTGATCTGCATATAAATTCTGTTTAGACCATTCTGCATCATGTAAGCGTGAGCCATCAACAACGGTGACTAAACTACGCATCGCAATGGTGCTTTGCCAATGTGGCTCTGTCAGTTGTTCTAATAATTGAGCTGGATGACCCAAACCAGTCGGCTCAATAAAAAGTCGATCTGGTTTTGCTTCAGCCAATAAACGAGACAAGGCGATTTGCATCGGCAATTGACTACTACAGCACAAACATCCTCCAAGCAATTCTTTAATTTCAAATCCTTCAGATCGAGTCAACAATTGTTGATCTACACCAATCTGTCCGAACTCATTCATTAAAACAGCCCAAGTTTCACCTGCTGGTTTTTGGCTTAATAATGCTTTTAATAGGGTGGTTTTACCTGCACCTAAGAACCCAGAAATAATATGGGTTTTGACAGGTGATGTAGCGACAATCTTCAAATCAATCTCTCAAAATTATAGGTTGTAACGTGTAAGCCAGAATAGTTTATCTTTAAATAATCTTAATCATAGCAATGTACTTGAAAGCTAATTCTATCGCCAATATTTATGTTTTGAATAAATAACGATGTATCAACATTCATTTTCAAAATAAGATATTTTCGATTCATGCTTTAGCTTTTATTATTCATGCCATCGCTCAATCCATGCAAGCCGTTGTTACTCAATACATTGATTTAAAATTTAACTAAAAATGAACCACAACAAATAAAAAGTCTTTTTCTATTCTGTTAAAAGTAAAGCAGGAAAAATAATATTAAATTGAGTAAATAAATAAAAAGGGATCATATTTTTCTTTATTAATAGTCGATATTGTTAACCTTAAGTAAAAATAATGCTCACTCCTTAACCACTTTGACATATTTTCACACATTTTAATGCTGTTGAATTTGATTTTAATTACAGTAAAAGCACATATATTTGCATATTGTTTTTATGCGTAACGAAACCTGTTTCACTTTGTTGTTTCAGTTGCCCAAAGCAATGATTGCCTTTAGCATGAATCTCGTTGTATCTGATTGCTGAGATTGCTACTCACGTTCAGATTATTTTAAAACTGAATCGATTTACTCTTTTTAAATATTTTAGATTTAAATATTTTAAATCTGGCTTATTGAATATTTAAACAAAGATAGATCGCAATTAAATGAATAAGGATGCCACTTATGAATATCGTTAAAACTTTACTTGCAACGACTTTAGCAGTTACCGCTTTTTCAACTTTTGCTGGAACGAAAGAAGAGAAGAAAGAGCAAACAGTAATTAGTTCTACTCAGGAACAACCAGTAAATTCTGAAACTTCTGCTGCAGGTCAGCCGACTACAGTTCAACCAGGTACTGAAGCAGCTGCTGATGAGAGCACAACTGCTCCTACAGTACAACCTGCGCAATAATTTGATTGATCATCGCTCCATTTCTCCAGAATGATGATCAAATCATGCAAACTGAGCTTTTAAGGTCATTTGGGTTTTAAAAAGACTTAATTTTTAAGATCGTTAAAATTCAAGATAATTGAACTTTAAGAGCTTAGTTTCGAAGGTAGAACATAATCTATGTTCTACCTTTTTTAATGACCAGAATTTAATGATTAGAGTCTTATATGACTATTTTTTCATGAATTGAGCTCTTATGATTATAATTTTTTAATTATTAAACTTGTTTCAAAAATCATTATTTACACCACACACTCATCGTGAGTATTCCCTCATCCTAATCTTCTCCCAAAGCGAGAAGGAATTTTTATAGATCAATTTATTACCACTCAATCATTATTTTTTGATTTATGAACGGGGCTTGATAAAGATCTTTTGATTTTAAGATTTATGCAAGAGATTTATTATTTTTTAATCATTTTTTAAATATTTATACGCAGTCTAAACTAGAGTGTTTTATCAGCACCTAATTCACTCAAATCACTTCTTTGAATTAAATTGACTGGAATAAAAAAGACCTCTTAAAGCAGAGGTCTTTTATCGGCATTAATCTATGTCGATTTTTTATAAATACTACAGGAAGGGTGATGATTTTCATTTAAACGTGCCACTTTGCGATGTTCCGCAGCTTCAAAGCGACAGCGCTTCCATTCATTATCCAAATTTAAAGAAGGAATCTCTTTCGGTTTACCATTCTCATCCACAGCCACCATCGTGAAATAACAACTATTGGTATGACGCACTGTTCTTTTTTGAATATTTTGTGCTTCAACACGGATGCCAATTTCCATCGAAGTACGGCCAACATGGTTTACACTGGCTAAAAAAGTGACCAATTCACCAACATGAATCGGCTCTTTGAAATTCACTTTATCTACAGATAACGTTACAACATAAGATCCCGAATAACGACTTGCACATGCATACGCGACTTGATCGAGTAGTTTCAAAATCGTCCCTCCATGCACGTTTCCTGAAAAATTCGCCATATCGGGGGTCATTAATACAGACATCGTTAATTCTGACTGGTCGTCAGCAAGTGGTGACACTTGTTCAAATGAAGACATAAACTTGTGGACTCAATATTATTCAGCAGAGGATTTTATGGTCATATTATAACTTTATTTTGAGTACAAAATGTTTAATTAAGCGATCTTAATTCATTTTAAACAGCATGATTTATAAAACAATAACCAATCTAAGCATTGATTAGACACTCAATAAGTCAGAATAATGAGCACGCCTTCCTCCATGCATCCATCTGATTTAAATTAAAATTAATGCTCAGAGTATGAGTTCAACCTTGCTCCTACTTCAACTGATCAGTCAATTCAGACTAATTCGAATTCATTTCTTTTGAGAAAACCTAAAATCATTGAAGAAATTCCCATTCAAGCTTTAGACTTCCTAAACAAAATAATTTCTAAGCTAATTTTTTATTAGCCAAAGTCTGCAATGATTGAATCATTCACTAGTCTTGTGCTTGATGTTGAACAGAAAAATGAACTTTATCAAATTGCGGAATCTGTTTAACGAGAGTTTGAATTTTATCAATTTGTTCCATCGCAGCCGTTACTCCAGATTGAATCGTCACTTGGCGACCTTTAACCTCAAATATATGTGCTTTTTCACGTAAATCAGGCTGTATGACAATATCTGCATTTTTCAACTCTTCCGCGGCTAATCTATTCTGCATGATATTTATATTTTGATTAAACATGCCCCATACATTGCTGGTTTCGGTATGAATAGGTTGCGCCAAAATATCTACGGCAATGACAATATCTGCTCCAAGCTCTCTTGCTACGTTCACAGGTACAGGGCTAACTAAGCCACCATCGACATATTCAACACCATCAATATTAACAGGTATAAACATACTTGGAATTGAAATAGAAGCGCGAACAGCTTGACCTGTACTGCCCTTGTTAAACACCACCTTATTCCCTTGTTTGAGTTCAGTCGCCACCACAAACATCGGGATTGCTAATTGTTCAAGAGGTAGATTATTCACATTTGTATTGACATAATTTTCAACTTTCTTGCCATCAAAGAAGCCTTGCAAACCGATATTAATATCGCGAACATCATTAACCTGCAGATCTAACGCGATTTGTTTTAATTGCGCTGCAGATTTCCCACTGGCATAAATAGAACCAACAATGCTACCTGCACTCGTTCCAACAATAAAATCAGGTTTAATCCCTCTTTGCTCTAAGACCTCAATAACCCCAATATGCGCATATCCACGTGCACCGCCACTTCCCAAAACCAAAGCCACCACAGGTTTCTTAGTTTGTTTATTTTTAAAAGCAACATAATCAATTTCAGAGTAAGCATCTTTCAATGTACGAACTTGATTCTGCTCAGTTTTTAGAGGCATGTTTTGACAAGCAACCAATGTAAAGCTTAGCAGTAAACTGAAAGTCTTTAAACAATTCATAAATTGGATATAAGTAATGATGAGTAGTCACTATGAAATCATATTTAAACTTGAAATACTGTATGAAATATTTATGACAAACGCTAACTTACACTTAAAATATCAATGAATGAACATTTATACAGCGGTTTTATCGAAGATAGTCGCTTTAGAGTATTAATCAGATTGAAAAAAAGCCCCATATTCACTGGGGCTTTTTTAGTTCATGCGAGTTAGATTTAAGTTAGATAAAGAATTTCAAAATCATCTGAATCACTGTCGCATTAATTAAATCGACAAAAAATGCACCACATAAAGGAACAATCAAAAAGGCTTTATGAGATGGTCCATACATATTGGTAATGGCTTGCATATTGGCAACCGCTGTTGGTGTTGCTCCCATACCAAAACCACAATGACCTGCCGCAAGTACTGAAGCATCATAATTTTTACCCATCACACGGAAAGTCACAAATGCTGCATACAATGCCATGGTTAAGGTTTGCGCACCCAAAATCACAACCAATGGACCTGCAAGGTCTGCCAATTGCCATAATTTAAGTGAAAGTAAAGCCATCGCTAAATAAAGTGAAAGTGAAGCATTACCAAACACGTCAATTGCACGATCAAAAATTTTAACTTTAAGCACACTTTCCAGAATATTACGTAGAATTACACCACCGCCGAGCGCCCATACAAATGTCGGTAACTCAAACCAAGTTCCTTTGCTATAACCCGTCATAAATTCTGCAAATGCAAGACATGCAGCAAAAAGACCTAAAGTGGTAATGGCATTATCAGCTGTAATTAAGCGAACTTGATTACGGTTTTCAAAGGCAACAAATTCAGTTTGTTCATTTAGAGCGTTTGAAGAATCAGTATTTTCATTATTATTTTTTGCAACACCTGGTGTTTTGATTTGATATTTATTGATGAGTAATTTGGCTAAAGGACCACCGATAATACCACCGATAATCAAACCGAAAGTCGCACTTGCCATACCCAGCGCCAATGCACCTTGAATACCATGTTGAACTTCTAAAATTTCACCCCAGGCACCTGCAGTACCATGTCCACCAGTGAGGGTAATTGAACCAGCGATTAAACCAATGAGCGGATCGATACCCAATAAGGTTGCCAAACTGATACCCACAAAGTTTTGCACAATGATGAAAGAGGCTACGCAAATGAGGAATATCACTAGCCCCATGCCGCCTTCTTTCAATTTGGCAAAATTGGCACTTAAACCAATAGAGGCAAAGAAAATCAACATAAAACTGGTTTGAAGCACTGAGCTCGTTGTAATGTTATAGCCCCATAAGTTGTGAACGATGAGTGACACAACTGCTGCAACTAAACCACCAGCCACTGGCTCTGGAATATTATATTTTTTTAGAAAGTTGATATTATTTACAAGGAAACGACCAAGTAATAAAACAATTACCGCTGCAATGAGCGTGTAAAAAGCGTTAAAAGTTATTTCCATCATGAATACTCATCAAATACAACGTGAATTTTAAGGTCATGCTTATTTTTATGAACAAGATTATTGCGAATTTTTATGACTCAAACTGAGCCTATATTACGCATGACAAACGATCGAAAAAAAACAATCTTCTATGTATATTTCTTCTATACATAATAATTGTTGATGTCGCATTGATTCAATCTTGTTAATAAAAAGACAACACATACGTCATTAGACAATCATTAAATCAGCCTAAATAGATTCAACATATCAAGCTTAAACAAAGCTTTAAAAGTCTTTTGACTAAAATATATCTACTTAAAACTGACCTGTTTTCTCAATATTTACCCCAGATCCAAGACAATACTTGGCAATAATAATAAATTTGAGCGAAAAGGCTACACCATTACTCGGCAGATTATGCATTTTTTTTAATAATTGTCTTTATATTGAATAAAATAAACGCAATTTTTTAATTATACTTTAGTCTTAATCATATCTTTTTTCTTATATGACATAAAATATGACATAAAAAAACCGAAGCATAGCTTCGGTTTTTTAGCTTAATAAAAACTTTTAGAAGTTATATTTCGCCATTAAGCCAATACGATTATCTTTAAAGCTTGATCCGCTAAATGTTTCACGCTTACCATTTACGTACTCAACACCTAGATCTACAGGTTTAACTGGTGAGTAAATAAAGTTAATCCATGCTTGTTGTACTTTTTCATTTGCAGAGGTTGCATTGGCTTTCGCATAATCAGTGCCATTGTCAGCAAATAATGCGCCATACGCTAAAGTTGAACGGAGATTCGGTAAGATTTTATAAGTCGCACCAACTTGAACACCTACAAACTCATTTTGTTCAATATCACCATTCACTATACTGTACGCAGAATTTGAACCATAAAGATAGTTACTGTTGCCTTTCACGTAAGACACATCGGCCGATACTTTAAATGGGTCAGTAACTTGATAGTTTGCACCCGCTGCCACCCCCCATCCGATCTGGTCATCATTTACGGTTTCTGATTTATAGTTTTCAATCAAAGCGCGAGCAGATGCATTACCCTTACCGTCTGCAAAACCTTGAGTCACTTTAGCCGTTAAATTTGGGAGTCTGTATTTAAGCCCTGAACCTGAAGCTGTACTGTTACCCTCTTCTGCAGAAACCAACAACAAGGTATTTGGTGCAAGTTTATGTGAATAGCGTACTTGTGGAATACGTGCTGTACCGCCACCTACGTTTGTACCAAAGTCGATCATCTCTGGCGCATGGCTCGACAAGAAGTTCGACGTCGTTTGTCCGAATAACCAATTATTCAATGTAATGTATGCATGACGTATACGAAGTGCTTCATTGGCCCCTGCAAAGTCGACTTCAACTTTACCACCTACATCCGCTCCCTCTACCTTAGTTTTAAAATCCAAACCAAGACGCGTAGTTTTAGCTGTCGCACGTAGTTTATCTTCAACTGAACCAGGATTATTCCCACCAGCGCCCACTTTACCCACACTGTTAAAGTCATCATCCGCACCTTCAATGATATAGTTCGCATCGCCACGAACAAAACCATAAAGATTAACTTCTGCACCTGCTTTAGATTTTAGACCCATCTGCGGTGAAGCTACTGCTGCTGGTTGCGCTTGAACCTGTGTTAATTGAACTTGTTGCTGTTGTTGTACTTGATGTTGTTGTTGAATAAGTGATTTTAATGCTTCAACTTCTTGACGAAGTTTTTGAATTTCTTCTTTATCAGTAGCAGCATGTACTGAACTCATCATCGCCGTAGTTACTGCAATTGCTAGAATTGTTTTGAAAATATAAGGACTGCGATTTAATTGACTCATAAGAACTCCAAAATTGTAATTAAGCTGCTTCCATGCATATCGATCTCCATCAAATTTTGATTTCAATCGTGATCGATGCTTTATCTTGACTAAACAATCTTGCCCAAACAATTACGATCAAATATTGCACTTAACTGCATATAAAATATTTTTACATTAGATACTTAACAAGTAACATAATGTGTATTGGTCCGTTACCTATTCTAACAAGTTATCAACAAGATTAAAATACGTTTTCCATACTTTTAGTTTCCATCTCAATCACAATTTAATATTAATATTTCATATTATTATATATATCTTACACTTACACTAATTTATCCTAAAAAAATGGTTTCTATATACGACTATCGTATATAGTAAAAGTGTCAAAAAATTCAAAAAATATTTACACGGAGTTTTTATGAGTTCTGAACAAGTTCAATATGTTGATCAAGCAATTACATCTCGTCAGTCGATTCGTGCTTTTCTAAATAAAGCTGTAGATGTTGAAATCATTAAAGATATTCTAAAGGTTGCATCTCGCGCGCCATCAGGCACCAATACTCAACCTTGGAAAGTCTATGTCGTCACGGGTCAAAAAAGAACAGAACTTATTACTCAAGTATGCGATGCGCAAAATGATCTCTTTAAAAATCCTGAACTTGCATCTCAATATACAGAAACTTTTCCCTATTATCCTGAAAACTGGTTCTCACCTTATATTGAACGTAGACGTGAAAATGGCTGGGGACTTTATGGTTTACTGAATATTCAAAAAGGTGAAAAAGAAAAAATGGCTGCGCAACATCTGCGTAATTATCAACTTTTTGATGCACCCGTTGGACTATTTTTTACGGTAGATAAAGCCATGGGAATTGGTTCTAAAATGGATACAGCCATGATGATTCAAAATGTGATGGTTGCTGCGAAAGCTCGTGGCTTAGACACTTGTCCTCAGGCAGCTTGGAATCATTTCCATTCGATTGTGTTGAATATACTCAATGCACCAGAGAATGAAGAATTGATTTGTGGCATGGCACTTGGTTATGCCGATCCAAATGAAATTGTGAATACCTTCATCACACCAAGAGAATCTGTTGAAAATTTTGCAGTATTTTTAGATTAAGAGCTTAAGATGATTCAAAAAAAGAGCCTTGCGGCTCTTTTTTGTTGCGCTATTTTTGATAGCGCTTTCTTTTGATTGCGATGTTTTTTGATTGCAATGTTATTTGATGAATGCCTTATCTGATTAATCCATTATTCGATGAATCTATATTTCAACGAATCCAGTCTCGCTTAAATCATTTTAAAGTCTGGGTTTTGAGCGAGTTTAAATATACAAGCCAGTCCAGCCGCGGTAAAAAACACCATTAGTATCCCCATATTCATCACTGGACTCGCCCATAAAAAGTTCAAGATGATGCCGCCTAAAAGTCCGAATGAAAATTGAATACTTCCCATAATGGCACTCGCTGTTCCAGCACGCGCACCTTGCTTCGACATTGCGAGCGCCATTGCATTTGGTCCAGTAAAACCAATCCCAGACACAGTTAGAAATAAACCGAGCATGAGTAGCCACAGTGGTGCATTAAGTATGAAACCACACATCATCACGATGATTGCGCCCAATAACTGCTGTATTCCGCCTATTTTTAAACGGCGCATCACCGTTATCTTTTTAGCTAAATACTTATTTGCGGAGGACATCAACATAATACCAAAAGCATTAAATCCAAATGCATAAGCAAATGCATGCTGACTTAGATGATATTCACCCATAAAAACTGCTGAAGCCGAACTAATATATGCAAAAAGTGCTGCGCCTGTTAAGCAACCCGCCAGCATAGGCATTCTAAAGCTTCGATCTTGTATAATCGTTGAATAAAGTAAAACCACTTGTTTAAAACTGAGTTTTAATCGGTGCTCAACACTTAAGGTCTCTTCAAAAAAATAATGAACGCAGAACAGACAGAATAATCCGATCAAAGTCAGCGTAATGAAGACAGCTTCCCAAGGAAAGAACTGTAAAATGAATGCACCTATAATCGGTGCAAGTATTGGCGCCAAGCCCATCACAATCATCATGCTTGAGAAAGCTTGTGCAGATCCTTGAGTGTCTAGTCTATCTCGTATAGCAGCACGTGCTATTACAACACCTACACAACCGCCCAAAGCCTGTAAAACGCGTGCTGCAATTAAAGCCCAATCATTTGGGGCGATGACACAAAGAAAACTTGCAAACGCAAATAGTCCCATTCCCCAATACAATGGTTTTTTTCGTCCGATCCGATCACTCAGAGGACCATAAAATAATTGACCAATCGCCAACCCCAAAAAGTATGCGGGTAATGTATTTGAAATTTGCTGGGTACTAACCCCAAAATCGTTCGCCATTTGCGGTAAGGCGGGTAGATACATATCTATAGACAACGGACCCAAAGAGGTCAGTAAAGCCAATAGAATGATCCAGCTTGTCGCATACTGCTGTCTATCTATAATTTTCGACATCTGCTGTTATTCAAATTGAAGACTGTATATTTTCAAGTCTATACCGAACATCATAAAATTTCTGCTAAAGATAAGTGAATATTCATCTTATATTCATCATATAATCCGCATCGAAAAATAAAGCACTTTAAGGATTGGGGTTTGAATACTTGGTTGGTTCAGCTGAAAAAAGCAACCTATAACACCACATTTCTATACACAATACGTATGTTGATTATCTTTGGGGGAACTGCATTTTTTCCTTATTTAATTGGTAATCAAATACTCACTATTCCGCTTTCATTAGCAGTGGTTGCCGCAGGCTTAGGCGACATTGATGATCGTTTCTCGGTCAGAATAATGAATATGATTTATACCTACATTGGTTTTTTCATTACTGCCACTGCCGTACAGCTTTTATCTCCTTATCCCTTTGTGTTTGCGTGTGGCTTTATTGTTGCCTGTATTGGATGGATCTTATTGGGTTCATTGGGCAGACGATATGCGTCAATATCTTATGGATGCTTGGTGGTGACAGTCTATGCAATGCTGGGCGTACATCTATTTGAACCGTGGTATGTACAACCTGCCCTGCTTGTTTCTGGCGCGGTCTGGTACGGTTTAATCTCGACGATCTTTTTTTTACTCTTCCCTATCCGCAGAGTACAAGATCAATTGTCGCTTTGTTATTCATCATTAGCCGATGTGCTCTTCGCAAAATCAAATTTGTTTGATGTTGAAATGACAGCTCAAACCTATCAGCGAAGTATGATTAGTTTGTCTTTTGAGAATAGTCATTTGGTGAGCATGTTCAATGAAATGCGTAGCACCTTATTAACTCGACTGAAAGGTGACCGTGGCCGACTGGATACTCGTCGAAGTCTGCAATATTATTTTGTGGCTCAAGATATACATGAACGTGCTGACTCCTCCCATTTCGATTATCTTAAACTGACCCAAATTTTCCAACATAGCGATATCATGTTCCGCTTTCAAAGGATTTTTTCTTTACAAGCAAAAGCCTGTAAGGATTTAAGCGATAGCATTTTACATGGTCATTTTTATAAACATAATCCAGAATTTGAAGTCAAGTTTCAAAACTTAAGAATTTCAATCGAAAAACTTCGGGATGAGAAAAATTATGACCTCAGCTGGATCAATTCATTAAGCTCTCTTTATCAAAATCTGAAAGCCATTGATCATCAACTGAATAATATCGAAACAGAACAACATATAAAACATGACCATGACAAATCTCTAGACCACCAATTAAATGATGATGATTTAAAAGGCTGGTCTGATATTGTGATTCGAGTCAGACAAAACTTAACACCCGAATCTATTTTATTCAGGCATGCGATTCGTTTATCAACCGTTCTTTTTGTCGGTTATATTCTGGTTGAAATTACCAATATTCCATCAGGTTTCTGGATTTTATTGACCTCAGTCTTTGTCTGTTTACCCAATTTTAATGCCACCAAACGTCGTTTATATTTAAGAATTTTAGGGACTTTTATCGGCATCATTATTGGTTATATTGTGCTTTATTTTGTACCTTCTTTGGTCGGACAACTGTTGATACTCACGATTAGTGGTGCACTCTTCTTGGTATTGCGCAGTAAACAATATGCACAAGCAACCGCATTTATCACGATTTTAGCCTTAATTAATTTCAACTTTGATGGCGTCGGCTATGAAGCAGCCATTCCTCGTCTAATCGATACGATTATTGGTTGTTTCCTCGCATGGCTCGGTATTCTGTTCATTTTTCCAGATTGGAAGTTTCGCAACTTACCAAGAACGATTCAGCGCTCCTTAAAATCGCAAAGTGAATATTTAGCAGAAGTCATTACTCAATATCGTGAAGGCCGAAATAATAGTTTAAATTACCGATTGGTGCGTCGTGCTGCTCACAATACAGATGCCGAGATTGCCTCGCTCATTTCCACCCTTGAAACAGAACCTGACTATGACCCAACGCATAAAGCTTTAGCCTTCGAATTTTTATGTTTAAATCATACATTCTTAAGTTACATTGCAGCATTAGGCGCTCATCGTGAAATAATTGAAGCGCCTGAAATTCTAGATTTACTCGATTTGGCATTGAAGGATATTGAACTTACTTTTTTGAGTGATGAAATGCCAAACCTCAATAGTTATACTGTCTTAAATACAGTACAGCAGCACTTAAATGAATCCGATCTTGATGTTTCTAAATCACTCATTGTTATTCAACAGCTTTCATTGATGTTTAGCCTATTGCCGCAATTGAATCATTTAAAACAACAATTGTGCAGTTCGAAAATCAATGATTTTGCAACGTCATAAACTTAACGATATAGATGTATAAACTGTATAAAAAATATTTTTCCATAGTAGACTTCATTGAATACGTCTTTAAATCCATAAACGTATTCAATTGTTTGCAATCTGTTTGACCTAAAAGTTTGATAAGGATTTAATCTTGAATAGCTGGCTCACTAGACTCCGTAAAGCAACCTATAACACAACATTCATGTACAACATCCGCATGATCATTGCTTTTTCGGGCACAGCCTTTGTTCCTTATCTTTTAGGTAATCAACTCCTCACCATCCCTTTGACCTTAGGCGTGGTCGCAGCTGGATTAAGTGATATTGACGACCGTTTTTCAGTTCGTATCATGAATTTGCTGTATACCTATCTGGGTTTCTTTATTGCAGCAGCCTCTGTACAACTGTTATTCCCCTATCCATTTTTATTTGCAACAGGATTGATCCTGTCATGTATTGCACTAATTTTATTAGGATCATTAGGGCGTCGTTATGCCACTATTTCATACGGCTGTCTCGTCATTTCAGTCTATGCCATGCTGGGTGTCGATATATTTGATGACTGGTATACACAACCGATTTTATTGGTTATTGGTGCAGCTTGGTATGGTGCAATTTCAACGCTGAGTTTTTTGCTTTTTCCAGCTAGACAAGTTCAAGATCAACTTGCCAATAGCTATTCTGCTTTGGGTAATTTCCTGTTTGCCAAATCAAATTTATTCGATGTTGATATGACGGCATCAAGTTTTCAACAAAGCATGATCAGTCTTTCACTTGAAAACGGGAAATTGATTGCGATTTTTAATACCATACGTTCAACACTTTTAACTCGACTCAAAGGCGATCGTGGTCAGATCGAGACGAGACGAAGTCTGCAATATTATTTTGTTGCTCAAGATATCCATGAGCGCGCAGATTCGGCACATATTGATTATCAAAAATTAGCGATGATTTTTGAACACAGTGATATTTTGTTCCGATTTCAGCGTGTGATGTCCTTACAAGCCAAAGCCTGCAAAGATTTAAGCGAGAGCATTTTGCACCGAAGCACCTATACCCATAATCCACGCTTTGAACATGCATTTAATAATTTATCCAAATCATTACAGAAAATGCGTAAAGATGAGCAACATGATCTACTGTGGATTAATGCTCTTTTTGCCTTGATGCAAAATCTAAAAGCCATTGATGCTCAGTTACGCAATGTTGAGACAGAGCGTTATATTAAACTCGATAAAAGTAAACATATTGAAAATCAGCTCAAAGATGATGACTTAAAAGGCTGGGAAGATATCACCAGTCGTATTAAACAAAACTTGACCCCTGAATCAGTGTTATTTCGCCATGCGATTCGCGTATCTATAGTGCTTTTAATTGGATATATCTTTGTCCAAGTTACTCATATTGAATATGGCTATTGGGTTTTATTGACCGCCTTGTTCGTGAGCCAACCGAATTTTAACGCCACCAAACGCCGTTTACGGTTACGTATTCTGGGCACGATCGGCGGTATTATTTTAGGTTTCGCAATCTTGTATTTTATTCCCTCTATCGAAGGTCAATTATTACTCTTGATCTTATGTGGTGTTTTATTTTTCGAGTTACGAAGTAAGCAATATGCACAAGCCACGGCATTTATGACCACTTTGGCTTTAATTAACTTTAATTTAGACGGTTTAGGATTCGATGCCGCTCTTCCACGGTTAATTGATACCTTAATCGGCTGTGCTCTAGCATGGTTTGGTGTGACCTTTATTTTCCCAGATTGGAAATTTAGACGACTTCCGCACACGATTTCACGTGCCTTCAATGCGCAATGTGATTATTTAGCAGAAGTGGTTGAACAATATCAACATGGTCGAAATAATAGTTTAAATTATCGTATCGTGCGTCGAACTGCACATAATCGTGATGCAGATTTAGCATCGCTTATTTCTACACTAGCAACAGAACCAGATTTTGATGCATCACAAAAAACCCAAGCTTTTGAGTTTTTATGTCTGAATCATACCTTTATCAGTTATGTGGCAGCTTTAGGGGCACATCGAGAACAACTACATGATGAAGCCACTCTAAATTTACTCAATCAAGCATTATCGGATATTCGTGGTGTACTACTTTATGATGAGATGCCTGAATTAAGCTTACATAATATGCAACAAACTTTGCGTGAACGCCTCAATTCGAGTGATGAAGAATCAACGAAAGTATTGATTGTGCTTCAACAACTTTCATTAATGTTTAGCATTTTGAAACAGTTAAGCGCACTTAAGCAAAGTTTAAGCTATGATCGTGATGAACAAGCCACTGAATTGGCATCACTATAAAAGCACAATCTATATACACAGTAAATTAGTACAATATACTCCCTGATTGTACTAATTTAATGCTAAACTCTGCCGAGATTTACATTTCTTATTAATGACATTATGACTGCGAAAAACCTTTACGCCTACACCCTACAACCTGTTCCTTATGATGTAACAGAAGCTGAACAACGGAATGCTCAATTAGCGATTTGGCGCAGTACCAATAAAATTGGTACTAAAGCTTGGGCGATTATGGCTGCAGTTGTTGCAATCTCAATTTTAGGCTTAGTTTTAATCAAAAACTACTCTACGATTATTTTTTGGGTCGCGCTTGTTTCAGTTGCGGTCTACTTTTTAGTTCGTAAATTTGGTCTTGAATGGTATGTAAAACGCAAAATGAACGAATTCCCAGTTCAAGAAATTGCTGGAATAAAATTGGGTGTTCAACCCCATGGAATCGTGATGCGTCAAAAAATGGGCCTACAAGAAGGTGTAGGTTCAATCGCGTGGAAAGACATTTACGAGTGGTATAACACGCCAGACTTTATCTTGGTTAATTTTAAAGTTAAAGATCAGCAAGGCGCTTATATTCTACCAAAACGTATGAATACCAAAAACTTTTCATTTCAAACTGTTCGTAAGCACCTCAATGAAACCGTAGGTCCTGCTAAAACGCTATAAATGTATGTTGATTTAAAATCGCACTAAAGCCTCCTCTCATGGAGGTTTTTTTATTCGACTTTTAAAACTCAATGCGATTGATAATGAGAATAAATATTATCCTCAAAAATCCACGTTCTCTGCTTAATCTTCAGATATAATTGCGAAATCGAAAATAATCATACTTCCATTGTACCCACATGCTAAAGAAAACTTTTTTTCAGATACATTGGTTTCTAGGAATCACCGCCGGATTAATCCTATCTTTAATGGGTGTTACAGGCGCAATTTATTCCTATGAACAACAAATACTTAAGTGGATAAATCAGGACAGTTACACGGTTCAAGTCGAAAATCGTGAAAAGCTTAACCCTGCTGAAATCTATCAACATTTTTATAAAACAGATCCTGCACTCAAAATTAACAGCATCACGATTGCTTCAGCAGCATCTGAATCATCCAGTATCAATGTCGTTAAAGAAGGTGCCCGTCGTGGTTTTACCATGATGATTAATCCCTATAGTGCTGAATTACTGCCAGACATAAAAGGTCGTGAGTTCTTTGCATTTATTCAACAATTGCATCGAAATTTAACCGTCGGTCCAGTAGGTAAGCAAATTACGGGGGCATGTGCTCTCATGCTAATTTTCTTTGTGCTGAGTGGTCTGTATTTAAGATGGCCAAAGAAACACACTTGGCGTCAATGGTTAGCGGTTAAGCCCAAGCTAAAAGGTCGTAACTTTATTTGGGATCTGCATGCAGTTGTGGGCACATGGGTAATTATTTTCTATCTCATTTTTGCCATGACCGGTTTGTATTGGTCCTATGATTGGTGGCGTAACGGCATGTTTAAAGTGCTGGGGGTCGAGCGCCCACAAGCCACTGTACAAGAGCGCCCTAATGCCAATTCGGGTCGTCAAGGTCAAGCTGAACAGAATATACAACAGCCAAATCAAATGGCGGGTAGAGAAAATCGCAATTCAAATACTGCTTCAGCAGGTCCAGTAAATGCACAATCTACACCCAATGCATCTGGATCTAATGAACCTCGTTCTGAGCGTCGCAGACCTAAAGGTTTAGAGTCGAATCAGATTCAAAATGCTTTAAATCAAACATGGCATGGGTTTACACCACAATTAAATCGTGAATATTCGAGCCTAACCTTTAACTTACCTAAAAAAGATGATGGCAAGCTGGAGTTGACTTTTGTCGACGCAATTCCACAACATGAACGTGCACGTAATAAGGCTATATTCAACTATCAAACAGCTCAAATTGAGTCACTTGAACTGTATGAAGATAAGAAGCTCAATGAACAAATCATGAGCAGCATGCTACCTGTGCACCGTGGTAGTTTCATGGGACCTGTTTATCAATTTATTGCCATGCTTGCAGCACTTGCAATGCCGTTATTTTTTGTCACAGGCTGGATGCTCTATCTGAAACGCCGCAAGCAAAAGAAACTAACTTTAGCGGCTAAACAAGGTGTTCTACATACAGAGATCGATCCAAATGCAACACCATGGCTCATTGCCTATGCCACACAAACTGGAGTTTCTGAACAATTGGCTTGGCGGACTGCGACCAGCTTACAACAAGCACGCCAACCTGTGACTGTAAAATCTGTACAACAATTGACTGAAGATGATCTTAAAGAGAATAAGCAAATTCTGTTTGTTGCAAGCACCTATGGAACGGGCGAAGCACCTGATTTAGCAACCTCTTTTGATAAGAAAATTTTAAGTCTAAATCTGGATCTCAGCCATCTTCAATATGCAGTTTTAGCTCTTGGCTCACAAGAATATCCCGATTCATATTGTTCTTTTGGTCATAAAATTGATACTTGGTTAAATAAAAATCATGCTCATGCCCTGTTCAACACAATAGAAGTGAATAACGCAGATAACCTTAATATTGAAAAATGGAATAACGCACTCGCCAAGGTTTCCAATCTTGAACTACAAACGATGTCGATTGATAAAGTATTTGACCAATGGAAATTACTAAAACGTAATTTGCTCAATCCAAATAGCCAAGGTGCCCCTGCTTTTAATATTGAACTTCAAGCCAAGCATCAAGCAGACTGGCAAGCGGGTGATATTGCCGAAATTCAACCAGGTAACAGCCAGCAACGTATTGAGGCGTTCTTAGCTCAGCATCAGATTTCGGCAAACACGCATGTAGATTCGCTCAATATCAATATTGCTCAAGCATTATGGAACAAAAACCTAAATACGGTTGTTGAACCTTTTGCCAATATGGATCATTTACTTGAACAATTACCTGACCTTCCTACGCGTGAATATTCCATTGCCAGCATTCCGCAGCAACAGGTTTTACGCTTAGTGGTTCGCCAACAAAGTAATGCTCAAGGAGAGCTCGGTCTCGGATCAGGCTGGCTGACTCAGCACCTTTCTACTTGTGACGAAGTTTCTCTACGTATTCGTACCAATGAGTCCTTCCACCTAATTAATGATAATCGTCCAATTATTTGTATTGGTAATGGAACTGGTATTGCAGGTTTGATGAGCCTTATTTCTGCACGTATTCGTTCAGACTATACTGAAAACTGGTTAATCTTTGGTGAGCGCGAACAAGCGAATGATTTCTTTTATAAAGAAACCATCCAAGCTTGGCAAAATACAGGCATGCTTAAACGCATCGATCTGGCTTTCTCTCGTGATCAACTTGAAAAAGTGTATGTGCACCATAAATTACGTGAACATGCTGAAGAACTAAAAACGTGGATTGCTAACGATGCCGTTATCTATGTCTGTGGAAGTATTCAAGGCATGGCTTCAGATGTTGATCAGGCATTGATTGATATTCTAGGTGAAACCTGTGTGGATGATTTACGACAAAATGGACGTTATCGTCGTGATGTTTATTAATCATGATGTTTAGTGGCCGTGATGTTTAGTGGCCGTGATGTTTACGAATCGTGAAGTCTGCTCTGGCAGTGATGTTTATTAGTCGCGCTATATATTGATCATGAAGGAATTCATTTTAGTACATTGACCATGAGTATATTGTTGAGTGCATTTGAATTGAGTACTTCATCTCATTTTTAATGCAATAAAATACCTATAAAATTTATTCATACCAAAACCGAGCCTCAGTGCTCGGTTTTTTATCTCTACAAATACCTTATGTGCTGGGTTATGATTGACACGAAAAATTCGAATAGCGCAACGTATGAAGCAAACACTTGTTCAAACTTTTAGACCGAATAAAATAAGATTAATGCAAATTTGCATGATGAGTGTAGGTGCAATTCTTTTTTTAGATGGACTCTTTCTCATTTTACAAAAGAAAATTCATCTGGGTACTTTACTGCCTTTTTTGATTGGCTTAGGGCTTTGCTTATATGCGTTTTATTTAAAGAAAATCAGCGTTGTGCTGAATAAAACCCATCCCAAAAACAACATTCTTAAAAAATTTATAAACTTGGCTTGGATTTTATTTTTAATCTGGGCGCTCAGTGTCGCTGGATTTTTTTTATATCTTAAATCGAACATCAATCAATCTGAAAATACAGCTGATCTAAAGGCTATTATTGTACTTGGAAGTGGACTTATCCAAGGCAAGCCCTCTCCAACCTTAGCTGCGCGTTTAGACCGTTCTGCAGATGTTGCCAGACGACATCCCGATGCGCTGATCGTGGTGACTGGCGGACTCGGAACGTGGGAGAATCAAACTGAGGCGGAGGCGATGGCTAAATATCTTGAACAGCAGCACTCTATTCCAATACAGCGCATCGCCACTGAAGATCAAAGCACCAGTACCGAACTAAACTTGAAAAATACAAAAGCAATTTTAAAAGTATATGCAATCACATTAGATATGCCAATCAGTATTGTGACCAGCGATTTTCACACCCTCAGAGCATCTGCTATTGCGAAAAAACAAGGCTATAGCGACATTTATACTGTGAGCGCTGAAACGCCTTTGATGACGCGCTACAATGCTTGGCTGAGAGAATATTTTGCTTATCTGAGCGGCTGGTTGCTAAAAGAATATTAATTTTAAATGAAAATAATGCCACATGCTGAGTGGCTCATTCACTTTAAGCGCATAACCGATTAACCAAATGACAATTAACTCATTACTTTTAAAAGAAATACTGATTAATGATTTAATCTTATTTTTCTAGGATGAGGTAAAGATTTTCTTTGGAAAATGGATGGATCTTGAATAGAGAGTTGGTACAAATATCCTTTTAGATCCATCAGCATTTTGTGGCCAGACACCAAAATGTTTTGTCCTTCTGGTAACAGATTCAAAGACAATTGTGTATTCTGCTGGCGTAAATATGGAATAACATCATCTACAAAATCAACAATCGTGATTTCTTGAACATTATAGCTCGCCCACTTGTCTTTAATTAACAGTTGCGCAGCGTGTTTGGATTGCCAAATTGGAAGCGTTTGATGACCTGATGGCGTACCACAGAGCGCCCAGCCGTCATTGTACAAACCATAAGCTTTTTCTTGTTCTATAATCGTTTCAATAAAAATTCGATACTGTTCTATAGGCGGAACAATTGGACTGACTAAAGAGCTTGAAGATTTTCTTTGATAAGGATTTCTCATGATCTTAATATAAAATAAACTTTCGTTATATATTATATAAAATTCATAAAGATAAATAGAGATATAAAATAAATATGGTGGGCGCTGACGGGATCGAACCGCCGACATTCTGCTTGTAAGGCAGACGCTCTACCAACTGAGCTAAGCGCCCTTGAGGAATAAAAATAGCGTTTCTATTTTTAGAACACAAGAAAGGTATCTTTCTAAAACAAACCACTTTCACTAATAGGAAGGAAAATGGCGCAGCGGACGGGACTCGAACCCGCGACCCTCGGCGTGACAGGCCGATATTCTAACCAACTGAACTACCGCTGCACGGTAAACTTATAAATAAGTTTCATATCTTATGAAGATATGGTGGGCGCTGACGGGATCGAACCGCCGACATTCTGCTTGTAAGGCAGACGCTCTACCAACTGAGCTAAGCGCCCTTAAAGGGTCTAACTATTTTCATTTAGGATGGCGCAGCGGACGGGACTCGAACCCGCGACCCTCGGCGTGACAGGCCGATATTCTAACCAACTGAACTACCGCTGCATCACTAAAATGGTGGGCGCTGACGGGATCGAACCGCCGACATTCTGCTTGTAAGGCAGACGCTCTACCAACTGAGCTAAGCGCCCTTAAAAGGTCTAATATGTAAATGGCGCAGCGGACGGGACTCGAACCCGCGACCCTCGGCGTGACAGGCCGATATTCTAACCAACTGAACTACCGCTGCACTTACATAATATCGCTATTAAAGTACAAACAATGTGTTATCTGAATTAAGTGGCGCAGCGGACGGGACTCGAACCCGCGACCCTCGGCGTGACAGGCCGATATTCTAACCAACTGAACTACCGCTGCACTTAAAACATTTAACGTAAAGACTTGGTGGGCGCTGACGGGATCGAACCGCCGACATTCTGCTTGTAAGGCAGACGCTCTACCAACTGAGCTAAGCGCCCTTTACGACTTCATCGTTTGTGTGGTGCATTATAGAGAATCCTCAGGGACTGTCAAACGCTTTTCAATAGGAATCGGTGTTTTTCAGTTTGAATGATTAAAAAATAGATCATTTCAGCAAATAAAGCTGTTTTTTGTATATTTTTTGGCTATTTATCTTCATTTTTTTTAAAATAAATATCGCCATAATTCTAAAAATATTAAGATTTTTAATCTCTTGTCCACTATTCTGACAAGTAAACTAAATCACCCTCATTCAAGAGTTCATAAATTTCTTGAACTTCTGCGTTATGCATTCGAATACATCCATGTGATTTTGCAATACCCATGGGTTCAGATTCTGGTGTTCCATGAATATAAATATATCGATTAAAAGTATCGCAGCCTTCCCCTTGGTTAAAACCAACTTCCAAACCACTTAACCAGAGTATTCGACTTAATATCCAATCTCGTTCAGGATGAGATTGACCCAATTCTGCATCATAAATCTCCCCTGTCCACTGCCGTCCTTTAAAAACAGCATTCAGTGGCATTTCACCACCAATCTTTTTTTCAATTTTGTGCCAGCCTCGAGGCGTCTTACCTGAGTTTTCTTCTTCACCTATACCATTAAGACCGCTCGATATAGAATAAAGTTTATTTTTCTTTGGTAATGATAAAGTTTGCGAAGCCAAATCAATCACGACATCCGCTTGATCAATTGAAAACATATATCGGTCCTTAGAAAATCATTGATTACAACGAAGATTCATTATAGTTAAATTTCATTACAACCAAATCTTGCAAAAACGCTGTTTGATCGCAACTCGTTTGAAGTGGTGAATCTCAAATTATTGCTCCGTTGTTTTGCTTTGATTTAATGTACTATGTTCAGGACGAGTCCATAACCAAATAGCGACGATGAGCATCGTTAAGTCAGTAAACACTTTGACCAGAATAGGTGCATTCGTCATTAACATGATTACGCCACTTACCAACATCATTAGACTGGCTAACCACTTGGCTTTGCGTGGCACTGTGCCATGTTCACGCCAGTTTCTAAGTGTCGCTCCGTATTTAGGATGGTTGAGTAACCATGCATCCATTTGCGGCCACCCTTTGGAGGCTGCCCATGCGGCAAGGATAAGAAAAACAGTCGTTGGCATACCCGGCAAAATTGCGCCAATAAAACCTAGGACGATAAAAAATACCACTAGGCTGCGCCAAAACAATATTCTCATTCTGCAACTCATTCAGATGAATGGCATCATTATATATGCATTTATAGCTTTTACTATTTGATAATTTATATTCAATTCATTTAACCCTCAACGAAAAGGCGTCTAGCATGACTGTGTTTTATGAACCTTGGCTGCAATTTAAACATCCAATCGTAAGACAACTCGCCTTTTGTATCGCCAGTCCAAATATAATCCGCGCCATTCCTGAAGAGTTAAAACTTATTCATGAATTTAAGTTACATGATGATCACTTTTGGCAGTCTCAATTTGCTCATTATCAAACTCGTTTATTGCAGTTAGACCAAGACCCAACAACGCTTCTGCAATTTCTGGGGCAACTCAAAAGCACTCGACTCGGATTAAGATTCGAACATTTATTATGGTTTTGGCTGCTTGACGACACCTACCATGCTTATACCTTACTGGGTCATAGTATTCAGATTATCGAAGGTAAAAATACACTTGGAGAATTAGACTTCATTGTTCTCAATCAAAAAACACAACAGATTGAACACTGGGAAGTCGCATTGAAGTTTTATCTTTCTGAGATAGATGATGCTTTAGCACATTGGTATGGATTGAATAGAACCGATACTTTAAGTAGAAAACTGAATCACTTTACGCAAAAACAGTTTCAATTCCATTCTGCTCAACAACATATTATTGAGCAACGTTTTGCTGTACTCAAAGGACAATTGTATTTAACGAAAAATCATTATCTAAAAACGCCCAACAAAAATTTAAACGACCCTCAACAACTCCCGCATTGGATCAACCCTAAACGTAGAATAGGTCATTGGGGGTATGATTGTTTAAACAACTATTATCGTGTTGAACGCCAAGAATGGATTTGTCCAAACTTAGAGCAAAGCTCAGCAAATGCCCGTTGGTGGTGTAGTGGTTTATATCGTAACTTTGATACAAATCATGATTATATGTTTCGTCAAGCCAATCTCTTATATCACTGTGTAGAATTCATGTAATTTTCACGCAACTTAAATACACAGATTCACATTAGAATAATAAAACTCTCATATTTATATTGGTGATTAATTTTTATTCTAGTGACACATCAAAATAAATTACAATTTGGAGATGATGATGAAAAAATTATTAGCTGTTTCGCTTGTTTTAACTTTCACCTTAGTGGGTTGTAATACCTTTAAAGGTGTCGGTAAAGACGTTTCTAAAGCTGGGGAAACTGTAACAAATACTGCTGAAAAAACTTCTAACGAAATTCGCAAAAACTAATTCGTTATGATGTAAAAAATGCTCGATCTTAGATCGGGCTTTTTTATGACTGAATGAATAGTAAAATATCAATAATAAAATAAACATCGTACAGCCTTAAACTATTCAGAATTCAATAAATCTTTAGCTTCATTCTATAAACCTTTAGCTTCCGTTATTTGCATTTCATAAAAATCAAAACTTACATTACTATAGAAGCACTTTGACTATTTGATATCTCTCCATGACGCACTCTGCAACCTTAGATTTAAGTCTTCAACTTTTACGCCAACCGTCAGTGACACCGATTGATCACAGCTGTCAGAATATTATGGCTGATCGTTTATCCAAGATTGGGTTCAATATTGAAAATATGCGATTTGAAGACGTAGATAATCTTTGGGCACGTCGTGGTTCGAATGCACCCGTTTTTTGTTTTGCAGGTCATACCGATGTCGTTCCTACAGGCAATTTAGATGCCTGGAATTCAGATCCATTTGCACCTGAAATTCGGGATGGGAAATTATATGGCCGTGGTAGTGCTGACATGAAAACAGCGTTGGCTGCAATGGTCGTTGCATCAGAGCGGTTTGTTGCAAAGCATCCGAATCATAAAGGCTCTATCGCATTCTTAATCACTTCTGACGAAGAAGGCCCTTCAATCAATGGCACAGTCAAAGTCGTTGAAACCTTAGAAGCTCGTCAAGAAAAAATGACATGGTGCTTAGTGGGTGAGCCTTCGAGTACCAATACTTTGGGTGATATTGTTAAAAATGGCCGCCGCGGATCATTAAATGCAAACTTAACAGTGAAAGGCAAACAAGGCCACGTTGCTTATCCTCATCTTGCTATCAACCCGATTCACACCGCATCTAAGGCATTAGCAGAGCTTTGCGAGACCGTTTGGGACAATGGTAATGAATACTTCCCTGCGACAACGTTTCAAGTTTCAAATATTAATGCGGGTACAGGTGCAACTAATGTCGTGCCGGGTACGATGAACACTCTATTCAACTTCCGTTATTCAACTGAAGTAACAGCAGAAGAACTAAAAGCGCGTACGATAGAAATCTTAGATCGCCACAATGTTGAATATGACATTGAATGGACATTATCAGGCCTACCCTTTCTTACTCCAGTCGGTGAACTGGTGAATGCCGCTAAAAATGCAATTCGCAATGTCACAGGGACAGAAACTGAGCTTTCTACCAGTGGCGGCACTTCTGATGGTCGTTTTATTGCCCCTACTGGCGCTCAGGTACTCGAACTCGGTGTTCTAAACGCCACAATTCACCAAGTAAACGAAAACGTAAACATTGCCGAGCTAGAACCTTTGGCTGAGATTTATGAGCAAATTTTAGTTGAATTATTGGCTTAATGATCAAAATACATTTTAATAAAAGGGATGCCAGCGCATCCCTTTTTTCATATTTTTTTTGAAGACAAAGCAGCTTAGAAAGTTAATTTATTATATGTTCTTAATATTTTCTCTAGCCTTTGTATTACATCTCTATGCCTTAAGATATCATTTTGAAAACAGCTGATTCTCAATATACTTCATATCAGGCACATGATAAATTTCTTCACCAATACGCACATAATGCTTGATACTTAAATCTAAAATAGGCTGTGTTTCATCATCAATCATATCCGAAATACGAATTCGTATCGCTTTCGGCATGGTCTTAGACAACAGCGCAAATCGTTGTTGGCTATGCTCTGACTCAATCACTAATGCAACTCCATTTAGAAGCGCTGGATCAGTCATATTCAACAAAGGAAGTCGATCCTCATGCCATTGAACATACTCAACGTTTGTTGCGCTATCCAGTGCAGCTAAAACAATATTTTGAGGCAATAACATCGGAACTTTAGCGAATGACTCTATAATATACGCATCTATAGAGCCTGTTGAGAGCGCCAATAAATCACGCAACTCCTGTGTTGTTTCCCGTGTTATTTGTCGTCCTAATTGCTGTGTAGTTTCCTGCGTTGAGGATTGGCTTGCTTGAGTACGCTTTTCAATATGATTCATCATCTATTCCACTTTTAATGCGGCTTCAATATTTTCTAATAACTGTGCTTCTTGGAAAGGTTTGCCCATATAGTGATTCACCCCGAGACTCAATGCACGGTCACGATGTTTATCCCCCACTCTAGAAGTAATCATAATAATCGGTAATTTTTGATGAATCTGATGATGGCGCACGATACTGGTAACTTCAAAACCATCCATACGTGGCATTTCAATGTCGAGCAGCATCAAATCGGGTTTTATACCTTCTAATTGCTCAATTGCATCCACGCCATCTTTCGCGGTAATCACATCATATCCATGACGTTCAAGCACACGTGTTGTTACTTTTCTGACTGTCACCGAGTCATCAACAATCATAATCAAACGACGTCGTTCATCCAGATTAATTTTCTCTCTATCTTTGGATTTGACCATTTCACGTCGACTAACTTGAATATGACGCGCAATCTGCTGCCCATCTAAAATCAAGCACACTTGCCCGTCAGCCTGAATAGTCGCACCAGCAACCACATCAACTTTAACAAATTGCTCACCTATCGGTTTCATCACAATTTGAGAGCGTGATCCAATCAATTGATCAACCACTAGCGCTGTTGTTTTCCCCATATTGCCTTTGATCAGCAATACTGGCAATGAATGTCCTAAACCACTCAAGTCTGGGGTCTTTTGTCCGATAAACTCAGCCAAATGGCGCAGCTTACAACGCTGACTATCAATCTCAAAATATTCTTTACGACTTGTAAAATATTGCGCCAAAGCAGCTGACTCAATGCGTACAATTCGTTCTATCTGTGAAAGTGGAATGGCAAATTGCTGATCTGCTACCTTAACCATCAAGGCATCGCTTACAGCGACAGAAGTGGGCACTTGAATGGTAAAGGTCGATCCACGGCCCAATGATGATGTCACTGAAACTTGGCCACCGAGTGATTTGATTCCGCTGAGTACAACGTCTAAGCCCACACCCCGGCCAGAGATGTGTGTAATTTTTTCTGCTGTTGAAAAACCAGGATGGAAAATAAACTGTAAAACCTCTTCATCACTCAGATTTTGTTCTTCGTGCATTAACCCTAAATCAATAGCTTTCGTTCTGATTTTATTGGCATCAATCCCTTTTCCATCATCAGTAAAGGCAATTAAAATATTTGAACCTTGACGACGAATATCCAGCTCGATTTTACCATTCAGAGGCTTATTCCGTTTAATTCGCTCATTTGCCGGCTCAATACCATGATCCAATGCATTTCTTAACATATGCTCTAATGGAGAAATTAGCTTATCTAGAATCGTTCGGTCTAGTTCGCCCTCTGTATTATTGACCAATAGCTCGGCTGGCTTATTTAAAGTCATCGACACTTGACGCACTAAACGCTGTAACCTGGGCACTAATCGCGAAAAAGGCACTAATCTTGCGCGCATCAGTCCTTCTTGAAGTTCAGCCTGAATACGGGATTGTTGTAAAAGAACACCTTCTGTATCTTTAATTTTTTCAGCAATCGTTGACTTAAAATCAACCAAATCCGAAGCAGATTCTGCTAGTGATTTTGACAACTCATTTAATGAAGAATATTGATCCATTTCCAAAGGATCAAAATCTCGATTACGCGCTTTTGAAGCGTCGTACTTTGCATGTATTTGAGACTCTAACTCACCATCCATTCGTCGCAGCTGATCGGCTAAACGTTTTATCGCCAATTCCATGTCTGTGAGCGTATGACCGAGTTGATTCAAATCCATTTCGATACGTGAGCGGTTAATTGCATTCTCTCCTGATAGATCGATCATTTTTTCGATCAAATCAGTCGATATACGAATCATTTCCTCACTATTTTCCACTTCATTGGATTTATCCCACTCTCCCATCATCGATGGTGGCTCAGTGCCATCACCCTGAATATTCTCTGTGATATGAGTTGCTGAGAATAAATGAGCATGAGTCAGAGACTCATTGGATGTGCTTGTGATTTCACTCTGATGAATTTTATCTAAATCAGCCTTAAGTAGAGAAAAACCGTCTTCATTCCTCTCTAGAATTGCAGCTTTTAACCATTCAAAAGCAGAGTTTAATACAGTGTCAAATTCAGGAGAGTTAAAGCTTCGAATTGCAAATGCTTCAAAAGAATTTTCAAGAGAACGTGAGATTTCTGCCACAGATGTTAAACCTGCGATCTTCGCGCCCCCTTTTAAACTGTGCGCAATCCGTTGCAATTGGAGTAAAAGACTACGATTTAAACGTTCTTCAACCCATTGAGATAACAATGCTTGAGCTTCAGAGATTAAATCTTCAGCCTCTTCTACAAAATTCGCTTGCGCAATTGCTTCAACGCTATCTGCATTTGTAGCAGATGGCGTTGTATCTGTTTCAGTTGCAATCAGAATATCGAATACGTTATCACCTTTTTTAAGTGATTGAGCTGCAGATTTGACCGCTTGAGCATCTAACTCCTGCGCCGTACTTTCTACAGCAGTGGTGTCGACCGGTGCTGTATTTACATCTGATATTAATTCAGGAAGCAAGTTTGCTTCTGGTTGCACCAGATATTGTATTAAGGCGATGGCATTATGTGCTGGATAATCAATCTGATCGGTCTGAATTGTTTGAATACGCTCGGATAAATTATCATGTACCAATCTAAGCGTCTGCACCAACTCAGTCGTTAAGCTCAGTACTTTATGAGCACATAGCTCATAAATTGATTCTAACTCATGCGAAATTAAGCCCAAATGCTCAGCTTGAACCATGTTTGCACCGCCTTTCAACGTATGCAAATGACGCATTAGTGTATTAATGGCAGATGGCGATGCTACATTTTCCATGAGTTGGTTTAATTCATGGTCCATCTCAACAAGCAGTTCTTCGGCCTCTTCTATAAAAAAGACCAGCACATCTTCATCAAATTTTCGTATTGTTTGATTTGAATCAATCAGATGTTTATCAGCTTGTAGCAATTTAGAGAAATAATTCAAATTTGGTTTTTCAACCAGCGTTTCAAGCTCTCTGGAAAGATCTAATTTCTTTACGATCAAAACCTCAGGTTTTACAATCTCTTTTTTAATGCTTGATTCAGTACTTTGTTTTTGAGCAACATCAACATTTGAGGTTGGATTCGCAATTTCCGCTTTAATCGCTTTTTCCAACTGAGTCATGAGTGCTTGAGCATGCTGACTGAGTGTAACCCGCTGTCCGGTAGCCAGAATATCAAAGAGATGAATAAACTCCTGATGAACTTGATCAAACAGTTTGATAATTTTAATCGTATTTAATAGTTCAGGATGATTTAAAACGGCGTCATAACGAGATTTCAGTGCAACACTATATTCATGAATACCTTCAATCGCTTTATGATCACTGTGATGAATTAAGGTTTCAGCTTGTGTAGCCAATATCTTGAAATAATGAGGATACTCACTTGTATTCAACTCACTGAATCTAAATTCAGCATCCAATAACTGATCAATGCCTAAATTAACCAATGTAGACATCAAATTTTTGATGGTCTGAGGATGGTCTAATTCTACGACTTGGAAATTATAACGATTACAAGCCTCTTCAAAACGTTGTTTCATCAGATGAGCTTGATCAGAATGATGCTGGCCTAAATCTAATAAGTGTAAATAGTCACGCACATATTCCATATAATGGATCAACAACGCATTTTCATTAAACCCAGCATCCGCATTTTCATTCAGAACTGCTTTTAAAAGTTGCTCGACTTGACCGCTTGCTCTTGATATTTCTTTCACATCTGCCATCGCGGCACTACCACGAAGCGTATGTAGAGCACGAGATAAACGATTATATTGATCTGGCGTATGCTGTTCTTCCAAAACAAATTGATCGATATATTGGAGATGCTCTTCGGCTTCTTCTACAAATATTTCAAAGACTTCATCAGTAACTTTATCATCCTGATCTAATAAAGCTGGATTCGATGCTTTTTGATTTAAAGCCTCTTGTTTGTTTTCTTTTGGAAAAATGATAGACGTTGGTTCATATCCTTGCTGTTTTTTTAAAACAGGTTTTATTGCATTCTCGAATGATTTTGAAACTATCGAAGCTGAATCTTTTGACGCTGAACCTCTTAGCTCTGAATCTATTAGTTCTGAATCTAAGCATAATGTATCTAAACTTGGTGTATCTAAATTTTCAGAATCTAAACGTTCAAAGTCTAAATGCTCAAAATCCAATGCTGCGTTATAACCATCCACACTCAGCCCTAGCGCTAGCATCTCTTTGAGTACAGGCTCGAGATGAGTACTATGTTGCAAACGTTGACCTATTAATATAAATGGTCGTAAATCAAAACTGATAGGTTGTGCATTTTCTAAATCTTTTACAATCTTATGTTGGTAAAGATTAACGACCAGTTGAATATAGTCTTGGACTTGATGACTTAATGCTAAATTTTTAGCGATCACTCTGTTTAATAGATCTTCTGCCGTCCATGCAAGTTCAGCCGATGAAAAAGCACCCACCATTCGGCCTGAACCTTTCAGAGTATGAAAATTTCGTCGAATCGTGATCAGTATCTGTTCTTGATCTTTAGCATCTGACCACTGTGAAATCAGTGGAGCTAATACCTCAAGAATGTCGTAAATTTCTTCCACGAAAAACGTCAGGTTTTCTAAATCAATATACCGATCTTCAGGTAAAGAGACTGTTTCAACTAAATTTTTTAATATTTCTTTCATAATTTGGCTTCTATGCTTCGTCTCTATTCAAGAGACTCCAACCAACCGACTTATCCTCTGTAATCCAATTACAGAACATAAGACTATATAATCTCAAAATGCCTATTGTTGCCTATGAATAGACAACACCTAAAAACAAAAAATCACTCAGGCAATTTAAAGTTGGTAACTGAGTCTCTTAAAGAATCTGCCATTTTCGACAACTCAGATACTGAACGTGCAGTATCAAAAGCCGCACTGGTATTTTGTGTTGTAAATTGCTGAACCACATTCATTGTATTTGCAATCTGACCTGCTGAAGCGGACTGTAATTTTGATGATTCAGAAATGTTCGCAATTAACTTTTCTAAACTATTCGATACAAATTGAATTTCATCTAGAGCCACCCCTGCATCTTTCGCCAAATTCGCACCACGCACAACTTCAGAAGTCGTTTGCTCCATGGAGATCACAGCTTCATTGGTGTCAGATTGAATGGTTTTGACCAATGTTTCAATTTGTTTGGTCGCCGCCGCTGAGCGCTCAGCCAAACGCTGAACTTCATCTGCAACCACTGCAAAACCTCGCCCAGCTTCACCAGCCATTGAAGCCTGAATAGCCGCATTCAATGCTAAAATATTGGTTTGATCTGCAATATCATTAATTAAAGATACAAAATTACCAATTTCTTGAGTAGATTCACCTAAACGTTTGATTCGCTTGGATGTGTCTTGAATTTGCTCACGAATTGTATCCATACCCTCAATCGAGCGATTAACAACTTCAGCACCATTAGAGGCAATTTGAACTGAACGTTGAGCAACCTCAGCAGATTCAGCTGCATTTGATGAGACGTGATCAATGGCATAAGCAATTTCATTAATCGCAGCAGATGCTCCCGAAATTTCTTGAGCTTGGAGTTCGGAAGATTCAACAAGTTGATTGGTGATTCTTTGCGTATTTTGGGTATATTGAGCCACTTCTTGGGAAGCATCATTAATACGTGAGACTAAATCTTTAAGTTGATCAATTGCGATATTAATGGAATCTGCAATTGCGCCAGTAAAATCTTCCGATACAGTCGCATATGCCGTTAAATCACCCTCAGCCAAGTCCCCAATTTCATCCAGCAATCTAAAAATCGCATTCTGATTACGTACATTTTCTTCTTCAAGTCTTAATACGCGAATTTGATCTGATTTTCTTTTAAACGTTAATAGCTTGATCACACTATAAATCAAAGCGCTTAATGCGATGAGTAACAGCAGGCCTGGAACAATCACTTTCCAAACCGAACTGCTTGAAAGCGCATTTAAACCTTCAAGAAGTTGATCTGATTGCGTCGAGATTTCATTGCTGGCTTGTCCCACCTGAACAATTTGAGCTGAATTATTGAGAATAGAGTGAGATGCTGATTTTACAATTTGGTTATATTCAGATTGAATGGCTGTTAGGGTTTCAAGCATTTCTTCATTTTGGAAACGAGATACATTGAGCTGACTATTACCCTTCAATTGAGCATTCAAATAATTTCCGAAAGTCTCAATATCTTGTTTAAACTCATCTGTGGTTTTTTGCGTATCGCCCTGCCCACTGACAATTGCACCAATCGATCTGTAAATACGTTCAGCGATAAATGCTTGGTTTTTAACAACGACAACTTGACTACTTGGTATATTCGCATTCACCATATCCTCAGCCAGTAAATTATATTCTGTCTGAATACTTGGCATGAGTGTGGCAATTAAACTATTTGTTTTATTCAGTTCTACGATTTTATTTTGTTGTGCGGTAATGAGATCAACATCTTTAGAAACTTTGCTCCAAATCGAAGCCACATTTTTTAAATCATCATTATTTGAATGGATATCACTGACTGTCTCAAAATTTTCTTCAAACTTTTTTTGTGAATTTGCTAAGGCTGTAAATGATTCTTTATTCCCAGTTGATACTGCATCTGCAGTCTGACGAGAAATCGTTTGTGAGAGTAATCTTAACTCCCCTAAACTACGTGTAAGGTCATTACTACGCGGCACACTATAAAATAAGTAAATTAAAATTAAAAATGAAATAAATAAACTGATCGCACCCAATTGTAGATATGATTTGGTTTGATCTGTATCTCCAAAGAGTTGAGAAAATTGCTCAATTTTAAACTTTATTGTAGAGATTAAATTGGGCTTTTCCTTGCTACCAATATCCTTTGATTTTTTTTTGTTATCTTGATAGCTCATCCAATTTCTCCAATAAAACTATTCTGTCTACGCATTATCTATATTTTGAGGCATTTAAAAATCGCGGATCATTCAACAATTTGCTATTTAAAAAGATATTCCATTTCAAATTTTGTCGTGGAAAATAACCGTGACAATATAACTTAATTTTTTCATCTAATTCATTGTTATTTGAAAAAAAACTGTTTTTTTGAAAATGTTGAATCCCCAGTACACGATCTACAACCAATCCAACATAATGCTCATTTTGAAGAATACAAATGACTTTCTGAGCATCATGACTTGGTACATCTTGTTCAGTAATAAAACTAGCGAGTTCCGTGACTGATAATAATTTTCCCCGTATATTAGCCAAACCCTTGACCCAAAATTGAGCATTCGGAATCGGCGTACATAAAGGGGGATAAATCACTTCAGAAACTTCACCCAATGGCGCAACAAAATATTGACCGAGTATTTCAAAACCCACACCAGACCAGATGTTCTCATGACTATCGATATTTGAGTAATTAGTATTACCGCGTTTAGACAACCGAAGTAATTCAATAAAACCATTGGCTGCCATTTTTTATTCCATATTTAAATATCGATTAATCACAATAACCAATTGATTTTCATCGATAGGCTTTGTTAAATAATCAACAGCACCCTGTCTTTTCCCCCAAACCAAGTCGGTATCCTGATCTTTCGTGCTCACAATAATCACAGGAATATGTTTGGTCTCTGTTCCTCTAGATATCTGACGTGTTGCTTGAAAGCCATTTACGCCAGGCATAACCACATCCATTAAGACCAAATCTGGAAGTTCAGCTTGCGCAATGGTTACACCATCAGCACCGTTCGAAGCTTCTAAAACATCGAAGCCATTTTTATTTAATATTTCTTTAAATCTAAACATTTCAGTTGGTGAGTCATCAACAACAAGAATACGCGCCATTTACTTCCCCAATAATCAGACTTAAGACGTCACATGATTACGAATTGCATTTAATAATTCATCTTTACTAAATGGTTTAGTTAAATATTCATCAGAGCCAACAACTCGTCCTTTTGCTTGATCAAATAAACCGTCTTTACTCGACAACATAATCACAGGAATATGTTGATAGTTTAAAGAGTTTTTAATAAGCGCACAGGTTTGATAACCATCTAAACGAGGCATCATAATATCGACAAATACAATATCTGGATTCGCATCAGCAATCTTTGACAATGCTTCAAAACCATCAACAGCAGTAACCACGTTATATCCTTCACGCTGTAATAATGTCTCAGCTGTCCGACGAATGGTTTTTGAGTCATCAATAACCATTACTTTGAGACCCTTTGAGTTATCTTCCATTTAATGATCATCCTTCCAAGATAATTGTATTTCGTTAAGTTGAGTACTTTTTACATATATTGATGATTTAGCAATGTAATTTTACTATCTTTTTCGATCAAAGCCTATTGATATAAATCATTTTAAACTTGCCGAAAATTTATTTTTTTAAATCATTTTAATTTTTTTATACACTTATTTATTAAACAGTATTTATTAAACAGTTTTAAAATCTTACAATGTATCTAAATACAAAAAATTAAATGACTTAGGTTAATCTGTATGATAAAAAAAACGACACCATCTATTAATATTACACTGTCAGATTTTTTGTTAAAAATAGTTTATGTCTTTTCAATAGGGTTGTCTATTTTTATATCTACAGAAACGCTATCAAAACAAGGGCCAAACCAAGCAACATGGTATCGGTATTATGATAAAAATGGCGTGATGAATATCAGTGGTTCCGTGTCATCTGAACATATTAGATATGGCTACGAAACACTTGATAAAAATATGCAAGTGCTGAAGAAAAATGCTGCATTTAATGATGCTAGAGAAAATAGTCAATCTTCTAATCGAACTCGACTCGCCATACAAAATCAGGAAGATTTAAAATTAAAACAAGCCTATGGTTCAAGCCAAATGGCTCAAAGAAAACGTAACGATGCATTAGAAAGTTTGACCAAAAAAATTCAAATGCAAGAAAAGCAGTTAAATCGAACTCAGAATGATTACTTGCTGCTCAAAAAACAAGAAAACACATTAAAATCACAGGGAAATTCAGTTCCTGCTATATTGAAAAAAAACTTAATGTTAAATAATCAAAATATTCAAGGAATGAAAAAAAATATTGATTCTTTACAAACAAACTATCGCAATACACAAGCACAATACGACACAATTATAAAACGATTAAAAACCTTTGAATAAACAGGGATTATCGTTATTTTTAAGGACAATTAGCATGACATCTATGCCACCTAGAGTTTTAAAATCTTATTTTTTAGTTCCCTCTTTTACTCTATGTTTGTGTATCAGCTTGTCTGCATGCCAAAAAGAAGTAGCTCAAGTGGCAGATGATTCTAAAAAAAATCAACAAATAGAATTAATTCAACAAGATGTCGTTCCCGTTAAGCAAGGTAAAACTGTACAACGCGCGGCTTTTTCTGGAACAATTCGTGCCGTAAACCGCAGTTCAATTCAAGCCCAAGTCACGGCAACAGCCAGTCAGGTCAATGTATCTGTCGGTCAAACTGTGAATAAAGGTCAGATTTTAGTTCAACTGAATAACCAAGATAATGCAGCTCGTCTGGCTCAATCCCAAGCAAATTTAGCAGCAACGCAGGCACAAGCTCAGCAAGCAGCAAATATGGTTGAACGTAAAAGAAGACTTTTGAATCAGGGCTTTATTTCTAAAGTTGAATATGAACAAAGCCAAGTTGAATACAAAGCACAGCTAGAAAATGTGAAGGCTCAACAATCAAGTGTCGATATTTCTTTCAAAGCGAACCAAGATGGTATTATTCGCAGTCCAATATCGGGTGTTATTACCGTAAGACAAGTCGACCCAGGCCAGACAGTCGCTGCTGGTCAAACCTTATTTGAGATCATTGATCCAACACAATTAGAAATCCAAGCCAAACTTCCGTCAGAACAACAAGCTTTGCTTCAGATTGGTAATCAGATTGACTACCAAATTCAAGGTAATCCACAAAAGCTGACTGCGACCTTAAAACGTATTTCCCCTATCGCTGATCAGGCCAGCCGTCAAATTGAATTTTTTGCAACGCCAAACCAAGCCATTAACTCACTTAGTATTGGTGCGTTTGTTGAAGGTGCAATTTTGCATTCAAATACAATTACTGGACAACAAATTCCACTCGATACGATTCAAGATATTCAAAATAAACCTTATGTCTGGGTGATTCGCAATCAAAAAGTTCAACAAGTTTTTGTTCAAGTTTTAGATCAACAGTCGCATCAAAATATCGCTCTTGTGAATGGCTTGTCTGAGCAGGACTTAATAAGTCGCGTAAAATTCGGCACTGACGATATTAATAAAAAAGTGGTTATGTCAGCTAAATAAACAGGAATTTAACAATGTGGCTTACTCGGATTAGCGTCAAATATCCTGTTTTTACGATCATGATGATGTTTTGTCTCATGGTATTGGGTTTGGCATCTTGGCAACGGATGGGGGTTGAAGAATTCCCTGATGTCGATTTCCCTTTCGTTGTGATTTACACGACTTATCCAGGGGCTTCGCCAGAAACAGTAGAATCTGAAATTACTAAAAAAATGGAAGATCAAATTAATACCATTTCTGGTGTTAAACAGGTCATATCGCAATCAAGCGAAGGCCTTTCAACCATTATTACTGAGTTCAATCTCGATGTTTCGTCTACGATAGCAGCACAAGATATCCGAGATAAAATCGCACCAGTAACCGCAGAGTTTAGAGATGAAATATCAGATCCGATCGTGGAAAGATATGACCCCTCTTCAGGTGCGATCATGTCCATTGTTTTTGAATCAACCAATTTATCTTTAAAGGATTTGAGCTCATATTTAGATCAGCGTGTGGTTCCGCAATTGCGAACAGTTACTGGGGTGGGTACGGTTAATTTACTGGGGGATTCACAACGTCAAATTCGAATCGAAGTTGAACCTCAAAAATTAAATAGTTTTGGTATTGGTGTTGACCAAGTCATTACCGCACTCAAAAGTGAAAATATTGAAGTTCCAGGCGGAACACTCAAACAATCCAATTCTGAACTGGTTGTTGAAATAAAATCCCGTGTTATTCATCCGCAATCTTTTGGCGATTTGATTGTTGCGACTAAAAACAACACACCAATCTTCTTAAAACAAGTCGCTAAAATATATGATAGCCAAGCAGAATTAGAATCAAGTGCATTCATTAATGGTCAAACTGCGGTTGCTTTAGACATTTTAAGAAGCTCTGACTCTAATGTGATTGATGTTGTAGATGCCAGTTACAAAGCATTAAATAGGATAGAAAAGCAACTTCCACAAGGAACTACATTAAAAGTAGTGGTTGATACCTCTAGAGGGATTCGTGCCAGTATCTCTGACGTGGCACGTACAATTGCTGAGGGTGGTGTACTTGCGGTTTTTATTGTTCTGATTTTTCTAGGATCTTTTAGATCGACGATCATTACAGGACTTACGCTTCCTATTTCATTACTGGGCACACTTACATTCATCTGGATTTTTGGTTTCACCATTAACATGATGACATTGCTGGCACTGTCACTCAGTATTGGACTTTTAATTGATGACGCCATTGTTGTCCGAGAAAACATTGTTCGGCATGCTGATATGGGCAAAGACCATGTCACTGCCGCTTTAGATGGAACCAAAGAAATTGGTCTAGCTGTTCTAGCAACTACATTAACCATTGTCGCCGTTTTCTTACCTGTCGCCTTTATGGACGGAATTATTGGACGCTTCTTCTATCAATTTGGGGTCACCGTCAGTACAGCTGTTCTGATTTCCATGTTCGTCAGTTTCACACTCGATCCTATGCTATCCGCACATTGGGCTGAAAAACATGATCCAAATAAGAAACCAGGCCGCTTAAAACGCTTTTTTAATTCAATTTCTACGCGTTTAGATAAGCTCACCATCGTTTATGAAAAACTCCTTAAACTGAGCTTGAGATTTCGATTCATTACCATCGCTATCGCAATTGCTTCTTTGTTTGGTGCACTCGCGTTGTCTAAACTGGTCGGTAGCGAGTTTGTTCCTGTTCCAGATAAAGGTGAGATCAGAGTCAAATTTGAAACCCCTGGTGATGCTTCGCTCTCTTACTCTCAAGCAAAACTTAAACAAGTAGATGAGATTTTACGGAAACATCCTGAAGTTCGAAACACATACGGTGTGATCAATGGTGTGACTGACCGTGGTAAGAACCATGTCAGCATTCGTGTTTCAGTCACACCAAGACAAGAAAGAGCACAGACGTTGAATGAGGTCATGAATGAATTCCGTGATCGCTTACAGTCTGTTGCAGGCATTACCATTACATCGATTGCTTCAGCAGACGAAACAGTGTCTGGTGGACAAAAGCCTGTCATGATTTCAATTAAAGGTCCTGAATTAGATGAACTTCAAAAAATTTCAGATCGCTTCTTGGTTGAAATGGAGAAAATTGATGGCATTGTCGATTTGGAAAGTTCACTCAAAGAACCAAAACCAACGCTTGAAGTACATGTAAATCGATTATTAGCGAATGATGTCGGATTATCTGTGAATCAAATTGCCAATGTAATTCGCCCTCTTCTTGCAGGTGACAATATCACCACGTGGAAAGATGAAAAAGGTGAAACCTACGACGTCAATCTGAGACTGGCAGATGACCAACGCAGCTTACCCAGTGATGTTGAAAATCTTTATCTTAAATCACAAAAAATGGATCAAAACAATCAGCCTATTCTTATTCCTTTAGCCACAGTTGCGACCTTTGAAGAAAGTTTAGGTGCTTCTCAGATTAACCGTCGAGATTTAGCGCGTGAAGTCATGGTGGAAGCCAATACGTCTGGCCGACCTGCAGGTGATATTGGTCAAGACATTAAAGCCTTACAAGCCAATTTCGATATGCCCGCGGGCTATGGTTTTGAAACACAAGGTGCAAATGCGGATATGGAAGAATCCATCGGCTATGCTTTGACTGCCGTAATGCTTTCTATCGTCTTCATTTACATTGTTTTAGGTTCACAATTTAACAGTTTTATTCATCCTGCTGCGATTATGGCTTCTCTGCCATTATCCTTGATCGGAGTGTTTTTAGCCTTGTTTTTGTTCAACTCAACCATGAACTTATTCTCTATTATCGGCATTATTATGTTGATGGGCTTGGTGACCAAGAACGCGATTTTATTGATTGATTTCATTAAAAAAGCCATGGACCGTGGAGAGGATCGTTTTGATGCAATTCTGGCTGCAGGTAAAACACGACTACGCCCAATTTTAATGACGACGAGTGCCATGGTCATGGGGATGGTGCCCTTAGCGCTTGGCTTAGGTGAAGGCGGTGAACAAAGCGCGCCTATGGCACATGCTGTCATTGGGGGTGTGATTACCTCGACATTACTAACCTTGGTTGTTGTTCCTGTAATTTTCACCTACTTAGATGACTTAAAGAATTTTATGGTACGTCAAGCACGAAAATTCATGTCATAATATTTACCAAATGTAATGAGGTGTCATTTTCAATGTCACCTCATTTTTTATCGTATAATCTTATGCTTTAACACTAATTATTAGGACAGTTTTCATGCGCGCGAGTCGCTTTTTATTTGCTACGTTAAGAGAAACCCCTAGCGATGCTGAAGTTATTTCACATCAGTTGATGCTCCGTGCGGGTATGATTCGTAAATTGGCTTCAGGTTTATACACTTGGTTGCCGATGGGCGTACGTGTGTTAAATAAAGTTGAAGCGATCGTACGTGAAGAAATGGATCGTGCTGGATCACTACAAGTAATGATGCCAGTGACGCAACCCGCAAGCTTATGGGAAGAGTCTGGTCGCTACACTGAATACGGCGCAGAACTTTTACGTTTCAAAGATCGTCATGATAATCCATTCGTGCTTGGACCTACGCACGAAGAAGTCATTACAGATATGGCGCGTAATGAATTAAAAAGTTATAAGCAACTGCCTGCAAATTTCTACCAAGTTCAAACCAAGTTCCGTGATGAGATTCGTCCACGTTTTGGTGTGATGCGTTCACGTGAATTCATCATGAAAGATGCTTATTCTTTCCATGTGGATCAAGCCTCACTTCAAGAAACTTATGATGTGATGTATGACGCTTACTGCCGTATTTTCACACGTTTAGGTTTAGACTTCCGCCCAGTACAAGCAGATACAGGTTCTATTGGTGGTTCAGGTTCGCACGAGTTTCACGTATTAGCTTCAAGCGGTGAAGATGATATCGCCTTCTCAACTGAATCTGATTATGCTGCAAACGTTGAAATGGCTGAAGCAATATTGACTGGCGAACGTGCTGCGCCTACACAAGCATTACAAATTGTAGATACACCGAATCAAAAAACCATTGCAGATGTCTCAGCTTTCTTGAACACTGAAGCAAAAAATTCTGTAAAAGCGCTTTTAGTTCAAGGTGTTCCTGCTGAGAAAGGCCAAAAGCCTGCTGTAGTTGCGTTGTTTCTTCGCGGAGATCACGAGCTCAATGAGATTAAGGCTGAAAAACATCCTCAAATTGCATCACCACTGAGCTTCGCTACAGAAGAAGAAATTGCAGCGCTAGGATTAACTGTTGGTTACATCGGCCCACAAGGTTTAGTTGAAAAAGGTTTAACCGTTATTGTTGACCGTGCCGCTTCTATACTTTCAGATTTCGTTGCGGGCGCGAATGAAGCAGACAAACATGCGACTGGCGTAAACTGGGAGCGTGATGCGACCTATACTGAAGTTTATGATTTACGTAACGTCGTTGAAGGCGACCCATCTCCAGATGGAAAAGGTACCATTCAAATCAAACGCGGTATTGAAGTGGGCCATATTTTCCAATTGGGTCAAAAATATTCTGAAGCACTCGGTTGTAAAGTACTGGGTAAAGACGGTAAACCTTTCACAGTTACCATGGGTTGTTACGGAATTGGCGTAACCCGTGTAGTTGCTTCTGCCATTGAACAGAACTTCGATGACAAAGGGATTATTTGGCCTGTTGCAATTGCACCTTTTGATGTGGCTATTGTTCCAATGAATGCTCATAAATCACCACGTACCGTTGAAGCTGCTGAAGCACTTTATAAGGAATTGCAAGCTGCAGGCTATGACGTACTTCTAGATGATCGTGATGAGCGTCCTGGCGTTAAGTTCTCTGATATCGAAATTACGGGTATTCCACATCGCATCGTCATTGGCGAAAAAGGTTTGGATGCAGGAACACTTGAATATAAAGGCCGTTCAGATGCTGAGTCTACGCATTTAAGTAAAGAAGATATCATTGCTAAAATTGCAGAAGCTAAAATTTCTCAATAAAGCATAAATAAAAAAACCCGCTTTAGGCGGGTTTTTTTATGGCTAAATTTCTTTTGGTTAGATTGCTTTATTATTTTTATATCACTTGAGAAAAGTGATAAATCTTTTAATCTAAAAGCTACTCACATTAATTTTTAAGTCTTTAACCGAAGCACCAATCGCACCAAAACTTCCCATTGATCCATTTGCTAAACCATTAAATGTATTGGCGCCAATCGCACCATCACGTCCTAACATCACATTATTTAAACCAATGTTCATTTTCCCAGACGTTCCTTTATTCCCAATAACAACGCCAGTCGGTTCGATGCCAGCGTAAAAATTGTTTAACCTGAAGCCATTCGCCACATCAGTCGCTTTCATTTGCAAGTCAAATTTAGCTGAACTATCACCCGAAATAATCGCAATCGGACAGCCAGAACCTGTACCACAGATGGATTGAATTGCACCACTAAACTGGATCATTTGTCCTTGTGGAACATTGCCTAACTGAATATTCATTTGTGGTCGATTGGTGTTATTAAAACTAATTTCAAAATTATTATTTGCATTGCCAATTTCAATAATTTTACTCACACCTGTATTGAGTGCGCCGCCGTTATAAATTGATTTTGACTGACTCGTACTGCTCGAGGTTGAATTCATACTTGCGAGATACATTGCAAAAGGACTGATTTTAATACCTGAAATTTGACTACCAAAAGATACGCCTATATTCGCAAACGCTTTTCCATTTCCGCCATCGGTATCAACAACCACATTGATCGTTGGTCTGGTATTTGCGCCGACAAATTTTACACTTACAGGTGAGTTCGTCGTTCCTGCAATCACAGTTGAAGCAGGACTTTTGTAGTCCTTATCCAATATTTTATTGCTTAAACCGTCTTTATCAATTAATGCGGCTTGCTCGAACTTGACCTGATCGATGCTCACACCAATGTTAAAGCCATCCTGACCTGTCGCAGCTGACAAACTCTGATCATCTAAAGGCTGCATTGCAAAAACTGAAGTCACAGGAGCCAATACAATAGAAAGCATCAATACTTTATATTTATAAATTCTTTTATTATCCATTGTCCCTCATCCTTCTGACAATTTTATGAAATTTAAATTTCAAATCTAATTCCGTGGAATGATGCTCATTTCACTTGATAGTCGACCACCTGTAATCGCCAACTCTCCTAAACGAGCGCCAGGTCCAGTGTTCGGTGGATAGAAATTAATATCACGTGCTCTAAATACACCAGCAGGATTTTTATTCGGATTCATTAATAAACTGGTGTTAAATCCAATCTTACCTAAACCAGAAGCCTGATCCTTAGTCACCACGATCGCATTATTAAAACCAACCTTACCTGTAATACGATCTAGACCGAGCGTAGAGCCATTAATTGGGTCGCTGATTTGAATGGTATTGGTATCGCCTTTCAGATTTAATTCACCAACCACAGTAATTTGATTACCATCTTCAGTCGCATTATTTGGAATCAATGAAAAATCGATATCACCGCCTAAACGAAGTTTCAATCCAAAGAGTACATCATCAGGCATTGCAAAGTTCTTACTAGGAGATGCGTTTTGTGTTGCACATCCTGCCGCACCTGCATTTAATTTACATGTTTTATAAGTTGTGCCCGGTAAATAACCCGCTGCTACTTCTGTAGACATGACAATCAACATATCGCGTAGACTTACATTTAGGCTGCCATTTTCAACACCCAAATTCCCTGTACCTTTTAAGAGCATGTCAATATTACGCAGGCCCATATAATAATCAGTCGGGCTACTATTACCACCTGTACCAATCTTGCCACCATCGATGACCATAATTGACGTTGTTTTATTTCCTTGAGCAACGCCATTACTCTTATCGACTCCCTCAGTACTCATTGCAAGGGAGAAACCTAAACGTGCTGTTTCACCCGATGTCGCAATTAAATTCTTAATCACATTAGAACCAGACAATGTGTAATAAAACGCTTGATCAGCTTTGACGTTCGTTCCAAACATCGCCAAATTGGCATTCAAGTTATAAAACGGTAGTGCTAAGCCCCACTCGTTGCCTAAACCTGTTGTGGTAAATAAATTTGCGCTATTCGTCATGCCTGCGGTTGTTGTAAAACGACCACGTCTTGCAATCGCTTGGAATTCTGATCCACGTATTGCTGTAATTAAACTATATGGGTTGGATCCAGTCGTAGAATTGTGCACATTTTGGATATAATCTGATGCTGATGTTAAGAAGCTACCGTTTCCAAAACGCGAACCTTGAAATACCAAGTTCTCTGGCAAATTCAGGGACTTGGTATCGGCTAAATTGAGATAAACATTTCCACTATCAAAAGAAGCTCGTGTATTTGGCATTAATCCAGTTAAATTACTAAACTCAAATCCGTAAGCATTTAAACCCGCTCCACCGATTTCCAAAGTGGTCGCTTTACCACCACCCGCCAACATACTGTCATTGTCTTTGGTAAACTCAGTTTTCATACGAAAACCAATACCAGAATTGCCTATGATGCTGTTGTTCGACGAAGTTCCTGATGGACTATTGGCATTCCCAAGTACAGACTCCTGACCTTTCAAGCCGCGAAACTGTAGCGAAGAGTTAACCATTCGACCACTGGCGCCTACTCGAATTAAACCTTTCGCACCTTGAGGACTATTGGTCGCTGCATTGATCGCATAAGGATCAGAAGAGTTGACATTCTTATTCAGCATAATTTCAAGGTTTAAACCTGAAGATGTTGTTTCGCCTTGAGATCCTGACTGTCCATTACCATATGTACCTGTATTGATGAAACCAGAATTTTTTGATGCTGAATCTGCGACACGATTTAAATCGACAAAACCAAGATTGGCATTGGGTACACTTGTTACGCTGGCAACGTTATCAACTCCAGCTGTACGCGTATTGGTTTGTAGTCTTAAACCTTCAGTAGAATCGACAAATAAGGCTCCGCGTCCTACAAAATTAAAGTTAAAGTTTTTCAAAATGAGCTGATTTAACTTAGCATCGACACTATTCTGTCCCAAATAAATATTGGCATTTTTCAAGCCGAGTGCCATTTCACTCAGACTATCTTTACTAAATAATCCATTGATCGTTTTAAGATTCAAATCAATATTTGAACTAGTTTGGATCGCCAAATTCCCAATGGCAAGACTACATGAACTGGATGATTCGTTATCACAAATTCGAAATGAATCAACGGTAATAAGCGCAGGCGATAAACTTGCATTGAAATCCAAGCCAACGTTGTTACCCTCACTACCTAGATTTAATTTGATATCTGCACCCAAGGGTGCTGAAGATGCATTGCTCTTTCGGATTTTCAAATTATCTACGGTTGCTTTAAGCGTAGAATTGGTTGAACCAGTACTGCCTCTTCCCGCTTCATCGGCCCAATATAATTGATCAACATTCGCTTCAGCGAGTGTGGTTGAAATACGCACACCGTCTTGACCATTAATTTCGCGTAAATCAGTATCATTCATTGCCTGTAAAGCATAAGTATGACTTGTCGCAAGCAATACACTTAGGCTTAAAATATTAAGCATAAAATTCTGAGGATTGTTTTTATTTTTCATTCCACTTCCTTGTCAGCTTTCGCTCAATTAACAGCGTGGATGGGTTGAATCGCACCCAAAAATCATAATCTTGCCTTGCATTGCAAGATTGCCATTCATTTGCACTCCCATGAATCCAGTTTCACGACCATGGTCATAAACTGAATTAGGTGCATTTGATGTGTCATATTTAGTGACTTGTAAGTAACCATAATCTGAAGCGAGTGAACTGCCTACCTCACTACTCGCATTACTGGTAAATTTATCCTGTCCAAAGGCAAGCGCATTAAAACCAAAATTACGAATTTGAATAGGCTTCGCTGCGTCGAAACTCAATTGCATCACTGCTTTAATTTTTTCAGCACCGCCATTCGCTTTATAGGTCAGATCCATACCGTCCAAACCTAACTTCTGAATATTGATACTGCCTTGGATACCTTTGAAGACTAACCATAGCTTATTACCATCAGAACTACTGGCTTGACCGTTTTTGATATAACGATTATTTACAGATAACGCTAACCGGCAATACTCTAAGTCTTTGCATAAGGTTTCGTCCAACACATACTTAGATTGCGTTGCATCAAATCTTTGATTTAAAGTCAACTTAAGTGAAAGATCAGCTCCAGCTTGCCCTTCAACTTTTTGAAGATCATCATCACTTAATACATCTAATGCATAAGATGGAACATGAAACAGGCTAGCTAAAAGAATAAATGTTATTTTTTTCATATCATTCTCTACCTATAATCCTTTAGTGGTGATTTTCATATGCTGAATAAGCACACCATCTATCACACCTGAACCCATGTTTTTAAAATTGGCAGCAGGAACTGAACCGTTTGGAATCTGTGGCATTGGATTCATTGCCCCAAATGAGATACCCACTGCATCAGAACCTTTATAGGCACTCAAGGTATTTGAACCTTTGTCATAAACTGTAGAGCCTATGGTAATACTACCGTGCGTCGCATTAGTACCCTGATAGCCCGCTATGCCATTGTTACCGCACTGATAAACATTACACGTTGAACCTTTATAAACTGTTGAGTTTGGATTGCCGTAATCTGTGTAAATTTTTTCATAAATTTCTGGCTTATTCGGAATCCGAGTTAATTCAAGACTAAAATTGACACCATCTGAACCGAGAATCAACGGTTGATATAAAGACCCTAATACCAAGTTAGCATTTAGGTTATGTATGAATAATCCTTCATTGGCATCGAAGATCGGTGCAGAAGTCCCAGTATTAATCGCTGGTGTACTCAAAAGTGCGCTATCTGTAGTTTCACGCGTACTCAATCTTAGTACTTTATTGTTTAAAGCGTTGGTTCTTAAATTATTCGCATCACCACTATTTAGACGAATTAAACCTGCGATTCCTAGCGTATTATTGTAGAACTCACTCATTCCATTCGCATTTTTTGCGCCACCTAAGGTTTGGAATACTTGTAATCGTGAACCATTAATACTGAAATCATTCCAAATGGCTTGTAAACGAAGTCGGTTAGCACGCGATGCATCCGATTGACCACTACGTGCACCTAAGTTATATAAATCGGTTGCACCTTCTTTTTTAGATGGATCCAAAACAAATGCATCCGCCCACATCGCCATTTTTAATTTATAGGCATCGGCACCATCTGAAACGGAAGTTGGTAAATTATTATCATAAAGTGGAGCTTCCAAGGTTAAATAAGGAACTTGACAACTCACATCTGCCTGACTACAGGTCTTCGACAAATCAAAATTTGGAACTTGGTTTTCTGTCCCTACTTTTAACAGCCATGGATTGGTTGCGTTACCCCAAGAGCCAATTTTAGCCGCAGCATCTGTCGCCGCCAATCGAGTATTATGATTCCCGTCTGACTTAGACAATGCCAAGCCATAAACAAAAAGATCTGCTTTACCGACTGAATGGTCACCACTGTCAATAACACCATTTTTATTGGTGTCTTGTGATGCTGTGGTTAATGGACCGACTGGAATTAAATGGATATAACCCGTATCTTTACTACGATCAAGCACGTCTACAGCGGAGTTTGAATTTTCACCTTGGAAAACAAAATAGGCATCTTGAGGGACAAGCGCGATTCCTTCCCCAGTGGTTGAACTGAGCACTTCATCTGATAATGGCTGCAAAGCAAAGCTTGTTTGGCAAATGAACAAACCCATTAAGCTAGCCATTAAAGGCTTTTTTACTCTAAATGTATAATTTAGTGTAGTCATCTTGACCTTCCTTCTCTACGATGCTCCGCACCATAATTTATAATTCTTAATCTTTTTCAGGCATTTTTCATACTTATATTCAGCATAAGAAAAAACTTCGCATCTTTAAAACTTAATGGGATACGGAGCACAATTTCATCTTACCGAATAAAAAATCAATAAGCAAAATAATGCGACTTCTATCTCCTTTTTTCCGATAAATGAAATTGTTGTGAGTACAGCCAATAAAAAATAAAAAAAGCAAACTTAGGCGTTTGCTTTTTATACATTTTGGTTTTGATGAATATTAGGTCTTCGGTAAAGTGACACCTGTTTGACCTTGGTACTTACCACCACGATCTTTATAAGACGTTTCACACACTTCATCAGATTCAAAGAAGAGCATTTGTGCTACGCCTTCACCGGCATAGATACGCGCAGGTAAATTGGTCGTATTAGAGAATTCTAATGTCACGTGACCTTCCCACTCAGGTTCAAGCGGCGTTACGTTCACAATAATACCGCAACGTGCATAAGTCGACTTACCTAAACAGATCGTCAATACGTTACGAGGAATACGGAAATATTCAACAGTACGTGCTAATGCAAATGAGTTAGGTGGAATGATACATACATCAGCTTCAATATCGATAAAACTTTTTTCATCGAAATTTTTAGGGTCAACAATTACAGAATGAACGTTTGTGAATACTTTAAATTCACGCGCACAACGTACGTCATAACCGTAACTTGAAACACCATATGAAATGAGTTTTTCACCATTCTCATCTAAACGCACTTGGTTTTCTGCATACGGTTCAATCATGCCGTGTTTTTCGCTCATTTCGCGAATCCAACGATCAGACTTAATAGCCATCTATTTTATCCAAAAACTTAAATCGATTATTGCGTGGTACTTTAACTGAAATTGAGCGCAATGAAAATAAGCCGATGTCGCTAGTGACCACTTCCAATCCATGAATACTAAATTTCATCAAATAAATGTAGATAAATATTTACAGCATTAAAAAATTTAGTTTTAAGCGTAAAAATTATCTCATTTTAGTAGCTAGAATTATTTTTTAATTTAAATATTTTGATACAAGTTGCTTTTAAGAAAAAATAATGTAAGTCTTTAATATATATTATATTTTTATAAAAACACACACACTCAATTTATTTTCTAAAAACGTAGATTGGTCATTTATTAAAAAAAACTATTCAAATGAAAATTAATGAGTTAATTTCTTTAAAGTCGATTTAATCAATACATAAGATGACATTATAAAAATCAAAGGAATCTGATTGCAAAATAAAACCAGGAGAAGTAAATGAAAAAATGGACTCAACTCACCCTTCTATCCGTTGCACTTGTGGGTTTAAACGCGTGTTCAAGTGACAATAACAAAAATGCTTCAACTACAGATAAAACTGAAGTTACAGCACAGTCAGAAGATAAACTTGCAACAAAATTTGTCAACATCGCAACTGGAGGTGCCTCTGGCCCATACAATGTGATTGGTACAAGTCTTGCTGAAGTTTATAACAAAACCTACGGCGTTAACTCAAAAACCCAAACCACTGGTGCTTCAGTTGAAAACCTGAATTTATTGAAACAAAATAAGGTTGAAATGGCATTCGTCATGAGCGACAGCCTAACCGAGGCTTTAAAAGGCACGGGAAGCTTTGCAACTGGAAAAGTAGAGAATGTTCAGCAATTGGCTGCGCTTTATCCAAACTATGTACAAATTGTTGCCTCTAAAAAGTCAGGTATTAAAAACCTTGAAGACTTAAAAGGTAAACGTATCGCAGTTGGTGCTCAAAACTCAGGTGTTGAGGTCAATGCACGTACATTACTCAATGGTTTTGGTATTAGTTATAACGATGTCAAAGTGGATTACTTAGGCTATGCAGAGGCAGCAGATGCATTAAAAGGTGGCCGAATTGATGCAGCATTTTTAACCAGTGGTATTCCAAATTCGTCATTAATGGAACTGCAACAAGGTTTTGATTTGCAACTGGTTGGCATCAACCCTGCAAAAGTCAAAGAAATTGCTCAAAACCAAGCCTATTTCTTGTCCCTGAATATTCCAAAAGGCACCTATGGCAATGCAGAAGATATTCCAACTGCAGCGATTATGAATGCCTTGGTTGTTCGTTCAGATATCTCTGAAAGTGACGGTTATAAATTAACAAAGTCTTTCTTTGATAATTTAAAAACACTCGAAAACTCTCACCAAGCAGCATCAGAAATAACGCTTGCTGGTGCTCAAAACGGTTTAGTTGCACCGCTACACCCTGGTGCAAAACGTTATTATGAAGAGATGGCAGCCAAATAATGCCTTGGAAAAAAATTGCAGCTTCGGCTGCATTTTTTATCTTCATACTCGGTCTATTGATGTCTACACCGATAAAATATACCGAAGTCAATATCGCTGGTAAGCAGTGCAAAATCTCATCAGCAGATTTTGATTTGCAATGGAAGCATTCAGTTGAAAAAACAATATGGACCGAAAATTATCAGCGTCAGCAACAGCATTTCGTGCTGCGCTATACCGATTTAATTTCTTTTGGTGCAGGCACTCCCGCAAACCTGCCGATCATTTCCCAAAAAAATGGTGTGATTAGAATGAGCGTAAATCAAAAAATAGAAGATATACATTGGATCGTTTCTAGAAATATGCAAGGAACCCTTAAGGTGAATAAAAATGAGTGGTCTATTTATAAAGATTACCCCGATTACACGCTTGTGAATATCGCTATACAACAACAACCATTATGGAAAACATGGACAATAGGAGAATGCCTATGAGCCAGCATGAGCAAAAAATTATTCCAGAACAGCTCGATAAAAAGCAGCAACAAGCTATTTTAGAGAAATTTGACCGTGAGTCGGTAACACGCACACCATCCAATAAATCAGTGAAATGGTTCGTTGCTGCAATCGCCATCTGTTATTCGTTATTTCATTTGTTTATTACTTTTAACCCACAACCAGAATTAATTCAGCGGGCTGCACACGTTGCGATTGGTTTAGTCTTGGTTTTTTTACTTTATCCTGCGCGTCAATCCAGTTCTAGACAATCGATATCATGGTTTGACTGGATCTTGGCTTTAGCTTCTTTTTCTTCGTTTATCTATATTTGGACAGAATATCAAGCCATTATGACCTCCCGAGGAGGGATTCCAAACACACTGGATATTGTTTTCGCGATTATGAGCGTCGTGTTAGTGGTTGAAGCGGCTCGAAGAGTGATGGGTTGGATGCTTCCGATTCTCGGACTGATTTTTCTGACCTATCCATTTGTGAGTCATTTTAATTGGATGCCAGATCGTTTACTGACTCGTCACTATACGATTAGCGATATTTTCGGACAAATGTACCTTAAAACAGAGGGTTTATATTCATCTGCTATTGGTGCATCCGTCACGTTTATTTTTCTCTTCATTTTATTTGGCGCATTTCTAGCCAAATCAGGCATGGGTAAACTTTTCAATGACTTAGCGATGGCCTTAGCGGGTCATAAGCAAGGTGGCCCTGCAAAAGTAGCAGTTATTTCCAGTGGATTTATGGGAAGTATTAACGGTACTGCTGTTGCTAACGTCGTTGGTACAGGTTCTTTCACCATTCCGCTCATGAAAAAAATTGGCTATGACAAAAACTTTGCTGGAGCTGTTGAAGCCAGCGCCTCTGTCGGTGGGCAAATTTTACCACCTGTCATGGGCGCAAGTGCCTTTATTATGGCAGAAACCACGGGCGTCAGTTATGGAACCATCGCACTTGCTGCGACCTTGCCTGCGTTGCTGTATTACTTAGGTGTGCTGGCTCAAGTACATTTCCGTGCAGGAAGAGATGATTTAAAAGGCGTTCCCAAAGCTGATCTGCCCCGCGTAAAAGAAGTCCTGAAAGAACGTGGACATTTATTAATACCGATTATTGCTTTGGTCTTTTTCCTCTTTCAATCTATCCCTGTAAGCTATGCCGCGGTTTATACGATTGGTTTAACCATTGTTGTTGCATCCTTCAAAAAATCCACACGTATGGGGTTTAAAGAAATATTGGAAGCGCTTGAAGATGGTGCAAAACAATCGCTCTCGGTGATGGCAGCCTGTGCTGTCGTCGGAATCATTATTGGTGTCGTCAGCTTAACCAGCTTTGGTTCAGTCATGACATCATCCATTATGAGTATTGGTGCGGGCAGTTTATTCCTGACCCTGTTTTTCACCATGATTGCTTCTATGATCTTAGGCATGGGCTTACCGTCTATTCCTGCTTATATCATTACCGCTACGATGGCCGCACCTGCACTCGCCAATTTCGATATTCCGACGTTAGTCGCGCATATGTTTGTTTTCTACTTTGGTTTATTTGCCAACATTACGCCACCTGTAGCGCTGGCCGCCTTTGCAGGTGCAGGTATTGCAGGCGGCGATCCCATGCGAACAGGTTTTCAGGCACTTAAACTTTCCTTAGCCGGTTTTATTGTGCCCTTCCTCTTCGTTTACAACCCTGCAATGCTGATGATTGACACCACCAATGCTGCTGTCAATGCGCGTGAATTTGCATTCCCAGCATGGACCACCATTGTGAGTATTACTGTGACTTCGATCGTCGGTATTTTGGCATTGGGTGCGGCAGTAGAAGGTTACTTTAAAACAGCACTCAATTGGTTCTGGCGCTTATTCTTAGGCGCTGGTGCTTTAATGTTGATTATCCCTGAAACCATTACCGATGTGGTTGGTGCAGTCCTCGTGGTGATTGCTATTGGATATAACATTATGAAAGCACGTAAAACAGAGACTCAAAAGATCAGTCACCTTTAATCAACATATGAAGCATCAATAAAAAAGAGAGCGTTGATCGCTCTCTTTTTCTGAATGAAATGACTTAGAATTCAAATAACAGCTAAACTAATTTTTTCAAATTCTGATTTCTGATTTTAAGTTTAAGTTTAAGTTTAAGTTTAAGTTTAAGTTTAAGTTTAAATCTAATCGCTAACATCCCTCATAAACTTAAAATCGCTGAATAGCTTAAGGGAATTGAAAAACTCATCAAAACCAAAGATGCCGTTTTTTGCATATTCGACTGATTTAACCATTTAATTTTATTTTTTGCTAAAACTGACCCAATCAATGTCCAAAAAAAGGCAATTGGAACAATGAGAAATAAGAAAATCAGCATATGAGAAATATAATAATCTAGATTTTTCCATGCAATCGTTGGAAAAATAGCTGAAGCAAATAATAAAGCTTTTGGATTCAATAATGTTGCACAGAACAATTCCCTTGCTCGAATCGTTGGTTGTAAGACACTTTGTTCTACATCCGCAGTACGCCATAACTTGATGGCTAAATATAAAATATAAGCGGCGCTAAATAACTTGAGAATCGTCGGTAAAAGCGGAAGTTGAGTGCTGACTTTACCAATCAAGAAACCCCAAAAAGTAATCGACAACAAGTAGCCAAAGGATTCGGCAGGAATTAAAGCCAAAGATTTACGTATACCCACCTGAATACCTGATGAAGCTAACAAGGTATTGGTTGGACCTGGCGTGAGTAAAATCGTAATCACTAAACCAACAAAAAGCCATGAAATCATAGATGACCTCACTAATGAATCTTTGCAGATTAATCTTCTTTTTTTACGCAAGCAAAAACTTATTTGTGTGAAGATTTTTCAAACGGCTTCTCCTGTTTATTTATTATTAAATTACAATTACTTAAATTAATAAATATTAATTTTACTTCGCAGTCACTTTCCTATTTTCTAAGCAAAAAACATCTCATATCGAGAGCGTTGTTGAAAAAAAGTCAGCAATGTAATGCATTTCTTAAATGACAGCATAAAAAAGAGAGCATTTGCTCTCTTTTAAGTGTTGGAATATGCTTATTTCTGTGCATCTTTATGTAGATCAGTCGCGGTTAAATTTTCTTGCGTTTCGCTCTGCACTTTAGCTTTCACAGTCGTAAATGCTTCAGGAAAATCAACTTGATTAACAATCGCTGCTGTTACTGTAGTTGAAACCATGGTTAAAGCTAGTGTTGTTGCAGCTAAAATATATTGAATACGCATTTTTATCTCACCGAAAATAATCACAGGGAATAGGCTTATTTTATGGATTTAAATTAGAGTAAATAATCCTAAAATGCGTTTTTCTATGACCATTCATCGGACATCAATTCTATAACGATAAATTTAATGACATTGCAGACCCGATAAAAAAGCCCAACCGAGGCTGAGCTTTGTGTGAAAGAGTTGAGCTTTGGATGAAATCAACAATATGACAACTACAATCGCATTTTAGAAAATTCGATTTTGATCTTTTTCAGCTTGCGGCAATTGTGCAGCGATTTTTGCAGCAATCGCAATATAATGTTCAGCGGCATCATCACCCGCGGCAACAGACGGTTTACCCGCATCTGCATTTTCACGGATTTGAACGTTAAGCGGTAAACGACCCAACAATGGAATATCGTATTGTTCAGAAAGTTTGTCACCGCCACCTGTACCAAATATCTGCTCTTCATGACCACAGTTTGAACAAATATGCGTCGACATATTTTCAATCACGCCCATCACAGGAATACCAACGCGATTAAACAACTCAATTCCTTTGGTTGCATCAAGCAATGCAACATTTTGAGGTGTCGTCACAATCACGGCACCTGTAACTGGAATACGCTGTGCCAATGTCAATTGAATATCACCAGTGCCTGGTGGCATATCTATCATCAACACATCTAAATCTGGCCACAAGGTTTGATTAAACAACTGCATCAGCGCACCTGTCGCTTTAGGTCCACGCCATGCAACAGGCGTATTATTATCCCCCGTTAAATGTCCAATCGACAACACAGCCATACCATAAGCTTCAATCGGTACAAACTGTTCAGCCTCGATCATTGGGGTACGACCTGCATTGCCTAACATGGTCGGAATACTTGGGCCATAAATATCGGCATCCAAAACACCGACTTTTAGTCCTTGTTTCTGCAATGCCAAGGCAAGGTTAACCGTCGTGGTTGATTTACCCACACCGCCTTTGCCTGAAGAAACCAAAACGACATTCTTAATACGTGGATGTTTTGGCACATCACGCTGTTGAGGCGCTGCTTTTTGAATCGGTGGATTATTCGGATCAGTTTCAGCTGTTGAATTGATCTGCTGCTCTTTAACAGCTTCTTTACTCTCTACGCCCTTTTCCACTTTAATGTCAGCGTTCACTGTTTCCACTTTCTTGATCGGTGCTGATGCATCTATGACTGGCGGTAAACTTGGCTTAGCCGCAGCTTCATTTTTAGAACTATTTTTAGGACCATTTTTTTGACTGGAACAGCTCTCACCTTCTTGATGGTTGTGTCCACAACCGCCAGATTTATGATTTGATTTGTGCTTTGATTTATCCGCTGTTTTTTGCTGAATGACATGCATATTCAGTTCTTGGATACCGCACTTTTCCAATGCATCGGCAAGATCATCATGAATTTTTTGCAAATCATCTGCTTCAGAAGGGTATGTATTGATCGTGATTTGAAGAATACGACCTTCAACATTGACTTGGCTAATACGATCTTTTAAAGCATTATTGGAGTTAGGCAAAATATAGTTTTGCAATACGGTTTGGATGTCTTCTTCCTTCACCTCTTTTGCTGGTGAAAATACAGATTTGAGTGAAGAAAGCCACGACATACTTTTTGCTCCAAAACAGACAAACAGATGAAACTGTTCGTTTAACGGTGATTTATATATAGTTTAAATCAAGTTCAGCCTGAATTGTGAATGTATCGAGTAATCCGAGTAAAACAGTTGGTTTAATGTCTGGTTAAATGGCTGCTTAGATATCTAGTTAAAGAAAAGATTAGATATCTAGTTAAACATTAGATATTGAGTTAAATACAAAATATCAAATCAATAATACGGTCTATGATCTATGTTAAGTTTATCGTCATAAAAAATGAGTAAAATATATCAAGAGTCCACAATGAAAAAAATATACGCTGTACTACTTACTTTGAGTTTAAGCATAGTCGTTCCCACAGTTGTAAATGCAGCGAATGAAACACGGAGTATGCGTACCCAATCGGGTGAAATTATCGTAATCGGAGATCGTTTTTCTAAATTAAGCCAAGCGATGCAACATGTGCCGCAGCCTATACAAAGTTACGAATTTAAAGAAAATAAAAATCGTTATACCGCTTCCGTTTATCAATATGAAATCAACCAAATTATTTATGCCATTACTGTTGTGAATAATACGATCACTAAAATTGAATGGTTTAGAAAATAAGTAAAAATTAGCTTAAAATTGAAAATAAAAAACCACCTTTTGCAATGCAAAAGGTGGTTTTGAACAATAAGATAAAATTAAGTCTTATCGTTACTTTTAAACTTGTTTAAAGTATCTGTCGCTTTCTGTTTTAAATCTTCAAACTTCTCAGAAGCTTGAGTTTTCAATTCATCCAATTTTACAGAAGCTTCATGCTTAAGCTCATTGGCTTTCAATTTTGCTTCGTCCAATTTATGGCTCGCATCTGTTTTTAAATGATCAAACTTTTCTTGAGCTTGGTCTTTTAAATCACTTGCCTTGTCTTTGGTGGCATCGACTTTTTCATCTAAAGACGCTTTAGCATCAGATTGATTATGCTCTGCATCACGCTTTAAATCCGTCAGCTTTTTATCTGCTTCAAGTTTAGTTTCAGCAGCTTGATGCTTCACCTGATCAACTACTTTTTCACCTTCTAGCTTCGCTTGACCTGCTTTGTGTTTAAGATCATCACCGAGTTCAGTTGCTGCTTTTTTTAAATCGTCTAATTTATTGTTCGTTGTCATTTTTCACCTCTTCTATAGTTGCTTTTGTTTAAAAACACTAAAACCTGATACCAGTTATAACGTGATTTTTATTCTTAGAGTGTCAAAGCAGCATTAAGAAACAAATGGCATACAAGATGAAGTGATTCACACATCAAAACACTAAAATACAAGGATAAGAATGGGGTGGAATGGATGGAATTAGTCTAAATAATTTCATCCATTCGCATCGCTTGATTTACGAACGATCTTAGCAAATGATTTTAGCTACCGATTTTGAGTAAACGATCTTAGCAAACAATCTAATCGAGCTATTTTATCTAAATTTCTCCCAATGAGCTTATCGAACGGTGCCCATAAAACTTATTGCTGAGAATAGCCAGATCAAGAGTATGAAACTGCGCTCTTTTGAAAAATGCTGAATATCTGTCCCATGCACAATATTATGGCGTGTCATGGTCACCGTCGAACTACTGTCCATTTTATAGGCATTAATTTCAGCAAAATAACGATTCAGCTCACATGCAATTTTTGACTTATGCCAAAGGCTTTTGATCTCATTGCCTTTCAACCCAGGAACGATTTTATATACATCGACAAACTTGGTGTCATTCTGCTTCAAATACCCCTGCGCTATCAGCACATCCGTGAGCAATCCTTCTAATTGTCCATACAGTAACGGAATACAGCCTGCAAAACATTCAAGTTGATAGAGCTTGAATATTTCTTGAATCACAATACGGCGTTGATCTTTATTGTCACCAATATCCAGTGCATCAAAAGCAGTGAAGAGTTGGGCTTGGAAATATTCGGTATTGATCAATTCTAAAAGATTAAAACTCTCTAAATCAGCTTCATTCTGCTGAATCAAATTCCAAAAATGCATGAAGTTAAGTGCATCATTCGCAACTTTCGCATCTGTAGGCTGATCGAGCTCATCCATCAATACTTTAAAATAGGGTTCATTTTCTGAAAATGCACCTAAGGTTTTGAGTAAATATGCATGTTCTGTGGCATTGAGTGAATTTAAAAATTCATTTGCCTCAGCCAAAATCACTTTACCTAAAGGTTTGAGATGTTGATGTTGTGGAATACGAGTGACTTCACGATCAAATTCATCTTCCTCAAATTCATCTTCTTTAAAATCGTCATTGATCATGGCTGGGTACTCATCTACATCATTTTAGCTGTGTATTATCGCTGTTATTGAGCATTGAATATATATAAATCTACTTTTGAAAAGAATTCGCTTATTCCGTTGTGCAACTGGCATCCAAGTCAGGTAAAATCATTGACCTTGCATAAAATACGAATGAGAGAGTTATATCCGTGCGTAATATCTTAGTCACTAACGCCCTTCCTTACGCCAATGGCCCGATTCATATGGGACATTTACTCGGTTATATCCAAGCAGATATTTGGGTTCGTGCCATGCGTGCAATGGGTCATGATGTGACTTATGTGTGTGCGGATGATGCTCACGGTACAGCGATCATGCTTCGTGCTGAAGCCAATGGTATTTCACCAGAAGCTCAAATCGCCAACGTGCAAAAAGAACATATTCGTGATTTTGATGGTTTCGGTGTTCATTTCGATCATTACGACTCGACCAACAGTGAAGAAAATAAAAATCGCTCGGAAGAAATTTATCTTAAAAACCGTGATGCAGGCAATATTGCAGTTCGCCCTGTTAATCAGTTATTCGACCCTGAAAAAGGCATGTTCCTCTCAGATCGTTTCATCAAAGGCACATGCCCGAAATGTAAAGCAGAAGATCAGTATGGCGACTCATGTGAAGTGTGTGGTGCAACGTATAACGCGACTGAATTGCTCAATCCAAAATCGACCTTGAGCGGTGCTGCTCCTGTTGAGAAATCTTCAGATCACTACTTCTTTAAACTGCCTAATTTTGGTGAATATCTACAAAAGTGGACTCGTGATGAAGGCCGTTTACCTGTTTCTATCGCCAATAAGCTCGATGAATGGTTTGAAGCGGGCTTAAACGACTGGGATATCTCACGCGATGCGCCTTATTTTGGCTTTGAAATTCCTGATGCACCGAACAAATATTTCTACGTTTGGGTCGATGCCCCAATCGGTTATATGTCTAGTTTTGAAAACTATATTAAAACCAAACGTCCAGAACTAAGCTTTGAGGACTATTGGAAAAAAGACTCTAAAAATGAGGTATATCACTTCATTGGTAAAGACATTGTTTACTTCCACGCGCTGTTCTGGCCTGCAATGCTTGAAGGCGCAAACTACCGTACGCCATCAGGTTTATTCGTGAATGGTTTCTTGACTGTGAATGGTCAGAAAATGTCTAAATCTCGCGGTACGTTTATTAAAGCGGAAACGTATTTAGAACATTTAAACCCTGAATATTTACGTTATTATTTTGCATCTAAGTTGTCCGATAAAGTTGAAGATTCTGACTTGAACTTGGATGATTTCGTACAAAAAGTGAATTCGGACTTGGTGGGTAAAGTGGTGAACATCGCCAGCCGTTGTGCAAAATTCATCAATACTAAATTTGACAATAAACTCTCTGCGACTTGTGCAGAACCTGAATTGGTTCAAAGCTTCATCGATGCGGGTATTTCAATCGCTGCTCAATATGAGGCTCGTGAATTCTCTGCTGCGATTCGAGAAATCATGTCATTGGCAGATAAAGCGAATCAATATATTGATGAGAAAAAACCTTGGGCATTGGCGAAGATTGAAGGTGAAGACCAACAAGTCCATGACGTCTGCTCTGTGGGTATTAATTTATTCCGTCAATTGGCGATTTACCTTGCTCCTGTCTTGCCAACATTGGCAGCTCAAGTACAAGAGTTCTTGAAACTTGAATCTTTCAATTTTGCTTCTCGCACAAACATTCTTGTCGGTCATGAAATTGCATTGTTCCAACCTTTAATGCAGCGTGTTGATCCTAAAGCTGTTGCAGCGATGGTCGATGCGTCTAAAGACTCTTTGGCTGCTGCGGCTGAACCCGTCAAAGTCGAAAAGAAAAAAGAGAAGAAGGCTGATAAAAAAGCTGAGCCTAAAGTCGGTGAAGCTACTCTTAACACAAGCACCATTGGCATCGAAGACTTTATGAAAGTTGATCTACGTGTCGCTGAAGTTTTAGAAGCAGCGCACGTTGAAGGTTCTGACAAACTTCTTCAATTGACTTTAAATGTCGGTGAAGCTGAACCGCGTAATGTATTTAGCGGTATTCGTGAGTTCTATGAGCCTCAAGACTTAAAAGGCAAATTGGTGGTGATGGTGGCAAACCTTGCACCACGTAAGATGCGTTTTGGTATTTCAAACGGTATGGTTTTAGCTGCGGGGAATGGCGAAGGCGTTTGGGTAATTTCACCTGAAAGCGGTGCTAAACCGGGTGATAAAGTTTCTTAAGATTTAAAGTCTGTGATAGAAAAAGCCTCTACTGATGTAGAGGCTTTTTTATTTCCCTCTCCCAACCCTCTCCCTGAGGGAGAGGACTCATCCATCACTAGATTTATTCTGTATTACTCCTTCTACATTCAGGAGATTGGAAGCACTGCTTTACAATGGTCGAGGTAACTTTAGACACTTATCGGAAGCTCTGCTATATTTTAGTAGGACTTTTATATAAGTTATTTGGATGAAATTAGAGCTAAATGAAATTAATGAAGCTATAAACGCTATTTCTAATTCTATCGATGCTGGTGAATGGACTGATGCACTAATAGGTTGTGAAATGATGTTAGGTGAATTAGAAAAAAATGCAATATCAGAGTATTCTCTTAATCTTTTTTTTAATTTAGCAAGTCATTATATTGATGCAGGCACATATTTAAGAAATAAAGATGCTGTTTTAAGTGGGATTAACATTCTTGAAAAACACCGCAGTCACTACGAAGACAAATTTATAAATCACTTCTTTTATAACTTAGCAAATGCCAAAATTAGCATTGCAAATAATTTTGGCTATAAAAATGAATTATTAAGCTACGAAAATAGCGAACTGTATAGTGAAGCAAAAAATCTTTATTGGCAAAATTTCAAAAAAATTAACAAAGATACAAATACAAATCTTTATTATCAAAATTTAATCAATTTAGCGAATACATTAAAACAACAGTATCGATTCTCTGAAGCTATGTTTATATATGAAAAGATAGCTTTAACTAAACTAGACTACCCAGAAGCATTTCTAAATAGAGCTACATGCTTAGAAACGTTTGATAAGTTTTTAGATCATCGTACTGAAAAAATGATTCAAGAAATAATAAAAGGCTATACCTTCGTGTATTTATCCCCATTTACAATAAGTGTATATAAACCTAGTTACTTGGAAAGAATCCATTTTTTAAAATCTCAAATTAACGATTTTGACGAAGATGACGAAATTAAGAAAAATAAAGAAGACCTTTTGCAAATGTCTGATTTTAGACAATGGTGTATAAAAGAAAATCTAACTTTGAATATTCATGGAATGTATTGTTCATGTATAGCCAATGAACGAGATAACTTAACATTATTTGAAGGTGTCGTTTCTTCTGAAAATATTCTAAAACACGAACAATACTTAAATCGTATTAAAGCTGAATTTTCATTAGTTCGTGCTCTCCTATATGAATCTAAATTTACTGAGAGCTCTATAGTTGATTTTGAAAGTTGTTATTCCGAATTAAATGATCATGAGATTATCAATATAAGATCAGAAAAGTTAAGAACTTGCTTCAGATTATGCTTTTCAATATTAGATAAACTAGCAATATTTTTATGTCATTATTTTTCACTTAAAATTGAAAAAAATACTGCATTTAATAACTTTTGGCATAAAAATAAATCTATTTTAGAAATCAAAGAAAATTTTGCTTTGATTGCAATTAATAGCCTTATATACGATCTAAATGAGCAAAATGGACAATTTGGATTTTATAAAATTTGGCGAAACTCACTAGAGCATCATATTTTATTTTTAGTTCCAGACTCATTTGAGTTATCTAATGATTCGACACATACTTATGTAAAAATCAGCGAGTTTGAAAGTAGTCTTCAGAATTTACTTCAATTTACACGATCTGCTATCTTCTCAACTGTATTCTCAATCATTGAGGATTTACGTCAAAAAAAACCTAATGATCGTGAAAATACAATAGAAATTACGGTTCATAAGAAAGATTTTAATCAATTTATTAAGTAGTTAAAACAGTCTTCAATCACATGACCTGCGACATGGATGTAGCCCGTTCGTTAGAGGCAAACGGATGTGCCCTCTAACGAACAAAGGATTTTTGTTACTTTTGATCCTTCAAAAGTAAGGCAAAATTTCCTCAATATATAGATTCCCTCACCCCGACCCTCTCCCTGAGCAATATATGGCGCAAGAGAAGGAGCTTTCAACTAATTTTAAACTCATCAATAAATATGTTAAAAAAGATATATCCCTTTAAGTTTAATAAGAATGCTATGAAAACTTTAAAACCGCTTTTGATCGCCCTCGCCCTAAGCTCTACCACTTTCACAACAGTTCAAGCAGCCGAATCCAACACGACTAACCACCAAGCCTCAAAACAAGTAGCAGGTTACTACCATCACCAAATCGGCAATACCCAAATCACTGCCCTACTCGATGGTACAAACTTCTTAAAACCTGAACAATTTAAAGGGCTGAGTCCTGAACAAAAAGATGAAATTCTGAACAAATACTATGTTGATCAAAGCAAAGGTATACAAACCTCTGTGAATGCTTTCTTGATTAAGACAGGCGATCAACTCCTCATGGTCGACAGTGGTGCTGCAAGCTGTTTTGGAGCGCATCTAGGTTCAATCTATAACAACCTCAAAGCATCGGGTTATCAACCTGAGCAAGTGAATGGCATATTTCTCACCCACTTACATCCAGACCATGTCTGCGGTATCTCAAACAACGGCGTGCCAAATTATCCAAATGCGACGCTGCATATAGCAAAAACTGAATACGATTACTGGCTGAATCCTAAAACAGTCAATAGCTTGCCCAAAGAAAAACAAGCAGGCTTCTTAGGCACAGTTGAAAAAATTAAAGCTGCATTAGCGCCTTATGAAAAAGCCAAGAAAGTGAAAGTTTTCTCGGATAAATCACTCGCATTTGGCGGGATCACATTTAAACCGTCATTTGGTCACACACCGGGACATTACAGCTTTAAATTGAAAGCGGACGATCAAGACGTTGTATTTATTGGAGATATTGTACATTCACATACACTACAGTTTGAAAAGCCTGAAACAGCCATCGAATTCGATATTGATCAGAAATCAGCAATTCAAACCCGTCTAAAACACTTTGCAGAATATGCAAAAGATGGACAACTCATCGCTGCACCGCATTTACCCTTCCCAGGGATTGGTCATATTTATTCAAAAGATGGTTCAAGTTATCAATGGATCCCTGTCCATTTTAAAGATTAAAAAAATCCCCTCACTGGAGGGGATCATTGATTAAGAGGATGATTGTTCAAAAAAATATTTTTATTGCTGTGGACTCATCGAATTTTGAACAAAATTCGGTGATCTCGGGCCGTATAAAAGTCCTTTTTGCTGAGCCAGTCGCGGGGTATAGAGCTGACTACTCACAGAGCGAGACAAGGTATATCCTTTGTCATTCAAATGATTGGCAATTTGATCGACCAATGCACCCACCAAAGCGCCAAGTAGACCGCCATTATCGTTGGCTTGCTGCAACTTTTCTTGGCCTTCCCAAAGCAATTGACCTGTTTTTAAGTCAACCAGTTTGGCTTCAACTGCAACCGAAGCAACAGACTGTAAAACTTGGTACTTCGAACCATATTCTTTAACTTTGATGTACAACGCAGCATCCGCACCGAAAATTTCTTTTAATTTTTTCGGATCAATCGCTTGCGCATCAAAACCATTGAACACTCCATTTTCCTTGAGCATCGTATCGACGACAGCAATCGGGAAAACATAGTAGCCTGCTTCAGCGACAGGCAAAGTCACAGTTGACCAATAGCCATAAGTTGCACGAGTATCAGGTGATTCATTCACTGGCGGCAACACCAAAATTGATTTCGGCATGTTCGCAGCAAAAGTCGCTAAATCGCGGTTATTTTTTGGCGACATTGCACAGCCTGTTAATAATGTCGTGACAACGCCAAGCGCTAAAAGTTGTTTGATTATTTTCACTTTTTAGACACTCCAGCTGCTGTACCACCCATTTTCTTTAACAGTCGATCCATCAAGACAGTCGATTCAGGATAAACCTGACGCTCTAACTCAAAATATTCCGCTGCCCGTGTCGCATTTTGCGCATTAAGATTCATCAAACCCAAATGTGCATAAACGCCTGGTGGTACAGCCAAATTTTTCGCTTTGGCTTTTTCAACATCTTTCTCTAGCTTTAAGATTTGTTCTTGAGGTGAAGTTTTTTCAGGTAAGCTCAACAACAAATACGACTGTTGAGGATATTCCCCCCAACTGTATAAAGCTTGGGGAGCGGAGGCGCACCCCACTAAACTTAAAGTGGCCAAACCACATAAAGTTAAGAATATTTTTTTCATTTATTCAAACCTTTGTATGATTTTATTTGGTTGACCACTTGTTGGTTTGTACATCAACAACCAAATTATTCACTGCTTCACGAACAGCCAAATCTAAGACTTTACCGTTCAAAGTCGAATCATAAGACGCTGTAGAACCAAAACCGAGTACTTCACGTTCGCTTAATGCATATTCGCCTGCACCTTGAACGGAATGTACAACTTCAGCAGTTTTTACATCGACGACATTTAAATTCACTTTTGCATAGGCAATTTGCGTTTTACCGCGGCCTAAAATACCAAACAGTTGATGATCACCGACTTCTTTACGACCGAATTCAGACACGTCACCAGTGAATACAAAACGTGCACCTTTAATCGCCTGAGCTGTTTTATTAAAACCTGCTTCTTGTTGTAATGCGGTCAAATTATCACGATTTAAAACTGAGAAATATCCAGTCTGCTGGAGATGTGTTTCTAGAATAGTTTTGGCTTGTCCACCTAAACGGTCAACATTATCAGAGAAGATTCCGCGCATGTAGCTTGAACGATTATCAAACTGACCAATCGAAACAGGCGTTTTGATTCCTGTATATTTAACTGCGGCTGTTGCAGCCGTCACTTGCGGCGCTTGGATGGTTCTAGAAGTTTCAGTAGTTGAGCATGCTGACAATACGAGGCCAGTAAGAACGACTGTTAAAGTTAATTTATTAGACATATTTTACCATAAGGTTTTATTATAAATAAGGAGCGCATGATATCAATGAAATCGCTTAAAAAGAATAATTTGTGATGAAAATCATCATTTTTTTATTTTCTAGTTCTTATCTTCTTGTTCTTATTTTCTAGTTCTTTATCTAGTTCATAATGTGATCTAAATAATTTTATCTTTAAATAATCTTATCTTTAAATGATCCCAGCTTAAAGCTTCATCTGAATCGATAAATTGACTTCATCATCAAGCAATCTACGCGCTTACTTAATTTACTCATCTTACTCAATTGAAAGAAGCCGATCTGCCAACGATGATACCGTGAAAATATTTTGATCAAAAACTTATGACCAAAAGCATCTTATTAGGGGACATTAATTAAAAGAAGATCAACGTTTAAGGTCTAAAATTTAAGGTTTAATGATTTGGAAATGAATGAGATTAATTTTAAACTTTCATAGGGTTTGAACCTAAAGAAAGTTTCCTCTAAATATTTATTTCAATCAAGATTTTTAAGGATCGATACGACTCAATATGAATATTAATAAGATGCTTGTGTTATTTCATACCAAAAATGAGTTTTAAACCCAATACCGTCATAACAGTACCTGCAGCACGATCAAAACCCGCTTTAAATTTTAGATACACACGGCGTGGTTTCTCTGCGGACAATGCCACAGCGACCAATGAGCACCATCCCGCATCTATGAAAAAGCACAACAAAGGCAAGAAAAAATAATAATAAGTAGGAATAACTTTAGGTAAAAGTGCTGTAAAAATACTGGCGAGAACAATAGCAATCTTTGGATTTGATAATTGAGTAATTAGTCCTGTCATAAATGCACGGCGTAATGACATTTGCGTTTCAGTCGTTGGATAATGATCGATCGGCTCTTTAGCATGTTTGATGATTTTAAAAGCAAGCCAAAGTAAATAAAGACCACCACAAATTTTTAAGATGATATATGCAGATGGCACTGCCAATAAAAATGCTTGTAGACCTAATACCGCCAGCAAACCAAATATTGCTGCACCCGCACCTGTCCCCAATGCCGTAAATAAACCATGTTTTCTTGAAATCGCAATCGAATTTTTGGCGACATAAATTGAAGTCGGCCCTGGACTCATCGCACCTAACATTAGAGCAAATGCAATTGAGCCTAAAATCCAAAATGATTCCACAACGCCACCCTAATTTAAATTCACGAACAGATTCTACAGATTTAGAAGTTGAATATCTCGCTATTTTTTTATCGATTTAAAAAAGTCAGCGTAGATCTTACTTAAATCCAGTTTAATGTGTGATGAGATGATGAATGAAATTGCTCACTTAAAAGCATTTAAATATATAAATAGATCAAGAAACTTTAGCGCACAAATTAAGCTTAGCGCATTTTTCACAAATAAACGTGTTATTTACAACCAAGCACATTTTCAAGAATAGCTTTTTTAAATATCACTTGTTCAAACGTATCAATGAATAAACATGATGAAAGAAGTGTAATAAACATTGAAGTTAATTCGAGATCTTTTTCATGTCATTCATCATGCAGACATTTCGAAAGATGCACCTTAATCTTTAAGCTGAATTTGCTCAGCACTTAAATCTTGAGCAAGTTTGTAATCACGCTCATATACAGGCACACCGCCAATAATCATAGTGCGTAATTCAGTTTTAGGCTTAAATGGATCTTTGTTATCACATCCGCTGCTCAATAAGGCGATAACAATGAATATAGCTTGGGTAAGTGTTTTCATACTGCCCCCTCATTATTGTTTTATCGGCTGAATATCCTTTCTTCTCTCCAGCATAACATTGAACAGTCTAAAATATATACAAAATATAAGAATAATGATTAAGATTTTATGTCTATAATTTTAAACTCTATTCAATTTATGCTATTCCATTCAGCACTTTAGAATCTTTTTAAAAGCTCCTTCATACGCAATAAATTGATCCATAGCATCCCTTCTCCCAGAGGGAGAAGGAATTTCCTCTATCAATTTAATGCTTCAAAATGATCATTTTTGATTTATTAAGTGGCTTCTTGTTTAAGCTAAAATCAATTTAAAATATTCAGCAAATCATATAGATAAAATTTATTGATCTTGTTCAGTTACTTCATTTTAAACACGGTGAGCTTGCTGACTTATAACCCACACCCCAAGTTCGATATCCTTGCGTATCAATATGAAAGCGTTGTTTGCCATAAACACCTAATCCTAAACGATACTGCCGCCCTTCTTTACGCCAAAATTCACATAATCTTTGTTCTACTAGATCAGTATCTGCATAAGGTTTGAAATTTTGATCTAAGGTTTGAAAATCAACTGCATAATTTTTTAAATGTTTGCTTTTTTGCGCACCTTTTACACAGCTGTTGGCTTCCTGACTGCGATATACAGACACAATTTTATAATGATCATACACGCCATTGAGCTGTAGTTTTTCAATCAGTTGTAAGGTCGGTAATAAATTTTTCCACAATGACTTTGGCGGTAAACTAAATCGAAATTTCTCGCACTCTCCACCGAGTGGATGTGAATTATAAGTTAACTCGAATAAGGTCGGTTTTTGTTTTAAATGCGTGTTGAAATAATTCTGATACTGCTCCAATTCCACTGGATTTTGAGTCTTTTTCCATTGTTCAAATTGATCTAGATGCGCTTGCATAATCGATTGCTTTTGATTTGGCTTAAGTGGTTTAACTTTTTCAACTTTATCTTCGCTTGGTTGACAACCTAATAGACAAGCACTTAAAAAAATGAAAGAAATAAAATAGTGATTGGTCATTGTGAATATATTTTCTAGTGCATTGATGGTATCAAAATCAATTCTAATGTATCGATCACTGTCTAAGTTGGTCCATTACAATTCATCACACAGATGAAAACTCATAAAATAGCGAACGCTCACTGGACCGCATTGACACTTTTTTTCGATACAATATCACTTGCCTTCGCCTGTATAGATTATTTTGTGATGTTTGATGAAATCGCCCTAGAAATTCCCTATCAAAATATTCAGTATAAGCAAGTCACCCTCACCATTAAACGTTTGGATTTAGTTCATCCGCAAATATCAGGTAATAAATTTTTTAAACTAAAATATAACTTTCTTGAAGCAAAGCGTCAGCGTCTGAAAAAAGTACTTACCTTCGGCGGGGCTTATTCAAATCACATTGCCGCGACCGCTTTTGCAGCGCATCAGTATGGCTTTAAAAGTGTGGGCATCATCCGTGGTGAAGAGTTAGCTAATCGTCCGCTAAATTCAACTTTACAAACGGCACAGCAGTTTGGCATGACATTCAAGTTTGTCAGTCGTGAAGACTATCGACAAAAAGATCAACCTGAATATTTAGCACAGCTAATTCAGCAGTTTCCTGAGTATTATGTTATTCCAGAAGGTGGCACAAATGCCCTTGCTATTCGGGGTTGTCAGGAGATTTTAAGCGCTAAAGATAAAGCTCATTTTGACTTAATATGCTGTGCTGTCGGTACCGGTGGGACGATTACGGGTCTGATTGAAGCCAGTGATCCGCATCAACAGGTCTTAGGATTTTCCGCCTTAAAAGGTGATTTCTTAAATAAAGATATGACTCAACTCACTCAGAAATCAAACTGGCAGATTATCGATGATTATTGTCATGGCGGCTATGCCAAAACCACAGCAGAACTCATGCAATTTATTGACAGTTTTGAAACTCAATACAACATACCACTAGAACACGTTTATACCGCTAAAATGCTCTATGGCATATTTGATTTAATTGATCAGCAAAAAATAACATCTACAACGAAAATACTAATCATCCATTCAGGCGGTCTACAAGGTCGGCTGGCTTCAATTTAAGTTCATCTGGATCAAGATAAGCCCTGAAAAAAAAGCTAAACTTGTCTATAATGCCCAGCTTTATTTTCCCGTGAGTTAGTCATGTCTACAAATCAATATGATGTTGTCATTTTAGGTGCGGGTGCATCTGGCTTAATGACAGCATACATGGCTGCTCAACGTGGACGAAGAGTTGTGGTTCTGGAAAAAGCCAATAAAGTGGGTAAAAAAATACTCATGTCGGGTGGTGGTAAATGTAATTTCACCAATTTGTATGTAGAGCCTGACAATTTCATTTCTCATAATCCACATTTCGTCATTTCAGCTTTGACTCGCTATACCAATTGGGATTTTATTGGTTTGGTTTGTGAGTATGGGATTGAATACGAAGAGCGTAAGCATGGACAGCTGTTCACACTCAACGGCGCTAAAGAAATTCTAGCAATGCTGTTAGCAGAATGTGAAAAAACAGGATTGGTGGATATTAAGACCAGTGCTGAAGTCAAAGCCGTCAATGCCATCGATGACCATACTTTTCAAGTGGCAACGTCTATCGGTTATTTTCAATGTGAATCTGTGGTTGTTGCTTCTGGTGGTTTATCTATTCCAACTTTAGGTGGCTCAGGTATTGGTTATGATATCGCTAAACAGTTTGGTCATCACATCTACCCGACTCGGGCAGGCTTAGTTCCTTTTACATTCTCAGATGGTTTTAAGGAAGTCACCACACGTTTAAGTGGTAATGCTGTTGATGCAACGTTATCGAATGAGCTGAATAGTTTTACTGAAGCGTTATTGTTCACGCATCGTGGTTTGAGTGGACCAAGCTCTTTACAGCTTTCAAATTATTGGGAAGCGGGACAAAGTTTTAAAGTGAATTTCTTACCGTATATTGATCTGTTTGACTTCTTTAAAACCAAGAAAAACAGTCAACCGAAAGTATTATTACGGACCTTATTGACTGAGCACTTACCTAAAAGTGTTGTCTTAGAATTACAAACTTTAATTTGGTCAGATGTCGCGGAAATGTCGATTGGCAATATCAGCGATGAAAAATTAGAACACGTTGCACAACGCTTACATGCATATGATGTTAAACCATCTGGAACTGAAGGTTACCGAACTGCTGAGGTTACTTTGGGTGGTGTAGACACGACTGAGGTTTCATCAAAAACCATGGAAAGTAAGAAGCAAAAAGGCCTGTACTTTGTCGGTGAGATCCTTGATGTTTCGGGGCATTTGGGCGGATTCAATTTTCAATGGGCATGGTCATCTGCACATGCAGCATCGCAATTTGTTTAACTTATATCTTCAATATGAGAGCACGAAAATAATATTAGAACCTGAACATCCACTTGAGATATTGATCAGATTCAATACGAACTCGATCTCAATCTTTATACATCAAGGGATTGAGTTATTTTTAAAGCCCGATCAACATTCATTTGTATTCAGACATAAACCTGCTTCCTGAACCATTAAGGATGGCTGAAAATAAGGATAGCTGATAATTCATTCTCCTGTTGAAGATCTGCTTAAGAATCTTGCTGAGAATTTTGAGCGTTCAATTCCTCTGTTTTTACATCAACTTTTTTTTCATCATCTGATTTAGCAAAAACGAATTTGAACGCGCTGGCCAAAAACCCGATGGTAATACCCGCAATCACAATAGGTGCTATAAACTTATTGGGTTTCTTTTTCATTGTTATTTTCCTCTTTAAATAGTCCGCTCATATTTGAATGAACAGCAGCTCATTTTCAATCTCTGCTCTCTTCAAATACTTTAAAATTTTAATCATTATCATCTTTGAATTCAATCTTATGCTTTTTGCATTCTCCTCAAATAAGGTTAAGAATAAAAAATCAGCCACGATATCGTGACTGATCTTAAATACAAATTAAAGGTTATTTTAGGTCATCTTGCGGTTTATCATTTAACAGTGATTCACCGGTAGATCCAAATGGATTATTCAACGGTTTGTCCGTTGGCTTTACATCAGCACCCGCTGGTAGATCCTTATTTAGATATTCTTCAGATACCGTGGTTGAATCCATTTGCTCTTGTAGCGGAGCAACTGGCGTGGTTTTTGAGTCAGATTGTTCTGATCCACGTAATGGATTAGGTTTATCTGCTTCGTCTTTTGCTTTATCGATCAAATCCGTCAATAAACGCTCAGCCGGTTGACGACCGCCTAATCCGAAGGCCAAAGCAAATGCCACTGCAACAGCACCTAAGGTTAAGCCAAAGGCTAAGTTAACAATCGAATCTGCGATGCCCATTGCGCGTAAACCCATTGCGACAACTAAGCCCATGATCAAAACACGAACTAACGTACCTAACCAACGTGAGCTGTTGTTCTCACCACGTTGTACGACATTCGCAACGATATTCGCCAGCCAAAAACCGATGACCAAAATCACAGCGCCCAGTAAAATATTGGCACCGAAATAAATAAACATGGCGATCAATTCGCTGACTTGCTCAAACCCAAGTCGATTCGCCGCTTCTGAAACAGCAAATAACATAGTAAAGAAAACGATCAGATAACCAACAACACACGACAGTTTAGTTGTTCCTAAAAAGCGTTGAATATCTAGTTTCGCTGGAACCTCATCTAAGCCAGTACCTGAAACAACATCAACCACCAAATTAGCAACGAATCGCGCCACCACATAAGACAGAATCAGGATTAAACCTGCTGCAATAATATGAGGAATTGCATTCATAATTTCATACAGCATTGCAGTTGCAGGTTGTGAAATTGCATTCACACCCAATGCTTCAAATGCAATAATTAATGACGTAATGATGATGATTGCAAAGACAAATGATCCCAAAACCTTAGGTAAATTGGAGTTTTTAAATAATCCAATTTTTTCTGCTTGCTGTTGAACATTTAAGCTTCCTAATAAACCTTCAACAATACCGCGTACAATTTTTGCCAAGATATACCCAACAAAAACAATAATACCCGCCATAAATATATTCGGCAGATAACCTACAGCTTCATTCACCATGTTTTGAACTGGGTACAACAAACCATTCAAACCGAGGATAGAAAGTACGATCGGTAAAAATAGAAGTAGAATCAACCAATAAACAATTTCACTAATATTTTGGCTGATGGAAGTCACGCCTACATCTTGGCTCAACTTTTCATCCAGTTGGGTACGATTTAACAGCTTGGTCAGTCCAACTTTTACTAAATTTGCAACAATCCAACCAATAAAAGCAACGGCGACTGCGGCTAAAAGTTGAGGAATGAACAATAAGAACTGTTGAACCATATTACTAAACGGACCACTTACGCTGGTCAAATTCAACACATTCAATGCGCCGATCACAGCAATGATCATCACGATCCAAAAGACGACTCGAGAAACAATATTTTCGATATTAGAACGATGCCCGGTCGCAGTTGATAAACGCTGATTCGTATTGAGTTTACTTAATAATTTTTTTATACCTGCAGCAATGATGAGTGCAACAATCCAACCGACAATCAAAATAGCCACAGCGGCTAAAATCGGGTGAAATTGTTCCCAGTAGTACGCAGCATCAAATCCACCACGTGACGGACTGTTAAAATAGTCGTTCATACCTTCACCTCTTGTCTAAATTTAGTTTTTCTAATCGCAACTTTTGTTCATTTATTTTGTTTAAAACTCATTCATTTTGTTTAAAACTATAGTTATTAAGCTTGAGTTATTAAGCTCGAAAAAAATGATTAAGCTTGGACAATTTTAAATAAATAATGATTACATGTTTATTTCTAAGCCTTTGTTAAAGCTAATTTGTTTAATCAATTCTTTAGTTAAAGCAATAAAGTTTAGCCTTAGATTTGTTAATCCATCTCTACACCTTAGATTTGCTCTAGATTGGGTTCAACCTTTTTCAACCATATGCTGCATAATTACTACATATCATGTACATAAGCGCTTAAATCCATAAATTATAGACCCACAAAAAAGCCCTAGAACATGTCTAAGGCTGTATGCTTTCTCTACGATGAACTCGACTACTGTGCTGTCGCAGTATCTTCTGCAATGGCCGTCGTTGTATTGTTGACAGCAGAATCATCAGATGCTGTCGCTGTGTTTGAATCATTGGTGGATGTTGCAGGAATAGATTGATCAATTTGCTCAGGATTACGATCAGCAAGTACATAGAAAATAAACGATGCTAAAAATATTCCGACAATAATCAAAATAAATACAGGAATCCGTTTTCTTCTATTCGATTGTTGATGATTGGGATCTTGGGGCGGCTTATTGAAATCTTGAGTCATGATTCACCCTCACTTATATTTTGTTGATTAAGTTTATTTATACTAATAATTATACTAACAAGCACTTATGTTGTTTTGTGTGAATAATCATTATCAATTCGTAGTGATGTAATTTTCAGAAGATCAGAAGAATTTAACAAAATGGGCTATAATATGTTCCCCCATCTTTTCGCTGTTGAATTTTATGACCTATTCGAGGCAAAGTGTCTCTTTAGATTTAGACACAGATGTCACTCATCAATGTTACTTACATAGTACTCGCGATGAGCATTTGATTGGAATTATTGAATTCAATAAACCAAGCTATATTTTAAAATGGGGTGACTTAGAATATTTCCGTAGAAAGACGGAAGAGTTTTCTGTCATGCCTTTCCCTGAGTGTATCAATGCAATGATTATTGATATTCGTAATATTGCGGCGTTCTTAGACAACGAAGTACCGATTATTCCTTGGCGGCTTTTAGAAGAAGATTGCCCGATTCGCTTAGTCGTTCCACATGATCGTGTGGATCATTATGCAGGTCTTTTTGAACCGACATGGCTCACTAGTGATGTGGAAACTGCAATTCAAGAAATCCGCCAATTTATGGACATGTTTGTGCATTAATTTTTGAAATAATTAAAAAACCTCCATTTTGGAGGTTTTAAATTGAAAAGAATAATTTGAATTAGCCCAATATTTGAACGCGCTTAATATTTGAATAGGCTTAATATTTATTTAGACTGGTCGTTGAGTTCAAAACCCATCGCGTTACCAATAATTTTCAACCGCTATATTACCTTCACCACGACGGTTCATGGTTAAGCCACGCGCTTTTAAAGCCTCTTTCGTGTCTTCAACCATTTCAGGATTCCCGCAAAGCATAATATGTGTTGATGCTGGATTAAAACAAAGCCCCGCTGTTTCTTCTAATTGACCATTTTCAATCAAAATCGGTAAACGATCATGTAAAGGTGCTTCAGGATCACGGGTAATAATCGGAATGAATTTAAAACCTGTATGGCCTTCGCCAAAAGTTTCAACGATTTCTTCAATACGCTTTGAATAAGCCAATTCCGATGCTGTACGAACGCTATATACCAGATTAATCTGGGAATACTTTTGCCAAGTTTCAAAATCTTGTAACATCGAAATAAAAGGCGCAAGCCCCGTTCCTGTTGCCAATAACCATAAGTCATGTGGTGCAGGCAATTGATAACGCGCCAGTGTTAAAAACCCATAAGGTATTTTTTCTAAATAAAGTTCATCATCAACTTTCAAGTGTTGAAGATTAGATGTAAAAGCACCATCCGGTACAACAATAGAGAAAAACTCTAAAGTCTCATCAAACGGTGAAGACACCACAGAATAAGCACGTACAACGAGACCATCACCCACTTTCAAACCAATACGGGCAAATTGGCCTGCAGTAAACTTAAAATGTGCAGGCCGTGTCATCGTGAAACTAAACAATGTGCTGGTCCAACGATGTACAGACAAAACTTTTTCTAGGCTAAATTTCTCAAATGACATAATTTCTACGTGGCACGATAGACTCTGCTCATGGTAGCATGACCCAGTAATTTATTAATATTTTTTCACATTAAGGCTTCATCCATGCGCATGACACTACGCCAATTGGCAGTTTTTGTAGCCGTTGCTCAAGAAGGTACTGTAACGAAGGCGAGCGATGCCGTCCGACTGACTCAAAGTGCTGCGAGTATGGCTTTGGCAGATCTGGAAGATGGTTTAGGCGCACCGTTATTTGATCGCTTAGGTAAACGTTTACAGTTAAATGATCTCGGTCGTTTCTTGCTTCCTCAAGCGCTCGAAATTCTGGGTCGTTGTGAGTCTTTTGAACAGGCTGCCAAAGGTGAATTACAAAGTATTGATTTGCGCATTGGAGCCACGCTCACCATCAGTGATTACTTAATGCCAGACTTAATGGCGAATTTTCTACAAGCTCAACCTCAAGCTCATCTACAACTACAGGTTGGCAATACACGTCAAATGATCGAAGCGGTAAATCAATTCCAGTTAGATTTGGCGTTAATTGAAGGTTCATGTCATTTACCTCAATTACAATCGATCCATTGGCGTGATGATGAACTTGCCGTGTGTTGTTCACCTAATCATCCAATCGCACAATTAAATCGACCAGTAACGATTGAAGATTTTATTGATGCCGAATGGGTTTTGCGTGAGGAAGGTTCAGGTACACGTGAAGTTTTCGATAACGCTATTTTAAAAGACTTACCAAATGCCAATATTCGCCTGACACTGGGTCATAATGAAGCGATTCTAAAAATCGTGGCGGGTGGTCTAGGTTTGTCATGTATTTCAAAGCTTGCCATTGAGCCTTTATTAGAAAAACAGCAACTGGTTGAAATTAGCACACCTTTCTGGCAATTAACTCGTCCCTTATTTATGTTGGTGCATCGTCAAAAATATAAAGGACCTGGCTTAAAAGCCTTTATGAAGTTTTGTGATGAATAATTTGTGGTGAATCATTAAATTATTTTTGATAAATAATTTTGTTAACCGTTAAATTCAAAATATAAAAAAGCCCATATTATTTGGGCTTTTTTATATACTATGACAATGCTTTATTTGATCCGATCCTAACAAATGATTCACACCTGACAACTGTTGCAAAGCCTGATCTGATAGAAGCTCGTCCGATTAATTTCCATGTGAACGGCGTTGCTCTTCTATTTTTTGTTCTTGCTCAAGCATATAAATCGTTAATTTAGCCTGTTGCTCAGACTTATATTGTTGAAATCTTTGATATCCCCACATACTTCCATTCACCAATACCAATGCCGCGATGACCGACATAACTGTAAAGTTCAATATCTTTGTCCTTTTTTGTCGTTTTTTATTCTTTAAACTTTTATTTTGAACAGTTGAAAACTGATTTTCACTTGAACTCACATTTTTCTTTTGCGTTAAATGAATGCAATTTTTCTTCTTAATCGCATCAACAATTGCTGGATCTGGAGCTTTAAGCTGTCCTTGAAAATAATGTTTGTCACTGGTCGAATTTGCTGATGCAGATAGCATTGATTCTTTCCAACGTTCAAATTTTTTAATATTAGGTTGTGTTGAAAAATATTCCCCATCTTTAGTATGGACTCTGTTCGCAAGCGGCAATACTGGAACTGCTGATTTATGTAAAACCTTGCTCTCCTTAGCGACTGCTAGCTCCGCATTAGAAAACAACTCAACGTCTTCAAAAGATATTTTTTTTAACTCTTCAGAAGATTGTTCTGGACTATTTTCCCCTTCAAAAATAACCGAGTCCTTATTGAGTTTATCAAAATCGAGTTCAAATTCAATGTTGAAAAATTCAGAACTCAACGCTTCATCCTGTTTGTTTTGTTCTATTTTTTCATTTTCAACAGGAATTTGGAGATCGGTTTCTGACGAAACTTGACCTGAGTTTAAGATTTTATAATTTAATTCAAATTCCGGAATGACATCATTGTCAGCTTTTTGGTTTTTAATTTTTAAGCTTTCATTTTCATGCTGTTCATTGATAAAGCCATCATTATTCGCTTGAGTGATTGTGTTTCCAGAAGAATCTGTATGATTAACTTGCTTATGGTTATCTACTTGCTGTACTGCTAAACGACCAAAATCAAGTTCAAACTCTTCTGGTTCAGCAGGCTGCGCATTCGCAGCATCGTTTTGTTCGAATGCAGTCTCTTCAGTCTGATCAACTTCACTATGAATATTTAAATTTTGTAAGTCCGAAAGTTTCTCAAAATTTAATTCAAATTCTACAAGTGGAAAAGGGAGATTTGAATCTTTTTCATCATCAAAATTATCTCGCGCCCTTTCATCATGTTGCACAGTAGACTCAATAAGATTCGGCTGCTTGGTATTTAATGCTTCATAATTTAATTCAAACTCTTGAACGCTTTCAGTGCTTTCAGTGCTTTCAGTGCTTTCAGTGCTTTCAGTGCTTTCAGTGCTTTCAGTGCTTTCAGTGCTTTCAGTGCTTTCAGTGCTTTCAGTGCTTTCAGCATGCGGATTTTCAGATTTTAGTTGATTATTTTCTTCTGCTATTTTTAAATCTGAGCCATGATCTATCTCCTGTGTTGTCTGCTCTAAATCATCCTTATTTGATTGTTCGAGACTTGAACTCAACAGTTTTCTGATCAGTTCATTTTCAGCATTTTGTAAAATCAATTTTGATTGAAGACTTTGTGGTGAATGAAACGCCTCAGTTGTTTGATGCTGCTCATTAACTTTAAAAGTTTCATTTAGATCGATCTTTGGCTTTAAATCAATATTTTGTTTTATTTTGGCTGATTGCTTTTCAACATTTTGAATTGCTGTTTGTTTAACTTGAGGTTTTGCAATAACGTTAACCTGTTTCGTAACACCTTCATCAGCTTGGCTAATAACAGATTTTTGAGTAGATTCTTTTCGGTTTTTTTCTTTTAATAAAACATTAGAAGTCTTCGCTAATTTCGAGCTTTGGCTTTGAACAGAACTCTGCTCAGTTCGAGCATTTTTATTGTCTAAACGGACAATATATTTTGCATATTTATCATTCGCTTCATCGACCAGAATACATTTAACCCGCTCCCCAATTTGCGGCTGAATGATCGAGTTTGGTAGATCTTTTAAATTAAAGTGAACTGTTATTTTTTGCTCATCAATATATATTGTTCCGACTTTATTTTCAGAATCATACGTATGTAATACTCCCCTGTAAAACATAAACTTCCCCAGTCCCGCTTGAATTCAATGTATAAGAATCAAAATTTTAAAATTTTTAAAGACACGCAATAATACAAAGGAGGCTCCCCCGCCTCCTTTGTATTTTAATCACGTTTTAATCTTTTTGTACAGACACAAAAGCAATAACGATTCAATCACTTAGTTTAAGACAAAGATAAATTTTGGACTGAAATTGAATCTTCATCCTTCTGTTTATTTTGTCTTAAATCATTATCTTAGAAATTTTGACAACAAATCTGTCGTAATGGCTTCGTTATGTTGCAAAATTTTTCTTTGCTTGGTTTTTGCAGGGTTTGGATCAAGTTTCTCGATACGCGTTGCCTTGAGTTTTTCCCCATTTTCTTCAAGCACAAATTTAACCTTATCATTTCTTTTAGGCTCTTCTTCAGCGCCTTCTGGAAAATCAGAAATATGGAAAAAAACATCTTCTCCAGCCATAGAAATAAAACCAAAACCTTTCTCTGGATTATATTTAACCACTTTACCGAATTGATATTCTAACTTCATGATCGTTGCCCTATTGTTTAAGCATTTGAATAACAGTATATAAAAAAGAGGCCAGAAGCCTCCTTTTTTGCTCAAAATCTTAAATTAATCTTTTTGAACTGAACCGAAGATTTTATCGCCTGCATCACCCAGACCTGGAATGATATAGCCCTGTTCATTCAAACCTTGGTCAATTGAAGCCGTAAAAATAATTACATCTGGATGTGCTGCTTCTACACGCTTGATCCCTTCTGGCGCCGCAACCAATACCATCACACGGATGTCTTTACAACCACTTGCTTTAAGCACATCAATCGCTGCAACCAGTGATGAACCTGTTGCTAACATTGGATCAATAATCATTGCTAAACGATTTTGAACATCAGGGACTAACTTTTTATAATAAGTACGCGCTTCAAGCGTTTCTTCATCACGCTCAAGACCTAATACAGATACTTTGGCACTTGGAATGAGATTTAAAAAGCCATCTAACATGCCAATACCTGCACGTAGAATCGGGACAACTGTTATTTTTTTGCCTGCAATACGATCGACAACCACTTTACCATTCCAACCATTAATCTCGTGATCAACAATCTGTAAATCTTTGGTTGCTTCGTAAGTGAGAAGCATCGTTACTTCTTGAGCAAGTTCACGGAAGTTCTTGGTGCTGATATCTGCACGACGCAATAAACCTAATTTATGACGAATGAGCGGATGACGGATTTCTTGAATGGGCACGGGAGAACACCTAAAACATAAAAGTAAATTTCCACTATTATAAATGTTTTTTATATAAGAAATAAGAAAAGCCCTCAATCAATGAGGGCTTTTTTTGTTAATCACGACAGGATTTTCAGATTATCGAATAATTGCCTGTAAAGGGGCGATCATTTGAGCATTTTGCGCAATCGCGATTACTGGATCTGGATAAACACCAATCACCAATACAGCGAGTGCAGCAAGAAGTACCATGATACCACCGACTTTCTGTCCCCAATGCTTATCTGCATCGATACGTGGAACATCTGGCGGTGTCATATACATCACAATCATGACACGTAGGTAGTAGTACAAACCAATACCCGAACCGATAATAATCATTGCCGCATAGAACCAATGCGCACCTGAAACAACCGTCATCACCAGCATAAATTTACCGATGAAACCAGCAGTTAACGGAATACCCGCTAAAGACAACATCATCACCGTCAATGTTGCAGTCAATACTGGACGACGCCAGAACAAACCACGGTAATCTGCCAGCGTTTCAGCTTCGTCACTATTATTATATGGACTAGACATCAACGCGACTGCACCAAAGGCACCAATCGTCGTCAATACATAAGTCAATATATATAGGCTCACTGAGGTTAAACTTAAAAATGACATTGAAACGATGGCCAAGATTAAATAACCAAAATGTGCAATTGAAGAGTAAGCCAAAATACGTTTGACATTCACTTGCTTAACCGCAAGTAAGTTACCCACCAAAATAGACATCACAGCAATCACGATCAACACGGTATTGATCGATTCAATGTTCAATACGCCTGAAGACAGTAAATAACGTACAAATACCCCAAGCATTGCAACTTTCGCAACTGTTGCCAAGAACGTTGCAATCGGTGCTGGCGCACCAGCATAAACATCTGGTGTCCATTTATGGAATGGAGCAAGTGACAATTTAAACGCGACAGCCGCAATGATTAAGCCTAGACCCAAAATACCAAATACTGAAACCAGTTGCGCACCATACTGTGGTAAATAGGCTTGTAATGCCGCTTCAACAGCAGGATCGCGTGTATTAATTAGCGTCCAAACTAAACCATCGACATGACCAGCAAAAGACAATGAGCCTAATACTGAATACATGTACGCCATACCCATGAGTAAGGTCGCAGAAGCGGTTGCTGAAAGAACTAAGTATTTCACGCCTGCTTCAAGTGAGTTGCCACGTTGGTACGTGTAAGCAATCAAACCATAAACAGGAATAGACATTAATTCTAAGCTGATAAAGAACGATACAAAGTGTGAGCTTGACACCATTAACATTGCCCCTGAAACAGAGATCAACATCAATAGATAAAGTTCTTCACGATTGTCTTTATACGTTTCAATATAAGCGTGAGACAAGGTACAACATGCTAATGCAGCCAGCAAAATAATGACTTGATAGTACAGTGAGAATGGATCCACCATAAATAAGTTCATTACGTTTGGAGAAACCTGTGGCCCCATAAACAAACTATATAGAATGTTTAACAAGGCAAGGTTTAGACCAATCACTGATACTGTCGCAATCAAATTATGATTACGTTTAATTGCAGTCAAGATCATGACAACGATTGCTGTCAACGCAACAATCATGACTGGAGCCAATGGCATTAGCTCAGAAAAAGAAACTGTGAAGTTCATGACTTATTGCATCTCCACATTTTGTTGTAATACGACTTGTTCTGTCACATCAACAACTTCTTGTACTGGGATATAGCTGTTTGCAATCCACATCATGCTTGAGTTTGAAATATCAAGGAATGTTTGCGGATATAGACCCAACCATAAAAGACCAACAGCACAAATTAACAAAATACTAAGCTCACGCGCATTCAAGTCTTTTAATGGGCTTGCATAGTGTTGTTTTTGCTCTTCGTTTGGTGTTCCAAACAATGCTTTGTGAATGAGGATTAAACCATATAGTCCTGCAAACACTAAGCTGATCGCTGCAATAATCGTAAACATTGGGAAACGACCAAATGAACCCATTAAGATCAGGAATTCACCAATAAAGTTACCCAAGCCAGGAATACCGACTAACGCTGCAACGAAGAACATCAAGAAGAAAGGTAAATATTGGAATTGACCTCGGATACCACCCATTAAACGTAAATCACGTGTGTGTAAACGCTCATAGACTTGACCACACATAATGAACAATGCAGCAGATGACAAGCCATGTGCCAACATCATGATCATTAAGCCTTGGAATGTTAAAATATTACCTGCGTAAATCGCGAGTAATACAAAGCCCATATGTGAAATAGATGTGTAAGCCAATAGACGCTTCATATCGGTTTGCTGGAAAGCACACCAAGCGCCGTAGAAAATACCAATTAAACCCAGAATAATCGCGACGTCTGCAAATTGTGCAGAAGCGACTGGGAAAAATGGAATAACAAAACGCAATAGACCGTATGCAGCAGTTTTAATCAAAATACCTGCCAAGTCTACAGAACCTGCTGTAGGTGCTTGTGCATGCGCATCTGGTAACCAACCGTGTAAAGGGAACACTGGAAGTTTTACTGCGAAACCAATAAACAAACAGATCATAAATGCAAAAGCAATCGAGGCTGTTTGAGGGTTTGCATCAAGTGTATTGGCTACACTGAGTAAATGGTTATAACCAAAAGCAATTTGATCCGTCATTGCATATCCATAGATCACCAGACCTAAGATACCAACAAGCATGATCAAACCAGCAACTTGCGTATAAATAAAGAATTTAGTCGCTGCATAAACACGCGATTTACCATCTGCTCCTTTATGACCCCAAAGTGCGATCAAGAAGTAGATTGGAACCAGCATCATCTCCCAGAAGAAGAAGAAGAGGAACATGTCAATCGCTAGGAATACACCGATCACACCACCTAAAGACCATAAAAGGTTTAAGTGGAAGAAACCAACGTTCTTTTGAATTTCACCCCATGAACAACCTACTGCCAGTACACCTAACAATGCCGTTAAGCCCACCATAAGCAGTGATAAACCATCCACAGCCAAGTGAATGTTAATCCCCAGAGATTGAATCCAAGGAACATAAAATTCTGCTGACCAAGATGGTGCCGCAGCACCTACTTGATAGCTAAATGTTCCACTTTGCCATAAAGCAACAGTCAAGCCTAATGTAATCAGCATGCCGAATAAAGCAATATAGCGTGGAAGATGTTCGTCGACTTTATCAACCAACCAACACACAAAACCAGCAATGAACGGTACAAGGATCAGCGCGGGTAAAAACCAGTTGTTTGGATTTTCCATGTTATTTCCCCACGATCTGAGTCACGATCAGAATCATCAATAAAATGACGATACCGAATGCCATGCTCGATGCGTAATTACGCAAAGAACCGGTTTGGCGTGAACTTGTGAAACTATGACCACCTTTAACAATTGCAGGTAATACTAACCACAAACCATCAATAGGATCACGTCCTAAAATTTTAGCAATAAGCAGGTATGGTTTTACAAATACGATGTCATATAACGCATCAAAACCAAGCGCATTACGACAGATATTAACAAGACCAGCACCGAAACAAGTACGCGTAAAGGCTTGAACTGCTTTATATGCAAATGCAAATAAAATCACGCCAATTACTAAACCAGCCAGAGCAATTGCAATCGCAACATGCTCAGCACTATGTGCACCTGCTTCTAAAGCTTCTGGAATCACAAATGCTGGAATTTGCGCAGCATTTAAGATACTCATAACGGGTGCTTTAAGCACGATAGCAAGACCTGTAGACAAAACAGCAAGAATCGCTAAAGGTAACCAGTAGGTCACGCCCTTAATTTCATGGTATGCCGTTTTTTCTTCGCCAAAGAATACAATCCAAATGAGACGGAATGTATAAATTGAAGTTAAGAATGCACCAGCTACACCCACACAATACAATGTGTTGAAGACTGGGATACCTGCGATATGTTGTTGTGTCCAAACAGCTGCCAAGATTGCATCTTTAGAGAAGAAACCAATGGTCAGGAATGGAATCGCTGCCAAGGCACCGCCACCAATCGCGAAGCAAGCAAATAAGAATTTATTGTGCTTGAACAAGCCACCCATTTTGAAAATGTTTTGTTCGTGATGGAATGCAAGAATCACTGCACCTGATGAAAGGAACAATAATGCTTTAAAGAATGCATGCGTCAGCATATGGAACAGACCAGCTTGGTATGCTTCTGCGCCCACCGCCATAAACATATAACCCAACTGACTCATTGTAGAATAAGCAAGAATACGTTTAATGTCTGTTTGAACCAAGGCAGCAAAACCAGCAACGATCAACGTCACTGCACCAGTAATCGAAATAAACACCATTACTTCAGGTGCCATTTCAAATACAGAGAACATACGGCAGCACAGGTAAATACCCGCTGTGACCATTGTTGCAGCATGAATCAATGCTGATACAGGCGTAGGACCTGCCATTGCATCTGCCAACCATGTTTGTAATGGGATTTGTGCAGACTTACCTGCAGCACCCAAGAACAACATAAGCGCAGTCCAAATGGTCAATGAAGAGCTTTGCGTCATGACTTGTGGCGCATTCGCTACGATCTCTGCGATGTTCAAGGTTCCAAATTGTTGGAAAATTAAGAACAAAGCAATCAGCAAGAATACGTCACCAATACGAGTAACCGTAAATGCTTTGATTGCCGCAAGACCATTCGATGGGTTTTGGTAGTAATAACCAATCAATAGATATGAACACAGACCTACACCTTCCCAACCCAAGAACAATAACGCTAAGTTATCGCCCAATACGAGCAGCAACATGCTGGCAACGAACAGGTTGAAATAAGAGAAGAAACGTGCAAAATCTTCTTCGCCACGCATATACCATGATGCAAAAATGTGAATTAAGAAACCCACACCTGTCACCATGCCAAGCATGAGTAAAGATAAACCATCTAAGTGCAAGCTCATGCCTGGTGCAAAACCAGCCACATTAAACCAAGTCCAAAGATGGGTTACTTGTGAAGATTCACCACTATTGATGAAATTAATACCTGCAAGCAAAGCAAATAATGCAGATAGACCGACTGAGCCTACACCAATAATGGCAGCGACTGATTCAGGAAGTTTATTACGTCCTGCCGCTAAAAGGACAAAACCAATGAGCGGAAATAAAATTGTTAGTGCTAATAAACTCATCCGCGCATCTCACTAGCAGCATCTACATCCAAATGATGGAAGCGATGGTAGAACTGAAGGACGATCGCAAGCCCGATACAGGCCTCTGCCGCAGCAAGAGTCAAGATCAAGATAAACATAATTTGACCATCTGGTTGTACCCATGCACTACCAGCAAGTACGAACGCAAGTGCTGCTGCGTTCATCATGATCTCAAGGCTCATTAACATAAAGAGTAGATTGCGTCGTACCATCACACCGTAAAAACCGAGTGCAAAAAGAATGGTCGCAACAATCAAACCATGTTCTAAAGGGATATTACCCATTATTCTTTTTCCCCTTCTGCACTTGGTGCACGTTTACCTAAATGGAATGCTGCAACCAAGGCTGCAAGCAATAACATCGCGGCAACTTCAACCAATAATAAATATTGTGTAAAGAGTGCTATACCAACTTCTTTAGGACCGATAACTTCTGTGCCCATCAGTGGACCAGAAACACTGTATTCTGATGTCATTGTCCAAACCAGAACAAGACCCATCAGGAAGCTCATGAGTGCTGGATATGCCCAAGCATCAGAGCTTAACCATCTACGCTCTTGTTCTACCGTATGTTCGCCGAGATTTAACATCATCACGACGAATACGAACAACACCATAATCGCACCAGCATAAACAATGATCTCAAGCGCGCCAGCAAATGGCGCCCCGACGATCATGAAAATACCAGCAACGGCTAAAAGTGACACAATTAAACTTAACAACGCATGCACAGGATTCGCATTGGTTACAACACGGATTGTCGAAACGATGGCCACAAGTGCCATCAAATAAAATGGCCACATCATGGTAATAAGCTCCGTACATCCACAGGCGCGCTTTCACGTTGAGCCTGACCTTTGTCTTTACCTGTTACAGCCATACCTGTTACACGGTAGAAGTTGTAATCTGGGTATTTACCAGGACCTGAAATGAGTAAGTTTTCTTTCTCATAAACCAAATCTTGACGTACATACTCGCCTAACTCAAAGTCAGGTGTCATTTGAATCGCAGTCGTTGGACATGCTTCTTCACACATACCGCAGAAAATACAACGTGAGAAGTTGATACGGAAAAACTCCGGATACCAACGACCATCTTCTTTTTCTGCTTTTTGTAAAGAGATACAGCCCACAGGACACGCAACCGCACATAAATTACATGCAACACAACGCTCTTCGCCATCTGGGTCACGTGTCAGCACGATACGACCACGGAAGCGAGGTGGAACGATATCTTCACCTTTGACTTCTGGATATAAAATAGTGTCACGTTTACGTGTCACGTGCGAGAAAACCATCCACAGTGAACGTACGATTGACCCGAACCCAGCTAGAATTTTATACATTTCCTACTCCTTGCTGTCTTAGGCCGCTTGATTCAGAAGAATCACAGCACCAGTCACCAACAAGTTGACCAACGCCAAAGGCAAACAAATCTTCCAACCAAAGTTCATCACTTGATCATAACGTGGACGCATTAACGAACCACGTGCCAAGACAAACATCATGACAAAGAATGCAGTTTTAATGATGAACCAAAAAGCTGGTGGGATAAATGAAATTTCTAGGTTGAACGGCGCTAGCCAGCCACCAAAGAATAATGTCACGATTAAAGCTGAGATCAGAACCACGTTGACGTATTCCGCAACGAAGAACATCCCCCACTTCATACCACCGTATTCGACATGGTAACCTTCCGCCAATTCTTGTTCCGCTTCTGGTTGGTCAAATGGGTGACGATGCGTTACCGCTACACCCGCAACCACAAAGATTAAGAAACCTAAGAACTGTGGAATCACAAACCAAACATCACGCTGCGCTTCTACAATTTCACGCATGTTGAATGAGCCAGCAATCGCGACTACACCCATCAATGAAATACCCAAGAATACTTCATACGAAATTGTTTGAGCGGCAGAACGTAGACCACCCAGTAATGCATATTTGTTGTTTGAAGACCAACCACCGAACAGGACTGCGTAAACAGCGATACCCGCCATTGCCATAAAGAACAATAGGCCGATGCTCATGTCTGCAACACCTAAATAAGGTGATACAGGAATAACCATGAACGACAGTACAGCGGTTGCCATTGCAACTGCTGGCGCTAAACGGAAAGTCAATTTATCAGCAAACTTCGGCGTCCAGTCTTCTTTGAACATGATTTTCAACATGTCTGCAACGATCTGGAACATACCACCTGGACCTACACGGTTAGGACCATAACGGTCCTGCCAGAGGCCAAGTAAACGACGTTCAATAAAAGACATCAACGCTGCGATCAATACCACAACCAGCAAGATCACAATCGCTTGAACAACTGAGTAGGCAATTTGCCAGTTCTCAGCCCAAAGCGGCGTTTGACGGATTAATTCTTGTTCCATGAATTATGCTCCTACCGCGACTGATACAGGCTCAGCAAGAGATACCGTCGGTGCGAGACCAATTGGGTAACCAATATAACCTGTAGGTAAATATTCAATCACTTGAACTGGAAGAACGATTGACGTATCCCCTGCTTTCACAGTGATTTTCTGACCGTCTTGAACATTCAAACGAGCTGCATCTTGTTCGCCTACCGCAAAGACCGCTTCAGGAATACGTGTTTCCATCGCTGGTGTTTTTACCGTAAATTCGCCAGAACCAAAAATATGGTGCATTGGCACTAAACGGAAGCTTTCAGCATTCACAATAACGGGTTGAGGCGCAACAAAAGTACGCACTGGACGTTTTGCCAAACGGTCGAATAAACGAATACCCGAATCACCACCTTTTAGTGAACCACCCACTTTGTTTTGGAATTTATTCCAAGCTTGTGGAGAGTTCCAACCTGCAGACCATGCAAATGGTACAAGTGCTGATGGTGTTTGATTACCTACATAACCTTCCATAGAGAATGTTAATGCAGAATCTTTATCCACCGGTTGTTTAGGTTCATGAACAGTCAATGGTGCACGCATAGACGTACGACCAGAGTAACGACGTGGTTCACGTGCAACTTTTAAACCATGCACACGGAAGCCAGCATCTGGTGCAACATCTTGAATCGCTTCTAAAGCAGGTACATTTTTTGCAACTGCTTCAATCACGTCATCCAGTAATGTCCATGAAATCATTTGACCTTTCACACCGGTCTCGATTGCATGTAACCAGCGCCAAGATTCTTTAATTGCGAGTTCAGGTTTATAGTAGCTTGGGTCATACACTTGGTAGAAACGTTGTGCACGGCCTTCTTGCGAAACCACAGTACCATCACCTTCAGCAAAACTTGCAGCAGAAAGTACAACAGTCGCTTTCTTCACAGTTTCAGTTTCAGAATGATCTAGCACAATAATATTTTGCGCTTTCGCTAAAGCAGCATCGACTTGTTTTGCAGGTAAACGACGGTAAAGATCATTTTCAACCACGATGATCGAATCATAATCTTGTGCAAATGCTTGCTCAAGACTTTGACCACCAAAGATTGCCAGACCCATCGAGTTCACTTCAGGAACAGTCAACGTTAAGCCAGCATGAGCACCTAGGTTTTGTGCAACTTGTGCAGCCGCTTCCATGATCGCTGGATCTTGTAAGCTTGTACCAGAGATGATCAGTGGTTTTTTCGCTGCTTTTAATGCTTCCGCAATGCTTTGTGCAAATGCTTTTGCATCATCTTCTAAACCAAGGATGTTTTCACCCGCAACTGCTGCTGCAACTGCAAAGCCTAAACGTGCGATATCATTCGGAGAAGCAACCACTTCACCTGTTGCAACGTCTGCTAGGCGTGTTTGAGTTGCTGCCAAAATGTAAATCGGAGATTTAGCATCTTGTGCAATACGCTGTAACGGTTCTGCTAACCACTCTTGGGTACGACGTTCTGCAGCCATTTCTTTGGCTTTATTTTTAGCCGCTTGACGAACAGACAATGCCATACGTGGCGCAGTTTGCGTTAAGTCTTCACCTAAAATCAAAACAGCATCATAGCTTTCGATTTCACGCATTCCTGGGTTATACACCCCTTCGGTTTGCATGATTGACGCTGCTAATTCAACTAAGTTTTGCTCTTTTTGCGAAAGACCGGTAGAGAAGTTCTCTTGACCCACCAATTCACGCAGTGCAAAGTTCGATTCAATCGAAGCTCGTGGTGAACCAATTCCTAATACTTTTTTGCCTTGAATATTGGCAATCACAGTATCAAGCGCTTGATCTACAGAAACAGTTTCTACATTTGCATTAGAACGGAATTGAGGTTGACGTGGACGATCTGCACGGTTCACATAACCCGTACCAAAACGACCTTTATCACAAAGGAAGTATTGGTTTACTTCACCGTTAAAACGGTTCTCAACACGACGTAATTCGCCATAACGCTCACCCGGAGAAATATTACAACCTGAAGAACAGCCTTGGCATACGCTTGGCGCATACTGCATGTCCCATTTACGGTTATAACGTTCAGAATGGGTTTTATCTGTAAACACACCTGTCGGGCAAACTTCTGTCAAGTTACCAGAGAATTCAGATTCTAAAGTACCTGATTCTGGACGACCGAAGTAAACACGTGATGCGCTTGCATACACACCAAAGTCTGTACCACCAGCATAATCATTGTAATAACGCACACAACGATAGCATGCGATACAACGGTTCATTTCGTGTGAAATGAATGAGCCAAGCTCTTGGTTATGATGCGTACGTTTGGTAAAACGATAACGACGGCGATCATGTTGAGTCATGACTGTCATATCTTGTAAATGACAGTGACCACCTTCTTCACAGACTGGACAGTCATGTGGGTGGTTGGTCATTAAGAATTCAACAATCGATGCACGGAATTCCGTTGCTTCTTTATCTTCAATCGATATATAGGAATTGTCAGATGCTGGGGTCATACATGACATTACTAAGCGGCCGCGTGTATCTTCTGGGTTCGCATATTGAGTAACGGCACATTGACGGCAAGAACCGACAGAACCTAAGGATGGATGCCAACAAAAGTACGGAATATCTAGACCCAAAGACAAACATGCTTGTAGCAAGTTTTCCGAGCCATCAACCTCGTACGATTTTCCATCGACATGAATTGTAGCCATAGTCGAATTCCTTAAGCTTGTTTTGCGAGGTGAGTTTGAGCAGCGGCATTAACAACCTTCGCTTCAAATTCACCACGGAAATGTTTGAGTGCACCCATTAATGGTTCCATCGCACCTGGAGCATGCGCACAGAAGGTCTTACCAATCCAAAGCTTACGCGTAAGCTCTTGTAAGTGGTCGATATCTTCTTGTTTGCCTGTACCATCTTCAAGTGCTTTCAGCGCTTTCACTGCCCACGGCAAACCATCACGGCAAGGTGTACAGAAGCCACATGATTCACGTGCAAAGAATTCTTCTAAGTTACGTGTTGCTGAAACCATACATTGAGTTTCGTCTACAACCATCAATAAACATGTTCCTAAACGAGAACCTGCTTTCATGATGCTTTCCGCATCCATAGGAAGATCAATATGCTCAGCAGCCAAGAAGTCAGTTGATGCACCCCCTGGCAACCATGCTTTTAAAGTCAAACCATCACGCATACCACCTGCGTGATCTTCGATTACTTCACGTGCGGTTGTACCGAATGGAAGCTCCCAAAGACCCGGGAATTTTACTTTACCCGACGCACCGTAGATTTTTGTGCCTGGATCTTTCGACTTACCTTCAGACAAACCAACGTACCACTCTGGACCACGTAAAATAATCGCAGGTAAGTTGTTGAACGTTTCTACGTTATTCACAATCGTAGGACGTCCCCAAGCACCAGCAACTTGTGGAAATGGTGGTTTGGTTCGTGGGTTTGCACGACGACCTTCAAGCGAGTTAATTAATGCGGTTTCTTCACCACAAATATAACGCCCTGCGCCTGTATGTACGTGTAAATCAAAATTCCATCCTGTTCCCAGAATGTCTTCACCTAAGTAACCTTTGGCACGAATTTGATCTAATGCTTCATTTAAGTATTGCGCAGCTTCGATGTATTCACCACGGATGAAGATATAACCTTGAGTCGCTTCTAGGGTATAACCTGCAATCAGCATCCCTTCAATCAATTGATGTGGAAGTTTTTCCATCAACAAACGGTCTTTAAAGGTCCCTGGTTCCATTTCATCGGCATTACAGATCAGGTAACGAGGACCGCCATCATTTGGCGCCATCAATGACCATTTAATCCCTGCTGGGAAACCTGCACCACCACGACCTTTTACAGTCGCCGCTTTAATCACATCCAAAACTTCTGCAGGTTTAAGTTCAATTGCTTTTTTAAAGCCTGCATAACCTTCAAGCGCTTCGTAATCATCTGCACTACGTACAGACTCTTGTTTGCTTAAACGCCAAGTCAATGGATGTGTTTCTGGATTGCCATCGCCATAAATTGGTTTTGGTTCAGTATTCATACATACTTCTCCAAGAGCTGCTTCACCGATGAAACTTCAACCAAGCCGTGAGTGTCTTCATTCACCATCAAGGTTGGACCTTTATCGCAGTTACCTAAGCAGCAAATCGGTAAAATCGTGAAACGACCATCAGCTGTCGTTTGACCAAATTGAATACCGAGTTCGCGCTGGAAAGCTTCAGCCAAAGTTTCCGCACCCATCAAGAAACATGCGATCGAATCACATAGTAAAATGACGTTACGACCCACAGGCTGGCGGTAAATACGGTTATAGAAAGTGGCTACACCCTCTAAATCTGCAAGATTAATCGTTAAGATTTGAGCAATTGCATGCATCTGTGCATCATCTACCCAGCCATTACGGCGTTGTACACACTTTAAAGCATCCAAAGATGCTGCACGTGGGTACGGATAGTGACTCATGTGATGTTCAATTTCGTGAATTTCGTCCGCAGTCAAAATCCCTTCAACATTCACACGTGGTTTTTTATCAGTCAAAATCATCATAATGCGTTTACCCCTTAGCGATCCACGTCAGCCATTACGACGTCAATTGTCGCTAAATAAATGATCAAGTCAGACATTAAGCTGCCGTTAATCACAGAAGGCATTTGCTGTAAATGCGTGAAGGTCGGTGTACGAATACGAGTACGGTAACTCATCGTTGACTTATCTGAAGTCAAGTAGTAGTTCGACGCCCCTTTCACCACTTCCGCCATTACAGATGCTTCACCAGCAGGCATGACAGGACCCCATGACACGCTTAAGAAGTGCGTAATCAAAGTTTCAATATCTTGCAAGGTTTTGTCTTTTGGTGGTGGAACAGCCAGCGGATGATCTGCTTTATAAGCACCAGATGGCATGTTATCCAAGCATTGCTTAACGATTCTCAATGATTCGTTAATTTCATGGAAATGCACCATCACACGTGCGTAAGCATCGCCTTCGTATTCTAGAGGTACTTCGAAGTCGTAGTTTTCATAACCACTGTATGGACGATATTTACGAACGTCAAAATCAATACCTGTCGCACGTAAGCCCGTACCTGTTACACCCCAAGCCAATGCAGATTTAGCGTCATATTGCGCTACACCTTGCGTACGTCCCATGAATACTGAGTTGCGTAATGCAGCAGTATAGTATTCATTCATACGCTTCGGCATCCACTCAAGGATTTCGCGAATGAGGTGCTGCCAGTTGTTTGGCAAATCGTGCGCAGTACCGCCAATACGGAACCAAGCTGGATGCATACGGTAACCGGTGATCGCTTCAATCGCGTCATAGATTTTTTGACGATCCGCAAACATATAGAATACGGGGGTCATACCACCAGCATCCTGAATCGCTGTACCAATAAACAATAAGTGGTTATTGATACGGAACAATTCTGACATCATCACACGGATACATTGCGCACGATCAGGAACGGTAATCCCCGCCAATTGCTCCACACCCATGACATAAGGCATGTTCTGCGCACAACCACCTAAGTAGTCGACACGATCTGTATACGGGATAAATGAATGCCAAGTTTGACGTTCAGCCATCTTTTCCACACCACGGTGGTGATAACCAATGTCAGGCACACAGTCTTTTACTTCTTCGCCATCTAACTGCAAAATAATACGGAATGCACCGTGCGCAGATGGATGGTTCGGACCCAAGTTCAAGAACATGAAGTCTTCATCTTCATTACCACGTTTTAGACCCCAATCTTCGGGTACAAAACGCAAATGTTCTTGCTCAAAATCCTGCTTGGCTTGGTTCTGCATATACGGGGTATATTCAGTCGCACGTGCCGAGTATTCTTTACGAAGTGGATGACCTTCCCAATAGGTTGGTAACAAAATACGACGGAGCATCGGATGCCCTTCGAAATTGATCCCGAACATATCGTAAGCTTCACGTTCGTACCAGTTGGCATTTGGCCAAATGTTGGTTGCAGTCGCGAGATTAAGATCACTCTCTGACAACGCAACTTTAATACGAATATCTGAATTACGCTCTAATGACAGTAAGTGATAGAACACTGTAAAGTCGGACGCAGGTAAACCGTCACGATGGGTACGTAAACGCTCATCTGTAGCAGACAAGTCAAACAACATCACGTAAGGACGTGACACTGTACGTAAGAACATTAAAACGTCTTGTACACGTGCGCGCTCGACCCAGACTGTCGGAAAATCTTCAAACGTCTTTTGCACATAGAAGTTCTCACCAAATTTGGTTTTGAGATCTTCTACAATCGCAAATGCAGGGCGTGAATCAACTGGAGTTGATTCTGGCATAGCAATGTCAGTTTCAGCCATTGGCTTGGCTTCCTATTTAATTCAAATTTATTCAATAAAAACGACAATTACACCCAACTCGGTGCATCAATACTTTGCGTTTAAATTATTTAATTTCATCCATAGAACGCAAATTTTTCACCGCAATACGTTCAGCATTTTTACGGTCACGTTCTGGCTGCATCTTTGGCTTATATATCGGCTTAAGATCATCACCAATCACCGCTGAAAGCGGACGACGTTCGAGTTGAATTTGGTCTTGTAATAACATTAAAGCTTGAATCAAAGCTTCAGGTCGTGGTGGGCAACCTGGAATATAGACATCAACAGGAATGATTTTGTCGACACCCTGTACAACAGAATAAATGTCGTACATACCACCAGAGTTTGCACATGCACCCATTGAGATCACCCATTTAGGCTCAAGCATTTGTTCGTACAAACGCTGAATTACAGGTGCCATCTTAATAAAGCATGTTCCTGCAATGATCATCAAATCTGCCTGACGAGGCGAAGCACGAATAACTTCCGCACCGAAGCGTGACAAGTCATGTACACCCGTCAACGTCGTTGCATACTCGACGTAACAGCATGATGTACCAAAGTTAAACGGCCAAACTGAGTTCTTACGCCCCCAGTTTACTGCTGTATGTGCTAAATCCTCTAAACGAGTCATAAACACATTTTTATTCACTTCGTCTTCTAGCGGATCAGTTACGATCTGGCGCTCTTGAAGTGGATATTGATCAGCATCCGGATTCGCACGGGTTAATGTGTATTTCATCCCGTATTACTCCTTATCAGATGATGTAGTCTGTGAGGTTTTCACACGACCAGATGATTGTGCTGGGATTTGACCTGTAGGATCAATCACCAACTCCTCAATATTATTGAAGCGAGTAATTTCTGAGAGGTCCATATTCGGTGAACCAATTTTAGCTCTAATCCCTGCTGCTTTACGCTTATCTGAAGGTGCCCAATTTAATGCACCAGTAGACAGTTCATAAACCAAACCAACAAGTAAAACTAAAATAAACACAGCTGCTGTAATAAAACCTATCCAGCCTACTTCACGAACTGAAACAGCCCATGCATATAGATAAAGTGCTTCCAAGTCGAATACGACAAAGAAAATTGCAACCAGATAGAATTTTGCAGACAAGCGAATACGTGCACCACCAGCACCAACTACGCCTGACTCGAACTGCTCTTGCTTAGCACGGCCCCATGATTTACCCCCAAGGAGTAATGGAACTGTAAGCATAAAGACGCATAAAAAAGTAACGCCGATCACGAAGGCAATAATAGCCCAATCGTATGGAGTAATGGCACTCATGCGGGGATAACTCCTGGCAGGCCTATTTATCAACAAAGAATGTATGTATTGGCCTTCGAATACACCAAACACAAAATTAATCCCGCCAATTGTACCTGATTGATGACGTCTCTTGCTAGCTTATACAACTTAGTCTTTAGGATGATTTTTTAAACGATATTTAATTTAATTGGTTTTGATCCTATTCCATCCGCAGCTAATCGATTTTACAAATCAATATAATCACTTTTATTATTTTTTCTCGGGTTAAGAGTTTTTTAGCCGATTTTAGCGACTATCTTTTTTGAAAAATATGTATCTATAAAACAAAAAGCCCTTTCATTATCAATTCTATTTATTTTAACTATTTTCCAGAGAAATAACAAATTCGTCATTCATGTTGTTTTTTTAATCAACCCGCAGACTCAATTTAAAAACAATCTCCTATTCACAGTTGTGAAGAGGCCAACTTATGCATCATATTTTTGATTTCTTGTGTCTTTTTTGCAACACCTTGAGCAAGCACTAATTCTTTGTGGTATTACTATCTAAAACTCGAAAAGTCACCTGAAATAAGGATAACGATATATGACATTAGAATTCACTCACAAACCTAATTATTTCTTATTTGCGCAATTGATCATTCGTCATTTAGAAAGCTATATTAAAAAACATCCTGATGCGAGTAATGCCATTTTTGACCTTCGAGATATTTATCAAATTTTTCGTCAAGATTTAGCATCAACCACAACAAATCTAGATGGTATTCTCAACATTGCCGATGAATATGCTGTTGAGACGATTAATGGCGATCAAAAAATCATGAGCAAATATAAAATTGATGCGCAAAATAACAGTTTATTGATCGACTTTAATGAAGATGCTTTGGCAGCGCTTAGAGAAGGAAAACGCATCATTGAGCCTGATGCAAACAATTATGAGTAAACCTTCGTAATTTCATATTTACGAATAAGCAGCTAAAACTTTCAACCATAAAAAAAGTGCCTCATGGCACTTTTTTTGTTTTTCGACTAAACAGATCTTTTTCACCCAAGCCTAACTTTAACTTGAACTTTAAAAAATGAGATCAAAATTCAGAAACTAAATTACTTTTTTCTTTTTAAAACGACGAGCTGGCCACTCCATGGTAAAGCGTGCTCCTCCCAAATTTGGACTTTGATCGACTTTAATCGTTCCGCCAAACCAATACACAATACGATTCACAATTGACAGTCCCAAACCATAGCCTCCAGATGCACGTGTTCGACTATCATCTAAACGCGCAAAAGCTTCAAAGATTCGATCTCGGTCTTCTTCAGGAATACCTGGGCCGTCATCCTCAACACAAATAAAAGCCATCCCCTGCTCGGTCACACCACCACTGACGACAACCTTATCATCACAGTAGCGCACAGCATTCCCCACCAAGTTTTGCACCACACGATGCAAATAACGACGCTCAGCATCTACAAGCAACGTTGCAGGTGGAGCCACCAATTGAATTTCTTTATTGGTTTTGAGTGCCTCGGTTTCGATCACCACTTGATCCAACACTTCAAATAGAACAATTTGCTCTATATCCAGTGAAGGCATGCCTTGTTCAAGCTTGGCATAGGTCATTATCTCATCAATTAAAGTGTTTAATGCTTCAATGTCTTTATCGATCATATCCACTTGTTGTTGACGATATTCATAATCTTCTTCATCAACCAACATTTCCATACCAAAACGAATACGTGCTACTGGCGTTCGCAGCTCATGCGACACCGCACGCATGAGTTCTCGCTGTGCTTCGATTAAACGCTGAATATGATCAGACATATTGTTATAACTAGAGGCCAAACTTGCCATTTCATCATAACCCTCGACAGGGACACGAACTGACATTTCGCCTTTCTGCATAACGTCTAAGGCATTATTCACCTGTTTCAGTTTGCGCTGCATCGGCACAATTAAACCGTAAACCCCCATACACAGTATAAACATACTCAGTAAGGTGATCCCCGCTGCCAATTGGAATGGCATCCAATTGAACATTGGTACTGGCCCCATCACCAAAATCTCACCAGGCGCATTTGGCATAGGAGAAAGGATTGAAATCGTGGTGCCTCGTGCAGTTGCACTGTCTTGATATTGAATCACACCCTGATCTGAGCGCAATCGCCCAATTTGCTCAGAGTCCAAACTCAATTGTGAAATATTCTGAATATCAATCTTATAAGAGAAGTGCTTTTGAATTTTCTTTAAGTATTCTTTTTCTTGCCCAGGATAATAAACCAGATAATCCATGACAAAGATGGGCAACGCTTTCATTTGGCGCTCACCCAAACCGTCTAGCTTTATATAGATATAAAGCAAATGACTTGGATCACCAATCAAACCAATAATAAGATAAGCCACCCCTTGATCAGCATCATAACGAACCACCGCTTGACGGTTATCTATTCGTTTTTGCTCTGCACGAGATAAATCAATCTTATTGGAGTCCAAATAATAAATGGGAAGTTCTAAGAGCGTTGAAGCATCAGAAATCCAATCCATTTTTTGTTGTTCGGTCTGCTGTCGTGCAACTCCCTCACTAATAACATAAGCCACGCCATCAGTTAAAGACTCTCGGTATTCTTGAGCTCGTTGATAGTTAATCACTTGAATGAGCAAATAACCAAAAATCGCTACAAGAACAACCAAGATAACGAGGCCTGCGTATATACGCAGGAAGATACTGTGTTTAGACACGTAGGTAACCTTGGTGAGTTGCACTAGACGCAACCAAACGGGATTACATCCCGTTGGTTTCTTTTACGAATAAATAACCTTTACTACGTACTGTTTTAATACGTTTTGGATTTTCAGGATCATCGCCAATTTTTGGACGAATTCTCGAAATACGAACATCGATTGAACGATCTTGTCCGTCATATTCAATACCACGAAGACGCTCAAAGATATCTTCACGCGACAGGATACGCCCTGCATTTGATGCCAACAACCATAAGAGATCATATTCAGCACTGGTAAAGTCAACCAACTCACCATTTAAGGTCACCGAACGACCACCATTGTCAATAACAAGGTCATCAAATTCGATACGCTGAGCCACTTCATCTTCCGGTGTTTTGTCTGTACGACGAAGCAATGCACGAATACGTGCTAAAAGCACACGCGGCTGAACAGGTTTAGCCACATAATCGTCTGCACCCATTTCTAGACCCAATACTTGGTCCATATCTTCAGTGCGCGCAGTCAACATGAGAATCGGTTGATGATAATGTGGTCGAACTTCACGACAAACGGTCAAACCATCAGCACCTGGCAGCATCACATCCAACACAACCATGTCTGGTTGCTCAGCAATAATACGACGAATCGCACGATTACCATCAGGCTCTACCCCAACCTCTAAACCATTACGAATAAGGTATTCTTGCGTTAAACGTGCAAGACGCTCGTCATCTTCAACGATCAAAATCTTTGGTAACTTTTCTTCTTGGCTCATATGCTGCCCCTATATTTGTTAAGGTGTCTGTCTAATCTGTCTAAATATTCACAGAATTAACACGCTATGATTTGCAATATACACACGTTTACATTGTAAACAAGATGCTGTTCACCAAACTGATACACGAGCGTAGCATTTTGTTATTTTTTATTAGCCATTGAATTATAGTGTCTTTTTCAAAATATCGAACAACCCAGTCTCGCGAGTAAAGCAAACGATCAAGCTGAGTCGACTATATTTTTTCATACAAAATATTTCCAAATCTATTTTTAATGTGGCTTTCATCGCTTTTTGAGTTATCCACAACCTTATCTATAAGCACTCCAAAAACTCTCTGTTATGCTTAGCAACGCTAGATTTAAGCTGATTGAAAAACTGATTTTTGACAAAAAACACCAACAATCCCCACCCAGCTTGGCGGGGGAAAAATATCAAAAAGTCAATATTGATCTAATATCAAATTTACCGTATCTTGTGTCTTAATCTTAATTAAACCACTAAGTCTTGTGTTTATCCCCCAAAATGTCGTGATGAAGGAATCTTTAGATTTTGTCCGATTCAAGTGGTCTATAAACATAATAATGATGACAATGGAGCTACGCTGACAATGAGCGCTAATACAACCCCTGGTCAACTTCAAGTGATTAAACGCACTGGTGACGTTGCCTCTTTTGATGCAGAAAAAATCTCTGTAGCAATTGGTAAAGCATTTTTAGCTGTTGAAGGACAGCCAAGTGCAGATTCGAGTCGTATTCATGACCGTATCACTCAGCTGACTGAGATGGTGATGAACACGTTCAGCCGTCGTTTACCGTCTGGTGGCACAATTCACATTGAAGAAATTCAAGACCAAGTTGAGTTGGCACTTATGCGTACTGGCGAACAAAAAGTCGCTCGTGCTTATGTCATCTATCGTGAACAACGTTCAGATGCGCGTAAACAATTGGGTGCACACCACCACCCTACGCTACAAATCACTGGCACTGACGGTCAGTTACAACCGCTCGATTTAAGCCGTCTTGAAGCAACGATTTCTAAAGCAAGTGAAGGCTTGGAAGGTATCGACGTTCAAGCGATTATCGACGAAACCGTTAAGAACCTTTATAACGGCGTAAAAGCAACTGACATCTCAACCACAATGATGATGGCGACGCGTACCCGTATTGAGCAAGAACCAAACTATACCTACGTGACTGCGCGTTTACTTCGCGATAACTTGGTTGCTACAGGTCTTGAGTTCTTGGGCTTGTCGACTGACACCATCGAAGGTGATGCGCTCGAAACTTTCTTGAAAAAAGGGATTGAGTTAGATCTTCTTTCACCAGAATTGCTTAACTTTGATTTGGCTAAATTGGCAGCAGCGATCAAACCTGAACGCTCAAACCAGTTTACCTACCTAGGTCTTCAAACTTTATTTGACCGTTACTTCATCCATTCGGATGGTGTTCGTTTCGAATTACCACAATTGTTCTACATGCGTGTTTCGATGGGTCTTACCCTGAATGAAGAAAACCGTGAAGATCGTGCAATTGAATTCTACAATTTATTATCAAGCTTCGATTACATGGCGTCTACTCCGACGTTATTTAACTCAGGAACTTTACGTCCTCAGTTGTCGAGCTGCTACTTAACCACGATTGATGATGACCTGTATGACATTTATGGCGCGATGCGTGATAACGCAATGTTGTCTAAATGGGCTGGCGGTCTAGGTAATGACTGGACACCTGTTCGTGCATTGAACTCTTATATCAAAGGGACCAATGGTAAATCACAAGGTGTTGTTCCTTTCCTTAAAGTTGCCAATGACACTGCTGTTGCAGTCAACCAAGGTGGTAAGCGTAAAGGTGCAGTATGTGCATACCTTGAAACTTGGCACTTGGACATTGAAGAATTCCTAGAGCTTCGTAAAAACACAGGTGATGACCGTCGTCGTACGCATGACATGAATACAGCGAACTGGGTTCCAGATCTATTCATGCAACGTGTATTCGAAGATGGTGAGTGGACATTATTCACGCCTTCTGAAACGCCAGATCTACATGATTTAATGGGTCAAGAATTCGCTGAACGTTATGCTTATTATGAAGGCATTGCGAAAGAAACAAATATGTTGCACAAAGTAATTCGTGCGAAAGATTTGTGGCGCAAAATGTTGTCTATGTTGTTTGAAACAGGTCATCCTTGGATCACGTTCAAAGACGTTTGTAACTTACGTTCACCACAGCAACACGTGGGTGTCGTGCATTCATCAAACTTATGTACTGAAATTACGTTAAATACCAATAAAGATGAAATCGCAGTATGTAACCTAGGTTCGATTAACCTTGTACAACACGTTCAAGGCGGTGTTCTTGACCGTGAAAAACTTGCTCGCACTGTAAAAACTGCAGTTCGTATGCTCGACAACGTGATCGATATCAACTACTACGCTGTTCCACAAGCACGTACTTCAAACATGAAGCATCGTCCAGTGGGTATGGGTATCATGGGCTTCCAAGATGCTTTATATGAAATGAATCTTGCCTATGGTTCTGACGCTGCTGTTGAGTTTGCAGATGAATCAATGGAAGTAATCAGCTACTACGCAATTTCAACATCAAGTGATTTGGCTGTTGAACGTGGTCCTTACGAGACATTTAAAGGTTCATTGTGGGATCAAGGGATTCTTCCAATTGACTCTTTAGATATCGTTGCGAAATCACGTCCAGATCGTATGTTTGAAGTTGATCGTACACAACGTTTGGATTGGGATACTTTACGTGCCAAAGTTCAAAAAGATGGTATGCGTAACTCAAACGTGATGGCGATTGCTCCAACTGCAACGATTTCAAATATTTGTGGCGTTTCTCAGTCCATCGAACCGACTTTCCAAAACCTGTATGTGAAATCTAACCTTTCTGGTGAGTTCACAGTGATTAACCCGTACCTTGTACGTGCGTTAAAAGATCGCGGTCTTTGGGACTCAGTGATGGTGAACGATCTGAAACACTTTGAAGGTTCTGTACAAAAAATTGCGCGTATTCCTGAAGAATTAAAAGCAATTTTTGCAACGGCATTCGAAGTTGAGCCTCGTTGGATTGTAGATGCTGCTTCTCGTCGTCAAAAATGGATCGATCAAGCACAGTCTCTTAACCTTTACATCTCTGGTGCAAATGGTAAGAAACTCGACATGACTTATAAAATGGCGTGGTTACGTGGTCTTAAAACGACGTATTACCTTCGTGCATTGGGTGCAACTTCTGCTGAGAAATCGACCATTAATACTGGCGCATTGAACGCAGTTAAAAACAGTTCTGTAACATCTGCACCTGTTGCTGTAGCAGCACCTGTAGTTGAAGCGAAAACTGACATGACTGAAGACGATTTTGCACAAGCTGCACCAGTGCCATTGGCATGTTCAATTGACAATCCTGATTGTGAAGCGTGTCAGTAATCTATAAATAACCTCCCCTAACCCCTCCTACAAGGAGGGGGATCACACCAGTTTTGAGTGGTGATGAAAGTCCCTCTTTCTTAAAGAGGGATTTAGGGAGATTCAAAATTTAGACATAAAAAAGCCCTCTAGCGTCGACCAAAACTAACTAGAAGGCTTTCAATCTCGAAGTGATACCAAAATGGTCACGACGAGGCTGGCATATAACAATGCGGATTGAATTGTATCACTGAATTGTTTCGCGAGCCAGTATGAGTCATTTTCTTTACCAAAGGAGTATAGATGATGTCTAATAAGCGCGAATTTTATAAAAGTGCTATTGACGGTCGGTTTGTTACTAAAGCATATGCTTTATCTCATCCAAAAACGACAATCAAGCAAGTTCGTAAAGTCAAATAAAGACCTAAAACTTGTAATGTAGTTTCCTGATTCATCTGGACTCTATAATTTATAAATACAAGGAAAAGACCATGCAACATATGACCCATAACTATTCGTTAGGACTCGCTGTTCTGGTCTTTTGCTTTATTTTCTTTTACACCCCGATGGTCTATGCGTTTTTAGCCATTCGAAAACAAAAGCGTAAGCAAAATAAGTAGTGTAGGTCTCTGCCCTATTCAACATGTTTAGCGCTGTGATCAGCAAAACTTAATTTTGCTTACACAAATTAAGCGTATAGTAAGGACATCCTCGCTTGTGAGATGTCGTAAAAACAGATATAAGCAACGAAGAGAGAATTGATATGTCTATCCTAAGTTGGGACGATTTCGAAGATGATTCGCAAAAACCGGCTACACCTGAACACAAGTCTGCGCCCGTCGAACCGCAAAAAGCGACTGATTCGCAGATGGTATCTGATGCAAGCAACGAACCGACGCGTGTGGCAACTGCACAACCCGCTCGAACCCGTTCAAGTCGAGCAACAGATTCAACCGATCCGCTGGCAAGAGCATCTAACGCCTTAGAAACCTTAGATGTTGCACCGGGTCTAGAAGAACTAGAAATGGGTGCACAGCGTGTCCAAGTTGACGACAAAGCCATGATTAACTGTCGTGCGGACTTGAACCAATTGGTTCCTTTCAAATACGAATGGGCTTGGCAGAAGTATCTTGACGGGTGTGCAAACCATTGGATGCCGCAAGAAGTAAACATGAACCACGATATCGCGCTTTGGAAGTCTGAAAATGGCTTAACTGAAGACGAACGTACCATCGTAATGCGTTCATTGGGTTTCTTCTCTACAGCAGACTCTTTGGTTGCAAACAACTTGGTATTGGCGATTTACCGTCACATTACCAACCCTGAATGCCGTCAATATATTTTACGTCAAGCATTTGAAGAAGCGATTCATACACATGCTTACCAGTACTGTATCGAGTCTTTGGGCATGGATGAAGGCGAAGTCTTCAATATGTACCGTGAAGTACCATCGGTCGCACGTAAAGCAGCATGGGGTCTGAAATATACTCAGTCTTTATGTGATCCTAATTTCCATACAGGCACACCTGAAAACGACCAAATTTTGCTTCGCAACTTGATCGCGTTCTATTGTGTACTTGAAGGGATCTTCTTCTACTGTGGTTTCTCTCAAATCTTGTCTATGGGTCGTCGTAACAAGATGAATGGTGTTGCTGAGCAATTCCAATACATCTTACGTGATGAGTCTATGCACTTGAACTTTGGTATCGATATGATCAACCAAATCAAGATTGAGAACCCTGCACTGTGGACTGCTGAATTCCAAGAAGAAATCATTCAAATGATTCTTGAAGGTACAATGCTTGAAATCGAATATGCACGCGACACGATGCCACGCGGTGTATTGGGTATGAATGCAGCGATGATGGAAGAGTATTTGAAATTCATCGCAAACCGTCGTTTGTCTCAGTTAGGTTTACCTGAGCAATTTGCGGGTGTAAACAATCCATTTCAGTGGATGTCTGAGATGATGGACTTGCGTAAAGAGAAGAACTTCTTTGAGACGCGTGTGACGGATTATCAAACTGGTGGTGCGTTAAGCTGGTAAGCTTTCTACTATTAAAACCCTCTTCGGAGGGTTTTTTCTTGGAATGTAATTATGAATATTATAATAAATCAAAAAGTAAAACAAAACTCAATGCTATATAAATCTTGGATTCTTATCATTGTAATGAGTGCTCTATTCAGTCTTTACTATCTCATCGCTGAAAACTTATCTATTCTGATCATATCGATTGTGATTGCACTTCCAAGTACACTCGTTTGTGCAACGACTGAAAGCCATGTAATTTATATTAAGAGTTTAATTTTCAATACCTCGATTACATTAATGATTTGCTTATATCCACTCTTCCATTTTAGTCAGCTAATTACTTTTGTTTTTCTCATCTACTGCTTTTTAGATTATTATTTAATCAAGAAAAAATGGAATAGGGTTTTCAAACAACCTGAATTCACTGATACTCTAAATAAAAAGATTATTAATAGAGATCAATTCACTTTAGATTATGAAATAGAGCATGGTCGTGTATGGCAATTGAAGTATCACATCTCTTTACTTGTTTTGATTATAGTCATCACTATTCCTTTAATATTCCTTGCTAGAACAACCAAAAGTTTTTTTATTTTCATTCCAATTAGCCTCTTCTTTTCATTTTTCCTTTGGGAATATACTTTTAAGCGTTATTTATTCTTTCATTATTTATTTAAAATCTACGAGATAAAAAAGGCGCTCTAAGCGCCTTTTTATTAACTTTCGATTAATTCAAGCCAAACCTCAGCAACATTTTCTTCTTTTAATTTCGCAAAATGAAGGATACATATAATTATTAAAAAGGTAACCGTTGTTTGAGTTATGAAAGAGATCGAATACTCAACTACATCTAATCCAGCTCATCCATTCAAAGCATCAAGAGTCATTTTCATTAAAAAAGCAGATTGCCATTTTCCAATCGCAATCTGCTTTAATGATTAAACTCGTCTTCTTAAAATCGGTTAAGCCAATTACTTGCTATATACCAACTCACCATTAAAATACGTTTTTAACACCTGAGTTTGATTCAACTCATTCACAGGGCTTTTAAATACATCACGGTCAACCACAATAAAGTCAGCTTGTTTACCGACTTGCAAAGAACCGATCTTTTGATCAAGACCAATCGCTTTGGCAGCATTAATGGTATAGGTATACAACATATCTTTAAGCGTTAAGCTTTCTTTCGCATTTAACACGCCATAAGGACCATCACGCATGATACCTTTTTGAACCGTTAACCATGGGTTTGGCGGTGAATCAGGCCAGTCACTAGAGCTTGCGATAATAGCACCGGCATTTTGTAAAGATTTCGCTGGATACATCAACTCAAACGCTTTAGGGTCGATATAAGGTTTAACGGGTGGAATTCGATATTCATCTGCACCTGCCCACGCCAACTGCATATCTGCAATCACATTCAGCTCTTTAAAACGTGGAATATCCGCTTCACTGACCAACTGCATATGCGTAATCGAATGCGGAATTTTATCGTTTTTATTGGCTTTACGTGCAGCTTCAACCGCGTTTAAAGTTTCCTGTACTGCACGGTCGCCAATCGCATGAACATGCACGATCCAACCGTCTTTATCAGCTGCGGTCACAAATTTAGCAAAGTCTTGCTCATCAAAGAGTAATTCGCCACGTTTACCCGAATTTTTATAAGGGCTTAACACCGCAGCACTTTGCATTGGGTGACGTAAAATACCATCAGCGAAAATTTTAATCCCTGGAATGGTGAGGTTCTCAACGCCTTGGAACTGTTGACGCACTTTGTCCAACGCGACTAAATCTGCAGGCGTACTTTTAGAGTTAGCAACCAATAGACCTGCAACATGTGCTTTGAGCTTACCTTGGTCAGCTAAGCCTTTATAACCCGGCAATACCCCCACTGTTGTTTCAGTTGGATGCATCGAAAAAATTGAATCGCTTGGCGTCGCATTTGCAGTTGGATCCATCCACGCAGTGATACCAAAGCTGTGGTTGTACTTTAATGCTTGCTCCGCGGCATCCATAATTTCCTGCTGGGTAAATTCAGGCAAAATAGAATTCACTTTATCCCATGCCGCATCGACTAAGAAGCCATTCGGGCGACCATCTTCAAAACGACCATATACGCCTTGCTCAGCTTTTGGCAAAGCTGCGATCATTTCTTTGGTAATGCCCGCTTTTTCCAACAAAACATCATTGGCCCAACCAGTATGATAATCGCTGGCCATTAACGCTAAAGGTGCAGTTTTCCATTCACCTGCATTAAAGCGTTTGTGCAGTTCATTGGTTTCAGTCCAAGTTGCCCCGTTAACACCCATGACTTTGAGAACGCCACTGCGCACCATGGTCTTATTTTTCTTAAATTCGTTAATTTTAGCTTCAAGCTGATCAACACTAAGCACTTCATCTTTAATATCGGCTGAAACCAGTTGAACACCGCCTAAGACGCCATGGCTATGTGCATCAATAAAACCCGGTAAAACACGCTGTCCTTTTAGATCGATGACTTTGGTGTCTTTTTCAATCAATTTTTTAATTTGACGATCACTACCCACGGCTTCAATTTTACCCTTTTCAACGGCAAGTGCTTGAACCTGTTCTTTATGACCATTCGCTGTAAAAATTTTACCATTTAAGAGCACGAGGTCTGTGGCTGAGGCCTGTTGAACGATGAGTCCAGTCACGGCGAGGGAGAGAAGTTTAGGTAAAAGTTTCATACAATATGACTCAAGATAAAAAAATGAAAGGTCTACATTTTTAGTCTAACAAATCAAATTCAGTATTTTCATTGTGTTAACAATAAACCAAATAATCAAAAGCAAATGAAGCGAAAATTAAAAAAATGATGGCTCTTTCTCAATAAAGAAACCAATAAATCAAGACAGAATAATAGAGTTCTTTCAAAAGTCATTATTTATACAATAATTATTCATACAACACATTCATCATAAGTATTCCCTCATCCCAACCTTCTCCAAAAGTGAGAAGGGATTTTTACGTATAAATTTATGACCACTCAATGATCATTTTTCGACTTATGAAAAAGATCTAATTTATAGAAAGATAAATTTTTAGAAATAAACTGACCATGAATAGAAACGGCGAATATTTTAAAAATTACTGATCATTGATCTCTTTGATTCATTTAAAAAAGATCATTTATCGACTAAAAATAGTGAGCAAAAATCTCTTTTCCTCGGAGTTAAGGCTTAGAGATTGAAATACTGATACTTCATTAGTTATGAACAATAATGACCTATGTAACATGTCTTATTAAAAAACATATAAAGAACTCTAATATTCACATCCATAAAAAACCCATCACAAAAGTGATGGGTCCAAAAGCTTGATCAATTGAAGCGTTAATACGCCCACTGAATCAGTAATCTAAATAATCCTGCAACTAGCAATAGACTTAAAAATCCACCTAACCACAGTACAATAAACCATCCTGCTTGATTCAATTTCATTTGCAGTCCTCCTCAATGTCTTCTTTAATGTCTTTCTTAATGATAGCCATCATCTCCGATACGAACTTTGTCACGGAATACCCAATACGACAGTGCGGTATAGAACAAAATAATCGGAATAAGGATCAGCGCACCAATAAGCGCAAACAATTGACTACTAGCTGGTGCAGCAGCCTGCCAAATAGTAATCGATGGCGGAATAATATAAGGCCAAACACTGATTAGAAATCCGGTATAAGCCAAAATGACCAATGCCAAAACATAGATGAATGGTGCAAATTCCTGACGTCGTTTACATGCTCTTAAAGCAAGGAATATAAACAAGAATACCAAGATCGGCACAGGACTAAAATAGAAAATCTGCGGTTGACTGAACCAACGCAGCGCAATTTCTTCATGCACCAATGGCGTGTAAATACTCACTGCGCCAAAGATAAACAGTAAGCTGATGATGAGTTTAGGCATGAAGGCATACATTTTGTCTTGTAACTGCTTTTCGGTTTTGAAAATTAACCAACCACAACCTAAAGTCGCGTAAAGCACCACCACACCGACACCAGTAAAGAGTGAAAAAGGTGTTAACCAATCAAAGCCGCCTCCACTATAAACACCATTGGTGGTTTGAATACCTTGAATATAAGCGCCGAGTATTACGCCCTGAAAAAATGAACCTAGAATAGATCCCCATATAAAAGCTTGGTCCCATAATTGCTTGGTACGATTGGCTTTAAATCTAAACTCAAATGCGACACCACGGAAAATCAAGGCAATGACCATCAAAATAATCGGTAAATAAAGCGCAGACAATACGGTTGAATAGACCAATGGAAATGCTGCAAACAATCCCGCTCCACCCATGACCATCCACGTTTCATTACCATCCCAGACAGGTGCAACGGTGTTCATCATCACATCACGTTCCTGACCGTCTTTGATGAAAGGAAATAAAATACCGATCCCTAAATCAAATCCGTCTAAGATCACGTAAATCAGTACACCTAGAGCAATAATCACAATCCAAATCAATGATAAATCGATCATTTTTTATTCTCCTGATCAGATTCAACCGAAGGCTTTTCGATGTCTTGCTCATCATCAATCGTACTCATCGGGCGCTTAGAAGCTCGTATTACTTCCTGCTCAGTATGTGGCTTCGAGTATACAAAATCAGGACCTTTGGCCATCATTTTAAGCATGTAGTAAATACCGATTCCGAAGACAATGCAGTACACCACCACGAACACAATCAGAGTGAATCCAACTTGTTCAGCTGAGACTGGAGACAATGCATCTTTGGTACGCATCACCCCATAAATGATCCAAGGTTGACGTCCAACTTCAGTGGTAAACCAACCTGCAAGCAGCGCGATAAAACCAGATGGGCCCATCCAAAGAGCAAACTTGTGTAGCCATTTTGATTCATAAAATTTGCCTGACAGCCGTGACCATGCGCCTAAAGCCGCCAAAAGCAGCATCAGCACACCCATTCCCACCATGATCCGGAAACTCCAAAAGACCACGAGTGAATTTGGACGATCTTCGGGAGCAAACTCTTTTAAGCCTTTAACCTCACCGTCCAAACTATGCGTCATAATCAGACTACCCAAATTTGGAATGCCGACAGCATATTTGGTTTCTTCTGCTTCCATATCTGGAATACCAAATAAATACAACGGCATACCATGATCTTTATTGGTTTCCCAATGCCCTTCGATCGCAGCCAGTTTCGCAGGTTGATGTTCTAAGGTATTTAAACCGTGTAAATCACCAACAAAAATCTGTAATGGCGCCAAAGCCAAGATCATCCACATTGCCATCGAAAATGATTTTTTGACCAATGCATCACGACGACCTTTAAGTAAATGCCATGCAGCAGTTGCCGCGACCAGCAAACCTGATACCAAAAATGCGGCCAACGCCATATGAACTAAGCGGTAGAGGAAAGATGGGTTAAATACAATTGCAAACCAGTCTTGGGGAATAATCACACCATTTTCGATGCTAAATCCTTGAGGTGTTTGCATCCAACTGTTGGATGACAAAATCCAGAACATTGAAATACAGGTCCCAATTGCCACCATTAACGTCGCAAAGAAGTGAGTCTTGGGTCCAACTCTGCCCCATCCAAATAACATAATTCCGAGAAAGCCTGCTTCCAAGAAAAACGCACTCAAAACTTCATAAGCCAGTAATGGACCAGTAATGCTTCCTGAAATTCGTGAAAACTCACTCCAGTTCGTTCCAAACTGGTAACTCATGACCACACCTGAAACGACCCCCATACCAAAAGAGAGCGCAAATATTTTGATCCAGAATTTAAACAAGTCTCGATAGATCGGATCATTGGTTTTTAACCATCGCCATTCTAAAACTGCCAAAAAGCTGGCTAGACCAATCGAAATAGCAGGAAAAATAATATGAAATGAGACTGTAAAAGCGAATTGAATTCGCGCCAGTTCTAAGGCCGTTAATCCTAAATCCATGTCGCCACCTTCTTATTGAGTGAGTTGATGAAAAACGTTTTTAGGCGCTGATGAGCTCGGTCTAAATGTTGAGACAGAGATACATTGCAAAACGGTCGATATCGAAGCCGACGCATCTTCATATTTTTTTTAGAGTTGAGTTGATACTGTGCACTTGCCCACGCAAGTACGAATTGAATAGTCATTTTGATTTCTCTTTAAACCATTAAACGTATGACAAGCCTGAAACTTGCCGAGATTAAATAGATTTAAAAAGAAGCAGGAGGTGCCCTACCTTGCGGTAGCAGATAAAGTTTTTGGAGGGAGTAATAAACATGCCAATACGTATGTCGGTAAAAACTAAGCTTAACTTGAATCCGCTCTAAGACTTCCTTGATACCAAAATCAAATGGAAGAACCAAGTCACCGTAAACGGTGCAGTACTGACACTGATGGTTATGCTGATTATGATCCTGATGATGTCGATCATCGCTCAGATGATAAACAAGCTCTTGATAACTTTCATGGACATGCTGATGATGTTCTGACGAAAGCAAATTATGCATAATAGACATACACACTGGAGCAACATGAAATTTCTCCGGCAATATCGGTTGAATATGAACCGCTAACTGCAGTATCAACGTTGCAAATGCAATGATGAGTCCAGTAGGTCTTAGCAAAATTTCCTCTCCACTCTAAATAAATAGAGCATTTAGAAATATAGGACGCTGAGTATTCTGCTCAACTTATAACCTTCACTATACGTTGTTTAGTTCTGTTTTTAAAGGCTTTGTACTTAGAAGTTTGATCATAATATTTTTAATGAGTATCGATATCATTTAAGTCAGAATATAAGTTATAAGTGTTGAATTGATAATAGCTGAAGGGTTATTTCATATTTAATTCATTTTTTGCAGATCATATTTTTATGCAAATGATTTTAAATTTTCTAATTTATCCTTTTGCTCTTGAATAATCTGAGCTCGTCCACTCTCTGTGAGTAATCGATGATCTACTGTCACTGAACCATCTAACATCCCAGTCACTTGGTCGCGGGTGATTTCTTGAGTATTGTTGATATCGCGGTTACTGGTCGTTGTCGTGTTGGTTACACTACCTTGACCCATCGTTGCTTTAGTCAACTGCTCTTTTTCATTCCCTGTACTTTGTAAGCCAACCGTTGTACTACCACTTGGATGTAGTGAGCTTTCCTTATTCTCTCCTTTGATCGATGTACCCACACTAGTCGATATATTGAAGCCTCGGTTGCTTTCGGTACTATGATCTTGAATGTCTTTAAGCTCAAGTGCCCCTGTATAATTCAGTTTGCCATGGTCTTTGAGTGTTCCATCTTCTTGTTAGCTTGTATTGGCGATCACACCTCCAATATTGGTGATGTTCTTCACACCCATTGCATCTAGGTCTGCATCATTTTGAGCATTGCCGATAAGTAATTTGCTGGTTTCATTCACCCAAGCTTTATCGTTTTGTCCTTTGCCTTGATTATAGCTTGCACTGATATTGGCACCACCTGAACCAATGCCTACACCAACTGAACCACCTTTACTGCTACTGTTGCCTGAGGCTGTGTCTTGTAAGCTTTCAACATGGATTTGATTAACTTTTAGGTCTCCACGATCTGCAATACTGACCGCTCCACCTTGAATATTTAACGTATTTAAAGATCCAGATACTCTGTTGAGATCAACCGTACTGTTTATATTCGTTAAGCTTTCACTCTGTGATTTCGATGTTTGTTTACCCACTGAGGCACTTCCACCACCACCATAGGTATAGCTCACACTTTGGTTATTGGTTTTACTGCTGGTATCTTATCTATTGTTTTCTAGACCTGCAAATACATTGACGTCTTTGGTCCCATCAAATGTCGTGGTGCCAGAAACATTGAGACGACTGCCTCTGATGTTGACAACTTGGCCTTCTGATTTTAGCGTGAGGTTGTTAAGCTCTATGTTGCTACCTTGCCATTTACCTTGGGTGGTGTTTGTCGTAGTCGTGGTTTCAATACGTTCTCCATTTGCACCAAGGGTAAAACCTGTCCCATAACTGGTTGACGCAGCTACCGCTGCGGTTGCTGCCGCTGCAGCAGCACCAATCTGCACATTGGCAAGACTGGCTGTCGCCATTGCGATATTGGCATTGGTATCATCCAGAGCTTCCTTGCTGATTTTTCCTGATGCATAGTCTCATTGTGCTTGACTATATTGATCTTTGGCTTGTTTGACTGCCTCTCAATTCTAATAAAAAATCAGTTTGAATTTTATCATCCCAACTCCCCCATACTCCCTCATAACTCAGTAATTTAGAAGCATCATTACAATCACCCTGTATTAAATTAAAACTTCCCGCACCTAATAATGTTAATGCTAAGTAACTTATCAACTTGAATCGTAAAACAACCAAATCAGAATACAAATCATCTCTCCGCGCAATGAACAAGTTAAATGCTTATGTTGACTCTCAATTATTCAATATTTCCTAGATTAGTGTCATATCTGTTATCTAATACAATATAAGGTTCTGCAACCTCCTCCCACACCTGACGTGCCATGCCCTGCCATTTAGCCATATCATTTATATAATCTCGTGGCTCCCAATCCTCTGGTTTCATATATTGAAGATGTTGCCTAATCAATTTAACAGACAGGTTAAAATCATCATTGCTTAAATCTTCAAAAGTATAAAATTTTAGATATTCCCCCTCTTCAGATTTTATACTTTCATGTAGCTGTGGGTAATTTGGTAAAAAAACTTCATCTAGTAAATCACCAAATGCATCCCAATAATGACTATTTACTAACTCAGATAGTCCTTGCTCACCTAAAGGTTTTTTATCATCAAAACCAAAAAACAACATCCCACTCATAGTTACCTCAATATAATAATTTGGTTGCGCTGTGCCACAGGAAGTGTCTGGATATAATTTAAGAATATATTTTGATTTGATTTATTTAACACACGAAAATCTACTGGCACAAAGTCAGCTTTACCTAAATGTTTTTGAATATTTTGAATTTCTGGTGGTAGTTCACCAGTTCTTTTTGATACTGTCATATTCTTCTCATAAAATTTATTTAAACCCTCTATTTCTTTTTGAGCAAGATTATCTGTAGTATACATAGCATCAACTGTTTTTCCTTTATTAGGTCCTGATGTTATTTTCCAATCGGGATTCTTAACAGTAGTTGTCCCATTATATTTTTCCATTTGACCTAATACACCTTCTAACTGTGCCCCCGCTGCTGCCTCTGCTGGTTTTAACTTTTTTTGATCAGGCTCATTTAACCTTGCCTGAGCTTCTAATGGTGTATTAGTGATTTTTACTTCTTTAACTCCAATATTATTTACATATATTTTAGGTACTTTGTTTATATTTTTTATTGCCTCTACTGTAATAGTGGCTCCCTTTTTAACGACAGTGACTGTTCCAGCAGTAACAGCTCCTGAAAGAGCATATAGAGCCGTCGTCATTTCAGCATTACCTAGCTTTTCAAAATCAGATGTTTTATCACCCACGAGATTAACTTTTGTAATTGTTTTGCCTGTATCCCACAATTCTTCAGGTATGTCCGCTATACCTTTTAATATTGCGATTGCTGTACCTTTGGGGTCATTTTTTACCGCTTCATAAACATCATTTGGAAGATTAGGAATATTTTTAATATCACTAATAAATTTGGCTACTGCTTGATCTTGCCCTTTCCGATACGCAATTTCCTGAACTTTATCCAATTGTTTAAATTTTTCACTGCACTCTTTATTCCAACAGAATAATGAATTAGAGATACTTTGTTTATATGAAGTTTTTTCTTCAATCGCATCAGGATGATCACTCATCGCACCAATGAATTGTTCGTTATCTTTCTTTAATATTTCCTGATTTTGAGTCTGTGTGATTAAATCTTTACCATCACCCAATTGAACTTTGTATTGATCAACTCGGTCTTTATTACTCTTAATCCCTGAATTAAATGCCCAATCGACTGACTTTCCAACTAAATCTGCTGAAGTTTCATTTTGAATCCCTTGTCCATGTGCTATTTCATGTCCAAAAGTATTTACAAGTTCTGAACGACTTCTATTAGTTACATCTAACACAACCGTATTTGTTTGACGGTCAAACGCACCTTTCATTCCAAGGAAGGATGTGATTGATGTCGTGAGTACATCTACATCTTGTCCTGATGCTTGTGACAAGAGATTTAAACTGTTTTTAGTTCTTAATATCCCTTCATAATCTCCTTGTATAAATTGATTAATCACAGCTGCTGCTTCTGGATGTTTTTGTACAAAATCAAAATTCTTCGCTGGTATCATCACGGTTTCGTAAGCTTTTTGAGATTTTGATCACCGATAGCTAAAGATGCAGTGGCTACACCTAAGCTTGTTACACCTGCCGCTGTTAAAGGAAGGCGACCTCCTAATAAATCATTCGTCTTATCATAGCCTGCATATAAAAGCTCTGAAATTGGATTCGATGTTGGCGGGTTATAGACAATAAATACACCATCTCTATTCGTAGACCATAAGTTTTGTTTCACTGCATTTTTTAAGGCATCATCTCATGGATTCATAATCCCGTTATTTGAAACAGTAATTACACCTGTGCTTTCACTCTGTTTTATTTCAATAATATCAAATATTTGACGTTTATCACCAATCTGAGCTTTATCGTTTTCCAAAGGTCTCTTAGATTTATCTAAATTCGAATCAGCACAATATAAAGAATCTCCATCACACTTAACTTGCCAAACTTGTGTTGGAGCCGTTGCCGCTCTTTTAACAGGATCAGCAACTACAGCAGAACCCACATATGTAAATGCCTCAGTATTTCCTAAGCCATATAAAGCACCCAAAACACCATCAGCATAAAAAGCATACTTTTTAAGTTGAAAAGAAAAAGCTGCCCTCTTATAAAGAATCAACAGCTTTTACTTAACTAAAACTAATTACAAAAACCTGTCGGCTTACCGTTGTTTGTACAATTTTCAGGACTGTCAATAATATAATTTTTATCCTTCATACAGTTATATACAGATTCACTTCGTTTATCTGTTTGTTCAAAAGTTTGGTCAGGATATACTACATTTAGGTCTAAATTTCCGCCGTTATAATTTATAACCCCACAAGCAAAAGCATCTTTTTTTCGTTGCTCTACATCAGTATGTCCAATAGTATCTTTTTTTTGGTAAGCCTGAATCAATTTATAACCATTATAAAGATCAGGGTTATATTTAGGCACGACTCGAATGGGGATACAACTGACCAAAACGAACATCGACAACAGAATAATGATGTTAATTAATTTCATTTACCAAATCCTATAATCAATTGTAAAACATCTGGTGAAATCAAATCAGCCAATGCAAATGGTGCAGATACGGGAATAGCAACACCAGTTGTTACTCCTGACGCTTTATTCTCAAAACCCGTTCTATTGGTTGAGGTATTTCCATCTTTTCCATACCATCCCCATATTTGTCCTCTAAGAAAATCATGTGTTCCAGCAAATGACTCGACTAACGTATCAGAAATACTGCCAGGTTTATAAGGAATAGTTAAACCTCCAGGTAAATACCAGCCTCCTACTATTGGCTGAAAACCACCAGTAGGGCCAAACAACCCTTGAAATGGTGATTTTTTGGTTTTATCTTCTAATGCTGATTTTTGAGTTGAATCTAGTATTGATTGAAACGTTGGATAATCTTTATCACCTGTATATTTATAATTGCCATTAACATCCTTAGTTAAATTTCCATTATTATCTCTAGCGCACCTAAAATTACCTTCACCACAAATAGTATCTGTATCTAAACGGACACCACCAAGTTTCACACCATCAAAATAACCACTGTCATATCGCCATCGAAAGGAGTTGTTCACGTCCATTTGTAACGACTTTGACATATGCAACACTATATATCAGCATCTTTAGCTTTAAAGTATGGACCAATTTCTTAACTTGAAACTGAAGTCAATGTCGATGTCGATGTCGATGTCGATGTCGATGTCGATGCTACAATACCAATGCAACTCGCTGTTAGTATGAAAAAAAATCTAATTAAACTATCAAATCATTGTATTAGAGTTTATTTTCAATTGGAGGGGCAAACTTATCTATCGGATAGTTTTTTAATTGACTAATCACTAGAGGAAGATCATATTTAATTGCTTTATACTCTCCCTCAGGCAAATGATAAGCTGCATTATATCTATCTAAATCGAACCACTCTAATATAGCCAAAGCCCATAAAGAAAAATCAGATGGCAAATAATCCCACTGCAACATTGACTTCGACCAAACCAACCAAAATATAGGCATCGTACATGTAGTTTTAATCATCTTTTCAAACACATAATTTGGATAATCATAAAAAATTGAATAAATATACTCATGACTGATTTTCGAAGTTTTGTCTTTAAAAAGGGAGGAATTTATATACATATCTATATCAGATAAAGCCCCTGTATAAATACCACCAAACTCTTCATCTATTAAATCAATCCTTATATCACAATTAAAATAAATCTCATCTACAAGGAGAGAAGAAATCTTAATACTCTCAAACATTAGTTATTCCCTTTATTAAAAGTTGGAGCCGTAGGAAATTGGTAAGGATTAATAGGTTTACCCATTGGTGTAGAAACTAGTTTTCCACCTTGATAAATTGAATAGTTTCCATTGTCATGATACACACGAACTTGTACATTTGGGTATTTGTGACTAAATTGCTCTTGAATAACATTCGTACAACTTTTACATGGTGCTCGTTCTGTAAATAAATCAATTGAACCTTTAACATTAGGCTTATTTTTATAAGTTTGGGCAAAACTCTCTAGTATCTTATATTCAGTATCGCCTGCTCTATCCATAGCACTACGAGGGTTAGATATAGGTTTAAGTATCGGATCTTTATTAGATAAGCCTACATATCCATCTACTCTATTTTTCACATTATCTCCATAACGAGAAAATGCTTTTACTTCCTGTACTGGTAAACCATCAATACGAATTGTTCCAGTAGCCAAATTTCCTAATGGCTTACCATTTATATCAAACATATCACTATTACTTGATCTTATTTGAGCTGCTTTATTTTTTAACTCTATTTGTGTCTTAGCATATAAACTGTCACCTTCAGTATAAAAATTATTCTCAATACTCTGTTTCTTTATAGCCTCCTGCTCAGCTTTCTTAGCAGCCTGTTTTTCTAAAATACTTTTTGCAGTTTCTTTCGCTAATTTCCCTGTTCCAATCAATTCAATCTCTGGATAAACAGGCACCACACCTTTTGATCCTCTTTCCAATCCTTCTACTAAATCTTCATGCTCTCTTTTTACTGTGCCTTGAGCTAATTTATTCGAGACTCCAGAACTTCCATAATTTTTCGGATCATCTTTAGCTTTTAAGCCCGCTGTTTTTAGATCATATCCAAATAATGAGGAATTATTCTTTTGTGCATCTGTGGCTTTAAACGTTTGTACGATTGAACCATTTTCTATTATTGGTTTATTACTATTATCCGTTATCGTTTTACCCGCCATCGAGTCAACTATTTTTGAAGCAAAGCTAATATTCTTAGACAGTTGTTGTAGGCTAAAATCATTGGTTTCTTTTCCAGCTTGATCCCATTGCTTCGCCATCGAAAGGAGTTGTTCACGTCCATTTGTATCGACTTTGCCATAGGCAACACTATATGAAAGAGTAAACCAATACTCATACCCATCTTTATTCATTTGTCCATTTTGGGTTGCTAATTTAGCAGCTTCTTTTTTTAGCATTGAAATTTCATCAACATGAAGTTGGCGATTATTCATATCAATATTGGCGGAAATAGCACCCGTTGAAGTATTTCCAGCAACACTATTACCTATGCCAAATGCAGCTGCTGTAGTTACAAAACCACTTAATACTGAAATTAATATTGCTATTTTTATCGAAAAGTTAACTACAATTGGTTATTTTATAAATTATATTTTCTAAATATTTCCTCAATCTCTTTTCTTCTTGAAGGTTGTTCTTTCAGAACATTATTTAATCCTTGCCGTATATAATACTTAACCGTCCCCTCATCATAATCTCCTTCATTCGGCTCTAAACCCATCATATCATGCACCCAAGCACAGTAAATTGTTGTTCCATCTTCTTGTAACTCAGGAGCCAAACTCCAACCAGGATCACCTCCAACAGGTTCCATTGGATCTTTACCTATAATGCCTCTCAAATAATATTCAAGATCTTTCCCCCCTATAATTCCAAAGCCCAAACACCAAAGCAAAGGCATGAATTCTACTGGAGTGCCCTCTTCATTAATATAGCCTATCATTATTTGATTCCTATAGAATTAGGATTTACAGGAAAAGCCGATGGCACATAATTACTCCCTTTATATGAGCTAATCGGCACTCTAAAAGTAACCCCATTCACTATTACATGCTGTACTTTATTTCCATTCACCGCGTAGTTTACAATTGCTTTTGACGCTGCTTCATTTACCATCGCTGCCATCTGTTTATCACTGTATACATTTGAATCATAAATTGTCTTTGTCTCAACTCTTCCATTTGGTAATTGATATTTAACATCAGTAATACCTTTTAAAACTGGAGTGGGGCTACCAATTACTTTCCCTCCATTACTGTTAAGGACATCATAGAAATTATCAGAATTATGTCCACCTGAAATTACTTTCTGGTTTTTACGCCCTGTAACTTCACCACTGATTAAATGTTTTCCTAAAGGCGTATCGACTTGGCTTGTGCGTACTGGAGTGGGCCCATCTTTAGGTCGAACAGGAACCTGACCAGCGAAATTCGCCTCTGGTTCATTAGTAACGGGTTCTCTTTTCGTCGCATCAACTTCTGCCACTTTCTCAGTTGTTTTGACTTCACTCTTAACACCTTGTGATAATTTCCCACCTACTTTAGCCAATAAAACTGCCTCTGCCAGAGCTACTGCTCCACCTAAAGCATCTTTTGTTAATGGACTCAGTTGATCTTTACGATTTGCATTAAATGAATCAAGTACGTCTTGTCCTACTTCAGATCGGTATGATCCAAACAAAGAATCCTTGCCCTCACTTGCGGTACTTACACCTCCGTATGCACTTACCCCTGCTAAGGGTGCACCAATTGCACATCCCACACCAGTTGTACACAGGCCTATTCCAGCAGCCCCACCACCAATTGCAGTTACACCTCCGCCTACTATTTTTGCAGCTCCGCCAGCTCTTGTGACAATTTCATCATTTTTTGTTCTAAAATCATTTGCTTTATCCCAGTTCCCATAGGTATATAATCCTGTCGCTTTTAACGCTGCTATCTCGTTGGCGTTCTGCGCTCCTAATTCTTGTAGCTTTAATAATATAGAATAATTTGGATCATCTTTAGGCACACCCTCAGCACATTTAACTAGATAACAAGCAGCCTGATATAGTTTATTCTTTTCAGTTTGAGCTTTGTTTTTTATTAATGCTTGTAGAACCTGTGCTTCTCGTAGATTTAACATCCTGTTATTTTCAATAGCATTCTGTGCCACTTGCCCACTTTGCACTGTAGAACTGACATCTCCAGTAGTCGCCCCAACACCTGATGCAACTAATCCTGTTATTGCACTAATCGTACCTTTTTCATCGGCTGTTAAGCTTTTTGCATCTTTGCCATATAAATATTTTGAAAGTATCGGCGCTGCTGCCTCAGCTCCACCTGCTGAAAGTCCAGCGGTGAGTGCATCATTGCCTCCAGCTGCTGCAACCGCTGCACCGAGTAAAGTATGTGCTAAGGTATGAGAAATACTTCCTTCAGCGTCTTTACTCTTAAAGTATTGTCCAATTTCATAACTTACTTTAGGGCTAATACTTGCGGTAGCTATTCCTAGGCCACTTGTCGTTGGCGCTGATAAACCTGCTGAAATACTATCAACTAAAATACCTAAGTTTTGTAGCTGTTGTTGTTTTTTCTCAAACTCTGTAGGACTGAGTATGCCTGCATCTTTGGCTTTTATCGCTTCATCAAGTTTTTTATTAATCTCGGCTTTAACTTCCTGTCGATTTCCATCAAATTTCTTCGTCACATCGACCTGTAAGTTTATTTCACTTTGTACTTGGTCTTTATCAAAGTTATTTTTCAGTGCGCCACTGTTTTCACGTGCTGTATCTGTGGTGACGTTGGTCAGTATTTCAGACTTGATCTGCTCAGCAGATTTGCCTGTCAATTCTTCCTGACGAACTGTTTCTCTAATCGTGATATTTGAGGTGTTGATTCCACTTTTAGTCACACTACTGTCTTTATCACTGTCTAAACCAAAACCGATTGACTTACTTACACCAGTGATACTCGATGCATGTTGATCGATTTTATTTGGTGCTGAGATGACCGTATTAGGTTGTTTTTCTCCAGCTGTATCCGTTGTTTTATCGCCCGCTTTGCCTGCATTAAATCCTGCACTGATCCCGATCCCCTTGGCATCGTATTCACTGACGTTTTGTAAGTCTGAGTGGCTCAGTGTTCCTGTGTTGATACTATTTTTCTTAAGGTCTTCTGCTTTTTGTGTGGAGGTGATGATCGCGCCTTTTAAATCAGTGTTGTTTTTTACATTGATTTGATAGCCACCATCGCCTGCATAAATACCAGATTGTTCGTTTACCGATCTGTAATTGGCATCTATATTGGATTTCCCATAACTTCCCGATACATTACCGCCATTTGTGCCAACACTGACTTGCCCTGAAATTTTGTTGCTTGCTCTGATATGTGGCCGTGTCTTGTAAGCTTTCGATATTGAGTTCTACTACCCCAAACTGAAAAAATTCCTTCAGTTTTTGTAATAAAAATATCGACTATACTAAAATAATTTTCTCTACTTCAAGAGATACCTTATCCCAAGACACAGATTAGGATAGATTTTACTACTCAATTATTCTGATCAAAAAATCAGCTTCACCTCTCCACGAGATCACTTTGTAAGGTTTATTGAAAAGCCCTAATTCTTTATAATATGCTAATAAATCTTCTGGACTCCAATCTTTACCCGCAGAGAAAAGTGCATCTAAACCGATAAGTTCTTCTATGTTAGAAAGCCTAATATCTTGATTAAAATTTTTCTTTTCCAAATAACCATATTTATTGAACACAAAACCTAAATTAATGAGCGTTGATGCAATGAAGTTATTCTCAGTTCTAACAATTGTATTGTCTCCAGCAATTTCACTTACTATTGCATGAGTCATAAAAGGATTTTCCATTTATTTAACCTTAACCTTTAAAATAGTCTTAACTGTGCTAGTGTCCTTCGTTGGAATAGATTTTATTACCATTTCAGGATGCCCTCCTGGTAAATGCTTACCAGCACCTCGAAAATAATCATTCCCTTCCATTGGACTATTCGGCATTTTATTTTTTACTTCATTTACTTTTCTAACTTTAAATTCGGTTTGAAGGGAACCTGGATTAAGTCCTATCTCTTATTTGAATTCTATTAGCTTGAATAGAACAATCAGTAAGTTCAGTAGATTTTTTCTTAAATTAAGTAAATCCATTATTCCAGAATCTTACTGATGTGCTATTACTATCATTCGTTGCACAACAAGGTTAATTTAAAATGGCTATTTTTCATATTAAATAACTAATATCCAAATTTTTTCATACACTGACTATAGTTACTTTCCCATAGTGCATCACCTGGTTTGAATTTAGGATATGCTTTGTTGGCCTCATGAGAACAAGATTGATTTGCATCTGATTTTTTTTCACTGTAAACAAATCCATCATTCCAAAATCGCACTAATCGACTATTACTATCATTTGTTGCACAACCAAATATTACAATTGGAGTAAGAAATACTACTATTGTTAAATGGGTAAACCTCATAGGTTAATAGCCTTTATTTTTTCTACAATTGAGATATATTTTATATCTTTCATCATTAGTTAAATTATTTTGTTGCTGCATTTGATTAGCTTGAATTGAGCAATCCTGAAGTTCTACTGATTTTTTTTCAGTCATTATAAACCCATCATTCCAAAATCTGACTAATGGACTATTACTATCATTTGTTGCACAACCAAGTAACAAAAAAGGAAAACACAGTACACCTAACTTAAAATGGAACTTTTTCATATTTAATTATCTCATTGTCTTTTTTTGATGGAACTAATATTGGTAACGATAAGTTAATTGAAGAATCATTCCCCCAATTTTTTTGATATTCAGTATAATATTCATTATCGACTTTCTTGCTTTCAGGCACAGCAAATCCATATTTATCAATATACTGTCCTTTATCATTAACTAAAAATTGTGTAGGTACTTCTGCACTATAACTACTATGCGAGTAACATAACCAACACGTTCCACCACTTGAAGCATTACCTCCAAGTATTAAAGGTGGACGACCCACAAAATCAGCCTTATGTACAGCAGAATATACGCCTGTTGAATTTGTAGAATTAGGAATCATAAACTTGTTGTTTGAAATTAACCAATCACTATAATCTTGTACATTGGTTGCGGTACCATAGAAACGTACTTGATTTAATGGAATTCCAATAATTCCATTTCTATTTGCATTCTGAATAGCAACACTTGCCGTTAAACCACCACGACTGTGATTACTTAAATCAAGTAAATAATTATTCCCTAGCGCATGCTTATATATTTCAAGATTGGCTTTTTCAGCACTTGTTAAAGGAAGGCGACCTCCTAATAAATCATTCGTCTTATCATAGCCTGCATATAAAAGCTCTGAAATTGGATTCGATGTTGGCGGGTTATAGACAACAAATACACCATCGCTATTCGTAGACCATAAGTTTTGTTTCACTGCATTTTTTAAGGCATCATCTAATGGGTTCATAATCCCGTTATTTGAAACAGTAATTACACCTGTGCTTTCACTCGGTTTTATTTCATTAATATCGAATATTTGACGTTTATCACCAATCTGAGCTTTATCGTTTTCCAAAGGTCTCTTAGATTTATCTAAATTCGAATCAGCACAATATAAAGAATCTCCATCACACTTAACTTGCCAAACTTGTGTTGGAGCCGTTGCCGCTCTTTTAACAGGATCAGCAACTACAGCAGAACCCACATATGTAAATGCCTCAGTATTTCCTAAGCCATATAAAGCACCCGAAGCACCATCAGCATAAAAAGCATACTTTTCAAGTTTATTAGCTTCAGCTTCTAATTTTAGTGATTCACTCGTGTTATAGCCATTTTTTCCATCAATAAAGTTTTTACTTCTAATTGCTTCTGCTTCTGCTCTCATTTTATCAACTTTATTATAGATTTCTTGTTTTACTCCCTGACGAGTTTCATCAAATTTCTTCGTCACATCGACCTGTAAGTTTATTTCACTTTGTACTTGGTCTTTATCAAAGTTGTTTTTCAGTGCGCCGCTGTTTTCTCGTGCTGTATCTGTGGTGACATTGGTCAGTATTTCAGACTTGATCTGCTCAACAGATTTACCTGTCAATTCTTCCTGACGAACTGTTTCTCGTATAGTGATATTTGAGGTATTGATTCCACTTTGGGTCACGCTGCTATCTTTGTCACTGTCTAAACCAAAACCAATCGACTTAGTTACACCTATTTGTCGTGACGCAGGCTGATCTATTTTATTCGGTGCTGAGAGAACCATATCGGGCTGCTTTCCTCCTGTTGTATCCGTTGTTTTATCGCCCGCTTTACCTGCATTAAATCCTGCACTGATGCCAATGCCCTTGGCATCGTATTCACTGACGTTTTGTAAATCTGAATGGCTCAGTGTCCCTGTGTTTATACTATTTTTCTTAAGGTCTTCTGCTTTTTGTGTGGAGGTGATGATCGCGCCTTTTAAATCAGTGTTGTTTTTTACATTGATTTGATAGCCACCATCGCCTGCATAAATACCAGATTGTTCGTTTACCGATCTGTAGTTGGCATCTATATTTGATTTCCCATAACTTCCCGATACATTACCGCCATTTGTGCCAACACTGACTTGCCCTGAAATATTTTGTTGTTTGCTCTGATATGTGGCCGTGTCTTGTAAGCTTTCTATATTGAGTTCTTGTGCATCAACCTGTACGCCTTTGCCTTGTACTTGCCCGCCAATGATATTGGTCGCATTGCCACTGCTGATGCTGGTTACGCTCTCTTTCGAGCCGACATGACTATTCACATAACTTGTGTCAGTACCATCACCTCTACCCTTTCCAAGATTACCACCTGCTGTAACACCCAAGCCAGTTTGATTACTGATGGTTACACCTGCATTCCATCCTGAGCTTTTATTGTTTGATTGCTCTAGGCCATTTTGTTCTGCTGCTTTGATATTGACGTCATTTTCTGCTGCTAGGTTTGTGCCTTTCATGCCCATGACATCTGAACCAATAATATTAATATTGGAGTCTTTGCCTGCACCCGTCGCCACTATATTCGTCGTTCCACCTGCGTAAACTTGGCTTTGGCTGGCCTGATCACGTTCTGAATGACTAGTATTCGTGGTTTTTTGTTCACCATAGGTCAGACTAACGCCAACCTCTACTGATTTATTTAATGCGTCTGTACCATTCATGAGGTCTTTTAATTGGCCTAATGACTGACCCGCTTTGTAGGTATCGAAGCCTGCATTGGCTGCTGCCATTGCATTAACGCGGTCATTTTTGCTTTGCCCGACTTGTTTTGTTGAGTCTAATGCTGACTGCACGGCAGCCACTATAGGAACATTGACAGCAAGTGTTAAGCCTTTTTGTTCCATTTGATATTTATAATCATTGGTGCTTTGCTCTTTTGCTGCTTCTATTTTGACCTGCTCTGCCAGTATATTGACGTCTCCTTCTTGCGATGAAACCGTACTGCCCGTCTGTTGATATGTTTTGCCCGCAATGATGTTGGTATTACCCTCTAAACTGCCTACCATTGATCTTGTATTGGTTTTTTGGGTGTTTTCTTGTTCTGTCAGTTCTTTCTTTTGACCAAGACTAAATCCAATTCCTCCACTCGACATCAGTCCTGATTTCTTAACACTCGATTCGGAGTAATTAAGATATTGGTTTTCTGCACCTTGTATAGTTACATTTTCTTTGGCTTGGAGTTGAGTCAATTCATCTGAAACGATATTACTACCACGAATATCGATGTTATTCGCATCCAAGATGACCTTTTTACCTTCTATATTGCTAGCAATGGCCTCATCACTCATATTGCGTACATGGCCTTTGCGTTCCGTTTTACTGAGTGTTCCTTTTTCCTGAATTTTGTATGCTTGCTCAGCATCAAATAATTTTCGACCTTCTGAAATCTCAATTTTTTGCTGTGCAGAAAGTATCGTCGATCCTTCTCCACTCGATATTGTGGAGCCTTTCACAGTAATATTTTCTGCCTGTAGTCGGGTATCACCTTTACTCTGAATGACCGAGCCGATATCTTCCTGTCTTTTCTCATAATTAAAGCTATCTTGGTTCGCATATCCACGGTTATTAACTGAGGTATTGACGCCTTCTATATTTAAATCACCTAGCGTTTGAATAACACTAGAACCATTATAGTTAATGATTTCAGCACCTTTGAGGTTCGTATCTCCCCCAACACGGATATTTAATGTTTTGTCTTGCGGATTAACTGCTTGACTGCTATTGCCGACATATAATCCCGCTTTTCGATCTAAACCTTCTCGTGTGAAGTAGCCTTCTCCGACTTTATTTTCTGTATAATTTGTCGTACTTGTGTGATTAAAATCACCACCTATATCCAAATTCGCAGTTTCTCTTGCGACAATAATGCCGCCATTATTGTTTAAATCTTGTGTGGTTTTTAGATTCAGTCGATTGGTTTCTATGCGGCCGCCCAACTGGTTGATATTCTCAGCTGAAATTTTTACCGCTTCTCGTCCTGCAATTGTGGCGCTGTTCAGCACATCGCCTTTTACATCAAATTTTACTTGTTCTGCACTCAGCAGTGTGCCATCTCCTTTTAAATCTCCTTGGCGTAGCTTGACATACACTTGCGGAACCAACGCTTTTGTCGTTGTTCCATCTGCCATGTTTATTGTTTTTTCTTCCATCCAAACAATATCACTGGTGAGTTGTGCGATTTGTGCAGCAGTCAACGCAATACCAGGGCGTAGGTTATAGGCTTTCGCAAAGGTTAACCCATTGTTCATCAGTGCCTTATATTGGGCTTCATCTGAACCATAGCCTTGTAGGAATCGATATCCTGTCAATTGTGCAATTTGGTCTTGTACTAAGCGTTGCTCGTAATAGCCATCCCCTAAGCGTTTTTGTTTTAACGCAGGGTCGAGCTCGAGTGCATCCAGCATGTAGTCTGAAGATAACCAGTTTTTATAATTGGCATAGGCTGGATCTGTCTCTACCAGATATTTTGCCTGACTATCCGCAAGTGTGCTAAATAAGGCATTGCTTGGCAAATTCATGAAGTCCATAGAGACAGTTCGAATTTCAATGTCTTTCTGTGCTGTAGCTTTGGATGCATTGGCATCGCCTGCTTGTAAGTTTTGTGCAGCGTCTAGCGCTTTAACCTGTTGTTGCTCAGCATCTAAATTCTGTTTATTTTGATTATTTATATCCAATTCAGCCAGCGTATTCGGACCTTTTATATTCTCCCCGTTTGCTGAAATGGTTTGCCCCGCATCGATGTTGAACTGGGTTTGCATACCTTGTTGCTGACGATCTTTTTGCTCTGTTGGAACGTCAACCAAAGATAGACTCGTCTCCACAGTTCCTGTCATGAGCTTGGAAATATTTTGATTAGATGTATGGTTCTTAACGTCACCTAACCATTTTTGTACAGGTAACACTTTCGATTCCACTTCTTCGGCATTATAACCATAGATTAGGTCTCCCCACGATCTTTGGTAATATCGCTTGAAACCACCTCTCCAGCGTTCTTGAGTGTATTGGCTAGTGCCGGTTTGTTTTAAGATCGTTACACCTTCGCCATCGAGATTGACTAAAGGTTTAGTCAGTTTGGCATCCAGCACACCACCTGCGAGCACATGACTTTTATCATTTTTAAAAGCATCGGCATCAATCTTAAGATCACCTCCAGCAATGATTTCTGCCGGTGCCGAGGTCTTTACTTGGCTCTCAAATTCAGTTTCTTGAACATCGTATTGTGTCCATTTTTTGAACTCTGAATTCGCAAATTGTGAATTATAATTTTGTATCGCATCATCTAATTGTTGATAACGTTCTTCATCATTACCTTCCCAAGCCTCAAGTTTTGCCTTGTATTCCTGTAGCGCTTGGTCATAAGTCAGTTTATCTTCTTCATATTTCGTATAGGCAGTGTTATAGGCTGAGCAAGCATCAGCATCATAGCCTGTACCTGATTCACAGCTGATCTGCCCTACTGGTGCTTCAGGCTGTACTAACGTTGGTGCTTCAGGGGCATTTTTTGCAGGAGGGGTAATCTTGAAATAGGCCCAAACAGGATCTTCGTTTTTATAATTAACATTACACCTTTGATCATCGCCTGTGCCAACACAATTAATCGACTCTACGTTTGGAATGGGCGTTTCACCAAAAATAATATTTTCAGGTAAAACATTCGGTGCTGTGTTATAGCGATATAAATAGGTTCTACTCCAATTTCTACGAACAAGATTCTCAACAGGAATTTTGGTAAGTTTATCCTTAGGCTGAATGTAGAGTTTTTGGGTTGGACCACCTATCTGAACAATTTCGGTTTCAAAGTTCTGGTTAATATTATTAATATTTTTTGCATTAAGCGTCATATCACCTAAGGACTCAATACGCGCACTTAGATTATTAATTGTATCTGCCTTGCCTTGAGCTTTCAGATTTTCGTCCAAACGCCCTCCAACACTTAAATCACCTGAACTAAAGATCCATGCATTGTCTCGTGCATTTTCTTTAACAGTGACAGCTTGACCCGCCTGATTATTAAGTGTCTCTACACCCAAATCCATATCGCCACGTGAAGCAATCACTGCGCCTATGCCTGCAGAATTAGACTTGTTGTCTAGCGTATTGGCTTGTATTGCAACGTGTGTCCCATAAATTCGAGCACCATCATTCCAAAGCTTGTTGGCCTGAAGATACGTCAGCTCTCCATTAATTAACCCTTGGTTATGTAGCGTTTCTTGTGCAATTAACTGTGTTTCGTTCGACGCAATGGTTGCGCCTGTTTCATTTTTAATATTTTGAGCACTTAAGGCTATTTTTTGTCCCGCAGTGAATTCTGACTGATTGATTAAATCATTTTCAGTATGCAGTTTGAGTGTCCCATTCGCTGAAATTTGGTCGTCTTTGGTGTGGGTATAGCTTTGTTTCAGGTCAATATCGACATCGCCTAAACTGATCACTTTCCCTTTATTCGTCAGCCCATTGGCTTTGATATTGAGCTGCTTATTCGCTAACAACTCGCCTGCAGTATTGTTTATATTTAAACTTTTGTCTGCTGTGCCAATCGAAAGTGTGTCTAAACTACTGATTGAACCTGATTGGTTGTTTAGTTGTGTCGCTACATTGAGTGTCGCATTGTCACTGGCACGAATTGCACCTGATTGGTTATCGAGTACTTGTGCATTGATCTCTATGTTTTTTGCATCTATACCCCCCAGTGTGGTCGTATCTTTGGTCTGGGTATTGATGAATTGTTTCGCAGTGGCATTCAACTTCTCTCCTGCGACGATATGACTTCCGACACCTGTATTATTGATGGTATCCGCATTGAGATTCACATGCTGCTGTGCTTGAATTTGACCCGTCAGATTGTCAACACGCCCGCCTGCGGTCTGCTGTTGAATATTCAAATCAGCTTGACTGTTGATCTGTCCAGCGGTGTTATTTAAGTTTTGTACTTCAAGCGTCGCTGTACCAACGGAAGCAATATAACCGTTAAGATTATCAAGTCCTGAAACATTGGCAATATCCAACGTCCCTTGACTGAGAATCCCTGCCTGTTCACCTGAATGAGTGTTGAGTAAACGATTATTCTGGGTATCAATTTTGACCGCTTGGTCAGCTTGAATAAGACCTGCTTGGTTATCAAGTTCTCCAGTTTTTAAATCAACGCTTTTGGCAATAATTTTACCCTTTTGGTTATTCAATTGCTGCTGTTGCGTATTGATGCTGAGTTGATGCTGTGCCGCAATTTGTCCCTTCGTATTATCCAATGCCCCAGTATTCAACGTGAGGTTTTGCTCGGCATAGATATCACCATCTTGATTCATCAATTGTTCAGTTGCTATGACATTTAGATCCGCTTGTTTAGAACGTATCTTTCCTTCACTGTTATTGATCGCCTGACTCTGAATATCTAAAGCTTGCTTTGCAGCAAGTACGCCTGTTTGGTTTTGAATTTCGCCCTGAACCTTAATCTGTGCCTGACCTTGAGAATAGATCTGTCCTTGCTGATTGTTCAGTTGAGTGGCGTTTAAATCTAACTGGTTTTTGCTATAGATTGTGCCTAGCTGATTATTGTTGATGGTGGTACGAATCGCTGCATTTTTACCCGCAAATATTTCTCCAGTTTGATTATCAAGCTGCTGTACGTTTAGGTTCAGTTGATTTTTTTCTGAACGTATTTTACCTGCCTGATTATTTAAATCATTGGCTTGTACCTGTAGCTGTTGTTCTGCTGCAATGATTCCAGATTGGTTATTAATTTGATCAGCAACATTCATATTCAACTGATCTTTCGCATAGAACGTGCCTTTGGCATTCTCTATTTGCAGAGCATTAACCGCTAGAGCACCACCCGCAATCACTTTCCCTTTTTGATTAGTGATTTTTTTAGCTGTGAATTCAACACCTTTGGCTGCTGATATTTCGCCTGATTCGTTACTGACATTCTGCTGAACATTGAGCTTTAACTGATCCTGCTGTGAACGGATTTGTCCTGCATCATTGCTGACAGAACCTGCTTGTATATCCGCCAATTGTTCTGATGCAATAACACCTTGGGTATTATTCAGCTCACCTGTTGCAGATAACTTTAATTGTCCAGCTGCATAGACCAAGCCTTCGGTACTATCCAAGCTGTTGAGCTGAATATTTACTGATTCGGCCGATTGAATTTTACCTTGCTGAGATTGGACATCTCGTGCATTTAAAGACAAGTTTTTCGCAGATGAAATCAAGCCTTTGTTGTTTTCAACATCCTGCTTAACAGTTAGGTTTACATCAGCTTTCTCTGAACGGATTTGTCCTGCATTATTGAACAATTGACCTGCTGTTAAATTCAATGCCTGCTCTGCAGCAAGCACACCTGAATTATTATGTGCTGTACCTAAGGCATTTACATCCAATTGTTTTTTTGAATAAATCGTACCTAAATTATTATTTAACTCAGCAACATCTAATTTTAAATTTGCCCCCGAAATCAGTTGTCCAGCTTGATTCTCTAGGTTTGGACTATTTATATTCAAGGCTTGTGCTGATTGAATATGTCCTGCGTTATTGTTGATTTTTTCACTCAGGTTTAAATTCACATCGCCTTCTTCTGATTGAATTTTCCCTACTTGATTATTGAGGTTTTGTCCCGTAATGGACAAGGTTTGCTGTGAAGCAATTAATCCATTTTGATTGCTGACGAATTGGTCAGCATTGATCTTAAGCTGATCTGCTGCATACACAGTACCAGCATCATTGTTTAAATGACCGAGCTTTAAATCGGCATTGCGACCCGTGATTATTTTACCTGACTGATTATCCAGTTGTTGGCTAACGATGCTCAAGTCTTTGTTTGCAAGCGTTTGAATCGCACCTTGCTGGTTATTTAACTGTGTAGTATTCAGTTGAGCATTGCCAGCAGCACTGATCACACCAGAAGTATTATTGAATGTCTGTGCAACATTCACCGTCAACTCTCCAGCGGCATCACTTTGAATCAATTGTCCTTGTTGATGACTCAGTTCAGTGGCTTTTAAATTAATATTTTGTGCTGAAGTGATCGCTTGATTTAAATCGGCAACGCCAACATCCATTAGCAATGAACTATTACTTTGGATTTTACCTTGTTGCCCTTGCACATTTTGTGCTGTGATTTTTAACTGTTGATCACCTGCATGTAAAATTGCACCTGCAACCGAGTTCAGCGTTTTGGTCTGGATTTCTGTACGTGCCGCATTACTGATGATCTGTCCTGCGTTGTTATCAATACGATCTGCAATATTAAGGCTAAAATCATTTAACCCCGAATGCTGTATGAGCCCCTGATCATTATTGAGCTGCAGCGTATTTACATTAACCTGCGCCGCACTATATTGACCTTTTTGGTTGGCGATATTTTCCGTTGCCGTTATATCCAGTTGTTGATCCGCGATAATCTTCGCGTTTTCAGTTTTAAGTTGTTTGGTTTCGATCTTAATATTGCTTGACTGTTGCTCACTTAAACTTAGATCTGCTGTTTGCGCGGCTTTAATTTGCAACATTGCACCTGATAAAACTTTGGCTGCAAGTTGTACATTTTGTGCTTCAATATTAAGTTGTGCAGTTGTATTGCTTAGTTTACCGTCTTTGTCTAATCCAGCGGCCCACACAGCATTTTGATTACTTTCAATGCTGTCTGACTGAACGTTAATTTTTTGCTGTGCCGCCAGTTGACCATGTTGTTTTAATTGACTCACTGTTAAATCAGCAGTATCACCCGCGTAGATTTGTCCTGTCGTTGTGAGTTGCTGTGCGTCTAATTTTAAATTTTGAGCCGCGATCAAACTTCCTGCAGTGTCTTGAGTTGTTCCATTATCAATCTGATCAACTTTTAGACTCAATAGACCTGTTTTGGATTGAATTGAACCTTGATGGTTCTTTAAACTTTGCCCGTTCAATTCAAGATTTTGTGCCGAAATCTCACCGCTTTTATTGTCTAATGTTGTGATGTTTAAGAGTGCATCACCTTTAACCGAAGCAATCACGCCATCTGTATTATTGGTCTGATCGGACTGAAGGGTTAATAACTCTGATGCCAAAATTTGACCTTGAGTATTGTCAATTTGCTTAGAATTTAAAGTAAAATCTTTTGAGCTTTGTAAGCGTCCTTGATTATTATTCAACTGTTGCGTATTTAAATCAAAACTTTCACTAGCAACCATTAAACCCTTAGCGTTATCTAGATTCTGCGCAGTGATATTTGCAACCTGAGTGTAAATTTTACCTTGCTGATTTTCAAAGTTATCGCCATTAAATTGTAATTCAGGCAGTTGAATTTCACCGCCGTTGTTTTTAATACTGTCCTGAATTTTTAATGTGATATCTGCATTATTGATCATTCGACCTGAAATATTCGAAATATCCTGAGCAATTTGAATATTGCCTGCCGCAAAATTTTTAGGCGTTAAATCTAGAGGAGTCACCACATCGACTGTGCTTGAATCTTTCGCAGAAGATTGTTCTTTGGGATCTGTTATGGTTGTTGATATCGTCCCACCCGATGACTGATCTTTTCCAATATTGTCTTTGGTGGTCTGACCAATCAAGCCTTGAGTATTGTCTAAAGTTTTTGCACTGATATTGAGTTGTTGCTGACCTGTTTGCTCGATTTTACCTTGATCATTCCTCAGACTTTGTGCATTAAAATCAATACGTCCAGCATTGATTACTCCATCATTATTGTCAATTTTGTCTTGCACATTGAGTTTGATTTCATCATAGGTCGCAATCAAACCCGTGTTCTGAAGATTGTCAGCTATAATTTGTATTTGATGTTGTGTACTACTGAGATTACCGCTGTTTTTAATATTTTTAGCTTGAACTAAAACCTGATCTTTATTGGCAATCATATTGCCTGTATTCGTCAAATCACCATTGGCATTTAAATTCAATTGACCTGTCGTCGTATTTATTGAACCTGCATTTCGCACACCCAAACCTTGTTCTGTACCAACAAGATAAATCTTGCCTGCATACATCCCACCCAATTGCCCAATATCAAGAGCAAAATCTTGCACTGGATTATTATTGGTATTACTGTTTGAAGCGGATACAGCTGTGACTTGAGGTTTAACCTGATCTTTAACCTGAATATCATTTTGTCCTAAGACCGTATTCAGCTCATTGGCATAGAGACCGGCATTCACTTTCAAGGCACGTGCATAGACATCTGTATAAGGGGTTAAACTACCATTCAAACCTTTACCACCAATCGTGACTTGACCTTCACGCACACGGAAAGATTCCAAATAACCTTGATTGGTCACCACTTGACCTGTCGTTAAAGTAAATCGATCGGCATTAATAACGCCACAGCCATCACAAACAATCCCTGATGGATTGGCAATAACAACTTGCGCTTGTTTACCTGCAACTTCCAAATAGCCCTTCAGCTGGCTTGGATTGCTACTATTCACTTCATTTAAAATAACTTTGGCTTCGCCCTTGGCTAACCACGGATTGCCCTGTACCCAACCACCAATTTGAGTCTGAGTATTATTTCTGGAGTTGTTCAGGATCGCACCTTCCTGACCCACATCAAACTGTGTATAGGTATTACGTGACACACCACCCGCACTTGGGGTTTGAATATTAACTTGAGTTAATCCATTACTACTGTTCAGAATCGTAGCTTGTTGAGATTTAGGTGCTGATCGATCTGCAATAATTTGACTATCAGCGATTGCCGCCATAGGCACTGTATAAATGGCTGCCCCCAAAAGACTCAGCACTGCAAAATTGATTGGATTGAGCTTTTTATAGGTAATAGAAGACGTTGCACTGGTGTTCTCTATTTCAACACCACCAATCGCATGTGATTGACCTGCTGTTTTTGAACGACTTTTTGCAATCTCAGCAACTGCGATAAATATTCCACGTGCTTGGCTGAAAATAATACGATAACAATTCTTATTCATTCTAATATTCCTAAATTTTTTTAAAATTTCAATTCAATTCAATTCATATTTTTATAAAGACGTTTATTTGGTGTTTTTAATTAATACATCCAATTCACACTAAAACCTGTCGTCAAATCATCTGTTCTATAACGATCAGGCTTATGCAAAGGTGCACCGACAAAGACGTCATAACTGACTGATTTTAGGACTTGCCCACGTAAACCAATAGCTGAGCCTAATAAACTTGTTCCGACCAATGGATTTGGGGTGTGCGCTGTTTGTCCGCCGACTTCACCATAATCAATTCCCGCATACCATTGCATTGGAAGCTTAGCGATAGATCCACTCAATTCGTTACGAACCAAAAAACCATTGTCTGCTAATAAAGTTTGATCGCCATCATAACCACGCACGGTATATCGATTTCCTATAGAGAATCGGTCTTGAGCGGTTAAAGGTTTTTTCGTGTATTGAGAGCGCCATTCGGTCAGATACTGAAGTGATTGAAGACCCACCTTAAATGGAACTTTAAGACTGGCATTGGCTTGAAAAATACCCACACGGGTATAAGCTTCACCAAAATCTTCTTCTGGTGCACGCAGCGAACTCAATCCACCAGTGCCTCGTCTATACGTTAGATTTCCGTTCAAAGTCGCATTCGATAGAAATTCTGTATGATCTATACTTGTTTTCCATCCAGCCGTTTTTCTGCGTTGAACTTCAACTTCCGTATCATCAATGAAATTTTGAGATTCCCTATACCATCCACCGACACTGGCTGTCGTTTTTCGATGCGCATCTCGATAGAGGACCCGTGATAGATCAGCACCAATAAGTTTGCTTTTACCGCTATATTGGTAACTTTCAATTGAACCAGCAACTGTTTGGTTATAATCCGACTGGCTATAACTTGAGGTCAGTAACCAATACTTTAATGGAATGCTATAACTCAGGTAAAATCCGTCTGTTCCTCGATTTCCAGAATCTCCGCCGCCTAAGTCGTGGTTATAACTTGCATAAAATAAGTCATTAACTGTCAATAGATTATCCAGTGAAAGTGTCGCCGTTCCTTGATATTTCCCCGTCGAATCTGAACCCGCATCATCCACTCCCAAATGAATTCGATAAGGTCTAGATTGTTGCCACGAAAGTTCTAAATCACTATATCCAGGTGCATTTTGTAATTCTGAGGGTTTGATTTTAAAATCAGCTTCTACTGTAGGAACACGTTTATAGTTTTCTAAGCCTTGTTCAATATCTCGAATATTTAAGATATCTCCTGACTTGATAGGTAAGGCATTGAATAAACGTGCGCGTTTTGAAGTCCCCGGAGTAAATTGTATTTGATCAACTTTACCCGCAATGACTTGAAGTTTGATTTCACCCGATGCAATGTTTTGTTGAGGTAAAAGCATTCGGGTTGTCACAAAACCACGACTAATAATGCTGTTTTGAATCAAATCTAGGGCTTGATTAAGTCCCTGCACCCCAATACAACGACCAATAATATTGTGCTTACCTTGAGTAACTGAACTTAAAGCAAAGGTAAATCTTCTCGCATCTTCACCGATGAGAATAAATTTTTTGACATCAAAGCAAATATCTTCACTATTGGATTTTAAGTATTGTAATTGTGGCTGTGTTTGTAATTTTTCTTCTAAACCCGTTTGAACGCTTGGAACTGGTTGTATTTGTTTTTCTAAAGCTTGATCACGCTGTTGTTGTCTAATTTGTTGATCGGCGACAAGTTGCTGTTGTCTTAACTGTTGATCTGTATCAAAGTTTTGTAATTCAGCAGCAATAGCATTTCCTGTTATCGTTAAAAACATTGCTAAATAAAGTTTTTTTAGTTTTAATTTTTGCATTTTATATAATTTATTGTGACAAATATCACACTTATTGTTTCAAAAAAATCTCATGATGTAAATCTAATTTTATAGTTTATGTTAATTATTGCGCGTTTTCTGTAAACAAAGTAACCCATTTCAGTATCTATTGAGCGTTAAATTGGGTTAATTAAACTAAAGAAAAAATTAAACATATCTCGAATTTTAAAGTTATTTTTTCGCTGTAAATCTGTTCTAGTGTAAAGATTTTTAGCACTATTCGTTTTAAGTTAAGGCCCACTATTGGAATATTCAGTAATTAAATTTAAGTTGAATTTTACGATTAATTAAACAGGATTGTAGATCCTTTTAGCACAATCGCAGCTCATTTGAACAAATAAAATCTGCATCAAAAAAATTCTTACTAAAAAATAATGAATTCCGTCACTTTAACTTTACAGTATTTTATAATTTCAGATTGGATGAAAAGTAAAAGAGATATTAGATCTCTTTCATAACTCAAAAAACAGTCATCTTTTTGATGATTATATGTACCCTTAACTTTGTGAAATTGATGCATAATTTCAGTATGAAATATATCGACTCTAAAAAGCTTTCTGACCCGCAGTTTAAGCGTTATACAGGCATCTCATACTCAACTTTTTATTTAATGGTTGAGCAATTGAAAAAGCATTTACCAACTACGGGTAGACCCGCTAAATTAAGCTTAGAAGATCAAGTTCTTTTGAGTCTAAGCTATTGGCGTGAATATCGAACCTTATTTCATGTTGCGACCAGTTATGGTGTTTCAGAGCCTACGGCTTCAAGAATTGTTCGGCATGTTGAAGACTGCTTAATCCAGTCTAATCTTTTTAATTTACCGAAGGATTTGCCTCAAGGTGAAGGCATTGATTGGAATGTTGTCATCATCGATGCAACAGAAATACCCATTCAACGGCCCAAAAAAACAGAAGAAAAGCTATAGCGGTAAGAAAAAGACACATACCTTTAAAGTACAAGCGATTATTCATGCTAAAACACGAGAAATACTCAGTTTATGTATGTGTAAAGGTGCGGTGCATGATTTTGAGTTATTCAAAAGAAACTTAAATTTAATTCCTAAGCATTCATTTGTATTAGCGGATAAAGGCTATCAGGGTATTCATAATATTTACGCAAACAGTTTGCTTCCGTTGAAAGCAAAAAAAGGCTGTACATTAGATCCTGAACTTAAAAAGTACAATCGAGAAATCAATAAAAGAAGAATCCTTGTTGAACATGTTTTTGGTGCGCTGAAGCATTTTAAAATACTTGCTGAACGTTACAGAAATAGAGGAAAAAGACTCGGCTTAAGATTCAATTTAATTGCTGGAATTTACAACATGGAATTGAGTAAAAGTGACTTATGAAAGAGGTCTATTCTATAAATTTATTAAAATTAACAATCGATGAAATGAAGTATTACCCGCATAATTTAAATTCAACTTATTCAAATAGCTCATAATTCAAAAATATAGCAAATATAAAAGCCACTTAATTAAGTGGCTTTTTTACAATTGAAATTTTGGTGATGGCATCAATTAAAGCGCACATATAATATTGATTTATAATATTTTTAAATTTCAATAAAACTATATGATAAATATAGTGACACATAATCAGCTTAATTAACTATAAATCCTGAGTTTATGTAATTATCCCAACTTTTTACAAAGTCTTTATCACTATGCCCATAATCCGCTGTAAGTTCACTCTTCAAATTTCTCTTCATTTGTTGATTTCTTTCATCGATTGACTCATCCGTATATTCAAGATAATAATATTTCAGTAAATAAGGTAACCCTGAACGATCGTTGTTCATTTGATTGTTTTTATATTGATTAGCAAAGTTCACTAAATTTTCGTAATCATAATTACTCTGATAGGAGTATGAGGGGCCACTCTTATCATATGCGATCAGTTTCTTAATAAAAATTTCTAAAAACTCTTTTTCACTCATCCTACTCGGATTCATAGATTTCTGCTCCATAGCTAAATAAATGAAAGCCATAATTGGAGTGACAAAATGATTAAAACTATTCATAAAAGCCATTTTTTGTAAAATTCTATTCAGCTCTCGTGAATTAAGTTTAAAGACCTCGGCTAATACTAAAATATCTTTCTTATTTAAATCTAGACCAAATTTTCTCACATATTCACGGATAACTTGGTTATAGCTTTCACTTTCCTGCTTTGGAAACTTAATATTTATATCAATAAATTTTTCTAGATAACTATTCGCAGACTTAAATCCATAAAAACTATTGATTGATTCTTGTAATTGAGCTTTATTTGTCGAAAGTACAAAAACAATATTTGGAATATCAAAGAAATGTTTAATCCGCTCAATCAGCTTGATTGAGAACTCTGGCTTACAACGATCAAGTTCATCTACAATAAATACCAAAGGTGTATCAAGATCTTCAACAAGCTTTTTCAGCTCATCTTTAAAATATCCAAGCTCATTTTTACTACTGTTATAGTTTTCGACTAACGAAGTAAGATTTTCTTTTAGTTTTTCTTCTAATAACTCTCCAGCTTTTTCCCCAAAGTCATCTGAACTTTCTTTAATATCGTTAATGGTTTGTGTAACTGTAGAACTAAAATGCCCCGCACCTATCAATGTCATCGTTAAAGACCATAAAAGCATCGGCATATTAGGAAGAATTGCATGATATGCGCTAACCAATTTTTCTTTAAACTTATCCGGTACAGTTTTATCAGCCTCAACGGCATTAAGAATTTCCATTGATAAAATCAAAAATGGATCTTCCATAAAATCATGCATAAAAGCATCAATATAAATAACTTTATATTTCTTATTGTTTAAATCCTTAGCCCAGTTTTTTACAAACCATGTTTTACCTGCTCCCCACTCTGCATCTAATGCAATTGTAGCCCCACATTTCAAATTAGAGATGAAGTGAGTTAGCTTTTCGCCTAATTGCTGACGCCCCCATAAATCGCCTTTGAATGGTTCTGTAATATCTTCTTCACGATCTTTGATAAATTTAGTATTCATATTAATTTTCTTATAAAGCTTTGAAATAAATAAAAGTATAATGTTTTTAATACTAAAAAAACTAAAATTATGGCAATAAAAAAGCCACTTAATTAAGTGGCTTTTTTACAACTGAAATTTTGGTGGAGATGGCGGGAGTCGAACCCGCGTCCGCAAGCATTACGCTCGAGAATACTACATGCTTAGATATCGTCTATTAGTTTAACCTTTTGCGACCCGACGAACAGGATGCTCTGGCGATCCTCTAAATTTAGTACAAAGCCCCGAGGCGTGGCTTTAATACGGACTTGTGTGCGTGCGCTTCAGTCGGACTCTCTAACCACAAGTATTCGGAGAGGCGGACAAGCTGCCCTTAGGCAGCTAGAGCGTATGATTCGTCGTTTGCGACTAAAAAATGCAAATTTGATTTACGAGAGAAAATGCGCTCTCGGCATGCATCTATGAGTTTCATCACCAGCGTCGAAGCCAAGAACATCCCCAAAGTTACAAAGGAATGATAGCACACATTTCAAATTTGAGGAGATAAAATCCAAACATTTATATAACGATCTCTGATTTAGTTTCATATTGCGGTAATATTATCTTCATCAAATTTAAAACCGATCCAATATGAGCTATCTACTTGCACTCGATCAAGGAACGACGTCTAGTCGTGCGATCATTTTTGATGAAAATGGAACCGTGCATGCCAGCGCTCAAAGAGAGATTCAGATACATACCCCACACTCTGGCTGGGTCGAACAAAATGCGCAGGAAATCTGGAGTACTCAAATCGCCGTTGTTCAACAGGCAATCGCCAATGCTCGTCTCCTAGCCAAAGATATCAAAGCGATTGGACTCACCAATCAACGTGAAACAACTGTCATTTGGGACAAAACAACAGGTGAGCCTCTCGCACCTGCGATTGTATGGCAGGACCGTAGAGCCAGTGAATGGTGCAATACACTCATTCAAAAAAATTATCAGAACACCATTAATGCTAAAACAGGTTTACGTATAGACCCTTATTTTAGTGCTGGGAAATTGGTGTGGTTACTTGAAAATATTGAAGGACTTAGACAGCGTGCTGAACAAGGCCAAGTAGCCTTTGGCACGATTGACAGTTGGCTGATATGGAACCTCACGCAAGGTGCTGAACATGTAATTGAAGTCAGTAATGCGTCACGCACCATGCTGATGAATTTAACAACCCAAGAATGGGATGAAGAGCTCTTGGCTTTGTTCAATATTCCGCATTCAATGTTGCCCAAAATCATCGCTTCAGATCAATATATTACCAATACGGCAACAGGTCTTTTAGGTGCAGAAATCCCCATTACGGGTGTATTGGGTGATCAACAGTCTGCCCTCTTTGGTCAATCATGTTTCGAGGTTGGAACCGCTAAAAACACTTATGGTACAGGCTGTTTCATGCTGTTTAATACAGGCGCAGAGATTAAAACCAGCCAAAATCAACTGCTCACTACTTTGGCATGGAAATGTCAAAACCAAACCACTTATGCCTTAGAAGGCAGTGTGTTCATGGCAGGTGCGATTGTTCAATGGCTGCGAGATGGCTTAGGCATTATCCAACATACTGACGATGTTGAACCTCTCGCTTGCCAAGTCAAAAATACTGATGGTGTGGTGTTGGTTCCAGCATTCACTGGTTTAGGTGCACCGCATTGGGATACTGACGCCCGCGCTTTACTCTGTGGAATGTCACGGGGCACCAATAAAGCCCATATCGCACGAGCAGCGTTAGAATCCATCGCTTTTCAAGTATCCGATGTATTAACAGCCATGCAATCCGATATTGGTCAACCTTTAAAAGAACTCCGCGTAGATGGTGGTGCCAGTCAAAACGATATGCTGATGCAATTCCAAGCGGATCTTTTAAATGTACCTGTGCTACGCCCTAAAATGTTGGAGTCAACGGCGTGGGGCGCTGCGGCTATGGCTGGTCTGAAAGCGGGTGTCTTTACAGATTTATCTGATATTTCTGCATCATGGAAATTAGATCGAGCATTTGAACCCCAAATGGATGAAGCTCAACGACAAACACATTTGGCTTTGTGGAATAACGCATTAAACAGAGCTAAATCTTAATTTCATTCAATGATCACATTAAAAGCAAAGATCTAAATGAATAGATCTCTTTCATAAGTCAAAAATGATCATTAAATGGCAATAAGTTGATATGTAAAAATCCCTTCTCCCTTTGGGAGAAGCTTAGGATGAGGGAATACTCATGATGAGTGTATTGGATGAATAATGACTTTTGAAAGAAGTCAAATGATCTAAAAGCGAAAAAATGTCGTTTAATCAGTGGGTTAGATTTTGTAATTGGTTATTTAAAATTTGATGGTAAAACATCAGTCTCATCATGAATCAAAATAACGACTCATCATCCATCTTCAATTTTTTATTGATTCTTCAAAATATCAAAAAAGCCATGCCCTTTAAGCATGGCTTTTTCAATTTTAGCTTTATTGAATAATGATTGAATCAACTGATGATTAAATCGTTTAATCAAACTTTTAGCCATTTAGCCATTTAGTACGTAAATCAATAAGCATATGAAGCGATACCCACAGCAATGGCTTTACCTTCATCATTTTCCATACTCATACGCATAGTACAGCCTTTACGTCCCATACGCAGGACTTCTGCTTTGGCAATAAAGTACTTTCCACGACCTGGTGCAAGATAATCAATTCGCATATCGACTGTTGCAAGACGAGATACTTTCTTTAATGTTTCAGGAAGCTGATCAGGTTCTGCGCGTCTATAGAGTTCGCCCATCGCTACAATTCCACCAATACTGTCCAATAGAGTTGCAGCCACACCACCATGCAAAATTTGAAAAGAAATATTGCCAATCAAATTGGGCTTCATTTCAATATAGCCTTCTATTTGATCTTCAACTACACGCATTTGCATTTCATTATGCGCAAAATAAGGTGAAGCATTAAACACTTGACTCAATTGATTTAGAACCACACTGATTTCAGGCTTCGCGCCTAAATGGAGATTACCTGCCCATTTTTTTGTGGAATCATTCATAACAAACTCAAATCAACATAATGAGAAAAAACCATTAGGATTTCCCCAAAAACCATATTAAGGGGGCTACAATGAACCTAAGTTTAAATACCGAATATCGAGACTTTAATGACTTATACGTTTAACCGTCCTGCTTTTCCTGCTACACGTATGCGCCGTATTCGAAAAAATGAACAACTTAGATCGATGGTGAGAGAAACACATTTATCTGCTGAACATCTCATTTATCCAGTATTTGTACTACCAGGTCAAAATCAAACCCAAGAAATCGATAGTATGCCAAAAATCCAACGTCTTTCGGCAGATTTGTTGTTAAACAAAGCTGAAAAACTTTTGGAATTAGGCGTATCTAAACTGGCATTATTTCCAGTCACGCCACAAGAAGATAAAAGCTTAACTGCTGAAGCGGCTTGGCGTGATGATGGTTTGGTGCAAACCACCGTCAGACTCTTAAAAAAAGAATTGCCTGAAATGGTGCTCATTACAGATGGTGCACTTGATCCTTATACCACTCATGGTCAAGACGGTATTATCGACGAAACAGGCTATGTACTCAATGATGAAACCGTTGAGTGTTTGATTAAACAAGGTCTGAGTCATGCCGAAGCAGGAGCTGATGTTTTTGCACCAAGCGATATGATGGATGGCCGTATTGCTGCTATTCGTCAAGCTTTCGAATCCAATGGTCATATCTATACCAATATTATGGCCTATTCTGCGAAATACGCTTCGAGCTTCTATGGCCCATTCCGCGATGCTGTCGGTTCTGCAAGCAACCTAAAAGGTGGTAACAAATACAATTACCAAATGGACTTCGGCAACCGTGCTGAAGCCTTGCATGAAATTGCACTCGATATTCAAGAGGGTGCAGATATGGTTATTGTAAAACCGGGTATGCCATATTTAGATATCGTACGTGAAGTCAAAGATACTTTTGGGGTTCCGACCTTTGTGTATCAAGTCAGCGGTGAATATGCCATGTTGGCAGGTGCAATCCAAAATGGCTGGTTGTCTGAAAATGTCATTATTGAATCTTTAATGAGTTGTCGCCGCGCAGGTGCAGATGGGATTTGGACATACTTCGCAGAAGATGCAGCTAAGATGTTAAAAGCGATGAAATAATTAAGCAAAAATATAAATCTTTAAGTAAAAAGCGCTTTGTATAAAGCGCTTTTTTTATTTTCTTAGATTATCTTTTTAAATATAGCTCTTAGTAAGCATAGTGATAAGCCACCCCTAAAATATTTTGACTCATTTTAAGGTTCGCTTCTCCTCCGCCAAAAGCAACGGGAATCGATTGATTGCCCTTGACCTCTTTTTCCAATGCATGTGTATATGCCACAGTCACTGCTTGACGTTCATCAACGTTCCACGTTGCTCCTAAGCTTAAATGATCTTGTACAACACCGGGCGCAAGAATATTCAAAAAAGTTTGATCGTTTTTCACAGGTTGGTCGTTACGGCTATAGCCTGCTCTTAAGATGAGTTTTGGTAATGCTTGATAACTTAATCCTAAACGATAAACGTTAATATCTTGCCAACCAAAACCAGCGCCTTGATCGTTACCAAAAGGCTGATTTAAGGTTAAATTATTTCCAACAGAAGCAACATCAGAATAATTAATTCGCTCTAAATCTGCTGCAACTGTTAACTTTGGTGTTAATTTTAAAGCTGCACCAATCCCATAACTTTCTGGCACATCAAAACCACCTTGTTCTGCAAATAATCCACTATATTGATCGAATTTATCCGCTTCAATTTTTGAACTATATTTGGCACCCAATGTGAGTCGATCATTCAAAAACTGTCCTGCCCAACCGACTTTCACCCCAATACCTGTCGATGAGTCCTTACCACGATTTGACAATTGATTCGGACGTTGTGATAGACCAGCAAAACCAGAAATCCCTTTTGCCTCAAAACGTTGATAAAGAAAATTTGTTGCAATTCCGATTGATTGATTTTCCGCATATCTCCAAGCAACTGAAGGTGAGATAAAGACTTGTGTTAAATCAACTCCTGCAACGCCTTGATTTCCGAATCCAGCATATGGATTTTGGTCATATTTTGTATTCATTCCACCATTTCCATAAATGGCAAAACCTAAATTAACCCGATCATTGACTTGATGATTTATACCCAGCTCAGGTAAAAGAAAATACTCTCTGCCATTTGCGTCATATTGACCATTCGCAATGGGAGAACCGACGATTTCACTTGAACGATCTGGCGCAAATACAGTAGCACCAATATCAATACCTTGATTAACCCAACTCAAACCAGCTGGATTTGTTGCTATGGTCAGGCTATCTTGAAAAAAAGCTGTTGATGTTCCAGCCACACCTTGTGCTTTCACTCCATAAGCATGCATAAAATATCCAGTTGTTGCATGTGTCGAAGTAACAGCTGCGAATCCAGTGATCGTCAAAAATATTGTTATCAAATTTTTTTTCATTGTGTCGTTTCATGATCAAGATTAAGTGAATAATATTTTTATTAACGAATCATGTAATCAAATTTAATTGGATGTTTATATCTCATAAAATGCTAAAACTCTTCCCTGTTTCTGATTCAGAATCATTCGCGCTGTAGGGTGAGATTATGGTCTAATAACGTCCGTTAAAATAACGGAAATATATGATGCGTATTGGGATCATAGGCTGTGGAATTAGTGGATTACTCACGGCACTCGAACTATTAGAACACGATTGTGATATTACATTATTTGATCAACAACATGCAGGTAAAGGTGCTTCATGGGCGGGTGGTGGCATCCTCTCCCCCATGTATCCTTGGCGTTATCCGCAAGCGGTGAATAACTTAGCCAAAAACAGTAAACATCTCTACCAATCACTTCATGAAAAAATAGCGCCAATTACTGGCATTGATTTTGAAATCCATGAAACAGGCATGCTTATTTTTGATCAGGATGATTTTGAACAAGGTCTCAATTATAAAAATCAATTTGATGACCCCATGCAGCATTGCGTACATCTTAAAAATGATCAACTCAACTCCATTAATAAGCGTATTTCAAGCCACTTTGATGAAGCCATTTACTTTCCGCATTTGAGCAATATCCGCAATCCACGCCTATTAAAATCCATTATTGCTTATTTAAAACAGCATCCTAAAGTTCAGTTTTACGAAAATACATGGATTGATCACTTTGGCATAGATCATGAAAAGTTGAATTATATTGAAGCTCAAAATGGTGAACGTTTTCAGGCGGATCACTATGTGATCGCCACAGGTGCATGGTCAGAACATTGGTCGAAGCAGCTCAATCTTCAAATTCCTGTTCATCCCGTTCAGGGACAAATGATGCTGTTTAAAACGCCCAAAGACTGGCTTCCTACGATGTGTATGAATGAGGTGATGTATCTCATTCCTCGTGCAGATGGCCATATCGTTTGTGGTTCAAGCATGGAACATTTGGGCTTTGAGCATCGTCCAAATCTACAGACACAAAAAAATATCTATAAAGCATGTACTACACTGGTGCCCCAATTGGCTGACTTCCCTATCGTCAAACAGTGGGCAGGTTTGCGTCCAAGTTCCCCTACGGGTATTCCCTATATTGGCAAAATGCCTAAAATCGATAATCTATGGGGAAACTTTGGACATTTTAGGAATGGTTTATGTATGGGCCCAGCATCAGCACAATTGCTGAGACAGTTGATGCTTGAACAGCCCTCTTTTATCGACCCGCAACCGTATCAGTTAGATCGCTTAAACGTTTTATGATTTAACCAAGATATCGCTTAGGGCTGTGTCTATATCTGGAAATTGGAACTGAAAGCCTGCGTCGCTTAATGCTTGTGGTCGAACATACTGTCCATTTAAAACCAATTGTGACTGCTCTCCCAATCCCAATTTTAATACACAAGCAGGCAATGGCAAAAATGGATGTTTCTTTAAAATTGCCTTGCTGCTTGCTACAAACTGTTGTTGTGAAGTCTGTTCAGGCGCAACCACATTAAAAATTTTAGTGGTATTTTCAGTTTCAAATAAAAACTTGAATACAGCCAAAACATCACGAATATGTATCCAGGCAAAAGGTTGTTGACCTGAGCCAATTTTCCCCACCAGATTCAATTGAATCGGTTTGAGCATTTGCGGAAGAATCCCTCCGTCTTTAGCCAATACCACACCTAAACGTATAATTCGAACATCAAACTGCGGATAAGCCAAAGCTTCAGCTTCCCATTTCTGACATAGCTCAGACATGAAAATAGCTTGTGATGCAGAGTCTTCTGTACAGCTCATTTGCCATTGCTCAGTTTCATCGATACCGTAAAAACCTACGGCTGACCCTGAAATAATGCGCTTAGGTTGAATCTGATTTTTAATTAACCAGTGAAATAAATCTCGCGTCGTACCGACCCGACTTTGGATCAATTGTTCTTTGCGTTTATTGGTCCAACGTGATGCGCCAATATTTTCACCCGCAAGATTAATCACATAATCAATCTCTTTTTGCTGAATTTGATTGAAATCTTGCACCCAAAGCAAGTGTTCATGCTCAGACTGCTTGGACACTTGACGAGTTAAACCAATCACCGCAAAGCCTTGCGTCAATAAGTCATTAATTAAATGCTGTCCAATGAATCCTGTTGCACCTGTCACCAATACCCATGATCGCAACATTTTTATGCCTCTTCGTGCTGTTATTTTATCGTTCAATTCAGCATACAAAGTTCATTGCGACAGCACAAATACAATCTGAAATTTATTCTGAACTAAACATTTTTTTCGCCATTCTTTGCGACTGCAGTCCATAAAACCAAAATGTAATAATATAAAGTGGAATCATATACATCATCAACTGCGTAATGAGTTGTAGTAAGAACTGTTTGTGAGTAATAAAGTTTAGCCAAATACTAACCACATTCTCGACTTTCCAATTAAAAATTAAAGGTCCGAGCAAAGCAAAAATGATGTTATAGATAAAGAAGATGGCAACAAAGCCGATTGCAATTTTATTGCGTTCCGGTCGTGTTGGCGCTCTTTTTTCTGTTTTTAAAAAATGATACAACACTAAAATCATCGCAATCAAAAATGGAAATGCTGTCAAAATTGGGGCGATCGCATTTGGTAATAAGGCAGCAAGCACTCCAAAGATCATTGTTAAAACAACACAATAAATAAAAAATCTTAGAAAATATTTGCCTAAAAAAGCCATGAACAATATCCAAGTTGATTCGTAATGTCACAGTATAGGAAAAAAAATTGAATTTATTTTATTTTCTTGTCAACCAATCTAAATTTTGTGCGTTATATAGGGTAGAAGGTCAGTAGCAACCGTGTTGTATTTGCAACGGCATCCGCAATGAGACTCGGTGACCTTTATCTCCAATGAGAATATAAATCATGCTTCTTGCATCGAAATTTGGAATAGCAGCCTAAATTTTAATGATCGAAGTATTTTGGCCGACGATTTTCTATCACTCGAATCGTCGGCTTTATTTTTTTCTAATTGTCTCATTGACTGTTATGAATTTTAGTTCTGTATTTAATAATATGTAACTTACTAAAGAATTGTATTTCTATATTATTCTACACTTTCCTTTTATACTCATTGAAAAATTTAGCCATAAAGCTTCATGTCAAAAAAGAATATAAAACATAAGGCTCCTTCTCAGCGTTTTTTTAAATCATCTTTTTGGTCATTTATTTCTTCCTCTGGAGTTTTAGCTTTACTTAGCCTTCCCTTCTTATTTTCTGTATATCTCATTTATTATGCAATTCGAAGCGATCAGCAATTTATTCCTTTTTCGATGTTCGCTTTAATCGCTGGCTTAATCTATGAAAGTTACCGTATCACGAAAAGTTATGAGCAAATTTTAATTTATAGTTTGATCAGTTATGTCATTAGTCTTCTAGCATTTCTGCCTGATAAGAATGAAATTTCATATTCATTTGATACACATTTCAAAATTTGGATCTTTTTCTATTTATTTACTTATCTATTAATTTTCATCTTTCAACACGATAAAAAAACCACAGCGACAATTGGCGAAGGCACCAGTTTTTTATTTTATATGGCTTTCGTCTATTGGTTGTATGAACATCATCTATTAAATGTTGATCATTTACTTATACAAATACTAACTGCACTCATACTTGTTTATAGTTTTTTTGCGATGATTCATGCATTTAGTACGATTCCGCATCGTGCAATGAGTCGTTTCGTCTTAAGTGTTGCTACAAGTATTGTTATCTTTACGCTTTGTCTTAATCATATTTTTCAGCTTTACGCCCAAGGTGATCTCAGTTTAGAAAGAACTCTTTCTCAAAATCTTATACTCTGTATTCAGCACTTTTTACTTGGTACATCAGCCATTTATCTTTTTCAAAACATGATGCTTTTACTGGCATTTTTGCCAAACAAATATAGTTCATCCTATATTCAAGATTTAAAAGATACGGCTCAGAACCACATTGATCGATTTTCAGAAAGTCATATCAGCCTCATTCAAGCTTTTATTTGTTTTGGGATTTCAATCATGGCATACACGCTTAATATTTTTTTAAAAGTGCTTCACCCAAATACAATCATTTGGTTGGTCATTTTCATTTGTCCGATGATTGTTCAGTATTTCGATAAAGCTGAAGCATATGAATTGCCTGTAATCAAGAAATCCAAGATCAATTCAAATAGAAATAAGAAAAGAAAAAAACGAAAATAGTCATATTTTGAAGTGTGTCGAAAATAATGATTAGATTTTAAAACCACCATTCAAAAATTAGATATCGCTCATGAATCAAGCAATAAAATCAACAGCTTTGTTTGAACTATAACTGGTATTTTTAAGTCAAGATTCGCTACTATGTGTGCAGGATAATAAGGTAATTCATAATGACTGTTCGTTTTTTTCATACTTCAGATTGGCATTTGGGACAATTCTTTTATAACCACTCACGCCACTATGAACATGAACAGTTTTTAGCTTGGTTACTTCTTCAAATTAAAGAAAAACAACCGCATGCATTATTAATCGCTGGGGATATTTTTGATGTGATTAATCCTGCATCAAGTGCACAAAAACAACTCTATCAATTCTTAGCAGATGCACATGAGCTTGCTCCACATATGCAAACGCTGATGATTGCAGGAAATCATGACTCTGGTTATCGCATTGAACAAGTTGAGCCTTTATTAGAAAAATATAATGCCAAAACAGTCGGTGTCGTCCATAAAAACTTAGATGGCCAGATCGATTTAGATCGTTTGTTATTACCGATTTATGATGAAAACCAAAACATTGTCGCATGGTGTTTAGCACTGCCTTTTTTACGCCCTGCTGAAATTACAGGAATCAATGAACAAACGGCAAATAGCCAAATTGCCATTGCCTACATACATCAGCAATTGATTGCAGAAGCAAAAAAACGGAAAACGGCTGACCAAGCACTCATACTAATGTCACATGCGCATATGCAGGGCGGCGAAACTTCAGACTCTGAACGTCCGATTATTATTGGTAATGAAGAAGCCTTATCGACGACACTTTTTGATGATGTCATTGATTATGTGGCGCTTGGACATTTACATAAACCGCAAAAAGTTGGACAGGATCATATTCGCTATAGTGGCTCCCCGATTCCCTTATCGTTTAGTGAAATTAACTATAAACACCAAATCGTTGACGTGACGATTGATCCATTGCTTCAAGACGAATCACGTTTTCAATTTACTCCGATTCATGCGCCGCGTTCTTTGCAACTGCATAAAATTAAAGGAGAGCTAAATGAGGTTTTTGAACAACTGAAAAATCTAGCCACAGGTGAAATTGATAATATTGATCATCGTGAATATGTCGATATCGAATATCATACCCTCACGCCTCCCCAGCCGAATTTAAGACATTTACTTGAACAAGCACTGCCCAAAAATCGTTATCGCTTGGTGAGAATCGCACGCCAATATTTAGCATCTGATCAAGCTAATCTGCAGAATACGAAAATCAGTTTGCAACCGCCTACACCTGAAAAATTGTTCAAACAAATTTGGGACAAACAAGGCTATTCCAATGATGATGCTGTGTATCAAGATTTTATAAGTCTGGTAGATGCCGCACAAAAATCTCTCGAAGACGAAAAAACGCACTAAGGATTGCCATGAAAATTTTATCTATTCGCATAAAAAATTTGGCATCACTTGCAGGTGAGCACTTCATCGACTTTGAGAGTGACCCCTTAGCCAGTGCTGGACTAATCGCAATTGTCGGCAAAACAGGTGCTGGTAAATCCACCATTTTAGATGCCATGTGTTTGGCCTTGTTTAATAAAATACCCCGACTTAAAGACAGCGATGGCAAACTGACCGATGTCGATGGATCTGAGCTTTTAACCAATTCGCCTTTAACTGTATTACGCCGTGGTACTGCACATGGTTTTGCTGAGCTATGTTTCGTCGCACAAGATCAAAAACATTACTTAGCACGATGGGAAATTAAACGTTCACGCGAAAAAATTGATGGCAAACTACAAAGCGTACAGCGTTATTTAAAATGTGTAACAGATGGCGTGGTGGTTGCCGATAAAACCAAAGCTGTAGATGACAGCATCAAGAAAATCAGTCAACTCAGTTTCGAGCAATTCACTCGTGCTGTCTTACTCGCACAGTCTGAAGTTACCGCTTTTCTAAAAGCCCGTGACAATGAACGTGGTGAACTACTTGAATATCTAACCAATTCGAATATTTTTGGGAAAATTGGTCAGTTGGCCTATGACAAGACCAAACAAATCGCCAATCAACGAAAAGAACTTGAAAATGTACTTGGACATATCGAAATTTTATCCGATGAGGACTTGGCTACGAGCACAGCTGAGTTTACTGAATGCAATACTCAATTAAAAAAACTCGAATATGAAAAAACAGCATTAGAAAAACATCAGCATTGGTTTGAGCGTAAACAAAAATTGGATGACGATATCATCCATAAACAAAAGCATTACGATGAGCAACTGAAAACTCAACTGGCATTAACGGCTCAGAAAGAGCAACTCACTCAGCTCGAGATATTTTCAGATATTCGCCCAGTGGTGTTTCAAAAACAACAGCTAGACAAAAATTTATCCACTCTTGAACCGCAAATTCAAAGCAGCCAAAAGGCTTTTGATCTTTCCACTGTTGAGTTTGATGCTGAAAAACAGTGCTACATTAATGCAGAACAAGCACTGAATAATATTCAAAATTTTGAACAACAATATCAAACTGAACTTGCTGAAGTTCGTAAATGCGTACTGGCACGTGATGCGATAGCAGATGAATATAAAAAAATCAAAAACAAAACAATCATATTAAATCAAAATTTATCGCCACTGCTTGAGCAACAGCAAAAGCTTGACGCATCCATTCAACGTGCCAACCATGAAAAGTCACAACTTCAACAACAGCTTCAAGACAGCCAACAATATATTGAACTTGATCACGGGTTACATGCTCATATTCAGCAACTCAATCATTTTATTCAACATCATCAAAAAATTGAACAGCAACTGGGAAGTTTATCTGAAGCCAAAAAAACAGTGACAGCGCAGCAGATCCAACTCCAGAAAATGCGTGATCAGTACGGCGCAGTTGAACAGATTCAAACGCAAATTCAAACTTTAAGACATTCACGAGAACAAAAAATTCAGCAATTGAGTCAGCTGGAAAAATTTCAGCAAAACATTAAACAGTGGTCTGAATTAATACAACTATCAGCAGATCTTACTCAAACACTTCGCGATACCGATAAACGTTCAAAACAATTAAATGAAATCGTGCAAACCACGGAATCCGCTTTTCAAAATATTAAAATTGAACGCGCTCAGTTGCAAAAAACCTTGCAACAACAGCGTTTACTACATAGTGAAAATATTGAAAAGCTTCGTGCTGAATTGCAGTTAGATGAACCGTGTCTAGTGTGTGGCAGCACAGAGCATCCATATAGCACAGAAGATTCAAGCGTGTCTAAAGCGCTGTTTGAGTTACAACAGCAGCAAGAACAACAAGCTGAAAGCAAAGAGCAGGAAGCATTCAACACATGGCAAGTGAACTTACAGGCACTGACGCAATTAAAAACTGAAATTTCACAATACCAAGCACATCTTCAACAGCAACATGACGCCTCCATTCAGCTCAAGACTGAGCTCAGTGAAAAAGCCAAAATATTGGGATTAGAAATAAATTTTGAACTGGATCAAGTCACTTTAGAACATCATATTCAAAGTATTCATGCTCAATGGTCTTTGGACACACAAAGTTTTGATCAACAGTGTCAGCAATTAGAACAAGCTGTAAAAGATCAGAATACATTGAAACAGCAGCTTCAAGATTCACAATACTTATTATCCAATGCTGAACAACTTCAACAGCAAGTTCAACATATAGTGCAATGTCTCAGTACTCGTGAATTGGAGCAATGGCACATACAGGCTACGTTCGTTGCAAAATCAATATACGCTCAACTACAAAAACGTGCAGAGACACTTGCTCAACGAGACAGTCTGAATAAGAATTTAGAAACTGATGAGCAAAACTTAAATGTGCTTAAAACCAACATTAACCATTTAAATCAACAGATTTTAGAACATGAGCAATCATTAAAAGAGACCTCTGAAAAAGGTCTAAAAAATACTGAAGCCGCTAATCAACTCATTTTAACCATGACGGGATTGCAAGAAATTAAACCCAATGAATGGCTCAATGAACATGATCAAAAGCGACAGCATGCGCAACGGCTTTATACAGATTCAAAGCAAAAATTTGAACAGATCCGAATCCAGCACGAACAGCAAAAAAATGGTTTGGAGCAACTCAAAGTTCAACAATTGCAAATCCAAAGTTCACTCTTCAGTTTGAGTGAGCAGATTACACATTGGTTGCAACAGCATCCGAACTTTGATCTCGAAAAATTGATTGAACTCAGTCAAATTAGCCCTACCCAAGAGCAACACATTCGTTTAAGTATTCAAACCAATGAACGCTTGGTCAATGAAGCCTTATCTGCTTTAAGAACCATGCAAGAGCAATTGATAGAGCACGAACAGCATAAGCCGGAAATCACCTTTTACGACTTAAAATCATGTGTTGAGCACAACCTTGAAGCCTTAAAGGTGCAGCAAGATTTACGAGATCGATTGAAGTCAAAATTAGATATGCACCAATCGAATCTTGATAAACAAAAACAATTTGCGCAGCAGATTCAAGAAATACAACACGAAGAACACCGCTGGGGCAAAATTTCTGGGCTAATGGGAGATGCCCACGGCAAACGATTCCGTGACTATGCTCAGCAATACAATCTCGATATCCTCATTGAACATGCCAATCAACAATTGACGCTTTTATCACAGCGCTATACGCTAAAACGCTTAGACAATTCACTCAGTCTTGCGATTATTGACCATGACATGGATGGAGAAATGCGTTCAGTGTCTTCTCTTTCTGGTGGTGAATCGTTCCTCACTGCCCTCGCCTTATCACTGGCGATTGCAAATATGGCTTCAGGCTCAATGAAGATTGAATCTTTATTTATTGATGAAGGTTTTGGAACGCTCGATGCCTCATCACTTCATATGGTCATGAACGCTTTAGATCAATTGCAGAGCCAAGGCCGTAAAGTGGTATTGATCTCTCATATTCAAGAAATGCATGAGCGTATTCCAGTACAGATTCAAGTCAGAGCGTTAGGAGCAGGTGCAAGTCATATTGAAGTCGTTGGATAATCTAAAAAGCCCTCATTGGCATTGAAGCCAATCAGAGGGCTTTAGCGATTTAACGATTTAACGATTTAACGATTTAACGATTTAACGATTTAACGATTTAACGATTCTTGATGATATTAATAGAGTCATCTCAGTTAAATGATGACGAAACTAAATGATCTCGAAAATGTCTAATTAAAATTATTGAATCTCTAGTTTGAATAATCTCGTGCACCAAACAATGCCGTACCGACACGAACCATGGTCGAACCCGCAGCAATAGCCTCATTCATATCGCCTGACATACCCATACTTAAGGTATCCCAAAACTCAGGTTTTGCATGGTGTTCACGCATATTCTCAAATAATATTTTTGCGTCGTTAAAAGCTTGAGTATTATTGGGCGCGGGAATCACCATTAAGCCACGTAAATTTAAATTCGGTAATGAACTAATTGAATCGACCAACGCTGCTACCTCTGCTGGCTGACAGCCATCTTTGCTTTCTTGAGCATCAATATTCACTTGCAAGCAAATATTCAGTGGCTCTGGATTTCCTTCGCGCTGATTCGATAAACGTTCTGCAATTACCAATCGATCAACGCCATGCACCCATGCAAATTTTTCTGCCAAATGCTTGGTTTTATTGCGCTGTACATGACCAATAAAATGCCATTCAATATCTAAGTCTTGAAGCGCTTCAATTTTATCTAATGCTTCTTGTAGATAGTTTTCGCCAAACAAGCGCTGACCTGTTTGATACATCTCGCGTAGAACATCATGTGGATGTGTCTTTGAAACTGCCAATAACTCAACTTCAGATGCGACTCTGTGCGCGTTTTTACAAGCCACTTGAATGTGATCTAGTACCCGTGTTCTTGCTTGTTGAAGACTATTCATTGACAGATTTCTCATTTAATTCATGTTTTTTCCTTTCCTAATAGACTAACTGTTGGTTAAGCTAGCGGAAAGCATTATTATTCTAACAAAATAATACGATTTATATAAATTTGGGGATTATATGGACATTACAGAATTACTGGCTTTTTCAGTCAAAAATGGCGCATCTGATTTACACCTATCTGCGGGTATGCCGCCCATGATCCGAGTGGATGGTGAGGTTCGTAGAATCAATCTTCCAGCACTCGAACATAATGAAGTCCATCGTTTAATTTATGACATCATGAATGATAAACAGCGACGTGATTATGAAGAAAAATTAGAAACTGACTTTTCATTTGAAGTGCCCGGTCTTGCTCGCTTCCGTGTCAATGCTTTTACTCAAAATCGCGGTGCAGGCGCTGTTTTTCGTACGATTCCATCGAAAGTTCTCTCGATGGAAGATCTGGGTATGGGACAAATTTTTAAAGACATTTGTGAATATCCTCGCGGAATCGTCTTGGTCACGGGTCCAACTGGTTCAGGTAAATCTACAACACTTGCAGCGATGATGGATTATATTAATGAAAATCGCTATGACCATATTTTGACTGTTGAAGATCCTATCGAGTTTGTTCATGAATCTAAAAAGTGTCTGATTAATCAGCGTGAAGTCCATCGTGATACGCATGGTTTTAATGAAGCTTTACGCTCTGCTTTACGTGAAGATCCAGACATTATTTTGGTCGGTGAAATGCGTGACTTAGAAACCATTCGCTTAGCCCTTACCGCAGCGGAAACAGGCCACTTAGTCTTTGGCACCCTACACACAACCTCTGCAGCAAAAACCATTGACCGTATTATTGATGTCTTCCCTGCAGAAGAAAAAGACATGGTTCGAGCGATGCTATCGGAATCACTTCAAGCTGTTATTTCACAAACCCTGCTTAAAAAAACGGGCGGTGGTCGTGTAGCTGCTCATGAAATTATGATTGGCATTCCCGCTATCCGAAATCTCATTCGTGAAAATAAAGTTGCACAAATGTACTCATCCATTCAAACAGGCTCCAACTATGGCATGACTACACTGGATCAAAGTTTAAAAAACTTGGTCGCTAAAGGAACTATCAGTGCACAAGTTGCAAGAACAGCAGCGAAGCAACCTGAGTCTTTTTTATAGTCGTTAAATGACAATCTCTGGGGAATAAAAATGGATTTTAATGATCTGCTTGAAATGATGATCACACATAAAGCATCTGACTTATTCATCAGTGCTGATGTTGAACCTTCTATGAAAATAAATGGAGAAATAAATCCTGTTTCTAAAACAAAATTAACAAGTGAAATCGTCGCTAAACTCATTCAGTCAATAATGACCGAAAAACAAAAACAAGAATTTAAGAACACCCGAGAATGCAACTTTGCCATTTCTAATAAAGATAAAACCGCAAGATTTCGAGTCAGTGCGTTTCAACAACGTGAACAACCAGGCATGGTTCTAAGACGGATTGAAACTGAAATTCCAACGTTGGAAGAACTCAGACTCCCGCCTATTCTTAAAGAACTTGCTATGTCTAAGCGCGGCATTATTATCTTTGTCGGTGGAACGGGAACAGGTAAATCAACATCCCTCGCAGCGGTCATTGGTTATCGGAATCAAAATTCCAAAGGCCATATTATTACCATTGAAGATCCGATTGAGTTTATTCACCAACATGCGGGCTGTATTATTACCCAACGTGAAGTGGGTATAGACACAGACTCTTACGAAGTTGCGCTGAAAAATACATTACGCCAAGCACCCGATGTGATTTTGATCGGTGAAATTCGCTCTCGGGAAACGATGGATTATGCATTGGCCTTTGCTGAAACAGGACATTTGGTGCTTGCCACCTTGCACGCGAACAACGCGAATCAGGCCATTGATCGGATTATTCACTTTTTTGATACTGACCGTCATAGCCAAGTGTTCATGGATTTATCTTTGAACTTAAAAGCTATTATTGCTCAACAATTGGTAGTCGATTATTCAGGAAGCTCTCGACATGCTGCCATTGAGGTTTTAATAAACTCTCCATTGATCGCAGACTTGATTCGTAAAGGTGAGATTCATGAAATCAAAGAGCTCATGCAGCGATCTCGCGAGCTTGGTATGCAAACGTTTGATCAAGCTTTATTTGATTTATATAAAGCCAGAAAAATCAGTTATAAAGATGCGTTAAAACATGCTGATTCAGCCAATAATCTTCGTTTACAAATTAAATTATCTGAAGAAAATTCTGATCATTTAAACAATGCTGCTATGAAACTGAGTTTCGATAATGAGTAGCACCAACAGCCTTTGTTTTTATTTCAGTTTTTATTTTGGTTTTTAATTTAGTTTTTAATTTTCAAATCAAAAAGAGCTCATATTGAGCTCTTTTTATATTGTAACAATTATTTTTTTCGATAAACTTCTTGGCATTCTGGTGAATCACAGTAACCATAAAGGTTAAGTGAATGACCCGTTAAGATAAAGCCGAGTTTTTCAGCGACTTCATGCTGTTCTTGCTCAATGGTATCATTAGAAAATTCAACAACTTTATTACAGTTATAACAGACCAAGTGATCATGATGATCTTCTTGCATAATTTCGAACACAGAATGATTATTTTCAAAATGATGACGTTGAATAATGCCCGCAGCTTCAAACTGTGTTAACACACGGTATACAGTTGCTAGACCGACATCTTCGCCCTGTTCGAGTAAGGTCTTATAAATGTCTTCAGCACTCAAGTGATGCTGTCTTGAGTTTTCCAATAATTCCAAAATCTTGATTCGTGGAAGGGTAACTTTAAGTCCAGCTTTGCGTAAATCTTGATTTGAAATAGCCATATAAAAAGGTCTCTTAACAAATTTTAAGTTGGAATATGCAACAGAGTTGAGATGCAGTATGATCTATCCTTGGATCAATTGCATCATAATTAATTTGGGATAGTGTAGCAAAATGCAAAAAATCATGCTGACGTTATTCGTCGCTTCTTTACTGGGTGGTTGTTCTGTCTTTGGTGTATACAAAGTTGATATTCCACAAGGAACACCTTTAACACAAACCCAAGCATCAAAAATTCAAGTCGGGATGACTTATCAACAAGTGCGCTTTTTACTCGGCAGTCCAACTGTAACGGATCCGATGAATCCATTACGCTGGGATTACCTCTACAACTATACGCCTGGCACATATGCGAAAAAAGCAAAAATACCTGCGGCTCAGGGACAACATTTAAAGATTTACTTTAATGACACTGGAGTGGTAACCAAAATTGAAGGTTTAGAAACAATTCCTGAATCACAACCCGGGTTGCCAGCCTCTAAAGAAGCCATTCTGAATGCCCCACCACTATAAAGAATCCCAATAAAAAGAAAACCCCTCAACTGAGGGGTTTTTTATATCAATACAATTGTTTAAAGCGATTGCTACGACAGTAGCGACTAGTAGGATTTGCTGCTGCACGTTTTCGACGTATCTCTTTTGGATTGATGGTCAATGGTCGATATATTTCAACGCGGTCGCCACTTTCCAACAGATGCTCTGCGGTCTTAATTTTGCTGCCGAAGATACCCAAACTAAGTGGTTGAGGCAATTCGGTTTGATGCTCAATTCCACTGCGTTCAATCGCATCCGCAACGGTCATCCCCTCCTCAAAAGCCACTTCTATATGAAATTGCTGTTCAAGTCCGGCATAGGCCACCCAAACTTTAGCATCCATTAAATCAATTGCCCAATATAAGACACGATCGCTAAAATAATCGACAACGGTAAAATGATACGAATCGCAATGCGCCAAATATTATAAAAAACTTCATTACTAAAATTTAGGGCTTTACGTAAGTGACTAATTTTCATGATCCAACCGACAAAGATTGAATAAATTAAACAGATGATCAATCCCCATAACATCAGCAAGGAATTAAAAATAGCGCTCATTTGTGGAACAGCCCAAATCAACAGTCCAATCAAAAGCACTGCAAATTGAATAACGATCGCAACATTCCGCTGTTGTAACTGTTCTTTCGCCAGTTGTAATAACAACGCCGCCGCAAATATTGCACTGATCAAAATCGTATAGGCTGGAATCTGTGCTGAAACAGCGAAATAACCAAATGCAACCACTGCAATTAACTGTGCAATCCATATTGGCAAGGTCGCCTGAGTCGCTGCACCTTGTTTTGTGGTTGTCGCAAGGCTCGTTTGCCAATATAGACCCAAGCCTAACCCGCTCGCTACCAAGGCTAAAATCGTTGCATTACCCCATTCTTTGAACTCTACTGGTGTCACGTGCCACGATTGAACTTGAACGCCAAATACATTGGATAAGACAATCGAAACAATCACGCCTAAAGTCGTCAAAATGACTAAAATTTGACGAGATAAAAAAGATAAAGCGAAGGCAATAACCGCACACATTACGAAGAAAATACCACTTTGCATTGGCACTTCAACATATGTCATCGTTATTTTAGTAATGTTCGACAGTAGCCCACCTGCAAGGAATGCAATAAATACGACTGACAACCAACCGACTAATCGCCATTGCTGCGACGCATCGGCATCACGGGTCAAAGTAGACAATGCATTCAAAGCTGTCGTCTTGGAGCGCTTCGCCAAAGCGATTTCCAGATAAATGATCGGCAAAGCCAAGAAAACCAGGGTGCCTAACCACAATAACCAAAAATCAATTTGTCGATCGAGGTGTATACCCAGACTAGGGGCAAGACCTACAATGATCATAAAAGATAAACAAAATGCCAAGAGCGGTGATAACCATCGTGACATAACGGTTGTGTCCTGCATGACGTGTTCCATGAAAAAGTCTTGTGCTATTTTGCCTTTGTCATCTCTGAAAATCAAAGTTTAGACAAAAATAAGCCGTTAAAAATTCAGATCTTCGCTGAGATAACTCAATAGTTAAAATTTACACGATCAAATGATCTCAAAATCTCTACATTTAGTTTCAAAGAAGCTGAAAAATGAGCCTTAATACAAATCTGCTTTAGTAACTCGTTTTAAACTCGGATCCAATGCTTCGCGTTCCAAACGTTCTACACGGGTAATGGCCTGCTGAATCGGCTTTCCGTCCTTAAATAAAATCATTTCTCCAGCTTTATAAGAAAACCAGTCTTCATTATCGGTTAAAGGTTCAGTGGTAATCACGGCAACACGATCATCTGGCGTTGTTACTGCACTAAAATCGACTTCAACGTCTAGATCTATGAGTCGCGCTGGTTTGAATGGATATTCGCGTACAATCCAATGAAGTTTTGTCGTTGCATAACTAAATAAGGCCTGTCCATTTGAAAGACAGAAATTAAAAGTGCCATATTCAGCCACAGTCGGTGCAATTTCTTCTAAGACCGTAAAAATATCTTTTAAACTTGGCTCAACAAAACCAAACTTTAAAACCAACTGATCTAGCACATAACAAAAAGCGAGTTCACTATCTGTGTTGCCTACAGGCAAAAATTTCCCAGAAAGACGCGGTGCGAAATCATGTAGGTCACCATTATGGGCAAAAATCCACTGTCTGCCCCACAACTCACGTATGAAAGGATGTGAGTTTTCTAAGGTGATTTTCCCTTGGGTTGCTTTACGAATATGCGCGATGACATTACGAGATTTGATTGGATAATTACGAACCAACTCCGCTATAGGTGACTCCACTGCAGATTGATTATCTACAAACAAACGACAAGCTTTGTCCTCAAAAAATGCAATTCCAAACCCATCTGAGTGATCTGATGTTATTCCTGCACGCTGAGAGAAACCACGGAACGAAAAAGTAATATCCGTAGGCGTTGCACAGTTCATTCCAAGTAATTGGCACATATTTATTCGTTAGCCTATAGTTATACTGTTCATTGTGCATTAGAGCTACGGCGCTTGCAAATCCGAATAAATTTAGCCGAATATTATTTAAGCATTAGACTTCTTTCATCAATCAAATAAGATCATTCAGCAGCAATCAATGGATACGTAGAAATTCCGTTTCCAACTAGAAAAAAGCGATGATGAGGGAGTAATGATTGTGCATTTGATTTGTAAAATGATTTGTAAAATAATTTCTAAAAAAATCTATTGTTGAGCTGAAAGTCAGTTAATGAATACGATCTAAAGTATGTTTCTCTTTAATAGATTTGTTTCAAAAGTCATTATTCACACAGCATACTCATCATGAGTATTCCATCATCCTAACCTTCTCTCAAAGGGAGAAGGAATTTTTACAGATCAATTTATTGCCATTTAATGATCATTTTTTGACTCATGAAAGAAAACTAATATTTATGAACTTAAAAAAACCATATATTTGAAAGTCTATATCGTTAAAAAATCTAAACGCTTAAAACAAAAAACCACCGAAGTGGTTTTTTGAAATGATTTAAAAAATTTATTTCAGATCTTTTGAACGGTTGGTGATTAATGTCCCCACACCATGATCTGTAAATATTTCTAATAATGTCGCATGCGGTACACGACCATCGACAATATGTGCGCTAACAACACCACCTTTAACCGCATCCAGTGCACAACCCACTTTGGGAATCATGCCACCGTAAATGACACCTGTTTCGATTAAACGATCAACTTCTTGCGTGCTTAAGCCCGTGAGTAGTTTTTTGTTCTCATCCAAAACACCAGAAATATTGGTCAGCAGTATCAATTTCTCTGCTCCTAATGCTTCAGCAACTTTACCTGCCACCAAATCGGCATTGATATTATAGGTATTGCCCTGATCATCCACGCCCAAAGGTGCGATCACAGGAATAAAATCACTTTGCGTAAACATTTCTAACACGTCAGTTTTAACACCAACGACTTCACCGACTAAGCCCAAATCAATTTCTTGCACAGAGCCATCTTCAGCCACTTTTTTCATTAAAAGTTTTTGAGCGCGGAGTAAATTACCATCCTTACCGGTCAAACCAATCGCACGGCCACCATGCTGATTAATCAAGTTTACGATGGACTTATTCACACTCCCACCTAAAACCATTTCAACCACTTCCATCGTCGCTGGATCTGTAACACGCATCCCATCAATACGGTCTGACTCACGCCCCAATTGTTTCAAAAATGAATCCACTTGTGGGCCGCCACCGTGAACCACAATTGGATTCAGACCAACCGTTTTTAAAAGCACAATATCACGTGCAAATGAGCTTTCTAATTCAGGATCGGTCATTGCATTGCCGCCATATTTTACAACGAGGGTTTTACCCGCAAAACGTTGAATATACGGCAAAGCTTCAGTCAAAATTTGAACTTTGTCGATGCCAGTCTGCTGCTGTGGCATTCGCTTTTCCTCTTATATTTAAAAATAAATGTTTAAGAATTAATGTGCTTTTGAAATATCTTGAGCGATTTTAGGATACTGCTCACTCAATATTGAAACAAAATTTTGACGAATCTGATCTAAGCCAGTGGAACTGTCCGCATCAAAACGTACAGTAAAGTATTCGCCCGTATTTGATGCACGCATAATGCCAAATCCATCATTAAAATCAAGGCGAATTCCATCAATTTTACTGATTAAAGCATTCAGTTCACCACAACGCGACTCAACAAAGGCTAATACTTGTTGAGGATCAGTTTGATCAGTGCTGATATAAGTGTCTTCTGTACCAAATCGCTCTGGGTATTTCTGCATAATTTCAGATAAAGTCTTCTGTTCATGCTGACTTAGATATTCCATGACTCTCAGTGCTGCATACAGTCCATCGTCGTATCCAAAACCACGACCGTCATTGAATACATAATGTCCTGCATACTCACCGCCAAAGACAGCAGCGCCCTTGGTTTTTGACAAATAACGTCGCAAAAAACTGCTTCCAGTGCGAAGCATTTTTGCCTGTCCACCTAAATGTTCAACTGTATTTTTGACCATCGTTGAACACTTTACATCAAACACAACTTCATGTGCTGGGTGTGAACATAAACAAAGTTCAGCAAAAAGTGAAATTAGCCGATCAGCAGAAAGAATATGTGCTTTTTCATCAACAATCACAACGCGATCACCGTCGCCATCAAGCGCAATGCCTAAATCGGCTTGATGCAGAAGAACCTTTTTTTGTAATTGGGTTAAATGAATCGCCAATGACGGATCGGGTGCATGATCAGGAAAATCCCCATTCGCCTGACAACGAATCGAAATAACTTCACAGCCCATTTTTTGTAAAACTAAATCTGCACATCGCCCTGCTGAACCATGCATTCCATCTAAAACAACTTTTAGCGGTCTGTTCAGCTTCACATCTTTTAAAAGAGCTTTCTGATAATTTAAACAAAATGCTGCTTTGATCTGATGCTCTTGTAAATCATCTTCGTATTTTGTATTGATGTTAAAAAAATGATGCTCAGCGATATCTGCAACCTGCTGAATCATTTCAGGACTTGGTGGTTCTGACTGAATTATCCATTTCACACCGTTATCTTCTTTGGGATTATGGCTCGCCGTAACGATAATGCCATTTCCATTAAAATCACGTGCTGAAAAATACATTTGTGGCGTAGAGCAGCAACCTATATCGGTCACCTGAATGCCTTGGTCACGTAATTGTTCTGTTAAAATTTTGGCATAACCTGGACTGGTTAAACGAGCATCATAGCCAATAACCACTTGATTTTGACCACACGCTTTCAATTGCTCTGCCAAACCATGAGCGATCGCATAAATGACTTGAGCATTTAAAAGACTGATTTTCCCCCGAATGTCATATGCGCGGAAAATTTGGCGTGGAAATAATGGATATAGAGTATTCATACTTGTTACACAATGCTGACCAAATATTTTAATAGCAAAGCGATATAAAATTCGCTTTGCAAAGTCATTCGATTACACGTAAATTTTGAAATAAGTAGTTACTATATATAACTTTCACGAAACATTTATGATTATTTTTTGTAGTCAGATCACAATAAATAAATTAAAAGCCTGATCGATCAGGCTTTTAACAAATATATTAATTTTTCCCTGTATGTCCAAAACCACCCGCACCACGCTCAGTTGCCTCAAACTCTTCCACTAAATTGAACTCAGCTTGAATAACGGGCACTAAAACATATTGCGCTAGACGTTCACCTGGCTCTAAAGTAAATGTGGTTTGACTACGATTCCAAATTGAAACCATAAGCTCACCTTGATAATCTGAATCGATCAAGCCCACTAAATTACCCAACACAATACCGTGCTTATGACCCAAACCAGAACGCGGTAAAATAAGGCCCGCATATTGTGGATCTTGAATATAAATCGCCATTCCTGTTTTCACTAAAACAGTTTGACCGGGTTCAATTTGAATCGCTGTGTCAACACAGGCACGCAAATCTAAGCCTGCTGATCCAGTGGTTGCATACGTCGGTAAAGGCCACTCTTGACCTAAGCGTGAATCAATAACTTTAACTTGAACTTTCATTTTTAACCTTATCCGATTAACGTTTCAATAATGCTTTTAAATTTTGTAAATACTGTTGAGCCTGTAACTTAGGATCAATATTTTCAGCCAATTTTTTCTTACGACCTAACCAATCAATCTCATCTTGCGGTAACTCGTCCAGAAAGCGACTTGGCGTCATTTGTTTCATTTGACCACCATTCTTACGCTGTTCGGCTAAAGTGAGCGTGAGCCCCTGTTTAGCGCGCGTAATGCCCACATACATCAGGCGCCTCTCTTCTTCGATTGTTTCTGCCGCAATAGAGTTCTTATGTGGTAATAATTCTTCTTCTAATCCCATAATATAAACAAACGGGAATTCTAAGCCTTTAGAAGCGTGTAAGGTTAAAAGATTGACTTTGTCGATATCTTCATCTTCTTGCTGCTGCTCTAACATATCCAGCAGCACCATTTTACGAATCACACTCTCAATATTCTTGTCATCGACATCTTCAGCACGATTGATCAGACTTTGAATACTACTGTAAAGAATTTCAATATTATCAATTTTGGTTTTTTCTTGTGCAGGTGTTGCAGCAGATTCTTTCACATAATCGATATAACCTGCTTCCAGCATCATTTGACGAATTTTAGGGACAGGTTCATCATCATCCAAAAGTTCACGCGTGAAATTTCCAATAAATTCTGCGAACTCTGCCAACTGAGAAGTGGCTTTTTTCGGCATCACCATTGTTAAACGCTGATCACTTGCTGCCGCCAATAAGGACAGATTATTTTCTTGTGCAAATAATCCAAGCTTCTCTAAGGTAACAGGGCCAATTGCACGTTTAGGTGTATTGATGATGCGTAGGAATGCACTGTCATCTTCTGGATTAATAATGACGCGTAAATAGCTCATCACATCTTTAATTTCAGCACGACCGAAGAAAGACTGACCGCCTGATAATTTATATGGAATTTGCATTTGGCGCAGTTGTGTTTCTAAAACACGCGCTTGGAAGTTTCCGCGATACAGCACCGCATAGTCTTTCCAACTTTTACCATTCATTAACTTATGCGTTAATAAATCTTTAACCACGCGCTCTGACTCATCATCATCATTTCGGCAGGTGATTATTCGAATAACTTCGCCATGCCCTTTATCACTCCACAATTTTTTAACAAAAATATGCGGATTATTTTCAATGACATGGTTTGCAGCTTTTAAAATTCGACTGGTCGAACGATAGTTTTGTTCAAGCTTAATCACTTTGAGATTTGGAAAATCTTCTTTGAGTAAGGCCATATTTTCAGGTTTAGCACCACGCCAAGCATAAATAGACTGATCATCATCACCCACGGCGGTGAATTGGCCCATCACACCGACCAGCAGCTTCACCAAAATATATTGCGCAGTATTGGTATCTTGATACTCATCCACCAGCAAATAACGAACTCGGTTTTGCCATTTATCTCGAACTTCGGCATTGTTTTGAAGTAAGCGTGTAGGCATGACAATCAAATCATCAAAATCTACAGCGTTATAAGCCCGTAAATTACGTTCATAAAGCTGATAAAGATGCGCAAACTGTACATCTTCCGCTGTTTCACAGGTGGTATGTGCTTGTTCAGGTAAAATCAGATCATTTTTCCAATCTGAAATCATTTTCATTGCTTTAGCAATCAGCTCTTTGCTTTCTGCACCCGACAAATTATCTCGATGCATTAAATCCATTAAGATCCGCTTACAGTCATCGGCATCTAAGATCGAAAAGTTATTTTTTAATGGTGTATGTTTGAGTTCTAAACGTAATAAATTTAAGCCAAAAGTATGGAATGTAGAAACTGAAAGCCCCTTTCCATCTTCCTTGCCCAAAAGTTTACTCACACGCTCTTTCATTTCGCGTGCAGCTTTATTGGTAAATGTCATCGCAGTAATGCGATGTGCAGGAATTCGACACTGTTTCACTAAGTACGCAATCTTTTGCGTAATCACAGAGGTTTTACCCGAACCTGCCCCAGCAAGTACTAACAACGGCCCTTGAGTGTAGTTCATTGCTTCAAGTTGCTTGTCGTTCAAATGACTTGCAGATGACATAGTTGATCCTCTCTTGTTTCAGCGCTCGATTATAGTCATCTGAACCAAACTTGACTAACCTTTTCAAGAAAATTATGTAGAGGCTCAAAATTCGTTTAAATAAAAAAACCACCCGAAGGTGGCTTTTCATACTGCAATATTTTTAAAACTTATAATGTTTTTAAAACTTATTGAACAGCATATACCGCGATTTCTACACGACGGTTTTGTTCTTTACCCGCAGCAGATGAATTGTCTGCAATCGGATTAGATGAACCTAGACCTTGTACATTAATACGTGAGCTAGAAACACCTCTAGAAGATAAATAACTTGCTACAGACTGAGCACGAGCTTGTGATAATGGAATGTTAATCGAATCATTACCAGAACTGTCTGTATAACCAGAAACAAGGATACCGCTCTTGTTATCTTCAGTTAAAACTTGAGCAACTTTGTTTAAAGTCGCGTTGAAGTTTGGTTTGATATTTGATCTGTTGGTGTCAAACGTAATTGAACCAGGCATAACCAAATTAATCGAACCATCAGCATTACGGTTTACATCTACACCCGTACCTGCCATTTGTTGACGTAATTTTTTCTCTTTATTATCAAGATAAACACCCGCTGCACCACCCAATACTGCACCAATTGCAAGTGCACGGTTGTTCTGAGCGCTAGAGTTTGCATTACCTTTAGACAGACCATAGCCAGCAGCTGCGCCAATTAAGCCGCCCAATGCTGTTTTATCGTACTCTACCCCACCAATGTTATTGCCTGTACTTTGACAACCTGATAGTACCATTGCCCCAACAACTGCAGCCGAAATAGCTAATGCGCGCATGGGTTGACTCCTTTTATATGTATATGTTTTTGTATGATATGAATAATGATTCGAAAAAAGCCATTAAACCATTACTATTTTGTTAATATTAAACTGTTTATTTACATTTTGTAATCATTTGTGACATGTTTCATTATATCACTCTCATTATTTATCCATAGTTTGAATTTGCAGCTTTTTAAATTTGGCATCTACATTTATAGTTTAGCTTAAATGCACTTAATTTTTTAAGACAAAATGAGGGAGGACTGTTCCATGGCATTGCAGAAGCAACCATTATTAAAAAAAATCACCAAAGGCCTTACTGTTGGTTCAGTCATCACAGGAAGTACTTTTTTTCATGGTCCTCCTGTACTGGCATTAGGTCTTACTAAACTCATCAAAAAATCATCAAAAATCGATGAAGCCAACATTAATATCACCAATAGCTGGCTGAGCATCAACAATTGGTTAATTGATCATATCCTACCAAATACACAGTGGCACATCAGTATTGACGAAGACTTGGATCTAAATTTACAAGGTCGATATTTAATGACCTGTAATCACCAAAGCTGGGTCGATACCACAGTAAATCAATATTTTGGTTTAACCCGTATGCCTCTTACGCGTTTCTTTACCAAATGGGAACTCATCTTTATTCCATTTGTGGGACAGGCTTTTAAAATTCTTGGCTTCCCGATGATGAAACGTCACAGTAAAGAGCAAATTGCAAAAAATCCTCAGCTCAAATATCGCGATATGGAAGAGGCACGCAAATCTTGTGAACAGCTTTTAAGTCAGCCTTTTACCTTATTGAACTATTTAGAAGGCACACGCTTTACGCCTGAAAAACATGCTCAACAACAATCTCCCTATCAAAATCTTTTAAAACCTAAAGCGGGTGGTTTAGCGCTTGCACTCAGTATTTTAGAAAATGAAATCGATGCATTGGTTGATATGACCATTGTTTATCCTGATGGTGTTCCAGGTTATGGCGAATTTTGGTTAGGTGATGTGGCTCAAATTGCTGTCAACTTGCGTAAAATAAACATTCCCGATTGGGTTCGTGGTGGCAATTATGAAGACGATGCAGAATATCGTGCACGTTTCCAAAAATGGGTAGATCAACTTTGGACTGAAAAAGACCAATTAATTACACAGTTAAAACAACAACTAGATGCAAAATCTGTACATTACGATCAACAGATAAATAGATAACTCATGACAGATCAAGCCAGCACGCGGCGTAAAAGCTTCCGCCCCATTAATCACAACACCTTAGCGTGGAAAATGTTTTTGGTGTATGACATTTTCATGATGTTCATCATCGTCATTAACATTATTTGCCTTTCCGTGAACACCATTTTGCTCAGTAACTTTGGTGCTTGGTTTTTTGATTTAATCAATATGTCTCACGTGCTGACCTATTATCAAATCCACTTACATCCGTGGGTGGTCAAAACAGAAAGCTGGTTTATCACTGTTCTGATCGCGGAACTGGGAATTCGTTGGTTCTTTGCTATTATTTATAAGCACCATCGACGCTGGTTTTTCTTCCCTTTTATTCATTGGTATGAAATTCTTGCGATTATTCCCTATTTACGCTTTTTAAGATTAATTCGTGCCGGAATCATTGCTTATCGCTTGCACGAATTAGGCTATAAAGTTGTTCCTCAATTTATTTTCAACCGTGTGACTTTTTACTACAACTTGATTATGGAAGAACTATCTGATCGTGTCGTAGTCACCGTCCTCGATGGGGTAAAAAAAGAACTCGACACCAGTTCTAGCCACAAAAAAATTATTCATGATTTGGTGAATCATCATCGTGAAATGTTTGCAACAACGCTCGCCCAAGTTTTGCAAGAATCATTAGCGACTGAATTAAAAACCCAACAACAAACCATTTCAAAGGGTGTCGGTCAAGTGGTGATAAAAGCTATTGAAGATACACCTGAGCTTACTCAATTACTGCGTTTAATTCCCATTGTTGGTGGTCGTATAGAGCAACAAATCCAGAGCATTGGTCAACGTTTAGGTGAAAATATCACCCAAGGGCTCATTGATCCTTTTATTGCAGGCAGTCCTGAGCAACCCAATGCACAATTCGTTTTGATCGCAGATAAACTGAGTCAATTAAATATAGAAAATAATACACTTGAGCAATTGGTTGAATCTGTAGTCTATGAAAGTTTAGAATCTGTAAGAAAACAAGTAATGATTAAACAATGGCAACTTGAGCTTGAAAAGAAAGATCAACTCACAGAATAGTCAAATCATTCTCGTTATTAATATCTGTGCTAGTGAAATCAATCGATTTGATCTAGCATTCGTGGCATTGAATAAATTTTACTTCGATACTAAAAACGAAGCACTTAAGGAAAAATTATGGCAGATATTCGGATTACCGGCAGAATGGTTAATTTCACCCGAATAACCTTTGACACCAATGATCATAATGTTATCCGCCAACAATTAAGTGCAATGATGAGCGAAACCTCTTATCAAGGCGCTTTGGTTATTTTAGACACGACTGTTGAGCAAGAATTGATTGCTTTAATTCAGTTGCTCGTGAGCTTAGATTTACAACCAATGGCTGTAGTCGACGGATTAATGGGCGATGAAGCGCGCTCGATCCAATTTCCAGTTCTCCCCGCCGACCGTCCATTGCAAAGAATTAAAGCGACAAAAGAACAAGCACTTGAACAGAAAGTCCAAGATGCTAAAAACAGTGAAGCAAATCCTGTTGATGCAACAGCAACAATTGCTAAAATTAAGCATTTAACCTCTTATCACAACGAAATTTTAAGAACTGGACAATGTTTAGTACAAGATCATGGTGACATTATACTAAACGCTGGTATTAACAGCGGTTCAGAAGTGATCGCATCAGGAAATATACATATTTATGGCAGTGCACGTGGTAGAGTTATTGCTGGTGCAGGTGGTAATTTTGCAGCTCGGATTTTTTGCCACTCTTTAGAGGCCGAATTGGTCTCTATTGCAGGTACTTATTGCGTTGCTGATGATATTCCTCAACATATGACGAAAAAACCAGTACATATTTATTTAAATGATAATCAAGAGCTGGTCTTTGAAGCACTTGAGTTTTAATGTATATATAAACACTTGAGAGCCCTATTAAAAAAGGGACAAACATAACAGGAGTTGGATCGGTGGCGAAAATTGTTGTCGTAACATCAGGTAAAGGTGGCGTAGGTAAAACAACTACGAGCGCATCTTTTGCAACAGGTTTAGCCCTTCGCGGCCATAAAACTGTTGTTATTGATTTTGATGTAGGCTTACGTAATCTTGATTTGATCATGGGTTGTGAACGACGTGTCGTTTATGATTTTGTAAATGTATTAAATAATGAAGCACGCTTACAGCAAGCCTTGATCCGCGATAAAGAGATTGAAAATCTTTATATCTTACCTGCATCACAAACCCGTGATAAAGACGCACTCACCGATGAAGGCGTTGCACGTGTTATGGATGAGCTTTCTTTAGAGTTTGATTACATTATTTGTGACTCACCTGCTGGGATCGAACGTGGCGCTATTCTTGCCATGTACCATGCAGATGAAGCAATTATTGTGACTAACCCAGAGATTTCATCTGTACGAGATTCAGATCGTATTATTGGTATGTTGGACAGTAAAACTAAAAAAGTTGAAAACAACGAAGGTCGCATTCGCAAACATTTGTGTATCACACGCTTCAACCCTGAACGTGCGGATAAACAAGAAATGCTCACCATTGACGACATTTCAAAAGATATTTTACGTGTACCAACACTTGGCGTGATTCCAGAGTGCGAAGTTGTACTTCAAGCATCAAACGAAGGCAAACCCGTTATTCTTTATCAAGATACTGAAGCAGGTCAGGCCTACGATGACCTTGTAGCCCGTTTCTTGGGTGAAGAACGACCTTACCGTCATATTACGGTAAAACCTAAGGGTTGGTTAGCACGACTATTTGGAGCATAAATCATGGCAGGATTCTGGAGTAAAATTTTTAGTAACGATGAAAAACCATCAAGCGCACAAACTGCAAAAGATCGTTTAAAAGTTATCGTAGCCTCTGAAAATGGCTTAGGAAAACGCTTAAGCCAAGATAAAATTGACCAAATGAAAAAAGAAATTATGCAAGTGGTCAATCGTTATGTTCGTGGTGTGGATGAACAACATATTCAAATGTCTGTTCGTTCTGAAGCAAATATTGAAATGTTAGAAATGAATATCAATTTGCCTGAAGAACGTTAATCTGATTTCTGATTAGTCAAGCAATTTGAATCAAGGCAAAATATTAGCGTTTAAATATATTATTTTATTTATTTCCGTACACTTAAAGCGATGCTTTAAGTCTTGAGACTAAACAAAGTATCGCTTTGCTTAGTCTCATATTTTGCCTTTTTACTTTTCATTTCAATCACTTTTAAGCGCATCCAAGGAGATTACGATGGCTTTATCTCAGCCAGCTACATTCAATGAAGAATGGTCAGACGAGCGCGTATTTGCCTATTTAACTCAGCTGCCTCCTGAAGGCGTTAATGCAGATTTTCACGTGCTTTACCATGCCTTCAAACATATGCGTCCTTTCGACTATGAACGTCTGTTAACGAAGTTTGTTGCAGATGGTCGCGATATTAATGCAACTAATCCTGAAGGCCAACGTATTCACGATATTATTGCAACCTTCCCAAGACAAAAAGACGGCTTCTTAGAGGTTTTAGCGAAGTTTTCTTAATTTCTAATTGCTTTATGCTTGTCTTACAATATTGTTTGATTCGCATTGATCAGCAAAAGTCTAAAAGAAAAAAACCTGCATATCGCAGGTTTTTTTTATTCAGCAGAATAGACGTTAAACTAAAATTTCACGCTTACCATTTGCGCCCATTGAACTCACAATGCCATTTTCTTCCATCTGATCAATAATACGTGCAGCACGGTTATAACCTAGACTAAATTTGCGCTGCAATGATGAGGTTGAAGCCTTACGTGTTTCCAAAACAAAGGACACACATTGATCATAAAGTGCATCGCGATCTGAAGCGCCATCACCATCTTCAAAACCACGTGAAGTGGGCTCCTCATCATAAGGTGTCAGAATTTCATCGACATAATTTGGTGAAGCGCGTTCACGCCACGCATCACAAATACTGTTCACTTCATCATCTGAAATAAACGCACCATGTACGCGCTCAGGTTCGATTTTACCAGGCCCAAGAAACAGCATATCACCATGACCCAATAGATCTTCCGCCCCACCCGCATCCAAGATGGTTCGTGAGTCAATTTTAGAGTTAACACGCAATGCCACACGGGTTGGAATATTGGCTTTGATTAAGCCTGTAATCACGTCGACCGATGGTCGTTGAGTTGCAAGTAATAAGTGAATACCTGCCGCACGCGACTTCTGTGCGAGTCGGGTAATCATTTCTTCTGCTTTCTTACCGACCTGCATAATCATGTCGGCGAACTCATCCGCAACAATCACAATGGATGGAAGCGTTTGTAAACGTGGTGCTCGTTCACCGACCACCGAATCACTCGCCTTCCATGTCGGATCAATCAGATCTTCACCATTCGCAATTGCCTCTTCCACCTTACGGTTATAATCTGAGAGCTTACGAATTTTTAAGAAAGACATGAGCTTATAACGGCGTTCCATTTCATTCACACACCAATTTAAGGCATTCACAGCATCTTTCATGTCTGTGACCACTGGCGTTAATAAATGAGGAATATCGTTATAGTTCGCAAGTTCTAATTGTTTCGGGTCAATCAAGATTAAACGTAATTGTTCAGGCGTATATTTCAACAGCATCGATAAAATCATGGCATTCACCGCAACCGACTTACCAGAACCCGTGGTTCCAGCAACCAACATATGCGGCGCTTTGCCCAAATCTGTTAAGACTGGATTACCTGAAATATCCTTGCCCATAGCCATGGAAATCGAACTATTCGGGTCACGATAAGCGGGTGACTGCAATAATTCAATCAGGCGTACCATTTCACGGGTACTGTTCGGCACTTCAATACCGATATACGGTTTACCTGGAATCACTTCAACCACACGCACAGATGCCATAGACATCGAACGCGCTAAATCACGCGAAATATTGGTGACTTTGGAGGCCTTAACACCAGGCGCCAAATCTAATTCAAAACGTGTTACTACCGGACCTGGTTGGGCCTCTATTACTTTAGCTTTAACGTTAAACTCTTGAAGCTTAATTTCAAGTAATTCAGATAGACGCGCCAACTGTTCCGCTGTGAAATTCACTTTTTTATTCGGATCAACTTTATCTAAAATTTCTAAACCTGGTAATGTCGGTAAATCTTTACGCTTCTGTGCAACTTGCATTGACAGTGACATTGGACGACCAAATGCATCTGTCAATGGTGCGTCTAAATCAAAGTCATCAATAGGCTTTTCTTCTGAATCAGTGACGCCAGCTGTTTCTTGCCATGCATCTCTAAATGCTGTTTTATCTGCTGCTATACGAAGCTTCTCATCCTCAGAAACTGTACTTAATGTTTGTGGCTGCGTCTGTATATTTGCATTGACCAAAGGTGTCGATTGCGCATAACTGCTCGTTGTGCGTGGCTCGACCCTTGTCTCCATACCTTGTGTACTTTGAGACTGAGAATCACCTTGGATGCCATGATCATGCAAATGACTGTTCACCTGATTAAACTTAGACTCAGCATTTTGCTGTACATCACGATTCGAAATCAAATTCGCTTCATTTGCTAAAGAAGTTAAATTATCTAATTCTGTAGCCAAGCGCTCAGTATCATCCAAAGCATAACGAACAGCCTGCTGTGGTGACACACCCCCAACTGAAGCAGCAGCCAAGGTCGGAGTTGTTAAGTCGTCTGAGGAAGCCTGATCTGCTGTGTTGAATGGCGTATGTACATCGCTCGCTTGTCGTCCCTGTGGCACGACAGCCAATAATTCATCAAAGACTTGATCATCATCCCAATCTAAATTACTTTTTGCTGGAGTTGGTGATGTTTGAACAGAATTCGAATGATGTTTTTGCGATAAAAATTGATCATGCGCATGGAGATCATCTTCAGCCGCTCTGAGCAACTCATCAATCTCACGATTATGATCATCCTGCTGATTCAGTGCTTTCCAAACCTCTCCTGTCGGAACCACCTGTTGCGTGTCTTGTTCTAAACGATGCGCTTTTTCAATGGTTTTTTCAAATTCAGCTTGATCTTCTACATCAAAAGCATGTTGCTCTGAATTTTCTTTACCAATCATATCCTGAAATAATCTTTCGGCAGCCAACTCTGAACGCTTGTCTTTGATTTGTTTTTTTATAACATTCTCATCAGCTATGACAGGCTCATCTTCACCATGACTCATCTGTGCAGATGTTTTATTTGCTTTGCTTTGATTTGCTTTTGTTTCATTGGTTTGACCCGTCAAGTCATATGCAGACTCGCTCTCAGGCACATTTTTATAAAACAAATCTTGTAAATAAGCAGGCGTCGCTTTAAGTGTAGCCCATGTTCTATTCCATTGAATACCAAAGGCCAGCGTGGCTAAGATCACAGTCAATACTATCAAAAATAAGACAGCGCCATAAATTGTAAGCAGATGGGATAAACTTTCACCTATCTCATATCCAATAATGCCACCAGATGCATTGCTCAAGGTATCCGCAGGCATACTGATTAATAAATAATTTAAACTCGATACAGTCAATAAAATAAAAAATAAAGCAGCATATCTAAATGGGCGACTTAAAAAACTTCGTGGCCACCAAACCTGAATAGCTTCAACAAATAAGAACAGCGGTATCAACAGACTTGCCCAGCCGAGAAAGCCGAACATCAAATCCGCAATCCACGCACCAGCTACACCACTTGCATTCGAAACCTGTTGTGTATCACTTGAAATATGCATCCAACCTGGATCAAATGGTGTATAGGTCACTGTTGCTAAAAACAGATAAATACCAAATGAAATTAAGAAGAATGTTAATACTAAGCGCTGTGCATAAACACTCGACACCGCATTCATATACTGTCCTGTAAACAATTTTTCGTTAATGTTTTAATCATAAAAAATGAAGTTATTTCTTCTCATGAAGAAAATTTTTATATTATGCACGTCTTCAAAAAAAAAAGATGCATCAATGTTGAAGTAACTTGGTAACTTAACAACAGCTTAGCACTATATAGCTCAATTCGATTTAGTTGATCAGTATAATCCACATGGAATCAACACATCTGTTATAAACTTTCACGTATAATTTTATAAAGTTTTATATTTCATATTACAAAAGGATGGCTTGGAATGAGCGCTCGTCACTCAAGATTAATTATTTTAGGTTCTGGTCCTGCAGGCTATAGCGCAGCAGTATATGCTGCTCGTGCGAATTTAAAACCGACTTTGATCGCTGGTATGCAATTGGGTGGTCAGCTGACAACAACGACCGAAGTTGATAACTGGCCGGGTGATCCTGAAGGTCTTACAGGTCCAGCGTTAATGGAGCGTATGCAAGCGCATGCTGAACGTTTCGGTACAGAATTGGTTTATGACCATATTAATGAAGTTGACTTGAAAGTTCGCCCATTTGTGCTTAAAGGCGACATGGAGGAATACACTTGTGATGCCCTCATCATCGCAACAGGTGCAACTGCTCAATACCTAGGTCTAGAATCTGAAGCTGCATACATGGGCCAAGGCGTGAGCGCGTGTGCAACATGTGATGGCTTCTTCTATAAAAACCAAAAGGTCATGGTTGTTGGCGGTGGTAATACTGCTGTTGAAGAAGCACTGTATTTATCTAATATTGCTTCACACGTGACACTTGTTCATCGTCGTGACAAATTACGCTCTGAAAAGATTTTACAAGATCACCTTTTTGCTAAAGAAAAAGAAGGCAAAATCAGTATTATCTGGAACCATTCAGTGGAAGAGGTTTTAGGTGAAGCGAAAGCTGGTGTAACAGGTGTGCGTCTTCAATCTACTGTTGATCAATCAACTCAAACTGTAGATGTATCAGGTCTATTTGTAGCTATCGGCCACAAACCTAATACTGCAATGTTTGCAGATCAGCTTGAACTTCGTGATGGCTACATTCAAGTTCAAAGCGGCACTCGTGGTAACGCAACAGCGACTTCTATCGAAGGTGTTTTTGCAGCAGGAGATGTTGCAGATAATATCTATCGTCAAGCGATCACATCTGCAGGTTCAGGCTGTATGGCTGCACTGGATGCAGAAAAATTCTTAGATGCGCTTTAAAATAATTGTTTTAGCCTAATCTAAAAATTGCATTTAAAAACATAAAACCATCCTAGTGGTGGTTTTATTTTGTCTCTTGATCCGTTATAAAGCACTCACCAAAAAAATTAAAATGAAGAGAATAATAATGACGACCCATTGGACAGATGGCTACCAAACTGCTGTGAATTACACTTTCGGCTATTACAAAGATTTAAGTCCGTCTTATCAAAAATTCTGCCTTTTACTTAACGGTGTGGACTGTCCAGAAAACAAACCCGAACATCATCATTGTGAACTCGGTTTCGGTCAAGGTGTGAGTTTGAACATTCACTCTTGTTCAAGCTTAGGTACTTTTTATGGCACTGACTTTAATCCTGCACACGCTGCGCATGCCAACGTTCTCGCTGAATACAGCCAAGTTGAGCATCATTTTTTTGATGATAGCTTTGAAGAGCTTTTAAATAAACCACTTCCTCAGTTTGATTCTATTAGCCTGCATGGCATTTGGAGTTGGATCAGTCACGAAAATCAACATATCATTTTAAAATTCATTCGAAAAAATTTAAACCCTAATGGTATTGTGTATATCAGCTACAACTGTGTCACTGGCTGGGCAGCCAACATGCCGATTCGTGAGTTATTTCATAGTCACTTTAAGTTTAACTCTACCAGTACCAATCCCATTCAGAATGTTTCCGATGCATTAGATTTTAGTGAGCAACTGCTCAATAAAAATCCGACTTTTGCTAAGGTCAATCCCAATGCAATCAAAAAGGTTCAAGAACTCAAAAAACAAAATCCCAACTACCTGATTCACGAATACCTCAATCAAGACTGGCAATGTTATTCTTTTCAACAAGTGGTTCGCACACTGGAAGATATCAAGTTGTCTTATGCAGGCTCAACGGACTTAAATACGCAACTGAACAACATCAATTTCAGCGACGAAGATCAAGAATTCCTCAATCAAATTGACCATCCTATTTTTAAAGAGCAATGTCGGGATTACTTTGCCAATACCCAATTTCGTAGAGATTTATTTATTCGGGGTAAAAATAATTTAACACCTTTACAAACACAGCAACGCCTTTCAGAAACGCCATTTGTTTTGCTTTCCAACCCCAAAGATATTCCTAAAACAATTAACGGTTATTTAGGTGAATTTAATTTAATCCAAGATATTTACGAGCCAATCGGTCGACTTTTTAAAACACACAATTATCTTCCATTGACCATTGCTGAGATTGAAAAAGAATATCCACAATTAAATTTTAATCAGATTTTAAATGCGTTAGTGATTCTGTGCCATTTAGGTTTAGCACAGCCATGTCAGCTTAAACCGACCGAACAATTGATTGCTCAATGCCAAAATATCAATTTATATTTATTGAACCAGGCCAGCTTCCAAGCCCACTATCAAGTGCTGGCTTGTGCAATGACGGGTATTGGCATTCCAGCTGATCATTTTTCTCAACTGTTTTATCGGGCATATTTCGTTGATGGTTTAAAAACAGCACAGCAGTTTGCGAACTACGTTTATGACGTATTAACACGTTTAAATTGGTTGGTATTAGACCAAGATGGTCAATCTGTTAATGATAAAATTAGAAGTATCCAAATCATCTCAGAAAAAGCTGAATTATTTTTATCGAGTGATAAGATTGAAATTGCTCAAAAACTCAAACTTTTTGCATAAATCATCTAAATAGGGATAGGATTGGCTAGAATAAAGAGCGATCCTCTTTTACAGCCAACTATGTTTTTAAATTCAACCATGCTAAATCCATCCCAATTTTTATTCCCAGATCCAGTTGAAGCCGATCCTGAAGGTGAGGGTTTGATTTGCATTGGTGCAGATCTCTCCCCTGCTACACTTTTTGAAGCATATTCAAATGGATTATTCCCTTGGTTTTCTGAAGGAGAACCCATTTGCTGGTGGTCTCCAGAGCCTCGCTGCATTATTTATCCGCAAGATTTTCATCCAAGTAAGTCATTACTACGAAACATGAAAAAACGTGACTTAAAAATTACAGTGAACCATGCTTTCGAAAAAGTTATTCGCTCCTGTTCACTTCCACGAAGTTATGCAAATGAAACGTGGATTACCGAAGACATCATTCAAGGTTATTGTGATCTCTTCAAAGCAGGTTATGCCTACAGTTTTGAAGTATGGAATGAAGAACATAAACTGGTGGGTGGACTCTATGGGGTGACCATTGGAAAAGGCTGTTTTGGCGAGTCTATGTTTAGTACTGAAACAGATGTCTCTAAAATGGCTTTTTATGCCTTAATGCTTTTTGCAAAGGAAAATCAGTTGGCTTGGGTGGATTGTCAGTTGGTCAATGATCACCTGCTCAACCTCGGTGCTTGTATAATAACTCGCCAAAACTACTTGAATTCGTTACAAGATGTAATAAAAGCCCCACAACTCGATTGGCAAAGATACCAAGACAGTGTATTTTCAAGTAAAACAATAGCATTAACACAACGTCTTATGGAATGAACATACGGAGGGACACCAATGAACTCTTATCACCCAAAGTCCCTGTTAAATGACTTACAATATTATATTACGCCCCCGCATGACTGTAGTTATCTTGCTGAAAAATCAGCGCGTATGGTCTTTTTAGATCCTACTCATAAAATAGATGTCGTAACCTTGTCTGAACTTTCTCGTTCAGGCTTTAGACGAAGTGGTGATTTCGTATATCGCCCAGAGTGTCATTTATGTCGTCAATGCTTATCATGCCGTGTTCCTGTTGAAAGCTTTATCATGAACAGCAAACAAAAAAAAGCATGGAAACGCAACCAAGATCTGCAAGTCAAAATTACGCGTACCCAAGACGCGTCTAATGTGCATTATCAACTATATGAAAGATATATTAACGAGCGTCATGCCGACGGAGATATGTTTCCACCAAGTTATGATCAATTTGAAAAATTTTTAATTCATAGTTGCAGCAATAGTTTCTTCTTAGAACTTTGGAAAGATGATTGTTTAATTAGCGTTTCGACCTGTGATATTTTGGACGATGGTGTTTCCGCGGTATATACCTTTTTCGACCCAGATGAACACAAACGTTCACTGGGTGTTTTTGCAGTTTTAAAGCAAATTGAATATGTTCAAACTCAAGGACAACAATATGTTTACTTGGGGTATTGGGTGCCTCATTCTGCAAAAATGAATTACAAATCTCAGTATGCACCTTTCGAATTACTTTTAGATGGCCAATGGCGAAGAGTGAATCGAAGCTTGGATAACGCCGAAATAGAACATTTGGGTCAAATGCTCATGACGACCTTACCCTCAGAATGGAATGATTTTATTTTAAAATAAAATACGGATTTTCGATATTTAAGCAGATTACTAAGCAGCTAAATAAGTCTATAGCAAAGCCGACAACCAAGATGATCGCTAAGACTTAATTTTTTAGAAACAAATACGCTTTGCTTAGATAAAACTCTAGCTGAATAAATGGATTTTGATTAGCTTTTGAAAAGCATCGAAAAATCATCGCTACAAGATTTCACCATAATGACCGCATGCTCTTTTCCACCACCTGACTTCGGATAATAGTTTTTCCGAGTATCAATTTGATGAAAGCCTATTTTTTCATATAGACCAATTGCCGTCTTATTACTTTCACGAACTTCTAAGAAAATTTGTACTGGATCATTTTTCAGTAGCGCAATCGAAGCATCGAGTAATTTAAATCCGAATCCCTTGCCTTGTTCCTGAACATCAATCGCCATAAGCAATAAATTTGCCTCGTCCAGCACGGGTTGTAAAATACAAAAACCAACGATTTTTTCTTGAATTTCTATAACCGTACATACATAACTCGTTAAGGATTCTTCAAATTGCTTCTCTGTCCAAGGATGGCTTTGAACTTGACGTTCAATCTGTACCACAGCCTGTACATCAGACTTTTGCATATAACGAATCATGTAGATCAAACTATTATTTTAAAAAACTCATTATAGGAAGTTTCATTCAAAAATCGAGCAAAAAAAAGGGCAACTTAAGTTACCCTGGATAAAGCATCCAAAATGTTAAAGACCCAGTTTTGCTTTCCATGTTGCAAGTAAATCATCTGTATCTAAATGATTAGGATGAAAACCTGGCTTAAAGTAATACAGCATTTCTTTACCCATACCTGAAATAATCCCCTTAGAAGGACTATAGGCATAGGTGTAAATATCTTTAATCGAATCAAAAGTTAATGCTTTATCTTCTTTGAGTAAACGTGCGACGAAGTAACTTTGCACAACGAACAATACGATCATCGCTAAAGCCAGTGAACTTGTTCTTAAAGCATAGGCTTTTAATCCTTTGCCAAATACACCTTCAAAAACATCATAAGCCACTGCTTTATGCTCATTTTCTTCAACGGCATGCCACAACCACATTGTTTTCATGGTTTCATCTTGCATCAAACCTTGAATATGCGGATTGCGTAAAAGTTCAGATGCAATGGTTGCTGTAAAATGTTCTAAAGCTGTTGTGATCGTCAAGTCGACCATTTCTTGCGTAATACCGACAGGTTTCGCAACTTTTGCAAATACTTTACGTGCTGCTTGAATAACTGTATCTGTATTTTTCTCAAGCGTATCTACGTCATGTCCATATTTCTGTGCAGCCAGATTAAAACCTGCATGTTCATGGGTATGCATCGCTTCTTGACCAATAAAAGCACTAATTTCTTTCTGTAATGCTTCATTTTCTTTTAACGCTGGATGGTAACGAACTGCACGAACACTATCGATAAAGAACTTTTCACCTGCAGGAAAAAGCGCGGACAAAGCTGTTAAGAAATGCGTTAGACCTGCTGAGTTATTCACCCAATATTCAGGAACATCTGTAAAGTCAAATCCCATACGACGTACCGGGAAACTTGCACCAGCTCGGTTTGTAATATTCACTTTTGCGTTCATTGCTTTAACTCCCATCAACTCATTAAAACGTTGATTCATTTTTATTAACTTATGCTGCTAATATGACAGCTTAAGAAATACAAAATAATTGCTGATGAGGACATTGAATTATCAGATTGGGACAGTTTCTGTGATTATTGTCTAACAATTTTATTTTTTAGAGTAATCTTGTTTTTATTTTTAGGCTAAAAAAAGCGCCCCTAAGGAGCGCTTTTTCTATACACAATCAATACTGATTATAGAGTTACTTTAGCAACTACACCAGCACCAACTGTACGACCACCTTCACGGATCGCAAAACGTAGACCTGGGTCCATTGCGATTGGGTGAATAAGCTCTACTGACATTTCTACGTTGTCACCAGGCATAACCATTTCAACGCCGTCTTGAAGTGAGATCGCGCCAGTTACGTCAGTTGTACGGAAGTAGAACTGTGGACGGTAACCGTTAAGGAATGGAGTATGACGACCACCTTCTTCTTTAGAAAGTACGTATACTTCTGCATCGAATTTAGTGTGCGGCTTAATTGCACCTGGTTTAGTCAATACTTGACCACGTTGAACGTCTTCACGCTTAGTACCACGTAGAAGAACACCACAGTTCTCGCCAGCACGACCTTCGTCAAGCAATTTACGGAACATTTCAACGCCAGTTACAGTAGTAACTTGAGTATCACGGATACCTACAATTTCAACTGATTCGCCAACTTTAACGATACCAGCTTCAACACGACCTGTTACTACAGTACCACGACCAGAGATAGAGAATACATCTTCGATTGGCATCAAGAATGCTTTATCGATAGCACGTTCTGGTTCTGGAATGTAAGAATCAAGCGCTTCAACAAGTGCAACTACAGCTGGCTCGCCGTATTGACCTTGGTCACCGTTAAGTGCTGCAAGAGCAGAACCACGGATGATAGGCGTGTCATCACCAGGGAAGTCATAAGTAGAAAGAAGTTCACGAACTTCCATTTCAACTAATTCTAGTAATTCTTCATCATCAACAAGGTCACACTTGTTAAGGAATACAAGAATGTAAGGTACACCAACCTGACGAGATAGTAGGATGTGTTCACGAGTCTGTGGCATTGGACCATCAGTCGCAGCACATACAAGAATTGCACCATCCATCTGAGCAGCACCAGTAATCATGTTTTTAACATAATCGGCGTGACCTGGGCAGTCTACGTGCGCGTAGTGACGAATTACAGAATCGTATTCTACGTGTGAAGTATTAATCGTAATACCACGTGCTTTTTCTTCTGGTGCAGAGTCAATCGCAGCGTAGTCTTTAGCTTCGCCACCGAAAGTTTTTGCACAAACAGTCGCGATAGCAGCTGTTAAAGTTGTTTTACCATGGTCGACGTGACCAATTGTGCCCACGTTTACGTGTGGCTTATTACGTTCGAACTTAGCCTTAGCCATGAGATCTTCCTTTTTAAACAACCCATGGGGGTTAACCCATGAGCATTAGGTTTTAACTATGAATTAGTTTGGGCTTATAGTAATCGAAAGATTACTCGTCGTCACCTTTTTTACCACCAGTTTGGAACTTAGTAATGATGCCTTCAGCCACGTTACGTGGAGTTTCAGCATATTTAGCAAATTCCATAGAGTAGGTCGCACGACCTTGAGACATAGAACGCATATGAGTTGCGTAACCAAACATCTCAGCCAATGGAACTTCAGCACGAATAGCTTTAGTACCACCAGGTAAATCTTCCATACCCTGAACCATACCACGACGACGGTTTAAGTCGCCCATGATGTCGCCCATGTAATCTTCTGGAGTTTCTACTTCAACTTTCATGATTGGTTCAAGAAGAATAGGATCCGCTTTCATGAAACCATCACGGAAGGCATAAGAACCCGCCATTTTGAACGACAATTCGTCAGAATCGACATCATGGTAAGAACCATCAAATAATGTCGCTTTGATACCCACAACAGGGTAACCAGCCAATACACCATTCTTCATACGTTCTTGAATACCTTTATCTACTGCACCAAAGAATTCTTTAGGTACAGTACCGCCAACAACTTCTTCAGCGAATAAGTATTCTTTACCAGCTTCTTCAACATCCATAGGTTCTAAACGAACATATACATGACCGAATTTACCCTTACCACCTGTTTGACGTACGAATTTGCCTTCTTGCTCAACAGTCTTTTTGATTGTTTCGCGGTAAGCAACCATTGGTTTACCAATATTCGCTTCAACACCAAATTCACGTTTCATACGGTCAACAATGATGTCAAGGTGAAGCTCACCCATACCAGCAATAATCGTTTGACCTGATTCTTCATCAGTACGTACGCGGAATGATGGATCTTCTTTCGCCAAGCGACCTAAAGCAACAGACATTTTTTCTTGGTCAGCTTTAGTTTTAGGTTCAACTGCAAGTGCAATTACTGGCTCTGGAAATTCCATACGCTCTAGTGTAATTACGTGGTTTTCATCACATAATGTATCACCAGTTGTAGTGTCTTTAAGACCTACACATGCCGCGATGTCGCCCGCACGAATTTCTTCGATATCTTTACGGTCATTCGCATGCATTTGCACGATACGACCAACACGTTCACGTTTCATTTTAACAGGGTTATAACACGGGCTACCCGCTTTAAGAACACCAGAATAAACACGAACAAATGTTAAGTTACCTACAAATTTGTCATTCATAATTTTGAATGCAAGTGCAGAGAACGGAGCCTCATCAGACGCTTCACGTGAACCTTCTGATTCAGCTTTGTCATCAAGGATACCCTTGATTGCTTCAACGTCAGTCGGTGCTGGTAAGAATTCAATCACAGCATCCAACATACGTTGAACACCTTTGTTTTTGAACGCAGAACCACAAAGCATCGGTTGAATTTCGTTAGCCAAAGTACGCTTACGAATAGCACCAACGATTTCTTCTTTAGTTAATTCTACGCCTTCTAGGTACTTGTCCATGAGTTCGTCTGATGCTTCAGCAGCAGCTTCAACCATGTTTGTACGCCATTCTTCAGCAGTAGCAACTAAATCAGCAGGAATTTCACCATATTCAAACTTCATACCTTGAGATTCTTCATCCCAGATAATCGCTTTCATTTCGATTAGGTCAACAACACCTTGGAAGTTTTCTTCTGCACCAATTGGCACAACGATTGGCACTGGATTCGCACCAAGACGCGTTTTCATTTGTTCAACTGCGCGGAAGAAATTTGCACCTGTACGGTCCATTTTGTTAACAAACGCGATACGTGGAACTTTATATTTATTTGCTTGACGCCATACAGTTTCTGACTGCGGTTGTACACCACCTACAGCACAGTAAACCATGCACGCACCGTCAAGAACACGCATAGAACGTTCAACTTCAATTGTAAAGTCTACGTGTCCTGGGGTGTCAATTACGTTAATACGATGTTGTTCGAACTGGTTGCCCATACCTGACCAGAAGCATGTTACTGCTGCTGAAGTAATGGTAATACCACGTTCTTGCTCTTGCTCCATCCAGTCCGTAGTTGCAGAACCTTCGTGAGTTTCACCTAGCTTGTGGCTCTCACCTGTATAGAACAAAATACGTTCTGAAGTGGTCGTTTTACCAGCATCAATGTGAGCAGAAATACCAATGTTACGGTAACGAGAAATTGGGGTTTGACGAGCCATGATTTCTTGCATTCCTAAATTTGTTGTTTAAAACAGGGCGCTTTAAGCTGTATAACAGCTTAAAGCGCTTTGATGACAATTCAGTAACTGATCTGTCATCATCCTGATTAAGGTCTTTAAACCTATTAGAAACGGTAGTGAGAGAATGCTTTGTTGGCTTCAGCCATACGATGCACGTCTTCACGTTTCTTAACTGCTGAACCCTTACCTTCAGCTGCATCAAGCAACTCACCAGCAAGACGTAAAGCCATAGTTTTTTCAGAACGCTTAGCAGCAGCATCTACTAACCAACGCATAGCCAAGGCAGTACGACGGGATGGGCGCACTTCCATAGGTACTTGGTATGTAGCACCACCAACACGGCGTGCTTTAACTTCGACCATAGGGCGAACTTTTTCAAGAGTAGTCTCGAAGAAGTCAACTGGGTCTACTTTAGATTTTTCTTGAACGCGTTCTAAAGCACCGTAAACGATACTTTCAGCAATAGACTTTTTACCATCTTGCATTACGTGGTTCATGAATTTAGCGATTGTTTGGCTGCCGAACTTAGGATCCGGAAGGATTTCACGAGCAGCGACTACGCGACGTCTTGGCATTTTAATACACCTATAAATATGACACTTCAGGTTTATCCAGCATGAGTACAAAGTGTCATGTACTGTTAGCTGGCCTTACTACACGTCGCTTGAATTTCACAAAATTAAATGCAGAAATCAGACAAGCGTGACGATAAAGGATTGCGGCTCTATGACCTTAGGAAATAATCTCGAAAGATTATTTCTTAGGACGTTTAGTACCGTATTTAGAACGTGACTGGTTACGATCTTTAACACCAGCGCAGTCTAATGAACCACGAACGGTATGGTAACGTACACCTGGTAAGTCTTTAACACGACCACCACGGATAAGAACAACACTGTGCTCTTGTAAGTTGTGGCCTTCACCACCGATGTAGCTAGAAACTTCAAAACCTGAAGTTAAGCGAACACGGCAAACTTTACGCATTGCTGAGTTAGGTTTTTTAGGTGTAGTTGTGTAAACACGTGTACAAACACCACGACGTTGTGGACAAGCCTTCAACGCAGGAACTTTTGATTTTTCAATCAAAGTTGTACGACCCTTACGGATCAACTGATTTGTTGTTGCCATTTGGCAATTCTCCCGTTAAATTAAAGCCCTCAAAAATACTACTTTTTGAGGGCATGCAATTGTATGCCAAGATGCATAATTGGTCAACAATCATCATCACATCAAATGTTACTCGATTTATGCTTATAACATTGACCAACCATCAGTTAGCCGCATGCAACAAAATCAACGAATCAAGCTCGAGACTGATGAAAGTTACGATTTTTTTGGATCTTCTTTTGATGCTGTTTTACGCTTAACTGGCGCCTTTTTTGGGGCAACAGTAGAACTGGTAGTCGCATCTTTTGCTGCGATTTTCTCACTATTCTCCAAGACTTCTTCATCTTTTACCGAAGCTTTCTCATCAGAAGAATCAGTGTCTGCATCTTGAACCACATGTTTTTCTGCAAGTTTTTGAATACCTTCTTCAATTGAAACGGGTTCTACTTCTTCAGCATCGGATTTTAATTCAACACGAATAGCACTGATCGTCTCATTTTCAATTTTTTCTTCTGGAATCGTTTGAGCTTCAAGTTGAGGAAGCTCCTGTTCATCTTCATTTTTTTCTGGCTGTGCGATTTGTTCTGGCGTGGCTAAAAGAGATTGCGTCTGAGCATGCTCAATCGCTTTCTCAAATGCTTGTAAAACATTTAGCTTTTCGTCTGGATGCTGCAATAGGTATTGTTGTGCATTAGAAAAAATATGTTGCGCTTTAATATTCGCTTCATTTACCAATTTCCAACTATAGAATGCACCAATCCCAGCCCCCGCAATTGGCGTGAGTTTTGAAAGTATAGAAATCTGTGGAACTCGATTAATCCATGACCATTTAAATGTACCATCATCATTACTCAACCACTGACGCAGCACCTCAATATCATTACTAGAGCCCAACATCTTTTGTAATTGTTGAGTATCCTGAGTTTCCAATAGTTTAGAAACAGCGCGTAAACCTACTAGTAATGTTTGTTTCTCTGCAATAGAACCTAAATCGACTTGTTTAAAAACATATTCAACAATTTCTTGTTCTTTGGCACGATTAAGCTCAAAACCATGAGCACGACCAGACTGATAAATAGTTCTTAAAGTTAATGCCAATGAAAAAGGAATATCAATCGCAGTCCCAATCACGCCGGTTGCGCCAGAAATCGCCCCTTGAACAGCAGCAAGTGCTTTATTTTGATTACCGAGTGCAATATTTATACGATTAGAACGTTCAGGGTTTGCAGCTAACTCTTCCAAACTTTTTGCGCCCACTTCACTTAAAACATGATCCACTGAACTGGTTTCAGAGACAAAATCATTTAACTTTTCAAAGAAAAAATCTGCAATTTTATTGTTTAGATTTGGAGAGATGAATGAGGTTACTTGATTCACCTTGCCGTAGTGACGACCCAATAGTTGCTGCGTCACTTTAGGAACATGTGAACGAAATATATGTTGTGGGTTTTCATGGTTTTTTTGATCAGTCATAATATTCTCATTCTCTTTGATATCAATAATACTTTCACGATCTGGAACTTGTTTTAATGGTGTGACGGAACCCGGAGCGACATGATTTACCAAGTCTAAACCTGTAGCACTGAGCTTTTTAGCCACTCCAACAGCTCTCGCTATTAATCCAACAGAGTGCTTATTATTAGAATTTGCCATTTATACCCTCTCCTTTGCAAGAACCACTTTTCATTAAAATACTATGCGTAGTCAAGATTTAACTCCACTTTTATGTGTTTCAAATGGTTGAGAAATGGTGAACACTCCTGCCAGTCCGCTATTAAACGATCAGACATTGATTTGCCATAAGAATTTGAAATACTTTCTGCTATGATTATGCAAATTTTTGACAAAAGTAATCTAGTCGATCATGACTCAGGATGTTAGAAATAATCACACTATTCGCATCAGATTACTCAATGATCACCATAATAGGGAATTGTAAATGAAACGTGTTGTAATCACTGGCATGGGCATTAATTCATGCATCGGTAATACATTAGAAGATGTAACTCATTCATTGCAAAATGGGATTTCAGGTACACGTTTTAACCCAACCTATGCAGAACTAAATTTTAAAAGTCATGTCAGCGCCGCAGCTGAACAAAACTTTGATGGAATCGACCGTAAACTTAAACGCTTTATGGGCGTTTGCGCTATGTATGCCTATAACGCGGCATTGGCTGCTGTAGAACATGCAGGCTTTAAAGCAGAAGACCTTGCTGGCAACCCACGCTATGGTATTGCGGGTGGTTCAGGTGGCGGTTCAACCGCTTCAGTGATTGAAATGAAAGAGCTTTTAGAAAGTAAAGGCGCTCGTAAAGTAGGTCCTTTCTTTGTTCCTCGTAACATGTCAAATACGATTACAGCAAACGTTGGCGTGGCGTTTAAACTTCAAGGTGTCGCGCATTCAATTACCAGTGCTTGCGCAACATCTGCAGATGCGATTGGTTATGCTTACAACTTAATCCAATTAGGCAAGCAAGATTTAATGTTGGCCGGTGGTGGTGAAGAAGATCACTGGTCACAAAGCTTATTGTTTGATGCCATGGGTGCATTGTGCTCAAAGTATAATGAGACTCCTGAAAAAGCATCTCGCCCATACTCAGCAGATCGTGATGGTTTCGTGATTGCAGGTGGAGGTGGTTTTGTTGTTTTAGAATCACTTGAACACGCTCAAGCACGTGGTGCAAATATTTTAGCTGAAGTTGTGGGTTATGCAGCTAACTCTGATGGCGCAGACATGGTTGCTCCATCTGGTGAAGGTGCGACGCGCTGTATTCTTATGGCTTTAGAAGAAGCGAAACAACATGGCGTAGATAAAATTGACTATGTAAATACACATGGTACATCTACCCCTGCTGGCGACGTTACTGAACTTCAAGCGATGGGCCGTGCATTTGGCGAAGGTAATGTACCTCCTCTTAGCTCAACCAAATCAATGACTGGTCATAGCTTAGGTGCTGCTGGTGTTCAAGAAGCGATTTATTCAGTTTTGATGATGCAAAATGACTTTATCGCGCCAAACATCAATGTAACTGAACTTGATGAAGGCACAAAAGGTTATGACATCGTACTTGAAAAACGCGAAGCAAAATTGAATACTGTGATGAGTAACAGTTTCGGTTTTGGCGGTGTAAATGCTTGTCTCGTTTTCAAAAAATGGGAAGGCTAATTTGAAAATGGTTGATCTGTCTAGATAACAGGTCAACCACTTCCACACCGCCCTTTTAAAGGTGAATGGATGGATGCTCCTTCAGATGCTTTCCTTTGGGTAAAAGCGCTACATATCATTGCTGTCGTATGCTGGTTTGCAGCATTGTTCTACTTACCACGACTTTTTGTCTATCACGCCATGAGTGACGATGAAATCGGTCACCAACGCTTCCAAATCATGGAACGTAAACTGTACCGTGGCATCATGTGGCCTGCGATGATCGCAACTTTGATCACAGCACATTTTCTGGTCGATTGGGGTGATGCAACACAACACTACCATGAAGCGCTCTGGTTTTATCTCAAAGTGGGATTGGTCGGTTTATTGGTTATCTATCACTTTGTCTGTGGCTATTACCGTAAAAAGCTCATGGTTAATGCACACTATAAAACCCATAAGTTTTGGCGTTATTTTAATGAAATGCCGACTTTGATTTTATTTGCAGTCGTGATTTTAGTGGTTGTTAAACCGACATTTTAAGTTCAAAAGAATATAAAAAACCTCCAATATTGGAGGTTTTTTTATTTCCTAGATGATTAATATCATGTCATTTAGGAATAAAGAACACTATCCGTTTAATCACGTTTACGCATACGAGACTTATAAAGCGTTTTATAGGTCACAGCCAAAAGAATCAACCATAAAGGACTGATCATCAAGGCTTTTAAGGTATCTGGCTCTAAACTTAAAATCACCAAAGCGAACAATAAAAAGCCCAAAACCACATAGGACATCCACACCCCACCCGGCATTTTAAAAGTCGACTTCTCATGAAGCTCAGGTCTTAATTTACGGTAACGGATGTAACACACCATGATAAGCCCCCAAATACTAATGAACAAAATCACACACAATGAACTTGCCAAAGTAAATGCTTCCATTGTATTGGGTACAAAATATTGAAATGCAGCACCAAACATAATAAAGGCGCAGGAGAAAAATAAACCTTTCGCTGGCACAGCACGTTTCGATAATGCTGCCAGCACTTGTGGCGCTTGACCATCACGTGCCAAACCGAACAACATTCGACTGGTTGAAAATACACCACTGTTCATGGAGGACATGACCGATGAAAGCACCACCATATTCATGATAATTGCCGAAGTTGGAATGCCCGCATAAAGGAACAAACTTACGAATGGACTTTTGTCTGCAGGTATATTAATCCAAGGCGTTACAGACATGATCATCACAAGGGAAAGCACGTAGAAAATAATAATACGGGTCGGAATCGCATTGGCTTTGTTGCACAAAGCTATTCCTAAAGGCTTCTTTAGCAATATAATTTCCAAATGAAGAAGCCTGCATCCAAAATCTATCGCACAACGAATTGGCCCTCTTATAACCAAGCTCTAATCAAGCGAGGAAATATTTCAATTTGGTTCGATCCTCAGACTCAATGGTATGCTCAGCCACAAGCTAAGCATGGAAGAAATCAAACCTATTCTGATACAGCGATTCAGTGCTGTTTGATGATCAAATCTATCTTTCGCCTTTCTTTGCGTATGGTCACAGGCTTTGTGCAAAGCCTTATTCAACTTAGTGGGTTAAGTTGGACAGCACCGGATTATTCCACACTTTGCAGACGACAAAAGCAGATTGATATTGCGATCAGCTATCAAAAAAGTCATGAAGGACTACATCTATTGGTAGACTCAACTGGCTTTAAGTTTTTAGGCGAAGGTGAATGGAAACGCAAGAAACATCAGCCTGAATATCGTCGGCAATGGCGTAAACTGCACATTGGTATAGATGCTAAAACCTTACAAATACGAGCTGTACAGCTCACAACAAATAATGTCAGTGACTCACAAGTCTTAGATGATCTGCTGAATCAAATCCCATCTGATGAACGCATTGATTCTGTCTATACCGATGGAGCATATGACACGAAATTGTGTAGACAAGTGATTTCAGATCGTCATGCACATGCCGTAATTCCTCCAAGAAAAAATGCAAGGCCATGGAAAGATAAGCAATTGGGATCTTTAGAGAGAAATGAATTATTGAAAACAGTCAAACGTCTAGGAAGAGCGCTGTGGAAAAAGTGGTCTGGTTATCATCGACGTAGTTTGGTCGAAACTAAGATGCATTGCATCAAATTATTGGGCGATAAACTCAGTTCGAGAAACTTTCAAAGCCAAGTCAATGAAATCCATGCACGTATAGCCGTGTTAAATAAATTTACAGAATTAGGTCGCCCTCACACCCAAGTTGTCACTTAAATTTGTGCAGCTTAGGAAAGATCAGTCTTTAAAATCTTTATGCAACAAAGCCAATCGCATTCACCGCTTTAGGAAGATTCTTTTCAGGATCTTTGGTTTCTGCGGCCATCGTCCCGAGTAATTCAACACCGACAAAGGCGAACATTGCGATTTGGAAGCCGGCTAAGAAACCCATTGCGCCCTTTGGAAACAAACCACCATGAGCCCAAATATTACTAAAACTTGCCACCGAACCATTTGGAGTTTGGAAGCTGGTGAATACCATAAATCCACCAATAAAAATCAAACCAACAATCGCTAAAATTTTAATCAGTGCAAACCAAAACTCGATTTCTCCAAACAGTTTCACCGTCACAAGATTGATGGCCAGAATAAACAACACGCATCCTGCACTGATGGCGGCTTGTCCTGTCGGGGTGAACATCATATCGGGAGGCAGCCAGAAGCTCAGATAATTGATAATTGCGGCTAAGTCAGCAATACCAACCAAAATCCAACCTAACCAGTAAGACCATCCAATATAGTAACCAGCAGCTGGACTAATCAGATCATGCGCCATATCAATAAAAGATTTGTAGTGCAGATTAGAAAGTAAAATTTCACCGAGTGCGCGCATCAGGAAAAAGAACATCGCTCCAATAATCATATAAATAATGATAATTGAAGGACCTGCGAGTGAAATTGTTTTTCCTGAGCCCATAAATAGGCCCGTACCAATCGCACCACCAATCGCAATTAACTGTAAGTGACGATTGGAGAGCTTTCGCTGTAATTCATTGGGAGATGAAGGTTCATCTGTATGATTCGTTATTGTCATTTTTTATATCCTTATAACCGCTTAAATTCGGCCTTTACATTAAATGGGTGATCCTCACCCTGTCATTAGATCTCAATTTCATTATGGACAAGCTGTATAAACAGAAAATCCACGTCGTCCTAAATGCGTTGTACTTAAGCTTGTGCCGCTGTGACTGCAATTTCAATCAACCATGCTGGATTCACCAAATCAGCTTGAATCGTCGCACGTGAAGGCGGCACACACCCTTTCATCCACTCAACCCAAATCGCATTGATCTGCGGAAAGTCCTCTAAATTCTTTACAAAAATTTGCGCAGATAAAAGACGAGATTTGTCTGTACCTGCTTGAGCAAGCAATGTATCAATCGTCGCTAATACATCCTTGGTTTGGGCCTCAATATCTGGCTCAGTGATTTTAGGCACTTGACCAGATAAATAAACCACTTGATTGAAAATAGTGACTGCACTCATCACTTCAGTGCTGTTCATTTTTTGAATATCTGCATGAGACATATAAACTTCCTTGAAAAAAATTAAATGGGTTTATTCGTTTGTAATTTCTATTTGAAAATTGACTCGATTGGTTACGGCACACATCAATTCATAACCCACCGTCCCTGAACTCTGGGCAACATCATCAATCGCCAAGACTGCGCCTGACGTCGATCTCCCCCAAAGTACAACCTCACTGCCCACTTGGGCATTTGGAATATCACTCAAGTCCACAGCCAACATATCCATACTGACTCGACCGATTGTTTGAGTCCGAATTCCATCCACCAATATGGGCGTACCTGTTGCAAAAAGCCGTTGATAACCATCTGCATAACCACATGCCACAATTCCAATTCTTAATGAATTTTCAGCAAAATAAGTAGAGCCGTAGCCAACACTGTCCTGACTTTCCAAATCTTGTATCGCAATAATCTCGCTACGTAATGACATCGTTGGTTCGAGTTGCCAATTTTGAATAGTATGCTTGGGATAGTCAGGTGAACTGCCGTACAGCATAATGCCACTACGTACGACATCCGATTCAAGTTCGGTCGCATAACGTAAAATTGCAGCACTATTACTGATCGAGCGTAAACCAGGTAAACCTGCAGTGATCTGATCAAAAATCTTTTGCTGATACAAAACACCTTGTTCGCCTAAACGCTCGCCATCTGCATCTGAAAAATGTGTCATATGGGTAATCGAATTCACTACACTTAATCGCTGCAATTCTTGCCAAGCTTGACGATAGGCTACAGGCTTAAAGCCTAGACGATTCATTCCGCTATTCAATTTTAAATAAATATCGAACTGAACTGAATCATCACTGTGATCAGTCTGTGTTTCAGAAAATGATTGCAACCATTGCAACTGATGTGGACTATGCACAGTAAAATCGAGTTTAAGTTCCGCACAATCATATAAGTCACGAAGACTAAAGATCCCTTCAAGCAATAGAATCTTGCCTTTCCAACCCAATTGTCGCAAGCGCTTCGCTTCAGCAATATCTAATAGTGCAAAACCATCCGCAGATTGAAAAGCCTCGAATACACGCTCAATGCCGTGACCATATGCATTGGCTTTAACAACAGCAAATACTTGGCTATTCGGCATCATTTTTCGAGCAATCGCTAAATTATGCCTTAACGCTTGATGATGAATAGTGGCAGTAATGGGACGGGACATCATATTCATCCTTGAATATATTTTAGGACTGTCGTAGAACAGGTTAAATTTATAATCTTAATAAAAGTGGATTCAAATTCTGCTGAAAAAACCGAATCTGAATCACAACTCAAACAAATGGAAAATATTTTACTCAGTCATTCAGCTCAAGCTGCATGCGGATAACGCTGAATAGACAGTCCTTCCGTACTAATATCAGTTTCGTGATTGAGCACCAAGTCGCTGATTAACTTGCCTGAACCACATGCCATGGTCCAACCTAAAGTGCCGTGTCCGGTATTCAGAAATAAGTTTTTAAAACGCGTTGCTCCGATGATCGGTGTACTGTCTGGTGTCATTGGGCGTAATCCCGTCCAGAAACTTGCTTGCGCTAAGTCACCACCAGGGAATAGATCTTGCGTCACCATTTCCAAGGTGGCACGACGGTCCATATTCAAGCCATGATTAAAACCACTCAGTTCCGCCATACCGCCGACACGAATCCGTTGATCGAAACGCGTGATCGCAATCTTGTAAGTTTCATCCAAGACCGTAGATTGAGGTGCAAACGCAGCATCCACAATTGGAATCGTGAGCGAATACCCCTTAACAGGATAGACAGGTAGATCCAAATTCAAAGGCTTTAAAAAATCTCGTGAGTAACTGCCAAAAGCCAAAACATAACGATCCGCAGTCAGAACTTCGCCATTAACCACAACACCTTTAATTTCATCGCCTTCAACAACAAGCTTTTCAACATTTTGATTAAATTTAAAATCCACACCCAAGTCTTGTGCAATCTTCGCCAAGGCATTGGTAAATAAATAGCAGTCACCTGTTTCATCATTCGGTAAATGCAATCCACCTACTAATTTGTCTTTCGCAAATTCTAAAGCAGGTTCAACTTTGGATAATTCATCTTTAAGCAATAATTCGTAATCAACACCACATTCTTTTAAGACTTGAATATCACGCTGTACAGCATCGAGTTGTGCTTCATTACGGAAAACTTGCAATGTTCCTTTTGAGCGATTCTCATAATGAATCCCCGTGACCTTACGTAAATCACGAAGACAATCACGGCTATATTCAGCCACACGCGTCATACGCTCTTTATTAATCGCATAACTATTTGAGTTACAGTTTTTCAGCATTTGCGCCATCCACTGCAATTGCCACATGCTGCCATCCATATTGATCGCTAATGGCGCATGATGCTGGAACATCCACTTTACCGCTTTAAAAGGAATACCAGGTGCAGCCCAAGGCGTCGAATACCCTGGAGAGATTTGACCTGCGTTACCAAAACTGGTTTCTTCTGCAGGACCAGCCTGACGATCAAGAACGGTGACACTTGCCCCTTGCTGCGCAAGATAATAAGCACTCGCCACACCAATCACACCACTTCCCAATACAATTACACGCATAGCCTATCCCTTAAGCACCCATAGTTTATTTAACTAGTATATTTCTGCTTTAATAGTTTTTTTCACTGATTTAGAGGCTATAATTTAGGTAATTCATAAAATTTGTCGTGAAAAAATTCTTATAAAAGGAAAAAAATGATGCGCAAATTAGACCGTATAGATCAACAGATTTTAGACATCTTACAAAAAAATGGACGAATTGCGATTAGTGAGTTGGCTGCACGAGTGAATTTATCAACAACGCCTTGTTCCGAACGTGTAAAACGCTTGGAACGCGATGGCATCATTATGGGTTATTACGCACGGGTTAATCCTCAACTCGTCGATCGAAATCTTTTGGTTTTTTTAGAAATTAAATTATCAGCCAAATCGGGTGATGTATTTGATCAAGTTGCACGTGACTTGGTCGAAATTCCTGAGGTACTTGAATGCCACCTTATTTCAGGTGAATTTGATTATTTGGTGAAGGCTCGACTCAAAGAAATGAGTGCTTATCGAAGATTACTTGGTGATTTACTCAAGAAACTTCCCTCTTCAGCATCGTCACATAGTTATATTGTGATGGAGGAAGTGAAAGAAACACTTCATCTTGATATTGGCTAAGTTAAAACTGGTTAAGTTGATTTTGGCTAAGTGAATATGGACTATGCCCGCACTTTCACCAAAGATAAAAAAAGCCACCTAAACGGTGGCTTTAATCTTCAGCAAAGCTGAATCATCAACCATTAACCAAGTTTCTTAGAAACATAGTCAATTGCAGATTGTACAGTCGTGATTTCGTTAGAATCTTCGTCTGGAATCGTAATATCGAAATCATTTTCGAAAGACATTACAAGCTCAACCAAGTCTAAAGAATCAGCACCTAAATCATCCATAAAAGATGCTTCATTTTTGATTTCTTCAGCCTTAAGACCAAGTTGCTCAGCTACTGCTTGTTTGATACGAAGTTCGATATCGCTCACAGGAATTCTCCTCATTGCTTGTGGCGTTATAATTGCCACTAGTTTAATTGAATCTAAAGTTTTTTCAAAGTTTATACATCGCTTTAAGCCATGTATAGACCACCATTTACATGTAAAACCGTACCTGTAATGTAACTAGCCTTGTCAGAGGCTAAAAAACTTACAGCATTAGCAATATCTTGTGGTTGACCAAAACGGCTTAGCGCCACTTGATCACTCATTTTCTTGCGAATTTCTTCACTCAATTGCTCAGTCATTTCTGTTGCAATAAAGCCTGGAGCAATACTGTTTACAGTGATTTGGCGACTACCCATTTCTTTAGCAAGACTACGACTAAACGCCTCAATACCTGCTTTAGCAGCAGAATAGTTTGCTTGACCCGGGTTAGCAAAATGCGCAACCACTGAACTAATATTAATGATTCGACCAAAACGTGCTTTGGTCATCCCTTTCAATACTCGTTTTGATAAACGGAAAACCGCCTTCAAATGAATATTTAAAATATCATCCCAGTCATCTTCTGACATACGTAACAATAAATTATCTTTGGTAATGCCTGCATTATTGACCAGCACCATGACCGAACCATATTTTTGTTCGATATCTGTTACTAAGTTATTGATGGCATCAAGATCACGCACATCCAATACAGCACCAGCGCCATTTTCAGCAAAAGCTACTGATAATTTTTCAGCACCGGATTCTGAAGTAGCAGTACCCACCACAAAAAAGCCATCAACAATCAATTGCTGTGCAATTGCTGCACCAATTCCTCGGCTTGCTCCTGTAACTAGAGCAACTTTACGTTCCTGCATCATGCAATCTTCCCTTCAGCCACTAAAATGGCATTTAATGCATCTTCCATGCGACTTTGTGTATCGAGTGGTAATGCTTTTTCAATCTTCGGTAAACGCTTCGCCAGATTTGTTAATACATTTCCTGGACCACATTCCACCACATAAGAAATGCCTTGATCTTGGAAATATTGCATTGTCTTCGCCCATTGGACTGACTCATACAATTGTGCTGTTAATGCTTGACGAAGTTCAGCAACATTTGCTGCAGCCTTTGCACTCACATTTTGTAGCACTGGAATATTTGGCATCTCAATCACTGTCTGCTCTAAAGCATCGGCAAATTTTTCAGCTGCAGCTTTCATTAACGAACAGTGAGATGGAACTGATACAGGTAATGCAATCGCTTTACCGCCATTCTCTTTCGCAGATAACATCAGCGCTTCAACTTTTGCAGTTGAGCCGGCAACAACCACCTGACCTTGGGTATTATAATTTGCTGCTTCTACAGAACCTTCGCCGTCTGCACTCACTAACTGGCACAGCTCAACCACTTTAGCATCATCTAAACCCAGAATAGCCGCCATAGCCCCTTGGCCTTGAGGTACTGCATCTTGCATCAACTTACCGCGTAAGTTTACAAGCTTTACTGCATCACCCAAGCGAATAGCGCCAGCTGCAACCAAAGCAGTGTATTCACCCAATGAGTGACCTGCTAAATATTTTGGAACAACTCCACCTAACTCCAACCAAACACGCCACAAAGCAACACTTGCGGTTAATAGTACCGGTTGAGTAAATTCAGTTTGATTGATGCCTTCGCCACTTTGAGCAATTTGCCACAAATCAAAACCAACAGCTTGAGAAGCTTCTGCAAATGTTTCGCCAATGCTACTAAATTGCTCTGCTAGTTCTGCCAACATACCCACTTTCTGCGAGCCTTGACCTGGAAATATAAAAGCAGTTTTTGTTGCTGCAAGTAAATTTGAAGTCTCTAAAATGGACATCTGTTTTCCATCTTGATTGTATAAACTGAATTGAGGCATAGCTTAACAAGCTTGAATAGCTCTCGCTATCGCAAAAAATACCGTTTTAAATATTTATAAACAGACAGATTTATTTAAAATAAATCATTTTAACCAATAAATAAATTTATATTTTTCAAATACATAGATACTTAAAATCAAATAAATGAACTTTTCACACTCATTTTAATGCCCGATATATAAGCACGAATTAAATCATTTTCATCCTATTTTTTAAATTAATACATCTCTGACTAAATTTTAAAAACTCATCATCAAGAAAATTTATTTAAAAAACACCACCTAAGAGTTGAACAATCATTCCCAAATACGTACCGATAATAAAATTAGATAGTATTCAAAAAAATATGAATATGACAAAAAGCTGATCAGGAAAATGATTAACTATTTATTTGATACAAATACTGATACTTGAATTTTAAGCAAAAAAAAGGGAGCTAAGCTCCCATTTTTTCTACTAAGCTTGACGCTTAATACACCGTATATTATTCAGCAGATGCTTTAGCGAATAATTGACGACCACGGTAAACACCATCTTTAGTCACGTGGTGACGACGATGAGTTTCACCTGTAGTTTGGTCTACAGTTAATGCATTCTCGGTTAAAGCGTCATGTGAACGGCGCATGTCACGGCGAGAGCGACTTTTACGGTTTTGCTGAACGGCCATGATGGCTCCTTACAAAGATCGAAAAAATGGATCAGAACAAATTCGATTGCGTTATACATAAAGTATAACACAAAAATTAGTTAAGTTTACCCTTCAAACCTGCCAAAACATCAAACGGATTATCCCGTTTTTCTTCAACAAGCTCTTCTACGGCAGGTTGATGCTTATGCACACAAGACTCATGCTTAGGCGACAAAGGCATCAACAATAACAACTCATCTTCTATCAGTGCCAGTAAATCAGCGGTTGCAGGTGCATCAAATGTACCTTTAACTGTTGCTTCACTCTCACCTAAAACGATGAAATCAGCATCCTCATCCAAGCGCTCTATCAGTGACTCATCATCGATCAAGGCTAAATGAAAATCTAAAACGAGAGGTATCTCAACAGTATCCAAACAACGTTGGCATTCCATTGGGGCTTTCGCTTCGACGCTGCCATCTAACCAAACGACGCGATGATACGCGTCCATTGATAGCTTACAGTCCATTTTGATCAATTGATCATCAATTGACCCAACAGCTTCACGGGAAATTCGAACAAAGCGTGACAATGGCAGGATACCTGACCATGTAAAACCTTGCTCTGCCCATTTAAACGGCTCAATCTGTGCCGGAAAGGTATTTGCTGACATAATTAAGGCGGCAATTCTACAAATTCATAAGTACTCTGTCAAAGATTAAGATACAATTTTGCACTTATTCAGACAGATCATTTGGGTAATACAAGCCATGCATCAGTTGCAGCCGCAACCTGAAGTCACAACTTCATTACAGTTAAACTATCCTTTGACCTTAAATTCAATAGATTACTTAGACCGCGTGCAACTCGCACCTTGGGTAAATCTTCAAACTGAAGCTCAACAGGTAGACTGGCTTATCTTACACTTTAATTACTGGTTTTCCCACTTAAATGTCACTTTGATCAAAGGTGATTTTGAACCAGAATATTTCCCTGCAACTTCAACAACTTCCGCTAGAATTCAGTTTGCGCATGGTTTTTTTAACAGCGCTTTACACGAAATTAGTCATTGGAGTATTGCTGGCGAAAAAAGACGCCTATTGCCTGATTTAGGCTATTGGTACGCGCCAGATGGTCGTACACAAGAGCAGCAAGCTCTATTTGAACAGGTGGAAGTCAAGCCTCAAGCGATTGAATGGCTATTTGCTACTGCTTTTGGCCGGCAGTTCCGTGTATCCCTAGATAATCTCACTGGTGAAGGTGGAGATGGTTCGGTCTTTAAAGATCAAGTATATGCTCAGATAGAACGTTTTTTTAAGGGTGAAAATAAGCTTCCCCGAGACGCTCAACGTTTTATCCATCATATTTGTCAATGCTGTCGCCAAGGTCAAACATTACAGATCGATGAATTTAGTAGATCAATGCTAGATTGACTCTAAATTTTTTCTTAATTTGATCACGGTTCGTTAAATTGATGATGGGATGATGGATAGTTAGCTTGAAAATAATGGTTATTTTGATTAATCAAGAGGCTGAATAAATAGATCTATTGAATAAAATCTCACATGGGGTCTTATCAAATATTGATACACCCTACATATATTCTTCAGGCAAAGTTGAGCTAAAGGAATTGAAAACCACCTCCACATCACGTCATAATCATTTCTCTAAGTTCATGTCTATAAGTTCATGTGAATAAATTCATATGGATAAAGCTAGGCAATTACAGTCATATGAATAAAATCGTGCGACTACAATTTAACCCCAGCCCATATGAATAAAAATATCAGGAGAGAATAATTATGCTGCACTTAAGAGTACATCCTGACAACCCACAATCACGCTTAATTAGTCAAGCCGTAGAACGTATTCGAGCAGGCGATGTCGTGGTTTACCCTACGGATGCTGCGTACGCCATTGGCTGTCAAATTGGAAATAAAAGCGCGATGGAACGTATCGCACAAATTCGTGATTTGGGTCCTAAACATCAATACGCTATTCTCTGTGCCGATTTATCAGATTTGGCAACATATGCAAAAGTAGACAATGCCACCTACCGTTTGTTGAAATCAAACACCCCTGCCGTGACCACTTATATTTTATCCGCAACAAGTGAAGTTCCTAAAAGATTAATGCATCCAAAGAAAAAAACGATCGGTTTACGCGTACCGAACAATACCGTCTGTCAAATGTTGCTTAAAGAATTGGGTGAGCCTTTGTTGACCAGTACACTCATTTTACCGGGACAAACAGAACCCTTAGATGACCCTTATGATATCGAGGAACAACTTGAAAAAAGAATTGATGTCTTTATTGACAGTGGCTTAGGTACATTAACCACCACCAGTATCGTCGATTTAACAGGTTTGAATCCTGAGATTATTCGTCGAGGTGTCGGAGATGTAAGTGCCTTTGAATAAACTCAATGCTTAAAAGACACTTTTTGATAAATGTTAAAAATTCATTTGGATAAATGAATTCTTTCATAAGTTATTATTTATACAGCATATTCATTATTATTCCTTCTTCCTAACCTTCACCAAAAGGAAGAAGGATTTTCAAACATCAGTTTATTTCCAATCAATGATCACTTTTGATTTATGAAAGAGGTTTAATGATGATAAGTTAGTGATGATCATGGATACAGATCAATTCATACAACTCAAGTCATATAACTCAAGTTATATAACCCATGAAGCACAGATGAGCTCAATACTTTGGATGGTTTAAACGACTTCATTCACAGCTTATGTTCAGTTGTGACTGAAGTGAGAGTCAAAGCTAAACGAGCAATGTATATACAATACCCATCTAGTCATGCCCATTGAACAATGCTGCCTAATATTTTTAATCCTGATACAGCTTCATAAAATCACTTAAACGTAGTTTTTGTTGTACTTGTTCATCAAAATTTTCTATTGATAACCACGCTTGATATGCCTTGTCTAAGAGCAACCACTCTTCATCTAGCATCGAAAACCAAGCTGTATTACGATTGCGACCTTTAGCAATTCGATCTTGACGAAAAATACCCTCAAATTGAAAACCATAACGTAATGCAGCTCGTTTAGATGGCTGATTGAAATCATCACACTTCCATTCAACTCGTCTAAAGCCTTGCTCAAAACAGCATTTTAATAATAGATAGATCGCCTCAGTCGCAGCTGTTGACTGTTTCATCAAATGAGAAAAGTAAACATTTCCAATTTCCACAACCTGACTCTGACTACGAATATTGAGTAATGCAATCCACCCTACAATTGTACCCTTACCCTCAATTAAATAATGAATTGATTCAGGGAAATCGAACGAACGATCCAAGGATGATTTTAAATCAACAATGGTTTTAAATCCCGCATAAGGTAAATATGTCCAGCAGCGATCATCAGATTCAGATTGAGTAGCTTGCCAAAGCTGATCTAATTGTAGTTGTGAAACAGCAGACTTCTTAAGGCTGAGCAAATTAACATGAGACCCGAATAAATCCCCGTCCTTGAATTGAATCGGCTGAGTATTTTGTATTACAGCCCCTACAGACTGACCATATTTATTTTCTTCTACACATTGATATTTTTTAATCATGACTCATCGCTCAATTATTATCTGGTCCAAATCATATCTTTCTTTAACTTTCGTTCGAGTAGACCTCTTTTCATCAGTCATTTTTAAACAACCTAAGTCTTTTAAGCAATATGCTCACCATCAGTATTTCTTATTCATAACCGCTTTCCTCAAGGAGAAGAAATTTTGTATAACGATTAATTCCACTCAATGATTTTTTTGAGTGATGGAAGAGTTCAAGCATCAAAGGAAACGGAATGAATAGCGCTTTGAAGCGTCTAAAAAAATTAAACAAACACGATAATAACAACCAGTTCTCATAAAAATGAATAGTGTCTATTTATTTTGTGTTTTTTATCGTAATATCCGTTTTTGCAATTTATTCATTTTTCGTTTTCCGTTAGAATATAGCCATATTTTATGCAATTCGAATCACTATCTTTTGGATTGATTTCGATAAGTGATCTCCTGAATCGCCCTATCATGCTTTTGAAAATTCGCGTGGCTAATAACTGTAATGACTCTAGTAAACCATAATCCTATGGAACAACAACCACTTATTCGCGTTCTAGATGAGTGGCAAGAAACAATTCCAGCGGATTTATATATTCCACCTGCAGCATTCGAAATTCTTTTAGAACATTTCGAAGGTCCACTCGATTTTTTAATTTACTTAATTCAGAAAAATGGTTTTGATTTATTGCAGGTAGATATTGCACCAATTGCGACCCAATATTTGTCATATATTGACAATATGAAGTCCTTAGATATTGAGTTAACAGCGGACTATATGGTGATGGCGGCATTATTGGCCGATTTAAAATCAAGATTACTTTTACCCAAACCAAAATCGATTCATATAGAGAAAGATCCTAAGCAAGAACTGATCGATCGCTTAGAAACTTATTTAAGAATAAAAAATGCAGCAGAACGTTTAGGTAAGATGCCGATCTTAGATCGAGATACGTTTAATACCAACGTTTCTCTTGGCCAGACCGCAGTTGCTTCAGAAATTTATTCTGCTGACCTATTGCGTGATGCTTTATTTTGCATTTTTAATCGTCCTGAACCTGTCATACATCAAATTATCCAAGAACCTGTATTACTTGAAGAACGTATCGCATACATCGAACATATGGTTGCATCAGGCGAAGTCCTTGGTTTTGAAAAGTTACTCAAACCCAGTCAAGGTCGTATGGGTTTAGTGGTTACTTTCATGGCTATTTTGGAATTATCACGCCACCAAAAGGTTCAGATTATTGCATCTGGTATTGAGGCACCTTTGACGATTCAAGGGATTCCTTCATGACTGTTGATCAATCAGGCGTCTTTAACAATGAAGAACTCTATCATGACGTTCTCATGCAGCTTGAAGCGATCATCTTCGCCAGCGATGCACCTGTTTCAATTGCACGTTTAAAAGAAGCGTTTCAGGATCAATATACGAAACAACAATTGCGTGCTTATTTACAACAGCTCGCAGTTTTACAACATGGTCGTTCAATTGAGCTCGTCGAAATTGCTCAAGGTTTTCGTTTTCAAGTGCGTGCCAAGTATAGAAGCACCATCGCACAAGTTTGGCCTGAGCGACCAACCAAATTATCACCATCACTGTTAGAGACTTTAGCAGTGATTGCTTATCATCAGCCCGTAACCCGAGCAGATATTGAGCAAATTCGTGGAGTGACGAATAACAGTCAATTATTAAGAACGTTATTCGAATGGAACTGGATTAAAGAATCTGGGTTCCGTGAAATTCCAGGTAGACCAGCGTTGTTAGTTACAACGCCACAATTTTTGAATGCATTTGGACTAAATTCTTTGGTTCAATTGCCTCCCCTACAGGATGCCAAGGAAGCTTTTATGGCTTTGGATGTGCAAGCACCCAAGTCTTAAATAGGTGAACTGTTGATGATTATTTCTAAGGTTATGCTGTTATGAGTGAAAAATTGCAAAAGGTATTGGCACGAGTAGGTTTGGGTTCTCGCCGTTATATGGAAGAAGTCATTGCTGCCGGTCGTGTCAGTGTCAACGGCCAAGTTGCTCAAGTGGGCGAACGCATCGAACCAACTGATGAGCTTCGCATCGATGGTCGTAAGGTCGCGTTTGAAATTGAAGATGAAATTCGTCGTCGTGTTTTGATTTACTACAAACCTGAAGGTGAGATTTGCTCACGTAGTGATCCAGAAAACCGTCCAACCGTCTTTGAACAACTTCCGTCTATTCCAGGCGATCGTTGGGTGATGGTCGGCCGTCTAGACATTAACTCAACTGGTTTGTTGATGTTTACAAATGATGGTGAGTTGGCGAATCGTCTTATGCACCCATCTAATGAAATTGAGCGTGAATACGCTGTTCGTGTAATGGGCGAAGTGACGCCTCAATTGAAAAAGAATATGACTACTGGCGTTGTTTTAGATGACGGCCCTGCCAAGTTTGAATCGTTCTCTGAAATTGGTGGTGAAGGTATCAACCGTTGGTATCAAGTGGTTGTAAAAGAAGGTCGTAACCGCGAAGTTCGTCGTATCTTTGAATCACAAGGTCTAAAAGTAAGCCGTCTATTACGTACGCGTTATGGTACCGTTATTTTGCCACGTGAATTACGTACTGGTCGTTGGGTTGAGCTTGATAAAAATGATATTGATAACCTGACCAAAGCTGTTGAGCTAAAACCACGCCAAGGTACTGGCTTATTCGGTATGGCAAAACGCCGTAACGAACGTATGCAAGACAAACCTTTGGCTGCTCGTCGTGGTGGTTATTTACGTCAACAACGTCGTGACGAAGGCGAAGCTCAACCAGAACAACGTCGTGATGCTCGCCCAGGAAACAATGACCAAGGTCGTGGTGAAAATCGTTTTAATAATCGTGCGCCGCGCCCTGAAGGTCAAGAGAACCGTTATAACAACCGTACTCCTCGCCCTGAAGGTCAAGAGAATCGCTATAACACCCGTACTCCACGTCCTGAAGGTCAAGAGAACCGTTATAACAATCGTACACCGCGTCCTGCTGGTCAAGACACTCGTTCTAACCGTAACGAAAACAAGCCTGAAGTAAATGGTAACTCAGTCGATTACCAAAGTCCGAAGGAACACAAGTTTGGTGCACGTAAGCCTTTCGGTATGAACAAAGGCTTTAAAAAGTTTTAATGAATTAAGTTTTCATTAAAATAGATCGCCTTTAAGGCGCAAACAAATAGCCGAGTTCATTGATGAATTCGGCTATTTGTTTGCGCCTTCATTTATCTGAACTTTAGTCCACTTGATATAAATTTACTTCAATGACAACAACCACCTCATTTTAATCTTCATAAAAAAACCAAGGATTCGGACTCACAAAGCCTTGGCTTAAGATAAATGAAGTTGAAATGAATAATGCTAAGGTAATGAATTAAAAATCATTAAGTCAAAACGATTGAGTCAAAATGACTCATTTTTTTTCGTCCTTATCCTTTACATCAACATCTAAATCGTCATTTAAAATACGTGCATTTTGTTGTGGCTGAACAAGTGGTGCTGTCTGTCTTGGTCTTTGATGTGAATATTGCATACCAACGCCGGCATAGACATCATCTGCTGCAATTTCAGTTTCAAAGCGCTCATTGTCTCGCTCTCTGATTTCACGGCTAATCAATTCAACATCATTTGAATCCACACCCAACTTCGACAAAATAGCTTCACCAAACTTAATCGCTGATTCAAACGTTTCACGCATGATAAAATCTACATTTTGTTTCACCAAGTGCAGAGAGTGCTCTCGATCATATGAACGTACCAACAAAGTCGTAAGTGGAAATTCATGCTGAATAAGTTCCACAATTTTATTGGTAACGTCCTTATTGTTGACACAAACCACAATCGCTTGAACCTGATCAGCGCCCGATGCATGCAAAATATCCAAACGAGAGCCATCGCCATAATAGATTTTAAAACCGAATTTTTCTGCGCTCTGTATCATCTCAATATCTGTATCAATGATCGTCACATCGACACCTCTTGCTAAGAGCAATTGACTGGTGACTTGACCGAAACGACCAAAACCAATCATCAATACATCACCGTTTAGGTCTTCAGCTAAATTCACATTATCCAAAGAAATGGTTTGATTCGCTTGTAAGAAATTTTTAAATAAAATTCCAATAATTGGGGTAAGTATCATCGACAACACAACGATTGCTGTTAAATTGGATTTAATATCGTTATCAATCACTTGTGCGGTAGTTGCAGCGGCAAAAAGGACAAAGGCAAACTCACCGCCTTGTGCCATTAATAATGCTCTATCTAGTGCTTCAATATGTGAGCTTTTCGTCACACGAGCCACAAAGTAGATCACAATTGCTTTTACAAACATGAGTGCAACAACACCACTCACAATCAACGGCCAGTTTTTAGCTACTACGGCCAGATTTAATGACATTCCCACACCAAGGAAAAACAATCCGAGTAAAATACCCCGAAAAGGTTCAATATCCGCTTCTATCTGATGTCTAAACGTAGATTCAGACAGCAAAACGCCAGCTAAAAATGCGCCCATAGCCATGGAAAGACCACTGAGCTGCATCATCAAAGCTGCCCCTAACACAACTAAAAGTGCAGCGGCAGTCATAACTTCTCTTGCTTTTGCGGCAGCCAATAAACGAAACAGCGGATTTAACAACCAATAACCCGCAACCACCAATCCTCCAATTGCCAGCAAGCCTATACCAATGTCTTGCAACCGTTCGGATGTGCTTTCAACAATTTGATTCGGCGCCATGAATGCAACAAAAGCCAAAAGTGGAACAATGAGTAAATCTTCAAATAAGAGTATCGCTACGATTTTTTGCCCACGAGGTCGAGCGATATCACCACGATCACCCAATAACTGCATGACAATAGCCGTAGACGTCAGAACAAATCCAGAGGCTCCAATAAACGCAACTTGCCAGCTAAATCCAAATGCCAAACCCACACCGAGTAGCCCGATAGTACAGAGGGTTATTTGTAATGTACCTAAACCGAAAATTTCGCGTCTTAAGCTCCATAAGTGACGGGGCTGCATTTCCAGACCAATAATGAACAGATACATCACAATGCCCAGTTCAGCAATGTGCAAGATTGAAGTGGAGTCGTAGAAGAAGGCAAATCCAAAGGGACCAATGATTAACCCTGCGATTAAATAACCGAGTACAGAACCTAAACCAATGCGTTTAAATATCGGCACTGCAATCACTGCTGCGGCTAATAAAATCACAGGGGCCAGCAAACTGATTGAACTCGCTTCTGAACTCATATTTTTCTCTTTATTTTTTATGAATATGAATAGCGCTCTTTCATAGGCCCCCTTTATTTCTTCCTATGAAAGAAAACAAAATAGAGCAATCAATTATGAAAAAACGCGTATGTGTATTTTTTAAATCTTATAATTTCTTATATTTCTGAATATATTTACTTTTTGGAAATATATAAATAAGCGTTTAACGCTAAGATCAAGTCAATTATATTATGAAATAACTCATGCAGCACTAGGGGTCAATTGTAAAATATCGATGATTATTTTTCTTCAATCAAAACTCATGCTTAAAAAAAACATGAGTGTATTGATTAGACATGTTTGTGTAGATCAGAAGAATCTTGTGGCTTGGTTTAAATTACAGGAATATCAATCCATTGTGCATCAGGGAAAAACTGTTTTAAATAAGATTTCAAATAACACGCTGTGTCTTTTGAAATAAGAGCATCCTGTGATTCATCTTTTAAATTATAAGCCAACGCAAATAATGACAGTCCTCGTGCCTTTAAAGCCTCCAAACTTAATAACGTATGATTAATGCTTCCCAAACGACCTGAGCTGACCAAAATAATCGGATATTTTTTCTCGACCAAATAATCTATCGTCAGCATATTTTGAGTGAGTGGTACCATTAAACCACCTGCACCCTCAAGCAACACCACATCATATTGTTCAGCCAGTTGCTTCGTTGCAGAGTCAATTTTATTAAAATTGATATCACGACCATCGATTTGGGTAGCTAAATGAGGAGAAGCTGGATAACTGAAAATTTCAGGCATCGTCAATTTAGACTGATCTTCTGCAAACCACCCTCGCCCCATGATCTCACGATGCTTCTCAATGTCTTCTGAAATATCGACATTACCCGTTTGCACCAACTTTTGCGTAATGACAGATTGACCTTGTTCAAACCATAGTTTTGCCAGATAACCAGTGACATACGTTTTACCAATACCAGTGTCAATTCCACTGACAAAAAATACATTTTTCATTGGGTTTTCTTCCGTGCAATCACGTATATAGGATGGTAAGTCAGTTGAAAATGTTGCTGACCCTGATCATCTTGATGAGAGAATTTTTGATAATCTAAATAAAACTGCGTCAAAGACTGCTTCGTCCACCGATGTTTTTGTGCGGTCGCTGTGACACCTGTGGCTTTTAAATGCTGTAAGACCTGTTTGGGGTGCTCAAAGGAAAGCTGCTCATATTGCTCAGAAATCTGTATAACTTCAAAACCTTGATATTCTAACTTCTGTCTTAAATCATCTAAATCTATATAGTCTAAACCTTGACCCGTCAGGGCTTTAATTTCTTTTAAATTATCCTGACCAAAAGTTGAAAAGCATAAATAGCCTGATGTGATTAATGCGTGTCGACATTTCGAAAATAGCAAATCAAGATCTGTCATCCACTGTAAAGCCGAACTTGAAACGATTAAATCCAAAGCATTTGGATAAGTGATTTTTTCAGCATCCCCTATGCACCATCCAACTTGAGCAGCTATCTGAGTGTGATCAAAATGCGCCTCAACTTCGAAATAAAGATCATTTAAATAGATGTGCTGAATTTGAAAATGATGATGCAGCAAATGGGTTAAATAACCAGAGCCACAGCCAATTTCAAAAATACGTTTGAATTTGGCTAGTTGTATATTCGGATCTAAATGAAGCTGCATCAACGCAATCAAATGCTTACAGATATTCTGCTGTGCAACGGCATGAGTCCCATAACTCTGATGGGCTTTAGCAAAGCGCTTTGCAACCTCTGCTTTTTCAATATTCATTCGACTCATCTGCCCAGTTATAACAAATACGCCAACTGATCAAGATCAGTTGTTTTTATCTTCGCATTTAAACAAATACGTAACCGAGCACTCCCATTGGGTACAGTCGGTGGACGTACAGGCATGACAAAAAAGCCAGCATCCTGCATTTGCTTTGCTTTAGTAACCGTAATGATCGAATCCCCCAAGATCACGGGAACAATATGCGAACTCGAAGGACATTGATATTGTTTCGTTTGGATCGCACTACGTAAATGCTGCCCCAATTGATTTAATTCCTGTCTTTGCGCATACATTGTTAACATTTTATGGAAAATAAAATCTGTCCATGCCATACAAATAGGTGGTTGAGCCGTACTAAAAATCAAAGGACGCATTTTATTGATTAAAAAATCACGAAGAATCGGATGACAGATTAAATAACCGCCTATTGATGCCATCGCTTTGCCAAATGTGCCCACTAAAAAATCAATATCATCTATGACCTTATATTGTTCTGCACAACCTAAGCCTTGATCTCCGCGGACACCAATGGCATGTGCTTCATCGACATAAAGCATCACCTTGGCATAATTCTGTTTAAGTTTGACCAAGGCAGCCAAATCAGTTTCGTCACCATCCATACTAAAAATAGATTCGGTGACCACAATAATCCGATCATAATTTTCGTCGGCATGATATTGCACTAAAAGCTGATTTAAATGATCTAAATCATTATGACGATAGCGTATATATTTTGCGCTCGACAGTTGAATGCCATCAATGATGCTGGCGTGAATCAACTTATCAGCAAGTACCAACGTTCGTTTATCGCATACCGCGGGTAGAATCCCAATATTCATATGATAGCCACTGTTAAAAAGCAGCGCTGCACGGCCTTGGAACGCTTGACTTAAGCTCGACTCCAATTGCTCATATTGTGGAAAATTGCCCGTTAATAATCTGGATGAAGAAGACGTCATTTGGCGCTGTTCGACAGCGGTCAAATCAAAAAACTCTTCTCTTAATGTCATGTCTGACGCTAAACCTAAGTAATCATTGGATGACAAATTTAGCATTTGATGGTCATTGATATAGATATAACGATCTTGCTGAACATTACTACTAAATTGACGTAAATTACCGTGCTGTTTAAGGTCATCTATTTGTTGTGCAAAATGGTCAAGCAAACTCACGCATTCACCTCTTGCATAGACTGAACCACCTCAACCAGTTGTGTTAAGAGTGTTTCAAGCTGGGTTTTCGTAATGATATATGGCGGCATCACATACACCAACTTGCCAAATGGTCGAATCCAAATTCCACGTTCAACAAATTGCTGTTGCAAGGTTTTCATATCGACATCAAATTTTAACTCTACAACACCAATCGCACCCAGCACTCTCACATCTTGTACATATGCTAGATCGGCTAAAGGATTTAACTGTTCTTTTAATTGATTTTCGATACGCTTAATATTGGCTTGCCAGTCTTGTTCCAAAAGCAATTGGGTACTTTTCAAGGCTACTGCACAAGCGAGTGGGTTGGCCATAAACGTCGGGCCATGCATAAACACACCAGCTTCACCCTGACTAATCATCTCTGCCACATGCTTTGTGGTTAAGGTCGCGGAAAGCGTCATATATCCACCCGTTAGCGCCTTACCGATACACATAATATCAGGTTCAACTTGCGCATGCTCCCAAGCAAACAGCTTTCCAGTACGCCCGAAACCTGTCGCTATTTCATCAAAAATCATGAGAACTTTGTATTGTTCACACAGCTTTTTCGCTTGGCGCAAATACTCAGGATGGTAAAAACGCATTCCTCCTGCACCTTGCACGATCGGCTCAATAATAAATGCTGCAATATTTTGATGATTGGCTTCAAGTGCTTGCTCTAATTCAACAATATCTGCTGAATCCCAAGCTTGATCAAAACCAATTTTCGGTGCTGGAATAAATATTCGATTTGGTAAACTTTTTCCAAAAATGTGGTGCATCCCTGTAACAGGATCACAGACTGACATCGCGTTCCATGTATCACCATGATAACCAGAACGTGTGGTGATGAAATTGGTCTTATTCAACTGACCTTGAGCAGACCAATATTGCACGGCCATTTTTAAAGCGACTTCGACAGCAACGGAACCCGAGTCTGCATAAAAAATTTTATCTAAATTTGGAGGACAGATCTGCAATAACAACTTGGCCAAATCAATCGCTGGGTCATGTGTAAATCCACCAAACATGATATGCGACATATTTTGGAGTTGATCAGTAACTGCCTGATTTAATGCTGCATGGTTATAACCATGAATCGCACACCACCACGAAGACATCCCATCAATCAATTGACGACCATCTTCCAACGCTATGACTGCACCACTCGCACTTTTTACTTTAAAAGTCGGTAAGGGGTTGGTCATAGATGTATATGGATGCCAAATATGTGTTTGATCGAATAAGTCTGTCATTCCGTTCCCTTCATCTGATTCGCTCCTTCATCTAGCGTCATCATAACGATTATGGGAAATAAAATTAATTGCCTGATCAAACAATTTTGATTAAGATTTTTCGTTTGCTTCAAGATATTGAACGATTTTGTCACTTAACCACTTGGATTTGAAAATCGGAAAGCCATGAGAGCCAGAAACCGATTCTATTTTTAAAAACTTTGCGTCTAATTTGCGAAAGTTTTCGATAACTTTGTGACTAACTAAACCATCTTGATCTGCAAAAAAATGTATCTGTTCACTATTCAAGTTTTTTAAGATATTAACGGTATTTAAACTTTGTAAGAGCTCTAAAGTTTTTGCTTTTAATAATTGCTCATCTCGTGTGATTGAATTTAGTAACCATTGCCAATCTTGCTTAGCGCTTGTGCCACCTTGAGTCACCAAATAACAAAAACGTTTAATCGTCATATTGGGTTCTTTTTCAAATGATTCTCGAAAATTCAAAAATGTTGAAATGGGCATGCCCACATTCCAATCATCATTTGCCACAAAACTCGGATTTGAAGCCAAGGTAATTAATGTTTTAGTTTCAGCGAACTTTTCATAAACGCGCTTTGTTAATAATGTTGCTAACTGACCACCCAGCGACCACCCCATGAGCACATCATATTTCTGCGCTAACTGCACATAGTGTTCTAGAGTAGATGATTCAAAAGCATCAAAAACGTCGATTAAATCAACCACGAAATTGTGTTCTATTAAATTGTTTTTGAAAGCTTCTAAGGGTCTGGTTCCCACCCCCCAACCGGTGATCAGTAAAATCTTTTGCATGCTGGCTATTCCTTAGCTTTGCTTTGAATTTCAGTATATAAATTCAGGCGCCAGAAGGCATTGAGAATATTGATCAAAATCAATCATCTTTTAAGGTAATTGTTTAAAGACTATTTTAGCTTAAAGAAAAATCTTATATCTGAACTCAATTTTTAATTGACCTTAAACTACTTAATAATCATCATTTTTGGTTCTCTAAATCCACCAGCAGTGTCGCAGGAATGACCTTCTCCCAATTTTGCTTAAAAGCTTTATGTATCTGATCTATAGGAAACTGGCTCTTTCTGCCAATTTCTTGGGCACGCGCAATATCGTCTGCTCTCATATATGCAATTAAATAATCCTGTCCTTCTAGTGACACATGAAACCATGATTCAACATAAACATTTTCATGCACTAATGTTTCTAGCGCTTCTTGCTTACGCGCGTTCAACTCATTCTGCCAAGTGTCTACCTGATATAAAGCGTTAGGTTTTAATTTAATTAGTACAGCACCGATATCCATCGTGTTCCTTTTTTATTTTTATGAACGGGTTTCTATATTAATTTAATCACTACATTTTAAAAGCATTAATTTTGCTAAGATGATTCGACCCATTACACTTTAGAGTGTCAAACGATGAATATAAAAATTGCAAATATCTGTTTAGTCTGCATGTTTGGCTGCTTAGGTGCGACTACAGTCAATGCGGAAAAAAGTGTTCTTGTAAAAAATGACAATGCTCAAAAACAATGGGTCGGTAAACCCTCACCGAACTTTAGGTTGCAAGATCAACACGCTAGGTGGCATGAGTTAAAACAATATCGCGGCAAATGGGTTGTTTTATACTTCTACCCTAAAGATAATTCTCCAGGTTGTACCGAAGAAGCTAATCAATTTAAAAACCTCTATCCACAATTCATCCAAAACAATGCTGTGGTATTAGGCGTAAGCTTAGATGATGTGGATTCACATCGAAAATTCTCTGAAAAATTAGACCTGCCTTTTCCGATCTTAGCCGATCATAAGCAGCAACTTGCTCAAGAGTTTGGTATTGTTCGTAATTTGGGAATCGCCAAAATCGCCAAAAGAGAAACCTTTTTAATTGATCCTAAAGGAAATATTGTCTATCACTATACCAGTGTGAATACACAAACTCATGCGAAGCAAGTTTTACAAGATATTCAAAAACATTCATAAAAATCATTTCGGATTATTGATGAACGTTTAATTTCTTATTTTTTATCTTTATTGCGCTTTGTTTGAGAAACTAAGAGTCTAATACCCTAAGAAGCTGAAAAACTGAGAATATGAAAAACTAAGGTCATGAATGAGTAAGAGTCTGAAAAAAGTAAGAAGCTAAAAAAACCCAGACTAGGCTGGGTTTTTTTGTACTTTAAAACTTACATTTAAATAATTTTTACATTTGCGATTGAATATAATTTTGTAAGCCAATCAATTGAATCAAACGCAGTTGTTTTTCCAACCAATAAGTATGATCTTCTTCAGTATCAGACATTTGTTGACGCAACATATCACGAGTAATGTAATCACCCTTTTCTTCACAAAGCTTTACGCCTTGTGCAAGTTTCTCGCGTACTTCATATTCAAGTTTCAAATCTGCTTTTAAACATGAAACTACATCTTGACCAATATCGATATCTTCACGATTCATATTCGGTGTACCTTCTAAGAAAAGTACACGGCGTATGATCGCATCTGCATGTTGTGCTTCTTCTTGCATTTCATGATCAATACGTTCAAAAATCTTGCTTAGACCCCAATCTTCGTACATACGAGAATGAATCAAATACTGATCACGTGCAGCCAGCTCACCACCGATCAACATATTCAGATAATCTATTACTTCTGGATTGCCACGCATTTCAATATCTCCATTTCTGTAATCGCTATTATGAAGAAAAGGGATTCAGATTGCAAAAGAATAAATATGTAAGTTTATGATTTTTATAAAATTAAAATGAGAAACATACGCATTTACAATCCGAATTAGAGCATTATCTATATATAAAATAAGATCTTGCATCAAGCCAAAGGCTAAACCTTTACTCATAAACTCACATTTATGTCGTATGGGTTTTTTGTAACCAAATTCAAAATGACCACCACATCTCGTTGATCGTCGCATAACTAAAATAAATTGATGAATAAGCATCATCAACGCTCTACAGTATTCTCTCAAATTTCTGAGCTTCACTAAACAAAGTTGATACTCAGGGCTTCGCAAACACTCGTAGTATTAGGTCAAACATCTTCGATCTTAGGTTTTCGACCAGCGAGTACGTATCCAGTCTTGTTGTTGCTTAGAATCAAGGAAAGTCCAAGCCAGAAAACGACTCTCCTTTTGTCCCTGAGCCATACCAATCGTTTTGACTTCCGTTACACCAACTGAACGTAAAGCGCGTAATACAACAGGTAAAGTCGTTTTCTTCGATACGAGTGTGGTAAACCAAAAACATTGTTGAGCAAAAACGATACTCTCTTCGACCATTTGGCAGAGGAAACGTTCTTCTCCACCTTCACACCATAATTCTGATTGAGTACCACCGAAGTTCAAAACTAATTTAGCACCCTTGTCCTGCTTACCGAGATTTATCAATTTTTTTGTTGCAGTGGCATCGGCTTCTTGTTGTGAAGCATGAAACGGCGGGTTACATAAGGTCAGGTCAAAACGATCAGCCGACTTAACAATCCCTTTAAATATATTTTTTGGAGATTTTTGCAGACGAATATCAATCGACTTGGTCAGATTAGGATTCGCTTGTGTAATCAGTTTTGCACTACTTACCGATGCGGGATTAATGTCTGTTCCGACAAATTTCCAACCGTAGCTACGATGACCAATTATTGGATAGATGCAGTTCGCACCTACGCCAATATCCAGAACTTGAACTTTATTGCCTCGTGGGATCTGATTGCCATTACACTCAGCGAGCAGGTCAGCCAAATAATGGATATAGTCTGCTCGACCAGGAATAGGTGGACAAAGAAAACCTTGGGGAATATCCCAATGCTGAATATGATAAAAGTGCTTAAGCAGCGCTTTATTGAGCATTTTCACGGCTTCAGGATTTGAAAAATCCACTGAAAGGTCATCATATTTATTGAGCGATACAAATGGAGTAAGTTCTGCACAACTTTTCATCAGCTGGGGAAAGTCATACCGACTGCGATGTAGATTTCTTGGATGTAATTCCGACTTTTGCTTTGGAAATGCTTTCTTTGGTTGCGCCATTTTTGTGCCAATAATCAACTGAGGACGAGAATTTTTTGCTTAAACAGGATTGAGAGCTGCATCAGAACTGGCATTGTACGTCAATTAAATTCAAACAGGGCAAGCAAATGCTTATCTGATACTCATCTAAATAAATTAAAAAGTTTATAGCTCATGCAGCATGTTCTTGCCTGCTGGCTGATATGAAGTCGACTCTCTAAGAGCTGCACTTATTTATAAATCGCTTTAGAGGTCTTCAAGCTTTATCAAATTAATCCAAGACAATAGTTTGAATTACTCTTATGATTCAAATGATATGGATTAATCATACAGAGCAATTATTTATGAATACAACAACAAGTCCTATTTTAGTGACCGGTGCGACTGGATATATTGCAAGCTGGGTCATCAAGCAACTCCTTGAGCAAGGTCATATTGTTCATGCCACTGTTCGGGATTTGAATAAAAAAGCGAGCTTTGAACATTTAGAAAAAATCGCGGCAGAAACGCAAGGCGTTCTTAAACTCTTTAAAGCCAACTTACTCGATGACGGCTCTTTTGATGTCGCAATGCAAAACTGTGCTGTCGTCATCCATATGGCATCACCTTTTTTAGTGACCAATTTTAAAGATCCAATTGCAGACTTAATCGATCCTGCGATTAAAGGCACAGTCAATGTTTTAAATAGTGTCAATCGCACGGAGTCGGTTAAACGTGTGGTGGTCACATCAAGTATCGCCTCGACTTATGGCGATGCAATTGATATTTTAAAAACGCCGAATAATAGTTTTGACGAAAGCCATTGGAACACCACCAGTGATGCTGAACATCAGCCTTATTACTATTCCAAAGTGGCTGCTGAACGTAAAGCGTGGGATATGCAAAAAAAGCAATCGCGCTGGAAGTTGGTTTGTCTAAACCCAGCCTTGGTCATTGGTCCTTCACTGACGCCTTTAACCCAATCAGGCAGTGTCGAAGTTCTTCAACAGTTTGGTAGTGGCGTAACTCGTTTTGGTGTGCCAAAAATTTGGAGCGCTTTGGTTGATGTACGTGATGTTGCTGATGCGCACATCAAAGCCGCTTTTCAAGAGGATGTGAATGGTCGTTATATTATTAGTGCAAAATCACTGTCTTTATTAGAAATGGGACAAGTCCTCACTGCACATTTTGGCAAAAAATATCCATTTCCTAAAATGGAAACACCGAAATTTTTAATCAAAGCCGTTGGTCCGTTTCTTGGACATTCTCGTAAGTACGTAGAATTAAATGTCGGCTATCCTATCTACTTTAATGCACAAAAAAGTATTGATGAATTGGGTATGCAATACCGTGATGTTGAAAGCAGCTTGGTCGAGCATTTTCAGCAGTTAATTGATGATGGTATCGTCAAAAAACGTTCTTAAATCCAAATAAAAAGCCCATCATCTGGGCTTTTTATCATTGATCTATATTTTTAGCATTGATCTGAAATCTGAAATCTGAAATCTGAAATCTGAAATCTGAAATCTGAAATCTGAAATCTGAAATCTGAAATCTGAAATCTGAAATCTGAAATCTGAAATCTGAAATCTGAAATCTGAAATCTGAAATCTGAAATCTGAAATCTGAAATCTGAAATCTGAAATCTGAAATCTGAAATCTGAAATCTGAAATCAAGAAACTAAAACGATTAACTTTAAATTTATAAAACTTAATTTTAAACACGCAAAATAATAAATATTTAAGCGTCTAGATGCTGACCATATTCAGCCATGAGTGCTAAGAAATCGGTTTCATTTAAAATATTAACACCGAGTTTTTCAGCCTTATCTAGTTTTGAACCCGCCTTCTCACCAGCTACCAAACATTTGGTCTTGCTTGAGATACTGCCACTCACACGTGCACCTAAAGCTTGCAGCATTTGTGTTGCTTGATCACGCCCCATTTGACTCAGTGTGCCAGTAATCACCCAACTTTCACCATTTAAAGGCTGACGTGTAGGTGCGACCGGATTATCCCAATGAATTCCCGCAGCAATTAAACGATCCACCACTTCGACATTATGCTCAGCTTGGAAAAAGTCAATAATCCACTCAGCCGTAATACTTCCAACATCTGGGGTTTTTTTCAATGCTTCTAGATCAGCTGCTTTAAGTGCATCCAAATTTTGGAAAGTATTGGCTAACATCCTTGCGGTCGTCTCTCCGACGCCACGTATACCCAGAGCAAAAATAAAACTCGCAAATGTGGTTTTCTTACTGTTTTCAATCGAATCTATCAAGTTCTGAACTGACTTCTCACCCATTTTTTCAATCGTGAGTAGTTTTTCACGATGCTCATGTAAATGGTAAATATCAGCCACATCTTTGAGTAAATCTAAATGTAATAAAGACTCGGCCCAGCGATCACCTAATCCCTCAATATCCATTGCTTTGCGCGATACAAAATGGCGAATTGCTTCAATACGTTGTGCAGCACAGTACAAGCCACCCGAGCAACGCGCCAAAGCTTCGCCTTCTGGCATGACAACAGGCGATGCACAAACAGGACAGCTTTCAGGGAGTTTAACTTCGATCGCGTCTACAGGACGGAATTCAGGCCAAACTTTTTCAACTTTTGGAATCACATCACCGCTACGATAAACACTGACTGTATCGCCAATACGTACATCTAAACGATGAATTTCACCAATATTGTGCAAAGTCACATTGGAAACCGTCACACCACCCACAGCCACAGGATTAAGACGTGCTACGGGTGTAATGGTTCCCGTCCGACCCACTTGCCAATCAATCTGATCCACTGTCGTTAAAGCAGCAATTGCAGGAAACTTATAGGCGGTTGCCCAACGAGGTTCACGACTTAAAAAGCCCAATTGTTTTTGTTGTTTTAGATCATCCACCTTAATGACCATACCATCAATTTCTACACTTAAATTTGGACGTTCCGCATTGATTTTTTCATAGACCGTCTGCACGTCTTCTATGCTGTCACAAACGAAATGGCGTTCTCCCACTGCGAATCCAAATTGAGTCAGCCATTCTAAACTCGCTGACATGGTCAGTTGACCATGATGCGGCTCACATTGTGCAATTCCGTATGCATAGAATGCTAATGGTCGTGACGCTGCAATACTCGGATCAAGTTGACGTAAGCTGCCCGCCGCTGCATTACGTGGATTAGCAAAAGTTTTCTCGCCTTTCTCTAGATTTTCAGCATTTAATTTCTCAAAACCTGCTTTGGGCATCAATACCTCACCACGGACTTCAAGCAACTGAGGGACTTCTCCCTTCAATGAATTTAAGGTTTTAGGTAGATTACGAATCGTTTTGACATTTTGGGTAATCACTTCACCCGTTTCACCGTCGCCGCGCGTCACACCACGGACCAAAACTCCATTTTCATACCACAATGAAATCGCTAATCCATCAAACTTTAATTCAACATCATATTGAATCTTTTGATTCGGCAAACGCTCTTCAATACGACGTGCGAATGCCATCAAATCCTCTTGATTAAATACATTCCCCAAAGACAGCATTGGAACCGTATGGGTAATATTTTCAAACTTAGATAAGGCTTTCGCACCCACGGTGTTGGTCGGCGTATCAGATTGCGTTAAATCAGGATACTGTTGTTCTAATGCTTTTAATTGGTGAAATAGCTGGTCATATTCACTGTCTTCAATTGTCGGCTGATCCATTACATAATAGGCATGATTATGTTGCGCCAATAATCGAATGAGTTGGCGCATTTGCACCACTACAGCAGTTTGATCCATGAAAATTTCACCATATAAAAGGGCGGAATATTCCGCCCAAAATTTTTCGTTGTCATATTATAAATCAATTTTCACAATAGACTAATGTTCGCGTTTTATATTTATTAAACTTAAATAAACTTCAAGCTTTGAAAAAAACTAAGCCTTAAAAACGACTTAACAAGTACGCCACTCGACGTTCGCTATTTAGAAACAACTAAAACTAAGCAACAACGATTTTAAACATCTTGTCCTGGACGGTAATCGATTGCCTTGTGGCGCCAGTGTTCCTTAAGCTGTGGCGTGAATTCAAGATTATTTTCATCATAAACCGTACCATCTGTTTCACGCGCAATTAAACCCGCGATACTGACCATGCTGTCATAGCCTTTTTGAACATTGTGATGCGGTAAAGCCAAAAAGAAAGCCAAGCCTTGAACTTGCTCACCAGATAATGACTCTAGATCAAAACCAGCGGGGCCTTGATCTGTTATACGGAGCACAGAAAACATTAGAGGGCTAACTTCTTCAGTTTTTTCATAACGATGAAAGCAATTCATTTCACCAAATCGCAAACCATACTTCAGCATAACTTTTAACGTTTTATCCCCTGATAATGCTTTGCGAGGATTTGGATATACATTTAAGCTAATAATGTATTCTGCATTTGCCAGTGCACTTTCATCATCAAAACGTTGCTGTTCATGCAGATGCACATCCAAAATACTGCTGTCTTCTTCATAATCCTGAATCACAGCGGTCGCTATATTGGGATTAATGACAAATTCCGCTGGGGTTTTAGGAGTCGTCTCAGATGAATCAATCGTTGTTGAATCTTTTGCAGCATCCGATAGTTTATGTAGATCAGTTTGCTCATTCAGCATGTCTGAAGAGTCTAATGTCGTCGTAATAACCTTTTCTATTTTGTTTTCTTCGGTATTCGCATTCAATAAATCAGCTGTCCCAAGCTGTTCAGTCTGCTCAGCTGTCGCTGCCGATTCAGTGCTTGCCGTAAATTTAGCTTCACGCTCATCATTCATCTCAGCGTTCGGATCAACCGCGCCTAAACTTGGTTCAACACGACCATCACTGATTTCATTCGATTCTACAGCAAGCTGATTACGCACATGACGTGGAATCACGGGCTGATTACTTTCCGAATTAATATGAAGCTCAGAATCTAAAGACGGCGCAGCATCATTTGGCTTACGCAACATCATTTTCAAACCAATCAAACAAATGATGATGGCAACAACAATACCAACGATTGTGGTGACTTCCATATTATGACTCCGCAGCTAAACCGTATTCTTTTGCTTCTTCCAAATCCACAGCAACGAGTTTCGATGTACCCGCCTCTGGCATCGTCACACCCAGCAAATCGGTTGCCATCGTCATCGCAACTTTATTATGAGTAATGTAAATGAATTGAACCTGTTCAGAAAGCTCTTTTACTAAATTACAGAAGCGACCGACGTTAGCATCGTCCAAAGGAGCATCCACTTCATCCAAAACACAAAATGGCGCAGGATTTAATCTAAAGATTGCGAAAACCAAAGCCAAAGCGGTCAGCGCTTTTTCTCCACCCGATAATAATGCCAATGAACTATTGCGTTTGCCTGGTGGGCGAGCCATCAGTTTAACACCCGACTGCCAATCATCCTCTAGACTTAATGTCGCCTCTCCGCCATTAAAAACCTTTGGAAATAGATTTTGTAGTTCAACATTGACTCGATCAAATGTGGTCATAAATAATTTTTTGGTTTCTTGATCAATACTTTTCATCGCATCTTTCAATTGACCCACTGTATTTTCGAGATCCTGCATTTGATGGCTTAATTCTTCGTGACGCTTGGAAACGTCATCGTATTCTTCTGAGGCGGCTAAATTTACTGCACCTATCTTTTCAAAACTCGTTTGAGCTTTTTCTAATTTTTTTTGATGTGCCGAGAGCTCAATTTTCAGATCAGTAATAATCTCACTATTCAATTCTTTAAGCTGTTCCGAATAGTGTTGAAAATCTGACTTTGTCACTTGCCAAGCCAGACGCTTTTCTTCAAGTTGACTACGAAAAGTTTCGTCATTTTGCTGATATTGATGACGCTGTTCAGTTAAATACTGTTGCTTTGATTGAACATTATTTAATTCAACTTGCCATTCAGACCACGTCTTTTGCAGTTTTTCTGTGATTTTTGCCTGCTCATCAAACTGTGTTTTTAAACTTGGTAATTCGAGCTGAATGGGATCGACAAATTTCTGCGCTTGTTCAATTTGCGAAATAATTTGCTGATACTGTGCTTTTAAAAAGGACGCATCTTTTTCCAGCAGTTCAATCTGTTGTTGATTTTGTACGGCTAAACGGCGTGAGGCTTCTAAATCATGTTGTTTTGTTTGTATAGATTGCTGCACATTTTCCACTTGATCAGTCAATTCATCCCGTTGGAATTGAGCTGTTTTATAAGCGGGTAGGTTTTGCTCAAGTTTAAGATTTAGCGCATGCAGTTCTATCTCTAGATCATCCTTTTGCATCGCATCTTCTTCAAGCTGAGCATCTAACTGCGCCAATTGTGAACCAAGCTGTTGCTTTTGCACCTCATACGCTTGCATCGCAGCTTGTTGCGTAGCAATGTTTACAGCCAGACTCTGTAATTCAGTTTGATTTTGCTTGATAGACTGCTGCACAGTGTGTATTTGTTTTTGCAATTCAGCAATATGCGCATTTAACTTGGGTAGAGCGGCTTCAGCATTCAACAACTGAGGTTGTAAATCTTGTAAAGCAAGTTCAATATCATCTAAACGGATGCGATGACTCAGTGCACCTTGTGCCGATTGACTGGCTTCGTCAAAGAACAGTCCCACAACCCAATCTTGGCCGATATGATACCCATCTAGGGTTAAAATGGATTGACCTGTTTTCAATGCATGTTGGTGCTGAAGTGCAGCCTTTAAATCTTCTGCAATCGCCACATTGTGCCAAAGCGAATGTTTCGGTGATTCAATCCACTCGGCGAGACAACTTAAGCCGGCAATATCAATAACATTAGTGTCAATATCAGTATCATTTGATTGTGCACTGGCTTTAATTTGACGTGCGACACTGTCTTGAAAGCTTTCACCATCTTGAAGTACATGAGCGGTCAACCATTTCGCCAAAAACTTTTCAATCAAATGGGCATGGCTTTTCGCTTGATCACTCAATTTCAGCACAGTCATCAATTGATGGAAATTGGCATCTACTTTTACCGTGGTTTTCGCCATCAATTGCGTTAAGTTTTTCTGTTCAGACTGCAGCACTTGCACTTCCGACTTCAATACTGAAATTTGTGCTTTTTGATCTTGAAGTTGTTCTTGCTGTTGTTCCAAATCTCGTTTTAATTCGACCGTATTCTGCTCTGACGCATCTAATTGCATTTGAACTTTAACTTTATCCAAATTCAATTCATCAATATCGTCAGTATGGCATTGATTTTGAATTTGTATTGATTGAGATTTTAAAGTCTCTTTTTGCTGTTCAATACGCAAAATGTTTTTGGCGAGTTGTTCACTCTGAGCTAACATTTGCGCTTTTTGCTGTTGTTGTTTTTCAACCTGCCCTTTAATTTGCTCAAATTGTTGTTGAGCTTGACTCTGTTGAGCTTTTAAATCTTGGAATTGTTGAGTCCATTGTTGTGACTCTGCCTCACTTTCTTGAAGTATTTCAGCTTGAGACTCTTGCGTACTCAATAAGTTTTCAAGCTGCAAATCAATTAACTTGATGCGTTCACTGGTCTGAACTTTTTGCTGTTCGAGTTGCGTCAATGTTTCAGTGTTTTGTTGAAATAAACTTTGTTTTTGTTCCAAAGTCATTTTCAATTCAGCCAACTTTTTCTCTGCATTCTGCCATTCATTTTGTAATGGCGTAGATTGCTGAATTAACCGTTGAAAGAGTTCACTGGTTGAAGCCAAGTCATGTTCCAGTGTGGTTAATTCAGAGCGAACCAATGTGAAGCGTTCACCCAAATCAGTCATTTCAGCATTATATTCTTGCTGAATCCGCTGACTCTGCTCGCATTGGAAGGACAGAATTTCAATTTTTAACGTTCGAATTTCAGTTTCTAGCGTTTTATATTGAATTGCTGTTTCAGCTTGGCGTTTTAAGGTTTTAAGCTGTGATTTCAATTCAAGCGCAATATCATCGAGACGACTTAGATTTTGAGTGGTGTGCTCTAGATGCTGTAAAGTCTCACGACGTCGAGCTTGATAGCGAGAAACACCTGCTGCTTCTTCAATATATACCCGCATTTCATCAGGCTTGGCATCGACTAAGCGATTAATCATGCCTTGTTCAATAATGGCGTATGAGCGCGGACCAAGCCCTGTACCTAGAAAAATATCCGTGATATCTCGACGACGGCACTTCGTCCCATTTAAAAAGTATTCAGACTTTCCATCACGATTCACTTGACGGCGTACAGCGAGTTCGGTGTAGGCATTATAAGCCCCACCTAATTTTCCCTGAGTATTTTCAAAGCGTAGTTCTACACTTGCCATCCCGACAGGTTTACGCTTAGCCGTGCCTGTAAAAATAACATCTTGCATCGTTCCGCCACGAAGTTGGCGCGCGCTTGACTCCCCCATGACCCAACGAATGGCGTCAATCACATTGGATTTCCCACATCCATTTGGCCCCACCACCGCAGTACGATTTGCTTTAAATTGTAAGGTGCTACTGTCGGCAAAAGATTTAAAGCCAGAAAGTTTTAAGCTGCTTAAACGCATAGTGTCCTAATTATCTGCGCGATCTACGCGCCCAAGCCAATTCAATTTGTTTCATACGTGCTAGAGACTCTAACACTAGGTTACGCAAGTGTCGGCAAAAATCATCCATAAATAAAGTGGCTTGTTGTGATTTTCGGATTAAAATAGCATCGATCACCAGTTTTATGAGTTCTAAAGCCTCTTGTAGCTCTCTTTTAGAGGTATTTAAGGTTAAAAAATAACAACGTCTAATTGAAGGCAGTAAGTCTTTATAAAATTTCATCAGGTACGGATTTGCGACCATATCATGCTGTTTCGCTAAATATTGAAACACACCATCATAAAATTTTTCTGTATTCGCTTGATTAACTTGTTCAATTAAATACTGCATTAATGCTTGTAAAGACTCAGCCTCATGGCTGCGCCAAGTGTCCCCAATACGTTGTACAATTTGCCCCAACATCAATCCACTTGTATCAAATAATGTACGAACTTGTTGTGCCGACATTTCAGATACAATCGCCCCCCGGCGCGGAAAAATTTCGATCAAATGCGTTCGTTCTAAAATCAGCAACGCCTCACGAACAGAACCCCGACTAACATCGAGCTCTTTCGCTATTCGCAGTTCCTGTATACGCTCACCCTCAACCAATTCGCCACTAATAATTTGTTCACTAATATGCTTGGCAATTTGTTCAGAGAGACTATCCACATCTTCCAATTGCATAATATTCCTGTTTATTTTTTTAATCTGTTTGAATATTTCAAATCAGTTTCTTTGTTTTTATCCGATCTATATAGCGCTTGACTATGTCTTTGTAGGACAATTTTAGATATTTTAGGTCAATTCTATTTCTAATTTTTCAGAATCAAAAGACATTAAAATGATTACATCTCTTACTTCAAACCACATTGATGTGTCATTTTATTCCATGCTAATTATCCCGTGCTCAGAAGATCACTTTATTATTTGATAGCATGGTCGCTTTGTTCTAAAAAAAGCAAGACAGCTCTGTACTGTCTTGCTTCAGTTCATATCAAATTTAGCTCAAATTCGCTTGAGATCAAGTTAAATTTTCAAGTCAGTTTAAATAAATTTTTCTCTGTTGGAATATCTTCGAATAACGCTAATAACCAATCAAAAAAATAACCAATCAAAAAATACCTTGGTAAACAAAATATAGCCCCACACTCAATAATAAAAGCGCAAAACATTTTTTCAGCATCGCTGGTGATAAAGCATGCGCTACTTTTGCACCGAGTTTCGCTGTGATAAAACTCATGACGCTAATGCCCAGAAAGGCATAAATGTGTACATAACCAATGGCATTTTCAATTGGTATTTGGGTTTTTGCACCAAAGTACATAAACCCCAAAGCACCTGCAACAGCAATCGGGAGGCCGCAGGCCGCTGATGTGGCGACGGCTTTTTGTATGGTCACGCCATTTTTATTCAAATACGGAACCGTCAAACTCCCGCCACCAATACCAAATATAGCTGAAGCTAATCCAATGCCACTGCCTGCTAAAGTCTGTAAAGCCGCGGACGGTAGCTTTTTCGTTGGATCCACTTGCACATGAGCAGTACTGAGCATTCGGTACGACACCCACAGGGCAAAAAAACCGATTACCAATTGTAAATTGCTTCCCGACATTAGGCCCGCAATACCTGCACCGATAAACGAACCCAATACCAAGCCAGGCGCTAAATTTTTAAATACAGACCAAAGCACAGCACCTCTTCGATGATGGGCCATCACTGAACTGATTGATGTCACCATGATGGTGGCCAATGAAGTTCCTAAAGCCATATGCATAATGACACTTGGGTCATATCCCATTTGGTTAAAAACTACGAACAATATGGGCACAATAATGAGGCCTCCTCCGACCCCAAACAACCCAGCAGTAAAGCCAGCGATTGCACCAATAGCTAAATATATGATTAACTCCATAAATCTTTTACTCTTCTCATATTCCACATGGATTTAGAGACTCGTCATCTTCGACAACTTCTCAGTGATGCACAGCAACTTCCCGAAGTTCTCTTGCTGAAACAAACCACCACTTCAACCAATGACGAAGTTAGAGCATTGGCCAATAGTGGCGTTCAAGGTATTTTGGTTTGTAGTGAAATGCAAACTCACGGACGAGGTCAACATCAAAGACCATGGGTCTCACCTGCCGGTAATATTTATTTAAGCACATTGCTTGAAACACGAATACCCTTGGATGGGCGTCTCTCACTTGAAATTGCATTGAATATTTTGCAAATACCGAGCCTAAAGTCACTCACTCAATTACAAGTCAAATGGCCTAATGATTTATATAGTCAACAAGGTAAATGGGGCGGTATTCTGGTTGAACCGATTGGTTCACATCAAGCAATTGTGGGCATCGGCATCAACTTATTTCCTGTTGAATCAGCCGAAATTGAACAACAAGCAACATCATTGATGCAGCTGGGTTTACAGTTCCCTAATCGTATTCAAATCATTAGTGAGCTTTATCTTGCGATCCAACAAGCTGGACAATGGTTTGAACACGGTAGCTATAACCTTGCAGCTCGCTTTAATCATTCCGCAGCTTTTATCGATCAAGAAGTTGAATTTGAGCAAACTCATCAAACTATTTCTGGTATTTTTAAAGGAATCTCAGACGATGGTCGTATCAATATTTTGATCAATCAAAACTTAGAAGGCTTTTATCAAGGGCGTCTTCGCCTTAAAGTAGCGAAATAAATCTACGGAATGCAGCATGAAACGTCTTTGGCTAGATATTGGTAATACCCGTCTTAAATATTGGATCACAGAAAACAACCAAGTGATTGAACACGCGGCTGAACTACATTTACAGTCTCCAGCCGACTTGATGCTTGGTTTGATTCAGCATTTTAAATCTTTAAATTTAAACCACGTCGGAATTTCATCCGTTCAAGACAAAAAGAATAATGATCGTATTATTCATATTCTTAAGATGCTGGATGTTCCTGTAATCTTCGCCAAAGTACATGCTGAATATTCAGGTTTAATGTGTGGTTATGACAATACCAGTCAATTGGGAATCGACCGTTGGTTACAAGTTTTGGCGGTCGCGAATGCGAATGAAAATTTATGTATTGTCAGTTGCGGTACAGCACTCACCATTGATCTAACTGAAGGTTTACAGCACTTGGGTGGTTATATCCTGCCGAACCTGTATTTGCAACGTAACTCACTCATTCAAAATACCAAAGGGATTAGAATTCCAGATATGGCATTTTCTGAGCTTAGCCCTGGTCGCAATACGATAGATGCTGTGCATCATGGTATTTTTTTAGGTTTACTCAGTACGATTCGTCAAGTGATGATGCAGTCACCACGTCAATTGGTATTAACGGGTGGCGATGCTGCTTTATTTGCACAATACCTCCATGACTTTAATCCTATTATTGAGCCTGACTTATTATTAAAAGGTTTAAAAATTTATATCGAAAAACAAGCATAATTGATTTTAAAATAGTCATTAAAATCAAAGAATTGACTTCTACATTTAATATTGATTCATATCACATGTTAGATATATTTACCGTGATGTACTAAGCAACTTTCGAAGCGTTTTAAAGTGACTCTTTTGACCAAATGCTTTATTACGCTATTGTCTGCCCTTAATTTCATATAAATTTTAGATATGGATTTCTCAATAATATTTTATATATCAAATACTTCAATTAACTTAAATTAGTGTGTATGGTGTTCGTTCAGAAATACACGAATGAGGTTTATATGCATAGTTTTTCTGTAGAAGATCTAGATCGATTAATTGAAAATGATTTAAAAGAAGAAAATAAATCAAGAAAATTATTGATTGGATATAAGTTATTTTATGTCCTCCTGAAAGATCCTAAGTTTTACTCAGAAGTTACCAAATCAGCCCTCAGCGCGACTAAAAGAAAATATAAGAACTTAAAAATCAAAATTACGACAGATGAATACCAGCTTCATTTTGAATAAAACCTTAAATAAAACTATAAAAGAGAGCAATAAGCTCTCTTTTCATTTTTAAGAAAATACTTCATTCAGACGAATTTAGTTAGATTTTAAGTTCTAATATAGCTTCTAACGTAAGAAGCAAAACTGTCAATACCTTACTTATTTACATATGAACCATAAGCAAGATAGATATTGATCACAGCTTATAATTCCTCAGCAATTGTAAGCATGATTAAAATAATAATAACGCTATATTTTTCTAATAAACCTAAATTCATACAATGAAATTAGGTTATTTTTGTTGTTCGAAAATGATTTTTTATCATCTAAAAATAAGATTTTTGATTAAAACCTATTAAAAAATATTTGAAATAATTGCAGATTTAAGAGTATCCATGATTTACAAGATTAAACACTGTAAACCTTACCTTGATTGATTTTTTTCATTATGTTGTAGCTGAACTAAATTTATTTTCCATAAAAATAGTTTACTTTTCAAACAAAACACAATTAAAAATTTTAAGGTGATACTTATGACAGCTACGAATGGAATGCTAGATCCTAACGACTCAGTAATATTACTTATAGATCACCAGAGTGGTTTATTTAATACAGTACGAGATGTTCCTGTTGCTGATTTACGTCATTACGTTACTGCTATTGCTAAAACAGCAACTCTTTTGGACATCCCCGTAATTACCACTGCATCAGTGCCAGATGGTCCAAATGGTCCACTCATTCCTGAAATACATAAATATGCCCCACATGCAGTATATGTTCCTCGTACTGGTCAAATTAACACCTGGGATAATCCTTTATTTGTCGAAGAAGTAAAGAAAACAGGAAGAAATACGCTCATTATTGCAGGCACACTGACCAGTGTTTGTATGGCATTCCCTGCAGTTAGTGCTCGTTTAGAAGGCTATAATGTTTATTGTGTTGTGGATGCCTCAGGAAACTGGAGTAAATTGGCAACGGATACAACGATTGCTCGCGTTACACAAGCTGGTGCAATACCAACAGATACCTTTGCTATCGTCGCTGAGTTAATGCGTACATGGAACCGTCCTGAAGGTTCACGCTTTGCAGAAATTCTTTCTGATCATGTATGCCCTGAATATAAGTGTTTGATGGAAAGCTTTGGTAAAGCACAATCTGTAGTTACAGAAGGTCCTGAAACTAATCTCGATAAATATAAATAAGATTAAATCGTATTAATCTTTTCTAAAACTGAACCTAAACCCGAGTCGAGGGTTTAGGTTCGCTCTAAATAAATAATCGTTAATTTTAAGATTTAATTATGCTTGTTTAATGGTGGGTTATATTTTGAAAAATATTCTGTTTGTTTTAGTTTTTATATTGACTACAACTGGATGTAGCAAAATTCAAGAATCTTATCAGATAGGATCTGCTCTTTATTTAGTCGGCGTCATGAATAACTGGGATAAATTTAGCGTAGAGAAGAAAAATGCAGGCATTATCCGCACGCTCGCTTCGCCTTCAGAATTAAGTTATTTAAGATCACGACTAGATAATGAATATGTGGCGGCCTTAGAAGTCATTGGAAAAATGGCTGGTGATAGTCCAAGTGCGATATTTAAAAAGTCTATTCAAAAAGATTTAGATAATTCTAATAGTAAATTTATTTTTCCTATAAACGAGGCGTATAGCCTTAGAGACAAAACCACAAAAGAAATATTTGGTTATTGTGTCGATCATAACATTCAGACTGTAACCAATGGAATTCCTGAAAAAGACCTGAAGAAAAGACATACCTTTTCTTATGTTGATATGAATAAAAAGATTTCATTCTTTGCAATGAGTGATGATTTAATCAAAAACTTATGCGGAGAAAGTTTTTATCAATCTGTAAATATTGATAATAAAGTTAAGAAATAAACAATAAGCGCTGAGTTATCCATGAGATTTTAATTGATCACTGGTTTCCTATAAAACTTATTGAATAACAAATATTTTGAGCATTTACTTAAATCAAATTTAACAGTACAAACTCAATTAAAACGTTTTAAGAACAGGCTTATGAATTATATGTGAGGTCAATGATCACTTACTTCGTGCAACTTCAAACGATAACTCACGAATAATATGAGGAAATAGATAAATGGTTATGCAGCATAAAAAATTTTACGCTATTGGTTTAATCTCAGGCTGTATTTTATTGGCGGGATGCCAATCGGAAGCAAAGCTTAACTCAACGCATCAATCAGTGGAGGCTACGACTATATTTGAAACCATTAAATCTAGAAATATACAGGCCGTTCAGGCTCTTATTCATTCAAATATTGATTTAGAGCAACGTAACAGTCAGGGTGAAACCCCACTGATGAATGCAATTTACTCAAAGCAATGGGATATTGCCAAACTCCTCATACAAGCTGGGGCTGATGTTAATGCCCAAGACAATATGCAAAATAGTCCTTTCCTTTATGCTAGTGCAGAGGGTTATTTGGAAATTGTAAAATTATCCTTAAACTATCAGCCTGATTTTAACGTTTATAATCGCTATGGAGGCACGGCTTTAATACCTGCGGCAGAAAAAGGACACGTGGAAACAGTGCGTCTGCTCGCTAACGTACCCAATTATCCAATCAATCATGTGAATAAATTGGGATGGACCGCCTTAGTTGAAGCCGTTGTATTGAGTGATGGCAGCGCGCCTTATGTAGAAATCATTAAAATTTTATTAGAGGCTGGAGCGGATAAAACTATTCCCGATAAAAATGGAGTAAGTGCTTTGCAACATGCAGAAAAAAAGGGATATAAAGAAATTGCCGCTTTGCTTAGAAACTAATTTTTAGATTTGGATCAGAAATCTCTTAATTATTAATATCTTAATTATTAATCTCTTTAATGATTGAATCAAGATTGCTAAAAATGAAAAAGGCGCTCTAAGCGCCTCATCCATTACTAATAAAAAATCTACTTTTTATCACTACCACCAAATAATGGGCCCATACCACCGCCACCGCCGCCGAGTTTTTTCTGCATTCCCGTGAGCGATTTCATCATTTTTGCCATACCCGTTGGATTCGAAAACTTCTTCATCATTTTCGCCATCTGCGCATGTTGCTTAATCAGCTTATTCACTTCAACCACATCCATACCACAACCTGCCGCAATACGTTTTTTGCGGCTAGGATTCATCAGATCTGGATTACGGCGTTCTTTAATGGTCATCGATTGAATAATCGCTTCCATTTTTTTGACTTGCTTTTCAGGGTTTGCCTGTGCAATCGCGTCTTGAATACCCGAATTGCTCATTCCCGGCAATTTATCCAAGAAGCCCATCATGCCGCCCATTTTATTCATTTGTTCAAATTGCATTAGCATGTCTTCAAAGTTGAAGTTACCACCCTTCTGCAATTTTTTAGCCATTTTTTCGGCTTTTTCTTTGTCGACTTTACGCTCAAGCTCTTCGACTAAAGAAAGAACATCACCCATGCCCAAAATACGCTGTGCTACACGCTCAGGATGGAAAGGTTCTAAAGCATCAAGCTTTTCACCCATACCCAAGAACTTAATTGGCTTACCCGTAATGGCACGAACTGAAAGCGCTGCACCACCACGTGCATCACCATCGGTTTTTGTCAGGATCACACCTGTCAAAGGTAAAGCATCATTAAAGGCTTTGGCAGTATTTGCGGCATCCTGACCCGTCATGGCATCGACCACGAATAAGGTTTCAGTTGGATTAATCGCTGCGTGAAGCTCTTTAATCTCATCCATCATGTCATCATCAATATGCAGACGACCTGCAGTATCGACAATCAGAACATCAGCAAATTGGATTTTTGCTTGCTCAATGGCACGATTCACAATATTAATCGGTTTTTCATCAGCGCTTGATTCTAAGAAAATCGCACCCACTTCCCCCGCAACAGTTTGTAACTGCTTAATCGCTGCTGGACGGTATACATCGGCAGAGACCATTGCGACTTTTTTCTTTTGACGCTCTTGTAAGAAGCGCGCAAGCTTAGCAGCAGTTGTGGTTTTACCCGCACCTTGTAAACCTGCCAACAACACCACTACAGGTGGTTTTGCAGCAAGATCTAGGCTTTCGTTGGCTGCACCCATCATTTTTGTCAGTTCGTCATGAACAATCTTGACAAAAGCTTGGCCTGGAGAAAGCTGAGTCATCACTTCCTGACCCAATGCCTCTTCCTTAACTTTCGCAATAAATTCACGAGTCACAGGCAAGGCAACGTCCGCCTCAAGGAGAGCCATACGTACTTCACGTAACGTATCTTTAATATTATCTTCGGTCAGTTGCCCTGAGCCAGTAACATTTCTTAAACTCTGCGTGAGTCGTTCTGTTAAGGTATCAAACATTGCAAAATCCGCTTAAAATGGTTGTTGCAAAAAAATCTTTCTTAAAATAGAAAATTTATGCATAAGATGCTATAGGATACTGTAGTTCGCATGGAATTTATATCTCATAACATGAATATTCAGCATCCAGAAAAAGGTTTGACATGATTAGCCTCCCTTTGGTTTATACAATTTTAGCATTATTTGCTTATACCACATCTTTTTGGTATTTGTTTTTACATTTAATGTCAAAACGTACGCCAAATCATTGGTTTATCGGTGTTGTTTCTGGTTTAGGTTTATTTCTACATGGGTTGGTATTGTATTTCGATATGGTAACTCCGCTTGGGATTAATTATAATGTCTTCAATTTACTCTCTTTCACATCAGCATTAATGCTTTTACTTAGCTTACTTTACAGTAGCTATCGCCCTGTGCTTGCTTTGAATTTAATCGGAATTCCTGTTGCGGGTCTCGGTTTGATTTTAGGCTTTAGTATGAGCCAACCGATTTTAGAACTCAGAGAGAATTCTTTTGGGCTAGACATTCATATTATTTTGTCTTTATCAGCCTATGCCGTATTGCTCATGGCCACCATTCATGCCGTTTTACTTTGGTTGCAAGACCGAGAACTCAAAAACAAACAAAAAAAACGCGTTTGGGTCAATTTACTTCCTTCGTATCAAGCGATGGAATCTTTACTATTTGATATGTTAATCACTGGATTTACATTATTAACTGCAGCATTACTTTTTGGTTTTTTTACCATCGATAATTTCTTTGCTCAGCATTTAGCACATAAAACTGCATTCAGCATTGTCTCGTGGTTTGTTTATGGTGCTTTATTATTTGGACATTATAAATTTGGATGGCGAGGTCAAAAAGCGCGTCGTTTTACGATCTTTGGTTTTATATTATTAGCGATTGGTTTTATAGGCTCAAAGTTTGTTTTAGAAATGTTACTTTCAAAATAAAAATCAAAATAATGTTAAACAAGTATCATTAATTAATAAAAATGATGATTAATTTTTTTCATACTCATTATTATATAAAAATTTCAAAAATAAAAAAATAACTAATTAAAACAAATAGATAAAATTAAATTAAGATTTTCTTAATACTATCATTATATTAACTTAACCTCTTCATCGTTAAATAAGCCACACTCATCAACTTAATATTGTTTAAATACTACAGTAGAATTACTGTAAAAATTAGTAAATAGTTTTTAACTATTTTGGGGATGATGATGAAAAAAAATACAGGCTTTACATTAATTGAGTTATTGATTGTGGTTGTTATTATGGCTATTTTAGCCGCAATTGCAGTCCCGAGTTATCAAAACTATATTACGAAAGCAAAAATTAAAGAGGCCCAATCCAATTTAGTTGCATTATCTCTTTCAGCTGAACAAGCATACCAACGGACTTTAAGTTATCCCATCGCAGATTTAACCACGACTGACCTCATTAAAACGAGCACTACATTTAGCACTTGGAACCCGACCTCATCTGCCTTTGTCTATCAATACACATCGACAGATGGACTGACTTATGTATTACAAGCTACAGGTTCAGACGCTAAAGTTACAGGTTGTACGTTAAAGCTAACGAATCAAGGTCTGAGAGAAGCAACAAACTGTGGCTCAGTAACTTCGTGGGTTAAATAGTATGAATCGCTCACAAGGAAGTCATTCGATTCAACGAGGTTTCACCTTGATTGAACTCATGATTACGATCGCAGTTTTAAGTATTTTATTGTTGATTGGAAGCGCTTTAACAAGTGCTTGGGTAGATCGTAGCCAAGTCAATAATAGTGTATCCGCATTAAAAAATGCTGTATTTCAAGCTAAATCTGCTGCCTTAAGAAATACCAATGATCAACCCACAACCTACCCAGCAGTTAGCGTATGTTTTGATCGTGAAACCAATACGATCAATGTTGTTCGAGCGGCAGCATACACACCCAATGCATGCATAGCTTCTATAGATAACACGCCTTCTCAAAATTATATTTTGCAAAGTTATCCCATCGCGAGCGGCATAGCGCTTAAAACCAATGCAATAGATTTTGAATGCTTAGCATTTAACTCCTCTGGCGTTTTAATTTTAGCGACAGGAATAACGACAACATGTTTGAACGACGCTAATTTAAAGATTGATATCGAGAAAAATAATGAAAAAGCAAACATTCAAGTTAACTAATCAGCGAGGTTTCACCCTCATAGACTCTCTTGTCGGGCTAATCATTTTCTCGATTATCGCTTTTGGGAGTGGTTTAGCGATTAGTCGTATGCTGAATGTACAAAAGGACATGAACATCAACTACATCGTTATTAATGAAATGCAAAATAAGTTACAGACGGCAATGCAAACGACTGCGACCAATCCACCTGCAACACTGTGTGAATCTCCATCATTAACGTCAAATATAGTCGTGGCCAATACAACTTTTTATGTCGCCTGTGCAACTGAAAAAATTACTGTAGATACAACCGTTATTGAATGGCCAGTTTTAGCTGCCAGTAAAAATCAAGCTCAAGCTACCTCTTGTGCTCAAGGAACACTGAGTGATTCATGTTATGTGGTGGGGAGATAAGTGATGAAACAAGCAGGTTTTACGTTGATTGAACTTATGGTTGGACTTGTCATTGCCATGCTGTGCATGTTGATGATGCTTATGCTTTTCAAACAGATCACTCAGATTGGACTGAATGCCGCTCAAGATGCTGAATACGATGCGCAAATTCAAACAGGTTTATTGGTGGCTCAAAAATTTATGCAAAATGCAGGTTACGGTTCTGGATTATCGAATGATATTCAAATCGGAACGCATTATGGTCGTTCTGCAGTTTTTTGGAGATTTATACCGAATATTGGAACTACACCGATTACCTATCAATGCCAAGGAATTGCAGAAAAAATTACCACTGATGGCAACACCAAATTACATCAACTAATGCTGCTCAAAAAAACATGCGGTTCTGATCCAACTAACTGGAAAAATGGCACATGGGAAGAAGACCAAAACATTGTTGCATTTCGTAGTTCTAAAGCAGAGCCTATTTTTGTCTATAACATTACTTCAGGACAATGCACACCTTATGGCGTTGATAAAAATAACTCAAAAGGACTGAAACAAATGACCATTTCAGCAAAAAGAGAACATATCACAGGGACAGGTGGCAGTATCAAAAATACTGTCTGTCTCAACAATATTCTCTCCTGATAGAAATAGTGAGTACTCGCGATGACGACATTAAAAAGACAACAAGGCATGGCCACTATTCTATTGGTTTTGCTGATTGGGCTAACATTAATGATTGTAACTGCTTCAGTTGCAAGATCATTGGTTTCAAATAAAGAATCCAGCGTTGCTGCACATGGTCAAACCAATGCCCAGCTCATGGGATGGGCTGGTGTCAGTGCGTTTCGTGCACATATTTTAAAACAAGGTCAATTGGGCCTCAGCAATCTTGAAAAGTTACACAATACTTCTGTGACCTTACGTAACGATGTCAATGAAAAAGTCGTGATTGCTAAAAATATTCAAGTAATCGGCTGTGTTGATAAAAACTCAACGTGTACGATTAGCGCAGATATCAGTGCAAATAATATTAGATCTCAAGCAGCAACAACGATTCACGCTGTTTATGAACTTTTAATTAAAGATGGTCAAGTCACGATTGCTGGTGAAATGCCATCAGTAAACTTTGGTGGAAATACTTTTCTATCTGGAACAACTTTAAGTGCAGAAGTACCAAACACCAAAGCAGTATTAAATGTTGATGGTGGTAATGCTTCTATTCAAGCTGGATTTAAAACGAACAATCTTTCTAAACTCACCATAAATGTAAAAAAAGATCCTCGCACGGGTAAAGGCGGTGATGTTTACATCGACTGTTCATTTACTGGATGTGGAAATGTAGAAATAGACATTAATGCAGAAGGTAAAGTTTTTATTATCCACCCTGGTAATTTTGGTAATATCAGAGCATTGGAGTCTGTTAAATTACAAACTGGAGTGACTGCCAAAAACATTGAAGCCTTGGGCGAAGTACATTTAGCACTTAAATCTACGGCGCAAAATATTTCCACACTAGGTCAGGTAGAACTTTCAGAAGGTTCATCTGCAACTAACATTAAAACCAATGGCGATGTAAGACTTTATACCAATGTTACTGCAACCAGTGTTCAAACTATTGGTAATGTGAGTATCTCAATATTTAGTCGTGTGACCGGTGATGTTCTCTCTGGTAAAGATGTAAGTATTTCAAACAGTACCGTCGGCGGAGATGTTAAGGCTTACGAATCTGTTGACTTGTCTTTATTCTCCAAAGTTAATGGCTCTGTTTATTCCAAAGGAATCGGTCAGGGTACGAGTCTTTATAATGCTGCCGTACAAATGAGTTCAAGCTGGGTTGGTGGTAATATTTCTGCTTATGGCGATTTAAGTTTTCCATTACTTGAAGGTATTGATGTCGATGTTCAAGGCAATGTAAATCTTAAAGGCAAAATTAATAGCATTTTCTTGTCTAATCCAAGAATTCTGGGTAAAACCACTGAAAAAATTACAGGTACAATCGCAGGTCTTGATTTTGTTGTTCCGAACGCATTGAATGAAGCAGCCTTTAGAAAAGACTTATCAGATTTAATCAACGGCCAACTGGAGTTCCAAACTCGAGTCGATGTCACTGAATATAAAAAAGATGCCAATTATATTTTCACGAAAGTTAATGGGATGGCTCGCGTTTATCTTAACCATTTGAAAAATGAAAAAACCAAAATCACCTACATGTATGAAGATGGTAAACAATATGCAGTAGACCAAAATAAAAACAAAACATTGATCAACAATGAAGGATTTTATTTAGGTAAATATACTCGAAATACCAATCACTATGTAGGTGCTATTTGCCTCACTGTTGAAAAAGAACAATATATGACCAATAGTGCATTAGTTCGATCTGGTCACAAGAGTGGATATTGTTCTTCGGAAATTATTGGTTATCTACCCCGTGTTAGTATGGACTTCGTCGGCTTTAATGGCGCTGACCTTTCTATTTTTGGCTGGCCTGTAGATTATGACTTTACTCTTTTACCAGACACTTTCTATATACGCTCAATGAAAGAGTCGAGTTTAGAAAATGCAGCTTTCGCACCTGGTATTTTCTACTTTGAAGGAAAGTTAATTATTTCTGGTGATGCGAACATCAATGCAGACAGTATGAGCACTGCATTTACCAACAGTTTTCTTGCTGAAGGTTCAATTGATGCGATTGCGTTTTCCCCTCGAATTTACTCACCTTATAACGTTACGAGAGGTGGAACACCTTCAATTATTTGTTCGCGAAATTTAAACTCTGTCAACAATACTGAGTTTTCAACGGCGCCACCTGCAACTCAACCACAAACCATTTCCAATAAGTTTTTGACTCCTGTAAACCTATGTAAAGATGAAAATACCTTTTCATACAAAATGAATAAAGTTCCAGATCCGAGTAGACCCGGTTCAGATATGATTGATAAAATCAAAATCGATGGCGTTCAGGTTAAAAAACTAGATTTAGGTTTGGTTGCTTTAATGTCAAATCGAATTGTTCGAATAGGTGCTTGTGCACAAATTTATGGGGATGTTTTGGCTCGAAGTACTGTCGAAGGGAGTGCTGCTTGTGGTATTACAAAAAATCCAAATGCAATTGTTGGCAGCATTAGCTCGCAAGGCGTTGAGCCTTTTATTGAAGGTATACAACAAATCAATACATTTGGTGCTGGTTCTAAGATTGTGATTCCAAAGCAACAATACACCAATGCTCAAGAACTTGGATCAACATCAGTAGAGCAAGGCTTAGTAATTAATTCAGGAGCACTTAAGTGGGCTAAGTACCTCTAGATCCGTTTAACAACTCAAGGTCTAAACTCGATTAACGGGTTTAGACCTTTTTAATTAAGCAAGATATTTATAATATTAATCAAAACTTAGCATTGCTGTTCAAGTCAGTATTATTCCTGCCTAGACAAATTCCATAAAAATCCGTATAACAGCTTTTTTAAGATGACAGGCTATTACATTTGAAACTTATTCTTGCACCCATGGAAGGCTTAACTGATCCAATTATGCGCGATGTTCTGACGCATGTCGGAAGCTTTGACTGGTGCGTGACTGAGTTTATCCGTGTGACAGATTCTGTTCTACCTGACCATGTTTATCATAACTACTGTCCTGAGTTACTCAATAATGGTAAAACTGCTGCTGGCACCCCCGTACACGTTCAGTTTTTAGGAAATAATCCAGAAATGCTTGCTGCTAATGCAGTACGCGCTGTCGAACTGGGTGCACCTGCGATTGATATGAACTTTGGTTGTCCTGCAAAAACAGTGAATCGACATCGAGGTGGATCTGTATTACTCGATGAACCAGAAACTGTTCATGTGTTAGTCAAGGCTGTACGAGATGCTGTACCTGCAGATATTCCAGTATCCGTAAAAATGCGCTTGGGCTACATGGATCGAAATTATACATTAGAAAATGCACATGCTATTGAAGATGCTGGTGCGGCGTGGCTCACAGTTCATGCACGGACTAAAGCTGAAGGTTACACTCCCCCAGCCTTTTGGGATCAATTAAAACCTATTCGTGAAGCCTTAAAAATCAATGTCATTGCCAATGGTGAAATTTGGACCAATAGTGATGCAAAACAATGTCAAATAGAATCTGGTTGTGAAGATTTAATGATTGGTCGAGCTGCAGTCACGACCCCTGACATTACCCAATGCATCCGTCAAAATAAAGATGAACCTCTCATTACTTGGAATGAATTATTAGCCTTGCAAGTTCGTTTCCTAAGTGGTCCTTATAAAAAAGAAATCAATATGGTCGGACGTTATAAACAATGGATTGGTATGATGTCTAAGCACTATCCTGAAGCAAAATTGCTTTGGAATGAAGTTAAACGTATTAAGCTGTTAACTGAAATCGTTGAAAAAATTAAAGCAACTCAATAATTATATTGCTTCATTTTAGTACAATAAAGCTTTAGAACTATTCAAAAGCTTTTTAATTCATAGAGATTATTCAACATCCATATTAAGGATGGATTGAATCTCTTCTGGAGAAAACTCTTTAGACAAATCTGATGTAGGATTTAAAACGGCTTTGTTGCAGAAAGCTATTCCTGAAGGCTTCTTTAGCAATATAATTTCCAAATGAAGAAGCCTGCATCCAAAATCTATCGCACAACGAATTGGCCCTCTTATAACCAAGCTCTAATCAAGCGAGGAAATATTTCAATTTGGTTCAATCCTCAGACTCAATGGTATGCTCAGCCACAAGCTAAGCATGGAAGAAATCAAACCTATTCTGATACAGCGATTCAGTGCTGTTTGATGATCAAATCTATCTTTCGCCTTTCTTTGCGTATGGTCACAGGCTTTGTGCAAAGCCTTATTCAACTTAGTGGGTTAAGTTGGACAGCACCGGATTATTCCACACTTTGCAGACGACAAAAGCAGATTGATATTGCGATCAGCTATCAAAAAAGTCATGAAGGACTGCATCTATTGGTAGACTCAACTGGCTTTAAGTTTTTAGGCGAAGGTGAATGGAAACGCAAGAAACATCAGCCTGAATATCGTCGGCAATGGCGTAAACTGCACATTGGGATAGATGCTAAAACCTTACAAATACGAGCTGTACAGCTCACAACAAATAATGTCAGTGACTCACAAGTTTTGGGTGATCTGCTGAATCAAATCCCATTTGATGAACGCATTGATTCTGTCTATACCGATGGAGCATATGACACGAAATTGTGTAGACAAGTGATTTCAGATCGTCATGCACATGCCGTAATTCCTCCAAGAAAAAATGCAAGGCCATGGAAAGATAAGCAATTGGGATCTTTAGAGAGAAATGAATTATTGAAAACAGTCAAACATCTAGGAAGAGCGCTGTGGAAAAAGTGGTCTGGTTATCATCGACGTAGTTTGGTCGAAACTAAGATGCATTGCATCAAATTATTGGGCGATAAACTCAGTTCGAGAAACTTTCAAAGCCAAGTCAATGAAATCCATGCACGTATAGCCGTGTTAAATAAATTTACAGAATTAGGTCGCCCTCACACCCAAGTTGTCACTTAAATTTGTGCAGCTTAGGAAAGATCAGTCTTTAAAATCTTTATGCAACAAAGCCTTTCGCAGCAAGCGTTATGTGATTACATATTAGTGATATTCAAAATCATAAATTTTAGAATTTGATATTATACTCATCTAGAATTTTCTGAGCTTGACTCTTATAAACAATAGAATCTCTTTGCAACCAATTTGCATAATCATGTTTGAGATAGTCTTTATAGCGTTCCGTTAATGCTTTACATTGTATTTCTTGTTCAGTCGATAATTTTTCTGACTCAATTTTCTTGATTAAATTTATCAATTCACGATTAATTAAAGTTTGATCCACATTTTTTGCCCAAGCACATGACTCAACGAAATCTTTATTTACACCATATCCAAAATAGTACATTTGCATAAAATAAATGGGGGTTATGTCATAACCAACTTTCGCTAAATATTTATTCATATTTACAATATTTTGCAATTCTTGATTCGATAATTTTGATACATTTTTTTTATCAATTACCCAATCATTATCAATTTTTGAAGATTCATTTTCTTTTAAAAGTAGTAAGCTTACATAAAATGGGAAATTTCCAAGCCCCCCCTCTAATATTGAGGTCTGTATAAGCTTTAGCTGGACCTTAATTACCTCATCAATATTCTTAATCGCTTTAACTTCATCAACTTCATCAATTGATGAAGCTGCATACGAAGCTGCAAGTGGCTGTCCTTTTAAACCTAAATCATAAAATTCATTTACATTAAGATTAACGGGTAAATTTCTTTCCATTTCATCATCTTGCCGCAATTTTAAAGCAACTAATTGTGCTCCTAAATGTCCATTACTTGCCTTTCTAACGAGTAACTCCTCATCATTTACAGAGTTATAATTTTCATAAACAGTAATAGTTTCTTTTACATCCCATTCAGAATTGCTTTTAAGTAATTCTTCACTTTTCATAGTATTTTCCACTATACGATTCTTTGGACTCTCATTGTTATTACATGCTGTTAGAAATATACAACTAATCAATAAAAAATATTTCATTAAAATCAACTTTTCGGCAGCTTTAGTTTTTGACCAACTTTAAGATTATTTGCTTTCCCATAAGGAATACCATTTATATCACATATTTTCTGCCAAGTTGTCGAATAATTACTTGCAATTCTGGACAATGTATCACCATCTTTCACAGTGTATAAGGACTTATCACCACGATTTGGAGCAGGAGAAGGAGGATTTTTTGGAGCATCCCCTTCACCAATCTTTGCAAGATTAAAAACCCTCAAGGCACCAGCTAACTCTTTAACCATTTTAGACTCACGAGCTTTTAAAAATCGCGGGTAAATTCCTTTAAACGGTTTATCAGCAGTTGTAGCCCACCAAGTTAAAGATGTTGGACCATAAACTGTACCCACACCAGGTAGTTTCGATAGTTTCTCACCCATACTTGTTGTTCGATTACCTTGTTGACAAGCAAGTAACATTACTGGTTGCTTCTTAAATCCTTTTTTCTTCATTTCTCTAAGTAGAATTTTAGCATCAGTAATATACTTAGGTGCTAATGGATTAAAATTTTGCTCCAACATTCCATCCCCCTTTCCATCAAAGCCCCCATGAGTAAATACATAAAAATATTTTTTGGGGAAATACCCCTTATCTATGATTAATTTTTTAGACTCCATCGTATATGCATTTGATGCAGTATTTTGAAACCACATTAACGCATCCAATTTCGAGGATGATGCATGAATTCGATTAACCAAAATGTCTATCTTTTCCAGAACAGCTCCTTGCGGTACATCTGGAACAGCATCTAATTGAAAACCATTAGCTTTTTCTGTTTGTATACGTTGGGCAAAAGTTGGATTTTTATTAGTTACAGACTGAATATATTTATTCTTAGTAACTTGATCTGCTGGCACAGGATATACGGAATCTGAAAAAATATTCTCTACTTTGTTTAGCTTATGAAGTACTTGTTGCTTATTAAAGCTCTCAGACAAATATGTAATATTTTCCTCAGGTAATACCTCTAAAAACTTATAATTCCCAACATGATTTGGAACATAACCATTTGCATCTGATTCAGTCAAAATAGTTTCATCATTAACGGTAGTTATTCTCACTTTTCTATATGGTAAAACTTTATTAGTTCCAACATCCAAAAGTATTTTTTTCACTATTGTTTCGTTTGAATTAATTTGTGGTAACAAATTAATTGAATTATTTACTTTAGCTCCACCAATAAACTGATGTTGCCCCGCTTTAACCTCAAACTTCCCACCTGTAGTCGAGAAGATTCCCGATCCATTGATTTTGAGTTGCGAGCCACCGGCAGTTAAAATGATTTCTTTCGGACTCTTGAATTCAATGACATCTTCAGTCGAAATGACTTGCACAGCTCTACGCGCAATCACATCTAACGCATCCCCTTGCGCTTGAATCTCAATCTTGCCCTTAGCTGCATAAAGTCGTGCACCTTCTTGCGCTGCAAACAAACTAATCTTCTTAGATGCATGCCCGATCAAGGACTTTTGCGTGGAAATGTTGATGCTATCGCCAGCACTGTGACTGATCTGACCGTCTGCCGATATATGAATATCTTCATTGCTTGCAAGTGCGATTGAGTTTGGTGAAGCCAGTATCATTAATGCTTGTTTAAACGCATCAGCTTTGTCTTTTTCACCTTTTTCAATTTGATCAAGAAAATCTTTTAATCTATCCAACACTTCCAAAGGATCCGTCTGCTGATTCTTAGCGACTTCACTTAAGGCTTTACTGTTGTTGAGGCTACCTTCGAGTTGGCTCTTCGCTTCTTTGGCATCAAGGTGCGTGCCTGTCGCTTGGTCTTGTTTATGTGTGCTGAGAAGTAAGCCTTGCCCTGCTCGTATTCCACCCCATTGGTCGGTTCTGAGTTCGAAGCCTTCTCCGCGTCCTTCGCTTTCTGAGGTTTCTTTAGGATGGCTGAGGTTACCGAGATTCAGCTGGGTTGCACCATGGCTGTTTTGCAGTTGGGTGCTGATTTGTCCAGTGGTGTCATCGAATCTGAGTTGGCCAAAGCCTTCGCCTTGCACTTCTTTGGATCTTATTCCTGCCAGTTTTTTGGTGTCTGGCAGTTGGCCTTTGGTGTCGAATTGGGTCGGACTGCGTTGGGCTTCGTGGATGCGTCCCACTACAAATGGACGGTCGATGTTGCCGTCGAAGAAGTCGATGACCACGATTTCGTTGATGCGGGGTAGGAAGCGTGCGCCGTAGCCTTCGCCTGCCCATGGGGTGAGTACATCCACCCATGCAGAGTCTGCATCGTTGTTGTTGGATCCTGCCCCACCATCGGCTTGGTTGTCTTCTGCTCGAGTGAATAGGAAGCGAACTTTGATGCGGCCCCATTCATCGACATGTATTTCTTCGCCTGCGGGACCGACCACTTTGGCGCGTTGTGGGTGTGCTGCTGGGCGGTGTTCCAGTGGGTTGTATTCTGGAACGGTGGTGATGTTGCGTCGTTGTAGAATCAGGGTGTTGTTTTGGCGTTCTTCGTTGTTTTGGTTATTCGGAATTGTCCATTGGCTTTGTTGTAGCAATTGGTTGATTTGTTCGTTCAGGTCTTTCGGCAGGTTGTTTTGGTTGTAGTAGTGTTTGCCGGTGATCAGGAATTCTTTGTCTGAGCCGCTGTGTTGGTCGATCTCTGGGTGTTCGTTCAGTTCGAACCAGTAGCCGACTTGGCTGTCTCGTACTGTGGAGTTGGCCGTAAATTGTTTGCTTTGGGCATCAAAGTAGTGGCTGAGGTTTTGGTTGAGCTTTTCGATTTGGCTGTTGTTGGAAGCGGTGGCTTGGTCTTCGCCTTTGAGGTCTTGTATCCATGCTGGGCTAAAGTGCCATGCTTGTTCGAGGCCAAGGCTGGCGTTGTCTTGGTTGTTGCTGTGTTGGTGTTTGCTTTGGACTGTGCCTGCACCTTCTTCTTGTTCGAGCACATCGGCTTGCCAGCGTTGTACGTGTACGGCTGTCGGTTGTAGTGTGCGTTGTCCAATGAAACTGGTGATGCTGTCTTGTTGTTCTGTGGCACTGCTGCGGTGGAAGCGGATGTTGCGGCGTTCGAGTGGAGCGTATTGGCTATTGTCATCAATTAAGCGAAGTTTTTGTGCTTCGATCGGATGTGATGAGTTGCTGACGTAGGCTTGGGCTTCGTCAATCAGCCAGTTGATGCCTTCACTGCGCATGAGGCGTGTCAGGAAGTCGTAGTCGCTTTCGTTGCTTTGCATGATGAAAGGACGGATGTCGTATTGGTTTTTAAGTCCACTCAGGTCTAGGCTTAAGCTAGAAGCAAAGAGAGGGCTTTTTTTCTGCCATTCTTGGAACAGGGTTTCAACCACATCTACCGCAGATTTGTTCATGAATACGCGGCTGTTACGGCGTTTGTGCCACAGAGCGGTTGGATCTGATAGTGTCAGTTTGTAGAGAGTCAGTGAGCCATCGCTTTGGCCTTGTGCGGCTGCGGTAATAATCCCTGTAGTGCGAAAGAGTGTGCCTTTGTCGGTCACTTGGTCTATCGCCACTTGGCTGCCAATGAATTGTTTGAGCGGGATACTCGCATCGGTCGACAGACAGATCAGCTCTGCCGTTGAACCTTGGTTCAGTGCGTGTTGTCCATCTATGCGTTGTAGAAAGACGTCGCTGTTCAGCGCAGGATTAGAAAATTGTACGTGTAGTGCACGTTTTTGAGCGCTTAACCCCAATTGCTCTAGTGCCGAAAATATATTGGCAAGCATAATTATTATCTATATCAAAGAAAGTTTTTAATTCCCTTCATTTAAACAAAATCATGCGACTTTGAATAGTGACAATTATCACAAAGTTGTTTTAAAGTGTAAAAGCTTAGGCTTTGCAGATTCATGATTTACAATAATAAATAAGCGATAAAAAAGACTCAAAATCTTTTATTGAAGTTTTATTTTTTTAGTTAGAAAGCTCGACTGATGACTTGCCCAGAATAGCTCAAACAATCCTTCACTCTTATTTTTTGGACTTCAGACAATGCTGAAATATCAAACCACGCATAATCACTATGTTCAGCACTTAACTTAATATCAGTAGATTGCAATAATTTGCATTTAAAAATAAAGGCATGCGAAGTCACGTTTGAATGAAAATATATGCCTGACAAATATTCAATGACGATTTCACAGCCTAACTCTTCCAGGCATTCACGATATAAAGCGTCATGGATAGTCTCACCCAAATCCAATCCACCGCCGGGTAATCCCCAATCGCAGTCTGCATAATTGGCTTTAAGTAATAACACTTGCCCCATGTCGTTTTGAATGACTGCATGTGAACTTAAGCGATAAAAATCTTGAAATCCCATTTTCAAAATTAACCTGTTAACCGAGCTAGATAAACACTATACAGCCTAAGACAAAACATCACCGGATTTTTGATGAACCTATTCTCATCAAAATAAATAGGCAACAAGAGAACGAATAGATAAAGCAAAGTATCCAAGCAAGACATCGAAGTTTTAGTCACGCATTAACGGCAATTTTTATTATAATGCGCTATGAATACAATCAGCTTTTAAAACAATAAACTTTAAGACCTGAACTTTTTTTTAGACCATGAACTTTAAGACCATGAACTTTAAGACAATCAGCATTTCAGACAATCAAAAAAAATAATCCGTCAAATTATTATTCTCTTGATGCAACTTAAGAGTTTTCTTTGACGTCAAAGAAAAATCTCAATGATTTTTTAAATCATTCTTTTTATTTTTTAAACCACTCTCTATTCTTTAAAACGACTTGTTTAAACAACGAACTGAAGTTTAGGATGGTCTTTTAACACAATCGCTTTTCCAGTTGTAAGATCGACAGGCATCGAAATGTGCTGATGCACTACATACCACTGACCATTTCGCTTTTGCATACATAAGGTGGTACGACACCATGGTATTTGTAATTGTTCCTCTAAAGCTAGATTCTCAACTTTAGAATGACAATGTATCACTGCAAGTCCGTCACTAGCACAAATGGTAATATCTCGACGCGAAATCTGCATTCCTTCCATCATAAAAGGTTTAAATTGATCCCAAGCCGCTTTGTATTCTTTAACCCCGTTGTGCTGGGTACTGACGTCAAACAAGATCACATCCGATGCACAGTGTTGATTGAGATCAACTTTTTTTTGCCCCAGTACAATTTGGTCCCAAATTTCGATTTGAGCCAAAACTTCATTGGCAATCTTTTTATCACCCTCTATTATTACAGTCACAGAATTTACCTTTTAGTTTTTATATATGTGATTAATTTAACACTTTATAAAATTAATGTTAAGTAAATTATAGTTGAGATTGGAAATTTAAATACAGTTTTATTCATTTTGTTTACAAACACATGCTCTCTCATATTTTAGCTGAATACTATTTTTAGAATTTTTTAACAAATATTCAAAGAACAATAAAACTACCCATTTTCATCTTTTTTCTTAAATCAAGATCGACACCATAAATATTGCCACAACGCTATAAAAATAAAAGCGGGCTAAATTCTTTAAAATTTAGCCCGCTGCTTTAAATTTTAAAACTTATGCTTTTTTTATGTATTCCGATTTAAGCTTCATTGCGCCAAAACCATCAACTTTACAATCAATATCATGACCGTCCGCAGCATCTGGAAGCAAACGTATATTTTTTGCTTTAGTACCGACTTTCACGACTGAAGATGAACCCTTGATTTTTAAATCCTTAATGACGGTCACGGTATCGCCATCTGCCAGCACATTTCCATTTGCATCTTTAATGATCACAACATCTTCAGAAAGCTCACCCTCTTTCCATTCATGTGAACATTCTGGACAAATCAAAAGATCGCCATCTTCATAGGTATATTCTGAATTACATTTTGGGCAACTCGGTAAAGACATAAAAAATCCAAATTAAATTGATACTTAGGCCTAATATAGCATTTTTCTGTATGCAATTTATCCATACCCTCAATATAATTATGGGTTAATAGACGTTTAGACTTTTCCTCAACTAAAAATAAAAAAACCTAAATATGATTTCATTTAGGTTTTTTCAATTCATGATTTTGAATTCAGAGAAAATCTCTCAATCAAAATTTTAGAATAGGATTAACTTTGGAGTTCTGCTTCATCAGTAGCATCTTCTTCGTCTTCATCATCATAGACATAGGCCATGCAACCCCAGCCATCGTACTCACCACCGTGTTGCTCTGCAATTTTTGTAAACCATTCTTCTAAATCTACAATGTCTGAATATTCAGGTTCCATATACACATAAATGGTCACAATCCATTCATGAACTTCATTTTCTTCATCAACAAAAAGACTGATTTTTTGCTCTTCTTGTAATAGAAATAAAGCGCATTTTTCGGCAAGCTCTTGCGTTTTAAATGCAATTGAATATTCAATTTCATGTGCTTCAGTCAGATCATCACCATCTTGATGCATCTGCCACAGTACATTGCCATTATCATCATCTGGATAGAGTTTAAAATCACGAGTCATGCGGGAATCCTTATCTTAATCATTATATTGAGTTGTGATTAGATTAACCCAAAATTATGTCAATTTTAATATATTTGATCTGTTTAATTTAATGGCAATAACCTGCATGCATTCAAGAAATACCGAAGCTCTAATTTCACCACTTTAATCATTCATTTTCGCACTGCCTTTTTAGCACTACAAAATCACCATCAGAACGCCCTCATCCTAGCCATCTACCAGATCGAGAAAGAATTTCACCGCTTCAAATGTTCATCGACTCAATGATTCCACATCTTCATTTTTGTCTTTAGCATCGATTAAAAAGGCACATGAGCTTTTATTTCAACAGGCATACCGCTCAATGGCTGTTTGAAAGCCAAAAAACTAGCATGTAATGCCATACGATTTAGAGGCGATTGACTGGCATGCGGATGATAAAAACGATCCCCCGTAATCGGATGCCCAATATACTGCATATGCACACGTAGTTGATGCGAACGCCCCGTAATTGGCGTTAATAATACTCGAGTGATGTCATTTTCTTCGTCATACGAAAGTGCTTGATATAGGGTTTTCGCAGGCTTACCCAACTCGAAATGGACAATTTGCCGAGGTCGATTTTCCCAATCTGTGATCAATGGGACTTCAACAGCGCCCTCACTTTTTAACTGCCCTTGCACCAAAGCAATATAATTTTTATTCACTGTGCGTGCTTGAAACATTTTGCTGATGGCGACCTCAGCATCACGATGCTTCGCAAACATGAGAATACCTGAGGTTGCCATATCTAAACGGTGGGTTATTTTTGCTTCAGGATATTCAGCCAATACTCGAAAATATGCACTGTCATGATGCTCGGGTAAACGCCCAGGCACAGACAATAAACCAGCTGGCTTATCTATCACGACCAAATCATCATCCTCATACAAAATTGCAAGAGGCGTATTTGGCGGTTGATAAACAAAAGGAAGGTTCAAAGGCATGAAGGTTACAACGGCGGAAAAGACGCAAAATATCAATCAATGTATGTCGTGTCAAAATATTTATGCAGAGTGAATGGATTCAGAAAACTCAGTTAAAACGTATGTGTTGATGTCGAGACATCTATTCATTCCATAAACGCCTATCATCAGTCATTTTAAACAATAAAATCATCATCAGTCATCCTAGCCGTCTGCCAGAGGAAGATAGAATCTTGACCTAGCATTATTTTGGCTGAAAATTGATTTTAAACTTAATGCGATATGGGCTGAGTGGTTTGATTGAGTTTGGTTTTAGCTTGAGCCTGATAATGACTTGATTTTATTTTTTATGATGTTCTAAATTTTATGCTTTTTTTATTAAGAATTTTGAGGGTGTCAGGGAAAAACATATTGTTTAACTTCAACTAGCATAACTTTGTAAGTTATAACCGTGTGCCTATAAATTGGTAATCTATAGCGTCCTAAGTAGAATCGAGACCTTTTGGGTGAGTACTGCACTCGCGTTTTGCGCCGCTGTCAGCATGCTACTCTCTTCGATTCCCATCACACCCTTGAGATATAATTTAACAATCTTGCCTTGGAATTAAATTCCGAAGATCATCTCATTTGAATTGTTTTTAAAAAATATTCCCGATAAATAGTCTATTTTTGATAAAAAATTCCAAACCATGCTTTTTATGCAAAATTAAAATGGGAAATAGCGTAAATGTTGGAATTAAAATTCATCTCAAGCGAAGAAAACTCACTTATATGCCAAAATAAGCTTGTACCCAAGACGCAACGAGCCACCACAGCATTATGGCCACCATGCCATGAAATGCACACTAAGCGGTAACTTCTTGGTTTTTACTTGTTGTTCTGTTGAATCCTGCTGATCTAATGTTTTTATTTTAAAGTTTTCACACCTTGTTTTATATCAATGGCTTTATATCTATGATTTTATTTCTATAAATTTAATATTTCACTGGGAACATATGACCTTTATTAACATTTAAAATTATTTGAAAATTCCATCTCAAAATTATTCAGATAATCAATTGCAAATTTTATGCCATATTTCCATTTTAGAACTCGATTGCTTAGTCAAAGTAAAGCTCATCCATATCTTTTATTTGAGAAAGATAGATAGGATTATAGTTAACCGTAGTCCATGTTTCTTTAAATTTTGGACTTTGTTCTTCATCTTGATTAAGGTTCTTTCTATAGCGCTTTTTACCAGTCATCAAGTTAATACTGGTATCACTATCAACCCTTGGTCCCTGATGCTCTGAGCTGTCATAACCAATCAAACGAAAATCATGGGTTTCATATCTAAAGCTATAATTCCAATAACCATATCGCCCATGAGCATAATGAACATTGAGAAGATTTTTTTTAATTTCGATCCAAAGTTCAGGTTGAAAATATACACCTCCTTCCTCATTTTCCGAACTAAATACGGAAAGATTCTGCATGACCTTTTTATAAGTTTCATTTTCACCGAATAAAACCACGATGCCACGGCGATTTCGATCAAGCTTGCCTCTGTATTCATGATCTACCCATGCGTTAGGATCGGTGGCTTTTACGATTAAAACAGTATCTTGAATCTTGTCTTTATTTAAGTCACCTGTAATGACTTCAAATAAATCATATTTTTTAGGAATATAGCTTTTATATTTCACCTTATCCTTTTCGAATCGAATTTGCTCAGGTGCCATTGCCGTTTGAGCACATGCTAGCGATGGCAACATAAGGAAACTTGCTAATACCATGTGCTGTAACATAGAGCTCGTTTGCATTGATATCACCTATTCATTGTTAGGATTTTCGGCTTAGGTTTAATTTTATTTTTCGAAAAGTTAAAGAGAATCGAGCTGTATATTTTCTTGTTTTTTTCGGCTGATCCAACGTACGACCCAAATCAAAGCAATAATAAAGACAATCACCACCAATACAGGCACGATAAAAGCCAAGATCGATACCACAAATGCTCCAATCCATTCTCCTGTAGAAACTATAGGATTTGCGATTCCCCCTGTTGTTGCGGTCGATAAACCTCTTACTGCGACAGTACTCATTTGAACGGCCGTCGCTGTGCCTCCACCCACGATCAGCGCAGATGCCCAACCGACAAATTGTGACATTTCTCCTGAACTGACTGCCATCGTACTCAGCGTTCCAGCAATCAAGGCTGCGGGTGTAGCAATACTGTCCAACAGATTATCCACCCACGGAATATAGTACGCACCGATTTCAAAAAATGTAGCAATACCAAGCGCAACACACACCGACGGCATCGCAAGCCATTCAAAACCTTTCATCGGTTCAAACCAGCCCACTAGAGATGCGATGCTCATGACCAACAAGGGAACAAATACACGAAATCCACATGCTGCGCTCAGTCCAATCCCCACGCATAAACCCAATATTGTTTCCATGTGCTGACCTTTATTTATTGTTGATTATTTTCTATAAATACACATGCAGGGTAACAAAAAAGCCCTATGGGATAATAGGGCTTTTATTTAAAAACAGGTTTATCTGTTTCTTATGTTTTGCTTAGGCATTCTTATTGTTAAATTGATTGCCATGGCATTTGGTACACGGGGGTAAACGGTCTGTACCAATTTCTAAGTAAGCGCGGTGTCCGCACTGAATACAAAAATAGAAGCCTGTTCCGGGTTTAGAGCCTGCAGTCACCATTTTTGTTCTCCATAGTTTAGAAATGGTTCGTCTACTATAACCGAGTTATGATGGTTGTCTATTGTCCATTTCGACAGGTGATGATGACTTTTATGCCAGCCACTATCATAAATGGATTATAAAGCCGCTATCATTATCTTTTGCCTTATCAGAAAACCCATCAACATGTACTCAAAGATCATATTTTCTGTGTTTTCTTTCTGCGCTTAAAGCTAAATTCCTTCCTGTTTGCTCCGATTTAAAAAGACCACAATCACGGCTATACAGGTCAATACACTTGCAAAAGTCAAATTCAACCAAAGTCCAACACCATCATAAATCAGCCCGCCAGCAAATGCGCCTAATCCGATGGAAAGGTTAAATACAGCCACATTAAATGCAGCAGCGAGTTCGAGCTGTGTTGGCGCTGAACGAATCATCCACGTCATTAATGAGACTGAAACACCACCATAGGCAAATCCCCAAATTAAGAACAAGACAATATTCAAATAGAGAAAATCACCAAAAAATATGAATAGCAGCAATGTTGCACTGAGTAAAAAAGCGATGCTGAACAGTGTTTGCCATAAAAATTTTTGAATTGTAAAACCTAAAACAAAATTACCTAAAATTCCAAAAACACCATAAATTAATAATAAAGCGCCAATGGATGCATTGGAGAATTGTGAGATTTCTTGTAATAATGGTCGTACAAAGGTATATGCAGAAAAATGCCCGGTCACAATCAGTAAGGTCAACCCTAATCCAATAATCACATTCGGTTTTTTGAGTACAGTTAGGCTGCTTTTTAAGCTACTGACTTTGTTAACGGGCAAAGAAGGCAAAGACCAAAACAGCATTACAAATACAATGCCCACTAAAATAGCGACACAGACAAAGGCCATGCGCCAGCCAAATAAATCACCGAGATATACACCTGCGGGTATGCCCAATACTGATGCCGCTGCAATTCCGCTGAAGATGATTGAAGTGGCGATTCCGACTTGCGCAGGAGGCATTAAACGAACAGCAAGAGTACCTGCTAAAGCCCAAATACCGCCCATTGAAATCCCGAACAATACCCTCGCCAGTAATAACCAATGGAATGTGTCCGTCATGGCTGAAACCAGTGTCGAAATAAACAATAACAACATAAAGAAAAGTAGTAATTGACGACGATTAATCCTGTTAAAAACCAGAACGACACACGGCGCAACTATCGCAGCGACTAAGGATGGTGTGGAAATAATCAGACTAGTATGCCCGACCGATTGCTGCATACTTTCTGCGATGGGCGTTAATAAACCAATCGGAAGCATTTCCGCGCTCACGACAGCAAAGATCGCTAGAGCGACAGCGATTACTGCCAACCATGCTTTTAAATTGGCTTGAGGTATTTCTTTATTGGATGTTTTGGAACTCATTGGGTACTTCTAATATTTTACTGTGTCGTAATATACGCAATTGTGAGGCTTAAGATACGTTATTTGCATTGTATTCTTGAGGGAGAAAAGTGATTCATTCCTTTTTTTATGAGGATGAATGATGCAAATAAGCTTAAATTTAATCACATCAAAGTACTGCATTATGATTTTTTTTAGAGGAACAATTTCATCTCCACGGCGAAAATTTCGACTTCTGCACTCTCAAAAACCAAACGCTTTAGGTAGTGAATCATTTAGCTACAAACTGTGATAAAGAAATTTTGTAGTAGACGAAATACTATCTCATTACATTTGAGGTCTATCTGACAATAGATATTTATTATCTGTTTTAAAAAAATAAATACCTATTATCATAAAAGCACTTATTTATAATTTAGCTTTACTCTATCACTAGTAGAAATAATTTGGAGCGAAATGTTTTAATTGTCATTGCTTGCTTTTGCAGGAGTTATAGAATCCATTACACATTCAACTTTATTTGCAATTTTTTCACCAACTCTATTTAAACCACTCCTTTCAATAATCTCATGCGTTGGACTTGCATGATTTTTTGATTCCATTAACCTTAAAGGTGCTTCTTCAAGTCTCGTTAATGCAACATTAAATAATCTAGACTCAAACTCTGGATCAATTTTTGCTGCTTCTTTTTTATAACCTTCATATGCTTTGGCAACCGATGCTTTAAAATCATAATCTTCAGCAAGTTTAAAACGCTGACTAATCTGCTTAGTTGCTAACCAAGCAAACCAAGCAAACCAAGCAAACCAAGCAAACCAAGCAAACCAAGCAAACCAAGCAAACCAAGCAAACCAAGCAAACCAAGCAAACCAAGCAAACCAAGCAAACCAAGCAAACCAAGCAAACCAAGCAAACCAAGCAAACCATAAAGGTGCTAAAAAGCTAGTCAAAGATAAAATTATTTGAATCCAAATAATTCCCCAATTTAAATCAGGCTTAGCCAATAATTCAGTTAGTATTTGAATACGTTGATGACCTATCAAAGCCCCAACACCTAATGCTAATAATAATCCAATTACCCACAAACGAATCGACATTTTTAAATCACTCGCTCTTTTATCGAAAGCTAAAGCCAAGCCTTTTGTTGTAGTAATACGATAAGCATCCTCACAATTTACAATTAATTTTTTTGCTTGTTCATGGAGTTCATTTATAGCTTTTAACTGAGCTTCTACAGATACTTTATGCTCTGTAATTTTTTTTCTATCAAAAGAACTATCTTTTTCCAATTCAGAAACTTGGTTCCTAGCTTGCTTCAAACTTTGTAAATCTGTTGGCAAGTTTTCTGCTGCTTCTGTTGCATCATTAATAAGTCTTATTTGATTTTCTAGATTTTCTTTATTTGGAATAATATTTTCAAGTTCTGCTTGAATGCCCCGCAAACGACGAGACAGTTGATTAGGCATTGCCCTATTGTTTTGTAATACTTCCCAACCAAGTAACGGTGAGATGATCTGCTTAACCCACTCCAAAGTTGATATGTAAATAGGTATGGCTTGTGCCCCATGTCCATTAAACATATATGGAATCGTATCCACATGCATTAATTTAATTTTTTCTGGAATTGTTTTAATCACGTCTGCTATATCATCTTCTAAAGAATCAATTTTTAATGATCTCAAACTTCGACTAATTTCTTTAGGCATATTTGCTAAATCATGCCTCGTTAAAGGTGGATGATGCCATCCATAGACATTTTTTAAAATTTGGTCGTCTCCCCACGCATTTAAAACAACTACTGAGAGATCATCTAATACATCACATAACTCATCTACACTATTACTCATACCCCACCGAAAAATTTAAAAACCCCACCATCAAGATAGGGTTTTTTTCAAACAAAATCAATAACTTTCAGTTTAAACTCTTAAGCCACATTCCCTTCCAAAAAGTCCTGCGCAAAGCGTTGCAACACACCACCCGCTTCATACACATGCACTTCTTCTTCGGTATCCAAACGACAGGTCACAGGAATCTCTAAAATTTCATTACGACCATCGGCTGTAGAACGCTCAACCACCAAGGTTAAAGTCGAACGAGGTGCGATATTTCCAATCACGCTATACAACTCCGTTCCATCCAACTTCAACGTTTTACGGTCAACACCCGCTTTAAACTCAAGTGGTAAAACGCCCATGCCGACTAAATTGGTGCGGTGAATACGCTCAAAACCTTCAGCAACAATCACCTCCACACCTGCCAGACGTACACCTTTGGCTGCCCAGTCACGGCTTGAACCCTGACCATAATCCTTCCCAGCAATAATGATCAAAGGCTGCTTACGATTCATATAAGTTTCAATCGCTTCCCACATGCGCATAACTTCGCCTTCAGGCTCGACACGTGCTTTTGAACCTTGCTTAATCGTACCGTCAGAGCGAACCACCATTTCATTAAACAATTTCGGGTTGGCGAATGTTGCACGTTGCGTGGTCAAGTGATCACCACGATGCGTTGCATACGAGTTAAAGTCTTCTTCAGGCAAGCCCATTTTCTTCAAGTACTCACCAGAAGCACTGTCCAATACAATCGCATTCGATGGTGATAAATGATCGGTGGTGATGTTGTCACCCAAAATCGCCAATGGACGCATATTGGCTAAAGTACGCGGTGCAGCCAAAGCCCCTTCCCAATACGGCGGACGGCGAATATAGGTACTTTGCGGGCGCCAATCATACAATGGGCTTTCAGATTTGGCATTAACACCCAAATCAAACATAGGAATATAAATTTGACGGAACTGCTCAGGTTTAACCGATGTTTTAACCAGCGCATCAATTTCTTCATCAGACGGCCAAATATCTTTCAGGTAAATTGGATTTCCATCTTTATTATTACCCAATGAATCAGTTTCAATGTCAAAACGAATCGTTCCTGCAATCGCATAAGCAACCACCAATGGCGGTGAAGCCAAAAATGCCTGTTTTGCTTGCGGATGAATACGGCCGTCAAAGTTACGGTTACCTGACAACACTGCTGTCGCATACAAATCACGTTCAATAATTTCTTGCTGAATTGCTGGATCAAGCGCACCCGACATACCATTACAAGTCGTACAAGCATAGGCCACAATACCAAAACCAAGTTGCTCTAAATCCTTCATTACACCCGCTTCTTCAAGATATAAAGCAGCAGCTTTAGAACCTGGTGCAAAAGAGGATTTCACCCAAGGTTTACGAGTTAGACCCAATTCATTGGCTTTACGTGCGAGTAAACCTGCCGCAACAGTATTACGCGGGTTTGAGGTATTGGTACATGAGGTGATTGCAGCAATGATGATTGCACCATCGGGCATTAAGCCTTCTGCTTCTTGCGCACGCGCTGCTTCTAGATTGCCTGCAATGCCTTTGGCTTTTAAATCGCTTGTTGATACACGCGCATGCGGATTTGATGGTCCAGCGATGTTACGAGTGACAGTAGATAAATCGAAACGCAGTACACGTGGGTATACCGCTTGTTTCATGTCACTCGTCCAAAGACCAATTTCTTTGGCATAGTGTTCGACCAGTTTAACCTGTTCAGACTCTCGGCCTGTAAGCGTTAAATAATCAATGGTATTTTGGTCGATGTAGAACATCGCAGCCGTTGCACCGTATTCTGGTGTCATGTTGGAAATCGTCGCACGATCACCCACCGACATACTGTCCGCACCTTCACCGAAGAATTCGAGGTATGCGCCGACTACACGTTCTTTACGTAAAAACTCAGTTAAAGCCAAGACAATATCAGTAGCAGTTATACCTGCTTGACGCTGACCCACAAACTCCACGCCAATAATATCAGGCAGTCGCATCCAAGATGCACGACCCAACATGACATTTTCAGCTTCTAAACCGCCTACACCAATTGAAATTACACCAAGCGCATCGGTATGGGGGGTATGTGAATCTGTGCCGACACAAGTATCTGGATAGGCCAAGCCATCACGGTTTTGGATCACAGGCGACATTTTTTCTAAGTTGATTTGATGCATGATGCCGTTACCCGCAGGAATGACATCTACATTTTCAAAAGCGGTTTTGGTCCATTCAATAAAATGAAAACGGTCTTCATTACGACGGTCTTCAATGGCACGGTTTTTCTCAAAGGCATCTGGATCAGAACCACCAAATTCAACGGCCAATGAATGGTCAACGATCAGCTGAGTTGGAACCACAGGATTCACTTTAGATGGATCACCACCTTGCTCTGCAATCGCATCACGCAAGCCTGCAAGGTCAACCAAAGCTGTTTGTCCTAAAATATCATGACAGACGACACGTGCTGGATACCATGGAAAATCAAAATCTTGTTTAGAAAAAATCAATTGTTTTAATGATTGTTCTAGAATCGCTGGATCACAACGACGGACCAACTGCTCTGCGAGTACTTTGGAGGTATAAGGAAGTTTGGCATAAGCGCCTGGCTGAATATCTTCAATGGCTTGTCGCACATCAAAATACTCTAACTGGGTACCTTGCAGTGGTTTACGGTAATTGTTATTCATCGCGTTCCTGCCTTTTTTGCTTCATTTTTTAAATATATTTTAATCGATGATTCTTCATCACTACTGCACGCATAGTACACTGTCAAAATACCATTTCCCAAATCTTATAATTTTCAATATCTTAAGTATTAAAACAGGTGTTTTGGAAATAATTAGTAACAAATAGATTCGATTAATTTCACTAAATGTGCTTTTTTATGAAAAATAGTGGAAAATTGAGTTAATTCTTTAGTATTAGATCAGAGTCAAGAGAGTATTCAATGAGCAATTTAGCTTTCTCCTCATTCACTCTAAACGGTGTGGATGCGCAAAAATTCTTACAAGGTCAAGTCACTTTACACGTTGAAAGACTTGCGGAAAATCTCACACGTTACACCACCATTTGTGACTTAAAAGGTCGTATCCATTTTGGCTTATGGCTCACTAAAATCAATGCTGAAAGCTTTGAAATCGTGACCACTAAAGATCAAAGTGAAGCATTTGCTCAGCATATTAAAAAGTTTGGTGCTTTCGCTAAAATAAAACTTGAAACACTGGGTGTGGTTTATCCAACGATTGACGGTATCCAAACCACTTTTTCAGCAACTGAAACCGACATTCATGCTTGGGAAGTTGCAGCCATCCAAAGTGGACAAGCCTATATCAATCAGGCCATTGAGCATGTCTTCCAACCACAAGAGTTGCGCTTGCATCAGCGTGAAAGTGTGCACTATGACAAAGGCTGTTACTTAGGACAGGAAGTGATTGCGCGTCTTTGGTTTAAGGCCAAACCGAAAGCATGGTTACACGCCATCCAAGGCACAGGCGCTGTGCCTGCTCAGGCTGAGCAATTGGATAAATATGTCCAAGTGGTGAATAGTACAGCGCTTGAAAATGGTTATGTTGCCTTGGTTGTGGCTCGACCTGAAGCTTTAACTGAACTTGATGTTGTTGTTTTAGATTTACCTGAAAGCTTAAATGGTGATGTGGCTCGTCCTGCATAAATCCAAAGATTTTAAAAATATTGGAAGCCAAATAACAAAAGTTTTTTGGCTTTTATTCTTTCTGCTGTTTAAATTAGAACATACTAAAAAAGATTGATAAAAATGTATCCGTTGCTTTGTTTTATAATTCTCTTTAGCTTATTTCTAGGCTCATTAAGCATCATCTTTTCAACAACAATCTTTGCTGACACAATGATAAAAAATAAAATCGCGAGTAGCGCTTCTTCGTTTGAAATATTAGATTCAAGCAGATTAAATAGTGATGATATTAGTGAACACAATGTTCATCTAAATCAACCTGCTCAACATATTTCGAATTACATAGCAGCATCCATACTATGCATATCATTCACAAAACATTGCTGACATTACTCAACGGTACCAATGTTAAATTTTCTTTAAAAAGCACCAATTCAACTAAATCAATGAAAAATGCCAAACTGGATCATGAAGATCAATTAAACGGTAAGTTTGGCGGTGGAGGTTCTTCTGGCTCATGGTAAAACTTAAATATCTAATTTCTTGTTTATGCTGTTTTTTAGCTTTGATCTGTTCAAACCTATATGCCATCACACCTGAAATTTTAGAACAGCTTAAAACACATAATATTGTTGATACAACCCAAACGCTCACCAATGATCAAATCCAATCCCTTCAACAGCGAAATGACCAGCTTTACAAAGAAACGAACGTCGATTTTAAAATTTTAATGATTCCATCAATTCATGGTGAAAGCATTGAGCAATATGCTCTAGATGTATTCAACACGATTAAAATTGGTAATGAAAAACTTGATAATGGTTTACTACTGGTAGTTGCTAAAGATGACCGCAAGATGCGCTTTGAAGTCGGCTATGGGCTAGAAGGAGAATTTACTGATGTAGAAGCTGGACGTATTATTCGTCATACGCTTGCACCTCATTTTAAAAACAATGACTATTTTTCTGGCTTTAATGAAACACAAAAAAAAATTCTAGACTTGTCTATAGCCCTTGATTCAAGTCAAAACAATGATCAAAAAATATTTTTAAGTTTAAAAATATTAGCCGCAATATTCCTTTCATTCTTACTCTGTCTTCCACTCTATTGGGTTTTCACAAAGACAATTATTAATTTCGGTACTGCTGGTTCATTAGGAGCTTTTACGGCGCTTTTAGTTTTTGGAATTTTTATTCATATTTTTGCTTTTACTTATTTATATTATGCAAAATTAGCATTCTTCCTGTGTGCCTTCATTCCTCTTTATGCGCCATTCATGTTGGCTATATTTTTACCTTTTGATGAAAAGTACAGATTACTCAAAATTATTTTATATAGCTTACCTCTTCAAATTTATTCTTTTTTTGGTTTTGGAATTTTTTATTTAATCGAATTATATCCAAATGAATCATTTTTCACATTAATGTTATTAACGGTTTGTTTTACTGTAATTCTATTTAGATATTTTTTGTTTTTATACCGATTTAAGAAATCTACTGAAAATATCTATCTCTCGTCTTTTTATAAGCAACATTTAAAAGAAAAAGCGAAACAGAAAATGATCGATGAAAGATATGAACGTTTAGAAAAACTAAAAAGATATAATCAAAATGGCGTATCAGATAACTCATCTAATTCAACGAGTAGTTGGTCTTCTAATCATCAATCCTCATCTTCTAATAGTCATAGTTCTTCATCTAGTAGTAACTCCTCTAGTAGTAGCTCCTCAAGAGATTCAGGCGGAAGCTCGGGTGGCGGCGGTGCTTCAGGCTCATGGTAAATTCATAAAAAATCACATAGGATCTCAAGTTTCAATTATTTTTTAACACGAGAAACAGCCTCAGAATTGAAAGATAAATCCACTCAACACACGAAGTGCACTAATCAATTAAAAAAGCCCCCTAGAAATGGAGGCTTTTTTTAAGCATTAAAATCATGAAATAATTTATTCATATCTTTAATGACATAATCTTTAAAATGGAATGCCCGCGCATGCTTCGCATCGAATTTAGCTTCTGCATCTCCATCTTTAAATATATAAACACGGTCATCTTTACTGACCAAAAACGAGCCACCCAATTTCATTAAAAGCGCATCAATTTTTTCTTCTTCAGGAATAGATTCATCCTCAAGAACTTTTAAATAATTACGCTTAATGCCTTTAATGAACATACTTTTCTCACAAATTTTGAATTTGTGTATTTTAAACCGAGTTTACGACACAAACCTAATTTTTAAATATTTGAAATTGATTTTGCATACCTCATAAATAAGTTTAAAATTGAAAAAGTTTGAATGAAAATTTATCTGTTATACATTTTTCATATTTACATTCACACAATACCAACTATTATTAAAGTGATTTTTAACACCCTATTTTCATTCAATAAATGGATTTAGCATTCGTATATAGGTTATATAAAAATATGAAAAAAGTTCTATGCGGTGCTTTACTTGCTTTAGCAGGTTCAGTCTCCTTTGCAGCAACACCAGCGGTCGACCCAGCATTTAATAAAGTTCAAGAATTGATTAAATCCAAGGACTTTAATACAGCATATAAAGAATTAGATACTCTTTCCAAAGCTGGTAATGCGCAAGCGACCTATAATTTGGCTTATTTAACTCAAGCAGGCCAAGGGACAAAACAGGACAATAAAAAGGCAGTTCAGCTTTATGAACAAGCGGGCGCAAAGGGATATCCTTTAGCCAATTATGTCCTTGCACAAAATTATGCAACGGGTGGACTTGGTCTGACCCAAAACGAGAAAAAGTCTCGTGAATACTTAGAAAAAGCAGCCAATCAAGGTTTTGATGATGCGATTGTCGAGCTTTCTGTGATCTTATTTGCTGAAGGAAAAGACGCCTCAGATAAGCTTGCATTGGCAAAACTGGAACCGTTGATCAAAAAAGGCAGCTATCCTGCAACGCATGCTCGCGCTTTATATGATATTTCTTCTGGCTTTAAAACCAAGAATGAAGCACCGATTAAAAAAGGTTTAGCAAGCATTCAAGAGTTGGGTAAAAAGGGATATATTCCTGCGCTTATGGCGATAGGAAATATGTTCGTTAACGGAAATATTGTTCCGCAAAACTTACCTGAAGCGAAGAAAATTTTCACCGCACTTGCCGAACAAGATGTTCCTCAGGCTAAGCAAAGTTTAGACGTAGTCAATAAACTAATTGCTGAAAGTGCAAAACAACCTGCTGCAAAAGCAAAATCTTAACTTTTAAGATCTTAACGTTTAAAGTCTTAATCTTTTATAGTCTAAATCTTTATATAGTTTGAGCGACTTTATTTGAGGTCGCTCAACTTTTTCAAGATTCAACAGAGCCTCTATTTTTTATATCTAATTGAAAACAAACGTCTCTCATAAGTCATTTTTACACACCAAAATCACAATCAGCATTTCCTCATCCTAACTTTTACCAAGAGAAAGAAGGATTTTTCTATCCCACTCAATCTTCTTTTCTGATTTATGAAAGAGATCTAGTTGTTTAATATTTTGAGACTATTTGAACCGCATTCACATCAATTAAGTTTGACGTCTTTTAATTCTATACCTTAGCCCCACCACAACGTAATCAATCCTGCTGTAATAATGAATCCAACAATTGTACTCATCAACAGCGGTGTAATCGCTCGATCATTTAAACCATAAGACTGACCTAAAATACCAAAAATCGTTGGCATAGGAAGTGCCGCTATAATGGTTCCAGCATAGATCATTTCCTGACTCACATCTGTTAAGTAGGTCAACCCAAGAAACACCAGCAAAGGCATGATGATATTGCTCGAGATCACCAAATACATACTTTGCAAATTGACATATTTAAGTGTTAAACCGACCATCCCCCCACCAATCGTAAATAATGCTAAAGGTGATGCCGTCTGACCGATCATTGCTAAAACTTGATTGATATAAAACGGGATTTTAATTTGAAATATTGCGCAGCTCATCCCCAAGATCACGCTCACAAATAGGGGGTTTTTGAGAAGCATGCTGACAGTATTCTGAATCATGCTCAAAATATTAATATTTTTCTGCATGCCCAGTTTTGCCAGTATCAATACCGTTGGAACAAGTAAAACACTTTCTATAATGACAATTAAAGAGATATAGGTCATCGCCTTATTGCCCATTAACAATGTCAACACCGCACTACCGATTAAACCTGTATTTGACATTGAGGCACCTAAGGACAATACAGCAGAATCAGAAGCTGTATTGCTAAAGTACTTTTGAACTATGAAATATGCAGAGATATACAGTAAGAACGACAACCCGGTATAAACAAAGAAATATTCGGGATACCAAATCTCACTCAAATCCTTACTGGCTAAAGAGTGTAAAAATAAAGCGGGCAAGGCTATTTTGATGACGAATGCACCAATACTTGATACCTGCATCTTTTCTAACAGGTTTGACTTTACAGACAAATATCCCAAGCCTAAAAGAAAAAATATAGGAATAATGACTGCAAACACCATCGGAAAATGCCTGTGCTAAGCGAACTGAAATAATACTTTTAACGTTATCGTCAATTGAATATCAAGACTTTCATTTCATAATGATTAACTTAATTTATATCCACATTAAATCAACGTTTCAAAAACCTAGTCTGGCCCAAAATACATGAAAAAGATAGGTTCTTGAAACAAGTTGCTAAGCGATTATCGTGATCAACATCATCTTTTAATATTGATCACTACAACTCAGTTGTGATGATGATATGAGTTAATATGACTTAAATAATGATTTCACACCGTGTGGTTGACTGCGTAAATATTGGGGACTGATTTTAATTTCATCCCCTAATGCTGCAGCTGCATGCCAAGGCCATCTTGGATCATACAAAATTGCACGTGCTAGTCCGATCGCATCCGCTTCACCATTAACTAAGATTTTTTCCGCTTGTTCAGCCTCTGTAATCAGTCCTACAGCAATCACAGGAATATTCACATTCTGTTTAATGGCTTTGGCAAAAGGAACCTGATAATTAGCACCTATTTTTATGTCCTGTTTTTCATGTAATCCGCCTGAAGATGCATGAATATAGACGGCACCGAGTTGCTCTAAAGCTTTTGATAAACCAATAGATGAGTCGATATCCCAACCCTTATGATCATCCATCCAATCTGATGCCGAAATGCGTACACCGACTGGAAAACCTTCGGGAACGACTTGCTGAATAGCTTGAACAACTTGCAGTGTTAAACGAATTCTATTTTCAAAACTTCCACCATATTCATCATCTCTTAGATTGGATAAAGGTGACATAAATTGATGCAGTAGATAACCATGTGCAGCATGGACTTCTATCAAGTCAAAGCCTGCATTCACAGCGCGAATCGCAGCTTGAGCAAAATCTTCAATGACTTTTTCAATTTCTGAAATGGTGAGCGCATGTGGTTCTACATCTTGTGTATGAAATGGCAGCGTACTTGCAGATACGGTTTTCCAACCCTGAGGATGATCGGGTGCAAGCTGTCCTCCCCCTTCCCAAGGTTTTTCGGTAGATGCTTTCCGGCCTGCATGTGCCAACTGAATTGCTATAGGCATAGGTGACAATTGTTTTACATTCGCGATTAAGGCTTTCATTTGAGCACGTTGAAGATCATTCCATAATCCCAAGTCTGCATAACTGATACGACCTTCTGGTTGTACCGCAGTCGCTTCAATAATCATCAATCCTGCGCCTGATAATGCGTAGTTGGCCCACTGCTGTTCATGCCAATACGTCAACTCACCTTGCTCAGTTGCAGAATACTGACACATCGGTGCAATAATGATTTTATTTTCCAAATTTAACGACCCAAATTGAATCGCTTGAAATAATTTAGACATGTAATCGCTCCTTTTGCTCAACCATCTATAACAAATATGATTGTTATTTTTCAACGGTATAAATGAAAACAAACTGATTCAACAGTTTGTTTTTTTAATGATTAAAACTTAAAAATAATGCGACTACCTAAACTCAGGATATAAGCATTATCCAAAAACTTAGTTTTGAAAAATTTGTTCTAAAAACTTAGTTCTGAATTTATTACATAATGAATCTTCAACCAAAACATCAGCATGGTATGAAATCATAGCGATAATTATGCAAGAATTTATTGAATTTTCTAGGATTTGTAGAGCATTTTCTAGCAGTTACACCACTTAAATTTCTTCATCACTACTTATACATTATTTTCGACTGCACTATCACTGTGAACTCCACTATTACCGTGAAAAGATCTCTTGCATAAATCAGAGAAGATCATTGAAAGGCAATCAATTGATATAAAAAAACTCCCTCTCTCTAAGAAGATTAGGATGAGGAAATACTGATTTTAATTTTGCTGTATAGAAATGACTGATAAAAAAGCTATATTAAGGTTTCAAGGCCTAAAACTTATTTCGTCTAGTGGACTAAGATTGATTATTTAATGGAATTTTATTTTTTTACAGAAATAACGCTTTCTTTCAACCTTGCTACTTAACGCTTGTATTCTTGAATAAATAACCCAATATTAGCGTCATCCCGTTTTATAAATCTTACGTATGCCAGAATTACCCGAAGTCGAAACCACTAAAACCAGTTTATTACCGCTGCTTGATCAGAAAGTGCTTTCAATTCAAGTCAATAACGCGAGTTTAAGATGGCCTATACCCAATGATCTGGATAAACTGATTGGTCAAAAATTAATTGGTTTAACTCGACGCTCTAAATATATTTTGGCGAACTTTGAAAATGCCACCATGTTATGGCATTTAGGCATGTCTGGAAGTTTTCGCCTTTGTGATACTGATACAGAGATTCGTAAACATGATCATTTGATTATGCGTTTTGAAGATACTGAACTCCGCTACCATGATCCACGTCGCTTTGGTTGTATCCTCTGGTTAGATGAGCATTCACAAACCAAGTTGATTGATACACTGGGACCAGAGCCACTCAGTGATGCTTTTAATGCGGAATACTTAGCGAACAAATTAAAAAATAAAAATATTGCTGCGAAAGTTGCCATCATGGACAACCACGTTGTTGTTGGTGTCGGAAATATCTATGCCACTGAGAGCCTCTTCAATTTGGGTATTCATCCTGCTCAGCCAGCATCGAGCCTTTCACGAACGCAAATTGAAAATTTAGTCATCGAGATTAAACGTATTTTAAAACAAGCCATTGATTTAGGCGGCTCTACACTCCGCGATTACACCAATGCTATGGGTGAAAATGGTTACTTCCAACAAACTTTACTTGCCTATGGTCGTGCAGGTGAAATGTGCATCAACTGTGAAACCACATTGGAAAATTTAAAATTAGGACAACGAGCTTCTGTGTTTTGTCCCCAATGCCAGCCTTTAAAAAAGGTTAAAATCGTGACGAAGAAAGCATTGAAAGGAAATAAAGCATGAAGTCTGCAATCGTCCGTCATATTTTAGTGAAAGACAAAGAAGCTGCTGAGCAATTAAAAAAGAAAATTAAAACTGGTGCAGACTTTGCAAAAATTGCTAAACAGCACTCAACCTGTCCTTCTGGGAAAAAAGGTGGTGAACTGGGTGAGATTAAAAAGGGTCAATTGGTTGGACCCATTGATAAAGCCGTGTTTACGCTTGCAGAACGTGAACTTCATGGACCCATTAAAAGTCAGTTTGGTTGGCATTTACTTGAAATTAAATTTCGAATGGATTGATCACCTATCTAATTTATTTTTTAAATTTGGTAGTCAAATTATCTTTTTTAAATTGTCATTTTGTTTGAACTGATTTAAACGTACTGATTTAAACAATGCGAATGAATCACAAGATTTCTTTCATAGGTCGAAAAATGATCACTGAGTGGCCATAAATTGATCTGAAAAAATCCCTTCTCCCTTTGGGAGAAGGTTAGGATGAGGGAATACTCATGATGAGTCTGTTGTATAAATAATGATTTTTGAAAGAAATCTACAGACTTGATACTTAAAAGTGAATAATATAAAACGGCGCGATTCGCGCCGTTTTAATACTTGATACATTTTAATGCTTAATACATTTTAATGTTTAATGCATATTAACCTTTACGTTTTAACTCATCACGAATTTCACGCAGTAATGCAATATCTTCTGGTGTAGCTGCTGGCTCAGCTTCAGGTGTTTCGTCTTTACGAATTCGATTCATAAACTTAACCAACAAGAAAACAACCCAAGCCAAAATAAGGAAGTTAATAAATACAGTGAGGAAACTACCATACTGTAAGACGTTGATACCTGCTTTTTGCAACTCTTCTAAAGTTGCGAGATTATTTGGATTATCACCTAACACAATAAACCATTGTGAAAAGTCGACATCACCACCTGTAATCACGGAAATCACTGGCATAAGGACATCTTTAACCAATGAATCAATAATTTTACCAAAAGCACCACCGATGATTACACCAATGGCTAAATCCATCATATTGCCTTTGACTGCAAACTCTTTAAACTCTTGAGCGATACCCATTAAATTCTCCAGATTGTTTTTTATATTACGATTTCAATTTTTTAAACGCTTAACATTGTCTAATTTAAACGATTAACTTTGTCCAAAATGTGAAATAAGTCATAAACACACGTAATTTACTTGGAATTTTATTTTTTTAAAATAACCAGTTGCTTATTACAAACAAAAAAATGCTACCACGAATGGTAGCATTTTTTAAATCACACTTAAATTAAGTGGATTTCAGTATTATTTACCTGAACGGTTACGTTTACGTTCGTTTTCAGTCAAATAACGCTTACGAATACGGATTGACTTAGGTGTTACTTCAACTAACTCGTCATCTTCGATGAATTCAAGCGCTTGTTCAAGCGTGTATTCAATTGCAGGAACAAGTGTTAATGCTTCATCTGTACCAGATGCACGAACGTTTGTTAACTGTTTCGCTTTAGTCGGGTTAACTGACATATCATCTGAACGAGAGTTGATACCAATAATCATACCTTCGTAAACTTCTAACTGCGGCTTAGCAAATAAACGACCACGGTCTTGCAATGTGAACAATGCATAGCCCAAGCACACACCTTGAACCATAGAAATCAACACACCGTTTTGACGTTTCGCAACAGTACCTTGTTTCATTGGACCGTAATGCGAGAAGCTTGACGTCATGATCCCTGTACCAGAAGTCATTGTCAGGAATTCAGAACGGAAACCAATTAAGCCACGTGAAGGAACAGTCGCTTCAATACGGATACGGCCTTTACCGTCAACTTCCATATTGGTCATTTCGCCTTTACGGTGACCCATTTGTTCCATTACAGAACCTTGATGCTGTTCTTCAACGTCAAAAGTAACGTTTTCGTACGGCTCTTGCTTAACGCCATCAATTTCTTTCAAGATTACTTGTGGACGAGATACGCCCATTTCGAAACCTTCACGACGCATGTTTTCAATCAGTACTGAAAGGTGAAGTTCACCACGACCAGATACTTTGAAACGATCTGGAGAATCAGTATCTTCAACACGTAATGCTACGTTGTGGATCAATTCACGATCTAAACGCTCACGGATATTACGTGAAGTTACGAATTTACCTTCTTTACCAGCAAACGGTGAGTTGTTTACTTGGAAAGTCATGGTTACTGTAGGTTCATCTACAGACAATGGCGGTAAAGCTTCAACAGCTTTCGGATCACAAATGGTGTCAGAAATATGTAGTGCGTCGATACCCGTTACGCAAACGATATCACCAGCATTCGCTTCTTCAATATCAACACGCTCAAGACCATGGTAACCCATGATTTTTAAGATACGACCGTTACGAGTCTTACCTTCTTTATCAATAACAGTTACTTGAGTGTTTAATTTTACTGAACCACGTTGAATACGACCAACACCGATAACACCAACGAAGCTGTTATAGTCAAGTGAAGACACTTGCATTTGGAATGGACCATCAATATCTACAGCTGGTGGTTCAACGATATCTACGATTGTTTGGAACAATGGCGTCATGTCGTCAGCAAGTTCTTCAGGAGAAGGACCAGCAACACCACGTAAGCCAGAAGCATAAACAATTGGGAAGTCTAATTGTTCGTCAGAACCGCCTAGGTTGTCGAACAAGTCAAATACTTGATCAATAACCCAATCTGGACGCGCGCTCGGCTTGTCCACTTTGTTGATGATAACGATTGGCTTCAAACCACGTGCGAACGCTTTTTGCGTTACAAAACGAGTTTGCGGCATTGGGCCTTCTTGAGAGTCAACAAGTAGAAGTACACAGTCAACCATAGACATAACACGTTCAACTTCACCACCGAAGTCTGCGTGTCCTGGGGTGTCCACGATGTTGATGCGGTATTCTATATCTGTACGAGCATCAGTCCATTTAATTGCAGTGTTCTTTGCAAGAATGGTAATACCACGTTCGCTTTCAATAGCGCCTGAATCCATGACACGCTCAATCTCACCCGCGCGATCACCGAGAGCACCAGATTGTTGCAAAAGTTTGTCTACAAGAGTGGTTTTACCATGATCGACGTGCGCAATAATGGCGATGTTACGGAGAGTTTTAATATCAGACATGTAAATTCAATGCATATTTAATTTGAGGCCAAATTATACAGAAAAATACAAACTTTTGACAGTGACAGTTTATTGACAATCGCATTTTTTTTTGACAAATGGCAACCTTTTCATTTTGTAAAGCTGTGTATCTCGATTAGAATAGCGCCATTCTGCCAAAACTTTGATGACTAATGTCTGATTTACACTCCCCTTCAGAGCAAAACAAGCAATTGGATCTCGTTTACGGTTTAAATGACCGCCCGAAACCTTTTGTTGCATTTTTAGCTGCTTTTCAGCATTTACTTGCGATTATTGTGCCTATTGTCACCCCAGGCTTGCTGATTTGTTTGGCACTGGGTGTTTCAAAAGAAGATACCAACATGATTTTATCCATGTCTTTGGTCATCTCGGGTATTGCAACATTCCTACAATGTAAAAAAGTTGGGCCATTTGGTGCAGGCTTACTGATTGTCCAAGGCACAAGTTTTAATTTTATTGGTCCAATTATCGGAATTGGATCAGCGATGGTCGCTGCGGGCACGCCAGTTGAAGCGGTTATGGCTTCTATTTTTGGTGTAGTGATTGCAGGTTCATTTATTGAAATGGGCGTTTCACGCATTCTGCCTTGGGTAAAGAAACTCATTACGCCATTGGTCACCGGTATCGTGGTGTTATTGATTGGTTTGACCCTGATTAAAGAGGGATTGATTAGCATGGGAGGTGGTTATCAAGCCATGGCTGATCAAACTTTTGCCAACTCAGACAATCTCATCATGTCATGTACCGTTTTGGCACTCATTATTATTTTAAATCGTATCCCAATCACTTGGGTGAAAAGCTCAGCTATTCTCATTGCATTGACTGTTGGTTATACAGTTGCTGGCTTTATGGGTTATTTGGACTTTTCAGGTCTCAAAGATGCGCCAGCTATTCAAATACCAACACCTATGCATTTCGGATTGAGTTTCTCTTGGAGTTTATTCATTCCGATGGCATTCATCTATTTGGTGACTTCTTTAGAAGCGATCGGTGATGTCACTGCAACCTCTAAAATTTCAAACCAACCTGTAGATGGTCCAAAATGGATGGAGCGTATTAAAGGCGGCGTTCTGGTGAATGGTGCAAATTCGTTTTTAGCGGGTATTTTTAACACCTTCCCGAGCTCTGTCTTTGCACAAAATAATGGCGTAATTCAACTGACAGGTGTCGCAAGTCGTTATGTCGGCATTTGGATTGCCGCATTATTAATCATCCTCGGCTTAGTACCAGCTGTTGCTGGTGTGATTCAAGCTGTTCCTCAAGCTGTTTTGGGCGGCGCTGTTATGGTGATGTTTGGTGCGGTAGCAGCATCGGGGATTAATATTTTAGCAGGCGTTCATTTAGACCGTCGTGCTTTACTGATTATTTCAATCTCTCTCGCACTGGGTTTGGGCGTGGCGCAAGTTCCACAAATTCTCGAACACCTTCCGGAATTATTCCGTAACATTTTTAGTTCAGGCGTTGCGACAGGCGGTATTGCAGCATTACTTTTAAATATTATTCTTCCTGAAACGAAGAAATAATTTCATTTCAGTTTCAGCACTGCCCAGCATTGTCTGGGCAGTGCTGTTCAATGGAGCGATAAAATATGGATCCTAGAAGTGAAGTTGTCATTCGACAGCATGAATACCTTTCTAGTCGTATCTTACTGATTAATGCACCCACTGACGATTTAGCGTCAAATTTGGATGAAAATATTCAAGTTCAATATTGGACTTGGAATTTTAATGAATTTAATCATTTTCAAAATCAGCAAGCCAATGTTCATTTTGGTATTGAGTTACCTGAAAGTGAATTTGATCAAGCCATCATCTTTGTGCCTAAATCTAAAGAATTGTTAAACTATCTTCTACATTACGTGGTAGAGCGCCTAGGTTTAGGCGGTACAGTTCTTCTTGTCGGTGAGAAAAAAGGCGGCGTTGAGCGCGCATCGAAACAACTACTTCCTTTCGGTGCTACAACTAAACTCGACAGTGCTCGACATTGTCAAATGTGGCATTTGAAGATTGACAAGCTACCAGCAGTGAAGCAGCCTCAAGCGTGGGCACAAGAATATACCGTGGCAACGCCGAATGGTGACATTCATATCTGCGCCCTTCCCGGTGTATTTAGTCAAAACCGCTTAGACATTGGCACTGCCGTACTCTTGCCGCACCTCAGTCGAGTTACTTCGGGTAAGATTGCCGATTTTGGTTGTGGCTCAGGTGTGATCAGTGCATTCTTAGCGAAACTCAATCCCAAAAATCGTATTTTTGCACTCGATGTGGACGCCTTTGCTTTAGCATCGACACGATTAACATTTGAAAAAAATAATTTAGCTCCTGAACAACTTGAAATCAAAGCGGTCACAGGTATTGAAGATGCTCCCTTATTTCTTCATGCCATTGTCAGTAATCCTCCTTTTCATCAAGGAATTCACACTGACTACAATGCCAGTGAAACTTTGTGTAAAACATCTCGTCGTCACTTAAAATCTGGTGGTGAATTATGGATGGTTGCCAATCGCTTCCTTAATTATTCGATTCTTATTGAGCAAAATTATGGTAATTGTGTGGTGAAAGCAGACCAAAATGGCTTTAAAGTCCTTTTTGCGAACATGAATAAAAAAGCCAAGGAAGAATAATGAGCGAAACAATAAAAACAGATCAATTACAGCGTAAGCTGGGGGCTCGTCATCTCAATATGATCGCCATAGGTGGATCTATTGGTACGGGTCTATTTCTCGCTTCTGGTGCAACCATTGCAAATGCAGGTCCTGGAGGCGCCCTTCTGGCCTATGCCCTAATTGGGGTTATGATTTATTTCTTAATGACCAGTCTAGGTGAGTTGGCAACTCATAATCCAACATCAGGTGCTTTCTTTACCTATGGAACGAAATACGTTTCGAATGGTTTTGGATTTGCTCTAGGTTGGAACTATTGGTACAACTGGGCTATTACGGTTGCCTTTGAACTGGTTGCCGTTCAGTTCATCATGAAATTCTGGTTCCCAGATATACCGGGTTTCTACTGGAGTGCAATTTTTCTGGCGGTCGTGTTTGGTATTAATGCACTAACTGTAAAAGGTTTTGGTGAAAGTGAATTCTTCTTCTCTTTAATTAAAGTACTGGCCATTATACTGTTCATTATCATTGGTATATTTATGATTGTTAAAATCATGATGACGCCAGATATGGCTGCTTTTGGCAACTGGACCAAAGGTGAAGCACCTTTTGTCGGTGGTTTAGCCTCACTTATTGGTGTTGCAATGATTGCGGGATTCTCCTTCCAAGGGACCGAAATGGTCGGTGTTGCTGCAGGTGAATCCAAAGATCCAAAGAAAACGATCCCAATTGCGATTAAACAAATCTTCTGGCGTATTCTGTTATTTTACATCGTGTGTATTTTCATCATTGGTACTTTGATTGCTTATGACGATCCACGACTCTTACAAGCCGCATCAGATGAAAATATTGCACTTTCTCCGTTCACACTTTTGTATGAACAAGCTGGATTTGCTTTCGCAGCAAGTGTAATGAATGCGGTGATTTTAACGGCGATATTATCTGCTGGTAACTCTGGAATGTATTCTTCAACGCGTATGTTGTTCGATATGGCCAAAAATGGCAGTGCACCCAAGTTTTTTTCTAAATTGGACACTCGTGGCGTACCCATGAATGCGCTTTATGCCACTACGGCAATTGCGGCATTATGCTTCCTCACCACTTTCATTGGTGAAGAGCAGGTCTTTAACTGGCTACTCAATATGTCTGGTATGTGCGGATTTATTGTATGGCTGGGTATTGCGATTTCACACTATCGTTTCCGAAAAGGTTACCTTGCTCAAGGCAATAAACTTTCAGATTTAGCCTATACCGCTAAATTCTTCCCATTTGCGCCTTGGTTTGCTTTCGTTCTCTGTGCTGTTGTTGTACTTGGACAAAACTACCAAGCAGTCCTTGATGGTGAATGGTTAGCTGTCCTTTCGACGTACATTGGTATCTTCCTCTTCCTCGCAATCTGGGCTGGATATAGCTTAAAAAGAGAATCCAAACTCGTTAAATACAGCGAAATGGATGTACAACCTATGAAAATTGACCAAGATGAGTCGCAATAATTATTTAGATTTGTAATAACTCATAAAAAATCGGACTTAAGTCCGATTTTTTTTATTCAACAAATAAAACTATTATTGAATTTTAAGCATTACATCCACGCGGCGGTTATTCGCACGACCTTCAGCAGTCTCATTATTATCAATTGGATGAGCTGAACCAGCTCCTACAGTGCTCACCTGTTCTGGTCTTACATTATAGTCCATCACTAACTTGTTACGTACAGCATTAGCACGCTCCAATGAAACCTTTACATTTTTAGCAGCCGAACCTGTACTGTCCGTATGTCCCTCAAGCGCTAAATGGAAACTTTTATTTTGAGCTAAAGCTTGGGCCGCAGCAGCAAGATAAACATCATACTCCGCATCAATTTCACTTGAATTACTTTGGAACAAAATCGCAACGCCCTTTTTAAGCTCATTGAGTGTTTGTTGTGCCGCATCATTTTGAGTAGTCGGTTTCTGACTGATTGGAAGTGATGTACAACCTGTTGCAATAATTGAAGTTAAAATTGCTAGAAATAGAATATTTTTCAAAGTAATTCCTCTTATTATTTAGTCTTAATATAGTATTTGTGAGAAATATATCACAACAATTGTCGTATAGATGTTTATTAACAAAAAAAATGACTCCGAAGAGTCATTTTTTATTTCAGTCTTATTCGAAATATCGAATTAGGCTTAGATCGCTAATTATTGAGCAATAACAGTACGGCTACCAGAGATAGTCGCGAACACACGACGGTTCATCGCACGACCTTCTTTAGTTTTGTTATCAGCAATCGGTTGATCCCAAGCAAAACCTTGAGTTGCTAAACGAGCAGCATCAACATTGTATTCGCTTACAAGAGCAGATTTAACCGAGTTAGCACGAGCTAAAGATAAACGTTCGTTCAATGCACGTGGACCAGTGTTATCTGTGTGACCTTCAATACGAGCAGTCGCATTCGGGTATTCAGCTAACTTTTCAGCAACTTTAGCAATTTCTGGCTTGTATTGATCTTTGATGTTTGATTTGTTTGTATCAAAGAAAACACGAAGTTCCATGTTCAAGTCTTCAGTTAACTCTTGTGGAGCTGGAGCAACTGGAGCTGGAGCTGGAGCAACTGGAGCAACTTCTACTACAGGAGCAGCAGGTTTCAAGTGTCCACCAAGAACTACGTTAAGACCAGCCAAAGCTGTGTAGTTCCAGAAATCTTCATCGATGTTGTATGTAGCACGAGCTTCAGTACGTACAGATAGAGCATCGTTTAAGCGCCAGAAAGCACCAACACCAGCGTTACCTAAAGTACCTTCGTCATCTTTAAGACCAGTGCTGCCATCATATTCGTATTTATAGTGACCAGCACCTAAAAGAACGTATGGCTTAATTTTGCTGTCATAGTTTTTAGTGATCAAATCAGAAGTAACATAGAAGTTACCATTGATTTGAGTTTGTTTGTATTCACCATAATTTGCAGTAGGGTTCAAAGTCTTGTCTTTAATATCACCTTTAACTTGGTTATATTCAGCCTCAAAACCTAACCAAGGAGTAAGCTCGATACCAAGTGCCGCACCTACAAATAAATCGTCCTGAAGCTCAGCATTATCTTCATAAAGATGATCAGCAAAACTGTTATTGTGTTTAGTGTCTTGGAATGTATAACCAACTAATAATGGTGTAATGGTTACGCCAGCATTAGCAGCGGCTAAAGGTGCAGCAACAAGCATAGCAAGTGCGATACGACTCAATTTCATGGATATCCTCCAGAGATAACAATTGTTGTTCAAGCTCAGCCTAAAATATTATGGCTTCCTGAGATAGGCTTTCTTATACCCCAGTATTTTTTTTAAGCTACTCACGCTGAATCATACAAACACTTGAACTATTTTCCAAGTGCTTGATTAATTTAATCAAGTAAATTATTGACAAAATTACTTACAATTTCCGTTGTAATTCGGTAATTTTTTACTCAATTGGCTCTTGTGAATAACTTATCTTTTCATTTCTGATATATTAACAGCATTCATAAATGATAGTAATCATTTTTTACAGTGTTGATTTTCACCCTAGAAATATAATAATTATCAATAACAATCAATGAGTTGTTTTCTAAAAGAAGAACTAAATATGTACTCATATTGTAAACAACATGCTTTTACCTTGTTTGAGACATTGATCACGCTCAGTATTATCGCAATTATTATCATGATTGCGATACCTAATTTTCAACATTATATAGCGCTTCAAGAGGTTTCACAGCTACTCCCCTTAGTGAGACAACATGTTAATTTCGCTAAAAATACAGCACAAATCTATCATTCCAACATTGTTGTGTGCTCATCATCAACCTTTGATCGCTGCGAAATCAATCAATGGCATAAAGGCATTATTGTTTTTTCAGATTTAAACAATAATAAGAATATTGATAAAAATGAAACGATACATAAATACACTCAAACTAATTTGAAATTTGGCTCTTTAAAATGGAATGGTGGCGTAACGAGCCCCACTATGATTACATTTCAAAGTGATACAGGACTTCCACATGGTTCACCTGGAGGCTTTTACTATTGTAGTTTTACAAACAAAGATCTTCACCGCTATCTTCCGATCAGCCGAATGGGACATACGCGCATAGAAACAACAACTGCATGTTGAGTATCAACTTTAACTGATCAGTCTACGTCTGTATTCAGAATAAACTTTATTCATATTCGATTTTCAATATACTGTTTGAGTTTGGACATTTTGATTAAAAAAATATCGGAGAGATAACAATGACTGACATCGTAATTGTCAATGGTGCCCGTACTGCAATGGGTGGTTTTCAAGGGAGCCTTGCTAGTGTAACCGCACCACAATTAGGTTCTGCGACCATTAAAGAAGCTATTGTACGTTCAGGTTTACAGCCATCCGATATTGAAGAAGTGATTATGGGCTGCGTATTGCCTGCAGGATTAAAGCAAGGTCCTGCTCGTCAAGCAATGCGTCTGGCGGGATTACCAGATTCAACGGGTGCTGTAACCATCAACAAATTATGCGGTTCTGGCATGAAAGCGGTCATGCAAGCGGCAGATATGATTAAAGCAGGCTCTGCACAAATTGTCGTCGCAGGTGGTATGGAGTCTATGACCAATGCGCCATATGTATTGCCAAAAGCTCGTGGCGGTTTTCGCATGGGCCATGGTGAAATTAAAGACCATATGTTCCTTGACGGTTTAGAAGATGCTGAAACAGGTCGTTTGATGGGATCTTTTGCTCAAGATACGGCGAATACTCGCGGCTATACACGTGAACAAATGGATGATTTTGCTATTCGCTCATTAAAACGTGCGCAAACAGCAATCAATGAAGGTTATTTTGCAGATGAAATTGTACCTGTTACAGTTTCAAGCCGTAAAGGCGATGTGATTATCGATAAAGATGAACAGCCATTTAATGCAAACATAGATAAAATTCCGACACTGCGCCCTGCTTTTGCCAAAGATGGAACGATTACTGCAGCCAATGCGAGTTCAATTTCTGATGGTGCATCTGCATTGGTACTAACCTCGGCAGATCATGCTGCAGCTAAAGGTTTGACGCCTTTAGCAAAAATAGTTACCTATGCCTCAAACTCGCAACATCCGTCAGAATTCACCATTGCGCCTGTAGGCGCTATTCAAAAAGTTTTAGATAAATCTGGCTGGAAAACGGAAGAGGTTGATCTTTGGGAAATCAATGAAGCTTTTGCCATGGTCACCATGTGTCCAATTGATGACTTCAAACTGGATGTTGAAAAAGTCAATATTCATGGTGGCGCATGTGCTTTAGGTCATCCTGTAGGTTCAACAGGCTCTCGTATTATTTTGACATTGATCCATGCGTTGAAGCGTACAGGCGGTAAGCGTGGTATCGCTGCACTTTGTATCGGTGGTGGTGAAGCCACAGCGATCGCTATTGAACTGATTTAAAAATTGAATAGATTCTAAATTTACTCGAATACTTTTGAAATTAATCGAGTATTTAAATGTCGTTCCAATCATTTAAGCTTACTTCTAGAGTTTAAAGTCACTCAATGAGTTTAAGTAAATAGCCTTCTTATAGAGAAGGCTTTTTACATTTACACGATTTGTTCTTTGCATAAAATTAAATCTGTTAAATTATTCTTTCATAATAAAAATGGATGATCAAAATGCAACTGAATCATTATTTAAACTTTCAAGGTGAAACCGAAGCCGCATTTAATTTTTATCAATCTGTATTTGGCGGTAAATTTTCTCATTTCCAAAGATATGTTGATTTACCTGATGCGCAGATTGCTGAGCATGAAAAAGATTATGTCTTGCACGTCTCATTACCTATTAACGCATTCACCGAGCTTATGGGTTCTGATACATCTGAACAATTTTGCGCACAAAATAATACACCCTTTCGTAAAGGTAATAATCACTATATTTCAATAAATCTTGATGCAAATGAAAAAGATGATGCACAACGACTCTTTGATGCCTTATCTGAGAATGGTCAAGTTGAAATGCCTTTGGATAAAACATTTTGGGGCGCACTTTATGGTGCATTTACAGATCAATTTGGTATCAAATGGATGATTAACTGCCAGTTAGAGTAAATATCTAATTTCTTCAGTCTCAATATTCGCAACTCTTAACACTGAAGAATACTCAACAGCTTAGCGAAAATTGACTAGGTATCTTTATATCTAGATAGAAGGCACTACTCCAAAAATAAAATTTACAATACACTTTGACAAAATAAAGAATTTGACTCTAAAACTAATTCCTTAAATTCCTTAAATTTAGATTGACTTAATGTTTGAACCTCAAATTAATTAAATAAATATAATTATATTAAAAACAAATACATGGGATAGAAAAATGACCGAAAATAAAATTGGACAAGAAGGTGAAACTTTAAATTTTAGTTTTTCAACCCGATCTATGAATATCGAACCTGATATAGAACATCTTAAACAATTTGATGAATATCCTTCAAAGAAACCTTTACTCAGCTATGTTTTCTACCTACTGAGTTTAAGTTTGCTTGTATGGTCAATATATTTGTTTTCAAAAGGGTCTTGGGTGTTGGGCATTGTAATTTCAATCCTTTGCCTGATCATTACATTTTTCACTTATAGCTTTAGCAACCCCTTATTAAATAAAAGAATTGCTTATGAAAGTGGTTTGATTATTCCATCTATTATTGTCAATACAAATCCAATACAGCTACTAACACTTGCAGATGTAACAGCAGATGAAAACAGTGAAACTATTTTTGGCCTAAGATTATTAACTGTAAACCAACTACCTCACCACGATATTAAAATGGGTGAGCGAGTTCCTTGTGTTGCTCTTTTTGGCATGGCAATCAAAGGATATCGCCGCCATTACGAACCTAAGCCAATCGCTTGGGGCTTTAAGGAAAGAACTTTTATTGATCAAGCGATTGAATCCATTTCGAATGATCGTGAAATCATTCAAAATAATTTAGTTAATGAATGGGAATTATTAGATCAAATCCAAAATAAACATTTAAAAACGATTAACCATGAAGACTTAACTTATTTTTCTAAAAATTTGGAAATAATTTCAATCAATCAGATTGGATAAGTATTTTTACAAAGGTGTAAAACGACATCTTGATCATTTAATTATATATTCAAGATGCACAATCGCGTCTGCGAATGAACTGTAAGAACTAAACATCTATATTTGAGAACTTAGCAATAATAATCAATCCAATAGTGATAAATCCAATAGCGATCTACCCTGCGATATCAATATTTTGCCCTAAAAATGTTTTAGCCAAAATGGTCGTCGCAATGATGCCCAATCCTGACCAAAGAACATATAAAATGCCCGCTTGCATAAACTTAAAAGCATATGCTGCGCATGCAAATTAAATAATCTACAAAACCAATGCTATGCCTTGATCAGTCTTATTAACTAGACCATTACGTTTGGCAGAATATAAAGTTGAAAGCACATCGGTTGTTCTTGCTAGCATTAACCAAATGATCCCTAGATTCTTTTTTTGCCATTAGAAAAAACGTGGTTATTTTCATTTAAAAATCGTGAGCGAAGTTAGCTTGGGCTCCCAAAATTCACTAGTCATGACCGCTTACAGACAAAACAATAATGCATAAAAAAGGCGAATTGATTATTCGCCTTTTCAATTTATTTCAATTTTAACTTTTAATACTCAAATGACGCTATCTTAGAGTAATTCTTTACGAAGCTGCTCAGGTGATTTCATAGAAAGTAAGCCTGGCGCAACATCAAACGCTGTTTTAGCACCGTACTGCCCCATCTGATTCATACGATAACATGCACGTGCATAAGCCACGAGAACACTAGCCGTAAACTCTGGATTACTGTCTAATTTTAATGAGAACTCAACCACTTGATTATGTTCCGCACTGCTATTACCACTACGAATCACAAAACCACCATGCGGCATGCGGTTGTGCTCATTAGCTAAGGTTTCTTCATCAATGAAATTCACTGTTGTATTGTAGTCACTAAAGTAGTCAGGCATGGTAACGATCGCTTGCTCAACTGTATTTGCATCTGCACCCTCTGCAAGTACCACATAACATTCACGTGTATGTTTATCCCTCGTACTTAACACTGGACGTGAACCATTACGTACTTTTTCAATCGCCTCTGTGGATGGAAGCGTATATTGCACACCCTCTTTAACACCCTCTACACGACGAATTGCATCTGAGTGTCCTTGGCTTAAGCCTTTACCCCAAAATGTATATGTTTCACCATCTGGAAGAAGTGCTTCGCCAAATAAACGGTTAATTGAGAACATACCAGGATCCCAACCAATTGAGATCATTGCTGTTTTCTTATTAGCAAGAGCAGGTGTATTCACAGCATCAAAGAATTCAGCAATACGTGCATGCGTATCAAAACTATCTACGGTATTAAATTGGCTTGCCAACTCAGGTGTTTGCTTTGGTAAATCATCTTTTGAGCGACCACACAAAATCAAGACATCAATCTTGTCTTGAAAGTCTGTCAGCGAATCCATATGAAATACAGAAGTTGTCGCAAAACAAGGAGAAACTGTTTCTGGTGCACGACGAGTAAAAATACCTACGAGCTGTAAATCTGGATTTTTTTGAATAGATATTTCTACGCCACGACCAAGGTTGCCATACCCCACAATACCAATACGAATCAAATTTTGCATAACTACTAAACCACTGAATAAATTAAAAAATTGTAAATTGATTTACGCAAGATTAACAAAGTAGAATGATCAAATCTATTTTAAAATATTGAAAGCCATGTCAAATCAAAAGTGAGGCAACATGGACATGCGCGAGTACGACAACGCAAGGCCGTAATTTAGAGCAAATCACCTATATAGAACAACGATTAACACAAATCTAAGCGCATATAAAAAGCCTGCTAAATGCAGGCTTTTTATATCTACTCAAAACTAAGCACCCGTTTGATAACTTGCTTGAGCAACAGCAGTTGATGCTTGATACGGGTTTTTAAAATCATTCAAACCTGCAGCCGCCTCTTGAATATCTTTCCCTTCTTTAATCACAAAAGTATCAAATCCTGAACGTTTCAAATAGTTCAATACGTCTTTGAAGATATCGCCAATTGCACGAAGTTCACCTTGAAAACCTTGACGGCGTAGTAATGCAGCAAATGAATAACCACGACCATCATTAAAACCAGCGAATTCGATAAAAATCGTATCGATTTGATCTAATGGATATTGATTCACCTCAGGAGAGTCATCCACCGTGATTAACAGTCCTTTTTTACCCGAGATATTACTCAATTGATCCAATTGTGCCGTTGTTAAAACAACATCACCTTGTGGCAAGACACCATCTTCAGCAATCACTTGATAAGTATTGTCTGCAACCGTTCCATCTTTAGAAAGGACTTGAAGTGCTGTATTAAGCATATGCTCGCTCCTTGAAGGGTTGAATGCCAACACGACGATAAGTTTCTACAAACTCTTCACCTTCTGCACGAAGGTCTAAATAGGTATTTAAAATTTCTTCAACAATATCTGGTACACGATCTGCTGCAAACGAGGGTCCTAAAATATCACCAATTGACGCATCATGATCGGCATTACCACCCAACGTAATTTGGTAGAATTCCGCGCCTTTTTTATCGACACCCAGAATACCAATATTACCAACATGGTGATGACCACACGCATTCATACAACCTGAGATATTAAGATCTAATTTACCTAGATTATAAATGGTATCTAAATCATCAAAACGGCGTGAAATCGCTTCTGAAATTGGAATCGATTTTGCATTCGCCAATGAACAGAAATCGCCACCAGGGCAGCAAATGATATCGGTAATGAAACCAATATGAGCACGTGCCAAGTTATTTGCGTCAAGCACTTGCCATACTGCAAATAAATCTTTTTGTGGTACATCAACCAAAGAGATATTTTGTTCGTGCGTTGTGCGTAGCTCACCAAATGTATATTGATCAGCAAGATCCGCAATCACATTCATTTCTTCAGTGGTCATATCGCCAGGCGCAACGCCTGCACGTTTAAGTGAAATCGTAACAATACGATAGCCTGAAACTTTATGTGCATTGGTGTTGATATTGAACCATTGTTTGAATTTTGGATATTGTGCAAAAAGTTCTGTGAAATCTTCATCCGCATAATCTTGATAATCAAACGGTGTAAATTCTTCATCAAGTTTTTTCAAAATTTCAGGCTGAATTTTTAAGGTCTGAATAGTATGCAAAAACTCAGCTTCAACTTTCTCAGCAAAGACTGCTGGCGTTAATGCTTTCACTAAAATTTTGATACGTGCTTTATATTTATTATCTCGACGACCATGTAGATTATAAACACGCAGAACGGCTTCAAGATAAGCAATCAAATCTTCACGTGGTAAGAAATCACGAATAAAACTACCAATAATTGGTGTACGACCTAAGCCACCACCCACTTTTATTTTATAGCCAATTTCACCAGCATCATTTTTAACAATATATACGCCAATGTCATGAAATGAAGTCGCTGCGCGGTCGGTTTCTTCAAGTGCAGAAACTGCAATTTTGAACTTACGCGGTAAAAAAGCAAATTCTGGGTGAAAAGTTGACCATTGACGAATTAATTCACAGGTAGGACGTGGATCTGCAATTTCACCTGCAACCACACCCGCATATTGGTCAGTTGTGGTATTACGAATACAGTTACCTGAGGTTTGAATGGCGTGCATTTGAACAGATGCAAGCTCTTCAAGCATATCGGGTACATTTTCAAGTGCAGGCCAGTTAAACTGAATATTTTGACGTGTTGATACATGTGCATACCCACGGTCAAACTCTTTTGCCAAACTCGCAATTTTGCGAAGTTGGTTCGAGTTCATCAAACCATAAGGAACTGCTACACGTAGCATAGGTGCATAACGTTGCACATATAAACCGTTTTGTAGACGTAAAGGACGATACTCATCTTCAGTGAGTTTTCCAGCTAAATAACGTTCCGTTTGATCACGGAATTGTGCAACACGTTCATTGATCAGTTGCTGATCGAAATCAGTATATAAATACATGGCGTACAGCTAGTAGTTTAATTATAACGGTTGACAGCATAACGATTAATGAACTATCAAGAAAATGTGTTTTTTACATATTTAATAGCTGTTTTATTGATAAGGCTTTGTAAGCTTGAGCTTTATCGCAAATCACCTATCCATATCAAACTTAAACTTTTTTTTCAATTCCTTATCTTCTTTAATGCTAAGCCCTGTATAGAACTAAATAACTAATACCAATAACCTAAAAAATCTAAATCAGCGCCATCCACCCATACTTTCTGAGTAAGAGAATTATACATCAAACAATCATCGATCCATTCTTCCTTCAATCCATAATTTTGATGATTTTCCATAGCTAACCATTTTACTTTTTGTGTTGTACGCTTAAATCCGAACTTTAGATAAAATTCAAATTTTTCTGTCGATAACAACATAAAGTCGATATTCAAGAAAAGATCTGAAAATATTTTTTCGACGTGTTCTAAAAGCTCTCTTGCATATCCTTGCTTCTGATGCTGTGGCAATACGGCTAAATCAATGAACCCAAGTACACGGATTGGATCCTGATTTAAAGTCATCATCCGGTAATCCAATGCCAATTGGGCAATGATTTGACCATGAACTTTCAGTAATAATCGATAATGTGGCAATTGTTTAAAATAATGTCGTCCCTGAAAATCTTCTTCAGGAAAACATGCGGTGAGTAGCTTGGCAATTTGAGTCTTTGCGATATTATCTAAATAAAGTTCAGGAACACAGACAATTTCATATCCATGATTAGTCAAACCAACCCACTCTCAATTACTATTTTTTGATGATCTAAATCAGCAGATAGGTATTTTCCCATTGATTTTCTTGAAAATCCCCTTCGACCAATTGAACGTACCGACCATGAATGTGATCAATCGCAATACAGTCATCAACCTCTAGCACACGATCTGTATGCTGTTTTTGCCAGTGCGTTGCAAAATGCGCTTTGCCACGTTGTTTTGCGACCATTTCGTTTTGCGCAACCACCAAGACGTATCGATGTAACTCACCGAATTCACGAGCATCATAGCCGCCTAGATTAATCAGAAAGAGTCTTTGCTCTGATTGATTCGGCGCTGCATCGACAAAGGCTAGACGGTATTTCTGGCCTTCAAATGCAACACCATTAATTTTTGCCCAAGCATCGATATGTAAACCTTTTTGCTCACCAAACCATGCATTCTTTAGTTGCGGATAAGTTTCTTCTAAAGATTCACCAACCGTCACTACGACATCATGCACTTCTGTATTGGCACGCGCATGACGACCACCAAGCATGACGATAAATAAGCTAGGCATTGACTAAACTTCCTTTTGAATTTTAAAAACCTTCAATTTAAACATGCATAAACACTTTATGAACAACTATTCAAATCAAAATGAATTTAACAAACTGATGTGTCTATAAATAAAATTGACTTAAAAAAGCATGAGATGTCGTAATGATACAAAAATTTTGCTAATTTCGTATCAATAAACCAGAGTGGAGTATGTTTATATAAGAGCTTTATTTAGAAAATCGACAGATCATCGCATTTAACAGAATTGATCATTTTTATTTTCAAGTGAAATCATCCGTTATCCCTCATGTATTCATTCAATAAATAAGTGCTTTTTTTAATTTATAATTGGATAGCGCTGCCATTAATACGCGCGAATAAATTGGCCATTTTTTATTTCGCAAACTTTTACGGACAAGATAAAACCAAACAGATGTTCTATAAAGCGTTGAAAAAGAGAGCGATGAAAAAGCATTCAATAGACCTATTTCATTCAACAGGTTTAAATTAATAAAATCAGTTATAGGCTCGGAAACCTATAACTGAATATCACCATTAACCCATAATAATCTGATTATTATTTAGCAAACTGTCTAAGCTAAAAGCATTAGGCTGATTGGTGAGAATGATAAGGTTTTCAGATTGATACTGCCCTGCTGAACCACCACGATCAATTGAAATGATGGCTTGGTCATTTTCAGCATCATAATCCACTGCCATAAACTCAGCTAAGTTACTGGCATTTATCTCATTAGATACTTCATTAGACAATAGTGCCGAAACATCAATAATATGATTTGAATTTCCAACTTCAAATTGATCATTTGTTTGAAGATCATTACCACCAGTTGAATTATCACTGAGTAATTCAAAGATAATAGAAATGTCATTAGATCCATGATCAGAAGGCGTTTGAGCACTTAGGTTTGATTGGACAACGACCACATCAGGATCTGTCAGTCTAATTTCAAAATCTAAGGTTGAAGATGAACGATCTCCATTGGACTTTTCAGTGGACGTTACGCTTAAGCTGACATCCAGTAATGCCTTCTGTTTGTCTCCAAGCGTAAGTTTAAAGTCTTTGTATTCTGTTGTACCTGCATTTAAATCAACTGGAACATAAGTTGCTTTACCATTCGCACCAACGGTTACTGTTCTGTCTACATTATTCGCATCTTTAAATTTCAGTTCTGCACCAATTGGTAAACCGGATATTTCAAATGATAAGTATTCTGAATCATCTGTATCCGTTGCTTTTAAATGAATACGATTGAGATCAATCTCTTTTGAAGACTCACCTTGATATCCAAGATTCGCTGGATAAAATCCAGTGTCATTTTTACCATCTACGCCAGCATCATATTGACCTAAAATATAACTCGCATCTCTCAAGCTTTCTTCTATCGCACTAACACTCGGATAATATTTCATCTCTGAGCCATCGCTATTTTGAAGAGTGAAATTATAATTTCCCTCACCAGCGGCATTGTGTGCATAAAATTGGAATGTATAGAAACCTGACTGGCTCACATTGAATGCAGCATCTCCAGTGGTACTTGTGCCTCGCCAATTCACATGTAATGAAGAAACATTATCGCCGATCATAATCGCGGCACTGTCATCTCCCTGTCCTGTGTATTGATAGGTTTGACCTTCTTCTAAGAACACGTAACCAGAAATATAAACAGCTTCATAGGTCGGTAGATCAGTATTAGCTAAACTATTTGTTACTCCAGTACCTGAAGTACCCACAGCACTTCCATTGCTGTTCGTTACATTGGTATTGTTTCTTAAGTAATCAATTGCGTTGAGTAAAACATCTTTGCTTGCTCCATCACCGCCATTTTGTAATAAGTCTTGTCCATTGACATTCTGTACATTTGACCAGGTTTGGATATTTAGACTCAATGCAGCAGGATCTAACAAAAAGTTACCTGTTGTTGGTTCGTCTGAAACTGCAATAACTTCAATATTTAAGTTCGCAGTATCTTTCGCAATACCATCACTGACTGTGTAAGTAATGGCCGGAACGTTTCCACTGTAATCTTTTACTGGAGTAAAGATGTATGCACCATTTGCATTTACGTTCACTGTACCAACACCTGTGATAACAATATCCGTTCCTACACCATATTCTGTTCCATTTATTGTGATTCCAGTGACCGTTAAACCATCTTTTTTGTCATTTTCAAGAACGTTTCCAGAAGCGGATTCATCTTCATTGACAACCTTCATGTCATCAACAGTTAAATCTGGCGTAATTTCAACTGGAATATTTCCTTTCGCTGGAACACTTGGCTCAGATATATTCGCTGGTGCTTTTGGATCTTTGGCTGTACCTACAACTTCAACAGGCGTATTGCCCGCAGTGAGTTGAACTGGAACATTCGCTACAGACCAGTTATAACTACCATCTGCATTCGGGGTTGGATTAATTACAGCCTTAAATGGCGCTAAGCCTAATACCGTAACAGTCACTGTATCTGGAATACTTCCCGCTGGTGGAGTGATTTTACCTTTTAAAGTTGTTGTATAACCCTCTTGTGGATCAACAATGGGATTAACTGAATCTATCGTAACTGTTGGCGCGTCTGGCGTAATTTCAACTGGAATATTCCCTTTCGCTGGAACACTTGGCTCAGATATATTCGCTGGTGCTTTTGGATCTTTGGCTGTACCTACAACTTCAACAGGCGTATTGCCCGAAGTGAGTTGAACTGGAACATTCGCTACAGACCAGTTATAACTACCATCTGCATTCGGGGTTGGATTAATTACAGCCTTAAATGGCGCTAAGCCTGATACCGTAACAGTCACTGTATCTGGAATACTTCCCGCTGGTGGAGTGATTTTACCTTTTAAAGTTGTTGTATAACCCTCTTGTGGATCAACAATGGGATTAACTGAATCTATCGTAACTGTTGGCGCGTCTGGCGTAATTTCAACTGGAATATTCCCTTTCGCTGGAACACTTGGCTCAGATATATTCGCTGGCGTTTTTGGATCTTTGGCTGTACCTACAACCTCAACAGGCGTATTGCCCGCAGTGAGTTGAACTGGAACATTCGCTACAGACCAGTTATAGCTACCATCTGCATTTTGGATTGGATCAATTACTGCCTTAAATGGCGCTAAACCAGATACCGTAACAGTCACTGTATCTGGAACACTTCCCGCTGGTGGAGTGATTTTACCCGTTAACGTTGTTGTCGAGCCTTCTTGTGGATCAACAATGGGATTAACTGAATCTATCGTAACTGTTGGTGCTTCTGGCGTAATTTCAACTGGAATATTTCCTTTCGCTGGAACACTTGGCTCAGATATATTCGCTGGCGTTTTTGGATCTTTGGCTGTACCTACAACCTCAACAGGCGTATTGCCCGCAGTGAGTTGAACTGGAACATTCGCTACAGACCAGTTATAGCTACCATCTGCATTTTGGATTGGATCAATTACTGCCTTAAATGGCGCTAAACCAGATACCGTAACAGTCACTGTATCTGGAACACTTCCCGCTGGTGGAGTGATTTTACCCGTTAACGTTGTTGTCGAGCCTTCTTGTGGATCAACAATGGGATTAACTGAATCTATCGTAACTGTTGGTGCTTCTGGCGTAATTTCAACTGGAATATTTCCTTTCGCTGGAACACTTGGCTCAGATATATTCGCTGGTGCTTTTGGATCTTTAGCTGTACCTACAACCTCAACAGGCGTATTGCCCGCAGTGAGTTGAACTGGAACATTCGCTACAGACCAGTTATAGCTGCCATCTGCATTTGGGATTGGATCAATTACAGCCTGAAATGGCGCTAAACCGGATACCGTAACAGTCACTGTATCTGGAATACTTCCCGCTGGTGGAGTGATTTTACCCGTTAACGTTGTTGTAGAACCCTCTTGTGGATCAACAATGGGATTAACTGAATCTATCGTGACTATAGGTGATTCTGGTGGCACAGGTTTAATATCATCTTTTTTATCCTTGTCATCAATAATCGCGGCAATAACACCACCACCGATAACACCACCAATAATCCAAGGTAATATACCTATAGAACCATCTGTGGCAATTGGAAGTAGTTCTTCTAATCCTGAAATTTCTTTAAAAGTAGCAACACCATCTTTTAATTCAAACCATAAGAAACCACAATCATCATCTTCGAATGCCAAATCTGATTGAATACCATCTTTATTTTTCACAAAGAAGTTTTCAATGATAATAACTTCACCATTTTTTAACTTTAGTACAAGGTTATTACCATTTTGAATGAATTCTGCAACATCACCACGCTGTAATTTAGCATGGATAATTGATGCCTCATTTAAAACAATATTTTCATTACTTAATAATTTTTTATTTAAAGAATCTTTTTCAATTACAATAAAATTAGCCATTTTAATCTCGATTTATTTTATTTATGAATATCGTTAATCTATGTATTATTTAGACTTCCCAATCACTTCTACGACAACGCGACGATCAGGTTGTAAACAGCTTTGTAGTTTGTGACGCGATGCAATTTCATTGCATCCACTGGTAATAGGTTGCTGCTTACCTTTGCTTTCAACAGAAATATAGCGAGAAGACACACCATTTTGGATCAGTAGATCACGAATAGTATTTGCGCGCTCTTGGCCCAACTTTAAATTATAAGCATCTGATCCTAAACGATCTGTATGACCGATAAGGTTGACTTGACTTACTGAAATAAAACCATCGCGTACTTTGGCTGCAAGTTCTAAAATTTCTTGACGACCTTTAGGTAACAATTCACTCAGCGTTGAACCATTAAACTTAAATAACGTATCTGTATATAAGTTAATTTTGGTCGTTTCTCCTGCAGAAGCAGAACCCACAGGGCAACTCAAGGCCTTTCCACCATGAATAATATAAGGTTGACCTTTAGAGTCGACTGAGAGCATAAAATCGCGACTTGTTGATGAATTGATTGCAATATCAAAATCACATATTGCACATTCAGTTGTACAGTTTTGTACTTTAAAATTATATGTTTCAGCTCTTAAGTTAAATTTTGCAGCATTGTTGATAAAAAAACTTCCAGATTTAAAATTATCAATATAAAAGTTAATCGGGCAGTTTTGTTTATCTACGCTATCTCCAGCGCATAATACTGAATCTCTTTTCACATTAATTGTTTGTGTAGAACCAGAGCCTTTTTTTTGAAATAATAGATTTTCTGGATTTGAATATGGTTTTGACACACATGCGGTCAATCCAAATAGCGTTAACATAACGATCAATGGTGATTTATACATATAATATTTCTCTTTTTAGTAAATTCTTTTGATTCTTTAAAAAAATTTATATTTTTATAATATTGGGCTGGTATGAATAAATTTTTAACTTCCTTAGGCTTTGTTGCATAAAGATTTTAAAGACTGATCTTTCCTAAGCTGCACAAATTTAAGTGACAACTTGGGTGTGAGGGCGACCTAATTCTGTAAATTTATTTAACACGGCTATACGTGCATGGATTTCATTGACTTGGCTTTGAAAGTTTCTCGAACTGAGTTTATCGCCCAATAATTTGATGCAATGCATCTTAGTTTCGACCAAACTACGTCGATGATAACCAGACCACTTTTTCCACAGCGCTCTTCCTAGATGTTTGACTGTTTTCAATAATTCATTTCTCTCTAAAGATCCCAATTGCTTATCTTTCCATGGCCTTGCATTTTTTCTTGGAGGAATTACGGCATGTGCATGACGATCTGAAATCACTTGTCTACACAATTTCGTGTCATATGCTCCATCGGTATAGACAGAATCAATGCGTTCATCAAATGGGATTTGATTCAGCAGATCACCCAAAACTTGTGAGTCACTGACATTATTTGTTGTGAGCTGTACAGCTCGTATTTGTAAGGTTTTAGCATCTATCCCAATGTGCAGTTTACGCCATTGCCGACGATATTCAGGCTGATGTTTCTTGCGTTTCCATTCACCTTCGCCTAAAAACTTAAAGCCAGTTGAGTCTACCAATAGATGCAGTCCTTCATGACTTTTTTGATAGCTGATCGCAATATCAATCTGCTTTTGTCGTCTGCAAAGTGTGGAATAATCCGGTGCTGTCCAACTTAACCCACTAAGTTGAATAAGGCTTTGCACAAAGCCTGTGACCATACGCAAAGAAAGGCGAAAGATAGATTTGATCATCAAACAGCACTGAATCGCTGTATCAGAATAGGTTTGATTTCTTCCATGCTTAGCTTGTGGCTGAGCATACCATTGAGTCTGAGGATTGAACCAAATTGAAATATTTCCTCGCTTGATTAGAGCTTGGTTATAAGAGGGCCAATTCGTTGTGCGATAGATTTTGGATGCAGGCTTCTTCATTTGGAAATTATATTGCTAAAGAAGCCTTCAGGAATAGCTTTCTGCAACAAAGCCACTTCCTTATATAAAAATATTAAGAAATTAAAAACATCTAGGATTTAAAAATCAATATTCCCAAGTATTTAATATGATTTATTTTTATCTAGGTTTAGAAATTATTTAATTGATGTTTTTTCTGATGATAACGATATTAAAAAATTTAACCTAATGACAGAGATGCATACTGTAAAAATAAATTTGATTATTGCTCATGATGTCAACAACCACTCAAAATACGAATAGGGAAAATTCTACACCTCCAAAAATTGAGACATAAAAAAACAATATAACAATAAGTGTGACTCTTGTCACACTTATTTGATAAAAATGTTACATTATCACATGGAAGTTTTAACTTTTTTTATGTACCAGTGTTTGAAAGTGATCAAGTAATTATTGAAAGAATACAGAAACTCACGATATCTATTTGAAACTACAAGCATCTTCAGTGATGTTATAAAAATATGGTTAAATGGGTGATCTCAAAATAAAGGTGGAACAATAAAATATTATAAAAATAAAAATAGGGATGAAATAAAAAATGATTTTAAATGTCGATTAATTAAATAAATATCAATAATCTAAGAACTCTTCATTTGCTTTTTTTATAGTCTGAGATGGAATATAATGCTTAAGAGCTGACTATTGTAGCTTTACGCCTCTTAATAGAAAGACTCAGTATCTATATTTCATTTCTAACTATTTTTCATCACTAAATATTTTTCATCACTAAATAAGTAGACCATCGCCATTGATCAAAAAAATATGTGATTAATTATTGATGCCTAATGATTATTAAAGTTTAGATTTTCATTATCTACTTTTCCTTCTCTATATCTATAAAAAAATCGTGCTTGGCTTATCCCAAACACGATTTTAATATTGCCACTCTTTAAGCCTCTCTCAAAAGGAAAGACTTATAAAAAGCAATTACATCTCAACCATTTCAACGCCATCAATGCGTGCAACGGTCATCAAATCTTTATCACCACGACCTGAAACAGTCGCAATGATAATTTGATCTTTAGACATGGTCGGTGCCAGTTTAGTCACATAAGCCATCGCATGCGCACTTTCGAGCGCAGGGATAATTCCCTCGATTTGAGTCAAATCACGGAAACCTTGTAATGCTTCTTGATCATCAATTGGCATATATTGAACACGTTTCATATCTTTTAAGAAACTGTGTTCAGGGCCTACACCAGGGTAATCCAAACCTGCTGAAATTGAATGTGTTTCAATAATCTGACCTTGCTCATCTGACATCAAGTAAGTTCGATTCCCATGAAGCACACCCACATGGCCTGCATTTAATGGTGCAGAATGTTTACCTGACGCGATCCCTAGACCCGCCGCTTCAACACCGTACATTTTTACATCTTGGTCATTCAGGAATGGATAGAACAAGCCCATCGCATTAGAACCACCACCAACGCAAGCAACCAATGCATCAGGTAGACGACCTGCTTGTTCTTGAATTTGTTTGCGTGCTTCACGGCCAATAATCGATTGGAAATCACGAACCAATTGTGGATATGGATGCGGTCCAGCAACCGTACCAATCACATAATAGGTTGAATCAACATTGGTCACCCAATCACGCATCGCTTCATTCATAGCATCTTTAAGCGTTTTTGAACCACTTTCTACAGGAACTACGGTAGCGCCCAATAAACGCATGCGATAAACATTCATGGCTTGACGTTTTACATCGTCAGCACCCATAAACACCACGCATTCTAGCCCTAAGCGTGCCGCAATTGTTGCCGTTGCAACACCGTGCTGACCTGCGCCTGTTTCAGCAATAATACGTTTTTTACCAGACAATTTTGCCAGTAGTGCCTGACCAATCGTGTTGTTTACTTTGTGAGAGCCCGTATGATTTAAGTCTTCACGTTTCAAGTAAATTTGTGCACCACCTAACTCTTTTGACCATCGTTCAGCATGATAAAGCGGACTAGGACGGCCGACATAGTAGGCTAAATCTCGGTCGAATTCTGCTAAAAACTGAGCATCATCTTTCATGCGGAAATAGAGTTTTTCTAAATCCTGTAATGCGGACATAAGCGTTTCTGACACAAAACGACCGCCATGAATACCAAAGTGCCCTTTTTGATCTGGGAATTGGGTATAGTCAGTTTGCTGATCCACGATGGACTCCTTGCATAAATTGTTCAATGAGTTGTTGGTCTTTTATACCTTTTGCGGACTCTACGCCTCCGCTGACATCGACCGCATATGCGCCTGTCGTCTTTATAGCGGCTTCAACATTTTCAGGCTTTAAACCACCTGCTAAAATTAAAGGAATATCGAGTTTTGGAAATTGTGACCAGTCAAATGAATGACCTGTGCCACCTTTGAGCTCAGGGTGCCATGCATCTAAAAGCATAGCACTAGCGCCGGCTTGTTGGTATTGCTGAATTACCTCAACAAGATCTAAATCAGGTTTCACTTGAATCGCTTTATACCATCGGCGCTGCACCTGTCGAGCAATATCTTGACATTGTTCAGCGGTTTCATCGCCATGAAATTGAATTAAATCGAGCGGAACGCTCTTTAAGACCTGCTGAATCTGCTCAAGTGATGCATTTACAAATAATCCAACGGTTTGTACATAAGCTGGAATATGCTGAATAAGCACTTCTGCCCGTTCAATAGAAACATGCCGTGGACTGGGTGGGTAAAACACAAACCCAATCGCATCTGCCCCACTTTGGACAACAGCTTGAACATCTTCTACACGGGTAATTCCACAAATTTTGGCACGCGTTCGCATATACAGTGACTCAACTATGACGCAATTAAAGCCTGATTTAGGAGTTAACAATAAATATAGGCAAAACATTGTAATGCAATTTTTTTGGCTTGAGTAAAGTTCATCCTGAAATTTTATAAAGATGCGTTGTTTAAATTAAAACCAAACATTATACTGCGCCCAACTTGCAATGAGTTCAAGCTAAGGCTTTAGGGAAGTTGGTGCGAATCCAACACTGCCCTCGCAACGGTAAAATGAAACGTATATCGCTCTAAATTTTTTGAATTTACGCCACTGCACAACGGTGTGGGAAGGCGGATATACCAATGTTGATGCAATATTAAGCACGTCAACATTTATATTTAAGTCCGGATACCTGCTTATTGCGTTCTTTAACTCAATCATTCACGAGGGGTGAATGTATGGAGCGTAAAATCATGTCTTCTCCTTTTAAACCGACTACCCTTGTCGGTGCTATCGCTATTGTCTCGGGTTTTTCTACTCACATTTATGCCAATGTTAGCCCCGATAAAACTGTCGTAAATTCATCTTTAGAAACTTTGGTAGTGACAGCATCTCGCTCTGAAGAAAAAATTAAGAATGTGCCTGCACGTATTTCAATTATTGATCCTCAAATTTTAGAACAATCTCCAATTGCTGAACTCCCTCATCTTCTTATGAGTGAAGCAGCGATTAATATGGTACAAGCTGGTGGTTTCGGACAGCAAGCCTCGATCTTCACTCGGGGTACAAATTCAACGCATACACTTATTTTACGTGACGGTATTCGTTTGAATGGCGCTTCTTCAGGAATGGCTTCACTCGCATTTTTAGATACTACAGATATCAAACAAATTGAGATTCTTAAAGGACCTGCATCTGTTCTATATGGAACCGATGCGATTGGGGGCGTTATTCAACTGATTAGCAAGATTCCTGAAAAGAATAGTGCCTTTATAACAGGTGAAATTGCTGAGAATAGTACTTATAAAACTGTCGCTGGTGCTGATTTTGCTGAAAATGGTTTATATGCTCAGATACGTGGACAACGTTTAGAAACAGATGGTACGCCAGCCACAACAATCACAGGTTCTGACAAAGCAGCATATGATCAAAAAGGCTATAGCGCAAAACTCGGTGTTGAAAAAGAAAAGTTTGCAGCTTCTGTCGATTACAACACCAATAAAGGTTTCAGTAATTATGATAATTACGGCAATTTAACATCTCATGACTTTGAAAATGAAACAATTAATTTAAAAGGTCGTATCAACTTAACAGATACTTTTGAATTGAATGCACGATTATCCCAATTCAAAGATGATCTTCAACAAAATGAAAAACCTGATTTTGTAAAAAATCAGACTCAAGAAGCTGAACTTTATAGTAAGTGGCAATTCAACCCTTCTCAAAATATTTTGTTCGGCATTTCGCATAAAAATCAAGAAAGCGATATTTTTGCTGAAGGTGAAGGCTATGAGTGGGAAGGCGTTTACTATCCTGGACAAGATGTTTTTTACAACAAAGGTGTCAACACCACGGGTTACTTTCTACAACATCAATATCAAGCTGAAAAACTTAATACTCAAGTCGGTGTTCGTGTAGAAGATCATCAAAAATTTGGGACACACACCGTTGGCCAAGTTGCTGCCCGCTACCAAATTTTACCCTCAACGAGTATATATACCAATATTGGATCTGCATTCAGAGCACCAACCAATAATGATTTATATGCTGTAGGCTGGGGTGCGAATCCTGACCTAAAACCAGAAGAAAGTTTCTCTTATGAAATCGGCTTAGATCAACGAATCACCGATAAACTTACTGCTGGATTATCCGTTTATCGTAATGAAGTCGATAATTTAATCACCTACACCAGTGCTTTAAATAATGTTGATAAAGCAACATTTACAGGCGGTGAACTTAATCTAAATTGGAAACATGACGAACTCTTCTTAAATCTTGCTTATGCTTATGTACAAGCCAAGAATGATGTGAGCAAGTTAGATTTAGTACGTCGACCACGTCAAAGCGCCACCCTAAGCACAGGTTGGCAAAATGATCAATTTGGCGTAAGTACGGCTATTTCTGCAAAATCACATTCAAAAGATTTTGCAGACTCTGCATTGATCGGCCCAGCAACGAACCCTGGCTATATGACCATTGATCTAAACGCTTACTGGAACGTAAATCCAAATGTAAAACTTTTCACTAACATTCAAAATGTAGGTGATGTGCATTACAAAACGTCTTATAACGGAAATAATGTTTATTACGTCAACGGTGGTCGCTTAGCTTCCGCTGGGGTTACTTTTAAGTATTAAAAAAATGAGTTGGCTTTAAGCTCACTTAAATAGCGAAAATTTAAGGATAAGGTCACAGCTATGGCATTATCCTTAATCAATAGAACTATCCAAAATTCAAGGAACTCATATGGGTCACCGTTTAAGTAAAATTTATACGCGTACTGGCGATTCGGGCACTACAGGACTGGGTGATGGTTCTCGAGTTGCAAAAGATGATTTACGTATTCACGCACTAGGCGACGTAGACGAATTAAACTCGTGCATCGGTATATTACGTTCGCAAATCACAGTGAGTGCTATAGAAAATAAAGCGCAATGGGACAAGTCACTCAGTTTGATTCAACACTGGTTATTTGATCTTGGTGGTGAGGTCTGTATTCCAAACTACAATATGGTGCTGCCTATTTCAGTTGAATTTCTAGAAAAAGAAATTGATCGTATGAACGAAGCATTACCGATGCTCAAAGACTTTATTCTGCCTGCCGGAACCTTGGCGTGTAGCTATGCACATCAAGCACGTTCGGTTTGTCGCCGTGCAGAACGTAGTTTGATGACGGTGCATGCACGTGATCAAAATATTCAACCCGTATCACTACAATTACTAAACCGTCTTTCAGATTGGTTATTCGTTGCATCACGTGCGTTGCAACGTGCTGAAGGTGGTTCTGAAGTGCTTTGGCAGAAAAACATTAATGACACCATCGAAAACTAAAATCATGCTCTGATTTTATATCTGAAAATTCTCGTCGGTTGGGACTTGTTTTTCTTTTGCAACCGACGAAAATTAATGATGTCATTTCAATGAAATAATCTATGTCGACAATAGTATTCTCTGTACGCAATACACTAGCTTTTCAACTGATGAATTCAACATGCGAATAATTGGGCATCGAGGTGCGCGTGGCGAAGCACCAGAAAATACGCTGGGTGGTTTTCAATACATTCAGGAATTAGGTATTCGTGCGGTTGAATTTGACGTTCGGCAATTGAAAGATCATGCTCTGATCATTATGCATGATGACCAATTCATTCGAACCTCAGGTCAGGAAAAATCTGTATACGAATGTGCTAGCGAAGATTTAGAGCATTATAATCATGCAGCGACATGGTCAGATTGGAACAACATCGAAAAGACACCGCTACTGAATCAAGCTTTAAAAATTATTGAAAATTTTGAGCATATCGAAGTTGAAGTGAAAGCGGTCGAAACTCAGCAACAGGCAGACCTACTCATTCAGTCCTTACAACAACAATTACAAGGTTTTGAACAGACTGCGGTCATTACCAGCTTTGATGCTAAAATCCTCCATGCTCTTCAACAGCAAAACTCAATATTTAAACGCGGTTTGCTCATTGAACATGATGTGAAATTTAAAGCGATCGATCAGGCATTGGCTTTGGGATGCTGTCAAATTGGGTGGATGAATCCATTGGCCACAGATGAAATCATTAAAGCCACTCAAAATATGCAATTAGAAATCAGTGTCTGGACGGTGAATAATATTGAACGCGCGAAACAACTTAAAGGCTTGGGTGTAAATGGTTTAATTACCGATATACCTAAAAGCATGATGCAGGCTTTAAGATAGAGATAGAGATAGAGATAGAGATAGAGATAGAGATAGAGATAATAATAAAAAATCATTGGCTGGAATGATGACCACACAGACCAATTCAGCAATTTTGCTTAAAAGTGTCTATTTTTAAAGACAATTATTACTCAAGAAATAGAAGAATAAATATCTTTTTAAATATTGATAAATACAGCTAATATTGTCACATTATTTTGTTACTGTTTTCACAATACAACTGTACAATAATAGTAGTGAACAAATGTTCTCTCATGCTAATATGGTTAAGTCTTAGCCACAAAAATGTGGTGCCGATTTCGTTTATACCGACCTTATTAAAAGGTTCTAGGAGTGCTGTTGGAGATGAATGCTCCCCTACACAAAGCCCCAATAAATTGGATAGCAGTTTTCGCTTTGGTGTTTTTACCTATTGTTGCCATTATTGCAATTCCTTTATACGCCTATCACCACGATTTTACTTTAGGTGCATGGATTAGTATGTTTGTTTTACTTGGATTTAGTAGTTTAAGTATTACAGCGGGTTATCACCGTTTATGGGCACATCGTGCTTATGAAGCGTCTACACCTTTAAAAATATTACTCATGCTTGGTGGTACGTTCACCATGCAAAATAGTATTTTGTATTGGGCTTCAGGGCATCGTACACATCACCGTCATGTAGATGATGTTGAAAAAGATCCCTATTCAATTAATAACGGCTTTTGGTATGCGCATATCGGTTGGATGCTTCGTAACTATCCAGCAGCTGAAGCAAATTATAAAAATGCACCTGACTTGTTAAATGACAAAATCGTCATGTTCCAAGATAAATATTATGTACCTTTAGTCATCGCTGTTCATGTCGTTATTTTAACTACTGTCGGCTGGGCTGTCGGTGATATGTGGGGTGTTATTTTACTGGGTGGATTATTACGTTTGATCCTCAGTCACCATGTAACTTTCTTCATCAATTCACTGTGTCATATGTGGGGCAAACGTCCATATACAGATGAAAATACTGCACGTGATAACTTTGTCTTAGCGATTGCAACATGGGGTGAGGGTTATCATAACTATCATCATATCTTCCAATATGACTACCGTAATGGTGTGAAATGGTGGCAATATGACCCAACAAAATGGTTGATTTGGACGTGTTCTAAACTAGGCCTAGCCAAAAATCTTCGTCGTATTCCAAGTTTCAATATCAAGAAAGCTGAACTGGCTATGCGTTTTAAATACGCTGAGCAAGATTTAGCTGTGTATGGTCATAACGTTAATGATGATATTGCGACGGTCAAAGATCGTATTGCTCAAGAATACGAAGCCTTTACCCAAACTTTAAATGATTGGGCAAAGTTGAAAGAGCAAGAAATTCAAACCAAGAAAGCTTCTGTGGCTGAAAAAATCCATCAAATGGACGGTAAGTTAAAAGTTGATTTTCAATTGGTTGAACAACGTTTAGCACATCATCGCAATACCTTACAGATCCTTGTGCGGAATCTAAAAAAAAGCACGGTGTAACCACACTAGCTTAAAGCAATACCTTCTCTGAAAAGCTCCAATAGGAGCTTTTCTTATTTTTATGATCGATACAATACTCATGCAAGGGATCAGTCATGAATATAGATAATATTCCATTCGGAACCACGGTTTGGACGAATGTTAAAAAGATTAAACATCTAGGAGAAAGTGGCTTTGCACTTTGGCAAACTCAGCAATTTCATAATATTCGAGTGAGAATTGTTGAGTATTCTCCACATTATCTCGCTGACCACTGGTGCAATAAAGGACATATTTTGTTTTGTATCGAAGGTGAGTTATATACTGAGTTAAACGATGGTCGTTCATTTACCTTAACCGCAGGAATGAGTTACCAAGTTGCAGATAATGCTGAAGCACACCGCTCTTCTACGGTGACAGGCGCAAAGCTTTTTATTGTGGACTAGCAACATGAACTGATCACTTCTGCATAGCATGAAAGCCCTACAGTTATTCCATAGAATCTTTGCTATAGTATTTTTAATTCAAAATTTACTGTTTATGTTATGCATTTTAATCCGCGCTATCCTTCTCTTGATGCCAAGCTTTATCACCATCAACAACCTAAGCCGCTCTCTGGTGCTAAGCCTGGTCATTTTAATCAAGCGCTGGCTGAAAAATTACAATGGTCTGCACAGGATCAAGAAAATTGGGTCGAAATTTGTAGTGGCCAACAAACATTTTCAGAATTTGAACCTCTTGCAATGGTTTATGCTGGACATCAGTTTGGACAATGGGCAGGCCAATTAGGTGATGGTCGTGGATTACTCATCGCGCAAATTTTGGATCAAGATAATCAAACCATCGACTTACATTTAAAAGGTGCAGGCCCTACCCCCTACTCTCGTATGGGTGACGGCCGTGCAGTGCTTCGCTCCGTCATCCGTGAATACTTGGCAGGACATGCGCTAAATGCATTAGGTGTGCCATCAAGTAATGCCGTAGGTTTCACTTCTTCCACCCAAGGTGTACAACGTGAAAAGCTAGAGCTTGGCGCCATGATGTTAAGAACATCAGACAGTCATATTCGACTCGGACATTTTGAATGGATTAATCAATACCAACCCACATTACTCAAAGAATTTACTGAGAAATGTATCGCATGGCATTACCCTGAATGTTTGGAAGCAGAACAACCTATTTTGGCCTTTGCGATCAAGGTGATTCAACGTACAGCGGTCATGATTGCAAAATGGCAACTGGTTGGTTTTGCTCATGGTGTGATGAATACGGATAATTTAAATATTACCGGCTCTACGCTGGACTTCGGCCCCTACGGTTTTATGGAGCGCTTCCGACCGAACTGGATTAATAATCATTCTGATTACAATGCGCGCTATACCTACCAACAACAACCGAGTATTGCACATTGGAACTTATGGACTTGGTTAAACAACCTCATTCCTCTAGCTAAACCCGAACACAAAGAGCAATTTAAAGAAGACCTCGCCAAATGTTTAGAACATTTTGAACCGACTTTTTTAGAACATTATCGCTTCGGACTGAGTCTAAAAATGGGCTTACCTAAGGATCATAAAGACAGTTTCGATTGTGCGATGGCATTCCTTCGTATTTTACAAACAGAACAACTCGACTACACCCAAAGCTTTATTCGCCTACAAAATAAGGAATACGAAGTCATCAAAGATGATTGTCTTGATCGACGTCAATTTGAAGCTTTCTTGAGCCAATATGAAGGTATTCGTGATGGACAAGAAACTCAGACTTTAGATAAGGAAATGTGCTCAGCTAATCCGCACTATATTTTACGAAACCACATGCTACAAACGGCCATTGAAAAAGCGGAACGAGATGATTTTTCTGAGATTGATCGTTTATTCACACTATTGAGTCAACCCTATACCCAACAAGCTCAATTAGAAAAGCCTGAAGATTTAGCACCATTAGCAAGTGATGAACCTAAAATTATGGTGAGCTGTTCATCTTAATTTTTTTCTGCTTTAAATAAAAAAGATCACCTTAAGCTAAGGTGATCTTTTTTTTAACACTTAATTTTAAATATTTAATTTAAAATTAAATTAAGCTTGAGTTGTTATCCAATAATTGATCAGTTAGCAACGGTTTAGATATCACTAGAACTGAATCACCTACAAACTGACTTGGAGAATTTGACTTCTCAGTCGAAACGATAGCAGTACCGATTAGATTATTAAGCAAATTACTCACTTCGTCATTTGCAGTAACACCAGCGTTGCTCTGTAGCGTTTGCTCCAAGATATTTAGATCTAGTGGCTTCGCAGAGAAATCTGTCAATCCATTTAATTGCAACGAATCAGTAAGTGTATTCAACAGCGAATCTACTGGTGATGCACCAACCAAATTGGTCAATAGATTTCCGATCGCATCAACTGGAATATCATTTTCCAATACACTCGTAACTAGATTTGAAACACTTTCAGTCGGAATAATATTCAAACTTTCTGTTAATAAATTACCAATCGCATCAACCGGAATTTCAGCGTTTAATCCACTCTCAACTAGATTCGAAATACTCTCAGTCGGAACAAGATTAACAGCTTCATTTAATAATGGTGTTAAACCACCAACTAGATTGGTCACAATATCTAATGGCAACAGGCCGCTCGTTACACCGCCTAATAAATTAGATACGAGGTCAAGCGACAACAAACCATCTGTTAAGCCACCCACAAGATTGGTTGCTAAATCTAGTGGTAATAGACCGCCAGTAATGCCACCGAGCAAGTTAGATACGAAATCAAGTGACAACAAGCCGCCTGTCAAACCACCCACAAGATTCGTTACTAGATCCAATGGTAATAGACCACCAGTGAGGCCACTGAGCAAGTTAGATACGAAATCAAGTGACAACAAGCCACCAGTCAAACCACCCACAAGATTCGTTACTAGATCTAATGGTAATAGACCGCCAGTGAGGCCGCCAATTAGATTCGTTACTAAGTCTAGTGGTAATAAACCGCCAGTGATTCCACCAAGCAAGTCAGAAACAAGATCAAGTGACAATAAGCCGCCAGTCAAACCACCAACAAGATTCGTTACTAGATCAAGTGACAACAAGCCACCCGTCAAACCACCGATAAGATTCGTTACTAGATCCAATGGTAATAGACCGCCAGTGATTCCACCGAGCAAGTTAGATACGAAATCAAGTGACAATAAGCCGCCTGTTAAGCCACCAATGAGGTTCGTGACCAGATCAAGTGACAACAAGCCGCCTGTCAAACCACCGATGAGATTAGTGACTAAATCGAGTGGTAGTAGACCGCCAGTGATTCCACCGAGCAAGTTAGATACGAAATCAAGTGACAATAAGCCGCCTGTTAAGCCGCCAATAAGATTCGTAACCAGATCAAGTGACAACAAACCACCCGTCAAACCACCCACAAGATTCGTTACTAGATCCAATGGTAATAAACCGCCAGTGATTCCACCAAGCAAGTCAGAAACAAGATCAAGTGACAATAAGCCGCCAGTCAAACCACCAACAAGATTCGTTACTAGATCTAATGGTAATAGACCGCCAGTGATGCCACCGAGTAAGTTAGATACGAAATCAAGTGACAACAAGCCGCCTGTCAAACCACCGATAAGATTAGTGACTAAATCGAGTGGTAATAGACCGCCAGTGATACCACCGAGCAAGTTAGATACGAAATCAAGTGATAATAAGCCGCCTGTTAAGCCACCAATGAGGTTCGTGACCAGATCAAGTGACAACATGCCACCTGTCAATCCACCGATTAGATTCGTGACTAAATCGAGTGGTAATAGACCGCCTGTCAATCCACCGATGAGATTCGTGACTAGATCTAATGGTAATAGACCGCCAGTGATGCCACCCAGCAAGTTAGATACGAAATCAAGTGACAATAAACCGCCTGTTAAGCCGCCAATGAGATTCGTTACTAAATCGAGTGGTAATAGACCGCCAGTGATGCCACCCAGCAAGTTAGATACGAAATCAAGTGATAATAAGCCGCCTGTTAAGCCACCAATGAGATTCGTTACTAGATCAAGTGACAACAAGCCACCTGTCAAACCACCGATAAGATTAGTGACTAAATCGAGTGGTAATAGACCGCCAGTGATACCACCGAGCAAGTTAGATACGAAATCAAGTGACAATAAGCCGCCTGTTAAGCCACCAATGAGATTCGTTACTAGATCAAGTGACAACAAGCCACCTGTCAAACCACCGATAAGATTAGTGACTAAATCGAGTGGTAATAGACCGCCAGTGATACCACCGAGCAAGTTAGATACGAAATCAAGTGACAATAAGCCGCCTGTTAAGCCACCAATGAGATTCGTTACTAGATCAAGTGACAACAAGCCGCCTGTCAATCCACCGATGAGATTCGTGACTAAATCGAGTGGTAATAGACCGCCAGTGATACCACCAAGCAAGTCAGAAACAAGATCAAGTGACAACAAGCCACCCGTCAAACCACCTATGAGATTAGTGACTAAGTCTAATGGTAATAGACCGCCAGTGATGCCACCGAGCAAGTTAGATACGAAATCAAGTGACAACAAGCCGCCCGTTAAACCACCAATGAGATTCGTTACTAGATCAAGTGACAACAAGCCACCTGTCAAACCACCGATAAGATTAGTGACTAAATCGAGTGGTAATAGACCGCCAGTGATACCACCGAGCAAGTTAGATACGAAATCAAGTGACAACAAGCCGCCCGTTAAACCACCAATGAGATTCGTTACTAGATCAAGTGACAACAAGCCACCTGTCAAACCACCGATAAGATTAGTGACTAAATCGAGTGGTAATAGACCGCCAGTGATACCACCGAGCAAGTTAGATACGAAATCAAGTGACAATAAGCCACCTGTCAAACCACCGATGAGATTAGTGACTAGATCTAATGGTAATAAACCGCCAGTGATTCCACCAAGCAAGTTAGATACGAAATCAAGTGACAATAAGCCACCCGTCAAACCACCTATGAGATTAGTGACTAGATCAAGTAACAACAAGCCGCCAGTCAAACCACCAACGAGTTTCGTCACAAGCTCTAATGGCAATAAGCCACTTTTCAAACCATTTAATAAATTACTAACCAAAGGAATTGGTAAAGAGCCATTAACTAAGCCATTCAATAAATTAACAATGACACTATTACTGAGTAATGTATAAGATATTTTGTCGACAACATCTGTTGTGGTGTCTACAACTTTATCAACAGTGTTGGTCAAGGCGCCTACAGTTTTATTCACTCCTTGCAGTGAAATTTGAACGCCTAAACCTTTGACTAAGTTTTCGACTAAATTGGTTGTTGTACCAACAACAGCATCAACAGTATCTGTCAATGTATCCGTCAAGCCATCTACTGCATTGGTTACATTCGGTACAAGTGTGCCCAAACTATCCAATAAATTACCGACCAAATCCATCGGTAACTTTTTATTTACAAGACCATCAATTAATCCTGATGTTAACTCAGGACTTAAATTATTATTAACCGTACTACCTAAAATACTATTTACAATCTTATTTGATAAAGCACCCGTAGATAAATTCGACACCAAATTATCAACAACTTTGGAATCAATCTGTCCATTTTTTAAAGCTTTTAATGTATTTTTAACAATACTATTGTCAACACCATATTTTGAAAGTTGATTAGTTATCTTACTATATCTAATATTTTCAAATAAAGAGTTTGTTAAAACACCATTAAGACCAGCTAAAGAATATCCAATTATACTTAGTATCATGATTAATTCTGTTAAATTTTAAGAGTGAAAAATTATTATAATAAAAATGTTAATTACGCCTATTGCATTTTATTATTAAAAAAATAAGACAACAATCTCACAAAAACATCACATTTGCGGACCTTAAAATTTAAATTATTTTTCTATTTCATAAACTTATAAACAATAATTAAACGAGAAAAATTATCTTATTTTTTAATAAATATGTCATATAATAATATTTAAGCAATATGATTAGCAAAATGTTATATCCATAAAAAAATTATGGACTTATATTTTTTATTTTAAAGTAAAAATCCACCAATAAAATCTCATAAATTGTTTTGTAAAAATTTTAAGAATAAGATATATAACATCAGCTCGTCTAAAATCGAAAAATATTAGAGATTACGATATTAAAAATCATATATATTTATTAAATAAAACCACTGAGAAATATTACTTAAGGTGATAATAAGCTATACTTAATAATATTAAATCCAATTTAAATTTATATAAAAAATTAATTAAGTAAAATTATAAAATGATTATAAAAATTTTGGCTTGAATCTTAAATATTAAATATAAAAAAGCGAACTACCTGATATAAGAAATAGAATTAAATAACCGCTCAATACTTATCAATACTATTGAGTATTCAGATCATTTAATCGACTTGTTTCATCAGTCATTTTTTATCACATAAACTCAAAATCAGTATTCCCTCATCCCAGTCCAGTACCTGAGAAAGGCGTAGTTCTTATATTTCAATTCGTTCTCGCTCAAGGTTTTTTAAATTTATGAAATATACCTAATGAATATTTTTCATTAAAACATTGTTGATTAAATATATGGATATACGTATATTCAAATAAATTAAATTTTAGGTTTTATCGTGTGAATCAAACTGATTTCTTTAAATGTCTCTCAGACACTACCCGGTTGGACATTTTAAAAATGGTCATGGTTAAACAAAATATTTGTGTCTGTGAGCTTACGGAACATTTGCAGTTAAGCCAGCCTAAAATCTCAAGACATTTGGCTTTACTACGCAATCTTTCAATACTGCTTGATCAGAGAAAAGGACAATGGGTGTATTACCGCCTCAATCCAGATCTGCCAGACTGGGCAAAAGATGTTTTGAAAATATTATCTAATCAAAATGATTTATCGATGCAAAACCCTCATCTTGATTCAGCCACTTCAATGCATTGCGAGTAATATTCATGAATTTTTTATTTTTATGTACAGGTAATAGTTGTCGTAGCATTTTATCAGAAGTACTTTTTAATCTACGCGCCCCCGCTGGTTGGAAAGCGTATAGCGCAGGCAGTCAACCTTCTGGGCAAGTTCACCCACTGACATTGAAAACACTTGAAAATTTAGGCTTAAGCACTGAAGGCTTATGGAGTAAAAGCATTGATGCTTGTGAGCAGTATCAACCAGATGTGGTCATCACTGTTTGTGATTCGGCAGCTCAAGAAGCTTGTCCACTTTATTTAGATCACGCCATAAAAGCACATTGGGGTTTATCTGATCCATCACATCTAGACCTACCTCAAGCAGAAAAGCTCAACGCTTTCTTGATGACAGTTCAACACATTAACAAGCGTTTAGATGCCTTGTTTGAACTGGATTTAGATAGACTTTCTCATACTGAATTAAGCGTCGAAATCAATAAAATTTCAACGATTGAGTAAGTTTATGTCTACGTCCAAACTTTCATTTTTAGACCGTAACTTAACCTTATGGATTTTTATAGCCATGGCATTGGGTGTTGGGATTGGTTTCTTCTTTCCTCAAATATCGCTTGCTTTAAATCAAATGAGCATTGATTCAGTCAATATTCCGATTGCGATTGGTCTGATTTTAATGATGTATCCACCACTGGCAAAAGTGGACTATGCAGCATTACCACAAGTCTTTAAAGATAAACGAATATTAGCGCTGTCCTTGATCCAAAATTGGCTCATTGCACCTTGTTTAATGTTTGCTTTAGCCCTTATTTTCTTACATGACTATCCTGAGTATATGACTGGAGTCATTCTCATTGGTTTGGCACGTTGTATTGCAATGATTTTGGTCTGGAACAATCTCGCCTGTGGTGATAATCAGTACGTTGCTGCACTGGTCGCATTTAATAGTATTTTCCAAATTGTTTTTTTTAGTACATATGCTTGGTTATTTTTGACTGTCTTACCTCCCTATTTTGGTGTAAGTGCACAGGTCATCCATGTCAGCTTTTGGACTATCACCCACGCTGTTCTTATTTATTTGGGTATTCCATTTTTATTGGGCTTTTTAACTCGGCTTATATTGGTGAAGCAAAAAGGGCTGTTATGGTATCAAACTCAATTTATTTCTAAAATTAGTCCACTTAGCCTACTTGCACTGTTATTGACCATTGTTGCAATGTTTAGTCTAAAAGGTGGTGAAGTCATAAACTTACCATTGGATGTACTCAGAATTGCTCTTCCATTAATCATTTACTTTATAGCGATGTTTTTCATTAGCTTTTTTATGAGTAAATGGATGGGAAATGACTACCCTAAAACAGCTGCCATCTCATTCACTGCAGCTGGAAACAATTTTGAACTTGCACTGGCTGTTGCGATTGCCACTTTTGGCCTTGCATCACCTGTTGCTTTTACCACGATTATTGGCCCCTTGGTGGAAGTCCCTGTCTTGATTGCTTTAGTCAGTGTTTCACTTTGGCTGAAAAGAAAAGTTTTTAAGGACGTATAAATACTATGTCGCCTCAAAAATCGAACTCATCTGAACGAGAAAAATGGACGAGACTGTATTGACCCATTTTTATTGTTTTAATACTTAAAGTTATTAAGCTTAAAGTTATAAAGCTCAAATTTAAAAAGATTAGAAATTAAAAAAGCTCAACGTTAAATTTGAGCTTTTTAATTTATTTTCTTAATCAACCAGATTGAAGTTAAATCATTAGACTTATTTCAAAAAGTCATTATTCACACAACCCGCTCACGAGGAGTATTCCCTCACCCTAACCTTCTCCCAAAAGGAGAAGAGATTTTCATATACCAATTTACTGCTACTCAATAATCATTTTCGACTTATGAAAAGGTTTTTTGAACGCTTTAATTCATCCAAAATAAACCATCAGCATTCATCATTCGCATTAATCATCAGGATATTCAAAACGATAACCAACGCCATAAACAGCTTGAACCCATTCATGACGGTTACCCGTCTCAGCCGCATCTGAAATCTTACGACGTAAATTTTTGATATGACTGTCAATCACTCGGTCAGCTACTTCAAAACTATCTGGATTAATGTGATCAAGTAACTGAACGCGTGAATACACCTGTCCTACATGCTCTAAAAACAATTCAAGCAAGCGGAACTCAGTGGGTGTCAAATTCAACGTCTTTTGTTGATACCAAATACGCTGTTGCGCTTTATCTATTCGAAATAGATTATTCGTTTCAGGCTCAGCTTTACGATCTAAACGGCGTAATACGGCTTGAACACGTGCAACCAACTCTTTAGGGCTAAAGGGTTTGCAGAGATAATCATCTGCACCCATATTTAAGCCCAAGACACGATCAATTTCTTCAGTACGTGCAGTGACCATAATAATCGGTAGATCAGACTGTTCACGCACTTTACGGCAAATGGTCAGACCATCCATACGTGGCACCATTAAATCTAAAATCATTAGACTCGGTTTACGTTGCTGGAAACTGTTATAGGCTTCTTGACCATCATGAAACATGCTGACTTCATAACCCGCTGCTTCTAAATAATCACGTACCAATTGTGCAAGTTCAACTTCATCTTCAACCAACATCACATGCTTCATGTGTCTTCCTTTTACTGTGCTTTCGTGTGTTTCGGAAAGGTCAATGTGCAACGCAAACCACCCAATGGTGAATGATCAAATGTTAACGTGCCTTGTAAACCTTGAACGATTTTCATCGATAATGCCAAGCCCAAACCTGTGCCGCCGGTACTTCGCGTTCGTGAATCATCTGCGCGATAGAATCTTTCGCCCAAATGTGATAATTGCTCATCACTCAAACCAAAGGGACTATCATCTACAATCACGGTCCAATGATGAGCATCTTCTAAAGTATGAACTTTAATCTCACCGCCAGACTCAGTATAACGAATACTATTGCCCAATAAGTTGACCATAATTTGTTTAAAGCGATCGACATCTAATTGTAATTGAGTACCCTCACCCTGCGCACTAATTTGTAAATTTGCTTGTTCAAATTTTGGTTTAAAGTTTTCTATTTCCTGTAGTACTACAGACCAAGGATCAACTTCAGCAAAATAAAAATTAAGTTGTTGTGCTTCTGCTTGCGCTAAATCAGCCAAATCTTGTGTTAGTTTTTTCAAACTATTTACTTGCGCCAACATCGAGGCAAAGTGCTCAGGTGTAGGTTTTCGTATACCATCCTGCATCGCTTCAATCTGAGCTTGCAACACAGCGAGCGGCGTTTTCAACTCATGTGAAGTATCCGCTACCCATTGACGACGTGAATTTTCATGTTGCTCTAAAATGACAGCAAGTTGATTAATCTCAGTCGACAAGTCACCCAACTCATCATTACGATTGACTTTCACTTGGTACTGATAATTACCTTGTGTTAATTCACGCGTTGCATTGAGTAATTGTTGAATCGGCTTTCTAAAATAAGTCGCCAACAATAATGCAGCAACCAAACTGGTTAAAAAAGATAAAATATAGATCAACAGCAAATATCGTTTTTGATCGCTAAAAAAGTTAATACTTAAAGCATCATCTTGGTTTAAGAGTGGACGTAAACCTAAATAAGCAACCACTTCGCCCTTTACCGTAATGGGTCTGAAAGAGACTGCATTTTCTGAAGGTTCGCCCAATACAAATTGCTTTTTAGCATCATATAAAGAAAGGCGTGCACTCAAGCCCAAATGATCAGACATTGAAATAAACAGCTTCTTGCCCTGTATTTTGTCGGCTTGTTTTAATTCAGCTAAGCGTTTCTCATCAGTTTGTGCAGAAACACGGTATTGATATTGACTCGAACTGAGTGGAAAGGTTAAACCCTCGAAAGGTTGGAACTCTGAAGGTAAATTTGCTTCTAAAACCTTTAAGTCTTCGGCATTCATCATCGTCGAGCCACGCGCATCGAGTTCGCTCATCACCGTATGTTCTTTAAAATAACGCTGTTGTAAGGCAATGTCATATTGTCGACGTAACCACCAACGTGATAAACGGTCATAATCGTCAGGTCCTGCCTTGCCTTCAATTTGCAAGATTTGCGCTTGGACTGCATTGCCCCAATCATCATATACGTTATAAACTTCAGCCAAGTTTTCAATCAGATAGTCAAGCTTCTGCATTTCGACATTTGCGATATATTGGGTGAAGTTTTTTTGCATCGTCCAATGTAAGACACTCAAACTCACTGTAGTAATTAACAAGGTCGTCAATAACACAGTTAAAAATAAGCGCAATGCGATTGGAACGCGACGTGTATTCAAAATGGGACTCACAATTTCATTTCATTGGATTGTATAGGTCATATGATTGTATAGAAGCGTGCATAAAAAAACTCTTCATTGTTTCTTCATCTTTGTTCAATGTTTTTAATTCGTAAAAATTTATTTGAAGAATGCCGATATTTGAGGCTTTACTCTTTAAGTTATTTCAATCTCTAATGCACAATCTCTAATGCACAAGTTCAATCTTAGCTAATTAAGCATTAACTAAAAAAGGCATAAAAAGTCCATTGTTTCTTCATCATTATTGATTAGTCTGACGACATTGAAATTAAATCTCACCGATATTAAATCCCAAACTGCGAGGATAACAACAATGAAAGCGATGACTAAAATTGCAATTGTAAGTACTGGTCTTTTCAGCCTAGGCGCATTAACGGCTTGTCAAACCACAACAACTCCGCAAAAAGATCCACGTTCAATGAAAGGTCATGAACAAAAACGCATGAGCCCAGAAAAACGTGAAGCATTTAAACAACATAAAGCAGAGCGTAAACAAGCTTTTGCACAAATGCAAAAAGCCTGTGATGGTAAGGCAGTTGGTTCAGCCGTTCAGGTTAAAGCTGGTGAACGTACCATTGATGGAACGTGTGTCATCAAATTCAAAGCTGATCGTAAAGAGATGAAGCATGTTCGTGGTGAACACCGTCCTATGCGTGGTGAAGTTCGTGGTTTAGATCAAAAACGTGGTGAGCCTTTAACAGATGCCAAAAGAGCTGAACTCATTAAAGCCTATGACTTACGCCTCGCACAGCGCCAAGCTCAACAACAAGCGATTGCTCAAGCATGTGCGGGTCAAACAGATGGAAAAATAGTCCAAATTAAAATGGGTGAAAAATCTGTAAATGGTAAATGTGAAGTTCGCTTTCAACCCAATTCGGCACCCGCTTTAGCAACAAACAAAACTGCATAAATTTTCAAATCTGAGAAAGGCGCATAATGCGCCTTTTTTGTTGACATATCTCTTTACGTTTTTTGACAATTTGTTTCATACAATTCTAATCAAATATCCATACACTATAAATACTTAGAATTTTCCTATGTTTTTTCTTTGACTTTACAGTCACACAGAAAACGTCTATAAAACTTGTACCAAAGCATAAGTTATTGCACGATGTATTAGAACTAAATAGTTGTCATAGAAGACGCTACATTTTTTATTAAGATTATAAATCTGGTCTAACCAGTATTGAGGAACACGATATGCCACAATACAAAGCGCCTGTACGTGATATGCAATTCGTTTTGCATGAATTATTAAATGCTGAAGCACATTATGCGAAGCTCCCTGCATTCAAAGAAAACGTAAGCCGTGAATTGGTGGATCAATACTTAGAAGCCGCTGCGGACTTCTGTGAAAATGAGCTTTCTCCGCTCAATCAAATTGGCGACCGTGAAGGTTGTACTTGGAATGACGGCGAAGTCAAAACGCCTACAGGTTTTAAAGAAGCCTATAAAAAATACGTAGAACTCGGCTTTCCTTCTTTAGCTGCCGAAGAGCAATACGGTGGTCAAGGCTTACCGAACTCACTCGGTATTATCATTTCTGAAATGATTGGTTCATCTAACTGGGCATGGGGTATGTACCCTGGTCTTTCACATGGTGCAGTGCGTACAATCGAACACCATGGGACAGATGAACAAAAACAAACTTTTCTAACCAAACTCGTATCTGGTGAATGGACAGGTACGATGTGTTTAACAGAATCTCATGCAGGTTCTGACCTTGGTATTATCCGTTCTAAAGCTGAACCGAATGCGGATGGTAGCTACGCGATTTCTGGTGAAAAAATCTTTATCTCTGCTGGTGAGCATGACATGGCGGACAATATTGTTCACATTGTACTTGCACGCCTGCCAGGTGCGCCAAAAGGCACCAAAGGGATCTCACTCTTTATTGTTCCTAAATTCAACTTAACAGCTGATGGTGAAGTTGGCGAACGTAATGCTGTACGTTGTGGATCAATTGAACACAAAATGGGTATTCATGGTAATGCCACCTGTGTGATCAACTTTGATCAAGCTAAAGGCTTCTTGATTGGACCTGAAAATCGCGGTTTAAATGCCATGTTTACTTTTATGAACACTGCGCGTATTGGTACTGCTGTTCAAGGTTTGGCTGCTGCGGAAAGCTCTTTCCAAGGTGCGTTGGCTTATGCGAAAGATCGTTTAGCGATGCGTTCACTTTCAGGTCCTAAAGCGCCTGAAAAAGATGCCGATCCAATTATTGTGCATCCCGCTGTTCGTAACATGCTTTTAACGCAAAAAGCATTTGCTGAGGGTGGTCGTGCATTGGTTTATGACTTGGCACACTATGCCGATGTTGTAGAACAGGCTGAATCTGAGGAAGAACGCAAATTTGCTGACAATATTTTGTCTCTTCTCACGCCGATTGCGAAAGCCTTCTTAACAGAAGCTGGTTCTGAAGCTGCGAAACACGGTGTTCAAGTGTTTGGTGGTCATGGTTTTATTTCAGAACACGGTATGGAACAAATTGTACGTGATACACGTATCGCATGTTTATACGAAGGTACAACTGAAATTCAAGCATTGGATTTATTGGGTCGTAAAGTATTACAAACCCAAGGTGCAATGCTGAAAGATTTCACTAAAATCATCCATAAATTTATTGAAGCAAACAAAGACAATGCTGCAATGAAAGAATTTGTTGAGCCATTGGCTGCGCTCAATAAAGAATGGGGTGATTTAACCATGCAGATTGGCATGCGTGCAATGCAAAATCCAGATGAAGTCGGTGCTGCTGCCGTAGATTACCTATACTTCTCAGGTTATGTAACGCTTGCATATTTATGGGCACGTATGGCACTAGTTGCACAAGAGAAACTTGCTTCGGGTTCAACCGAAGTCGATTTCTATAATGCAAAAGTAACGACTGCTCGCTTCTACTTCAAGAAAATCTTGCCGCGCGTACGTTCACACGTAGACGTGATTGCTGGTGGTCTTGAGCCACTCATGTCTTTAGATGCTGAACATTTCGCATTCTAATGAAGATGAGTCTCATCACTTAAAGAAAAAGGACGGCCAAAACATGATGGCTGTCCTTTTTTATTAATCAAAACTCAAACCCAATAAATCAACAATGTTAACCTTTAGTCGTCTAACAACAGCAGCACAGCTTGTTTAGACTCTAGATAATCCATAGATTAACAAAAAATAGGTGATCGAAAAATGCCAATTTACAATGCGCCTCTAGCCGACATGAAATTCATTTTAAATGATGTTTTCAAAGCAGAACAATTCTGGCAAGCCAATGAAAACCTTGCACATGTTGATGCAGCTACAGCAGAAGCCATCTTAGAAGAAATGGCGAAATTCGCTCAAAATGTCACACTTCCAATCAACCGTACAGGTGATGAAGAAGGTGCTACCTATAACAATGGCGCTGTGACGACCCCTGCTGGCTTTAAAGAAGCATTTCAACAATATGCTGAAGGTGGTTGGATTGGCTTAGCGGCTGATGAAGAATGGGGCGGTCAAGGCATGCCTAAAATGCTGACGGTTTTAGCAGATGAAATGTTATTCGCAACCAATCCATCATTCATGCTTTATCCACTGCTGTCTGTAGGTGCAGGTATGGCTTTAAATAGCTATGCATCTCAAGAGCAAAAAGAAACCTATTTACCTAAAATATATTCTGGTGAATGGTCAGGTACCATGTGCCTTACTGAACCACATGCAGGTACAGACTTAGGTATTATTAAAACCAAAGCTGAACCAAATGAAGATGGTACCTACAAGATTACAGGGACTAAGATTTTCATCACTGGTGGTGATCACGACCTTGCTGAAAACATCATTCACTTGGTGCTCGCAAAAACACCCAATGCCCCTGCAGGCTCGCGTGGTATTTCTTTATTCATCGTTCCTAAATATATCGTCAATGCTGATGGTTCTTTGGGTGAGCGTAATAGCGCGGGTCCAGGTTCAATTGAGCATAAAATGGGGATTAAAGCATCTGCAACCTGTGTGATGAATTTTGATGCTGCTCAAGGCTATTTGGTTGGCAAAGAAAATGAAGGTCTGGCAGCGATGTTCGTGATGATGAACTATGAACGTTTATCGATGGGGATCCAAGGCTTAGGTGCTTCAGAATATGCCTACCAAAATGCAGCACAATACGCGACTGACCGTCTTCAAGGCCGTAGTGCAACAGGTGCAAAATCACCAGACAAAGCTGCCGACAGCATCTTAGTGCATGGTGATGTTCGTCGTATGTTACTCAATGTCCGTGCCAACAACGAAGCGTCACGCGCTTTTGCAGTCTATGTTGGTCAACAGTTAGATATCACCAAATTCTCAACTGATCCAGAAGCTGTCGCTGCTGCAAACAACCGTGTTGCGCTTCTCACCCCGATTGCTAAAGCATATTTAACCGACACTGCTTTTAATGCAACACTTGATGCACAAATGGTCTTTGGTGGACATGGTTATATTCGTGAATGGGGTATGGAACAATGTATCCGTGACTTACGCATTTCACAAATTTATGAAGGCACCAATGGTGTTCAGTCTCAAGATTTGATTGGTCGTAAAACGATTAAGTGTAATGGTCAGTTTATCGCTGAATATATCGCTGAGATTCGTGATTTTGCTAATGATTTAGATGCAGATCTCAACTACATCAAAGATGCGACTTTAGATGCAGCAACTGAATTAGAAGTGATTACACAAACGATTCTTGAACGTGCTCAAGAGAATCCAGATTATGCGAATGCTGCGGCGGTTGATTACTTACATGCAGTTGGTTTACTCAGCTTTACATACATGTTTGCAAAAATAGCCAAAGCTGCCAATACCAAATCAGGTGACTTTTACCAAAATAAATTATCGTTGGTGAACTATTTTATCCAACGTATTTTACCTGAACTGCATACACGTATTGCACGTATTAAAGCAAGCTCTGAAACAGTGATGGGTTTCAGTGACGATTACTTCACAAATCAATCTTAAGTCTTTATAAAAAAACCTGTTACTGATTTATCAGTAACAGGTTTTTTGTATCTAAAATTATAACTTAAACTTTTTCGAGAATAATGCCAGTCACCAACGCATTGTTGGTATCGTTCGCTTTGTTAATTTTCACGATCCGAATTTGACCATTTGCATGAAGCTCTTCACAAAATGCTATCACCTCTTGCATTGCTTCAGCTCGAATGCCTGAGCCCAAGATCAATTTTTTCCCTTGTTCAAGGCCGTCAATTTTTGTTTGAATTTTATTTAACATGATTATCCTTCTTTCGTTAAATGACAAGAATACACTACAGCATTTTTGAGTAAATAAAACACTAAATCTGCAATATTCATAGAATTAAATTTTAATGATCAATGTGCATGGAACTTGCATGGCTAAACTTAATTCAAAATGCTGCCCTAAAAGTAGATCACCATGACTCAAAAAAGTTCACAAGTCGAAAAAATAGAATCCTTTTTAGATCGCTTCGGAAATATTGCAGTAGAAAGCTTCCATTATATTGCTTTATTTATTATTGGTTGTATGGTCATCTGGTCGGCTGGACATACGGTGATTGAAATGTTAACCGTAAAAAAGTTCGCAACGATTGACGATATCTTGCTACTTTTTATTTATTTAGAACTCGGTGCAATGGTCGGTATTTATTTTAAAACCAACCATATGCCTGTACGTTTCCTGATTTATATTGCGATTACAGCGCTCACCCGATTACTAATCTCTGATATTCAACACACGCACAAAGCCAGTATCGATTTAGTCATTATTACAGGGTCTATTTTAATTCTGGCTTTTGCAATCTTGGTGGTTCGTTTTGCATCATGGAACTTCCCGTCCGTCATCCGTGAAAAGCATCAAGACAAGCCCCTTCCAATGGGTAAAACACCACGCCCAGAAGATGATGAGTTGGCTTAAAGTAGACAATGCATATCACATCAAAGCTACATTAAACGCATTTAGATATCACGATTGCTAAGAGGGCTAGCATCCTTATCCTAGATCCTTAGCGATCATTCTCAATTTGGATATAACGTCCATTTTGATATATCCAATGCATTCCTATATTCGGTGCGGGTAAACCATAGCGCCGCCAATCCGATATTAATGTATAGGTTGAACTTTCAATTCGACCATCAGCACCATTCACAAAACCAGAACGTTGAGAGTGATACTCGGTCTGTTGTGGCAATTGTTGATTATAAATAATGGTTAATCCATTCTGCTGCGGATAAACTGGATAAGGCGCTGGATGTGGATATCGATTAGGTGGATAAGGTCGTTGATTGACAGGTGGTCGAATCGGATATTGCTGTGGTGGTAAGGGTGTTCCATACGGATTGGCATAACCCTTATAACTTGAATATCCATAAGCATTAGATCGTGGATGATTAGACGGTTGGGGGTTTTTTCGCTCAACACCACGATAATTCCCCCAATCATTTGCTGCCATCGCAGTATGAGAAAATAACGTCAATAAAGAGCCCAAGCACACTAAATACAAGCGATTCACATTTTTTAATTTTATATTACTGCGCATGCTCAAGCTCCTAGATTCGCTTAACAAGAACTAGTTTATACCAAGAATAAAGAGAAACAATGAATATAAATTATACAACTTGATAACACATCAGCTCATCACAAGAGAGAAGCATCGCCTAGCCGAGTTAGCTTCTGTTAGAATCAATTTTTTAAAACCATGTGGAATTCCCAATCGTGTCAGAACTCAATTTTGATCGTCTACATCAATTTTTTTGTAAAATCCCAAGCGTGCAAGAATCTTTCATAGACTCATATGGTACTGATGGAAAAAATGCGTGGTGGTTTAAATTTCAAATCAATATTGAACATCCGCTTGCTTGGCAAACTGTTCAAGAACTGGGACATGTTTTAAATTACATCTCTAAAAACGAGCGTCTACCGACTCAGTTCTTACCCGTATCCCCCCCCCCTTATATGAATGGTGAAGCGAAACAATTTTTGGCTTGGGTTATTCAATGCAACCATGCTGACTTCCCACCTGACGTCATTTGTGACTGGTTAGAAGCGCGTTTGCCTCAACCTGTAGAAGTTGCTGAAAGCTGGAAGATCAAAACAGATATTAAAGAGCTGGATCAAATGTCTGATAAAGATTTGGACACTTTAGTTCCGCCTAATCCTCAAGCATGATACGTTCTCAAGCATAAAAAGTTCTAAAGCATTAGACGCTCTAAAGCACAAAATTTTCAATAAAAAAGTCTCTCTAATTCAGGAGAGACTTTTTTATTATTTCAAGTTTAGTATTTCAAGAGAATTCGATCAAAATTTTATCTTAAAAAGTCGACAAACCACTCCACTCCATAAAACGATAAACACCATATTTAAGTTTTGATTCATCCGCATATTTTGCATACGCCACACTCATGTTTTTATCGTCGAGATTTGACCATGCTGTGTTGAAATAGGTTTGCGCATCGGTAAACACTTTCTGATTGGATTGACCAACCACACGCAAATCCGTTTCCAAATTATAATTTTTGAGATTACGTGCGGTAAAATTCGCAGAACCTAAAATCAATTCAGCTTGCTGTAAATTGGATTTCAAAATCATTTTGCTATGGCATTGTTCACCTTGGGTATTACACCAACGAACTTGAACACCTGCGTCATTCAATTCAGAAGCGACTTGGCGGTTTGGAATACCATTTTTTTCACGACCAAATGCATCTTTGTTCGGATCAAGCAAAACTCGTACATTTACACCACGTTCTTTTGCATCAATTAAGCCTTTAACGATTTGACGCTCTGATAAATAAAACATAGCCAAATCAATATTTTCTTCGGCTTTTGCAGAATCAATTAGCTTTAAGGTCGCTTCTAAAATAGCTTGTTCAGTTAATACTTGCACTTGAGGTAAGTTTTTTTCAGCCTCAAACTCACCCATTACCACTGCAGGAATCGAGCCTTTAGATATCAGCCCAACCGCTTGTTCTGTTTTGAGAACATCCACCGCTGTTCGCCCTGAAACAATCAAAGCTACATTGGAATGATGTGAACTGCCATCATGTGGATTCATAGATGTGACTAAAGCTTTCCAACCTTTCACAGTATCTACCACCATAGTTTTACGATGGTTCGCTTTAAAATTTAATAAGGAAAAATAACTACGTAAAGTAATTTTTTCATCACCAAAAGGATTCGGTAACCAACCTTTTTCAGGATTATTTTGAATCCCTTGACAGCATAAATACCATAAACCTGACCACAGCGGATTTGATGCTCGTAAAGGAGTCAAATCTGTCTCAATCACCTCAACACCAGATTTTCGTAGTTGGCGATAATGTTCAGGAGCAATCCCACCATAAACCGAATTAATTGGATCGGTAATCAATTTAATCTCAATATTCGGATTAAACTGCCGTTTTAACACCAATGCATCCGTTAGTTGTTGGGTTAGAGGTTGATGCTTAATCTGAGAGCTACCAATTGCTTGATTAAATAAAAACATATCCAACACAATCGTAGTCTGTGCTTCATCAATTAAATTTAAAATCTGATTAAAAATTTGATGATCTTGTTGTTGCTTACCCGCTGCATCCAAATATGTATAATCTGCAACAAATTCGACCTCGGCATGGCGTAATTTCCCAGTAAAGTTTAAGCCTTCAGGTAAAGGCTTATACATATGATATAACGCCGAAGAGAGATAACCCAAAGCCAACATGCCAATAATTAAGCCGCAATACTGACGACGCGACCAATTCAATTTTTCATGAATTCGTTTAAAGATGCGCATAACAAAAAACCTAGTCCGATCACTCAGACTAGGTTTTATTTGTATATTTTTCAAGGGTAATTCTGTTCAAACTCTTAATAACAGGTCCGATGAATTAAAAACTAAACCCTAAGCCTAGCGTAAAGTTACGTCCAACTTGAGGAATGTTCGATAGGAATGATGCATGCGAATAAACTTGATCATCTAATAAGTTATTGGCTTTCAAATAAACGCGGTAATCATTTCGATTATTCAATTGACCGGCATATGAAATACCGACATTCACCATATTATAACCTTGGGTTTCTGTTTCATATGCAGTGAATTTATCTTGCTTAAACACATGATAATACTCTGCCAATCCTGACCAACCATCCGCAAAGTCAGCTTCTACCTTGGTTCCTAAACGACCACTTGGAACGCGTGGCGCGTTTTCACCATCAATTTTTCCACGTACATAATCACCGAATACACTGGCTTTATACATCTCGTTAATGCGGTAACCTAGCTGAGCTTCAGTGCCGTAAAATTTTGCTTTATCTTGCGTATATTGCACACCGCGTAAATTGCCTTTTTGCGCAATCGTTGCGCCATAAATATAATCATCAAACCAGTTATGATAAACATGCATGTGATAATCTAACTTGCCACCTTCATAATGAAGACCAAGTTCTAAATTATTAGACGTTTCTTTATCTAACTGATCATTACCCAATTCATAAGTATTGGTCGCAAAGTGTAAGCCATCGGCATACAACTCTTGCGCAAGTGGTAAGCGTTGTTGATGCGACCCAACAATCGATAATTTATAGTTCGGCATAAATTCCCAGTTCGCTGCAGCTGACGCTGAAACACCTGTACCACTATAATTTTTTTGAGTCGATTCCACATCAATAGTTTGATGCTCTACACGAGCACCTAATTCCACATGAACATCACCAAATTGACGATGTTCTAAACCAAAAATACTATATTTCTGAGTTTTCGTATCTGCCATAAGTACATCATGATTATGGCCTTCATGCTCAGCATGATCGTGGCTATGGTCATGATCCTCGTCGTCATGTTCATCATCACCATGACTATGTGCTTCAGACGCTGATAAATTAATTTTCTGTTGCGAGAATTGAGTACCAATGACCCCTTCCCAGCCCGCAACAGCAGCATGAACCAACTCTAAACGAGCATCATAACCTTTACTTTTAAAGTTACTGATCACACTATTTTCTTCTAATTCATCATGTTCATAATCAGTGAAACTTGCATGGGCACGCAATTTTTCAAAACCTTTGAAAGGTTGATCTAGTTCAGTTCTAAGATCATAACGTTCAGATTTTAAATCGACCCACGGACCCGCAACGTTCTCATGCTCATGATCATGGTCGCCCTCATCTGCTGCAGGACAATGAAAATGATCACCATGTAATTCACAACCATGATATTCATGACTATGTCCTGGCAAACCATATTGATCTTGACGATTACTATAAGACAAACCGACAAATCCACGATCATGAATCCAAGATCCACCGACATTGACCGTTTGTCCTTCAGAGAAAGTATTGTCTACACGGCGTTTTTTCTCATCATGAAAATGGTCACCGTGTGACTCAGATACAACATAATCAGGCGCGATATAGTCATTCGCTTTGTGCTTTGAACCTTCAATACGTAATGCAAATTGATCACCAATCGCAGCTGTAACGCCTGCGCTGGCTAGTTTTTCATCGCTACCAGAGTTGTAACGGACTCCAACTTCACCTTGCATACCATTGTCAGGCATTTGGGTCGGAATTTTTTGATCTGTGACATTCACCAAACCGCCTACATTGCCTGCACTATATAAAAGTGTAGATGGACCTCGAATCACTTCGACTTGCTTGGCCAAAATCGGATCGACTGTCACGGCATGATCTGGAGACAAAGTTGAAACATCGGCTGTTTCTGAAGCATGTTGAAGAACTTTAACACGTGGACCATCTTGACCGCGAATGACTGGGCGACTGGATCCTGAACCATATTGGTTTGAATATACACCAAGCTCATCAGCCAATGCGTCGCCAATCGTTGTGGCACGTTCTGCAAGTTTTTTATTATCAATCACATGATCAGCAACGGCAAAGTCAGCAGCTGTTTGTATCAATGGATGAGCTTGTGACTGTATGGTTTCTAATCGATTTACTTGTTTTTTTTCTTCAGCAAAAACTGATGCTGAAACGATTGATAGTATGGAAATCGTGATCAAATTTTTATGGAAAGTCATGCACTGGTCCAAAACATTATAATACAGAATTATGTAATAATATAACATTACAGTGTGTTTGCAACCAAAAATTTGTTTAATCGTTAAAAAGTCTCGGATCTCTATTCACTTAGCGATCCGACATTGAAAAACCGCTTAGATTCTTAATTGAAGTGCAACCAAGCAGAATCTATGCACTTTGCAAATCCTTTTTAAACCGCACCTTTGACTCCTGAATTATGATAAAACTCATTAAAGACGCTGTGATTAAATAGAAGATATACGTGGTATTTTTAAAAAATAGATAATATTCTGTGAGTCCACTCAACATGTAATAACTCACAAAGATAAATCCAAAAACGGCCAAACTTTTGATCAATTGATCTGACGAAGAAAACATCCGAATAAAGTAAAATATCGCAGATAAAAAGGTCAAAAATAGAGCCAAGATACCAACAACACCATTTGCTGCTAATTCATGAAAGTAAATGCTGTGTTGATGCTGAAAACAAACTGGAAGCTTTCCTTGCGCTTGTAATTTACAGTTCTCTTGCTCGATTTGACTCATCCCCACACCCAGGATTGGACTGGTTTTAAATAGATCTATAGCGTTATCCCATAAGTATAAACGTATGCCCGAACTGTTCTCGAAGTTATTTTGTACGATATTTTCAGTGTCTTGTTTTAAATGTTTTACCCGTTCTTGAATTGGAGAAGACGGGAGTACTAAATTAACAAAGATAAATACTAAAAATAAAATAAGCATCAACATCACTTTTTTAAGCTGAGTGCGGTAATAAAATATACTCAAAATCAATAGTGCCAAAGGAACGCCCACCCACGTCCCACGTGAGCCGTGCAAAATCAGCAAAAATAGCGCAGAAACACTGACTAAAAGACTCAAATATGACGCTTTGCCTTGTTGCAAGAAAGAGAAACACAACCCCAATAATGCAATTGAAATAAAGGTAATGTCATAACTAATGACTGGATTAAAATATTCGGAAAAATTACCCCGATCAAAATTTAAAGCAACTCCCCAATACAACAGATAAAAAACCAAAAATACCAAAATGATATTCAGAATCTTAGAAAAATGGTTTTGATTGAATCCCGTAAAACTGTAAATCGTTGGTAACGCAATCAAGGGTAAAAACCAAATATATTGATTGATTAAATGTTTATAGGTTCGATATAAGTCTGGAGGAATCAGATCAAATCTACTGAAAAGATGATAATTAAGTGTAACTAAAATAAAAGTTGATGCACTAAAGACGATTAATGACAAATTTGGCTTTACTACTTTTTTCTGATAGGCGCAAAAGAAAAAGAACAGCATTAGAACGATGGAAACATCCCAATGCTGAAAGGATTTATTGAACATTTGATGAAAAATAACCAGCAAAAACATCAATGAGATCAGCAAAATCCCTTTCATTTCTTTAAGTTTATATGTGTTTTCTTTTATATAACTCATTCTATCGCCAGATAAAATTTTTGATGGCTCATTTTAAAGAAATGTAAATATTAATCTAGATACTACACAAACATTATTGCGCCTCATTATAGGTTTGGATATATTCAAAAGATGCCTTTTACCATTTCTCACGCTGTGCTTGCTCCCCCATTATCTAAATGGTCAGGACAACGACTCCCCATCTCAGCGCTTGCCATCGGTTGTATGGTACCTGATCTAGTCCGTTTATTTACGTCAGAAGAAATTAACAGCACCCATCTTTGGAGTGCATGGCTGTATCCAAATTTGTTGATTGGTCTACTTTTTTGTCTGAGTTGGTATCTGATTTTTCGTCCAGCTATTTTTCGATTTTTAGGCCTACACAAACCGCTCAACATCACATCTTTTAAAAAAATCATCATATTTGTTTTTTGGACCATGTTATCCCTGATTATTGGTACAGCAACTCATCTTATTTGGGATGGTTTAACGCATGTGGATTATCGTACTTTTGCATTTAATGACTTTCTAAGTCAATCGATTCGCATTGGTAATCAACATTTTCCGATACATCGTGTTTTACAAATAGGGACATCCATTTTAGCCCTACCTATTTTATTATGGATGGGTCTAAAACATCAGAAAATCCATACTCAAATAAAACCGCTTGATCCTAAAATAAAAATGTACGCGCTCAGCTTACTCATCATTTCCTTTTTTGCGGGCTGTTTTAATTACATTGCATTTGCACAACCCTTAGGTACTCCTCCTTGGCAAAATGATCTGTACTGGTTCATCGGTAAATCGATTAATCATTTTTTTAGTTCATTTCTCATCGTATTTGCATTCGGATGCATGTTGTTTCAAATTTTAGATCGTCGCGCTTATTTTGAATAATCTGGAGACCCGATCTATCCATTCGAAGATATTCGTTTGAATTACTGCTGTTTCTTGATCTTGCGCTTGTGACAAACTACTCAAAGAGGCATAATTCATCCTTCGAATAAAGGCGATACGCTGTTTACGTACTCGCTTTCACTAACCCATATAGTTGGATTTTATACGCTATGATGCGCACTCATTACTGCGGTTCTTTAACCGAAACTCAAATTGATCAAACCGTTACATTATGCGGTTGGGTACATCGTCGTCGTGACCATGGTGGCGTAATCTTCTTAGACATGCGCGATCGCGATGGTCTTGTACAAGTTGTTATTGATCCTGATACCCCAGAAGCATTTGCAACTGCAGATAAAGTACGTTCAGAATTCGTATTAAAAATCACTGGCCGCGTACGTCGTCGTTACGAAGGCACAGAAAACTCAAATATGGTCAGTGGCCAAATTGAAGTTTTGGGTAAGGAAATTGAAGTTCTTGCTCAATCTGAGACTCCTCCATTCCCATTGAATGATGAAAACACCAATATTTCTGAAGAAATTCGTTTGAAATATCGTTTCTTGGACATTCGTCGTCCTGAAATGTTAGATCGTTTACGCTTCCGTTCTAAACTCACCAATCTTATTCGTAACTATTTCGAAGATCATGGTTTCTTAGACGTTGAAACACCAATTTTGACTCGTGCAACACCTGAAGGCGCACGTGACTATTTAGTGCCAAGTCGTGTATCAAACGGTAGCTTCTATGCACTTCCACAATCACCACAATTGTTTAAACAATTGTTGATGGTGGGCGGTATCGATCGTTATTACCAAATTGCTAAATGTTTCCGTGATGAAGACTTACGTGCAGATCGTCAGCCTGAATTCACCCAAATCGACGTTGAAACATCGTTCATGAGTGACGATGACATTATGGATTTGATGGAAACCTTAACTGTTAAAATGTTCAAAGAACTTTTAAACGTTGAGTTTGATAAATTTCCACGTATGACCTATGCGGATGCAATGCGTGACTATGCATCTGACAAGCCAGATATGCGTATTCCTTTGAAATTGGTTGACGTTGCAGACATGATGCAAGACGTTGAGTTCAAAGTATTCGCAGGCCCTGCTAAAGATCCTAAAGGGCGTATTGTTGCACTTCGTGTACCAGGTGCAGGCGCGCTTCCACGTAGCCAAATTGACGAATACACAAAATTCGTTGGTATCTACGGTGCAAAAGGCTTGGCTTATATTAAAGTCAACGATCTTGAAAAAGGCATTGAAGGTCTTCAATCTCCAATCGTTAAATTCATCGAGCCAATCGTACTTGATCTATTGAAACGTGTTGGCGCTGAAAATGGCGATATCGTATTCTTCGGTGCAGACAAAGCTAAAGTTGTAAACGATGCAATGGGTGCGTTACGTATCAAAGTCGGTCACGACATGAAGCTTGCAACTTGCGAGTGGGCGCCACTTTGGGTGGTTGATTTCCCAATGTTTGAAGAAACTGATGATGGCAAATGGACCTCTGTACATCACCCATTCACGCTACCAAAATCTAGCGTTGAAGAAGTGAAAAACAATCCAGGTGCTGCACTTTCAGTTGCTTATGACATGGTATTAAATGGTACTGAAGTCGGCGGTGGTTCACTGCGTATTCATAACCTAGAAATGCAAAAAGCGATCTTTGAAGCACTGGGTATTAATGAAGAAGAAGCGGAAGAAAAATTCAGCTTCCTACTCAATGCATTAAAATTCGGTGCTCCTCCGCATGGTGGTTTGGCATTCGGTTTGGATCGCCTAGTGATGCTCATGACTGGTGCTTCTTCTATTCGTGATGTAATCGCATTCCCGAAAACAAAGACTGCAGAATGTCCTTTAACTCAAGCACCTGCGCCAGTTGAAAGCAACCAGTTACGTGACTTAGGAATTCGTCTACGCGAAAAACCAAAAGCTGAAGAAACGAAATAATTTAATTTTTGATTCTTTTAAAAGCCCTACTCTCATGTAGGGCTTTTGTTTTTCATAACAAAATTGAGATATATTCTCATCAATGGCATAATGATGTCATTCATTTAAAGGTAGTTTCTCATGGCTATGCGTCCAGATGTTCGTCGTCATACAATTATTATTATTGTTTTTGCAATCGTGCAGTGGGCATTTATGCGTTATATTTTAAATGAACAATTATTTAATTTAACCACTTACGAGCGTATTGTTTATTTTAGTGGAAGTAGTTTTGTTGCTGGTTTTGGTGTTATTTCAGCGCTTATTTATATGGTGATTAAAGGAAACTCTGATCGAACTTAAGCTCTTATCTTTTGAATTTTTAGAGTAGCTCAAATCATCGTGATGTATTCAACGCTAAAAACTTTTTCTAAACTTCCAATGACAGCGATTCAATCTCTCGCAAAGGCCATTGGAAGACTGTTATTTATTACCAATTCATCCGCTAGAAAAACAACAGAAATTAATTTAAAAATTGCTTACCCAGAATTAAATCAAGATCAACGAACTCTTTTGATCAAGAAAAGTTTGGAAAGTCAGTGTATGACTTATGCAGAATCCATCAAAATTTGGGGTTCGAGTACCAACTATGCTCTCTCACTGATTACCAAAATACATAACGAAAATATTTTTTTTGATGCGATTAATGCAGGACAAGGTGTAATTGTCGTTGTTCCACATTTTGGCACTTGGGAACTCTTAAATGTCTGGCTAAATCAATACTCCTCCCCTGTCATCATGTATAAACCCAATAAACATAAAGATTTAGATCGCTTCATGTTAGAAGCGAGACAGCGATTAAATGCAACTTTAGTCCCGACAGATGAATCAGGTGTGCGTGCTATATTCAAACATCTAAAACAAGGTGGATTAACCGCAATTTTACCTGATCACGTACCTAAGGAGTCTGGAGGAGTTTACTCACCATTCTATGGACAAAATACGCTGTCTTCTACATTGGTTTCAAAATTAGCGTCAAAAACACAATGTGCTGTTATTGGCTTAAGTTGTAGACGTACAAATCAGCTTGATGGTTTTGAAATTTTTGTCAATGAACTTTCTGATGAAATTTTATCTAAAGATTTACAACTTTCAGTTGATACGCTAAATAAAGAGTTGGAACACATGATTAATGCTGAACCCCATCAATATTTATGGGGCTATAAACGTTTCCGTCGCATGCAAAATGAAATTAAACATTATGAGTGAGTTAAAATTCCGTATTATTTAAAACTAATTTTGCAAAATAATAATTTTAATTTAATTACTAAACGTTGATATTCGCGATTAATTTTAAAGACCAAATTCTTTTTTATCTTTCGTTCATTGAGTAAATTATAATCTAAGCGCTCTCTGCGTTCAGACTCCAATTGGCTATGAATCACACTGGTATTTGGGTTGGAATTCAAACGATCACTTTGAATACATAATGCTGGACATATTTGATAAATATTGAGATCTGAATATTCAATAAAGAATTCAAACAAAATATGATCAACAGGAATAATCACGTCTAAATTCTGGATATATTTAAGCAATGTTTTGGCACTTTTTTGGCTTAAAATATAGCCCGCCGCTCCCAGATGAATCCCCTGCATTTTACGAAGGTGTCTTTGCTTTGTAATCGGTATTTTTTTCAAAATCATGAGCGCTGATGGTGAAAATGCCTCAAGTTTAATAATATCCATCTCTTCTGAAATCCAATGATTATTATTCAAAAAACTCGATATATCCTCACCCAAAAGAATATCATCTTCAAAAATAGCAATATATTCTAAATGATCTTCAATGGCCTTATTCCATAAATAAACATGAGATAAAAGGCATGCTTTTTCTCCATTTGTTAAATCAGAATTGCTGAGATTCAAATTTAATTGAGTTGAAACTTCATCAATCTGAGTAATATTAATGGCATCAAAAAAGGTGAAATCAATTTCACTCTTATTAAATTCATTCCTAATATGTGTTCGACGATCAGCTGCGTCAACTAAACTAATAATAAAATTTTTCATTTACACTAAGATCTAACTCTCAAAATCATTTAAAACTGACTGTCTTCTTTAACAATGCAAACCTAATTTGCCTAATGATACGTATAAGCTCTAATTTTATTTTATTCCAACCTTTTTTCTTATAGGTTTTCATTCTGGAATGTCTTTCTTTCAACAGACTGCTTGCAAGTTTAGTATTTTCTATTTCTGGCGATAAGGTGAGTTCTTGAATACAAATAGCAGGATTCATCTGATGAACTTTCAATGAACGATCTAATATCGCTTTATCAAAAATAAGATGATCTACAGGTTGTGCCGTATGATTTAAAACATAATCAAGGCACATTTTCGCCCCATCTAAAGTTAAAATATAGGCGGCTGCACCTAAATTTGGACCGTTTAATACATGCACTTTCCTATCTGTATTTTTTAAATTTTTACCTTCGTTACTGAGAATAACTTTACGATAAAAATATTCAAGTTTAATAATATGCCAATCAGATTCAAGCCAATCATCATCATTAAATATACTTTCTGCATTTTCACCTAAGTAAATATCATCTTCAAAAATAGCCGTATAAGGAATACTCTCTGAAATTATTTTTTTCCAAAGTTCAATGTGACTCAATAAACAGGCTAACTCAGATGGAGCAAGCAACTCAGCATTCACTTTCATTTTCATATCTGAGACGATAGTATTTGCTTGATCAGGTGTAATCGCATCAAAAAAACTAAAATTAATATTATTTTTTGAAAATTCATATTCAATATGCTGTCTACGTTCAGAGGCATTTTTTAGACTAATGACATAGTTTTGCATAAAATATTCCAAATTACATTTATTGAAACCAAGGCTGATTTTCAGCTGTTTCTTTTAAAGATGGCGCTTCAAGATTTATTTTGGTACCTGATATCGCTAATTGATAATATTCCAAATAATGGTTTGCCATCTTAATCGCATTAAAATGCTGCTTAACGTGCTGATGACAAATCAATGGATCATAATTATTTTCTATTATAGCAGTTTTTAAAACTTCGGCCTTATGACTCAGTTTACCACACTGTACTGGGACTAACTCTGGAATTGCACCATAAGGTGTAGCAAAAATAGGACAACCAAAGTACATACTTTCAATAATTGCTAAACCAAAAGGCTCATGCCATTTAACAGGAAAAATAAGACCTTTAGAATTCTGTAGCAGCGCTAGTTTTTCCTGACCACCAACCATGCCATGAAACTTAATTTTAGAGGAAAATGTTAGTCTTAGACCTCGCTTAAAATTGAAGCGCTGACCGCCTAAAACATGCAAAGGAACGTTTGCTTTTTTAGCAACGTGTATTGCACCTTTAACATTTTTTAAACGCCATTCCGCTTTACCTAAAAAATGATAATAATCTCGTTTAATCCCCCAATCCACTTCACCATAGTTTCTCCAGTCCAAACCGTTATATACAAAATGATTGGATCCATGACGTTGTGCGTGATCTTTAGAAACAAAAATAGTATTAGAATCTAATAGTGAATTTAACTTGGCATTCCCATGTTCAGTAACTACGTAGGGCGTTTCTAATTTCATTTTAGGAGGTTGGAACTGAAAATGAACAATATCAATATCTGAAGGTATTTGTTGATCCCAGCTTAGCGCAGGATTAATGAACAACACTTCAGCAAAATCACAAGACGATCCTTGTGGTACTAGAAAAACGACTTCATGACCCAATTCGACTAAAATTCTAGCCAAATCCCAAATAACACGTTCTGTACCGCCATATGCATATACTGGTATCTGAGACTGATTGACAATTAATACTTTCATTTCGTTAAATCATTCAAAAGCGTAAACTCCAACAAAAATTATCAATATAAAAAATGAGTTAGAATGTCGAACTTCAAACATGTAGCTGATAATTCTCGTATAAAATATCAAAAACTTAAGCGTTTTAACATTACTTTTAATATTACTTTTGATTATTTTTTTCCCACAGCATCAAATACTTATCTAAGGTATAGCCCATTGATGCCATTGCTAAAATAAATCCATACGCTCCACCAATAAAATCACCACGAATGATATATTCACGAATAAATGAAAAAATCGAGCGAAAAATCAAAGCAAATAAATTTACTTTCTTTCCATTCTTATATTTATCACTCGCCCAGTCATGACTGTATCGAATATTTTTCAGTAAGAAATGGTGTAAATCATCGTTGGTTAAATGGGGTAAATAACCATTCAGTCGTACCGAAGGCACATTTTTTTGATCTAGAGACTCATGCACCTCTAGAGATGAATATTTAAAATCTTGATTTGAATAAAGACGGCCTAATTTATCCGTATACCAAAAGCGCTTTTGCACTTCGACGCCACAGAAGAAATTAACACGTGCAAAACTAAATACTTTATCTCTTTGTAAAGGCTGATTAAGCACATTCACAATGGATTCTCTGAGTGACTGATCTAGTCTTTCATCAGGATCCATCACCAAAACATATTCTTGAGTCGCAAAACTTTGAGCAAGCTGTCTTTGTTTTCCAAAACCCTGCCAATCTTTATTTACAAACCATTTAGCACCATATTTTTCTGCGATTTCACGAGTATTGTCGGTACTACCTGAATCAAGAATAATAATTTCATCCACAATATCATGGACTGTTTCTAAACAGGCTGCGAGATGTCGAGATTCATTTTTAGCAATCATCACCAATGAAACTGTCGCTTTCTTCTCATTCAGTTGGATTGGTTGCAGCAGCGTCTGTTGTTGTAAGATTTTTTGAAATGTAGTTTCCGCAGGATTGTGTTTTAAATCGTATAAAATTGCGTATTTATTAAAGGTGTACTGGCTAAATAATAAGGCATATACAAAGCCATATTTGCCCATTAAAAAGCGACCATCAATAAAATACTGTTTTATAAACGCCCACAATGCATGAAAAAACACACTAAAAATGCTAACGGTTTTTCCTCTTTGGTGACGATCTTCTGCCCATGCTTTCGCATAAGCCAAACGCTTATCTAACCAAAATTGAGGTGTATCCGCAGTTTGATGCAGCATATAGCCTTTTAAAGCTTGAGTCTCAGCTTGCTTCAGGTCAACAGACTCATGAACTAAATTATCATTATATTGGAAATGCTTTGGATATAAGCGCCAGTGGGCCTTAATCGGCCAAAGTGGATTATCGATTTCATGTCCAAAAATACAGTCAATTCGCTTAACGCCATAGACTGTATTTTCTGGTTGAGTCTGAATTGCGTCTAAAATACTCTTTTTTAATTGTTCAGTAATGACTTCATCTGCATCTAAAGCAAGAATCCAGTCTCCAGTAGCATAACTTTGCGCAATTTGACGCTGCTTACCAAAACCAGGCCATTCAGCATTCACATACCATTGACCGCCTGCTGCCTCAACCAAAGATTGACTGTGATCCGTACTGCCAGAATCAAGCACAATTAATTCATCGATCCAACCTTTCAAAGCAGGTAAAGATTGTTCTAAATTTTTGGCTTCGTTCTTTACCATAATGACCACACTCAAACGGTATGGTCTATATTCTTGATTGAGTGTGTCATTCATAGCTTACTGCCAAGCATCCTTGATCCATTGAGATGGCAACACATAGCGATACCACTTCCCGCCACCACCATTAACTGCATCTGGTGGATTAATTTCACCATGAAATACGATTATTTTGACACCTTCAGGTTTCACAGGTGGTTTAAAATATGCCATCGGAATTTTTTGTAGGCAGTGATATTTATAGCTTTTACACCAATGATCAGGCCAATATGTTTGCTTGCCTTCACGATCTACATACCATGACAAATAAGCTTGTTCATTACGGAATTTTTGACGAATCTCGTCAAAATTTTCACGAAAATAGGGCAAAAGACCTGGAAATGCGCCAAGCGTAAAACGATAGACAGAGCTATTGCCTGTAATACGCCAAGGTCTTTTCCAATCATGAATAATCAAAAACTCACCAGGATGAGTAAAAAAATCATCGATATTATCAACAATGACCACATCAAGATCTAAAAATAAGGCATTGCCCTCCAAACCATATAAATCTGGTTCAAAAGTAGACAGTTTATTCCAACCCCTTTCAGGCGCTCCCTCAGGAAGTGCCAATGGCGGAATGGGAAAACATTTAACCGCAGGATCAATACCTTCGGTACGGTCAGTTAGACATACCATTTGAAAATCAACTGTGGTATGTCTTTTCACCATATTATATAAACGATTAACGTAGTCAGAACCGTATTTGGTTCCCCACTTCATACATATAACGATGTTACTCATGGTCTATGTTTCAACCCACAGTTATTTTCTAAATTAGCCAATATGATGACATAAGTTCAAAGTATTGGCTTCATTAAAATATAAAAAAACCTCTCAAAAGAGAGGTTTTTTTATAAATGGAAGTTTACTTAACGTAAGTCAACCAATGCGCATATTTAGGATCTTTACCCTGAACAGCATCAAAATAAGCTTTTTGAATCTGTGTCGTAATCGGACCACGAGTACCTTCACCAATTTCACGATCATCGTACTCACGAATTGGCGTGACTTCAGCGGCTGTACCTGTAAAGAAAGCCTCATCTGCGATATAAAATTCATCGCGAGTAATACGACGCTCAATCACATCATATCCAAGGTCTTTAGCAATCGTGATTACCGTCTGACGCGTAATACCATCAAGTGCTCCACCCGCAACTTCTGGTGTATGAATCACTCCATCGCGTACCAAGAATACGTTTTCGCCAGAACCTTGACACACGAAACCTTGTGGATCCAACAGCATCGCTTCATCATAACCAGAATGCGCCACTTCTTGATGTGCAAGAATAGAAAGCGTGTAGTTACCAGATGCTTTTGCTTTACACATCGTCACGTTAGGATGGTGATGTGTAAATGAAGATGTTTTTACGCGAATACCTTTCGTCATCGCTTCTTCACCCAAATAAGCACCCCAGCTCCATGCAGCAACAACCGCATGAATGGTATTATCTGTTGCTGCAATACCCAACTTTTCTGAACCGATAAAAATAATTGGACGTAAATAGCAAGATGCTAATTTATTTTCACGAACCACATCAATTTGCGCTTGTTCTAATGTTGCATGATCAAATGGAACTTTCATTTGATAAATTTTTGCTGAATTTAATAAGCGCTTAGTATGTTCTTTTAAACGGAAAATAGCCGTTCCATTAGGAGTTTCATAGGCACGGACACCCTCAAACACACCCATACTATAGTGTAAAGTATGTGTTAGGACGTGAGTTTTCGCTTCACGCCAATCAACCATTTGTCCATCTTGCCAAATAAAACCATCACGATCAGCCAAATTCATGACTTAAACTCCAAATGTATACTGAATTATTCACTACCCAATGCGAACACCGCAGTTGGATCAATTAATCTTTGCCATAATTTACAAACGACCTCTCTGGTATCGTGCCACTTTGCAGCGCTCACTTGCATGTTTTGATTTGCAAGCGCTAAACGGTGGCTCTCGGCTCGTTCACTCAGGTAGGCATGAATCAAGGCTGATGCATCATCACTGGATAAGCAACGTGCCTTTGCAGCATCTTCTAAGATTCGTACATTGTCGGAATAATGGGCGAGATCAGGATTCGTCCCACTCCAGGCTAACACGACATACTGTGCCATAAATTCGATATCAACGATACCACCCGCATCCTGTTTTAAATGAAATATTCCATCTTTTTTTTGCTCTTTTGACGAACCAAGATGATCTTTCATTTTTTTACGCATGTTTAAAACTTCAGTGCGAACTTTTTCTTCTTCACGGGGCGAGGTTAATATGCGGCAACGCAATTCTTCAAGTTTAGTCCTTAAACTCTGTTCTCCAGCTATCGTTCTCGCACGAACAATGGCTTGGTGTTCCCAGACCCATGCATTCTTAAGCTGATATTGTTCGAAAGCTTTTAGACTGGTCACCAATAATCCAGCCTCTCCAGAGGGTCTTAAACGCGTATCCACTTCATAAACGCGCCCATCAAGCGTTTGAGTCGTCATCAATGACATCAGTTTTTGCGCAACACGCATAGCAAACTCAAAACCGCTAATCGGCTTGATCCCATCGGTATCTGTTTGTTCATCCATATAGTGGATAAACACCAAATCTAAATCGGATCCATAGCCCATTTCAATTCCACCGAGCTTGCCATAACCAATTACAGCAAAAGCGGTGTGTTCTAAACTGCAACGTACACCATCAGCATCGATAGGATAGCCATGTTTTTTTGCTGTCATTTGATAGGCTAAATTTAAGCTTGCTTGTACAGAAATTTCAGCAATATCTGTCAAAGCATCAGATACACGCATCAAAGGGCTTTCAGCCAGTACGTCACTTGCGGCAACGGTCAGGACATTAGATTTTTTAAATAATCGGAGTACTCGCATCTGATCTTCAATTTGATCGATTTCAATCCGAAGCAACTGCTGACGTAATGAGTCTTCTAAATCTTGGCGTTTAGGCAACTCAAAATCCATCGATAAAAACTCATCAAGCAATACCGGATAATGAGTCAGTTCTTCACAAATCCATGGGCTTACTGTCGCCATTTTTACTAAACGTTGTAGCGCACCTTTACTTTCAATCAACATGACCAAATAAACGGTACGGCGCATCACAGACTCAACCAATGGCATGAGTCGAATCAAAGCCACTTGCGGATTATCGGATTGCAATATCGCTGCAATTAAATGCGGCCAAAATGTTTTTAGACGCTGCATTGCTTTAGCAGGCAGTTTTTTAATGGCATGTCCGAACCAAAACTCATGAATTAAATTTTTTGCATGTTCATCTAGAATTTCATTCAGTTGTTCATCTAAATCCGAAAAACTCAATTCAGGCGAGTCTTGGGTTTTATCCTTAATTAAATGTTCAAACTGGAAAATTACTTTGGCACGTTTCTCATTAAGGAATTTTTTAAATTCAGCCCAACTGCTAAAATTTAATGTTTCATAAATGCGTGCCTGCAAATCAGGTTCAGTCGGTAGGCTTTGTGTTTGTTGATCATGCAAGGCTTGAATGGCGTGCTCAACACGTCGTAAAAATAAATATGCATCTTTTAAGTCATGTACAGCTTCTGGCTCCAAAAACCCCATTTCCCCCAAATGCTTTAAATTGACCAAGCATTGACGATCTTGAAGCTCTAGTTTTGATCCACCATAAATCAGTTGAAAAACCTGTACGATAAATTCGACTTCCCGAATCCCTCCCGCACCGAGTTTAATATCATCTTCAATATTTCGACGTGTCACTTCACGCTCAATCATGACCTTCATTTCACGCATGGCTTCAAAAGCGGAGAAGTCGACATATTTACGAAAAACAAAGGGTCTGGTCATGGCCAATAAATCTTGTCCATCTTGCCCTTGGGTCACGACACGCGCCTTAATCCACGCATAACGTTCCCACTCACGGCCATGTTGGCTTAAATACTTTTCGAGCGCAACATGACTAATCGCTAATGCAGAACCATCCCCCCATGGACGTAAACGCATATCCACTCGAAACACAAAACCATCTGCAGTAATGTGCTCCAAGAGATAAATGATTTTCTGCCCCCACAGAATACAGAACTCTTTCACATCAATGCATTTACGACCATTGGTTTCGCCTTGCTCATCATAAGCAAAAATGAGGTCAATATCACTCGAGAGATTCAATTCCTGAGCACCTAATTTGCCCATTGCCACCACAATTAAATCTTGTACTTTTCCAGAGTAACCAATAGGTTCGCCATATTTAGCGAGCAACGGAATACGTGCAAAATGCTTGGCCGCTTCTATACAGGCATCGGCAAAATCAGAGAGTTCTCGAGTAAGCGTTACCACATCTATGATGTGATTGGCATCTTGCCAAATCCATCGAAACATCAGTCGTGCACGCAAAATGCGTAAGCTTTGCATCCATTGATTTTCATCCTGAATATCGTTAAGCGCATTGTGCACAAATTGATAAATCACTTCCGAGGAAAGAAAACCTAGGAATTGATCAGTTTTATAATCTTGTTCTAATAATGAAGAATGCAAATTCAGAACTTGTTCAGCATATTGACTTGCTCTTAAAGTCTTTTGCAGTTGTGCAGCATTCATTCAAAACCTTTGACTGTATTTTTTGTATCTCTTTTATAGCAGTTCAAAGGCAAATTTGGAAAAAATTAATTCAATATTTAACTTTAGTTTTGCGTTGTGACTTCCTCACCGAGTTGAGCAACAACTAAACTTTGATGATTATTTTTAGCAGCAGGTAAAACCACCTTAAAGGTTGTTCCCTCACCTTCTTTGGAGAACACATCAATTGTGCCATTATTCAAATCAATAAACCGCTTACACAGCACCAATCCTAAACCAGCGCCCTTTTCACCTGATGTTCCTTTTAATGTCACTTTTAAATCAGGTTGAAACAAATGATCTATCTGTTTTTGAGTCATTCCTAAACCAGTATCGCAAATCGTCAGCTCTATACCATGCGCTCTTTCAACTGCGTTGATATAGACTTGTCCAGATCCATCGATATGGGTAAATTTCAAAGCGTTTGAGACCAAGTTTTGGATCACCGAGGTTATCATATTAATATCAGCAAATACTTTGAGTTGGCTTGGCGTATTGTCGACCAGCTGTATATTTTTTTTCATTGCCAATGTAATCAACACATCATAAACAATACGCGTGACTTGCTTCAGTTCAAAATTAATCGGGTGATATACAAAACGTCCGCCTTCAGCCATCGCCCAATTCAACAGGCTTTCTAATAAGTTATATGTAGAGTTGGCGGTATCATGTAAGTAATCCGCGATATTCTGAATACTTGACTCATCTAAAGTATCTCGCTCTTGCGACAAAACTTCAGAAAAACCCAACAGACCATGGAATGGCGCACGTAAATCATGCGCAATAATTTGGAAAAATTTTGTTTTACTAAAATTTAAAGCGGATTGCTGTTCATATTGTTCTTTAAGCTCTTCATTTTCTAGCCGAATTTCTATAATCCGAATAATGCCCATCGCGAATTCATGGACTAATTCTAATTGTTCCTCTACAAATGCATCTGTTTCGTTATCAAATAAGATAAGTTGACCAATCGAAACCCCATCATCCAACTTGAGATCATAGGCGATCACTCGTGAATGATTCACACCCAATGCACGAATATGTTGTGAAAATTTTAAATAATTTTCATGTTTCGCGCCCAATGAGCTACTGCCATTAAAGTATTTCAGCAAAGTTGCGTCTTTTTTCGCATGAAATGCTTTAAAACCTTGTGGTGATGAGTGCCAAATATAAGGCTCATCATGAAAAGCCAAGATTCCAGATTCGGCAAGCAACAGACCACGAGCAAACTTCAATAATCCCTCAACCTGACTTTTGGGCGTAAAGACCCCCAATAGCAAGGACAGTTTGCAAGCACTAAGCTGATCTGCTTGATCGACTTCTATTAATTCTAATTTCATGCTTGAATCCATACGGAAAATTAATACTCAATAATCCTGAATTAATGTCGAATGATGGAGTATATCTATTATTCTAAATAAATCAGTTAGTCCAAAAAAGTCAGTTACTTACCAACCCTTTCTGAAGAGGTACAAAAATCATTCAGATAGTGATTAGACTAATACATTAAATTACGGATAGAAAGAGATTTTATATCATTTAATTTTTTAAAAATCACAGGCAATAAAAAACCCCAAGGCTTAAAATGCTTGGGGTTTTTTAGAATTTGGTCCCGAGGGTCGGACTCGAACCGACACATCATCTCTGATAGTGGATTTTGAATCCACCGCGTCTACCAATTTCACCACCTCGGGAAAGGTTGTGATCCGTATATTAGCGATTTTATTTTTCTTGTCAATAATATGTTTAGACAAGTGTTTACTTTTAAATCAATAGCTTTGTTTTTGCTGTATAAATCATCAATTTCAACGCCAAAATAAAAAAAAGATTATACTAGCCACAAATTTTTTTGCTGTTTAAGCCTTATTTCATGATGCAACTTTCAGATTTTAATTTTGAACTCCCTGACCAATTGATCGCCCGCTATCCTTTAGAAAGTCGTAGTGCTTCTCGTCTTCTACACCTCAAAGCCAATGGTGAATATCAAGATCTACATTTCACCGATATTATCGACCTGTTTGATGAAGGTGATCTCTTGGTGCTGAATGACACCAAAGTGATGAAAGCACGACTCAAAGGCAAACGTGCCACAGGTGGAGCAATTGAAGTGCTGGTTGAACGAATGCTCGATCAGCATGTTGCACACTGTCATATTAAATCAAGTAACTCCCCTAAAGCTGGCGCTGAACTGTTTATAGGCGTCGATGAAGTTAAGGTAACGGTAACAGGCCGTCATGAAAATTTATTTGTGGTTGAGTTTTCGCAACCGATATTAGAAGTCTTAGATCAATACGGCGCACTTCCTATCCCGCCTTACTTCAATCGTGAAGCTGAAGAAATTGATACGGTTCGTTATCAGACAGTATTTAATGATCCCACCAAAATTGCCAGCGTAGCAGCGCCAACAGCCAGTTTACATTTTGATGATGCCTTACTCTTAAAGTTGCAAGAAAAAGGCATCCAACGCACATTTGTAACTTTGCATGTGGGTGCAGGGACATTCTTACCTGTACGTACTGATGATATTGAAAATCATATTATGCATAGCGAATGGTGTGATGTGCCTGAAGCAACAGTTCAACAGATTCGTGAAACACAAGCTCGCGGCAATAAAGTGATCGCCATTGGTACAACTGCAACGCGCGCATTAGAAAGTGCAGCTCAAGCCTGTGGTGGTAAAATTGGTGCTTGGACGGGTGATACGCAAATTTTCATTTATCCTGGTTATCAGTTCTGTGTCGTGGATCGTTTAATTACCAACTTCCATTTACCTGAATCTACTTTACTGATGCTGGTTTCAGCACTGTCTAATCGCGACAACATCATGAATGCTTATCAACATGCCGTGGACAGCCAATACCGCTTCTTTAGTTATGGCGACGCCATGTTAGTCGACAAAGCTCAGCCATCAAGCTAAATAAGCTAGAACATCATCCCGCCGATCAATACAATAACGGCTTCGTCTAAAAAATTTAAATCCGTAGACTTTGCAGCGTATTGTTCGGCAAATGATATTCGTCGACCAAACATGAGTTGAATAGCATGTTTGGAATGACTCACTTCAAAAAAATATAAAAATAGATACACACTAATTTTAAGCTTGGTTGCACCATTTCCCCCGCTCTTTAGGTTATTTCTAAAGGCTATTTGTACGTTGAATGGTGTATTACTTAGATAAAATTTTAATGATATTGCAAATTTTCAAAATAGCGATGAACTCAGATTTACTTTAGCGAGTCGATAATCCACAATTACCTTCAGCACCTACATAAAACAACTAAAATTGAGATATCAATGTTTGATTTAAAATTTAGCCAATCTGAGTATTTAGCAGATTTAAAAACCGCTTTATTGCATGAATTTGATGCTTTATATCTTAAGTATAATGATCAGCAAATTTATGCATTTGCTTTAGTCTTGAATACGCTATTGGTTGCTCAATATTCTACAGTTTCAACGCAACAAAGTTTATTAAACGAAGTGGAAAACAAGCATCAATATTTGGCTGAAAATGATAAGTGGAATATAGATAAATGGCAGTATCGTGCTCAAACTCAGCAAGGCTTAGCGCTATTTACCCGCAAGATGAGTGAGTATTTTCAACAAACGCGTTTTAACTCTACACAAAATAATCTGAATGACCGATTTAATGACAATGCATTAAATTTTTATATCCAAGGCTTATTGGAAGTAAAAGAGACGATTTTAAAAAAGTATCAGATCGCAGCAGAGAACATTACTTTTGTGGTTCATTTGCCAAGTAATTCTCAAATTGCATTGACCTCTTTAGTTCAGTTAAATACCCCCTCTTCCGATCTTTATGAAGCGATTGCCAATTTAAAATCCAGCTTAGTCTCGAAAGGTAAATCGACGACTTATTTAAGTCAAATTGATAAAGAAGTATTAATTGATTTGGGCCAAGCTTTAGAAATTGAACCTTATGATGATTTACAGGTCGCACAGCAAGCCTATTTACTGACTTTGGAACCCTATTTTTTAGAAACCAGTTCTTCTATACAGCGTTTGATTAATGATATCGCAGCGATGGATGCAGGCGTATTGGTCATGACCAAGTATGAAATTCAAGATCGTATTCAGCAACTTCTTGCTTAACTCAATCTTATATTCAGTCTTATATTCAGTCTTTCATTCAGGTTTTATTTAATTCCTCATTCAGTTCTTTATCTAATTCACTATTTAATTTTTTATTTAATTCTTTATTTAAGCATTCGCTCAGTCGCTTAAGCGTGATCTGTCTTAAAATTCAAAACATAGCTTATTGTAATTTTTCTAGCATATGATGCCATTATCTAGGAAAATAGAGCACTTTACCGCAATCAATCAGCGAACTGTTTTTTCGCCTCGATTTGGACATTTTATGAAGTTTGAAAAATTAGCGCAGTCGGGCCGTGCCCGTCGTGGTCGCTTAACCCTTGAGCATGGTGTGGTTGAAACACCAATGTTCATGCCTGTTGGTACCTATGGTACAGTCAAAGGTATGCTCCCGCGTGATATCGAAGAGATTAAGTCTCAAGTCATTTTAGGCAACACTTTTCACTTGTATTTACGTCCAGGTTTAGATGTCATTAGAGAACATGGCGGCTTACACGGTTTTATGAAATGGAATAAGCCCATTCTGACCGATTCAGGCGGCTTCCAAGTGTTCAGCCTAGGCGCAATGCGTAAAATCAAAGAAGATGGTGTGACTTTCCGTTCTCCAATCGATGGTTCAAAAGTGTTTTTATCTCCTGAAATTTCCATGGATATTCAGCATACTTTGAATTCTGATATCGTCATGATTTTTGATGAATGTACGCCTTATCCTGCAACACATGAGGAGGCGCAAAAATCGTTACAACTGTCATTGCGTTGGGCAAAACGTTGTAAAACACAACATCATGAAGTACTGAAAAACCGTAATGCGTTGTTTGGTATTATTCAAGGTGGAATGTACGAAGATCTTCGTGAAGAATCATTGAAAGGTCTACTTGACGTTGGTTTTGATGGTTATGCGATTGGCGGACTTTCAGTCGGTGAACCGAAAGAAGAAATGATTAAGGTACTGGATTATTTGCCTGAGCAAATGCCAGCAGATAAACCACGCTACCTAATGGGTGTCGGCAAACCAGAAGATATCGTAGAAGCTGTTCGTCGTGGTGTGGATATGTTTGACTGCGTCATGCCAACGCGTAATGCACGTAATGGTCATTATTTTGTGACAGATGGTTTGGTGCGAATTCGTAATGCCCAATATCGTCATGATCAAGGACCTCTTGATCCACATTGTGATTGCTACACATGCACCAACTTCACCCGTTCGTATTTATTCCATTTAGAAAAATGCGGTGAAATGCTTGCATCTATGCTGGGTACGATCCATAACTTACGTTATTACCTACGTCTTACAGAGACCATGCGTGATGCTCTAGACAATGGTACATTTGATGCATTTGTTGCAGATTTTTATGCACGTCGTGGCTTAGAAGTCCCGCCTTGCCCACAAGATTAATTCAACAGCATTTGCGCTGAAGAAAAAGACAGGGTAAATTGCAGAACAAGTCAATTTACTGTCATGTCTTTGATATATTTTTTTTAATTTAGGAAATTGAAATGAGCCTTTTTATTTCTACAGCACATGCTGCTGGTGAAGCTGCACAACAACCGAGCATGATTGCAAACATTTTAATGATTGCTGTATTCGTTGCAATTTTTTACTTTCTAATTTGGCGCCCTCAAGCTAAACGCTCAAAAGAGCACCGTACCCTTGTTGAAAGCTTAGGTGTAGGTAGTGAAATTGTATTCGCTGGCGGTTTAATGGGTCGTATTATTAAATTAGAAGGTGATTTTGCGGTAGTTGAATTGAACCGTGGCAACGAGGTGAAAATTCAACGTGCAAGTGTTATTTCAGTGCTTCCTGAAGGTACTTTAAATAATCTTTAATCAAAATTAGTCGTGCGAAAGTACGACTTTTTCATTTTAAGAAGAAATCGAATGCGTTATTCAGCATGGAAATATTTACTGATCCTCGTTGTATTGGTGATTAGTACTTTATATGCCCTGCCAAGTTTGTATCCTGATGAACCTGCTGTTCAAATATCTGGCGCCAAAGCAGGGACTCTCATTGATGAGACAGTGATTCAAAAAGCAGAGCAAATATTAAAAGCAGATGATATTAAGTCTCACGATAATAGTTTCACTAAAAATGCAGCATTGCTTCGTTTAAGTTCATCTGAAGAGCAACTCAAAGCAAAAGACTCGCTTAGACAAGGTCTAGGTGATGATTATGTTGTTGCTTTAAACTTGGCGCCAACCACACCAGATTGGTTACAAAAAATTGGCGCTAAGCCAATGAAACTCGGTCTAGATTTACGTGGTGGTGTTCACTTTCTACTTGAAGTAGATATGGACAAAGCCATTGCACAGCGCATGGAGACATCCGCTTCTGATCTACGTCGAGATTTTCGAGATAATAAAATCAAGTTCAATAGCTTGTCTTTGAACAACGATACGATCACAGTGCAATTTGCCAACGCGCAAGACCGTTCTGCAGCAATGGATCAATTGCGTCGTGAAGGCAATAAATACACGCAACAAGCGCTTGCATCAGAATCAGGCGCAACACTTCGTCTGACTTATAACGATACGACCAAGCAAGAAATCCAATCTTATGCACTCAATCAAAACTTAACGACATTACGTAATCGTATTAATGAGTTAGGGGTTGCAGAAGCATTAGTACAAACTCAGGGTAGCAATCGTATTGTTGTAGAGTTACCTGGTGTACAGGATACAGCTGAAGCGAAACGTGTATTGGGTCGTACTGCAAACTTGGAATTCCGCTTAGTTTCTGATTTAAATGATCAATACATGGGTAATGGTCAAGCGGTTCCACCGGGTACTGAAGTCTTCGCTTTTGAATCTTTAGACAGTGGTCGTGAGTTACTTTTGAATCGCAACCGTATTTTAACGGGTGAACGTGTTCAAAATGCCTCTTCAGGCTTTAGCCAAGACAGCGGTGGTGCTGAAGTAAATATTACTTTAGACACAGCTGGCGGCAAGCTGATGTCAGATGCAACGCGTGGCGCAGTCGGCAAACGTATGGCTGTTTTGTTTATCGAAAATAAACAAAAAATTAGCTACGTTACTGATCCTGCGACTGGTACACAAACTGAAGTACGTACTCCGTTCACTGAGTCTGTCGTGATTAATGCTGCGACCATTCAAGCTGTACTGGGTTCACAATTCCGTATTACAGGTCTAGATTCACCACAAGAAGCGGCTGAACTGGCATTGATGCTTCGCGCAGGTGCACTGGCTGCGCCGATGTACTTCGTTGAAGAACGTGTCATTGGACCAAGCTTAGGTCAAGAAAACATTGATAAAGGTGTTTTGTCGACTCAACTTGGCTTCTTATTGGTCGCGATTTGGATGGTGGTGTTCTATCGCCTCTTTGGTTTGATTGCAAACGCTGCATTGGTGATTAACCTTGCCATGATTCTAACGGTCATGTCTTGGATTGGTTCATCACTTACGCTTCCAGGTATTGCCGGAATCGTCATCAGTATTGGTATGGCAGTCGATGCCAACGTTCTGATTTGTGAGCGAATACGAGAAGAAATGAAATGGGGTGCCTCGCCCAAACAAGCCATCGTGGCGGGTTATGACCGAGCTTACAACACTATTTTTGACTCGAATTTAACCACATTCTTGGTTGCATTTATTCTGTTCGCAATTGGTTCTGGTCCTGTAAAAGGCTTCGCTGTAACCTTAATGATTGGTGTTGTGTGCTCTATGTTCACTGCCATTACGGTAACGCGCGGTATTGTACAGATCATCTATGGCAAACGTCGCAACTTGAAAAAGTTGAGCATATAAGGAGATCGAAGATGACTGATATGACTCAACCAGATGAAAAAAAATACGGCCGTGAAGACAACGAACGTGTCATAAACTTTATGAAGATCGCTAAACCAGCGGCGATCTTCTCTATTATTTTAACCATTGTCAGTGTGTTCTTTATCGCAAACAAAGGTTTAAATCTTGGTTTAGATTTTACTGGTGGTATTTCAGCAGAACTGAATTATCAACAACCGGTAAATGCCTCTGATGTAGTGAAAACACTTGATCAAGCTGGCTTCAAAGATGCTGTTGTACAAACGCTCGGTAGCACGAAAGACCTCTTGGTGCGTATGCCTGAACAAGATGTTGCTGTTGAAGATCTAAGCAATGCGATTACTAAGGCCGCTCAACTACCCAATAACGCAGCTGAAGTCTCAAAAGTTGATGCTGTGGGTGGCCAAGTTGGTAATGAACTCTATCTTAAGTCTGCGGGTGCTGTTGCATTAGCACTTTTGATTATGTTGATTTACGTCACCATTCGCTTTGAGTTCAAATTGGCTATTGGTGCTGTACTGTCTTTATTCCACGATATTGTGGTGACTTTGGGTATTTTTGCATTAATGCAATGGCCTTTTGACTTAACAGTATTGGCTGCCCTGCTTTCTATTATTGGCTTCTCGCTCAATGATAATATCGTGGTCTCGGATCGTATCCGTGAAAACTTCCGTAAGATTCGTGGCGCTACGCCTGTTGAAGTCATTAACATTGCTTTAACCGAAACCTTACGTCGTACTATTCACACCTCTATGACCCTCATGCTTGTGGTACTCGCGATGATGTTTGTCGGTGGTGATGGTCTAAAATGGTTCTCCATCGCGATGTTCATCGGTATCTTTGTGGGTACTTATTCTTCAATTTATATTGGTACTGCTTATGCACTTTGGCGTGGTCTAAACCGTCAAGACTTTATTGTGCAAGTAAAACCAGAGTTTGAAGAAGAAGAGGTCGTTTCCAACGATCTTCCCCGATAACGTTTGAACCTTTCATTAAAAAAGGCCCATCATAAGATGGGCCTTTTTTTGTATGAACTTTTATTATTTTTTAAATTTTAAATTCATCTCAATCTAATCAGCAACAATACAGTGATTGCTACAACCATCATTGCTTTTTTAATGTTCGATCATTTCAATCTGCGTCTTGGCCTGATCTGGTGAAAATTGATCTACTCGCCATGCGACAGTAAGAATACACCCTTGAATACAATAATTATAATATAAAAAACACCCCAATGAATCATGTTCAAAACATCCTGAACGATGCATGGGATGTAAATTGGTATTGATTTCATTCATCGACATTCGAATCCCTAAACCACTAGCTTTCAATATCGCCTCTTTGGTGGTCCAGACTCTAAACCAGTAGTTTGGATCGCACTCCAAATCTATCCAAATTTCATATTCTGTTGGATGAAAAGCATGTTTCGCTAAGGCGTCAAAGCGTACTTTACGTTTTAGCTCTTCAATATCCACCCCCAAGTCTGAAATACTATTTGATGTCGCCAAAACATAAAAATGCTGACTATGACTGTGGTTTAAAAATAAATTATTAGAATCTTTTAAGTGATATGTATTTAAATTATCTATTTCAAAGCTATCAGTTTTTAAACTTCCTGTTTTTAAACTGTCTATTATCGAAATTTCAGTTTTTAAAAAAGGCTTCCCATATTCCGTTTTGGCAAAATCATCATTAGTGATAGTTTCATTCAGCTGTTGACTGAGTAATTGATTACGATAGTTATATATTGCATTTTTACGAGCTAAAATCTGTAACTTGCGCTCTAATTTCTGATCATCTTGGTAAAAATGAGCGATAGCAGCGAGATCAATCCTTATCTGATGCTTCATATAGATCCATTGATTTGAGCGTCTTTCCATATATTAAAATAAAAAAACCCAAAGATCACTTTGGGTTTTTAATTTTGCACATTCAAGCCAGATAAACTTAGCGTTTAAATTTCTTTTCTGCTTTTTTAAATTTCTGTACATAACGACGCTTACGCGCTGCAATACGCTCATCCATAACCGTCTTACGACCTTCAAATGGATTTTCAGAGGTTTTAAATTCGATACGAACAGGTGTTCCTTCAAGCTTATACACTTTACGGAATACATTTTCTAAGTAACGACGATAGTCCGCAGGCGTTTTATCAACTTTATTACCATGTACCACAATCGTCGGTGGATTTTGTCCACCCATATGCGCATAACGCATTTTAATACGACGACCACTGATCATTGGTGGTTGATGTGCTTCAGTTGCATCATTCAAAATCTGTGTGATTTTCGCTGGAGATACTTTTAAATGCGAAGAATCAAATGCACGGTGAATCGATGGATACATCTCACCCACACCCGTACCATGCAAAGCAGAAATCAAATGTACTTTTGCCCATGGAATGAAGTCAAAACGTCGATCGATATCTAATTTACATTGCTTACGATCATAATCGCTCATGTTATCCCATTTATTAATGGCAATAACCATGGCACGACCCGCTTCAAGCGCATAACCAATCAAATGTAGATCTTGCTCAACCACGCCTTCACGCGCATCTAGAACAACGACAATGACGTGTGCATCTTTAATCGCTTGTAAAGTTTTAACGATTGAGAACTTCTCAATCATTTCATCGACCTTACCTTTACGACGTACACCAGCGGTGTCAATTAACGTGTATTTACGACCATCACGTTCAAACGGAATATAAATTGAATCACGTGTCGTCCCTGGTTCATCAAATGCAACAACACGGTCTTCACCCAATAAGCGATTTACAAGTGTTGATTTACCCACGTTCGGACGACCAATGATCGCTAAACGCAATCCTGTTGCTTTGTCATGCTCATCAGCATCGCCATCTTCTGGAATGTCGATCAACACATCTTCAAGCATTTGAGACACGCCACGACCATGACTCGCAGCAACTTGCATGGGTTCACCCATACCAAGTTTGAAAAACTCAACCAAAGCAGCTTCAGCGTGTACACCGTCTACTTTGTTGGCAACCAAATACACTTTTTTACCCAGTGTACGAAGTTCACGTGCAATATGCTCATCTGATGCCAATAGTCCAGCACGAGCATCCACTACAAATATAATAATATCTGCTTCATTAATGGCAGTTTTTGATTGCTCTGCCATATATGAATCGATACCGCCTTCATTTTCGCCAATACCCCCAGTATCAACAACGATGAAAGACTTGTTTTGAAATACAGCATCACCATATTTACGGTCGCGCGTCAGACCGGCAAAGTCAGCAACTAGCGCATCACGACTTTTTGTAATTTGGTTAAATAGCGTTGATTTTCCGACGTTCGGACGACCAATGAGCGCAATTACGGGTTTCATAGATTAACCTTTATTCAAGATCAGCCAACTCAAGTGGCCAGAACATCAGAAACTGTGGAAGAAATATAGGTAAAATACCTGAATAAAAAGCTCGGGGTCCGAAAAAATCAAAGACCCCGAGGCTAAATCATAAAATTTGATAACTAGTCTAACATAAGCAGAAGAAAAATTAACGATTCTGCCAAATGCTTAATGCGCCAGTTCGTGTCGCAACATAAAGTTGATTATCTAAAACACGTAGTGAACGTACTTCACCACTCGTTTTAGAACGACCAATAATGTTTCCAGACGTCGGATCAATCATGTGCAAAACACCATCAAGATCTCCGACCAGCAACTCTTGGCCAAGCATGACAGGATTACTTAAATTTCGGTTCAATAATTGATCATTTGTCCATATTTTCTGGCCAGTAATCAGATCATAAGACACCAACTGACCATCAGTTTGGCTGACAAAAACTTGACGGCCTGAAACTTCTGGACGTGTAATACTACTTGTATCTTCACTCCACACCACACGTTGTGAAGCAAGATCTGTCACAGTCACTTGACCTTGGTAACTCGTCGTCACAACAAACTGACCTGCAACTGTCGGTTCAGCATCGATATCAATCAAACGTTGAATATCAGAACGACCATCGCTCACAGCCACACGGCGTTGCATACGAAGTGTTCCAGACAAACTGTCTATAGCGTATAAATATGCATTTGAAGACGCAACGAGCACTGTATTCGGATCTAGAGTAACCGGTGACGCTTGACCACGTAAGCTAAATTGCTCACCGGGTAATTTATACGTCCAAACTTGCTGACCAGACTCGTCTGCAAGACCAAACGTTGTATTGTCATTGGCAACGACAACGACACGTCCAGATTGAATCAATGCAGAGCTGATTAATGAACCTGAAAGTTGAGCTGTCCATTTTTGCTCACCTGAAGCTTGGTCAAGTGCAAAAATTTGGCCTTTTTTATTACCAACAACCACAATACCATCAGCGGCAGTCACACCTGAGCTTAAACCAATTTTACTGATTTCATTTTGCCAAAGGCGATCTTTACCCCGATAAGCACTTACAGTGCCCTTTTTAGGGTCCAGAATAAATAAAACGCCACCATCTTTTGCCATCGTCAAACGTAATGGATCAGCAGCATCAGTCGCAGAAACTTTTTGAGAAAACACTTGAACCAAGCTTGTAGATTGCTCAAGTTTCGGTAGCGGATTAGGCTTAACTTTTTCTACTTTAATTTTATTACTTGAACAGCCAGCAATAGCTAATGACAAAATTGCTAAGGCAAACGGTATTTTATACTTTCTTTGCATTAAGACTCATCCATTTTTTGGGCCGCTACGGGACGATTTAATTGAGGCTCATCCATTTGAACTTCAACGATTGGGCGCTCAATTTCAGGATCATCCACTAATACGCCAACACTTTCGAGTTTAATTTGTAAAATTTGACGTTCTTGTTTAGATTCAATCAAATGATTCCACGCGTTCTGATATGCTTTTTTCGCATTTTCAATATCATTTTTTGCTACATAAATATCGCCACGTGCTTCTTCTATTGTGGTTTTAAATGCAGGCAATGTCGCAGTTGATAAGGTTTTAAATGCTTCATCAAATTTTTTCTGCGCCAGTTGTGAATCAGCTAAACGAATTTTTACAATTTGCTTTAAGCCTTCATCATCGAGTTGACTATTTTCAACTTTTTTCAGTTCACGCTCAGCTCTTGCATAATCTTTTTGATCATACGCAAATTTTGCCATAACCAACTGCGTTTGCAAGGCATGTACTGAATCTGGATCTTCTTTCACGATCTTTTCTGCAGATGCAGTTAGAGCAGCAGCAAGTTTTGGATCTGCCTCTGCTGCTCTAACCTCATCCATAAACAACTGAACTTTCGCTGTGTTAATTTGATTTTCAGCCAAAGTTTTCTTTTTCCAATATTCCCAGGCAAAAAAAGCGATCAATACAATAAGTACAATTGTGACCATGGCAGAGCCATATTTCTTAAACAATGACTTTGCACTATCAAGTTGCTCTTCACCACTCATTGCACTCATGTAACTGCCCTTTCCTTATATTTGGATTATTTTGAAGAAATTTTATCAATGATAAACGGAACAATATCCGCAATCGCGACTTCAGTTTGTTCCGCAGTCGCCAATTCTTTAACCAAGAAATGACCCGCTTCAAGTTCACGCTCACCTAAAATCAATGCAAACAAAGCACCTGACTGATCAGCTTTTTTCATTTGTGACTTCATCGAACCTTGTGAACCCGTTTTCAAACGAATAGCGCTATTTGCAGTATCGAGTTGATCACGGATTTGTTCGGCAGCAACCAATGCCTGACTTTGAGTCGCAGCATCTGCAAGTAGGAATACATCACATTCACGAACTGGAGTATTGTCACCCACTTGTTCAAGAAGTAAAAGTAAACGTTCCATACCCATTGCAAAACCGACCGCAGGAACTGACTGTTCAGGCTTTGCTTTTAACTGCCCCACAAGTCCATCATAACGACCGCCAGCACACACTGTGCCTTGTGATCCTAAATGTGTTGTAATCCATTCAAATACAGTTTTATTGTAATAATCTAAACCACGTACCAATTTTTGGTTGATAACAAAACGGATACCCGCATCGGTCAAATACTGTTTCAACTGATTGAAATGCGCTAAAGTTTCTTCACCCATAAAGTCATGAAGTTTCGGTGCATTCTCAAGAATTCGCTGAGTACGAGCATCCTTCGAGTCCAGAATACGCAGTGGATTAGTCGTCAAACGACGCTGTGAGTCTTCATCTAGATCTGCTTGATGCGCTGCTAAAAACTCAACCAATGCGGCACGATATGCGGCACGTTCATCTGACTCGCCTAATGTATTCAACTCTAATTGAACTTTATCAGCGACACCCATACGTTTCCATAAACGCGCTGTCATTAAAATCAACTCAGCGTCCATATCTGGCGTACTAACACCAAATGTTTCTACACCAAATTGATGGAACTGGCGATAACGACCTTTCTGTGGTTTTTCATAACGGAACATTGGACCGACATACCAAACCCGCGGTGTAGAACCACGAAGTAAGTTATGCTCAAGCATCGCACGTACACAACCTGCAGTTCCTTCAGGACGCAGGGTCAAAGACTCAGGTGGATTACCTTTGTCTAAGAACGTGTACATCTCTTTTTCAACAATATCGGTCGCATCACCAATTGAACGCTTAAATAGATGCGTTTGTTCAACAATCGGCAAACGGATTTGTTGATATCCATAAGCATCCATTAACGATGCTAAATGTTGTTCTAGACGTCTCCACGCAGATGTTTGCGTTGGGAGAATGTCATTAAAACCTTTAATTGCGACAATTGAACTCATGACTTATAACTTACTCAAAACTTGTACGAATAATCTCTTTAGATTTAGCTTCTTCGAGCTCGATAACTCGTTGACGAACCATCGTTTCGATTTCGTCAACCAGCTGGTTAGTATCGATTAAATGGCTTTTCTCACCATTTTTATAAACCAATGAACGCGGGGCTGCACCCACAATACCAATATCAGCTTCTTTGGCTTCCCCTGGTCCATTCACTTTACAACCAATGACAGATACATCCATCGGTGTACGAATATCTTCTAAACGCTCTTCCAAAGCCTGCATCACTTTAATCACGTTAAATTCTTGACGTGAGCAACTTGGACAAGCAATAAAGTTAATCCCATTAGAACGAAGTCCTAATGATTTTAAAATATCAAAACCAATCTTCACTTCTTCTTCAGGCTCAGCAGCCAATGAAATACGCATGGTGTCACCAATGCCATCCATCAACAAACCACCCAAAGCAATCGCCGACTTAATCGAACCTGTACGGTAAACACCCGCTTCAGTTACGCCTAGATGCAATGGATTGTCAATTTGAGCCGACAATAAACGATACGCATCCATCGTCAAAAATACATTCGATGCTTTAACTGAAATTTTAAATTCGTTGAAATCTAAACGGTTTAAAATATCAATATGTCGCATCGCAGATTCAAGCAATGCGGCGCCCGTAGGTTCGCCATATTTCTTTTGAATGTCTTTTTCCAATGAACCAGCATTTACACCAATTCGCATTGAAATATCATTATGGCGTGCAGCAGCAACAACTTCACGAATTTTCGCTTCCGAACCAATATTACCAGGATTAATCCTTAAGCAATCTGCACCCAAATCTGCAACAGCCAATGCAATCTTATAATCGAAATGAATATCTGCCACCAAAGGAACAGTTACACGTTTACGAATTTCACCAAATGCAACAGCGGCCTCCATTGATGGAACAGAAACCCGCATAATATCTGCACCGATATCTGCACAACGTTGAATTTGCGCAACAGTTGCATCGACATCACAAGTTTCAGTATTGGTCATGCTTTGAATACTGATCGGAGCATCACCACCTACATACACCGAGCCAACACGAATCTTGCGTGTTGGGCGGCGTTTAATTGGATTTACGATCATTCTATGCTTCTACTCTCTGGTCCATTAACGAGATAAACGGAATTCTGCTTTACCGTTTACTGTATATGGAGACAATGAAATACTTTCGTTATTTAGGCTCAGTGATACTGCTTGCGCATCATCCAAACGAATCTGGAACGGTGTATCACCCGTTAAACTTAACGGTGCTGACTGACGACCAGTAGCCAACACTTTACCGTTACTATCCACAATATGAACAGACGTTGGGCGAGTAAACGCCAATGTCATTTGATCACCAGATGCAGGCACAACGACACTCGCATTGCCATTATCCAAAGTCAATACCTGCACTTCATTTGCTTGTGCAGTATTTGCTTCTTTTTGACTATCTTTACCCGTCCACTTTTGAATGCTTTCAATCGCTAACCAAACCAATGCAATCACCAGCAAACCGATCAGAATGCGTTTCAACCATTTACGATTACGCTCAGTATTCGAACCTGAAAGTTTCCCCATAATTTTAATTGGAGAGTTATTCAATGCATGATTCGGCAATAAGCCTGTATCATTTTGATAAATTTCATCAAAACGCTGAATAATCGTAGTTGCATCTACTTTAAGATATTTCGCATAAGAGCGGTAATACCCTTTAATAAAGGTTGCTTCTGGCAATCCAGTATATTCATCTTCTTCGAGTAATTCTAAGATACGTAAGGGCACATTCAAATTTTTCGCCACTTCGCTTAATTCACAATTTTGTGAAATACGAATTTGACGTAAATACTCACCTGGACGTTGAATATTTCCTAAAGCATTAGGTGCTAGGCTTGAACCACTAGGTTGCTGTGAATTAGGATTTACTTCCATACGGCCTCAGTACTGTACTGTAATTGCAAATAACGTTGAAATTCTTGACTGTTAGGGAATTGCGTTCTCAGCTTACTCACCAAGACATACATTCCCGTTTTATCATCATTGGCACGCGCAATACGTAAACCAACCCAAAGTGCTCTTGCACCTTGATTTTCTTGACCGACAATACGAACAAACTGTTCATAAAGTTGACGTGCTACAAGGAAATTCTTTTGTAGATAAAAAATTTCAGCTAACTCTATCATTGAAACGCTTGAATCACGGTTCGCTTGCAGTGCTTGTTTGAATGATTTTTCAGCATTCACCCGATCACCCTGTAACAGGTAAATACGGCCTAGATTTTCGAGCGCTTTAAAACGTTGATCATAACCCAGCGTGCTGCCAGCAATATTAAACTGTTCAATCGCCTCATTGTAGCGTTTTACTTGATATAAATATGTTCCATAATTATTACGCGCTTGTGCATTTTTAGGTTCAATCGAAATTGCACGCTTAAAATAAGCATCTGCTTTGTCTAAATTGATTTGGCTGCCTTCTTGTTGTAGTAAAACACCCATCATCATATTACTTGTCGAATCGCGATCGTCGACTTTAAGCGCTTGATCCAAAACCCGTTTTGCAGAGTCCAAATCACCAGTGCGAATATACTCAGCAGCCATTTGGGTCCGGACTTTGACAGATTTTTCTGGATCTTTTTTAACAATAGTGCCTGAGCCTGTGCTCTGACACCCTTGTACAACCCATGCAGATAAACACAGTGCGGTCATAGCAACCATTTTTTTATACATAGGTTTTCTCAATGCCGCCCCCTTAAAATGCTCTTATAAACATTTAACCTTGTGATCGTAAAATCACATTTTTTTCTTCAACTTTCTTTTTCCACTGTTCTGCACGACGGGTACGATCTGCAACTTGACCCACCAATTGACCACAAGCTGCATCAATATCATCACCACGTGTCTGACGAATCGTACACACAAAACCAGCATCAGACAAAGTTTTTTGAAAAGAAATAATCCGATTTCGGCTTGAACGACCATAAGGCGCGTGCGGGAATGGATTAAATGGAATCAAATTAATTTTACTTGGCAAGTTTTTGAGCAGCTTAATCATTTGCTGCGCATGTTCAGGATGATCATTCACCCCATCCAACATCACATATTCAATCGTCACATGTTTACGTGCACTTTCATTACCATCTTTGGCAATATAACGCTGACATGCTGCAATGAGTTTTTCTAATGGATATTTTTTATTAATCGGAACCAATTCATTACGCAACTCGTCATTCGGCGCGTGAAGTGAAATTGCAAGCGCAACATCAATATCTTTAATCATTTGATCAATTTTAGGCACTACACCAGATGTTGAAAGCGTAACGCGACGCTTTGACATACCATAGGCGAAATCATCCAACATAATGCGCATTGAATGAAGCACTGCATCATAGTTGAGTAACGGCTCACCCATGCCCATCATCACCACGTTGGTAACTGAACGCTCGCGATCTACGACAGGCACATCTTCCATATAGGAATAGTTAGCAACCCATAACTGACCAATGATTTCAGCTTGGTTTAAATCACGTTGGAAACCTTGCTTACCTGTCGAGCAGAATGAACAATCCAGTGCACAACCGACTTGTGAGGAAATACATAAAGTCTTACGTGAACCCGTTTTATGTTCAGCAGGAATCAGAACGGTTTCAACCAAAGAGCCTTCGCCATCACCAACACGGAACACCCACTTACGTGTACCATCTTTTGAATAATTACGGTGCACCACTTCAGGTGCAGAAATCACACACAATTGCGCTAATTTTTCACGTAATTTGCCAGACACATTGGTCATTTCGGCAAAATCAGTCACAAAGAACTGATGAATCCATTTCATCACCTGACCAGCACGGAATTTCTTTTCCCCGATCTCTTCGAAGAATTTTTCCATTTGCGGACGTGACATGCCCAATAAATTCACTTTCTGCACAGCATCAACTTGAACAGGACGAGTAGATGATGGCTGTTGTTCATCTAAATTTACGGATGAAGCGACAACTTCAGAATTCATGAGTATTACCTAGACCATGTCGTGGGATGAAAGTTTTTGCTCAATAATCGAGCAATAAAAATGATAGAGAATAAAAAACCAGATAAGGATTATATCACTTATCTGGTTCGAATACTGCGAATTAACGAGTACGTGGAGCAATCTCAGTTTGAGCGAAGAAGTAGTTAACTTCACGTTCAGCTGATGCAACAGAGTCAGAACCGTGAGCAGCGTTTTCATCGATGCTTACAGCGAAATCTGCACGGATTGTACCAGGAGCAGCTTCTTTAGGATTTGTCGCGCCCAAGATTTCACGGTGAGCAAGAATCGCGTTTTCGCCTTCAAGAACAGATACAACTACAGGACCAGAAGTCATGAATGCAACTAGGTCAGCAAAGAAACCACGTTCTTTGTGCTCAGCGTAGAAGCCTTCAGCTTCAGCTTGAGTCAAATGCTTCATTTTAGTCGCAACGATTTTAAGACCAGCTTTCTCGAAACGAGCAAAGATTTCGCCGATGTTATTTTTAGCAACTGCGTCTGGTTTTACGATAGATAAAGCGCGTTCGATAGCCATGATTGGCTCCTTAGGTCAAATTGACATGAAAATTTTGCGCATTATACCGAATAATGGGCTATTTTTAGCGTTTGATGTGTAAAAAAAAGATTTTTTTCACATTTAGAATTAACGTGCCTCGTCAATCCAAGCCATTTGAATACCTTCAAGCAAACCTTCAGTCGATTTCTCTGGATCATCACCAAACTCAGGCAATGCACACACCCATGCGTGAAGGTCTGTAAATCGAATCCATTGTGGGTCTACATCAGGATGTGCTTCATATAATTCGATTGCTATATCTAAAGTATCTGTCCAACGTAAAGCCATCTCTCTATCCTAATCAATAACTCATCATTTGACCGGCTATTTTATCAAAAAGACCAAGTTCGCGCATGCTCTTATTACACAGTCTCAACCCACAATGAATAGAGATGTATTTGTCGGTTTTTTAAAATGCTGATCTAAGATTAACCATGATAAAACAGCAAAATGGTTATCTAAAAATCTTCATCAAAAATCTATAAACAATAAACAATAAACAATAAACAATAAACAATAAACAATAAACAATAAACAATAAACAATAAACAATAAACAATAAACAATAAACAATAAACAATAAACAATAAACAATAAACAATAAACAATAAACAATAAACAATAAACAATAAACAATAAACAATAAACAATAAACAATAAACTACATATAAAAATCTATAGATAAATACCGAGTATTGGCGCTGTTAACACAACCCCTGTAGCAACCAAAGCACCAATCAATGCACCAACAATCACATCAGTCGGATAATGCAAGCCCAGTACCATGCGCGATAAAGCAACCAATACGGTAAAGGGCAACATCACCACCAACAATAATGGCTGAATATAACCAAATACCACTGTCCCCATCACAGCATGTAAGGTGTGCCCAGAGGGAAAGCTAAAATGATCTAAAGGATGCTCTCCCAAACGAATGACCTGATGGACTTGATACGGTCTAGGTCGTATTGTTTTTACTTTTAAAACCTTGTATATCGCTGTACCTACCGATCCTGCGACGATGAGGTAGATAATTTCAAGGCTATATTGGATGCCTTGGGTGAACCAAATGATGGCCAACATGCAATACCAAAATGGGCCATCTCCAAGACGACTAATCATTTTAAAAAATAACGCGATACTCTGCGTATGTGAAAGATTATTGAGATAAAGACAACCTTTGAGATCAAGGTCAAGTATTCTTATTTTAGTATTCTTAAAGTTCATTTCACCTACTCCAATAGGTTTATGCCGTCAGTTCAGTCTCCTGTACGACACGATAAAATGCCTGCTCAAGCTGTTGAATACAATGATCCCATCCAACGCTTTGCACGTTTTTCATAGCCTGCCGCCCCATGGCATGCAAGATTTTAATGTCTGGAAGTTGTTGCATATTACGAATAAATTGTTGCTTATGACCCAATGGACAGAGCCATGAGGTTTCAACATCTAAGTGCAATTTAGCAGCTGCATAGTCATAGGCAACCACTGGCAATGCACTTGCCATTGCTTCTAATACCACATTGCCAAAGGTTTCCACTTGGCTTGCAAACACAAAAACATCTGAACTCGCAAAAACTTCTGCAAGTTGAGCCCCTTTAAGACTTCCGGTGAATACTACACCACTCTGCTGTGCTATTTTTTCTAAACGTGCGCGATCAGGTCCATCACCCACGATAATTAATTTTTGCTTTTTGCCGATTTTATTCTGCATCGACATATAAGTTTCAATTAAAACTTGAATCTCTTTTTCTGGAGATAAGCGCCCAACATACAACATGACCGTGGTTTTTTCACAAGCTCCCCACGATCTTCTCAACATTTCAGAACGAAATTGTGGTGAAAATTTCTCGACATCTACGCCCGTTTTAATCACTTCAATTGGACACGTCACGCCAAAGTTTAATATTGCTTCAGCGGTATCCTGACTTGGTACACAGGTGAGCTGAGTATTGTTATGAAACCATTTTAAATAACGCTGAATGGGTTTGAGTAAAAAAGCCAAATCATAAAAACGACTAAAATCATGAAAGGCTGAATGAAATCCACTGGTCACTGGAATATTTCTTGATTTAGCCGATTGCAACACAGCCAAACCCAAAGGTCCTTCCGTCACCACATGTATGAGATCTGGCATAAATGCATCAAATGCTTTCGAAACTTTAAGATACTCAGGCCAACCAAATTGCATTTGACTATATTTTGGAATCATCTGCCCATGCACAAAACATTCTTTATTTGGAGAGAAGTCCAAGCATTTTTCTTTTTGATAGGGTCTGACCAGTAGAATTTTATGTCCCATACGCTGCAAACCTTTACAGATTTGAAGCAAGGAAAGCGCCACACCATTTAATTCTGGCGACCAAGTTTCGGTGACAATGGCAATTTTTAAGCGCGGGCGTACAAGCCCTTCGACTACTCGTGCTTCTGAATGACCCATATTTTGACGTTTAAAATGAAAGCGACTGTTATCAAATAATGTCCTTCCTCTCGGTAATGCAGTGTCTATGATTCTCATCACCACAGCTCAATCTATTTCTTCTAATACTTGAGACTCTAATGGGCAATCATTTCATTATGATGATCATTTGATTAAAGTTCTGTCACAATTGCAGCACATTTAACATTTTTGAATAGATGTTTTTAAAAAAAACTGGCTTGTGAAAAACCAGTTCAAACCTTAAAACATGTGAATTAAGCTATGTTTAAATAAAAAACAACCGTGCTTCAGACCTTCATTTTCACTCTTCAAGCACTTTATTTAATAGTCCATTTTTAACTTGAAATAGTTGTCCAGCACCAAAATCAATTTGCTGCTTTTCACCATTTAAGTTTGGAAACCCGATAATTTTTTCGAGTTGTTTTGAACGCTGGAACTGTTGTGTTTTAGGGTTATACATCCAATAAATATAACGCTTATCCTCGACTTTACGGTCTTGCGATAAATCTGAAAGAATAATGTCATAGTAGCCGTCAAAGTTGATATCCATATAACCCACGCTATTTGGATATGCAGAAAAGCCCGTTAGTGTTTGTGCAACAGCTTTTGTGGTTTTATTGATCACATCCACACGAGTTAAAAGTTGCTCTTGAGCTTGGGTATCCGCTTTCACACCATGAAATTTAAAAACAAAAAGCGGTTTATTCATGACTTTAAAAGCAGGCTCAAACTGCACACGACTCACCAGATTATTTTGAATTGAAACCAGTTCAGTATTAAATATTCCAGTATTTGCATTCAGCACACCTGTTAATTGCATCGGCCCATAAGCGACTGAATCCAGTTCAGTCTTAAATGAGTCCATGGCAATTTGATCACCTTTTTGAGTACCTTTAAAACTCACTTTTTTATTCTCAATTTGGTCATACAATGTTGCATGTGGCTTAGTAACCCCTGCATAGAGGTTAAGAAAATAACGACCTTCAGGTGATTTAAGCATTCGCTGCATGGACACACGGACATCCGTTAAGGGCTTTAGCGCATTTGGTGATGTTGTGTTTTGAATTTCTGCATAGGCATAACAAGGAAGAGATAAAGCAGCGATACAGAATAAACTTTGGATGTTCATTATTAAACGATACTCAAAAAATAGATTTTGGTTAATTTAGCATAATGCTCTATTGCTCACTTTAAAAGAATATTCACTACAAGCATTATAAAATTTTAGACATCTTTCACACGTCATTTTTTAACTAAAAATTTACAATTATTATTTCGTCATCCTAATCCTCTAATCCTCTTGCAAAGGTTAAAGGCTTTTTGGTATTCCAGTTAATTTACATTTAATGAGCATTTTTGATTAATCTAAGAGATTTATTGTTTTTAAGATCATTTAGATGAGCATTTAAAAAATATCGATAAATCATGACAGCCTAAAGATTAAAGGGATCATTCAAGATTTACGCGTATCATTTTTTAGACATAAAAAAATGGAAAGCATTGCTTTCCATTTTTGTCAGGCGATTAACCTTAGTTCTTTTCTTTATCTACGATTTTGTTTGCTTGGATCCAAGGCATCATAGCACGTAATTTATTACCTGTTACTTCGATACCATGCTCAGCGTTTTGACGACGACGAGCAGTCATAGAAGGATAGTTCAACGCACCTTCATTAATGAACATTTTCGCATATTCGCCAGATTGAATACGTTTAAGTGCATTACGCATAGCTTCGCGAGACTGTTCGTTGATTACTTCAGCGCCAGTTACGTATTCGCCATATTCAGCATTGTTCGATACTGAATAGTTCATGTCCGCGATACCGCCTTCGAACATCAAATCAACGATCAATTTAAGCTCATGTAGACATTCGAAATACGCCATTTCTGGTGCATAACCAGCTTCAACCAAAGTTTCGAAGCCCATTTTAACCAATTCAACAGCACCACCACAAAGAACTGCTTGCTCACCAAAAAGGTCAGTTTCAGTTTCTTCACGGAAAGAAGTTTCGATGATACCTGTACGGCCGCCACCAACGCCAGAAGCGTAAGAAAGCGCTACGTTACGTGCATTACCAGAAGCGTCTTGATGAATCGCGATTAAGTCAGGTACACCTGAACCACGTTGGTATTCAGAACGTACTGTATGACCAGGCGCTTTTGGAGCGATCATGATTACGTCTAAGTCAGCGCGTGGCACAACTTGGTTATAAAGAATTGAGAAACCGTGAGCAAATGCAAGCGTTGCACCTTGCTTGATGTTTGGCTCAATCACTTCGCTGTAAAGTTGTGATTGGAATTCGTCTGGAGTCAAGATCATCACGACGTCAGCTTGCGCTACAGCAGCAGGAACTTCAGCAACTTTAAGACCTGAATTTTCAGCTTTTTTCCAAGAAGTAGAACCTGCGCGTAAACCTACAGTTACGTCAACGCCAGAATCTTTAAGGTTAAGCGCATGTGCATGGCCTTGTGAACCATAACCAATGATCGCTACTTTCTTAGATTGGATGATAGATAAGTCAGTGTCTTTATCGTAAAAAATTTGCATTGCTGTCTCCGCTAAAATGCTTTTTTGATTCCTTAAATAACGCAGAGATCATCTTTGATTCACTGCGTTAAACTCTCTTATAAATATTTAAAAGAGATTGAATTGGTTAAAATTAGAGTGTTAAAACTTTTTCGCCACGTGCGATACCAGAAACACCTGAACGCACAACTTCTAAAATGGTGTTCTCTGCCAAAGCATCAATAAAACCATCAATTTTTTCAGTCGTTCCAGCAATCTGAATCGTATAGGTTGTAGGCGTTACATCCACAACTTGACCACGGAAAATATCTGCTGTGCGCTTAATTTCACCGCGTGCCGAGCCCAATGCTTTGACTTTGATCAGCATTAACTCACGTTCAATATGTGGACCTTCAGATAAATCAACCACTTTTACAACTTCAACAAGTTTGTTCAGTTGTTTGGTGATTTGCTCAATCTTGTGATCATCACCATAAGTTGTCAGTGTCAAACGTGACATGGTTGGATCTTCAGTTGGTGCGACGTTTAAAGTCTCAATGTTGTAGTTACGTTGAGAAAACAAACCCACCAAACGAGAAAGCGCACCCGCTTCGTTCTCTACGAGAACAGAGATAATGTGTCTCATGCTGTACGCTCCCCTTTCGCTAACCACATATCTTGCATAGATTGACCTGCAATCAACATCGGATATACATGCTCTGAACGATCAACCATCACGTTAATAAATACGCATTTATCATTGATTGCCATTGCTTCAGCAAGTTTAGACTCTAGTTCATCTGCGTGATCAATTTGGATGCCCACATGTCCGTAAGCTTCCATTAACTTTGGAAAATCAGGCAATGAGTCTACATAAGAGCTTGAATGACGACCTTCGTAGTTCATATCCTGCCACTGTTTAACCATACCTAAAGCGCGGTTATTCAAGCACAAGATTTTGACATTTAAGCCATATTGTTTACAGGTTGAAAGCTCTTGGATACACATCTGAATCGACGCTTCACCCGTGATACATACCACTTGTTGGTCTGGATAAGCCAATTTAGCAGCCATCGCATAGGGTAAGCCTACACCCATGGTGCCGAGACCACCCGAGTTAATCCATTGACGTGGACGCGTGTAAGTATAGTAGTTCGCACCAAACATTTGATGCTGACCTACGTCAGACGTAATGATCGCCTGACTGTTGGTGATTTTATCCAAGGCCTTAACCACTTGTTGTGGCTTCATTACCCCATCAACGCCTGCTTCATAGCGTAAGCCATGAACTTTGCGCCATTCATTAATCTGGCTCCACCAATCCGCAATCACTTCAGGATTTGGCTTAGAAACATTGAGTTGTTTCAATTGGACCAACATCTCTTGAAGTACAGGTTCAACTGCACCCACGATTGGAATATGCGCCATGATAGTTTTTGAAATCGTTGCTGGATCGATATCAATATGAATTACTTTGGCATTGAGACAGAATTTTGCTGGGTTATTGGTTACACGGTCATCAAAACGCGCACCGACACACAAAATAACGTCTGCATTATGCATCGTCATATTCGCTTCATATGTACCATGCATACCCAACATACCAATGAATTGCTCATCATTACCCGGAAAAGCGCCTAAACCCATGAGAGTATTGGTCACAGGATAATTTAAAAGATGTGCAAGTTCAGTGAGCAAATGAGATGCATTACCTTGAACAACACCACCACCTGTATAAATAACAGGACGTTTAGCATTTAATAATTCATCAATCGCTTTACGAATTTGTCCCGTATGACCGCGATGTGGCGGTTGATACGAACGCATTTTTACTTTTTCAGGATATTCGTAAGCATACTTATCGACTGGATTGGTAACATCTTTAGGAATATCAACAACCACAGGACCTGGACGACCTGAAGATGCAATATAGAATGCTTTTTTAATAATGGCAGGAATTTCACTTGCATGACGCACTTGGAAACTGTGTTTTACAATAGGACGTGAAACACCAATCATATCTGTTTCTTGGAATGCATCTTCACCAATTAAATGCGACGCCACTTGGCCAGACAAAATCACCATTGGGATTGAGTCCATATAAGCAGTTGCGATTGGCGTTACGGTGTTGGTTGCGCCTGGACCAGAAGTGACCAGAACCACACCTGTTTTACCTGTTACACGCGAATAAGCGTCTGCCATATGACCAGCAGCTTGCTCATGACGTACGAGGTAATGGTTAATTTTCTCTTGCTTAAAGAGCGCATCGTAAATGTGTAAAACTGCGCCGCCTGGATATCCAAAAACATGCTCAACGCCTTCGTCCGCTAATGCACGAACAAGCATTTCACCACCAGATAAAAGTTCCAACGTATTCACCCTAATCTTATATTCACATCATTTATGGGAGACATAAACTGTGATTCATTCATTAATTTGTATGCACTGTTATAGCACACATATTTCCAGTTTTTGCCGTAATAAAAATTTTTTGGGCTCACAACCGTTTAAGTTGTGATTGCATAATCAACATGTTGGGATAAACATATTTTTGCGATTGCACCTACTCAGCTTAGAATAAGTGTTATTACGAGCTATGTACTTTATTCGAAGGGTGATCGAATAAAACATATAAAACTAAAGCAGCATTTTTAGTTATTTTAAGGCCCAAAGTCAAGGTTTGTCTTGCTCTTTTTATTGTTTATTTACCAAGCGAAGGTTTTTCAAACTATAACTTTTGGTTATATTACATATAAGCAAAAAATCAATTACTTACTAAGATTCTCAAATTCAAAAGTTTTATTGATAGTCAAATCCATCTGATTAAAATAAAATCAATTTAAGTAAAGCAATTTAAAATAATTCATATCATTCAAAGTGAAATTATTTTTTTATCAAATGACCAGCAAACCACCCGATTACGACGTACAGGTATGACTTATGAATCAATACAATCCTTTAAAAAGTATCGCGCTCTATGTCATTTTAACCAGCACGGCTATTTTTACGGCGAATCAGACTTTTGCTAAAGAATATTATAAGTGGGTCGATAGCAATGGCTCGACCCATTACACCGCCACGCCTCCACCTAAAGCAGCGAAGAAAAAAGGTAAAGTCGAAACCTATGGTTGGCAAGGTCAACCTGCAGCAACCCAAACCCCTGTAAATGTAAATCCACAACAAAGCAAAGAAAGTCAGAATCCATCTGGTCAGTCCCCGACCCAGCCAACGACACATGCAAGCACACGTGGAAATGTATCTGAAATTGATTCTCAGCAGCGCGAAGCAAATGAAGCCTTACAACGCAAGTAGTAATTACATATCACGACTAGGGATGGCTGCCACTTTTGACTGTCGTGTAAGAACTTAGTTTTATGATTAATTCAAAGCGCTGTTAATAATTTATTTTTTCATCATATTAAGTCCCGCAAAATTCACTTTTCACTGCATTTTGCGCTATGCTGTGCAACAAACTTTTCACCGTAATTCACTAATACGTTTATGACTACTCATATTGACCCTGAATATCAAGCTAGTGCGATTGAACCTCAAGTCCAACAAGACTGGGAAACTCGCAAATCATTCAAAGTTGCCGACACTGTAGAAGGTCCACGTCGTTATATTCTCTCGATGTTCCCTTACCCAAGCGGCAAACTGCATATGGGTCATGTGCGTAACTATACGATTGGTGATGTGATCAGCCGTTTTCATCGCCTTAAAGGTGAAACTGTCATGCAACCCATGGGTTGGGATGCCTTTGGTTTACCTGCAGAAAATGCAGCGATTGCACATCAAGTTGCGCCAGCAAAATGGACGTTTGAAAATATCGCGTATATGCGTGATCAGCTTAAAAAACTCGGTCTTTCAGTGGATTGGGATCGTGAATTTGCGACCTGTACGCCTGAGTATTACCACTGGGAACAATGGTTATTTGTACAACTTTATAAAAAAGGCTTAATTTACCGTAAATTATCAACGGTGAATTGGGATCCTGTCGACCAAACTGTTCTTGCAAACGAACAAGTTGAAAATGGTCGCGGTTGGCGTTCAGGTGCATTGGTAGAAAAACGTGATATTCCAATGTATTACTTCCGCATCACCGATTATGCACAAGAATTATTAGACGATTTAGACACCTTAAAAGATGGTTGGCCACAACAAGTCTTGACCATGCAGCGTAACTGGATTGGTCGTTCGCAGGGCATGGAGATCACCTTCCCATCTGCGAATCCTGCACTTTATGCAGATGATTTAACGGTATATACCACGCGTGGTGACACCTTAATGGGTGTGACCTATGTTGCGGTTGCAGCAGAACATCCTTTGGCACTGAAGGCGGCTGAGATTCAATCTGAAGCAGGCAACCCAAAATTGGCGACATTTATTGAAGAATGCCGTATGGGTTCAGTGGCTGAAGCGGATCTTGCTGTTGCTGAGAAAAAAGGCATGGCAACGGGCTTGTCAGTGAAGCATCCTGTGACTGGCGAAGAAGTCCCAGTTTGGATCGCGAACTATGTATTGATGTCTTACGGTTCGGGCGCTGTGATGGCTGTTCCTGCGCACGACGAACGTGATTTTGAATTTGCCAATAAGTTTGGTTTAAACATCAAACAAGTCATTAATGCCAAAGGCGCAGATGATGCAGCATTCTCAAGCACTGAATGGCAAGAATGGTACGGCTCGAAAGATGGCACATTGGTCAACTCAGGTGAATTTGATGGTTTAAATTTCCAAGCGGCATTTGATGCATTGATTGCGAAATTAGAACCACAACAATTAGCCAACACCAAAGTTCAGTATCGTTTACGCGATTGGGGTGTTTCTCGTCAGCGTTATTGGGGTTGCCCAATTCCAATGATTAACTGTGACACCTGTGGTCAAGTTCCAGTACCTGAAGAACAACTTCCAGTGATTTTACCGACTGACGTTGTGCCTGATGGTTCAGGTAACCCACTGAACAAAATGCCTGAATTCTACGAAACTAAATGTCCTTGTTGTGGTGCAGATGCGCGTCGTGAAACAGATACTTTAGATACTTTTGTTGAGTCTTCATGGTACTACGCACGCTTTGCTTCTCCAGATTTCCAAGGCGGTTTGGTTAAACCTGAAGCAGCGCAATCATGGTTGCCTGTGAATCAATATATTGGTGGGGTTGAACATGCGATCCTACATTTATTGTATGCCCGCTTCTTCCATAAATTGATGCGTGATGAAGGTGTGGTTCAAGGTAATGAACCGTTCACCAATTTGCTAACTCAAGGTATGGTTCTAGCTGACACGTTCTACCGTGAAGCAGATTCAGGTAAAAAGACATGGTTCAATCCGGCTGACATTGAACTTGAAAAAGACGAAAAAGGTCGCATTCTTTCTGCTAAATACAGCGGTGATGGTCAAGACGTTGTGGTTGGCGGTCAGGAAAAAATGTCGAAGTCGAAGAACAACGGTATTGACCCGCAAGCGATTATTGATCAGTACGGTGCAGATACCGCACGTGTATTTATGATGTTTGCCGCGCCACCTGATCAATCTTTAGAGTGGTCAGATGCAGGTGTTGAGGGTGCAAACCGCTTTTTAAAACGTGTTTGGCGTTTAACTACAGGTTTCCTCGAAAAGAATCATGCGGTAGCGAATTTAGATGCTGCAAATTTATCAAAAGATGCACAAGACCTACGTCGTAAAACGCATGAAACGATTCAGAAAGTGACCGATGATTTAGAACGTCGTCATGCGTTCAATACGGCCATTGCTGCATTGATGGAATTACTCAACGCAAGCAACAAGTTTGAAGCACAATCGGATAATGACGTTGCGGTTGAACGTGAAGCCATTACTACGCTTCTCATCTTACTCGCACCTTTTGCTCCTCATTTAAGTCAAACTTTATTGGCTGAGTTTGGGATTGAACTTACCTCAGCTTTACTCCCGACAGTGGATGAGTCAGCATTAACACGCAATACTCAAACCATCGTCGTTCAAGTGAATGGTAAACTTCGTGGCAAATTGGATGTTGCAGTAGATATCTCGAAAGAAGAGATCTTGGCACTCGCGAAAGCATTACCTGAAGTTCAACAATTCTTGACTGGTCCAACCAAGAAAGAAATTGTAGTCCCGAATAAATTGGTGAATTTAGTCGTTTAAAGCCTGATGAGATTCTCTCCTTTCGCGAGAGAATTAGTGAGAGCTCCATTGTCTCACCTTGCTCAGCTTAACCTTCGTCCTTTGCGAAAAGGTTGAGATGAGCAAGATTAAGGAATTAAAAACAATTCCCAAACAAAGCCCGTTGTTATTCAACGGGCTTTGACTTTACAATCTGATCTAGAAAATATAGATAAATCCCGATTTGGGAACGACAGAGGAAAACTCATGCATTTAGGCAAACGTTTAGCAGCAGTTGTTTTAACTTTGGGCTTTAGTGCAGGCTTAGTCGGCTGTGGTTTTCATTTAAAGGGAACGAATCCAACGGCGACGCCTTTGGTTTATACCAAGCTACAACTCATTTTACCTGCAACATCTTCAGAGCTTGAAAAGAAACTTAGCGTGTATTTAACCGCAACAGGTGTTCAACTGAGCAATGCTGAGGACGCGTATGTACTTCGCGTCTTGGACTATAAGCCTATTCGTCATGAGCTGAATGGTAGCTTAATTGAAGTTCTATTACGTTTGTCCGTGACTTTTCAAATCGAAGATCGTCTAGGCACTCCGATTACTGAGCCACGAACTGTAACTGCAACGCGTACTTATCAATACAATGTGGCGACTGTAAATACAGATGATCAGCAAAATAAATATCTAAGCCAAATTTTAATTGATGATATCGCCCAGCAAATGACTCGTCAGATTGCTGCAAATCGTCTTTCAAAAGCTCAACCGAATATCCAGTTGCCGATCCAGCAGAATGTTCCAACTGCTGTAACTGAAACTGAATAAGCTGTAACTATGAAATTAGATTATCTCCAAGCTTTAAAACGTGTAGATCAGGCGCGTGGTGCTTGGATTTTGCATGGTCAAGAACCGTTACTCGAACAGAACTTGATCGATGCCTTTCGTGAAAATTGGACTCAACATCAGATTGAGCGTGAACGCTACGACATCAATAATGTTGGGGATTGGAAAAATGTATTTAATGCATTAAATAGTTTATCGCTATTTTCCCAAAACTTGGCCATTGAAGTGCATGGCAACATAAAGCCAGATGCCAATACGCTCAAATTATTAAAAAACTATATTCAGCATAATGAACACAACTTATTGGTGATCATTATGCCGAAACAAGACAGCGGCAGTCTTAAATCAGCTTTTTTCCAAGTGGTCGAAGCCAATGGCGTCGTGGTTGCACTTACAGCAAACTATGCGCAAGATCGTCAGCGTATTTTGGCGCTTGAAGCTGACAAACTCGGAATCCAACTGGATCAAAATGCTTGGCAATGGCTCGAAGCACATCATGAACATAACCTTCTTGCCGCTAAGAACAGTTTGATGCGCGTTGCCGATACTTTCCCTGAGCAGCAGCATATCCAGATTGAGCATTTAGATGAGTGTCTTCAAGACCAGTCTCGCTATAGTACTTTTGATTTAAGTGATGCAATGATCCAAGGCAACTTGGCCCAATCGATCAAAACTTTTCAGTATTTAATGGAGTCTGGCGAACCCTATAGTTTAATTTTATGGACCATCAGCAAAGAAATGCGTTTACTGATGCAACTCTTTGAACAACCTCAAAATGCATTGCAATTGGGTATCTGGAAAAACAAAGTCAGTGTGTATCAGCAAGCTTTACGCCGTTTGAATCCACAACAATTCCTGACTTGGCCTCAGCTTCTATTACGTGTTGATGCTGCGATTAAAGGCAAAAGTAAAGAAAACCCTCAGCACTTAATTCAACAATGTATTGCAGAACTCTGTGGACGTACGCTATTCGCAGTCTAATCCTAAACAGTTAAAATTCACTGTCTCAACACAATATTCCTTATATCATTTTAAAAAATTCACTTTTTATCCTCAATTGAACCTTATAATTTGCATAATTTTTCAGTGTTTTCAATATAACCATGCAAAAAATAAAACCAGTAAAACTCATTATTGCAGTCGTGATCGCCATAGCATTGGCATTTTTAGCTTGGACTTTCTTTAAACCCAAAGATGACAAGCCACAATATATTAGCGCAGCAGTCACGCGTGGTGATATTGAAAACTCTGTTCTCGCAACAGGTGTACTCGAAGCAACTAAAATGGTGAGCGTCGGTGCACAGGTTTCAGGTCAAGTCAAAAAAATGTATGTTCAGTTGGGCGACCAAGTTAAACAGGGTGATTTGATTGCCCAAATTGATTCGGTCCGTCAGGAAAATGAACTGAAAACAGCAGAAGCCAGCATTAAAAATCAACTCGCTCAATTGACCGTTAGACAAGCCAATTTAGCTAAGGTTGAAGCCGAATATAAACGTCAACAAGCCATGTTCGCACAAGATGCGACCTCTCGCGCTGAACTCGAATCTGCGCTAGCAAGTTATAAAACGGCACAAGCTGAAATTATTGCAATCAATTCTCAAATTGAACAATCAAGATTAACGCTAGCGACCACCAAAGAAGATTTGGGTTATACCCGTATCGTTGCTCCAATGGATGGGACGATTGTGGCGATCGTGACCGAAGAAGGTCAAACGGTGAATGCCAATCAAAGCGCACCGACGATTGTTAAGCTTGCAACTTTAGACACTATGACGGTTAAAGCAGAAATTTCTGAAGCGGATGTAATGCGTGTTGAAAAAGGTCAAAAGGTGTATTTCACCACTTTAGGCAACAGTGAAAAGAAACATTATGCGACCTTGCGTCAAGTGGAACCTGCACCAAACTCGATTAACACTGAAACCAATAACAACTCAACCTCGAGTTCAAGTACGGCTATTTACTACAATGCCCTATTCGATGTTCCCAATGAAGATGGAAAATTACGTATTGATATGACGGCACAGGTTTATATCATTCTAGATGAAGCGAAAAATGCCTTAACCATTCCATCATCTGCGGTGCAAACCTCTAACCGACCGCAACGTCAACGTAGTGGCAATGCTCAGGGTGAACGACCAGAAAATACTGAACGTAAGAAAGAACAAAACAGCGAACGCGCTGCAAGCGATCGCCCAAAACGCTTAGAACTGAATGACCAAGAAAAACTTTTAGTCGATCAAGGTAAAGCCTCTGTCGCCATGGTTCGCGTATTACAAGAAGATGGAACTGTAAAACCAACATCTGTGTTGATTGGCTTGAATAATCGAGCAACAGCACAAGTTATCCGTGGTTTAAAAGAAGGTGATCAGGTTGTGATCGCAGATGGTTCTGACACTTCAAATGATGCCGCTAAACGTGGTGCCCGTGGTAATGCTGGTCCAATGAGAATGTAATCATGAATCAAAATCAGCAGCCTCTGCTTGAGGTGAAGAATTTGATCCGTGAATTCCCTGCGGGTGAATCGACGGTTCAAATTCTAAAAGGTGTAAATTTAGAGATTTATCCAGGTGAATTGGTTGCAATTGTGGGCCAATCAGGTTCTGGTAAATCGACCTTGATGAATATTTTGGGTTGCTTAGATAAGCCAACCCACGGTAGTTACAAAGTCAAAGGTCGAGAAACACGCGAACTTGAAGCTGATGAGCTGGCACAGTTACGTCGTGAATATTTTGGTTTTATTTTCCAACGTTATCACTTGCTGGGCGATTTGGATGCTGCCGGTAATGTCGAAGTACCTTCAATTTATGCAGGTGCTGAATCAAGCGAACGCCAAAAACGCGCTAAAGAGATTTTGACCGATTTGGGCTTGGGCGATAAAACTCAAAACCGTCCAAGTCAGCTTTCAGGGGGGCAGCAACAACGTGTTTCTATTGCACGTGCCCTCATGAATGGCGGTGACGTGATTCTTGCCGATGAACCAACAGGTGCTTTGGATAAGAATAGTGGTATTGAGGTGATGCGTATTTTACGTGAACTGAATGCCAAAGGTCATACCATTATTTTGGTGACCCATGATCATAATGTTGCTAAAAATGCCACACGAATTATTGAAATCTCAGATGGTAATATCATTTCTGATGAACCCAATATTCCTGAAACCAACGATGCTCCTCTAGAGAAGCAAGCTTTGGTTCGGAGCAACCAAAAGAAAATTTCGTCTTGGCGTTCTGCAGTTGATCGTCTCGGTGAAGCCTTCCGAATGGCGTTATTGGCTATGAATGCGCATCGCATGCGTACGTTCTTGACCATGCTCGGGATTATTATTGGTATTGCCTCTGTCGTCTCAGTAGTCGCACTGGGAAATGGCTCTCAAAAACAAATTTTAGAAAATATCAGTAGTTTAGGCACCAACACCATTACCGTTTTCCAAGGTCGAGGTTTTGGTGATAACTCCAGATCGTCTCAAAGTAAAACCTTGATTCCTGCTGATGCTGACGCATTATCGGAACAACCCTATGTCGATGGCGTAAGCCCTTCCGTCACCAGTAGTGTTACGGGGCGATTTAAAGACATTGAAGCTTCTGCAACGGTTAATGGTGTCAGTGAAGATTTCTTCTATGTGAAAGGATTAACCTTCCAATCTGGACAACCGTTTGATAAACAAAGCGTCGTTGAGCAAGCTCAAGATGTGGTGATTGATGACAATACCAAAAACACCTTCTTTACAGATGGAAGCAATCCAATTGGCCAAGTGATTTTATTGGGTAGCGTTCCAAGTCGAGTCATTGGTGTCATTGATGCACAAAAAAGCATGATGGGGAATAACGACAGTTTAAATGTATACCTACCCTACTCTACCGTCATGAGTCGTATGCTGGGTCAATCCAATGTACGTAGCATCATTGTGCGTATAAAAGATGAATACCCGAGTGCCGTTGCTGAAAATGCCATATTAAATCTTTTGGTTCAGCGTCACGGTGCTCAAGATGTTTTCACTCAAAATGCCGACAGTATTCGTGAAACCATTCAACAAACCACTGCCACAATGACCCTCTTAATTTCAGCTATTGCTGTCATTTCATTGGTGGTCGGCGGCATTGGCGTTATGAATATTATGCTTGTTTCTGTCACAGAACGTACACAAGAAATTGGGGTACGCATGGCAGTAGGCGCACGACAAAGTGATATCTTACAGCAGTTTTTGATTGAAGCCGTTTTGGTCTGTATTTTAGGTGGTATTTTAGGTGTGTTGCTCTCTTTAGGCATTGGTCAGTTGATCACACATTTTGCCGGTGGCACCTTCCAAATGGCTTATTCAACGACATCCATTATTGCTGCATTTGTTTGCTCAAGTTTAATTGGTATTGTATTCGGCTTCATTCCTGCACGTAATGCTGCACGTTTGAATCCTGTCGATGCGCTGTCTAGAGAATAATAAGGAAAATAAAATGCGTATGAACTTAACCAAACTAACAACGGTATTGATCTTAAGTGGATCGATGTTCGGCTGTGCAGCTATGGTCAAAACACCTTATGAACAACCGGGTGTTCAAATACCCAATAGCTTCCAAAATAGCAAAGCCATCCAGCAGCAAGTTCGTTCTGATGCCTATGCAGATCAGTGGTGGACCCTGTTTAATGATGCTCAACTGAATAATTTGGTCAATCAGGTCTTAATTGCCAACTCAGATTTGGCTGTAGCAGGTATTAATTTGCAACAGGCTCGTATTCTCGCGAGACAGAGCCAAAGTCAACAAGGTGTGCGCATAGGAAACGCAGGTGCATCTGTGGGACATCGTTTTAGTTTAGACGGGGATGGCGACTCTTCTAATGGTATTTCGCTGAACTATCCAGGCTTAAGTTATGAGCTGGATTTATTTGGTAAATTGGCGAATCAAACTGAAGCAGCGCGATGGGAAGCACTTGCGTCTGAACAAGATTTACAAGCCACAGCACAAAGTTTAATTGCGACCACAGCTCGCTTGTATTGGCAGTTGGGTTATTTGAATGAGCGCTATACGGTTGCTCAACAAAATCTTGCAAGTACCGAAAAAACCTATCAGTTGGTTCGCTCACAGTATAGTGCTGGTGCCGTGTCGGGTCTTGATTTAACCTCAGCTGAACAAGCTGTGCAAAGTCAAAAAGCAAACTTAAGTGAGATTGAGCAACAAAAAGTTGAAACACGTACAGCATTGGCCGTGTTATTACAGCAACCTGTACAACAGCTTAATATTGCTGAACCACAGCGACTGCCCCTCAATGCCTTACCTCAAATTAGCGCTGGTTTACCTGCGGATTTATTGTCGCGTCGTCCAGATTTAAAAAGTTCTGAACTGCGTTTGCGTAAATCTCTCGCAAATAAAGATGCCAATACAGCCAGTTATTATCCTTCTATTAATTTGACTGGAAGTATTACTACAGGTGGTGCCAGTACCTCATTGTCTCAAGTATTGTCCAATCCAGCTGCAATTTTAGGTGCTGGACTTAATCTTCCATTTTTACAATGGAACGATATGAAACGTGACTTGAAAGTGAATGAACTTGAGTATGAAAAATCTATTATTCAATATCGTCAAACCTTATATCAAGCGTTTGGAGATGTCGAAAATGCGCTTTCGGCATGTAATGAACTGGATAAGCAAGTGGCTTTACAAGAGCGTAATGTGCAATTGGCTGAAAAAACAGAAGGTTTAACCGAAGTCCGTTATCGTAATGGTGCCATTGCATTAAAGAATTTACTGGATGCACAAGCCACGACGCGTAATGCACGTTTGTCTTTGGTGCTCACCAAACAGAGTCAATACAATGCTTATGTGACGTTGATGCAAGCATTGGGTGGTAGTCCGATTCAGCAGTTGCCTTAATTGATTGAAATAAAAAAAGCCCGAAAGGGCTTTTTTAAAATGATTTAAATTAGATATACTTTTATCTATAGTTCCAACTTAGATAAGCCAGTGTTGTAAAAAAAGCAATCGCCAAGCTAAATAAAATCAATCCACTCAAAGCTATAACTAAAACCTGTGCCCATTTAAATATTAAAGGTTCAAGATAACGCTGTTTTCTTCTAGAATCATAAGCATCATCAATATCAATCTCACATTCTTTTTCAATTCGCGCAGGCCAGTTCGGGATTTTTGAAAAAATCAGTCCCATCCTTCTTAAAAATAAATTTGGCAACCAAAAAATACTATTCAAGGTCACTGACAACATATATCTTTCTTCTGGTCTTTTTTGTTGAACTCTTTCTACAATATCGTTAATCATGTAAACACGTTTAAAGGTTTCTTTAAAAGTTGGCTTTCTATTATAAACATCAAAAAACTCTGGAATAGCTGCATCAATCTTTTCTAAATCATCACCTTGCATATAGACTTTAAAGAACGCTAAATGCTGATCTATAAGCATAGGCTCATATTCAGGTGCTAAATATGGAAAAATTATTTCCTCTTCTACAATATTTTCTGAATTAACTACACTTCCTCTCAATTCAATTTCATCCCCCTCTCTAACAGCTGAAAAACGTAAATCCGCCCAATTCAGCTCAATGATTTTTTGTTGTTGCGGTGAAAAAGCATACACTTTTTGAGTTTTGCGGTTAAATCGAATCGGATAATGGGTATAACCAAATAAATCATATTTCGCCATTTGATAATTGGAATAAATGATATAAACAACACCTAATCCGATGATTAATATAAAAATACTAAACCAATAGACTTCATCTTGCCACCCTCCTGCGGCCATGATACAAAATAAAATTAAACCAAAGATACATACACCCCACATTGGAAGTGCCAATGCTGTGGCACGTCCACGAATAAACTCCCAACTGTCCATCACTTCCACAAAAGTAGAATTAAAACGAATTACTTGACGATGTGGATAAAGCTGCTCGGTTTTCAGATTATTTAGATCAATTTCCCTTAAACGCAATCGACCATTCTTATTCGGAACACCAATATTAAAAGGTAATTTCAGTGTGGTGAACTTGGTTTCGTAATCTTCTCTTAGTATTTGATTTTATTCTTATCTGTAGTTCCAACTTAAATAAGCCAGTCCTGCTAGAAATGTTATAAAAATACTTGTCCCTATTAACCAACCTATAAACAAAATTACTTTATCACTCGAACTAAATACCAATGGTGCAAGATGACGTTTTTTTCCTGTGGAGTCATAAGGATCATTACTATCAATCTGACATTCTTTTTCAATATGTGTGGGCCATTGAGGAATTTTTGATAAATATAGTCCCAGTCGCCTTATTATAATTAATGGAAATATAGCAAATGCAACACTCGCTATTCCATTATCTCGCTCCAAAGGACGGGTTTGTTGGATGATTTCCTCACCATCAAACTGCATATATACACGCTCAAAGCTCTCCTTAAAAGTTTCTTTTCTCTTATATATATCGAAATACTCTGGAATAGATGCATCAATACTTTTTAGATCATCACCTTCCATATACGCTTTAAAGAAAGCTAAATGCTGATCGACCAATTCTCTTCCATATATTTTTGTAATAAAAGGGAATATGATTTCTTCTTCTACTATATTCTCTGCATTGACTAAGCTTCCCCTTAATTCAATATCAAAACGTCCTTCTTGTACCGCTGAAAAACGTAAATCGGCCCAATTCAGCTCAATAATCTTTTGTTGTTGCGGTGAAAAAGCATACACTTTTTGAGTTTTGCGGTTAAATCGAATCGGATAATGGGTATAACCAAATAAATCATATTTCGCCATTTGATAATTGGAATAAATGATATAAACAACACCTAATCCGATGATTAATATAAAAATACTAAACCAATAGACTTCATCTTGCCACCCTCCTGCGGCCATGATACAAAATAAAATTAAACCAAAGATACATACACCCCACATTGGAAGTGCCAATGCTGTGGCACGTCCACGAATAAACTCCCAACTGTCCATCACTTCCACAAAAGTAGAATTAAAACGAATTACTTGACGATGTGGATAAAGCTGCTCAGCTTTCAGACTCTTTAGATCAATTTCCCTTAAACGCAATCGGCCATTCTTATTCGGAACACCAATATTAAAAGGTTGTTTCAGTGTGGTGAACTTGGTTTCGTAATCTTCTCTTAACATTTTTGGTTACTCGTAAATCTTCTCAAATTCAGTTTTTTCGGCAACTTGGGTCCAATTTTTACTTTTTTTACCCCATGCTGAAGCTTCCAGAAAATTACGTATTTCCCGTTCTTCTAAAAGATCAATCCCATAACTAATAACAATGGACACACCAATTAAAATTAAGCCCCAGTAGCCACCACGCAATCCTAACAATACACCTGAACCACGTATAAAAGCATGAGTCGTTAAAATAACTATAAAACCATTTGCAGTGTATAAACCTGTAATAAAGTATTTATCTTTTTGCCAAGCATTATATGCTTTCATCCATTCAACTACTGCTAAAAGTATCGCACCACCATATAAGCCAACTTTAGCTCCTAAAGCATATCTTCCTTGTAGTTTAACTAATGATTTAATCTCACCCAATTGTAAAATTTTCATTTGTAATTGACGATCTAATACATCCGCAATATTTCCAAATGTTGCTGCAATCACCCCAATAAAGCTAGTTCCCGTTTGCAGATTCACCCCTGTCGCCACGCCCTGAGTCGCACCAATTAGAGCAAGCGACTGCAAACCAAATGCAAATACACCAAAACCAAAACCTGTCCCTTGTCGAGCAAAAACTTTTTGGCTTTGCCTTTCCAACTGCCCCAATTGTGTGCTCTCTTCTAAAGCACCAGCCACTTTACTATCTGCGATGACTTGTCCAGAGCCTCTCACTGCGCCTTGCATAGCGTCACCAATTTGCGTTTTAGTCATATTGGGATTGATCTTGGCTAACTGTGCAGTATCCAAATGTAAAACCATATAAACTTTGGTACGCATTTTTCCTAAGCGATGAAAATTTACGTCCGTATTGAAATTTTCCAGTAAAGCTTTTTTTAGATTCACTTTAAACGCATTTTTAGCATTTTTCTTGGCTTGTCGAGATTCGGCCTCATCAAAGTTAATAGGTGAATCGCGCATAATCTGCTGAATAATATCGGTTAACTTTCCTGCGTATGCTTTAGTTGTTAATGTTTTTCCTGAAAAAACCTCAAAGCTTTTCATTGCTACTGTTTTTGCAGCATTAGGGCTTTCATTGGCTCGACCATGGAATACACGTGCAACTGTGCCACCGATTTGCTCGGAAAATATATCGATTTTTAATTTGATGCTTTCTTTAATCGTTTTTACCTGATTTCGATATTCTTTATGCTTGTCAGTACTGCTCTCATCAAAAAATTGCGCTCCTGCAAATGATAAAGTCGTGACCTGATTTTTACCCAAATAATCATTCACCGAGCTCACGTGATCTTGTAAAGTTTTAGAGTCAAATATAAAAGCTCTCAGTAAATAATTCTTCCGATTGTTATAATTGGCTTCCTGTAGCAACTCTGCAAAATATTTCGAACACAACTCAAGCGTGTCGGCATTACCAATAATTCGTGAATTAATGGTGATAAAATTACTCGCAGAAAATGGACTTTTATGGTCAAAACTATGTTCCATATAGTTGAGTAAAAGATCTGACTTCAGCCACTCAATATAAAACTCGATGATTGGCTCTATTTTTGTTTTTCCGTAATTCAATATTTTTTGTGCGTGTTGTTCTAGCCAATCATCCATGGCTTTTTGCTTGAGCTTATCGGAAAAACTATCTACCATGCCGAGAAAGCTTTTTTCATTCCACTGCTCATCAAACTCGGCATTAACCTCTTTGGTAAGTTTTACAATATCTTTTTCTTCAAAGTCAAAGAAGTTCTCCATATAATGTTTTCGTTTCAACATCATATTGTCATGCATGATTTCTAAGCTTTTTAGCGCTGTTTCTGCCTGATCTTCTGTAGGAAACAAAGGAACTCGAATATTTTCCTTATGTTTTTCAGGAACTCCGTCCATCATATTTTCGACACCATAGCGAAAAGCGTTACGTTCCCAAAGGTCTGAATATTTTTCACTATGTATTTTTGCTTTAACTAAACTTTTCAGCTTAATAATCTGTATTGTACTTTGATAAAGCCTTTCTTCATCGGGTGTTCTAATCTTTTCGGCTAAATAATTAATAATAGACAATGTATCTTCTAAAATCCCAATAGGATCATTTAACACAATCATTCTATGAAAAGATGTTACATAGGGCTCAGGAGGAGCATTTTCATCTAAAACTGGCTCTTCAGTTACTGGATCAACTATAGGTTTATTATTTTTATCAGTTTTTATGGCCCTAAATTGATATGAATCTTCACCTGTTTCAGTGTCATCCGAAAACTCAGCTGTTGCATTAAACTCAAATTTTTGAATATCTTTTAATAAATCAACCTCCCAAGGGATCATGCTCTGAACAGTTCTAAAATCTTTTGGCAAAACATTTTCAATACTAATCGTATAGTTATAATAATTTAGTTGATAATTAGTAGGATCAACAACATTGACTTGACTACATATTTCTTTACGTAATTTTTCATCTGTTTCAAATTGATTACAACTTTCTATACTAAGCTGATGTTTTGAATAAAATAAATCGACATTAGGTGAAACATCTTTATCGGGAAATAAATCCAATAACATCGCATTAGATTTTGACTGACCTCTAATAGTAGAAGGGTTTATAAAGCAAATATAGTCCTTTTCCTTAGGCTGAACCCCCATATTATCTTTATCTATTGCACTTATAAAACCGTTAGAATTGACATTATACGCTCGTATATACTTATCATTATAATGACTAATTTTCCATTTTTTCGCATAAGCATAAATATAGCCTTCATTTAGCCTTCTATAAACATAGGTTAATCCTGTAGGTAATGCAGGCAATTCATTAATAAAGAAATCATCAATTTTAAATTTTTCGGAGTGATCCGTTTTTAAAGCAACAGCTATTCGAACTGGATAAAATGAGCCTAAACGTTCACAAGTTTCACAACGTTTACGTAAATATTTATCTGATACTGTATTATCAGTCATTTTTCACCTCAAAAACTAAATATTGTTTTTCCATAAAATCTATCAAAAGCTGAAATTCAGCATTTTTTCTGGAAAATTCTTTTATTTTGGAATTAATTTGATCAAAATTTTTGAGCTGTATCCTAGTCTTCAGATTAGACTTCTTTGAGCAAAATTCTAAAGCACTTATTTCAAAAGAGTGACCCATTAAATCAAATGACCAGCAATCAAAAACTGAACGATATCGCTCCACCCATCGACCAATATTCGGATTCAAAATTTGATAATCTTTAAACATATATAAATGCACTAGCACCCGTGGATCATAGAATCGAAAAAATGTATTTTTATTTATAAGCATCAATTCTGTTAACTGTTCGGCCAAGTCATCTAAATCTAAATCACTCTTGATCAGGTTTTGCACCAAAGCCATTTGATCAAATTTATTGATATATTCAGTTTGCTCTAATAAATAAATATTTTCATAATAATCTTGTAGTAAAGCTGGATTCATTGAATCAACATGTATCAAAATTGGAGCAATCTCTCTTTCTTTAAATACATTAATTGCTAAAATTTTATACTTAACTTTTTCACTCTCATAAATATGTAATAAATTTCTAAATAAATACTGATCATATAGTATGTAATTAAATTTTTGAAACTCCTCGAAGTTAAGCTTATTTTTAATCATTTTATACTCAAACCAGCTTTACCAGTTGAGGCAGCATCTTTCATTTTATATTCACAATCTTGTAGTTGAGGTAAGTCTAATATTGTTTCATCTATATTATGACCTTTGATAAACTTATGCTGCCCCGCCTTCGCTTCAAACTTCCCACCTGTCGTTGGAAACACCCCTGAACCATTCAGTTTTACTTGAGAACCACCGGCGGTTAAATTAATTTCCTTTGGACTGGTGATATAAACTGTATCCTCAGTGGAGATAATCTGTATCCCTTTACGCGCGATCACATCTAGCGCATCACCTTGCGCTTGAATCTCAATCTTGCCTTTAGCTGCATACAGTCGTGCACCTTCTTGTGCTGCAAATAGACTGATCTTTTGGCTCGCATGCCCAATCAGAGACTTTTGCGTGGAAATGTTGATGCTATCGCCCGCACTGTGACTGATCTGACCATCTGCTGATATATGAATATCTTCATTGCTGCTGAGCCCGATGGAATTCGGCGATGCTAAAAGCATAACGGCAGACTTAAACGCATCGGCTTTGGCTTGATCTTCTTTTGCCAGATTTTCGATAAAGCCTTGGATTTTTTCAAGCACTTCAAGCGGATCCGTCTGCTGATTCTTAGCCATTTCGCTTAAGGCTTTACTGTTGTTTAGACTGCTTTCAAGTTGGCTCTTCGCTTCTTTGGCATCAAGGTGCATGCCTGTCGCTTGGTCTTGTTTGTGCGTGCTGAGAAGTAAGCCTTGCCCTGCTCGTATTCCACCCCATTGGTCGGTTCTGAGTTCGAAGCCTTCTCCGCGCCCTTCGCTTTCTGCGGTTTCTTTGGGATGGCTGAGGTTACCGAGGTTGAGCTGGGTTGCGCCATGGCTGTTTTGCAGTTGGGTGCTGATTTGTCCAGTGGTGTCGTCGAATCTGAGTTGGCCAAAGCCTTCGCCTTGGACTTCTTTGGATCTTATTCCTGCCAGTTTTTTGGTGTCTGGCAGTTGGCCTTTGGTATCGAATTTGGTCGGGCTGCGTTGGGCTTCGTGGATGCGTCCCACCACAAATGGACGGTCGATGTTGCCGTCGAAGAAGTCGATGACCACGATTTCGTTAATGCGGGGTAGGAAGCGTGCGCCGTAGCCTTCGCCTGCCCATGGGGTGAGTACATCGACCCATGCAGAATCTGCATCGTTGTTGTTGGACCCTGCCCCACCATCGGCTTGGTTGTCTTCTGCTCGGGTGAATAGGAAGCGAACTTTGACGCGGCCCCATTCATCAACATGTATTTCTTCGCCTGCGGGACCGACCACTTTGGCACGTTGTGGGTGTGCTGCTGGGCGGTGTTCCAGTGGGTTGTATTCTGGAACGGTGGTGATGTTGCGTCGTTGTAGAATCAGGGTGTTGTTTTGGCGTTCTTCGTTGTTTTGGTTATTCCGAAGTGTCCATTGGCTTTGTTGTAGCAATTGGTTGATTTGTTCGTTCAGATCTTTCGGCAGGTTGTTTTGGTTGTAGTAGTGTTTGCCGGTGATCAGGAATTCTTTGTCTGAGCCACTGTGTTGGTCTATTTCGGGGTGTTCGCTCAGTTCGAACCAGTAGCCGACTTGGCTATCTCGTACTGTGGAGTTGGCCGTGAATTGTTTGCTTTGGGCATCAAAGTAGTGGCTGAGGTTTTGGTTGAGCTTTTCGATTTGGCTGTTGTTGGAAGCGGTGGCTTGGTCTTCGCCTTTGAGGTCTTGTATCCATGCCGGGCTAAAGTGCCATGCTTGTTCGAGGCCGAGACTGGCGTTGTCTTGGTTGTTGCTGTGTTGGTGTTTGCTTTGGACTGTGCCTGCGCCTTCTTCTTGTTCGAGCACATCGGCTTGCCAGCGTTGTACGTGTACGGCTGTCGGTTGTAGTGTGCGCTGTCCGATGAAACTGGTGATGCTGTCTTGTTGTTCTGTGGCACTGCTGCGGTGGAAGCGGATGTTGCGGCGTTCGAGTGCAGCGTATTGGCTGTTGTCATCAATTAAGCGGAGTTTTTGTGCTTCGATCGGATGCGATGAGTTGCTGACGTAGGCTTGGGCTTCGTCAATCAGCCAGTTGATGCCTTCACTGCGCATGAGGCGTGTCAGGAAGTCGTAGTCGCTTTCGTTGCTTTGCATGATGAAAGGACGGATGTCGTATTGGTTTTTAAGTCCACTGAGGTCTAAGCTTAAGCTAGAAGCAAACAGTGGGCTTTTTTTCTGCCACTCTTGGAACAGGGTTTCAACCACATCTACCGCAGATTTGTTCATGAATACGCGGCTGTTACGGCGTTTGTGCCACAGAGCGGTTGGGTCTGATAGTGTTAGTTTGTAGAGGGTCAGTGATCCATCGCTTTGGCCTTGTGCGGCTGCGGTAATAATCCCTGTAGTGCGAAAGAGTGTGCCTTTGTCGGTCACTTGGTCTATCGCCACTTGGCTGCCAATGAATTGTTTGAGTGGGATAGTCGCATCGGTCGACAGACAGATCAGCTCTGCCGTTGAACCTTGGTTCAGTGCGTGTTGTCCGTCTATGCGTTGTAGAAAGACGTCGCTGTTCAGCGCAGGATTAGAAAATTGTACGTGTAGTGCACGTTTTTGAGCGCTTAACCCCAATTGCTCTAGTGCCGAAAATATATTGGCAAGCATAATTATTATCTATATCAAAGAAAGTTTTTAATCCCCTTCATTTAAACAAAAAACCCCTAAAGGAAATAGGGTTTAAATCACCTAAGTTGTTTAAATATGTAAAAAAGTCGACACTCTAGTGCCGACTTTCTATTCATTGTTACTTTTTAAACTCATTTCTTAAACGTAGTGTTTAAAATGCGTCCTAATCAAGCATTAACTCTGCGCTCATACCCACAGTATTAAAGCCTGCATCGACATACATGATTTCACCTGTAATACCATTTGCCCAAGGAGAGCATAGGAATAATGCAGCATTACCCACATCTTCAATGGTCACATTGCGTTTTAGTGGTGAAATTTTCTCATTTACATCCAGCATTTTACGGAAAGATTTAATGCCTGAAGCTGCCAAAGTACGGATTGGACCTGCAGAAATCGCGTTCACACGAATTCCTTCTGCACCTAAGCTTGTCGCCAAATAACGTACGCCCGCTTCTAAAGATGCTTTTGCCATACCCATAACGTTGTAGTTCGGCATAACACGCTCAGAACCTTGATAAGTCAACGTCAATAAACAACCTTGACGTACTTTCAGCAATGGTTTTGCAGCACGAGCCATGGCAATAAAGCTATAAGCACTGATGTCATGCGCGATTTTAAAACCGTCACGATCGGTAACATCGGTAAAGTCACCATCTAAAGTATGTGCTGGCGCAAAACCAATTGAATGAACTACACCGTCCAAACCATCCCAATGCTTTGCAAGTTCTACAAACGCTTGGTCAATGTCAGCATCTACAGCAACATCACAAGGAAACACTAATTTTGAACCAAATTGTTCTGCAAAATCGTCTACACGTTTTTTTAATTTTTCATTTGGATAGGTGAATGCGAGTTCCGCACCTTCGCGATGTAACGCTTCTGCAATACCAAAAGCAATCGATAATTTGCTTGCAATACCTGCGATTAAAAAACGCTTACCCGCTAATAATCCTTGTGCCATGTGACTCTCACTCAAAAATAATTTTCATGTATGATGCCAAGTCTAAAGCATTTCTGAAATTGCATAATGCGCCTATTTTTAATTTATTTTAAAATCTAGATTCAATCCACGTCTGCTTCACTCTTTTTATGCTGATCGAAACAGCATAAAAAAGACCAAGCGAATAATCACTTGGTCTTTGATATCTTGGTCTTTAATACATAGCTATTTTTTTGATAGATATGGTTTTTTTGGTAGATATCGTTTTTTGATAGCTTAGGATTGACCTATAACGATTTAGGTAAATGCAAAATCAGTTAAATGTTGAACCAGCTGAATGCATTACGCTAAATAAATCGAATTAATCATCACTTAAAAAGCCAATTAAACGTAAGAATGAAAAATACATCCACACCAATGTCGCCAGTAATGCGATACCGCACAACCATTCCATTGATTTAGGTGCTTGCTGGGCAGCTGCAGACTCAATCAAATCAAAATCTAAAATTAAGCTTAATGATGCAATCACAGCAACGAATGCCGCAAAACCAATCCCTAACCAATTATTTTCAAAAACATATGGAATACTAGAAGCAAAAGCCAAACTCATGATGAATTGCACAACAAAAACCAAGGCAATGGCAATTGAAGCTGAAATAATGACCGATTTAAATTTTTCAGTCGCACGAATGATTTTCGCGCGGTACAAGCCAAACATCACCAAGCTGGTGATAAAGGTTGCCAATAATGCTTTAACAGGAACACCCGGATATTTCATTTGGAAAATCATTGAAATACCGCCTAGAAATGCACCTTGAAACAATGCATACGGAACCGCTAAAGTCGGTGCAGTATTGGGTTTAAATGTGGTCACTAGAGCCAAAATAAAACCACCAATAGCACCAACCAGTGCTGCGCCATACGCAATCGACATATTCATGGTCAATAGACAGTATAAGAACACCGCAATACCAACGACTGCTGCAATAACTGAGAGCAAAACTGATTTTTGGATTGCGCCTTGAACCGTCATCGGTTGGCTCAAATCACTATAGGTTTCAACGCGGGTTAAAATAGGATTATTACTTTGCATAATTTTTCTCTTTTAATTGAATTCAAGCGCCTTAAATCAGGTCTATATCACTAAAACCATGTCTAAATTACTAAACAATCATGGAAGATATTTTGATATTTCATCATGGATTGAGTATCGAGCCTAATTCTTTTTGTAATCTATATTTATTCTTTTGCGACTCATCTTATTTAATTCATCGCAGATCTAAGTACATTTCAATTGATAACGGACATCCGACGCACATTTAGACGTACTTCTCAATCAGATCTGACCTCTGTTTTAAACCAATCAACACACAAAATATACCGCGAAATTTTGAAATTAAAAAGAGACTCTGATATCTCTTTTTAATTTAGTCATTTTAAACAAATTTAAATTGCTTAAATGAGGTACTCATTAGAAATGAAAAATTAAGCATTCGATATAAAGAAATATTGACGATAGTATTTTAACTCAGCGATTGAGTCACGAATGTCATCCATCGCAAGATGCGAGGCATTTTTCTTTAAGCCACTCATAATCTCTGGACGCCAGCGTTTCGCCAACTCTTTAACAGAAGACACATCCAAATTACGATAATGAAAATACTGTTCCAACTCAGGCATTAAACGATGCATAAAACGACGATCTTGGCAGATTGAGTTACCACACATCGGAGACGTTTTAGGGTCTACCCATTTTTTCAAAAATTCAATAGTCTGTTGTTCAGCATCTTGTGCTGTCAACTTACTACGGCGAACACGTTCGATTAAGCCAGACTGACCATGTTGTTTGGTGTTCCACTCATCCATCGCATTCAAAGTAATGTTCGATTGGTGAATGGCAAGCACTGGACCTTCAGCGAGAATATTTAAGTTGTCGTCAGTGACAATCGTCGCAATTTCGATGATTTTGTCATTATCTGTATCCAAACCTGTCATCTCAAGGTCGATCCAAATTAAGCGTGTATCAGGCGTGCTGCTCATAAACTACAATCTTATGGGTTTAAATAAAGATCAATACTAGCAAATTAAACAGATCTTGGCTGTAATTCCCTTGCTCATCATGCTATTTTTGCCTTCTTAATTTCATGGTTTGATCAGGTTATGAATGGCTTTAATTCGTAAACGTCGCTTAACTGAACAGCAGCAACGCCGCATTCAGAAACAACATAAGACACGTCAAGAAGACTTAGATACGTCTGATGACTTAGAAGGTCTTGTCGTACAACATTATGGACGCCAACTCGAAGTACAAGCACTTTCAGTTCCCCAAGAGCATCCTATTCAACCTGAAGTGAAAGACGGTGAACCTGATCCGTTCTGGAAACCGATTGAACTCGGTAGTGTTTGGCGTTGTCACACACGTACCAATCTAGAACTTTTAGTGACGGGTGACCGAGTTAAATGGCAAGCAGACCCAAATACGGGCTTGGGTATTATTACCGCCATTCAACCGCGTCGTTCTTTACTGACACGTCCGGACCGTTATCACAAAGTTAAACCTGTTGCAGCGAACATCAGTTTGATCGTGATTGTGATTGCACCCTTACCTGAACCTGCTCCAACACTGATTGACCGCTATTTAGTGGCCTGTGCAGATGCAGATATCCCTGCCTTATTGGTGCTCAACAAATGCGATTTGTTGCTGGAAAATGATGATCCTCGACTCAAATTGGTCGAAGAATATCAATCTCTGGGTTATGAGGTGATGCTCACACAAGCCAATAGTGATTTCTCTGAACTTAAAACACGTTTAGACAATGAAACTGTTGCATTTGTGGGACAGTCTGGTGTCGGTAAAAGCACCATGATCAATGCCATCGTTCCGGATGCCGCGCAGAAAACCAATATTATTTCAGAAAACTCAGCTTTAGGTCAGCACACCACCACGTCTACACGCTTAATTCGTTTTGGTGAAAATGGTGCTTTAATTGACTCTCCAGGAATACGTGAATTTGGTTTGTGGCATTTAGATTACGACAAAATTGACCACGGTTTCCCTGAGATTTCAGCGTTCATTGGACATTGCCAATACCGTAACTGTACCCATACGCATGAAAAACAATGCGCAATTAAACAAGCGGTTGTAGAGAATAAAGTTTTAGCCCGACGTTTAGACAGTTATTTACGCTTGGTCGATGAAATTACTGAGGCGCAACAAAAAAATTAGTTTTCTTTGTGAGAAGCCTTGAAGCAGTGATTTTGATCACCATATATATACGCTATACTCAACGCAGTTTTTAATTTGTAATTAGGTGATTTGTGGAACGTTTGTTCGAATTTATGGGGAATCACCCCTTTTTGTTTGCAATTTTAGCCGCTTTAATTGTGTTGTTCTTCGTGTTTGAAGGTCAACGCAATGGTCGTAAAATTTCACCACAATCACTGGGCATTTTAGTGAAAGCTAAAAATGCGATGTTGATTGACCTACGTGATGCCAAAGATTTTCGTGAAGGTCATGTCAGTGGTAGCCGCAACATTCCATATAGCCAAATTTCGAGCCATATTGAAGAATTAAAAACTGCAGATCGTCCTTTAGTGTTCATTTGCAACTTAGGTCAAGTCGCAGGTACTGCACTTCAACAAGTAGGTCATGCAGACAGTTACCGCTTAGACGGCGGAATCAGTAACTGGAAAGCACAAGGTCTACCATTGGTTAAAGCGAAGAAAGCTTAAGGAATATTTAATATGACTGCTCAAGTGACTGTTTATTCAACTAATATGTGCCCATACTGTGTTCGCGCTAAACAGCTTTTAGAACGCAAAGGCATTGAATACAAAGAAGTTAACTTATCTAAAGAAGCACCGGAAGTACGTCTTGAACTGATGCAAAAGACGAATTATCGTACCGTGCCACAGATTTTCATTAAAGAACAATTCATCGGTGGTTTCGACCAACTTTATGCTTTAGAGCGTGAAGGTAAACTTGACGAATTATTGGCATAAATCACTTTTTAAAATTGAAGGAATAAAGAATGAGTGAAGAACAACAAGCTCAACCACAACTTGCATTAGAACGTATTTACACTAAAGATTTATCTTTTGAAGTACCTGGGGCAAGTGTTTTTACCAAAGAATGGCAACCTGAGTTGAACATCAACTTATCTTCTGCTGCAGAAAAAGTTGATCCAACCCATTTTGAAGTCTCTTTGAAAGTGGTTGTTCAAGCGACTAACGCGGGCGAGACAGCATTTATTGTCGATGTAACTCAATCGGGTATTTTCTTGATCGATGGTGTTGAAGAAGAACGTCTTCCTTACATTCTTGGCGCTTACTGCCCGAACATTTTGTTCCCATTCCTTCGTGAAGCGGTAAATGACCTTGTGACTAAAGGTAGCTTCCCTCAATTGCTTCTTACGCCTATCAATTTTGATGCGGAATTTGAAGCAAATCTGCAACGCGCTCAAGGCGCTGATGCTGAAGGTCAAGCTTAAGCTTTATTGCTTTCAAAAAACCACAGTCTTGACTGTGGTTTTTTTATCTCTTATTTTATCCTTAAAGTCATTCAAAGCCTTTTTCTAATTTATTGCAACTTATTCTGTCCATTTCTACTTCAACATTAATACAATAAAAATCGAGAAAAATATGCCCTTTACCGTACTGCATTTGGGAATAGGCACCAGCTTTAAAGCAGTTCAAACTCAGCGATTCAGTTTGATGATTTTTGCAGGTACTCAAGTTCTCATGGATATCGAGCCTTTGATGGGGCTTATTTTAAAGTGGAATACCTTACATCTTTATACGCATAATCTTTTAGGTGCATTACTGATAGCAGGACTTGCCACTATATTGGGACGTCCAATCAGCCAATTTGTTTTAGAAAAATTAAGCATTAAAAATTGTAAAATCACATGGAACGTAGCATTGTTTAGCGCTTTTATCGGCAGTTTCAGCCATATTTTATTGGATGCACTCATGCATCAAGACATGTATCCATTCTTCCCACTGAGCATGAAAAATCCTCTGCTTGATCTGATCAACTACAAGGCAATTTTTTGGGGATGCATTCTGAGTATTGTGATTGGACTGATCATTACCATCCTAAGACTGAGGCAAACCCAGAATCAATCAGCAAAACCATAGACTTTGAATAAACGAAAAAAAGGAAAAAGACCGCTTAAAGCGGTCTTTTTTATGGCTATATAAATAGATTAAACAGGCTTAATCTTCTGTGTGATCGCATCATGAATCGCTTCAACCAATTGCTGAGCAATCTCCTGTTTTGATGCTTTCTCCAAATCACGTTTTTCAATGCGATATTGATCGGCAAAAAAGACCGTCATGGCATTTTCATCAGAAGCAAAACCAATGTCTGCACGAGACACATCATTACAGGCAATCATATCGAGTTTCTTGGCAACCAATTTGTCTGCCGCATAAGCTTCAACATTATGGGTTTCAGCAGCAAAACCGACCATAAATGGACGCTGATCTTGCTGAGCAATGGTCGCCACAATATCTGGGTTTTTAATCAAAGATACTGCAAGCTCATCGCCTGCTTTTTTAATTTTCTGCTCTGCAACCTCTGCCACGCGATAATCCGCCACTGCTGCGGTTGCAATGAAAATATCGCAGCCATCTTGAAGCTGCTGCATACTCAAATCAAGCATTTGAATTGCAGAAGATACATTTTTACGGCGTACGCCGTTTGGCGTATCTAAAGTAACAGGTCCTGAGATCAAGGTGACTTTTGCGCCAGCCGAATAACAAGCTGCAGCAATCGCAAAGCCCATTTTACCGGTACTGTGATTGGAAATATAACGTACAGGATCAATTGCTTCACGCGTTGGCCCTGCCGTAATCGTGACGCGTTTTCCGGCCAAAAGACCGAATTTTTCTGCAATGGCACGCTGTGCTTTGTGGAAGTATAGACGTACTTGTTCAGCTAAATCTTCAGGTTCAGGCATACGTCCGAGCCCGACATCACCACAAGCCTGCGAGCCCGCATCAGGCATAATCACATGCACACCATCTTCAACCAAGGTGTTCAAATTACGCTGTGTTGCTTTTGCTGCCCACATTTGTTGATTCATCGCAGGTGCAACCCAGACAGGCGCTTGAGTCGCCAAATATAAGGTGCTCAGCAAATCATCTGCTAGCCCTGCTGCAAATTTAGCAAGCGTATCGCAGCTGGCTGGTGCAACTAAAACCAAATCTGCCCATCGAGCCAATTCGATATGCCCCATGCCTGCTTCAGCTTCAGTATCTAAAAGCTCAGTATGCACAGGGTTTCCAGATAAAGCTTGAAACGTCAGTGGCGTGATAAAAGCCTGTGCGCCATGGGTCATCACCACACGCACATTAAAACCAAAATCCTTTAAACGACGTACTAAAATTGCACTTTTATAAGCAGCAATTCCCCCTGTTACAGCAAGAATAATATTTTTATTGGAAAATACACTAAGATCGAAACTCACGATCAGGCCACCTTTCTATTGCAGTCGGGCTCACAATAGCATTAAATATTCTGAGACCCAAGTTAGAAAATGAAAACTAAAATAACTGATAAAATTCGAACAAATAACTCTTGAGAATAAGAATGAATCAATCCATAAAACAATGGCCTGAACATGAGCGGCCTAGAGAACGATTATTACAACAAGGACCACAAAGTCTTTCAGATGCAGAACTCTTGGCGATATTTCTGAGATCCGGTTCAAAACAGCATTCGGCCGTTGAGTTGGCTCGGGTTCTAATACAACATTTTGGTCATTTAAATGCGGTATTCGATGCATCGCTGAATGAAATCAGTCAATTTCATGGAATCGCCAACACCAAGTATTCGCAATTAATGGCGGTAAAAGAACTCGGACGGCGTTATTTAAAACATCATGTTCAGCAGAATACAGATTTGAGCCGTTCTGACCTCATTCGAGATTATTTACGTTATGAATTAATTGGTGAACAACAAGAAGTATTTGCCGTGCTATGTCTCGACGCGCAGCTACGCAAAATCAACTTCAAAAAGCTTTTTTTTGGTTCAATGAATTATTGTGATATATCGATCAACCAATTATTAAGACACGCGATTCATCATCAGGCAACAGCCATCGTCATTACTCACAATCACCCTCAAGGAATCGCTCAACCTTCACAAGAAGATCTGCAATTGACGCATAAAATTTCTATGGCCTGTGAGCTTTTAGAAATTAAACTTATTGATCATTTAATTATTTCATCTGAACAAAGCTATTCGTTTGCAGAACATCGACAGCTTAAATAAAGTACCAGATGAAATTATTTTAAATTTATAGGTTTAAAAGCACAAAGTGGATTGACAAGCGGGATCGAAGTCGAGAAGATCAATAAAAAATGATAGATCCAACTCAATGATAGTTCGTGACCAAAACGACACGCTAAAACTCTTATTTTCATGGCGTGGCACCATTCTTCCTAAAGTTTTACCCCCTCTCGGTTTGGTTATGTTGATCTCTGCAATTGTGGGTGGAATTGAGTACATCAATCTCTACCGCTTCCCAGAAATTCCTTTGGTGGGTTTTACCCTCATTGGCGTCGTACTCTCTATATTTTTAGGATTTAAAAATACTGCTTGTTATGACCGTTGGTGGGAAGCACGCAAATTGTGGGGCAGTTTAATCGCCAATGCTCGTCACTTTGATCGTGACTGCCGTATTTTACCGCAAGGTCGTCGTGAGCGTGTGATTCAACACGTGATTGTCTTTGCCAACGTGCTGCGTGATCGCTTGCGCCATCAAACTGTAAGTCCAGATGTTTTACATCAAACCAGTGGGATGAGTCAGCAAGCATTGACTCAATTATATCAACAGGCAAATGCGCCTCAATACACCTTGAGTTTGATTCAATGGGAACTCATGCTGGCTTTAAAAGAAGGTGAAATTTCCGATATTATTTATACCCAAATGAATCAGCATGTCACGGACTTAAGTTTAGTCCAAACGGGGTGTGACCGAATTGCGACGACGCCTCTGCCATTTGCCTATTCTGTCCTACTGAATCGTACTGTTTATTTCTTTTGTTTTTTATTACCCTTTAGTTTGGGCTCTGTATTGGGTTTAGCAACGCCTTTATTGGTGGGGATTTTGGCATATACCTTCTTAGGTCTTGATGCACTCAGCACCGAAATAGAAGAGCCTTTTGGTACACAAAGTAATGACTTACCGCTCGACTCTATGGTCAGAACGATTGAAATTGAACTTTTAAGCACTTTGGGTAAACCAACCCCACCGCCGATTCAAGCGCAGGATCATAATTTACTTTAGTGCGAATTGATAAAGTGTCGATTTAAACTATGGATTGATAAAGTATGAATTTATAAAATATGAATAAATAAAATCAAAATTTTCCAAACGGATTAAGACATCAAACTATCGACGATGTCTTCTCGTCTCCTCAGATAGATGTAGAGAGGGAGAGAGTTATTTAAAACTCTCCCAAATCCCCACTTGGCCTTGCTTCACTTTTGGAATATTCCCAAGCTTAATCCAAGGCATATTGTCGCCATGAAAATCACTACCCACAGAGACTTTTAAATTAAACTGCTCAATCATGCGGTCTACCATCTGACGGGTTGACGCGGGTTCAATTGCAGGCGGCAATTCAATCGCATCGCCGCCATGGGTAGCAAACAATTCAATCAAATAACGGACATTGGTCGCAGATAAATCATAGCGAGTCGGATGTGCCAAAACCGCAAAACCTTCACTCTGATGAATCACATCAATGGTCTCAGCCAAACCCAAGCCATCAAATTTTACGTATGCTTTTTTACCTTCTTTGATATATTTATCAAAAGCTTGCTGAGGACGCGCAACGATTCCTTTTTCGACTAAGGTTTTCGCTATATGTGTTCGCGTAATTCGATCAGGTTCATGATCCACCTTAGCCAATACATCTTCATAAATATCGACATGAATCAGTGGTGTGAGTAAATCGCAAATTTGCTTTGCGCGTTCAGCCCGAATCTTTTTCTGTACGGACAAAAGTTGCGTTAAAGGTTCAGGATTTTGCATATTGAGTGCAACGATATGAACACCATAACTTTTTTGCGTACTGGGTCTAGACCATTGACTGGAAATTTCAACCCCAGAAATAATTTGAATGGGTTGATTTTTTGCAACAATTTCAGCCAATGGCAAACCATCCATGCTATCGTGGTCAGTCAATGCGAGCGTATGTATGCCTTTTTCTAGCGCTGCCTGCACCAATAGTTCTGGCGAAAATGTTCCATCAGAAATATTACTATGTGTATGTAAATCTACGCCTTGCATCTCTTATACTACCCATCCACCTGAATAGAATAGATACTTTAACATGAAAGCACTTTTAGACTTTGTGCCACTCATAATTTTCTTTTGGCTCTATAAAACCGTAGACCCAAAAGATGCACAACATCCTCTACTACAATGGATTGGCTCTACAGGTGGTGTCGATAACAACAATATTCTTGTGGCAACCACAGGATTAATCATTTCCATGTTAGTGGTCTATGGTGCATTGTTCGTTCGTCAAAAATTCCATCTCGATAAACAGCAATGGATTGTTTTGTTCATGACCGTTATTTTCGGTGGCATTACCTTAATGCTCAGCGATGATTTTTATATTCGTTTAAAAGCCGCGATTTTAAATTTTGTTTTTGCAGGTGCTTTTCTCGTTTCACCTTATTTTGGCAAAGAGCGTAAACCTTTAATTCAGCGTTTATTTGGCCCTATTCTCAATTTAAGTGTTCAAGGTTGGAAAAAACTAAACTTCGCTTGGGCAATCATGTTCGTTGGCATGGCATCACTACACATCTTCTTTGCATTTATCTTTATGGAAGGAAAATATTGGGGTGAATTCACTGCATTTGGTGACATGATTGTGATGTTTTCCTTTATCATTATTCAGTTTATTATTTTGCGCAAATACTTCAAAACTGCAGAAGAATAATCTGATATCTACTTGCTTATAATGGAATAAAAAAGCCCATGCCTTTATTTGTGATTACTTGTACCGACCATGAAGGTACATTAGAAAAACGTCTTGCCGTTCGTCCTCAACATTTAGCTCGTCTAGAAAAATTGGCAAATGAAGGCCGTGTGATTGTCGCAGGTGCGATGCCTAAAGATCGAGATGATTTAAGCGCTGGTTTTTATGGCAGCACCTTAATTCTTGATTTTGACAGTCGTGCAGATCTGGATCAATGGTTAGCAGATGAACCTTTTCTAAAAGAAGGTATTTACGCGCACATCGATGTTAAACCTTTCAACAAAGCGCTTCCTCATGAAAACTAAGCACGGTTTACTCATCGCATCAATCTTGTTATGCCTGTGTAGCGCGAATACTTTGGCTGAAACACCCGTGCCTGCGGTTACGCCAGCAGCTACAACTGCCACAACAACTACAGCGATTGTAGATGCAAACGCAGCACCTGCTAAACCCTTAACTGCAGAACAAATTGCTAAACAAAAAGCAGCACAAGAAGCCAAAGTAAAAGCCTTAGTGAAAAGCCAAGAAACACGTTTACAGCAATTAGAAAAAGCTAATCTTGACGCTCTATCTCAAAACCAAGAACTACAGCTGAAGAACGATAATCTAGGTGTGCAAGTTCAAGTCTTACAAAGTGAACGAAGTGCGCAAATGTTTTTATACGGCGCAGCAACCATTGCTGTCGGTATGTTTTTGGGATTTCTTCTTGCCAGTTATATTTATACCAAACGTCGCCGTCAGTGGTAATCCACTGACGTCTATTTTATAAAACTGACGTCTATTGTTAAAAGAAGGTCCACCATCTTGCTGCAAAGTATTCAAACGGCCGATCTCGAATGGAAAAGTATCGATGGAATTGAAATTCCATACGCTAAACAGTTCGGAGACATCTACTTCTCTCAAGATAATGGTCTGCTCGAAAGCCGTCACGTTTTCCTCAATGGAAACGATCTTGCCACCCGCTTAGCAGGACTTTCAGATTATGCTTATTTTCATGTGGGTGAAACAGGATTCGGTACAGGACTTAACATTCTTGCACTCTGGCAACTCTGGCAACAAGTACGACCGAATAATCACAGTAGACTCCATGTCACCACAGTCGAAAAATTCCCATTATCTAAAACCGATTTAATTCGAGCATTAAAAGTTTGGCCTGAACTTCAATCCTTGGCTGAGCAACTCATTCAACAATATCCCCTTCCTATCGCTGGTTGTCATCGCTTATGCTTTCCAGATGAGCGTTTTAGTGTCGATCTTTGGTTAGGCGATGCGCATGATATCTTCCCCATCATTCCAAAAAGCTCAACGATTCATGCGTGGTTTTTAGATGGATTTGCACCATCATGTAATCCAGACATGTGGGAAGAACATATTTTAAAAAATATAGTTCGACTCTCAAACATTGGAACGACCTTCACGTCTTTTAGTGTTGCAGGTGTATTGAGGCGTGGTCTTCGACAACAGGGTATTTCTATAACACGCCCTCGCGGTTTTTTACACAAACGAGAAATGTTAAAAGGTGTTTGGGAGTTGCCTCTCTCATCGACAACACATTCTATAGAAAATAGTGATGAATCATCGCTACCGATACAAGGCGAACAGAAACAGCGCCAAATTGCGATTATAGGCGCAGGAGTGGCCGGTTTAACATGTGCCTATGCATTTGCACAACGTGGACATCAGGTGACGATTTATGACCAATGTGAAGCATTATCGGGTGCATCTGGAAATCCACTTGCGCTTTTAAATCCAAAACTCAGTCCAGTTGAACAAAGCTCAGAACATTTAATGACACTGGCATGGCAACATGCTTTAAATCATTATTCTCATTTTCGAGCGTTTCGCCCCCTCATCATCAATCAACTTGCTCTTAAAAATTCAAGTGAGCTCCTGGGTCTGGCTCAGGAATATCCTGAACATGTACTGCATACTCAATCCCATTCGGCTTTAGAGATTAAAACATCATTTCCAAGTTTAGCATTGAACCAAGCTGGCTCGATTTCACCACATGAGCTTCGTGATCAAATTCTTGAACATCCGCTGATTGAATTTAAACAGGCTCAAATTGAAAAAATTGAAAAATGTGAAAACGAACTTTTAGCACTTATCGATGTAGAACAGAATAGTCTCGGAAGATTTGATCATGTGGTCGTCTGTTGCGCTAATGCCAGTCATCGCCTGTTTGAACATTATCCAGTATTAAAGCCGATTCGAGGACAAGTCAGTTGGCTGAACAATCAACATCAGCCGCTCGATTTAAAGCATGCATATAGCTATGGTGGTTATTGCATGCAATTAGATGCTGAGCATTTAATCTTAGGGGCTTCTTTTTATCCAAATCGAAGTGATACTGAAGTCTTACTGGAAGACCATCAACATAACCGAAAGTTGATCGAGGAAGTTTTCCCTGAATATTCAAAACAGCTTGCACCTCTTGAAGCGTGGCAAGGACGTGCGTCAGTTCGCGCACAAAGTTTAGATTATTTCCCTTTGGTCGGGAAAATGCAGGAAGACGCTGAGATTTATACTTTTGCAGGTTTGGGTTCCAAGGGTTTTTTATTCTCACCGCTTTGCAGTGAGGTCTTGGCAGCGATGGTTTTAACTGAAGCCTGTCCTGTACCCATGAAGTTAATGCAGAAATTGGATGTAAAACGATTTGTTAACAAAGCCAAAGTAAAGAAGCCGTACTTTAAGGCCAAACCTAAAAATGAAATTGAGTAATTTTTTATTTATGAATATTTTTTAATATTTTTTAATATTTAGTTCTAAAAAAGCGCCTAACGGCGCTTTTTTTTGCTTATACGTCTTGCTGAATAAGCGTTCCACCTGCTTCACGAACAGCACGTGTCCCTCCCATCAGCACCACATAATCACGTGAGCTGTCAAAACCTTCTAGCTTTTCAGCTGCACGTGGCGCTTTACTTCCACCACCACATAATATGTATATCGACTGATCCGATGCCACTTGAGTCAAACTTTCTGCAGTTAAGCTGTCTATGGGCTGATGCTGTGCCCCCTTAACATGCCCTTCAGCATAGGCTTTTGAATCGCGAACATCCCAGATAATTGCATTTTCTGGGAACTCAAATGTCGTAATTTCTTGTTTACGGATCATTGTGCACTCCTTTGATGTAAACAACACTTGGCAAATGAAGAAAACATCCCTAGCATCTCAGATATTCTTTCCCTTTGTAAAGGTCTAAACCATGCCTTCTTTCGATATTGTTTCAGAATTAGAGATTTTTGAAGTAAATCATGCAGTTCAAAACACTGAAAAGGAGATCGCAACACGATTTGATTTCCGTGGACATGATGTAAAAATTGAATTGAGTGAAAAAAACAAAGAAATTAAAATCACAACGGAAAGTGATTTCCAATGTGAACAAGTTTACAGCATGCTGGAAAATCACTTTTTTAAACGTAAAGTCGATATTCAAGCCCTCGATCCGCAAAAGATGACGGCTTCGGGTAAAAACGTGATTCAAGTGATCAAATTAAAAGATGGACTTGACTCTGATACCGCAAAAAAAATTAATAAAGCCATTAAAGAAAGCGGCATCAAAGCGCAATCTTCTATCCAAGGTGATAAGATTCGTATCACCGATAAAAAGCGCGATACATTACAACAAGTTATGGCTTTTTTAAAAGAACAACAATTTGGTGTTCCACTACAATTTAACAACTTTAAGGACTAATTGTTCTTAATACTCAACATAGGAATGGATTATGGCTCAAGGCAATCGTTTATCTAAACTGGTTAAAGCAACGTCTAAATTTCCGCAAGGAATTCGTAGCACCTTATGGAGTAAAGCTTTCGGCCGTGTCGTTCCTATGGTGGGTTCTGCTAAAATTCGCTATTTAGAAGTCACACATTCCAAAGTTGTTGTCAAAATAGAAAACCATAAAGCCATGCAAAACCATATTGGTCAGCTTCATGCGTGTGCAATGGCACTTATTGCAGAAACAGCCACTGGATTTGTTACCGGTATGAATGTTCCTGACAGCTCTATCGTTTTAATCAAAAGCTTAAAAGTTGATTTTAAGCGTCCAAGTAAGGGCGCCATGACTGCAACGGCAACCATTAGTTCAGAACAGCAAAAACAAATGCAAGAGTCTGAAAAAGGCGAAACATTGGTACAAGTCATCGTTTCGGATGAATCAGGTGAAGAACCCGTGCAATGTGAAATGCTCTGGGCTTGGGTGTCTAAGTCCTACCTGAAAAATAAATAATTGTAAATAAAACTTACTTTTAGGTAAGTGCAATGGTTACTTTATTCTGACTAAGCATGCACAAATTCACGCTATTTAAACTTTCATTCATTGCTCAATATAGTTTGTACAATTCAAATACGACTGAGCAATGTGATGAAAAAAATAATTTTAGCGACCGTTTTACTGTGGAGTTTCCCTGCGCTCACTATGACGCAGGCAGCTGAAGCTAAACGTGTCAGTATCGCTGATCAAAATCAGCAAACAGAGATAAATAAAACAGAGATAAATAAAAAAATTGTCACTGATTTTTATGAAGGTGTATTTCTTAAACATCAAGTGAAAGAATATGCTGACCGCTATATTGGTAGTCAGTACATCCAACATAATCCACATGTGCCCGATGGAAAAGAACCTTTTGTAAATTATTTTACTCAGTATTTTAAAGAAAAACCGCAAGCGAAGAACTCCATTAAACGGGTGATCGCTGATGGTGATCTTGTCGCACTGCATGTGCACTCAGTGCAAAACAATCAAGATCTAGGTGAAGCTATTGTTGATATTTTCCGAGTAGAAAATGGAAAAATTGTCGAACATTGGGATGTGATCCAACCGATCACAATATCAAGTGCAAATACCAACACCATGTTTTAAAAAACTTAAAAAGTCCTTAAAAAGCAATTAACAAAAAAAAATCCCAAAGTTCTTGGGATTTTTTTTATTTAAAGGACCTAAGCCTCTAAAAATTTTTGCTTAATCTCTTCAGGGATTTGACGTTTTGCACCTTTCACATCCACTGCAACAAATGTAAAGACACCTTCAGTGACTCGCTTTGCAGGGCGTGAACTATCATGACTGTCCCATACCTCAATTTGCATTTGAATTGAGGTATTACCCAATTTTAAAATTTTGGTATAACAGCTAATGACATCCCCGACTTTGACTGGCACCAAAAACGTCATTTGATTAATTGAAATGGTTGCACAGCGTCCTTGGGTATAACGCTCTGCATGAATTGCACCAGCCAAATCCATTTGTGAGACAATCCAACCACCAAAAACATCCCCACTCCAGTTTGTATCAGCAGGCATAGCAATGGTTTGAAGGGATAAAGTACCTTCTGGTTTTACGAGAGAATCTGACACGTTTACTCCAAATATTGGCGATTATGAATGAGCAGCTAATTGCTGATCCAACCATTCTTGCAATTGATTAGCACGAAGTGCGCCGCTTATTCTAGCAATTTCAGTGGTTTTATTCATTAAAACCAAAGTAGGAATACTGCGTATATTAAATGCACCACTCAATCTTGGATTTGCTTCTGTATCTATTTTTGCAAAAACCACTTTAGGATTTGTTTTTGCCACTTCGGCAAAATGAGGTGCCATCATTTTACAAGGACCACACCATTCAGCCCACAAATCAACCAAAATTGGTAAATCACTGTTCGAAACGAAGTGACTAAAATTTTGTTCATTCAACTCAATTGGCTTCAGTGGAACTAAAGATTGATGACATTGACCACAAGCAGGTTGAACATCTAACTTTTCTTCTGGTACTCGATTTTTTGCACCACATTCAGGACATACAATAATCATAGATCAATACCTATCTGTTGATTTAAGAATTCTAATTGAGTTGCGAGCGCTTTTTCCAACCAAAGTCCATGATAAATGTCAAAATGTTCCATTTCCCATTCATGATATTGTACATATGGTGCAATATTGGTCGCTGCCTGCCGACTTACCGCAATTGGCGTCAATTGATCTTTCTTTGCCGCAATCATCAAAACTTGAATATTAATACTCCGCACGGATGTAATCGGACGGAAACGAATTAAGTGAAATAACGCTCTTGCAGGTACTTCTCCACTCCAAAAATAATCAGGATTTACAATCGACATAAATCCCTGATAACTGTCTGAAGTCGGGAAAAAACTTAATGCATAAGGATGTACAACGGGTAAAGTTTTGGCTTCGAAACCAACTTTAGACGCCATGTAATCTTGACTCGATAATTTCAGCGCCTTAGGTAACTGTTGCATGGGATAAGATTTCGCTGACTCAGCTCCATCTACAAATGGAATTTGTACCATGACAGCTTGGATATTTTTGAGTTCTGATGCAAGTTCGAGCACATAGCCTCCACTTAAACCTGTTCCCCATAAAACTAACCGATGTTGATCTAAGTAATTGAGTTTAGAAACATGGGAGATCATCGTATACCAATCTTCTAATTGGTGTTTGATTGAAACCAACTCTCGGGGATGGCCTGTGCTTCCTCCCCAAAATCGGTAATCAAATAAGATGACTGCATAACCAGCTTGAGCAAAACGTTGGGCATAGCGAACTAACTTGAAATGACGCAGCGCTGCAAAGCCATGCGCCATAACAATCACCGCAGGTTTTTTTATATTTTTAGGCTGATAAATATCAGCAGCAATCAAATCCTTGCCACTTTGTACATACAGCGGTTCAACTGTATATGCGTACATACACGCTCCATTCTATTTGTTTCATTATATTCGTTTATTGAGTCATTTTTTTTGAAATATTGTGTCTAACTCAACGTAAACCCAAGTGAGATGGTATGATATTAACATAATCGTTTTAAAAATTTTTGGGAGTGGCATATGAGCGAGAATGTTGGCTTTGCAGGTCAAATTAGTCCTGAACACTTAACTCAAGTTGTCGAAAAAGGCTTTAAATCCGTAATTAATAACCGTCCAGATATGGAAGGTGGTCCTGAACAACCGACGAGTGCGAAAATTGAAGAAGAAGCGCGTGTTCAAGGTTTGGATTATGTGTATCAACCTGTAGTTGCAGGTCAAATTACTGAATTAGACGTTCGCACATTCGCAAATCATTATAATGAGTTACCAAAACCAATTTTAATGTTCTGTCGCACGGGTAATCGCTCCAACAACCTTTATCAACTTGCAAAACAAATGGATCTTTTGGATGACTAAGCATTTAATCCAATTATTTTTTTCATTGGTTTTATTCACATCAGCGTCAATGTGCATGGCTGATGTTCCATTAAGTGCAGCCTTAAATGAAAACATCAGTGTGACTGGACAAATGACCACAGACAAATTTAAAGCCTTGATGCAACAAGGTTTTAAATCCGTGATTGTAAATCGACCAGATCATGAGCAAGGTAATCTAACTTCAGCCAATGAATTGCGCGGTATAGCAGAAAAATCACGCATCAGTTTAATTTACCAACCTGTTAACTCTGGTCAAATCTCTGAAACGGATGTTCAGGAGTTTGCTAAATATTACAACAGTCTACCGAAACCTATACTCTTGGTATGCAAATCTGGTAGTCGTTCAACGGTATTATTTAATCAGGCAAAATCTGCGGGATTATTAAATGAATAAAATTTTATGGGTATTCGTGTGTGCCCTTTTGATCACGAGCTGTACATCAATGAACGTCAGACCGACTGTTGGTGTGAGTGTAGGTTCAACGATATAACGATATATCGTCATCGAAACCTAAATAGGCGCTTTTTGCGCCTTTTTTTGTGTGCTATCTTTACAGAATATTAATAATATTTTACACAAGTGATAATTTTAGGATTTATTTCATGAAAATGTTAAAAGGGACGTTTGCGCTGGCATTTATGGGTTTATTAACTGCCTGCGGGGGGGGATGGTTATTATGGACAAGATCAAACACCACCAGTCACAGAAACACCTGAAGAATCGACTACGCCAGTAGATCCTCAAGCGACGCTCGCTGCACTCAAAAAAGAAGGGAAATATTTGTTCGGACAAACAGATGTTAATGCAATGGGTTATATAGATCATGCACTTGACACCTATACGCAAGGAATTTTAAAACTTACGCAAGATCTCCGTTCAATCGACTTAAGTAACCAGACCAATAACAGAAAAGCAAGATGCTTCCCAATGAGTTCTGTTGATACACGTGCATGTTATGTCTTTAATGGTAATGAAATTAAAGCTCTTCTTGGCGATCAATATACCACATGGGATTTTGACATTAGCAATGAAGATGTTCGTAATATTCGCCTCAAAACAGCTGATGTATCACCGAGTGTTGAAGATTATATCGGTCAAACCACTATTTACATCTTTGAAAATGAAAATCCACAGAAAAATTTTCAAGATATAACCATCAAGGGCTCTTTTTCATATCCATTTGCTCAAAGCATGGGTTTACAAAAACGTTTTATTCTCATCAATGCTGAAACCAGTGATTTTAATTTACCTGGAGTAAATAATGAAGATCAGATTGGTGCACTGAGTATTTATAAAGTACCTGGAACAATTGACTTCTATGTGACAGAAGCGGGTTCTGGCTTTAATACATTAATCAATGACAATACCAACGTATCCTTTGCCGAACCTGTTAACTTTCGTATAAATTCAGAACTGGGTGTTGCTCCAAGCACCTATCAAATTGATCAAAATGGTATTCAGTCCCTCAATCTCCCCGATGTTGAAATTGAAGGTACACGTGTCGAGCACACACCACCAACACTGAATGATCAGAAATTTATAGGTAAAATTTATTTGGAAGGGAAAAATATTTTTAATTTTAAAGATGCTGGAAATGGCAGCACATTAAAGTTTGATCACATTTTCAATACTGTAAATTATAAGGGTCAATCTACAATTAAAATCAATCAAGTTGAAACTCGTTTAGATGCGCCAAACAACCTTAGATATTAAATGTAAGGAATTGAAAAAAAACCTTCATTCATGAAGGTTTTTTTATATATTGGATAAAATAGTCTGATTTATTCAATATGTACGACATCATTATTATTGGTGCAGGCTCTGCCGGCATTTCCGCATATAAAGAAGCAATTAAACACACACAAAATATTTTAATCGTCAATGATGGTCCTTGGGATACAACCTGTGCACGTGTCGGCTGCATGCCCAGCAAGGTTCTTATTTCTTCCGCAAATCGAATGTATGACATTCAACATACTGAAGGTCTTGGCCTAAGCGTTAAAAGTGAAATCGATACATCTCAAGTGATGGTACATGTTCAAAAATTGAGAGATCGATTTACCGCAGCCACGGTTAAAGATGTAAATAATTGGCCCACTGAACACAAAATTTCAGGTAAAGCTTCTTTTGAAAATAAAAACACCATTGTCGTCAATGGAATTAAGTATCAGTCTAAATCGTTTATTATCGCTGTGGGATCTACACCGACTTATGACCAAGCATGGAAAGATGAACTAGGTGATCGTTTAATTACCTCTGATCAAATTTTCGAGTTAGAAACCTTACCAGCATCAATTGGAGTAGTTGGCAGTGGTGTGATCGCTATTGAACTGGCTCAGGCTATGCATCACTTGGGCGTTAAAACAACGGTATTTGCGCGTAGTCGAAAAGTTGGCGCATTAAGTAGCCCTTCTTTGCAAGAACTCGCGCAGAATATTCTTAGCAAAGAATTAACAATAAAATTTGAAGTCCTTCCTGAACAAGTCCAAAAGACTAAAGATGGACTAACTATTCAATATATAGAAAATCAGGAAAAATGTAGCATCGAGGTTGAATATTTATTGGTGGCAACAGGGCGTCGTAGCCATTTAGATACGCTTAATTTATCCAATGTATCGGAATCATTTAGTGATTTGAAAAACTTAGCTGTCGATACTCATACAAAACAACTTGCTGATCTTCCAATTTTTATCATTGGCGATGCATTTACATCAACACCGCTTCAACATGAGGCATCTCATGAAGGACGAGGGGCTGTTCATAATTGCTTAAATTATCCTCAACTGCGTAATTTAAAAACATTAACGCCAATTGGTATTGTTTTTAGCTCGCCAGAAATGGCTTCTGTAGGTCAAAATCACAAACAACTTAAACAAAGCAATATCGACTTTGTGACTGGTTTTGTTTCTTATGAAAAACAAGGTCGTGCTTTAGTTTTGGCTAAAAATAAAGGCGCTGTTGAAGTTTATATTGATCGGAAAACACGTCGAATTTTAGGTGCTGAATTATTTGTAGCTTCAGCAGAACATATGGCTCATTTGTTGGCTTTAGCCATTAGCCAAGAATGCACTTTAGATGATCTGCTTGATCAGCCTTTTTACCACCCCACACTTGAAGAAGGCTTAAGAACAGCGCTTAAACATGCAAGACGGCAGCTTGAGACCAAGAAATAACCAAGCTGAAAATTAAAAGTTAAACTTTTTAATGCGAATAAATAGAATCCCGATTTTTCGGGATTTTTTTATTTGTTCTGGTTCATCTGGATTCTTTGGAAAATATTCATCTAAATGCTCAATCTTAGATTTTCAGATCAATCAAAAGAGTAATTCAAAATTAAAATCAGTTTTAAATTCATTTTAATAGTTTTATTTTTATTTTCCCCATAAAAAAACACCCCCTTCGTTAGAAGGGGGTGTTTTAGAATTAATGAGCTGGCGATGACTTACTCTCACATGGGTAACCCCACACTACCATCAGCGCGAAGAGGTTTCACTTCTGAGTTCGGGAAGGGATCAGGTGGTTCACTCTTGCTATTGTCGCCAGCACAACTGTTTATGGATACTTGCATTGGTCTTATTTAGATGCCAAAGCTTTCTACCAAAAGAGTTATTAACAGAACTATATTTGAGTTGCAGTTTAAGGACTAGCTTTCACTAAATCAAGGTTTTTGTATCAATTAGATCAACAACACCAACTGTTTGGGTGTTGTATAGTCAAGCCTCACGAGTAATTAGTATTGGTCAGCTTCACATATCACTATGCTTCCACATCCAACCTATCAACGTTGTAGTCTTCAACGGCTCTTTAGAGGACATATAGTCCTAGGGAAATCTAATCTTGAGGTAGGCTTCCCGCTTAGATGCTTTCAGCGGTTATCCCTTCCGAACATAGCTACCCGGCGATGCGACTGGCGTCACAACCGGTACACCAGAGGTTCGTCCACTCTGGTCCTCTCGTACTAGGAGCAGATCCTCTCAAATTTCCAACGCCCACGGTAGATAGGGACCGAACTGTCTCACGACGTTCTAAACCCAGCTCGCGTACCTCTTTAAATGGCGAACAGCCATACCCTTGGGACCTGCTTCAGCCCCAGGATGAGATGAGCCGACATCGAGGTGCCAAACACCGCCGTCGATATGAACTCTTGGGCGGTATCAGCCTGTTATCCCCAGAGTACCTTTTATCCGTTGAGCGATGGCCCTTCCATACAGAACCACCGGATCACTAAGACCTACTTTCGTACCTGCTCGACTTGTGGGTCTCGCAGTTAAGCGCGCTTTTGCCTTTATACTCTACGCGTGATTTCCGACCACGCTGAGCGCACCTTCGTACTCCTCCGTTACTCTTTAGGAGGAGACCGCCCCAGTCAAACTACCCACCAGACATGGTCCTCGCTCCAGATAATGGAGCAGAGTTAGAACCTCAATATTACCAGGGTGGTATTTCAAGATTGGCTCCATCGCAACTAGCGTCGCGACTTCAAAGCCTCCCACCTATCCTACACAAGTAAGATCAAAGTTCAATGTCAAGCTGCAGTAAAGGTTCACGGGGTCTTTCCGTCTAGCCGCGGGTACACCGCATCTTCACGGCGAATTCGATTTCACTGAGTCTCTGCTGGAGACAGCGCCCCCATCATTATGCCATTCGTGCAGGTCGGAACTTACCCGACAAGGAATTTCGCTACCTTAGGACCGTTATAGTTACGGCCGCCGTTTACTGGGGCTTCGATCAAGAGCTTCGCTTACGCTAACCCCATCAATTAACCTTCCAGCACCGGGCAGGCATCACACCCTATACGTCCACTTTCGTGTTTGCAGAGTGCTATGTTTTTAATAAACAGTTGCAGGGGCCTGGTTTCTGTGGCTGTCAACCGCTCAAACCGCAAGGGTTATCACCGTCGACAGCGTACCTTCTCCCGAAGTTACGGTACCATTTTGCCTAGTTCCTTCAGCAGAGTTCTCTCAAGCGCTTTGGTCTACTCGACCTGACCACCTGTGTCGGTTTCGGGTACGATTCCTGTGTAACTGAAGCTTAGAGACTTTTCCTGGAAGTATGGTATCAGCCACTTCGCTAGTAAACTAGCTTGCTATCAGCTCTCAGCATAGAGCACCCCGGATTTGCCTAAGATGCATGCCTACAGCCTTTCACCTGGACAACCAACGCCAGGCTGACTTAACCTTCTCCGTCCTCTCATCGCATTACACAGAAGTATTGGAATATTAACCAATTTCCCATCGACTACGCCTCTCGGCCTCGCCTTAGGGGTCGACTCACCCAGCCCCGATTAACGTTGGACTGGAACCCTTGGTCTTTCAGCGAACGAGTTTTTCACTCGTTTTGTCGTTACTCACGTCAGCATTCGCACTTCTGATACCTCCAGCAGACTTCTCAATCCACCTTCATCGGCTTACAGAACGCTCCCCTACCACTTGCAATAAATTGCAAATCCGCAGCTTCGGCATATAGTTTTAGCCCCGTTACATCTTCCGCGCAGGCCGACTCGACTAGTGAGCTATTACGCTTTCTTTAAAGGATGGCTGCTTCTAAGCCAACCTCCTAGCTGTCTATGCCTTCCCACATCGTTTCCCACTTAACTATAATTTTGGGGCCTTAGCTGGCGGTCTGGATTGTTTTCCTCTTGACTACGGACGTTAGCACCCGCAGTCTGTCTCCCGGATAGTACTCATTGGTATTCGGAGTTTGCATCGGTTTGGTAAGTCGGGATGACCCCCTAGCCGAAACAGTGCTCTACCCCCAATGGTATTCGTCCGAGGCGCTACCTAAATAGCTTTCGGGGAGAACCAGCTATCACCAGGCTTGATTAGCCTTTCACCCCTATCCACAAGTCATCCCCTGGCTTTTCAACGACAGTGGGTTCGGTCCTCCAGTTAGTGTTACCCAACCTTCAACCTGCTCATGGATAGATCGCCTGGTTTCGGGTCTACACCCAGCAACTAAACGCCCTATTAAGACTCGATTTCTCTACGGCTCCCCTATTCGGTTAACCTTGCTACTGAATGTAAGTCGCTGACCCATTATACAAAAGGTACGCAGTCACCGGACGCAATGCCGGCTCCCACTGCTTGTATGCATGCGGTTTCAGGATCTATTTCACTCCCCTCACAGGGGTTCTTTTCGCCTTTCCCTCACGGTACTGGTTCACTATCGGTCAGTCAGGAGTATTTAGCCTTGGAGGATGGTCCCCCCATATTCAGACAAGGTTTCACGTGCCCCGCCCTACTCGACATCATCATATAAGCCCTTTCGTGTACAGGACTATCACCCACTACGGTTGCACTTCCCAGAGCATTCCACTAGAACTTATATGACTTAATGGGCTTTTCCCCGTTCGCTCGCCGCTACTAAGGGAATCTCAATTGATTTCTTTTCCTAAGGGTACTGAGATGTTTCACTTCCCCTCGTTCGCCTTGCATGACTATGTATTCATCATGCAATACCTACCTTATGGTAAGTGGGTTTCCCCATTCAGAAATCTCCGGATCACAGGATATTTGCCGCCTCCCCGGAGCTTATCGCAGGCTATTACGTCTTTCATCGCCTCTGACTGCCAAGGCATCCACCACATGCACTTAATTACTTGACTATACAACCCCAAACAGTCGATTGTTCTTACAAGCAGAACATTCAACATTACAGTTTGACGCACTGTGAATTTAATCACCGTACAGCTTCAATCTAATTCATATACCAAAACGCTTGATTCAGTTAATCGCTAGTTTCTCAACATTCTATCTCAATACAAACATGTCACTTGCGTGTCACATTTAAATGTCAATTTAATGTTGAGCCTTAAACAATTTATTTCAACTCAAATATATTCTGTTAATGATTTTTCTAGCCTTCGTCAGGTCTAGAAACTGTGATAAATCACAGAACTTAATAAACTCAAACCAATCAACGGTTGATATTCACTAAGTTCTATAATTTCTCAGCTTATTCACTTAAAGTGAATGGTGGAGACTAACGGAGTCGAACCGTTGACCTCCTGCGTGCAAAGCAGGCGCTCTACCAACTAAGCTAAGTCCCCAGCTTATCATATAGATCGACGTATCTTTTTATCTGCTCACTCTAATGAATTTCTTCATCTTCGTTAGTTAGACTTGGTGGGTCTGACAAGACTTGAACTTGTGACCCCACGCTTATCAAGCGTGTGCTCTAACCAACTGAGCTACAGACCCTCAGATACATCTTCATGAAGAACAACTTGTTGTGGATTCTTACCGATCGTCAATCTTTCGTTAAGGAGGTGATCCAGCCGCAGGTTCCCCTACGGCTACCTTGTTACGACTTCACCCCAGTCATCGGCCACACCGTGGTAAGCGTCCTCCTTGCGGTTAGACTACCTACTTCTGGTGCAACAAACTCCCATGGTGTGACGGGCGGTGTGTACAAGGCCCGGGAACGTATTCACCGCGGCATTCTGATCCGCGATTACTAGCGATTCCGACTTCATGGAGTCGAGTTGCAGACTCCAATCCGGACTACGATCGGCTTTTTGAGATTAGCATCCTATCGCTAGGTAGCAACCCTTTGTACCGACCATTGTAGCACGTGTGTAGCCCTGGTCGTAAGGGCCATGATGACTTGACGTCGTCCCCGCCTTCCTCCAGTTTGTCACTGGCAGTATCCTTAAAGTTCCCGGCTTAACCCGCTGGCAAATAAGGAAAAGGGTTGCGCTCGTTGCGGGACTTAACCCAACATCTCACGACACGAGCTGACGACAGCCATGCAGCACCTGTATCAGAGTTCCCGAAGGCACCAATCCATCTCTGGAAAGTTCTCTGTATGTCAAGACCAGGTAAGGTTCTTCGCGTTGCATCGAATTAAACCACATGCTCCACCGCTTGTGCGGGCCCCCGTCAATTCATTTGAGTTTTAGTCTTGCGACCGTACTCCCCAGGCGGTCTACTTATCGCGTTAGCTGCGCCACTAAAGTCTCAAAGACCCCAACGGCTAGTAGACATCGTTTACGGCATGGACTACCAGGGTATCTAATCCTGTTTGCTCCCCATGCTTTCGTACCTCAGTGTCAGTATTAGGCCAGATGGCTGCCTTCGCCATCGGTATTCCTCCAGATCTCTACGCATTTCACCGCTACACCTGGAATTCTACCATCCTCTCCCATACTCTAGCCAACCAGTATCGAATGCAATTCCTAAGTTAAGCTCAGGGATTTCACATTTGACTTAATTGGCCACCTACGCACGCTTTACGCCCAGTAAATCCGATTAACGCTCGCACCCTCTGTATTACCGCGGCTGCTGGCACAGAGTTAGCCGGTGCTTATTCTGCGAGTAACGTCCACTATCTCAGAGTATTAATCCAAGTAGCCTCCTCCTCGCTTAAAGTGCTTTACAACCAAAAGGCCTTCTTCACACACGCGGCATGGCTGGATCAGGGTTCCCCCCATTGTCCAATATTCCCCACTGCTGCCTCCCGTAGGAGTCTGGGCCGTGTCTCAGTCCCAGTGTGGCGGATCATCCTCTCAGACCCGCTACAGATCGTCGCCTTGGTAGGCCTTTACCCCACCAACTAGCTAATCCGACTTAGGCTCATCCATTAACGCAAGGTCCGAAGATCCCCTGCTTTCCCCCGTAGGGCGTATGCGGTATTAGCAGTCGTTTCCAACTGTTGTCCCCCATTAATGGGCAGATTCCTAAGTATTACTCACCCGTCCGCCGCTAGGTCCAGTAGCAAGCTACTTTTCCCCGCTCGACTTGCATGTGTTAAGCCTGCCGCCAGCGTTCAATCTGAGCCATGATCAAACTCTTCAGTTTAATATTGCTTAGTGCCTTAAAGGGCACCAATCTTGGCTCATCAATTTTCTGACAAATATTTCTCAAATAAACTTCGAGTAATTTCTACCATCAATCAATGAAAATAATTTCGATCAATCAACCAGTAAAAATCCACACAAGTTGTTCTTCATAATCTCTTAATGATCTTCTTGCTGATTCGTCACCAGCAAGCTAGGTCGGCTATACTACTCTCTTTCTGAGAATAGTCAACAGGTTTTGCTCATTAATTTTAAACTTCTTCAAAACACTAAAGATTTAAACCTTTCAGCTAAATCCTTGTTTCTCAACAAGTTTTAATCAACATCACCGCCGATGGATGTGCATTCTACAGCATTTCCTACACCGCACAACCCCTTTTTTTATTTATTTCTCAAAAATACGTTTAACTGTTTATTTTTTCTTCAAAATAGGGATTTTCTTTACTTTTTAAGTGTACAGGGCACTGAACTGGCCACCATTTCGCTATTTTTTGCGTGACTATTCTTCTCTTGCCACTTTAAAGGACGACAATCGATGTATTCACAGTAGCCACTTTCACCTGCTTCCTCAACGCCATCAATAACAACTTTATACTGAAAACTTCCCACATAGCCCGCTGCTAAACCAAATTTAAAATCACCACGGCTCTGTCCATAGATATGAATACTTTTACTGGCATTTTTAAAATTCCATTCAAACTCCCGAGGTAAGTACATATCCTGCTGATTCGGTGTCGTCACTTTTGGATAAACACGATGCACTTTAAAGTAGACATTTTCATCAAACATTTCAGAAGTATTATTGGTTAAATCTCGAAGGTAGATTCTAGACTGCATAATCTGATTAAAATTATTTCGAATCTGTGCAAGAAGCAATTGTCGCTGATGGCTTAAATTTATAATTTGATAGGTGAAAAAGCATAAAGGTAAATAAGGCAAATTCATTGCGCGTGCATATTCAAAAGCACCCAAATGATTGATCGAATACTTTTGCCCTTTATAAACAATATCACCCTTGCAATGACACATCAGCGACCAGTGATCAAAAAGTCCAAATTTAAACTTGGTAAAATGTGAAATAATCGGCTTGGTTTCTATTTTTAGATTTACCGACAATTCATCATCATTTCGAATCAATTGAAAATGGGGAATATGCCCTCTAAGACTTTCGCGATCAGCAAATTGGAACTGCTCATCCCCGAATGTACAATCATCAGCAATAGAATAAGCATTAAAATGACCCAACATATGCGGGCTTATACTACTGATTAGAGATACGGTATCTAAAGCACTATGTTTAATAGCAGATTGATTACGCAGCATAGGCGCATTGGGCTGACCAATGATGGTCAAAAAATTAAAATAGTGTAATGGTGCGGGTAATCCAGGAATCATCAATCCTTGATGAATAATTTTAAATCTTCCTTTAGGCCCATGATATTTAAGCTTAAAAGAAAACTGAGCTTGATTCAGTTGTTTTGAGTCATCGACCAAATTCATTAACAACTGCATATCAAGCTCCTTTTATTTCATATTATTTTTAATCTAACCTACCCGCTTGCGTGCCATAAAAGTTGTCACGAACCCTGATAGTGCGTAGATAATTGAAATGACTAAAATACCAACAGGAATATTATAGGTCACTGCTGCAAAAATAAACACAATGATTGGTAACACAGCAAACGGTACACGTTTTCTTTCTACCGTTTTAAATGAATAGTATTTAATATTCGATATCATCAACAAACCAACAGCCACAATCAATACGGCATTGATCACTTGTATACCACGTTCACGAAGTTCAAATATTTCAGGGAAGTCAATGCCGACCCAAACCAAAGAAATGATCATGACCGCTGCCAATGGACTAGCAACACCAATAAAGTATCGTTTATCCACGACTGCAATTTGAACATTGAATCGTGCTAAACGGAATGCCGCACATGCGGTATATACAAAACACGCTGCCAGACCAATGCGACCTAAATCATGCAAGCTCCAGCTATACATTAAGATCGCAGGTGCCACACCAAATGCCAGCATATCTGACAATGAATCAAACTGCTCTCCAAATGGACTTTGTGCACCAATAGCGCGTGCAACACGACCATCCAATCCGTCAAACAAGGCTGCAATAAAAATGGCATAAATTGCTTGGGTATATTCCCCATTCATACTGGCAATGATCGAATAAAAACCTGACAACAATGCCGCTGTGGTGATGAGATTTGGCCATAGATAGATTCCACGACGTTTAACCTTCTGCCCTTCTTGGGTATGTTCCTCTTCTTCCACTTCAAAAGTAATACCATCAAAACCTGGTACATCACGTGTAGAAGATTCGCTTTCAGGTTTATTTATATTTGTCATGTAATCTATCCTAACAGTAGCCTTATCTTTTTAATTTATTCGCCAACCAACCAACGTACCGCAGCATGTCCGCCATTTTCAGTCATACGCAAATGTGGGAACAACCATTGCAATGCTTCATCTGCATCTTCTGAGAATTTCCATGGTGGATTAATCACCAGTAAACCACAACCATTTAGTCCAACTGGCGTATCATCAGGCCATACACATATTTCGCATACCAACTGACGACGAATACCTGTTTTCATCATTTTCTTTTCAAAACGATCAATCATTGCGCGATCTTTAATTGGATACCATACAGCAAAACAACCCGTCGGCCATTTACGATGTGCAACTGTAAGTAAATCGACCAATTGTGGGAAATCTTTTCGTTCCAATTCATAGGGTGGATCAATCATCACCAAACCACGTTTTTCTTTCGGTGGAATCACACCAAAAAGCCCTTCATAAACATCACGCTCATGCAAACCTGCACGGCGATCACGAATGTTCATATAAAGCTGCTGAAATACATCTTTTTGCATTTCAAAAATAGTCGCTTTATCCATATCACGCATGTTTTCTAATGCAAACCATGGTGAACCTGGATAAGCACCACGACCTGATCCTTCACGCATTTTTTCAACAATTTTTAAATATTGCTGTACGCCTTCAGGTGCATTACGGATAATCGAATCATCCAGTTTGACCAAGCGATGAATACCATTTAAAAACTCACCAGACTTTTGTGCTGCTGACGTTGATAAATCATACTTACCCGCACCACCATGTGTGTCTACATAGTGATAAGGTTTGTCTTTTGCATTCAAACGATTCAAGATTTGAAGCAATAAAATATGCTTCATTACATCTGCAAAGTTACCCGCATGGAAATGGTGACGGTAATTCATGTTTCTTTAATTCCTAATATCAACTGCTATTTTAGCATGAAAAATAGTTTCATTCCGATGCTTATCTTGCTCTAGAATAGTTCTCCTTTTTCATATCCTATTATCTGGTTTTGTGTATGGACAGTGTTCTACTCCCAAATTCATGGAATATTGAGCAAATTTTGGATGATTTAGATCAACAGGGTTTCGCTCTCATTGATCATGCCTACCCAACCGATTATGTAAAACAATTGGTTGAAGAGTGTAGTTTGCATTTAAATCATTTTCGTGACGCGGCAGTCCAGAATGGCGTAATTAGTAGCATTCGTAGCGACCATATTTTGTGGATTCATGCAGGATTAGAAAAAGCGCAACAACACATTCAGGCGCTAAAAGCGCTCAGTAATGAACTTAATCGCGCTTATTATTTAGGGATTAAAGATACAGAAGCGCATTTTGCCTGTTATAACGCAGGAGAATTTTATGCCTTACATCGGGATAACCCGCAAGGTAAAAATGGTCGTGTTATTTCGACCGTCTATTATTTACATGAAAATTGGCAAGATGATTGGGGCGGCGAATTACGCTTACAGGATAAAAATGATCAATGGCATATTATTCAACCCAAATCGAATCGCATTGTTATTTTCCAAAGTGATTTATTGCATGAAGTGATCCAAGCGCAACAACAACGTTTATCCATTACTGCTTGGCTACGTAACGACAATTCAATTCTTTGACTTTAAATTTATAAATGCATCCTCATATATAGGCTATTCATAGATGAGGATGTCACCGATGCGCGTAGACACAAAACAAATTATTCAACGTATTGGTGAAACTGATCAGCTGTATTTAGAAGGCAATACTCCCCAACTTGCGCTGGAGCGTGCAGATTTACGTTTATATTTGGTTACGCTGAGCAACCTTCGTCAGGAGCAAGTATATTTTCTGCAAGAAGCCGTTGTGATCTTGGAGCAAGGCAGAGTTGAATTTGATGAAATGCCAATGTCTGTCTATATGGATTTGTCATTATATTTAGCTAAAGCGTATATGATCTATTATGAGATCACCAAAGAATTACGCTTTGCTTTGATTACTCAACAAATTTTGAAACCCATTGTGAGCGATGAGTACGGCGACGTGTATTTCTTTTTAGCTTATGCGGCTATTTCTAAAGCAGAACTTTCAATGACGCGACATTGGCTGACCAAATACGGTAAAACAGCTGCTTTTGATGCATCACTCCTGCAAGAACATCCTGCGTTCCAAGCCTTACATACAGAAACTTGGTTTATACAATTAATGAGGATTAAATTGCATTAATTTAATTCTTATTTGATTTTTCCTATTTAAAAAAAACGCCCAATTTGGGCGTTTTTTTTCAGTAAGCCGCTTGTGCAAATATACAAAAGAACCTCTTACAACAATGCTAAATGGTTTGAATGCTGTTCCTAGAAAAAGACTCGGATTTAAAAATGCAAGTCAGATTCTCTCTTCAGTTACTCTCTAGTAAATTAATGTTAAACTTTAAATGCTCATCTAAAAATATAAAATAAAAATGGTGTAATTATAAAATGCTAGACTTTAGAAATATAAAGACAATATCAATCATTGGTGGTGGAACAGCTGGTTGGTTTGCCGCATTAACATTAAAAAAAATGTTCGATTCCAATATCACCGTTCAGCTTATTGAATCCCCTCAAATTGGCATAGTCGGTGTTGGTGAGGGAGGCTTAATCAATTTAATTCAAGCTTTGAATAATTTAAACATTCCTACTAGCGAGTTTATGTTAGAAACAGGAGCTTCATTTAAATGGGGTTTTTGTTATGAAGGATGGCGTACCGGACTCAAAGATGATGAATATTATCATCTGTTTACTGATCCGAAAGTGAGACCATTTTCCCTCAATTTTGATGGATTCTATCCAGAAGTCTGTTCGATCATTTCTCAACATATTCCCCTCAGTAATGTTACGCCTGCATTCAGTGCAATCAGGAATAGAGTATCTCAGTCTGAGGCAGCTAAAATTTTAACCCATGGTGATCAAGGAATAAGTTCTTCATTACACTTTGATAGTCATAGAGTCGCAAAATTTTTGGCTAAAAAAGCAGAAGAACGAGGCGTCAGCCATATACAAACAAAAGTAAAGGATATTTTATTTGATGAGCAAGGAATGGCAGAAAAAATAGTGACTGAAAATGGCGTGATTGATACCAATTTCATCATTGATGCTTCTGGATTCTCTCGATTCATTATTGGACATAAATTAAAAAGTAACTGGAAGTCATTCAAAGAATATTTATTATTAGACTCGGCCATTCCTTTCCATATTCCACATCAAAATAATCAACCAGAATTGGTTACACGTGCAACGGCAATGAAAGCTGGATGGATGTGGCAAATCCCTTTAGTTGAAAGAATTGGTGCGGGTTATGTATTTAATAGTGAATTTACTTCAGAAGAAGATGCAATAAAAGAAGTTGAAAATTATTTTGATTTTAAAATTGAACCGCAAAGAACTTTAAAATTTGAACCAGGACATTTTGAAGAAGTTTGGCAAAAAAATGTCATGGCGCTAGGACTATCATCTGGTTTTGTCGAGCCATTGGAAGCAACATCGATAGGTCAAATGCTCGAGCAGCTGAGGATGTTTGAAAATGTCGTTACAAAGAGTGGTTTAGTGGTCTCTGATTTAAGCATAGCGCAATTTAACCAAGCAAATGAAGCGAGTTGGCAAGGGATCAGAGATTTTTTACGTATGCATTATGATTGTCCACGTATAGATACGCCCTTTTGGAAAAAAGTAAATGAAACACCTTATCCGGAAAGTTATAAAGCTATAAAAGAAGTGTTTATGCAAAGGTGCCCGCGAACTGAAGATATAAAAGGATATGCTCAACATGGATGGAATGGTATTTTCCATGTCATCAATTGGATCTATGTAGCGCAAGCTTTGGGATTGATTTCTGCAGAGATGAATTAGTGCTTCTAACATCCAAAATAAATCAGTAGCATAAAATAATTATAATTATTCATAGACTCTCAGATGGCATGCAACAAAGATAAATATGGGTAGGTGTTAAGATGCGTTAGCATTATTTTTTCGATCGATCAAAGTCAAAGTTGCACTGTTCAACCACTGAATAAATGTATAAAAATTAAATAAATCCTTGTTTTTAATTCTTTGTTTTTAATTCCTTATACAACCAAGCCGTTTTATCTCAAATACTCATTGAAGATCATAAAAAATGGTGCCTAGGCACCATTTTTTCAACCAATTTTAATCAAACAGATTTTAGCCAATTGTGATTTGATGATTTGCAAGTAAGGTTTCCAAATCTGTACGTACATTATTTAGTGTCGCTAATGTTGTATAGTTTATTCCACCAACTGCACCATCTCGGTCTATACCAATCACGCTATTATTACCCACTTGAGTAACACTAATATAGTTAGCAATCGTGTCACCTGTATCGATAGTCGCTACACCATTAATATAACGTGCAGCACCATCGAGATCGGCTGTATAACCAACCAATAAATCTTTGATATCAATGATATCTGCATTAGGCGTAGCCTCAACAGTTCCAACCGTGAATCCATTCACTATATCTGAACCATTTCCACCCGTTGCATCAGCATTATTAAGCAGCTTATACATCAGCGTGTCTTGTCCACCTTTGCTTAAGTCAAAAATATCATTCCCACCACGGCCATCAAAATAATTATTCAGTGCATTACCTGAGAGTGTATCAATACCCGATCCACCTGCAACACCTTCAATATTTTTCAGCGTGACAGTACCAAAGCCAGTATTTTGTGCTGTTAAAATAGACAGATCGACGACAAGTGGCGTGCTACCTGCAAGTTTATAATCAATGATATCTAAACCACCGGTATTGCTCCATGATTTAATACCAGAAATCGTGGTGGTACCACCTGAGCCATTGTAGATATCATTACCTAAGGTCGCAAAGAATGTATCATTATAGCCCGTACCCACAATGCCATTACCCTTATTGGCATTAGCAACATTGTCGGCCGCCTCAGTGGTCAATACATAGGCATGATTCGCTTCTTTTGCTTTCAAGCCAGCCCATGCAGTATTTACAATTTCAACTGTATTACTTCCAACACTCGTGACACCACCAACATCCGCTGCAGCATTATTTTTCTGGCGCAATATCACTGCACTATATGTTTTTGATGCATCTAAATTATAGAAATCAACAATCCCTGTGCTGTCATTGGTTTGGTTACCAGATTGAGCATTGATCATTTGAGTAGAAACAACACGTCCTGTCGCCTCATCAACCAATTGAACTGTATTACCATATAAAGAATTAATCCCTTCTTCATCCAATATTCTTAAATGAATACTGGTTCCATAAGCGACATTGTTTTTATTCTCAATATAGGTGGTTTGTCCTTTAACAGTGAACGCCAATAAGTCACGATCACCATCCCAATCTATATCAATCGCTACCGCACCTGTCACTGGACCACTATTCGTTCCAGAAACAGCACTTGTACCAATCGTCGTTTTACCGATTTCTGTTAATAAATTAGTGGTTGTAAAGCTCACCACGCCCGCAGCAGTGGTATTGGTATATAAGTTAATTGGACCTGTATTATCTGCATTAGCTACGCCACCACTATTTCCCATTCCCGGCAATTCGATAACATCCATCTTTCCATCATGGTTCCAATCTAATGCTATAGAGGCACCACCAGCGACCTTATCACTAAATACATATTTTCCAGCAGCAGTAGGATTACCAATCCCATCACCATTCGGATCACTAAAGATTAATTTACCTGCTCCATCATTGAAGTAGATACGACTTGCATATTCCTCAGCAGTGTAGTCGGATCTTGAGGGAGCAGTATCACTTTCACTACCACGACCCAAGAACAGATCCATGTAACCGTCACCGTTGAAGTCAGCCCATGTCATTGCGACACCGTTACCAATGCCTGGATCATCATCTGTACCACGCTGGAATACGTTGTCGATAATCTGATCAACGTTCCAAGCCTCTGTATTTGTCCCTTTTGCAATTACAAGTCGCGCATTATTGTCGCTTAATGCACCAGAAGATGAAATTCTAGAACCATCTGCAACAATGTTTTGGCTATGCATTGCAAAGTCAACAATACCATCATTGTTAATATCTACCCCAGATAACTCCATATCTGGCTGGGATTGATCAGGTCCAATAGGCTGACGATCAGCAATTGTGGCGTAATCCGTTGCAAAATGACCATCCTTTGACATTCCAAAAACAGTTCCATCATTATTCAAAACAATTTGAGAACCGTATCCACCTCTAATTGCACTATCATTAGGTGTTTGGTCACCTATAATCATATCAACCAAACCATCACCATTTTTATCAATAGCCATGATCCCACCATACCAACTCCAAGTATTGGCGCTATCAGGTGTATTTACATCTCCTGCGAATCCCCCTGGTTGACCAGTACTCGGAAACGCACCTACTTGATACGCTGTATACGTCGTTCCGTTATAATAGAACATTTGTTGACCATCATCGTATCTATTATCAACAGCAAATAGATCCATCAAACCATCACGGTTAAAATCAATAAATGTCGCATTTTGAACATAATTTTGCGTGTCATAACCTCTGCCACCATCATTACTCTGAATAGCAGTACTGCTAAAGCTTCCAAGTGTTGAAGATGATGTCCCATTTGCATCCAGCATCGTTTGGTTCGTATGAATTCGCCATACACCTTCTTGACCAATCGTGACTGCTGTTCCTTTTTGATCTGGATCACCACCACCCGCACCAACTGTTACAACAGGTGTAGGAGCAACCACTAATTCATTTGCAGTATCATCCTGAGTGATGACCAATCCAGTCGCTTCTTTTAAGGTTGCAACAACATTATAGGTGCCTACAGGAAGAGCTTTATCATTAGGAATTTGCACATACCAAGTGTTATTTAATGCATCAATAACAACTTGACCCGTTTGAGAGGAGTAAGTCTGACCATTCACCGTCACTTCAAGATATTCACCTGGTAGAATTTTAAAACCAGTTGATCCACTAATAATAGGGGTAATATCTAAGGTATTTTGAGTATTGATATTTACTGTTAAATCAATGTTAATCAATAAATTATTACTTTGCGGACCAAGATTCCCAGCCGCATCAACAACGCTCGCATAATAGGTATATGATTGACCATCACTTAGATTAGAACTGATCTCATAAGTCCATGCTGTTCCAACTGTATTTGCATATCCTAATAAACTTGTATTTCCACCATTCACCTGATAAACAGCAATTTGTTCACCAGCTCCTAAGGTAGAATTTACGGTGCCGTTTAATACGGGAGTACGGTCATCTGTTGTTGAACCCGTGTTAAAGTTACCTGTCATTCCACCAACGTCATCGGTATAGTTTGTGATTGTGACTAACTGAGTCGGTGCCACAGTATCAATCACAATCGCTTGAGTATCTGTGCTTCCAACATTACCAGCATCATCAACAACACGTGCTAGATAACTAAAGTTAGTGCTATGAACGGTAGCATCAACCAAACTCCATGTCGTACCTGCTGTGATTGCATCAATCCAAGTCGTACCACCATCATTAGATACTTGTACTTTTTCTCCAACACTCAAAGCAGTCGTTAACGTACCACTGACAGTCAAGGTCGTATCATTCGTTAAAAAGTCAGTGCTAGATATACCTGTATCTGTACTAATTGCAGAGATCTGAATCAGGTTTGAAGCACTAGGAGCAGAAGTATCTACAGAAATTGCATAGTTATTCGATACTAAACCTTGGTTGCCGGCAGCATCTTCTAAGCTTGCTGCGTAGATATACGTATTACCATCCACAAGTCCAGCATCTGCAAATATCCACGTTGTACCTGTGACTATTGCTGTACCTACCTTGACACCATCACGATACATCACAACAACTTCGTCTGAGCCTAAAGTCGCGCTAATCGTTCCTTCAATACTCGGTGTTACATCATTTGTTGATCCGTTATTCGCAACAATACCTGTTTGTGGAGCAAAATTATCAATGACTTGAGTAATGACCGTCGTTTGTGTTGGTGCATCAGTATCAACCGTAATCGTATACGCAGCTGATGCTGGGCTTTGATTACCACCTGCAGTTTCAACTCGTGTTGTATAGACATAGGTATTGCCATTGCTCAAACCACTGTCATTAAATGCCCATGTGGTTCCTGTAACTGTTGCTGTTCCTATCACGACATTATCACGTAATACAACAACGGTTTCCGTGCCCGTAAGTGCTGTTGCAATCGAGCCTGTCAATTGCGGGCTGATGTCATTGGTCGCGCCATTATTCGCAACCACTCCTGTTTGTGGTGCAACATCATCAATAACCGATAAGATCTGTACCGATTGGCTTGAACCACTGGTATCCACAGAGATTGCATAGTTATTCGACACTAAGCCTTGGTTGCCCGCAGCATCTTCAACTCGCGCTGTATAGGTATAGCTTGAACCACTCGCCAAGCCAGCATCCGCAAATGTCCATGTTGTACCTGTGACTGTTGCTGTACCAACTTTGACACCATCACGATATATCGCAACAACTTCGCCTGAACCCAAAGTCGCGCTAATCGTTCCTTCAATGCTTGGTGTATCATCATTGGTGAAGGCACCATTGGCAACAGTACCTAAACCTGGTGCTACGTTATCCAGCACAGTCGTAATGATCGTTGTTTGTGTTGGCGCATCAGTGTCAACCGTAATCGTATACGCAGCTGATGCTGGGCTTTGATTACCACCTGCAGTTTCAACTCGTGTTGTATAGACATAGGTATTGCCATTGCTCAAACCACTGTCATTAAATGCCCATGTGGTTCCTGTAACTGTTGCTGTTCCTATCACGACATTATCGCGTAATACAACAACGGTTTCCGTGCCCGTAAGTGCTGTTGCAATCGAGCCTGTCAATTGCGGGCTGATGTCATTGGTCGCGCCATTATTCGCAACCACTCCTGTTTGTGGTGCAACATCATCAATAACCGATAAGATCTGTACCGATTGGCTTGAACCACTGGTATCCACAGAGATTGCATAGTTATTCGACACTAAGCCTTGGTTGCCCGCAGCATCTTCAACTCGCGCTGTATAGGTATAGCTTGAACCACTCGCCAAGCCAGCATCCGCAAATATCCATGTTGTACCTGTGACTGTTGCTGTACCAACTTTGACACCATCACGATATATCGCAACAACTTCGCCTGAACCCAAAGTCGCGCTAATCGTTCCTTCAATACTTGGTGTATCATCATTGGTGAAGGCACCATTGGCAACAGTACCTAAACCTGGTGCTACGTTATCCACCACAGTCGTAATGATCGTTGTTTGTGTTGGCGCATCAGTGTCAACCGTAATGGTATAAGAGTTCGATATACCACCTTGGATGAATGCTGCATTTTCTACATATGAGGTATAGGTATAATTTGATCCAGAACTCAAACCAGTATCATTATATGTCCATGTAGTTCCTGCAACTGTCGCTTTTCCAAGCACTACACCATCACGTAGAACGATCACACTTTCACCAACATTCAACGCCGCACTAATCTGCCCCTCAATCACTGGTGTCGTATCATTGGTCGCGCCGTTATTTGCAACGGTACCAATTTGTGGCGCGAAGTCATCTTGCACCGCAATAATTGTTGTAGTTTGTGTTGGACCACCTGTCTCAATGGTTACATTATAATTTGATGAGCTATTTCCTGTATTGCCAGCTGCATCTTCGACACGTGCTGTATATGTATAGCTTGAACCACTCGCTAAACTACTATCTACATAGGTCCAAGTCGTATTGGTCACTGTCGCTGTGCCAACTTTAACCCCATCACGATAGACTGCAACAACTTCACCTAAGCCTAATACCGTACTGATCGTACCTTGTAGCTCTGGGGTGGTGTCATTTGTCGTACCACCATTGGCAACAGTACCTAAACCAGGTGCTACGTTATCCAGCACAGTCGTAATAACCGTTGTTTGTGTTGGCGCGCTGGTATCGACAGAAATACTATAATTGCTAGAAATCGCACCACGATTGCCAGCGCCATCTTCTACGCGTGCTGTATAAATATAAGTACGACCATCGGTTAAACCAGCATCCGCAAATGTCCACGTTGTGCCTGTCACTGTTGCAGTTCCAACGACTGCTCCATCACGTAATACTACAACTTGCTCACCGCTGTTCAAAATAGCACTGATGGTTCCACCAAGTAATGGTGTCGTATCATTAGTTGCTCCATTATTCGCAACAATTCCTAAGCCTGGTGCTACATCATCAGTCACTGTTGAAATAACGACCGATTGGGTTGGTGCACTCGTATCTACAGTAATTGAATAGTCATTCGATACCAAACCTTGGTTACCAGAAACATCTTCTACTCGTGCTGTATAAACATAATTTACGCCATCAGCCAAGCCGGTATCTGCAAATGTCCAAATCGAATTGGTCACCGTTGCTGTACCCACTTTACCCCCATCACGATAGACCGCAACAACTTCACCTAAGCCTAACACTGTACTGATCGTACCTTGCAGTTCTGGGGTAACATCATTGGTTACGCCACCATCTAAAACATTTCCAATTTGTGGTGCTACGTTATCAACAATATTACTAATGACTACCGTTTGTGTTGGCGCGATGGTATCGACTGAAATACTATAGTTGGTAGAAATCGCACCACGATTGCCCGCCGCATCCTCTACGCGTGCTGTATAAATATAAGTACGACCATCGGTTAAACCAGCATCCGCAAATGTCCACGTTGTGCCTGTCACTGTGGCAGTTCCAACGACTGCTCCATCTCGTAAAATAACAACTTGTTCACCGCTGTTCAAAACAGCGCTGATGGTTCCTCCAAGTAATGGTGTCGTATCATTGGTTGCTCCGTTATTCACAACATTACCTAAGCCTGGCGCTACATCATCGGTTACTGATGCAATAACGACAGATTGTGTTGGTGCTATGGTATCCACAATCACTTGTATCGGATCACTGTGCTCACTGCTATTCCCCGCTGGATCGGTGATCGTATAGCGAATTTCGTGTGAACCTTCAGGAAGTGGATTAACAGGCGTTAATGTTCCTGTATTTGGATCATAGATAGACGGAACTTTGACACCATCGACGATTAAGTTTGGTGTTTCACCTGTGGTGATTGGACCAAGAATAATTCCAGGTGTGCTGTCATCCGTCGCTGTGCCACTTGAGAATGTGCCTTGTTTGTCACCTTGATTGTCAATGAAGCCTTCTGGGCTAGTGGGCTTCGTCGGTGCTGTGGTATCCACAATCACTTGTATCGGATCACTGGGCTCACTGCTATTCCCCGCTGGATCAGTGATGGTATAGCGAATTTCGTGTGAACCTTCAGGAAGTGGATTAACAGGCGTTAATGTTCCTGTATTTGGATCATAGATAGACGGAACTTTGACACCATCGACGATTAAGTTTGGTGTTTCACCTGTGGTGATTGGACCAAGAATAATTCCAGGTGTGCTGTCATCTGTCGCTGTGCCACTTGAGAATGTGCCTTGTTTGTCACCTTGATTGTCAATGAAGCCTTCTGGGCTAGTGGGCTTCGTCGGTGCTGTGGTATCCACAATCACTTGTATCGGATCACTGTGCTCACTGCTATTCCCCGCTGGATCGGTGATCGTATAGCGAATTTCGTGTGAACCTTCAGGAAGTGGATTAACAGGCGTTAATGTTCCTGTATTTGGATCATAGATAGACGGAACTTTGACACCATCGACGATTAAGTTTGGTGTTTCACCTGTGGTGATTGGACCAAGAATAATTCCAGGTGTGCTGTCATCCGTCGCTGTGCCACTTGAGAATGTGCCTTGTTTGTCACCTTGATTGTCAATAAAGCCTTCTGGGCTAGTGGGCTTCGTCGGTGCTGTGGTATCCACAATCACTTGTATCGGATCACTGGGCTCACTGCTATTCCCCGCTGGATCAGTGATGGTATAGCGAATTTCGTGTGAACCTTCAGGAAGTGGATTAACAGGCGTTAATGTTCCTGTATTTGGATCATAGATAGACGGAACTTTGACACCATCGACGATTAAGTTTGGTGTTTCACCTGTGGTGATTGGACCGATAATAATTCCAGGTGTGCTGTCATCCGTCGCTGTGCCACTTGAGAATGTGCCTTGTTTGTCACCTTGATTGTCAATGAAGCCTTCTGGGCTAGTGGGCTTCGTCGGTGCTGTGGTATCTCCATCATTATTATCTTTATTTCTATTACCAGCCCACCACAATATTCCACCAGCTGTAGCAGGAATAAAAGCCCAAGCTAAGGGTCCAGCATAAGTATCGCTGTAAAGAAGTGGCTCAATACTTTCAATATAACCATATGTTATATTTTCTAATAATGCTCCATTTGCATCGGTAAACTGTACCCATAAAAGTTTATGTTGATCGTCTTCCAGAACTAAACTATTTTCAAACTGCTTGTCACCATTGTTAAAGAAATTCTCTATAACAATTTGTTCTCCAGTTTTAAGTGTAACAATAGCATCAGTGCCATTTTTTTCTATTTTAAGTACATCATTTTTATTTATCTTGAGGACAACAACAGAGGCTTCAGATAGAGCAACTTTGCTTCCCTCGGTTTCCGTTAGTAAATTATGCGTTTCTTTAGAGATTACTTTTATTTTAGGCATTTCATAGCCCTCCAGGGCTTTTATCTATTATAATAATGTGAACCAGTTGACCATAATGACCAAACTTGTGAAATAAATTACCATATTGTGCAAAAAAAAATCTCAGAACCTCAGACGAAGTGCAACTTGCTTCCGACCAAAAGTAGTTAAAATTACGCAATAAACGATGCTTGGTTGTCTAAAAGAGGAAAATAAGAGAAAGAAATGAGATTTCCACCTTATTACGGCCAGGTTCTTCAAAATGCTCTATTGTTTTTTGACTATGAGGATTAGCGTCTACCATCACTCGTGAAATCATAAGAAATAAATTTCGACAGCGTTGTTTTGCACAACATGCTCAAAAAAATCAAAATCTAGGCATGCTTGTTATCGATATAAAATTGACTTTTCGACATAGCGTGAAGTCGAAAGTATCTCAACCTTCAATCCAGTCCTGATTAAAAGTATCTTTCAAGTGAATATTAAGACGTGTCCTCATTTGGCATTGCACCCAAAAAAACAAGCAAACTAAAAACAAGACGACTTTAAAATTGTGAGCTAACGTCTCAATATGAGTTGCAATATCTCGGAAATACTTTAAGTGGGCGAAAACTTTTTCAACTCATGTATATATTGCAAAGAAGATCAATCATTTAAATAATGCTCAAATAAAAAAGACTCGGATTTAAAAAATCCGAGTCTTTTTTATTTCTGATGAGCTAAGCGTTCTAAAACGTCAGGTGTTTTATTTCAAACGCTAAGCTGAATTTTTTTTGAACGTTCTTCTTTAATGCTCATTTACTCTTAAATTAAGCCAATTGCAGTTTAGAAGAATCTAAGTGCAACTGTTGATTCAGCTCATCCACCCAAATAGCCCAATCATCATCTTGCACCAAATGGCTAATCAATAAAGAACGTTGAGATTTATTCCAAAATGGAGCGTCATGCAATGACACATTGGCAGCCAACTGATGGGTTCGCACGTATAGTTCAATCGCGGCAGCACTATTGGCAAGTCCAAGCTGAGAAAATAGTAATTCCAAGGATGGTTGGTGTTGTTTGAGCATCTCGCCCTCCTTATCAATTATATTGTGTATTCTTATTCATCAAATTTATTATAGATTCATCAAAAAACCTAGCGATTGGCGCTAGGTTTCTTGTATCAAATTGTGTTGTTATTTTTCTGCACCATCTTGTTGATGTAGCAAAGCATTTAAAGTATCGACTGGAATCGCCCATTCGTCATCTTTTTTCCAGTGTTCAATAATAAAGTCATGTTGATTTTTAGACCAGAAACTCGCTTTGTGTAAAGGTGTGTTTTGGTCTAACTGATGTTCTTCCACAAACTTTTCAATAGCATCTTGATCTGAATCTAAACCAAGTTGTTCAAATAACAATTCCAAGGTCGGCTGTTCATCAAACATTGTCTACTCCTCTGATCCATGATTGTTTCAACCATAAAATCCTAACCTGTTCAGTTTAAATAATCAGCTATTCACTTGGCGTGTTCATGTTATTTTTTGTAGAAGTTATTATTTTTTATCAATAAAAAAAGCACTCCAAGAAGAAGTGCTTTTTTCTAATCTAATCGTTTAAGATCAAATTATTTAATCATGTCAGCAATTGCTGCACGTTCTTCTTCAAGTTCATTTAGCGTGAAGTTGATACGCTCACGGCTGAACTCATCGATTTCAAGACCTTGAACGATTTTGTATTCACCGTTTTCAGTTGTCACAGGGAAACCGAACATCACACCTTCTGGAATACCATAAGAACCGTCAGAAGGGATACCCATTGTTACCCATTCTCCGTTTGTGCCAAGCGCCCAATCACGCATATGATCGATCGCAGCATTTGCAGCTGAAGCAGCTGAAGATAAACCACGTGCTTCAATAATCGCAGCACCACGTTTACCAACTGTTGGAAGGAATGTATTTGCATTCCAATCTTGGTCGTTGATCATGTCTTTAACGCTTTCGCCGTTGATTGTAGCAAAACGGTAGTCAGCATACATTGTAGGAGAGTGGTTACCCCAAACAGTAAGCGTTTTGATATCTTTAACTGCTTTACCAGTTTTAGCCGCAATTTGAGATGCAGCACGATTGTGATCAAGACGTAACATCGCTGTGAAGTTTTTCGCTGGAAGATCTGGAGCAGATTTCATTGCGATATAAGCATTCGTATTTGCAGGGTTACCAACAACTAGAACTTTCACGTCACGGCTAGCAACTTCGTTAAGTGCTTGACCTTGACCGATGAAGATTTCACCATTTACTTTTAATAAATCAGCACGTTCCATACCAGGACCACGTGGACGTGAACCTACTAACAACGCATAGTCAGCATCTTTAAATGCAACTTTAGGATCATCAGTACCTACCATACCTTCTAAAAGAGGGAATGCACAGTCTTGAAGCTCCATCATTACGCCTTTAAGCGCTTGTTGAGCTTTTTCGAAAGGAACTTCTAATAATTGCAAAATAACTGGTTGATCTTTACCCAACATTTCGCCGCTTGCGATACGGAAAAGTAAGCTATAACCAATTTGACCTGCAGCGCCTGTAACGGCAACACGAACGGCTTGCTTCATCTAATTATCTCCATAGAGGATATTCAATGCGATTAAACAGTTGTTCCATTTAATCTAAAAAACATAAACGCCAAGATTGTACTCCAATCATTCACGCTGTGCATGAAAAAGAGCTTGAATTTCAACAAAAGTATAATAGGAAAAATGAATAAAAAAGAATAAAAGCCTAGTAAGCGCCTTTGATGGTTATAACGCTTGGGCATGTCGTTGTCATTTGACTTGGGCATTGTTTATATCGCCCCTTGGTCGTATAGCATACATGGATATCAGTCAGCATCGCTGCACCTTTATGCTTTTGACAACTAAAACGGATCGCATCTTTTGTTAAACTTGGGTTTAGTTTTAAGAATTGATTTCGGAGCGATACTAATGTCATATCCTTAGTTCCCATGACACTTAAATCATTTGGAATTTTGAGCTGTTCTGCCTTCTTAATAATATCTCTAAAATACTGACTGGCGCTTAAAGGCACACAGCCTCCGATGTTTGCCCAGAGGGAATGACGGGCATACTCATCAGGCATCACACTGGCCACCACTTTGGATTGTAACGGCGATAACTTTGCAGAAGATAATGTCGCACAATCGCTTTGATTCGTCTCTGGCATCAAACCCACAATATTGAGAGAGTAGCCTTCTAAGCATTTACGTTTTTTCTTCAGTGAACTATCAATTTCGCAAACAGCAGGTGTCATCTGAATCGTCATGACATAGCCTTTTAAACCCACTGGCGAAGCAAAAACCTGAGTGACTGCCAAAGCACTACCAACACTAAATAATATTAATGCGGAATAGCGCTTGAAAGAAACTCGATTTTTAAATTGCATATAAACCAGACATCCAATGCTTAATTTGATTTAAATTGGCTCATCAGGGCGTACTACGTGTGGGTATGGTCGGCATACGACTCTCAATAGCTTGAGGTCCTTGACCTAAAATAACGCCATAATGCGCTGCATTTGTCATCACTTTTTTCACATAATCGCGCGTTTCATGTAAAGGAATAGACTCTGTATATTGGTCTGAAGCAAGGCTTTGAAACTCTGGTTGCCAACGACGTGCCCGAGTTAAACCCGCATTATAGCCAGCTGTCGCCAATACAGGATTATTACTTAACATCCCCTGAATCATCGAAAGATAATAGGTTCCATAACGAATATTTGTATTTGGATCTGTTAAAGCAGCAGGGTTATAGGTTTCACCCATTTTACGTGCTACGTCTTTCGCTGTTGCCGGCATAATTTGCATTAAACCACCTGCACCAACATGAGAGCGCGCAGCCGTCACAAAACGACTTTCTTGACGCATCAGACCATAAGCCCAAGAAGGATCAACACCCGCATTATTGCTGTGGGTAATCACTAAACCTTGATGCGGTGTTGGATAACGATAATGATAATTGTGCTTGCTAGACGTTCGTTCAGCCGCATAAATGGCACGATCATACCAACCCATTTCAGTTGCACGTTTGGCCGCTGCCAACAATAGGCCATCATCATTTTTCAAATAGGCCTGTCGTACCGCCCAATTCCATTCACGATTGATATAATTATCGGGTGCACTAATATTTTTTAAAGCAAAAGCACGGCGAAAATGAATGTCTTGATTTAAACGCTGTAAATCGCCACCTGAAGGTTCTGAACGATCTTTCGCTTCATTGTATCGAATACCTAAATGATCTTTCGCTAACAGATTGTGGTACTCATCGCCAGCCGCAGCTAAACGCTGGTATATTCCCTTTGCCGCTTGCTTAGAGGCAGGATCAGCTCTGTTTTCAGACGCTCTTGCCAACCAATATTGCCAGCGATCTTCTTGTTTTTGAGTCACACTCATCGCATCTATCGCACGTATCACACTTTCCCAGCTTCCAAAACGAATCGCCTGACGCGCATAAATTTCAGATTCTTCAGGTGTGAAAGGCACACCATAACTTGCATCAAAACTATTTAAAACGTCACGATTAAAATTATTTTTCATCACGGTCGTACCCCCGATATACGCCACGGTACGATGAATGTACTTTGCGACATCAGTGGGTACACCTTGAATCAACTTAGGTACTAACTGTAAAGCAGAATTCAAATCTGAATCTGCCGTACGTCCCAAGGCATAGACCATATACGCATAATCTTCGTTATTGTTTTTAGGCGCAGACCACAGGTAATTTAATGGATTGGCTTGAATTTGATTTAATTGTGCTAAAGATAAATTTAAACCGATGGTTTGCGCTGTTGCAATCGCCTGCCCTGCTTGGCCTGCTCTTAACTGCGCATACATACGCTGTTGACGATCAGACGTTGTGAGTAGAGGACTGGATAACATCAAGCGCCCTAAACCTGTGCATGATTCAGGCTGAGAATCCGTTTGCAACCAAACATTTTTATACTCTGCATACACCAATACATCACCCGTCTTTGCACGAACTTGTGCAACTGCACAACTTTCTGCTTGGTCTGCATTGGTCACGTATTGCAAAACAGGTTGAGCTGTCGCGAAATCTGCCTGTTTCACTTTTTCTTCGACGTAATCGGCTGACAATTTTTCTGCCATCGCAGATTGTGGATAGCGCTGGGCAAAACTGATGATACTACTTGCGGGTTGAAAACCTAAATTACTGTTCAGCATCCAATATTCTGGATAATACCCCAATGCGTCACCCTGCATCGCTGCTCGATACTGTTCAAGTTGACTGACATCGCCAGCATTTGCAAACCTTAAAGCGTCATTAAATTGCGTTTCAGCTGCATGCACGGCTGGAAAACTGGATAAAATCATGAGCCCATAGAAATATGATTTCAATGGCTTTTGTTTCAAAGTTTTTTTTAACACGCGTTTATTCTCAACTTTTTGACCTGCTGCCAGTACAACTGATTTGCATATTTCACGCTGAAGGAAGAGCGTTACAATACTTTCGCTCATTGTAATAAGACTATTGAATGGGTTCTGTTCTGTTATGTAAACTGCTGATTCAATTCTATTATTTTAAACCAATTTTCAAGTGTTTGGGTGCGATCATCTCATTTTTTTATTTATGCATCATTACAGCTGAAATACTGTAAAATATGCGGCTTTTAAAGAATCAGATATACTTCTGTTTCTGTTCTTTCGCTTTATTCCCCTAATATAGGATAGGAGCCTTCATGACGGTTCAAACCTTCATTCCCAATAGTGCCCAAGCTGCCTCAGAAAACACTGTAAACCAGCCACAGCACACCCCTGTTATCGATGCAGCAATTAAAAAACTGTATATTGAAACGCAAGGGTGTCAGATGAATGAGTATGACAGTCATCGTATGGCAGATCTTTTAGGTGATTCGCACGGTTATGTACTCACGACTGACCCAAAAGATGCAGATATTCTGCTGATGAATACCTGCTCGATTCGTGAAAAAGCACAAGAGAAAGTTTTTTCTGAACTTGGTCGCTGGCGCAAACTAAAAGAAAAAAATCCAGACCTTATTATTGGTGTTGGTGGTTGTGTTGCATCTCAGGAAGGCGACAATATTCAAAAGCGTGCAAACTATGTGGATATGATTTTTGGTCCTCAAACACTGCATCGTTTACCTCAAATGCTTGATCAGCATTTTGATCAAATCGAAAAGCCTAAAAAAGATAAAATTAAGCTGATTGATATTTCATTTCCAGATATTGAAAAATTCGATTTTTTACCAGAACCTCGTGTCGAAGGTTATAAAGCTTTCGTTTCAATCATGGAAGGTTGCTCAAAATATTGTTCATTCTGTGTGGTTCCATATACCCGCGGTGAAGAAGTTTCACGTCCTTTAGATGATGTATTGGCCGAAATTGCAGGTTTGGCTGAAAAAGGTGTTCGTGAAATTTCACTTCTGGGTCAAAACGTCAATGGCTACCGTGGTGAAACCTTTGAAGGCGATATTTGTACTTTTGCAGACTTATTGCGCTTGGTAGCAGAAATTCCGGGTATTGGTCGTTTGCGTTATACCACGTCTCATCCACTTGAATTTAATGATGACTTGATTGAGTGTTATCGTGACTTACCACAAATGGTGTCTCACCTCCATTTACCAGTGCAAAGTGGTTCAAATGACATCCTTCAAGCGATGAAACGTAATCACACCATTGATGTCTATATCGATAAAATTGCGCGCTTGCGTCAAGTTAGACCGGATATGCATTTATCTTCAGATTTCATCATTGGCTTCCCTGGTGAAACCGATGCGCATTTCGAAGAGACTTATCAGTTTATTCAAGATCTAGATTTCGATCATTCTTATAGTTTTATCTATTCAAAGCGTCCGGGTACGCCTGCATCTGAACTTCCAGACACCATTCCTGAAGTGATCAAAAAAGAACGATTGGCCAAAGTTCAAAAATGGATCAAACGTTCAAGTATTGATAAAACGGATGAAATGAAAGGAACAATTCAACGCGTATTGATTGAAAAAATTTCTGATAAAGATCCTAATTTATTGGTCGGTACAGCAGACAATACACGTTATGTAACATTTATTGGTGATGCGTCTTGGCTTGGACGCTTTGCGGAGATTGAGATTACAGAGATTAAGACCCTAAATTTAGTTTATGGAGAACTCTTGAATCTTGAGCCTGACGTGGCGTAATGTAAGGGGATAGATTTTACTTTCATAAAAAGGATATCTCTTGACTACAGCGATTAGACGTACCGTAGCTTTTCCTGGAATTTCGATGGACCGTTTGAAAACGATGCTTGGCGCATACAACGGTCATTTGAAACAAATTGAACAACGTTTAGATGTCAAATTAAGCCACCGTGGAGATAGTTTTTATGTCGACGGTGGTATCGATGAAGTTGAGAGAGCTGAATTACTTTTACAGCGCCTCTATGAAGAAACTGAAAGTTCTCAAGTATTGAGTGCTGATGTGATTCACTTAATGATTCAGGGCAGTCAGACTGACCGTGAATTTGTCGTGGGAAATGATCATCACACGCTCGAAGATGTTTGGCTACAAACCCGCAAAGGTCGTATCAACCCCCGCGGCGCCAATCAAAAAAGATATGTTCAGCAAATTTTAGAAAGTGATATCTCCTTTGGTATTGGCCCTGCGGGAACTGGTAAAACCTATCTCGCAGTTGCAGCTGCCGTCGACATGCTCGAACGTAATGAAATTCAGCGCATTCTTTTGGTTCGCCCAGCGGTAGAAGCAGGTGAAAAACTGGGCTTCCTTCCTGGTGATTTAAGTCAAAAAATTGATCCCTATTTACGTCCACTTTACGATGCTTTGTATGAAATGCTCGGTGTTGAAAAAGTCGCAAAATTAATTGAGCGTCAAGTGATTGAAGTTGCTCCACTTGCTTATATGCGTGGACGTACACTCAATCACTCCTTCGTCATTTTGGATGAAGCGCAAAATACCACACCAGAACAAATGAAAATGTTTTTAACGCGACTGGGTTTTGGCTCTAGAGCGGTCATTACTGGTGATATCACGCAAGTCGATTTACCCCGTGGTCAACAGTCGGGTCTTTCTCATGCTTTGCGCGTGATTGAGGCAATCAAAGAAATTCATATCACTCACTTTCACTCCCGAGATGTGGTCAGACATCAGCTGGTACAAAAAATCGTAGAAGCCTATGAGGGATGGGACAGTGAGCAAAACCGTTTAAGTGCTCAAGGCCGTGCTGAACGTAAGGCACGCCAAGACGCGTTAATTCTCGAAAATGATGCTGCTGCCGATGCACAACATCAGTCGATCACCCAAGAAAATGATTAAGGACAAGTCTTGAAACTTAGCCTCTCCTTGCAACAAACGTTTGAAGCACCTGAATTGGTGCTCAAACGTGCTTATGTTAAAAAAGTAATTGAATGCACTTTACGTCATATCGAAACGCAGTCTAATTGTGAAATTGGTATTGCCTGTGTCGATACGGCTGAAAGCCACAAACTCAATCTGCAATATCGAGCTAAAGATAAACCGACCAACGTTTTATCTTTTTCAAGTGATTTACCTGATGAAATGGCTGCGGTTCTCGACTCCTTCCCGATTGGTGATTTGGTCATTTGTATTCCTGTCGTTTTAGATGAAGCACTGCAACAGCATAAAACGCCGCTTAATCATTTTACCCATATGTTGGTCCATGGCACTTTGCACTTAATGGGTTATGATCATGAAACCTCAGATGAAGATGCCGAAGAAATGGAAGCTTTAGAAATTGAGATCTTAAGTAAATTAGGTTTGGATAATCCCTATTCCATTGAAGAACACGAATTGGAAAAAACCAATAATTGATTAAGCCTGTCTTACTCTCTCTAACGCGTGTTTTGAGAGAGTTTAGCGCTTAAGTTGCTGCTCAAGAAGGATATAAACGAGATTTATCACGGCGCTTTAAAAATTTTATGGATATTTTCAAGTCGAAGATTTAATATTTTTAAAACGTTACTTAGATCGATGGATCAAATATTTCCATTTAACATCTACTCAAAAAAATTTCGAATTAAAAATGATAAGCACTTTAGAAAATAAGATTTGAATTACATTTTGATATGCATATTTATCTGATCTCAACTTAATTCAGCTAGACTTCCTAAAGATAAAATTATAAATTTATTTAAAAATCATAAATATACATCCAAATACTGCAAAAAATATTTAAAAATCTAAAAGATGATCTTTACTCAACGAACATATTCGATTGGCATTTTTTACTGACATGAATTAGACAATTCAGCCAATTTAATTTGTATTCAATCCGCTAGAATTACTCTTAACGTGCGCGCTATAATTTTTATCAAACGCCGTTATGACTAAGAAAAACATAATTTTACTCGGTATAAACGATCAATTTGTATAAAATGTTATCCTTAGATTTCCAATCTATTTTACGACTTTGACTAGAAAAAATTACATTCTATTAAGAAGTAATGGAACTTCACTTATGCCACCGCTCTTTAAAAAAATTGTTAAACAGTTTCGTAAAGCCTATCAAAAGGCTGAAGGTTTTATAGAAGAAGAACGTGAATTTCCTGTTTCTCAAGTTTTTTTAAATGCGACTTTTAAACGATTTGTAACAGACAACGTCAAAGTTCTAGAAGATCTGCATGCAGATTTGCATGATGACTGGCTACGACTCTATGCCACCCTCAATGTAAGTGGTCTTTATACGACAGTTTCCGTCGATCTTAAATTAGTTCAAATGGAACTCAATAAAGATATGCAGTTAATTGTTTTTGAACAAATCAGTGAAACCGATGTCATTGAGGCTAAGTTTCAAAAATGGTGGATGAAAATTGCGTTTAACTCGGCAATATTTTTCTATCAAAAAGTATTACGCAAAGATCCACTGGGTATGATTTTACAAAAATTTGAAGTTATTACCGTCAAAGATGAATTACTCCACCTTGATTTAAATCGCTGGTTAGGTGATAACCGTTCAATCATGGAAACATTGAATAAAGTGCACGTCAATCACGCAGAATTACGCGAAACTGAATTAGTTGTGGTCGGTAATGTAAACCTGATGGCTGTGTTCAGTAAAGTGAATCAAAGTGATGACGATGAATTTGAAGATGATGATCTTGATGAGAAAATTAGTCCGATCAAGCAAAAGTAAGCGCTCCCCTTCATACATCGCCTTACGTTAAAATTTAATACACAAATTCACAGAATCTAAGTAAATCTTGATTATTCCTACTTATTTAGAAGGCATAATCATCTTAACGTTCTAAAAGCAGTATTTTTGCGAAGGATATACATATGGCGGTTAAACAGTTGAAAGCATTCACTCTCGTTGCAGGTGTGACTACAGCCTTGTTATCTACAGCTTATTCAAGTCAAGTACTTGCCATGAGTCCATTCCAAGCAACATATCAATTTGCCTACAATGGTAAAAACTTAGGTTCTGCAACTCGTACTTTGAAAAAATCGGATAATACTTGGAATTATGTCTTCGCAGCGAAAGCTGGTGCAATTGCATCTGCGACAGAAACCAGTAATTTCAGTTTAAATAACGGACAAATTAGCTCTGAAAATTTCAGTCGTACCAGTAAAATTTTAGTTCACAATAACACCATGAACATTAAGTTTAATCCATCTGCAAAAACCATTACCACATCTAAAGACAAAGAGAATCGTTCTTTTGCATGGAAAGCTGGTGTATTGGATGAGTTAAATGCTGAATTACAGATTCGAGAAGATTTGAAATCTTCAGGCTTAAAATCAACTTATTGGCTTGCAGATGCCAAAGAAGTAGAAGCCCGTAAATTTATAAAACAAGGCAATGAACAAGTTAAAACCAACTATGGTACTTTTGATACCGTTAAAGTGGTTATGAAACACGATAAGCCAGGACGTGAAACAATTTTTTGGTTAGCACCGAAATTAGACTACCTTCCAGTGAAAGTGACTCATGAAGATAAGAAATCATCTTATGGTTTATTATTGACTGGATATAAGGGATTAAGCAATTAAGGCAATTTTTTACTTGCTTTTTTACAGATGCTTTTTAAAATACGTCTTTGCTTAAAAAGCATCTGCCCTTAGAGGATTCTCCCGTGCACGCTCTAGAACAGAAAATCTTAAACGAAGGTATCGTTCTATCTGATCAGGTTTTAAAAGTCGATTCTTTTTTAAACCACCAAATTGACCCCGTCATGATGCAGCAAATTGGACAAGAATTTGCACGCTTATTTAAAGATGCGGGTATTACCAAAATTATTACGATCGAAGCGTCAGGTATTGCTCCTGCAGTGATGGCAGGTTTAGAACTTGGCGTTCCTGTAATTTTCGCACGTAAATATCAGTCTTTGACGTTAAAAGATGACCTTTATCGTTCGAAAGTATTTTCATTTACCAAACAAACTGAAAGCACTATTGCGATTTCTAAAAAGCATATTTCTGAGACAGACAAAGTTCTAGTAATCGATGATTTCTTAGCAAATGGTCAAGCTGCACTCGGTCTTGCAGATCTCATCCATCAAGCGGATGCATCTGTCGTCGGCATTGGGATTGTGATTGAAAAATCATTCCAACCGGGTCGCGAACTATTACTTGAAAAAGGTTATCGTGTAGAGTCTTTGGCTCGCGTGAAATCACTTTCAAATGGTACTGTAGAATTCACTCGCGATTGATCTCCGAATTGTATAAAGAGAGCGCTTTAAGCGCTCTTTTTTATGAATAGATTTCTTACTTTAATTAAAAATAGATTTACAAGTCATATCAATATTTATCAATGCATTTCAGTTAAGCTTATAAAAATATGATCATTTTGATAAGACGATCAATCTCAATTGATGCGATTTATAGTAGGCTTTCATCTATTTTTAGTGTTGTTATACAGACTTAAAGCTAGAAGAAGCATTTGAATACTATAGTAGCAATGGAAAAAGCTGATGGAACACAAAATAGTTTGTCCAAAATGTGGTGCGCATGAAGTGGATATTCGCAACCATGAACAACTTTTACAAAAAACAGGCGGTGTATTACTCTCTGCGGCAGGAACAACAGCAGGAACTGTGGGTGGTGCTGCGTCTGGCGCCTCTATCGGTGCAGCTATTGGCACCGTGGCTGGTCCATTAGGGGTCATTATGGGCGGGACCATTGGTACTTTCGTTGGCGCGATCAGTGTCGGTATAACGGGAGGCTTTTTAGGTCATCGTTTTGGTAAAAAAGCAGGTGTGATTGTAGATCGGAATGTTTTTTTAGACTACCAATGTCAAAAATGCAAACACCGTTTCGCAGATAAAAACATTCAAGGCGATCAAAAAGAAAATTAATATTATTTTCTTGTTTGTAATTTGCATAAAATTTTAATTCGCATAAAAAAGTGAGCCATTTAAGCTCACTTTTTTATTGATCTCTTTTTTTTGATTTCTTTTTGATTGATCTCTTTTTAGATTTATAGCCTACTCTTTCATGAGTAGCTGAGTATTATGTATATAGATTAATCTCAATTCGATTGTAATTTTTTTACCACCTCACCGAGTCGTTTGCCTTGTTCCTGACACAGCAGTTTTTCATCTTGGCTTAAACCCAAGTCATGTCTTGGACCGCTCACATGCGTCGCACCATACGGCGTTCCGCCTGTTTTGGTGTTGGATAAAGCCGGATGTGCATTGGTTAAGCCCAAAATCATCATACCATGATGAAATAATGGTGGCAGCATCGTGAGCAAGGTACTTTCCTGTCCGCCATGCATGGAACCTGATGAGCTAAATACACATGCTGGCTTATTGTGCAAAGCACCATTCAACCAAAGACTCGTTGTTTGATCCAAAAAATATTTCATTTCGGAAGCCATATTGCCAAATCGTGTAGGCGAACCGAGTGCCAAACCTGCGCAATTTTGTAAATCTTCAAGCGTACAATAAATATCCCCTTCCTCTGGAATACTTGCTTCCGCTTGAGTTACGACAGTCGAAATATTGGCTACCGTTCGGATTTTAACGTCGACTCCTGCAGTCTCAACACCATCTGCAATCAAATGCGCCATTTCTTTGGTCGCGCCATATTTACTGTAATAAAGAACCAAAACATAAGGTTGCATATTTTTATCATCTAATGAAAAAAGAAAACTATACGGTAATTTTCAATATTTTTGGGTAAGCTGTAAAGCAAAGTGCAATAAACTTAACGAATAACAATGGGAATAATCACTTTATGATGGCATTACTCAAAAAGCTCCCTTTCTATAACAAGACATGGTTTCAATTTCTTATTTTTGTGCTTCGGCGCTTTGAAGCCAATAATTGTAGAGAACAAGCAGGTTCACTGACTTACACGACCCTATTTGCTGTCGTCCCCATGCTAACAGTTTTCCTCGTTATTATTTCTTCCATTAAAGCTTTAGAGCCTGCGCGACAACAATTACAACAGCTTATTTATAGTAATTTTTTACCTAAAACCAGCATCGCTTTTGACAAAGCCTTAAATGCCTTTACAGATAACTCAAGTAACTTGACCATTATTGGTGTGTTATTTCTATTTTTCACCACAGTGATGATGCTCACCAGCATTGAAACAGCATTTAATCGAATTTGGCGGGTGAAAGAAACACGAAATGGCATTATTGGATTTATGCGTTATTGGACGATTATTTCTTTAGGACCTATTTTATTGGGTAGTGCCTTTGTTATTTCATCTGCACTCGCGTCATTAAATGTCCTAAGTAATAATTTTGCTGGTTATGAAGTAGATGGAGCTGCCCTTTTTTGGCTCATCTCCTTTGGTTTAACTGTCGTGGGTTTTTTTACTTTGTATTGGACGATTCCAAATCGTTCTGTGCCTATACGCGCCGCAATGATCGCTGCTGTTTTCAGTGCAGTCACCTTTGAATTATTAAAAAATCTATTTGGTTTTGTCATGACCAACTTTACCAGCTATCAACTGGTTTACGGCGCATTTGCAGCGATTCCTATTTTCCTGTTATGGATTTTCCTTTCTTGGAACGTCATTCTATTAGGTGTAGAGATCAGTTATGCATTAACTGCATTTCATACGGGTAAAACCCAAACAAGACACCCAGTACTGATGCTACTCGACATGCTTGAACTGTTTTATCAAAAGCAAAAACAAGGTGAGACTGTTTCAGATGAAGAAGCATTAAATATTTTAGGACGTGGTGAAATTGGTCGCTGGCCGGCTTATGTTCGTCTTTTGGTCAAGCAAAATATCATTCAAAGAACGGATAACGATCAATATGTCTTGGTCCGCAACTTAGATCATCTCGATTTTTGGACATTTTATAAATCGCTGCCCTATACCTTACCCGATAAAGCAGATGTATTAAATTTGCATGAAGATGACGTGTGGATTCAACGTATTGGACCTGCTCTTATCGAATCTGATGATTATTTATCTGCAAAATTATCTGTTCCTCTTTCTACGATTTTGGATTCTAAATAATCTAAACAGCATGAAAAGTTCTATGTAATATTTAAAAGACCGCTTCATGCGGTCTTTTTTATTCACTAAGAATATAAAGAGAATTTAAAACCGTAAATTTCAAAATTTATCTTTCTGCGATTTAATATTCTGCAAAACTAATCTTCAATAAAATTAACATTCAAAGTTTAATTCAATTTCTATAGATCATTTGATTTCAAAGGTAGATTTCCAACAAACCACAGCACCCAAAGTCACTAAGGACGTACCCACCCAAAAACTGAATTGAGGATAAACGCCTAAAATAAGCATCGACATAAGCGTGGATAATATCGGCATAAAGTAAGTGGCCAAGATCAACAATTTCATATTTCCATATTGGAGACTTTGATTCCAATGACTGTATGCAATACCAATCAGACAGCCCAAAACGATAATCGTGAACCACAAACTACCTGTAGGAATGATAAAAGATTCCTCGATGATCCAATGTACCATCCACAACATGACTGCAGTCACAACAAAAAATAATGGCACGCCATTTTGCCCTTGAGCATATTTTTTGGTTAAAACACTGTAGGTTGGCCAAAGTAGCGCACCCACAAAAGCAAATAGATAGGCGATTGGATTTTGTTGAAGCGTACTGATCATTTTCTGCATATTCATGACATCGGGATTGACCACCAATACCAAACCAATGATCGCCAATAGAAAACCAACTACCACGGTCCAGCGATAATCTAATTGTTTTGCTAAAATTGAAAAAATGATCATTAATGGCGGCCACAAATAATTAATCATGGCGATCACCAATACTTGATCACGATTTTGTGACAAGGCGATCGAAACTAAAAATAAGATTTCATATCCTACAAATAAAGCGCCACAACCCCATAAATATGCTTTATTCATTTTCGATATTTGAGGTAAGCCCGTTACTACAACAATAAACAATGCGCTAAAACTATAAATCAGTGCTATGCCCTGTATAGGACTTAAAGTTTCTGTAATTCGTTTGACGATACCAACCAAACTCGCCCAAATGAGGATTGAAGAAAAACCTAAGCATGTATAACGCTGTTTGAAATTCACTTAGCACATCCAATTTTTATTCTTCATTTTTAAACCATGACTTTTTAATAGGTCTAAGACTTAAACCATTTTCTAGTTTTTTCAAATAGCCAGCATTAAAAATAAACCAGCATTAAAAAAGGGTGTTTAGAACACCCTCTTCCATAAAATACTTTAAATCATGTATTAGGCTTTTACTGAAGCATGCCAAATAAAGTCCTGTGTTTGACCTTTGAGTTTCATTTTCAATTGATCACCTGCCTGCAAGGCCCCAACACCTGCTGGTGTACCTGTCATCACAACATCACCGACTTCCAGTGTAAATGACTGACTCATATCGGCCAAAAGAGTGCCAATATCAAAAATAAGCAAACCTGTATTGCCTTGTTGGCGAATTTGATCATTAACCTCAAAGCTGTATTGAATATTTTTCCAATCAGGCACCTCTGTGAGATCCACCCAATCTGCCAGTACGCACGAACCATCATAGGCTTTTGCACGCTCCCATGGCTGACCTTTCTTTTTCAAATCATCTTGAAGATCACGTAGCGTAAGATCTAAACCCAAAGTTACAGCACCAATCGATTGAAGTGCTTTCATCGGATCAGTCTCACCTTTCAGAGGACGATCTATACGTAAGCAAAGCTCACATTCAAAATGACAATCCCCCCAAGTAGGATTCCACTCAATATCTTGGTCAAGCGGACTTAAGCTGCTCGGTGGCTTAATGAATAATACAGGACGATCAGGGATGGCATTTCCCAATTCTTTAGCATGATCTGCATAACTTCGACCCACACACACGATTTTTGACGGACGTATACTCATTTTTATTTTCTCAGCTCGCGACTTGATCTAGGTTGAACACAATGTAGATTAAACAAGATCTAGATTTAACAAAACAAAATTATTTATGGAATGTATTTTCAAATATCGTTTGGTCGGCAGACGTTTCAAAAGCACGTTTCGGGATAATCACGACAGTTTGATTTTTTAATTCAATCATATAGGTCAATTTACCCACCACGAACTTATTCACATCATTGTAATTAAAAGCTTGTTTAGGGCGACCGCTAGAAAACAACTCAGCTGAGTCCTGAAACAGATCGATGCCTTGTTCACTTTTACCAAATTGATATTTAACAAATTGGCGCTTAAACATCATCGGCAAGAACCAATAGCGCATGAGCATTTGTAATATGATGAAAAAGCCACCCAATGCAACATAGTAGCGACCTACACCATCCAGACCTAAATATAAGCCCCAAATCACAATAGCAACACTAACCAAGGGTGTTAAAAAGCGAGTCAGTTGCTTTTTACCAAATGTTGCTAATGCAAAGCCATCTTGTGACTCTTCCAGTGTTAAAAAATAACGAATAGATAAGGTAGCTTGGGTGTCAGACATAGGAAATTCAATAGATTTACAAACAAGTCATTCAAATATTACACTAGATTGAAGCTTTTAATTCATCAGTTTTTATCTTTTATATAATCTTATATAAGTGCGATTTACATTCCAACACTGTTGCTGGACTCTCATTCAATATTAAAATCGAAAGCATAAAAATGACACGTAAAAAATAATATCAAGGACGATTATGATCTATAAATTATGCAGCATATTATGTGTAGGCCTGATCAGTCTTCAAAGCATCACTCATGCAGCCATTGTCGCTTGGAAAGAGAATATTCCAAGTAGTTTGGCGCCTTTTCAAAACAATCCAAAGGTATTAGCTGATCTTACTCAAAATAGTATTTTTATTTATGCACACCCTACGACCAAAACATTTATACCGACCGCAAAGAATCAAAATCCAACTGTAAGTTTCACTTCTTCAGCATTGGTGGTGCCTGTGGGTGTTGAAAATGTAAGGAATATTCTAGAAAATTATCAGCAATATGTTGAGTTATTTCCCAATTTAAAATCAGCTAAAATCATTGAAAAGACAGATAATATTACCCAAGTCAAATATAGAGTTTCTATTCCGACGCCTATCCCTGTTTTAAACTTTAATGAAGATCTGACCTTTCAACATCAATTAACAGAAAACAGCCTCTCCAGTTTAGTGATTGATGCACCTATTCCTTATGGAATGGGAAAGTTTGAATGGTTCAGCTTAGGTCGTAATAAAACCCTGATCACGCTTACCCAGTGGAGCGATTTAAATCAGAGTAAAGGATTTCTAATAACCAAGATATTAAATGCAATTCCAGAAGTAAAACTCGGTATACCGACTGGCACCAATGCATTTATTTTAGAATCATTACGCAAACGATTGAATGACACACCAACAAACGCTTTAGCGGCCGGCCAGCTTCCACAGCAAACACTCAACTCAGCACAACTTGAAAAAATTACGCAAATAAGTCGAGCGTCTCAGTTACCTGTAAGTTTCATACACAGCCCAACTAGCGTTCCTTACCAGCACGGCGCTGAAAGTATGCGCTTTTCAACCACATATCATTACTATGATCAAACACCGCAACAACTCAAAAAATGGACTCAACCCAATAACTACAAAGCATTATTTCCAAGACAAATCAAAAGTATTACCACGTCTGCATTACAAAATAAAAGTCAAAATGCTGATTTTAAAGTGAGTGTGGGTTTAGGCGTCATTCAAATTCCCTTTAATTTTAAAATGAATTTCAATTATCCAACCGAGACGGAAAATAATTTTTATGCGAATGGCGGGGATTTAAAATATTTAAAAGGGAAAATGCAATTCACGCCACTCAATCAAGGGAGCTTATTAAAGATGACAACAGCTACAAAAATTGATAAATCTGCACCATTCCTATTAAGAGCGGTTCGTAGTCTTCCCTATCACGAGATGCTACCCGTAATTGGCGGTAATACTGTCTTTGCTCAAAAGATTAAATCGTCTAAATCATGATGATCAATGATAAAAATTCAGGCACAAAAAAACCGCAACATGTGCGGTTTAATCTAATTTTACATCTCTCGATGATCAAGTTGGTGCGCTCAGAGAGATTCGAACTCCCGACCCCTTAGTTCGTAGCCAAGTGCTCTATCCAGCTGAGCTATGAGCGCGACGTCTTGATGTGCTGCATTATATATGAATATTATTTTTTGTTAAGTGCTAATTTAAAAAAATACATTCAACCGAACACTAAGTAAGCACTTATCGTTTTATTGTATTAAAATTGAGTGAAGCCTCAAATATAGTCTGAATTGACTCAGACAAATCGAGACTTAATATGAATAGAGAATAACCTTAAATAAGAGTGAAATAATAAAGAATGAAATAAAAATTATTCACCAACTGTCTAAGCCGATTTTATTAATCTTTAGAAAACCATTATTAACAGAATTTTTCATGAGTCGTTTTTTAACTCATAAACTCACAATCAGTACTTCATCTTCTTAAGCTTCTAGAAAAGAGAGTGATTTTTTATTTGATCTTTCATAAGTCAAAAAATATTCATTAAGTGGTAATAAATTGATATGTAAAATCCCTTCTCCCTTTGGGAGAAGGTTAGGATGAGGGAATATTCATAATGATTGTGTTGTGTGAATAATGACTTTTGAAAGAAGTCTATTTATTCCTGATACTCATTTTAAAAGTACATCAATCATTTTTAGATTGATCAGTCATTTTTCAAATCAGTCATCTTTCAAAACGGTGTCTTTTTAATTACTCAGTGAATTGAGTTATTGCTGACTAAAATTTTAGTTGAAGGCTATTAGTAACCTAAACCGATCACCTAAACTAAAGATATACCAATGAATACACATCTTCCTAACGTGGCACATCTGATTTAAAACTAAATATCCAGATTTAAGTATTAAAGCTTATATCTCTAAACAAACGATAAATTATAGACACAAAAAAACCGCAACATGTGCGGTTTAATCTAATTTTACATCTCTCGATGTTCAAGTTGGTGCGCTCAGAGAGATTCGAACTCCCGACCCCTTAGTTCGTAGCCAAGTGCTCTATCCAGCTGAGCTATGAGCGCTTACTTGATTTGCTTTTCAGCTTCGTTACAACGATTTAACTTGATTGGTGCGCTCAGAGAGATTCGAACTCCCGACCTCTTAGTTCGTAGCCAAGTGCTCTATCCAGCTGAGCTATGAGCGCATTTCAAGTTTTTTCGTTGGCGGTGAGAGAGGGATTCGAACCCTCGGTGGGAGTTAAAGCCCACGCTCCCTTAGCAGGGGAGTACCTTCAGCCACTCGGCCACCTCACCGTAACGAGTCGCCATAATACAAACTTAGTCCCTACTCTTCAAGTCACATTTTCAAAAATATCGATTTTTTTGATCAATCATATATTTTTTATACGATTTGCTGTTTTTTTAGGACTTTTGCGGCTAAAAATGAGTAAAGCAAACAAGATAATTCTTTTTCATCTGTTAAAAATCAGCTTAAAGGACATTATTGCAATCATTTACGTGCAGTATGACGCGGCATGAATTATGCTAAACCTATCTTCTACATGAAGCCAAAGATATTATGAAAACCTGGATCGATCCTGAAGCTAAAGCAGAAGCTGAACGTTACGACAACCCTATTCCTAGCCGTATTCTTATTTTAGAAACGATTGAGAATAAAAAACAACCGCTGTCTCATGCAGACTTGGTAGAACATTTCGAAATTGCAGATCAGAAAAGTATTGACGCCCTCAGCCATCGTTTAAGTGCAATGGTTCGTGATGGTCAATTGATGAAAGATGGTTTTAAATTCCAACTCATGTCTGAACAACCTGTGCATGACGCAACCGTCTACATCAATTCAAAAGGATTAGGCTTAGCCAATCTTGATGGTAAAAAAGAAGAGATCTTGCTTGCAGAACGCGAATTACGCCAACTCTTCCATGGTGACCGCGTTAAAGTGCAACAAACATCAGTAGACCGTAAAGGTAAAGCTTGGGGTTTTGTAACTCAAGTCACCCAGCGTCGTATTAAACAAATCATTGGTAAATTGACAGAATATGAAGGCGAATACTTTATTCAGCCTGCAAATCCCAATTCGCATCAACCGATTACCTTAGAAAAAGAATTGATTGAACACGCCCAAGTCAAAGTGGGTGATTCACTTCGTGTGGAAATTGATGATTTTCCTACACGTGAAGAATTCGCTACGGGTCATATTATTCAATCTATGGCTGATAAAGCGGACACGGAAATTATCATTCCGCAAACCATTTTAGAATTTGGTCTGCCTTATGAATTTCCTGAGGCTTTGTTGCATAAAGATTTTAAAGACTGATCTTTCCTAAGCTGCACAAATTTAAGTGACAACTTGGGTGTGAGGGCGACCTAATTCTGTAAATTTATTTAACACGGCTATACGTGCATGGATTTCATTGACTTGGCTTTGAAAGTTTCTCGAACTGAGTTTATCGCCCAATAATTTGATGCAATGCATCTTAGTTTCGACCAAACTACGTCGATGATAACCAGACCACTTTTTCCACAGCGCTCTTCCTAGATGTTTGACTGTTTTCAATAATTCATTTCTCTCTAAAGATCCCAATTGCTTATCTTTCCATGGCCTTGCATTTTTTCTTGGAGGAATTACGGCATGTGCATGACGATCTGAAATCACTTGTCTACACAATTTCGTGTCATATGCTCCATCGGTATAGACAGAATCAATGCGTTCATCAAATGGGATTTGATTCAGCAGATCACCCAAAACTTGTGAGTCACTGACATTATTTGTTGTGAGCTGTACAGCTCGTATTTGTAAGGTTTTAGCATCTATCCCAATGTGCAGTTTACGCCATTGCCGACGATATTCAGGCTGATGTTTCTTGCGTTTCCATTCACCTTCGCCTAAAAACTTAAAGCCAGTTGAGTCTACCAATAGATGCAGTCCTTCATGACTTTTTTGATAGCTGATCGCAATATCAATCTGCTTTTGTCGTCTGCAAAGTGTGGAATAATCCGGTGCTGTCCAACTTAACCCACTAAGTTGAATAAGGCTTTGCACAAAGCCTGTGACCATACGCAAAGAAAGGCGAAAGATAGATTTGATCATCAAACAGCACTGAATCGCTGTATCAGAATAGGTTTGATTTCTTCCATGCTTAGCTTGTGGCTGAGCATACCATTGAGTCTGAGGATTGAACCAAATTGAAATATTTCCTCGCTTGATTAGAGCTTGGTTATAAGAGGGCCAATTCGTTGTGCGATAGATTTTGGATGCAGGCTTCTTCATTTGGAAATTATATTGCTAAAGAAGCCTTCAGGAATAGCTTTCTGCAACAAAGCCATTTCCTGATGAAGTGATTAAAGACGCAGAAAGTTTTAAAGAGCCGAATGCAAAAGATCGTGAAGGTCGTATCGATCTCCGTGATTTAGCTTTAGTGACCATTGACGGCGAAGATGCTCGTGACTTTGATGATGCCGTCTATGCTGAAAAACGTCCGGGTGGTGGTTACCGCGTGGTCGTCGCGATTGCAGACGTGAGTCATTATGTCCGTTTAGACAAACCATTGGATAATGAAGCGCAAGATCGTGGTACATCAGTGTATTTCCCACATTTTGTACTGCCAATGCTACCTGAAGCACTGTCTAATGGCTTATGTTCGCTGAATCCACATCTAGACCGTCTATGCATGGTGTGTGATTTGAATTTATCACGCGCCGGTAAAGTAACAAGCTATCAGTTTTATCCATCTGTAATGCACTCAAAAGCACGTTTGACTTACACTCAAGTGGCTGAGTATTTAGATGGTAAAAGTGATGCAATTCCAGAAGATCGCGCAGTGCGCAAGTCTGTCAATACGCTCTTCCAACTCTATCAAGTACTCAAAGGCTTACGTGCAGAACGTCATGCCATGGAATTTGAAACAGTTGAAACCTATATGACTTTTGACGACTTAGGCGGAATTAAAGAAATTCTGCCACGTAGTCGTAATGAAGCACATAAACTGATTGAAGAATGTATGTTGCTTGCCAACGTTGCAGCTGCTGAATATGCATTGAAAAATGAAATTCCAATGCTGTACCGCATACATGAGCCACCAGAGTTCTCACGTATTCAAAAAGTTCGTGATTATGTGAAGTTGTTAGGCTTAACATTCCCAGAACAACCGACGCAAAAAGATTACCAAGCTGTGATCGAGGCAACCAAAGACCGTATAGATGCGCCAAGCATTCATGCTGTTCTGTTACGTTCTATGATGCAAGCGTATTATGGACCGAACAATGCAGGACATTTTGGTTTGGCTTATGATGCCTATACGCATTTTACCTCGCCAATTCGTCGCTACCCTGACTTGTTATTACATCGTGCGATTAAAGCGCATTTAAAACAAAAGCCTTCACCGCTATCTGGTGGCGCTTTAGAAGAAGCGGGTTCACACTTCTCTGTAACTGAACGCCGTGCAGATGAAGCATCACGCTCAGTAACCACTTGGTTAAAGTGTCATTATATTAAACAGCATATTGGTGAAGAATTTGTTGGCACCATCAGTGCGACTGCTGAATTTGGATTGTTTGTCACGCTTAAAGATTTATATGTCGATGGTATGGTACATGTCAGCCAACTCGGCGATGATTTCTTTGTCTTTGATCAAGCCAGCCAAAGCTTAGTTGGACAAAATCGTGGTCAAACATTTAGTCTCGGTGATGAAGTCCGCATTAAGGTTGCAGGTGTCAATCTTGAAGAGCGTAAAATCGATTTCCAATTGATTCAACAGTTGTCACATGCAGGACGTCCTATTCGTAGTCGTGCACCGCGTGTTGCTCAACCAAGAGCAACCACCAAAGAGGAAGTCTTTAATAAACTTTTTGATGAACGCCCTAAATCAGCTGAAAATGAAACAGCTGAACGACCCGTTCGTAAGAAAAAACCAAAGACTAGTTCGACTGATTTCTCAAAGAAACCTGAGAAAAAGCCTGTTGTAAAATCGGCTGAAGCGAAAGCAAAAGACAAAGCTAAGAAAAAAGCAAAAGCCAAGAAAAAGAAATCTAATGCGAAACCAAAACCTGAGTAAGCATTGGATTGACATAAAGAGAGCTTAGGCTCTCTTTTTTTTAAAATTTATCTATAGCTTTTGTGCCAGGATGATCTAAAATCATTGTGTCTTGGGGACGCACAACTGAATTTAAAATTATAAACTTTCTCTTTATAAAAGCTTTTTCCTCTAGAGATCTAACTATTCTTAAATAATCCTCCTCATGCTTAATCTGGGTAAGTTTTGAGATATAAGAGTTTTTTTCAAGATCAGTGAGATCATCAGCATTTACTTTTAATAAATAATAGAAATAATTAGTCGATTCAGATACATATCGATTCACCATTAAGTTGTAACTTAAACTTGTCAATACCAAAAAAAGAACAATTGAACTGAGCAAAATATTAACATTTGAAAGAATTAATGTTTGTTTCTTTAAGTTGAGAGTTTCTTTTTCTAAAGCCACTAAGGAAAGCTGATTTTTTTCACTCAATACTTCTGTTTTTATATGTTTTCTACTTATGAAGCTTACCGTAATAATTATGATTGAAATAATAGAAAAAAATGCAATGCTAAGAGACATTAGAATATAAAGTACTTGTTGTTGGTAAAGTTGATCATTGCTGAGTGCTATTTGTTGATAAATAGTATGATTAAAGCTCAAAGAATAAGATGTAAACCAAGAAATTATTTTGTTAGAAAAAGAAGAAAAAATAGACGTAAAAATAGACATCAGAACTGTAACAATTAAACCAATTAATACATTACGTACAAGTTCATTATTATTTTTTAAATTCATCATTGATTCTCTTATATAAATAATTTCTTCTAAAATCGAAGCACTTTAATAAGCTTCATTTGCCCATAAATTATATTTCATTTTCTACTAAGCTTGTATTTACGGATTAACACCCTAACATATAAATATAACTTATTTAATAATTCGGCATAAATCTATGACATTAGAAAAGGCAACATTGCCTGTACCACAATTTTATCAAATTACCTTAGAACAACTTAAAGCTGATATTCAGCAAGTGATTGAAAATGGTCAAACCTTTATTGCCGAATTACAACAGGTCCCAGAAAGCGTTCAAGAACAACTGCAAATTTTAGAAAAAATCGATACTCTTGAAAATCAAATGAGTGAGTCTTGGGGCGTATTATCCCACCTCAATGCTGTTATGAACAACGCTGAAACACGTGAAGTTTATCAAGCACTTCTACCTAGTTTAAGCGAATACTATACTCAGTTGGGTCAACACACGGCGCTTTATCAAACCTATCAACACGTTCATGATGATGCTGTATTTACGACTCTTTCAGCAGCACAACAAAGTGCCATTAAATTAGCATTACGTGACTTCAAACTATCAGGTGTAGCACTCGAAGGCGAAGCAAAAAAACGCTATGCTGAAATTTCTGCACGTTTATCTCAATTGGGATCTGACTTTTCAAATCACGTTTTAGATGCAACTCAAGCCTATTTCAAACCCTTATCAGAAGAGCAACTCAAGGGTTTACCTGAAAGCAGCATTGAACTGTTAAAACAATACGGTCAGCAACGTGAACTTGAACAAGCCGTTGCAACTTTAGACATCCCCTCATACATCGCGATTATGACCTATGCGGAAGACCGTGCACTCCGTGAAGAGCTATTTAAAGCCTATACAACACGTGCATCAGATCAATCTGCACAACCAGAATTTGATAACACACTCGTTATGGAAGAAATTCTGAGTCTACGTCAAGAGATGTCTACGTTATTAGGTTTTGACAACTTTTCAGAATATTCATTGGCCAGCAAAATGGCGCCGAGCGTTGCAGCAGTAGATCAATTTTTAGTTGAACTTGCTGAACATGCTCGTACCCCAGCACAAAAAGAAATTGAAGAACTCAAAAGTTTAGCTGCCGAGCACGGCATCACAGAACTACAACCGTGGGATACCACTTACTATTCTGAAAAGCTAAGAGTTCAACAATTCAACTTGTCTCAAGAAGCCTTAAAACCTTACTTCCCGACCCCTCGCGTGATTCAGGGCTTATTTAAAATTGTGAACCGAATTTACGGAATCAACGTCGTTGAACGTGAGGCACCTGTTTGGCATAAAGATGCGCATTATTATGAGTTGGAAGATAACGGTAATGTTGTCGGCGGTTTTTATTTCGACTTATATGCCCGTAGTGGTAAACGTGGCGGCGCATGGATGAGCGGCTTCCGTTCAAGAATGCAAACACAAGAGGGTTTACAGAAACCGATTTGCTATATGGTCGGTAACTTCACGCCGCCAGTAGGCGAGCAACCTGCACTACTCACCCATGATGAAGTCATCACCCTGTTCCATGAATTTGGTCATGGTTTACATCACCTGTTAACTGAAGTGGATCATATTTCTGTGGCTGGAACCCATGGTGTGGCTTGGGATGCGGTTGAACTTCCAAGTCAATTCATGGAGTTCTGGGCATGGGACAATGAAAGTTTAGCGCTTATTAGCGAACACATTACAACGAAGCAACCACTTCCGGCTGATTTATTAAAAGCCCTATTGGATGCGCGTTTCTTCCAGTCAGGTATGCAAACTTTACGTCAAATTGAATTTTCATTATTTGACTTAGGTATTCATAAACAAAATCCTGCTTTAGATGCAACTAAAATTCAAGCAACGCTCGATGAGATTCGTCGTAAATTCTCTGTCTTGCCAACCACAGCGTATAACCGTTTCCAAAATAGTTTCAGTCATATATTTGCAGGTGGTTATGCTGCTGGCTACTATTCGTATAAATGGGCAGAGGTTTTAGCCAGCGATGCCTTCGATCGTTTTGAGAATGAAGGTATTTTCAACGTGGAAACGGGTAAAGAATTCCGTCAAGCTGTTCTTGCGGTCGGTGGTAAAGATACCGCATTAGATGCATTTATTCGCTTTCGTGGCCGCGAACCTAAAATTGATGCGTTATTACGCCACCAAGGTTGGACGACAACATCCAAAAGCGCTTAAACTAGAATACTTCATGAAATTAAGGTGAATTATTATGTCGATCAGACGTCGTTTCATTGCAGGCGCGAAATGTCCGAAGTGTGAAGCTATGGATCGAATTGTAATGCTCACCTCTGGCGATGCAGAATGGATCGAATGCGTTGAATGTGACTATGCTGAAAATAGACCGACACAGATAGAAGAACCCGCTGAACCTGAAGTGGCAGATGAAATTGGAGTCATTCAATTTAAACCCCGCTCAAAGTAAGATTTGTTCGTTTAATATAAAAAAGCCACCCTAGAACGGTGGCTTTTTTATATGGAAATATTGATGTCGAACTCTTGATATTGAACTATTGATGTTGAACTCTGAATAAAGAGTTCTTATTAGAAATTTTAATACAGAACAAAAATTCCTTTCTACATCACAAAACACCATAAGCACTCGAAAGTGCTTATGGTTTTGAGTTATCTCATTTTAATGCTTTTTATTAATGATACCATCCGAATAATTTGAAGATATACGGTCCATAAGCAACGATCAACATCGCAGGAATCATCACGATTAACGGCAAGATCCATCGTTCAAATCTATAATAGAACGACATTCCTCTAACTTCGGCATCAGCAGCAGCAACTTCATCATCGCCAATTGATTGCCTCGCCAATAGATGGTTCAAGGCGACTGGCGGCGATACATAACCCAACTCAAAGCCAATCAAAGCGATCATCCAGAAATGCACAGGATCGATACCATAACCATATGCAACTGGGGCCACGGTGGCAGAGATCAAGATCACAGCACCAAATGGATCCATAATCATCCCGACAAACACCATCAAACATACAATTAGTGTGATGACGATGTAGATATTACTAATATCTGTTGGGAAGTGTTCCATCAACTCGATACGCTCTAGATAACCACCAACACTCACAGAAAGTGCCATGAGAATCACAAGAGCACCGATATGTCCTACAGTTTCACTTGCAGAGAGATGAATCGACTGCCATAAGCTCACCTTACGCTCTGGATTATTCGGGCTATCTTGTTGTGCAATTTTCTCTGCAGGAAGCTTAGCCTTTTCTGCCTCTTTCTCGATTGAAACACTACTTAAGGTCGTATCCCAATGACCAACCGCTGCCAATGGCGCAGGTTGATGACGCAATTTTTCATATAACACCATGATCAGCAAAATGATTGGCATCATGACAGGTGCAGTAAACTCATTTAAGTTTGTCGCTAAAGCATATTTATAGAATAACCAAACGCTTAGGAATACTAAGATATAAGGTATGGTCGCTAAAAGCGCTTTACCTGAGCGTGGAATAGCTTCTGCTGGAGAGGCAATACGGAATTTCTGCTCAGCGAAAAATAAGGAAATAACCAAGAATAACGTCGATGTAATTAAGAATACATACAGACCATATTGATAAAGTAAATCTGTCGTCACTTCTTTATTCAGTGACGCCACAACTACAATCAATAAACATGGACGAAGTACGACACCTAAAGAACCTGACATGGCAGCTGTCGCTAAAGCAAACTGTCTACGACCTCCAGCATTCCAAACCTCTTTATAAATGATTGCACCCGCTGCAATCACGAAAATACCCGATGCGCCTGTATAAGCCGTAGGTAAAGCAGCCGCAAGAAGAATCAACCAAGTCAAGGTTTCTGGCGCTAAGTTCCAAGGTCTTAAAATATTTAGAAACTTATCGATAATCAGGGTTTGCTTAAGCAACATACCTGCCCAAATAAACAAAGCAAGATTCAGGAAGATCGAAGAGAACTCAACCAACTGTCCTAAATAAATTCCCTGTCCCATTGGATAATCCATCAGGAAGGTGAAATTAAATCCAGTAATGATGGCCATATAGGCATATAGCGGAATCGCTAAAAATGCTAATCCTAATTTACCTTCAGTTTTGGCTTCTTTCGGTATAAAAAATAAATGACAAATACTGATTAAGGTTAATATTGAAAATAGCGTCATCCACAGCCAATAGATGATATTCATTTCTAGCGTCGGCGGAACACCTGAATTAAGAACAGAGTTGTATTGACTGATTGAAGAACTGGTCAGGAAACCGTTACCCAACACCATTGCAATCGCATACACACGATAATCAATGCGACTACTTGGACCACGTAAACCAATATGATGAACTTTTAAAGTGGCTGTAATCGCAGCTAAAACCACCATAATGATAAGTAGCACAGCTTTATTGTCTGAGCCAAACTGGAAAATGCCAAAGAAGGTCGTTTCCATAGTACGATAAGGACGAATCGTTGGATGTTCATCCAAGTACTTGATCGAACGATCATAAAAGGCAAATTTTTCTTCGCAAAGTTGCTGTCCAGCCAGTACCGACTGACGCACATCTGCTTCAGAAGTTGTTCCAAAAATATCTGCGAATTCATTATTCGCATTACTTTCCATTTGAGTTTTTACAAGCGCATCAATATTCGCATTGCGATCACAGGATGGCGATTGTGGTTCTGCACGTAGAAAAGAATACTGCATTCCCGTCTTAGGATCACCATACAAGTTTTCACCCAAGCGCAACATCTGCCCATGGATCATTTCACCTGTACCAATGATCAATGTCAGTAATAGCAGGAGTAATATGGTAAATGCTGAAATCCACTCAGTCCAAATATGACTCAGTAGGCCCAATCCTGACTTTTTTTTAGTTGGTTTTTGCATTGTTTTTCCATTTTTATATATCCGCTATACGTCACGTGTACAGCTAATTATTGATGCTAAATCTAGACAATCCATCTGTCTAATATTTATCACCATTATCCTCTTTAGAATTTGCCTTGTTTTTAACTTTTTTATAATGACTTCTTTACTCATTTTATATAAAAAAATGTCAATTTAAGAATAGATCACTAATGATGATCATATCCTTAAGATTTGAATAGATCTATGTATGGTCGCTAAAATATTGTTAATTCTTTAGTATTTAAACCGTTTTTCAGATCACTCATATTCTTTGGTCCGCTTAATGGATGCTTGAGTTTTAAAATACTCATAACTCATATAACCAAGCGCAAGTATTGCTCCCCAAATTAATCCCAATAAATGCGCTTCGATCAAAACAGTGCTGCCGATGAGTTGACTGACCTCAAGTGAACCAAATATATTTTCCCAAATAATTTTAGCGCTGATTAATACAATCACTAAAAGTGAAAATTTACGTTCTTTCGAGAATTTTAAAAAATAAAGCGCCACTGCAATATATAAACCATGCAAAACACCTGAGAGCCCAGCATAAGCCTCAATATGACTAAAATAATAATAAAAACTTAGACTAATCAGTGGTGGTAACAATAATAATAAAATGAAGAGATAACGGGTTTTTACATGAGGAAAAATAAAAGGCAAGCAGGCAAAGGCGATCATATTTAAAAAATAATGAATCCACCCTACATGTACCCAATGCGCAGTCCACCAACGCCATATTTCTTCAAAAAAACTAAATCGCCAATAAATAAAGACATGCTGAAAAACTTGCAAGCTCGCAGAGATACTCATACATATTGCAATGAAAAGTATTTTTTTTAATAAAGTCTGATCTTGCATATTTCAGTCCCTCATATTGAGCCCCTCATATAAGAAAAGAAGAGCAGTTACTCTTCTTTTCTATGAAACACCACTCATTCAAACTTCAAATGTTTTGACCTATATCCTAATAGATTCAAAAATATTTAAAGTTATATTGTTAGCTACCTGCATCCGATGGAGCATCACCTAATGGTAAGTCTTCAAACAAATCATCATCTGCAGATGTACCTTTATCATCCCAGAATCGAGAGAAACCATCATCCGCTGTACGAACACCTGTATTTTCTGTCCAATAACGATCAGAAATAGCTTGAACCATTTGGCCTGCCATTCCATCCAACAGTTTAAACTCTGGATTTACCGGAACATCTTCAGCTCTTGATGCCGCATAAGACTTTAATGCATCGCGAATTTTTGCATCATCGCCACTTGCTTGAGCCGCAACTGCATACAACGCATGAGATAAGCGTACACCTTTTTGTTCACCAATCTGCATCGATTGTTTAAGTGTTTGGTATGGATCTGGTTTCCCTGCATCTGCACCTGGTAACAATGTCCAAATTACAGCGCGAGTTGCATTAGGTACGCCCCAAAATTTGGTATTGTCTAGACAAGTCATGCCACGCTCGACGATCGCGGCGATGTCTTTAGGAACATTCACCTGTCCACCAGAGCTAATATCATTGGTCATGGACTGAAGACCACTCAACATTCCAAGTAAGTAAACCGTTTGATCTAAATTAGTTCGCATCTTTGGACATGAATCGCCTAAAGTATATTTGTATTTAGACTGCCAGCGCTCTGCAAAAAGTTGATAACCCGTATATTGACGCTGTGATGCGACTGCTGCCCAACGCTTTTGTTCAATACGCGCATCTTGCGCCTCTGTGACTTGCCCTGCTTTTGCTGCTCTTAAATATCTAAGCTCCGCATTCAATGCATTATTTTCTGCACACATTCCTGCAGCAGAATACAAAAGCACTGCCATACGGGTAGGATCCGCTCCCATATCCTTGGTTGCCATAATCACTGGCGTTAAAGCTGTGCCCTGATTACATGCCATATCCGTATCACTCATCGCGAGGATCGGTGGAACAATATGTTTTTCACTGAAACCTAGTGCGATATTTGCCCCAGATTTAACTGCATACGAACAACCAGATAGAACACTGGTCGTGAATGCTGCGGTAAAAATCAATTGACTGATTTTATGGACTTTAGACATATCCTGTCCTCTATATAATAATTGTTTGAAATCCTTTCAATTTAAAATATCAGAATGATTATCTGATGAAAAGGAATAATACCCTCATTTCAATCTCTTAAGTCTGTCATTGATCGGATCATAAAAAATTGACCTGTTAATCTTATTATTCAAATTTTAGGCAAAAAAAAGTAGCATTGCGACGGTTCGGCGCAAGCTACTTATTAAACACAAAACCCTCGAAAGAGTTAATTTAGTTTAGATTTTTATGCTCTAATCGTTCCCTCAGCACAGTTCCTAGTCTCCCTACTATGATTGCCATAAATACGGCAACGACTAGAAACAACCACATTTGAATTTCAGTCATTAGAAATTTCTCATTTGCTGTTGGTATATTTAATGTACTGTAAAAAATAATAATTTCTAAAAAAATTGTTAGACAATCAATATTGTATTCATTCTAGTCGGACAGATTGATGATAAAAAGAGACAAAACATTCCAAATTATTGTTTTTTAATATAAATAAAAATATTGTATATAAGTTTTTTGTTAGACAATTAGTTTAGATTTATCCGTATCAACAGTTTTTTCCATGCTTTTTTATCGAGTTGATCCTTCCAAATCACAATATTTTTAGGTTTATCTCTCTCAAAATATAAGACGACATAAAAATAATGGTCAATTGTATTAGTTAAAATAGCACGTTGAATTTTGGATTGATTTCGATATTGAATGGACCATTCATCATATTCAAGTTGTTCAATTTTCTGCACATTAATTTTATTTCTATAAATAGACCAAACAAGGCACATCAATAAAAATGAAATCAACCACAACCAAAAACTGATTAAGACAAATAAAAGACTATTCATGATTAAAAAACAAATAAGCTGAAACACAGTCGCTATTCGACTGTGTTTCAACGCATAGCTTTCATTCACCATGTACATAATTTTTAAGTTTTTGAATAAATTCTCGCAACTCAGGACGTGGTGGTTCAGATACTTCCATAAACCAATCCAACAGATCTGGATCTTCTTGATCAACCAACTCTGCAAACATTAACTTTTCACTTTCATCTGCCTGAAAATAATATTGCTTTACATAGGGATCAAAATAAACATCAATTTCCTTTAAACCACGACGTGCACGATAGATGACTTTTCGTTCTTCTAGTGTGAGTTCATCGAACATTGTAATCCCCTAATCCTATTCAAACATATATTTACAAGTAGTTTAACCGAAGCAAAGCACATTATGTTTGAAATAATGTTCGACTGACCAAACAGCTCATTTTCAAGCTTTAAATGAGCATTCATCGCATTGTAGCAGTCTGAGATATGGCTTACTTTCAAACACAACCTAAGAACAGAAATGGATCTACACGTCATGCAAGCTGCTGCAATTCGCCCTTTAGCCAATATGTTGCCACGTAAATTATTAAATGCTGAACATGAAGCATTTCGTGAAACCGTACGAAAGTTTTATCAAAAAGAAGTCGTTCCAAATATAGAAAAATATGAGTCTCAACAACATGTTGACCGTGATCTTTGGAATAAAGCGGGTGAAATGGGTTTACTCTGCACCACCATGCCTGAAGAATATGGTGGCTATGGTGTGGATCGTCTTTACAGTATGATTTTAATCGAAGAACAAGCTTATGCGATGGATTCATCCACTGGCTTTTCTTTACACTCTGATATTGTCGCGAATTACTTAAATAATTTTGCCAACGAAGATCAAAAAAAGTACTGGCTTCCTAAAATGGCATCAGGTGAAGTCATTACAGCCATAGCCATGACTGAACCAGGAACTGGATCTGATCTTCAAGGGGTTCGTACTTCTGCTGTGCTTGAAGGTGATGAATACGTCATCAATGGTTCAAAGATCTTTATTACCAATGGTTACTTATGCGACATGGTGATTGTGGTTTGCAAAACAGGTAATAGTGAAAAAGGTTCTGCAAATTTATCCCTCTTTATCGTTGAAGCAAACCGAGCTGGCTTCTCAAAAGGTAAACCGCTCAATAAAATTGGTATGAAAGGTCAAGATACCTGTGAATTATTTTTTGATAATGTCCGAATTCCAAAAGAAAACTTAATTGGTGCTGAAGGCATGGGCTTTATTATGCTCATGAAAGAATTGGCATGGGAACGTATGTTGGTTGCTATTATTTGCCAAGCAGGTGCTGAAGCTGCATTTGCACATACTGTTCAATATACCAAAGACCGTAAAGCCTTTGGTAAAGCGATTGGTGGATTCCAAAACACTCGCTTTAAATTGGCAGAAATGCGTACAGAAATTGATTTTTGCCGCGCCTATTTAGACAGATGTATGGAGCTACAACTTGAAGGAAGCTTAGGTATTGACGCTGCAGCTGCAGCAAAATATAAAATCTCTGAGATGTTTTCAAAAGTCGTAGATGAATGCTTACAACTTCATGGTGGTTATGGTTATATGCTGGAATATCCAATCGCACGCGCTTATATTGATAACCGTGCTAATCGTATTTATGCAGGTACCAATGAAATTATGAAAGAGTTGATTTCACGCTCATTGTAAAACAGAATAAATAGAATGATTTTTGTTAAAGTCGAATTTTTCAAAATTGCGTTTGTTTAAAGTTGATTTTGCTTAAAATACATAAGTAAAAAAATAAAAAAAGGAGCATAACGCTCCTTTTTTTATTGCTTAATACACAAGGCTTAAGAGACGAGTTTTGGTTTACGTTCTGAATGTTTTTCTAATTTTGAAAATTTTAAAATTCCATCATTAAACTTCGCATTTTTAAGATCTTTACGATCCGTTAAATAGTTATGCGTTGCCATCCAGGGAGCTTTACTACCCTGTTTAGGTAATTGAGCCGCAGCACGTGCAATATAACCTGAACTCATCTCACCCATCACTGTTTCATCTAGGATTGCAGTATGGTCAGTAGGTGCAATCACTTCGTCAAAGCCATTTTTTTCCATATATTTAAACAAGCGACAAATATAATCGGCAACGACATCAACTTTCAGTGTCCATGATGCATTTACATAACCAATGACCATTGCCATATTAGGTATATCACTCACCATCACACCGTTATAAAGCATATGTTCGCTGGTATTGAGTGGTTTATTATCGATTGTTGCTTTAATACCACCCATAATTTGAATTTCAAGACCTGTTGCAGAAACAATAATATCGGCTTCTAAATGCTCTCCAGATTTTAACTGAATTCCCGTCTCAGTGAATTTTTCAATGTGATCAGTTGCAATACTTGCCTTACCTGCACGTAGAATCTTAAACAAATCACCATCTGGAACCACACATAAACGCTGATCCCAAGGGTCATAACTTGGTGTAAAGTGTTTCATATCCACTTTACCCTTCAGTTGTACTTCAACTGATTTCAACAACAAGCTGCGTACCAATTTAGGTTGGCTTTTTGACAAGGCAAATATCGCGCGTTGCAAACCAATATTACGTGCTCGAGTCAACTTATAAGCCATATCTTCTGATAAAAACTTACGCGACTTATCATAAACAAAATCAATAGAAGGTACTGAAGCGATATAGGTTGGTGAACGTTGTAACATCGTCACATGTCCCACACCCGTTTTTGCTAGCGCTGGAACGAGTGTAATCGCTGTAGCACCACTTCCAATAATGACGACTTTTTTGCCTGCATAATCTAGATTTTCAGGCCAAAATTGTGGGTGAATAATTTGACCTTTGAACGCTTCTTGATTCGGAAAATCAGGCTGAAATCCTTGATCATAATTATAATAACCTGTACACCCAATCACAAAATTGGCAATCCAAGTTTGTATTTTTTGTTGAGCATCTTCAATCTGAACAATCCATTTCTTTATCGAAGAATCATAGTTTGCTGCCAGTACCCGATGTTCAAAATGAATTTTATCTTTAATATTATATTCTTCAACCACTTCACCCAAGTATCCTTTGATTGAAGCGCCATCTGCAAGGACATTGGCTTTTTGCCAAGGTTTAAAATTATAACCAAAAGTAGACATATCTGAATCGGAACGTATGCCCGGATATTTAAAGAAATCCCAAGTCCCGCCATAACTTTTACGACGTTCAATAATGTCATAACGACGATTAGGATTATTTTTAGTTAAATGCGCTGCAATACCAATTCCTGAGATACCAGCACCAACAATAAGAATATCAACTTGCTTTTCCATTTTTTTTATTACCTTTATTAATACATTTTTATTTAAACATATTTTTGACAATACACAATGTCAAGTTTGTATTTTTTAACTTTTATTTATATCATTTTGGGTCAAAATCAAAAATTGTCAGACAATAAAAAAGGTCGACTAAAAGTCGACCTTTTTTGAACAACAGAAGTTATTCATACGAAATTATTTAACTTCGCGATCTACTAGCTCAACGTAAGCCATCGGTGCAGCATCACCTGCACGGAAGCCCGCTTTAAGAACACGTAGATAGCCGCCGTTACGTTCTTTATAACGAGGGCCAAGAACTGTAAATAATTTACCTACAGTTACTGCTGAACGAGTACGAGCAAACGCTAAACGACGGTTTGCTACAGAATCGACTTTAGCTAAAGTGATTAAAGGCTCAGCAACACGACGTAATTCTTTTGCTTTAGGAACAGTTGTTTTAATTAACTCGTGTTCGAACAAAGAATTAGCCATGTTTTGGAACATCGCTTTACGATGACTGCTTGTACGGCCTAATTTCACACCACTATTACGATGACGCATGGTGATAGTCCTACTTAATTAACGGCTACGATAGGCAAAGCGATCGTCCATGCGTAAACTAGCTGGTGGCCAGTTTTCTAAACGCATTCCGAGTTGCAAGCCTTTCGAAGCCAGAACATCTTTAATCTCAGTCAACGATTTTTTACCTAAGTTAGGAGTTTTTAATAACTCAACTTCAGTACGTTGAACAAGATCACCGATGTAGTAAATATTTTCTGCTTTCAAACAGTTAGCAGAACGAACAGTAAGCTCTAGATCATCTACTGGACGAAGCAATATTGGATCAACTTCTTCACGAGGTTCTTGAGCAACTGGAGCTTGATCTTTCTGAAGATCAACAAAAATTGCAATTTGTTGTTGCAAGATTGTTGCCGCTTTGCGGATTGCTTCTTCTGGATCAACAGTACCATTTGTTTCAAGATCAATGACCAATTTGTCAAGATCCGTACGTTGTTCTACACGAGCATTTTCAACTGTGTAAGACACACGCTTGATAGGGCTATAAGAAGCATCTAACTGTAAACGACCCACAGGGCGAGTTTCGCCTTCTGGGAAACGTGAGTCAGAAGTCTCATATCCACGACCTTGAACAACTTTCAAGCGCATTTTTAATGAGCCTGATGCACTTAACGTGCCGATCAAATGTTCAGGGTTAATCACTTCAACATTATGAGGTAAACGAAGGTCAGCTGCAGTTACGTCACCTGCCCCTTGTTTCTCTAATGTTAAATATGCTTCATTTTGATCGAACAGCTTAATAGACAATCCTTTAAGGTTCAGCAAGAGCTCGACGATGTCCTGCTGCAAGCCTTCTAAAGTACTGTACTCGTGCTCGACGCCTTCAATCTCTACTTCTACCACAGCAGCGCCAGGTAGAGATGATAGAAGGATACGACGTAAAGCATTACCTAAGGTGTGACCAAAGCCACGCTCTAAAGGTTCTAGAATCACTTTTGCCGAGGTCCCGCTTGCCGCTTCGACCTTGATCGCTTGCGGAGTTAGAAACTCGTTTGCAGTACGCGTCATTATTGCTACCTCAAGGATTATTTAGAATACAATTCAACAATCAAGCTTTCATTGATTTCAGCAGGTAAATCAGAACGATCTGGTGCAGATTTGAATGTACCTTCTAACTTAGTATGGTCAATTTCCATCCAAGCAGGAGTTCCACGCTGAGCAGCTAATTCAATTGCGTTCTTAATACGTAATTGAGACTTAGAGCTCTCATGTACTGCAATCACATCGCCCGCTTTCACTTGAATAGACGCGATGTTAACACGACGACCATTCAAAGTAATGCTGCGGTGAGATACAAGCTGACGAGCTTCTGCACGTGTAGAACCAAAGCCCATGCGATAAACAACGTTATCAATACGGCTTTCAAGCAATTTCAACAAGTTTTCACCTGTTGCGCCTTTAACACGAGCAGCTTCTTTGTAGTAGTTACTAAATTGACGTTCTAACACACCGTACATACGACGTACTTTTTGTTTTTCACGTAATTGTAGTGAGTACTCAGATTGTTTGCTACCACGAGCTCCGCCGTGTTGGCCAGGAGCTTTCGCATGTTTTTTTGTCTTAACATCAAACGGTTTAACGCCTGACTTAAGTTGCAGGTCTGTCCCTTCGCGGCGAGAGAGTTTGCATTTTGGACCAATATAACGAGCCATGAATGATTCTCCTTAGACGCGACGTTTTTTAGGTGGACGGCAACCGTTGTGCGGGATTGGCGTCACATCGGTAATGCTGTTAATTTTATAACCCACTGCACCTAAAGCACGTACCGCAGATTCACGACCTGGACCAGGACCTTTTACAAGGACATCCAAGTTTTTCAAACCGTAGTCTAAAGCTGCTTTACCAGCAACTTCAGCAGCTACCTGAGCAGCGAACGGAGTTGATTTACGTGATCCACGGAAGCCTTGTCCACCAGAGGTAGCCCAAGCCAGTGCATTACCTTGACGATCGGTAATAGTCACAATGGTGTTATTAAAAGAAGCGTGAATGTGTGCAACACCTTCAGAGACGGTACGAGTGACCTTCTTGCGTGCGCGTGTATCTTTAGCCATCTTTTAGCTTCCAGAAATCTTATTTCTTAATCGGTTTGCGCGGACCTTTACGGGTACGTGCGTTAGTTTTGGTGCGTTGTCCGCGGACAGGCAAGCTGCGACGATGACGAAGACCGCGGTAGCAGCCTAAATCCATTAAACGTTTAATGTTCATGGAAATTTCGCGACGTAAATCACCTTCGGTCGGAACCTTAGTAATTTCTGCACGAATCGCATCAAGCTGAGCGTCATCTAATTCGCGAATCTTAGTAGTAGTAGCGATACCAACAGCCGCTAAGATGTTCTTAGCAGTATGGCGACCAATACCAAAGATATACGTAAGAGAGATAACAGCATGCTTGTTATCCGGAATGTTTACACCGGCAATACGAGCCATTCACTTTCTCCAAAAAGGCAGTAGATATGATCAACCGCCCGACAAAATCTTGAGGGGCGGATAATAACCTAATTAGCCTACTGAAATCAACAGGTCTTGATTAGATTAACCTTGACGCTGTTTATGACGAGGTTCTGCGCTGCAAATTACGCGAATAACCCCATTACGACGGATAACTTTACAGCTACCACAAATTTTCTTTACAGAAGCTTGAACTTTCATAATGAAACCTTTCTAAGTGCGCTTATCCTTTCGGATGAGCAGTCGTTTTACTCATTAGTGTTTGATTATCATATTGACGTGAAGTGAGATGGGCCTGTAGCTGAGCCATAAAGTCCATCACAACAACGACTACGATTAACAGTGATGTTCCACCCAAATGAAATGGAATACCAAAAGAACTTTGCAGTACCATCGGCATTAAACATATAACTGTAATATAAATCGCGCCAATAAAAGTTAAACGACTAAGAATATGATCTAAATAACGAGCAGTTTGCTCACCTGGGCGTATACCTGGTACATATGCACCGCTGCGCTTTAAATTCTCTGATACCTCTTTAGGACTGAACACAAGTGCAGTATAGAAATAACAGAAGAAAATAATTAACGCACCGAAGAGCACTAAATACAAAGGCTGACCAGGCGATAAAACTAATGCCAAATCTTGTAGTGAACGCTTTACAATTCCTGCGCTTGGATCAGCACTGCCTAACCATTGACCTAAACTTGCAGGGAACAACAATAATGAACTCGCGAAAATTGCTGGAATTACCCCTGCCATGTTAATTTTCAATGGCAAATGAGTCTGTTGTGCAGTAAATACTCGACGACCTTGCTGCTTTTGAGCATAGTTTACAGGTATACGACGTTGTGCCTTTTCAATGAACACAATAGCTGCCAAAACAGCCAAAGATAACAGACCAAATATAGCAATACCAATCAAGCTAGACTGACCATTTTCCACAAGGGTAAATGATTGAATAACCATGCTTGGCAAACCCGCCACAATCCCGGCAAAAATGATCATAGAGATACCATTACCAACACCACGTTCGGTAATTTGTTCTCCTAACCACATTAAGAACATGGTACCTGCAACTAATGACGTTAGCGCTGGAATATAAAAAGCTAAACCTGACGTAAAGGTAATCCCTTGACTAATCAGACCAGCACACATCCCGATACCTTGCACGATTGCAAGAAATAACGTGCCGTAACGCGTATATTGGTTGATCTTGCGCTTACCCTGCTCGCCTTCTTTCTTTAATGCTTCCAGCGAAGGAACCACCGAAGACATCAACTGCACAATAATAGATGCAGAGATGTACGGCATAATTCCTAACGCAAGAATGGACATTCGTTCCAATGCCCCACCAGAGAACATATTAAACAAACCAAGGAATGTACCTTGATTTGCATTAAAAAAACGTTCTAAAGCGACATTATCAATACCTGGCAGCGGAATATGCGCTCCTAGCCTAAAGACAACCAATGCACCAACTAAAAACATTAATCGGCGTATGATTTCACGATATTTCACGTGAAATGGCTGACCCTTCATCATGTGAACATGACCAGCAGAACTAGGAGACATAGACACTCGCGATTACTCCTCGACTTTACCGCCAGCAGCTTCTAGAGCAACTTTAGCGCCTTTAGTCAATGCAACACCTTGAACAGTGAATGCACGAGTGATTTCACCAGAAAGAACGATACGCGCACGAATCATATCTTTACGTACAACATTCGCAGCTTTTAAAGTTTCAAGTGAAACAATATCACCTTCAACTTTATTAAGTTCTGATAAACGTACTTCAGCCGTTTTCAAAGCCAATTGGCTAGTGAAACCGAATTTTGGTAAACGACGGTACAATGCAGTTTGACCACCTTCGAATCCTGGACGAACACCGCCGCCAGAACGTGAAGTTTGACCTTTCACACCACGACCACCAGTCTTACCAACGCCAGAGCCGATACCACGACCTTTACGTATATTATTACGTTTTGCACCTTCAGCAGGTGCTAGTTCATTTAAACGCAGAGTCATGGCTTACTCCTCTACACTAACCATATAGTAGACTTGGTTGATCATACCGCGGTTAGAAGGTGTATCTTGCACTTCTACTGTATGACCAATACGACGCAGACCTAAACCTTTCAAGCTCAGTTTGTGATTTTTCAAACGATGAGAAGAAGATTTAGTCTGGGTAACTTTAATCGTTTTCATGATTGATTACCCTTGAATTTGTTCTACTGAAAGTCCACGTTTCGCAGCGACTTTCTCAGGAGAAGTCATATCACGCAAACCTTTGAAAGTTGCGTTAACTACGTTAGCAGCATTAGTAGAACCATAACATTTTGTCAACACGTTGTGTACGCCAACAGCTTCTAGAACTGCACGCATAGCACCACCAGCAATTACACCAGTACCTTCAGAAGCAGGTTGCATGTAAACGCGGCTTGCACCGTGACGAGCATTAATAGGGTGTTGTACAGTACCGTTAACAAGTTCAACGGTAATCATGTTACGACGTGCAGCTTCAAGTGCTTTAGAAATAGCAGCTGGAACTTCACGTGCTTTACCACGACCAAAACCTACACGACCATTACCATCACCAACCACAGTCAATGCTGTGAAAGAGAAGATACGGCCACCCTTAACAACTTTGGCTACACGATCAACGGCAACCAGCTTTTCAACAAGACCTTCGTTTTGTTCAACTTTAGCCATGATTAGAACTCCAAGCCGTTTTCACGAGCAGCATCAGCCAAGGCTTTGATACGACCATGATATTTAAAGCCAGAACGGTCAAATGCAACCTTAGTTACGCCAGCCGCTACAGCACGTTCTGCGATTAAAGCACCAACTTTAGTAGCTGCATCAACGTTACCGGTAGAACCGCTACGTAAAGATGCATCTAAAGTAGAAGCTTGCGCTAATACTTTGCCACCATCTGCTGAAATTACTTGAGCGTAGATGTGACGCGGAGTGCGGTTTACACACAAACGAGTCGCACCCAATGCACGGATGTGCAAGCGTGTGCTTTTCGCACGACGCAAGCGGGTTTGTTTCTTTTCGTTCATTAGAACCTCGCGCCTTATTTCTTCTTAGCTTCTTTACGAAGAACAACTTCATCCGAATAACGAACACCTTTACCTTTATAAGGCTCTGGCTCACGATAAGAACGGATATTTGCAGCTGCTTGACCCAACAAATGTTTGCTTGCTGATTTCAAAATGATTTCAGTAGCAGTTGGAGTTTCAGCAGTTACACCTTCAGGAAGTTTGTAATCGATTGGATGTGAAAAACCTAGGTTAAGATGAACAACGTCACCTTTAACCGCAGCTTTATAACCAACACCGATCAGTTGTAACTTACGTTCGAAGCCTTCACTAACACCTTTAACAAGGTTGTTAAGTACAGCGCGAGCTGTACCAGCTTGCATCCAAGCGTCTTTCGACTCTTTAACTGGAGCAACTTGAAGATTACCTTCTTCCTGTTTAAGCTCGACCAGCGCATGCAGGTTGAAAGACAATGTACCTTTAGTGCCTTTCACTTCGACCTGCCGGCCGTTCTGAGTAACTGTTACACCGTTAGGTACAGTTACTGGGGCTTTAGCCACACGAGACATGAGGAATCACCTATTAAGAAACAAAAGCAATAACTTCACCACCGATGCCCGCAGCACGTGCAGCGCGATCAGTCATGATGCCTTTGCTTGTAGAAACAATTGCAACACCTAAACCTTGCTTAACGCTCGGAAGTGCATCTTTACCGCGATACTGACGTAGACCTGGACGGCTTACGCGTTTCACAGTTTCGATAACTGGTTTGCCTTCGAAATACTTTAATGTAATTGTCAAAGTAGGTTTGCCGTCATTTTCAGCTACTTCTACATTTGCAACATAACCTTCAGATTGAAGTACGCTAGCGATAGCAACTTTCAACTTCGAGTTAGGCATAGAAACAGTTTGTTTCTTAGCCATTTGTGCGTTACGAACACGGGTTAACATGTCGGCAACGGTATCTTGCATACTCATCTAGTCGCTCCTTACCAGCTTGCCTTAACAACGCCCGGTACATCACCTTGCATTACTGTTTCACGTAATTTGTTACGGCTTAAGCCGAACTTACGGAAGTAACCATGAGGACGACCAGTTAAACCACAACGGTTACGTAAACGTACTGGAGATGCATTACGTGGTAATGCTTGAAATTTCATCATCGCTTCGAAACGTTCTTCGTCTGATGCATTAACGTTTGCAATAATTGCTTTTAATTCAGCACGTTTTGCAGCGTATTTAGCAACAGTAGCTTCGCGTTTCAATTCGCGATTAATCATACCTTTCTTAGCCATATCGACCTCTTATTTGAACGGGAAGCCGAATGCACGCAATAGCGCACGGCCTTCGTCATCGGTGCGAGCAGTCGTAGTAACGGTAATATCCATACCACGAATACGATCAATCTTATCAAAGTCGATTTCAGGGAACATGATCTGTTCCTTTAAACCCATTGAATAGTTACCACGACCATCGAATGATTTCGCAGAAAAACCGCGGAAGTCACGAATACGAGGAATCGCAATAGAGATCAAACGGTCTAAGAATTCGTACATACGTTCGCCGCGTAAAGTAACTTTACAACCAATCGGCCAACCATCACGGATTTTGAAACCAGCGATAGATTTGCGAGCTAAAGTAAGAACTGGTTTTTGACCAGCAATTGCTTGCATATCTGAAAGAGCGCCATCTAACAATTTTTTGTCAGCTGATGCAGCACCAACACCCATGTTGATGGTAATTTTAGTAATGCGAGGAATTTCCATCACATTCTTAACGCCCAATGTTTCTAACAATTGAGCTTTAAGTTCTTCGTTATAACGTGTTTTAAGTCTGGCCATAGCCTAATTCAACCTATTACTTCGCTACCGCCACTGATTCACCAGTTGACTTGAAGATGCGAGTTTTCACGCCTTCAGTTACTTGGTAACCAACACGGTCAGCCTTTTGGGTTGTAGCATTAAAAATTGCCACGTTAGAGATATGAAGCGTAGCTTCCTGTGTAACGATAGCGCCTTCAGCACCCGTTGCACGGTTCGGCTTCTGATGCTTCTTCACCAAGTTGAGGCCTTCAACCACAACACGGTCAGTAGAAACAGACAAAACAACACCTTGTTTGCCTTTTTCTTTACCTGCGATCACAATTACTTGATCGCCTTTTTTAATCTTAGCCATGATTGCCTCTATTATAGAACTTCAGGAGCCAATGAAATGATTTTCATGAACTGTTCAGTACGAAGTTCACGAGTCACTGGTCCGAATATACGAGTTGCAATCGGTGCTTTGTTGGTGTTCAAGATAACTGCAGCATTATCATCAAAACGGATCACAGAACCATCTGAACGACGAATACCAAATTTCGTACGAACCACAACCGCATTCATCACGTCGCCTTTTTTAACACGGCCACGCGGAATAGCTTCTTTTACAGTAACTTTAATAATGTCGCCAACAGAAGCATAACGACGGTGTGAGCCACCAAGTACTTTAATACATTGTACGCGGCGAGCACCACTGTTGTCTGCTACGTCGAGCATACTTTCGGTTTGAATCATTGCCCTACTCCAAAACCGAGCAACACCGGTCGAAATTTCGAAAGGCTCAAAGAGTACTCGAAATTGACCGATGATGCAACAGAAACGTCTAATTACTCAGCAGCTGCTTCAATTACTTCAACTAAAGTCCAAGACTTAGTTTTAGAGATTGGGCGGCTTTCTTTGATTGTTACAACATCGCCAGTTTTAGCTGTGTTGTTTTCATCATGAGCGTGTAATTTTGTTGAACGGCGAATTGATTTGCCATACAACGGATGTTGAACGCGGCGTTCGATAAGAACAACGATAGATTTTTCCATCTTGTCGCTTACTACTTTGCCTGTTAACGTGCGAACTGTTTGCTCACTCATTGTGCGTTCCCCTGTTTTTCGGTAAGGAGGGTCTTAATACGAGCAATAGTCTTACGAGTAACTGCAACTTCGTGCGATTTACCCAATTGACCAGTTGCTTTAGCCATACGAAGACGGAATTGGTTAAGCTGTTGCTCATCAAGCAAAGCTAGCAATTCTTCTACCGACTTTTCACGTAGATCTATAGTTTTCATTACATTACCGTCCGAGTCACGATAGCCGTTTTAAACGGAAGCTTAGCAGCAGCAAGCGCAAACGCTTCGCGCGCTAACTCTTCGCTCACACCGTCCATTTCGTACAGGATCTTACCTGGTTTGATTTCACAAACCCAATATTCCACAGAACCTTTACCTTTACCCATACGAACTTCTAATGGTTTTTCAGTAATTGGTTTGTCAGGGAATACGCGGATAAAGATTTTACCACCACGTTTAACACGACGGCTAATCGTACGACGCGCAGCTTCAATTTGACGTGAAGTCATACGACCACGGCTAATTGCTTTAAGTGCGATAGTACCAAAAGATACCGTGCTACCGCGATGCGCTAGACCAGTGTTACGGCCTTTCTGCACTTTACGGAATTTAGTACGTTTAGGTTGCAACATGGATTATTCTCCTTTTTCAGCAGAACGATCATTGCGACGACCACGACGCTCCTGACCTTCACCACGACCACGACCGCGCTTAGCTGGACGTTCGTCAGCAGGAGCAGGGTTCATGACTTGTTTCATGCCACCTAAGATCTCGCCACGGAATACCCAAACTTTTACACCAATCGTACCGTAAGTAGTTTCAGCGCGAACAGATGAGTAATCGATGTCAGCACGAAGTGTATGCAAAGGTACACGACCTTCACGATACCATTCAGTACGTGCAATCTCAGCACCACCTAGACGACCAGAAACTTCGACTTTAATACCTTTAGCACCAGCACGCATAGAGTTTTGAACCGCACGCTTCATAGCACGACGGAACATTACACGTTTTTCTAATTGAGAAGCGATTGCTTCACCAACTAGACGAGCGTCTAAATCTGGGCGATCAATTTCATTGATGCTTACTTGTGCAGGAACACCCATAATAGATGTTAATTCACGTTGTAATTTCTCAATATCTTCGCCTTTTTTACCGATAACGATACCAGGACGAGCAGTGCTAATAGTTACTTTAGCAGCGCCTGTAGGACGTTCGATAAGAATATGGCTTACCATCGCATTCTTAAGTTTTTTATTCAAAAACTCACGAACTTGAAGATCTTTAAGCAAATATTCAGCATATTGTTTCGGACTCGCATACCAGTTAGCGTTATGACGTTTCACAACACCTAGGCGGATACCGATTGGATGAACCTTCTGACCCATATCAAACCCCTACCTTAACGGTAATGTGACAAGTACGCTTAGTAATACGATCTGCACGGCCTTTAGCACGTGGCAAAATACGTTTAAGGCTAGTGCCTTCATCAACGTAAATCGTAGAAACTTTAAGGTCGTCTACATCTAAACTGTTATTATGTTCAGCGTTTGCAATTGCAGATTCCAATGCTTTTTTAACAATCACTGCAGCTTTTTTGTTGCTGAAGTTCAAGATATTAAGCGCGTGAGCAATAGATTTGCCACGGATTAGATCTGCAACCAAACGAGTTTTTTGTGCCGAGATAGCGGCACCGCGTAATTTAGCAGTAACTTCCATCATAGCACCTTAACGTTTAGATTTCTTGTCAACACCGTGACCACGATAGGTACGAGTTGGCGCGAATTCACCGAGTTTATGACCAACCATATGTTCAGATACAATCACCGGAACATGGTTACGACCATTATGGACAGAAATTGTTAAACCAACAAAATCCGGGAGGATCATCGAACGACGCGACCAAGTTTTGATCGGCTTACGGTTATTAGCCGCGATAGCCGCTTCAACCTTAGCGAACAAGTGCGCATCGACGAATGGGCCTTTTTTCAGAGAACGAGGCATTGTCAGATTCCTTTACTTGTTACTTAACGCGACGGTCGCGAATGATCATCTTAGTCGTACGCTTATTGGTACGTGTTTTGTACCCCTTAGCTTTTTGACCCCATGGGCTTACAGGTTGAATACCTTTGTTACGCCCTTCACCACCACCATGTGGATGGTCAACTGGGTTCATCGCCATACCACGAACGGTAGGACGAACACCACGCCAGCGAGCTGCACCAGCTTTACCGAGTGAGCGAAGGTTGCTTTCTTGGTTAGAAACTTCACCAAGAACTGCACGGCATTCAACGTGAATTTTACGCATTTCGCCTGAACGTAAACGAACAATAGCGTAAGAACCGTCACGACCCAACAACTGAACTGAAGTACCAGCAGAACGAGCTAATTGCGCGCCTTTACCGATTTTAAGTTCGATGTTGTGAAGAGTAGAACCGATAGGCATGTTGCGAAGTGGCAAGCAGTTACCTGGACGAATTGGAGCATCGTTACCAGACTGTACTTTATCACCAGCGCGAAGGCCTTTAGGAGCGATGATATAACGACGCTCACCATCAGCATACAAAACTAAAGCAATGTGTGCAGTACGGTTAGGATCGTATTCGATACGCTCTACAGTTGCAGGAATACCATCTTTGTTACGTTTAAAGTCAACTAGACGGTAATGCTGCTTATGACCGCCACCAACGTGACGAGTCGTAATGTGACCGTTGTTATTACGACCACCTGTACGTTTTTTAGCTTCAACCAACGGTGCATAAGGCGCGCCTTTGTGAAGATGGTCGTGAACGACTTTCTCTACAAAGCGACGTCCTGGAGACGTTGGCTTACATTTTTGAATAGGCATAATTCTCGTCCTTATTCCGCTGTGCTTTCAGCGGTATCGCCCAAGTCAGCCATTTCAACATCTTGGCCAGCTTTCAGGGTGACGTATGCTTTTTTAACATCAGAACGACGTCCTAATGTTTTACCAAAGCGCTTAGTCTTACCTTTAGTGATAGTCGTGTTAACTTTAACAACTTCTACACCAAACAATTGTTCAACTGCTTTTTTGATTTCAAGTTTGTTTGCGTTAATAGCAACTTTAAAAACTTGAACACCAGCAGCCTCACCTAAAGCTTGTGCTTTTTCTGAGAATACAGGCCCTTGAAGGACTTGATAGATACGTTCGTTGTTCATCCGAGTTCTACCTCAATTTTCTTAGCAGCAGCTACAGACATAACAACTTTGTCAAACGCAATCAAGCTAACAGGATCGATTGTTGCAGCATCAACCACATCTACATGTGGAATGTTGCGTGCAGCAAGATACAAGTTCTCATCAACAGCATCTGTAACGATCAACGCGCGAGTTGCGTTTAAGTCGTTAAGCTTTGCAAGCAATTCTTTAGTTTTTGGAGCTTCAACAGAAAACTCTTCAACTAAAACTAAGCGATCTTGACGAACAAGTTCAGCTAGGATGCATTGCATAGCACCGCGGTACATTTTACGGTTTACTTTTTGAGACCAATCTTGTGGGCGCGCAGCAAAAGTTTTACCACCACCAACCCAGATCGGGCTACGAATAGAACCAGCACGTGCACGGCCCGTACCTTTTTGACGGAATGGCTTACGACCACCGCCAGATACATCACCACGTGATTTTTGAGCTTTAGAGCCTTGACGACCACCAGCTAAATAAGCTGTAACAACTTGGTGTACAAGAGCTTCGTTGAACTCACGTCCAAAAGCAACTTCAGACAATTCAACAGCAGAGCCGGAAACAGTATTTAAATTCACAATATTTCCCCTCAAGCCTTGATCGTAGGACGAACAGTAACGTCACCACCAGTAGCGCCAGGAATTGCACCCTTAACAACTAGAACTGAACGCTCAGTATCGATAGACACAATTTCAAGACCTTGAACTGTTACGCGTTCAGCACCTAAATGGCCAGCCATTTTTTTGCCTTTGAACACGCGACCAGGTGTCTGGTTTTGACCAGTTGAACCTAGAGAACGGTGAGAAAGTGAGTTACCGTGAGTCGCATCTTGAGTACGGAAGTTCCAACGCTTAACACCACCTTGGAAACCTTTACCTTTAGATTGACCAGTTACGTCAACAACTTGACCAACTGTGAACAATTCAACAGTAAGCGTACCGCCAACTTCACGACCTTCAAGATCAGCTTCTGTAGCACGGAATTCTTGAACTAAACGACCAGCAGCAACACCCGCTTTAGCGAAGTGACCTTTCTGAGGATTAGTTACGCGAGATTCGCGACGTTCACCAGTAGTGATTTGAATCGCTTGATAACCATCAGTTTCAAGCGTTTTGATTTGAGTGATGCGGTTAGGATCAACCTCAATCACTGTAACAGGCACAGAAACACCAGCATCTGTAAAGATACGTGTCATACCGCACTTGCGACCGACTAAACCAATAGCCATGTGCATAAACCTCTAAAAAAGCGGCTTAATTAACTTAGAGTGTTAATTAACCGAAAGTCTTAACCCAATGCGATCTGAACATCAACACCAGCTGCAAGATCCAACTTCATCAATGCATCAACAGTTTTATCTGTAGGTTGAACGATGTCGATCAAACGTTTGTAAGTGCGGATCTCATATTGGTCACGCGCATCTTTGTTAACGTGTGGTGATGTTAAAACGTTAAAACGTTCGATGCGAGTTGGCATCGGAATAGGACCACAAACTTGTGCGCCAGTACGTTTTGCTGTTTCTACGATCTCTTGAGAAGATTGATCAATTAAACGATGATCAAAAGACTTCAAACGGATACGGATTCTCTGGTTAGACATACCAGTAAACTCCAAGCCAAAAATATAAAGAATCACCCATGACGCATCTCCCCTCATATAAAACAAGGTGAGTGTCAAAGGCAGTGAAAATCACTAAGGTCATGATCGATGCCATGACTGTAACGACCTAAACAACACAATCGGTCGTTTAGCCCTTAATATTTAAGGGTCGCTTATTATAGCGATTGTTTAACCGTTAAGCAAACCTATTTGGTTAAATTATTTTATTATTGCCAACTCTCTGACTTAACTCACTGTTTATTTTTTAATCTTCATTTTTAGGATTTAAAACATAGTCTATAGCTGAGTTGAGTAGTGAGTTCCCGGGTGCAAACTGATCAGTTTTAGACTTTTTTAAAATATCGATTTGTTGAATAAATTTGGTTGAAAATTGCTGCTCATGCTCTTCGTTATCAATAAATGCGGAAAGTACTTGTGGTGTAATTTCTGGGTGAAATTGAAATCCCAATACATTTTTTCCAATCTGATAAGTTTGATTACTACATACTTCATTCTCTGCCAAACGAATTGCACCTTTAGGAATTTCAAACGTTTCACTGTGCCATTGCATAACTTGAATTTCATGCGGCATTTGAAAGAGATCTTGAGACACGAATGGACTTCTTTTGACAGCTGTCCAACCCAACTCTTGCTCTTTATTACGACTTACATTCGCACCGAGGGCATGTGCAATCAATCGCCCACCCAAACATAATCCAATGGCTGGCTTCCCTTCAGATAAATATCGTCGAATCCAACGCTTTTCAGTTTTAAGCCATGGGAAATTCACCTCATCATTAACACTCATAGTTCCACCCATGATCAGCAGCAGATCGACTTCATCTATACTCGGCAGCGCTTCAATTTCCAAAGATTGTTCTATGGGAAGTGCAAAGAATTCTGTCGCGCTAATCTGTGCATTGAGGGATTTTAGATAGTCATAGCAACTCCCAAAACCCTCACCTGCAATATGTTGAAAATAATGAACCTTTAAATTTTTCATCAAAGCTTTACCTTAGTTTTATTATATTATTCTTGTGCTTGCAAAATTGAAGCCAATAAAATCGTTCAATATATTTCTAAACAAATGATTGCTTTAATTAACAGGATAATTGTGTTTTCTTACACTCATCATATTTTTAATTTATGGGTTGTTCGTGAAATATAAGCCCCACACTTCTTTGATACATGCGCCTCGCAAAGCACCTCAATTTATTTCAACGATCCAACCCCCTATTTATCGTGCTTCGACGATTATTTTTGAAAACACCGATGCGCTTTTTAATCGTCATTGGACAGATGATTATGATTATAGTTATGGAACACACGGCACACCGACTACTTTCACTCTAGGTGACAACATTGCACAATTAGAAGGCGGTGAATATTGCCTCCTTGCACCAAGTGGTTTGTCCGCCATTAACTTGGTGAATAGTTGCTTTTTAAGTCATGGAGATGAAGTCTGGGTATCGGACAATATTTATGGTCCAAATATGGAACATTTACGTAGTCTCGAATCCAAATATGGAATAGTCGTAAAAATCTACAACCCGATAGATGTGACGAGTTTTCAACCTTCCGCAAAAGCCAAGCTGATTTGGCTTGAAGCTGCGGGTTCTGTCACCTTAGAGTTTCCGGATTTAATTGGCCTCGTAAACAAAGCCAAAAGCCTTCAAATATTGACAGCATTGGACAATACTTGGGGTGCAGGTTTAGCCTTTAATGCATTTAGTTTTCGTAATAAAATTTCGAGTGAGAAAAATTCTAAGGGGGAAAGTTTTGGGGATGAACATATTGATAGTGAAAATTTGGCGGTGGATATCACTGTCCATGCATTGACCAAATATCCAAGTGGCGGCGGCGATATTTTAATGGGATCAATCGTGACCCAAAATAAAACGCTTCATCACGCTTTATTTCGTATGCATGCTTTGCAAGGCATCAGTATCTCTGGTGACGATGTCGCCCAAATCCAACGCAGCTTGGCCTCTATGCCTTTAAGGTATCAACATCAATCACAAAGCGCCCTCAAGCTAAAAGACTGGTTAAAAGAACAAGTAGAGTTCAATCAAGTTATCCACCCTGCCGATGAGTCATCACCAGGCCATAAGTATTGGAAAGAGATTTGCCAAACACAACAAAGTGCTGGGTTGGTCAGTGTTATTTTCAATGAAAAATATAATTTGACGGATATCCGTTATTTCTGCGATAACTTAAAACTATTTAAGCTTGGATTCAGTTGGGGAGGTCCGTTAAGTCTCGTTATGCTATACAACCTCAATGACATGCGTCAGCTTAAAAACTCACATTTACAACCCGGTTTATTGGTTCGTTTTTGTATCGGACTAGAAGAACCTGAAGACTTAATACAAGATATAGAAAACGCGCTCAAACAACTTCGTGAGCACAAAAACAAAGAATAACCATATAAAACTAGGAAGAACAATGGGCACACCAATTATTATCGCAAAGAAGACAGCAAACACTCTGCAAGATGTCGTTTTACATTCTCAACTCGCCAACCGACATGGCTTAATCGCAGGGGCTACAGGTACAGGTAAAACAGTCACCTTAAAAGTTCTAGCTGAAAGTTTTTCAAGAATTGGAGTTCCTGTGTTTTTAGCAGATGCCAAGGGAGATGTTTCAAGCCTTGCCAAAGCCGGCGAATCTAATCCAAAATTTGATGAACGTATCAAGAGCTTAAATATCGCATCCATTCCTTTCTCAGCTTCACCTGTGGTGTTTTGGGATTTATTTGGAGAACAAGGTCATCCCATTCGTACCACAGTCTCTGAAATCGGCCCCTTACTCCTTTCACGTATGCTTAATTTAAACGATACGCAAGAAGGTGTGCTATCCGCTGTTTTTCGTATCGCAGATGATCAAGGTTTATTGCTGATTGATTTCAAAGATTTAAAATCAATCATTAGTTATGTCAGTGAACATTCCGCAGACTTTAAAGCTGAATATGGCAACCTCTCTCCAGCAAGTCTCGGAGCTATTCAACGCAATCTCTTAGCACTAGCAGATCAAGGTGGTGATCAGTTCTTTGGTGAACCCGCTTTAGATATTATGGATTTCATCCAAACTGACGCTGAAGGTCGTGGCAATATTAATTTATTGGCTGCAGATAAATTGATGAATACGCCAAAACTATATGCCACTTTTTTACTCTGGATGTTGTCAGAACTGTTTGAGCAACTGCCAGAAGTCGGTGACATGGATAAACCCAAACTGGTGTTTTTCTTCGATGAAGCACATTTACTTTTTGATAATGCAAGTTCTGCTCTGCAAGAAAAAATTGAACAAGTGGTCCGTCTGATTCGCTCCAAAGGTGTAGGGATTTATTTTGTGACACAGAATCCTCTGGACTTACCAGAAAGTGTTTTGGGACAATTGGGAAATCGCGTTCAACATGCGCTTCGAGCGTTCACCCCCAAAGATCAAAAGGCTGTCAAAACAGCAGCAGATACCTTTAGAGCCAATCCAGAATTTAAAGTTGATCAGGTCATTACTGAGTTAGCCGTGGGCGAAGCGCTCATTAGCTGTTTAGATGAGCAAGGAATACCACAGATTGTAGAACGTGCTTGGATCATGCCTCCACACTCCTCCTTTAGCCCAATTGATATAGAAAAACGCAAAGAGTTGATGCGTCAAAGCATCGTGGCTGGCATTTATGACGATGTCGTTGATCGTGAAAGTGCTTTCGAGTTACTTCAAAATAAAGTTGCTGAACGCCAACAACAAGCTTTGCAAGCTGAGCAAGAAAAAGCTCAAGCAAAAGAACAAGATCTGCTTTTAAAGCAACAATTAAAAGAAGATGAGGCATTGGCCAAGCAGCAAGCCAAGGAACAAGAACGCATTGCACGTGAACAACAGAAAGAAGCTGAGCGCAGCGCCAAACAACGTGAAAAAATAACGCAAGATATTGTAGGTACATTTGCAAAAAGTGCTGCCCGAAGCCTCGGTGGAACAACAGGCCAAAAAATTGTGAGAGGCCTACTCGGCTCTCTCTTCGGTAAAAAATAATCACCTCTTCATTTACATCCAAATAAATCAAAATATGGAATATTTTTATATTCCATATTTTTTTTAAGGAATTTATTATGACGCTATTGTATTTTAAAATTTAAAGATGTATTTTTAATACACCTTTTAAAACAGATTTCAACGCCATGAATCCACAGCATATTGAACTCATCAAAAATACGGTTCCAGTTCTTCGAGAAAATGGGGTCGCACTTACAGCTTATTTTTATGCGCGTATGTTAAAGAATAATCCAGACTTAAATAATGTATTTAACTTAGATCATCAAAGTACGGGCCGCCAATCACGTGCTCTTGCATCTGCGATATTGGCTTATGCTGATAATATTGAAAATCCAAGCGTTCTTGCTAAAGCCATTGAGCACATTACAACAAAGCATGTCAGCCTCGATATTCGTCCCGAACATTACGCTATTGTTGGTGAAAACCTCCTGCACTCGATCAGCGAAGTATTAGATGTTCCTATGCAATCAGATCTCATTGCAGCATGGGAAATTGCCTATACTCAACTCGCTGAAATTTTAATTGGCGTAGAAAAACAGAAATACACAGATCTTGCAGCTCAACAAGGCGGATGGTCAGGATGGAGAGGCTTCGTGGTTTCCAATATTGAAAATAGAGACAACGGAAAGCGCTTTACCCTAACACCTCAAGATAAACAACCCGTCACACCTGCTGAAAAAGGTCGTTTTATTTCAGTAAAAGTAAAAGTTCCAAATCACAGCTTAGAGCAACCGCTACAGTTTATATTTTCAGAAGATCAAATAGATCAGCACTATACTTTTGAAGTGAAAGCTGAAGATAAATCCTCTGAGTTTTCAGTGGCAAATATTTTGTTAAATCACTATCAAGTCGGTGATACTGTCCAAGTAACAGCACCGGTTAAGTCATAGTTTAAACTGGGCTTCATCTATACTTAGCCTGAATATTTTGTTTTTAGAATCTTTCAGGCTAAGATTATATGAATTAAACTCTATGACCCATTATGCAGCTTAATAAATTTTCAGACTATGCTTTACGGGTGTTGATGTTCGTCTCTAGACCACGAGAGACTCCCTATACGATTGCAGAAATTGCGGCTAAATTGGAAGTTTCAGAAAATCACTTGGTTAAAGTGGTCCACTTCATGTCCAAAAAAAATTGGCTGATCACCACGCGTGGTAAAGGTGGAGGCATTCGCCTTAACCCCACAGCTCTAACCTTGTTTTTAGGTGATATTTTAAGAACGCTGGAAGCGGATGATCACATTGTGAATTGTGATACCCCTCCTTGTGTTCTACGCCAGCACTGCGGTCTAAAAGGTATTTTAGATCAAGCTGTTAATCAATTTTACAATCACCTCAACCGCTATACTTTGGCAGACGTCCTCAGCCAACCACCCATCATAAAAAGCGCACTCAATTCCACCATCCCCCTTCTCGAACTTTAAAAAGAGCTTTGAAGAACCTTTACAAAGTTCGCTTGCTTTAGCGACTTCCTTTATAATGCATGTTGTTAGATCATTTTATTGAAGTTGAGTTATGCATCGCAGTAGTGGAAAGTCTAAGAACTCTAAGACATCAAACGCACCTAAACAAAAGATTAGCTATGAAAAAACGGTTGATCCTGCGATTTCAGAGTATGGTATCTCAGCTTTAAATTGGTTACGACGTGCCGAATTTCTTATGAGCGCACCAAAGCTTAGTATCTGTGTCGAAGATACAGGTTATGAAGTTGCTTTTGCTGGTCGTTCAAACGCAGGTAAATCAAGTGCAATTAATGCCTTAACCAATCAAAAGCAATTGGCTCGTGCATCTAAACGCCCTGGTCGTACCCAAATGATTAACTTCTTTAGCTTAGGTAATCCTGACCAACGCTTAGTCGACTTACCGGGTTATGGTTATGCCGCTGTACCCGAGGCAATGAAAATTGTTTGGCAAAAAGAATTAGAAAATTATTTAATTCATCGACAAAGCTTGCAAGGCTTAGTGTTACTCATGGATATCCGCCATCCACTGCAACATTTTGACGTGATGATGTTAGAATGGGCATATTCACGTAAACTATTTGTCCATGTACTTTTAACAAAGTCAGATAAATTAAATCGTGGCCCTGCCGCTAAAGTGCTGCAAGAAGTTCAAAACTCATTGAAAAAAATGAAATTAAACTTCTCTATCCAATTATTTTCTTCACTTAACAAACAAGGCTTAGAAGAATTAGCCAGTGTTATGGGTGGTCGATTGAATTACACCCTAGAACACAATAATCTTTTTGATCTCGCGAATATTCCAGAAGCATCTGATGTTGATGTTGATGTTGATGTTGATGTTGATGTTGATGTTGATGTTGATGTTGATGTTGATGTTGATGTTGATGTTGATGTTGATGTTGATGTTGATGTTGATGTTGATGTTGATGTTGATGAGCAAGATTTAACAGAAGAAAAACAACGATCAGATCACTAATTTACATTGTTTGACAATAAAGTTCATCATTTGATAACGGATTGTCCCCTAATGCTAATAACATTTGGGGACTTTTTTTTATACTGAATTTAATGATCACAAAAAAAGTTAAGGAATGTGTGATGAGCTTATTATCAAAATTTAAAAATAGTCGGATTGGATCTTCTATTCAATATCACATTAAACCGCGTAAAGTTAAATTTGAATGGAAAGATACACCCATCGACTGGATTCCTGGCCAGCCTTTTGCCAGCTATTTTATTAACGAAATTAATAATATCCTCCCTGAAGGAGAGTTTTGGTTTTGTCGCCTTTATAACAAAGTACTTCCCCAAATTACTGACGAAAAATTAAAAGAAGATGTTCGGGCTTTCATTCGTCAAGAAGCGATGCATGCGCAAGCACATAATTCTGCAAATAAAGAATATTTAACGCTGCGTAATATCGATATAGAACGTAATTTAAAAATCATGGATTTCTTATTCGGCAAAGTATTGGCAGATAAACCATTGGGTATTCCTGTTCCAAAAATATTAAGCCATCAATGGGATTTATTTCGCTTAGGTATTATTGCTACAGTTGAGCATATGACCTGTGTTCTGGGTAAATATGTTCTGTATAACAACACTTGGGAATCTTTAGGCGCGGATCCAAATATGCTTGATTTGGTGAAATGGCACGGCGCTGAAGAGATTGAGCATCGTACTGTTGCTTTTGATCTATATCGCCATTTGGGTGGTGGCTATATCTCACGTTATTATCAAAGTATTATCGTGATCATTGGCGTTATTACGCTATGGGTCGATGGTGCTGCGCATATTATGGGACAGGATCCTCGTTATCAATCCGTTAAACCAAGTGTATTTAAACCTTGGATTTGGCGCGAATGGTATCGTATCGCACAAGAAAACAATAATATTCTTCCAAGCCCATTTTGGCTTATTTCACAACAACTGGGTTATTTGACCCCTTGGTATGATCCAGTCCATGAGGCCAAAACTGAAGACGCTATTGCATACTTAGATGAATCTCCAGCTGCAAAACGCGCTGCTTTAAAAGTTGCATAAAGCAAAAGCCTTTGACCCAGACTAAAAAATGCCACTTCACGTGGCATTTTTTTGTGATTTATATTTTATCTTTTTAAGTTTAATCTCAATAGCAAAATTTGATTCAACCACTGCGCTCTAAAGCATCTTCATCTTCTTTGGTAAAACGATCGACAACCACACTAATCATCATATCCCCTTGAACATTCACCACAGTTCGCACTGTATCAAGCAAACGATCGATCGGAAGTAGAATCGCAATCGCTTCCGCAGGCAAGCCCACAGATTGCAATACCATAATCATCGTTACCATACCTGCACTTGGAATCCCCGGTGCACCTAGTGAAGCAATCATGGCTGTTGCACAGACGATCAACTGCTGTCCGAGCGTTAAATCCAAACCCATCAAGTTTGCAATAAACAGAGCCGCTGCAGCTTCATAAAGCGCAGTGCCGTCCATATTTAATTGTGTGCCCAGCGGAATGACAAATCCTGCCGTTGCTGGACGCACCCCTAAATTCTCTTGTGCACATTTCAATGACAAAGGCATCGTGGCTGAACTAGAGCTGGTTGCAAATGCGGTAATTAATGCGGTACGTGCCCCTTTAAAAAAGGTCACTGGATTCATCTTGCCAAAGATCCATAACAACAGAGGTAAAACGACAATACCGTGAAAAATGGTTGTGCCTGTGACCACGGCAGCAAACTCTGCCAAACGACTTAAAACAGATAAATCCTCTGTCGCGATAAGCTTCGCCAATAATGCAAAAATACCAATCGGAGCAATTTTCATCACCCAACCAATCATCAGCAACATAATTTCAAAAAATTGCTGACTTAAGTCTTTTACTGTCTTGAAGCGTTCACCACCTTTCACCAGTGCCACACCAATCATTAACGCAAACAGCACTACAGCCAACACATTACCTTCAGCAAAAGCCTTAAATGGGTTGATCAATGTATTTTGGATAAAATTGGTAAAAAATGATGAAGCCGTTAAAGTATCAGGGGTTTGATGTTGTTGCATCGCATCTTGAAACAACGCGATATCGACGCCTTTGCCTACACCGAATAAATGAGCACACGCCAAACCTAAAATGAGCGCCAAAGTCGTTGTCGTTACACAACAAGCCAGTGTGATTTTCCAAGTTCTACCCAGCTGACCGCCTGTTTGTAAATTCGATACCCCGACCACGATTGAACTAAAAATCAGTGGAATCAAAAGTAACTTTAACAAACCAACAAAAATACTACTGGCCAGACTTAATCCATAAACGCTGCCCGCAAAAAATTGCGTGTCTGGAAATAGATTGAGTAAAAAACCATAGGCCACACCCAAGACGGCGGCAATTAAAATTTGGGTATTTAAACTCATTTGCACTGCTTTTAAGAATAGATAATCGCCACTACTATGCCATGCCGGTTCAACATAATCGATATTAATTTGTCACAAGCTCTGCTGATATTCTGCAATTTCATCTGTATAGCCAAGCATTGCGAATGTAAGACATCGAGTCAATTTGTTCCACTTATGCTAGACGATTAGATCTCTTCCATAAGTCGAAACATGATCAATGAGTGGTCATAAATTCATACGTAAAAATCCCTTCTCCCTTTGGGAGAAGGTTAGGATGAGGGAAAACTCATGATGAGTCTGTTGTATGAATAATGACTTTTGAAAAAAGTCCATTATATGAAAAAAATTATAGAGGATAATATTTCGAATAAATCCAAATTGAATTAAATCGATCTAAACTTTGGCTCATTACATTATTCAAGAATAGGTTTTATGATGATCAATGTTTATCGCTTTTTCGATGCATCTAGATTTGCTCTTCATTTATATTTTTTTTACTTCTATAATTTTTGCATTTCGCTTGAGAAACGAGTAAATAAAAAAGAGCCGGATTTTAATTCCGACTCTTTTTTTTGTTGTTAATAACTAATTCTTCTAGTGCTGAAGAATAAGCTCTATTTTGACTATTAAATATTATTGAGTTTCAATTTCTCGAATGCGGATTAAACCTTCTTGAACGGTGCTACAGACTAACTCTCCGTTCTGCCACATACGACCAAAATTCAAACCGCGCGAACTTGCTGTCACCGTGGCATCCATATCATAAAGCATCCACTCATCTGCCTTAACAGGCTTATGGAAATAGATTGCATGATCAATACTGGCACATTGCACACTTGGTGTTAGATAATTAACTCCATGAGGCTGCAGCGCTGTGGTCATAAATGAATAGTCTGAATAGAAAGCAACAATTGCTTGATTCAGCGAAATATCATCAGCAAGCGTCTGATCAAGTTTATCATATGTTTTCATATAGAACGCATTTGATGGCGCTTCAGGTTGTGGCTGAAAAGGATTAGACAAATTAACAGGTTTAATTTCTACCTGTCTTGGGCGCATAAATGCTTTACGAATATTTTCAGGAATAAAGTTAATCAGATTTTCTTTTAACTCTTGTTCCGACTTTAACGTTTCTGGTTCTGGATAATCAGGCTCAGCAATTTGATACTCCAGCCCATCTTCTGGTAATGCAAACGACACCATTGCAGAAAAAATAGTTCGTCCATGTTGAATTGCACGAACTTGACGACTTAAAAAGCTTTTACCATCACGAAGTTTATCAACCTCATAAATAATCGGGGCATTAACATCACCACCAAATAAGAAGTATGCATGCATGGAATGTACAGGACGGTCCGCAGTATATGATGCTGCACGTAATGCCTGAGCCAACACCTGACCACCAAAGACTCGTTTACCGACTAGGTTTCGACTTTGTCCACGAAAAATATGCTCTTCGAGCTTTTCCAATGTTAATAAATCAACAAGATCTTGAGTTAAATCGTTCATAACCAACCTTTCTTTTCGTGCATCAATATCGATTCTATTGAAAAAATATTTTTCAAATCGAGATGAGCATACGCTTCAATTTGTCTATAGTGCCATAAAAGCAAAGCAAAAAACTAAAGTTTGACTGACTGTATTGTCATAATCTTTATTTGGTATAATCAGCCAAAATACGATTATTAACGATAAAATCTGCCAAATATTATGTAATTTGTTAGAAAATGACATATTGTTTTGTGCACAGATTTCAGAAAATAATTGCCCTTATTCGCTTCAATGCGTTTTTTGTCTTTGGCTAGGAGTTTTTATGTCCAAGAGTGGCTTTGGTCAAATGTATCGTCGGCTTTCGAGTAAGCTGCTTGACCTAGTAGTAACACCGCATGTTCTTGGAGAGGTTCCTACAGAAAACCCATCTTCAGACACTCCAGAATCATCTGAAAAGCAGCAAAAAGTTGTTTGCTATGTTTTACAGAACTATTCCCGTAGCAATGCTTTAGTGGTTGATGGTGAAACACGCCGCTTAAAACTCACACCTGCATTGGATCCTTTGGTTATAGGGGAACATGAAGAAAAAGTTGCTGTGCTATTTTTACAGCATCACGATGAGACCAATTTATTAAATCCGTCTCAACATGCCTTTCCTCCTCGTTTAATACGTTTTATCGAGCTTTTAGACAAATACCCTGAAGCGGATATCGAATTGGTTCCTGTAAATATCTTATGGGGCCGTTCGCCAGACAAAGAAGATTCATTATTTAAACTTTTATTTACGGATACTTGGGCGACGCCGAGCACCGTTAAACAATTGGTGAATATTGGTTTGCATGGTCGTCAGTCTTTCCTAGAATTCCATGAACCTAAATCATTACGTTCATTGGTGAATCACGCTAGAGAAACCTACCCGAATCTGTCACCAGCCACGTATATCATCAATCAGTTAAATGATTATTTAGACCGTCAAAGAGAAGTCGTGTTAGGGCCTGACTTATCTGACCGACGTAACGTGATGCAATCTTTGATTAAATCTCAAGATGTTCAAGATGGTATCCGTAAAGAAAGCATTCGCTCTAAAATCAGTATGATTGAAGCTGAACGACGTGCCATTAGTTATGTTAATGAAATTGCGTCGGATTATTCTCATTCCGCTGTACGTTTTGCTGAGCAAGCATTAACACGCCTGTGGACACAACTTTACGATGGTGTTGAAGTGCATAACTTTAATACTGTCCGTGAGTTGGCCAAAGATTATGAGATCATTTATACCCCATGCCACCGCAGCCATATCGACTATTTATTGTTGTCGTATGTGATTTACAAACGTGGAATGATGGTGCCTTACATTGCGGCAGGTGATAATCTCAACATGCCTTTCGTGGGGCAATTACTGCGTGGTGGCGGCGCATTCTTTATTCGTCGTACTTTCCGCGGAAATGCACTCTACACCACCGTATTCAAAGAATACCTGTATAGCATATTGTCTCGTAACACGCCTTTAGAGTACTTTATTGAAGGTGGTCGTTCACGTACTGGACGTTTACTTCCTCCAAAAACTGGCATGCTTGCAATGACAGTTCACAGCCATTTACGTGGACGTGCTAAACCGATCGCGTTCGTTCCAACCTACTTTGGTTATGAGCGCTTGATGGAAGGTGCAACCTACGTCGGTGAAATGAATGGCAAACCTAAAGAGTCAGAGTCTATCTTTGGGATCATCCAGACCTTACGCAAAATTGAACGTATTTTTGGTAAAGTCTATGTCAATTTTGGTGAGCCCGTATTCTTAGATGACATGTTAAAACAACATGGCGCTGAGCATATTAAGATTGATAAGAATGATGATGCCATTCCACAAGAAGTGTCAGATGCAGTTAACAGTTCTGCAAAAGCGATCTTAGAGAACATCAACCGTGCGGCAGTGATCAATCCTGTTTCGCTACTTTCTCTGATTTTGCTGGCAACAAACAAGCACACCTTAGATGAAGAAATCTGTATCAAGCAACTTGATACCTATCGTGATCTATTAACCGCTTTGCCTTATGACCACCGCATGCAAGTGACGCCATTATCAGGCAAAGAAATTATTGCTTATGGTTTAAAGCTTAAACTCATTAAGCGTGTGAAACATGTGCTTGGCGATATTATTGCCATTGAAGACAATCAAGCGGTTTTGTTGACTTATTTCCGCAATAATATTCTGCATGCTTTTGTTTTACCTTCATTGATTGCATCAATGGTTGAGCACAACGGTAAAATCAAAAAGTCAGATTTGGTTAATGTAATTCGCACTCTCTATCCATTCTTAAAAGCAGAATTGTTCTTAAAATGGCAAGAAGATGAGTTAAACGAACAGATTTGTAGTTATGTCGATGCTTTAGCACAAGCGAAACTCATCACGCTTGATGATGAGGAGATGCTCTACAGCCCTGCCCCTAACTCAGAAGATCACAATCAATTGGTTGTTTTGGCTGCACCTGTTATGCAGAGTATCGAACGCTATTACATGACGCTCGCTTTAATTACTCAACGCGGTTCAGGAAATATCTCAGCCAAACAAGTTGAAGATCTAAGTCATTTGTTGGGTCAACGCTTATCAGTCTTATATGAATTCAACTCACCTGAGTTCTTTGATAAAGCGTTATTCCAAAGTTTCATTCGTGTACTGACTCAACAAGGTTATATTCGTACCAATGATGAAGGTGCAATTGTATTTGATGATGCATTTAAAAATGTAGCTCAGTATGCTGACCTTGTTTTAGATGACGTTACTTTACAAATGCTTCAACACATCACGACTTTTACTGATGAAGAGCTTAAAGATGCTTTAGATGCGATGGCGGCTCAACAAGCCAAAAAACGTTTGAAGCGTAAGAAGAAGTAATTGCGAAGACTTGTTCCCTCTTCATTTTGGGAGGGAACAAACATTATATTTCAGTATTTTGAAATAGAATTATTATCAGCTGTCTCGTAATCATTGTCATTTTTCTTTGATATTACAATCATAATCAGTATTCATTATATTTAAGAAGAATTCGAAAATGAATAATTTATCAAAAAATTCTCCAAAAAATCCCTTAATTAAATCTTGGTTTGGATTTGTTTTAGGTGCAATCATTGTTGGGATTAGTCTAGTAGCCTTAACAATGAATTTCACTATTTCTGGGCTCTTAAGTACATTGGGCTTCCTATGTTTTTGGTATCCGTGGAGCCAAATCACAGGCTGGAATAATCCAATAAAGATTTTTTTCAAAGCGAACGATCAAGTAATGAGTAAATCGATTACATATTTAGCACTGATTGCAACACTACTCTTGATAAGCTCAACTGTTCTACGTTTAATGAATATAGCTCACTAAAATATCATTGAAGACAATACTGTCTGTAATACCTTCAGCTTTAAATGCATCCGTGCTTGCAAAGACATGTAGGCTTATAAATAAAGCTACTGAGTAGATCTCTTTCATAAGTCGAAAAATGATCATTGAGTGGCCATACATTGATAGGTAAAAATCCCTTCTCCCTTTGGGAGAAGTTTAGGATGAGGGAATACTCATGATGAGTCTGTTGTATGAATAATGACTTTTGAAAGTAGTCTAGTGTATAAAAAATAAATCTATTTTGAGCAATCAAATTTAACTTCTTTTCAAAAAATGTCAGCTAGTTCTTTACGTCATTTAAACGTTTGAGCAATAAGAAAGAAGCACAGATGACAAATTAATAGTGCTAAGATTTTTTATTGTTTTTTTGGAGTACTTTTTATGAGATTGATATTGGCGTTAATTTTACCTTGGTTAGTGTTTTTCACCATAGGTCGCCCAATTGCTGGGATTATTTGCTTGATTTTACAAATCACTGTTTTAGGTTGGATACCTGCTGCGATTTGGGCTGTGTATGCTTTATCTCAATATAAAACAGATCAGAAAATTAAAAAGGCTATGTTATAAAAATACTACACTTCCATTTTTGATTTAATAAAAGATTAGATTAATTCCTACTCTGTGATTAAGATGACAATTTACTCAGCGGATAAGTTGGTGAAATTCATCTTGTACTACTATCATCGTAAAAATACGTTAAAAGCCCACTTAACGGTGGGATTTTTTACAGTTTGTATAATTCGTATTATTTTAATTTAGTGTACTGGTTAAAAGCTTTAATATTAAAATATTAATTTAATATCAAAAGAAAAGTAAAAAAGGAATAAATTTTGTCACCAGATATAGCAGAAATAATATTTAAAATACTAGTTGTTTTATCAGCAAGTGGTATTATTTTTTGGTTGATTTATATGACCATTAAAGATAAATCAATCTATGAGTTTTCAAAAGAAAATCAGAGATTCATCGTTTATAATTTATTGATTTTTAGTGGTATTTTTGCCATTTTTGATTTTACACCAGCTGATTCATCTGATTTAAGAAAAATAGATCAGTATTTAGAGAAAGCGAAAAAAGAGAAGAATCAAGATTTAGTATTAGCAATCAAAAAAATTAAAATGCAGCCAAAAATCACCATGAAAGATAAAAAATATATTGATAAATTAGTAGAAAAAGATATCTAGTAAAAGATTTTTATAAAATAAATCTTCATTTAACATGATAGATATCATCCAAAGAAACAAATTTGTATAAATTGGATTTTCAATTCTTAATAGATTTTATTGGTATATCATATCAAACCTGCTCAAAAATAAGCCGACATGTATTTGAATCAATTTTTGAGGATATTTTGAGATTATTTAAAATGATTTAATCATTGAAAAAACTATAATTTTCAAAATTAGATTTCGCACAAAGCGTATTATATTAATTTTAGAAATCCTTATAAATCTGTAACTATAATTCCTAAAGTAAGTGAGTAAATTGGAATGAATATTAAAATTTTAGAATCTCACTACCTTAATTCACAAACAAATCAACTTTTACAGCAATATTTGACTAAGCATCATTTACCTAAGAAAGGCTTCTATCATGTTGTTGCGATAAGGGATCAGACGATCCTTGCTTTAGGAATGCTTTATATTAATAAGACACATCCTTATCGTGACTATATTTTATTTCATAAGGAATAAGACTATTTAGATGTTAATCTATTCTCAAGTTTGATTAAATTTTTGGAAAAGAACTCCAAAACACATAAATTACAGATGTTAGTCAATTCTAGAGATTCTCACATACAGGATTTATTCGAATCACATGATTTCTACATCGCCAGAACGACTTATTGGATTGAATTAAAAAAGTTAAATGAATTGGTCACTGATACAACAATAAAAACTAAAAGTTTAAATCAGATGTCTGTAGATCAATGGATAGAATTTAAGAAGTTATTCTACATTAACTATAGTCGATATCATGAAAGTGTTAATCGTTTAGCTCATGGAATTTCTCCTGATCAACTGTTCGCAAATTTAGACAATATAAACTTAGTACGATCAAGAATCCTCTTAAATAGTAATTATGATCTCTGTGCTTACATGCTGATTGGCAACTCAGAAGACAATTTAATAGAAATTGCATATATAGGTGGGATATTCGAAGAACATCTAAATGACTATTTCGTCTTTTTTTATCATGAATTAGTGACATTACTCAAAGAATATAAAACTATTTATTTTGAAGCTGATGATTCTGACTTTTATATTTCTGCATTAATGCAAAAATATAATTGTGATGTGACAAATTCATTTTACACATTTATTAAAGATATAGAGCAATAATTATTTACTCTTATTATTTTCCAAATTTCACCATGACCACTTTAAACTTTATTTAATATAATGGACGTTATGCGAACTCTAATCTTAAAATTCATTATTTTTCAGAAACTTAATCATTTTACATAATCTCAAATCATCCCCAAAAACCGACCTCGACACATGTCAGTTTTTTTTGAGCAGCTTTGATATCTTTTGCCTATGGTTTTGGTTGAATATCGATCTATTTTTAAAATAAGAAGTTCTTCACAAATTAATTTAGAAACAACTTCATAAGCTGCTCATCAATGTATTCATCACCATCTTTCAATGCTTTAAATTCGATTCCATAAACTTCAAAGTTGAATTTTTTATAGAGTTTTACAGCCTTAAAATTATCACTAGCAACGGTAAGTAGTATTTGTTCTATATGTTGCTTGGCGTAATTGATAACAGTCCTAAGCAGCTCATTAGCGACTCCCAGGTTTTGGAATTCAGGGATAACAAAAACACTAGATAGATAAGCTTTATGAGACATTTTAGCGACACCTTCTTTCGTTAGTGTGGCTAAAGCAATCATTTGCTCTTCATTATAGACGCCGAAGACAATCGAATTATTTATGCAATCTTGGAAAAAACTTAATGGTTTTCCAATTTCTATCTCATAGTTAGACCCAAACATTTTAGGTGCTATTTTTAGAGCTAAGAGTCTAATAGTTCTAAAATTAATTACGTCATTTAATGTTAAAATTTTGATAGTATAGTTCATCTTGTTTTTGATATATTGAAGTTTAGTCCATCATATCAAAATCCAGATCCACACGTAAACGGAAGAGTGCTATATGCGTTTTGCATAAGAGATTTTATGTTAAATAGGGGGATTAAGATTCTCTAAATTAACAATTAAATTCAACAATATTGTCTAAGCTTGGTAACATTTTTAAAAAATTCCCCCACTCTTTGATAATTTTATAAAAGCATTCAAAACTCATATTTTCATCATATTTAGTATCATTATATCCCCAATAAATCAAAACATTTGTCTTAGTTATTTCCGCTCCCCAAGCATGAAATGCCCACATGTCATAGTAATTTAATTCACCAGTTGAAATTTTTTTAATTTCAATTAGTCCTTCATCTACCCAATTGCTTAAACATTTTAATCCATGACCTTCGTCATGATTTAAAAAATTGAATATTAACCCTTTAAAGTTATCGGGTGCATCATAACTTTTTTCTTCTGGAAATAGGTCACCGTCATTCCATCTGTCTATCCAAAAAAATTTTACTTTCATTTCTTTCATTTATTAGAATAATAATTAAGTTTCCCTAAAATTAACATAATACACGTTATGCGAACTCTAGAGTTTATCTTTATTTAATTCAACTGTTTATCACTACTATTGAAGACCACTTATCGCTAGGTGGGCTTTTTTTAATGACTCTTACCGTTCCACGCTGCTCATCTCATCAAATATCCACATATTTATTAAGTTAATTTTAACAAATATTATTTTAGTGAGTTTGCCAAACTTTCATATTTTAATATAAACCCACTCTCCAACATCCACTCAGCAAAAACTCTTTTTCCAGATTGTTTCTGACTTTCTAACACCAATTCAGGTAAGTCCAATTCCCTCTGAATTTTTAAAATCATTTCATGCAAAGGCGTAGGTTCATTATTACTACAAATATATGATTTTTGAGGATGTTCCACGTGAATCAGATGGGCTAAGAAATTTGCTAAATCATCAATATGAATTCGATTTGACCAATGAATATTTGGATAAGATTGAGTAACTTTAGCAAGTTTAATCATACGAGCAGAAGATCCCGAGTAAATACCTGTTGGTCTTACCACTATACATTCAGAAGGATAGGCACTTTGCCAACGTCTTTCCATTTCCAACAACAACTCACCCTGCGCATCGCATGGAATTGGTATCGAATGATCATCAATACGTCCGCCTTGATTTTCTCCATACACACGCGTTGAAGAAACCACAATCACCTTTTGAACAGGATGACCTTTTAAAGCATTAACAAGGGGTTCGACTGAGTCCACATAAGTTTGTTGATATAATTCCAAAGAGTTTTGGTTGACATCATATCGTGGTGCGAGCAAGACATATACAACATCGATAGGTGCAACATTAGATAAATCAATTTGATGAACATTTTGAATCAGATGCTGAGCGAAATCATCTGTTTTATGGCTACGACTAATTGTGGTAATTTGGTGCTGTTGCTGAAATAATGAATAAGCAACACGTTGGGATGTTTTACCGTAACCGACAAATAAAATATGCATCAAATCACCTAATGATTATCCATTCAAACAATGAACTACTAAGTTGAGGGGACATGGCTGCAGTCCATCAATTGCAAGGGGTTGGAAATGCCTCTGCTGCTTTACTCGAAAAGCTCAATATTTTCACGACAGATGATTTACTTTTTCATTTGCCCCGTGATTATGAGGATCGTAGCACTATTATCCCGATGAACCAACTGACTGTGGGTCGTAGCTATTTACTTGAAGGTATTGTGGTTTCGATAGACATGCCGCCTGGTAAACGTAAATCTATGGCGATTTTATTACAGGATGATTTTGCCAAAGTCACATTACGTTTTTATCATATTTATAAGGCGTTAATGGACCGTGCAAAATCAGGAAATCGACTCAGAGTTTTTGGAGAAGTTCGTGTCGGTGCACGCGGTCTAGAAATGTATCATCCTGAAATTCAACTCATCAGTGAACACACTCCATTACCTCAAACATTACTCACAGCAATCTATCCCAGTACAGATGGATTAACGCAAGCTAAATTTAGAGAATACGTTAATCAAGCCTTACAACAACACAGTAATGATTTACCTGAGTTACTACCTGAAAAATTTACCAATGGTTATGCACTAAAACAAGCACTGGAATATATTCACCACCCTCCTGTTGATGCCAATATGCTTCAGTTAGCGCAAGGCATACATCCTGCCCAACAACGCCTAATTTTTGAAGAACTCGTTGCACATCAAGTCAGCTTACTCATGCGTCGTGCTTATATTCAACAAATTTCAGCACCTTCTTTTTCTCCAAGTAAAACATATGCTCAACAAATTTTGTCGACTCTACCATTTGAAATGACCAATGCTCAAAAAAGGGTTTCAAATGAAATTGTTAAAGATTTAAAACAAAACAAACCAATGCTGAGATTAATACAAGGTGATGTTGGCGCAGGTAAAACCTTAGTTGCAGGAATCGCTGCATGTCATGCCTTAGAAGAAGGCTGGCAAGTGGCGATGATGGCACCGACTGAAATTTTAGCGGAACAACATTATCTCAATTTCAAAAAATGGTTTGAACCTTTAGGTATCAACATCTCTTGGTTATCTGGCAAACAAAAAGGCAAAGCTCGTACTGCTGCTGAACTCTGTATTAAAGATGGTTCTGCCCACTTAGTGGTGGGAACACATGCGCTTTTTCAAGAAAGTATTGAATTCGCTAAATTGGGTTTGGTGATTATTGATGAACAGCACCGCTTCGGTGTCGATCAGCGTCTCGCTTTACGCAATAAAGGTGTTAATAATACTACACCGCATCAATTAGTGATGACCGCGACCCCTATCCCCCGCACGCTCGCAATGTCTGCTTATGGTGATTTGGATACCTCTGTGATAGATGAGCTTCCTCCAGGTCGTACGCCCATTCAAACTGTCACGATTCCACTCGATCGCCGTGAAGAAGTTTTAAACCGTATTGCTCAAAATTGTGCTGAAGGTAAACAAGCGTATTGGGTTTGTACCTTGGTTGAACAGTCTGAGACCTTGGACGCGCAAGCAGCTGAAGCAACATATGCCGAAATTAAAGAAAGATTCCCCCATCTTAATATCGGTCTTGTACATGGCAAAATGAAAGCAGTCGAAAAACAGTTGGTCATGCAGCAGTTTAAAGACAATGAATTACAACTGCTGATTGCCACCACCGTGATTGAAGTGGGTGTAGATGTCCCCAATGCCTCAATTATGGTCATTGAAAATGCTGAACGTTTAGGTTTATCTCAACTTCATCAGCTCCGAGGCCGAGTTGGCCGAGGTGCAACCGCAAGTTTTTGTGCTTTGTTATATAAACATCCACTGTCACAAAATGGGCAGGAACGTCTTCGCACGATGCGTGAAACCAATGATGGCTTTCTCATTGCTGAAAAAGATTTAGAAATACGTGGTCCCGGCGAGTTATTGGGAACGAAACAAACGGGTGATATGAGATTTCGAGTTGCAAAATTAGAGCGAGATGATCATCTATTGGCACAAGCACACTTTGTGGCCGCACAAGTATTAAAAGACACCCCACATCAAGCGGAAGCCTTACTGAAACGTTGGTTACCCAATGCGCCTAGGTATGCTTATGTTTAAACTGTATAAACTGACTTAGACTTTAATTAATATTTGGATGATGAAGTCGTTTTAAAACTAAAAGCTTAAGGCTATTGATATCGCTTTTTTGTGGGCTTGCATTGAATTCTATCTGTAAAGATTTGAATAAGAGTCACCTGTATTAATCAGATTATCTTTCAAAATTTTTGTCGCTAAAATCACCCAAACTCATTCAATTAAATTAACATAAACAAATATTCTAATAAAAATAATGATAGAAACTCATGTTTATTCATCGCCTCTTACAATCAAGCTTTCAGCGGATCATACCCTGCCAACTCTGTGGTTTAGATTTACAACAATCACATTCCTTGTGTCGTGATTGCTGGTCAGAACTCCCGTGGTTCAAGCAGACCATCGAACGAAATGAAAGAGAGATCCTGGTTGCTTTACATTACGTATTTCCCATCGATAGAATCATTCAAAAATACAAATACGAACAACAGCTGCATTATCAGACATTTTTATTCAACACCTTAACCCAATTAAGATATAAAAAATTTCAAGCGATTGTGCCTATGCCGATTTCTGCTGAACGCTTGGCTTCGCGTGGTTATAATCAGATGCTGATTATTGCAAAGCTTCTCGCAAAGCACTTCAATGTCGAGGTATGGCAACCCGTAATACGCTCGGCACAACATGCTCAAAAAGGCCTATCACGAGTTGAACGATTAGAAAATATTGAACAGTAATTTAAACCGATTCATTCTGAGCGACGAAAATTTAAAAAGGTATTGATCATTGATGATGTCGTGACCACTGGTAGTTCTGTACATGCTTTGGCGCTGGCACTTGAGCGCTTGGGTTGCCATCAAATACAAATCGCCTGTGTTGCAGCAGCAGTCTCATGATCTAAATTAAAAACGCTTCCTAAAGACAATGAATCATTAAAGAAAAAATAAAAATACGACTTAAGCCAACACCATATTTAAATATTTTTGGCACCATGGAATGACGATTTCAGTGGTTAATGGTGCTAAAAACGCATCTTGATTGCTTAAATTAATCCATTTCATTTCTGCTATTTCACCATCGACTTTGGGTTCACCATCAAAACTCACCTGATACAAATAACTCACCAATAAATGATTAGGCTCGTTGGCAGCAGGTGTTTCGAAACGTCCAATAAATTGGTCAATGGATGCATCAACACCAATCTCCTCTTTAATTTCACGTAACATGGCCTCATCTGGTGCTTCATTTTCCTCAAGCTTTCCGCCGACTTGCATAAAGTATTGAGTATTTTGTTTACGAACCAAAAGCAATTGATTCTGATCATTTACAATGATTGCTGCCGCAACAGTGATGGTTTTCATGTATCAAGTTTCACCAAGTTCTCACGATCTTTCACACCCCATTTTGGTTCAGGCGCCTCATAATTTTCAAAGATATCTAAGATTGATTCAATAGAATCACGATTGATCAGCGCATCATTAAAACGACTGCGGGTAAATTCTTTATCTGTTGTTAATTGAATAAATTGAATTAAATGATCATAGAAACCTTCAACATTCAAAAAAGCACAGGGTTTTAAATGAATGCCCAACTGAGCCCAAGTCCATTGCTCAAAAATTTCCTCAATGGTCCCAGCACCACCAGGCAATGCAACAAAACCGTCAGACAAATCTGCCATCATGGTCTTGCGTTCATGCATATTTTTTACAATATGCAATTCGGTTAAATGTGGATGTGCCAATTCACGATCAACTAAACCTTGTGGAATAACACCAATGACTTTAGCACCAGCTTCTAAAGCACTGTCAGCGACGATCCCCATCAAGCCTGAACGACCACCACCATAGACAAGTGTTTGTCCACGACGAGCTATTTCCAAGCCTGTTTTTCTTGCTGTTTCTGCAAAAATAGCATCTGAGCCTAATGTCGAACCACAAAATATGGCGATAGCTTTCATACAAATTAACCTTTTGAATTGTGTTGTGCCTTAAAACTAGACGATATCTGATTTTTTAAAATATTTAGTTAAGTAATCAGTTCTTTTTCGTAGCATCCTTGTCTAAAATACATGCATCACTATCAATCAAAACTGCGCAAAGGAGAAAAGATCAAATGCTTGAAGCCTTTTACGCCACAGAGCGCGGTAGTTTGGAAGATGCAACTATTAATGGAGGTTTCGACTTACATCCAGAATTGGTATGGGTCGACCTTATTGCACCTTCACAAGAAGAACAAGAATGGATACTAGACGCCTATAAACAAAATTTACCTACTCTAAAATCATTAGAGGATATTTCATCCTCTGCACGATTCTATCGTGATGATGATGGTATTTTACATATCAGCACATATTTTTTAACTAAAAATAAAAATTATCAAGCTGAGGGCGACCCTGACGATACATCAAATATGTTAGGTACGGTTCAAACCGTCGCTTTTATCTTACACAAAGATCGCTTATTTACCTTACGTGGCGAAAAGCTGGTGGCATTTAGAGCTTTCCGTGCACGCGCACGTCGCAATGATTACGATATTGAGTTTAAAGATCCCACTTGGATTCTTTTGGGCCTACTTGAGGCAAAACTCGATGAACTTGCGGATATCTTAGAAGATATCCACAAAGATCTAGAATCCTATTCAACTGAAGTTTTGAATGTACGACATCGTGAACAGACGCTTGACCTCGATGACATGATTACGCGACTTGCGCAAAAAGAAGATATGCTTGGAAAAGCGCAACTTTGCCTCATCGACTTAAGACGTGTTTTAACCTTTTTATCTCGTCCACGTGCTTTGGGCAGTCATATTTATGATGCTGATATTCGAGAGCTTAGTGAAGATGTACGTTCATTGGTTGAGCATGATGCCTTTCTCTTCCAAAAGGTTCGCTTCTTACTGGATACAACGTCTGGATTCATTAACACCGAACAGAATGACACGATTCGTCGATTCTCGATTTTACCGAGTATGCTTGCGCCACCGATGCTGATTGCCAGTATTTATGGCATGAATACAGATATATTGCCTTTTGCACAAGGCAGTACCAGCTTTATTATTGTCAGTATAATTTTATTTGTATTCCTGGTCGGACCATTAATTTACTTCCGTTGGAAAAAATGGATTTGATTTTCTGTCATTGCGAACTCTTCAATCAGAATTTTAAAAAGATTTTTTTTAAGTTTGGAATATAAAAAAAGCACTCTAGAGTGCTTTTTTTATATCGACGATAAACTTCAAACAAAGATGTTTATATCAATTTCAAATCATCTTCCAAATGACAAGATTGGATAATCTTGATCATTTTTTCAGGTACAGCTTTAAAATGTAAGCTTTGAGTATCAGGCATCTGTCTCAACCATTGAACCAAAACAGCCAAAGCCAAAGTACTTCCCTGTTCAAGTTCAGCTAAATTGACCACCAATGGATATTGGTTTTTTTCTCGAATGAGCGTCAAACCATCTTGATAGTATTGTTCAGCATTGTCGTAATTAATTTTACCCGACACCCACAACTCTTGTTGGTTGAAACAAATCATGCGACACCTATCATTACAATTTACTATTTTTTATCGACAGCGGCTTCAGCATCAGGCTTGAAGTTAGTGATTGCTTTATCAATATCTCCGCCATTTCGTTTTACAGTTGCAGCGAACTGGTTACGGAACTGTAGACCTAAATCAATTCCTGAAACGTTAATATTGCGAATTTTCCATTCACTACCTTTATCCGTCAACTGGAATGAAACAGGAATTTTTTCACCCTTATTGTTGAAATCAATCGTCACGACAGGGTTTGCGCTCGTTGACGCTTTATATGGACGAATCGTATAGGTTTGATTGCTAAACTTAGAAAAAGCACTGCCGTAATTCTCAATCAGTGTTTCACGGAAATTTTTCTCAAACTGTGCTCGTTGAGCTGCATTACTATACTGACTCGTCGCATAAGTGCCCATCACAATACGAGTAAATGCTTGTGAATCAATATACGGGTCAAGATTCTGACGAACAATGGTTTTAACAGCGTCAGGGTTATTTTTCAATTTTGCCTGATCTGCTTTCAAACGAGAAATCAGATTATCAGCCACTTTTTTTACAAAAGCGGGTGGTGTTTCTGTAGGTGCCGCAAAAGCTGTAGTTGCAATCATTGCAGATAGAATACTTGTTGCAACGGCTTGTTTAACTAATATTTTCATTCAAATTTCCTCAATATTTTATTCAACAAACGATGTTTGAGTATCGGTTGCTTCAGATGATGTCTCTTTCGCACCAGTATCTGTTTTGGTATCACCTGCACCACCTGTAACGAATTTAGAAACCAAGTCTTCAATTTCCATCGTACTTTGAGTGTTGCTAATCTGATCACCACGTTTCAAATAGGTCAAACCGCCACCTGGGACAATTTTCAAATATTTTTCACCTAAGAGACCATTTGTTGCTACCATTATATAAGCATCTTCATCAATATTTGTGATGGAGTTCATGTTCGCTATGAGTTGCTTTTCCATTTCTTTTTGTTGCTCTGGCGTTGCAGATTCATAGTCAACACTGTAGCGAAGTTCTTCAATCGCGCCATCTTGGACCAATTTCAATTGTTCCGCATTAAATGACGTTAACTGCCCATCTAAATTAATTTTTACTGTTGCTAAGCGCGTTACAGCATCTAGCGTGATTGACTCAACCTCACCAACCTTAACGCCACTTAATGCAACTTTAGCGCGTGGTTTAATCCCATTAACGTTATCAAAAGTTGCTGTCATGCTATAGCTATCTTTTAAGTTTGTGCCAGCCAAACCACTGACTTTCATCGCTAGAAAAAATAGAGCTATACCAAATAAAATAACGAAAATTCCGACTGCTAGCTCACTAGTACGTGATTTCATTAAACACCTCCGAACATGACCGCAGTCAAAACAAAATCAAAGCCTAAAACACAAAGTGAAGAATATACGACTGTACGTGTTGTTGATGTCGCAATACCCTCAGACGTCGGTTCACAGAAATATCCTTGATAAACCGCGATCCAAGTACACAACAAAGCAAAAACAAAACTTTTTATAATAGTGCCATTTAAGATATCTTTAGAGAATTGCACGGTATTTTGCATACCACTCCAATACGATCCTTCATCCGCGCCGAGGAAGTCGACACCGACCATTTTACCGCCCATAATTCCAACTGCTGCAAAAATTACAGCCAACATCGGTAAGCTAAAAATACCTGCCCATAGACGCGGTGAAATAATTCGTTTGAGTGGATCAACACCGATCATTTCCATACTGGACAATTGTTCAGTTGCTTTCATCAGCCCAATTTCGGCAGTCAAAGCTGAACCCGCTCGACCTGCAAATAACAGTGCAGCGACAACTGGTGCAAGTTCGCGTAGTAAAGTTAAAGACACCGCAGCGCCTAACATCGCTTCACTACCAAAAGTCACCAGAATGCTATACATCTGCAAACCCAGCACAGCACCAATGAATAAACCAGAAACCACGATAATCAATAATGACATCACACCGACACGGTACATTTGGTAAAGAAATAACTTTACCCCTGTCCAAGTCGGCATGGAAAATAAAATCTGTAGCAGCATCAAAGCTGCAACGCCGATTCCACGAACACGTTCAATAACGCGTCTACCTAATAAGGCGATTGCATTCATGAACGCACCTCACCACTTAAATATGCTTGATGGCTGAATTGATAATCTACAGGACCTTCAACTGAACCGGTCAAAAATTGACGTACAAAAGGAGAAGAATGTTCTTTTAGTTGCTCAGGCGTACCTTCACCTTGGACCTTCCCTTCTGCAACCACGTAAATATAATCTGCAATAGATAAGGTTTCAGCAACGTCATGCGACACAATAATCGTAGTCAAGTCCAAAGCTTCTCTTAATGAACGAATCAAGCGAGACAAAACACCCATAACAATCGGATCTTGTCCTGCAAATGGCTCATCATACATAATCAGCTCAGGATCGAGCGCAATCGCACGTGCCAAAGCGACACGACGGTTCATCCCGCCTGATAACTCAGAAGGCATCATTTTTTCCGCACCACGCAGACCAACTGATTCAAGCTTTAAAGCCACCAGTTCTGCAATGAGATGTTCTGATAATTGAGTATGCGCTCGTATAGGAAAAGCGACATTTTCATAAACTGACATGTCAGTAAATAAAGCACCACTTTGAAAAAGCATTCCCATACGTGCACGAGCAGCAAATAATTGCTGTCTAGACATATCTGCAATATTCAAACCATCTAGCAAAACTTCACCATAATCTGGGCTTAACTGTCCGCCAATTAGACGTAATAACGTTGTTTTACCTGTGCCAGATGGGCCCATAATGGCTGTAATTTGGCCACGTCGTATTTTTAGATTGACATTATCATAGATGATACGATCGCCACGATTAAAGCTTAAACCCTTAACTTCAATAAAGGTTTCACTATCTCGATGTAATTGATTATTCATAGCTGAGCGTATTCCTGCAAATTATCAGCTCGCATACTATACTCTGAAAAGGCTGAATGAAGATGTTATTTATTTATAATGACGAAGAATATCGATTGTATCATTATTAGTCATTCTTATTAAACTTGAGAATTCTTATAAATTAATAATCGCATCAAATAACATTTTTTAATTTTGAATATTACTATCTGATTTTTGAATTTTTCTAAATGATTTAAAAATATCTTTAAAAAATCATACTATATAGAAAATAACTAAGATTCAGAATCAACAAAATAGAGAATAGATAAATCATCATCGCTCCTATTAAACTTTGAAAAGACCCATGAGAAACGTGAAAAGTGTTCATAATTTACTTTTTGTTTTAACAATATGACATAGTTAACAGTTATATTAGCATATTGAGATTTCTTAGCAATAAAAAAACCAGTCAAGTGACTGGTTTTTTTATATCTTTATGAATTAGTCGTTAAATTTACGACGTGGACGTTCTTCACCGCCTTCACGACGTGGACGATCCGGGTTGAATTCACGCTTAGGACGTTCATCAGTACCGAAAGTACGTTTAGGACGATCATCAAAAGAACGTTGTGGACGATCACCAAAACCGCCTTCACGACGTGGAGCTGGACGATCACCGAAATCACGTTTTGGACGGTCATCAAACGAACGTTGTGGACGATCACCGCTAGGTTTGTAATCTACACGATTACCGCGATTGTCATCATTCGAACGTGGTTTATCAGAGAACGAACGTTGTGGACGATCACCATAACCGCCTTCACGACGTGGAGCTGGACGATCTGAACCAAATTCGCGCTTTGGACGGTCATCGAAAGAACGTTGCGGACGATCACCAAAACCACCTTCACGACGTGGAGCTGGACGATCTGAACCAAATTCGCGCTTTGGACGGTCATCGAAAGAACGTTGTGGACGATCACCAAAACCGCCTTCACGACGTGGAGCTGGACGATCTGAATTAAATTCACGCTTTGGACGATCATCACCGTAAGAAGGACGCTCGCCACGAGGCTTGTCATCGAAACTACGTTGTGGACGATCACCGCGAGGTTTGTCATCAAAAGAACGTTGTGGACGATCACCACCACGACCGCCGCCAAAACCGCCACGACCGCCATCACGACCACGACCACCGCCGAAACCGCCACGACCGCCATCACGACCACGACCGCCGCCATCACGACTACCGCGTGCAGGAGGTGGAGATGGCTCAAGGCCTTCAATTTCAGATACATTTAAACGTGCATCTAAGAAATCTTCTAAAGCACGAATTTTACCGCGTTCACGGTAAGTTGCTAAAGTGATTGCTTTACCTGTACGACCCGCACGACCTGTACGACCGATACGGTGTACATAGTCTTCGTTCTTCATAGGAAGACCGAAGTTAATAACGTGTGAAATTGTTGGTACGTCAAGACCACGAGCAGCAACATCAGTTGCAACTAAGATTTTCGCACGACCTTCACGAATGCTACGTAAACGGCGGTTACGTACAGTTTGTGGCATAGCACCATGAAGCGCAACAACTGAAAGACCAGCTTCAGCAAGCTCTTCAGCCAACATATCTGTATCTTCTTGAGTTGAAGCAAATACTACAGCTTGATCAACGTCTTCAGCGCTCAACCAATGTGTAAGTAATTTTTTCTTGTGTTCAAAGCCATCAGTCCAATGCAATGTTTGAGTGATGTCCATATTTGTAGAGTGACCAGTTTCGATCGCAATACGTACAGGCTCATTCATCATACGTTCAGCAAGGGTAATAATACGACCCGCGAAAGTTGCAGAGAACATTAATGTTTGTTTACGGTTGTTCGCTAAATCACTGATTGCTTCTAAATCTTCAGAGAAACCAAGATCAAGCATACGGTCTGCTTCATCTACGATTAAAGCATTGACTTGATCAAGTTTGATTTGACGACGGTTAACTAAGTCAAGTAGACGACCTGGAGTCGCTACAACAACTTGTGCACCTTTTAATTGTTGGATTTGCTTACCAAAAGGCATACCACCCATAATTGCAGCAACACGAACACCTTTCATGTGGCGTACAAGTGCAATTGCGTCTTGGCTTACTTGTTGAGCCAATTCACGTGTAGGGCAAAGCACTAAAATATTTGGTGCAGTAACAGCACGCATACGATCTTTAAATGAAGAAAGTGTGTCTTCATTTGTCGTTAGATCATTTAATGTCGGTAGTAAGAATGCAGCTGTCTTACCTGAACCTGTTTGGCTCGATACTAAAAGATCTTTACCTTCTAAAGCAGCAGGAATAGCTTGCTCTTGAACAGTAGTAGGCGCAGTAAAGCCTAAAGTTTGTAGTGCTTGTTGAAGTGATTCGTGTAGTGGAAAATCAGCAAAAGTCTTGCTCATAGAGGTATTCACCCTTATATGGGTGCTCCATTAAATATATAGTCTGATGGACATCGGCAAAAAGCGGCACAGCAATAATCGCTGAAAATATAAAAATCAGCGGCGATCCGAGAACGACGATGCGTATAACGCACATTTGATAACAGCCGCAACCTGAAGGAATCGCTTAAGCGATTGGGTGGGGCGCGAAATATTGTCCTCTCTTGGGACCGGACGCGCATACACAATATAGAAGAGAAATGTTCAGGTAATGAACGAAATTTAGTGCGTGGGCGGATTATAACAGAGTTTAAAAAAATGTCACGCGGTTTAATCCATTTTTCCACTTTATTATTGTTATCGAGAGAATTTTAATTTTTACCCATCGTAAAAAAAGCCTCGAATACGAGGCTTTTTTTATTATAGATCAATCTATTGCTTATTTAGCAGCTTCGCCCCAAGCTGGAACAACAGCTTGCATCAAAGGCTTTAACATTTTCATTGAACATGCCAATACTTGACCATTGTTCATTGAATCTGAACCACCGCGTGCATCTACTACAGTACCGCCCGCTTCTTTCATAATTAACTCGCCTGCAGCGATATCCCAAGGTTTCAAACCAAGTTCAAAATAACCATCAAAACGACCAGCAGCGACATAAGCTAAATCTAATGCAGCAGAACCTGTACGGCGATATTGTGCACCAGCTTGTGTCACGTTCAACAATGATTCGAAATGGTTTTTAGCGTAAGAAACAATTTCACCATTACGTTTTGCACGGTAAGCATGACCTACAGATAAGAATGTATTTTCTAAACTGTCTTTCACATTTACACGAATACGACGTTGGTTCATCATTGCACCGCGACCGCGGCTTGCAGAGAATAACTCATCTTTCACAGGGTCATAAATTACACCGTGTTGAGTTACGCCTTTATGCTGAACAGCAATAGAAATACAGAAATGAGGAACACCATGAATGAAGTTTAATGTACCGTCAAGAGGATCAATCACCCAACACCAATCGGCATCGTGACCATTACCTTCTTGCATACCAAATTCTTCACCAAGAAAACTGTGGTTTTTATAACTCTTCTTAAGAGTCGCAATCGTCAATTCTTCTAAATAACGATCTACGCGTGTAACTGGTCCATCAATACCTTTTTCTTCAACTTGTAGATCAAGTTTATGACGATTCTGATGCGCTTTTAAAAGCTCTTGACCAACTGTTTGAGCCGCACGCGCAGCCATAACCACCATAGGTTCCATTGAACATACCCACTACATATTTGAAGAAACTGATAAAGAATAATGCATAAAAGCGCCCATATTCTATCAAATACAGACGCTTTTAGGGAGAAAAACTTTCTAAAATTTTAGTCGTACGACTTTAAACCAATTGCACAAGCTTGGCCCATGCTTGGGAAATCGACTTTTCAATGCCTTTTGCATCCAAGCCGCAACCTTTCAACATTTCATTGTGGCTGGCTTGAGCCAAAAAGCGATCTGGTAAGCCCAAATTCAATATTGGTTTTACAATTTGTGCTTCAGCTAAAAACTCATTAACGGCACTTCCCGCACCCGCCATCACTGCATGTTCTTCAATGGTGACAAACAAATGTGTAGCGTCCGCAAATTGACGAATGATATTTTCATCCAATGGCTTAACATAACGCATGTTAATCACACGAACTTCAATATCAAATTGTTGAGCTAGTTGTTCAGCTGCTTCAACAGCAACACTGACTCGGCTACCAAAAGCGAGCATTGTGATGCCTTCATCAGAACCCATATTGAGTTCTGAAACGACCTCTGCTTTACCTATCTCAAGTTGTGTTAATTGTTGTTCAATCTCTACGCCTAAACCATTTCCACGCGGATAACGTACCGCAGCTGGACCAGGATAATGATAAGCAGTATGCAGCATTTGACGACACTCATTTTCGTCTTTAGGTGCCATAATCACGATGTTTGGTACAGTGCGCATAAAGGCATAATCATAAGCACCTGCATGCGTAGGTCCATCTTCACCCACCAAACCTGAACGATCAATACCAAATGTGACATCTAAGTTCTGTAAAGCTACATCATGAATGAGCTGATCATAGCCACGTTGTAAGAATGTGGAGTAAATAGCAACAACGGGCTTTAATCCTTCACATGCCATTCCCGCAGCTAAGGTTACGGCATGCTGTTCTGCAATCGCGACATCAAAATATCGTTCTGGAAATTGTTCAGCAAACTGCACCATGCCTGAGCCTTCGCACATCGCGGGTGTAATTGCCAACAAACGTTGGTCTTGTTCAGCTTCATCACACAACCACTGACCAAAAACATCTGAGTATTTAGGCGCTGCATTAACTGCTGCTACAGCATTAAGCTTTCCAATCGCATGATACTTAATTTGTTCGGCTTCAGCTGGTGCGAAGCCCTTGCCTTTTTTGGTATAGACATGGATCAAACGAGGACCTTTGCGTTTTTTGATCGCATGGAAGGCCTGAACCAACTGATCGACATCATGCCCATCAAACGGTCCAAAATAGTCAAACCCGATTGCTTTAAATAAGTTGTCAGCAGCATCTGTTGCTGAACAGTGTAAGCGTGATGTAAAACCCCACTCTGGATAATCTTGTAGGTACGCTTCGCCGAGTTCATTAATATGAACGGACTGACCTTTTTCCCAAATTGCAGCCAAATGCTTTGCAAACCCACCAGTGCTACATGAAATTGACATATCGTTGTCATTCAATACCACCATCAAATCTGCTTGATGTGCGACTGCATCATTCATCGCTTCAAAGGCCATGCCCGCAGTCATAGCACCATCCCCGATAATGGCAACAACATCACATGGATCTTTTTGATAACGACGCGCCAATGACATACCTAAACCAGCAGAAATAGCTGTAGACGAATGTCCCACCCCAAAAGTGTCAAATTCTGATTCTTCACGTGTAGGGAAAGCAGCCAATCCATTTTTAGAACGTATGGTCGTGAGCTGCTCACGGCGACCAGTTAAAGCTTTGTGCGGATATGCCTGATGTCCCACATCCCAAATTAAACGATCTTTAGGCGTGTTAAAGCAATAATGCAAGGCAACTGTTAATTCAATCACCCCTAAATTTGCGCCAAAATGCCCGCCACTCTGCCCTGCAGCATACAAAATGAATTGGCGCAGTTCATCTGCAACTGTAACCAATTGGTTTGCCTCCAGCTTACGTAACTGTGCTGGATCATCAATCATGTCCAACAATGGCGTAACTGGCCGTTGAGTAGGTATTTCGGTATACAACATATGTGGCAATGCCTTCTAAAGCCTGGCAAATCCTAAGCTAGGTAAAATGGGTTAGCTCAATCTTTTGTAACAAAAGATCGAAAAAAATCACCTTCAATCAACCACATTATATTGGCGTGTTATCAAGCAATTGCTTAATTTGGCGTTGTTAGGTCTTTAGATTATCCTGAATAACCCTAGTACTTATCAACTATTATCGTGTGCTTTATACAAAAAAGAAAATCTTCTGTGTAAATTTGCACAAGGATATACCACTAATGTCAAATCATTCAGCTATACTTTAGCCAATATACAAACATGTAATGGATTCATCTGTGTCTATAGAATTTGTCGCGACTTCTCATTTACCAACTGCTTTTGGTGATTTCAAAATCACAGTTTTCCAAGACCCAGAAACTGGTGAAGAGCATGTTGCTCTTTCTAAAGGTTTAGATACGCCACCAACCGAACCTGTATTGGTTCGAGTTCATTCTGAATGTTTAACGGGTGATGCCTTTGCTTCACTCAAGTGCGATTGCGGGCCACAACTTCAAGCTACACAAAAAATAATTAATGATGCAGGCCAAGGTATTATCCTCTATTTACGCCAAGAAGGTCGTGGTATTGGTTTAACCAATAAAATTCGTGCCTATGCCTTACAAGATCAAGGTCATGACACCGTAGATGCTAATTTAATGTTAAATCTACCTGCAGATGCACGTCGTTACGACATGTGTAGCATTATGCTCGATCATTTGCAGGTCAAAGAAGTCAAATTAATAACCAATAATCCACTCAAAATTGCTGCTTTAGAAGAACAAGGAATAAATGTTGTCGACCGCGTACCGCTCACTGTTGGCCTCAATCCTTTCAATGAAGAATATTTAAAAACCAAAAATAAGCGTATGTCACACATGTATCAAAAAGACGATTTCTAATTTAAATTTTAAATTAATGGGCTGAGTTATTGTGCCGCTCAATAAATTTATAAATTGAAAGACAATCCCTTACTTTCTTTATGTATTTATGTTTTGATAGCATTAAACCCATTCAATTTGCCCTGATATCAAGAGGAGCATCATGCAGAATCCAACTTCAGCTGATATACAACGCGTACGTGACTTTCTCCTCGATTTACAAGCCCGTATCTGTTCGAGCTTAGAGCAGCAAGAACTAGCAGGTGGTGGAACTGCAACATTTGAAATTGATGATTGGCAACGCCCAGAAGGCGGCGGCGGTCGCTCTCGTGTTCTACAAAATGGCACGGTCATTGAAAAAGGTGGTGTGATGTTCTCTCACATCAATATTTCAAAGCTCCCTGCTTCTGCGACCGAACGCCATCCACAAATTGCGGGTGCAAAAGCTCAAGCCATGGGTGTATCACTGGTCATTCACCCCAAAAACCCGAACGTGCCTACATCGCATGCCAATGTCCGTTTATTCGTTGCAGAACCAGAAGGACAAGATCCAATCTGGTGGTTCGGAGGTGGTTTTGATCTCACGCCATTCTATCCAAATGACGAAGATGTTTTATTTTGGCATCAAACAGCACATGATCTTTGCGCACCTTTTGGTCAAGACGTTTATGCTCATCATAAAAAATGGTGTGATGACTACTTCTACCTTAAACATCGAGACGAACAACGCGGTGTAGGTGGCTTATTTTTTGATGATTTAAATCAGTGGGATTTTGAAACCTGTTTCCAATACATTCAAGCTGTAGGAAATGGCTATCTAGAAGCAATATTGCCCATCTTTAAGCGCAATCAGGATAAAGCCTATACTGAAGCGCAACGCGACTTTCAAATTTATCGTCGTGGCCGTTATGTAGAATACAACTTAGTTTATGATCGCGGTACACTCTTTGGACTGCAAACAGGTGGGCGTATTGAGTCTATTTTAGTGAGTCTACCGAATTTAGCAGGTTGGTCTTACCGTCCTGAATGGGATGCTGATTCTGCAGAAAAACGTTTATCTGACTATTATCTAAAACCACAAGATTGGCTAAAAGAACGCTCTTCATCGACTTAGACTTAACACTTTGAAAGTAAAGCTCTTTTTTCTTTAAAGAGCTTTACTCCCTCCCCATTTTCAACTCTCTACCAATTTATGAGTTTTCCATTCATCGATTTAAGAATTTTCCGTTCATCAACTCTATAAATTATTCTGTTGTTAAAATAAGACGACTCTATTAACATGCCGACATAAGTTGTGACATTAAAAGAACAGCACTTAAGTATTATTTAAGACTGAATGACGTACACTTGCTTATATTCACATAGTCGTTGAATCCGAATATTAATGTATGCATTGATGATTTAGATTCACATCAGGGAAAACACAATGCATATTAAAAAAATGAATTCAACTGGAATGATCTTCTGGTTGCTTGTTATCACTTTGCTCAGCGCAATATCTACTACTATTTTTTCTGAAAGTTTTATTAATGAAAGTTTTGGCTATAGTTTAATGTTCTTCGCGATCATCGGTTTAAGCTTAAATATTATTCATATCTGCTTACATGCAATCTTGGATATCTGTAATCCCAGCCATTAAAATCGATCATAAGTATTAAAGCACTGAGTACTCAAATTACCTTTAGATATCAGCCCATTTGACGTATATTTATGAGCTTTTCAGCACATGGACTTCGCGTAATGGCTAAACTATTTGCCGTGATTGGCAATCCGATTGAACAGTCAAGATCTCCTGAATTACATCAAGCATTTGCGAAAAAAACAGGAATTGAGCTTACTTATAATAAACGCTTTGCTGAATTAGATGCATTTGAAACAAGTGTTCATGATTTTTTTCAAAATGATGGTATAGGAATGAATGTCACCGTTCCTTTCAAAGAACGCGCATTTTCACTGTGTAAGCAGCTCACCGAACGCGCTCAAATCGCCAAAGCTGTAAATACTTTATGGATGCAAGATGGCTTGCTCTATGGAGATAATACCGATGGTCAAGGATTAGTTGAAGCGATCAAAGCGCTCGAATGGCCTTTAGAAAACTCGACTATTTTGATCATTGGCGCAGGCGGTGCAACTCGTGGTGTCATCTACCCTCTGGTACACGCTGGTGTAAAAAAAATTGTGATCTCCAATCGTACCATTGCTCGTGCTGAACAGCTCGTTGATGATATTCAAGACGCTGTTCCTCAAGCAGAACTTCTAACATGTGGACTTGATCAACTCGAAGGTCAGTTCGATATTATTATTAATGCGACTTCTGCGAGTCTCAGTGGCGATGCACTTATTTTACCTGTTGAACTTACATTCAAGCATGCCTATGAAATGGCCTATGGCAAACCATCAAGTTTTATCCAACAAGCTCAGCAACGTGGCGTTCCCTGTTCGGAAGGTTATGGCATGCTAATTGGTCAAGCGATTGAGGCCTTTAGTATTTGGAATGGCGTGCGTCCAAATTTAAAAGATTTCCTCTAAATAACGCCATCATTTAATCTCTTCATATTCCGTATTTGAAACAAATGTATCACTTTAACGTGCTACATTTGTTGAATAGCGTCCGAGTAATGAGGCACATAAAATCGTGATTATTGATTTAAGTGACAGTACACTTGTAAAATTTAAAAATTAAGCATCCAACCAAAATATACTTTTAGCTAATTACAAAAAATTACTAAGACATTGTTTTTATATAAAATATAATAAACACAAAAGGTTCAAATTAATTTTTAGTCCAATTATTTCATTTTCAGGTTTAATTTTTAAATTAGCTTTTCTGACATTCATTTCTATAACTCTTATCAATGTTTTTTTAGTTATTGAGCCCATAATCTTATTATCGAATAAATATTTTCTATATTTTAAATTAGGAAAAGTTAAATGCCAGCATATAAAGCGCCCGTACGTGATATTCGTTTCTTAATGAATGAAGTTTTTGACTATCCAGGCCATTTCAAAACTCTAAGCAATGGCGAAGCTGCTGATTCAGACACGGTCAATATGATTATTGATGGTGCAGCAGATTTTTGTGAAAACATTCTTTCTCCATTAAATCAATCTGGTGACGAAGAAGGTTGTCATTTTAAAGACGGCGAAGTTACCACCCCGAAAGGCTTTAAAGAAGCATATAACCAATTTGTTCAAGGTGGATGGCAAGGTCTGTCTTATCCTGAAGAGTTCGGTGGTCAAGGCTTACCGATGTCTTTAAATCTTGTTAAATCTGAGATGATGGGAACGGCAAACTGGTCTTTCACCATGTATCCGGGTTTAAGCATGGGCTGTATGAACACCATCATGCAGTTCGGTACTGAAGAACAAAAAAATATCTATATGCCACATTTGACTGCAGGAACTTGGTCAGGAACGATGTGTCTTACAGAGCCACAATGTGGTACGGATCTTGGGCAAATCAAATCTAAAGCTGAACCTGTATCAGGCGATACTTACAAGATTTCAGGGACCAAGATTTTCATCTCTGCCGGTGAGCATGATCTTACCGAAAATATTATTCACATCGTATTGGCACGCCTTCCAGATGCCCCTCCAGGCACCAAAGGTATTTCGCTCTTCATCGTGCCTAAATTCCTTCCAACTGCAGATGGCGGTCTTGGTGAACGTAATCCTGTAACGTGTGGCTCTATTGAACACAAAATGGGTATTCGCGCATCTGCTACAGCTGTGCTTAACTTTGACGATGCGATCGGTTACCTAATCGGTGAAAAGCATAAAGGTTTACATGCAATGTTTACCTTTATGAACACAGCACGTATCGGTACGGCAGTTCAAGGCTTAGCACATGCGGAATTGGCTTTCCAAGGTTCACTTCCTTATGCTAAAGAACGTATGTCTATGCGCGCGCTTTCAGGTAAAAAAGATCCAGAGAAAGTAGCAGATGCGATTATTCATCACGCTGATGTACGTCGTATGCTCATGACTCAGAAAGCCATTGCTGAAGGCGGTCGTTCAATGATTTATCATGCTGCTCAGTTGGCTGATAAAATGACCGATGCGTTGCTACAAGGCGACCAAGCGAAGTTCGACGAATATGATGATAAATTGGGTTTCTACACACCAATTCTAAAAGGTTTCTTAACTGAACTTGGTTTAGAAGCTGCAAATCACGGTATGCAAATTTTCGGTGGTCATGGTTATATTAAAGAACATGGCATGGAGCAAATCGTTCGTGATGCTCGTATCGCAACGTTGTATGAAGGAACAACAGGCGTTCAAGCTTTAGACTTAATTGGTCGTAAAGTACTGTTGTCTTCTAAAGGTAAAGTGGTTCGTGACTATACTGCTGAAATTTTAAAATTCTGTGGTCAACATGCGCGTAATAAATACATGCGTCGTTTTGCATGGGATCTAACGAAAGCATGTGCTCAATGGAATGCTTTAACTGTCCGTATCATGCTTGCTGCACGTAAAGACCGCGATATTGTTTCGAGTGCTTCTGTTGATTTCTTAATGTTCTCAGGCTACGTGATGATGGCGTATTATTGGGCACAACAAGCGGCTGTTGCCTCTGCAAAATTAGCTTCAGGTGATGGTGCAGAAACAGTTGAATTCTATAAAGCTAAAATTAAATTAGCAGATTTCTACTTTGAACGTATCTTGCCTCGTACTCAAGGGCATGCAGAATCAATGGTTAATCCAGCGAAAACGTTAATGTCTTTAGATGCTGAGCATTTTAGTTTTGATTACTAAGTACTAATGACTAAGTTTTAGATTAAAGACCGCTAAGGCGGTCTTTTTTATTCAACTGAAATAGATAAGATTGGATGACCTATGTTACAGATTGCCAGTAAAGAAGATTTCCTTGTTTTAATTGAAATATGGGAACGCGCTGTCAGAGCAACGCATGACTTCCTCCCTGAAGCTGAAATTAATGAACTAAAACCATTAATTTTAAATGAATATTTTCAGCATGTATTACTACACAAATATGTAAAAGACGGAAAAATTGTCGGTTTTATTGGTACAAGCCCTGATAATATTGAAATGTTATTCATTGAACCCGACTTTAGAAGTCAAGGGATTGGTAAAGTCCTCACTCAGTTTGCTATTAAAGAACTCAATATTCAAAAAGTGGATGTTAATGAGCAAAATTCACAAGCTATTGGTTTCTATCAAAAGCTTGGATTTAAAGTTATTTCAAGATCTGAACTAGATGGACAAGGAAAAGCCTATCCTCTTTTACATTTACAACACAAAGCTAATATTTAGCACTGTTTATTTTACTTAATCTTTGCTATTTAATTTTTCTCTCAATATTCTTCTTTAGATACTGAGCATTTTAGTTTTGATTACTAAGTACTAATGACTAAGTTTTAGATTAAAGAGCGCTGAGGCGGTCTTTTTATTCGCTTAGAATAATTCCCTAAGATGGTAGATAATATTGGATGCTTTACCGATATTTTTCGATAAGGAGTTAAGTCGATGCATATAAACAATAATGACGATGAATCCTACTATGCTGTAATCTTTTCATCTGTTCGAACTAATGGCGATCCTGGTTATGAATTAATGGCCGCTGCAATGATGGAACTCGCTCAAAAGCAAGCTGGTTTTTTAAGCGTAGATTCAGCTCGAGAAGATATCGGTATAACGGTTTCTTACTGGACATCTCTAGAATCAATCAAAAATTGGAAAGCTCAAATCGATCATACCATCGCGAGAAATCGGGGTAGAGAGCAATGGTACTCATCTTATACAGTACGAATATGTAAAGTCGTTCATGAGTACTCTTTCATCAAATGATTGTTTCAATAAATGACTCGTTCATAAACAAGACCATCGATAAACAAGCTTGAATAATGAGTTCTTATGGCTTATCACCTTACAAATTTCCAATGCAGCAAAGAACAAGTCTAAATTTATAAAAACTCTTCCAAAACTGAGTTTAGAAATACATGCCCCTGCTCAGTGCAGGCCAATCTTGACTCATCTGCTACTAAAAGTTTTCGTTGACGTAATGATGTCAAGACTTCATCAAGTTCATATAGGTCACAGCCTGTACGTGTTAAATAAAACTGTGCATCTACACCATCATTTAAACGCAAAGCATTCATCATAAATTCGAACGGCATTTCATCCGCTTCAATCTTTTTAAACTGAAGATGATCTGCTGGCACTTTGGCTAAATAATCTTTAGGTAAGCGTGTTTTCTGGAAGCGGTAAACGCCATCAGGTTGCGTCACTTTACCGTGTGCACCCGCCCCAATCGCTAAATAATCACCAAACTGCCAATAATTTAAATTATGAGCCGATGGTAATTCTTTACGCCATGCAGATACTTCGTAATTGATAAAGCCATTGGCTTTTAAATACTTTTCACCCTGTTCTTGAATATCTTCTAAGACTTCATCCATGGGTAAAACGGGCTGCGTCCGAAAAAATACAGTATTCGGTTCGATGGTTAATTGATACCAAGAGACATGAGTCGCTCCATTTTCCACCGCCATTTTCAAATCAAAAAGCGCTTGCTCTAAAGTCTGCTCAGGAAGTCCATGCATCAAATCAACATTAATACGTTTGAAGCCTGCCTCAGTCGCTAAATGAATCGCTGAAGTTGCGTCATCATGGCTATGGATACGACCTAATTTTTTTAAATGTTCTGCGTTAAAACTTTGTACACCGATGGATAAACGGTTAATGCCTGCATCTAGATAAGCAGCAAATGGATCATGTTCTACCGTACCTGGATTTGCCTCTAAAGTAATTTCACAATCATCTTCAAACGGAAGAATCTGCTTCAGTTGGTCAAACAACCAGACATAACCCTGCGCTGAAATAAGTGAAGGCGTTCCCCCACCAATAAAAACACTGTGAATCTGACGCCCTTGTGCAAAATCCACTTGAGTCTTAAAGTCTTCAACCAAAGCAGTTAAATATTCCTGCTCTAAATCCAAACTTAATTCACCATTTGGCACTGCATGTGAATTGAAGTCGCAATATGGACACTTACGCACACACCATGGCATGTGTATATATAGAGAGAGCGGAACAGATACAGGATTTAAATCAACCAAGGAACAAGCTCAAACAGGCAAAAAACTATTTTAACATGTCTACATCACAACACCGCATACTTGTACTGATTTTGCTTTAGACTCAAAATAAATCTATAAGAAGGTCATATAAATGATGAAAATATCGAGCCAATTATACGTCTTTATTCCGCTTGCTTTTGCGATTGGTGTCGCCATGACTTTTCAAACGGTCATTAACACCCAACTGAGGGAATATTTACACAGTCCAATTCAAGCTGCCTTTTTATCGTTTTTAATTGGTACAATTCTGTTGGCTTTTTTGGTTTATTTTCAATCTCCACCTAAACCAAGCTTCCAATTATTATCTCAAATTCCTTGGTATTTGTGGTTAGGCGGTTGTCTGGGTGTGTATGCCATTAGTATGAGTATTTATGCTGCACCCAAATTAAGTTTCCTAACCCTATCGGGTTTAATCATTTTTGGACAGATTGTGATGTCGATGCTGGTGGATCATTTTGGCATACTTGGCACTGAAAAAACGGCGATTAATTGGCAACGCTTTTTGGGTTCAATCACCATTATGATTGGGGTTATTCTGACCTTACAACGTTAATGAAAAACAACATTAATGAAAACGTTCTCTCTGTTATATGAGTATTTTTTGTGTCGACAATCGTAAGTACCCGCTTTGAACTTAAACATCTTTTTCAATTAATGATCCCGATTTTGATCACACAATTTTCTCAAGCTGGATTGGGCCTAGTCGACACCATCATGGCGGGGCATTTATCCGCCACTGATTTAGCAGCAATCGCTGTGGGTGTGGGCTTATGGATTCCCATCATGTTACTTTTCAGTGGCATTATGATTGCGACTACGCCTTTGGTCGCTGAAGCAAATGGTGCGAGAACCCCTGAGAAAATTGCCACGATTGCTCGCCAATCTTTATGGATTGCATTAATTTTAGGCATCATCGCAGGCATTATTTTACAGCTAATGCCGCCTTTATTGCCTTATTTGGGTGTGCCTGAAACATTAATCCCCAAAGCCAGTTTGTTTTTGCATGCGATTGGTTTTGGTATGCCTGCAGTTACCATGTATGCGGCTTTGCGTGGTTATTCCGAGGCATTAGGACATCCAAGACCTGTAACTGTTATTAGCTTATTGTCTCTTGTTGCATTGGTTCCACTAAATTTCCTGTTCATGTATGGCTGGGGTCCAATCCCTGCGCTTGGCAGTGCGGGATGTGGTTTTGCCACTGCAATTTTACAATGGATCATGCTGTTCACTTTAGCCACCTATATTTTCAAAAGTAAGTCTTATCAAAAAACGCAGATTTTTACGAAGTGGGAAGCATTAGATCGCTACTGGATCAAACGTATTTTAGCGTTAGGCTTACCCATTGGTTTGGCTATTTTTTTCGAAGTGAGTATTTTCAGTACCGCCGCGATCGTCATCAGCCCCTTGGGTGAAACCACAGTCGCTGCACACCAAATTGCGATGTCTGTCACCTCACAATTGTTTATGATTCCGATGTCACTAGCGATTGCACTCACTATTCGAATTGGTTTGTATTATGGTCAAAAAAATATAGCAGCCATGCGACGTGTACAACTGATTGGTTTAATCACAGGAACCGTTTTAGCTTTTGCGACAATGGCACTCATTTGGTTTTTCCGTCCTGAAATTGTCTCGATTTACACCACCGATTTAGGTGTTTCCCAAGTTGCCATTTATTTGCTCCTATTCGCCATGGGATATCAACTTATGGATTCATGGCAAATCAGTGCCGCAGGTTGTTTACGTGGTATGCAAGATACCAAAGGTCCAATGTGGATTACGATGATTGCATATTGGCTCATTGCCTTCCCAATCGGCTTATATCTCGCTCGCTATACAGATATAGGTGCGCCAGGTGTGTGGATCGGACTGATTATCGGTTTGAGCATTGCTTGCGTGTTATTACTTATGCGCCTTTATAACAATAATCGTAAGTTAGACAAAAAGTTTAGTTTAGGAGAACAATCTTAACTTCACCATCTATTGAATCGTCATCTATTGAATTGTTATCTATTGTGTCGTCATCAATTCAGTCGTCATCTAAGCCATGTATATTAAAAATACATGGCTTTTTTTGATTGTTGCTTTGTGTCTTCATTGTTGCAACAAACACTTAACAATTTAAAGTAGGCATTCCGAGTAGAGTCGCCTATGATAAATTTAGAAATATAAAAGATTTGAGGATTTTTCTGAATGTCAAAAAGTGCGAGCTCTCCCGGCCGTCGTTTTATGAAGCTCGCAGGTATGACTGCAAGCATTGCGACTAAAACAGTATCAAATTCCATTCGTAATTTTAATGCGGATGATGATCAAAAAAATGAAGCTCGAACTAAACTTTTTCAAGACATTGGACTACAGATTGCAGACACCTTGGGAGAAATGAAAGGTGCTGTCATGAAGGTTGGTCAGATTGCCTCACAATATAAAGATATTTTCCCTCCTGAAGTTGCAAAGGCGATCGCAAAACTACAGCGCCAAGCACCACCTATGCCCTTTCATGAGATCAAAAAACAAGTGGAAGTAGAATTAGGAAAACCGCTTAATCAGACATTCAAGCATTTTGAAGAACAACCTTTTGCTGCTGCCTCTATCGGACAGGTTCACAAAGCGATTTTAAACAATGGGCAAGAAGTTGTCGTTAAAGTTCAATATCCTGGTGTCGATCAAGCCTGTGAAAGTGACTTAAAACAAGTTCGTTTGGCCTTGCGCTTGATGGGCGTATTAAAGATCGATAAAAAACTGCAAGATCGTATATTTAAAGAAATCCAAGACAGTTTACATGAAGAATTAAACTACGAAATTGAAGCACAAAACTTACAAGTATTTCGTACCTTCCATGCTTCGCTCGATCCTAAAATCATTATTCCTCAAGTGTTTTCTGAGTATTCAAGTCGTCGTGTACTGACGTTAAGTTTGGAAAAAGGTGAAAGTATTGAAACTGCAAGTACTTGGGATTTAAATGTTCGCAATGAAATTGGACGCCGCCTTATTCGTGCTTTAGGTCAAGAAATGTTTTATTTAAAACGCTTCCATTGTGATCCTCACCCAGGAAACTTTGCTTTTAAAGAAGATGGTAGTGTCATCATTTATGATTTTGGTGGGGTTAAAACATTATCGACCAACCTTGTTGATCGCTTTAAAAAACTGGTTCAAGCTGGCCGAAATCATGATATTGAGACGATAGAAACTTATCTCATTGAACTCGATGCACTGGCAGAAAAAGAGAAATTCCCTAAAGAACTTTACATCTCCTGGTTAGACGTTTTACTGCGCCCTCTTACCAAACAGTATGATTTTGCAGAGAATTCAGCACATCACGATGGCGTTCTTCTGGTGAAAAAATCCTTAAAATATTGGGACACATTCAAGCCTTCACCCGATACATTAATGGTTAATCGTACAATTTCAGGACATTACTGGAATTTGATTCATTTAAAAGTGAATGACAATTTAATCGATCTTTTTGAAGAACTTGTGCCACCTGTTAATTAACATATCAAATTCACTGAACATCTCAAATTTATTAGACAGATTAAAATTTAGATTGAATGATTAAAAAAAATATACTGCTTATTATTCGTTATGTTATATTATAACATATCATTTAGTGTGAGCAGTATTACGATGCGTTCTAACATTCATCCATTTTATCAAGACGTCCTTTTTCACGACACCAATGCAGATACCTACTTTGTGATCGGCAGCACAATGCAACCCACACAAACTCGTGAATACCAAGGTAAAACATACCCTTACGTTACTTTAGATATTTCAAGTGCCTCACATCCGTTTTATACTGGTGAAGTGCGCCAAGCCAGTAATGAAGGTCGAGTTGCGAGCTTTAATAAACGTTTTGCACGTTTCAAACGTTAAGAACATTAGGAACATTAGGAACATTTATCTTTCATTGATTTTTTTAGATATATTTTTGTGTCGAAGCTTAAGCACTTTACTCCAGCTTAAGCTTCTTTTTTTTCATTTTACATTTAGAAGATATTGAAAAATGTAAAAGCCAATCGCTAAAAATATCACACCTACAATCAAGCTAGAAAGCGCATAAACAAGCGCGATGATGATTTGTTCATTGCGAAGCAATTGAAAGGTTTCCAAACCAAAACTTGAAAATGTAGTAAAACCGCCCAATACGCCAACCATAATAAAAAGGCGTGTCTCTTGTTGCAGAACGGGGTATTTCAATGTAAACGCAAAGAAAATCCCAGCCAACAAACAGCCAAGTACATTGACTGACCATGTCGCCCATGGAAATAATAATTGTGGTTTAGACAGCCAAAGGCCTACCCCATAACGTAAACACGCTCCGATCGCACCACCACAAGCAACAAAAAATATATTCATCAATGCTAAGAACTTTTAGAAATCACCCATCACTTTAAATGTTTTTTATACTGTTGTACTAGTCCAATATTTTGTCTATCGATCAATTTTTTAAAGAAATCTGAGAATCAGTCATTTGGGATTTAGATATAATAATTTTTTAGTTAATATGATGCCAATTTAAACGAAAGGAAATTTCTCATGGCACAAGCTTTATTAGCACAATTACAGTCAGGTGAAGCTCAGTTTTCAGATGTTATTGCTCATATTGATGCTCATTTTAATCATATACCAACCGCATTTAAAAATGGCCTTCAAACCAATGCTGCGACTGAAAATCAAGGCAGTGCGAAAGTATTTTCTTTCGCTCAAATCAATGGCTTAAATCCAGCGGATACTTTAGCTTTATTCGCAGAACATTATGCATCTGTACTGAATACCCCTGAAGGTTCAGATCATCAGAATATTCGTCAATTCATGCTCAATGGTTGGAATGGTATTCAGTTTGATGGTAATGCATTAAGCGCTAAATAAATTTGAATGCTAAAAAAGGGAGCTTCAAGTTTCCTTTTTTATTCACTTTAGATAAATTTCATTCACGTTAATCCACACGCATTCAAATTATGGCCATTGATCGTGTTGTGGCAACCCATCACAAATCGTTTCCCACTCTGCTTTATCTAAGACAAAAATATGTTTTGATGGGCGATGCTGAATCGCTGTATCTAATGTCCCTATGCGCAATCTATAAAATTCTGGTGTCGTGGTTTTAATACTGAACAGCGGTGATCCACATTCACTGCAAAAACATCGCTGAGTTGTTTCTGAGGATGGGTATTTTTTGAGTAAATTGCCACCTTGAATCAGTTTAAAATCTTTGATTCGCACTCCAGCGTTGGTAGCAAAAGCAGTGCCGTTGGCCTTACGACACCTCTGACAGTGACACTGTAAAATTTCTCCAATCTCACCATGAATTTCATAGCGAATACCACCGCATAAACAACTACCTGTATATTTATTTTGCTTGCTCATGGTCAGCTTCTTTTCTCAAGAATTTAACTTAGCCTAACACATAGATTTTGATCATAAATGACAAATCGGTAGCGTTTATTGCGATAAAAATTGAATGACGCCCTCACCCGCAGCACGCCCTGTCGCAAAACAAGCCGTCAGTAAATATCCTCCTGTTGGCGCGTCCCAATCCAACATCTCACCACAGCAAAATACATAAGGATTTGACTTTAAAGCTAATGATGAAGTTAATGCCTCACGCTTTATACCACCAGAACAACTGATCGCTTCCTCAATTGGACGAAAACCCGCTAAATCAATACTTAAATTTTTGATTTTTTGTGCCAAAACCAGCGGATCATTCCATACTGACTTATCAACGACTTCCCTGACTAAATTTGCTTTAGCTGTGTCTAAACCAGCTTTACGCCAAATATTACTCACACTTTGCTTTTTAGTCGGTGCTAATTTTTCAGCCAATTGCGCTATAGTGACATCGGGTAATAAATCTAAATGAAGTTGCATCGTGCCTTGCTCTTTGAGTCTTTGTCTCAACGCACGACCTTGCTTATAAATTAAACCACTTTCTAAGCCATAATGGGTAATGACTATATCACCTGAAGATTTTGACTGCCCCTCAACCCATGCTTCCACACGTTTTAAAGGCGTGCCAAAAACAGGTTGCATAAATTGAGACCAAACTCGCTCTACCCCCGCGTTACTGGCTTGAAATGGCTCTAACTCAGAACTATCAACCCAATCTCTCCATGCGCCATCACTGCCCAATTGAGACCAAGAAACAGCGCCACACGCCAAAATAATGGCATCAAAATGCAGCTGTTGACTCTCATTACTGGTTAAATCTTTTACGACTAATTGACTCGACTTTAAAGACACCACTTGATGACGATAATGAAATTGAACTCGATCCGCAGCCAATCTTTTTAGCCAAGCACGCAATAAGGGAGCAGCCTTCATCTCCACTGGAAAAACCCGACCAGAAGAACCAATATAGGACTCAATGCCTAGATTTTTCATCCAGTTTTGAATCCAAACAGCATCCCACTGCTGAACCCATAGCTTTAACCATTCATTCTGATCATAACGTTGAATAAAATGATCAAATGGTTCAGCATGCGAGATATTCAGTCCTGTCTTTCCAGCCATAAGAAACTTGCGCGCAGCAGTGGGCTTTTGTTCGTAAACATGGACTTCGATATTTTGCGAACTCAATACTTCCGCAGCCATTAAGCCTGCAGGTCCCGCACCAATAATTGCGACCTTTTTCATGGCTTTATTCTGCATTTCCATCTTGAATCTTAATTTCTGCCACTAAATTTTGATTTTGTCCTTCCAAGGGTAAAAACTGATCAAAACGTGTCGGATAATGTTCAGGCTTAGTGATGACTAATTGTTGACACAATTCACCACGTTCTAAATATTTCACTTCAAAATGGGTTCGAGCAGAGTCACTTTGAATCACCTGCTTCTCAAAAGGTAATTTCCAAACATTCAATAACTGTTGTTCTGCCTCATCAATATAAGATGGGATATTGCTCGCCAAAGTCACTGTTCCGTTGTCGGCCAATCTTGAAATCAGAAATTCAAAAAATGGCATATTTAACCATCGTTGAGCGGGGTTATGCGGCTCAGGATTAGGGTATAAGATAAAAAAATGTTGCACTTGTTTTGGAAATAAAGCGTGAACCACCCAAGGTATTGCATCCGCATGAATAGGAGAAAGATTTTGCTGAGCTTCTATTTGATGTTGTTTTTGCATTGCCAAAAACTTTTCACGGGTGCGTTCTATTGCATATAACTTTTGTTCTGGTTGTTGAGTCGTAAAAAGCAGGGCATGTTTACCTTTTCCAGCTCCAATTTCAACACAGATCGGTTCATTAACGATCTTTTGGAAATCACGAGGTGCATGCATACGCTGTGCTTGAAATTGACGAATCGGCATAATCAGATCAAACTAAGGAAATCGGCATAAGTCTAACAACTCTAGATGACTTTGCCTATTTTGTTCGTATGATAAGATTCTAATCTTGGAGCTGAAAATGCAACGTACATTTCCCTGTCCACGTTGTGGAAATCCCAGTAAATGGGCTGAAAATGAATTTAAACCTTTCTGTTCTGAGCGTTGTAAAATGATTGATTTAGGGGCTTGGGCAAGTGATCAATACACGCTTCCAACCGAAGACTCGCCACAATCAGAAGATCCTAATTTTTAAGACTTGATTCTATTGATTTATGAAATGTAATTATTAGGTGATGAATATTGCTGTGAGATGGACCATTAAAAAACAAAGTCATACTTCATGAAATTTCCTCTTTTAATGCAAATACTCATCGGTCTATTGGCCTTACTGAGTTGTGTTTTTATTGTGCTTGCACTTTATCATGCAGACTATACCCTGCTTATTATTGCAGGCTTATTGTGTCTGGTGTGTATGTTACTGAAAATACAACGGTGAAGGTTCATTTGCGAATGGGTTTAAAGAGCTTCTCAAAGTTAAGAAGCTCTTTAGAGAAAGCTTAGCCCGCTTTACTTGCTACAAAGGGATTATGCTTCTTTTCATATCCAATCGTGCTGATCGGTCCATGGCCAGAAATAAATTGTGTTTCATCTGGCAAACTAAAACATTCACGTTGAATCGAATCTAAGAGCTGCTGATGATTTCCGCGCGGAAAATCAGTACGGCCAATTGAACCTTTGAATAACACATCCCCAGTCCATAATAATCCGTGATTTGCGTTATAGAACATCACATGACCTGGGGTATGGCCTGGTGCAAAACGAACTTCAAACTTTTCCTCGCCTAGAGTCAGCACCTCGCCTCCCTCAAGCCAAGAGTCGACCACAACTGGCTCTGGTTTTGGGAAACCGTAGCGTGCAGATATCTCTTGAATCATATCCAGCCAAAAAGCATCTTCTTTGTGTGGACCAATCACTGGTACATTCCATTCATTCACCAATGCACCTACAGCACCAGCATGATCGAGATGACCGTGAGTAAGCCACAACGCTTTTACGGTTAAACCTAATTCCGCTACCTGTTGTTTCAATTTTTCCACATCACCACCCGCATCAATTAAGACGGCTTCTTTCGATTCTGTATCCCAAAGAATGGAACAGTTTTGAGCAAAGGCTGTAACAGGAACAATTTTAACTTGAAGCATATGGCAACCCTAAGAATCTTGTGAATGGGATAGATTAAACTTTAAAGCATTTAATTGCGCTTCAATGCATTGACTGAGTAGTTGAATATGTAATTCATCTGTATTTAATGCAGGAATATAAGCATAAGCCTGACCGCCTGCATTTTGAAATGTTTCCTCATTTTCAACTGCAAGCTCTTCAAGTGTTTCTAAACAGTCTGCAGAGAACGCAGGACTCAAAACTTGAACAGATTTAATGCCTTGGCTGCCCCAATCCATCAATGTTTGATCGGTATAAGGTTTCACCCATTCTTGCTTACCAAAACGAGATTGGAAACTAATCGCCCATTCATTGGCATTTAAACCTAAGCGTGCTGCAACCTGCGCAGCTGTTTCACGACAACGGTCTGCATAGGGATCACCTTTATCTGCATAAGGTTGCGGAATACCATGAAAAGACATCAATAATTTTTCTGGTTTTCCATGTTTCGCTTGATAGTTAAGCACACTCTGAGCAATCGCTTCGATATACATTGGATGCTGATAATAATCACGTAATACGGTTAAGCCCGGTAAGTTTCTTTGCTTCAGCACCCATTTCGAGACTGCATCGTAAAGAGGTCCTGTCGAGGTTGCAGAATATTGAGGAAAAAGTGGAAATAAAATAACGTGATCTTGTGGATTATGCGTCAAATCCTCCAAAACTTTATGGATACTTGGGTTTCCATAAGTCATAGCTGGAACGATCTTTAATTCAAAATCATGATGATGATCAGCGAGTTTTTCTTTTATAAGTTCAACTTGCTTAAATAAAATTTCTCGCATTGGAGAATCTTCATTCCATACCTGTGCATAAGCTTTCGAAACATATTTAGGTCGAAATGGCAGCACAAAACAATATAGAATAATTTTCCATAAAAAAGCAGGGATCTCGATAACACGTTGATCTGACAAAAATTGTTTAAGGAACTGCCGAACAGCTTGTACCGTTGGTGCATCGGGCGTACCCAAGTTTGCGACAATGACCATAATTTTCGGTTTAGATCCAGACATTATTTCCACTTTATAAAGTTTAAAATATAAAAATACTTTAGCAGAATCTCGAAAGAACTGTATCAAAATTACATCAATTTAAATGAGTTTTAGATGCCCCTCAAGATGTCCTTGAGATTTAATAGCCAGATAAAATTGATCTGTCACTTTCCATAACAGTCGTTGTCGATCATCACGCCCAACAGGAACAATCCAATCATTGTGTCTCATCTGTTGTTTAATCATATGCAATGAACGCACATTAATTTGTGAGCGAGATACCGCATGAGCACGTGGTATCTGCTTTTGAGCATCTTTCAAACCTGTTTGATTTAAATAATGATTCAAAACCTTAGAAAAATATTCTTCTGGAGTCGCTTGCTTAAACTCTTGCGATAAAACGTTCAACACTTCACACCAAGTCATTTCACGTGTAAGAGTCAAGTCTTGAAAATTACCGTCTTGATAAACGTGTAAGCGATAATTAAAACACAAAATATCACTCACCGTCACACGCGGTAAACTTAAAAAGGGATCTGACTCAGTTTGAGCATGACTCATTTTTGCCCGAGTTAATTGTGATTTTAAATGATCGATTTGATCTTGAAGCGTTTGAATACTGTGCGGACGAACCCAGCCAGCGACAGGATAACGCTCTAACATTTGCGGTAAATAGGACCGTATTGCCAATTCTAAATCGCGTAGAGAGTGATAAGTAACGACTTGTTCGACTTCTTTTTGGAGTTGATTTCTAAACTCGTGAAAACGACTTTTGAGTTCTGGCGTATTTTCTTGTAGTCCGTCTTCTCTGGAATCTGGATCATCGTGCATAAAAACAATAATCGGTTTTTGCTTGGTAACTGCATAAATATATTCTAAGTGTAAATAACTGACACCAGAAACTGAGCGCTCACCATACTGGCTGCCCAATAACAGTAACACATAGTCACAATCATCAATTTGTCGTCGAGCAAAAGCGGTACTCATCGGGGTTCTTTGTTCTAATCCCCACGAAAAAAAACCCATGCCAATCAGCGTTTGAGATGCAATCAGCCTTTCAGGCTGCATCTCTTTACCAGAAGTTGTTATAAAAACTTGGTAACGCTTATCGAGCATAATTTAAACTTTCCTTTATATTGTTATATTGCCCAGCCCAGCTAGCCCAGAATATGATATTCGGTCTTTAATGCCCTGTTGTTTTTTATACTAAAATCGTCTCCATGCTGAACTAATTAATATAATTTTTCAACTAAATTTTCGACAGACCATTCAACTTTAGAGCCAATCAAATGATAAATAATCGGCTTTAAATCATCGGCATTTTGCCCACTCACTACACACTTTATTTGCTTAGTCATCTTATGCTGAGTGGTTGCAGCCAATTGATGCTTAATTAAAATGCGCGAGGTTTGTCTCGCAACAGCCATTCCCGAATCAATTAAACTAAAGTTTTCACCATACAATGATTTAATGGTGTCTTTTAAAAATGGATAATGTGTGCATCCAAGCACCAGAAAATCGATTTTTTGCTCAACAACAGGTTCTAATATCTGTTTAAGAACTGCTTTACACGCTTCACTGTCGCCTTGCCCTGCCTCAACAAAAGGCACCAAATCTAAACTGGTGACTGGAAGTACTTTAACGCCCATAGGATCAGCAAAATTACGCATGACCTCTTTCAGCAATTGACCTCGAAAAGTGGCGGGTGTTGCCAACACCGCAACAACCTTTGATTGTGTTCCAAGAACCGCAGGTTTTAATGCAGGCACCAATCCAATGATTGGAAACCGTTCGCCATAATGCGCTCTTAAATAATCTAAGCTAAATGCTGAAGCCGTATTACACGCGACGACAGCCGCTTTACACCCCTGTCGATATAACCACTCTATCGCTTGCGCAGTTAACTCTCGAATACTTTGATCGTCTCGTGGACCATAAGGAACATGTGCTGTATCGGCATAATAAATAATGCGTTCATTAGGTAAATAATGCGCAATTTCTAATGCAACAGACAGACCGCCAATTCCTGAATCAAAAATACCTATCGGCGCATCAAAAGATGCATTTGGCATAGGATCAATTAAAGGAGATAGCGGGAGTATGGCAGTCATCAGCTACGGATACGAGTTAAATGAGATATGCAAAGCTTAAACCTCAAGTCCCTAATTGCAAGTCAAAATTTCCACTTTTTAACAACAGAATTGATTTAGATTGTTCATTTTCGATCAACTCGCCCATTTCGACCAAATGGAAAAATGTAGAACGTTGAATTAAAGCATTTATACCAAATCTGATATGTACATAAGGTCTTAACTCACCAGCATATTCACGCATAAAAATCGGATGATCATGATCAATAATCACAACATCTTGATTGGTGGTTGTCATTTGAATATAAGTTAAACCGTCTAATTCAAATCGATCCACTTGATTGACCAATAGAGGTTCATCTTCTACTTCGATCTCGATCTGTTCAACTGGCGTTTTTAAATAGAATTTTCCGTTTTCCTTCCAAAGCACTGTTGAAAATAAATCGAGTAGGCTTTGTCTTTTGATTAATTGACCTTCGTGCCACCATTCACCATTGGCTTTTACCTTCAGATCCATTGTTCCACAATGCTTAGGCTGCCATTGTTCCAGAGGTGGTATTGACCTTTTGTGACTTAACTGTGCATCTTTTAGGTATTGTGCGATATTCATTATGTTTTTATCATCTGATATAAGTGAATCATTCGTCGATGATGTAGAATCATTTTGTTTTATCATAGTTTATACCTAGCTGACGAAAAATAAAGCGACTCTGCCAATTGGCTTGATCATGGATTAAAACTATACTAGCGCAAAATATATATAAGGTACGATATCAAATTGTACCTATGACTTAAGAACACTCATGGCAGCACCGCACAGGATTTCGGTTGCCACCCTTAACTGTATGAGGAGTCCTTTATGGAACACATCGAACGTGAATCGATGGAGTTTGATGTCGTTATTGTAGGTGCAGGCCCTGCGGGTCTTTCTGCTGCAATCAAAATTCGTCAACTTGCAATTGAAAATAACCTAAACGATTTATCTGTTTGTGTCGTCGAAAAAGGCTCTGAAGTGGGTGCGCACATCCTTTCTGGTGCTGTACTTGAACCGCGTGCAATCAATGAACTCTTTCCAAATTGGAAAGAAGAAGGTGCGCCGCTCAATGTACCTGTGACTGAAGATAAAACCTTCTTCTTACTTTCAGACACGAAATCTCAAGAAGCGCCGCACTGGATGGTACCTAAAACCATGCACAATGACGGCAACTATGTCATTTCATTAGGTAACGTCGTTCGCTGGTTAGGAACGAAAGCTGAAGAGCTTGAAGTTTCAATTTTCCCAGGTTTTGCTGCCTCTGAAATTCTTTATCATGCTGATGGCACGGTTAAAGGTATTCAAACTGGTGATATGGGCGTGGGTAAAGATGGCGAACCAACGCATAACTTCACACCAGGTTATGAGCTTCATGCGAAATATACAATTTTTGCTGAAGGTTGCCGTGGACATTTAGGAAAACGTTTAATTTCTCAGTTCAATCTAGACCAAGATGCTGATCCACAGCACTACGGTATCGGGATTAAAGAACTATGGGAAATTGATCCTGCGAAACATAAAGCAGGAACAGTGATGCATGGTGCTGGCTGGCCTTTAAATGAAACAGGTTCATCAGGCGGTTGGTGGCTCTACCATGCTGAAAATAACCAAGTAACGCTGGGTATGATTGTCGACTTGTCATATCAAAACCCGCACATGTATCCATTTATGGAAATGCAACGCTGGAAAACACATCCGCTAATCAAGCAATTCCTTGAAGGTGGTAAGCGTATTTCTTATGGTGCGCGTGCAGTTGTTAAAGGTGGTTTCAACTCACTGCCTAAACTAACTTTCCCGGGTGGTTGTTTGATTGGTGATGATGCAGGTTTCTTAAACTTTGCAAAAATCAAAGGTTCACATACTGCAATGAAATCAGGAATGCTGGCTGGTGAAGCAGTATTTGAAGCTATTGCTGCGGGGACTGAAAAAGGCGGTGATCTTGCTGTTGCGCGCGTTTTAGAAGGCGAAGATTTCTTCGTAAAAGAGCTTACCTCTTATACTGATAAATTTAATAATAGCTGGCTGAAAGAAGAGTTATATAACTCTCGTAACTTTGGCCCTGCGATGCACAAATTTGGTCAGTGGATGGGTGGTGCTTTTAACTTCATCGACCAAAACGTTTTCAAAGTACCATTTACATTGCACGATTTAACTCCTGATCACAGTGCGATTAAAACTGTAGATGCCGTTAATTTCAAACCGAACTATCCAAAGCCAGACAATAAACTGACTTTTGATCGTTTGTCTTCAGTTTTTGTTTCAAATACTGTGCATGAAGAAAATCAACCTGCTCATTTGAAACTCACTGACCCGTCTATTCCGGTCAATGTGAATTTACCGAAATGGGATGAGCCTGCACAGCGTTACTGCCCTGCTGGTGTTTATGAAATCATGGAAAATGATGATGGTTCGAAGCGTTTCCAAATTAACGCAGCGAACTGTGTACACTGTAAAACCTGTGACATCAAAGACCCTACGCAAAATATCACTTGGGTCGTACCTGAGGGTGGCGGTGGTCCGAACTATCCAAATATGTAATTAGTATCTGAATATGTAATTTCGACTTAAGATTAAATAAACCCGCTTATGCGGGTTTATTTAAATCCATATAAAAAATTTCTTCATTTTTCTAAAGATTAATATTGAACTTATTATCGTTCCAATGAAAAAGTTGATCATAAACTTAATACAATTCAATCAAACCGAATTTAGATTAACTCTACTAACATTCTGTATTTAATTTGCCTCTTAAATTATCAGTAAATTTTAATTGTTCTGATGCTTCCTTAAGTTCAAGCTCTAAATTATCAGTAGCGATTTGTTCATGTATCGGATGAAGTTTTTTATCGACTCTTCTACCTTTCCAACTACGATTAGGCTCATATACGGTACGCTGTCTAAAATAACTAAATGGCTCTAAATTCGCTACAAAACCGTATTTTGAATCATGTATATAGTTTGAGTAAAAATCTACTATTTCCGGATTTACATCTTTTTCCCAACTTTCTAATTCCCAATCATCAATATCAACTAGCATTTCATAGAGTTTAAATGCTGGATAGAAAATTCTAAATACGTTTTTAATTCCCCGAATATTAGATTGATCAAATGTAGTATAGTTTCTAGTCCATTTAACACGTTCTACTTCAGTAGCCATATCAGCTGGTCCTGTTGGTAATCCAAAACTTTCATCTCTGGCAATTTGACTGACAGATCTTGATGCATTAGCTTGCTCAATATTTGCTTCTTTTATAAAATTCTGTCTTCTACGATGTAATGTTCCATAAGCACCATAGTATAATTTCATATAATTCTGGATATCTGTTTCTGTATGCCCTGTAGTGGCACCAACTTGTTGCTTTACAACATCAAAGAGCTTTTGAGTTTTCTGTTCAATTTTAAACTCTTGTTCAAAGAGTCTAATCTGTTCTTTTTCTAAATTTAAATAATCAAAAATTTTAACGTTCGCTGAAACAGCACTTTCCAACATATGCTTTAAAGGAACTCGTGCAAAATTATTACTTAATTGTTGAGAGTTAGGCTGATAGCCACCCCCAACGTCTGAGTGCATACCTGGATATACAACTTCTTTCCATGTTCTTGAATTCGCTAACTTCCCATCTTTTCGAATCAAATCAACTGGAAAAGAAAATCTTAATTCATTACCCGCAACTAAATGCAAACAATTTTTTACTCTTGGATCTACCACCATATCACGCCCTCTAAAGCTAAGCTTATTCGGCAAATTGGTTGCTGGCAATCCAAATGATGCGACTGTATCGAAGAGACCTAAAAATTGAATATCTAATGGAGTTTTCTCAGATTGGCCTGCTAAATCATATTTCAAACTCAAATCCTTGGTTTCTGTATTCCAAATCATCTCATTTGAAAATACTCGAGCTAAAGATGCTCCTCGAGAAAAACCAAATATGGATAAATTAATTTTTTTAATTAAACGATGTTGACTTAAGTTAGCATCAATTTTAGCCGTAGCTTCTATTTTACGTTGTTCTACCTGTGGCTTTAGTGTCGCTTCAACTTTTTCAATTTTTTGTTTTAAGACTGTAGATAAATGACTACTAATTTGATCTTCACCATATTCTAATCGTCGAGCCCCACCTACTCCTGTCGCCCCACCAGTAGGAAAAGTATCCTGAGACTTCGCAATTTGCTTGTCAACCCAACTACTAGTTTCACCATTAAATGGCGTCCCCACTCCTGAGATATAAATTGGATGACTTAACTTTGTTAGCGTCTTCATACGCTGCATTTCAAAGTTACTATAGGACTGTGCATTACGCCACAATTTTGCAGGATTAGCTAACTTAGCAATCTTTTCATCATTTTCTAAGTTATTTCCTGTACCATCAAAAAACACAGAAAGATTCACTACATCAGCACAATCCTGTTTTGATTCAGGTGCATGATTACTAACATCCTGATTGCTATTTTTTATTTTTTGCAATTCATTAATCATAAATCTACCTTATTTTTTTTCTTTTGCATTTAACTCATCAATTAATTTTGATCGCCACTCCATACCTTTTGCAGTTGCATCTGGGAGATCATTTGATAGAGTAATTTCAACACTATCATCTGGGTACAAATGCACTGCTAAGTATTTTTTCCCTTTTAAGTCTTCTCTAGTTAATTGAGGAACATTAATTGCTTTATGTTCTTTATAACTATTTCCCTCTCCCCACTTTATATACTGTGGCCCTACAATCACAGCTGAACGCTTAGTTGCCGTACCTAATCCTCCCCCAACTTCTTCACCATTTAATTCAACAATGTAGGGAATATAACTTGGATTATATCCATAGGAAGTCGTAGTTAATACATAAGTCTTAGCAGAACCTGTACTACAACCGGCCACTCCTAAGGCTAAACCGATGGGTAACATTACAATTTTTTTAAAAATATTCATACAATGAGCCATATTAATTTTTAGGAATTTAAAACACTGTCAAACTTAAAAACAACTAATCCATTCTATGCAAACACATCATTAAGTCACTAGCCAGCTTCTGTTGAAATCTCTATCTCTTCCATAGCTTGATCCATTGTAATCTTTTTAGCTTTGACATTTAAAAGGCTACTTTGCAACAGCTTATTAATTTCAAAATTATCCTTATAAATTAAAGTTAAACATATGAAATTTAAAATATCTCTTGTTCCATTTAAAGTATATTCTCGCGCTTGTGATATTTTTTCAATTACATATTGATAAAGATCCCATTCATTAAAAGCTTCTACCAAAAAAGGATTATTTAATTTTAGATAGTAAATTAAATGATCTGGGAATGTTGCTTCTACCATTAAGGCTTCTTGATGCGCACTAAATTCAAAAGAGTTACGCCAATCGTAAAATCTTCGTAACTCACTCTCGCCTTTACCATCTATCTTATGTAATTGACTTAAACGATCCCAATACCACCAACTATAAATAGGTCCCAATAATATTTTTTTCTGTTCAGGAGACAATACTTGTTGTTTAACATATAAGGTCTTATCTGTTGTTTGACCAACTAGCGTTCCAAGAATTGCTGGATCCCAAAATGCCAAATACATTTCGAGTCCGCCTTCAAATTGAACATTCGTAAACTGCCTCAAATGTGTATATAAATCATCAAAACTTAATGCGCTGATAATTAAAGTCATCTTAGGCGTGCCAACGACTCTTCTATTAATATACTGCCACACAGATTCATTTGAAGAATAAATCAATTGTATTAAATGTGGTGAAATCTGAGCTGCTTTATCACCAGCTGCTTCAGTCAATAAATTACGACAATTTAAATGAGCATATTTTTTTAAAAAAAAACTGTCTTGAGCAGCATCTGCTAAAGTATAAATAAAATAATCTTTGATTTCTTCTGACTGAGAATTTTCCAAAAAAAGTTGAAGATCTGGGTGTAATAAATTAGACATTTATAATCCATCCCCCTTATTCACAAATGCCCCGCGTTGGCTTGCTCTACGTGCTAAACATTCCCAACAAACACTTTGAGGGAAGAAGGGTAAGCTCATACTTACTTGAGCACCTGGAACAAATACATGCTGCCCAGCCTTCGCCTCAAATTTTCCAGCCGTCGTTGGCAATACTCCGGCACTACTAATTTCAATCTGTGAACCACCCGCAATCAATACGATTTTTTTACTGGCTTTAATTTCAATTTTGTCTTCTGTTGAAATAACCTGTACAGATTTACGAGCGATTAAATCTACACCATCACTCTGCGCTTGAATTTCAACATTTCCTTTAGCTGCATATAGCCTTGCACCTTCTTGCGCTGAAAATAAACTAATTTTATTTTCAGCGTGTGCAATTAAACTTTTTTGAGTACTAAAGTTGATGCTATCACCTGCATTTGAATTTAAATGCCGATCTGCCGATAAATGAACATCTTGATTTGATGCTAAAGCAATACTATTCGGAGTGGCCAATAACATTAAGGCTGACTTAAATGCATTTGCCTTACTTTTACCACCTTCAGAAGAGTCCGATTCAAGATTAGAAACAAATGATTTTAATTGATCTAAATTTTCCAAAGGATCCGTCTGCTGATTCTTAGCGACTTCACTTAAGGCTTTACTGTTGTTTAGACTGCTTTCAAGTTGGCTCTTCGCTTCTTTGGCATCAAGGTGCATGCCTGTCGCTTGGTCTTGTTTGTGCGTGCTGAGAAGTAAGCCTTGCCCTGCTCGTATTCCACCCCATTGGTCGGTTCTGAGTTCGAAGCCTTCTCCGCGCCCTTCGCTTTCTGCGGTTTCTTTGGGATGGCTGAGGTTACCGAGGTTGAGCTGGGTTGCGCCATGGCTGTTTTGCAGTTGGGTGCTGATTTGTCCAGTGGTGTCGTCGAATCTGAGTTGGCCAAAGCCTTCGCCTTGGACTTCTTTGGATCTTATTCCTGCCAGTTTTTTGGTGTCTGGCAGTTGGCCTTTGGTATCGAATTTGGTCGGGCTGCGTTGGGCTTCGTGGATGCGTCCCACCACAAATGGACGGTCGATGTTGCCGTCGAAGAAGTCGATGACCACGATTTCGTTAATGCGGGGTAGGAAGCGTGCGCCGTAGCCTTCGCCTGCCCATGGGGTGAGTACATCGACCCATGCAGAATCTGCATCGTTGTTGTTGGACCCTGCCCCACCATCGGCTTGGTTGTCTTCTGCTCGGGTGAATAGGAAGCGAACTTTGACGCGGCCCCATTCATCAACATGTATTTCTTCGCCTGCGGGACCGACCACTTTGGCACGTTGTGGGTGTGCTGCTGGGCGGTGTTCCAGTGGGTTGTATTCTGGAACGGTGGTGATGTTGCGTCGTTGTAGAATCAGGGTGTTGTTTTGGCGTTCTTCGTTGTTTTGGTTATTCCGAAGTGTCCATTGGCTTTGTTGTAGCAATTGGTTGATTTGTTCGTTCAGATCTTTCGGCAGGTTGTTTTGGTTGTAGTAGTGTTTGCCGGTGATCAGGAATTCTTTGTCTGAGCCACTGTGTTGGTCTATTTCGGGGTGTTCGCTCAGTTCGAACCAGTAGCCGACTTGGCTATCTCGTACTGTGGAGTTGGCCGTGAATTGTTTGCTTTGGGCATCAAAGTAGTGGCTGAGGTTTTGGTTGAGCTTTTCGATTTGGCTGTTGTTGGAAGCGGTGGCTTGGTCTTCGCCTTTGAGGTCTTGTATCCATGCCGGGCTAAAGTGCCATGCTTGTTCGAGGCCGAGACTGGCGTTGTCTTGGTTGTTGCTGTGTTGGTGTTTGCTTTGGACTGTGCCTGCGCCTTCTTCTTGTTCGAGCACATCGGCTTGCCAGCGTTGTACGTGTACGGCTGTCGGTTGTAGTGTGCGCTGTCCGATGAAACTGGTGATGCTGTCTTGTTGTTCTGTGGCACTGCTGCGGTGGAAGCGGATGTTGCGGCGTTCGAGTGCAGCGTATTGGCTGTTGTCATCAATTAAGCGGAGTTTTTGTGCTTCGATCGGATGCGATGAGTTGCTGACGTAGGCTTGGGCTTCGTCAATCAGCCAGTTGATGCCTTCACTGCGCATGAGGCGTGTCAGGAAGTCGTAGTCGCTTTCGTTGCTTTGCATGATGAAAGGACGGATGTCGTATTGGTTTTTAAGTCCACTGAGGTCTAAGCTTAAGCTAGAAGCAAACAGTGGGCTTTTTTTCTGCCACTCTTGGAACAGGGTTTCAACCACATCTACCGCAGATTTGTTCATGAATACGCGGCTGTTACGGCGTTTGTGCCACAGAGCGGTTGGGTCTGATAGTGTTAGTTTGTAGAGGGTCAGTGATCCATCGCTTTGGCCTTGTGCGGCTGCGGTAATAATCCCTGTAGTGCGAAAGAGTGTGCCTTTGTCGGTCACTTGGTCTATCGCCACTTGGCTGCCAATGAATTGTTTGAGTGGGATAGTCGCATCGGTCGACAGACAGATCAGCTCTGCCGTTGAACCTTGGTTCAGTGCGTGTTGTCCGTCTATGCGTTGTAGAAAGACGTCGCTGTTCAGCGCAGGATTAGAAAATTGTACGTGTAGTGCACGTTTTTGAGCGCTTAACCCCAGCTGATCTAAGACTTTGTAAATACCATTAATAAAGCTTTTCATTGGCACAATTAATTATATTTTAATAATTTGTTTGCATTATAAACAAAAAATGCGGTCTAAACTCAATAATCAATTCTGATTTGTAAGCAATTTGTATTAAAGCTGATAAGAGTTAATCAGTACCGATCAAAACCGATTTGATCGGTTTTTAAATACACCTTAAGTCCATACTTTCTATAGCAGATATAACTGCTATCCTTTTTGAACCAGATAGTGGAATTCTTTATGTCCATTTTCATCCAATACTTCTTCTTGCAACAATAAATCATGTCCTAAGTGCAGACAGAATTTTGGAATATCCCAAGACGTTGAATTATCGGTGGCAAAAACTTCGACAATATCACCAGATTTTGATTTACGAATTGCTTGATGCAACATCATCACAGGCTCAGGACAACGCAGACCACGGGTATTTAATTGCATCGTAGGGATAGGTGATGACTCAGACATCATTTGACTCATAAACGTTGAATTCCGCATATTTTAGCACAGCTTGATTCAACAATTTTCAATGCGCTAAACGCATATCAACTTCTGTCTATAACCGACGAATTAACGACTGAACCTATCATTCATCTACGCTTCACTTTTATAGATAGACATCTGAATTTTCTACGGTATGATAAAAATTAATTTTTTAGATAGCATCTGCAGGAAAGGTCATGCACGAGGAATCAGGTCCATCATGGGGTATGCGTGGTTTACGCAAATGGTTAGGTACAGCACCAGAAACCCGAGATGAACTGTTAAAATTAGTACAGGATTCACGTCGTTTACTCGAACCCGATACCGTTGCAATGCTAGAAGGAATTTTTGAGCTTCCAGCAACAAAAATTCGTGAGGTGATGACCCCTCGGACTGCAATGGTAAGCTTACAAGAAGATGATGAATTACTTGAGATTTTAGATGTTTTGATCGAATCAGCTCATTCCCGCTTCCCTGTTTTCTCTTCCAACCAACCTGACAATGTCGTTGGTATCTTATTGGCGAAAGATTTACTGCCATTTTTAAAAGATCGTGATTCTAAAATCACAGTGCATGCGCTTATGCGTCAGCCGATATTTGTTCCAGAAAGTGCGCGTTCAGATCAAGTACTACGTATGTTAAAAAACACACAAACGCATATCGCGATTGTGATTGATGAATATGGTTCTACATCGGGTCTCGTCAGTTTAGAAGATATTTTAGAAGAAATTGTCGGCGAAATTGAAGATGAGCACGATACACAGGACGAAGAAGCCAATTATATTGTTCCAGATTTGACTGCGAATACGACTCACACATGGTTAGTACAAGCACTTACACCAATCGAACATTTTAATAATATTTTAAATGCTGATTTTTCTGACGATGAAGTAGAAACTGTCGGCGGTCTATTGCTTCAAGAAATTGGCTTAGTGAGTGATTTACAAGGTCAAGTGATTGAGCTTGATCATTGGGAGTTTGAGATTATTGAAGCAGATGTCCGCACTATTCATCTAATTCGAGCTGTACGTAAATGAGAACACACTTTGACAAGCTGTTAAATTCCTCACAACAACAAAAACAGCTGCCACTGATCTATGCATTGATTATTGCCTTAGCTGCCGGTGCTGTATTTAGTTTTGCCCTCGCCCCTTTTCATTGGTGGTGGTTAGCCATTCTTTCTCCTGCATTACTGTATGCGACATTACACAATCGGACTGCTAAGCACGCTTTTGCGATCGGTTTAGCATATGGTTTTGGCTTGTGGTTTGTCGGCGCTTTTTGGCTTTATACTTCAATTCATGAGTACGGCGATACAAGTGCATTTTTAAGTGTGTTGATGATTGCGATCATGGCCTTGGTCATGGGGCTTTTTTCTGCACTACAGGCTTGGTCATATCGACGATTCTTTCCTCAAACACCATTAACCTTTGCACCCATTTGGGTCTTATTCGAATGGTCAAAAACCTGGGTTTTCACAGGCTTCCCTTGGCTGTTTGCAGGCTATGCATTTACAGAACGTTTTTTAGACAGTTACGCGCCCCTTTTTGGTGTCTTTGCCGTTTCATTTGTGGTTATTCTACTGGCATCGGCATTCGTTGAAATTTTACGTCGACGTTTTATCTGGATTATCCCTTCTGCGGTAGTACTGTTTGGTGCTTGGGCTGTTTCTCATATTACTTTTGTAGAACCAAAACCTGAGAAGCCACTTTCAGTATCGCTCATTCAAGGGAATATTCCTCAAGATTTAAAATGGCTTACAGAATACCAAGTTAAGACCTTAGAAATTTATGCTCAGCTCAGTCGTACAGAATGGGGCAGAGATTTAATTGTTTGGCCTGAATCTTCGATTCCGCTTTTTCAAACCGATATAGAGCCATTCTTAAAAGCAATGGATGAGCAAGCCAAGAGTACCAATACCGCATGGGTTACAGGCATTCCATATTGGGATATTAAAGAATCACAAGTTCAAGACTATCCACTTTATTATAATGCCATGATGGCTTCGGGAGCTGAGGCGTCAGGATTATACAAGAAGCAACGCTTAGTACCTTTTGGAGAATATATTCCACTTTCAGGTTTATTAAGTTGGGTACTCCCTGCCTTACAAAATGATCCATCTATGAGTGGCTTTTCTCGTGGTGCCAATGATCAAAAACCATTTTCAATTCATGGTCATGCTTTGGCTGCAGCAATTTGTTATGAAGTGGCTTATCCAAACCTCACGCGTCGTAATGCGGCACAAAGTGATTTCTTGGTGACCGTCTCTAATGATGCTTGGTTCAAAGGAACAGCTGGACCGCTGCAACATTTACAAATGGTTCAGATGCGTGCTAAAGAAAATGGACGCTGGTTTATACGTGCGACCAATACAGGCGTTACCGCTTTCATTGATCATCATGGACATATCGTTTCACAAGCACCTATAGACAAAAAAGCCGTTTTACGTGGTGACTTACCCGCTATGCAAGGTCAAACATGGTACAACCGCTTTAGTGATTGGCCTATTTTAGGATTTTCTGTACTACTGCTGATATTAGGTTGGCTTTATCGCCCTCGAATAGTTGACGTTAGTTTTAAATCCCGTCGCTAGAAAAGATATCGCTGTACTTTGTATGAGACTTTAAGTAGCTATATCTCAACAGACGTAAAAAAACCGAGCCATTGTATGCTCGGTTTTTTTATGCACAACTTACTAGAGCTTGGTTTGATTTTTATCCGTTAATTCTGCTCAATGCCGTTTATTTAAAAATTCGTTTTAAGATCGATTTTAAGCTTTAAAATTGAGTCGCCAAATAAGACATCATCACAGCCAAACTCAACATCGGAACATAACAATAAGCTTTAACCATCGTCTGTTCGAATGTAGACTGATCTAAAACCTTTAACTTTTGTACCGTAACTTTTAAAGCACTAAAAAAACTAATAATTACAAATGAACTAAATACACTCATTGCCATAAAGCCAATCATGATTTGACTACTTTCTTCTGCGCTTGCCCACAACTGCATGAAGAAATGGCTTAAAGGTAAAAGGCTTAATACGAGAAGAACGGATTTGAGCATCGACCAATGAAAATGGTTGATTTCATCTGATAATAATAATGCTTTCATCTTACTCCCCTGCATAAAAAACCATCGTTGTACGATCTATTATGCAAGCTTTAAATAAAATAAAAAGTCTAAATTAATCCATAATTTAACTTTGTTGTAACCATTAAGTATGGGAATAATTCTTATTATTAATCTTAACTAGCAATATTAAACTATATTTATATATTTCAATAATTTATTAATAAAATATAAATAAGAAATATTATCACTTCACTTGTAATTTATTAATTCAATCAAGTGAAGTGATTAATACCATCATTCTTCAATTAGAATGGTTTTCATTTATTATGGTGTATAGAAAATATCAGCATCATTTCCTTCACCACCTTGTTTACCATCGGCACCGAAAGAATATAAATCAAATGCACGACCTTCTGATCCTGGAATCACATATTGAAGATCATTATCCCAACTGTCTTTAGGATACCCACCTTTCACATAACCACCAGGCAACCAGTTTTTTGCAGCGGCAGGCTGATTAACCAAAGCATCTAAGCCACCATCTTGCATAGAAGGATATTGATTGTTATCTAACTTATATTGATCCAAAGCACCAGCGACACCTTTTAAAGTAATACTCGTCGTATCCACTTTGGCTTTTTCACCACGGCCCATGACATTTGGTACGATTAACGCGGCTAAAACGCCTAAAATTACAATCACCACCATGACTTCAATCAAAGTAAAACCAGATTGTTTTTTTCCATTCAAATGACGTGTCTTTTGCTTTTGCATGTATTTACTCACTTATACATTCATTATAAAAATTGTTTGAAATCACTTTAAATCATATTGTTCATATTGACGATTGGCAACATCACTGCAATAACGATCACCAAAACGATACCTGCCATAAATACCAACATCAAGGGTTCTAATAATGCCAGGAGTGTCGAAATCAAAGTGGTCACTTCACGGTCTTGCATTGTGGATGCCCGATCTAGCATTCGATCTAATTCGCCAGAAGCCTCGCCACTTTTAATCATTTGCACCATCATCGGTGGGAAATAACCACAACGCTCTAGCTGTGTCGCCAAGTTTCCACCTTCGGTAACTTTTTCTGCGGCAATATTGACCGCATCACGAATTACCCAGTTATTGCTGACCGCTGCGGCAATTTTTAGCGCATCGACTAAAGGGACACCAGACTGTGTCAAGATCGATAACGTACTCGAAAATCTTGCAGCATTGATTCCTCTTGAAAGTTTCCCTAACAGAGGTAGTTTCAAGGTCAGTCGATCAAAGGCATAGTGTCCAGCAGAGGTACGCAGAAAACGCAGTAATAAAAAAACACCCAAGGCAGAGAAAACAAGCACAAATGGCCAAGCTTGACGAATAAAATCACTGGATTTCATGAGCGCGACTGTAATCCACGGCAATGCATCTTTACTTTGATCAAATGTTTTTACAATATCAGGGACTACATAGGTCATGAGTCCCATCACGATGGCAAAAGACATCAGCATTAAAATAATCGGATAAACCATCGCAGCTTGAATTTTCTTTTGCATCGCGAAACGATTTTCAGTGTAATCTGCCAATTGGTCTAAGATTAGATCTAAATGCCCTGAACGTTCTCCTGCTGCAATGGTGGCAATATACAAATCTGGAAAGCGTCCAGATTGCTGCATGCCTTGTGCCAGTGAATGACCTTCCATTACTTTTGAGCGTACAGATGACATCAGGTTTCTTACATGTGCTTTTTCACTTTGCTTAGATACAGCCCTTAGGCCTTCTTCTAAAGGAATACCTGCAGCGACGAGCACCGACAACTGACGGGTCATCAATGCCAATTCATAGGCGGTGAATTTCTTTTGAAACCAGCTTGAACTTTGATTTTTATCTTTTTGCTCTACAGCATCAACTTTAACGGGAATCCATTGCTTGTCCCGCAGTTGTTGGCGAATTTGACGTGCTGAATCACCTTCAAGCACGCCCTGTCGCTGCTTCCCTGATACATCTATGGCAGTAAATTGATATGCAGGCATTATAATGCTCTAGTTTTCCTAAATTTTCCGTCTTGAGTGTTGCCTAAGACCCATATAATCATTCATATTTAAGCTTATAAATGAGCACTCACTTTATCATAAGCATTTCACAACCACGATAAATTTTCATTTTGTTGAGCCGAATACTATATATGACAAATATTGCAGAATTAAGCCAATCCATCTACAGAGTGCGTGTTGCAGTACCTGTGCACCTATATGACTGTTTTGACTATAAAGTTTCTGCAGAAGAATATCAAAAGATTGAAGTCGGTGCTCGTGTCTTAGTGTCTTTTGGTCGTCAAAATTTAGTAGGAATCGTCACAGAAAAACTGGCCTTAAACGCACCCATCGATCCTCGTTTTCAATTGAAGCATATTACTGAATTACTCGATGATCAGCCGATTATCAATGATACGGTTTTAAAATTAGTTCGTTGGGCGGCTCAATATTATCAATTCCCCTTGGGTGAGGTCATGCATGCAGCTTTACCTGCATTATTACGCCAAGGTAAACCGTATAATCTATTGGCGCGCACATGGAGAGTTTTAGACACTCAAGCAGAAGCCAAACTTAAACGCTCTCTCAAACAGCAAGAAGCGTATAAAATTTTAAGCTTACACCCCTTAGGCACAGCTGAAACAATTTTAAATTTAAGCGGTATTGAAACGTCAACGTTAAAGGCCATTGAAAAAAAAGGCCTCATACGCTGTGAACTTGAGGCACAAAATTTCTTACCTGAACCTGTGCAATTGGCACAAATGCCATTAACCGCCAATCCAGAACAAAAAAATGCCATTCAGACTATTTTAAAAAATACTCAAAAATATCATGCTTTTTTATTGGATGGTCTGACGGGTAGTGGCAAGACCGAAGTTTATTTACAGGTCATGCATGAGGTTTTAAAACAAGGTAAACAAGTTCTGGTCTTGGTTCCTGAAATTGGGTTAACGCCGCAAACGATCAGCCGCTTCCAGTCGCGTTTTCATTGCAATATTGTGTTATTGCATTCAGGCCTCAATGAAAGTAAACGCTTACAAGCGTGGCAATATGCACAAACAGGCAAAGCTTCGATTATTTTAGGTACGCGCTCTGCGATTTATACCCCAATGCCGAATTTAGGCTTGATCATCTTAGATGAAGAACATGATCTCTCCTTTAAACAACAAGAAGGTTTCCGTTATCACGCAAGAGATGTGGCCTTATATCGTGCATTTTTAGAAAATTGTCCTGTCATTTTAGGTTCAGCTACACCGAGTATGGATAGCTTTTATTTGGCAGAACAAGGCAAATTGGAACGGATTGAGCTCAATCACCGAGCAGCGGGCGCAAGTCTGCCAAAGATGCATCTGATTGATTTAAAAATTGCTAAAAAACAACATGGCATCAGTGAATCACTGATTAAAGAAATACAGGTTCGTTTAGATAAAAAGGAACAAGTTTTAATCTTCCTCAATCGTCGGGGATATGCACCTGTTTTGATTTGTGAAAGCTGTGCGTGGCAGGCCAATTGTCCTCATTGTGATGCCCATTTCACTTTGCACAAAAAACCGTATGAACATTTACACTGCCATCATTGCGGAACCATTAATCGCTTACCTGATGCATGTCCGCAATGTAATCAACCCAACCTAAAACCGATCGGAATGGGAACAGCCAAAGTTGAAGAAAGCTTAAATGAGCTTTTTCCTGAACATAAAGTGATTCGAGTGGATCGCGACTCGACCAGTCGTGTAGGTAGTTGGCAAAAAATTTACGATCAGATTCATACTAGTGAACCGATGATTCTTTTGGGTACACAAATGTTGGCTAAAGGACATCATTTTCCGTATGTAACGCTTGTGGCCATTCTGGACATCGACTCTGGTCTACTCAGTGTTGATTTCCGTGCAACAGAGCGTACAGCACAATTAATTATACAAGTGGCTGGACGTGCAGGTCGTGGTGAAAAGAAAGGTGAAGTCTACTTACAAACCCTAAGGCCCGATCATCCATTACTTAATACATTAATTCAAAAAAATTATCGTACTTTCGCCAAAGAAACTTTACGAGATCGTCAAGCGGCATTATTGCCTCCTTGCCGTTATGCTGTTTTATTACGTTGTGAATCTAAAAACCAAGATGATAATCAAAAGTTTTTGACTGAAATGACGCAAATGTTAAGACAACATACAGAAAATTTGATTGATATCTGGGGGCCTATTCCAGCCCCAATGGAGCGCAAAGCTGGACGCTATCAAGCGCATGTCGTTTTATTGTCTACCGACCGTGCCAAAATGCATTTCTATATTCGTGAATGGTGGCAAAACGTTTTACATTACAAACCATCAGGCATGAAAGTCACCATCGATGTCGATCCGCAAGAGTTAAGTTAAACCGTGAATCCAAGCCAATCTAATCATGTAAATAATGAATACTGTACTTGGAGAATATGTAAATAGAGAATATTTTAAGTGATAGATATTTTTTTGGTGAGTATTTTAAGTGGCGGAAATTTAAATGGTGTACGCTAAAACGCATATGACTAGATCTCTTTCATAAGTCGAAAAATGATCATTGAGTGGCCATAAATTTATACGTAAAAATCCCTTCTTCCTTTGGGAGAAGGTTAGGATGAGGGAATACTCATGATGAGAGTGTTGTATGAGTAATGACTTTTGAAAGAAGTCTACTGTTTTATTTAACTCAGGTTTCTTTAATTCAGAATTGAAATTTAGAATTCTAATTTAAGATTACACTTTAGGATTATGATTCAAACTTGTGATTCAAACTTGTGATTCAAACTTGTGATTCAAACTTGTGATTCAAACTTAAGACTCAAAGCCCCAACTCCAAATTACAATCCACATAGATCAATAATTATATAGGATCAAGCAATGTCACTTTTGTTACAAATTACCATTTTCTTAGGTGCTGCTTTAATTTTGGTGCCTTTAGGTAAACGTTTTGGCATTGCGACCGTATTGGGCTATTTGTTTACCGGTATTTTACTGGGTCCTAGTGTTTTAAATATTGCACGTGATGCCGAGGCCATCATGTATCTCGCCGAATTTGGCGTGATCTTGCTCATGTTCTTGATTGGTTTAGAGCTTCGACCACAACGACTTTGGCAAATGCGTCATTCAATATTTGTGCTGGGTAGTGCACAAGTACTCATCACAGGTATCGTGTTGATGGGAACCATCTGGCTGCTCTTTCAACAAAGTTTATCGGCCAGCTTTGTGATTGGTTTTGCACTGGCACTTTCCTCTACAGCTTTTGTTTTACAGTTACTCTCAGAAAACCAACAATTAAACTCGACGCATGGTCAGCAGTCTTTTTCCATTTTATTGTTTCAAGATATCGCAGCCATTCCCCTCATCGCCCTCATTCCACTCCTTGTCGGTGAACAGTCTACTCATCACGGTATAGCGTACTTTGCTGCGGTTATAGCGACCTTTACGGGTCTATTTCTGTTTAGTCGTTATGTGATGCGTCCATTTTTTCGATTTATTGTTAAAAGTGGTGCAACAGAACTCATTACTGCGGCAGGATTGTTTATTGTGATTGGCGTCGTGACCCTCATGGATGTCCTCGGCATTAGCACGACTTTGGGTGCATTTTTAACAGGTGTGTTACTTGCTGATTCAGAATTCCGTCATGAGCTCGAAGCCAGTATTACGCCATTTAAAGGGTTATTACTCGGTCTGTTTTTTATGACTGTGGGAATGAGCACGCCTTTAGGCTTGATCGTAGAAATGCCGCTATTAATCGTGGGTGGTGCATTCTTATTGATTGCGATCAAAGCAATCATCATGCTTTTGGTCGCCCGCTATTATCAATATGAGTGGAAACAAAGTTTATTGATTGCAGTCAGTTTGGCTCAGGGCGGAGAATTTGCGTATGTGGTCTTGGCAGTCGCACATAGTGAAAAAGTACTGACTCAGGCGATATTAGAGCCCGTCACTCTGATCGTCACCTTGTCTATGGCGCTCACCCCTATTCTATTTTGGACCATTAACAAATGGATCATTCCGCTATTTGAACAAAAATCACAGCATCAATATGATGATATTCCTGATACCACCAGTACCATGATCATTGCAGGTTTTGGACGTGTGGGTCAGATTGTGGCCAGATTAGCGCATATGCAAGGGCTGCCTTTTACCGCAATAGACAACAATCTAGAACGGATTGAGTTCGTACGAAAATATGGAGGAACACTCTATTATGGCGATGCAACTCAACCCGATATATTACGTTCTGCAGGTATTCAGCATGCCACTGTTTTTGTTTTGGCGATCGATGATGTTGAAGTGTCAATGAATGTTGCACGTCATATTAGACTGAACTATCCCTCATTATTATTGGTGGTACGCGCACGAGATCGTTACCATATGCATCTACTGAAAGATCTCGGAATTGAGTACATTTGGCGAGAAACTTATTTATCCTCTTTGGGAATGGCATACCGTACGCTCTGCCTCATGGGCATCGATGAACAAGACGCCAAAACAAGTATTGAAATATTTCGTGACTACGATGAAAAGTTATTGGCCGAGCAACAGCGTATTTATACCGACGAACAAAAGGTATATGAAAGCTATCGTAACTTTATCTCTGAACTTGAACATCTGTTTGAAAGTGATGCTAAACAACGACTCAACAATGAGATGGATGAACAGCCAGATCGCTTTGATGTTTTGCGTCATTCGAGCTTAGCGCACGCAAAACAGACATCAGATCAAATTAATGTTTGTCGTGATGAAGAAAATTGACTTGTGATTTAGAATATAGTCACCATTTATGCAGGGATTTGGAGAATTTTATGTCTGATTTACGTCAACGTTTTTTTATTGAAGATAGTCCTGTTCGTGGTGAAGTGGTTCATCTCGAAGAAGCACTACAAACGATTTTGTCACAACGTGACTACGCGCCTGCGATTCAAATTCTCTTAGGTGAAATGCTCAGTGCAACTGCTTTGCTTGCAAGCACCCTTAAAATTAAAGGACGTATTAGCCTCCAAATTCAAGCCTCTGGCAGTTTAAAATGGGCTATGGCCGAGTGTAATCACTTAGGCGAAGTTCGTGGTCTCGCAGATTATGAAGACAACGATCTTTTTAACCAAGCCGATGATAGCAGTACGGTTTTGTCCACCTTAGTCAATCCTGTACTGTTTATTAATATCGAGCCTGAGTTTGGTGATCGTTACCAAGGTATCGTCCCTTTAGATAAACCGAACTTAGCTAAATGCCTCGTGCAATATTATGATTTGTCTGCACAAATCCCAACACGCATCGTATTGGCAAGCTCGAATCAGCGCGCTGGCGGCATACTCATCCAATTATTACCAAGAAATAATGAGGATGAACAACAACGTGTCGATGAAGACATCTGGCCACGTTTGACCATGTTGACTGAAACCTTAAAAGCAGAAGAGCTGACTGGTTTAGATGCACAAGAAATTTTGTATCGTTTATACAATGAAGAAGAAGTACGTTTACCTGAGGTTGAACCTTTAAAGTTCGGCTGTACATGCTCTAAAGAACGTTGTGCAACTGCTTTAGAACAAATTGGCGTGGACTCAGTACGTGAAACACTCGAAGTGCAAAATCCAATTGCGATGGATTGCCAGTTTTGTAGTGCCCAATATCGTTTTACTGCTGAAGAAGCATTGGGAATTTTTGGAAAGCACCTCAGCTAGTTTACTCACGCATTATTCTTGGCTTATTATCAGAACATCTTAAGTTGTCATTAGATCAACCTAGATTCGTATTTAGATCAAAAGAGTAAGCAATCTCTTACTCTTTTGATCTACTCACAAACATGCAATTGATCACATTTTTGATTAAAAACATGAAGTCAAAATAATAATAAAATCAAACTGTTCCCTGCAAAGCCTTAGCCCTTCTATATGTAAAATTTTGAAACAATTAATCACGAAGTCATCATATTGTAGTCTTAAAAAGTCTGTCCATAATGATTAAAACATAATCAATGGTCATTATATTTCAATGGCAAAAAATTATTATCAAGAACTCGGTTTACAGCGCAGCGCAACAGCTGACGACATCAAAAAAGCGTATCGTAAACTCGCTCGCAAATATCATCCTGATGTCAGTAAAGAATCTAATGCTGAAGAAATGATGCAAAAGATTAATATTGCTTATGACACATTAAATGATCCTGAAAAAAGAAAACAATACGACTTTGAACTTGATCATCCTCAAGGGGCTCAAGGATTTTCGGGTTCATCTGGTTTTGGCTCTAATTCAACCAATGCCAACAATCAACGAGCGGATAACTTTAGTGGTTTTGAGGATTTATTTGGTCGCTTTGGCCAAGGCTTTGGTGGCGGTAATCATTATTCAGGGCAAAACAGTTATTCCAATTCAAATCGACCTTTTCGAGGAGAAGTTCAACACGCCATTTTAGAGCTTGATTTAGACGTCGCATTTCATGGATCAACCCAAAATATCACCTTACAAATCCCCACTTATAATGCTTACGGCGAAGCTGAAGTACAGCGTAAAACCTTAGAAGTTAAAATTCCAAAAGGTATGAAACAAGGGCAACAAATTCGTCTAAGCCAGCAAGGTCAGTCCGGCATAAATGGTGGTGAAGCTGGCGATTTATATATCGAAATACAGTATAAAAAAAGCCATAACACCCGTGTTGAAAATGCGGATATTTACTACAGCATTGACATTAGTCCATGGGAGGCTGCATTGGGCCAGAACATTGAGGTCATGACACCCGCAGGCAAGATCAATGTGTCCATTCCTCAAAATACGGTTTATGGCAAACAACTGAGACTGAAAGACAAAGGTATTCCGAGCAAAGTTCCGGGACATTTATATCTCATTTTAAACATCGTGTATCCGAAAGCCGAAACTGAACAACAGGTGAATGCTTATGAAGATTTTGCCAAAGCATTTACACACTTTAATCCTCGATCTAAGTAAAGGAGTACTGAGATGGCGACGATTCAATATCGTGAAATCATCAAAAATGGATGTCTAGAAGCTGAAATTGTGGACGAACACTATATTTTTGATTTACATCATTTTGCTCAAGCTTGTGGGCAAAGCCCTGAATGGGTAGTACAGCTTTTAGAGTACGAAATTTTACCTGCACGAACTGATACCAGAATTCATCAGTTCTTTGGAGAGGAATTGACCCGAGCGAGACGCGCTTATCGATTACAACGCGATTTTGAAGCGAGTCTTTCAGCTGTTGCTATGATGCTTGATTTGATTGATGAAGTTCAGCAACTACGAAATCAGGTGAAATATTCATCTTTCAATCAATCTTAAGCTTAAAAGATTGAGTCATATTTTATGTGCAATATTATTTAATACGCTATTTACAGCATATGACAACACCCTGAAGATTTTTCATCGTGATGAATCTTCTCCCTTCTTTTTTAAATCTGAAATGAGGTAGACAAATCGACCATGAACACAAAAATCATGAATAAAAAACTGAAAAACATGTTCCCTGAACATCGCGAGTTAATGCAAACCCTGCTACAAGATGATCCTCATTTTGCAAAAATGATGATTGATCATGATGAATTAGACCGTCAAATCACTCAATTAGAACAAGATCCAGTCAATCTAATTAATGAAGATATTGAATGTCTAAAACGTAAAAAGCTTAAACTGAAAGATTCACTTTATTCAATATTACTCAAAGCATCAGTTGATTAAATTACGGCCGTCTCTGTAACACCGTTATTTAAACTTGGTCATTTTTTCAACTTCTTTTATGGTGTGTTTAATGGGTTCATAGTCCAAGAACCAAAAAAGATTCACGTGTTGATCTTTGTGTTGTTGTGCCAACATATCCATCACACTACGTTCTCCACGTCCGACCAAATGACGGCGGTAAAAGAAAATAATCAACACGATTGTACAAATCAACATTGCCGCCATCATAATCCAAAAACCGCTGGGATCTTTCAGACCTGGAATCAACTCAAAATTCATTCCATAAATGCCTGTAAGCAATGTCAGCGGTGCAAAAATGGCGGTAATGATCGCAAGAATCCGCATATTTTCATTGGTTTGATTGGCAATGGCTGAAAAATGCAAATCCATTGCAGCCTGTATTGCACTGCGTAATCGAGTAGTATGCTTCTGAATCCGCTCAATATGACTGGACAAATCATCCACTCTCACCAACATAATATCTTGCTTATCCGCTTTTTTCTTTGCCTTCAACTGTGGGTAATTTTCAACGATTTCATCTCTGAGTTCTAAGAGCGCTTCAATTTGTTCTTCACACAAATTTTCCATTTGTTGAAACGCCATATTTTCTTGTAATAATTGATTCCACTGGGTAAAGCGTCTATGCCCTTGCAATAAAGCCTGTTGCCAAAACTCAACACGACGCGTTAAAGGTAAGCGTAAATCTAGATAACCATCGACCATACTATTTAATAATCTTAGGGAGAGATCCAAAGAGTTTGAGGCTAATTTTCTAGGTTTATTTTGTTCTTCGATTGGACGACATACGATGGTTTCAGTACGCTCGATATATGCTTCAATCGCACGGTTTCCGACTTCTCTAACGGTGATTAAAACTTGTGAGCTTAGAATAAAGCTGATTGGTGTAGTCGCAAGACCGAAGACATTTTCATGAATTTCTAAGGCATTTTCACCCGTGTTAATTTTATCATCAGGCGTAATTAATTTTCTAAAAATTAATAAATTATAATCATCCATCGCATCAAACACGCATGGATGTTCTAAGTTCAGAATATCTCGTACGTGATATTCATTGAGCATGATTTGCGTATTTTCAAAAATCTCTTTTTGCCACTGTTCGGAGCGATGAATCACATCTGTCCGAGTAGAGTCGACCCATATAAACTCAGGTTCTTTTTCTGCTAAACGTACTTTCGTCACATAAGTATATTGTTCGGCGGTATTTAAATAAAAATAATAAATTTGCATATGAATAATGAATTATTGGATAAATGCGTAGCGTCATCATGACATAAAAAAGTCCGCATTAAGCGGACTTTTTTATTTGAAACACAGTCGATTAAGCTTGAGCTTGTTCGATATCTTTCATCGTTAATTTAATACGACCACGGTTGTCAACATCTGCAACCTGTACTTTAATTTCTTGACCTTCAGTCAATACATCTGAAACGTTCGCAATGCGTTCGTTAGAGATTTGAGAGATGTGAAGTAGACCATCAGTACCTGGAAGAATGTTGACGAACGCACCGAATTCAACAATACGAATGACTTTACCCATGTAAATCGTACCTGGTTCGATTTCAGCAGTAAGCGCTTGGATTTTAGCAACCGCAGCAGCTGCAGCCGCTTTAGTTTCACCAAATACGCGAACTGTACCGTTATCTTCGATATCAATTGCAGCTTTAGTTTCTTCAGTGATCGCACGGATGGTTGCACCACCTTTACCAATCACATCACGGATTTTATCCGGGTTGATGTTGATCACTTGGAATGTAGGCGCATGCATCGAAATTTCAGGACGAGCGCGTGAAATCACTTGATTCATTTCATTCAGGATGTGCATACGACCCGCATAAGCTTGGTTCAATGCAGCTTCCATGATTTCTTCAGTGATACCTTCGATCTTGATATCCATTTGAAGCGCAGTAATACCGTTAGCAGAACCAGCTACTTTAAAGTCCATATCACCTAAATGATCTTCATCACCCAAGATGTCAGAAAGAACTGCAAAACGCTCGCCTTCTTTCACTAGACCCATTGCGATACCCGCAACTGGTGCTTTCAATGGCACACCTGCATCCATAAGTGACAATGAAGCGCCACATACAGAAGCCATAGAAGACGAACCGTTAGATTCAGTAATATCAGACACGATACGAATCACATACGGGAAGCGATCAGCTGGTGGTAGAACGGCTTGAACACCACGACGTGCCAAACGACCATGACCAATTTCACGACGTTTAGGACCAGATTCACGACCTGTTTCACCGACAGAATATGCAGGGAAGTTGTAATGCAACATGAAGTTATCAGTTTTCGTACCTGATAATGTATCAACCATCAATGCATCACGAGTATTACCCAAAGTCGTTGTAACTAACGCTTGAGTTTCACCACGTGTGAATAATGCTGAACCGTGTGCACGACCCAATACACCCACTTGTACGTCAATGCCACGAACAGTTTTCGTGTCACGACCATCAATACGTGGCTTACCTGACAAAATATTGTCACGTACAGTACGGTATTTTAAGTCTTCAAATAATTCGTTTACTTCGTCAGCAATACCCGTTTCGTCATTTTCAGGAACGAATTGAGCCACAGCTTCAGCATGTAGTGCATCAAGAGCCGCATAACGATCTTGTTTCACAGCTACAGTATAAGCTTCAGAGATTTTAGCTTCGAATGCTTCTTTTAATTGACCTAAAAGTGCTTCGTTTTTGCTTGGTGCAACCCAAGTTGATTCAACCGCACCAGCAGCTGCAGCAAATTCTTTAATCGCTTGGATTACGATTTGCATTTCGTCATGACCGAAAAGTACAGCGCCTAACATTTGGTCTTCAGAAAGCTCTTTCGCTTCTGATTCAACCATAAGTACAGCAGCTTCAGTACCCGCAACAACAAGATCAAGATCAGATTCTTTTAACTGTTCGTGATTTGGGTTGAGAATATATTCGCCGTTGATCAAACCAACACGTGCGCCTGCAATCGGACCACGGAATGGAACACCCGCGATAGACATTGCAGCTGAAGTACCGATCATCGCAGCAATATCAGCATCCATCGTTTTATCAGAAGATACAACGGTCGCTGTTACTTGGATTTCGTTATAGAAACCTTCTGGGAACAATGGACGAATTGGACGGTCGATCAAACGTGAAATTAGAGTTTCAGACTCAGATTGACGGCCTTCACGCTTACCATAACCACCTGGGATACGACCCGCAGCATATTGTTTTTCTTGGTAGTTTACGGTGAGTGGGAAAAAGTCTTGACCTGCTTTTGCTTTAGGCTGAGCTACGATCGCAACAAGAACAGTCACGCCGCCCATTGTAATCACAACAGTGTTGGCTTGACGCGCAACACGACCTGTTTCTAAAACAACAGTATGTTGACCGTATTGGAATTCTTTACGAATAATATTAAACATCGACATGTTTTATTTTTCCTGATTTTATTCTAGTGGAGACCCCTAAGGTTTGACATTCACACCATTGGATTTAAATGACAAAGCTTAGAAGCCGACCTCACTAGACAATTTAAATACTCATATTGAGTAAAACACGAATTTGAAACACAAAGAAGGAGCGAAACATCGCCCCTTCTCTTTTATCTAGACAAATCTAGACAGACTCTAACTCTCAGTAATAAAGCACTTAACATGCGATATTCCGAAAATAAAAGTTTAATCGAATTAACGACGTAAACCTAAAGCAGCAATCAATGCAGCATAACGACTAGTATCTTTACCTTTAAGGTAATCAAGAAGCTTACGGCGTTGGTTAACCATACGAATCAAACCACGACGGCTATGATGATCGTGTTTATGTTCTTTAAAGTGACCTTGCAAATCATTGATTTGAGCAGTCAATAAAGATACTTGAACTTCTGGTGAACCCGTGTCATTTTCAGCGCGAGCGAATTTAGCGATGATCTCTGCGCGATCTGCATTTGTTAAAGCCATTCGATTTCTCCGAGATGCTTATAAGATAAGTTTTTGATACAAATCAATTTTATTCTTCAAAACAAAATTGACTGCCGTGCATCACTACAGCAGTGGACTATTTTAAAGGATCGACCCTCAAATTGCAAAGTTATCCGCCTTTAATTGAGCTTGCATAATTATCGCCTAAGATATGGCAGTTAAGATACTGACTTAAAATAACTAAAAAGGCATACTAGCTTTCAATAAAAAAAATGAAACCTGGAACAATCGTGAAATTACTTTCTAAAAATACATATTATGTCCCTGAAGATTTAAAGAGCATTAGCACCTCAAAAAATGAAGTTAATCCTGAACTCGGGGGTATGACTCAAGAACAAATTGATAAAATTTGGCAAAGCGTAGAGTCGTTATATAAAACAGGCAATCATCCGATGATAAGCATGTGCCTAAGACGTAAAGGTCACATCATGATCAATCGAAGCATAGGTTATAGTCGAGCTCATATCGGGAAAACTGCAGATTCTCATGATGTCATCGCAACGCCAGACACACCTGTTTGCTTATTTTCAGCCTCTAAAATGATCAATGCCATGTTGGTTCACCTACTGAATGAGCAAGGCGAAATTAATTTACTTGATCCAGTAAGTCGCTATATTCCAGAATTTGCAGCCAATGGAAAACGTCGCGCTACGATCTTTCATTTACTCTCGCACCGAGGCGGTATTCCTAAAATTGAAACGGATGTGACACCTGAGCTTTTATTCGATCGCGAAGCAATATTAAAATTATTATATGCAGCAAAACCAATAGCTCGTGCAGGTTCGCAACTCTCTTATCACGCAGTTACGGCAGGTTATATTTTAGGTGAATTAATTGAACGTGTAACTGGACAGGATATTCGTGATTTTCTGCATAAACATATTGAAAAGCCGATGGATATGCCATTCTTTAATTATGGTTTAAAACCTGAATATCGCGATCAAGTGGCTTTGAGTTATCCTACGGGAATGCATCCAAAACTCGGTACAGACCAGTATTTAAATCGCGTTTTGGGTGGTGGCTTACAATTGGCAGTCGATGTTACCAATGACTCACGGTTTATGGATACTGTTTGTCCTGCGGGAAATATCTACACATCTGCAGAACAAGCCAATCGTTTTTTTGAAATGCTACTCAATGGTGGTGAGTATCAGGGCAAAAGAATATTAAGCCCTGAAACCGTATTTCGTGCTACTTTACCTACATCCAATCTCACGATTGATCGCACCTTACTTGCACCAATGCGCTATGCCCTTGGCCCAATGTTAGGGAGTAATCCTATTGGAATTTTTGGCCCGAATACAGGACAAGCTTTTGGTCATTTAGGCTTTTCTAACATTTTATGTTGGGCAGATCCTGAACGTGATATCAGTGTTTCTTTTCTAAATACAGGTAAGTCTGTCATTGGCACACACCTACCCGCTTTAGCCAATGTGCTTTATCAAATTTCAAAGCAATGCCATAAGACACCAAAACCTCAACGCCGCTCACTCTTTGGTTCATCGCCACTCGAGTCCAATATTGTGTAATGTTTATTTTAAACGTTGCCTTATTCAAGTCTTCGCTTCAACAGTTTTTAAATAACTCCACATAAGAAAAGCCCCTAGGTAAACTTAGGGGCTTTTCTTTACGCTGTAGGTTCTTATGTTTTAATTATAATTATGTTATTTATTTTTTATTATGGGTTGTTGTAAAATTGTTATTAATACGGTCCTTGTTCTTAAGAGTTTCTATTCCCTATGCACAGATTATGCACAATTAAAAAATAGCAAGCAAGTCACACTTTTCGTATAAATGTGTAAGCATATTCGTACACTTTGTAGACTGTGTATATAAACTGCAATCATTAGACATAAAAAAGCCCTGTAGTCTCTCCCAAAACTACAAGGCTTAGCGGCTGTAAATTTCCTCTTTTTTACTTACTTCTTGTAAGTTCGCAGTCTCTCGACTCTCATTATTATTATTAGCGATTTTATTCAACTTTCCGTGTTGAACACTTTATGTAAGCAATCATCGCAAAAAAACAACAGAAGCTCTATGCGGCAATATCCTTAATCTGTGTACGCTATTGCTTACAAAATTATTTGAACAGAGTTAACTGTTTGATAAAAATAAGCTATTCATTTTATTGACCAATCCGCCCGACCTTACTGTTTTAATAGTCAATGATTGCGAAAATGCATTACGGTTTGCCAAGATACTTACTACAGATTTTGCACGCGTTATCGCGGTATAAATCAGCTCTTGACTTAACAGTTTTGTAGCAGACTCATCCAACACGACTGCTGTATGAGTGAACTCGGAACCTTGCGATTTATGAATAGTCAAAACAAACGCAGTTTGAATCGATTTAGGCAATCGAGTCGCAGGCAACCACTTGTCTAAACTGGGGAAATACACTTCAAATAAACCGCTTTGAGTACGATGTTTAAAACATATTCCAATATCACCATTGGAAAGTCCAAGTTGATAATCGTTATAGGTCATCATCACAGGTCGACCGATATACCAATCCCCTTGTTTATTCAGCATGGGGAACTGAGCCAAGAGAGTACTTTGTATTTCGCTATTGATTCGATCTAAGCCAAATACACCATGACGAACAGCAGTCAAAATTCGATAATCATCAAAAGCATTGATGATGTTGTGTATTTTATCCTCTTGATATTCACACTCAATATAGTCTTTTAAAGCCTCTATATAGCGCTGATAACCCCAACTCAATTTTAGATAATAATCATTCAATTGTTGTGCTGGTATATGTTCTGGTAAATATTCAAGTTGAACGATATCTTGCATACCATGTTTTAATTGAACTTTACTGATTTGAGATGCTGGAACGACATCTTGTTCAAATGCATCTAAAATATCTGAGGAAACAAAATCTAAGGAAGCCCTAGCGGAAATATCAGATTGATGTTGCCGTTGTATAAATTGTGCGGTTAAACCAATCATTGCCCCTTCTTTAAAACGGCGACTGGTCTTTAAGTTGACATGATTATCTTTTAAAGCATCGACTTGTTGTAAATCTGCCAGTACCGCACCGACATCCACTGACGCCAGCTGATTGGCATCGCCTAATAAAATTAAACGACAGTGATCTGGAATCGCTTCCAACAATAAAGTCGCCAAGTTTAAATCCAGCATCGACGCCTCATCGATGACGATGATGTCATAAGGCAACGGCTGTTTTAAGTTAAAACGCGGTTTGAACTGTGTACCCAAACCCAATAAGCGATGAATTGTGAAAGTATCTTGTTGTTTTAACTGATCGGATACCAAACCCAGTGCATTCAGCTTTTCATCTGCAAATGATTTTTGCATGGCTTCCTGCATACGCTGTGCGGCTTTACCCGTAGGTGCTGCCATCGCAATTTGAATATCTGGTGTTGATTGACTTAATACAGCAATGATTCGTGCCAGCGTATAGGTTTTACCTGTACCTGGACCACCTGTAATAATATTTAGCGACTGCTTAGCGACCATACTTAATGCATTTTTTTGATATTCATCTTCAAGCAAATGCGCATAGGGTTGAATATCGATTTCGGTCAATTGCTGTTGTTTTAATCGTTTAACTTGAATAGACAAACGCTGTTCTAATCCCCAATAACGATATAAATATAAATACTCATCATCATAAACAAAAGGAGCAACTTCCTTTTCAGCCTGCTCTGCACTGATCATAAAATGATTTAATAACTCAATGCTTTGTTCGGTTCGCGCAATACAACTATCCCCTTGCAATGTCGCCAAAAGAATTTGCTCAACCAATTTAATTGAATTTTCATCTATTTTCACACTGAGCGATGACTGTTTTAAGATAAATTCAGCCCAAGATCTAATCCATTGCGGTGTCTGATTCTCAAGATGCTGATTATTTTCCACACAGTTATCCTCAAAGTTATAAACATGGTTTTAAACACGATTATCCACAATCTAAAATATTGTTTAATATCTAATTATCTCAATAAGTCACGCTATTTTGATGGATTTATCTTCAGCAAAATAACCTAAAATAGCATCAAGTCTTAAAATAAATTCATTTTCAGGCTTCCAATAAAAATATCCTTGCTCTGGCTGCCCATTCATTCCTCGTAAATATAGATACGTTGCCCCACCCAAATCACGCTGCATATCGTAATCTAGCAATTGGACTTTGAGATAACGGTGTAATGCAACCAAGTAAAGTGCTGCCTGAAGCCAATAACTTGCATGTGACATACTGTCTTTGATTGCACTATGACGATAATTTTCTTGGCTCGTACCCAAAAAATTACTCTTATAATCGGCGATGTGATATTGCTGACCATCAAAATAAACAAGGTCAATTTCACCTTTTAAATAGCGAGCAGAATTGGCTTCTTTAAATTCTGGCATAACAATACCGTACTCACCGAAAAGTTGATGAATCCTTTGAATCGCTAACACCCGATCTGATAAGGCTAAATAAAAAGGAAACTCGACAAGATGTTGTTGAGGACCCAGCGCAATCAACTGAAAATCATTAAAAATAGGCGTCGTTAAGACATCCTTCAACCATTGCAACATGAACTCAATACATAATGCGTCATGATCCGAATGTTCTGGAAAGGCCTTTTGGCTTTTTTCAATTAATTCATGTCTTAAAATGGAATATTCATTTTTAAAACGGCGCTTAATCTCCACTGCCCAATTTGATGAATTCTGAAAATCTAAATATTCAAAAATTTCATGTAAAAAATTACCCGCCACAGTCCCCATGGGGAAATGAGCTTTAATCCACGCAATAGGCTGCTGATTTTCGACGACTTCAGGAACGGAAAGCGTGATTTGTGATTCATCTTCTGCGCCGCCTTGTTCAACCTCAAGTACGGCCAGCGCATCTTGTATTTGTTGACGCGTCAAATGCTGTGCCAAATAACTGAAACTGGTTTTACTGCGCGGATAAAAGCGTTGTGTTGGAAATTTTTGAGCAACGATATCTATTTTCGATTCACTCACTGCTACTTTTATTCGTTGCGGTTTTTCCAATAAGAGAGGTTCTTGCATACTCGAAGGATGTTGAAAAGCATCAGCACCATGACCTCGCCAAAAAGCCAAGCCTGTACTAGATGTACCTTTGCTATCGCTCATCATCGCGTAAACCCGATGACTCGCCCGAGTTAAAGCCACATACCACAAGCGACGATGTTCAGCGAGATTCCGCTCGTTATGTTGTTCAATAGCGGTATCCTCTAAAGCTTGAGGATCATTAATGGCAACTACACGGCGTTGCTCTAATTGTCCTGTTTGTAAATTTTGATTTTCAGCTTTGGAAAAATTCAGGGTTTTATTCATTTCTCGAACTGGGCTATCTGCACCCAATAAAAATACGATTTTAAATTCCAGGCCTTTAGACTGATGAATCGTCATCAACTGTACGCCAGCATCATTCGATAACTTACGTTCCATTTCCCATTCGCGCTGTAAAGGCGTTGTCAGCTGTTTCAAATACCAATGATAAAGATTTTGAGCACCTGGATAGCTTTCACTGTGTTGACTTAACACTTCTGTCAGATGTCTGAGATTAACCACCGTACGTTCATTATCACGACTTTGTCGATCGACTAAATTTGTCCAAATGTTGAATTGATTAAGTGCATATTGCCAAGCGGTTAAAAAGCCTTGTTGCAACCAAAGATTACGAATGAGATCAAATTGTTCAATATAAGCACTTAAACCATCCGCTTGAAGCTCTAATTGAATGAGTTGCTGCAAATTAAAACCCATTAATCGGCTCAATAAAGCACGTTTGATTTTCCCTTCATCAAAAGGATGCATGATCGCAGTCAGCATTGCGCCAATATCACGCGCCACTTGGCTCTCAAATACACTTCTTTTAGAGGGCCGGTTGACTGCAATTCCAAGAAACTCTAAAGCGGACTGCACTTTGTCCAATGCGGAATGATTTTTAGATAGCACCGCCAGATCACTTTCGATGAGTGGACGATTTTGATCGTCTCCAAAACTCAACGTTGTTTGAATCGCTTGATTCAATAATTCACGGATTTTCCAAGCCACTTGCTCTGCTTCAGTTTCTTTTTGTTCCAGCTGCATCCAACGTAATGGCGCTGGATTGGTTTGCTGCATATCGATGAGCGCTGGATGAGGACGATGACCTGCCTGAACGGGCATATAGGTCACCTGCTCACCAAAATCAGGTTGCCGTTGAAATAATGCATCCACCACTTCAACCAAAGGCTGGACGGAGCGATGGTTTTCAATCAAGTTATAAGCATGACCCGATTTTCCAAAGACATCTTGATGTGCTTTTAAGAAAGTCAACATATCTCCACCACGGAATCCGTAAATGGCCTGTTTACGATCACCCACCATGATCATACAACCTTGAGAGATTCGGTTTGGATGACGCCAAATTTGTGCCAACATATCATCTTGGTCTTGGTTGGTGTCTTGAAACTCATCAACCAAAATCAAGGGATAACGTGCATGCACATAACTGGCAAAACGTTGGCCTTGCTTACCCTGCAACGCTTCTGCCAATGTTCGAATTTGTTGCGCAAAAGTTGTTTCCCCTTTTTGTTGTAAGACTTGGGGCAAACGTTTTTTGACTTCATTTGACAGATGATATTTAAGAAAGCTGTCCAACTGATCTAAATCAAGATGTAGCTTATCTACCGCCATACAAAACATTTTTAATGTCTGAATCACCGTATGATTTTCAAAACTGGCGAGTACATCTTCAGGGCATTTATTGAGGACCTTTCCAGTAGAAAGATCCTTAAGTGCTTTGAAAGTCTGAGCAAATTGCGGGGAAAATATTGCGTAAATATCTTGCTGTTTTATTGCATCGATAAACTTCGCTAAGCTTTGTTCAAGCAAGGTTTGCATTCGTGCAGCATCGCGCCATTTTTTTGCGACAACTTTCGAATACTGTCCCTCTGCCAAATAATACTCAGAAAGCGTTTGAACCTGTGCTAAATCCAGTGCTTTGAACCGCGCTATTTCCGCTTCAAATTCTTTAAGATTCAGTACTGGCGCTTTGACCTCTTGAAAATAAGCCGAACTAAAATTCAAGCTGCTTTCAACCACCGCCACATAGGCGTCTTGAGACTTGAGTTTTTTATTTAACAGTAAGTAATCAATCGTCGGTTGAGATTGCAGCTGAATCCACTCACGTAATACATCATGAATCAGTTGATAACTATACTGTTTTGCATCATCGGTAATCGTGGCATATTCAATCTTGCCACTTTCAAAAGCAAACTCGCGTAATAGTTTCTGACTAAAACTGTCTAAGGTCCCCACAAATAATTCATCCAGCTGATCGATGACCAACTTGAGTCGCTCACATGCATAACCAATTTGACTCGAAAAATGCTTTAATAAAACTCGATATAAAGGATCGGTGGTTTGATCCGCTTTAGAGAATATCTCAGCTTCGGTCAGCTCACGACAACTTTCAAAAAATTGCTGCGTCTCGACCAAACGAAGACGAACGCGGCTTTTGAGTTCAGCTGCGGCCTTCCGTGTAAATGTCGTTGCAATGATCTGATTCGGTAAATATTTTTCTAGTAAAATCCGAACCATCAAGCTGGATAGCGTATAGGTTTTTCCTGTTCCTGCAGACGCCTCAATCCAATGTAAACCTTCGAAGCTCATGTCAATAATCGGTTGGGTCGAGACTTGATTCGATGTCATCTTTTAGTCCTCCACCGCTTCTTGATAAACCTCAATGGGATGATACAGATCATAAGCGTATTGATCACATGCATACTTTAATAGCGCCGTTGCGTCTTGATCTTGTAGAATAAATTGCCAATCTCGATGCTTTTTGCTCCATTCCATATCACTCAAAGAAAAAGTTAAGTAGGCATCGCTTTTATCCCATTCTTTTTGCAGATCAGCAAAGTTTGCGATCTTCGCACGACCCTCTTCATCCTCTACCCAATCAAGAGTTTTATCTTTTTCTGACAAAATATGAAGCAATGCAGCAGGCAAAACCAAAGGTTCTTTTTGTGCATAGTCATAAGCACTCAACCAAGCGTGTAAATATTGTTTGGCTTGAGCGGTAGTCAAACCAGTATTAATGATCGTAACGTCACTAAAAATGGCGATTCTCTTTAAGGATTTTGCGCGCTCATCTTCCAAGTTTAAATAACTCACCCAGAGTAAATATTCCAACCATGTTTTAACTCTTCTTTTGGCACGAGCACCCGAAGCGACCAAACTCACCCACTCGGTCACCAGCAGTTTCGGTAGGGTGATATTCATGACCAAATTTGGTCTAATACGCCATTGGCGCTGCGTGGTTTTGGTTACTTCAGAAGCGTATTGGTACAGCCGTTGTTTTAAGCTGTCTTGTTCTGCCAAACTCATTTCTAAAGTACTATGCTGCACCTTTCCGACAGGCAATCGGTCCTGTAAAACGCGACGATCAATCTGTTCATTTGGATCTTGCTGTTGTAGAAAATCACGGATGGCGTAGCGTCCTAAACCATCTAATACGATGGGTTCATCAAGATCGGGGATATCTTGAGATTTTAAATTTTCGATGCCTAATGTTTTCAAATAAAGCCGCGCCGGGAAGGTCATGTCCTGAATCCATTGCCCAGCGTCCAACACCACTAGCTCTTCTGAAACCACATCAAAAGGTTGATTCACCCAAGCTTGTCGATGTCCGTCGTTATGTAATAGTCGTTGTGCAACATCAAACCAATGATCTTGATAACGTAACGGCACACTTGAGCTAAAACCCGCAGGGTCAAAGGGTTGTAATGGATGTATTTGATAAAGTTGTTGAATGTTTTTAGGCACATCAATGCCATCTTTATTCACCAAACTGACGATCTTATTTTGGTTTTGATGATCTTGGTTTTGATGATCTTGGTTTTGATTATCTTGATTGGTTTCTTCGTGAATTTCTGAAAGTATAGTTTGAGCATCAGCCTGTAGTTGCGCATCATCTACGCGACTAATATAGGCTAAATGACTGATCAATTCTTGCAGTACGCTTGAGGGTTCTCGAACCTCCCCATCACTCACGTCAAAGCCATTATAAAATAACCACAGGTTATCTTGAGCCAATAAAAGTGCATCTAAAAATGCGCCCTGATCATCTTCTAAACGTGAACGATCACCCAGTTGTGGCTTGAGCAAACTCATCAAATCAAAAGGTAATTGAGTATTACGATTCGGAAATTTACCGCTGTCTAAATTCAGCATGACCATTAATTTATAAGGCACAGGTCGGATGTGCCCCATCTGACTAAAGGTAATCAGTCCTGTCGGTAGCGCTTGTTCTAATTGACTATCTAAAGTGCTTTGAATTTCTTCTAAAATATAGGGCAGTGGCAATTGAATATTATAGAGGTCGGATTGCTCAGGATTCTCTTTGTCATAGTTATAAGACAACGTCAGCATGGTGTACTGCTTTTTAACAATTTGATGAATGCTTTGTAGCGCATCTACACCAGCGAGCTGGAATTCTTCTATATCTCGTTTTAAGATATCTAACCAATACTCTACAGGCTTCCGCTGCCCTAATTCGTGTAAAGTCATCCAATCACGACGCTGTTCAAAGTCCTGATAAATATCAATCAATTTTGAAATCAGTGCAAAGTCACTAGAGAGAACCTGTGCAAAACTTAAAGTCTCATCAAACACTTGGTGTTCTGGTACAGCTACACCCAAAGCCAAACGGTCTAAAGCAAATTTAAAACTATAACGATAATCCGTGTCCTCCTGACTCAAACTCTGGCTTAAATGAACTGCATCTAAGCCACGTTTAAAGCCCGCCTGGATTAGTAATTCAATCATGCGTTCAGTCGTTTTGACATCTAAATCATAACGAATTTGCGTCGCCGTTAAATTGAGCCAATCTGCAAAATCTTGCAGACTAAAGCGACCCGATACTAAGTTAATTCGTCCCAATACAGCACGCCAAGCGTTATTGGCGTCTAATTGAGTAACACCCGCAATTTTAACCGGTAGAAAGACACCATTGGATTGACTACTTTGCGTAAAAACACTTCGAATCAAAGGTTCCATCTGCTTTAAATCAGGCGCGATCACTAAAATATCACTTGGTCGACGTGGATTTTCGACACTGCCTTGCGACAACCAATGCAGCAATTGATCTTTGAGTACTTCAAGCTGTCTTAAGCCTGAATGGCAGACATGGATTTGAATCGATTGATCTTGCGGATCAAGCTGATAACCTTGAAATTCAGGTTCGACCAAATACAAAATATCAGACTGTAGTTTGCCCAACAAATGGGTCGGATACTCATCGACAAAAGCATCAACCCATTGCCCTTCTTCACCAGAAGACAAGTTGGATAAAATCGAAAAATGGTCTCGCGCTTGTTTACCAAATCGCGTCAATAAAGGATGTCTAGACTCTCGGACTTCAGCATTAAAATTCAAAGTGAACGCTTGGAAAAATTGCTCAATTTTTTCATCTGTGGCTTTCGGATTTTTAGCAATAAACCGCTCTTTCACGCTTAAGTCGTAACGTTTTTTCCAATTCGGATCGACGCTATCCGCCCAATATTCCTGTGAAGGGTTGTAATGTAAAATCAAAACATCCAAATACTGTCCCAATCTGCGCAAGAACTGTAATTGCGCAGGTGGTAATTCTAATAATGTAAAAACAATGACTTGTGTAGGCAATGAACTCAAAACATCTACGCGTTTGTGCTCATCATCCATAATGGCCCAAAACTCAGTATCAATACTTTGCATCTCAATGAAATCATCATGAAAAGTATGTTGCCAAAGCCAGCGTTGCCATTGCTCAAGTTCTTGTGCTTGATTGAATTTAAAACTTTGATCTTGATCCGAGTTTAAAGGGAATAAATGCTCTATATCTAAATGCTGATTTGCGCCCCATTGAGCCAACCAATTGCTCGGGCATCGACATAAGCCTTCGCAGTTTTTAAGACAATCGCCACGATATTGCATGTAGTTTGCAAACAGTTTCGATACTTGTTCCGAAACCCAATACAACATACTTTGCTTTTTTAGCTGCTTCTCTACACTGTGTTCTAACTGCGCAGCACTGTCATAAATACGTTGCACAATGGCATATAAAGGATGCTCATGATCCAGTTGATTATTTTCGTGTTCAATAAAGGTTTTTAAGGTCTGATAGATACGCCACTTCATCATTAATCGTGGAATATTGGCTTTACGGACATGGTCTTTGTCCTCCAAAACCTGCTGATAACAAAACCATTGAAAGCCACGTATTCTTTGATGAAACTGGTTGTTGGCACTAATCCCCTGCTGCTCGGCGATCGTTTGCGTCAGCCATTCTTGAATCGCGGAGCTGGGCACCACAAAATGCTGGGTTTTAAGAACGGTAAAAGGATTCTTGGACGGCTTATTGATACTGTGTAATACGCCTTGTACCAACACTTGAATTTGCTGGCTTTGAATAACATGAATCCCCATACACCCTCTTTGTATAACGCGCTTAACAATTTAGTTCAATCAAGTACAAAAACCATAAACATAAATTTACTATACATCTTAAACTGAGTATGTCACTTTTACCGCTTAGACTTCATAAAACTTTCATAAAACCATGTGTCTATACAGCATTTTATGCAGAAAAAATCAAATATATATTTAGGTGTTAAGCAATGAAAATAGATAAAATTCCAGACTCGATTGATCCTAATTTAGACTTGGAACAGATTCGTGCCGAATGTCTGGATTTGGTTAAAAAACGCTCTTATGTGTCTGCAGGTGTCGCGGTTATTCCCGTTCCCTTTCTCGATGTAATGATTGATATTGGCATGCTGTCAATCATCATTCCAGAAATTAATGCGCGCTTTGGTTTATCACCTGAACAAATCAGTGTTTATGATCCAAAGACCAAAAAAATACATTGGAATGAGCTGCGTAAACGTGGCTTCGAATTTTCTGGTTTAGTCGCTGCCAGAACTGCTGCAAAAATGTCTATCAACAATGTCGCAGCGAAGGTACTGACCAAACAGGTGACGAAATTTATTCCACTGGGTGGTTCAATCATTGCCGCAAGCTTAGGCTACATCGTGATGAAAAAAGTCGCAGAAGCTCATGTTGAAGAAAGTTATAAACTTGCAAAAAGCATTCAACTAAAGCAAACAGCCACTGTCGTTAGTTAATTTTTTTAAATAACGCTGACAAATAACGCTGAAGCGTTATAACTTTCAAAGAGCGGATAATGGATCCGCTCTTTTTTCATCTGTTCATTCGCCTGCTCATTAGTGTGTTAATTAATCAGCGAACACCCCCTCACCACCAACAAGAAATTAATCTGCTTTTAACTGTTTTAAAAGCGCTTTTAAAATCTGTATACGAGCCGAGTATTTATCATTGGTCGCAATCATATACCAAGGCGCATATTCGGTATGGGTTCTTTCAAGCATATCCGCAGCAGCTTTTAAATAATCATCCCAACGCTCGCGATTTCGCCAGTCTTCAGCCGTAATTTTAAAACGCTTATGTGGTGTTTGTTCTCTGGCTGAAAATCTGAGTTCTTGCTCATCCTGACTAATGGCTAACCAAAACTTAATCACGACGGTATTGGTATCTGATAGATTTTTTTCAAAACGATTTATTTCTTCGTATGCCCGTTTCCATTCAACATCTGTCGCAAAACCTTCAATCCGTTCGACCAAGACACGTCCGTACCAAGACCGATCAAAAATAGAAATCGTTTCATGCTCTAACATTTTATTCCAGAAACGCCATAAATAAGGACGCGCAAGCTCATACTTTTCGGGAGCAGATATGTTGTAAATTCCGTATTCACGCGGATCTAACTTTTTCACAATTCGCTTAATTGCCCCACCTTTTCCTGCGGCATCCATTCCCTCAAAAACAATAATCGTATTACGACCTTCTACCCTGAGTGCATTGGCTACTTTTTTAGTGAGTTTTTTTAATTCTTTTTTATATTCTTGTTTCTCTAATACGTCCACACTCGGTTGTAATAACTGCTCAGGAATAGGCGCTTGTTTCCACTTGTTTCGAACTTTCACTGGATGATTGGGCAGGTTTGTTAAATGCGTTAAAACATGTTCAGCAAAATGATAGTCGCGTTGCTCTTGATCTTCACAATCAATAATGTGCCAGTCATCGGTAAATTTATTGCGTAGTCGTTGCACATTGTCATATTGTTTTTTATTGCGCCAATCCAAACCATGTAATTTGTGCCAGCGTTGCTCAGAAGCATCCATTTTGTCTAAGCGTTTTTGTAGAGACTTCCAAGACAAATCAAACCAAACTTTAATCACATCAACATGATTATTTTTCAGATCTTGTTCAAAGGCCTGCATCTGCTTAACGTAAGACTCAAATAAAGTGTCATCAAACGGCTTCGACACATGCAAGGTTGTTGCCAAGAGATCACTATACCAATTACCAAATAAGATAATCATCTGACCTTCAGCAGGAACAAAACGAGTATAAGGCTGCCAAAAAGCCACATGATTGTTAATCAAATTTGGTGGATCAGCTTTAACACGTAAGTATCGTGGATCAACCCACTCACGGAGTTGCTTCACGGCTTCGCCTTTGCCTGCAAGCTCAATTCCACTGACTAAAATCATTAAGCTTTTCGCATTTTTTTTATTACGGGTATCTTTTAACGCATATTGAGCTTCGATTAATTTAAGATTTAGATCTTCAATATCCAGAGCCTCTTCATTTTCAGTCGGAGCTTTAGTGGACTTTGAATCCATTGGCTTTGAATCTTTAGTCGATTTTTTAGTCGATTCTTTTGTTAAGTCACTTTGCTTCGCTTTTAACTCATTTTTATTTAACTCTTTTGGCTTTAACTCATTTGGCTTTAAATCAGTCGACTTTAACTCGAGACCTGCTTGCTGTTCACTCACACTTTTCTCTGGCATATTCTTCTCTGATTATTCTATTTTTCTCAGTATACTCAAGTCTGTCTTGTTGCGGCATCTGGCTGTACAAATTATTGCAAATGTTATGAAGTCTGTCCGTTAAGATCAGACCTGACTTATTTTCAAACAGTTTAAGCTTGATTTGTCATAGCGCTTTTCTGCTACGGCAATTATGCTTGATCAGGTAAAAATACATTGAGCTTCAATATGTCCAAACTTGCTGCATTAGACCAACTTTTAGAACAATATAAACAATTAAGTTATCACTCAGATCCAGTCCTGAAACAACGATTACATGAAGCTCAAAATTGGCTCAAAAATCGTATCCAAAAAACGCATCAAGATTTATTCAATGAGCCTAAGCACATATTGATGGCACATTATTTTATCAATCGTCTCTATGGTGGAGCTGAGTTTGATGATCTGGCTTTGCAAATAGAACGCTTACTCAAGTACGCACACAAAGCTGAAAAAATTATTCCTGAAAATGCCATTAAAACTGGCCTCAAATCTGTCGGTCTTGCTGTATTGGCGATGGAGCTTGATGAGCAAGTTGCGAAACAACTTTTAAAAGATTATCCCGTGGATAAAATCATTGATGATGAAATAATGCGTCTCACCTTAATAAAAGTCGATCAAGCACATGCACGACGCCAACAATTGGACATGTTGGATGAATTAGGGATCAGTTTAGATAAATATATGCGTTCTTTCATTATGCATACCGCTTTTAAAATGTGTAAAGGCACTGCCAGTAAATATAAGTTCGAGCTTATGTATGACTTTATTGGTGAGGGATTTGTCGCGATGAAACCGATGAAGTCAGCTGCGACATTCATTGCTGTCTTCACTGAAAAAGAGCGAGTGATTATTGAAAATGTACATGCGGGTAAAACCAATCCATTTAGCATTTAATGTTAAATACACATAAGTATGATTTGATTCTCCGAGCTGGTGGTTCTGCAGTATTTTGCTCGTTAAACAAACGTATCTGACTCATTAAGATGACAAATACGATCTAATTTAGCTTATTTTAGATCTGTTGTTGTTGAATCAAAATTCAATCATTTTAATTTTTCTGTATATTATTCATATCAATTGCATGATCGACACTGTAAAAAACGAAAGAATCTGTCATCATGCTTCTTCTCAAAGATTTACTATTATTTGTGTTCAGGAGTGACTCGAATGTCGAATGAAAACCAACAGCCTAATGCTCAAACTGAGTCGGCAAATAACACAGACAAAGTCAGTCCTTTCTTAACTGAACCACTTCCTCAAGGCGTACCACAAGGCCAGCAGCAATCACTCCAACAAACACTGACGGATTCGCCTGTAAGCAGTCATGTGCCTAAATACAATTTACCTCGTGGTGCAAATACTGGAAATGTCGGTGAAACCACACATTTCGGTTTTAAAACAGTCAATAGCGAAGAAAAAGCACAAAAAGTGGCAGAAGTATTCCATTCTGTAGCCAGCAAATACGACATCATGAATGACTTGATGTCATTTGGTATTCATCGTTTATGGAAACGTTTTGCGATTAATATGTCAGGTGTACGTCGTGGTCAGCACGTTCTTGATATTGCAGGCGGCACAGGTGATTTAGCCAAAGTTTTTAGCCGTGAAGTCGGACCAACAGGCCATGTAGTACTTTCTGATATTAATGAGTCTATGCTCAATGTCGGTCGTGATCGTTTAATCGATGCGGGTTGTACCAATGTGGATTTCGTTTTAGCCAATGCTGAAACCTTAGAACCATTTGCAGATAATAGTTTTGATTTGCTCACGATTTCATTTGGCTTGCGTAATGTGACGGATAAAGATGCCGCTTTAGCCTCTATGTACCGTGTATTAAAACCAGGTGGTCGTTTATTAATTTTGGAATTCTCTAAACCAATTTTTGAACCGTTTTCAAAACTTTATGATTTATATTCTTTCACAGCTTTGCCGATCATGGGTAAAATTATCGCCAATGATTCAGAAAGTTATAAGTATTTAGCTGAATCTATTCGCATGCATCCAGATCAACGTACCTTAAAAGGTATGATGGAAAATGCCGGCTTCCAAAACTGTGATTATCATAATTTAACCGCAGGTGTTGTCGCTGTTCATCGTGGCTTTAAACTTTAAGTCTTGGTCAAAGGATTTATTATGTGGTCAATCCTTGCACTTGGTGCAGCTGAACGTTTTATTCATCAATGTATCAATTTGGATGCGATCACTCGCATTCAACTGAATACGTTACAAGGCAAAATGCTTCGTGTAGTGATTGACTCACCTCAGCTTTCAGTTGATGTATTTTTTGATCATGAAAAAGTCCGTTTAGAACCCACAGTCACTGGACATAGTCTAAAGCCTTCGATTTTTGAACAACGACCTTTTGATGCTGTTCAAGTCATCACAGATGCTGACGCAACATTGCGTGTCGAAAATTTTGTTGAATTAATCAAACTTCTCATGGCTGATGATGTGGGTAATATTCCCTTGCAAGGCGATTATCACTTGCTTCAGAATATTCAAAAAATCATACAACATACTGAACCAGACCTTGCCTCAAAACTGAGTGATTGGGTCGGTCCGAACTTAGCCAGCCAAATAGGCAAAATTCAAATCGCGCCCAAGCAAATTCTGCGCTCATTAGAAAGTCATGTTTTTTTTGCAAAAGACTTTATTAAAGAAGATAGTGGTTTATTTGCAGCACGTTGGCAAATGGATGATTTAAATCAAGACACGCGTCAATTGAAACAAAATATTGATCGTCTTGAAGCAAAAATATCACAACTTCAGTCTCAATTTAATCTCACATAAAATTAGGTAAGTGCATTTATGATTCCGCATATTAGACGTTTAATCGAACTTTGGCGCATCGCGGCGCACTACAGACTCGACACGTTACTTCCTGCGGAAGACATACCTGCAAAAGCGCGCCCAATTTTTAAATTTATTCACATGCATCCTGCTGCATGGTCAAGTCGTGAGCGTAAAAATCCGCTCAAACTGAAAGAAGCTTTAGAGGATATGGGCCCTCTTGCAATTAAATTGGGTCAATTGCTTTCAACTCGTCGGGATTTGATTCCACCTGAATTATTACAACAACTGGTTTTACTGCAAGATCGCGTGAAGCCTTTTGATAATAATGTCGCAAAAATGCGGATTCAGGAATCATTTAAAGCCGATGTAAATACGTTGTTTGCTCGCTTTGACGATCAACCTCTTGCTGCAGCCTCCATTGCGCAGGTTCACACTGCAGCTTTACATGATGGTCGTGAAGTTGTTGTTAAAGTCACACGTCCGAACATTTATGCTCAAATTATTGAAGATTTTGAAATTTTAGAATGGTTAGGTGCTTTTCTTGAAAAACGATTAGAAGCAGCACGCGCACTACATCTATCCGAAATCATTCAAGACTACCGTCAAATTATTCTTAATGAATTAGATTTGAGTTTAGAGGCAGATAATACCCGTCGTATGCGTCATTACTTTACAGGCTCTAGCATGATGTATGTGCCTGAAGTCTATATGGACAGTAAAGATGTCATGGTGGCTGAACGTATTAGTGGCGTGCCTATTTCAGATCTTGAAACCTTTGATCGCTTAGGGATGAATCGTGCAGACTTGGCTGAAAAAGGTTTAACTATTTTCTTCACTCAGGTTTTCCGTGACAACTTCTTTCATGCAGATATGCATCCCGGCAATGTCTTCGTAGAAACCATTAATCCAAGTCATCCACGCTTTATCGCATTAGACTGCGCCATCATGGGCGAGTTGTCTAAACATGACCAAATGACCATTGCACGTATGCTTTTGGCAGTCATGAACAGTGATTTCATGCAGTTAATCTTGATTGTTCATCAAGCAGGTTGGATTCCACCGGGTACTGATCAAGATGCGCTTTCGCGTGAAATGCGCCGTACTGTCGGTCCAATGGTGTCTAAGCCAATGCATGAGCTAGACTTCGCGGGAATCTTATTGCAAGTCATGGATATTGCACGCCGTTTCCATTTAGAAATTCCGCCACAGCTTATGCTTTTATTGAAAACCTTGGTGCATGTTGAGGGATTAGGTACTGACTTATATCCAGAACTTGATATTTGGAAACTTGCTAAACCCATCTTAACGGATTGGGTTAAAGCGCAAATGAATCCACAAAAGAATATCAAAGAACTTGGGCAAAAAATTCCCGATCTACTTTTAGGTGCACAAGATCTTCCTACGCTATTAATAGATAGCTTAAATGGTTTAAAAAATCAGTCTGCATGGCACGCAAAACAACTTAATGAAATTCAAACCATGCGCTTAGAGATGGAACACCAGCAAAAACGTAGCTGGCTCTTCGGTAGTGTGATCGCTATTGTACTGACCATTGCCATTATTGCGCCTTGGTATATATCAATCATTTTTATTCTCGTTGCCAGTCTCATCTCAGTTTGGCGAATAATTAAATAATTTATTTTAGATCTTCAATTCTTAAATGAAGTGCAACAAAGATTAAATTATTGGCAGGAAGCAAGATGAGATTGTATTTTGCTTCCGACCGATCAAAGTCAAAGTCAAAGTCAAAGTTGCATGATGAACTATACTCATCTTACTCAAGAAGAACGATATCAGATTTATACCCTGTTACGTGAAGGTTTTTCCAAACGCTATATCGCTTGGTGTTTAAATCGTTCACCAGCAACTATCTCTAGTGAAGTCACTCGAAATAAAGCTAGAAATATGGTTACTTCGCTAAACATGCACATAAAGTCGCTTTAAAACGTCATCGCTCCAATCCTAAAAGAATCCCATTTCATATTTGGGCGCTTGTCATTTCTTACCTAAACCTACAATGGAGCCCTGAACAAATTGCTTCTCACGTAGCGGTCTGTCTGCATTCTATTTACAGGTTTATAAAACAGAATAAAAGCAATGGTGGCGTGCTTTTCCACAACCTACGTTTCAGAAATCAAAAGAAAGAGGAAATATGGTTCTCCTGAAACCCGCGGTCAACTCACTCATCGTAAAAGCATTCATGAAAGACCGCATGAGGTTGAGCAACGGACTCGCTTTGATGACTTGGAGATAGATACGATCGTAGGTAAAAATCATCAACAATCTTTAGTTTCAATTGTAGATCGAAGAACAGGCTATCTTTGGCTAACAAAGTGCAATACACGTAAGGCTGAAGACATCAGCAGAGCGACCATCAATTTACTCCCCCCCATCAAAGACCAATTGAAAACAATAACTGCAGACAATGGCAAAGAATTCAGTTTGCATGAGCATATTGCTCAAGAACTTGATTTGGATTGGTATTTCGCAGATCCCTACAGTGCTTGGCAACGAGGTACAAATGAAAACACCAATGGATTAATCAGACAATACATAAGGAAAGGTAGTGATTTAAATCATTACACGGATGAGTATATTTCAGAAATCACTCAACGTTTGAATCAACGCTCAAGAAAAAGACTCGGCTTTAAAAGTCCGAGTCAGGTATTATGCCGACAACATGGTGTTGCACTTCAAACGATAATGTAAGTTGATAAAGAGATTTATTATTTCTAGGCTATTAATCTCAAGTTTTTTTGCAAACTTGTCTAGAAACTTTCTAATCTAAAGTTTTTCTGATTTAACGTTTTCTATCTTTTGACAGCCATCAGTCTCTCTCAATTAATTCCTATACTAGTCAATTAAAAAAAGCGCCTTGTGGCGCTTTTGATATGTGTATCAAGGTTGTTTTAAGTATGGCCATGCCGCTTTGAGATAAATGAACATTGACCAGAGCGTTAAAATGACTGCGGTATACAGCAAGCCATACGCGACCAGTTCAAGAGGTTGCCAGTTCAATAAAAAAACTGAAATCGCAATCATTTGAAATGCGGTTTTATATTTCCCAACGGTAGACACAGCAACATTGGTACGTGCACCGAGTTCTGCCATCCACTCACGCAAAGCAGATACCGTAATTTCACGTGAAATAATTACAATTGCAGCGAAGGCCATAGAGATTGTCGGCTCCCACTGTACAAGTACAATCAGTGCCGCCGCCACCATCAGCTTATCTGCTACTGGATCTAGGAAACGACCAAAAGCAGAGGTCTGATTCAGCGTGCGAGCCAAGTAACCATCGAACCAATCTGTAATCGCAGCGACCACAAAAATTGCTGTAAGCACGATATGACGGGTCATACTGCCTTCTTGAACTGCCCCAATTGCTGGCGGCCAATAGGCGATAATTAAAAATACAGGAATTAACGCAATACGAGCTAGCGTCAAGATGTTCGGAATATTCAGGATACGACCTGTAGACATAGACACCGCCAGTTTGTCCCCTAATGCTTAAAATTCAGCAATATAACTTGAGCTTGGATATTTTCAACTCGCCTACTTTAAACGATTCATTATCTGCTGTCGACTAGGCAAAGATGGTCACTGTTTGTCTTGAAATCGCAATAAGTTGATCATTTGCATTCCAAATATGTGCATATTCAGTCGCGTAGCCATTTTCTGCATGGTCTGTAAATACTTTATATTTAAACCAATCTAGACGTTGAAATTCATCATTTCCCAGTAAAGTGACATACCAAGACAAGGAACTGCCTGGTGCAGGTGTCTTTAAAACAGGGAAAACACCTGCGGGCCAAATATCCAATAATGCTAAAAATTCAGCTATGCTCATTTTACCATTTGGAAAATTTTGCTCTGAAAATCTAAACCAACCACCGAAATCTGCTTGTGGACTCGCTGAACAAGGATATCCACCTTCTGCCCAAGCTAAATCGAAGTTTTGATAACACTGCGGCATTAATGGATGATAAGGCAGTTTATTTAATTGCTCAGGTGCGGGATAAGACGGCGCTTGACGTTGTTGTTGGACATTTAGAATGGAGTTCCGTTCAGAGCCAAAGCTTGCGAGCATAATGCTCATTACCTGATGATCTTGCCAAATCCGTGCTTCAACGGAAGTCACCGACTTTCCCTTACGAAGAATCTCAACGGTGACTTTGACTGGCTTTTTTTCTTGAACAGGAGCAACGAAAGTAACACTCACCGTCAATAACCGTTTCTGCGCATCGTCTATAGCCCAAATTGCCTTGTGTAACATCATTGCAGTGGTTAAACCACCAAAGATGGTTCGCCCCTGTAACCAACCTTCAGGAATATCAACACTTTCTTTTTGTTCTAGGTCTTTAAATAGCTGACTAAAAGGCATAAAAAAAGCTCAATGATTAATTTTCATCAAGCATGATTTAATTCATCCTAGAGGTAAATGATCAATGACTCGTGGGTCAATGATCATTTATGCAAATTAATGAAATCAATTAAACACCAAAGCAGGATTAGAAAACATCTAAATTCAGTGGCAAAGGTTGGCCTAACCACGTAGCTTCTTTGGTATGTGCTAAATATTCATTGTCAATTAAGGGATGAATCAAGACGGATAGATCAAGCGGACTAGAAGCAAGAAGCGACTTGATTTGTGGCAATATAGTTTCATCAAATGCCAATTGAAACATGGGCTTGGTATGTGGTCCCACCAATTTTTGATGGATGCGGCCATACTTCACTGCCTCACCAAAGGCTTGCTGTAATTCTGCGTATAACAGTTCAATCGCCTCAATTTGAGGCAAATCGAAATAAACATGAGCATGATATTGCATAAATTCCTAACATCCAAAAACTTTAAAACTGACATCTAAACAAATACAAAAACAAAAAATAGCTTTATTCGACAACCATTTATTCATGCAAAATTTTATAAACTGTTCTCGCCATCACACCGCCTAAACCGGGTACCAACTTCAAATCATTTTCAGAGGCTTTAAGCACGCCTTGGATTCCCCCGAAATGGGTCAATAAATCACGTCGACGTTTCGGGCCAAGACCAGGAATTGCCTCAAGCACAGATTGACCACGGCGCTTATCACGCTTAGCACGATGCTTGGTGATTGCAAAACGATGCGCTTCATCACGCACCTGCTGAATTAAATGCAAAGCTTTATGGTCTTCAGGCAATTGAATTTTTTGACCATCGGTAAAGTGTAAAGTCTCCAAGCCAGGTTTTCGACCCTCACCTTTAGACACACCGACCATAAATGCATCTAGCCCCAGATCTTTCATCACATCCATCGCCATATGTAGCTGCCCTTTACCGCCATCGATCAGCAATAAATCTGGCAACATTGCTTTTTTATACCGACGCGTTAACGCTTGGCGCATCGCAGCATAGTCATCACCGCCAGTAATATCCTCAATCGAAAATTGGCGATAGTCTCGTTTTCTGACCCCGCCTGAATCAAAAACCACACAAGAAGCGATGGTCGCCTCGCCCATGGTATGCGAAATATCAAAACACTCGATTCGATCTACGGGACGACCTAAAACCAACTCCAACTGATGAAAGCGTTCATTTAACTCAAAATGATTGGCCAACTGGCCCTTTATCGCATGTTGTACATTCATATTGGCCAGTTCAAGCCATTCGGCACGAGTCTCTCGGACACTGTGCTTCACCACAACTTTCTTGTCAAAATGCTGATACAACGCGGCTTGCAAATCAGTACGGTCAGGAATTTCCACATTGACAATCAATTCGGTTGGAACCTCATCGGCCACTTGGAAATAAAAGTTCGCCATAAAATCTGACAGCATTTGTCCCAAATCACCGCCCAACATATCTGGAAAATAACTTTTCCCACCGAGCATTTTACCGTTACGCACATGCATAATTTGTACGCAGGTCACACCCGCAAGATAAGCAATGGCCAAAATATCGGCCTCACCTTTGACTTTATAAATCGCCTGTTGAGTCTGCACATCTCTTAAAAGTGCCATACGATCACGGAAAAAAACTGCTTTTTCAAATTCTAAAGCTTCAGCGGCAGTTTCCATTTTGCTGATTAATTCTTGATTTAGCTCTTTAGTATCACCCTGTAAAAAACGAATCGAGTTATCCACATCATCTTTATAGTCTTGTGGAGAAATAAGACCGACACACGGTGCAGAACAACGTTTGATTTGATATTGCAAACAGGGACGCTTACGCTGTGAAAAATAGCTGTTTTCACACTGACGAACGTTAAATAATTTTTGTAAAACCACCAAAGTATCCCGTGCATTATAAGCACTGGGATAAGGTCCAAAGAACTTCCCTGCCTGATGTTTGCCTTTGCCTCGACCACTGGCAATACGCGGATAGGGCTTATCGCTCGATACGAAAATATAGACATAAGACTTATCATCACGCAACATAATGTTGTAGGGCGGACGATGCAGCTTAATCAGATTTTGTTCTAACAATAAGGCTTCTGTTTCTGAACGAACCACTAAGGTCTCGATATTATAAATACGAGCAACCAAGGCCTGTGTTTTAGGGTGTTCAATCGTTTTTACAAAATAGCTCGAAACACGATTTTTAAGATTTTTGGCTTTGCCCACATATAACAATTCACCGCCTTTACCCAACATGCGGTATACGCCGGGTAATGTGGTCATATTGGCTAAAATCTTTTCAATATTTTCTCGTGCGTTTTCGTTCACAATGGACTTTTAAAAGATGAGATATAGAAATGATGGGGTATTTAGTGTCTATTTCCAAGTCTAAGATTGTGTCTATGAGTCAAATACTGACGCAGTCTTTCAAACTTAAATCATTTCTCCATTAAATAAGGATTAAATACTTTTAAATCATCATTAAATACTTTGATTTTCGAGCAGCCAAATCTATAACTTAAACCATAGATGCGGACTCTTTTAGATCGCATTCGATGTATGCGACATAAAGCTATATTTTTTATGATGATTAAAATGAGCTGACTCTAAGCTAATTTATACTAAACTTCTTTCAAACCTCTTTATTCACACCACACACTCATCGTTAGTACTCCCTCATCCTAATCTTCTCCCAAAGGGAGAAGGGATTATTACAAATCAATTTTTTGCTAATAAATGATCATTTTTGGACTTATGAAAGAGATCTACTGTTTTTATATGGCATATATGGTTGGGTTAATTGCGTAAATAAAACAAGATAAATATGCTTTACTCAAGTTTAAGTGACAGATGTTTAGAATCTTTAAAATCTATTGCTCAAAACTAAAAAACGCCCAATAAGGCGCTTTTTATCAATCTGGAGGATCATCTGTTCAACGATTCTAACCATAAAACCTTAAGAATAATTATTCAGTAATTGAATTGATTTATGAGCAGTTGGATTGAAAAAATCACATTTATTTTTTAAGAGTTCTAAATTTAAAACTGCTTCTTGATACTCAATTGTATTTGAATCATTTCGAGCTGCCAATCGTTGCGCTTTTTCAGCGACTTGTTTCGCTAACTCACGCTCTTCAAAGTCCAACATATCGCCTTGATACACCGTACCATCGATATTCACAAATACAATGTCTTCAACTAGGCCAAACTGATCATACACACGATAGTATTTCCAAGGATATCCAGCCCAATTTCCAGTGACCGTTTTAATTGTATGCCCTCTCATCGTTGCATCAGCAAAAACACTCAAATGCTCTTTACCAACACGATCCGTAAAGCCATTGTCTAAATTAAAGATAAAATCATCGTATCCCACTTGGACTTGATTAAATTTAATTTCTTTATCTATCTTTATAAGGCTCCCTTGAGGTGAGATTTTTACTCGTTGATAACAAGCAGCACCTTGAGGAAATTGGAAGGCGGTTTTGTTATATAGCTGCTTTGCTTTCGTCCCCTCAAACTTAAGATTCACATCATTCGTGTTTTTAAAATATGACGTAAACCCAGGAAATACCCCATCGTAAACGTCTTTATTGGCTAAATCGATTTTTTCCAAAACTTCAATTTTTTTGATTCCTGGCGCTTCACTAGACAATACTCGATTAGCGCTTAATAGCTCTATTGACGTATCTAACCATTGATCATTGTAAATTTTATTGGGCGTCAAGACATATTTTTCCTTACCAAGCGGAACATAAAATTTCGTATTCGGGACGACCCCATTCACAAAAGAATAGTATTTAAACCTTAAATCCTCCGCGACATGGACCAATGTCTGCGTTAAATCCGGATTTTGAGGTTTTGAACCCTGAGTTGATTGATTCGCGTTTGAACCTTCGCCACCACTACCGCCGCCGCCACAAGCACTGAGTACTAAAGCAAAGCTACTTATAAGCAACGCTATTTTTATATTTTTCATTATGTTTATTACTCTAATTTATCGTATATTTTTTCAGCAAAAAATCATATCGATTTAGTTTAAAAAACTCAACTGATGTTTAAGAAATATTAAACAATTTATCACTCAGTCATTTATCTAGATAAAACTGCAAAATCTGCGTATCCATTATTGTTCTTAAGTCACGTTTAAAGACGTTAAGAATGTACGTCTAAAATTCTTTTTTTTCTTCAACTGACTTTTTTGACAAATTTTAATGTTCGAAAATGCTTGTAATTGAGGGCCACTCCCCGATATAACCTAGTAGGCTTTAAATTAAAATGCCAATTGAAACAAAAGCTTTATATTCTTTAATTTGAAATAATAACGAGCGAGCGTATTACGCCTCAAGGTTTATGTAATAAAAATAGATGACCCTTGCGTCACGGCTTGATACAACTTGTTATGTTCTTTTTCGATATAGTTATCGTAAGATTAGCGAAGTATAAAGTGCGCAGGAAATACGCGCTCGCTTCAAAACATCAACTTAGAAGTCCTCCAAAAAAGGGAGATCAGGGCATGATCCACGCTGGCAATGCCATTACCGTCCAAATGCTTTCGGACGGAATTGCAGAATTCCGCTTTGACTTACAAGGTGAGTCGGTTAATAAATTCGACCGTGCAACAATTGACGATTTCAAAGCTGCAATTAATGCAGTTCAATCAAACGCAGAGATCAAAGGTCTTATCGTTACGTCTGGAAAATCAACATTTATTGTTGGTGCCGACATTACTGAATTTGGTGAAAATTTTGCTTCAGGTGCAGATAAAATTGTGGAATGGGCAATGCCTGTTCACGATATTTTTAATGCATTTGAAGATTTAGACATTCCTAAAGTTGCTGCTATCAATGGTATCGCTTTGGGTGGTGGTTTCGAAATGTGTATGGTCTGTGACTATCGTGTGATGTCAGACAAAGCACAAGTCGGTTTACCTGAAGTTAAACTGGGCATTATTCCAGGTTTCGGTGGAACAGTTCGTTTAAGCCGTGTGATTGGTATCGATAACGCTGTTGAGTGGATTGCAACATCTGCAAACAAACGTCCAGATGCTGCTTTAAAAGATGGCGCAGTAGATGCTGTCGTTTCCGCTGACAAGCTTCAAGAAGCGGCTATTGATCTGGTGAAACAAGCGATTTCTGGTCGTTTAGACTGGAAAAAAAAGCGCCAAGAAAAACTAGACCCGATTAAGTTAAATCCATTAGAACAAATGATGGCATTTAACTCTTCTAAAGGTGTGGTTCTTGCAAAAGCAAATCCAGCACAATATCCAGCACCAAAATTATTGCTTGATTCTATGCAAGCAGGTTCAAGTTTAGACCGTGCAGGTGCATTGCGTGTCGAAGCTGAACATTTTGCAAAAGCAGCGATTACCCCACAATCAAGTGCATTGATTGGTTTATTCCTCAATGATCAAGTGGTTAAGAAAACCTCTAAGCGTTATGAAAAAGGCGCTCATCCTGTAAACCAAGCGGCTGTATTAGGCGCAGGTATCATGGGTGGTGGTATTGCGTATCAAGCTGCCAGCAAAGGTACGCCAATTATCATGAAAGATATTGGTAATCCACAACTTGCATTGGGTATGTCTGAAGCGAATGGCTTGTTAACCAAACAAGTTGAACGCAAACGTATGACTCCTGCAAAAATGGGTGAAACCCTTGCACGTATCCGTCCGACTTTAAGCTATGACGAGTTTAAAGAAGTCGATATCGTGATTGAAGCGGTGACTGAAAATCCAAAAATCAAAGAAGCTGTATTAAAAGATACAGAAAGCAAAGTTCGTGATAACACGATCATTGCATCGAACACGTCAACGATTTCAATCACACGTCTTGCGAAAGCATTACAGCGTCCTGAAAACTTCGTCGGCATGCATTTCTTTAACCCTGTTCACATGATGCCATTGGTTGAAGTGATCCGTGGTGAGAAGACTTCTGATGAAGCGATTGCAACAACTGTTGTGCTTGCTCAGAAAATGGGTAAAACCCCGATTGTGGTAAACGACTGCCCTGGTTTCTTGGTGAACCGTGTGTTGTTCCCTTACTTTGGTGCGTTTGACCTGCTTCTTAAAGATGGTGCAGATTTCCAACAAGTCGATAAAGTCATGGAACGTTTCGGCTGGCCTATGGGTCCTGCGTATCTCATGGACGTGGTTGGTATTGACACTGGTGTACATGGCTCAGAAGTGATGGCGGAAGGTTTCCCTGATCGTATGAAGCCAGATTACAAAGGTTCAATTCAAACCATGTATGAAGCGAAACGTTTGGGTCAGAAAAACGATATCGGTTTCTACAAATATGAATTAGACCGTAAAGGCAAGAAAGCCAAAAAAGTTGATCCAACGGCTTATGACGTAATTGCTTCTGTCGTTACTGGTGAAAAACGCGAATTTGATGCGCAAGAAATCATTGATCGTATGATGCTTGCTTTCTGTAACGAAACAGTTCGTTGTTTAGAAGACAAGATCGTCGCAACGGCGTCTGAAGCAGATATGGCGATGATCATGGGTGTCGGTTTCCCTCCATTCCGTGGTGGTCCAGCGCGTTATATCGATCAGACAGGTGTCGCTGAGTATGTTGCGCTGTGCGACAAATATGCTCACCTAGGTAAAGCTTATGAAGCGCCACAAATGTTGCGTGACATGGCTGCTAATAACACTAAATTCTACGGTTAAGGAGCAACGTGAATGGCTACTTTAAATCCACGTGACGTTGTCATCGTTGATGGCGTGCGTTCAGCAATGGGTAAAACCAAAAATGGTATGTTCCGTAATGTTCGTGCCGACAATTTATCTGCTGAACTAGTACGTGCATTGGTTGCTCGTAACCAATTTGATACCAATGAAGTTGAAGATGTGGTCTGGGGTTGTGTAAACCAGACACTTGAACAAGGTATGAACATTGCGCGTAATATCGCATTACTGGCTGACCTACCAAAAACTGTTGCGGGTCAAACCGTCAACCGTCTTTGTGGTTCATCGATGCAAGCAATTCATACTGCTGCTGCTCAAATTGCAACAAACCAAGGTGATATTTTCATCATCGGTGGTGTAGAGCATATGGGCCACGTTGGTATGATGCACGGTATTGATTTAAACCCTCAAGCCTCTAAGCATTATGCTAAAGCATCGAACATGATGGGCTTAACGGCTGAAATGTTAGGTCGTATGAACGGTATTACGCGTGAAGAACAAGATGCCTTTGGTGTTGAGTCTCACCGCCGTGCATGGGATGCAACTCAATCAGGTCGTTTCAAAAATGAAATTATCGGCATTGAGGGTCATGATGCTGAAGGTAAACTTCAATTGTGCGATATCGATGAAGTGATTCGTCCAGATTCAAACATTGAAGCTTTTAGAGCTTTGCGCCCTGTCTTTGATCCTAAAGGTGGTACGGTAACGGCGGCAACCTCTTCTGCATTGTCTGATGGTGCATCTGCTATGTTGTTGATGTCTGCTGAACGTGCTCAAGCTTTGGGTCTTAAGCCTCGTGCGGTCATTCGCTCTATGGCGGTTGCAGGTTGTGATGCTGCGATCATGGGTTACGGCCCTGTTCCTGCTACGCAAAAAGCACTTAAACGTGCTGGCCTGTCGATTGCAGATATTCAAACATTTGAACTGAATGAAGCATTTGCTGCACAAGGTTTGTCTGTTCTTAAAGGCTTAGGCATTTATGATCAACAAGATCGTGTGAACTTGAATGGTGGTGCGATTGCTTTGGGTCACCCATTGGGTTGTTCTGGTGCGCGTATCACGACTACGCTTCTAAACGTTATGGAGCAACAAGATACTCAAATTGGTCTTGCGACCATGTGTATCGGTTTGGGTCAAGGTATCGCGACAATTATCGAACGTGTTTAATTATTAGATATGTGAGAAAAATAAACCTCGCTTAATGCGGGGTTTTTTATTTCTTAGATTATCTTTTTAATTACAAAATAATTTTATAATTAGATGAAAAAGTATATAAATATTAGTTTCAAAAATGCACATAATTGCATATGATTCATTAGAACTACTGAACATAAAACATAATAAGAGTTGCTATGAAAAAAATATTTGTTCCACTTTTTGTAAGTTTATTATTGGCTGGATGTGCAACCACTCAAATGTCGCCTGAAACTCGTAACCAATATAATCAGATACAAACTGCCCTAAAATCTGCGCCCGTCGCCGTTTTAATCAATCCTTGCTTGTTGACGAATGAATTGGGTAAAGACTTAATTTTGGCTGAACCATCGCGACTGAGCAGTGATAAATTTCTTGAAACTTTTAATCAACAGCTCAATCAGCAAGGTATAACAATCGGTAAGAGCGCTGCACCTTTTATTTGTGCCTTAATGCCTGAAGAGCAAATGAAAAAGTATGATTTTCAAGCTGATTCAATTACAAAAAGAGCGCCGATAAGTACCTACCCTTTATTGAATCAGACGGGCTCTACTTTAACTACTGAGCAGCAAAATGCAGTTTTCGCATTGAATCAATTTTTTATGAAATATAACTCAGTTGAGCTCGCCAATCTGAAAAATAAGAATGCTCCAGCTGCACTTCCTGAGCTAGATCAAGCGACTTTAGATATTTTGAAAAACTGGTCTGCATCTGAATATTTATTTATTATCAATATTGATGGTTTGGACGCTTCAATGGGCTCTAAGTTTGCTATGGGTGCATTAAGTGCGGGTGTGACCTTGGCTACGCTAGGTATTGGTGGTGGTTTAGTCACTGCTTATATGCCTCAAGAAGGTCAACAATATACCGTTAGACTTTTTGATCTGAATAAAAAACAATTTATATGGACTAAAAGTGCTTTGCTTAAAGGAAAAGTTTTCTCAACGAAGAATCACTCTCTTGAAGCCAAGAACACTTTAGATCCTTTATTTGAATTAAAAATCAAGTGATTTCAATAGAACTTGAGTAAGCATTTTTTAAAAATCAATCGAACGTGTTTAATTCTTAGATATAAAAATAAACCCCGCTTAATGCGGGGTTTTTGTTATATATTAATAAGATATTTATGTATATTAGACCTCTTTCATAAGTCATTTTTTACTCAATTCCATGTTATAAATTCCAGCAATTAAATTGAATCTTAAGCCGAGTCTTTTTCCTCTATTTCGGTAACGTTCAGCAAGTATTTTAAAATGCTTCAGCGCACCAAAAACATGTTCAACAAGGATTCTTCTTTTATTGATTTCTCGATTGTACTTTTTAAGTTCAGGATCTAATGTACAGCCTTTTTTTGCTTTCAACGGAAGCAAACTGTTTGCGTAAATATTATGAATACCCTGATAGCCTTTATCCGCTAATAGAAATGAATTCTTAGGAATTAAATTTAAGTTTCTTTTGAATAACTCAAAATCATGCACCGCACCTTTACACATACATAAACTGAGTATTTCTCGTGTTTTAGCATGAATAATCGCTTGTACTTTAAACGTATGCATCTTTTTCTTACCGCTATAGCTTTTCTTCTGTTTTTTTGGGCCTTTGAATGGGTATTTCTGTTGCATCGATGATGACAACATTCCAATCAATGCCTTCACCTTGAGGCAAATCCTTCGGTAAATTAAAAAGATTAGACTGGATTAAGCAGTCTTCAACATGCCGAACAATTCTTGAAGCCGTCAGCTCTGAAACACCATAACTGGTCGCAACATGAAATAAGGTTCGATATTCACGCCAATAGCTTAGACTCAAAAGAACTTGATCTTCTAAGCTTAATTTAGCGGGTCTACCCGTAGTTGGTAAATGCTTTTTCAATTGCTCAACCATTAAATAAAAAGTTGAGTATGAGATGCCTGTATAACGCTTAAACTGCGGATCAGAAAGCTTTTTTGAGTCGATATATTTCATACTGAAATTATGCATCAATTTCACAAAGTTAAGGGTACATATAATCACCAAGAAGATGACTGTTTTTTGAGTTATGAAAGAGATCTATTATTCTTTTAGTAATATTTAACTGGGGAATATCTCGTGAATGATGAAAAGTTTTTAGAAAAAAAAGAACATATATTTATACTGCATATAACTTAACATTACATCCACATCTAACACCTCAAGTATATGTAGATTTTTTTGAGTTTGTTTTTAAGAAAAAATTCTTTTTACCTACTGGATATAGAGCTTATCATCTTGCACTACATGAAATTAATTATTTTGATAAGGACGATAAACTTAAAGGTTTTCAAGGTGCTTTAGTAAGATTTGAAAATTTAATGCCGACTCAATTTATTGACTTAGAGACTGGTAAAACTCCTGAAAACTGGAGTTTGGATATAGCATCTAATATAAAATATAAACCTACATTCTTTTATTTTTCTTTTTATCCAGAGCCACATAAAATTATTTTTGAATTAGAAAATGAGAAATCAACAATTAGCTACAACGTCGTTTTACAATTTTTTAAAAGAGTTCTCTCAAGTCCAGATTTCAAAGAGAAATTTAATAGTGGGGAAATACATACATTATCATCAAAGAAGAATGTAAAAAGTATTTTGAAAAACCGAAAACTAAAACATATTGAATTTTTAGTTACAAGACCGAATCCAGATATATTTGATGATTTAGTAGATGAAGCAATTTCCGAATATTTAGAGGATCAAAAAGCAAAAAATATGACTATTTCCTTAACTGCACAAGATGGAAAATATTTAAAAATTCAACAAAATACCGAAAAATTTGGTATCGCTGCAGCAGAAAATGGTGAAGTTAAAGCAATAATTGAAAATGATAGCCAAAGATCTGAAGAGATTAGTACAAAAAAATTTCCATTAAGCTCTCCTCAAATTTTTCAGAAAAGTGTAACTATAAAAAATAGATTAAAATTCATGTCTGAAAAGATTATTCCAAAACTTAGAACTAAAAAGGTTTAAATAATGTTAAATTCTTTCAGGGATTACTGGACAAGCTATGGCGGATTTAAAGCTATTTTCCAATCCTCATATTTCTGGATAGCTTTATTCATAACAGCTATCTCATTTACAACTTGGTTGAAAAATGATTGGCATACAATATTTATTGGAGTTTTTCCAAGTCTTTTAGGTTTTTCACTAGCAGGCTATGCAATTTGGCTTACATTAGGTGATCAAAGATTAAAAGAAATTTTAATCAAGAAAAAAGTAAATAATATTTCTGCATTCTTAGCTATAAATGCAAGCTTTGTTCATTTTATTATATTACAAGTATTAGCATTCATTGGACTTTTTGTTTTACATACTAACTCCATTAATACTCTTGTAGATATTATTAATCTAAGTAGTTGCAAATTATTTTATAATGTATATTTATTAGACCTCTTTCATAAGTCATTTTTTACTCAATTCCATGTTATAAATTCCAGCAATTAAATTGAATCTTAAGCCGAGTCTTTTTCCTCTATTTCGGTAACGTTCAGCAAGTATTTTAAAATGCTTCAGCGCACCAAAAACATGTTCAACAAGGATTCTTCTTTTATTGATTTCTCGATTGTACTTTTTAAGTTCAGGATCTAATGTACAGCCTTTTTTTGCTTTCAACGGAAGCAAACTGTTTGCGTAAATATTATGAATACCCTGATAGCCTTTATCCGCTAATAGAAATGAATTCTTAGGAATTAAATTTAAGTTTCTTTTGAATAACTCAAAATCATGCACCGCACCTTTACACATACATAAACTGAGTATTTCTCGTGTTTTAGCATGAATAATCGCTTGTACTTTAAACGTATGCATCTTTTTCTTACCGCTATAGCTTTTCTTCTGTTTTTTTGGGCCTTTGAATGGGTATTTCTGTTGCATCGATGATGACAACATTCCAATCAATGCCTTCACCTTGAGGCAAATCCTTCGGTAAATTAAAAAGATTAGACTGGATTAAGCAGTCTTCAACATGCCGAACAATTCTTGAAGCCGTCGGCTCTGAAACACCATAACTGGTCGCAACATGAAATAAGGTTCGATATTCACGCCAATAGCTTAGACTCAAAAGAACTTGATCTTCTAAGCTTAATTTAGCGGGTCTACCCGTAGTTGGTAAATGCTTTTTCAATTGCTCAACCATTAAATAAAAAGTTGAGTATGAGATGCCTGTATAACGCTTAAACTGCGGATCAGAAAGCTTTTTTGAGTCGATATATTTCATACTGAAATTATGCATCAATTTCACAAAGTTAAGGGTACATATAATCACCAAGAAGATGACTGTTTTTTGAGTTATGAAAGAGATCTATTAAGTACACATGTATTTAATCTAATTGTTTTTTTCTTATGTATATATTCAATTCTTGCAATGCTGGCAGCAATATTTGGATTATTTAATATAGCTAAGGCTATGGATAAAATACAAAATAAATAGATGACCTTTAATTCCCATTCAAATTATTACGCCATTGATCACCAAATAATTGACTCATCCGTTGCTCATCAAATCGGATCTCTAACGGAGCACCGTTGCGTATTCCTTCCAACGCTCTTTCACGATTAATCCCTAAAGGCTCAAGCATTCTAAACAATCCAGAATTCGGGTCAGAAGACTGTAAACCTGATGCGACAGCCAGCACATATTGCTGCTGTAAAGGTGACAATTGACTGAGGTCAGGCAATGCCGTTTGAGGCTGAACATTCAATGCAGAGGGATTGCTATTAAACACGTTATTTTGAATATCCTGTTCTTGTTTAATGATCTGATGCTGTAAAGAACGACGAACTTTATCATCTTCCTGAAAAGGTTGAACCGTCGTTAAAACCTCATTCCGCAATTCAGCATCTGCCATCACCTTAATGGTCGGGAGCGTGGCAACATCTTCTGCATAGGCATAAGAAAAACCACCACAGAACATCATGCTGGCAATCAAACAAGCTTTGGTCGTATTCATAGCTATACCCTGAATTGAATCACACTAAAAAACGTGAATTTAGAACGCATTTTTAGCAAGAAAGATAAGAACCCTATGTATAGGCTACAACGATCTTGTCTACGATTCATCAAGGCTCAGATAGGCGGTAAAGCCATGAAAATCATTTTTTCACAAACTGAATATATTAGATCTCTTTCATAACTCAAAAAACAGTCATCTTCTTGGTGATTATATGTACCCTTAACTTTGTGAAATTGATGCATAATTTCAGTATGAAATATATCGACTCAAAAAAGCTTTCTGATCCGCAGTTTAAGCGTTATACAGGCATCTCATACTCAACTTTTTATTTAATGGTTGAGCAATTGAAAAAGCATTTACCAACTACGGGTAGACCCGCTAAATTAAGCTTAGAGGATCAAGTTCTTTTGAGTCTAAGCTATTGGTGTGAATATCGAACCTTATTTCATGTTGCGACCAGTTATGGTGTTTCAGAGCCGACGGCTTCAAGAATTGTTCGGCATGTTGAAGACTGCTTAATCCAGTCTAATCTTTTTAATTTACCGAAGGATTTGCCTCAAGGTGAAGGCATTGATTGGAATGTTGTCATCATCGATGCAACAGAAATACCCATTCAAAGGCCCAAAAAAACAGAAGAAAAGCTATAGCGGTAAGAAAAAGATGCATACGTTTAAAGTACAAGCGATTATTCATGCTAAAACACGAGAAATACTCAGTTTATGTATGTGTAAAGGTGCGGTGCATGATTTTGAGTTATTCAAAAGAAACTTAAATTTAATTCCTAAGAATTCATTTCTATTAGCGGATAAAGGCTATCAGGGTATTCATAATATTTACGCAAACAGTTTGCTTCCGTTGAAAGCAAAAAAAGGCTGTACATTAGATCCTGAACTTAAAAAGTACAATCGAGAAATCAATAAAAGAAGAATCCTTGTTGAACATGTTTTTGGTGCGCTGAAGCATTTTAAAATACTTGCTGAACGTTACCGAAATAGAGGAAAAAGACTCGGCTTAAGATTCAATTTAATTGCTGGAATTTATAACATGGAATTGAGTAAAAAATGACTTATGAAAGAGGTCTATTCATATTATTTTTAAAGATTTAACGAAATGTGTCATTTTAAGCTTGAATTGTTATCTTTTACTGCATCTGCACGTTCGCCTCTCGAATCGCTCAGCAATCCTCGACTCAAGCGACAAAGAATGATTAGAGAAAAATATCCAATAAAGCGCACATTGAGCCAAGAAAACGAGTTGAAATGATCCGTTTTCTCAGCAAGGTTTCGCAAAATTATTTATCTTCTCCACTCAGAACCTGTGCATTCTGTTTTCTCATTTCGTCGGTATTTGACTGTAATTTTAGAATGTCCTTATAGAGTGAATTAAACTGTTTCACTTGTTCATCTTTCAAAAATAAAAAGGTCTTCCCTTTTCTTTTCCATTCATGCGATTTGAGTAAGGCAAACATAGATTGTGCTTTTTGATAGATCTCTTGTTCTATCTTTAACAGATCATTTTCATCTTCCTGTTCACGACTATGAATCAGTTTTTCCTTCATTGACTGGCGCAGTGTTTTATTAATATTTAAAGCATCCACTTTGGTGACAGCGGCCGTATAGGTCTGCTGTTGTTTTTCTTGGTATTCGGTCATGGCCTTTTGGACATCTATCAGCATTTTTTCAGTTTGTTGATAGCTATTTTTTTTATCTTCATCAAATCGTTCAGCACTTAAGAAATGATTCCATTGGGCTTGATCCAATTGACGTAAGTAATAATTTCGCGCTTCAATATTTTCCACCCAATAGTTCAAGATGAATTCTGACATGATTTTATAATCACCTTGCAGACGAGAGTCCGGCACCTCAAAATCTAAAGGTTCTTTCCAATCTCGGGCTTGCACATATAATTTTTCTATTTTTTCCGACATGACAATGTCAAACATTTGTCGGTTCGTTTCCGTTTGTTGTTTATTTTTTTGATAGAGAAAGTAGCCACCCAATGACAGCATTATCATCACAATCAGAATTAAGATACGGCGCATACACAGCTCCAAATTCAAAAAAACGTCGAATTATACCCACGTCATACTTTTGAGTTTATTGTTTAAATGTTTTTATCGAGCAATATTTAAACAATATATAGCATATACATTTGAGATATCTAAATTTTCATCTCTTTAAACGTATAACTTGAATTTCGCAGCAGGCTTTAAAACGCTCAACACAGCAGTTTTAAGGTGGATACGAAATGTCACCTCTAGTCGTCGCTTCAAACCGTTGTATACATAAATCGATCCTTTTCAAATTTAGATTCTTTCCCCTCTCTTTCTAATATCTTACTCATATTTCGCTCGTATCTTTATTTCTAGCCACTTCTTTGCTCGTTATTTTAAATATCAGAATTAAGCTTTTATTTGACTAAATTTGCTCAGTTTCAGATCTAAAACAAAGTGTTTTATGTTTAGCGCTTTAATTTTTGAACATTCACCCGCACTATATGTGTGATTAAAGTCTTATAGAGAATGAACATGCGTGTTGATATTTGGTCTGATGTGGTTTGCCCATTTTGCTATATTGGCAAAAAACGTTTAGAGAAAGCAGCAATCCAAGCTGGTATTGAACTTGAAGTGCATTGGCATAGTTATCAGTTAGATCCTAATGCTCCTCAACGTCAAGAAGTGTCGAATACTGAACGTCTTGCTGCAAAATATAACCGCACTGTGACTGAAGTCGAAGAGATGCAACGTAATATTGCTCAAATGGCAAAAGACGAAGGTATCGAATTTAATTGGGAACAAGCCAATTCAGGTAATACTTTTAATGCTCATCGTATAATCCATTTGGCACAAAGTCAGGGTTTGGGTTCGGAAGCAAAAGAAGCATTTTTCTTTAGCTACATGACTCAGGGTTTAGCTATTGGCGAACGTGAAACGCTGGAAGATGTTGCAGCGCGTATTGGGCTGAATCCAGTTGAAGTAGATAATGTTCTAGACTCTGAAGAATATTCAGAATTTGTTAAATTTGATGAAGAAGTCGCACGTGATCAACTCAAAGTCACTGGTGTACCGTTCTTTGTATTTGATCAACGCGTCGCTTTGGCGGGTGCTCAACCTGTGAATATTTTCAAAGAAGTGCTCGAAAAAGCATTGGAAAATAAACCAGATGTCGATCCAGCTGAGCAAGAGCAAACAGCTACAACCGATGAATCTAGCGAAGCGCCTGAAAAATAATGTAATAGCTCCGTCTATAAAACATTAAAAGTGTAAGTCAAAAAATCCTCTCATGAGGATTTTTTGATCACGCTTAAAAGATGAAGTTTGTTTAATACTTAATTTTAATCACTTAAATACAATCAGATAGCCCATAAAAATAATGAGAGGTTGCGCTGAAAATATTTCAGTCGAAATAGAGTGAACTCATTCCAGCCTTGCATAATTTACATCCACACCACAACAACAAACAAACTGTTGCACCATTGAGGACGAATCTTTGTTTTCATATTCCTTTGACTGATCAGATCTAAGCTCAGATGTAAGTTCAGATCTAAGATTGTATGCAAGTTGCATTTAAATCACTTTAGCTTAAATCAATTTAACGTAGAGGGAATTCAAATGACTCATTCATCTCATCCAACGCATCTTCATGATGAAACTCAAACGGGTTCATCAAATTCTAATCAAAAACATGATCAATTAAAATCACGCTTTTCACCAACAGTAAAAGGTGCATTGATTGGCGCAGTTGCTGGTAGCGTACTTCCTGTATTTGGCACCATCAGTGGTGCTGTGATTGGGGGTATTTCAGGTAAAATTTATGAAAAAAGATGTGCGCGTGCAGCGACATAAATTTAGTTAATCCTATTCATAAATTCAGTTAAATCCAGTTAAAGAGATCACTTGAATTCGATAATAGATTAAATTTAAATCTTAGGCTTTTCACTTCACTGGATATGAATAAGGAGAAACAATATTCATCTGATGAAACTTCTCTTCAGATTAAGCTTCTCTCCTGCTTAATGCGTTCATCAGAGTGAATAGTTTAATTTATTAAGATTAAAACAGAACCTTATGACTCAATCCTTTGGCTCAGCTTGTTTTCAAGCTGAGCCAACGTTGTTTTAAGCTTTAATTTTCTGTTTATTTTTAGGTGTTTGGAGTTTGATGCGTTCTATATATTTTAATTCTCTTTTTTTTATTCCTCTTTTTATTGATCCCCTATCTACTCTGAATTTACTTCGATCACTCGATCATTTAAATCTCCGCTTAAATATTGTTTTTTTTATAAAGCCTCCTTTTTCTTTTTTAAATATTCCTTCTCTTTAATAAATTAAAAAGAAGATTGAACGACAATAAATCGATATGCAAAAATTCCTTCATCCTCTAAGATAAGGCGAGCATCAAAGAATACTCATTTTAACTTTGCTATATAAAAAATGACGGCTGTAATACGTCTAATTTCATGAATTAAATAGATTCTATAAAAATTATTCCGTTATTTTTCTCGTTCTCAAAGATGTGTCTTAGATCACTAAATACATATTTTTCATTTCATTTTGATTTCATTTTTGATAAAAGTAATCAAGTTAGCTTGATGCCAACTTTTTAATTTAAAAAAACAATATTTCAATATGACTCGGTATGAGTAATTTTGGAGCTTATTTAGGAATAAATAGAAGTCACATGAATAAATTTAAAATAAAACCTGCACCATATGCATTCTCTATTTTTTTTATATGTGGTTTTTATACGGCGACAGTGTCCGCTGCTGACACTCAAAATCACGATGCAATTAATGCTGATTCAATCCATCGTAACAATACGATAGACATCAGCGCTTTAAATTCGTCAAATAGCGTCATCACTGAACAAAATTTACAAGATCAAATCTATCTTAAACAGAATATAGATGCTCCAGCCAATGGTTTGGGCTGGCTCAATTATGTCCCTCGTATGATCGACTCTACGCCCACCTTTTTTCGACAAGAGTCTAACGATAAAACTCTTCCGCCTACGGCTGAAACTGAAAACATCTCTTGGGCTGATCGTAAACAAAAATCGATCCGTGATTGGGCTGATCGTACAGCTCAACGTATGGATGGCTGGTTTGGTACAGCAGATCCAGAAAAACCTGCAAACGCGACGCTGAGAGTGATTTTAGATAATGATTGGAATCGTCATGACGGATATGAGCTGAAACCACGTATTCGAGGCAAAATTAATTTACCGACGCTTGAAAATAAGTTAAGTGTGGTCTTTGGTGATGATTCTCTAGACAATGAAATTGACAATAACATTGCGATTATTAATGAAAATCCAGCTGGCGATCCCAATAAGCAAATTGACAGTAAGCGTATTCGAGATGACAACAGTTCTATCGCCTTACGCTGGTCGCAATTGTCTAAAAAATTACCCTTCGACTTAGATGCTGACTTAGGTATTCGTTCAGGCGATGATGTGTATGCACGTTTAAAAGCAAAAAAAGATTGGGACTTAGGCAATGATTTTTCTGTACACGCAGAACAAATTTACCGCTACGGCATAGACAGTGAAAACTATTTACGTACTAACTTAGAACTGACTCACGCTCGACCAAATCAAGCCTTTATCTCGAATCAACTGTTTTTAACTTATGCAGATGAACAAGAAGATGATTTAAATTGGGATAACCGTACCTACCGTCAGCATCAATTTTTTCACGGCAATCGTTTCAACTACGGTATGTATGTCGGCGGTTTTTATAATAATAAGGACGACTTAAGTATGAACAGTTGGGGGCCTTTTGTCTCTTGGCGCCAGCCTGTTTTACGTGAATGGTTCTTTGTTCAAGGTGATCTTAACTATTTTAATGACGATCGTGAAGATAGAAATCACTATGCCCGTGCACTCGTCCGTTTAGAAGCTATTTTTTAACATTTAAACGATAATCTAAGAATAAAAAAAGCCCATCTACTGATGGGCTTAAATCATTCAACATACGCATAATTAAGACATCGTTAAGAGACAGCAACAACTTTAGATAAAACAACACGATCATTGCGCACGATACGTTCTTTCTTTACGGCTTGCTTCTCGTCTTGCTTTTGAACTTTAGACGATGAATGGCTCACACGGTCGTTACGCACTGCACGCTTGTTGTCTACAAAAGGATTAATGTCATATTGAGGGATGCCCTTACTGACAGAAACACGATCATTACGCGTTACTTTTTGAGTATCTGCAGCAAATGCAGAAGGAATAACACTTACGATCATCACAGAACTCAATGCAACAGATAACAATGTTTTCATTCATAAACTCTCAAAACCTGATGATTGGTATTATAGATTGTTTTTAACAAAACGATATGTTTTTTAGATTAAAACATGGACGTAATTATTTATCATAAACATCGGGAAATTGAATTAAATATGATCAATTAAAAAAACCTCCCGAAGGAGGTTTTTTCTGAACTGTTCTAATCTTATTTTAATAACAAACTATTGATACGTTTTAGGTATTTAGCAGGGTCGCTCGGTAATCCACCTTCAGCAATTACGGCTTGATCAAAAATCACATTGGCCAAATCATCAAATTGTGCAGAACCATCCAGTTTTTTCACCAAAGGATGTTCCGGATTAATTTCTAAAATTGGTTTGCTTTCAGGCACATCTTGACCTGCTTGTTTTAACATACGAATCAATTGTGGTGATAACGCACCTTCACTGGTCACAAGACATGCAGGTGAATCCACTAAGCGAGTTGTTACACGTACTTCAGAGGTTTTGTCTTTAAGAGCATCGCTTAACTGATCCACCACAGGCTTAAACTGTTCTGCAGCAGCTTCTAACGCCTTCTTCTCTTCAGCGTCTTGTAAATCACCTAAATCAACTGCGCCCTTAGAGACATTTTGCAGCGGTGTACCATCAAACTCATGAACAAACTCCATTGCCCATTCATCAACACGATCGGTCATGAGCAATACTTGAATGCCTTTTTTCTTAAACAATTCAAGCTGTGGAGAGTTTTTTGCAGCAGCAAGACTATCTGCAGTAACGTAGTAAATCGCCTTCTGCCCTTCTTTCATCGCCTCTTTATACGCAGCGAAAGTCGTACTCACCTCATCACTGGTTGAAGTCGCAAAACGTAATAGTTTTAAAATACGGTCGCGGTTGCCCATGTCTTCGCCCAAACCTTCTTTGATCACAGAACCAAATTCTGTATAGAAAGTTTTGAACTTCTCTTGATCTGCGGCATCTTCAGACTTCGCCAATGCATCCAAAGTGGTCAAGACACGACGCGCATTACCTTCACGAATGGTTTTCACATCACGACTTTCTTGTAAAAGTTCACGACTGACATTCAGTGGTAAATCTGCACTGTCGACGACACCTTGTACAAAACGTAAGTAGTTTGGAATCAGATTATCTGCATCATCCATAATAAACACACGTTTTACATACAGCTTAATGCCTGCTTTTGCTTCACGAGTGAAAATATTATGTGGCGCCTTACTTGGAATATAAAGTAATTGCGTATATTCAGTACTGCCTTCCACACGGTTATGAGCCCAAGCCAGTGGTGCTTCATAGTCATGACTTAAATTTTTATAGAACTCAACATACTGCTCTTCTGTGATTTCAGACTTAGATCGAGTCCACAGCGCACTTGCTGAGTTAATGGCTTCCCATTCATCCGTTTTAACGTATTGACCTGGTTTAGTTTCTTCACCTTCGACCGCTTCTTCTTGCTGCCAAATTTCTTTTTGCATCTCAATTGGCAAACTGATGTGGTCTGAATATTTATTGATAATTTGTTTTACTTTGTGTGATTCTAAATACTCAAGTGCATCATCACGCAAATGCAAAATAATGTCTGTTCCACGTGAAGCTTTTTCAATTTGAGCGACTTCAAAGTCACCAGTACCTGAACTGATCCAACGAACACCCTCAGTAGCTTCAGTGCCTGCACGACGTGACTCAACCGTAATTTTTTCAGCAACGATAAAACCTGAATAGAAACCTACACCAAATTGACCAATCAATTGCGCATCTGATTTTTGATCACCAGAGAGTTTTGACATAAAGTCTTTGGTCCCCGATTTAGCAATCGTACCCAAGTTATCAATCGCTTCTTGCTCGCTTAAACCAATACCGTTGTCTGAAATTGTGATGGTTTTATGGTCTTTATCCAAAGTGACACGAACATGAAGTTCTGGGTCATTTTCGTAATATTCTGGATGATTAATCCCTTCAAAGCGCAATTTATCGCATGCGTCAGAGGCATTGGAAATTAACTCACGTAGGAAAATTTCAGGATTTGAATACAGTGAATGCGTCACCAAATGTAAAAGTTGAGCTACTTCAGCCTGAAAACTATGTTTTTGTGAAGGCTGTTTGTTTTGGTCACTCATAAATCACTCCTTAAATTTAACGACAATCTAATCATTAAGACATTTTGTTGAAAATCTTGAGTCAAATCTTTCCATATCTCAATTCACTATCCTTTGATTTTGAATAATAAAAAGCTTCAGAAATATGACGCAAGAAATTTATTGATTGCCTTAGAAATGGAGTGATTAAAAAAAATTTCAATAGTGAAATTAAAAAAAAATTAAAATGGACCTTGGTGATAGATTCGATTCATATAAATTTCTAATTTTTGCTGACGCATTTTATAAACATCAATCAGACAATTCACATTATCCTGACACTGATTACGGAGTTGCAGCCATTTGACTTGTTGATCTTGAATCTCACCGCGTGTGCCCATAGGGACCAATTTACGAACGATATTATAGGTGGTCGCCATTTTTACATCTTGATCATTTAAAATACGATGCTCACAAATCGCGTGTTCTGTGATTGTATTCGATTTATCGCAGTTGAAGCTTGCAGCTTGACTCAGTGGAACGCCCCCACATATTACAAGGATGATTAAAATCAATGATTTCATATCAAAACACAACCTACATTATTTAGAGTAGATTAGATTGAATATGAAATCACTGACAGACAGATTCAGCACTCTTTTGGTTGTTTTTTGTTTCTTTATCAGCGTGTTTAATGTTGAAAAGAATGAATATTCATTTGTTTTCCGAGTACAAGATGCTCTTAAAACCTCACACTATAGCCCAGCGTATACACCAAAGGATTCACTTTCAAAGTCCCGATCTCTTTACCATCTAAGGTTACATCACTTTCGACTTGTGCATATCGAACATCCGCAAATACTCCCCAATTGGTCGCATCGGCCGGTTGAAAATTAAAACCCAATTGTCCTGCTGTACCATAAGTCACATCTGCTTCCAACTTTGAGTTACTGCCCCTTAGTTTTTCATCCCAAGGGACTGCAACGGTTAAACCAAGCCCAATATACGGTGTAAAGCGAGTGCTATTTTTAAGATGGTATTTCGCTGTAATGGTCGGTGGTAAATGTTTAAATTCAGCAGCTTCAACACCATCCAGTTGAATATCGTGTTTAAAAGGAGCAACAGCGAGCAAGAGCTCAGCCGAAAATGGCGAATCACCAAAAAAATACTCGACTGAAGGCGTTAAATTAAACTCATAACTCACATCTGCTTTCGCCCCTGCAAGTACACCATTATTACTGTTGGGAGCGAGTAAGCTCGTGCCTAGTTTTAACTGCCAATTTCCTGCTTGCGCAGTAGAGATTATTCCTAAACCTAACGCGAATATCACGACTATTTTTTTATAGCTTATTTTTTGATACGACATGTTTTACCTCAATCATTTTTATCATTATCAGATGAATTATTTCTTTAAATCATGCCTATACCATCGCATTGACTTAAGAAATTTGTATTGAATCAATCTAAACGGACAGATAAAAATGTGAAAATAATCATTTAACATTTGTATATCGAAATTTAATTATTAAAATTTAAGTGATAACTAAAAATAAATTACAGCTAAATCAAGCTTGAGTCATTGATGTATTTATATATCGCAAAACTCGGCCGATTGACCGAGTTTTGCTTAAAACTTAAAACTTAAAACTTAAAACTTAAAACTTAAAACTTAAAACTTAAAACTTAAAACTTAAAACTTAAAACTTAAAACTTAAAACTTAAAACTTAAAACTTAAAACTTAAAACTTAAAACTTAAAACTTAAAACTGTAGCCCAATGTATAAATAACAGGATCAATCTTTAAATTAAATTTAGCATGATCAAAATCTTGCGTGAGGGTAACTTCTGGATTTAATTTGGCATAACGTACATCAGCAAATACGCCCCAATTTTTTGCATCAGCAGGTTGGAAATTAAAACCAACTTGACCTGCAAAGCCGTAATCCTCTTTTACTTTCTGTGCTACGCCAGTCTCATCCCATGCGATAAAAGCAGTCGCACCGACACCGATATAAGGCGTAAAACGCGTTGAATTTTTAAAATTATATTTTGCCGTTAATGTCGGTGGTAGATGTTTGATATTCGCTACTTTATTTCCATCCAGTAACACATCGTGGCTTACTGGCGTCGCCAAAAGTAGCTCCGCAGAAATATAGTCATTAAAGAAATATTCAACAGAAGGTGTAAATGCTAATTCACTATCTGCTTTCACATTTCCCAGGGCTGTTTGTGTATCATTGCTTGGCGCAATTGCAGATCCGCCCATTTTTATTTGCCACTGACCAGCCATAGCACTGCTTGAAAAAGCGATCAAAGAAATAAGCGTAATTTTTTTAAATTGAGTTAAAAACATAGAATAATATTCAAGTAAATTTATATTAAGATTTATCATAAACTCGTATTCTTAAATTATGCAATAGCATTAAATATATCATTTATTTTTTATTTTCAAACTATTGTTTTATATATCTATTTAATTAAACCAAGCATTAAAGTTGGTTTTAAACCCAAGTAAAATACTCAAGAATAAATAACCATATTAATTGAATAATACAGAATAAAACCAAGTAATTTAATCTGATTTATAATCATTTAAAAAACAAAAAAGGCGATTATAAAATCGCCTTTTTATCTTTTATATTGGTATTAAAATATGCTTTAAAGCACCATTGCTGCGATCCAACCGAACACCAGCAAAGGAATATTGTAATGAATAAATGTCGGAATCACACTGTCTCTTATATGATCATGCTGGCCGTCCATATTCAAACCAGATGTCGGACCCAAAGTCGAATCTGAAGCAGGTGAACCTGCATCACCTAAGGCAGCAGCAGTACCAATAATCGCAATAGTCGCTGCGGGACTAAAACCAAATTGAATACATAAAGGGACATAAATAATGGCCAAAATCGGTACAGTGGAGAACGAAGACCCTATACCTAAAGTGATGAGTAAACCAATCAACAACATGAGAATAGCAGCTAAAGCTTGGCTATTTCCAATCCAATTTGCAGAAGCCTCTACCAATGCAGGAACTTGATTGGTCGCTTCAATCACTGATGCAAAGCCTTGCGCTGAGATCATAATAAAGCCAACCAAAGCCATCATGCGCATACCGCTGATAATCACGTCATCAGCTTCTTTCCATTTAAAAATACCTGCGCAACTAAGGATTGCAACCCCGACCAATCCAGCCAAAATCATTGAATTTGAATAGAGCTGAACGCATAGTGTCGCGATCACCGCAAAACCTGCCATCCATAACGTAAAGGTAGAGATTTGAGGCGGTGTATTCTGTTCTAGATTGACCATTTCACCTGAAATATTTTGAACTTTTTCATCGAAATGTGTATTTACATAATCACGGGGTTTGCGATAGGTAAAAAAGATAGCAATCAATAAACCAAGGAACATCCCAGATACAGGAATGGCCATTGCAGCAGGGATTTGAGCATAACTAATTTCAAAACCATAAGGCTGACCAAAAGTATTGATGTTTTGACCCAAAATATCGTTCAGGAAAATAGCACCAAAACCGACAGGCACCATCATGTACGTCGCGCACAAACCAAAGGTAAGTAGACACGCCACTAAACGACGATCCAATCTTAAATGATTAAATACACTCAATAAGGGTGGAATTAACACAGGAATAAAGGCGATGTGCACTGGAATTACGTTTTGTGAAGCAATCGCAGCTAAAGCGATCGTCGCAAACATTACGTATTTCACTCTAAATTGTGCTTTTTGGTCAGCCCCGCCTTTTAAATTTTTAATTAATTTATAAGCCAGTAAATCGGGTAAACCTGATCGAGCTAAAGCCAGTGCGAATGCACCAAGCACACCGTAAGCCAATGCGATTTTCGCACCGCCACCCAAGCCTTTATCAAATGCTTCTAATGTACCTTGCAAGCCAAGTCCAGCAAGCAAACCACCTGTTAATGCGCCAATAATTAAGGCAAATACAACAGGAACACGGGCTAAGGATAGTCCGAACATGACTACGATAGCAGCTATAATTGCGATCATATGAAAAGTGGTTTTAAAAAAAATGCAGTTTAACAGAGATTAATCTTTTACATGAGTTCAACTGTCTAATTATTTTTTTCAAAACCTTTACTGCTTTATATGCTTATAACGCTCGTATTTCTATTATTTAGAATGTTTAAGCGCATAAGATTTGACGTATTCAGCGATTTCCTCAGAACGACTTAATACCGCCCAGTGATTCGCATCGACATCTACACGCTCGAAGCTCTCAGCCCATTTCGGTATTTCGTCAATGAGTTCAGGGCTTACAAAATTATCTCGCTTAAGTACCACTGCTTGTACAGGACAAATCGCATGACGCTGACGTGGTCGTGTAAGACGTGGAATAAAATTAGCGCGATATAAACCAATACCGTATTCGCCATCTTTCGAAATATTTTCGTTCAGTGGCAAATCCTTGGACTTTTCGAGTTGGTTTAACACCATTCCCCAACGTTCTGCATTAAAGAAATGCCAAATGGTCGGTGCTAAAATCGGGAGTTGAAAAGCAACGATGTACCACGATTTAAAAAGTTGTTTAAAGAATTTTGATTTTTCATGTTTAAGCTGGTTGCGCATCCAAAATGCAGCATGGTCCAAACAGGGTCCAGAAATCGTTGTATACGATAAAATACGATTTTCAAATTTAGGCTCGGTCACCGACTCCCAACTTTGAATAGAACCCCAATCATGCGCTGCAAGATGGAAGGGACGACTTGGCAAAAGTTGATTCACCACACTTTCCAAATCTAAAGATAACTGAGGCAAGGCATAAGCTTTGATTTTCTTTGGAATACTCGACTGCCCTGCACCACGTACATCATAAGTAATAACGTAAAAATCTTGAATCAGATATTCAAGCATAGGTTCCCACACCTCTTGATTATCTGGATAGCCATGGACTAAAACTAAGGCAGGATTTTGATGATCACCCCAGGTCTTTGCATACAGTTTTTGTTGATCTTGAGTATTAATCCAATGTGATTCAAATTGCATGATTTTCCCACCTTATCACTTTAGCGATTGACCGCTTTATTCGCTTTATAAAATTTATGATCAATGTATGGATGTTTTATGTACTTTAGTATGCAATGTCATAGGATAAAAAAAATTGACCTAAATGAGCATTTTAAAGAAGTTAGTGACAATCCCATTTATTTCTAAATATATGATCAATAGCTTTGCACCTTTTGTTGGTGCAGGTATTTCATTGGATAAAATTGATCTTAAAAATCATCATATTCGCGTTAAGATGCCGCTCACTCGCAAGAACAAAAATATTGTAGGTGTTCACTTTGGTGGCAGTTTATATGCAATGGTTGATCCATTTTATATGACTTTATTAATGTACCACTTAGGTTCATCCTACATCGTTTGGGATAAAGCTGCCTCTATTGAGTTTTTAACACCTGGTCGTGGCACCGTATATGCTGACATTCGAATTGATCAATCAGAAATACAAACCATCCAGTCTCTGGCAGATAATTTTGCCCCTGTGTACCGTAATTATGTTGTCAATATTGTGGACGAGTCTGGCCTAAGAATCGCAGAAGTTCATAAAACGGTTTATATTCGCCGTAAGAAACCCCATGCGACACGCGTAAAATAAGCGCTCGTAAGCGCTTATTTTGTTTTCAATTTATAAAATAATTTATAAAACTATGAAAGAGGTTCATGTGTCTCTGTTTAGCGTTTGTTTTGCTCAATCGCTGCACCAGCACCGCCACCAAGTGCACCGCCAATAGCAGCACCTGAGTTACCACCAAAGATACTTTTACCGACAGCAGAACCAATGGCACCACCGACACCACTATAGGTTGCATTACGATCTGAACCATTTTGCGTTTTACTGCCGACCGCTGCACCACCACCACCACCGAGTGTTGCGCCTAATCCACCACCGACATTATTCCCTACGCCACCACCAACAGCTCCACCAACTGCAGCTGCACCAATGCGTTGTTGATTCGGTGTCATACTTTCACAACCTGCCAAAAGCATTGTAGATATTGTCGCCATCGCCATGACCGCTGTTAACTTTTTCATGAGCTTATCCTTGTATATCTATACTATTGCTTCAGGATAACGCGAATTTCAATATTGAAATTGAATTTAGTGTTACAGCTGAAGGCACATATGATTCATTTTGTAAAATGAATGACGCAAATGAAAACTGATCAATTTTAATTTTATTGACTCGTTTACTCAGTCTCTTCAAACACGACAATATCACGTGTCTTGACGCCATTTTCACTCATCACTGCATGACTCACTTTCTCTTTCATGACATCATTTTTTTGTAGTTCCAATTGTAAGTCACGACGGATCGGCTTTTCACCTTTTTTAAACTCAACACCTGAAGCATCAATAGTGGTGATTTCAGAAATTTTTTCACCACCTTGTTTTAGCGTACTATTGAGCTCAATTTTTGAAGTCGGTACGATTAATCCGCCTTTTTTAATCACCGGATTCGACATTTCTTTTTCTGAAAATGTTGATTCTCCATTTTCCAGAATCACATTGCGTACCACGATATCTTGGCCCTTATTGGATACTTCAAAAATTGTTGCTTCTACAGTTCTAACAGGTGCCTGTCCTTTTACCGTACGAATAATTTGAGTTTTCACTATCGGAACAATGCCCTTGTCTTCAACTAAAATTGAATTTGGCATGGGCTTCGCTAAAGCAAAAGATGACAGGCTTGCACAGATCGTTAATGCCAAAATATTTTGTGTAATTTTCATTCTATCCCCTTGAATTTATCATTCGAAAAATAATGTTATATTAAATTAAAAAAGCTTAATAATCCTTACTATATGAATATTTCAGTAGATATCATAGCTTTATCATTGTTTATTTTTCTCACAATATAATCCAAAAAAAAAGCCACCCGAAGGTGGCTTTTTTATTTCAAGTCAAACTTAGAACTGGTCTTCGTTTAAAGCTTGTGAGAATGCTTGGTCAACATCAGAGAAGTCATTTACCAGCTCATGCTCTGCAGCTTCAGCTTCTTGACGACGACGCTCTAAGTGATAAGCCAAACCTGTACCCGCTGGGATCAGACGACCTACAACTACGTTCTCTTTCAATCCACGTAATTCATCTTCTTTACCTGTTACAGCCGCTTCAGTTAACACACGTGTTGTTTCCTGGAACGATGCAGCAGAGATAAACGAATCAGTAGAAAGCGATGCTTTGGTAATACCCATCAATAGACGTTCAAATTTCGCTGGGAATTTGCTTTGCGCATTTACAGCTTCATTTTCGCCAACAACACGGATGTAATCGACTTGCTCGCCTTTGATGAAGCTCGTATCACCACCGTCAGTGATATCAACTTTACGAAGCATTTGACGTACAATGACTTCAATATGCTTGTCGTTAATTTTTACACCTTGTAGACGGTATACATCCTGAACTTCGTTCACGATATAGTTTGTAAGCGCAACTTCACCTTTCAAACGTAAGATGTCATGTGGGTTTTGTGGACCGTCAGAAACAGTCTCACCACGGTTCACATGCTCACCCTCGAACACGTTCATGGTACGCCATTTTGGAATAAGTTCTTCGTAGATCTCAGAACCATCATCTGGCGTAATCACAAGACGATTCTTACCTTTAGTCTCTTTACCGAAGCTCACAACACCTGAAATTTCAGCAAGAATTGCATGCTCTTTCGGTTTACGTGCTTCAAATAAATCCGCAACGCGCGGAAGACCACCGGTAATATCACGTGTACGTGAAGTTTCTTGTGGTACACGTCCAATAACATCACCCACACCAATTGTTTCGCCATCACGGACAGTCACAATCGTGCTTTGTGGGAAGAAGTAGAACTGCTCACCACCATCCGTTGTATCCAATACAATTGCAGGACGTAAATCTTTACCTGACGCAGGACGTGAAGTCACTGGTAAGATTTCGATTGTCGACATACCTGTTGCATCATCAGTTTTCGTGGTTACAGTTACGCCATCAGCAATTTGACTGAAACGAACTTTACCAGCAACTTCCGTTACAAGTGGATGTGTATGCGGATCCCAAGTCGCTACGATGCCGCCAGCTTCCACAGATTGTCCATCTTTAATGATGATTGACGCACCGTAAGGAAGTTTATAACGCTCGCGCTCACGACCGATATGATCTGCAATACCAATTTCACCTGAACGTGAAACAGATACTAAATGACCTTTCGCATGTTGTACTGTTTTCACATTGTGGAAACGTACTGTACCGCCGTTACGCACTTGTACACTGTTTGCAGCAGATGTTCGGCTTGCAGCACCACCAACGTGGAATGTACGCATGGTTAACTGTGTACCTGGCTCACCAATCGATTGAGCAGCCATTACACCCACAGATTCACCAGGGTTAACCAAGTGACCGCGAGCAAGGTCACGACCATAACATTGTGCACATACACCAAATGTTGACGCACAGTTAACAACTGAACGTACTTTCACTTCATCCACACCGTTATCTTCAAGGTAAGTTGCAAGCTTCTCGTCGATTAATGTGTTACGTGGAAGAATGATTTCATCAGAACCTGGTTTCTTCGCATCTTCAGCAAGTACACGACCCAATACTCGAGTACCCAAGTTTTCGATTACATCGCCACCTTGAATAAACGGAGTCATCACTAAACCATCTAATGTGCCGCAATCAGATTCAGTAATCACTAAATCTTGTGCAACATCGACTAGACGACGTGTTAAGTAACCTGAGTTCGCTGTTTTAAGTGCTGTATCGGCCAAACCTTTACGTGCACCGTGTGTTGAAATGAAGTACTGAAGTACTGTCAAACCTTCACGGAAGTTCGCTTTAATAGGCGTTTCAATGATCGAACCATCTGGTTTTGCCATCAAACCACGCATACCAGCCAACTGACGAATCTGTGCTGCCGAACCACGGGCACCCGAGTCAGACATCATATAGATTGAGTTGAATGATTTTTGCTTCTCATCTTCACCCTGTTTGTTTTTAACAGTGGTGAAAGACAAGTTGTCCATCATTGCTTTCGCTACTTGGTCGTTTGTACGCGCCCAAATATCGACAACTTTGTTATAACGCTCGCCCGCAGTTACGAAACCTTGCTCAAATTGTTGTTCGATTTCACGAACTTCAACTTCAGCTTTTTCAATAATTGCATATTTAGCTGGCGGAATAACCATGTCTTCCATACCCACCGAAACGCCTGAACGTGTCGCTTGACGGAAACCTAAATACATTAATTGGTCAGCAAAGATAACGGTATCTTTAAGACCCAATTTACGGTAGCAAGAGTTAATTAACTTAGAAATGTTCTTTTTGGTCATTTCAAGGTTAATTTGTTGGAAATCCATACCTTCAGGTACAACTTCCCAAAGTAAGCAACGACCAGGTGTTGTATCAACAATAATCGTTTGTTGCTCACGCTCACCATCTTCATTGATTACAGTTTGATGTACACGTGCTTTAACGCGAGCGTGTAAATCAACTTGACCTGTTGCAAGTGCACGGTTTACTTCGTGAGTATCCGCAAACACCATGCCTTCGCCTTTGACATTGATCGCATCACGAGTGATGTAATACAAGCCCAACACAACGTCTTGAGACGGTACGATGATTGGCTCACCGTTCGCTGGAGACAAAATGTTGTTGGTCGACATCATCAACGCACGAGCTTCTAACTGAGCTTCAAGTGTTAATGGCACGTGTACCGCCATTTGGTCACCATCGAAGTCGGCGTTAAACGCAGCACATACGAGTGGGTGAAGACGGATTGCCTTACCTTCAATTAGGGTCGGTTCAAATGCTTGAAGACCCAAACGGTGAAGTGTAGGCGCACGGTTCAACATCACTGGATGTTGACGAATTACGTGAGCTAAAACGTCCCAAACTTCTGGAGTTTCGCGCTCAACCATTTTCTTCGCAGCTTTAATGGTGGTTGCTTGACCAGACGCTTGTAGTTTCGCAAAAATAAATGGTTTGAATAATTCAAGTGCCATTTTCTTTGGAAGACCACATTGGTGAAGACGTAAAGTTGGACCTACAGTAATAACCGAACGACCAGAATAATCGACACGTTTACCCAACAAGTTTTGACGGAAACGACCCTGTTTACCTTTGATCATATCTGCCAAAGATTTAAGTGGACGTTTGTTCGAACCTGTAATCGCACGACCACGACGACCGTTGTCTAACAATGCATCTACAGATTCCTGCAACATACGTTTTTCGTTACGTACGATGATGTCAGGTGCTGAAAGATCAAGAAGACGTTTCAAACGGTTGTTACGGTTGATCACACGACGGTAAAGATCGTTCAAATCAGAAGTCGCGAAACGACCACCTTCAAGTGGTACAAGCGGACGAAGGTCTGGCGGAAGAACTGGAAGTACAGTCAACACCATCCATTCAGGCTTGTTGTTCGAATCGTTAAATGCTTCCATCAACTTCAAACGTTTCGATGCTTTTTTAAGCTTCGTTTCTGAAGTTGTGTTTGGAATTTCTTCACGAAGACGCGCAATTTCATTTTCAAGATCAATATCTTTCAACAAATCTTGAATTGCTTCAGCACCCATTTTAGCGCTGAATTCATCACCGTGTTCTTCTAATGCAGTGAAGTATTCTTCATCGTTTAGAAGTTGGTATTTCTCCATTGGAGTCATACCAGGATCTGTCACGACATATGATTCGAAATACAATACACGTTCGATATCACGTAGCGTCATGTCTAAAAGAAGACCAATACGAGATGGTAATGATTTTAAGAACCAAATGTGCGCAACTGGTGAAGCAAGGTCGATATGACCCATACGCTCACGACGTACTTTAGCCGTTGTTACTTCAACGCCACATTTTTCACAAATGACGCCTTTGTATTTCATACGCTTGTATTTACCACACAAGCATTCAAAGTCTTTTACTGGACCAAAAATTTTGGCACAGAATAAGCCGTCACGTTCTGGTTTGAACGTACGGTAGTTAATAGTTTCAGGCTTTTTAACTTCACCATGAGACCATGATTTGATCATTTCTGGTGACGCAAGACCAATACGGATACGATCAAATTCAATTGGTGCATGACCATCTGAATCCGTCTTTTTGCGCATGATATCGAGCAAATCTTTCAATTTTTTTCTCCGTGTGCCGACAAGATTTTCACTTTTCGGCTGGGTCACAAATATTGTTTTTTAACTGAGAAACCCTCCCTCAATCCCTCCTTTTATTAGGAGGGAAGTTCCGACGCTTTCGAGTCAAAACTCCCCCTTTCGCAAAGGGGGCTGGGAGGATTCAATGGTTACTTAGTCACCATTTTTCAGCTCAATGTTGATACCTAAAGAACGGATCTCTTTAGTCAATACGTTGAACGATTCAGGCATGCCTGGATCCATATAATGGTTACCATCTACAATGTTTTTGTAGATACGGGTACGACCTTCAACGTCATCCGATTTAACAGTTAGCATTTCTTGAAGCGTGTAAGCTGCGCCATATGCTTCAAGTGCCCAGACCTCCATCTCACCGAAACGCTGACCACCGAATTGTGCTTTACCACCAAGCGGTTGCTGCGTTACTAGAGAATAAGAACCAGTAGAACGCGCATGCATTTTGTCATCAACCAAATGGTTAAGTTTAAGCATGTACATATAGCCCACTGTTACTGGACGGTCAAAACGCTCACCCGTACGACCATCAAACAATACTGTTTGACCTGTACGTGAAATACCACCAAGCTCAAGTAGTTCTTTGATTTGCGATTCTTCAGCACCATCAAATACTGGTGTAGCTAAAGGCACACCACTACGCAAGTTTTTAGACAACGCCAAGATTTCTTGATCTGTTAAGCTATCAAGATCTTCTTGCTCTCCACCAACTTTGTTGTAAATCTTGTCTAAGAATTCACGAAGCTCAATAACAGTACGTTGCTCTTGAAGCATCTTGTCGATTTTATCGCCAAGACCTTTTGCAGCCATACCTAAGTGAGTTTCTAGAATCTGACCCACGTTCATACGTGATGGTACACCCAGTGGGTTCAACACGATATCAACAGGTACACCGTTTGCATCATGCGGCATGTCTTCTACCGGTAAGATGTTTGATACTACACCTTTGTTACCGTGACGACCCGCCATTTTATCACCCGGTTGGATGCGACGTTTAACAGCCAAGTAAACTTTAACAACTTTTAATACGCCAGTTGTAAGTTCATCACCTGTAGAAAGTTTGCGTTTTTTCTCAGCAAATTTCTCATCAATTTCAATGCTCTTCTCTTTCAAGAACACTTGAATTTGCGTTAAACGTTCAGCAATTGCTTCATCAACAGGTTGAATTTCGAGAAGATCAACAAGTTCAAGCGCAGACAACACGTCATCAGTCAATTTGTCGCCACGTTTAGTCGTGCCGCCACCATTTGACTCTTGACCCGTCAATAAACGAATTACACGTTCACGAGCTGCTTCTTCAAAGATTTTGTATTCTTCTTTCAAATCTTTACGGTAAGCATCGAGTTGAGCTTTCTCAATCGCTTGAGCACGTTCATCTTTCTCAATGCCATCACGCGTAAATACTTGAACGTCAATAACTGTACCTTTAGTGCCCGATGGAACACGTAAAGAAGAGTCTTTCACGTCAGCCGCTTTCTCACCGAAGATTGCACGTAGCAATTTTTCTTCTGGTGTTAATTGCGTTTCACCTTTAGGTGTTACTTTACCAACAAGAATGTCACCCGCAGTCACTTCAGCACCGATGTAAACGATACCTGATTCATCAAGCTTAGATAGTGCAGCTTCACCAACGTTAGGGATATCGGCAGTAATTTCTTCCGAACCTAATTTAGTATCACGTGCAACACATGACAATTCTTGAATATGAATCGACGTTAAACGGTCTTCTTGAAGTACACGCTCAGACAATAAGATCGAGTCTTCGTAGTTGTAACCATTCCACGTCATGAACGCAACGCGCATGTTTTGACCCAATGCAAGCTCACCGCCATCTGTAGATGGACCATCAGCCAATACATCGCCACGACCAACTTTATCACCCATATTGACCAAAACTTTTTGGTTAATACATGTGTTTTGGTTTGAACGTGTGTATTTGATTAGGTTGTAGATATCTACACCTGCTTCACCCGCAATCATTTCGTCTTCATTCACACGAATAACGACACGAGAAGCATCTACAAACTCAATACGACCACCACGACCAGCGATTACACATACACCTGAGTCATGTGCTACGTTTGCTTCCATACCTGTACCAACAAGCGGCTTGTCAGCAATCAACGTAGGTACAGCCTGACGTTGCATGTTTGAACCCATCAATGCACGGTTGGCATCATCGTGTTCAAGGAATGGAATCAATGACGCAGCAACAGAAACAACCTGTTGCGCAGATACGTCCATATGCGTCACTTTTTCAGGTGGCATACGTACGAAATCACCTTGGTGACGAACAGATACGAATTCTTCTGTTAAATTACCGTCTTTATCTAAACCAGAATCGGCCTGTGCAATCACAGTACCTACTTCTTCAATTGCAGATAAATACTCAACGTCCATGGTTACACGGCCGTCAATAACTTTACGGTATGGTGTTTCTAAGAAACCGAAATTGTTTGCTTTTGCATACACAGACAATGAGTTGATCAAACCAATGTTTGGTCCCTCTGGTGTCTCAATCGGACAAACACGACCATAATGCGTTTGATGTACGTCACGTACTTCAAAGCCTGCACGTTCACGTGTTAAACCGCCGGGCCCAAGTGCTGATACACGACGTTTGTGTGTAATTTCAGACAATGGGTTGTTTTGGTCCATGAACTGTGACAATTGGCTTGAACCAAAGAATTCTTTGATTGCAGCAGCAACTGGTTTCGCATTGATCAAATCTTGTGGAGACAAGTTATCTGTTTCAGCTTGGCTTAAACGCTCTTTTACAGCACGTTCAACACGAACTAGACCAACACGGAATTGGTTTTCAGTCATTTCACCAACTGAACGAACACGACGGTTACCCAAGTGATCGATATCGTCGACTTCACCTTTACCGTTACGGATTTCAACTAATGTTTTTAATACATCAATGATATCTGCGTTCGAAAGAATACCTTCAACTTCACGCGACTTCTGATCTGTACCCACTTCGTAAGGACGACCCAAACGACGGTTGAACTTCATACGACCCACTGGAGACAAGTCATAACGTTCAGAAGAGAAGAACAAGTTGTTGAATAAGTTTTCAGCAGCTTCTTTTGTTGGTGGCTCGCCTGGACGCATTACTTTGTAGATTTCTACCAATGCTTGTTCACGGCCTTCGGTCGTGTCCGCACGTAATGAGTCTGCAACAAATGAACCACGATCGATGTCATTGGTATAAAGCATGTTAAATTGCTTAACACCACCTTCAGCCAATTTCACCATGACTTCATGGCTTAATACTGTATTTGCTGCAATAACATCGCCATTATGCAACTTAATATCTTGCGCAATAATACGCTCATATAAGTATTCATCAGGAACTGGGAGCTTCGTTAAGCCAGCAGCTTCCATTTGACGCACATGACGCGCATTAATACGTTTACCTTGCTCAACGATCGCTTTGCCGTCGTTGTCCAAAATATCAAATTGAGCCATTTCGCCACGTAGACGTTCAGGCACAAGGTCAATCTGGTAGCTACCCATATCAAGGTATACAGGAACTTTTTCATAGAACATGTCTAGAATTTGTTCATTGCTGTAGTTAAGTGCACGTAAAATCACGGTCGCAAGAAGTTTACGACGACGGTCAATACGAACAAATACTAAGTCTTTCGCATCAAATTCAAAATCTAACCATGAACCACGGTAAGGAATAATACGTGCTGAATAAAGCACTTTACCGCTTGAGTGAGTTTTACCTTTATCATGATCAAAGAATACGCCCGGAGAACGGTGTAACTGAGATACGATTACACGCTCAGTACCGTTAATCACGAATGTACCATTTTGTGTCATGAGTGGCATTTCACCCATATACACTTCTTGTTCACGTACATCTTTAATCGATTTTGTTTCGCGATCTTTAATGATCAAACGAATTTTAACGCGCATTGGTGCAGCAAAAGTTGAGCCGCGTAGAATACACTCGCGTACATCAAATTCTGGTTTACCAAGGCTATACTCAACGAATTCTAATGCAGCATTCCCAGAATAGCTTTCAATTGGAAAAACTGATCGAAATGCAGCTTGGAGACCGATATCTTCGCGATTTTTGGGTGTTTTGCCGTCTTGCAAGAATGTTCTGTACGAGTCGACTTGAATCGAAAGCAAGTACGGAGCATCCATGATAGTAGGCAATTTACCAAAATTCTTACGGATCCGTTTCTTTTCGGTATATGAGTATGCCATCTGGAGTCCTCGGAAAGTAAACTAAACCTGCCTGCAGAACAGGTCTAGAAGGAATTACGCAGGTCGATATGACCACCACTTTGTTCAAATGCTGCAATTTTCAGTGGTATTAAAACGCTTAACAATATTTTTAAACATGGAAAAATATTGGTAAGCGTTTGATTTTCATCAATTATTATAAGAGTGATGCTTTTTGCATCACGTTAACAAAAATCGAGCCGATTATTGTAACGCAAAAAGGCTGATGACCCAAGAGCCATCAGCCAAATTTCGGGATCAATTTTGAAATTGATCCCTGGCTAAATTACTTAACAGTAACTGTAGCACCAGTAGTTTCAAGCTTAGCTTTAAGTTCTTCAGCTTCTTCTTTAGAAACGCCTTCTTTAAGAACTTGTGGAGCGCCTTCAACTAAATCTTTAGCTTCTTTCAAGCCAAGACCAGTAACTTCACGAACTGCTTTAATTACAGCAACTTTGTTCGCGCCGAAAGAAGTCAATTCAACATTGAATTCTGATTGCTCTTCAGCAGCAGCAGCAGCAGGACCTGCAGCTACAGCAACTGCAGCAGCAGATACGTTGAATTTTTCTTCGAAAGCAGAAATAAGTTCTACAAGTTCAAGAACAGTTTTTTCAGCAACTGCGTTTAGGATTTCTTCGTTTGTTAAAGCCATGAGAGTAACTCCAAATGGGTATTGAATGGTGTGTGAGTAGATTTAAGCTTCTGTAACTTCTGGAGCTTCGTTTTTCTCTTGAAGCGCTGTAAGTAAGCGACCCAATTTCGAAATAGGAGCCTGAAGAACAGATGCAAGCATAGTAAGCGCTTTCTCTTGGTTCGGAAGATTCGCGATAACGCCAATTTCTTCGCCTTGATAAAGTTTGCCGTCAAATGCAGCAGCTTTTAATTCAAATGCTTTGTTAGTTTTAGCAAATTCTTCAAATAAACGAGCAGCAGCGCCCATATCATCTGCAGAAGTTGAGAAAGCTAAGATTGTTGGACCAACGAGGTTGTCATTCAAAATCGCGAATGGCGTATCTTGAAGAGCACGTTTAGCTAAAGTATTACGTACAACACGTGTAGCAACACCTAGTTTACGAGCTTCAACACGTAGAGTCGTTAACTGCTCTACTGTTAAACCTTGGTAGTCAGCAACAACAGCAGCAAATGCAGTAGAAGCGATTTCAGTCACTTCAGCTACGATCTGTTTTTTGCCTTCGATAAGAAGAGCCATTGTAAAACCTCCTAACGGTGATTTATGTGCTTACGCGAAGCACACTCCCAATTCGTTAACTCATTGCTGAGCTAACACGCGGAGGATGAACAAATCACACCACCGCGTCTACGCAGGCTGGAAAATTAAGAGGAAAGCATAAAACTCCCCTCGCCTGCGGTCTTTGACGCTGATAAACAAAAATTTATCAATTCAAAGTTTGCCTAAGTTTGCAAAATACGTCGAAGCGTTTCTTGCGTAAGTTTTAAAGCAGCGCTTTAAAACTTACTCAGGGCTTTAAAATTCTGTAATAAGTCGAGACTTATTTAGAAACGTTAGCAACATCAACAATAAGACCAGGACCCATAGTAGAGCTCAAAGTGATCTTTTGGATGTAAACACCTTTAGAAGTAGCAGGTTTTGCTTTCTTAAGGTCAGCGACAAGCGCTTCAACGTTTGAACGAATAGCTTCAGCAGTGAAACCTACTTGACCAATCGCAGCGTGGATGATACCACCTTTGTCAACACGGTAACGTGCTTGACCAGCTTTAGCATTTTTTACAGCGCCAGCTACGTCAGGAGTTACAGTACCTACTTTAGGGTTAGGCATTAAACCACGTGGACCAAGAATCGTACCTAGCTTACCCACAACACGCATAGCGTCAGGTGCAGCAATTACAACATCAAAGTCAAGGTTACCCGCTTGAATGCTTTCAGCAAGATCATCAAAACCAACGATGTCAGCGCCTTCAGCTTTAGCAGCTTCAGCAGCAGCGCCTTGAGCAAACACAGCAACACGTACAGTTTTACCCGTACCTGCAGGAAGTGTAGTCGCGCCACGAACAACTTGGTCAGATTTACGTGGGTCTACACCCAAGTTTACTGATACATCTAGTGATTCTTTGAATTTAACAGCTGGAAGGCTGTTAAGGATAGCAACCGCTTCTTCCAAAGAGTAAACTTTTTGAGCTTCAACAACAGCAGAAATAGCTTTTTGACGTTTCGTTAACTTAGCCATGCTTATAGCTCCACTTCCAAGCCCATAGAACGCGCAGAACCAGCAATGGTACGTACACGTGCGTCTAAATCAGCACCAGTTAAATCTGGTTCTTTAGTAGTCGCAATTTCTTCCAATTGAGCGCGAGTCAACTTACCAACTTTAGTTTTGTTAGGTACAGCCGAACCCTTTTGGATACCAGCAGCTTTCTTAAGAAGAATAGCAGCAGGAGGAGTTTTCATGATGAATGTGAACGACTTATCGTTGTACACAGTGATCACGACTGGAATTGGAAGACCAGCTTCAAGTTTTTGTGTCGCAGCATTGAATTCTTTACAGAATGCCATGATGTTCACACCACGTTGACCTAGTGCAGGACCAATCGGTGGAGATGGATTCGCTTTACCAGCTGGAACTTGCAGCTTGATATAGCCGTCAATCTTCTTAGCCATTTCAAATTACCTCTGGGTGCAAACGCCGTTAGGCTCCCCAATGATTTCTAGTAACGATATCGTTACAGCAACAATGCCCGATCTATAAAAATCGGGCGTTTTCAACTCACTCAAATTAAACTGATTTTTCGACTTGACGAAATTCCAATTCAACTTGCGTTGGACGATTAAAGACATTAATCGTCAACGTTAAACGTGATTTTTCGTACTGAACTTCTTCCACCACACCTTTAAAGTCTGTGAATGGACCATCAGTAACGAGTAATTCTTCGCCAGGCTCAAACATCGTCTTAGGACGAGGTGCTTCACCTGTGTTGCGTACACGAGCAAGAATTGCATCAGCTTCTTTTTGCGTAATTGGCGCAGGTTTTTCAGCCGTACCACCAATAAATCCGAGCACTTTTGGACACTCTTTAACAATGTGCCAAGTGTCGTCATTCATTTCCATTTCGATTAACACATAACCTGGAAAGAACTTACGCTCTGATTTACGTTTCTTACCATCCTTCATTTCCACTACTTCTTCAGTAGGGACGAGGACTTCACCAAAGCTTTCGGCAACAGCGCTACGCTGGATTCGATCATTAAGCGAACGTAACACTTGTTTTTCATAGCCTGAATAGGCATGAATAATGTACCAACGTTTCATAGCTCTTTTACCCGATTATAAACTTCATCAACCAACCAATAACGTAATCAAAACACCATAAACCAATGGCTGCGATTACAACGACAAGTAGCACTTGCCATGAGGCGGTTACTGTTTCCTGCTTTGTTGGCCAAACGACACGACGTAATTCGATACGCGAATCTTTAAGCAAACTCACAAAGCCTTTGCCTTGATGGGTGGCGTATAATAAACCTAAAGCCACAACGATACAAGCCAAAATTACCCCAACACGCACCCAGACACTATTTGCCGGGATCCAATATGCTGGAAGATGTTGATTTACCATAAATGCACCAACGATTAATATTAGTGCAATAATCCATAAAATCACGTCGACTGGTGAACCAGAACGAACGACTTCAGCTGAATTGTTTCTTTGGGGGATTGGCGCTTCGCTTAATGCGTCACGCGATTTATCATTCGACATTTTTGTACTCGTCGCAGGATTCGCGAGTTATTATATGACCAGTTTAGCCAGCATCAAGCTTTTTATTAAAAAATATTTGGCAGGTCAGGACGGACTCGAACCGCCAACATTCGGTTTTGGAGACCGACGCTCTACCAATTGAACTACTGACCTATAAATAAAGCCGAGAATCTAGACGCTCGGCTTTAGTTTCAAATTCTATTATAGAGTGACTTTCGCAACTACACCAGCACCAACTGTACGACCACCTTCACGGATCGCAAAACGTAGACCTGGGTCCATTGCGATTGGGTGAATAAGCTCTACTGACATTTCTACGTTGTCACCAGGCATAACCATTTCAACGCCGTCTTGAAGTGAGATCGCGCCAGTTACGTCAGTTGTACGGAAGTAGAACTGTGGACGGTAACCGTTAAGGAATGGAGTATGACGACCACCTTCTTCTTTAGAAAGTACGTATACTTCTGCATCGAATTTAGTGTGCGGCTTAATTGCACCTGGTTTAGTCAATACTTGACCACGTTGAACGTCTTCACGCTTAGTACCACGTAGAAGAACACCACAGTTCTCGCCAGCACGACCTTCGTCAAGCAATTTACGGAACATTTCAACACCAGTTACAGTAGTAACTTGAGTATCACGGATACCTACGATTTCAACTGATTCGCCAACTTTAACGATACCAGCTTCAACACGACCTGTTACTACAGTACCACGACCAGAGATAGAGAATACATCTTCGATTGGCATCAAGAATGCTTTATCGATAGCACGTTCTGGTTCTGGAATGTAAGAATCAAGCGCTTCAACAAGTGCAACTACAGCTGGCTCGCCGTATTGACCTTGGTCACCGTTAAGTGCTGCAAGAGCAGAACCACGGATGATAGGCGTGTCATCACCAGGGAAGTCATAAGTAGAAAGAAGTTCACGAACTTCCATTTCAACTAATTCTAGTAATTCTTCATCATCAACAAGGTCACACTTGTTAAGGAATACAAGAATGTAAGGTACACCAACCTGACGAGATAGTAGGATGTGTTCACGAGTCTGTGGCATTGGACCATCAGTCGCAGCACATACAAGAATTGCACCATCCATCTGAGCAGCACCAGTAATCATGTTTTTAACATAATCGGCGTGACCTGGGCAGTCTACGTGCGCGTAGTGACGAATTACAGAATCGTATTCTACGTGTGAAGTATTAATGGTAATACCACGTGCTTTTTCTTCTGGTGCAGAGTCAATCGCAGCGTAGTCTTTAGCTTCGCCACCGAAAGTTTTTGCACAAACAGTCGCGATAGCAGCTGTTAAAGTTGTTTTACCATGGTCGACGTGACCAATTGTGCCCACGTTTACGTGTGGCTTATTACGTTCAAACTTAGCCTTAGCCATAAGATCTTCCTCGTTTACATCGAACACAATTCTAAGATTGCTCAATATCGACCAATCGCCTAAAAAATAGACACCCTTAAATACTTGAAAAGCAGACTAAAAAGCCTGCTTTATTTAAAACATTGTAGAAAAATCTACTAAACTGTATATCTGGAGCTCTTATCGAGATTTGAACTCGAGACCTCTCCCTTACCAAGGGAGTGCTCTACCACTGAGCTATAAGAGCATTAAAATATTCGATGGAGCGGGAGACGAGGGTCGAACTCGCGACATGCAGCTTGGAAGGCTGCCGCTCTACCAACTGAGCTACTCCCGCATATTGGTACAACCACAAAGTATCGAACTTTTAAATTGGTGGTGAGGGAAGGATTCGAACCTTCGAAACTTTCGTAGCGGAGTTACAGTCCGCCCCCTTTGACCGCTCGGGAACCTCACCATTTACACTTACTATCAGTGTTATTCTTTTACTCTGCTCACTCAACATTCTAAGATGGTGCCGGCACACGGATTCGAACTGTGGACCTACTGATTACAAGTCAGTTGCTCTACCAACTGAGCTATGCCGGCGTTTCTTAGTGTTTCGTACGTTTCGTATCGGAACGGTGTGCAGTTTAGCAAAACTCTGAATCCTTGCAAGTGTTTTTTTGAAAAAAAAGCCTAAATACTTATAAAATCAAACCGTTTGATGATAATTCAACCGCTTTGATCACTGCGCGAGCTTTTATTTGAGTTTCAGCCCATTCTGACTCTGGGTTTGAGTCAACAACCAAGCCTGCTCCTGCTTGAACATAGACCTTATTTTCACGAATCACACAGGTTCGAATGGCAATGGACATATCCATTTCACCATGCCAGCCCAAATAACCTACCGCTCCACCGAAAATGCCACGCTTAACAGGCTCAACTTCATCAATAATTTCCATGGCACGGATCTTAGGTGCGCCTGAAAGCGTTCCAGCAGGAAAAGTCGCCTTAAACACATCTAAAGCGTCAACACCATCCAAAACCTCACCCTGAACATTCGATACAATATGCATCACATGTGAGTAACGCTCGATGACCATTTGATCGGTTACTTGCACTTTACCAATTTTAGAAACACGTCCAACATCATTTCGTCCTAAGTCGATCAACATGAGATGTTCAGCAATTTCTTTCTCATCTGACAGCAACTCTTGCTCAAGCGCCAAATCTTCCTCTTTGGTTTTACCACGAGGGCGTGTGCCTGCCAGTGGTCGCACTGTGGCCACACCATTTTCCAATCGAGATAAAATCTCAGGTGATGAACCCACAATATGGAATGGCGTATCATCCAATAGCGTATTCCCTTGAACATGGAACAAATACGGCGATGGATTAAGATGTCTTAATGCACGATAGACTTGTAAAGCATCACCATCGAAGTCCGACACCATACGATGCCCTGGCACTACTTGCATTACATCACCAGCACGAATGTATTCTTTGACTCGAGCAATCGACTCGATGTACTTCTCTTTACCCGTCAAAGAGACAAAATGAGGTGCAGTATGCTTCTTGGCTTGCAAACTGACTGGCTTTGCCAGGATCGCCTCAATCTCGTCCAGCTTGGCTTGTGCTTTAAGATAAGCATCCTCTTCTTGCGTATCTGCATGCACAATGATGAATAAAGTATCTTTTAAGTTATCAAACACCACGACCGTTTTAGACAACATCAACCACAGGTCTGGCAATCCAACAGGATCTGCTGCAGGCACATTTTTAAGTCTTGGCTCAATATAACGTACGGCGTCATAGCCTAGATAGCCAACAAGACCACCTGTAAAACTTGGTAAGTCTGGCAATTCGTCTTTATTTGGCACTTTAAATTGCGCCTGAAAATCTCGAATATACTGAAATGGATCAGCACACGGCTGGGTTGAAACCAAACCCTCTGTATCTTTGATGGTCAGCTGCCCTGCATTACAGGAAAAAACCGTCGACTCACCCAAACCAATAATGGAATAACGGGCCCAATTTTCTCCGCCTTCAACCGACTCAAACAAATATGCTTGTTGATCTTTCTTTATTCGAGCAAAAACAGAAAGTGGCGTTTCAGTATCAGCCAAACGCTGACGATAAACAGGAATAAGGTTATAACCTTGTGAGTGTAGTTGTTGAAATTGGCTTGCTGTGGTCATGAGGAATTCTCTTCAGTTTTCAATAATACGCGATAAATTTTTTACACTCATTTAGCGACGCCATCGAAAAACACTCTTACTGTTCATCCCTCTTCCTTCTTATACAAAATTTTGCGACTTAGCTTAATAATTTAACATTCATAATGCTAATTTGATCACAATGACTTGATTACGCTAATTTAATAGCGCTAATCTAACAAATCTTCCAAGTTATCGACGATTTGCTGTGGCTGACATAAACGAATATCTTCGCCATGATTATAGCCATAGCTAACCACAATACAATCAATACCCGCACGTCGAGCAGCTTCAACATCATTGCTTGAATCACCAATCATTAAGGTCTTCTCAATGCTTGAGTTAAATGCTTCAACACAATGCAATAAGGGCTTTGGATCAGGCTTTCTGACTTCAAAACGATCACCACCAATGACATCGGCAAAATAGTGACTCATATCCAATTCATCTAAAATTTTTCTTGCCGGAATTTCGGGTTTATTGGTCACACAAATCAGGGTTTTTTGATGCTGTTTTACCCATGCTAAAAACGTCAAAATTCCGTTAAAGGGCTGAGTATCAACACAAGGATCGGCATTATAAATTTCCAAAAACGTATTCAACAACAATTGATGTTGCGCTGGATCTACCACACCAGTCACGTGTTTGAGTACACTTTCACAAAATAGAGAAGTGCCCTTACCAATCCATGTACGAACCTGTAGCTCACTCACACTCGGAAGCTCAAGCACACCTAGACTAATATTCATTGCACGATATAAATCAAATGCAGAATCGACCAATGTTCCGTCTAAGTCAAAAAGTATTAAATCACGCTGAGCCAATCGGGCAATATTCATTCTTTATCCTTAAAACATAAAAGGCATGCGATTGCATGCCTTAACCACATGATTTTGCAAATCTTAATTTAAAAGATACCAAGCAAGGAGTGCCACGACAATAAGTACAATTAATGCCATCAAGCCAACTGAAGCATTCTTTTGTGTTTCTTCCTCTTTAGTCGAGCAATGTTCAGGCACATCAAAATTTACTGAATCTTTTACCACAGGTGTGACATTACTCAGGTCCACACCTTCTGGTAGTGGCGCTGGCTTAGGAATACCTATGCCTTGTGGCATACCATCACGATCCAATGAAACAGAAGCATCACGCTCTTTTAGATCCAAAATCCCCTGATCCACCATTGTTTGAGACGGGGTTTTTTCAGGTGCTGTTTCTAAAGACACTGACTGAGATTGCGCTGATTCTGAAGTTGCGATTGCTTCAGCAGGCTGTTGAATCACTTCGTCAGCAACTTTCACAGGCTCAACCAAACTGTCTTTTTGTTCGTCAAGTTGAGCATTTGACTGAATATCAGGCTCTGCAGCCAACGTCACAGCTTGCGTTTTTTCATCGTTTACATTCGATTGAACTGGCTCAGCGACTATAGACTTTGCAGCACTTAACGGCACTGCTGGCTCTAAAACTGAAAACTTATGCGCAGCAAATTGAACGATATCACCTTGCTTTAATAAAGTTTCATTTTCGATACGCAAATCATTCACAAAAGTACCGTTCGAAGATTTTAAATCTTGAACCCACAGTGCATTATCTTTGAGTAAGAATGCAGCATGACGGCGTGAAATATCTGCAGATTGAATGAGCAAATCAGCATCTTGATGACGCCCAACCAACATGTCACGCTCGATACTAACTTCTTTCCCTGTAAATTCACCTGTAACTGTCTGCAATTTCCAAGTCATAATGCCCTACCCATTACTCAATATTGAATTCCAAATAATCTTAACATGGTCAATGCATATTTCTATGTTCTGACTGTTAAGAAGCTGGTCGAATCGTTGTCGTCGTCACCGTATTTTTTGTTTTTTCAATAGATTCTTTAGGCTCAACTGACTGCTGTTTTAGCTCTGGCTCAATCGCAACAGGTGTTGTAACCGCAGTTCTAGTATTGTCCACTATCGCTGTAGGTACGCGCTGATACTTCGCAGGCTTTTCAGGAGCTTTCACCTTGGAGGTTAAAGGCAATCGAGGCTGATAAACATCTTCTACATTTTCCGGTAACTTAGCAAAACTACCATCTTTATCCATTGCCAATTGCAAACTATAAAGTCGGTCATATTTTTGCTGCGTTAAACGTCTTGAGTTCGGACTATCACCTACAATCGTAGGATGTATAAAGACCAACAAATTTCGTTTTTCTGATGATTTATTATCGCCTCTAAATAAACGTCCAATGCCGGGAATCGAACCTAAACCGGGTACTGAGTTTTGACTATAAATACTATTATCCGCAATCAACCCCCCCAATACGATCGTTTGCCCATGTTCGGCCATCACAGACGTTTTAATCGCTCGCTTGCTGGTCACCAAATCTTGCGCTTGCCCTTTATCTCGAGCTACAGCAGAGACTTCTTGTTCTACCTCTAATCGTATCGTTCCACCTTCACCGACATGCGGGATTACTTTTAAAGTAACACCGACGTCTTTACGCTCAACAGAAGTATAAGGATTAATATTACCCCCTGAAGTCGCTACAGAGCCTGTAACAAAGGGTACATTTTGACCGACAACGATATACGCCTCTTCATTGTCCATCGTCACAATAGACGGCGTAGAAAGCAGATTAGACTTGGTATTGGTTTTCAAAGCCTGAATGAGTGCACCGTATAATTTACGTGAACCATTGGCCCCCTCTTTATAATCACCAATACCAATCACAGATCCAACACCATTGGAGTTGCCTTGCAGTGCCGCACCCAAACCAGCTGTCCCACCAGCCAAATACCCAGCGGCAAGATCAGCGATTCCAGCACCAACATTTGAGAAGTTAATTAAACCAATACCACTGCTGAGATCGCCCATTGCCCACTGCACGCCTAGCTGTTCAGCATCATTCCCTTCTACTTCTATAATTGCAGCTTCAATCAATACCTGCTCACGACGCATATCCAGCTGCTGAATAGCAGACTCGATTTCCCTCATAAGTTGAGGCTCGGCCTTAACCACCAAAGCATTCTGCGAGTTATCTGCAATGATACTGACGCCATTTGAATTAAAGCTTGTAATATTGTTTTGATTATTCTGATTAGAACTCCCCCCGTTTAAATTAATTGCAGGGGTCGAAATACTGGAACTCCCTGTCGTGGAGTTATTGCTAGAATTTGAATTATTAAATGAGCTACTCGAGTTATTAGATGAGTTATTCGAACCAGCGTTGCTACTTGAGTTAACTGCTTGGCCAGTCACTAGACCTTGTAATATTTCTGCCAAACCTTTTGCACTGGCATACTTCAGTTTAAATACTTTCAAGCCACCCAAACGATCAGCTGAAGGCACATCCAGCATTTCAACCATTTGACGAATGCGCTTACGGGTTCCCGTATCACCTTTAATGATAATACGATTGGTGCGAGCATCTGCAATAATCCTCACGCGTGAACCCGACATATCTTTAGATGATCCTGTTGAAGACATAGTTTCCAACAAGGCAATCACTTCTTCAGCTTGGCTCGACTGTAACGTCACAGCCTCAATATCATTTTGCCCTGTACCATCCAAATTTCGAATCAAGGTTTCTAACTGAACAATATTGCTCGCACGATCAGACACAATTAATGCATTCGTCCCTTGAATCGCCGCCAAGTGAGCGAACTGAGGCATCAAAGGTCGTAATGCTGGAATTAAGTCATTCGGATTGGTGTTTTCCAACCAGATAACACGCGTCACCACCTGATCACCACGAACATTTTTAGATGCGTCGTAAGGAACACCTGAGTTTTTTACATTACTATCAGGCACCAAACGAATCGTATTTCCTGAAGGAACAGCCACAACACCGTTGACATTCAATACACCTAAAAATAATTCATAAACTTCATTTTTATTCAGCGCTTTGTTTGAAATGACCGTAACATTACCTCTGACTCGCGGATCGACTGCAAAATTCTTTCCAGTAATATCTGCAACTTCATTAATAAATGCGGTGAGATCAGCATCACGCAGATTGATTTTCCAAGTCTGTGCATGAGCAGACATACTCGCAGCCGCTAAAATAGGTGCTGCCGCGACTAAAGCCCAAAGCGAACGATGCTGATTCAAAAAATCCATAATTTATTATATTTCCTAAATTTGTTGGTCATACTGCGTACTTATAAATCTTGTTGAAAGGTCATCACTTGATCACCTCGTTTCACTTCGATTTTCACTTTTCCAGACTTTTTAGCTTGTTCTAACAGCTGTACGTCTGTTTGTCCTTGACCGACTGCTTGCCCATTGAGAGAAAGAATGCGATCCCCAGCGCGTAAACCCAGTTTATTCCGTAAAGCAGCGGGAGTTTGCTCTGTCACTTCATAACCTTGGCCACTATTGGTATTTACACCTAGATTCTTTAAATATTGTTCACGATCTTCTTGAATTTTATCAATTGCTTGCCCCAATGCATTTTGATTTGAATTTTGTACAGGCGCAACAGAGTTGGAAGAATTATACGTATTCGGTTGAGTTTGAGCAGAGGATGCTGGCAATACGGACTGGTTTAAATTATCAATACCCTTAAAACGCAATTCTCGTTTAGCCCCATTACTCTGACTCAACACCACATGATCCCAGAATACCTCAGAGAGTTGATAAGAACTATTCTCTAAATTCTGCCCCACCATAAAACGATCCGCAACATCATTCACTTTAATCACTGCGGATGAATTTGAATAAGGTGATCCAATCACCACACCCTGTAAAACCAATACTAAATTAGAATCTTCATTTGATGCTGTTGCACCCGCTTCTTGAAAAAGCGAGAAACTTGATATATTCGGAACTTGCGCTTGTTTCGACCCCAAACTTATTTGTTCAGCTTGAATCACTTGGGGTGGTGCAATCACTAACCAAAAAAATGAGGCCAATTTCCAACACAGAACCAAAATCAAAAATAAGAGCACGACTGGTGCCAGACGCTCTGAATGCTCCCAAGAGATATGGCTAAATTTTTCTTTAAGTTTATTCACCAAGCGCTCCATTCATCAAAGGCTGTCTAGAGCTAACCACAAAGGTATCTAATCCTGCTTTCCCATCATAAGAAGGAACATTGAGTAATAGCCGCTGTGTCAATTGGACATCCAACATCAAACTTGAGTCTAAACTTAAATGAGCGATTTTTTGATTCCGTTGATCTTGAATATCAAATTTCAGACGTCCTGCATCATCCGATATCGAACCCACAAGTGATGGCATATTCATTCGCTCTTGTCTTTGCGCGAATTGATAAACTAAAGCACCGCCACCCCATTGCATAGAACCGTCTGCACGACTAAAACCTACATCTGATTTATAATTAAACTGCACATCATTCAGCTGGATTTGATTACTCGGCCACTGCCAATCCACTAGACTTTTCAGCGTCTCAGGAGCAATTTTACCATTCATATTCTTAACTAAAATCTTCTTTCCAAATCCATAACCCAATACTGTATTTAATTGTGTTTGGCCGCTATAAATTTCTAAATTTGCTCCAAGACGGAGTAAAATCAAATCCAATGGTCTTGTTTTCCACGCAACAGAACCACGTAGACTCCCACTCTGCCAATCTGCTTCGCCGTGCCAAATATTTCCACTGACATTTTTAAGCACCTGATTATTTTTATAAAATTTTGAAATAAGCCAAGATGCTGGAATTTGCAATAATATAAAAATGAGAAATGCAATGACAGCTATACCCCACCACACCATTACTTTCGATTTTTTAATCATTCAGCACTTACCATAATTGTCATTTATTATTCCTTAAGAGATGAAAAGCATCTCCAATCGCTATTATGCATATATTTTCAACATCTCCAATTTTCTTATAAAAAAAACCAAGCGATTTCGCTTGGTTTTTTCGATCTTAGATATTTTTGATGACAAAGAGATGAAATTAGATAAGAAAATCTTCTAATTTCGCACCTTTCTCTAATTCAGCAACCAACCAACGTGGTTTTTTTCCACGTCCAGTCCAAGTATCAGCCGTGTTATTTTTGTTGCGATAACGAGGTTCTACAGCCTTACGCGTGGTTTTTTTACGCTTGTGAGAACCATATTCAATAAATTGCTCTAAAGTCATACCTGCAGTTTCAGCAATTTCTAGAATCTGATTATAAGCATCTTCAACAGCTTGCTCTTTCTTTGATTCAATTAATACAGCCGCTTCTGCTGTTAATTTCTTTAACTCTTCAACTGATAGATTACTAATATCCGGCATTACACATACTCCATACATAAAACTGTTTAAAAAATTAAAATAATTATTAGGGAAATACTTAGACATGGAACTAAGCTTTGATGAAACCGCACAAAATACGATTTAAAAACCTCTTTAATTTATCATCTTTAATTTATCAATCGGATTAAATAAAAGAATCGAATAAAAGAAATTCACAAAAGCCATCTAATATATTTTAATTATATCAATTACTGATTACTAGATTATCTTGATATACATAAATCAACAAAAAATAATCTAAGTATTTAGTCTTATATTAACGCTCTATCTACAGTTTTCTCAAGCTGAATAATATTTTCTCGAACAGTTTGTGGAATTAACGCTTTTTTCATATCATTTTTATTCACAAATACAACAACAGCCTCTCCTGCTGCAACAAGACACTGTTGATTATGGCTGTATAAATAATATTCCATTCGCATTGCTGAGTTTCTGAGCTCAACAACACATGCACCTACTTCAAGCGTATCAGGATAAAATACTGGCTTAATATATTTACACTGACTTGATGCAACCACAGTATTAACATCTAATTTTAATATATTAAGCTTTTCAAAATAAGCAATGCGTGCACTTTCCATATAACGGTAATAAATGACGTTGTTTACATGCGCAAAGGCATCCATATCACCCCACGCTACCTTTTGTTCATATATCACTGGATAATTCTTCAAGCTCTGCATAAAAAACTCATATTTTAACTTGTAAAAAATTTACATCATTTTCAAAAATAGCATTCAATTGTTGAATTAAAAAAGCATCACCATTGAGTTTCGATTTTATTCTTAAATAACTCATCATAATATTATCAGGATATAATACGAGCAGTGCTTCTGCTTCTATTTCACGATTTGTTTCCATATAAATATACCAAAGTGAAAAAGCAAAAACTGGCAAACTTGGATACTTATTTTCTAATTGTTTAATCTGCTCTTCAATTTCAAAATAATCTGGGTTTTGTTTTAATAACTGTTGCTGAAACCAAAGGAAAAAAACCTCCTGATCAAAGTTTTCTTCCAAAAGCTCTAATGCCAGTCCACGATGATATTCAGCCATTTCAGGTATGCGTGATAATATTTTTAACCAGAGTTTTCGAACATCATATTCCGCAATATGAATTTGTGCTTGTTGATTCTGATAGCGTTGAATCAATAACTGCCATTCATCAGTAGAGGCATCATCAAACTCAATTAATAATTTTGATAACCAATTCGTTTTAGCTTTTGTTTCTAAATGTCCAAATTGAGTTGAGTGTAAATATAGCCATGGGAATTGCACCGCAAACATGCCCCATAACTTATTTAATTTTTGATAATAAATATCCTTCAGCTCTGCCAACCATGGAGAAAGCTCATGACCATGTAAAAACTCTAAATGCGTAAGTGCCTGTTGCCCATCTTGTTTTTTTAAAAAAATTTCAATGCGCTGAAGTTCAGCCAATTCAAAAGCATCCGCGGGACTGGTTTGCAATTGCTTTAATGCCTCATCTAAATGCTCATTCATATACAAAACACGAGCATCCACCACTTGCTTTAATAATCCTGAAGACTCAAAAACAGGCTCTAAATAAGCCTGCTGCTCAGCGGCACCATCAAGCACCCAGAGCACTCCTAGCTTTTCAAAAATATGCAAACCATTAAAATTAACCACTTGCTGAATTTTTCTTTTTTCACGGTTGAAATAACGCTTAAGGAGTTTCCAGGAAACTTGAAAAACTAATCCAAACAGTAAAAATGTAAAACTGACAAACCAAACATTGGTTTGAATTTGCACACCACGCCAAAGGGCATAAACATATCCGACACCATTGTCATAGCTGAGTACGCTGAGTATGGCTAAAAGCAGTAATGCAATAAAACTATAAACTAAAAAAATGGGCTTCATCGCACTACTCCAAAATTGCGGCAGTGTTTAATTTTAGGATAGGCTGCATCTGAACTTGCTGCAAAGTTTGAACTTTTTTCTTGAGTTGTTGGCTATTCTGGTCTGGCAAAGTATTTAATTCGCTAACAATTAACTTTAATATTTTTTGATATTCTAAAAATTGTCCTCTGAGCAAAGACTGCTGAGCGGATAATAGTCGCAACTGCACTTCTTTTAAAATCAGTTTACGATTGATTAGCGCTGTTGATTGCCGATCTACAAAATCAACCTTGAACCATTTTTGCCAAAAAGAATCCGTCGTATTTGAATATACTTTTAAATCTACATTATTTTCTTCTTCATTTAATTGTTGTTCAATCTGTACCAATAAACCATTCAATTGTTCTATTTTTACATTTCGAGCTAATACATAACCCTGAATTGCCTTACGGTCTTGCTCAACTGCTTGATGCAATGCATTCTTCAATGTTTCAGCAATATCATAAGCTTCTACATTAAAATCAAATTGATTTAACTGTTCTAAAGCATATACATATTGTTGTTGCTCTAAAGCAAACTGTACCAATTTAAGTTGTTGTTTCAATAACTGACTTGGATTTAATAAAGAATGATCACCCGCTTTTTGATCTGGAGAAATACTCTTCGAGTGACTTGTATTGTCTGGAATTGCTGTCCGCTGTAATCCAATTAACTGATCGTTTAAACTGGCATTCCTCTGCTCGGCCTGATGTAAATCTGTCTTAATATCTACAAGCTGATTCGATATCAAATAATTGTCATAACTTAATTTTGCGAGCCATAACACGACGAATACAATCAACAGATATAAAAATTTCTTCATAATGTTTTTCGCCAATGATGAATACTTTTAAGAATTGTTTGAGGATTTAAATCTACCAACTGGCTGACAGCATAATCTTGTTTTAGTTTTGCTTTATCGTGAACGAGTAATTGATATAAGCGCTCACCCAATACTAAATAATGGCATTTAGAGAGTAATTCAGGAGCATGCCGACAAAGCATAAGCCAATTTTTCCAACTGGCTTCACTACTGATACACACCCAATAAGGCACTTGCTTGAGTCTCTCTTTCTCAATCAAATATGCTGATATTTCTGGAAATTTCTGGATCGTTTGTTCAGGACAATAACGCTCATATAGAACGAAATTTAAGATGCTGATGTCTTTCGACTGCAACTCTTGCATCATAAACTGACGACCGCCCTCACCCCGCCAAAAAGCAATATTTTCAATCCCATTCAATGTATTGAAAATAGATAAACTCAGCATCCCTTCGGAGGTTTCAACTTCAGGTATTGCACTTTCCACACCATATTGCGCCAACGCAGCAGCAGTCGTTTTCCCTACCGCAACCCATTGAATATGTCTTAAAGCACAGATATCCAATCCCGCAAGCTGTAAATATCGCATTCCAATATCAACAGCTGTTGGACTCACAACCACGATCATACTTGCATCGGGAAGTGCTTGATAATTGAGTCTTAAGGTCTCATCAAAAGGTTTCGCTCGAAGCGCTAAAACAGGCAATTCAATGACATTAAAATCTGCTTGCTCCAAGCATTGTGTCAGTGCTTTGGCGCGATCGGGTGGACGCGTATTAATAAAAATCATTAATGCTCATAAAGTGCTTTAAGTAACTCACCAGCACCCTGCGCTAATAATTTTTTACCCAGCTCTTCACCCAAGACTTCAGCTTGATCAATAGATCCTCTGACTTGATCAACCAGCAAAGTCGAACCATCAACACTTCCTACTCGCCCCTCAAGAACCAATTCAGCACCCTGAAGAGTCGCGAATCCAGCGATCGGCACTTGGCAACCGCCTTCTAGATATGCATTAAAAGCACGTTCAGCACGCACACAAGCATTTGAGTCAGCATGCATTAGAGGTAAAATCAAAGACAAGACATTTTGATCATTACTGCGACACTCTAAACCAAGCGCACCCTGCCCAACTGCGGGCAAACTCACTTCTGCGGTTAATGTATGTCGAATACGTTCATGCAGACCTAATCTTTTTAGGCCAGCACTTGCCAAAATAATGGCATCATATTGCCCCGCATCCAATTTTGATAATCGCGTACCCACATTTCCGCGTAGATCAATAACATCTAAATCTGGGCGTTGTTTCAAAATTTGGCTTTTTCGACGTAAGCTAGATGTTCCTAATTTTGCGCCCCGTGGTAAATCTTCAAACTTAACATACGTATTTGAAACAAAAGCATCAAATGGGTCTTCTCGCTCACAAATCACTGCAAGCTCTAAACCTTCAGGCAGTTGCATAGGTACATCTTTCATAGAATGCACTGCAAGGTCTGCACGACCGTCCAACAGAGCCGCTTCTAATTCTTTTACAAACAGTCCTTTACCACCAATTTTAGCTAAAGGCGTATCCAGAATTTTGTCACCCTGAGTTACAAACGTAACCAACTCAACCTTTAATCCAGGATGTAGAGATTCCAATCGTTCACGAATATGCTCAGCTTGCCAAAGAGCAAGCGGGCTCTGACGTGTTGCAATTTTTAAGGTGTTCATCATTTTAGTACTGCCAAGCATTAAACACCCTAAACTTACCCTGCTATCCTAAAAATGCAAGTAAATTATTTTGATGATCAGAATTTTTCCAGCTTAGAAGTTCTGCATGCGCTCACGCAGCATTGGCAAATGACGACGACTCACCGCTAATTTTTCATTGAGTTCTCGACAACGAACTTGATATTGTCCAGACGCAACTAACTCTAAACCATCTAAATAATCTAAAGAAATAAGTGCATTACGATGAATCCGAATAAATTTATTGGCAAATTCTTGCTCTAAATCTTTCAAGGTTTCATCAATCAATACGCTGCCGTTTTTATGCCTTACTGTGACATATTTTTGATCTGCTAAAAAATAGTAAATATTTTCTATCGGAATCAACTCTAAACCACGGTAAGTTTTTGCAGCAATTTGCTGTCTTTGTGCTTTCTCTTCCATACGTTCTTTTTGTTCTAAGTTAGACAGTTGCGCTTGTGTAAAGCGGGTTAAATTTTCTAATACGTTTTCTAATTCTTCTTTAGCGATGGGTTTAAGTAAATATCCCTTCGCTTGAGATTGGATTGCAGTTAATGCATGCTCATCATACGCTGTACAGAATATCACAGCAGGCATTGGATTCATGGCAGTTAAATAACGTGCACATGTTAAGCCATCCATTTCTGGCATCTTAATATCAAGCAATACCACATCAGGTTCATACTGTTGTACATAATCAATTGCTTGCTGTCCATGCTCTGCAGTAGCGACGACCTGATGGCCCAATTGAGTCACCATTCGAGATAACCTTTCGACCGCAAGAGGTTCATCATCGCAGATTAAGATATCCATCTTCTCTCCTTGCCTAAGCTAACCTCAATTATTTTAATATGTTAACTTAATATTTTTATTTATATTGGTATTGAATGAAGGTCGTAAAAATTCCACTTCCTGCATGAGTGCGAAACTGCACGGCGTAACCAAAATGTGCTTTCAATCTCTGTTTTACATTTTCTAATGCGATACCATTGCTATCCCTCCGCCCCATTCTATCCTGTATATAGGGGTTAGTAATGACTATAGTGACTTGATTTTGCAATATTTCAACCAGTATAGCGATCTTTGCACCTGTGTGATTTGGCTCAATACCGTAAAAAATACTATTTTCGAGTAAAGGTTGCAAAGTTAAAAGTGGAATGCTCACGTTTACCAATTGCTCAGGATGTTGAATATTCCACTCTACATTGAGTCTCGAACCCAAACGGACACTCTCTATGGCTAGATAATGTTTGCAAAGTTGAATCTCTTCTTTAAGCGTAACCAGTTTAAGCTCCTGAAAACTCGCTCTAAAAAGACGTGAAAGATCGATCAACATTTGTTCAGCACGATCAGGATCACTGCCGATCAAACTCACCACACTATTTAAACTATTAAATAAAAAGTGTGGATGAATCCTTGCTTGCATCGCTTGAATACGCGCATTAAGTTCACTCTTTTGTTGCTTCAACCACTCACCACGCGTATAGATATAACGCATTCCAAACGCGCCAAGTAAGACCGCATAACCCAAGTGTAGAAACACCTCATCAAACACAATCTGCAACGATAAATTTTGTAAGGAAAAATTACTCCCCCAGTAAAATAATATATTCAGACTGCAGGTCGTGATCAAAACAATCAATTGTAAAAGCAAAAAACCAGCAATCATCGCGACAAATGCGTTTAATCTTTGCCAAAAATTACGTACAACATCTAATACAGCGATAAAAACCAGCATCGTCCAATTAATATACAGCATATGGATAATGACGTTCTGTAAATCTAAGGCAGACCAAGCTCCAACCTCGGCGAGTGACAACAATAGCGATAGAAATATACTTGCGATAAATAATTCTACTAAGTATTGCCATTGCCAGATACGGATAAAAAAATCGGAGTGCATAGGTTGCTTTTGGGTTTTTAGATAAGTTTCCTCATTCAACTCTTCGGCAAGCGAGGCTGAATTTGCTATACTCTTGGCAAAATTACTGCCTTTAATTTTATTGAGCCGACATGACCACATCTTCTAATTCCTCAAATCCGTCACAAACTCAAACCTCAGGTATGTGGGGCGGTCGCTTTTCTGAAGCAACAGATGCTTTTGTTGCTGAATTTACAGCATCTGTTCAATTTGACCAACGCTTTTATAAACAAGATATTGCAGGTTCGATTGCACATGCAACTATGCTCGCAAAAGTAGGTGTTTTAACCACTCAAGAACGTGATGATATTATTAATGGTTTAAACAGCATCAAGACTGAAATTGAAGCTGGTCAATTTGAGTGGCGTATTGATTTAGAAGATGTGCATATGAACATTGAGTCACGCTTGACTCAGCGTATTGGTATTACAGGTAAAAAACTTCATACAGGTCGCAGTCGAAATGATCAAGTAGCAACCGATATTCGTCTTTATGTGCGTGATGAAATCGATGCCATTTTACAGTTACTCGAAAAATTACAAAAAGGGATTCTGGGTTTAGCCGCTAAAAACACCCAGACAATTATGCCAGGTTTCACGCATTTACAAACAGCTCAGCCTGTGACTTTTGGCCATCATTTAATGGCATGGTTTGAAATGTTAGTGCGTGACTCTGAACGTTTAATTGACTGTCGTAAACGTGTTAACCGCTTACCTTTAGGATCAGCTGCACTTGCAGGCACAACTTATCCAATTGAACGTGAATACACAGCAGAATTACTTGGTTTTGAAGGTGTTTGTGAAAACTCTCTCGATGCAGTATCTGATCGTGATTTCGGTATTGAGTTTAATGCTGCTGCCTCTTTAATCATGATGCACTTATCACGTATGTCAGAAGAAATGATTCTTTGGGCATCTGCTCAATTTAAATTCGTTAATATTCCAGATCGTTTCTGTACGGGCTCTTCAATTATGCCCCAAAAGAAAAATCCTGACGTGCCTGAACTTATTCGTGGTAAAACCGGCCGTGTTTATGGTGATCTCATCAGTCTATTAACACTCATGAAAGGTCAACCGTTGGCGTATAACAAAGACAACCAAGAAGACAAAGAACCATTGTTTGATGCGATTGATACTGTCCGTGGTTCACTCATGGCATTCGCAGATATGATTCCTGCACTTGTGCCCAATATTGAAATCATGCGTGAAGCAGCTCTTCGTGGATTCTCTACAGCGACTGACCTTGCAGATTACTTAGTGAAAAATGGCGTTGCATTCCGTGATGCACATGAGATTGTCGGTAAAGCTGTTGCGCTTGGCGTTCAGGAAGGCAAGGACTTGTCTGAATTAACCTTAGAGCAACTTCAACAATTCTCAGATTTAATCCAAGCCGATGTATTTGAAAAAGCATTGACGCTTGAAGCTTCGGTCAATGCACGTAATCATATTGGTGGTACTGCACCTGCGCAAGTGGAAGCTGCCATTGAACGTGCTCACATTCGCCTTGAAAAACTTTACGCTTAAAAGGATTAAATAGATGTCTAGACAAGTATTTTGCCGTAAATATCAGACTGAAATGGAAGGTTTGGACTTTGCCCCATTTCCAGGTACAAAGGGTCAAGAGTTTTTTGACAATGTGTCTAAACAAGCGTGGCAAGAATGGTTAAAACACCAAACGACGTTAATCAATGAAAAACGCTTAAACGTGTTTGAACCCGATGCGAAAAAATTTTTAGAAGAGCAACGTGAAAAATTCTTCACCAATGACGCTACTTTAGAAAAAGCTGAAGGCCTAAAGCCTGAATTGTAATATGAGCTATGAGGGCGTGATACAAAGGTGTAAAACGCCCACACCTCTCACACACCATTGCTCAACTCAAAGAAAAGAGCATGTTCGTTGGTTTCTACATTTGTGAGAGTAGTTCGAGCATTAGAAATCTTTCATCAATCAAAAAAATCATTAAGCGGTAATGAATTCATATGCAAAATTCTTCCGTCCTTTGGGAGAAGACTTGAATGAGGGATTACTGATGGTGAACTTGTTATGTAAGAAATGACTTATGAAAGTAGTCTATTAAAAAGAGTCTTTACGCAAGGCTCTTTTTTAATTTCTAGATACTTTTCTAGATACTTCTCATAATAAATATCTCTACTAGGTTAAGATTAAAAGCGAATATGTAGGTAAGCACATATTAATGCGTTTTTTAAAACGATATTTTTCACTTGAAATCTCATTTTTTGCTTTATCCAATAAAAATTGCTTAAAATATTTCTATATTTAGATGGCGATAAATACACCAATTTCAGACTCAAATAATTCGTATATTTTTTAAATTAATACTTATAAATCAAAAACAATTTTTTAATTTACACTAAATAACAGTAATTACACAGAGTGACACAATTCTGTTGGTGAATATTACATTCTTTTATATTATATTAATTACATCACAAATGATTGCGTTAATGCTTAATCTAACACAATTGATAATATCTTACTGATTACTCAGTTTTCCTTCCTAGATTTCCCCCAAAATCTAGGAATTTTTTTGTCTTTTCCACTCTCATCCTCATCAAATATTTTTTTCCGATTCAAATCACTTTGCATTTAAATCATGTTTTGCGAACCTCTGCGCTGAAAATATTCATGATTTCTCATTCAGAAATGCAAAATAGCATCATGCATTATAAAATTGCGATTAGTAAAATGATCGTGCTAAAAAAAGCTCCCATTTAATCGGAGCTTTTATTAGTTGAGTCGAGTATTAGTGATTACTCGTGCCTTGTACTTTTTCTTCAATCTCTTCAACACTGGTGTGACGTACATCAAAACCTTTTGCCATATAAATCACTTGCTCTGAAATATTTCGAGCATGATCACCAATACGCTCCAAAGCACGTAATACCCACATCACATTCAACACACGTGATATATGGCGAGGATCTTCGATCATATAGGTCATTAGCGTTCGTGTTGCAGACTGATATTCACGATCAATATCAGCATCTGCAAGCAATACTCTAAGCGCTTGTTCTGCATCTACTCGTGCAAAAGCATCTAAAGCATCATGAATCATGACTCGAACTTGATTACCAATATGCCGTGTCTCCATATAACCTCGTGGAGACTCGCCTTCTTCACATAAATTTTGTGCAATACGTGCAATTTTAGCCGCTTCATCACCAATTCGCTCAAGGTCTGTATTTGCTTTACTCATCGCAATCACCATACGTAAGTCGCTGGCAGCAGGATGACGGCGCACCAAGATAAGCGTTAAACCTTCATCTATTTCACGCTCATAGCGATTGACCGTATTGTCTAGAAACTGCACATCGACTGCTAAATCCGCATTGGTGTCTAAAAGTGCATGAACCGCATTTGCCACTTGCTGTTCAACCAAACCACCCATGGTCATAAATTTCGTATGAACATCCTGTAAATCTTCATTAAATTGTGAAGAAATATGATGGCTTAACACAGGGTTATTTGAGCTCAAAATTGAGATACTCCACAATTAATGCGATATATTTTTCCGATATTAAATCATAGTCATGATGAACCTTTGATGACAGATTTAAACTTAAAAATATTATTTATAGATCAGCCAAGCATTCATTCGTTCTAACTCTTGTTCATCTAACTGCCCAACTGAAGCCTTTAATCTCAGTACATTCAACACATAATCGTATTGCGCATTGACAAATTCTTGTTGCGTCGAAAATGAATTACGTTGCGCCAATAATACATCAACCATATTCTTTAGACCTTCATCATATTGGGCTTTTGAAGCTTGAGCAACCAAAGCTGATGATTCCATTGCCGCTTTTCGTGCTTGAATGCTGGCTTGATCTGTTTCTACCTGTAAAAAAGATTTCTTTACATCAGTATTGGCTTTACGAATGGCTGCATCAAGCTGGGAATCTGACTTCTTCAGATTTACCGTGGCTTTTTGAATACTTTTTTGAGTACGTCCACCTGTATATATATTCCAATTCATCTCGACGCCCACTTGATCAAACTGACCATCCCCTGACACTAAGGTTTTTGGGCTTTGTTGATTTTGCCCGTAGGTTGCAACAGCATCAATTTGTGGGTAAAGAGCCGCCTGTTCAACTCTACGTTGATCATTGGCATATTGTTGTTGAATCTTGGCTTGCAAGATATCTAAGTTTTGACTTTGTGCCAGTTTATTCCAATCACTCAGTGAATTTGGAATCGGTTTTTGATATTGAAAGTCATCACGTAACACAGCAAGCTTATCATTGTAAGGGCCTATCAATTGCGCCAATTGCTCTTGTGCAAGAATAAGCTGTACACCCGTTGCAATACGATTCGCACGCGCATTTTCATATTGTGCATTGGCTTCACTCACATCACTTTTTGCAACCAAGCCCTCTCGCAATTTAGCATTCATCATGTTTAATTGTTCAAGCAATGCTTTTTCTTCCTGCGCAATAGTCAGGGTTAACGCTTGTTGTCTAAGTACGTTAAAATAAGTTTCGGCGACATTTAAGATATGTTGTTGCTTCTGTAGTTTCAGTGTGACTTCGCTCAATTGAACCGAGGTTTTCACTTGCTTATAGCCTTGCCATGCATCCAGACGAAAGAGCGGTTGACGTGCTGTAATTGCGATTTGTTTGGTCGTTGAGGTTTCCGCGATTAAGTCAGCAGAATTGAATCCCACATTTGGACCTGAACTTTTACCCACATCTTGATTCTTACGCGCCACACTGCCAGAAATAGTCACTGTAGGTAAAAGATTCCCTATTGCCAAACCTAAATTCAATTGATCTGCTTGATATTGGTATAAATTGGCTTGCCAGTTTGGATCAGTCGTTTTAGCTCGCTCATATGCTTCAATTAAATTTAAAGCAAAGCTCATCGGACTCAGAATAAATAAACTTGCGGCAAATAAGGTCTTTTTTATCATTTCGGTTCGCCCAAGCATTTAAATAATGGTGTAAATAAGCAAATTTTAAAACGGTAGCTTACTTTTTTCGTATGTTTTTTATTATTTTGAATTGAATTCAATTTTCACACTCTTCTAAATTAGTCAGACTAGGGTCTATAGATCCATTCATTGTATTTAATTAACTCTAATTTGCGAATGAAATACAAATTATTTCATTCGTTTATACAAAAATAAGTGAGAATTAGCTACTCCTGAATATCGCACTCTTTTTATTTAATTTGACGGTACAATGAATCTTACGAATTTATCTTACAAAGCTTGTACAACTTTCATCATTGTGATCATGTGTAACATGCTCATTGCTTGTCAAAAGCCGCTGCCTGAAGAAATACGTATCGAGACAAAAAAAATAGAAGAGCAACAGAGTACTACGCCAGATTTAAATTTAATTTGCAAGCGTTTACAGGATGAAATGAAATCGATTTCGTCACAACGTACCACCTTTGCCTTACAACAAATTAATCAAGATATTCGACTCTGTTTGCCACTCATGTCCTTCAATGAACAAAAAGAGTTAATGCATCTAGCAGATCAAATGTATGTACAATTTCTAAAAATAGATCGGACCCCAGAACAACAAAAAGCATTTGATTTATATGCTCACGACGAATCTCAATACCCAACGATTCAACAAAGCCATTTTGAAAAACTACATATTCGTGATCAGTATCTATTACGCCATAAAGGTCAAGCGTATATTGATTTTGTCGACACTTCCCACAATAAATCTAGTTATAAGCGCAATGCTTACTATCTCGCAAAAGTATTTGCACCCTATTTCCCTGAAGCAGAAAAAAACTTCATGCAAATAATGGCATTACATAACCAAACTCCAGTATTTAAAAAGAATAGTATTCTCATCACACCTGAAGAAATTAGCTCACGTGCCCAAATGTGGGAAAATTATATTAAGAATTACCCAGACTCTAGTTTCAAAAATGATGCGCACTATCTCCTACAGGTCTATACCAGCTTGTTGTTTGTCGGTTTAAAGGATTCTCCTGTCTCATCCCATTTTGATAGTCTTGATGATATTCAAATCTCTAATCTGAATGAAATCGAACGGTTATCTCATAATAAAAATAGCCGTTTAGCGGACCAAGCCAGATTATTTTTAGACTACATCGGCATGACACCAAGGCAAAGACAGGCTGCTCTTTCAGAACAATCAAATGCAGCCATAAGCCATGACCCTACCGAGCAAATCAAACACTACTTAAATTTAAAAAGTTTTAATTTTAGTCAGCCACAGAAGCGTGATTGTTTTAGTGATGCAATTTGTTATGACAATGACTAATGATTTATTTTTAAATTTTTTGGGATATTTATCTCAGATGAATAAATGCTTAATATTTTTAAATTGCTCAACATTTAATAAAATGGTTTGATATTTTTAAAACAGCATACTCATGATTTTGTATGAGCAATCGTCAAAACAGCATTACCAAAGCTTAAACAACATGTTCTTCTATTCAATATTTCTTTTTGTACTCAATATCTCTTTTATTAGCCAACTATAAATCAACAACTCTGCTCGCACTAAACATCTCTTCTTACCGCAACCAAATAAAATACTTATCGTATAAAACAAGCATGATATTCAAATTTCTACATTAAACATTAAACATTGACCAATAGACTTCTTTCAAAAATCATTATTCATAAAACAGACTCATCATGAGCATTCCCTCCCTAACCTTGTACCAAAGGGAGAAAGAATGTTTACGTATAAATTTATGGCCACTCAATGATCATTTTTCGACTTATGAAAGAGATCTAATGATCAGATTTTCTAATTTTCTTCATTTCTAAATTTGCCATCTTTCAACTTAAACAAACCTGTCTTAAATAAAACTTTAGCGCTCTTCTGAAAACAGCTCATCACGCCTAACAAGGCGTAAATATCTACTCAGATGAAATGCCATTTCTTATTCATTACACCTTTTTGGTGCAGGTATTTTATATCGCTCAAACGTTCAGCTTTAAGCAACTATCTGTGTTAAAATCCAGCAATCGCTTGACGGAGCGCGAGTAATCGCTCGCTGAGATCATCTAAATGTGAAGACATTTGAAGATGAGTACCGTTGAACCTGATCAGGTTAATACCTGCGTAGGAATCAAGCCATCTAAAAACCAAGTCCTCTTTTATCTTCTTTGATAAAATGCCCTCGTTTTTGGTCGTGCTTGATTCGTTGATGTCATTTCATAAGGATCATTGCAATGAACCAATTAACGAATCTCACTGCTGATGTATCAGCTCAACATGAACAAGATGCGAAAGATCTCACTCGAATTCTTCCTGCCTCTCAGAAAGTTTATATTCAAGGTTCACGTCCCGACATCCAAGTTCCAATGCGTGAAATTGTATTGTCAGACACCCCAACATCTTTAGGTGGTGAAACCAATGTGCCGATCATGGTCTATGACACTTCAGGTGTTTATACCGATCCAAATATTAAGATCGATTTAAATAAAGGCCTCCCTTCCGTTCGTGAAACATGGATCGAATCTCGTAACGACACCGAAGTTTTAGATACATTAAGTTCACAGTTTGGCCGTGATCGACTTCGCGATATTCGCACTGCCGATATTCGATTTGCGCATATTCAAAAGCCCCGCCGGGCAAAACACAATCATAATGTGACGCAGATGCATTATGCAAAAAAAGGCATCATCACTCCTGAAATGGAATACATTGCAATCCGCGAAAATCAACGCCAACACGATACTGTGGATATGCGCCAACATCCTGGGCAAAATTTTGGTGCGCATAATCTCATGGAAATTACTCCTGAATTTGTGCGTAAAGAAGTCGCCGAAGGTCGTGCCATCATCCCAGCAAATATTAATCATCCTGAAATTGAACCGATGATTATTGGACGTAATTTCTTGGTAAAAATTAATGCCAATATTGGGAACTCAGCCTTGGGTTCAAGTATTGATGAAGAAGTCGCTAAAATGACGTGGGCCACACGTTGGGGGGCTGACACCATCATGGATTTATCTACCGGTAAAAATATTCATGAGACCCGTGAATGGATTATTCGAAACTCACCTGTGCCGATTGGAACTGTACCTATTTATCAAGCACTAGAAAAAGTCGATGGCGTTGCTGAGGATCTCACTTGGGAAATTTTCAAAGACACTTTAATTGAACAGGCTGAACAGGGTGTCGACTATTTCACCATTCATGCTGGTGTACTTTTAAGATATGTTCCTATGACTGCAAACCGTCTCACAGGTATTGTGTCACGCGGTGGTTCAATCATGGCTCAGTGGTGTTTAGCGCATCATGAAGAGAATTTTCTCTATACACATTTTGATGATATTTGTGAAATCATGAAAACTTATGATGTTTCATTTAGTTTAGGTGATGGTCTACGTCCAGGGTGTATTCAAGATGCCAATGATGAAGCACAATTTTCAGAACTTCGCACTTTAGGTGAGCTTACTCATCGTGCCTGGGAACACGATGTTCAAGTGATGATCGAGGGACCGGGTCACGTCCCGATGCATATGATCAAAGAAAATATGGATCTGCAATTAGAAGTGTGCAAAGAAGCGCCATTTTATACCTTAGGCCCTCTCACCACAGATATTGCACCAGGTTATGACCATATCACTTCAGCCATTGGAGCTGCGATGATTGGCTGGTATGGAACAGCCATGCTGTGTTATGTCACACCGAAAGAACATTTGGGTTTACCCAATAAAAAAGACGTTAAGGATGGGATCATTACTTATAAGATTGCAGCTCATGCTGCAGACTTGGCCAAAGGACATCCTGGCGCACAAGTCCGCGACAATGCTTTATCCAAAGCACGATTTGAGTTTCGATGGGAAGATCAATTTAACTTGAGCTTGGATCCAGATACTGCACGTTCTATGCATGATGAAACCATGCCTAAAGAGGCGCACAAATCAGCACATTTTTGTTCAATGTGTGGTCCAAAATTTTGCTCGATGAAAATTACGCAAAATGTGCGTGAATATGCGCAAAAAAATAAATCTGCGACCTCGCAAATAATGACAAATCAAGATGTTGAATTAGGTCTCAATGCAATGAAAGCAGAATTTCATCTCCATGGACAAAAGTTGTATCAGAAGCTGTAATTAGACAAAAAAATTGTTGTCTTTCTACATTTCTAAGTTAGGATGAAGTGAACTTATTTCATCCTAACTTAAGCGAATGAAAATTTTAGAACAAGCGACTTATAACAACAATGATTTTGAAATTCAGTCTCGTGAGAATTTATATAAAGGCTTTATTGAAATAGAAAAAGTCGCTTTAAGACATCAACTTTTTAATCAATCTGAATATACAGCGCTCATTCAGCGTGAATTGGTTCACCGCAAAGAAGCGGCAGGTGTATTAATTTATAACGATCAACTTCAACGTTTTGCACTCATTGAACAATTTCGAGTGGGTGCAATTGATGACCCTATTTCCCCATGGCAACTTGAAATTATCGCAGGTGTGTTAGATGGCGATGAATCACCAGAAACTTGCATTCGTCGTGAAAGCTTAGAAGAATCAGGATGTGAAATAGACAAGCTAGAACATCTTTTTAGTTTTTATCCTTCAGCTGGGGCCTGTGACGAAATCTTTCATCTTTATGTGGCCCATGCAGAACTGCCAGAACACGGTGGAGTATTTGGTATGCCAGACGAGGGTGAAAACATTCAGCTCCATATCATCGAGTATCATCAACTGCCCGCATTACTCTCGTCTTCACGACTTCGTAATGCCCCAGTGATTATGGCTTTGCAATGGTTAAAGCAGCATATCGCAACGTGCTCACAGACTTGAGGACATACGATGATTCCATTCAAAAAAGCCAATGCTCATGAAAAAATAATTATCCAAATTACAGATACACATTTAATGGATGATCCTGAGAAAACATTTGTTGAAATGAATCCAGAGATCAGTTTTCATGCTGTGATCGAAGATGTTTTAGAAAAATATCCTGACATTGACGCCATAATTCATACGGGCGATTTAGCACAAGTTCCACGACCTGAGACCTATGCGCGCTATCAGTCTTATATGCGTCAGTTCAATATTCCTTTTTATCAAACGCCCGGCAATCATGATGATATAACGTATTTTCCTTTTGTATCACCAGACCCGATTCCTGCGATAATTAACGTGGGTGATTGGCGCATAGTATTACTCACTACAGCGGTTCCCCATAAAATAGATGGCTGGATTCAGCCAGAGCAATTGAGTCATCTTAAAATAATATTAGAGCAGAATAAGCAACATCCGATCTTGATCGGTTGTCATCATCATCCTTTGGAAATGAAATCGAGTTGGATTGATCATCATAAACTTAAAAATACCGAAGAGCTGACCGAAATATTAGCCACTTTTAATAATATCAAGACTGTGGTTTGTGGGCATGTGCATCAAGATTCATTGAATGTTTGGCGACATATTAAGTTTTTATCGACGCCTTCTACCTCAGTACAATTTAAACCGTTGAGTACTGAGTTTGCTTTAGATGACATCGCGCCAGGTTATCGAAGCCTCCTACTTAAAGAGAATGGTGAGTTTGAAACCAAGGTGCATCGCGTACAAAAATTCCGACAAAAATTTAACAAAGAAATTTCAGGCTATTAGCTTTTCTTTTCAACAGTTATAGATTAAGTTATCTGACCGAAAGGATTGATCTAATCGTGTAATAGATATTCATTGCTTTCATCTTGGATCAAATATCTATATGATGACGCCCCCAACGGAATGTTCTGTGGGAAGCGATAAAAACACTTGCATATCACCATATTTTTTGCGTATAGATGTATGCATATGATGAGGAATGCCCTGTATGGCGAATGACAACCAAAATCAAGTCTTGGAAGAAACCAACGTGGTTGCTGCGAAACGTGTACGTAAGACGAAACCAAAGGCGTCTGAAGGTGGTAAAGCAGCAAGTCTATTTGGCATTGATCCTTATCAGCCTAAGAAAAATGAAGAATACATGTCTGATGGTCAGCTTGAACACTTCCGAAAAATCTTATTGGCCTGGAAAGAAGATTTAATGTCAGAAGTGGATCGTACTTTAAATACGATGCAAGACGAGAACACCGCGTTACCTGATGTAAATGATCGTGCCACTCAAGAAGAAGAGTTTGCGATTGAATTGCGTACGCGTGACCGTGAACGTAAATTGATCCGTAAAATTGAGCAGTCAATTGATGCAATCAAAAATGATGACTACGGTTTCTGTGAAACTTGTGGTATCGAAATTGGTTTACGTCGTTTAGAAGCTCGCCCAACAGCGACCCTTTGTATTGACTGCAAAACTTTAGCAGAAATTAAAGAGAAGCAAAATAACGGTTAATTGTGACTGTTGATCATTTCTTGGCTGAGCCTAGCTCAGCTCATGCGCAGCAGCGAAACGATGTTTCGCAAATACGCTACTCAGGTCGGTTCGCGCCATCGCCAACCGGCCCTTTGCATTTCGGCTCACTCATAACAGCCGTTGCCAGCTATTGTGATGCAAAGTTCCATCAGGGTCGTTGGATTGTTCGTATTGAAGATACCGATATTCCACGCATCTACCCTGACAGTGAACAGCATATTCTCAGTAGTCTTGATGCGTTCGGATTTGAATCCGATGACACTATTATTTATCAAAAAGATCGTCTCGATTTATATGAATCTGTTTTAGATCAGCTCCAATCTCAAGATCTCATTTACGCCTGCCAATGTACTCGAAAAATGCTGGGTTCTAATCACATCTATGCAGGGACTTGCCGTGATTTAAATCTGCCATTCATAGCACGTGCCATTCGCGTTAAAGTGCGCAATCAATCCATTGGTTTCAACGACATTCTCCAAGGTCAGCAGTGTTCGAATTTATGCACCGACTTAGGTGATTTCGTTTTAAAAAGACGTGATGGCATTATTAATTACCAACTGGCCGTTGTGGTCGATGATTATTTACAAGGTATTACTCATGTCGTGAGGGGTGCTGATCTTTTGGACAATACTGCACGTCAAATATGGTTGGGGCAGTTGCTCGGTTATCCACCTTTAACGTATATGCACCTGCCTTTAGCTATGAATAAAGATGGCACTAAACTGTCAAAACAAAATTTAGCAGCGGCACTCGATATCAAACACGCGTCACAATTACTACTCGAAGCTATTCTTGCATTGGGACAACCTGCTGTCGATCTAGATCAGCCACAGCGTATGTTGCTTCAAGCTGTTGCGCAGTGGCAACGAAATTTGATTCCAGCTGGTACTCAAATTCAAGGAACATTTATTTAAGCACTATTTGTTCAAGCCACATTTATTCAATGAGCGTTTGTTTAAGCGACATTTTTAAAACCGTGTCATGATTACAAAGATCACTTGTGTCTGAGATAGAAATATCTTTCAATAGATTTTTATGATGATATTGAGCTTATGTTTTTTATTTTTGGTATCGGCCCGAAAACGCTTAAAACGGATAAAGGACAGTTTCACTGTCCTGTTTGTAAAAGCTATAGCACTTATGAGATCAAACAGCAGCGCAATTATTTTTCTTTATTTTTTATTCCTCTTATTCCGCTCTCCAAAGCCAAACAAGGTCAAGTGGTATGCTTAAATTGTGGAACACATATGCCGCCGATGGTGCTACATAATCAGTCATAACACCATCAGCATAGACGTATAATCATTGCCAGAACCGAAGCATTTAGAAGCTTGATTCTTCTTTGGTTGGATTCTTCACTTGCGTGGTGGAATCAATCTTCAACATCAAACTAATCATCACAGCACACATAATTAAAGATGAACCCCCGTAACTAATAAACGGTAAAGTTAAACCTTTAGTCGGCAAAACACCCATGTTCATACCTGCATTCACGATAATCTGTAATAAGAAAATAATACTGATACCGTAAGCCAAATAACCTGCACGTAAGTATTGGTGACGTAAAGCACGATGGCCAATTTTCACGCAGGTTGCCACCATTAAAAAGGATAAGCCTAAAACAACAGCGATACCTGCCAAACCAAACTCTTCAGCTAAAATTGCCAACATAAAGTCAGTATGTGCTTCAGGTAGATACGACATTTTTTGAATACTATGGCCTAACCCTACGCCAAACCATTCACCACGACCAAACGCCATAAGTGCGTTGGTTAATTGATAACCTGTACCCAATGGGTCAGCCCAAGGATTTGTGAACGAAATTAAACGCTCGAAACGATAAGGTTCAAACACCACCAAGAATACAAAAGCCGCTAAAATAGCGCCCAAAGCAATACCAAATTGAATCAGCGGAGCACCCGCCAAAAAGAAAACACCGAGCATAGTGAAAGCAATCACCACCGTTGCTCCCAGATCAGGCTCTGCAATAATCAGTCCCACGGTCAAAAGCATGATAACGCCTAAACGTATCAAACCCTTCACATTACTGCGGACTTCTTCAGAGCGACGAACCACATAATCCGCTGTGAATATTGCCATCATCACTTTGGCAGCTTCGGTCGGTTGGAAGGTAAAACCAGCAACACGAATCCAACGAGTCGAACCATTGACTTCTGAACCGATCAGCAAGACTGCGACCAATAAAGCAATGGTAATTAACCACAACGGAAATGTATTTTTGAACCAAACATTCAAAGAAACACGATAAACCAATAAAGCAGCAAAAAAAGCCACCACAATTGAAATTGCATGTCGAATGACATAATGGAATGGACTTTCATGCAATCTCTCTGCATATGGCATAGATGCAGACCCAACCATGACCGTTCCAATACACAGTAAAGCGATTACACAAAAGATCAGAACATTCTTTGTCGTCATCTCTTCCGGAACTTTAGGAAGCCACCGGTTATATGCTTGTGAAAATTTTTCAATTGCCGTCTGAGTTAACCCAGCCATATCGTCTTCCTTATTATTTTTAATTCAGTTCATTCACAAGATTAACAAACTGACGTCCACGTTCAGGGTATCCGCTAAACATATCAAAACTTGCACATGCTGGAGATAACAGAACCACATCGTTGCTTTGAGTGTGTTGTTGACATAGCATCACCGCCTCTTTTAAAGATTGCGCATGTAAAATACTTGTCGTATCTTTAATAGCCTCTTCAATTAACAGACGATCCTCACCAATCAATACCGCTGTTTTGGAATATTGAGATAATGAGTCGCGTAATGCTTTAAAATCTTGGCCTTTACCTTGACCACCGAGAATGATCGCAACTTTTGCGCCTTGAGACTCAATTGCTGCACCTAAACCATCTAAAGCCGCTAAGGTCGCACCAATATTGGTACCTTTAGAATCATTATAATAGCGTACGCCCTGCACTTCTTTGACAAATTCACAGCGGTGCTCTAAACCCTTAAAGGTTTTTAATGTTTCCAGCATCACATCTAGAGGCAATGAAATAGCTTCGCCTAATGCCAAACATGCCAAAGCATTGGCAATGTTATGCAAGCCTTGCATATACATGTCTGTACTTTTCAACAAGCGCTCACGACCACGTGCCAACCAAATCGTGCCATCCAAATCACGTAATACACCAAACTGATTCATATCAGGTGCATTTAATCCAAAGCTTTGCATTGGGGTCGCATCTGGAACCAATGGACGGGTTAATGAGTCATCGCGATTATAGACAACTTTTTTTACACCCTGAAAAATACGATGCTTCGCCGTATGATAGCCAAACATATCGCCGTGACGATCTAGATGATCTTCACTTATATTTAATACGACAGCCACTTCTGCATTGAGATGAGATGTTGTTTCAAGCTGAAAACTCGAAAGCTCTAAAATATAAAGATCTGGATCATCGTTGGTTAAATCCAAAGCAGGTCGACCTAAGTTTCCGCCAACCGCAACTTTCACCCCTGCATCTGCTGCCATCAATCCAATCAATGTGGTCACTGTGCTTTTCGCATTTGAACCAGTAATTGCAACGATGGGTTTGTCTGTCATACGGCGTAAAATTTGAATTTCACTGACGACAGGAATACCTTGGTCGATCGCAGCTTGAATTTCGGGTTGTTTAGGATCGAGCCCAGGACTAATAATAATTTCTTCTGCTTGTAATAATAAGTCTTGGTCAAATTGTCCAAAACTGGTTTGTACATCTGCTGGGATTTGATTATGCCCAGGTGGGACAGCTCGAGAGTCTGTTACTGCAACACGGTAGCCTTTTTCATGCAAGAAATTGACTGCTGAAACTCCCGATATACCTAGCCCAGCAACAACTTTTAATCCACCACGTTGTATTAACATTTTGCCCCACCAGCATGTATTTTTTAAAATCTACAAAATGTTAGCACTTTGCCGTTTTGATTGCTTTTTTTGTTTCGTCTTTCAAACATTATTTTTGTGTCAGACCGTAAAAAGCCGTCAAATTTGACGGCTTTTTAACACACTGCTAAAACATGTTGGAATTAGTGAAATTAAATTATTTCCATTTCACTGCTTGAACTTCTACTTTTTGAGCAGATTTTGGACCATCCTCTTGTGCATCACAGCCACAGTTTCCACCACAACCTGCTGCCGCAGCTGGTTTTAGCCAATTTCCAACTCTCATCCAGCCTCGACTTGTACATGCCGTCGACAATAAAGAAAAAAATGAGTTTGATGTCTGCGGGAAAACTTTCTTAAACACCACCAATGCGCTCCATAGCACTAGAGCAGCGACAATCAATGTTTCAACCATTTCAATCTCCTGATTTTTTATCCAATGTTTACTGCATAAAACTCAGCGCTACGTTTAAACCGCTTTGAAGCGAACTTAAAACCACTTTTAAAAATGCTCATCTACTCAATGTCATTTTTCAACGTTTAGCTTAGGTTTGCACTGAGCTAAGGTTGGCACTGAGCTTAAATTTGAACTGAACTTAAGCCCAGTAATGTGTCGCAACCTGATAAGTCAAGTAAGACATGAGATAAGCCAAACCAAATAAATAGGCTGTCATAATCCCAACAGTTTTCCATGAACCTGTTTCACGCTTAATGGTTGCCAAGGTCGCCAAACAATGGGGTGCATAAATAAACCAAACCAATAAAGACAAACCTGTTGCCAACGACCAACCTAAATCGCCACCACCACTAATGATGCTAGACAAACCTTCGGTCATTGCATCTTCATCTACAGCAGATAATGCATAGACGGTACCCAATGCAGCCACGACAACTTCACGCGCTGCCATAGCAGGAATCAAGGCAATACAGATTTGCCAGTTGAAACCAAGTGGCGCAAAAATTGGTTGGATCAAATGACCTAACATACCTGCCAATGAATAATCAATCGCGGGCAAAGTCGCACCTTCTGGTGGTTGCGGGAAAGTACACAAGAACCAAAGAATGATCGATAAGGCAAAGATAATGCCACCGACACGTTTTAAGAAGATTTTCGCACGGTCAAGTAGACCGATGAAAACACTTCTAATATCTGGAAAACGATAACTCGGTAATTCCATCAATAAAGTGTGCTGAGATTTGTCCTTTTGGAAAAACTTCATCACAAATGAGACCGCTAAAGCGCTCACGATGCCTGCCATATATAAAGCAAACAACACTAAACCTTGTAAATTAAAGATACCCCAAACGGTATGTGCAGGTATAAACGCTGCAATCAATAAGGCATATACAGGGAGGCGTGCTGAACACGTCATTAACGGCGCAACAAAAATGGTGGTTAGACGATCACGCGGATCTGAAATACTCCGGGTTGCCATAATCCCAGGAATGGCACAGGCAAAGCTTGAGAGTAGTGGAATAAAGGCACGACCAGAAAGTCCTGCTTTAAACATTAACTTATCCAGCAAGAATGCAGCTCGTGGCAAATAACCCGACTCTTCTAATACCAAAATAAAGAAGAATAGAATTAGAATTTGCGGTAAGAACACCACGACACCACCAGCACCCGCAATCACACCATCGACCACTAGACTGTTCAGCATAGGATGCGCAATCCAACCACCGATCACTTCACCCAACCAGCCAAAGAAAGTTTCAATACCATCCATAAAGGGTGCAGCCCAAGCAAATACAGCTTGGAAAACCACAAACATCATGACAGCAAGACTGACTAGACCTAAAACGGGATGAAGGAAAATTTTATCTAAAAAGTCTGAACGCTTATCTTCTTGCTCAACAAATTGCACCACATCATTCATGATGATTGAGATTTGTTGATGATGATCGCCCTTTAAACCACTAAGCTCAGTATGCGGCGTGGCATACTTACCTTGCTCTAAGGCATTCATCAGATTTTCAATGCCAGAATTGCGCACTGCAACAGTTTCAACAACAGGAATACCGAGACGCTGAGCTAATTTTTGACTATTAATTTGGATACCACGACGGCGAGCCTCATCCATCATGTTAAGCACCAACAGCATTGGACGACCAAGTTCGATCATTTCCAAAACCAAGCCCAAATGTAAGCTTAAGTTGGTTGCATCAACAACACACAAGAACGCATCTTGTTGTCCTTCTTCGGCAATTTTGCCCTGAACAACATCACGGGTGATCGCTTCATCTGGACTGGTTGCATTTAAGCTGTACGTTCCAGGTAAATCGAGTACGCGTACTGCCTGTGCAGATGGCAGCTTAAAATGACCTACTTTACGTTCAACAGTAACACCCGCATAGTTTGCAACTTTTTGGCGTGTTCCTGTTAAATGATTAAATAATGAAGTTTTACCACAGTTAGGATTACCAACAAGGGCAATACGTAAGGCATCGCTCATGCCGTGACTCCCGATTCTATTTCAATTTTTTCAGCTTCAATTTTACGTAATGCGAAACGCGTAAATCCGATTTGAATTAAAATAGGATCACCACCAAAAATACCTTTTGTAATCACTTGAACAGATGTACCGGGGATAAAACCCAGCGTTTCCAAGCGACTTGCTACAAGATCGGGTTGAGTTTGTGTATCTTGTGAATGACGATTCACTTTCACAATGACACCTTTCTCCTTCACTTTTAAATCAGATAAACGCACCGTCGTGTTCCTAAATACTTTTGCACAGTATACAAACAAATGAGAATAATTAACAAATAAGGTTTAGTTGCAACTTGGGTTCTTTTAACACATCGACATGACTTTAAAATTACACTAAAGTGAGCCGAGTCGAATTACTCCATTGATTTATTAATAGAAGTTTTGTACATCATGTTAAATAAAAAACCACGTATTCCGACTGCAGTCATCATACCCCCTGAACTCTCTTTTTTGCAGAGTTTTAGAGATTATCTGATCGCTCATACTGTGAGCCCTCATACGCGCAATGCATATTTATCCGATTTAATTCAATGCAGTATTTCTGTAAACAAGGTCATGACCGAATGGAATCATGATGACATTTCAGATGTCTTAATTGATCTGACCAAACAAGGTAAAAGTCCCCGTTCGATTGCACGCGCACTGTCAGCCCTACGTTCGTTCTTTAAATTTATGCGTGAACAAAACCTACGCTCGGATAATCCAGTTGAAGCCCATAAAACACCAAAACTAGGTCGCGCTTTACCTAAAGATTTATCTGAAAAGGATGTTGAGGCACTAATTCACGCCCCTGATACCAGTACTGCACTCGGCTTAAGAGATCGTGCAATGTTTGAAGTGCTCTACGCTTGTGGTCTGCGTGTCAGTGAGTTAATCAATCTCAGGATCGATCTGATTAACCTCAATCAAGGTTATTTAAGAATTCTTGGAAAAGGCAATAAAGAACGTTTGGTTCCTCTAGGGCAAATCGCAGCTGAATGGATTGAAAAATATATCAATGAAGCTCGTCCAGAATTATATAAATTCGCCACTGATTATTTATTTTTAACTCAACAAGGCGCCATCATGAGTCGACAAAACTTTTGGTATGCGATTAAACGTTATGCCCTGATTGCGAATATTCAGAACGACTTATCACCTCACACCTTAAGACATGCTTTTGCCACACATTTACTCAATCACGGCGCAGATTTACGTGTTGTTCAAATGTTACTGGGTCATAGTGATTTATCGACGACACAGATCTATACACATGTTGCTCAAGTCCGTATGCAGCAATTACACGCCAAGCATCATCCTCGCGCTTAGAAATATTTCTTTGTAGAAAATGCTTCAAATGTCAATCTGGTGTCGTTCATCAAGATTTCATTATTCTGTTAATTTTTTTGTTATGCTAACGCACTACAAAATAATGTTCAAAACTTAAAGGGTTGTTTATGCACTTTACCCGTTCAAAATTAGCCATCATGTCAGTACTCTCAGCCAGCCTAATGATAACGGCTTGCTCTAACTCAGAAAATGCTAAAAAAAACAATGATGGAACTTTAACTGCGACTGCACCAGCCACAGGTCAAGCTTCTAATCTCACTGAACGTAATGCACAACAACGTTTGATTAAAACTTTAGAAAAGAACTTCAAAACGGCCAATATCAATGCCAAAATTATTGATATCAAACCCACTGAATTAGCCAATATCTATTGGGTAAACTTGGAAGGCATGGCACCCGTCTACACCACCAGTGACGGTCAATATATTATGCAAGGTGATCTTTTACGTTTAGGTGATAAAACAATTATCAATGTAAATGACGCTTTTCAATCTGAAATCAGCAAAAAATTACTCTCTGAATTGAAAGTAGAAGACCTGATTGTTTATCCAGCTCAAGGGAAAACAAAGCATGTTGTCTATATCTTTACTGACATTAGCTGTCCGTATTGCCACAAATTACATGAACATATGGCTGAAATTAACAGTAAAGGTATCGAAGTTCGTTATATTGCTTGGCCACGTGGCGACCAATTCATTCCTGCAATGGAAAGTGTTTGGTGTAGTAAAGATCGTAAAGCTGCTTTTGCCCAAGGTATTGCAGGCGTTGAGCTACCACCTGCATCTTGCAAAAACCCAGTACGTGATCAATATCAAATCGGCTTAAACATGGGTGTGAATGGAACGCCTGCAATTTACAGCATGGATGGACTTTATCTCGGTGGTTATATGACTGCAGATGAAATATTAAACCGTTTAAATAACTAATATTAATAGGTTAAATTACTGTTTTTTATACATTGAGATTAAAGTAGATTTGCCTAGAGTCTGGCCCATTTTTTAGCTATGATCTAGGCTGAATAAAATTTGTTATCTATTTTTGGAGTGTGACGTGAAACCAGTTCGTCTGGCTATACTCGGTCTTGGGACCGTAGGTGGTGGAGCCCTTAAACTATTACAAGAAAACGCTGCTGAAATTAGACGTCGCACCGATCGAGAAATTCGAGTTACCCATGTCGGTACTCGCCGTCCACGTCCAGATCTAAACCTTGCAGACTCAGTCAAACAAAGTTCTGATTTGATGGACATCGTGCGTCAACCTGATGTTGATGTCGTGGTCGAAGTGATGGGCGGAATTCATCCTGCTTATGAAATCATCATGGAAGCCATGAAAAATGGTAAGCACATTGTTACAGCGAATAAAGCATTACTCGCTGAACATGGTACTGCACTGTTTAAAGCGGCAGATGAATATAAAGTGCAAATTGCCTATGAAGCAGCTGTTGCTGGTGGTATTCCGATTATCAAAGTTATTCGTGAAGGCTTAGCTGCCAATCGTATTGACTGGTTAGCCGGGATCATCAACGGTACGGGTAATTTCATTCTTTCAGAAATGCGTGAAAAAGGCCGTGCTTTTGAAGATGTACTTAAAGAAGCACAAGAGCTAGGTTATGCAGAAGCAGACCCAACTTTTGACGTTGAAGGTATTGATGCTGCACATAAGCTTACCTTATTGGCATCAATTGCATTTGGTATTCCACTTCAGTTTGATAAAGTCTTCACTGAAGGTATCAGCAAAATTACTGCACAAGATGTTAAGTATGCTGAGGAATTAGGCTTCCGTATCAAACATTTAGGTATCGCCCGTCGTGCTGAAACAGGCATTGAACTTCGTGTTCATCCGACTTTGATTCCAGCAGAAGAATTATTGGCAAATGTAAATGGCGTTAAAAATGCTGTTTTAGTCCAATCAAATGCTGTGGGTCCAACATTGTATTACGGCGCAGGCGCTGGTGCTGGTCCGACTGCATCGGCAGTTGTGGCAGATATTGTCGATATTGTTCGTGACATTCTCTATACAGAAGATGGTGCGGGAACAATTCCACAATTAGCATTTGAAAACTTATCTGACTTACCTATTTTAAGTCGTGAAGAAATGACGACTGGCTATTACATTCGTATTAATGCAGAAGATCAAAACGGCGTACTTGCAGATGTCACCACGATTTTAAGTCGTGCAGGTATTAGTATTGATGCGATTATGCAACAGCCTCGCTTAAAAGACCTCATTCCGATTGTGATTTTGACTGATCCAATCAAAGAATCGATCATGGATGAAGTGCTTTCTCAGATTCAAGCTTTACCTGTCATTCATGGCGAAATTGTGCGAATTCGTTTAGAATCGCTTGATAATTAATCGGTTTGAGGGGAGAATTCCCCTAGCCAAGCTCTACATACAATTGGAACATCCTCATGTCGAATCCAAATCGTTATACTGGTTTAGTTGACCGTTATCGCGACCGTTTACCAGTATCTGCTACAACTCGTGCAATCTCTTTAGGCGAAGGTAATACGCCACTGATTAAGCTTGAGAATATTCCTGGCATTATTGGTAAAGATGTTGAAATTTATGTGAAGTACGAGGGCTTAAACCCGACTGGTTCATTTAAAGACCGTGGTATGACCATGGCTGTCACCAAAGCCGTAGAAGATGGCTCTAAAGCGATTATCTGTGCCTCTACGGGGAACACTTCTGCTGCTGCTGCTGCGTATGCTGCTCGTGCAGGCATCAAAGCATTTGTCCTTATTCCCGAAGGCAAAATTGCTATGGGTAAAATGGCGCAAGCAATGATGTATGGTGCGATTACCATGCAAATCCGCGGTAACTTTGATGATGGTATGCGTCTGGTTAAAGAAGTCGCTGATCAAGCACCAGTGACGATTGTAAACTCAATCAATCCATATCGTTTACAAGGTCAAAAAACCATTGCTTACGAAATCGTTGAAGCACTTGGCCGTGCACCTGATTACCACTGCCTACCTGTTGGTAATGCAGGGAACATCACTGCGCACTGGATGGGCTATACAGAAGCCATTGCGAATCAGCCAAAAGAGCAGTTTGAAGCTGTAATTTATGATGCTGAAACAGATCAGTTTACAGGTCCTAAGCCTGCTGGCTTGCCAATTATGGCAGGTTACCAAGCTTCAGGTGCTGCACCATTCTTACGTGGTGGTCCAGTTGAAAACCCTGAAACAGTGGCTACTGCGATTCGTATTGGTAATCCACAAAGTTTTAATCATGCTAAAGCTGTAGTGCGTGATTCGAATGGTTGGTTTGATGAACTCACAGATACTGAAATTCTTGAAGCACAACGCCTTCTTTCAATGTACGAAGGTGTGTTTGTTGAACCTGCTTCTGCTGCTTCTCTTGGCGGTGCAATCCGTGACATTAAAACAGGCAAAATTAAAGAAGGTTCAGTGATTGTTTGTACGGTTACAGGTAATGGTCTTAAAGATCCTGATACTGCAATCAAGCAATGTGCTGATGCTGTGATGTTGTCTATTGATGCGACAATGGCACAAGTGAAAGAGTCAATTCTTTCTAATATGTAATGTATTCAGAAAACAAAAAACCCTGCACTTGCAGGGTTTTTTTTTATAAAGATAAGAATATAGATAAAGAATAAAATATTCTTAAATTCGTTTCGGCAACTGACTTGCCCAATTCATCAAACGTACAGCATCATCATTGCGCGCCTGAGTGTTGCTCGCCCCAAGTAGAACAACTACAGCAGGTCGTGAATTTAGAGTGGTATGCATCACGACACAGCGTCCTGCTTCATTAATAAAGCCAGTCTTGGAAATATTAATATTCCAACCACCATTACGGACTAAAGAGTTTGTATTATTCGATTTCAAGACGCGATATCCTAAATTGAAATCGTAGCTGGCAGTTGTTGAAAATTGACGAATCAAACCATATTGTGAAGCTGCACTCACCAAAATACCCAAATCACGCGCAGAAGCCACATTACGTGGATCTAAACCACTTGATTCAGTGAAGTAACTTGCGTTCATACCCAATGAGCGTGCTTTGGCATTCATCGCGGAAACAAAGGCTGTACGACCCCCTGGATAAGTACGTGCAAGTGCCGCAGCAGCTGGATTTTCAGACTTCATGAGTGCAAAAAGCAAAGCTTCCGCTCGATTCATCGAATCTCCTGCACGTAAGGTTGAGCTTGAATTTTTTCCACCAGCCCCAGCAAAATCAATACTTTGTAATGTAATGTTTTCAGACATATTCAATTTTGCATCAGCGATCACAACCGCTGTCATCAATTTAGTCACTGATGCAATTGGTAAAGCAGTATTGGTATTTTTACTGAATAGAACTTCACCCGTTTGTGCATCCATCACCAAAGCGGCGCGTGCATTTACAGAAGGCTGATTACTATAACTACTGGTGTCTAAAATACGAACCGTTTGCGATGTTGGATTTTGTGCTACAGCGCCATTTGACTTACGAATCGTAGTGGTAACCGTCGTTGTCGCTTGAGGTGTTACTTCTTCAAAAGATGTGGAACTGTCACTATTTAACAATTGATTAACATCTTCTGATGACCAATTGATAGAAGCTTGCCCTGTTGTATTAGGCGAAATATTCACAAGTTCTGCAAAGCTCAATGAGCTTAAACTGAGTAGTACCGATGCGCTCAGTACTTTCATTAACGTTTTTCTAGAGTTTTTCACGATAACTTACTCATCTCAGGGAGGTTTTTTGCTTCATTGCCAAACACCTCAAATATGACTTACATTTACACGCAAACGTGATTAATATTAAACCACGTGATTATGCACAATATTTTTAGTAAAGATTAGGAATAGGATTGCTATTTTTGTTACCACAATGCAAGTTATTTTTGCATCATGTAACAAAAAACTTGCGTTTTGAAAAATTTTAGGAGGTGTATGTGATCACAGTTTTAGTCGTAGATGACCATGAGTTGGTTCGAACTGGTATTTGTAGAATGCTAGAAGACCAATCAGATATTCAAGTCATTGGACAAGCTGAATCAGGAGAAGATGCCATTAGCTTGGTCCGTCAACATCATCCTAACGTCGTTCTTTTAGACGTCAACATGCCAGGCATAGGCGGCGTTGAGACCACTCGACGTTTACTGCAAACAGCGCCAAATACCAAAGTTCTTGCCGTCAGTGGTTTGGCTGAAGAGCCTTATCCATCATTATTATTAAAAGCGGGTGCTCGTGGTTACATCACCAAAGGTGCGCCAATCACAGAAATGGTGCGTGCCATTAATAAAGTCATGCAAGGCGGCAAATATTTTAGTGCCGATATTGCTGAACAATTGGCAAGTTCATATTTATCCGATACACAAACTTCACCTTTCGATGCACTGTCAGAGCGTGAAATGCAAGTGGCGATGATGGTTGTGAACTGCATTAGTGCACAAGAAATTTCAGATAAATTATTTGTAAGTGTGAAGACTGTAAATACGTACCGCTATCGTATTTTTGAAAAATTAGGTTTGGACAGTGATGTGAAATTAACGCATTTGGCGATTCGTTATGGCTTGATCAAACCTTAACTTGAGCTGAGTTTTCAATGATGTCTATCGTCTCAATACCAATCTACCAGACTATTTATCGTCTTGGTTCATTGTATGCAAGTTATCGATTAATAATTGCCCTCAGTTTAACGCTTATTTTTAAACTCACAATGGACGTGAGTATTGAAGATTATCAATATCCAAATCTATATTTTTACACGCTGATTGTTTTTACATTTTGTAGCTTATTACAGATTATATTTCTTAAATATTTTCCGCATGTAATTGGAAAACAATTTTTAGCATTGTTTTTAATCGATTTAATTTACTTAAGTTCACTGACTTTCGCGCTTGGAGGACCGAATATTGCGATTGGCTTATTGTTTGTTATCTCGGTTTTTATTTCAAATTTTTTACTCAGTAAAAATCAGGCGCTTTTTATCACCTTAATTGCGGTTATTTGCGTAATTTATCAACAAATTGTGGGTAGCCTATTTACTGATACCAGCCTCAATAATATTAGTAATAGTGCCTTACTGGCTTTTTTATTTTTTGTGGTCTACGCCATTGGTCAGTTTTCCATCCAACGCTTTCGATTGATGGAAACATTGAATACCTTACAAGCCAATGAACTATTTCAACTTCAAAATATTAATCGATATATTCTAGAACAAATTGAAATAGGCTATTTGGTTTTAGATGATGAATTCAAAATTATCGTAAGTAACCCCGCAGCCTGCACATTACTCGGCATTTCACCGCTCTATGTCAATGAAAAATTTAATCTTGCCAAAGTTCATCCCGATTTATATGAAATTTTGAATCATTCTACAAATTTAGACGGCGAGCGTTTTAAATTTGAATCACAACAAAGCTCATACTTGATGGATGTGCGCATTCAAAAATTAATTGTGCCACATCAAGCTCTGACACTCTTAATTTTAGAGGATTCTCAAAAATTAAATCAGAAAGTTCAGAAACTGAAGCTCGCTGCATTGGGACAATTAACCGCCAGTATTGCCCATGAAATCCGAAATCCATTGGCTGCGATTGTACAGGCCAATGAACTTAATCAAAATCTGGATTCGGAACAAGTCTTACTCAATCAAATCATCTCAAAACAAGCACTGCGTATCGATAAAATTATTAAAGATACCTTGGGTATGGTCAATAATAAAAAAACAAAAACCAGTCGAATTGATCTCAATACTTTTTTTAACGATTTAATTCACAATGATCTTCATGACGTCAAACATCAAATTAAAATTCAAATCGAACAAAAAATTTACGTTTATTTTGATGAGTCACAATTAAGCCAAGTACTCATTAATCTTATTCGTAATGCAATTCGCCATAATTCAACTCATGCCGATTTTATTAGCATAGATATTTTTAATGATGACCATCATAGCTTTATAGATGTCATCGATTATGGTAAAGGTATTGATAAACATAATTTATCTCAAATTTTTCAACCATTTTTTAGTACCGAAATCAATGGAACTGGTTTAGGATTATATTTATCTCAAATTTTTTGTGAGGCCAATGAAGCCACACTGAATTATATCGAGCAAGAACACGCAGGCGCATGCTTTAGAATTGCATGCCAAAGAATAGCTTAATTTAGAGTTGAGTTTTTTGGGGATATGGGCAAACAACCTTTAGTCTTACTGGTCGATGATGAGCCAGATTTATGTAAACTCATGCAAATGAGTTTGTCGCGTATGGGGATCAAAACCCATATGGCCCACCACTTAAAGCAAGCGAAAGATTTCTTTGATGAGTATCGATATGATGCATGTATCACCGATTTTAATCTGCCCGATGGTAATGGTTTAGAACTGATTCGTTTCGTCACACAAAATTATCCTAAAACACCGATTGCGGTACTGACTGCCTATGCAAACATGGAATTGGCCATTTCTGCACTAAAATCTGGTGCCTTTGATTTTGTCAGCAAACCCATTAATCAGCAGCATTTACAACAACTTGTAATTAAAGCACTGCATATTCCTCCAGTCGATCAATCACAAGGCCTAAAACCCTTAGAAGAAACTTTACTCATGGGTGAATCTGAGCAAATAATACAATTGAGAGAGTCGATAAAAAAAATAGCACGCTCCCAAGCGCCCGTCTTTATCACAGGCGAATCAGGTACTGGAAAAGAAGTGGTTGCAAAGCTCATTCATCAGCTCAGTAATCGCGAAAATGGTCCATTTGTTACCATCAATTGTGGCGCTATTTCTGAAGAGCTGTTAGAAACTGAATTGTTCGGCCATACCAAAGGGTCTTTTAGTGGTGCAACTGAGGACAAGCTCGGACTCATTCAAGCCGCAGATAGCGGTAGCCTTTTTTTAGATGAAATTGCTGAATTATCTTTGCCTATGCAGGCTAAATTATTACGTGCAGTCCAAGAAAAGAAAATTAGACCATTCGGAAGTGATAAAGAAATAGATGTTGATTTTAGAATTATTAGTGCCAGCCATCAAAATTTAGAAGATTTGGTGCAGCAAGGTAAATTTAGACAGGATTTATTCTTCCGTATTCATGTCATGGATTTATTCATTGCGCCACTGCGCGAACGACAAAGTGATATTTTAATTTTAGCTCAACATTTTATTCAAAAAATATGTGCCGAATGGGGTATAGAACCCAAAACACTGACGGATGAAGCCAAACAGTTTTTACTCCAACATCGCTTTTCAGGCAATGTGCGTGAGTTGAAAAACATGCTTGAAAGAGCAATTACATTAACAGATGATGTAAGGGTTGATCGAAATCACTTTGCTGCACCTAAACCTAAAACTCCTCACGAACAGCCATTATCGACTCATGTGGCGCACAAAAATGATGAACAAGCCGTTTCCACCAATGCGCCCTCAAAGATACCCGAGGAAGGCTTAGAGCAATATTTAGAGAAAGTTGAAAAAGAAGTCTTAATCAATGCACTCAATATGACACATTGGAATAGAACAATGGCTGCAAAAAAACTCGGTATGACCTTTCGTTCTTTGCGCTATCGTCTAAAAAAGTTCGGACTGGATACAGAGGACTAATCTGTTTTTGGCTCTATGCTTGATTCTTTGATTCTTTGATTCTTTGATTCTTTGATTCTTTGATTCTTTGATTCTTTGATTCTAGTATTTGGGCAGTATCTATAAAAATTATAATTTTGATTTTAATAAAAGTTCTGCAACATCATTTACATAACTTTCTTCTTTCATTTCTATCGGCCATACGTATTGAATATTCGGTTGGATCCCTTGCCCTTCAATATTACTTCCTCTCGGAGTCAGATAATGTGAAACCGTCATTTGTAATGCCGCACCATTTTCTAAAGGGAATAATTTCTGTACAACCCCTTTTCCATAGCTTTTTTCACCAATAATCACTGCACGTTTATGGTCCTTCATTGCCGCAGTAAAAACCTCAGCAGCAGAGGCCGAACGCTGGTTAATCAATACGCCTAATTTTATGTTTTCAAACTCATCACCGGGTAAAGCTTGAAATTGCTGGTCACCCTCAGAGCGGCTTTTGGTAGAGACAATTAAGCCTTGATTGAGAAATAAATCGGCTGTTTCAACAGCAGAAGACAGTAAGCCTCCAGGATTATTTCGTAAATCAATCAATACCGCTTTCACGCGTTGAGTTGGATATTCGTCAATATAACGTTTAATTTCACTGGCTGTGTCTTGCTGAAAGACTTTCACTTTTAAAACCAAAACTTGATTGCTCAGTAAGGTCGACTGAATGTCAGCAACATCTAGTTTTTGATTACGTACGATGGTGAGAGGTGGGCTATTGACGTTGAGCTGTAATTGAATTGTGGTCCCGATTGACCCCTTCAGCAAGTCATCAATCTGACCTTCATTCCGATTTTTAAGCTCTTTATTATCAATCTTATAAATCGTAAATCCATTTTTCAAACCCAATTTAAAAGAATCTGAATCTTCTTTAAGATTATGAATATGCCATTGTGACTTCGCTGAATCAAAGACTAAATCAAAGTCAACTGTGGCTAAATCACCTTCAGTATATTGCAACAATTGACGATAATCTTCCGCAGATAAGTATCTCGAATAGCGATCTAAACCAGAGACTAAACCTTGGATTGCTTGAAGAAATAGAGCGTCATCAGATTTTTCACTGACATAATTCGATTTAACGGTTCCATAAATCTGAACAAATTGTTGTATCGATTCGATTGGAACTTCAGAAGTGTTTTCAATGATTTCTTCATCAAAGCCTAAGTCTACCGAAGTCTTATTTTCCGCAGACCAAACTGAATGATTCATTCCTAACAACAAAGCTGTTAGCAAAACGCGATATGTTAAAGTTTGAATCATTCAGACGTCCTTATTTTTCTTTACCTATGCTGTTAAATTCACCAAATTACGACCTTTCATTTCTGCAGGTACAGGTAATTTCATGAGTGTTAATAATGTCGGTGCAACATCAGCAAGTACACCACCCTCAGCAATCGTTGCTGGAGTCGGTCCAACATAAATAAACGGCACATGTTCCGTTGTATGCTGAGTATGAACTTGCCCACTCACATAGTCTTGCATTTGCTCAACATTACCATGATCTGCGGTAATCAGCATATGTCCTTTTTGCGCCTTCACTGCCTCATAGACACGACCAAGACTCGTATCTACAGCCTCAACCGCTTTCACTGCTGCATCAAAGACACCTGTATGACCGACCATATCACCATTGGCATAGTTCACCACCAACAAATCAAACTCGCCTGATTGAATTGCAGCAACCAACTCATCCGTCACTTCATAAGCACTCATCTCAGGTTTTAAGTCATACGTAGCGACGTTTGGAGATGGGATAAGAATGCGTTTCTCACCCGGATATTCATCTTCACGTCCGCCACTAAAGAAAAATGTCACATGTGCATATTTTTCAGTTTCAGCAATTCTCAGTTGAGTCTTACCTAAATTAGAAAGGTATTCTCCTAGAGAATTCACAAGTGCTTGTGGCATATAAGCGACAGGCGCATCTATGCTCGCTTGATAACGAGTTAACATGACAAATTTAGCTAAATTTGGCACGGTTTTACGTTCAAAACCTTCAAAGTCTTTTTCTACAAATGCTTTGGTAATTTCGCGTGCACGGTCAGCACGAAAATTCATAAAGACAACGCTATCACCATCTTGAATACGAATCGCATCACCAATACGTGTTGCCTTCACAAACTCATCAGATTCACCCGCTGCATAAGCAAGTTCAAGCCCTTCAACTGCAGTTGCTGCTGTTCTTTCAGCTTCACCTTCTGTGAGCAAGCGATAGGCTTGTTCAACACGATCCCAACGATTGTCACGATCCATTGCAAAATAACGACCGATAAGCGTCGCTATACGACCTTGACCTGGGTATTGAGCAAATAAAGTATCTAATTTTTCTAAAGACGGTTCGGCGCTTTTAGGCGGAGTATCACGTCCATCCAAAAATGCATGAAGATAAACTTGAGCACCACGCTTTAATGCCAGCTCAGCCATAGCAACAATATGGTCTTCATGGGAATGCACTCCACCTTGTGAGAGCAAGCCCAAAATATGCAAAGGTTTGTTATTGGCCTTGGCTTTTTCAACCGCATCGACCAAGACTTCATGTTCAAAGAAATCACCCGTACGAATATCTTTGGTGATACGCGTAAAGTCTTGATACAACACACGACCTGCACCGAGGTTCATATGGCCAACTTCAGAGTTACCCATTTGACCATCTGGTAAACCAACGTCTTCACCTGAACCAGAAATTAAACCATGCGGATGATTGTTTTTCATTGCAGTCAAATTTGGCGTTTTTGCTGCTAGAAATGCATTATCCTGTACCGCTTCACGATGACCCACACCATCCATAATCACCAGTACGTGTGGAGTTTTGCCAGCAGTTGCATCCGTCATGATTTACACTCTTTCGTCTATACATTAATCGTTACATCTTACCGAATTTTTCGCTAAGACTCTATCTGTACGCGATGGCTTTAAATTATCGCTACCATCTAAATTTCAATTGAATCAAATCTATTGAATCAAATGTATTGAATCTTAAATTTTTGAATTTTTTGCGTTTATCGTGCCCGATACAATAAATAACTGCCTACTGCGAACATGAGCAATATAGGCAAGAAAACAAACCATGCTGGCGATGGCGAATAGACCAAACTCGCATAACCCAAGAAATCCTGCACATAGTAAAATCCAAGGCCAACAAATAGTGCAATCACCAATCTAAAGCCCATGGATTGTTGACGTAATGGTCCAAAAATAAATGAACAGGCAATCAATACCAATGCCAGTAAAGCGAAAGGTGCGCTTACTTTTTGCCAAAATGCCAATAAATAAGTTTTCGGTACTTGGCTATATTCATGCATATAACGCATAAAACTGATCAATTGACTTGGCGCCAAATCCTCAGGATCAATGGTGACCATGTGCACATATTTCGGTTGTAATGCCAGCGCTAAATCTTGTTCTGTGGTTTGAATTAGTTTTGAAGGACCTTCTGGAGAAATATCCATTTGGGCGGCATTGGTCAGTGACCATTGGCCATTTTGAACAAACTGACCTTGTTGTGCATCTAATACTGAATTTAGACGGTAATCTTGATCAAAATCGAGCATTTGAACATTCTTTAACTGACCTTGCGCATTTGCATAATCAATATAAATAAAGCGCTGCCCTTCTCGTGTCCAATATCCTTTTACTTCACCCAGTTCTGCCGCACTACGGTGCTTTTTAACACTTTCTGCTTGCTCACTGGTATGTGGAATAACATATTCACTTAATAAGAATGAAAGGACGACCAACAACATTGCTGAACGCATCACCCAACCCACGATACGCCACAGGCTAATTCCTGATGCGCGCATCACGATTAATTCACTGTTGGATGCTAATGTTCCTAGACCCAGAACCGCACCAATCAAAGCTGAAATAGGTAAAATTTCATATAGGTATTGTGGTGCACCCCAAAGTACATACAATAATGCTTGCCAAGCACCATAATCGTCCGTCAGATTGCCCAGCTCTCCCATATAGGTAAAGAGCACTTGTAGCGCAGACAATATAGCCGTCGCCCCCAACATAGCGAGCCCTGTGGTTTTAGTCACATGCTTGGCGACAATTTTACGTGCTAACATTATGATCTCGCTCGCCCGATTCGTTTTTTCAATTTCGGGGCTAGTTTTTGTTTTCTAGAAAAAATTGCAGCGGCAATCGCATAGACCAGAAGTACCGCAGGGTACGCCCAGATTCCGATTTCATCTTTACTGATACGCGTTTTGATTGCCATGAGCGCTACGATCAGACTGGCAAAAATTAATAATGCTGGGAAGAGTTTTAAATAACGTCCTTGACGTGGACTGACCTCAGACAAGGCTGTTGCCAGCATTAAAGCAACAATCAACGTAAACGGTACAAATATACGCCAACCGAGCTCACTCGCCACCACAGGATCATCACGGGTTTCGATTAATTTAGCGATCGGCAATGCTTCAACTTCGCCACTCTCAAATTTGGCTTCCTTATCGCTTTCTAAGCGTAAACGATAAGCTTCAAATTCAGTTTGACTATACTTCGGACTATTTGGAAAAATTTCATAACGTCGACCAAGGGTTAAATCCACCACACTTGCCGTTTTATCTTCCATTTCTACACGCGTCGCCTCTTTTGCCAAAATCATGACATCAGGCTTGCCTTCAGTATCAGCACGTTGGTAAAAAAAGATATCGGTTAAATTTTTGCGATCTTCGGACAGTGAGCCGGCGTAAATCGTGTAAGGACCTGAAGAAATAAACTCTTTGGGTCGAACCAAGTCAAAACCAGATCGAACCGCTTGGCTCGTGGTTAATGCTTCAAACTGACGAATACCCCACGGCGCCATCCACACCATCAGTAAGGTTTGTATAACCATAAAACCGACAGTAAGCGGCACAAGTAAACGTGCGAGTTGGTTCCGACTCACACCACTGCCATTTAAAACAGCCATCTCGTGATCAACGTATAGTCGACCGAACACCAACATTAAGCCGATGAAAAAACCCAATGGTAGAATAAGCGTGAGAAATTCAGGAAGTCGGTAACCAATAATACTAAATAGAATGCTGGCATCTAAGCGGCCTTGAGCTGCCACACCAAAATACTTGATCAAACGCCCACCCATCATAATGAGCGTGAGTAAAGAAATGACAACCAGTGAGGTCGACAATACTTGCTTGACGAGATAACGTCTTATAATCAAAGTAATCTTCCAAAAATTGGGTTAATTCGGCTAGCGCTAGTTTACCTGAATGTTAAAAATATAAAACCTCATTGAAATTCTATCATTGGTAGTGGTTCAATGGTTTAATGATTTAAAACGTCTCTATAGGCACATCTAAAACATATGAAACTTACGCTTAATACCTCATTTCAAAAACAGTCTTCTAGCCAACATTTATTGATTTTAGTCGATTCAAATTCGATTCAAAATGCTCAAACGACTTACCAAATCAATGATTTTCAACAAGCAATTGATGCGACTCAATTTAAAGCAAGCCTAAACGAAAGTTTGCCATTGATCGGAAAAATTGCAGACCAACCCAACAGTGCGCTACTTGGCATTGGTCAAGCAGCAGATTTAAAAGCTGTGCAATTAGCAAAAATTGCACAAAGTATTATCAAAGTGTCACAAAAAAAATTCAAACAAATTAGTGTTGATATTTCAGCTCTACCGCAAGATTTACATTACTTATTTGCTTTGAGTTTAACGCAAGCTGCTTATGCTTATGATGAATTCAAATCTAAAAAGAATGAGTTTATCTTGGATCAAGTAGATTTGATTTCCACACAATCAAACTTAAATGAAGCTCAATTAAATCTCATTACCGCGATTGAACAGGGTCAAAACAAAGCCCGTGACTTGGCAAATTGCCCGCCAAATATTTGCTTCCCTGAATATTTAGCAGAACAAGCACTTGAATTGGCTGCTGAATTTCCAGACCTCGTTAAAGTAACTGTACTCAATGAACAAGAAATTGCAGATCTAGGCATGAATGCCTTCCTTGCAGTAAGTAAAGGTTCAGACCGTCCAGGACGGATTATCACGATTGAATATAAAGCCAATCTTGAGCAATCGCCTGTTGTATTGGTGGGTAAGGGTGTGACCTTTGATACGGGTGGTATTTCACTTAAGCCAGGCCTAGGCATGGATGAAATGAAATATGATATGGGCGGTGCAGCGTCAGTATTGGGTACCATGCGTGCGCTTTGTGAAGCCAATCTTTCTATTCATGTTGTCGGTGCAATTGCCGCTGCTGAAAATATGCCTTCAGGTCATGCCACTCGTCCAGGTGATATTGTCACCACAATGAGCGGTCAGACAGTAGAAATTTTAAATACTGATGCTGAAGGTCGTTTGGTACTTTGCGATACGTTAACCTATATCAAGCGTTTTAACCCAGAGTTGGTGATCGATATTGCGACCCTGACAGGCGCATGTGTCGTTGCACTTGGTTCAGTATTAACAGGTTTATTCAGTCCTGATGATGCCTTAGCTCAAGAAATTTCAACTGCTGGGGAACAATCTTTTGACCGCGTATGGCGCATGCCCGTGATCGATGATTATCAAGAACAGCTCGACTCACCTTTTGCAGATATCGCCAATATTGGTGGTCCAAAAGCAGGTGCGGTAACCGCTGCATGTTTCCTTCAACGCTTCACCCGTGAATACCGTTGGGCACATCTAGATGTTGCTGGTACGGCGTGGACTTCAGGTGCAGCTAAAGGTGCAACAGGTCGCCCCGTTCCTCTTTTGGTTCAATTTTTAGCAAATCGAGCTCATGGCTAAAGTTAGTTTTTATTTATTTGAAAAAAGTCCTGAACGACAAGTGGAAAGCACTTGTCGTTTATGCCGTAAAATTTTACGGCAGCAGGCTAAAATTTGGATTTACTGTCCAGACCAAGATATTCAGCGTGAGTTAGATGATCGACTGTGGAGTTTTGATCCGCAAAGTTTTTTAACTCATGGTATCGACCAACAGTCTGCTGCCATTTGTATTTCTGCGGATCTGCCAGATTCATCAGACTGGATTATTTTTAATTTTAACAATCAAGCTCTTGAACATGTTTCGCAAATTAGTCACATTATCGAAATTGTTGAAAATGATGAAGCGGCTAAACAGGCAGGTCGTGAAAAATTTAAAACTTATCGTCGATTAGGCATAAGTCCTCAAACTCACAAGTTATAATCAATGATTCATCCTATTGAATTGAAGTGTTAAAAGGAGATGCGTGGTGACACTAAAAGTGGGGCAAGATTTTAAGAAGCGTTGGCTCAATGCACCCGATGCTGTACGCCATGCATTTCTAGATGACCTCAGTCGCATCAATGACTTACTCCATCCTGATAGTGAAATTCAAGTCTGGTTGGAGAATGATCAACGTGCTCAACAAGTAGCGCAGTTAAAAGTTGAACAGGCATATGCTGAAGAAAAAGCCCGTCTAATCGAAGAAGCTCGTGTGCGTAAGCAATTGGCTTTAGAAAAGGCATTGGCTGAAAAGCGTGCCCAACAACAAGCTTATGACCAAAGTTTACTTCAAGATGAAATGCAACAGTTTCAACATCAAACCACTGTTCTGATGCAGTTACGTGAGACATTAGATCTTGAAATATCAGATTATAGTACGCGTTATACTCAGAACCCTTCAAAAGCTGTTGCTCAAAATAAGCCTAAAGAAAGTCAACTTTCTGATGACAAAATAAAATCTGAATTGGAAAGCTTACGTTTAAGACTGGAACTCGAAGCAGAAAACTTGATAGAAGAATCTGTTCAGAGCTTTACTGCAAAACTCAAAATTGCAGCTGAAGATGAGATTTCTTATATCTTAAAACAGTCGAATCTTAACTAAGACTCAGCTTTAGCTTGTCATCGAAATGAAATATTTTTATTGGACAATCGGAATGTAATTTATACATCAATGTATAAATACACATTTCAGGATGATAAAAATGGATCTCACACAACTCGTTTCAGACCGTATATCCGCTTTGAATGTTGGTGAAAGTATTACGATCAGTGTTCAAGAACTGTTGATTAGTCGTACTGACTTTCAATCTATCGCTTTATTTTTATTAAAAGAATCTAAAAACGGAATGTTTTCTATTTCTTCTTCGCAACAATCGTCAGGGTTGGAACGTACTTCTTTGACGATCAATAAGAATTAATCAAAATGATTTAATTCCATCTAAAAAAAGCCCTCTCTCGGGCTTTTTTTGTTTTTAGCATATTGATCAATGCTGCACTTTAAAGTCGTCTTTTTAATAGCCGTCTTTTTTACATTCGTCTTTTTATGTTTTGTTTTCAAATTCTGTTTTTTTAAATCTGTTTTTCAAAATCCTTTTTCAAAAATCATGCTCTCAAAAATAGTCTAAAAAATTTGAGAGTAAATTACCCATTCCATAGCCCACACCTAATAATAAGACGATCCAAATCCAGCCACCTAAAACATTATAAAACATAAAAATAGGATAACGCATATAACCAGACCCAGCTGCAAAAGGTGCAAATGACCTCACAAAAGGAATAAAGCGCGCCATGAGTATGGTCTTGCCACCATGTTTTTCGAAGTACTGCGTTGTTTTAAGGACGTACTCTGGCTTAAACCATCGCGTATGCTGGCTAAAATATTTTAAACCCAATAATCGACCCGTATAGTAATTGACCGAGTAACCCAATACAGAAGCAATAAAGAGCATGATGCACATATAGTGTAAATGGATTAATTCTGTGGTTGAGCACATCGCGCCAATGGCAATCAGCAGACTATCACCGGGTAAAAAGAACATAAATACCGAACCTGTTTCGGCAAATATGATCAGAAATAAAATCGCGTAAATCCACAAGCCATAGTTTTCGAGTAGCGTCGGTAATAACTGCTCCAGATGGAGTAAAAAATCAATCATTGTTACGAATCCGTAGCATATTATTTTTCCGCTCTAGCAAAAATTATTTCTTCAGTTTTAAATTATTGCTTCTGGTTTGAAAAGAAATTTGAAATGAAAACAGCCTAATTTAATTAGGCTGTTTTCTATTTTAGTCGCTTTTTAACGTAAAAATCCATTCGCAGCTAAAAAATCCATACTTAACTTAGACTCGGACTTTTGTTCAGCCGCTTTATCTCCAAGTAAAAGTCGCTCGATATAACGCGCCAGAATGTCGACTTCCAGATTGACTTTTGCACCTGTTTTCCAAGTGCTTATATTGGTCCGTTCAGCAGTATGCGGAATCAAATTTAAGCTGAGCACATTACCGCGTAAGTGATTAATGGTTAAACTAATTCCATCTACAGTAATTGAGCCTTTTTCAGCTAAATATTTGGCAATTTCAACGGGTGCTGTCACTTCATAGTAAAGTGATCTAGCATCTGTGCGCACAACCGTAATTTCACCCACAGCATCGACATGCCCACTGACAATATGCCCACCAAAACGAGTGCTTGGCAACATCGCTTTTTCAACATTAACAGGCTGTCCAACTTTCCATTGCGATAATGTAGAACGGTTTAAGCTTTCTCTTGAAACGTCAGCCGCATACCAATTTTCGCCCCAGTCGATCACTGTTAAGCAAATACCATTGGTGGCAATCGAATCACCTAAATGCACATCAGACATATCCAGATCCGTTTGAATACGTAATCGAATGTCTCCACCTACACTTTGCAGACTTTCAACCTGACCTAAACTTTCAACAATGCCTGTAAACATGAGCAATCTTCGCTTTATGATTTCAATTCACTATCGCAATATACATTATTTGAATATTCATAATGTTATTTCACATAGCCTTTCATTTATAAAATTAAAATTATAGAAACACCAAAGGCTGTCTCTTTTAAAACAACCCAGCAAAAATATTTGCTGAGCTGCGGCATTCTTCAATGGTTTTATTCTTTACCACAGATCCAATTGTGTTGCGACGCTGGCCGTATCGACACCACCTAATTCTGCATAATGGTGTAATTGTCCCAATAGCTGACGAATCGGTGGGCCAGATTTAGCATGTGTGTCGGTAATCACAATAAACTCAAGTACACGAGCACGTTCAGACTGGCGTTGTTTACTCACGCGATAACGGGGCACATCTTGAGTCAATAAAGTTACGCGACCCCGTTCCAGATTGGCTTTGAGCAAATCACCTGCCTCAATATTTCCATCTGTTGAATAACTGGTCAAAATATAACGCGCCTTGATCGTACTTAATAATTTTTCATACGCTTCTTTGGCATATTTAGCAGAGTTATACGGACTTGGACGTTCTTTACGCCAAGCACGGTCAATTCCGCTCTTATAACCCTTGGTATCTGGTGTAGGTAAATCATTCTGATCCCACAAAGTTAGGGCATTCAGGACATGATAATTACTGCTATAGGCATGTTGATTATACGGCGGATCTAAGTAGGCAATGTCTACCTCAAAACTACTCATTTGATTGGCAAGATGCTGAGCATCTACACACCACACTTCAGCCATCGGAACTTTAGGTTCACCTAACTCACAGAAACGACTAGGCGATAACCACATTAATGATTCAATGCGTTCTAATGCGGTTTGGGTCTTACCTCCCCAACCATGGTGAAAGCTTTTAAAAACGCCACTTGTATTACTGACAAAACTGGCTGAATACAAAAGCGGTGCCAACAAAGCACTCATTTCAACATCATCAATCGCGCCTTGTGCTTGCCATGCTGCTATTTGCTGACGCATGGCATCGATCCGCATCCCATTACGGCGTTTAAAGAAAAGACGATCTCGTGCTGGATCATAAATTTCGTCGTTTCGTGGACATAAATTGTGTGTAACCCAACCGTTGACTTCAGGTAAACGATTTAGATAATCGATCGCTTTTTGATAGCCACCCAATTCTTTAAATGCGGGTGCATCGGTACAAGACAGAATCGCATTATTCAAGGCATGACTGTAGGGTTCCCAATCATTGGCAATCACACGGTAACCATTCTGACGGGCTAAACGTGAAACCACGCCACTGCCTGCAAAAAAGTCAGCAAAGATCGGGGCACGACCATTTTTTTTATTTAAGGTTCCCGTACTCTCAAGCGCTTCCAAAATCAAATGCAAGAGGCGACGTTTATTCCCCAGATACGGTACAAGTTGATTAAATAAGTATTCATCTGTGGTGCGTGCCGAATGACGGCGTTTGTGATAAACGGTTGACTCTGAATTCATAATGACTCTTGAGTAGGGATTAATTTTAAGCGAATGTCTTCACCCAATTGAGTGACCTCTTTCAACTTAAAATGAAGCTGTTCTGCCATGGTGACAAAATCGGCATTGAACATAGCACGTGCAGATTGTCCGAGAAAGGTCGGCGCAACATAGCTGATCATTTCATCGACTAATTTCTCATGCAAAAATGCACTTGAGAGTGTTGCGCCTGCTTCTACAAGCACATCATAAATATGAAAATCTTTTAAAGTTTTTAAGAGTTCTGATAAGGACTGAATTTCGAGTTGAATCACACCCAAGCTCGCCAATTCAGGTCTAAATGGTCCCATCACCATAACGGTATCGGGTTGTTGTAAAATTTTTGCATTCAGTGGTAATCGACCTTTTCGGTCTAAAATCACTCTTTTCGGTTGAGAAATATTTTTAACTTCGGTGTCGTCAAGTTGACGAACATTCAGTTGAGGGTCATCGGCTAAAATCGTTTCAATACCCGTCACGATAGCACCAGAAATCGCGCGCCAATGTTGAACATCATGACGTGCCTCAGTGCCAGTAATCCATTTGGACTCGCCTGAAGCCATCGCTGTACGCCCATCCAAACTAGAGGCAACTTTTAAACGCACATAAGGTATGCCCATTGCCATGGCTTTTAAAAAACCTAAATTCAACTGCTGCGCTTCAACTTCACATACACCTAACTCAACCTCAATACCTGCTTGACGCAAAATATCTAGGCCTTTACCCGCAACTAAGGGATTAGGATCTGCACATGCCACCACAACTTTAGAGATACCAGCTTCAACCAAACCCTTTGCACAAGGTGGCGTACGACCATAATGCGCACAAGGTTCTAAAGTCACATAAGCAGTCGCACCTATAGCCTGCTCGCCTGCCTCACGTAAAGCAAAAACTTCCGCATGCGGTTGGCCAGTCTGAGGATGAAAACCCGTACCGACCAAATGTCCATCTTTTACGATGACACAGCCCACGTTCGGATTAGGTTTAGTCGAATACTGCCCTTTTTTTGCCAATTCAATAGCACGCTGCATCCAGAGACGATCTTGTTCAGATGAAATGGGTGTTAAATCAGACATATTTTTCCTAAACAGATATTTTTAGCAGAGATTAATGCTCTTGGCCACGATGCTGCATTTGTTCAATTTGACGACGAAATGCTTCAACATCTTGGAAATCTTGATAAACCGATGCGAATCGCACATAAGCCACGTGATCCAGTGCAAATAAAGACTGCATGACGATCTCGCCAATGGTTCTGGAACGTACATCACGCTCACCTAAACGGCGAATTTGCAATTGAATATCACTTAATACGGTTTCAATTTGTTCTTGTGTCACAGGACGTTTTTGTAAGGCATGCATGAGTGAACGGCGTAATTTAGCCTCATCATAAGGTTCATTTTTACCATTAGACTTGGTCACTCGTGGCATCACCACTTCAAAACTCTCAAAGGTGGTAAAACGCTCATTACAACCAATACATTCACGTCTACGTCGAATCTGACAGCCTTCCGCGGCTAAACGAGAGTCGATAACCTTACTATCTGCGGCGTTGCAAAATGGACAGTGCATAGCGTTTTAATTGGACAGTTTATATTTAACTTAGTGTAGCAAAAATTCAATGTAATGTTGAGCTTTCAACCATATATAGAAAAAAAGCAGCCCAATTGGGCTGCTTCATACCATATATTGATTATTTTATTTTTTAATCGACACGTTCGCCATGCTGACTTAAATCGAGACCCATGCGTTCATCATCAGATTCAACACGAATTCCAATAATCAAATCAATCACTTTAAGAATGATAAATGTACATACTGCGGAATACGCAATTGTCGCAAGAACACCTTCAACCTGAACCCACAATTGAGACATCACATTGACTGGAGCAGCATCACCCATGATGAATTCGCTTGCAAAGAAAGCCGTTAAAATCGCCCCGACAATACCACCGACACCATGTAAACCAAATGCGTCCAAAGAGTCGTCTGCTTTTAGTGCGCGTTTTAGTGCTGTAATTCCCCAGAAACACACCACACCACCAATCAGACCCATCGCAAGTGCGCCACCAACGGTGACAAAACCAGCTGCAGGCGTAATCACCACTAAACCTGCAACTGCACCAGATGCAGCGCCCAGTACCGACGCTTTTCCGCGTACCATTCTTTCTGTAATTAACCATGAAATTGCAGCAGCGGCAGCAGCGACTTGAGTCACGACAAGTGCATAACTTGCTGAACCATTTGCGCCTAACGCTGATCCACCATTGAAGCCGAACCAACCCACCCAAATCAAACTCGCACCAATGACGGTAAGTGTTAAGTTATGTGGTGCCATTGATTCTTTACCCAGACCCATACGTTTACCCAGCATATATGCAGCCACTAAACCTGCTACACCTGAGTTAATATGAACAACGGTACCACCAGCAAAGTCGAGCGCACCATCGGCACCTAACCAACCACCACCCCATACCCAATGCGTAATTGGCGCATAAACAACAATTACCCAAACCACAATAAAGGCGATGAACGCACTAAATTTCATACGTTCAGCAATCGAACCACTAATAATGGCTACGGTAATGATTGCAAAAGTCATTTGGAAAATAACAAATAGAATTTCTGGAATAGTTCCCGTTAAGGCTTCTGTGGTAATCCCTGAAAGCATAAACTTATCTAAGCTTCCAATCAGAGCATTTCCCTCTCCAAAAGCGAGCGAGTAACCGATCACAACCCAGACTATACTCACGACTGCAGCAGCAACGAAACTATGCGCCATTGTGCTTAAAACGTTTTTCTTACGTACCATACCGCCGTAAAAAAGCGCCAAACCTGGAATGGTCATAAGCAAGACCAATGCGGTGGACACTAAAATCCAAGCCGTATCACCTGTATCTAATTTTGGTTCTTCTTCTATAGCAGGTGTTGATTCAGTTGGAGCCAGAGCAGCTACAACTTCACGAGAATCTGTAGGAGATGTTTCAGTTGCAACAACTGTCACATCTTCCAGAGTAGGTGTTGGTTCTGTGACAGCGTTTTCAGCCCATGCAACAGAACCACCTAAAAGTGCGCCGGACAAACTCAGCGCAAGTAGCATCTTATTCATTCGTATCCCCCAACCTAGTTTTTCTGAGTTATTGGCTACTCAGCAAACTTCATGCCAAATTAAACAGCATCTGCACCAGTTTCACCTGTGCGGATACGGATCACTTGCTCTAAGTTCGTCACGAAAATTTTTCCGTCACCAATTTTGCCAGTGCTTGCTACACGAGTAATTGATTCAATGACTGATTCAACCATTTCATCGCTAATCGCGATTTCAATTTTTACTTTAGGTAAAAAATCAACCACATACTCAGCGCCACGATAAAGTTCAGTATGACCTTTTTGACGACCAAAACCTTTAACTTCAGTCACGGTAATACCTTGAACACCAATCTCAGAGAGTGCTTCACGCACGTCATCTAATTTGAATGGTTTTACAATTGCTGTTACGAGTTTCATATTGTTTTCCTTCGGCTTTTTCCACCAGTAAGGTTTTATGTTCAAATTTCGTGCCAAACTCCCTAAAGGTTGGGGGTATTAGTCGGTTAAAGCACGAACGTCTTTATACCCTATTTTATACGTCATAATTAATTTAAGCTTTAAAAATCATACAATTTTCAGTGATTTTTTTTATATCAATTATTGGAAAACCATATCTTAATCAGTAAACACTAGGGGCATAATAAAAGCGATGTTACACTGTAAAAAATGAGGATATATTCAGAGTCAGTTATGATAGAAACGTTACTACAAGCGATTTTAGAGCAAGTTGAACAACCCAAAAAAGATTTAGAACACAACTTACGCGCATTATTACAAGAGACAGTTACGCAAATGGACTTGGTCTCACAAGACGAGTTAGAGCGCCAAAAAACAGCACTTCAAAATGCCAATGCACGATTAAATCAACTTCAAGAACAAATCAAAGCTTTAGAAACAATGATTTCTCAAAAAAGTTAAAAAAAGCACCATAGAGGTGCAATAAAATTATAAAGTGATTAAAAATAAAGCAACTTATAAAAATAATAGGTCTACCCAATGTCTTTTGCCAAAATTTATACTCGAGGTTTGCTTGGTCTTCATGCTCCATTAATTGAAGTTGAAGTTCATGTCAGTCAAGGCCTACCCTCTTTGACGATTGTCGGCTTAGCAGAAGCGGCTGTACGTGAAAGTAAAGATCGCGTGCGGTCTGCCATTATTAATAGTGGTTTTCAGTTTCCAACCAAACGCTTAACCATTAATTTAGCCCCAGCAGATCTTCCAAAAGATGGCTCACGTCTTGATTTACCTATCGCTTTAGGAATCTTAATTGCCTCAGGTCAATTGCCAGAAAATAGTACAGATGAATTTGAGTTTATAGGCGAGTTGGCTCTAGATGGCCAATTAAGAGCAGCATCTGGTACCCTAACCATTGCCATGGCATGTCAAACGGCACATCATCAACTGATGTTACCAACGTCAAATGCTGAGGAAGCAGCTCAACTGCCTGATTTTAAAGTTTTTGCAGCCTAAAATCTCAAACAGGTCTGTGAACACTTTTCAAAAACGCACACAATTGATGCATTTTCATCCAACTGTACACTCAAAAAAAATGAATATAAATCTGATCTTGCAGATGTTAAGGGGCAGCTTAGACCCAGACGCGCTTTAGAAATTGCAGCGGCAGGAGGACATTCAATTTTATTTAAAGGCCCTCCTGGCACAGGCAAAACTTTGTTGGCCTCGCGCTTGTCGAGTATTTTACCTCCGCTGAATGCTCAAGAAAATTTAGAAGTCGCCAGTATTTATTCTATTGCCAGTGCACAACATCAATTTGGACAACGTCCCTTCCGTGCACCCCACCATACTGCTTCTGCAGTGGCTTTGGTCGGTGGAGGTTCACACCCTAAACCTGGTGAAATTACCTTGGCGCATTTGGGCGTTTTATTTTTAGACGAACTGCCTGAGTTTGATCGAAAGGTGTTAGAGGTTCTAAGACAACCCTTAGAGTCTAAAGAAATCGTTATTTCCAGAGCTTCAAGACAAATTACTTTCCCTGCTAATTTTCAATTTATTGCTGCGATGAATCCTTGTCCGTGTGGTTATGCGTTTAATCAGGACACTCGCTGTCAGTGTTCGGCAGAATCCATCAAACGTTATCAAAATCGAATCTCGGGACCATTGCTCGACCGCATCGATTTACATATAGATGTGCCACCTCTCAGACCGCAAGATCTTCAAGACACCAAGCCAGTTGAAAACTCTGAAACGGTTAGACAACGAGTGATTCAAGCTTATGATTTACAAATGGCGAGACAGGGTTTTTTAAACCAAGCCCTATCTCCACAACAATTGGAGAAATTTGTTCATTTGGACGATGCCGCTCAGCATATTATGGCAACTGCACAACAGCGTTTAAATTTATCTGCACGGGCATATCACCGCATTTTACGTGTTGCACGTACCATTGCAGATTTGGCTCAAAGTGAAGACATTCAAATCAGCCATTTAACTGAGGCATTGTCTTATCGAAGTCAGCAAGCCTGAAAGTTGAACATCAAGATTGCGAAGAAAAAAAGACGACTTAATGTCGTCTTTTTTGAAAAAATTATATTACGAGATTAAAAGTCATATTTCAGACCCAATACCACTTTATTTTTTTGTTTTACATCATTACGGTCATAACCACCCACAATGAAATTCATATTTGCCGTCACACCAGTGTCAGCCAAGGCTTTACTTACCCCAATATCGAAATGACGGAATCCAAAGCTTTCGCTGGTTTCTTTAATAAAGTCTCCTGATTTTCTATAAGCATATAATCCAAGAGCGGTATCTAGACTAAAATCTTTCGGCAAAGGATAGCTATATGATGCTTTGAAATAAGTATCACCTGTATTTCCCCATAAAACGTCTTCAAGCAAAGTCTGAGCAGTCAAGTCGATACCTTTGTAATTTAGACCCAACATAGTTTCAAAACCATTTGCATTACCTGTACCTAAATCATAATAATAGTAATAGGTGAAACCAGCGGTATAGCTTAAATCATCATTAATTTTACCGTTATAGCCTGCATAGAAATCATTTTCGAATTCGTTTCCATTCTCAGAGCCATAATCTAGTGTTGAACCCCACCAGCCAGCATAGAAACCTGATGCATGGCTATAATCTAAACCACCTTGAATGGTCGCATTTTTATTTTCAGGTACTTTTGTAATACCGCGTAAATTATAGCTAGAAAGTACACCAATATTGCCAGATATCGAATGATCAGAGGCTGGTGCTTCAGCAAATGTAAGCGTTGATGCTGATGCTGTAACGGCTAGCCCTAATGCTTTTAATGTAAATTTCATACTGATGAATCCCCCACATCGTTTTCCGATCGTTTTGGTTAATTTTTTTGACTCAACAGATAATTAGCAATTGCTATGCCAGCTTTTTAAATTTGAAAGATTTAGAAGTTCTCATGATTCAAAAAATTTAAATAAAATATTGTTTTAGCTATTATTTTTAATAATAAAAATTTAATAGCACTTGCTTTGGTTATGATGAAGCGATCACTTTTAAAATGAATAACAAGGGTTCAGCAATTTACATACATTTTTAAATCTCATTACATTTCGCTTCTTTTTAAGGCTATTTTTTAAACAAATTATTAAAATTTGCATAAAAAAAGTGCATATCCGAGAATATGCACCTCACATTTTAAATATGTTTAAAAGGAATAATTGACTGCGAAGACCAAATGTTCATCTAGATCTTGATTAAGTCGATCTTTAATACCCCAGATATAATCCAAACCAATAACCACACCAGAGTCAACTAAGGGCATGCTCAGACCGACTCGGGTTTCATTGAACAAGAAATTTTTCTCTGTTTGAACCAGACTATTGTCCCGATGATCATTGTAAATTGAGGCGACAATGCTTGTATTGAGCAAAATATCATAGAACAAAGGATGACTATAGCCAGCGCCTAAATACATATCGCCAGCATTGCCATAATTCGCATCAGACAAAGCAATACCCAAATTTAGACTTAAGTTTCGATAATTTAAGGTGTTAAGCCACTCTGTACCCGTACTACGACGACGTTCAGATCGATCATCATTATATGAGCTGCCACCATTATGATATACAAAGGCTGTGACTTGAGTCCGATATGTGAGCGCCTCATTAATCTCTTTTGTATAACCAATACCAAAGTCATGTTCAAAACCGTGATCTTTGTTTATATCGGTAGAGTCATAATCTAGCGTTGAACCCCAATAATTTAAATACACACCACTCTTGTGCTCATATTTCAAACCCGCTTGAAAAGTGATGTCATCGTTTTCTACCCCGCCACGATATATATATTTAGTCACCGCTCCAAAATTACCTGATATTTTTCCTTGCGAAGAATCTTCATTTTGCACTTGAGCAAAAACTGACGTGGTCAACACACTTATTACTAACGCTAACCATGATTTTTGCAGAGAGAATTGCATAAACTTCCTTTGATATTGCGTTTACATTTTCATGAGCGCAGATCATAAATGTTTTTTTCTTTTTGGTATATTTTATGACCCCTCTCAATTTTTGAATATTAAATAAACCACTACTTAATGTCGTAAAACAAAAGTTATCCTGTCATTTTTTTTAATTTTTTTGACAAGTTACAACTAATTTGTTAAAAAAAGATCTTTCACATTTTTTTAGTAATAAAATTAAGCTCATGTATTATTTAGAAATAATTTATAGTCATCTATAAAATTGATCATTTTTAGCGAAAATTGTTCTATATATACCAAGATCGCATAACGTTTTGATGAAATAAAATGAATAATAAAAGAAGTTTTGTTATACATTATGTATACAAATATTCACATCAACCCCTAATTTTGTATGAGGCGCTCTCCCAATGCAAAAATCAAAAAAATTAACATTGGTATTACTTATTCAAGCTGCTTTAATTTCTACAGCTTATGCAACCGAACAAAGTGAAGCAAAAGGCTTTGTTGAAGGTGCTGAAGGATCAGTATTATTCCGCACTGGTTATTTAATGCGTGATAAAAAAAATGGCGTTGAGGATACAAGTTCTGCAGCTCAAACGGCTATGGTTAAATTAGAATCTGGTTTCACCCAAGGTGTCGTCGGTTTTGGTGTAAATGCAGTCGGTGACGCATCATTTAAGCTGGGTAAAAATGGACATGCGGGTAATGGCATGATTCCAACATATGACCAAAATAATGCTGATGGAACCAAAAATGCCTATGATCATTGGGCTCGTGGTGGTGCAAGTATAAAAGCACGTATTTCAAACACAACTGTTGAATACGGTACTCAAGTTCTAGATATTCCTGTTTTAGCGAGCAATACAGCACGTTTAGTACCTGAATATTTCACTGGTGTACTCGCAAAAAGTCGTGAGATTGAAAACTTAGAAGTGCTTGCTGGTAAATTCACCAAGAACCAATACTCAGATCAAATCTCGACTGACAGCAATAAACTGGATAGTGCAATTGTTTGGGGCGCGAAATACAAATTTAATGATCAAATTAACGCATCTTATTATGGTACAGATATAAAAGATCGCTTAGATCGTCATTATTTGAATGCGAATTACGCACACCAATTGGCAGACAAAAGTACTTTAACTTATGATTTCAGTGGTTATCGTACTCAGTGGGATGCAAAACCAGATGGTTCAGCTTATACCTACTCGCATACGTCTAATGATTTGAATAACTTAAGCAACAACATTTGGGCACTTTCTGCTACTTATAATACAGGCCCACATAACGTCATGGTTGCTTACCAACAAAACACAGGCAATACGGGTTACGATTATGGTTTAGGCCGTGGTGTGGGTGATGGTCAACAAACCATTTATATGCCGAACTCATACTTATCTGACTTTATTGGTAATGATGAAAAATCTGTGCAACTTCAATATACCTATGACTTTGGTGCGATCGATATTCCTGGCTTATCTTGGACATCCGCTTTTGTTTACGGCTGGGATATAGATGTGTCAGCAGGCCAAGTTAATCGCGCAATTTTAGCTACAGATGATGCGCAAGAACGTGAATTCTTTAACCAAGTGAAATATACCGTTCAATCTGGTTTTGCGAAAGATGCAAGCTTACGTGTACGTCACTCTTACTACCGTGCAAGTGATGACTACCAAAGTGCTTATATCGGTGATACCAATGAATGGCGTATCTGGTTAGATATTCCTGTGAAATTATTCTAATTTCTTAGAAATATCTACATAAAAAAACCTGCACAATGTGCAGGTTTTTTTATGACTCAAAGCCAAATAACATGCAGTTATTTATTAGCTTCTTGATAAGCAGCGATTGAGCTTAAAACTTCTTTCTTCGCAACATCAGCATTTTCCCAACCACTTAACTTCACCCATTTTCCAGGCTCAAGATCTTTGTAGTGTTGGAAGAAGTGTTCAATTTGGCTGATCAATAATGGTGGAAGATCTGTATATTCTTGAACATCTTTATAGATTGGTGTTAATTTTTCATGCGGAACAGCGACTAATTTCGCGTCTACACCACCGTCATCTTCCATATTCAATTTACCCACTGGACGGCAACGAATCACTGAACCAGGCTCAACTGGATATGGTGTTACCACCAACACGTCTAATGGGTCACCATCAAGAGATAATGTATTTGGTACATAACCGTAGTTTGCTGGATAGAACATTGCTGTACCCATGAAACGATCTACAAATAACGCGTCTGAATCTTTATCGATTTCGTATTTGATTGGCGCTGCATTTGCAGGGATTTCGATAATTACATAGATATCATTTGGTGCATCTTTACCCGCAGGGATATTACTGTAGCTCATAGCAAACTCTTTAACTGTGTAGTGTTCAGTGAAATAAGGGCGATTATAACGCTTTATCAAGCAATCAGCATTCGATTATACAATTTGCACAATAAAATTAGGTATCGTGTCATCAGATTTATACTTAAATATGTTGGCCGAGATTATTTTTTTAATTTTTCGATTAAATTGTTCTTGCCACAATGAATAATAAAAAAACCGGACAGGCCATAGAAAGGAACCAAATAATTGATCTGAGTGTAGAAAGATTACATAAGTAACAAATCCCATAGATCAACCTTAAAACCAAATATGCAATGCCCAACAGCATGGTCAGGCCTTGGTTAATCACCATATATTCAGCCATCAAAATAGCTGCGATAAACAAAGGTAAGCTTTCAAAACTATTTTGTTGCACGGCATTGGCACGAGCCGCCAAGCCTGAAGTTTTAGCTAAAAACTCGCGCGGATTTTGGTTATCTTTAAGATTAAAACCACCCGTCATTTTAGCGAGAATTGTAAAACCATATGGCATTAAACAGGCAATTAAAATTAAATAAATGATGCCATCAATCCCATGCATGAATTTTATATCCAATAAATTATTTTCTGACCTATCATAGCATGATGTATATGCGATAATTTTGGCTAAATTATGGTGTTTTTGAAAATGAGAGTGAAGATGGCATGACAAATCCCGACCAGAAAGAACTGTTTAATGTATTTGATCAACAGCGCCAACATCAAAAGCAAGTGGATCGCGTTCTCTATATTGTTCTTCCGATCATGGCTTTTTTACTCAGCGTAATTTGCGCCAATATGAACTGGCAATCCACCATCGGAACTTTTCTTGCCCTACTGATTGCCTTTTTTGCGGTCGGTATTAAACGTCAAAATAAAGCGCTATGGTTGACGATTATTGCAGTTTATAGCCTCGTTGATATCTATTTTAGTTATGCAGGACAGCTCCCACCTTCTGCAGTGGGTCGCCATATGGGAACCATGCTGACTTTTACTGGAATTTTAGCGATTGGGCGTCCTTACTTCGACCGTTGGCTGATGAAGTCATAAGATCAACCATAAAAAAGCTGATAAAAAAAGCGCTTAAAAGCGCTTTTTTTACTAAATGGTCTCAGTATTACTTACGTAAATCTTTACGTAAGATTTTACCAACATTTGATTTTGGCAACTCATCCATAAACTCTACATAACGAGGACGTTTATAGCCTGTTAAGTTTTCTTTAGCGAAAGCTAAAATCTCTTCAGTGGTTAAAGAAGGATCTTTTTTCACGACAAAGAGTTTAGGAACTTCTCCAGATTTTTCATCCGTTACACCAATAGCTGCAACTTCTAATACTTTCGGATGCGTTGCAATGACTTCTTCAATTTCAGATGGATAAACATTAAAACCTGAAACTAAAATCATGTCTTTTTTACGGTCTACAATTTTAAAGTAGCCTCGTGTATCCATCACGCCAATATCGCCAGTACGGAAATAACCATCTTTAGTCATCACCTTTTCTGTTTCATCAGCACGGTTCCAATAGCCTTTCATCACTTGCGGGCCACGAATCGAAATTTCACCTTGCTCACCTTGTGGTAAGTGATTTCCTTCGTCATCTAAAATGGCAACATCAGTCAGTGGCAATGGAATACCAATTGTACCGCTGAACTCTTCAGATGCCGGTGGGTTTGCCGTTGCAATTGGTGATGTTTCAGAAAGACCATAACCTTCGATAATATTGGTACCGGTGATCTTTTTCCACGCAGCTGCTGTCGAAGGTAAAACTGCCATCCCTCCGCCCATCGCCATCACTAATTTACTGTGATCTAACTGTTGAAACTCTTCGTTATGAACCAAAGCATTGAAGAGCGTATTTACTGCTGGGAAGAAACCAGGTTGGTATTTGCGTAATTCTTTAATCACTGCAGGTAAATCACGTGGATTCGGAATCAATACGTTGGCTTGACCTTTATACATACCGTATAAGGCACAAACCATGAACGCAAAAATATGATACAGCGGTAAAGCACAGAAGATACGGTCATCTTTCCCACCATCTTGCTTACCAAATTTACTTTGGAAAATACCATCTGCTTGCATTAAGTTTGCAACCAAATTGCGATGGGTTAATTCTGCGCCCTTAGATACACCCGTTGTACCCCCTGTATATTGCAAAACAGCGGTATCACTCAACGTCACTGATGGACGTTTGTAATTGTTCGGATTTCCTTTTGCCATCGCAGCATTGTATGTGAGATGACCTGGAATGTTCCAAGCAGGAATTTGTTTACGCACTTTACGTAATACAAAATTCACCAAAGTCCCTTTTAAAGTGCCCAACATATCGCCGACTGAAGCAACAACCACATGCTTAACAGGCGTTTTACCAATAATCGCTTGGTACACTGAGGCAAAGTTTTCAATAATCACTAAAACTTCTGAACCAGAGTCATTCAATTGATGCTCTAATTCACGTGTTGTATAAAGTGGATTGACATTGACCAACACTAATCCTGCACGGAATACACCCAGTGCAACAACAGGATATTGTAAAACGTTCGGCATCATCACAGCGACACGTGAACCTTTTGCCAAACCTAAGCTTTGTAGATATGCGGCGAATTGACGGCTAGCCAAATCAAGTTCACTAAACGTTAACGTTTTATCCATAAAAATAAATGCGTCACGTGAGCCAAATTTTTGGAAATTACGCTCGAAAATATCAATTAGAGAGGTATTTTCCGGTGGTAATTCTACAGTTTCTGGAATTCCAGTCTTTTGGTATTCTGCTAACCAAATCTTATCCATAACGCCATACTCTCCAATTATTAATCCTTGGTTTAAACTGTTCTTTTCAATACTGAGCATTGTTCTAACTTTTGTTGCTCAATAAAGCATCCATCTTCTCGAATACGCTTTATATATAACGTATTTCAGACTATAGATGCTAGTTTTATCTTTGAATGAACAGTTTATTTGCTTTTTGATAACCTCGTGGTAGTAATTGACCTTTTGTCGCACGGGCACCAACATACTTTTTAAGATCATCACCTTTCAGCTTTAACTGCTGCTGCCCAGCAACCACATGAATTGTCTCATTTAAATTAAGAGTAACTATCGAGGTGATAGATTCACCCTTCTCTAATTGTATCAATTTATTACCCTTGCCTTTATTGAGCGTTGGTAATCCTGACAATTCCGTAATCACTAAGCGTCCTGCAGAGCTTAGCACAGCAACATGCGTACTTTCTTCAATCACATGTAAGGGTAATGCACGTGCACCTTCAGTCATACTGAGGAATGCTTTACCAGCTTTAGCGTTGGTATCTAGTTGTTTAGCTTTGGTTTTGAATCCATAACCAGAGGTGCTGACAGCCAATAAATCAGCTTCATCATCTGCAATTAAGATCTGCTCAAAACCAATACCATTGGCTGGTGATAATTTTGAACTGAGTGGTTCGCCCAAACCACGCGCTGAAGGTAAGTTATTAATCGCAAGTGAGTAACTTCGTCCTGCTTCATCCATAAGATAAACTTTCTGATTCGATTTACCTTGTGCATGGCCTAGGTATTTATCACCTGCACGGAAGTTAGCATTTTCAGGATTGACGTCATGACCTTTGGCACAACGAATCCAACCCGCTTCAGATAAAATCACGGTAACGGGTTCAGCAGGCATTAAATCTTGTTCACTAATAGCAGAGGCTTCAGCACGTTGCACGATCGGTGAACGTCGGTCATCACCAAAACGTTTTGCATCCTCTTTCAGTTCATTGATGATCAAGTTTTTAAGTGATTCAGGATTTTCCAACTGTTCACGGATAATTGCCGCTTTTGCTTCTAACTCTTCTTGCTCACGACGTATTTCCATTTCTTCAAGTTTAGCCAAATGACGTAACTTGAGATCTAAAATGGCTTCAGCTTGAATTTCATCAATACGAAAATGAGCAATTAATTCTGCTTTAGGATGGTCTTCTTCTCGAATAATACGGATAACCTGATCTAAATCGAGATAAGCAATTAAAAGACCTGCCAAAATATGCAGACGTTTTTCAATTTTATTTAAATGATATTCTAGGCGCTTCGTCACAGTGTTCTTACGAATTTCGATCCATTCTAAAAGAATTCTACGAATCGATTTAACTTGCGGACGGCCATCGGCACCAATCATATTCATATTGACACGATAACTGGTCTCTAGATCTGTCGTGGCAAATAAATGGCTCATGACCGCTTCAGCATCAATACGATTTGATCGTAAAATAATGACAAGGCGTGTTGGATTTTGATGGTCTGACTCATCGCGTACATCACTGACCAATGGCAACTTTTTAGCCGTCATTTGATCTGCAATTTGACTAATAATTTTTGAACCAGACACTTGATAAGGCAAATCTGTAATCACGATTTCATTTTTTTCAATCGTGAATACTGCGCGCATACGGTAACTTCCACGACCTGTACTTTGAATTTTTAACAATTCATCAGGAGGCGTGATAATTTCAGCTTTCGTCGGTAAATCTGGCGCAGGAATATATTCTGAAATTTTTTCATCCGTTAAATTCGGATTGCGAATGAGAGCGATAGTTCCTTTCACAACTTCACGTAAGTTATGCGGCGGAATATCGGTTGCCATCCCGACCGCAATACCCGTAGTACCATTCAATAAAATATTCGGTACTCGTGCAGGCAAACTCACAGGCTCTTTCATTGAACCGTCAAAGTTATCTTGCCATTCGCACGTGCCTTGACCTAATTCAGACAACAGCACTTCACTGTATTGCGATAATTTTGCTTCGGTATAACGCATCGCTGCGAAAGACTTAGGATCATCTGGCGAACCCCAGTTACCCTGACCTTCAATGAAAGGATAGCGATAACTAAAAGGCTGAGCCATCAGCACCATTGCTTCATAACAAGCATAGTCACCATGCGGATGGTATTTACCCAATACGTCACCAACAGTACGCGCAGATTTTTTTGGCTTTCCACTGTGTTTAAGACCCAGCTCACTCATCGCATAAACAATACGACGTTGTACCGGTTTAAGTCCGTCACTAATATGTGGTAAAGCACGATCCATAATGACGTACATGGCGTAATTCAGGTAAGCTTGTTCAGTAAACTCTGCTACAGAACGGTTCTCTGTTGCTTGATGCGCAAGGCTTGTCATAAAACCATGAAATCCTAATGAATGAATGTATATTAATGTCTATGCTAGTCTGAGACACTTCGAAGAACAAGCAATCTTAGACAGATTGTAATAAATAAAAGTATAAAAAAATGATGCCCAGTTCGTTTTAAGTTTTTTCTAGTATCTAATTGTATCCATTTAATTTATTTGAATAAATATTAAACAGAACAATTCAAAACATTCCCGTTTTATCCAGTTTAAAGTTTTCAATTAGCGATGAAAGAAGCCATGCTACGCTGAATAAATTTCAATCACAACGTGCGCAACTTCATCCACACTGAACTGTCTAATGAACAATAGCTTTAATCAAATATTTACATCTCTTTCTCAAAATAGTCAAAACCTATTCAAAACTTAGGTTTAAGACTCAGAAATATTTTGGGAATTTAAAAATTTCAGATTTATCCATTCATCAAGTTCTAGTACATACTGGACTTATGCTTGTATAACATGCTTGATTGATGAGAATGTACGACATAATGCTTCGATATGATACTTTTGAAATACTAAAAGTATCATATCGACATGACCGATATAGGTCTCATAATCGTGTGCATAACGATAACCTAAATTGGATTTCAAACGTATTAAATTGAGACCTCAACGACGTTCATTAATAGTTCTTCAATAATTCGTCAAAACTTCTTCAATAATTCACCAAAAGTGCTCAACTCCAAAAATAAAAATGGGCTTAACGAAGCCCATTTTTATGTCTATACAGTTAATGCACCTTTTACATCCCAAGTGACTCTAAGGTTTTGCCTTTGGTTTCCTCTCCGAGAACCACAATGACAAAGGCCACAGCCAACAAGACAGCAGTAAACATAATAAAAACATGACTAAATCCGTTCTCTGCCACCATCATATGCGTCACCACCAATGGTGCTACGATGCCGCCAATACGACCAATGGCAGCTGCCCAACCTGAACCAAATGCACGAATATTAGTCGGATATTGTTCAGGTGTATACGTGTATAAAACACCCCATGCGCCCAAGTTAAAGAATGACATGAGGCATCCCCAAAACATGATCATCGTGACTGTTTCTGACTGCCCGAAGAAATAAGCCGACACAGCACAAAAACCAATAAATCCAGCCAACGTGGCTTTACGACCTAATTTTTCGACCAACCATGCTGCGACGATATATCCGGGGAGTTGGGCCAAAATCATCACCAAAACATATTCGAAAGATTGCACAATGGTATAGCCCTCTTTCACTAACAGACTCGGTAACCATGTGAAAATGCCATAGTACGAATACACAATCCCGAACCAAACCAACCATAACATTAGACTTCGACGTGCGAATCCACCCGTCCATAACTGACGAAATGAAATATTTTTTTGATTCGATACTGGTTTGACCTCAATCGTTTCAATGACTTCAACACCACACTGACGTTCTATTTTTTGAACCAATGCGTGTGCTTCTTCAATACGACCACGATTAATCAGATAAGGAATAGATTCAGGTACTTTCTTTAATATGACAAACACATAAAGTGCAGGTAATCCACCCAATAAAAATGCCATATGCCAATCAAATTTTGGAATCACGAAATAGGCCACTAATGCCGCAACCAACCAGCCCAGTCCCCAAAAACTTTCTAAAAGAACAATAAAACGACCACGCACATGAGCGGGTATATATTCACTAACCAAGGTCACAGCTACAGGCAACTGGCCACCAAGACCTAAACCGACGATAAAACGAAAGACCAGCAACCACGTTAAATTCGGCGCAAAAGCACATGCAGCCGTAGCAAGACTGTAAATGACCAAGGTTCCAGCAAAGACAGCCTTACGTCCAACTTTATCAGCTAAGGCACCTGAAAAGACCGCACCTAATGCCATCCCAACAAAGCCAATGGACACCACCCAGCCTTTTTCAGCAGGCGTCATGGACCAATCTTCTGCCATTTTTGCCAATATAAAGGCAATCAGACCTGTATCCATAGCATCGAACATCCAACCCAATCCGATCACCCACAATAAAGTGTAATGAAATTTACCAATGGGAAGGCGTTGTACGCGTGAGATTAAATCCATAGCAAGCTCTCTTTTAACGACGTTGCAGGTGCTGCACGTGGGGCATAGTTTTGATCATCAAAGGGGTTGTTCTGTCTATTTTTATACGCTTTTTTTAGACAAATAACCCAGCCTTTGATCAGGTCATGGGCCTTCTTGAAAAAAATCCATTCTTAATTTTCATCTCGAGATGATGCGGAATGTTCATCATCACCTTTATAAATAAATTTAGGCATCTCTAAACCGAAATAGATCGCGATGCATCGTAATGAAAAACCAAAAATAAGCGTCGATACAATGGTAATGTCTTGCGAAAAACCGACTTGAATGCAACACCAGTAAAAAATAACAGCGACAAATGAAATACTGGCATACAATTCACGACGAAAAACCAAAGGCACATCATTACAGAGAATATCGCGCAAAATACCGCCTGAGACGCCAGTCAGTACGCCAGCTACCGCACACACGACAAAACCCTGTTCCATTTGAATCGCAATTTGACAACCAATAATGGTAAAACCAATTAAACCGAGTGCATCTAATAATAAGAATATAGAGCGTAAATGGCGCATCCATTTCGCAATAAAAATGGTAAATAACGCGGCACAGCAGGTTAAAACAAGATATTCAGGATGTTTAACCCAAGTTAAAGGGTAATGTCCCAATAAGACGTCTCGAACTGAACCGCCCCCCAGCGCAGTGACGCAAGCGATAATGATGACACCAAACCAATCCATACTACGCCGACCAGCAGACAACGCTCCAGTCATGGCTTCTGCCGTAATTGCGATAATATAAATAACAGTAAGTAACATCGCCCTTCTTCCGGTGAGGGTAATTGATGCGCATTATTCTAAGTTAAATATAGAAAAAAACTACACAAATTCTGCACAACATTGCTTAAATTTTTTAGCCGAGCCACAAATGCATGCTTGTTTCATTGTAATTTTCTGATCAGTGGTCGGGTCTAAGAAATACCAGACGTCTTCAAACCGTACGAAATGTGATACTTCGTGATGTATTTGATCCTGTTGACCGTCATGATAATGGGCTTTGAATTCTACTAAAGCGTGGTTTTTATCCAGCTTTTCTTGCGTGCGTACAATCTCTAATTTTAACCATTGATTCGACTGAGCCCAATCTGAAATAGCGGGCATATCTAAATGCTTTTGTTGTCCAAGAGCCGTCGTTGACAAAATATAATCGACCTTATTTTTTGCAAAAGCACTAAAACGTGACTGCATCAATTGTTGTGCTGTTTCTGCTTTCTTTAAGCCTAAATGCAAAGGCTCACAACAAGTTGAATAAATCGCAGATCCGCAGGGACAAGCATGTTCAGACATATTTTTTCCAAAAAAATAGCACTCTCTAGAGTGCTATTTTAACCAATTTTGGACGTTATTTTAGACTTTGTTTTAGCCTAAAATCACTCAACCGTATCATTCGGAATGATATGAACCTTGTCGATTTTATGCCCTTCCATCGTGACGACTTCAAAGATATAACCTTCAGCTTCAAACTTTTCACCATTTTCAGGTAAATATCCCAAGTGGAATAAAATATAACCCGATAATGTTGAATATTGTTCAGACTCATCGACCAAATTACGATTCAATAATAAAGAAATATGTCGAATATCTGTCGAACCTTCCAGCATCAGTGAACCATCCGCTAAACTTTCAGCAGCTGCTTCCAATTCACTTTCATGCGGGAATTCCCCTGCGATTGCTTCCAAAATATCGATTGGCGTTGCAATCCCTTCTATTGAACCATATTCATTTAATACAATCGCCATTTGCAATGGTGCTTGACGAAGCTGCTCCATCACCATTAACACTTGTGCACTTTCATGCACAATGACAGGTTCACGAACATGCTTTTCAAAATTAAACTGACCAAACTCGATAAAATCTTTCAAGATATTGTGGGTTAAGACTACACCCTCAATATTATCTAATTCACCATGTGCCACGATTAAACGTGAATGTTTCATACTTAAAATTTGAGTCTTGATGGTCTCAATATCATCATTTAAATCAATCCATTCAAGTTCAGGCCGTGGCGTCATCACAGATTTTACAGGACGTTCTGAAAGACCCAATACGCCTTGCACCATGACACTTTGATAAACCGCATTTTCATCTGAGAAAATTTCATCGGCCAAGGCTTGTGTTGCCAAGACATCTTCATTGCCATGAGTGTTGTTTTCAGTCGAAGTATTACTTTTACCGCCCAACATGCGCATAACAGCAGACGCTGTACGAAATCGCAAATCATTGGTAGTGACTGTTTTTTCTTGGTTACGGCGCATCAATTGATTTAAGAATTCAATCAATACCGAGAAACCAATTGCAGCGTATAAATAACTCTTCGGAATGTGGAAGCCAAGACCTTCAACAATCAGTGAGAAACCAATCATCATTAAGAAACAGAGACATAGAATAACCACTGTCGGATGTTTATTGACGAAATTCATCAAGGCTTTAGAAGCCCAAAGCATGATTCCAACTGCGATAATCACAGCAATCATCATCACAGATAAATCTTTCACCATGCCTACTGCGGTAATGACACTGTCCAAAGAGAACACGGCATCTAAAACCACAATCTGTACAATGACCATCCAGAAAATCGCATGGGCTGGATTTTCGTCTTTGACCACCACCTTACTTTCAAGTCGCTCATGTAATTCAAGCGTACCTTTCATCAGCAAGAATATCCCGCCGAAAATCAGAATCAGATCTCGGACCGAAAAAGGGTGATCGAAAAGATGGAAAATAGGATTGGTTAGCGTGACAATCCAAGCGATAGATGCGAGTAAAATCAGTCGCATTACTAAAGCCAAAACTAAACCGACAACACGTGCTTTTTCACGCTGCTCAGGAGGTAGTTTTTCAGCCAGAATAGCAATAAATACGAGGTTATCAATTCCGAGAACAATTTCTAAGATGATTAATGTCGCTAAACCTATCCAAGCAGATGGATCTGACATCCATTCGAAAATCATGAGTCATGCCCTCTCATCATCACACTCGTATACAGAGTACGATGTTTCAAGTTGCAAGAGATTTTGGAGTTATTGTAAAAAAACTTAGTTAAATCAATATTAGATATTTTAGAGCGACGACTATCACTACTCATATTCAGTTATTTGTTGTCAAACAGATTCTCAGTATAGAAAAGATTCTACTCAAATTCACTCTTTTTTCGATTGATACCAACTGGATTTAGTCATTATTTTTGTTAATTGCTACAAATCATTGCAAAAAATTTCCATTATTTACATGCAGTTGTCACTATTCTTTCTTAGAGTATAATCAAATAGACAGTTCACAGAGAAGGTGAGTTTTAATAAATGAATACAACACTTCCAAAAGATTTTAATGAAAACATGCGTGTAGAAAATGTAAATACTGAAAATACCTCAACAACAAATCAACAAACATCAAAACATAGCCAATCAGCATCTAAGTTAGCCACTCAATCTCTTATTGCACTTTATTGTGGTTCACGTTCTGGCAACAATCCAATCTACAAAGATAAAGCGATCGCCTTAGCTGAGAAAATTGCAAAACATGGTATGGGCATTGTTTATGGCGGTGCAAGTATCGGTCTCATGGGACAAGTTGCAGACAGCGTCATTGGTCAAGGTGGCGAAGTGGTCGGTGTTATTCCTGAATTTATGCTGGATTATGAGATTGCGCACAGCACTTTGACGGAACTACACATCGTAAAAACCATGCATGAAAGAAAAGCCATGATGGCTGAACGTGCCTGTGCCTTTGTTGCCTTACCAGGCGGACTCGGAACCTTCGAAGAAATTTTAGAAATAGCCACATGGGGACAGCTGGATCAGCACCAAAAACCTATGATTATTTATAACGTCAATGGTTTCTATGATGCATTAATTGCACAATTGGATCATGCTGTTCAAGAAGGCTTTTTGCCGCCGCAACATCGTGCAAAAATCATTATCTGCAATCATTCAACAGAAATTTTAAATGCAGTTTCAAATTTAAAAGCCCCAACAAATTTTGTGGTTTGACCTATGCGATTTAATTGAGATGACTTAGGTTATTTAATTTAATTTAATTTAATTTGATTTGATTTGATTTGATTTGCTTAGTCTAAGGTTACAAGGCCAAACAAAAGCGAGCACTTGGCTCGCTTTTTATTCTCTCAAAAATCTTATTTCAAATTAATTTGATAAACAGCTGTTGAACCGCTGACTTCATTGCCGACCACCAGCAAAGGCTGACCATTTGAAGAGTCCTTTGCAGGAATAAATACTAAACCTTCAGGCCCTAAATCACCCGCCTTACCTGCTTTAATGTCTGTCGTCGTGGCATTAAACTGACGTGGATTTATATATTGAATAAATTTCGGTGATGCTGGCGTAGAAACATCATAAACCATGACCCCACCCACCCGCTCTAAACCTACAAAAGCAAATGTTTTCGTGCCAATTTTACCTAAAGTGACACCTTCAGGCTCTGGACCTTTATTGTCACTACGGTTATCTAATCCTGCTTCTTCATGATTAAAGTTAAAAATTTCAGGATGGTTTTTCGCAATATGTTGTTCAAAATGATCGCCTGAATCCCAAACCAAATCTAAACCTGTATTCGTCGTATTTTCAGTCCAAATACTGAATGAACGCGCACCAAAACTGTATAAATGATCATAAACCAAGTTGCCACGAGCATTCAATTTAGGCGAGCCATCGGTATTTTTTTGATAACCTTCAGTCCAGGTAATATTCAGACGACCTAAATTAAAATCTTCACGACAAGCACCTGCATCAGCTTCTTTCGCACCACAGTATGCAAAGTTGTCAGGATTCAGTTCCGCACCTTTCGCCAATAAGCGTAATTGTGGCGGCAAATCATCGCCTTGACGACGATCGAAGCCATCAACATGAACCAAATGCTTAACTCTAAACTCTTCAACAAAACCTTTGGTCACATCACCTTTAGCATTCGGATCATCTTTAAGCTTAGCACCCCAATAAAGGTCTTCACCTTCACCCCATGCACGTGCGTCGCCTTCATTTGCAGTCACAATGTAGGTTTTACCTGCAACTTCGTAGCTGGCAATCGCATCAGGCATATATAAACCACGTACATTCGCCCAAGGTTTAATCTGAATTGCAGGCTTTTCTGTTGCCTTTCCAGCAATCACTTCATCGACATCGCTAACGTCCATGCCTTGATTAGCCAAACCATGGTCTTTATAACCCAATGGATAAACCGCTAAAACTTTGGCTTGCTCAACATCAACTTTTGCCAAGGCATTATTCTCTTGCAAGGCTACCCATGCCGTTTTCCCGTCTGCACTTAAGCTAATATATTCAGGCTCGAAGTCCTGTGCAGCACTGGCTTTTGGACCAAAGATACGAATACCTTGATTACGTAATACCTGTTCTTGACCATTAAATGCTTTGAAATCCGCAGTTTTAACTGTTGGTTTTTTGGGATCTTTAAAGTTAATGATACTTATCGAACCTTCAGGATCAATTTGATAGTCATCTGATGGTTCACCTTCATTGGCCACTAAAATCGTGTTGCCATCTGCCGAGAAAGTCAACATATCTGGCAATGCACCCACATTGACCTGACTGATAAAACTTAAATCACTGGCTTTAAAAAATGCCACAATTCCTAGATCTGTTTTTTTCTCAGCTTGAACTGCAAGTGCCACCACACCATTTTGCACCGCAACACTATTTACTTCAGAATTGCTTAAATAGGTTTTTGCATCTAAAGAAGCTAAATATTTCGGTACTTTTGGATCAGCCATATCGAGAACATCAACCACACCCTTTTGTGCATTCACCACAAATAGACGTTTGCTTGCTGCATCATAAGCAGGAATTTCTGCAGCACTGGCTGCAAAGACGCCAGTTTCATAGCCACCAATACGTGCTAATTCAATGCTCTCAGGCGTAATTTCTTCCACCACTGGCGGTTCAACGAATGCAACCTCGTCATTATCATCATTACATGCAATCATACCCACAGACAACAACGCCAGCATCAATGCCGTAAATTGAGTTTTCATAATTCCCTATTTTTTAGATATTTGAATTTTGTGACTAACTTATAAACAAAGCATGTCAAAACCATGACGTTTTAATGTCACTTACATGACAAAGGTAAAAACATTGGTGCTGAAACTTTTGCTACAATATTTTGAGCTAAGTTGCTTTAAAATATTCAAAAAATGCAAATACTGACCTATGAATTTAGAAACCTCGCATCAAGCCTTACAACCTGAATTTCGACTTTTGGTTTTATTGGTGTCGCTTGGCTTTTTTATGCAGGGTTTAGACACCACAATTATCAATACTGCAATTCCTGCAATAGCCAAAAGTTTGAATGAAAATCCACTCAATATGCATAGTGTTGTTGTGGCTTATGTACTTTCAGTTGCAGCCTGTATTCCATTGAGTGGCTGGTTGGCAGATCGTTTTGGCGTTAGGAATACTTATTTTTCAGCCATCATCATTTTTACGCTTGCATCATTGGGTTGTGCATTTTCAAATAGTCTCAATCAACTGCTTTGCTTCAGAGTTATTCAAGGTATTGGTGGTGCGCTTCTACTCCCCATCGGCCGTTTAGCGATGCTAAAAATTATTCCAAGAACACAGTTTTTAGCAGCCATGAGTCTCATGAGTTTGGCGGGTTTAATTGGTCCTCTCATTGGTCCAACGCTAGGTGGCTGGTTAGTTGAATATATGACATGGGAATGGATTTTCTTGATCAATCTACCCATTGGTTTAATCGGCGTTTTAGTCACCTTTAGAGCCATGCCCAATGTAACTGAACCCAATGTTGCCCGTTTTGACTTCCTAGGATTCTTGCTCTTGGTTGTCGCAATGGTCGGTCTCGCACTTGGTATTGAAAACTTTTCCAGTCCTGACTTAAGTCTTTGGTGGAGCACTGGATTAATCATCATTGGTTTGTGCGCTGTTGCTTGGTATGCCTTTCATGCGCATACCCATCAGAATGCATTATTTAGATCAAAACTTTTTAAAAATAAAATTTTTGCGATTGGAATCGTCGGTAATTTCTTTGCTCGTTTAGGCGGAAATGCCATGCCCTTTCTGATGCCGTTAATGCTGCAAGTCGCTTTTGGTTTTGAACCATTTATTACGGGTTTATTAATGATACCAATCGTCTTAGGCTCCTTGGCATCTAAACCCATCATTAGACAAATTATTCAACGCTTTGGTTATCGTAAAGTACTTTTGGTGAATACCTTATTGGTTGGTGCTTGTATAGCCAGCTTCTCACTCAATACGGCTGACACACCTACATGGCTTAGAGCATTACACTTCTTTATTTTCGGGATGCTGAACTCGCTACAATTTGTGTCAATGAATACTTTGACCTTAAAAGATTTACAGCAAGAAGACGCCAGTAGTGGTAATAGTTTTTTGTCCATGATTATGATGCTTTCGATGAGTATTGGCGTGGCTTTGGCGGGTACATTGATCAACGTCTTTACTGTTTATTTCGGCGCAGCACAAATCACCGTTGCATTTCATAGCACACTGCTTCTATTAGGTGCCATCAATCTTATTACAGCATTTATTTTTTGGCACATCCCCAAAAATACAGTGACTTAATCTAAACGCGAATAACGGAATGATCATGGTCTGTTTTCCGAGATCACGGTATGATATTCCAAATACTAAAACACTTAAAATGCCCCGATGTCTAAATCCAAAGTCACTCAAAAAAAAGCTAAACCCAAGCTGATCTTAGCTGCGACGATTGGCTTCGTTTCATTAGGCTTAAGTGCCGCTTTGGTTTTTTTCTTGTTTTTCATGCATTCACCAGCATCTGCTCAAGAATATCCAATTAAAGGTTTTGACGTTTCACATCATCAAAAGAACATACTCTGGCAAAAGATTTCACCTAAAGAATATAAATTTGTTTATTTGAAGGCGACAGAAGGCGGTGATTTTAAAGACACCAAATTTCAAGAATACTGGTTAAAAGCCCGTGAACAAGGACTTTTAGTGGGTGCATATCATTTTTATCGTTTATGTCGAGATGGCAATATACAAGCGCAAAACTTTATTGAGACTGTCCCGATTAAAACAGATGCTTTACCCCCTGTTATTGATTTGGAATATGACAGTAATTGCATCAACACTTATTCAAAAGAGCAGTTATTGGCCGAGATTCAAATCATGCATGATCGATTGAAAAATCATTATGGAAAGCAGCCGATGTTCTATATTTCTAAAACTTTTTATAACATTGTGCTGACGGGTCAATTTGAAGATGTTCCACTTTGGGTTAGAGAGTATCAAGGAAAACCAATATTATCTGGTGATCCTAAATGGCTCTTTTGGCAACATACCAATCAAGGCTCAATGAAAGGAATTAGTACGAAAGTTGATCTCAATGTATTTAATGGCAATGAAAAACAGTGGGATAAATTCTTAGAAAAAAATCAAATTAAATGAATAAATAAATAATGATTTGGTTTTTACTTTTATATGTTGATTCAAAGCAATAGGACGATTTAAATATTATTTTTCAAATAACTTTAAACCGTCCTATTGCTACGAGATCCCTTTCATAAATCGAAAATGATCACTGAGCATTAATAAATGGTTAAAAAAGTCTTTATCAGTCTTGGATAAGGTTAGACTATATAAGTCACCACCTATTCTTTTTCGACATTCCAACTCAGAAAGAATCAGCTAAACTAATCAAGAGTGAAACGTCACCGACCCGATAAATGAGAAAAATCATTCACATCGATATGGATGCGTTCTATGCATCAGTCGAACTATTAGAACGTCCGGATTTGAAACACTTGCCTGTGGTGATTTCAACTCATCATCCGCGCGCTGTAATCGCTGCTGCTTCTTATCCAGCACGTGAATTTGGACTTCGTTCTGCTATGTCTATGTCACAAGCATTAAAACGTTGTCCTCAAGTCATCGTACTTGAACCAAATTTTCAAAAGTACAATCATTTCTCAGATAAAATTCATAAAATATTTCAGCAATATACAACAACAATAGAACCTTTATCATTAGATGAGGCATATCTAGATGTGACTGAAAATTTAGCGCTTATTCCCAGTGCAACAGAAGTCGCCATGCGGATTCGTCATGATATTTTCAATTCAACAGGTCTTACAGCCTCTGCGGGTGTTGCTCCCAATAAGTTTCTCGCTAAAATTGCTTCTGATTGGAATAAACCCAACGGTATCTGTGTCATTAAACCCCATCAAGTACAACACTTTATTCAAGATTTAGCCTTAAAGAAAATTCCTGGTGTAGGTAAAGTGATGCAAGCAAAATTGCAGGCTTTACAACTGCATACATTGGGTGATTTACAACATATTGAAGAAGCTGTTTTGATTCATCATTTTGGCAAATACGGCAAACAACTGTATTTATTCGCACAAGGAATCGATGAACGCCCTGTACAAACTGAACGAAAACGTCAGCAAATATCCAAGGAAACCACTTTCGATCATGATTTAAGTTTGACGCAATGTCAGCCGTATTGGAGTCATCTAATTGAGCGTGTCTGGCAAAATTTAGACAGCAAGGGTTTGCAAGCCTCTGGTGTTACGGTAAAACTAAAATTAAAAAATTTCCAAATTTTACAACATAGTAAAAGCTTTAAACACGCTTTAAAATCAAAAGATGAAGTTGAGCAAGTTTTATACTTACTCCTCTCTGAAATGAATATTTATGAGAACTATCAATTCCGTTTGATTGGTATTGGTGTCTATCAATTATCAGAGAATCAACCTGAGACTCAACTCAATCTTTGATAATCTTTGGTAATCTTTGATAGTAAGCATGCTTAGATGGGTATTTTTTGGTCAAAAGAATATAAATTCAACAAATATTACTCGCAAAACTATTTTTTTAGCGTAATCTAAATCCCGCAATACATTACCCATGTATATGCTGAGATGACCAAAGAAGACCTATATCTTTGGCATACCAGTCCTGCGGTTGGCGTGACAATCCATCCGAATATTGCAGGACCCTCTGATATACCTCATGGGCTCTCTCTCCGTATGCAAACCGCAAAACCTCTTTCAGATGTTCAAGAAAAACGTGCGCGTAAAGCAGCACTCAGTAGTTTTATCGGCGCAGTTGTCGATTGGTATGACTTCTTACTCTATGGCATCGTTGCCGCACTTCTCTTTAAAGATCAATTTTTTCCCAGTATTGATGGCAATATGGGCACCCTCGCAGCACTCGCAACTTTTGGCGTAGGTTTCCTATTTCGTCCTTTGGGTGGTGTTGTTTTTGGTCACTTCGGTGATCGAATAGGTCGTAAAAAAATGTTGGTGATCACCGTCATCCTGATGGGGATCGCAACCATCGGCATTGGCTTATTGCCTAATTTTGACAGCATTGGCTGGTGGGCCCCTGTATTGTTGGTTTTTTTACGTGCAGTGCAAGGTTTTGCCGTAGGTGGCGAATGGGGCGGAGCAACCCTTATGGCTGTTGAGAATGCGCCTGCCAATAAAAAAGCGTTCTACAGTAGTGGCGTTCAAATTGGCTACGGTGTGGGGCTTGTTCTCGCCACAGGTGCGGTCTCGATTGTGATTGCCGTCTTTGGTGAAGTTGCTTTTGCAGAATGGGCATGGCGTATTCCATTCATTGCCAGTGCTGTACTGCTCTTTGCTGCTTTTTGGATTCGCCGTGGACAAGATGAGTCGCAAGAATTCATTGAAAACGTGGTTGAAGCCAACGACAAACCTAAAAAACTTCCCATTTTCCAAGCCGTCAGCAAACACCCAAAAGCATTTTTATACATTATTGCCTTGAGAATGGCTGAACTCTTAACAATGTACATTGTGGCAAATTTTGCCTTGAATTATTCAACCAACAACTTGGGTATGGATAAGCAATTCTTTCTTAATATCACGTTAATGGTCGGTGCGATTAGCTGTATCACAATTCCATTTTTTGCATGGATTTCTGACAAAATCAATCATAAAAGTATGTGTGTTATCGGTGGTTTGATTGGAGCAATGGCGGCTTATCCATTTTTTATGGCTTTAGAGTCTCAAAATACTTGGATGATCGTCATATTTGCGATTTTATTGGCCAATGTTGCTCATGATATGGTGGTCAGTGTACATCAACCTATCTTCACCTCATTTTTCGGCACTGAATATCGCTATAGCGGCGCAGGTGTCGGTTATCAAGTCGCGAGTATTGTTGGGGGTGGTTTCACTCCGATGATCGCCGCAGCATTGGTCATTTGGGGTAATGGTTCTTGGCAATTTGTGGCATTATATTTAGCCGCAGGCTGCTTAATTACTGCATTGGTTGCCGCGATTATGCCGAATACGAGTCAAAATCAATCGGCCTAAGCCATCGTCACGTATTCATTTTTTATCAATAAGGTGCCTTTAAAGCACCTTATTGTTTTAAGCTTTCATTTTTCATTTCGTAATTTAACGTCTGCTGTGCGTTATTTTCATAAACTTCTAACGTTTAGAAGTGATTTTGCAACACTACGCTGCTCATACAATACCTTATTCATCAATCCCCCACTTTGCAGATTTAAAGTGGCTGACGTAAACTAGGCGCAAACTTGTTATTTAGAGCATTCGCATGACTGTACAACGTTTACACGTCGCAAAACGTTTTTCTGAAGTTGCAATTTCGGGAAATTTGGTTCATTTAGCTGGTCAGCTGGCTTCAGATACAAGCTTAGATATTAAGGGTCAAACCCAACAAACTTTAGATTTTATTGATCAATTTTTGGCAGATGCAGGTACTGATAAAACTCACATTTTATCTGTGATGATTTTTATTAAAGATATTGAAAATAATTATGCAGGCATGAATGAAGTCTGGGATGAATGGTGTTCAGATATCCAAGCATTGCCACGCACTTGTGTAGAAGCAAAAATGTATACGCCTGATGTTTTAGTTGAAATGACGGTCGTCGCAGTCAAACCATAAATTTAAAAATAAAAGCATGTTTAAACATGCTTTTTTATTACTTAGGTTATCGTTCAAAACTTTCATTTATTTTTAAATTATTTTCAACCAATAATAATGGTCACATCTCTCATCATGCATGCGCATTTTCAACCATACATCCGATGTTTAGCCACATGAATATCAGCATAATCGCCTAAGTTTCTCACCTTATTGATATCGGAAACCTCGAGCTCTGGTATACCCTGACCACCCACACCATCTCCCAAAAAATCATCTCTTAATTGCTGATATTCAGGCACTCGATCATAACGAATCACTCGATAGCCTGCAGAATCGAGCAATGCATCTTGATCTATGGATGATTTAGAACGATGTAAGGTCGTGACATCCCCTAAAGCCACCACTGCAATCACATGACAATCTTTGTCCAAGACCACAAAATCAGCAAATAAATTTTCATATTTACGTCGCGTTCGAGGAAATTTAGTCGTCAAAAGAGCGTCAAATGATACGTGCGCAAAAATATTTGCCTGAGGTAAAATTTCTTTCATTCGAATAAAAGTCATATATTCAAACGTATTAAATACAGCTCTTTGCCTGAGTGCACTATCTGAAGGTTGTTTAGTGCTTAATCCTTTGTAGGCAATAAGTAAAATGATTGCGAGTATTACAATACTGGCAATGATCATCATGTTCATTGTTTCAGTCCTTATGCATATTTTTATAATTCATTTATTGTGTATACAAACACAATATTTTTTATTTTTTGATTTGAGCTTATCGTCCAATTGAATTCGCTCAGTCAATTTCTCATTCCATTGAGATACTTTTTTAAACATTGGTGTATGGCTTAAACTCTGATTTCATTGGACATAAACAATGAACCGTACACAAATAATGAACCGTAAATAAAGCTTTTTTTTAATTCATTTAATGGAAATTTTGGATAAACTCAACAACTTATGCGCAAAATCTTCATCATAAAAAGATGTTTAAAATCATTTAACTTTTTATATATAACCTATATATATCGAATTTAATTTTTAAATACAACTTTTCCTGACGAAAAACCAAAGCTTTAAAAATAGCTTTAAGTATCACTTAATTAGTAAGAGGTACAACAGGCAAGTTTTGTAATAATACTTATCAACATGTGAAAATAAGTTATCCACAAAAAAGAGGACGGCTAGCGTCCTCTTTTTATCACCCAACTATTTAAGCTTTGGATTTATTCTTACTCTTCGGTTTAGCTGTATGCGGTCGTTTTGCATCCCCTGTTTCACGTGGAGGCAAACCCGTATGTTGTGTCAAAATTTGACCGCGTTCAGGACGTTTTTTGGTATTCGATGGACGACCTTGGCTCGCTTTACTATTACGTTCAACATTCTCAGCGCTACGTTTTTGTGAATCACCTGCAACAGTTGAATTCTTTTTACGTGCTGACTGATATTGACCTTCTGTACCTACAGGCTGATACGTCGGAATCAAGTGATGCTTCGAGTTACCGATTAAATCAGCACGACCCATTTCTTTCAAAGCTTCACGCAGTAATGGCCAGTTGTTTGAATCATGATAACGTAAGAAGGCTTTGTGGATACGACGACGTTTATCCCCTTTCACGATGTCTAGATTTTCAGTATAACGTGCCACTTTCGCTAGCGGATTTTTACCCGTGTAGTACATGGTGGTCGCTGTTGCCATCGGTGATGGATAGAAGGTTTGTACTTGATCGGCACGGAAACCATTCTTTTTCAACCAAATGGCAAGATTCATCATGTCGTATTCAGTCGTACCTGGATGCGCAGCAATGAAGTAAGGAATCAAATATTGCTCTTTCCCTGCTTCTTTACTGTAACGATCAAACATTTGCTTAAAGCGGTCATAACTACCAATACCCGGTTTCATCATCTTCGACAATGGACCTTTTTCGGTATGCTCAGGCGCAATTTTCAGATAACCGCCGACGTGGTGTTGAACCAATTCTTTTACATACTCAGGGTTCAATACCGCAAGGTCATAACGTAGACCTGAACCAATCAGAATCTTTTTAATACCTTTTAATGACCGTGCTTTACGATATAACTGGGTCAATGGTGCATGATCGGTCAATAAGTTCTGACACACACCTGGATACACACATGATGGCTTACGGCAATTTTTTTCAATTTCAGGATCATTACAATGCAAACGATACATGTTTGCTGTTGGTCCACCTAAATCCGAAATAATGCCTGTAAAACCAGGTGCTGTATCACGAATTTTTTCAACTTCACGTAAAATCGATTCTTCAGAACGGTTTTGAATAATACGACCTTCATGTTCTGTAATAGAACAGAACGTGCAACCGCCGAAACAACCACGCATGATGTTCACAGAGAACTTAATCATATCAAATGCAGGGAAACGTGCATCACCATACGAAGGATGTGGTAAACGCGCATATGGATATTCAAACACGTAATCCATTTCTTCAGTGGTCAATGGTATCGGTGGTGGGTTTAACCACACATCACGTTCACCATGTTTTTGAACCATTGCACGCGCATTACCCGGGTTGGTTTCTAAATGCAAAATACGATTCGCATGCGCATATAAAACAGGATCAGCTGACACTTCTTCAAATGCAGGTAAGCGAATAACAGCCAATTCACGTGGTGGTAATTTGTGTTTAATGGCTTTTGATGCAGGCTGTAGACGAACAATCTGTGTGTTCGCATCTAATGTATCACCTTCACGAATAATCGGATTCGCAACATGTTCTTTTTTGAAACCTTGGTATTGCGTTAGGCTATCTTCTTTATCTTTCTCAATCTCACAACCTTCTAGATCTTCGGTCATGACATAAGGGTTGATAATTGCATCGACACGTCCAACGGTATCGACATCATTCGAGGCAATTTCAACAAATTTAGCTTTAGACGCACGATTGTATTTATTTACAATAAATGCAGTACCACGTACATCTGTAATCTCGTGAATTTTCTCTCCACGTGCCAAACGATGCATGATCTCAGTAATTGAGCGTTCGCCATTACCGTACATCAATAAATCGGCTTTTGAATCCATAAGCACTGAACGACGTACTTTATCAGACCAATAATCATAGTGCGCAATACGACGTAACGACGCTTCGATACCACCTAATAAAACAGGTACATCAGGATAAGCTTCACGTACACGCTGACAATACACAGTTGCCGCACGATCTGGACGCTTATTCGGTTGGTTATCTGGTGAATATGCATCATCCGAACGGATTTTACGGTCAGCCGTATAACGGTTGATCATTGAATCCATATTACCTGCGGTCACGCCCCAAGCAATATTGGGTTTACCCAAGACTTTAAATGCTTCAGCGGAAGTCCAATCCGGTTGTGCGATAATACCAACACGGAAACCTTGTGCTTCTAAAGTACGGCCAATGATGCCTGAACAAAATGATGGATGATCAATATAAGCATCACCACAGACCAAAATAAAGTCACAGCTGTCCCAACCGAGTAAGTCCATCTCCTCGCGTGACATCGGCAAAAATGGTGCAGGTTCAAAACATGATGCCCAATATTTGTCGTAATCAAACAACGCAGTTGGCGCTGTCTGAGCAGTATAAGCTGTAGACATGGTAATTAATCTCGATTGGCAGATGGCGATCGGGAGAGATCTAAGATGAAAGCCGAGTATTTTAACATGAATCATACTCAGCTTGCTTGTCTAAAAAACAAACAATTGCAACAACTTAACATTCTTTCGTTAAGCGCTTTAATTCTGAACACTTTGAATGAGTTAAAACACTTCGTTTCATATAAATTTTAAGATATAGAGAAAGCGTTAAATGAATGGCCATTAAGATTAAAGCTCAAATAAACAATTTTTATTTATTATAGAAGTCTGAAACTTATTAAATCGATAAGAATCAGAGCATTCTTATTTTGATTTATCACCATTCAATACCATGTATTCATCCATTTAAGCTTAAGCCTAAGAATGAAAACTCACTAGACTTCTTTCAAAAGTCATTATTCATACAATACACTCATCATGAGTATTCCCTCATCCTAACCTTCTCCCAAAAGGAGATGGTATTTTACCTATCAATTTATGGCCAATACAGATCATTTTTCGACTTATGAAAGAGATCTGCTATTTATCAACATTAAATGATAATCAAACGATTAAAAAAAATTAATAAATATAGGTACTAAAAAATAATTTCTGCATGAAAACTGATACAAAGCTTAGCGAATGAACGACATTACTTACGCTAAATCTTGATAGTGTAAATAGGAAATCTTAAGCGAGCACGGTGAATATTATGTCAAAAAAAGCATTATTTATTACATCGAATCAAGGTGTTGAGCAGGATGAGCTGATTAAATCTCTACAGTTTTTACAGTCAAAAGGGATTGAAGTTATCCATGCTGCTGAAACTAAAGAAGACGTACAATCTGTAAAAAGTGATAAAGAACCCGCGACGCGATATACACCCCACACCACACTTGCTCAAGTAGCATTTGAAGATTACGACATTTTGGTGATTCCTGGTGGCACTGTAAATGCCGATCAGCTTCGTATTAATCAAGATGCTCTAAAAATTATTCAATATTTTAGTGATCAGCAAAGACCGATTGCTGCCATTTGTCATGCACCTTGGGTACTGATCAATGCTGAACGGATTAAGGATAAAAACCTTACTTCTTATCACAGCATCAAGCTAGATCTGCAAAATGCAGGTGGGAAATGGGTCGATGGAGAAGTTCATCGTTGCAACACAGGCGGTTGGCCTTTAATCACCTCACGAAACCCAGATGATATTTCTGCATTTAATCAAGCCATTCTCAAAGAATTAGAGACTTAAGAGTCTTTGTAAGCGAATGCTTACATCGAAAGCTTCCCTTGTCGGCTTTTCTCCCCTGCTGATTTTGGCTAATCTTTAGTTATCAGGAAACAGGACGTTTCCCAAACAAAAAACAACAATAATCAGTTTGAGCATCGGGACGTGAGATTAGACAGGAGTCAAATCTAAATCACCAATACGAAGAAAAGCCCATCAGGATGATGGGCTTTTCTTTATTCGCACTTTACTCATAGTTTATTTATAGATTTTAATCACTTAAATACTTTTTAAATAATCAATAATTGCACTATTCTCTGCCATTTCGGCAAGTTGTAGCGCTGTATATTCACTTTTATATTGAACATCTGCACCTTTACTCACTAATAATTTAACGACTTCTAAGTTGTCATTTTCAGCAGCAGCTTGTAAGGCACTATAGCCTTCATCATCAGTTTGATTTACATCAACACCTTGCTCAAGTACTTTTTCAACTTCAGTAACTTCGCCAAGTGATGCCCAGTAAACAAGCTCAGGAAGATGGAGTTCTTCGTCATCTTCAGGGATTGGGGAGATTGAGTTGAGTTTCATTAAATACACCTTAGATTATTTATGAAATATTGAGCTATATCTTGCCATAAGTTCTTCTTCTGAACGTCCCAAAATATTTGATAATTTTGTGTAATCAGGCGAAGGGTTCTCTTTTAAAAATAATGTTATGTCATCATTATTACTAGAGTCATATTTTAAAATAAAACCGTAGCTCTTTATGAGTTTTAAATTTATTTTATCTTTTGCCACATTAGGGAATTCATTTAAAATTTATGAAATTCTATAATTAGATCATCCGTAAGTCTCAATGCCCGCTCAGTTAGATCTATAAGAACTGCTAAATCACTTTGATTTGCGTACTCTTCAATTTGTGTATCTACTAAATCAATGTATGAAGTGTTTTGCTTGCTAGCAAGCATTATCTGTATTTTAACCTGCTCATTAAGATTATTTCGTGACTGCCACATGGATATTAAACTTGAATAGTTAGAAAATAATGTTCTTAAGTATGGAATGTTAGACCACTTTCCTATTTCAGCATCTGATATAAAAACCAACTCATGATAATTAAACTTATAATTTTGATCATTTATCAATATAGTAGGAACACCAAATACTCTTTGATATGGATCACTATTCAAACGATTATAATAATTAAATTTTATTGCAACTTAGATTATCGTTTGAAGTGCAACACCATGTTGTTGGCATAATACCTGACTCGGACTTTTAAAGCCGAGTCTTTTTCTTGGACGTTGATTCAAACGTTGAGTGATTTCTGAAATATACTCATCCGTGTAATGATTTAAATCACTACCTTTCCTTATGTATTGTCTGATTAATCCATTGGTGTTTTCATTTGTACCTCGTTGCCAAGCACTGTAGGGATCTGCGAAATACCAATCCAAATCAAGTTCTTGAGCAATATGCTCATGCAAACTGAACTCTTTGCCATTGTCTGCAGTTATTGTTTTCAATTGGTCTTTGATGGGGGTGAGTAGATTGATGGTCGCTCTGCTTATGTCTTCAGCCTTACGTGTATTGCACTTTGTTAGCCAAAGATAGCCTGTTCTTCGATCTACAATTGAAACTAAAGATTGTTGATGATTTTTACCTACGATCGTATCTATCTCCAAGTCACCAAAGCGAGTCCGTTGTTCAACCTCATGCGGTCTTTCATGAATGCTTTTACGATGAGTGAGCTGACCGCGGGTTTCAGGAGAACCATATTTTCTCTTTCTTTGATTTCTGAAACGTAGGTTGTGGAAAAGCACGCCACCATTGCTTTTATTCTGTTTTATAAACCTGTAAATAGAATGCAGACTGACTGCTACGTGAGAAGCAATTTGTTCAGGGCTCCATTGTAGGTTTAGGTAAGAAATGACAAGCGCCCAAATATGAGATGGGATTCTTTTAGGATTGGAGCGATGACGTTTTAAAGCGACTTTATGTGCATGTTTAGCGAAGTAACCATTTCTAGCTTTATTTCGGGTGATTTCTCTAGAGATCGTTGCTGGTGAACGATTTAAACGCCAAGCGATATAGCGTTTGGAAAAACCTTCACGTAACAGGGTATAAATCTGATATCGTTCTTCTTGAGTAAGATGAGTATAGTTCATGATGCAACTTTGACTTTGGTCGGTCGGAAGCAAAATGCTATCTCATCTTGCTTCTTTCCAATAATTTAATCTCTGTTGCACTTCATTTAAGAATCTAAGCAATTAAAGATTGATGTATTTCATCACCTAATAATAACCATTTATTTATAATATCTAATTTTAATTTTTCGGCAACTATACTTTCTTGCCTTCGAAAAAAAATATGCTAGTAAAGCTCCCATAAAAGAAGAAAAAAAGGCCATTGTTATAGGAAAAATATACTCCTTAAAATAATTTGTCTCTTGCTTTAAGGATGAGATTGCCTCTATTAATCCTTTTATATCTTCCATATACAAGATTTCTTATTGAATTATTAAAGATCTTATAGAATCCAGACATAAAAAAACACCCCCAACTCTCATAGCAACGCTAATCGGGTTGGGGGTGTTTTAGAATTAATGAGCTGGCGATGACTTACTCTCACATGGGTAACCCCACACTACCATCAGCGCGAAGAGGTTTCACTTCTGAGTTCGGGAAGGGATCAGGTGGTTCACTCTTGCTATTGTCGCCAGCACAACTGTTTATGGATACTTGCATTGGTCTTATTTAGATGCCAAAGCTTTCTACCAAAAGAGTTATTAACAGAACTATATTTGAGTTGCAGTTTAAGGACTAGCTTTCACTAAATCAAGGTTTTTGTATCAATTAGATCAACAACACCAACTGTTTGGGTGTTGTATAGTCAAGCCTCACGAGTAATTAGTATTGGTCAGCTTCACATATCACTATGCTTCCACATCCAACCTATCAACGTTGTAGTCTTCAACGGCTCTTTAGAGGACATATAGTCCTAGGGAAATCTAATCTTGAGGTAGGCTTCCCGCTTAGATGCTTTCAGCGGTTATCCCTTCCGAACATAGCTACCCGGCGATGCGACTGGCGTCACAACCGGTACACCAGAGGTTCGTCCACTCTGGTCCTCTCGTACTAGGAGCAGATCCTCTCAAATTTCCAACGCCCACGGTAGATAGGGACCGAACTGTCTCACGACGTTCTAAACCCAGCTCGCGTACCTCTTTAAATGGCGAACAGCCATACCCTTGGGACCTGCTTCAGCCCCAGGATGAGATGAGCCGACATCGAGGTGCCAAACACCGCCGTCGATATGAACTCTTGGGCGGTATCAGCCTGTTATCCCCAGAGTACCTTTTATCCGTTGAGCGATGGCCCTTCCATACAGAACCACCGGATCACTAAGACCTACTTTCGTACCTGCTCGACTTGTGGGTCTCGCAGTTAAGCGCGCTTTTGCCTTTATACTCTACGCGTGATTTCCGACCACGCTGAGCGCACCTTCGTACTCCTCCGTTACTCTTTAGGAGGAGACCGCCCCAGTCAAACTACCCACCAGACATGGTCCTCGCTCCAGATAATGGAGCAGAGTTAGAACCTCAATATTACCAGGGTGGTATTTCAAGATTGGCTCCATCGCAACTAGCGTCGCGACTTCAAAGCCTCCCACCTATCCTACACAAGTAAGATCAAAGTTCAATGTCAAGCTGCAGTAAAGGTTCACGGGGTCTTTCCGTCTAGCCGCGGGTACACCGCATCTTCACGGCGAATTCGATTTCACTGAGTCTCTGCTGGAGACAGCGCCCCCATCATTATGCCATTCGTGCAGGTCGGAACTTACCCGACAAGGAATTTCGCTACCTTAGGACCGTTATAGTTACGGCCGCCGTTTACTGGGGCTTCGATCAAGAGCTTCGCTTACGCTAACCCCATCAATTAACCTTCCAGCACCGGGCAGGCATCACACCCTATACGTCCACTTTCGTGTTTGCAGAGTGCTATGTTTTTAATAAACAGTTGCAGGGGCCTGGTTTCTGTGGCTGTCAACCGCTCAAACCGCAAGGGTTATCACCGTCGACAGCGTACCTTCTCCCGAAGTTACGGTACCATTTTGCCTAGTTCCTTCAGCAGAGTTCTCTCAAGCGCTTTGGTCTACTCGACCTGACCACCTGTGTCGGTTTCGGGTACGATTCCTGTGTAACTGAAGCTTAGAGACTTTTCCTGGAAGTATGGTATCAGCCACTTCGCTAGTAAACTAGCTTGCTATCAGCTCTCAGCATAGAGCACCCCGGATTTGCCTAAGATGCATGCCTACAGCCTTTCACCTGGACAACCAACGCCAGGCTGACTTAACCTTCTCCGTCCTCTCATCGCATTACACAGAAGTATTGGAATATTAACCAATTTCCCATCGACTACGCCTCTCGGCCTCGCCTTAGGGGTCGACTCACCCAGCCCCGATTAACGTTGGACTGGAACCCTTGGTCTTTCAGCGAACGAGTTTTTCACTCGTTTTGTCGTTACTCACGTCAGCATTCGCACTTCTGATACCTCCAGCAGACTTCTCAATCCACCTTCATCGGCTTACAGAACGCTCCCCTACCACTTGCAATAAATTGCAAATCCGCAGCTTCGGCATATAGTTTTAGCCCCGTTACATCTTCCGCGCAGGCCGACTCGACTAGTGAGCTATTACGCTTTCTTTAAAGGATGGCTGCTTCTAAGCCAACCTCCTAGCTGTCTATGCCTTCCCACATCGTTTCCCACTTAACTATAATTTTGGGGCCTTAGCTGGCGGTCTGGATTGTTTTCCTCTTGACTACGGACGTTAGCACCCGCAGTCTGTCTCCCGGATAGTACTCATTGGTATTCGGAGTTTGCATCGGTTTGGTAAGTCGGGATGACCCCCTAGCCGAAACAGTGCTCTACCCCCAATGGTATTCGTCCGAGGCGCTACCTAAATAGCTTTCGGGGAGAACCAGCTATCACCAGGCTTGATTAGCCTTTCACCCCTATCCACAAGTCATCCCCTGGCTTTTCAACGACAGTGGGTTCGGTCCTCCAGTTAGTGTTACCCAACCTTCAACCTGCTCATGGATAGATCGCCTGGTTTCGGGTCTACACCCAGCAACTAAACGCCCTATTAAGACTCGATTTCTCTACGGCTCCCCTATTCGGTTAACCTTGCTACTGAATGTAAGTCGCTGACCCATTATACAAAAGGTACGCAGTCACCGGACTCAATGCCGGCTCCCACTGCTTGTATGCATGCGGTTTCAGGATCTATTTCACTCCCCTCACAGGGGTTCTTTTCGCCTTTCCCTCACGGTACTGGTTCACTATCGGTCAGTCAGGAGTATTTAGCCTTGGAGGATGGTCCCCCCATATTCAGACAAGGTTTCACGTGCCCCGCCCTACTCGACATCATCATATAAGCCCTTTCGTGTACAGGACTATCACCCACTACGGTTGCACTTCCCAGAGCATTCCACTAGAACTTATATGACTTAATGGGCTTTTCCCCGTTCGCTCGCCGCTACTAAGGGAATCTCAATTGATTTCTTTTCCTAAGGGTACTGAGATGTTTCACTTCCCCTCGTTCGCCTTGCATGACTATGTATTCATCATGCAATACCTACCTTATGGTAAGTGGGTTTCCCCATTCAGAAATCTCCGGATCACAGGATATTTGCCGCCTCCCCGGAGCTTATCGCAGGCTATTACGTCTTTCATCGCCTCTGACTGCCAAGGCATCCACCACATGCACTTAATTACTTGACTATACAACCCCAAACAGTCGATTGTTCTTACAAGCAGAACATTCAACATTACAGTTTGACGCACTGTGAACTTAATCACTGTACAGCTTCAATCTAATTCATATACCAAAACGCTTGATTCAGTTAATCGCTAGTTTCTCAACATTCTATCTCCATCCAAACCTGTCACTTGCGTGTCACATTTAAATGTCAATTTAATGTTGAGCCTTAAACAATTTATTTCAACTCAAATATATTCTGTTAATGATTTTTCTAGCCTTCGTCAGGTCTAGAAACTGTGATAAATCACAGAACTTAATAAACTCAAACCACTCAATGGTTGATATTCACTAAGTTCTATAATTTCTCAGCTTATTCACTTAAAGTGAATGGTGGAGACTAACGGAGTCGAACCGTTGACCTCCTGCGTGCAAAGCAGGCGCTCTACCAACTAAGCTAAGTCCCCAGCTTATCATATAGATCGACGTATCTTTTTATCTGTAAAGTTCGCAGAGTGGTGGGTCTGACAAGACTTGAACTTGTGACCCCACGCTTATCAAGCGTGTGCTCTAACCAACTGAGCTACAGACCCTCAGATACATCTTCATGAAGAACAACTTGTTGTGGATTCTTACCGATCGTCAATCTTTCGTTAAGGAGGTGATCCAGCCGCAGGTTCCCCTACGGCTACCTTGTTACGACTTCACCCCAGTCATCGGCCACACCGTGGTAAGCGTCCTCCTTGCGGTTAGACTACCTACTTCTGGTGCAACAAACTCCCATGGTGTGACGGGCGGTGTGTACAAGGCCCGGGAACGTATTCACCGCGGCATTCTGATCCGCGATTACTAGCGATTCCGACTTCATGGAGTCGAGTTGCAGACTCCAATCCGGACTACGATCGGCTTTTTGAGATTAGCATCCTATCGCTAGGTAGCAACCCTTTGTACCGACCATTGTAGCACGTGTGTAGCCCTGGTCGTAAGGGCCATGATGACTTGACGTCGTCCCCGCCTTCCTCCAGTTTGTCACTGGCAGTATCCTTAAAGTTCCCGGCTTAACCCGCTGGCAAATAAGGAAAAGGGTTGCGCTCGTTGCGGGACTTAACCCAACATCTCACGACACGAGCTGACGACAGCCATGCAGCACCTGTATCAGAGTTCCCGAAGGCACCAATCCATCTCTGGAAAGTTCTCTGTATGTCAAGACCAGGTAAGGTTCTTCGCGTTGCATCGAATTAAACCACATGCTCCACCGCTTGTGCGGGCCCCCGTCAATTCATTTGAGTTTTAGTCTTGCGACCGTACTCCCCAGGCGGTCTACTTATCGCGTTAGCTGCGCCACTAAAGTCTCAAAGACCCCAACGGCTAGTAGACATCGTTTACGGCATGGACTACCAGGGTATCTAATCCTGTTTGCTCCCCATGCTTTCGTACCTCAGTGTCAGTATTAGGCCAGATGGCTGCCTTCGCCATCGGTATTCCTCCAGATCTCTACGCATTTCACCGCTACACCTGGAATTCTACCATCCTCTCCCATACTCTAGCCAACCAGTATCGAATGCAATTCCTAAGTTAAGCTCAGGGATTTCACATTTGACTTAATTGGCCACCTACGCACGCTTTACGCCCAGTAAATCCGATTAACGCTCGCACCCTCTGTATTACCGCGGCTGCTGGCACAGAGTTAGCCGGTGCTTATTCTGCGAGTAACGTCCACTATCTCAGAGTATTAATCCAAGTAGCCTCCTCCTCGCTTAAAGTGCTTTACAACCAAAAGGCCTTCTTCACACACGCGGCATGGCTGGATCAGGGTTCCCCCCATTGTCCAATATTCCCCACTGCTGCCTCCCGTAGGAGTCTGGGCCGTGTCTCAGTCCCAGTGTGGCGGATCATCCTCTCAGACCCGCTACAGATCGTCGCCTTGGTAGGCCTTTACCCCACCAACTAGCTAATCCGACTTAGGCTCATCCATTAACGCAAGGTCCGAAGATCCCCTGCTTTCCCCCGTAGGGCGTATGCGGTATTAGCAGTCGTTTCCAACTGTTGTCCCCCATTAATGGGCAGATTCCTAAGTATTACTCACCCGTCCGCCGCTAGGTCCAGTAGCAAGCTACTTTTCCCCGCTCGACTTGCATGTGTTAAGCCTGCCGCCAGCGTTCAATCTGAGCCATGATCAAACTCTTCAGTTTAATATTGCTTAGTGCCTTAAAGGGCACCAATCTTGGCTCATCAATTTTCTGACAAATATTTCTCAAATAAACTTCGAGTAATTTCTACCATCAATCAATGAAAATAATTTCGATCGATCAACCAGTAAAAATCCACACAAGTTGTTCTTCATAATCTCTTAATGATCTTCTTGCTGATTCGTCACCAGCAAGCTAGGTCGGTTATACTACTCTCTTTCTGAGAATAGTCAACAGGTTTTGTTCATTAATTTTAAACTTCTTCAAAACAATAAAGATTCAAACCTTTCAGCTAAATCCTTGTTTCCCAACAAGTTTTAATCAACATCACCGCCGATGGATGTGCATTCTACAGGATTTCAGATCAGTTGCAACCCTGTTTTTCAAAAAGATTTATCATGTGAATACTAAATAATCTTAAATATTCATAAGTTTATGATTATTATATATTTTTTATTTTAAAATAATTTTATTATTTATTTTGCTCACCCAAATAAGCCAAAATCATTATGCTGAGTTCCGCCTTAAGCTGTTGTTCTGATATAAGAAAATCATTATTACTGACATATCTCATCATCGTAAATAGAGTGCTATTGATGATGACAAACGATTTATGTTTAAGCGTTTCGAAACTCCAATGCGGATAAAAGCGATTAAATACATATAAACCAACTTCAAAAAAATGTTTTTCTAAAATCTTCGCCGCTTCAGAGTTGTTATATCCATGCCAATGTTTGAGTACTTCAATAAAAAATCCGTTGTCTTCTCGCATAACATCAAAACCAAATTGCAAACTGCTATCAATCAGTACTTTCAATTCGATCTGTTCTTGAGATATTGAAAGTTGCTTGAGTGCCAAGCCCAAGTTTTCACTTTTACGGCGTAAAAGCTCCAATATGATCTGATCTTTATTTTCGAAGTATTGATAGATAGATCCAACACTCACCCCTGACTTTTCAGCAATTTTGGGTGTGGTGACTTGAACTAAGCCATATTCAGCGACACATAACTGAGTGGCTTGCAAAATACTATCTACCACTATTTTCGCGCGTTGCTGTTGTGGTCTTTTTCTCATATACAGCTCAACCTGAAATGCGAATTGAATGCGAATAAATATTCATATTATTCTTTGGTTAAACAATAACCAGGCTGACTCCAACATGTCAAATTTAAAAATACCGAAACGCTTAGCGTCATTTGAAAGAATGCAAAAGAGCGATTTGATCTCTAGAGTATTAAACAAATTTACAGATCAAAACTTTATTCCCAGTTATGACGACTACTTGGCCTTAAACCAAAGTATGCACACTGGCGATATCGCCATGGATACGGTAATGGCGTGGGTGATGACCAACCCCAGAGTACATCGCAAATATTTCGAAACAGCACTTTATCAGGGCTTGGATCAACTTCCTCATGAGATTCCAGAGCTAACAACATTTTTTAAGTTGGTCGAAACGCCCCCAGCGTGGTTTGATCCTGCCAAAATAAAAGCATCTATTCAATTTACACATCGTTTGGGTACCAACAGCACATTTATACTCCGCGATTTAGCGTTAATGACAGGTTATCAATACCCAGGTTTTAATCAGCCACTCATATTGACTGGTGCGCTCAGTAAATTTGCAGGAAAACGTTTAGCAGAAACCCATAAATGGTGGCTCGACGTCAATAAAGAAAATAGTTTTGATCGTTTTAATGATGGATTCACGTCGACTATTTTTGTTCGCTTTATTCACGCATTAGTGCGTTATCAACTGAATAAATCCGCCGAATGGGATCATGAGGTTTGGGGTGCACCCATTAATCAATTCGATCAAGCCTTAACAAATATTGCATTTAGTGGTGTATTGCTCTTAGGTGTTCGGGGAATTGGCATCTTTCCCAATAAAACAGAAGTAGAGTCGATTATGCATTTTTGGAAATATGCGGGTTGGTTGATGGGTGTAGATGAACAATGGTTAGTCGACAAAGAATCTGAAGGTTGGAAATTACTGCAATGGATGAACTATGCGCATCCAAAAGTCGATGACAGTAGCCGTAAACTTGCTGTGAGCTTATCTAAAGAGCCTTTTGAAAGAGAATATAAACGTTTTAATCGTTTTTTACAGAAGAAAGCTTATCGTAACCATTTGGACCTGACTCAACTGTTTCTGGGTCGTAAGAAAATGAAGAATCTCGGCCTTCCTCCCCGACCTATTGCCTGGTATCCAATCTATCTCATGGCCAAAAATACGGTGATTTACAACAGCGCCAAACAAATTCCGAAATTAGATTTATATTTGCAAAAACATGGGCGAATGCAACAAGAACAGGCTTTAACGTTGTATCAAAATGCAGGAAAACAATTAGCAAGCATGCAACAATAAATCAGAGCTTCACGATGGTGCTTTAAGATCATTAGATACTTATTTTGATTTTAAGGCACTATTTTATTGTAATTTAAAATTATTCTATTGTTTCTAAGTTCTGCTAGTCGACGTATACACTTCAATAGATCAGCGATCATCTCTAGGTATTAATAAACGAGGTATTAATAAGCTAGCTATTTACAAACTGGCTTGCTGATAAGCTCTCGGTTAAAAAAATACCCCTATTACCGCTGTCGTGGCATCAATAAACTTTGGAAAAGCCAGTCGCAGAAACCACCATGATAAAACAGTGATTTCTGCGTGATTAAAATTCTATAAAATCAATCTATAAAATATTAAATTTTTTAAAACTTCATGCTGATCCGTGCCCAATAATTACGACCTGTATTATTGAACTGTTCTGTTGCTGCTAAGCCAGTTCCAGCATCACCTAGTTTATTCAAATGTTCGGTATAGGTTTTATTGAGAACATTGTCCACCCCGACCGAAAGATCAACACCATCAACAAGATGATAAGTTCCATTCAAAGATAATGTACTAAAGCCTGCACTTGGTTTTATGTCATAGCCTACGATATTACCTTGATTTTGACTGATTCGATTCTGTCCATCGACGACACGCCAAAATGCACCCAAAGTGTAGTTATCTTGAATATAACGTAGATTGATTCGACCTTCCAAAGGTGAGATTTGCGGTAACGGCGTATTGTCTGTGGTGTTTCTACCCCATGCATACATCGCGCTTATATCCGCTTGAATAGCATCACTAAATTGATAGCCTATCCCTGCCTCAGCCCCAGCAATGGCCGCATCTACATTTTTTGCGCCAGCACTAAAAGATGAACCATGACCATGCCCGCCCATACCCGTACTCGGATGGTCATGATAGCTCATGAGAATAAAGTCTTTTACCCATCCCGCATAGCCCGACACCCATGAACTATAAGCACCATGTGAATGCTGATAACCCAAATCAAGTTGTATGGTTTTTTCAGTATCTACACCATTAAATGTATTTACAGATCCAGCATTGCCATGTTTGGGGCTGTACAACTCCCAATAATCAGGCATACGTTCCACGAACCCTATACCAATGTATGTCTTACCGTCATCATGTTCGGGATGGCTATTTTCAAAACGAATAAAACCACTGGCTAAGGTTTTATCTAACTTCAGATTAAAACCTTTATCGATAGAGTCTTTGCGTAAATCTTCAACTTTCACTTGATCGACGCGCGCACCTGTAACCAGCTTATTCTGCTCACTGAGTTGATAACTTAACTCTCCAAAACCACCATAAGAGTTGAAGTGCATATCTTCAGTTGTTGGCATATTCATGGTTCGAGAAACCATACCGCCAGCATGTTTATTGTTTTGTGTATCGAGACCTGTGATCAGTTGGAATCGGTCCCACTCCTGTGTCATTGCAACTCGTCCATTCAAAGTACGGCGTGTCACTTGCATAGAGGATGGGTTAGGCACCATACCTAAACTCATATCATGCGTCATCGGTGGTTTACGTAAGCTAAAGTTATCCATGACATGATCATTAAAACTATAGTTCACTTGTGCTTCAACTTTTTGAATAACATCAGTGAGATTTTTTTTCTCAAAGCGCAAACCTAAACTGTCTCGCTTAAATTGAGAACCATCCATGCTTCGTCCAGCATATGCTGCTTCACCATCAGCCGTACCACCCGTGAGTTCGAACCACGTATTTTCATCTGGTGTCCAACCCAGAGCCAAGTCTGCATTCCAGCGTTCCCAGTTTGAATGCACTGAAGTTCCATCACCATCTTGATAGTCATTGGAAACAGATCGATTGGTATTTAAACGGACATACTTTTGCTCGTCGCCAGCTGCGACCTCAACATTCTGATCTAAACGTCCAAATGACCCTGCTAAAACACTGACTTGACCACGATAGTTTTTATCTTCAGTGAATTGCTCAGATTTTCGTTTAAATTGAACCGTTGCAGCAGATCCCGTATTGGCAAACTGAACCGTCTGAGGTCCTTTAATGACGGTGATTTCATCATAACTTTCAGGTGAAATATAGGATGTTGGCGAGTCCATTCGACTTGGACATGCGCCTAAGTTTTCAGTGCCGTCTGTGAGTATTTTAATACGTGAACCAAACATGCCACGGAACGTTACATCACTATTGGTCCCGCCACTCGTTACAGCGTTAAATCCAACAATACTTTGTAAATAATCAGCACCATCCGTTGCAGGAATAGGTTGAATCGGCTGTTTAGGATCAGCTCGTACGATCAAACCATTAGCGTCGTTACCCTGATGCGCTGTTGCGACAATAGGTGCAAGACTTTGTGCCATTTTGACTGGCATCGTTTCTTGATTCTTTATGATTGCCGTTGCATCTTCAACATTGGCAAAACTTAGAGGTGAATAAAAGGCAACACAAATTGCAGCCGCAAGAGGCTGTAAATAAAATTTAGGCTGAGCCATGAGTTTATCTCACTTAATACATAAATATGAACTGCTTTTCAAGCAGCACAAGCTCTGGAGTCAATAAAACCCAGATCTATACATTTCATTTATGCAAAAAGCGGTGGCGCACGTCCTTGCGGCAAAAGATACAGGCGTTGCAGTAAGAAATAGACATGATTAAATGCTTCTTGAAACGCAATCAGACGTACTTGAATACGAATCAACACTTCTTTGACATGCAACTCAGGGGGTAAAACCAAATTACCAAACACCGTACAGTATTGGCATTGATGGTTGGCATCGTGATGATCATGATGCGAAGTAGAAGCATCCGCTGATAAAACAACTGAATGTTCTTGGTGAGAATGATGCTGATGTTCGGCAACGCTATGTGATTCAGAAAATTGCTCAGAAGTTATCTGAACAAATGCATTCGGCGGCTGAAATAAAGCACGGGTGATCGTTTCACAGACCGGAGCAATTTGATATTGCTTTGGTAGTAAAGGCTGTAAAAAAACAGCAATCTGTAAAAACACTGCTATAAAACTAAGCAGAAACCCGATGCGTAACAAATAAACAGCCTCAACTTATTTAATCTTTTCAATAGCGCTATACCTGAGTATAACAAAGCCCAATTGAAATTGGGCTTTGTTAAAATCTATTTGCGATTAACGTTTTACAGCGACTTTTTCTTTTTGACGCTGGCGCTCAGCTTTAGCAAGTTTTTCACGTGCACGCTGACGCTTAAGAGGCGATAAGTAATCAACAAATAGCTTGCCGTTTAAGTGATCCATTTCATGCTGGATACACACTGCAAGTAAGCCATCGGTTTCAATTTCAAATGCTTTGCCTTCTAAGTCAATCGCATTGATTTTGACACGTGACGGACGTTCAACTTTATCGTATATTTGAGGTACAGATAAACAGCCCTCTTCATACGATAGGGTATCTTCAGTCAAAGGTGTAATTTGGGGATTAATAAACACCATTGGCTGATTTTTTTCTTCAGATAAGTCCATGACAATTAACTGAATATGATGATCCACCTGAGTTGCAGCCAAACCGATACCTGCTGCTTGGTACATCGTTTCAAACATATCTGCTGCAAGGTGACGAATTTCATCCGTTACCTGTGCGATAGGTTTTGCAATGGTACGTAGGCGCGGATCTGGGAAACTCAGAATAGGTAATAAGGCCATGCGGCTCCTCATTGGCTATGCCATTGATCTTAAAAACTAAATGAAGTTTACGCTTCATTAAATAATACGTGTAATATGCATATTATAACGCAAATGGACACATAATTTTAGGGAATTATGATAATGAAAAAGGTTTTATATAGCCTGGGACTTTTCCAAGCTAAGGGGTTAAAAAAACAATGTCTTGCAGTGGCCCTATGTTTAAGTGCTGGCTTCATGACAACTCAAATCACACAAGCAAGTCCAAATATAAGCCCACCCGCATTAAAATCTAGCGCCCCACATGTGTATGTTGTAAAAAAGGGAGATACTCTGTGGGATATCTCGGGTAAATTTTTAAGTAAACCTTGGCGTTGGCCTGAAATTTGGGCATCAAATAAACATGTCAAAAATCCACATTGGATTTATCCAGGAGATCGACTACTTCTCTGTACCTTAGATGGTCGCCCACTTATTGGTAAAGATGAGGGCGATGGTTGTGAGGGTGTCATCCGACGTCATTTGGGTGGAGTTACGCTTAAACCACAAGTTCGCGTAGAGTCACTGAATAATACCATTCCAATCATTCCATTGGCGCATATTCAGCCTTGGTTAGATCATAGTATTGTCGTTGCTCCAGAATCTATACAAAACACACCTTATATTTTAGGCACTGCAGATAATCGTATTGTCGCAGGACAAGGTCAAACTGTTTATGCGCGCGGTCAAGGTATTTCATTAGGTCAATCTTATGGTGTTTATCGTGAAGGTAAACCGTATATTTTCATCGATCAAAATGGCAAAAAATACAATGCAGGTTTAGAGCTCACTGAAGTCGCTTCTGCTACAGCAGTGGCCGATGAGAATAATATTGCAACCCTAGAACTGACCAAAAGTTTTAATGCTGAAGTACGTCGTGGTGATTACGTCTTACCAAAATATGATGCTAATTTGCCAAGTTTATTCTATCCAGCAACCAACACAGATATTGTTCCAGATGGCAAAATCATTCGTGTCATGGGTTCTATTGGAACGGCTGCCCAACATAGTGTGGTAAGTATTGATCGAGGTGCGCAACACGGCTCAAAACAAGGTCATGTGCTCAGTGTCTTTCAACAAGGTGAAGTGATCAAAGATCCTAAAACCAATGAAGTGGTCAAGCTACCAAGTCAACGCGTTGGCAATGTCATGATCTTTAAAGTGTTTGATCAATTGAGCTATGCCTATGTGCTAGATAGCACCTTACCGATTAAAGTGGGTGCAGAATTAAAACCATCACCAATGACTGAAAATTAAAAGGTAATGCGCATGTTAAATGAGATCTCTGAAGTTCAGTTAAGCTACATCAAACTTTGGTATCTCGTTCAACATTCTCTTTCTTCATTTCATAAAGTCATTCAACATTTTGGATCTGTTGAAAATGCGGTTCAGCCCAAACATTTAAATCGTTGGGCTGAACTTAATATTCATAAAAATCATATTCAACGTGCGACTGATTTTTCAAGTGTTACGGGGCAATTTCAATTCAACCAATGTTTGGATAAAATTAAACTGCATACAGATTTCATTCTGCTCGATATTGAAGATGATTATCCCAAACAACTCATGCCCTATACAGATCGCCCACCTATTTTATTTGGTCAGGGAAATTTACAAAATTTAAGCCAAGCCCAACTGGCGATCGTCGGCAGTCGCAAACCCAGTCCGCATGGCAAACAAGTCGCCTTTGATTTTGCTTTTTACATGAGTCAAAAGGGCTTTTTTATCACCAGTGGCCTAGCCCAAGGCATCGATGAAGCGGCACATTTAGGTGCGCTCAAAAACCAACGTACTATTGCTGTGATTGGGACAGGATTAGATCAGGTTTATCCTAGCCAAAATCGCAGCTTACAACAAAATATATTAGATCACTCAGGAACTGTTATTTCCGAATTTCTTCCTGAAACCAAACCTCTCAAACATAATTTTCCTCGACGGAATCGAATTGTGAGCGGCTTAAGTCTGGGCGTTTTAGTTGCTGAAGCAAAACTTGAAAGCGGTTCACTCATCACAGCACAAGCAGCGGCGAATCAAGGTAAAACTACATTCGCCATTCCGGGTCATATTTACAGTGAATTTCATCAAGGCTGTCATCAATTGATTCGTGAAGGTGCGATTTTAGTGGATCATCCTGAGCAAATTATTGAGGATCTAGCTTTACCTGCGCAATGGCAACATCAACAAAATCAGCCTTTAACTAAAATAAGCAGTATTGAAGCGCAAGAAATAAGTCCGCAGATTCCTCAGCATCTTTATAAGATTTACCAACAATTAGATTGGGTGGGCCAAGATTTAGATCAGTTAGCTCATGCACTCAATTCTGATACGGCGCAATTAACGGCAGCCCTCATGGAGTTAGAGCTTATGGGGTTTGTTATTCAACAATCAGGACTATTTCTACGTTGCCGTCAGATTAATTAAGGTCCACAATAACGATTTAGACTGCAAAAGGTGAATTGTTATGCTTACAACCTCAGTTGCTGAGGCTGCTCAATGTTTAGCGCAAGGTAATGTTTTGGCCTATCCAACAGAGGCAGTATGGGGCTTGGGGTGTGATCCTTTCAACGAAAAAGCGTTTCATGAAATACTTCGCTTAAAACAAAGACCGATTGAGAAAGGCGTTATCTTATTGGCAGGTCAGCTCAGTCAAGTTGAGCACTTATTGGTTCGCCTTGATCCAGAAATCCGTCATCAAGTCATTGAAAGCTGGTCTAATCTGTCCAATCAAGATCGCGCAACGACATGGCTACTGCCCGCAGATGAACATATTCCAAAATGGATTAAAGGTCATCATCCTAAAGTTGCCGTGCGCGTCACCAACCACCCTCAATGTATTGCCCTTTGTAACGCATTTAATGGATTTATCGTTTCAACCAGTGCCAACCCTGCTGGTTTAGAAGCTGCCCGATCAATTCAGGAGGTAAATCACTATTTTGGTCATCAATTAAATTATCTGAATGGTGATTTGGGACTGAGTCAAGAACCCAGTAAAATTATCGATGCCATAACCGGTGAGATCATTCGTGCTTAAAATCTGTTTGGGTTTTTGTATTTTTAAATTGAAAAAACACCAAATTTAAGACAAAAAAAAGCTCAGTCAAAAAAGGGAGACTGAGCATATAAATGGATGTGTAATCACACCCAGAGGGTTCATAAATCACGAAGCAAACCACATATAAACTGAAAACAGTGGATGATTTGCGATAGCGCTATTATGCAACATATTAATTTGATGTACAAATTCTGACTTTTTCTTTAAAAGTCGATATTTTTATAAGTTACCTCTATATTTGTTTTACCAATATATTTAAGTGATTATTTTTATTTAATTAATATGGATATTTTTACTCAACATTAAGACCTAATAACAATAAGTAAAAAAATAATCCTAAAAATATTTTTTAAGAATATTGTGCCGTTTGTTTTATTTTTAAACAAAAATAAAACAGGACTTATATTTTTTAATATTTTTTCAAATCCGCCTTTGAGCTAAACCGACACCTAACAAGATCACAATACCGCCAATCGTATGATAAATCGTCCAAGCCTCATTAAGCCAAATATAAGCAATGATGGCTGTAAAAATAGGCATCAAATTCATAAAAATACTGGTTTGGTTTGGTCCAATGCGTTGCACAGCCATCATCCACACCAAAGGTGCCAATATTGAAGGAAAAATCCCTGCATATAAAACGCTTGCAAAATTATCAGATTGGATTGGATCTAAACCCAAGACCATCACAAAGGGCACATGATAAATAATCGCAAAACCGATTTGTATGTATAAGCTGATCATCAAAGGTAATTTGAGCTGCCATTTCTTTAGAAACACACCATAAAATGCATAAAAGAAAACAGCGATGATCATCAGCACGTCACCCCAATGACCTGCGAGATTCATCAGGCTTTCCCACCGCCCCTGACTGATCACATACAGTAGACCCGCAAAGGACAAGATACTGCCAATCACAGCAAAACGTGTTGGAATTTCTTTTAAGATAAGAATGGACACAAAGATGGTGAAGATCGGAATAAAGGCATTAATGATGCCCATATTGGTGGCTGTCGTATAATGCGCTGCTGTATATGCCAGTCCTTGATATAGAACCATGCCGCACAGACTTAAGAAGGCCAATTGCCAAAGATGAGGCCGAATGAGTTCACGCTGTTGCCAAACTTTTGGAATGATAAAAGGTGTCAAAATGGCAAATGCAATTAACCAGCGATAAAAACTGATACTGACTGGAGAAATATAATCTGCAACATAACGTGAAATTGCAATATTAAAAGACCAAATTAAAACAGCGATTACAGGCAAAGCCAGTGCCCAACTTAAATGCTTATTCTGAAGCCTCATTCAATAACAGTCCTTTTAATACTCATCTTTTACGTGAAAATCACGTCATTCAATTTTATTTTTTTCATGATAAATCCATCATCGTCATTAATGATGTTTCTAATTACCATATAGATTATAAAAAATAAAACAAGCAATCAAAAGCATATAATTAAGATACATTTCTCATATTCTGCAAAGCTTATCTACAAAAACACCATAGACCGCCAATTGTTGCTATGCGAGTTTATAAGCAGAGCGAAAAAATTAACGACACACTGTTTAGCTATGAGATTAGCTAGTTAGTTATGAGATTAGCTAAAAAGTTAGCTAGAAAAAAGTTAAACACAATCGTCATTTACCTACTTAAAAAATAAAGAGGATTAACATGAAAAAATTACTATTAGCATCAATGTGTATGACCACTTTAGCATTAGCTGCATGTGATAAAAAACCGAATGAGAATACTACGGCCGTTGCTGAAAAAAATGATACTCCAGCAATGACAACCCTAAGTAACAATGTCATGGCCGATATTAAAACTGATTTAGCACAATTAGAAATGCTGTCCAATACCAAAGCACAAGAAGCACTCAGCTTCCAAACTGAAGTGACTCAAGCCGCTCAATCAGGTGATCAAAAAGCCTTAGAAGGTGTTGTCGATAAAATGGAAAAATATATGGATACGTTTAATGACGATCTTGATGCATTAAAAATCAAAAGTACTGAAGCCTCTAACTTAAGAGAAAAAATGAAACAGTCAAATGAGTTAGGTGTAGAGCTTGCAGAAGCTGGTATTGAAAAAACTCCGAATATGGAAAAAATAAATGAACTTCAAAAGAAAGGTGTTGAACTACAAGAGTCAATCTTGAAAGACATGCAAGATTTACAAAGTAAAGTCAACATGGCAGCTTAAATGACAATCTAAAATACCTTTAAAATAGCATTTTATGGGTTAAGTCAAAGAACAGGCATATCGCCTGTTTTTTTGTACTTGAACTGATGCAGATGAAATGAAACTTTGCTTGAGTCTTAAGACAAAGCACGTTAAAACATTATCCATTCAGTTCATTTATTTAGGAATTCAACATGGCTTCAATATTTAATATTCCAGTACAGACGATTCAAGGTGAACAAATCGATCTTAGCCAATATGCAGGCAAAGTTCTATTAATTGTAAATGTTGCTTCTAAGTGTGGATTAACACCGCAATATGAAGGCTTACAAAAACTTTATAACGAAAAGAAAGCAGATGGATTAGAAATTTTAGGCTTTCCTGCGAATAATTTCCTTGCTCAGGAGCCTGGAACAGACGAAGAGATTCAAGCATTTTGTTCTTTAACCTATGACGTGGATTTTCCTCTCTTCGCAAAAATCTCTGTTGCAGGAGATGATAAACATCCTTTGTACCAAACATTGACTCAGGCAATTCCAGAGCGTCTTGGTGAAGGTCCTTGGTGGAAAGATTTAGTCGATTATGGTTTAACACCGAATCCTAAACCTGAAGTGCTCTGGAACTTTGAAAAATTTCTAGTGAATAAGAAAGGCGAAGTTGTCGCTCGATTCGCACCAGATATCACTGCAGATGATGAACGTATTGTTAGTGCAATTCAGGCTGAACTTGCAAAATAAGCACCAGTATATTCAGCCAAATCTATAATATACATTGTAGATTTGGCCTTTAATGAAAAATCATCACCCATGTCTTTCAACAACAAAACTCGCAAAGTCTTAAAAACGACACTCTCAACAGCATTGTTCGATATTCCTTCTTCAATTTATCCATTTTAAACCTGAATTTCACTCATGCTGATGCAAAGCCCACACTTTAAAACATAGATTTGTTATGACTTTGCAACAATCTATTTTAACTCCACAGTTAGTCTCTATATTTCAATTAATGCTGTTATAAAGTTTGTTAAAGTCATGAAAAAGCTGATTCAAGGAGCATTGCTCCCCTTCACTCTCTTCGCATCCGTCATATTGGTGATGGGTTGTGATAGCAGTTTTCAAAACTCAGTTGAAAAAGATGAAAATACCGCTCAATCCACGTCAACAACATCATCTGAACTCAATACAAGTTCAGAGCCTCAACAAGCTCAAGCTGATTTAAAAAGTGGCAATTATTTCTACATTGCTCGTGATGTTGCAGACATGCAGTTAAAAGCAGGTGAATATTTAGGTCAACTTCAAAACGCACAAGATGAACTTAAGCAGGCAATCGACTTAAAAGATCATCAAGCCTTACAAGCTTCAGCAAATAACTTACAGCAACAACTTAAAGGGCTTGAATCCACATTAAATGGGCTTAATCTAAAAAGCCAAGAAATTGATCAAATTCGTCAAAATATTTTATCGATCAACCAACAAGCTTTGGCCTCTCCTTTTTTAAATGGTGAAGTGGATTTAAGTAAAGTTGATTTTAAGAAGATCGAACAGCAAATGGGTTCTATTCAAGGCGAAATGTTTAAGTTGGTGACTTTATTTGCGCCAGGTTCAGACAGTGCAAATGATGAAAATCAATCCATCGAAGAATCAAACGAAAGTTAATTTTTAAAGATGTTGTTCACTATTTTCAAGATTCATCTATCAAAAGATACATCTATCAAAATTGAAACAGATAGAATCAGGTCATATTACATTCGCGATCTGTCCCATAAGCACGTTTAATATCTTGTTTAAATCGTGCTTTGGCAAAACGATAATTATTCGGTAAATAGAGCGTCAATCTGGTTTTATTTTGCTGTACTTTTTCCAATGTCGCCTTATGCAAATAATGATCATTTGGCGTTCGGGCAAATAATGTGACCTGTTCTAAATGCTCTTCAAGTAAATTATCGGTATATACAAAATTTTCATAATTAGAGAAAGCTATACAGTACTGATAAGCTCCTTTAAGGTTTTCATACGCGGTCAAATAAGGAATGTCCAGCACTGCACTCATTCCATTTGCATAGGATTCAGCAACCAAAATGGCTTCGGTAGGTTTGGTTGGCTCCATAACATAATGGCTTTGACATGCATTTAAACCACCAACAACTGTCATCAAAAAGAGTGTTACCGTTTTTTTATATTTAAATTTCAAAATTAAACCTATTATCCTGATTATATTTATCACTTCCGCTCTAAGGCAGCATTGTATTTTCACAGCTTAACAGACATAGTTTAATCGCTTACATCTATACTTTGGACAAAGACAGAAGATGCAACTTATCATTTTTACTGGCGTACAAGCGTCTGGTAAATCGAGCTTTTATCTACTCAATTTATCACATCTTCATCTTAGAATAAGTTTAGATATGTTGAAAACTAGACATCGGGAAAATATCATTTTTGAAGCATGTCTCGCGTCTAAAACAAAGATGGTCATTGATAATACCAACCCAAGCAAACTTGACCGCGCCCGTTATATTCAACGCGCTAATGATGCTGGCTTTGAAGTGATTTCGTATTATTTTGAAACAGATTTAGCCAGTACATTACAAAGAAATAGTCATCGTGAAGGCAAAGCTAAAATTCCTGAAGTCGGGGTTAGGGCGACGTTTAAAAAATTAGAAGATCCAAGTCGAGATGAAGGGTTTGATGCATTATTTAAGGTTAAGATTATCGGAAATGGTGAGTTTGAAATTCTTAGCAATGACTAATGTCACCCCTAAGTCATGGATACGATAAAAGACCGAAACAATGAAAGAAAGCCATCTTATAGATAGCTTTCTTATGAATATTTTAACTTTTAGAATGAATATTCTTCATTAAAATCTCACTTCATTTAAATCTAGAAAGATTTAACTCTTCTTCACCACGACCAGTTTCTTCTGTACGAACTCTTTAAATCCATCAATCGACAGCTCGTGCCCATAACCTGAATTTTTCACCCCACCGAAAGGTAATTCTGGTGCTGTATCCGTAATCCAATTGATCCAGATCATCCCTGTTTCAACACGTGATGCTAGCTTTTTCGCTCGTTCGATATCAGTCGCATGAATCACACCACCGAGACCATAATTGGAGTCATTGGCAATTTCAACAATGTCATCATCATCCTTCGCGATATAAATTTGTGCAACAGGCCCAAAAAACTCTTCATACCAAGCTTCATTGTCACGAGTGATATTTTCTAAAATGGTTGGCTCATAGAAGTAACCCTCGTGTTCTACTGCTTTTCCACCGACAACTAAAGTTGCACCTTGCTGAACTGCTTTATCGACCTGTTTCACTAAATTCTTTAAAGCATTTTCTGATGACAATGGACCAAGTGTCGTTTGACGATCAAGCGGATCACCGATTTTCAATTGCTTAAATGCAGCGACTAAGCCTATTTTAAATTGATCAGCGATTTTCTCATGTAAAATAAATCGCTTAGCAGCAGTACAGACTTGTCCCGAATTATTCACACGCGCTTGGCAGCCCAATTGAATTGCACGCTCTATGTCAGCATCGTCCAATACAATAAAGACATCATTCCCACCTAACTCAAGCGTCGATTTTTTGAGATATTTACCTGCTTGTTCAGCGACTGCACTACCCGCACCTTCAGAGCCTGTTAATGCAACACCACGTACGCGTTTATCCGTAATAATATCGGCGACTTGATCGCTACTAATAAATAAGTTGGTCCATACACCTTTGGGTGCATCCGCTTCTAAGATCAACTTTTCAAAGGCTTCAGCACATTGCGGCACAATACCTGCGTGTTTAGCTAATACTGGATTTCCGATCGCACAGTTTGGTGCAAATACGCGCATCAGCTGATAAAACGGAAAATTCCAAGGCTCCACCGCCATAATGATACCCAGTGGATGATGCTCCACCCACGCTTCACCGTGATCTGTTTTATAAGGAATAGGTGCTAAGAACTCTTTAGCATTCTTTGCATAATATTCTGCGATCGCAATACAGCTATCAATTTCGCCTTCACTTTGCTCAATCAATTTACCCATGTCTTGCGTAATGAGTTTTGCCAGTTCTGCTTTTTGTGACTCTAAATTTTTCGCTAATTGATTCAACACATCTATTCTTAACTCAACGTTTTGAGTCCAGTCTAATTTGAGTATTTGTGCTGCTTGATTGAGTGATTGTTGAATATCTTGTTCTGTGTGGGATTTATATTCTTTCGTTTTTTGATTGGTAAATGGGTTAATCGATTGATACGTCATAATTTTTCCCTTATTAATCAAAAATAATGATTCTGTCGTGTCTCCAGCTTTGAAAGTTCTCGCCTTGAAAAGACTAATATTGAAGCGAAATAAATACAGCTTTCTACTATGCAGACACGTATCCAGTGAACTTAAACTATCATTTATTTTTTTAACTTCGGCTTATCTTTACAGTTTGGTTCAAAACATTACTGAGAGAGGGTAAAAATCATGTGGAGATGAACAAATAATATTGAGCTTTTATGCGAGTTATTATTATCTTTTGAAAAATAATTTTTTTGCAAATACCTATTTTAGTTGTAGTTAAAGTTTTGAAAAATTAATAAAAAAACCACTCTCTCGGATGGTTTCTTCAATCTCAAACCATCGCTTATTGAGCGCGATTTTTGATTTTTCGGATCGTTTCCAACTGAGCAACAGTTTCTGACAAGACAGCAAGTGCAGCAGCTTCCAAATCACATTTTTATTTTTTACAGAAATTATCAAAGCTTAAACAAAACACAAAGCGCTTTATTAAAACCATTGCTCATGCGTAACAAGACCATATGCTCAAAAAACAACCAATTAAAGTAGAAAAATAGCAAAAGATAAACAGAATTATTGTACAAAGAATATAGATTAATGACCTAATTATTTCATTCATTAACTAGCGAAGAATTAATTTGATTACGTGATAGCATTAAAAAAAATTAAATCAAAACCATTGGATTCAATGAATAGTCTAATCAATAAGAAGATGGATTGTCCGAGAATACAAGGTTCTGTCGCATAAAGGAGAGATTGAGCTACTATAACGCTTACATTACCCAGTTGATGTAATTGCACAATGCGTTCGATGGTATTTGGCATATTCTTTAAGCCTGCGTAATTTAGAAGAGATGATGGTAGAACGAGGAATCAGATTCGATCATTCAACATTGGATCGTTTGATTCTAAAAATCACGCCAATATTCAATAAGCTCGTTCTTCGATTTAAGAAGCCTGTACAGCAGTTTTGGCATATTGATGAAACCTATATCAAAATCAAAGGAACATGGCATTACTTATATCGAGCCATTGATTCAGCAGGTAAAACGGTAGACTTCTTATTGACTCAACGTCGTGATACCAAGGCTACTTATCGATATTTAAAAAAAGCGATCAGCAAACATGTTAGTCCTATTCGAGTCATTCTTGATAAAAGTGGTGCAAACAAAAAGGCAATCGATCATTTTAATGTTGGATTTACTCAATGTAAGCCGATCACCATTAAACAAAATAAATACTTAAATAACCGAATAGAACAAGATCATCGATTTATAAAGAAAATAGTGAGAGCTAGGCTCGGCTTTAAATCATTTAGATCGGCCCAGATTATTTAATCTGGAATAGAGTTAATGCATATGATGAGGGAAGGACAGTTTGATTTTAGGGGATCAAGTGATTCCATAGGATCATTGTATCAATTCGTTAGCAAAGACAAGAGTTTAGCCAAATTATTAAAACTTCAATTCCTTAGTGCGACAGAACTCTTTGAAATATGGCTAAAATCATATTTTAAAACATCGAGCTATTTATTGCGTAGTTGTATTTAATAATACAAACATCATTTGTATTTTTTTATAAACTCAATGCGCTCTTTGCTCATATCAATTTGGCATTGTATTGCATCAAAATGACTTTCACGACCATAGTTTGCTTCATCTACTACGCATTTTCTTTCTTTTTTTATCACCCAACTACGTTGTAATTGTTGAAGTTTATTCATTTTATTCTTTTTTAAAATCGCCATTTTGTTCTTATAAGTCGTATTAAGTTTCTTATCAACATCTTTAAACTCATCAATATAACAACCCAAAATATCATTGTGAATTGTGCTGTTTGGAACACACTTAACCTGAAAATCGGTATCGGCGAATACTAAAGTGCTACCGAATAACATCATTAAAATGAAAAAATAAAATTTTCTATTCATAACAATCACACTTAAGCCCTTTTTCAAATATATCTGCTTCATCTCTGCGTCGCTTCCCTACACCGCTGTTTCCTTTCGGTCCTGTTTTATTCCAAAGTTTAGACATATCTCTAAAAATATCAGGAATTTTTTCGGGACTATTTGATTCTAAGGCTTCTTTAATTTGACGCATATGTTTCCGTGTTGTTCCGCCATTCTTTGGTTCTGTTAATCCTGGTCCACGATTAAATACCAGCGAAAGTAAAACACCTTGGCAATGAGGATGAAGCTTTAACGCATTAGGATAAACGGAAAGCGTCTGGTTGGCATATCTTGTCTTAAGCACTGTAGCCAAGTGCAGACCTTTTTCCTTTGTAATTGTTATATCTAATAATTGTGGGACTAAAGCCTTAGCGGAAGCTCCCTTTTTTCCTTGGGCTTTTAACAATCTCTGAATCTGAGCTTCAGTATAAAAAGGCGTTAGATCGGCTTTAATTTGAGCTTCTGATTGTTGACCGAGATCATAACCAATCGCTAATGTTACACCACTAAGATCATCACCCGGCTGATAAGGCTTAGGTTCAAATTTTTCATATTCTAAAATTTTCTTCCACATCTCCATTGAAATGACATACGGACCGGGTGATGAATTAAAAGTAACAGTTTCTACAACACATTCTGGTGGACAAGGTTCTTTTTTCTTATCTGCCACTAAACTGTTGCTTGTATTTGATTGAGTGTTAGTAGACTGTAAGCTATAACGATTTGAGGTTCCCGAACTTCTCCCCCCTGCATCACCGACAACATGAGATTGTTGAGGTAATATTTTCGCCCCACAGGTCAAAGAATCCCCTACAAAAGCGACTGCCTTACCATCAAAAATGATATGATCATTACTTTTAATGACAGTAGACCAACACTTACATTTAGGGCAGAAATGTCCATCGCTAGCTCGAACAAAATTATTACCTTGTTGAGAACTTCTTAATTGAGTAGAAGGGATAATCCCACCGTGATCCGTCGGTGCATTGTTAATCGCAAAACCTTTCATTATCCCAGTCCTTAAAATTTAGTCATGACTAAGAAAATTCTTAGATGTTGGTTGATCTTTAAAAATACGGATTGTGATTGCTGTAATAGGACTATCAACAATTTCGTCACCGTTTTCTAAACGACTACCCACCAATGCCACAGAAGCCCCCTCAACAATACAGACCTCCCCGGCACCCGAAATAATTTTTGAAGTTGTGCCATCAGCATAAATTACATTATCTCCTACACGACCAATAGACACCCCCTTAACTTTCAAAATATCAGAAGAAGCTTTTAGTAATCCGCCTTGTTTTGTTTTAGCTCCATTCACAGCCAAATGATAAATCGTATGAGGCTTATTATCGTAATAATGCTGTTCAGCTTGAATTATTTGTTCAATGTCTTCTTCAGACATTTTTTTTATTTGTTCAATAGGCAATTCATGAAAAAAAAATAGGACTTGTCATTTTTATATCCTTTAAATTATTGTGACCAAATTAGCATAAAAAAATGGCTCTGTCGCATTAAGAATAGTTTGAGCTGCTATTGAATTTTAAAGAAGCTTAACATGTCATTTTCCAGTGCATTTAAACGTTTACATTATCCAACTGATATGATTGTACAATGCGTTAGATGGTGTTTGGCATATTCTTTAAGCCTGCGTAATTTAGAAAAGATGATGTCAGAATGAGGAATCAATTTTGATCATTCAACATTGCATCGCTGGATTCTAAAAATCACACTAACATTCAACAAGCTTATCCTTCGATATAAGAAGCCCTTACAGCAGTTTTGGCATATTGATGAAACCTATATCAAAATCAAAGGAACATGGCATTACTTATATCGAGCGATTGATTTAGCAGGTAAAACGGTAGATTTCTTGTTGACGAAACGTCATGATACAAGGGCTGCTCATAGATTCTTTAAAAAAGCAATCAGTAAACATGCTTGTCCAATTCGAGTTACTTTTGATAAAAGTAGTACGAACAAGAAGGCGATTGAATATTTTAATGTTGGATTTACTCAATTTAAGCCGATTAGGATCATACAAAATAAGTATCTAAATAATCGAATAGAACAAGACCATCGATTTCTAAAAAAAAGAGTGAGAACTATGCTCGGCTTTAAATCATTTAGATCAGCCCATATTATTTTATCTGGAATAGACTTAATGCATATGATGAGGAAAGAATAATATGATTTTAAGGGATTAAGTGATTAAGTGATTAAGTGATTAAGTGATTCCATAGGATCACTGTATCAATTTGTTAGCTAAGACAAGGGTTTAGCCAAGTTATTTCGACTTCAATTCCTTAATGCAACAGAACCAAAAAAAACCACCCTCTCGGGTGGTTTCTTCAATCTCAAACCATCGCTTATTGAGCGCGGTTTTTGATTTTGCGGATCGTTTCCAACTGAGCAACAGTTTCTGCCAAGACAGCAAGTGCAGCAGCAGTGTCCAACTCGCTCTTTTGATTTGCAAGCAAAGCTTCAGCGTTTTTACGCGCTTCAATAATTGCTGCTTCATCTAAGTTTTCGGCACGAATTGCAGTATCTGCAAGAATCGTAACGATATGCGGCTGAACTTCAAGAACACCACCCGATACATAGATTAACTCTTCTGTACCGTTTTCCAACAGAACGCGGATCGCGCCCGGTTGAAGCAAAGTTACTAACGGAGCATGGCCAGGCATAATACCCAACTCACCGCCAGCACCCTTCGCAATTAGCATAGTTACAGTGCCAGAGTACAAAGACTCTTTTACACTTACAACGTCACATTGCATAGTCGCCATGAGAATCTCCTAAATTAGAGCAGCTAATTAAAGTTTCTCGGCTTTAGCAATAACTTCGTCAATACCACCAACCATATAGAACGCTTGTTCTGGAATGTGATCGTATTCACCAGCTAGAAGACCTTTAAAGCCACGAATCGTTTCTTTAAGAGATACTAATTTACCAGGTGCACCAGTAAATACTTCAGCTACGTGGAACGGTTGAGAGAAGAAACGTTGGATTTTACGCGCACGGTAAACAACCAATTTATCTTCTTCAGCCAATTCGTCCATACCAAGAATTGCAATGATGTCTTTAAGCTCTTTATAACGTTGCAAAATGTTCTGTACAGAACGTGCAATTTCATAATGCTCAGCACCAACAACTAATGGATCAAGCTGACGTGAAGTTGAGTCTAGTGGATCGATCGCTGGGTAAATACCAGAAGATGCGATGTCACGGCTCAATACAACAGTTGCGTCTAAGTGAGCAAATGTTGTTGCAGGCGATGGATCTGTTAAGTCATCGGCAGGTACGTATACCGCTTGGATTGACGTAATAGAACCAGACTTAGTCGATGTAATACGTTCTTGAAGAACACCCATCTCTTCTGCAAGTGTAGGCTGGTAACCTACTGCAGATGGCATACGACCTAGAAGTGCTGATACTTCAGTACCTGCTAGTGTATAACGATAGATGTTATCTACGAACAATAGAACGTCACGGCCTTTACCGTTTTCGTCTTTCTCGTCACGGAAATATTCAGCCATGGTCAAACCAGTCAACGCTACGCGTAAACGGTTACCCGGTGGCTCGTTCATCTGACCGTAAACCATTGCTACTTTGTCTAGAACGTTAGAATCTTTCATTTCGTGATAGAAGTCATTACCTTCACGAGTACGCTCACCAACACCAGCAAACACAGATAAACCTGAGTGAGCTTTTGCGATGTTGTTGATCAATTCCATCATGTTTACAGTTTTACCAACGCCGGCACCACCGAACAAACCAACTTTACCACCTTTCGCGAACGGGCAAAGTAAGTCGATGACTTTAATACCAGTTTCTAAAAGGTCAGTAGATGCTGCTTGTTCTGCATAAGAAGGTGCTGCACGGTGAATCGGTAAACGTGCTTCAGTTGCTACAGGACCTGCTTCATCGATAGGGCGTCCAAGAACGTCCATGATACGACCAAGAGTTGCTGTACCTACTGGAACAGAAATCGGTGCGCCAGTGTTGATGACGTTCAAACCACGTTTAAGACCTTCAGTAGATCCCATTGCGATTGTACGAACTACACCATCACCAAGTTGTTGCTGAACTTCTAAAGTAGTTTCAGTACCGTCAACTTGGAGAGCGTCATAGATCTTAGGAACGTTATTACGTTCAAACTCGACGTCGATAACCGCGCCGATGATCTGAATGATACGACCGCTACTCATTGCTGTCTCCTCAATTCAAAATAATGTTAAACGGCAGCGGCACCACCAACGATCTCAGAAATTTCCTGAGTAATCGCGGCTTGACGCAGCTTGTTATAAATAAGTTGTAGGCTCTTAATGATGTCGCCTGCGTTATCCGTTGCAGCTTTCATTGCAACCATACGCGCAGACTGCTCACATGCGATGTTTTCAATCACACCTTGGTACACCACAGACTCAATATATCGAACCAACAAACCATTCAGAAGCTCTTCAGCTTCAGGTTCATAGATGTAGTCCCAACCGTATTGACGGTTAAGAGACTTGTCTTCTTCAGCAGCAGCCAAAGGAACAAGTTGTTCGATTTTTTGGTTTTGAGTCATGGCATTGACAAAGCCGTTTGACACTAGATAAATACGATCTAACTCGCCTTTATCATAAGCATCCAACATCACCTGTACAGAACCAGATAACTGTTCAAGACTTGGTGTATCACCGACATTCGTCGTTGCACCAAGAACTTTACCGCCGTAGTTTTTAAAAAACGAAACCGCTTTTTGACCAATTAAAGCAAATTGAACTTCAATTGACTGCTCTTGTTGCTGCTGTACATGCTTAACAACTTTCTTGAACAAGTTAATGTTCAAACCACCTGCCAAACCACGATCTGAAGAAACAATGATATAGCCAACGCGTTTTACAGGGCGTTCAACCATATAACGGTGTTTGTATTCAGGGTTCGCTTGTACTAAGTGAGCAATTACACGGTGCATATTTTCGGCATACGGACGGCCCTGAGCCATGCGCTCTTGCGCACGACGCATCTTAGAAGCTGCTACCATCTGCATCGCGCGAGTAATCTTCTGCGTGCTTTTGATACTAGCTACTTTGGCGCGAATTTCTTTTAAATTTGCCATACGCTAAACCTAGTATTCGAAGGCCCTTTCGAGCCTCCGAAGGTTGATTCCGTGAACCAAACTTAACTAAAGCTTATCTTAGTAAGTTTGAGTCGCTTTAAAGCTTTCAATACCTGCTTTGATTGCCGCTTCGATATCTTTGCTATAGTTGCCAGTGGTATCGATTTCTTGCATTAACGCAGCATGTTCTGAACGGAAGTAAGAAACTAACGCAGCATCAAAGTCTACGATTTTCTTCACTTCAACGTCAGTCATATAACCTTCGTTAGATGCATAGATTGAAACAGCTTGGTCAGCAATTGAATATGGAGCATATTGTTTTTGCTTCATTAATTCAGTTACACGTTGACCATGTTCAAGTTGCTTACGTGTTGCTTCATCAAGATCAGAAGCAAACTGAGCAAATGCTGCCAATTCGCGGTATTGCGCCAAAGCGGTACGGATACCACCAGACAATTTCTTAATAATCTTCGTTTGAGCAGAACCACCAACACGAGATACAGAGATACCCGCGTTCACAGCAGGTCGAATACCCGCGTTGAACAATGATGTTTCTAAGAAGATCTGACCATCAGTAATCGAAATTACGTTAGTCGGTACGAATGCAGATACGTCACCCGCTTGAGTTTCAATAATCGGTAATGCAGTTAATGAACCAGTTTGGCCTTTAACTTCACCGTTAGTGAATTTTTCAACGTAGTCAGCAGATACGCGAGAAGCACGTTCAAGTAGACGCGAGTGAAGATAGAATACGTCACCTGGGTACGCTTCACGACCTGGTGGACGGCGTAAAAGCAATGAAATTTGACGATACGCAACAGCTTGCTTAGACAAGTCATCATAAATGATAAGCGCGTCTTCACCACGGTCACGATAGTATTCGCCCATTGTACAGCCAGAATACGGAGCCAAATACAACATTGCTGCTGGATCTGATGCACCTGCTGCTACAACAGTTGTATACGCCATAGCGCCAGTTTCTTCTAGCTTGCGTACTACGTTAGCGATAGTCGATTGTTTTTGACCAATTGCTACGTATACACATTTAATGCCAGATTGTTTCTGAGCGATGATCGCATCGATCGCCATTGCTGTTTTACCAGTTTGACGGTCACCAATGATCAACTCACGTTGACCACGGCCTACAGGGATCATTGTATCTACTGATTTATAACCAGTTTGTACAGGTTGATCCACTGATTGACGCCAAATTACGCCTGGTGCTACTTTTTCAACAGCATCAGTTAATTTTGCATCAATTGGGCCTTTACCATCAATTGGGTTACCCAAAGCATCTACTACACGGCCTAAAAGTTCTGGACCAACCGGAACTTCTAATACACGACCTGTGCAACGCGCTTTTTGACCTTCTTGAAGGCTTAAGTAGTTACCTAAAACAACGACGCCCACTGAATCCTGTTCTAGGTTCAGTGCCATACCAAAAAGGCCGCCGTCGAATTCGATCATCTCACCGTACATTGCATCAGCAAGACCGTGAATACGCACAATACCGTCGGAAACCATAACAATGGTTCCTTCGTTCTTTGCGGTTGCGCTGGTGTCCAGATCGCCGATACGCTGTTTAATGAGCGCACTGATCTCGGATGGATTCAGTTGTTGCATTGCGCTATACCTCAATCTTTAATTAAGTTCAGTCTTCGTCTACGCAGCTATTTTCAAGCAATATTACGCAAGAAGACGAGTCCGCATTTTTTCAAGCTTGTTAAGCGCAGAATCATCTATCACTTGGTCGCCTGCACGAATAACAACACCTGCGATTAACGCTGGTTTAACTTCAACAGTCACATCTACTTTCGCATTAAAACGTTTTTCTAATGCAGTTTTAAGCAGTTGCTCTTGTTCAGCATTGATTGGTAATGCAGTTTCAATCACTACATCAACAACATTGTTATTCTGTGATTTAAGCAGTTCGTACTCTGTTTCAATTTCAGGTAAAAGCGCCAAACGATCATTTTCAGCAAGCAATGTCAAAAAGTTTGACACAGCTGCGGTTTGATCTTCGCCTAAAATTTTTGCAAAAAGACTCACCTGCTCTACAGGAGTAAGCTCAGGGCGACTCAAGTAAGCGGAAAATGCTTCATCTTGCACAGCAGCACTAAGCACTTGTAACACATTAGACCAATTGTCAGTTGCACCTTGCTCAGAAGCGAAAGCAAATGCTGCTTTTGCATACGGGCGTGCTAACGTCAAGAATTCAGCCATAATCGCCTCGCTTAAAGTTTAGCAGCCAGCTGAGTAAGCATGGCATTGTGAGCTGCTTCATCAACTTGTTGGTTCAGAATTTTCTCTGCACCAGTCACTGCCAAAGCAGCTACTTGTTGACGTAATTCTTCGCGTGCAGAATTGATTTCTGTATCAACAGCTTCTTTAGCCTGTTGACGAATACGCTCACCTTCAGCAGATGCTTGGGTACGAGCTTCTTCAACCAATTGCGCACCACGACGGTTCGCTTGTTCGATCAATTGAGCCGCTTGTGCTTTCGCTGCATCAATTTCTTGCTTAACTTGCGCTTGAGCATCAGCAAGATCTGCTTTTGCTTTTTCAGCTGCATTTAAGCCATCAGCAATACGGCGCTGACGTTCACTAATCGCATTGATTAGTGGTGGCCATACAAACTTCATGCAGAATGCGACGAAAATCGCAAATGCAATCGCTTGGCCAAACAATGTGAGGTTGATATTCATTGCAATTCCTCAAATAGTTGATTTCGGAATTTAGCGAATTAAACCAAGCCAGCTAACAAAGTTGTGAACGGGTTAGCAAAGATGATGAATAAGCCAATACCAACACCAATCATAGGCACAGCATCAAGAAGACCTGCGATTAAGAACATACGTGTTTGAAGTTGTGGAGCCAATTCAGGTTGACGAGCTACAGCTTCAAGGAAACGACCACCTAAAAGACCAAAACCGATCGCAGTACCTAAAGCACCAAACGCGATTAAAAGAGCAGCTGCAACAGCAGATAAGCCAACTACTAAATCCATGAAAAAATCCTCAAAGGTTGAGTTTAAATCAAACAAAAAAACTTTAGCTCAACCACTCAATGTGGTCGAGCAATATAATTAATGCTTTTCGCTAGCCATACTCATATATACGATAGTCAACATCATGAAAATGAATGCTTGTAAGGTAATAATAAGAATATGGAAAATAGCCCACGGCACAGACAATGCCCATTGAATCCAGAACGGTAATAACGCGATCAGAATGAAGATTAACTCACCTGCATACATGTTACCGAACAGTCGCAGTGCCAATGAAATTGGACGCGCGATAAAAGTTACTAATTCGAGTAAAATATTGACTGGAATTAATAAAGCTTTTAAAAATGGGTTACTTGGGTTAAATGGGTTAAGTGCAAATTCTGCACCAAATCCGACAATCCCTTTCTCACGAATACTATAGAAAATAGTCAACGCAAATACTGATAACGCCATACCTAAGGTAACGTTTGGATCAGTCGTTGGAACAATTTTGAAGTAAACATGGTGAGGATCCATACCAAATACGTTTGCACCGATCAATTGAGCTGTATACGGGATAAAGTCAACTGGGATTAAATCCATTAAGTTCATGAGGAAAATCCACACGAAAATGGTTAATGCTAGTGGTGCAATTAAGCGTGATTTGCCATGAAATGTGTCGCGGACACTTGAGTCAACAAACTCGATAATCATTTCAATTGCAGACTGGAGCTTGGTAGGAATACCAGAGTTTGCAGCTTTCGCTACACACCAGAATAACAAACAGAAAATAACACCAAGGCCGATTGACCAACCCATCGAATCCAAGTGTATAGCAGTGAACCCCATCTCTTTCGCTTCTTCAGCAGTCTCAGCTAACTTCCACGAGCCGTCTGGCATTTTGCCATACGTCATGTTGGTTAAGTGATGCTGAATATACTCAGACGAGGTAAGGGTATGTTCGTCAGCAGCCATAAATCACACCTGGTTAATGTCAAATACTAAATTAGAGTTAACGAATATCGCGTGCTGCTTGATATCTCGTTAATCTTCTAAAAAACTTTTCAATTTTTGTTGCGACTAAACTCATTTTGATAGGCGTGACGCCCAAAATGGAGCGACCCACGTCATGGTCTGAACGAGTATAAAACCACAAAACAATGCCCCCGCTGACAACGGTTTGACATTGATTAAAATCAAAACGAATCCAACAATCACTATTGCAAACTTACCGAGCAAACCCCGATACATATTCGAAAGAACCTGTTTCGAAGCTCTTGCACCTGCAGCTCTGAACGACTGCCATGAAAAATAACAACTGGCTAGCCAACACACAAGTGCACCTAAAGCTGCACTCAAAGCCGCAGTCGAGTCTTTCAAGACCCACGCTACCAAGGCTGAAACAGGTATCATACACGCTTGCAAGATGACCAAAGCTTTCGCTAATCGTCGGTCAATCAAGCGACTAGTTCGGCTCATTTTTTACTCACTTACAGCATTTATGCTTGACAAGTTTAGCTGATGATTATTTTTAATCGCAGGCATTATAGAGTTACCCCCCTAAACATGCAATCTTTTCCCGACCTTAGTCAGGTATTTTTAAATCTTTGATTGCTGTCGATATATACAATAATCGAGCACTTTTACGTCATTTTTACTGTTTTTGTACGCAAGTTCGTGTCATTTTTGCTAACACTTGCCAAGCAACTACAAAACTATCATGTTTCGAAAAGCTTTCATCTACTGCTTGAAAGTTCACGTTTCCAAGCTTATTAAACTGATTTTCATTAGCACTTGATTCTGCCAGCAGACACATCTTGGTTTTTGGACGGTTATCATTTAAATATTTGATTTGCGCAATGGTTGGCGCCATGTTCGGATTTTCCGTGAGTGATCCCGCAAACTTGAGATTAAGCGGTCGCTCTAAATATTGATACGCATCATGGAAAGACCAATATGGTTTAACTTCATTGTTCTTTTGTATTTGCTGCGAGATTACAAACATTTCACGAGCAAACTTCTGTGCATTCTGCCAGTAAAGCGCTTTTTGCTCAGGATATTGTTGTGAGCGCAATGCAGCGATAAAGAAGCCGATGCGGACAGCATTATTCGGTTCTAACCACACATGCGTATCGATGGTGTCTTTCAAAGCAACACCACGATTGTTACGTAATGGCATGGTTTGCAAAATACCAGAATCAAGTAGCGCAACAGCATTGCTATTTTTATTCAGTACGCTACTTAAAGGTGCTTCATGAGCCTTTCCGACCCATATGACCAATGAAGCATCTTGAATCATTTTTCGATGCGCAGGAGTAAGATGGACATCATGCCCAGTCTGATTTTCAAGAAGTAGTTTCGGCACCTCCACCCCTTTTGTAATTTCTTTCGCGATCAGATAAATCGGATGAGTCGAAATCACCAAAGGAGCTTGGGCAAAGGTGTTCATCCCCAACAAAGACATGAAACAGAAAGCCATAAAGCGCAACATAAAGAAGAATACCACTATAAATTTCATGTTATAATATAACAATTAGTCAAAAATGCCTATGCTGTTCGTAAGTTGTTCTTGCTTCATGGTAGTATTGAATGATAATTCTGTTTTTCTTTTTATCAATCTTTGAGGTCGACAATGAGCGTATGTTCGCATGTACATCATGATACTTTACACGGCGTGCACGATCATCCGAATGTTGAAATTCGCCTTATTGAAGCTGAAAACCAATGTATAGCGACGGGTGCACGTCTAACGCCTTTGCGAAAAGAGGTTTTAGAACTGATTCTAAATGCATCTGGTCCAGTCGGTGCTTATGAACTTTTAGCCAAATTAAAAGGTAATGCTGAACGTACAGCTGCGCCTCCGACGGTATATCGAACTTTAGATTTTTTATTAGAAAAAGGCTTTATTCATCGCCTCACTTCGATCAATGCTTACATTCCGTGTTGTCACCCGCGTGAAGGTCATCAAGCCGCATTTTTGATTTGTACAGAATGCAATACTGTAAAAGAAGCCTCTGCTTTGGGTCTGATCCAACAACTTGACCATTTAGCAAGTTCTGATCAATTCAAAGCACATCACAGTATTATTGAGATTTCAGGATTATGTCAGCAGTGTTCGAATTAGTTTCAACGCCTACATTGGTTCATCTAGAAAAAATTAATGTAAGAATTGATGAACGTGACATTCTCAAAAATGTTGATTTTTCAATTCATCCCAAAGAAATAGTCACGCTAATTGGTCCAAATGGTGCAGGTAAATCAACACTTATCAAAGTCATCTTGGGCATCGTAAAACCAAATTCAGGTAAAATCAAAACCAATAAAAAGCTAACTTTGGCCTATGTACCTCAAAAGTTTAACCCCTCTCACAGCCTACCCTTGCGCGTTAAAGATTTACTCGGACTTGAAAAATGTGATCCCGCAGTAAAAGCTGAAATTATTCGTGATACGGGCATCGCAAAATTACAAGATTCGAAAGTACAGCAACTTTCAGGTGGTGAGAGACAACGTGTCCTTTTAGCGCGTGCTTTATTACGTCAACCCGACTTACTGGTCCTTGATGAGCCGATGCAAGGTTTAGACATTCAATCCGAAGCTGAGCTTTATGATTACGCTCGGAGCTTACCAGAGCGTTATAATTGTTCAATTCTGATTGTTTCGCATGATTTACAGTGGGTGATGCAAGGGACACAACGTGTCATTTGTCTCAACAAACATATTTGCTGCAGTGGCTTACCCGAAAGTATTCAACAACATCCAGAATACCAAGCAATTTTTGGCACCAATCGCGCTTTTTATCAACATCATCATGATCATTGCGGTCACGGTGATAGCGCGCAGCCTTGCCAACACGACTCTCGTCCACATATTCACCCTGAACCGGAAGCCTAAACCATGATGGAATGGTTACAACTCCTATTACCTGCATGGATCATGGGTACGTTTTTGGTGTTTTTAACTGCCCCACTCGGCTGCTTAATGCTGTGGCGAAGAATGTCTTTTTTTGCTGATACGATGGCACATGGCACATTACTCGGTGTCGCAATTGCAGGCGTACTTACCCTCCCCCTCTGGCTGGGTGTCACCTTTACAGCTCTTTTATTAGTAGCGGTACTGTGGGTACTACATGATCCTCGTCTACCCAATGATGCACTCTTGGCACTCTGCTCAGCGACGCTGTTATGTTCGGGTTTATTACTGATTCAACATTTGCCCAGTTTAAGACCCGAGTTAATGAGTTATTTGTTTGGTGATCTACTGACCATTTCATGGTCAGACTTACCTGTCTTTGCCTTCGTGATTATTGCTGCGCTTAGCGTACTTTATTACAACTGGAAAGCTCAAATTCACATCGCAATCGATCCTGACATGGCCATCAGCGAAGGTGTCAATTCAAAATGGCAGCGCTTGATTTTCATGTTATTACTCGCGCTTTTTACTGTTTTGGCATTACGCGCTGTAGGATCTTTATTAATGGGCGCACTGCTGGTGATTCCCGCATTGACAGCTCGATTACTGGCACACTCACCGAAGCAAATGGTGATCTGGGCATTTATCGTCGCTCAAGTGGGCGTAACTGTAGGTTTGTGGTCAAGTGCTGGCTTAAACATTTCGACTGGCTTGAGTATTGTTCTAACCATGTCGATCTTATTTACCCTCATTTTCACTATTCAAAAAGTTAAAAAATAGCGTAAACATCTTCATTTTAAAGCGGCGTTAATCGCCGCCTTAAAATGTTGAGATACATCTTGATCATTTAACTATTTTCGACGCATTGCCCATATTCTTAATAAAGATTGAATGATTCAGCCTTAATAGAAATATACAGCCCATATCCTGCTATCGCGATCAGCATGAAACCACACAAGCCCAATACTTTCGGATACAGCGTACTTTTAGACAAGTTATTGAACGTGAAATAAACCACAGACAAAGTTAAAAAATCCAGAACAATCCATGCCACCACCAGAATCATTAAACTGGTATTGATATTAGAATGAATGCCAATAAATTGCGGAAAGAATGAAGAGAAAAAAATAATATCTTTAGGATTCGATATTCCAACCAAAAAACCTTTTCTTAAACCACCTTGAATTGGAGTGATCATTTGGATGTTTTGAGAGTTGTTTTGAGAATTACTTTTAGACTTACTTTGAAAGACCTCTCTTAATATTTCATAGCCCAAATAACCAATATAAAAACAACCTAAGACCTTAATGGTCAGAAAGATCGTTTCATTAATGTTGAGCATGCCTTTTAAAATAAAAATGGACAGTGCAATCAAGATCAGAGAGGCTAGATTAGTCCCAACAATGGTTTCTAATGCCTTTTTATAACCACTTTTTAAGCCTGCGCTTGCCACTAAAATCATGACTGGGCCAGGACTTGCAATCATGATGATCACGGTAATGACATAGGCATAAAACTCAAAATAATTCACTCAAAACCTCAACTCTTTTCTTAATTATTATCTTGGTGCAATTTCAAAAATCTAATTCACTCAAAATAATTCACTTAAAACCAATTACTGATGAATCATACTGAGTAGACCAGCCGCACCTGTAAATAAAATCGCAAAAGTACGATTCATCATTTTTTGTTGTTTTGGCGATTTTAAAAGTTTTAAAACTTTCGCAGCTAAACCTGTATAGCCAGCCATTACAATCAAATCAATCGTGATCATCGTCACTGCCATAACGACATACTGCGTCCATTGCGGTTTAGAAAGATCTAAAAACTGAGGTAACACGGCCAACAGAAATACGATGGCTTTCGGATTACTCATATTGATCAAGAAACCATATATGACTAATTTTGATGCAGGCTTATTCGAAAATGTCTGAGCTATTTCAATCGCTTGAACAGGAGCATTCCACTGCAAATAAGCCAAATATAATAAATACGCGACACCAAACCATTTTATGGCTAAAAATGCCCATGGCGTAGTTGCAAACAACACCCCCACACCTGCTGCGACAATGCCGATTTGAACGACTAAAGCGAGTTGTAGACCTATTGCATTCCAATAACCGTGTCTGAAGCCATAATTCAAGCCACTCGACATAGACGCAATTGCACCCGCACCTGGAGAAATACTAATAATCCAGCAGGCCAACATAAAAGCAAACCAAATTTGTAGAGACATTGATAGTGAGAAGGCTAATAATTTCAAAGAGAATTATATGACTATTCTCGTTTTAAAGTCGTAATTTTTGCTCTAGAAATATCATATTGGTCTGTTCACAACCCTGCGCATCAGGCACAATAAGCAGAGCCGCGCAGGAAATTATAATTTTTCAGGAGCCATGAATGACTGCCCAATCTGTAATTTTACCATTACCCTCAGATCATGCTCGCTTTATTACTTTGCGTTTAAAAGATTTAACAATTGAACAATTAAAAGAACAATTGGCCGCACTCTTTACTGCACGTGATCGCTTAATCACTCAACATCCTAATGCACAAATTAAGACTGCTGTGGCATTTGGTCCTGAACTTTGGGCTCAACTTTATGATCAAACGCCAATTGGTTTTAAACAATTAGATCCAATCGCAGGCTCTTTCAATATGCCCGTCGTTCCTGCTGATGTGATTATTCATATCGCAGCACAACGTACAGATATTTGTTTTGCTTTAAGCCAAGCCTTTTTTGACGGTATTCAAAATCAAGTTGAAGTTTTAGACGAGCGCGTTTGCTTCCGTAATTTTGATGGTCGTGATTTAACTGGCTTTATTGATGGTACTGAAAATCCTCAATTTCCAGATGATCGTGCTGAAACAGCGCTACTTGGTGTAGAGGCAGGTGTATTCGCTGATGGCTCTTTTGTATTTGCTCAACGCTATGCACATGATTTAGAGAAATGGAAAAAATTAAAAGTTGATGCTCAAGAACACGTGATTGGTCGTACTAAATTAGAATCAATCGAGCTTGATGATGATATAAAACCTGAGAATGCTCATACTGCTCGTGCTATCGTTGAAGATGGACAAGGTGAAGAAATGGAAATTCTACGTCACTCACTTCCATATGGTGATGGCCACGGTGATCAAGGTTTATTCTTCATTGCTTATACTAAAAATTTGAGTATTTTGGATGAAATGTTAAAACAGATGTTCGGTACATCTGGTGATGGTATTCATGACCGTTTACTTCATTTTGTTACAGCGGTAGACGGAGCTTACTTCTTTGCACCAAGTGAAGAGTTGCTGGAAGAAATTTTGGAAGGGTAAATAAAAAGCCGACGAGAGTCGGCTTTTTACTATTTATTTATTTCAGCTAAATCTAATCCTACATTTTCACAGCCTAGTGTCGCAGAAATACATTTTAAAGAATTACTTAAATCCACTTTAAATATACCCACTCTATCATTACTTGCATACTTTATATTTGCTAAGTAAGTATAAATTCCCTTTTTTGAATTAAATGTAAATTGATCTCCAGATAATAAATTCAGTTGTTTCCCATCTAATTCGCTTTCAGAATTCAAAACAGAAAATGCCGAAAATTTATTCGAATTTATATTATATACATAGGTATTTACTGTGAAACTTCTGAATGGTTTTTTTACATAATCAATCGTACTATTATCACGAACTCTAAGAGCAATAATATTTTTATCGTGATAGAGTAAATTAAAATCAACATTTGATTTTAGAGAAGTTGTTGTCTTAAATAAATTATAAATTTTGTCATTATTCAAAATTTGAACACCATATTTTTTTAATGTATATTTTTTACCCGCTTTATTATTTTCAATATCTCCAAAATCTGTTAATTTTATTTTTATATTTTTACTAATAACCGAGTAATTATTAAAAGTATCTATAAATTCTACTGGTGCATTTATTTGAATACTATCTTGATTTGTATCATTCCAACTATTGATTGATTTTGAAAATCCAATAGGAATAATTAAATTAATACTCAAAAGCAAACCTAACGCTTTAATATTTTTCATGAATTTTCTTTTTCCAATAGGCTTTACTGCATACAGATTTAAAAGATTAGACTTATACGAAGCTAATCAAATTTAATATTTAACTTGGGGATGAGATCGAATTTTTTATGTATTAAGTGCTATTAGTATAGACGGATTCAATTGTCCATTTAAAAAGGTCTGATCTAGTAAATCACTAATTACCTGTGAATCGCTGAAATTACTTGTGATGATCTTAACAGACCCTATCTGCAAAGTTAAAGTGTCTATGTCAATATACAGTTATACCAATGGTTGCTGTATTTTGAATGATATTACTCATGCTTTTCTTTACCATAAATTAACACGAATCACGAATAAGAAATTGACTTGAAAAATAATGGGACTAGGGCCATGAGTTGAGGTTCCACACCAAACCTTATACCCTATTCCTGATGTTCAATAGTACCGAATTATTCTGCGTAATTGATGACTTTTTTCTTAAATTTGAAGTAACTTATTGGAAATTTCTAAAATAAAGCTATCGCAATTTAACCCAAATCTTGGTCAAGGAAGCGAAAACTATTCATATTGAAACATAAACATGATTTTAATCATAAAAAAGTCTACTCTTTACTCTGATAAAGCTAAAAATTAAGCATGAAACTATATTTATACGAAGATTTTAAAGGAAAATTATTATCCGCGATTCTTGTTAATAATATATAAATTTCAAATGTTTAAGCACAACCTTCCATCAGAGTAAGATTTTCGTTACCAATGCTAATCGAAGTAATGACTTTATCTTCAACATCGTATCGTGTTCCGACTTTCTTTGATGCATCATTCCATAAGATCAAAGCATAATCACCTGATTCACCATAAGGATTTTTGATTTGCTGTAATAGTTTTGATTCATGTTTAGCATAAATTTTTTCCTCATCTTCACCTACATTAATATCAGTATATGAGCTAATATTAATGTCTTTTGTAGAGATAACCGATATTTTATCATTAATAATTTGAAACTGGACATCAGTCTCTAATCCATTATTCGCAAAATAACATTCATTAATTCTACTGTCTTCAATCTCATCTAGTTTATAGGATGATGCTTTATCGTTTATTTTTAATCCTGCATAACTATCTTTGGAAAAGCTACTTTGGTTTGATGTAACTTTATCAACTTTATTATTAATAGAACAAGCAGTTAGTATTATGGTACCAACTAAAAATAAAATTAAATAGTTGAATTTTTGAGCATTTAATATCATCAGACTTCCTCAACTAAAGGTGAAAAATCATGAAGATGGACATGATTATGATGCCCACTCCATGATTTAGAATATGGTAATAGTTTATTATTTTTAACTTTAACAGGGTTTGATCCAAATAGTTTATATCCAAATTTATATAATTCATTTACGAATGCAACATTTTTATCCCAGTCAAAGTGGTTATGTGAGGTATAAGTCTTCTCTGTCATATGCCTATTATTAATTGCAATATATCTAAAGTCACCATTTTCACCATTAAGATGAGAAACACTCTCCCCAGGTGAACCATCCTGACAACTAAACCCCGAACCAGTATATTCAGCATACCCTAGATTAAACATTGCACCCAAAACTGCCGAAAGCGCAAGTCCAGATATATAATATCGCCCATCATCACTTACAATTGACCATTTATAACCAATATTTCCTTTTTTATACTGACTATGCTTTCTTTGATCTATTAAATATATCGATCCCTTACCTTTCCCCCCTTTGAAGACCATCTTGGAGCAATATTAAATTTGGATTTCCCTAAATTATGTGTTGTTCCATTAGCTTCATAATAAATAAACTCAGCATAACCCGTAGCCGCTCTATTTTCTCTCTTAATCTTCCCATCATTATAAATATGATAGCGCGTTGAATCACTTGTCGGAGAAGACTGATTACTAGCACTGATTTAAAATTTATCACTATTTTCCGTATGTGTATTTTGCTATATTGCTTTAGGAGAAGAGTCGGGTTTGTTCGCTGATGGCTCTTTTGTATTTGCTCAGCGCTATGCACATGATTTAGAGAAATGGAAAAAATTAAAAGTTGATGCTCAAGAACACGTGATTGGTCGTACCAAATTAGAATCAATCGAGCTTGATGATGATATAAAACCTGAGAATGCTCATACTGCTCGTGCTATCGTTGAAGATGGACAAGGTGAAGAAATGGAGATTCTACGTCACTCACTGCCATATGGTGATGGCCACGGTGATCAAGGTTTATTCTTTTGCTTATACCAAAAATTTGAGTATTTTGGTTGAAATGTTAAAACAGATGTTCGGTACATCTGGTGATGGTATCCATGACCGTTTACTTCATTTTGTTACAGCGGTAGACGGAGCTTACTTCTTTGCACCAGGTGAAGAGTTGTTGGAAGAGATTTTGGAAGGTTAAATAAAAAAGCCGACTAGAGTCGGCTTTTTTTAATTAAATAATTCTGAAATAAATTCTTTCATCCTGAGAACATACTCCATAGAATACTCCTGAATAATTATTATTTGGATCTAGATGACTCATATATGACTTACAATCTAATAAAAAAGTATTGTCTTTCTGTTTTTCCAAAATAATTTTCTGTGTTTGATTAAACGAATATTTATCATAATATTCATTAAGATAATAAATACTTTCTTTGAATGTTGATGATTCAATATCTTTAAAAGAATCGCCACCACCGATTGGATTCATCTTTCCATAAGTCTGAAATATTTTATCAACGTTAAAAATTAATTTTTCACTACTTTGAGACGACGTTAACTTTGCCCATCCCATCTCTATATTTTCAGCCATAATATTTTTATAAAAAATTTCATATTCTTTATCATCCTTTTTTATAAAAAATTCATCTTGCATAGGATCATAAGCATTGAAGACAAAATTCCCATGAATAATGCTTGGCTCTAAAACAATACAATTATTTTTCATATCACATTGCTTAAAAGCATAATAAAAAATATCTTTTTTATCACTTTTTGAACCATCATTACTTTTAGGCTCCTTTATAATGACATCTTTTTGCTGATCGTATCCATTACAACCTGCTAATAAACCAAATATTAAAAACGAATAATAAAATTTCATTGTATGATCTCAATATGCATAGCGCCCTCACCTTTAGCATCACCAGGAATAAATCCTGATATTTTTTCTTCAGATTTAGCTTTGATACATACTTGTTTAAATTTTTTACCTAATTCACTTAGATTTGTATTACTACCGAATCCATTACTATTCAAACCTATATCAACTACGTTAATTTTTTTATACTGCTCTTGAGATACACAATGTAAAGATACTCTCTGCCCTTTACTCTGTAATTCTAAAATTTTTTCTACCATTTTTTCCAATGTAGCATCTTTAGATAAGCCTCTCTTCTTACACTCATCACGTACTCTTTTCACAGCCTCTCCAGCTGCAGCATAATTAATGGTTGTACTATACATTGCATTAGCTTGGGATTCTGGCGTCCTGATAGTACTAGTTATAAGAATTCCTCTCATTCCTGCTTCTTTTGCAAGATAAGCTAATACATTTTTTGTTTTTTGACTAACTATATCTTGCCTCCATTTTTCAGCTACACCGTTAAATCCTACACTAATTCCCTCTACACCTGCCGGAATACTTGGTTTATCGATTTTTAAAACAAGAGTCTGTTTTGACTCACTAATCACTATACTACCTTGCTTCGTCTGCGTGCCAGAAACAAGACTATAAACATTAACCTCTTTACCAATTAGACCTTTGTGTTTTTTAATCCCATTACCATCTTGACCAGAAGTATGATTTCTTTTTTTCCCGTCATATTCCAACACATAAGAAATACCACTCTCCAATTGATTGGTCTTTTTATTGATCGTACGTATTTCAAACTCACCATCACGATTGATCATTTTAATTGGATGACCATTGCCCCCCCGAATGTCAGCTTGACTTATAGGAGCTGTTTTATCTTCACTCACCTTTTGAGTTTTAGGTTCGGATTTAGGTTGCTCTTCCGTTGTAGTTGTTGGTTTTTTCGTAGCTGTAGAAGCTGTAAGCACATCTTGACGCTCATATTTTTCTCTTATGAGATAGGTATATTCAAGTATTTGTGAATCAAGCACCTTATCAGGCACCACTACATTCCCTTGAGGGAGAGTTAATTTGATTTTTAAGCCAGCCAGACCTGTCAATAAAATTAAGCCATTCACGTCTGTAACCTTAGGTTTTTGTTGCCCTCGATAGTGCGAAATCACATAATAATTAGACATAGCTTTAGATTTATCGTGATTAAATAGTTTGATTCGAATTTTAACTAAAGGTAATTTCACCACTTGAGTCTGTTCATTATTGACTAAAAATTCAGTAACTTTTTGAGAAAAGTCCCCCTTAGCACTACTTACAAAAACTTCAAGCTTCTGCCCCCTCTCTGCTGTAATTTTTTCTTCTCCCTGACCATTAAGCATATGTTCTTTTAAATTATTTTTATAACGAATTGCATATTTTAAATCAGGTATTGCCTTAGAAGAATCTCCTTCAATAATTTGAATTTTAAAGCTTACATCATTACTTTGAGCTGTCGCTGTAGTTGTTGGAGCAGGTGAAGGACTATTAGCAACATTCACCTCTTGATGTTTAACGTTATTTACTGAAGGATTTCCTTGATGTTCTTCAAGTTTATCTGCAATAACAGTGGAACTTTGCTGTACTTTAATATTAATTGTGCCTTTAACCACAGGAATACGAGCAGGCACGATAATATTATTTTTTTTGAAGCTAATATTGCCTTGTGGTTTGACGACCATTCCAACAATCAACCCTTCTTGAGTCGTTTTCTTTTTTAAGTAAGTCTCTCCATCTAGTGAAATTTCCACTTCTTTATCTCGATATTTATCACCATTTTCTTCTAAAATTGCTGCATTGACGATGTTGCAGTATCCTTCTGACTCGGCAAGTGCTATCGCTCTACGGAACGTACGACCACGAGGAATTTCCAATAAATTATCAGCATATTTGGGATTAGTGGCGAATTTTTTTGCTAACGCGTATACTTCTTTTTCATGATTTCCTCTAACACCATCACTAAAATATTCTTTATAGAATGATTGATTGAGCAGCCAGACAAAACGGTCTTCTAAGGATTCTACATAATCCACATATACACGAAAGTCCGCCTCTTCCATATAAACTTGACCTGTTTTAGCGTTAACTTCAGGCACTGTGAAACGTTTGACAGGCTTACCTTCCCATCCCCCACCAGCTTTTTTAATATTAAATAAATTATATGTACCTGGGAGTACTTTTTCCCCCCAACCTGTTTCTTCAATAAGTTGAGCCATTATCGTTTTCCAATGTACATCATATCGAAACGCAATTTTTCGAACTGGGCAATACAGTTTGGCAGCAAAGTTCAGCTTATCCTCATAGGTATAGGCCATTTTATTTAACCTCGACTAGATATTTTTTCAACTTTTTCTGATCAACAATTAGACCATTGTCAAAATTATTTTTTCCAGTGCATGACATATCTATATATTTTTGATGATTATTAATCAAAAATTTTTGATTAATAGCACAACTCCAATCTCTGTTATAAATTTGATCTTTCAGTTTAGTTCCCTTTTGATCAAAGGTAGTTGCATAAATAAGTGACTGTGCTAAAGATTCAACCGATGTAGTGGTTGTCTGAGACAACACATAGAATTTGTTATTACTATATAAACAATCATGAATAATCGTTTCATGAAATAATTTATTGATAAAAAATTCATTAAATTTTTTATCATTTCCAAACTGAATAAATGATTTATCTGCTGGAATTGAGTCATCAAATTTTTGCTTAAATTGACATAAATTACGCTGTTCATCATTTGCTGCAAATGAGTACATAGGTAGAATTAAGAATGGAAATAACAAAAATTTATACGATTTCATCATTCTCATCCTCATCAAAACAATCACAATCTACATGCTCATATTCACTTTCATCTAAACTTGCAAATAAATCATCATCAGGTTCACATACGCTAATAAATAATGTCCCTTCATCATTTTTTTGAGCATCCAGAAATTTAAATTCTATTTGATCTGACTCATCTGAAAATAAACGGTTTGTTCTAAACTCTTCATCAAGTTCACTAACATACTCAAGATTTTTTGTACGATTAATAAACTTATAAACCAACTCAGTATTTAAAAGATTTTCTGGTATTAAATTTTTAAAATCGATACGTTTACTAAATATTCCACTTTCAGGCATTTTAGGTAATTGAGCATTCACAGTAGCTCCTCCTGTAAAAAGATGCTGCCCTGCTTTACTCTCAAACTTACCACCAGTGGTACTAAATACACCGCTCCCATTAATCTTCAGTTGCGAACCACCAGCAGTCAGTACGATTTCTTTTGGACTCGTGATTTCAATCCTGTCTTCCGTCGAGATTAATTTAATGACTTTTCGAGCAATAGCCTCGATTGCGTCATCCTGTGCTTGAAGTTCAAGTTTTCCTTTTGCTGCAAAAGCTCTTAATCCCTTTTGAGCTGCAAAAAGACTGATCTTATCTTGTGCATGACCAACAATGTTTTTCTGAGCACTTAAGTTAATCGAGCCTTGTGCACTTTCCGCAATATCTTGTGAAGCTTGTAAAATAATATCCTCAGGTGTCGTTAAGGCAATTCCATTGGGGGATGCCAGTAACATCAAAGCTTGTCTAAACAGTTTTCCTTGTTCTTGTTTTTTATCATCCTTACTACTTTCTAGACCTTGAGTATAGCCTTCCATAAAACCTTGTAAGGAATTAAAAGCCTTTGAGGGCGTAATATCAACACCCTTCGCATTTCCAAATCCAGCACATGAAATGAGCCATTTTTCATCAGTAATATCAACATTTGCAATGGCTTGACCCACAGCTTGTATGGCTTGAAAAGGATTATCCTTTATGCCACCTTTAATACTCGCAAATTTACCTTTAATTAACTCTGAACCATGTTCTTCGATATTCTCAATAAACTCTTTTAAGTTATCTAAAACATCCCCTGCATTACCTAAGTAATCATTAAATTCATCTACGATACTTTTACTATTACCACCCAAAGCACCTATTTCCTGAATAAATCCACCACAATCTTTGAGTGCATTTAATGGATCATTCGCTAAACCATTTTTAAATAAATTAACACTCGATTGCATAGCCTGAGCGGTACTTTTCAACTCTAAAGATTGAATAAATTTAGGTAAGCGACTAAGCACATTTAATGAATCTGTCTGTTGCTTCACCGCAATATCACTCAGCATTTTCATGCTTTGCTCACCTTGACTCAACAAAGATTGAGCCTGAGCTGCCTCTAAATGATCTGCTATGGCATGTTCTTGTGCATATGTTGAAATAAGCATGCCTTTTCCAGCGCGTACTGCACCATAGGCATCGGTTCTTAACTCAAAACCTTGACCTCGACCATCACTCTTTTCTTTGTCTTTGGGATGACTAAGATTACCCAAGTTCAGTTGCGTTGCAGCATGACTACTTTGCAGCTGAGTACTGATTTGCCCAGTCGTATCATCAAAACGTAATTGGTTAAATCCAGATCCACCCACTTCAGCAGAGCGAATTCCACTGAGTTTTTTGGTCTCAGGTAACTGACCTTTTACATCAAACATTGTTTGATGACGTTCAGCTTCATGTAAACGTCCAATCACAAATGGACGGTCAACATTGCCATCAAAAAAGTCAATCACCACAATTTCACCAATACGGGGGTGAAATCTAGATCCATACCCTTCACCCGCCCATGAGGTCAATACATCAACCCAAGCTGAGTCAGTATCATTGTCATTTGCTCCTGCACCACCATCATGGCCATGATCATCGGTTCGAGTAAAAACAAAACGAACTTTGATTCTTCCCCACTGATCCACATAAATGGTTTCACCTTCAGGCCCGACAACTTTGGCTCGTTGTGGATAGGCATTTGGACGGTGTTTTAATGGATCATATTCAGGAACAACCGCAACCTTACGCCGAATGATGAATAATTCATTGCCTTGACGCTCTTCAGTTTTTATATTTTGCCAACGACTTGATTCTAAAAGTAATTCAATTTGGCTATTTAAATCTTTAGGTAAATTATTTTGATTGTAAAAATGCTTTTCTAAAATTAAAAACTCTCGATCAGAACCGCTATGTTGATCTATCTCGGGATGTCCAATAAATTCAAACCAATATCCGACATGAGCATCGCGAACACTGCTTTGTGCTGTGAAAAATTTTGACTGTAAATCTTGATATTGACTCAGTTGAGTATTCAATTTTGAAAGTTGAGCCGTGCTCGATGTGGTGGATTGGTCTTCACCCTTTAGATCCGTCATCCATGCTGGACTAATCGTCCAAGCCTGTTCAAGGCTTAAAGTTTCGTTATCTTGTTGATCACTATGAATATGTTTACTTAGACTTGAATCCCCTTGATCTTGTGCCAAGTTATCGGATTGCCAACGCTGAATCTGAATGGCATTTGAACGAATATTTCGCTGAGCCACTAAACTTGAGATCGTATCAAATCGCTCAGTCGCATTACTTCTATGAAAACGAACCTGTTGGCGTTCAAGTTTTTCAAATTGACTATTTTGATCAATTAATCGTATTTTTTGAGGCTGAATTTCGACCGTTGATAATGCTACCGTTTTCTCCGTTTCATCTATCAACCAATTAATGCCTTCACTCCGCCAAAGCCGTGTTAAAAAATCATAATCACTTTCGTTGGCTTGCATGACAAATGGGCGAATATCGTAATCGGATAATAGGTCTTTAGTCGACAACGTTAAACTGGCACTAAACAATGGACTTTTCGACTGCCACTCTTTAAAAATAATCTCGGTAATGTCGACCACGCTCTTATTCATAAACACACGACTATTACGGCGTTTATGCCACAGTGAACTTGCATCTTCGAGTGTGAGCTTATACACCGTTAAGGCCCCGTCACTTTGACCCTGACTGGCACCAGTAATAATACCCGTAGTGCGTGTAAGTTTACCTAAATCAGTGACTTGATCGACTGCAACCTGACAGCCTATGAATTGTTTAAGTTGAATATGCGCATTGGTCGAAAGACATAAGAGCTCCGCTTTTATACCTTGATTAATGACGTGCTGACCTTGAATCCGTTGAATAAACACTTGGCTATTTAAGTGTGAATTTGAGAATTGAATATGCAATGCCCGTTTTTGCAAACTCAGCCCTAAAACTTCGATCAAAGCATTGATATTTTTTTGCATTCTTATGCATCGTTGTTGTTATTTTATTGAAGTCTAAATCATATCCGGTTAAAAATCACCCAAATATTTGTTAAAAATATTAAAAAATAAAAAAAGAGGAAACAACGAGTTGCTTCCTCTTTTAATCGCTTAGTTCATCTCAATACATACTTTAAAAATAGGCTACTGATCAGAATAGTCCGCTTAGAAATAAACGTGTTTAGAACGGAATACGCTTATAACGACGGTATTCTGGTTTCCAGAAATTGTCTTCAATGCTTTTGAGGAGCAACTCATCACTTAATGGTAAGGCAACACCATCTGCAATCGCCGCTTGTGCAACCTTAAAGGCAATGATTTTAGAGACTTTTTGTAGATCATCTAAATCAGGCAATAAATCTGCATCTGGATCGTGTAATTTAGGTGAGCAGTCTGCTAATGCCATACTTGAAGCCATAAGCATGTTGTCTGTCACTCGTGTCGCCTGAGACGCGATTACCCCTAAACCAATACCAGGGAAAATATAAGAATTATTACACTGCGAAATATGATGAACTTTGCCATTATGAGTCACGGGTAAAAATGGCGAGCCTGTTGCAATCAGCGCTTTACCATCTGTCCAGTGAATAATATCTGCAGGAACAGCTTCAACACGTGATGTTGGATTAGAGAGTGGCAAGATAATCGGATGTTCACAGTTCGCAGCCAACGTACGAATAATTTCTTCTGTAAATAAACCAGGTTGGCCTGATACACCGATCAAAACTGTAGGCTTCGCATTCTTGACGACATCAAGTAATGAAATCATCCCATCCACATCAGCCCATGCTGAAACGGAATCGGTATTTTGTACCAGCTTACGTTGGAAATCGACCAAATTAGGTTGATTGTCCGTGATTAAACCAAAACGATCCACCATGTAAATACGTGCACGCGCTTCGGTATCTGTTAAACCTTCAGCAACCATCTGCGCAACAATTTGCTCTGCGATACCACAGCCAGCAGAACCTGCACCCAAGAATGCAACTGTTTGGTCTTTAAGCTGTTTACCCGCAGCACGACTCGCTGCAATCAAACTACCGACAGAAACGGCCGCTGTACCTTGAATGTCATCATTGAAACAGCAGTATTGATCGCGATATTTCTCCAATAAAGGCATCGCATTTTTTTGCGCGAAATCTTCAAATTGAATCAATGCTTTCGGCCAGCGACGTTTAACGGCGATCAGGACTTCATCTATAAAGTTGTAATACTCATCTCCGCTAATACGCGGTTGGTTCCAGCCCAAATAAATCGGATCATTTAACAATTGACTGTTGTTGGTCCCCACATCAATCGTAATCGGTAAGGTATACGCAGGGCTAATCCCACCACAAGCGGTATAAAGTGACAATTTACCGATTGGAATACCCATACCTCCGATGCCCTGATCACCGAGACCTAAGATTCGTTCACCATCTGTAATCACAATCACTTTTACATTGTTTTTATTCACATTTTGTAAAATATCATCGATATGTTGACGATCTGGATATGAAATAAATACACCGCGATGACGACGATAAATATCTGAGAAACGTTGGCAAGCTTCACCGACTGTTGGCGTATAAATAATCGGCATCATTTCCGATAAATGCTGTTCAATTAAATGGTAAAACAAGGTCTCGTTGGTATCTTGAATATTTCTTAAATAAATATGTTTATTAATATCATCATTAAAAGAAGTGTACTGTTGATATGAACGTTGATGTTGTTCTTCTATAGTCTCGATGACGTGCGGCAATAAGCCATGCAAGTTAAAATTCGAGCGTTCATCTTCAGTAAAAGCAGAACCTTTATTGAGTAATGGTAGCTCAAGTAAGGTAAAACCAGCGTAAGGGGTATAAAGCGGATGTTTAGTCGATAATTTTGCAGATGTCATTTCCAGTCTCATTCATTTGGCAGTTCGCCATAACTTCAGTCCAATTTGACTTCAGCACTTCTATATTCAGGTCATAGCTTAAGCCTATTTTTGGCCAATTAGATATTTAGAAAATTGATAATGATATTGCCACTATTTTTAATATTGATAAGTTAAGGTTTTTCGTTCATTTGGGTCTAAATATCACTTTTTTAAACTGCATTTTTCGCAATTGCGCTAATTTGTTAATTTTTACTGCTGCTTTAACATTATTAGATAAGATAGAACATAGACCTTATCCATGAAAAAAAACTAAATCTTTTAGATTATCGAGTAAATTATGAATATTTATTTTAAAGCACCTTGTGCGATCTTAGCTTTATCAGTGCTCTTTGCAACTTCAGGCTGTCAAAGCATTTCAGAAAAAACCTCAAAAGTAAGTGAAAAAGCATTATCAATGGTCGGTTTAGGTGAAAAAAAAGTGCCTGAAATCGATAAAAAAGGTGTAGTTGATATTAGTAAGACCACCTTAGAACAAATTGAAAAATTAACTCAAAATATGCCCGTTGGACAATGGGTTTACATCGAAAATGATTTACAAGGGATTTATAATTTACAAAATAAAGCCAAAGATGGCCATATGCTATTTATGCGTTTGAATTGTAAAAACACCTCACAAAAATCAGGTTTTTCCATTCAAAATGCCGAAGGCCAAGAGGTTTTAAAATCTAATGATCCACAGGCTGGTGCAATTCAAGTCCTGCTAGACAATAAAAATTACAGCAACCCTTTTGATCTGATCAATGCCAAGAAATCAGAAACCTTTAAACTCGAACTCAAGAAAGCCAAAGTAATCAAAGTATTTAATGCCTCAAAGCTTTATACCTTTGAAAATGGCAAAGCTGAATTATTGGATAAACCAGTAAGTTGCCATCTCTAACCATCTCTGTGGATGGTAGTGAATCATGCTTCCAGATTTTATAACCATCTGGTGAATATTAATTCAGCGGTGGTATGTTCACTAACTTTGCAGTCAATTTACGCACCAAAGGCAATAAAAATAACACGATAGGAAATGCAAATGCCCATGACAACATCCAGTTGTGAAACCAAAGTGCCATAAAACCCTCAATCCAGCCTAAATTACGCAGCATCGTAATCATGGAAATAATGCCACTCATTAAACATGACAAAATAAATGGGATGACCACCATTGCCCATTTGGCTGGAAGTTTTGGAATATTTCCAATAATTTTAGGTGTTTCAGCAGTCATGTTTAATGCTTAAAAAATAGAATTCGTATCATTTTACGCCGCTGTGTTTTACTTTTCTTCATTTAATTGATTTTTTACATCGAATAAGTTTTATTCAATACAAATGCATTCACCTAAAGCATCTTAAATTTGCTATATTTGCTGTTTTTCTGCGACATTAATTTTTAGATAAATTATGAATACGGCAATACAAGCAGCTCTCGATCATGCAGTTCAATCTCTTCAAACTGAAGGGGTTCTCCCATCCGACTTTAACAACAACGGAAACCTAACGCGTACTAAAGACCGAAGTCACGGTGATTTCGCGTCTAATATTGCGATGATCGCCTCTAAAGCTGCAGGTATGAAGCCTCGTGATTTAGCTGAAAAAATTCTTGCAGCACTTCCTGACGTTGCAGAGATTACGAAAGCTGAAATTGCTGGCCCAGGCTTTATCAATTTCTTCTTAAATGCAGACCAACGTTTTGCAGTATTGGATCAGATTCAAACACAAAAAAATCAGTTTGGTCTAACACAAGTTAATGCTGCTAAGAAAATCCAAGTTGAATTTGTATCTGCAAACCCGACGTCAAGCCTTCATGTAGGTCATGGTCGTGGTGCAGCATACGGAATGACGGTTGCAAACTTGTTAGAAGCAACAGGTGCAACAGTTGACCGTGAGTACTATGTGAATGATGCAGGCCGTCAAATGGACATCCTTGCGACATCAACATACCTCCGTTATTTAGAGTTAACAGGTCAAGAACTGGTTTTCCCTAAAAATGCGTATCAAGGCGATTACGTTAAAGAAATCGCACAAAGCATTATTGCTCAAGATGGCACTGCATATGTCCGTCCTGTTGCTGACGTCTATAAAGATGTTCCTGAAGACGTGCAATTTGCAGATGAGTTGGACAGTGAAGGCAATAAGGTTGTACTTTCTGGTGATAAAGAAAAGCACATCGACGGTTTGATCTTTAATTCGCAAGCACTCATTGGTACAGGTTACCGTGTGTTTTTACAAGCAGCGCTTAAAGCCATTCTTGATGATATTAAGGATGACCTAGGCGAGTTTGGTGTGACCTTCAACCAATGGTTCAGCGAAGAATCATTGACTGATAAAATTACTGAAGCACTTGAAACACTGGATCAGCGTGGCTTCTTGTATGAAAAAGATGGCAACATTTGGTTCAAATCAACTGATTTTGGTGATGAAAAAGACCGTGTAGTAAAACGCCGTAACGGTCAAACTACGTATTTTGCCTCTGACATCGCTTACCATTTAGATAAGTTACAACGTGGCTACACCGAGATCGTCGATATCTGGGGTTCAGATCACCATGGTTATATTGCACGTGTTAAAGCTGCAATTGATGCGTTGGGTTATGACTCTAAAAAATTAACCGTACTTTTGGTTCAGTTTGTAAGCTTGTGGCGTAGTGGCGAAATGGTTCAAATGTCATCTCGTTCAGGTCAATTCGTGACTTTGCGCGACCTGCGTAAAGAAGTGGGTAATGATGCTGCTCGCTTTTATTATGTGATGCGTAAATCTGAACAACACATCGATTTTGACTTAGATCTTGCAGTGTCTCAAAGTAAAGACAATGCGGTGTATTACATTCAATATGCGCATGCTCGTATTTGTCGTATGCTTGAAAAAGCGACAACCACAGCAGTTAATTTTGATGCTTTACACGCACGTGAATTCGCGTCTCGTTTGGATCTAGATACTGAAACTGAAATTCTGGCAAAACTTGCAGCTTATCCTGAAGTGATTGTACGAGCGGCGAATAGCTATGAACCTCATCAAGTCGGTAACTACTTGAAAGAGCTTGCAGCATTGTTCCATGGCTGGTACAACGAAAATAAAGTATTAGGTGATGATGCGGAATTAACCCAAGCACGTTTATTGTTATCGAGTAATGTTCAGCAAGTCTTACGTAATGGTTTAGAGTTACTTGGTGTTTCTGCACCAGAAAGCATGTAAATAGTGCTTTAGGATGCTTTTTAAAATTGCATCCTATTCAAATTGTTGAACAATGAGTGCTTTTATTCACGGTGTTTCGTGGTAAATATTACAAATCAAATTACATGGTTATAACAAGTAGCCATGTAATATTCAAAAATGAGAGGTTTCCACGTGTTTGGAAAGACGCAACGCGGTGTATCTGAAAGACCCAATAAGCCTAAAAAGTCTTTGATTCCCAAATGGCTTGGTATGCTTGTGCTTGTTTTAATCGTGTTAAGTTTTGCTGTAGCACTTATGCTATGGAAACCTTGGGAACCCGTTAAACCTCGTAGCAATGATGTGACTTCTGAGCATTATCAAGAAGAAACCAACAATGACTATCGTTTTTATGATTTGTTGCCGCAACAACAAGTGACACCGATTCCTGATCAGGCCGTTCCTGAAAATCAACAGGTCAATACTGCTCCTGTCATTGTTGAAGCGCCAGTGATTACTGCACCACCGACAACGGATGAAACGGGTTTAATTGAGTCAACAGAGCCAGTCGTTGCAGCAAAACCAAGTTTTATCTTACAAGTTCGTAGTTATCCAGATCCAGATAGTGCTGATGCTCGACGTGCGGAGATTATTCTCAATGGTTTGTCTGCAGATGTGATGAAAACCACTGAAGGCGGCCAGACATGGTATCGAGTTGTTTCTGGACCTTATGATTCACAACAAGCTGCCGTGATCGCACAACAAACTTTGCAACACAGCGGTATCGATTCAATTGTTGTGAAGCGATAAGCGCTTCTATCGTTATATATAGCTTTTTATCTTCTTTAAATAAAAACCATCGCAAGATGGTTTTTTTGATCCTGAAAAATGACTGAATGAAATCATGCATTTTCCAGTTGAACAGTATTGCTCATATTTCTTGAATATCATCGGACTTGAAGAATCGATAAAGCCAAAAGAATCATTATTATTTAATATATATAAATTTTTGCTCACTCACGCAGATGAGTCTTTATAAAATCATCAATCCATTGCGACACTTGGTGGGCATGTACTTTTGCTAAATCATGCTGTCCATCCTTCACAATTTTCAATGTTGAATATTTTAGTTTTGATTGTAAATACTGCCCTACCGCAACGGGACTAATAGAATCGGAATCCCCCCATAGCAATAAGACTGGACATTGAATATGCTGTAATTGATCATCTAAATATTCATGATGTTGAACAAACCAATCAGGCACGGAGAGGTCTTTTTGATAGGCAGTACGCCAGTCGACAACATCGAAGAAACTCATATCTATTCCCCCTGATGTTGCGACCAAAACCAGAGCTTGAATTAATTCTGGTTTTTGCAATGCCATTTGAACCGCAAAAATCCCACCCATTGATTGTGCAATCAACACAGTCGGTTCAACAATCTGACTCAGCACATGATTTTGCAAATCTTGAAAGCTTTGAACCTCAGGATTAGGCTCATATTCGCTAAACTCTGGATAAAAAATCACTTTTTTTGACCATTGCTCGGGCAATTTCTCCATCACGGGTTGCCAAAACTTTGTACTTCCAGATGCACCGGGAAGAAAAGTTAATTCCCTACAATTGCTTTCCACAATCATTGTTAAGCTCTATTGGTTTTTGTTCTTAGTCTTGAGTCAGAGTTACTTTTGACTCTAAGTTAGTTTTTACTCTGAGTCAGTTTTTACTCTGAATCAGTCTGTACTCTGAGTCAGTCTTTGCTTTTAGCCTTAGCACTTACATAATGAGGGCGTTGAGTAATTCTTTGAACGAATTTCTCAATGTTTGGATATTTTTTTCCCATACGTTCTTGGATCGCAATTAAAGGAAAACTCATTTGAATATCTGCAAAAGAAAACTCTCCAGCGAAATAATCATTATTTTTTAAATATTGTTCTAGAAACTCCACGTGTTCATTTAAACGAGGCTTCGTAAATCCATCTTGCACGCCATCAACAATTTTATTGGCCAGTGGTCTCACAATAAAAGGGACTTTGGGTGGAACCAAAGACAACACTAAAGTCATGACCAGTAATGGCATGAGTGAACCTTCTGCATAATGCATCCAATAATTATATTGATTTAAATCTTGAGCATTGGTCGGCTTAAACTTATTTTCAGCATCATAATTATGCTGTAAATAATCTAAAATGACCGCAGACTCTGCAACGGTCAAATCGCCGTCGGTTAGAATTGGGGCTTTACCCAATGGGTGTACAGCTTTGAGCTCAGGCGGTGCAGACATGGTCGGAAGACGCTTATAATGCTTGATCTGATAATCAACGCCTAATTCTTCTAATGCCCATAAAATTCTTAATGAACGTGATTGTTCTAAGTGATGCAATGTAATCATTATTTTCACCTCAGCTTTGAGCTTCGACTATAGCTTAGATTCATAAAAAAATGACATCCTGCTTTACACAAAATGTCATTTTATATACCGATTCAACACCATAAAAACGAAGCCATTTCACCTTTCCATAAAAAGCTATTTTGCTTTTATATAAAGGGCTCCATGAGCTATGTTTATATTTAGCGTCATATGTTTACAGTCTTATATTTAGAGCAATGTCGTCTTAATTTCTACACTTCGCAATAAAGTCTTGGTCACAGGTGTCTTTTGACAAATATCCAAAACTTTTTGCTGTAGCTCTGCTGAGAGTGGCTGAGCAAATTTCAAACGGCGCTCAATCCATTCTTGGCCTTCTTTATTGGCATTGAAATCAGCTTCAACTTGAAACTCACCCAAATCGATGTCTTTATGTTTGACATACATTCTTAAGGTAATCATGGTGCAAGAAATTAAGCCAGAACAGATAAAATCATAAGGCGCCAAACCTTGATCTTGACCACCAAATGATTCTGGTTTATCTGTTATTAATTGATGCTTACCACTCGTCACATCCCCTGACCAAGGCTCAGGACGTGTTTGAACTTTCGCATTTGCAATAATCGCCATGTTTTAATCCTTATTTTAAGCTCATTGTCATTTTTATCGCATTCGAACGCTTAAGTTCGGAATGCTTAATATTTGAATACTTAACGTTGGAAAACGAGAATTCAATGTTTATTTTGAAGCGCGCATACTGTCTGGAAATACAGGAGCTTCTAGACGTTTGCCTGTATACGATGGTATCGAACCGAAGCGTTCATTGCCATTCACCCATTGATCACGAGCAGTTTTCAATTCTTCTTGCGTACGACCCACAAAATTCCACCATAATAAAATCGGAGATTCAAACGGCTCGCCACCTAAGAGTAAAACACGGCTATTGGCATGGATGGTCACTTCAATTTCAGTCAACCCTGGCTCTAACACCACCAAATTATCCGAATCCAGATGATGCCCATTGATCACCGCCGTGCCTTCAAGCGCCATAAAACCATATTCAAATGCTGGATTAAGGGTGAGACGTGTGGTTACTTGCTCTGTCGCAGTCAGATCGACCCCCAATAAAGGAGTATGTACTTGTACTGGGGATGTGGTATTTAAAAACTCACCAACCAGAACTGTATATTCGACACCGTCTTTCTGGACCACGGGAAGCTCAGGATAATGTTCAAATTTAGGATCGATTTGCAGCTTATCGTCGGGTAAAGCAATCCAAAGCTGTGCCGCATGCATTTTTGTTTCTGAGTCTGGTGCAACTTCTGTATGCGAAATTCCACGACCTGCAGTCATTAAGTTCACTTGTTTGGGTTGAATCAATTGATCTGTCGTACCTAAGCTATCGCTATGTAACATGGTGCCTTCAATCATCCATGTAAAAGTCTGCAAACCTATATGCGGATGTGGCCCTACATCTAAACCATCGCCTTGTGGAAAACTTACAGGACCTGCATGATCAAGGAAGCACCATGCTCCAATGAGGCGTTTGTGACGGCTCGGTAGTGCACGCTTAATGACGGTGCCCTTGCCAATTTCTGCTGATCGGATTTGAAAGTCTTGTATAAATTGATTAACGTATTTTTCACAGTCATCTGAATGAGAAATTTCGGTGTAATTGGTATTGGTCATGTTCTTATCCTAGAAATCTTTAGCGCTGTTGATGTCGGCGCATTGCTTAACATCTTTTTATTGATCTTAGCGATTCGGCTGCATTTTACCTAGACCTATCTTAATACGATGAATACTAAAGATAGGACAATAAGTATTTTCATAGTAGAAATTTCATTCTTCTTCAAATATGATAAAAACATAAAATTGAAAAAAATTAATACTTTAAATATTTTTTAGGGGAAAGAAATGAAAATAAGATGTTTTACAAAAATTGATAACTTTTCAATTTTTAAAAATTTTGATTGGGCACAAAATCTTGGGATTGGAAATAATCAAACTTATGACTTTAAAGATATTAATATCTTTTACGGTCGGAATTACTCAGGAAAAACGAGCCTCTCAAAAATTGTAAGATCTTTAGAGAAAAAAGCTATACCTCCAAAATATGATAATCCCAACTTTAAAATTGAATTAGTTGATGAAACTACAACATCACAAATCACCCAATCTAATTTATCTACCTTTACTTACCCGATCCATGTTTATAACTCGGATTTCGTAAAAGAAAATCTAAAATTCATTCATGATGAAAATGCAAATATTGAATCTTTCTCGGTGACATTAGGTGGCGACAATCAACAGATTTTAGACCGTATCCAAGAGTTGAGAAATGAGTTAGGTTCAGATGAAGAAAATACTAGATCAGGAGTTTATCTAAATATTCATAATAAAAATAATGAAGTGAAAAATGCTATAGAAAATCATGGCTCTAAGACACGTAATTTGGAAAAGTTACTTACTGATAAAGCAACTCGTGGCTCAGAATCGATAAAATATCAACATAACCTTTTTGGTGAGATTAATTACAATATAACAAAGCTTAACAGCGACATCACTGAGGTTCAAACATCTAATTTTCAAGTTTTAACTGATGATCAAAAAACAGTAAAACTAGCGTTAGTAAAACAAACTGAATTACCCTCTCCGCCTGACATACCTAAATACACTTTAAACTTTTCTTCACTAGTTCAAGCAACAAATGAGACTTTAACGACCGTTGTTAATCTTAGTGGAAAAATTGAAGAATTAACAAGTAACCCTACACTAAACTCATGGGTACAAACAGGACATCAACTCCACCATGATCGGGACACTTGCGCATTTTGTAGTAACAAAATTTCAGAAGAAAGAGAACAAACTCTTAAACAACATTTCAATCAAGAATTCCAACTGCTTCAAAGCAGAATATCAAGAGGTATTCAGCTTTTAGATAATGATTTAGAGAGTGAAATATTAAAATTCACTTTAGAGGTTAATCCCTATTATCAACAGTATCACTCTCAGCTCTCAGCATTAAACTCAAATCTAGATTTTAAATTTAGAAAGCAAAAAGCATCGCTTAAACAACTAAAAGTAACACTCGAGCAGAAACATAAGAACCCTTTTATAGAACTAGGATTTATAAACCCACAAGATTATTCCCTAGAAATCACAACTATTCTTGAGCAAATTTCTGATATTAGAGATGAGTGTATTCAATTAAATAGTGACTTAAAAAATAAACAAGATGAAGCTAAAAATACTTTACGTCTAAATCATGTTTATGATTTCTTAAAAGTTAATAATTACTCCCAGTTCACTACTGATATAGAGGAGGCTGTCAAAGCTATTGCCCCATTAAAAACCGAGCTTGAAACGTTTACAGATCGAAAAGATAGAATTTTGTCAGAAATTGAAACTGAAAGAGCTAAATTAAAATCTGAAGGTGAAGCTTGTAGACGCATTAATGAAATTTTACAGCATGATTTTGGTCATCAGCATTTGAGTCTTGAGCCTATCGAAACTGCTAGGACAAATGGTCAATCCATAAAATTTGAGATACAACGCCTTAAAAATGGTGTTAAAACAAAAGCTCATAATTTAAGTGAGGGTGAATGTAGCTTGATTTCTTTTTGCTATTTCTTAGCAAAAGTCCAAGAATCTTTAAATAATGCTGAACAACCTATTATTTGGATAGATGACCCAATTTGTAGTTTGGATAGTAATCATATTTTCTTTATTTATAGTCTAATCAATGAAAAAATTTGCTTACAAGGAAAATACTCACAACTATTTATTAGCACACATAATCTCGATTTCCTTAAATATTTGAAAAGATTAAATACTAAAGTTATCAGAAGTGATAAAAATAAAGAATTACAAGTCAACAAATTTCTTATATCTAGAGAGGAAGAATTTTCTAAAATTACTCAGATGCCTAAATACCTTAGTGAATATTCAACAGAATTTAATTACTTATTTAAGCAAATTCATACATGCGCTAGTACAAATATTCTGACTGATGATAATCACTCTATGTTCTATAATTTCAGTAATAATGCTCGAAAGTTTATAGAAATATACTCTTTCTTTAAATTTCCTAATTATTTCAAATATGAAGACGAAAGACTAAAAATTTTTTGGAATGATGAGATTTATCGCTTATTTATAGGACGCGTAAATAATGAATATTCTCATTGTGCAGGCGTTTTAGAACGAGGTATGTCACTAATGGATGTACCTGAAATGAATCGAGTAGCCAAAGCAATTATTCATAAGGTAAGGGAAGACACTCAACAATATTCAGCTTTATTAGAAAGTATTAATGTTATTGATGATCCATTAAGCCGAATTGAATCACCAGCAGCTTAAATAAAAAAGGACGCTTAAGCGTCCTTTTTTAATAATTTTCTTTAGAAAATTATTCCCATTCAATCGTAGCCGGTGGCTTAGATGAAACATCATAAACAACACGTGAAACATCAGCAATTTCATTCATGATACGCGTTGAAATCTTATCAACCAAATCATAAGGAAGATGCGCAAAACGCGCTGTCATAAAGTCAACAGTCTCAACCGCACGCAGTGCAATCACCCATGCATAACGACGACCATCACCCACCACACCCACAGATTTAACAGGTTGGAATACAGCAAAGGCTTGCGCAGTTTTGTCATACCAACCACTTGCACGCAGCTCTTGCATGAAAATGTCATCTGCAAGACGAAGAATATCTGCATATTCTTTTTTCACTTCACCCAAAATTCGCACGCCCAAACCTGGACCTGGGAATGGATGACGATAAAGCATTTCGAAAGGTAAACCTAAAGTGGTACCTAAACGACGTACTTCGTCTTTAAACAAATCACGAATTGGCTCAACCAATTCAAATGCTAAATCTTCTGGTAAACCGCCCACATTGTGATGCGATTTGATCACGTGTGCTTTACCATTTTTCGTCGCAGCAGATTCAATCACGTCTGGATAAATCGTACCTTGAGCAAGGAAATTCACGCCATCAAGCTTACGTGCTTCTTCAGCAAATACGTTGATGAACTCACGACCAATGATTTTACGTTTTTTCTCAGGATCAACTTCGCCTTTAAGCGCAGTTAAGAAACGCTCTTCAGCATCGGCACGAATTACGCGGATACCCATGTTTTTAGCAAACATGTCCATCACTTGCTCGCCTTCGTTTAAACGAAGTAAGCCGTTATCTACAAATACACATGTCAATTGATCGCCAATCGCACGGTGTAAAAGTGCAGCCACAACAGATGAATCAACACCACCTGAAAGACCTAATAATACTTTTTGATCGCCAATTTGCGCACGTAATTGTTCAACACGTAAATCGATGATATTTTCAGAATTCCACAGGTTACGACAGCCACAAACACCGTGAACGAAGTTTGACAGTAATTCAGCACCCTTAGCCGTATGCGTTACTTCTGGGTGGAACTGGATACCGTAGAAACGACGCGCTTCATCAGACACCATTGCAAAAGGACAGCTAGGTGTACTCGCAGTGACTTGGAAGCCTGTCGGAAGAGCCGTCACTTTGTCGCCATGACTCATCCAAACTTTTAATTGGTCCTTCGTATCTTCAAGATCACCGATCAATTTATCGCGAACTTGAATATCAACTTCTGCATAACCAAACTCATGTACAGTACCCGGCTCTACTTTTCCGCCAAGTTGTTGTGACATGGTTTGTAGACCATAGCAGATACCCAGAACAGGTACGCCTAAGTTGAACACAACTTCAGGGGCACGTGGACTACCAGCTTCATAAACACTTTCTGGACCACCTGAAAGGATAATCCCGTTTGGGTTAAATGCACGAATGTCTTCTTCCGACATATCATATGCGTACATTTCTGAATAAACACCAGCTTCACGTACACGGCGTGCAATCAGCTGGCTATATTGAGAACCGAAATCCAAAATCAGGATGCGGTCTTCAGTAATTTGGGTATTGGTAGTCATGGCAAACAACTATGTAGGCAACGAATATAAGCGCGCTATTCTAACATTTTTCCAACCATTAATCACATGTGATTCCATAACGATATTTTTTTAATGTCACTACGCTTTTTAAGCATAAAAAAAGCTGACTTAAATAGAGTCAGCTTTTTTAAAATTATTGACCACGCTAAATTTTATTTTTCAATCACATGATCAATGCTTATTCTCCCTGCACCATGCAACATTAAGAAAAATAAGCCACCAGACATGGCGATATTTTTCATTAAATTTACAGCATCATCAGCGCCTGTATGGAAAATAAAACCTGTAAGTAAACTAAATATTGCTAAACCAAAGGCAGCAAAACGTGCTTGAAATCCGAAAAGTAAAGCCAAGCCTCCACCTAATTCAACTAAAATTGTTATGGGTAACATTATACCTGGAACACCCATAGACTCCATATAACCCACCGTAGCTTGATACGCAGCAATCTTACCCCATCCTGCTACAATAAAAATATACGCCATTAAAATACGAGCAATGAGGCTAATCACGGCATCTGCCTGAGTTTGATTTACGATGTTTTTAACGACTATATTCGGATTGAACATTTAGATACCTGTATTTTTATTTAAAATTTATGTTTAGAGAATAGTGGTCTTTATTATTCTAATAAATATCTAAATAACACACCCTGTGTTGCAAATTTGCAATGATAAAGCCAAACAGTAGACATTAATCGTTATTAAATTTAACTCATTTTATTACTGACATTGCGGGGTAGGACTGCTAGGATTTCTGCACACTTTAGTACAGTTTTTGCCTCATGGAATTGATCGATTTTATTTTACACGTAGATGACCATCTACTTGAATTTATAACAAATTATGGTATTTGGATTTACGGGATTCTCTTCCTGATTATTTTTGTAGAAACGGGCTTAGTGGTTATGCCTTTTTTACCGGGCGATAGTCTGCTTTTTGCTGCTGGTGCATTGGCTGCATCTACTGGTGCTATGGATCCATGGGTCTTAGGAGTACTGTTGTTTATCGCAGCCGTGTTGGGCGATACATTGAACTACCATATTGGAAAATATATTGGCCCGCGCGTTTTTGACATCGAATCACGTTTTATTAATAAAAAGCATTTGGTACATACACAGCAGTTTTTTGATAAGCATGGTGGTAAAACCATTATTTTTGCACGCTTTATCCCTTTTGCACGCACTTTTGCCCCTTTCGTTGCGGGTGCAGGCAGCATGAATTACAAATTCTTCCTGACCTATAATGTGATTGGTGCATTCTGCTGGATTTCGTCGTTTATTACTTTAGGCTATCTATTTGGCAATATGCCGATCGTGAAAGATAATTTCACTTACCTGATCTTCGGTATTATTATTCTAAGTATCTTGCCTGGTGTAATTGGCTTTATTCGCCATAAATTTTTCTCAAAGGAAAAACCAAATACGCTTTAAGCGCTATCGTAATTTACGGCGAAGAAGAATCAATGTGGTTCAACAAATGTGGCTCGACAAACGTGGTTCAATAATTGTAGTAAAGCGTTTAAAAGAAGCCAATAAATACAGGTAACATGCTTAATAACAACAACATTGCCGATCCTTTATAAACACGTTCGGCAGTGATTTTTGTTAAATTCCCCGCCAATACTTTGCGTCCAAAATAAATCCAAAACAATGCACATGGAATCAAACACACCGTAAAAATACTCAATATAAACATATAGTTTTGAAATGAGTCCCAAGTCGATGCAGGGAAAATGCCGACTGCAAATAAAATAGACTTTGGGTTTTTAATCGTAGATTTAAACAAGTGACTGCGAGCAATACTCTTATTTTTTAAACTGTGCTGTTTTAAATGTGACGTTTTCCAAAGATGGAAAGCAAGCCAAATCACATAACCAGCACTGACAATATGTAAGATATGGATCAATAAAGGCCACGTTGGCATCGTCAAATGAATCAATAAAGACCATATGCTAATGCCATAGATATAGCCCAATAGTTCAACTGGCACCAAATAAAATGCTTTTAACATGCCTTGGTGATGCGCTGCGCTCGCCAAATATGCATTGGTCGGTCCTGGTATAAGAAGTACCGCAATCACTGCAAAAATAAAGAGCCAACTTTCAACCATATAAACATCAGCGTGGACTAAAGGACGCACACCTTAAACGAAAATCAGAAAATAAGACAAGTTTTAAATATGAACAAAATGTGAATTTTATGTCATAACAAGTAATTAAATTTATCTAAACACTTGTTTTAATGAAAATATTTTTTGAAACATTTTTCTAGAGGTTGCCAATTGTTTGGTGTGACAGACATCACATATTGTTATTTCTTTGTATTGTCTGCCCGCTTCGGTACATTTGGACAATTTTTAAATTGTGCCGCTTGTGACAACGCATCTTGCTGACCATAAAGACGTGATAGCTCAGTATTTTTCGTATCTGAAGACTGTCCCATATTCACCGAAACAGAAGGACCTATTCCCCAGCCACCACGGCCCCAACCACCGCCTAAGCCAAGACCAACGCCCATGCCTGTACGTTTAGGCGTTTGTACACCAGCATTAATATATTGTTGAATACGATTAAACTCGGCACCGATTTGAACACAGTTTAAAGCTTGATATTGCGTCGGAGAAACATAGGTCGGCTTAACTGTAGTTGCACACGCTGAAAGTAAACTTACACCTAGGGTCAGTATACTTAAGCGGGCTATTTTAGAAGACATGATAGACATAACTTTCTCAATTTTATTTGCGCTCAATCTCATTGAACAATGATTGATAGGCCTGCGTCAATTTATGATCTGTATTTAAATAGATCAGTGGCATATTTTTATGATGGGACTCTTTCATAATTACAGAAGGTGGCAACATACTGTCCAAGACAGGCAGTCTCTCATCTTTTAATTGTTGTACCACCTCTCTTGGTAATTTTGCTTGTGCTTGAAACTGATTCACCACAATGCCTTCAATTTCTAACTGATCATTGTGATCATCTTGCGTTTCAATAATATTTTCAATTAAGGTCTTTAAAGCACGCTGCGAAAACACATCACAATCAAAAGGAATAAGCACCTTATGGGCCGCGATCAGTGCTGACAAAGTGAAAAAGTTAAATGCAGGTGGCGTATCGATATAAATACGATCATACCGCTGTGAAAGACTTTGAATCGCATCACGGAGTTTATAAATTTTATATTTGGACTCTAAAGCATGTTCTAAAGCCCCTAAAGATGGACTTGCAGGTAGAACATCTAAATTTTGAAAGGGCGATGCATGTATGTATGCATCAAAACCTTTATTTTTAGATTTTAAAATAGAGCCTATCGCACTACCAATTAATCCTTTGCTCGTGTTCCCCAATACATCATCGTAGAAGTTTTCAATATTCGGTTCTAATGCCGTTTTATCCATTGAATAAGTGGCATCATCGCCCAATAAATACTGACTCGAATTGGCTTGAGGGTCTAAATCAATCACCAATGTCTTTAAGCCATGATGTGCACTCATCGCCGCCAAATTGACCGCAATACTGGATTTGCCTACGCCACCCTTCTGATTAAACACGACACGTATGATCATAAGTCCCTCTACCCTCTACATCGTTATTATTTACTTATATGCAGTATAAGCGAGACCACATATAAGCAGAATAATCATGTCTAACAATTAACCAAAAGCAGGTTTAATTATAATTAAACCAATAATGGCAATAAAAGAAACAACGGTAATAAAGAGGCCCGCTTTTCGTTGTGCCAACGGAATCGTATTGTCTTGTTTATAGGTTTTAATGACAGATGAAATAATCACAAAAAATAATACAACTTTGGCATAGAACCACGGTTGCACTTGAAAGTTGTTCAAGCTCAATAAAATAAGCCCAGTCACCAGCATCAAGCTAAAGGATAAATGTTGTAAACCGACATAAAGCTTACGTCTTTTCGGATTAGGCTGATCGTTTTGCACCCCAACGAATAATGTCGTCGCTCGAAGTAGCAATACGACAATGGCAAGTGAAACACTCGACATATGAATAATCTTGATCAGTAAATGTGTATCCATAACACTCTCTTAATTTTTTGGCGCATGCGCACATTCAGGGCTTGCAGGCACAGAACCTGTCCATTCCGTTTCAATATAAGCATGAATGGCTAAAGCATGGATCTTTCCTGAGCTTAGTAAGTCTCCGGCTGCGGCATATACTTTCTGATGACGCTGTACCAAACGTAAGCCATTAAATAAATCACTCACAATACTGACTTTAAAATGAGACTCTTTGCCTGGGAAGTAGCCGCCATGTCCTGCTGACTCATTGATGATTTCTAAATACAAGGGTGAAAGCTGTTGTAAACGCTCATGCAATTGTTGCTCTAAAGTCACAAGACCTCTCCCAAAAATCTAAATTTAACGTGTATTCAGTATACCTTGTTCTTATTTAAAGGTTATAACTTGTGTTTCTGTATTATTTTTACTCTTGAATAAGAGCTGTATAGCGCTATTTTGAGCAAATCCCACACAAAATGCTTTAATTTTATGCAATTGAACTGAGAATTTACATAAAGTGATTGACCGTATTTTTTCATGCTGTATTATACACGGCATGCGGGAATAGCTCAGTTGGTAGAGCATAACCTTGCCAAGGTTGGGGTCGAGAGTTCGAGTCTCTTTTCCCGCTCCAAATTTTTTAGTGAAAGTTTTCAAAAAACTGCTCAATTGCGGAAATAGCTCAGTTGGTAGAGCATAACCTTGCCAAGGTTGGGGTCGAGAGTTCGAGTCTCTTTTTCCGCTCCAAATTCAAAAAGCCCTTATCGAAAGATAGGGGCTTTTTTCTTGTTGATTTTTAAGATTATTTTCTCATAAAAATTAAAATTTCTAGCTTTATAAAAGTACTAAATATTTTAGATAAATGTTTTCATAAGTTGACTGCGTGACCAAAAGTGACCAAAACGTGCCCTAGCCCATAATATACAGATCTATAGATTCATTATTTTGATATTTATTTTATTAGTTTCATTATCAATAATCAGGATAGTAAACTTCAAGAAAAATGAACTCCCTTCTTTTTCTCTATTTTAGTATTTTTAACTTCATATATTCCCAAGGTGACCAAATTTGGTCACCAAAAAATATTAAATAAAACAAATATTTAAACTCTATAATTATAATTCAGACTTTATTTTTCTTAAAAATCTTGTTCATCATTTTGCTTAATTTTTAATAAATCCCCCACTTCAACATTCAGTAATACGCATAACTTTTCTATGGTTTCAAAATCTATTCGAGTTGATTGACCATTATATAACTTATGTAGTGTGGTCTTACTCATCCCTGTCTCTCTAGCAACATCTGCTACTTTCATTCTTCGTTCTGCCAAAAGAACTGGCAAGTTACAAACTATCATTAATTACCACCATTGTGTAATAAAGTACTTGTATGATGTGTTAAATGCATTTATTATCGCATTGTGATCTTAAATAACATCATTGTGATACTTCATAAAAGGATACAAATATGAATCTTACTTATATTACTACAAAAGAATTGGCTGAACGAATCCATTATAACGAACGTACCATCCGTAATCAGTTAAAGGATAGCGTTTTGATTGAAGGTATTCATTACATTCGCCCTTTTGGTGGTCGCAAAATTTTATATGTATGGGAACGCATTGAAGAAGATATGACTAAAACCACTTTAGGCTCGCTACACAGCCTACAACTTCAGTAAGGGGGAACATTATTATGGCTGCTATTCGTACTAGATACGGTAAATTATGTGTCGATTTTCGATACTTAAACATCCGTTGCCGTGAAACAACAGCTCTTGAAGACAATGCTCAAAATCGCAAAAAGCTTGAAAAAGCGATTGAACGAATGGAGGCAGAAATCTTATTGGGCATTTTTGACTATGCTAAATACTTTCCAAAAAGTTCTCGTTTGAAAGAAATCAAAAACGCAGAAAACAGAGTAAATGAAATCAGCTCAAAAACACCTCTATTTTCTAAGTTCTGTGAAATTTGGTTCACTGATAAAGAAATAGAGTGGCGTACAAGCTACAAGGGAAAAATTCAAATTGTGATCAAAAAGTACTTAATCCCTTTTTTTGGTACAATTCCGGTTATTACTATTAAAAAGTCAGACATTCTTGGATTCCGTTCATCCCTCGCCAAAGTGACTCACGGGAAAAACCAAGAATGCCTTTCACCATCAAGAATCAACCAGATTATGATAGCACTTCGTATGATACTCGATAGTGCTGCAGAACGATATGATTTCGACAGCCCTTACAAGAATATCAAGAACTTAAAGCAAGGAAAAATTGAAGTCACGCCTTTTTCATTAAAGGAAGTACATGCAATTTTGGCCACAGTTCGTGATGATTTTAAACCTTATTACACTATTCGATTTTTCACGGGTATGCGCACCAGTGAGATCGATGGATTGCAATGGAAAAATGTGGACTTGCAACGTCGGGAAATCCATATTCGTGAAGCCTTGGTGAATGGGGAGCTGGGTGGAACCAAAACCTATGGTTCTGACCGCACAATCCAGATGAGTGACCGGGTTTATCAAGCCTTTCTGCAACAGAAAAGCTTAAATAATGGTAAATCAGAGTTTGTATTCTGTAATCGTGACGGTGGACCTCTCGATTACCGTTTGGTGAATAAACGTGTCTGGCATCCGATCTTGCGGTTACTAGGATTAAAGCCTCGTCGTGCTTATCAAACACGCCATACCGCTGCAACATTATGGTTATCTGCAGGCGAGAACCCGGAATGGATCGCACGCCAGCTGGGACATTCAACCACTGAAATGCTGTTCCGGGTCTATAGCCGCTACATTCCGAATGTTACGCGTCGCGATGGTAGTGCTTTTGAAGCCATGCTGGAGAGACTGAATACAGAGGAGCTTGCCCATGAACAGTAAAGCTTTCTTTGGCGGCGTAGTCGTTAGCCTAGAAGCAGATATGGTCGCGCGTGAACTCATTCATGAGTTACACATTCCTAAACTGCACAATCTGGCCTTTTTGCTGGAAATCAATAAATGCTTCGATGATCACCAGGCTTTAAGGCTTTGGCTACAACGACTGCTGGATGATGGGCAAGCCCATTACGATGATTTAGCCCGCCAGGCCCGCATCCGGTTAATGAGCCTAGTTCCCTAATCAAACAAATATATAAGGTCATCTAATTGATGACCTTAGCCCTTCTATACCTATAAAAAGGTGAAAATATGCATAAAGATATTTCAATTTGGATGCCACTCTATATTGGCGACTTACAGGCAAAATTCGCACGAATGACTGCAGAACAAATTGGTGCAGCACTGCTGTTAATGATGGATTTCTGGAAAAATGGTGCTATTCCTCATGATCTAGCGACGGTCTGCAGCATCACGAAATTACCGCAGCAGACCAAGGCTAAAACTTTGTTGAATACGCTGATGTCATTGGAATTGTTTGAAATCGAATCTGAACAGATTCATTCAAATTTTTTAACCAGTTTAAAAAGTCAGGCTTTACAAAATCAGCAGATGAAATCTGATAAAGCTAAAAATGCAGCACAAGCACGCTGGAATAAATCCGCAAGTAATGCTCAAGCATCTAACAAGCAAGTGCAAAAAAATGCTCAAGCATCCTCTGAGGATACCCCGAGCATTGCTCCGACCAAGCTCAAGCAATGCCCTTCATCTTCATCTTCATCTTCATCTTCATCTTCATCTTCAAATTTTGAAGAAAAAAATGAGAATTTTTTAGAAAATTCAAAATGGATTTAGGAGAACTACCATGAATACTATGCTTAAAACGCTCCAGATTCACGCTGAAGCAACGGAAACGCTTTGTCCCACCCATCATATACCCCTGATGGAAATTGCCGGTCACAGACTCTGTAAATTGTGTGCAAAAGAAACCGTTCGTCATTCACATGTAGCCTATGAAGATGAATTGCAGCAGCGCTTACTGCAGCAGAAAATCAAGAACTCAGGACTTAATAAACGCTACCTGGACTGTGGCTTCAAAAATTATGTGATTGCATGTCCTGCACAAGACAATGCAATCAAGCTATGTCAGGCCTTTGCACAACAGATTATTTCCGACCTTCATCCGAACCTGCTGCTCATCGGTACACCGGGTACAGGAAAGACCCATCTGAGTGCATCAATCATTCGCAACATTCTGCATAACAGTACAAAAACTGCACGCTACTATACCAGTGCAGAAATTGCTCAAAAAATGATGGACACCTGGTCAGATACTTCACGCTCTGAAAAAGAATTAATCGACCATTTTTCCAGTTTTGATTTATTGGTGATTGATGAATATGGCCTGCATGACCGGCATGAGAAACGTCTGGAAATGGTACATAAGGTTTTATATAGTCGTTATGACAACATGAAATCCACACTACTGATTTCCAATTTCACATTACAGAATATGCAGCGGGATTTAGGAGTTCGGTTATGGTCGCGGTTACATGAAAACAATTTAATTGTAGTGCCGTGTTATTGGGATGATCAACGAATAACCGGATAAGAGAACCCTTTACTCAAGCCAATTATCTTACTGAGATAGTTGGCTTTTTAGTTACTGAGGTTCCCAGAATAATGACCTTTATTATGTAAACTATAGACAAAATATTTCCAGAAGAAGGGATGAAATCCTTTCATTTTTAAGTTGAAGCTCACAAAGTCCATTAAGAATTGCCTTTATTAATATAATTACTACCTAATGGCTAAACTATTAAAATAAAGCACAAGCGATTCAACGACATAATTTGACGTATATAGTGATTATTTTTTTGAAAACTAACACTTCCAGATGTATCATCAAAATATAATCGTAGATTTAAGTAGAAGATGGTTTATTTAGACTTTGCTGCTTCGACCCCTTTACTCCCTTCTGTTAAAACCGAATTATTTCGTTCTTTTCAGGAAGATTACTCAAATCCTTCTTCAGCTCATCAAATGGGCCGATCTTCTTCTGATAAAATAGAAATTGCCCGTGAAAAAATTGCGGAGTCGATTGGAGCATATAAAAGTGAAATCGTTTTTACGAGTGGAGCATCCGAATCAAATAATTTAGCAATCAAAGGTTATCTACTTGCTAACACAAAAGCAGGTAAGCATATTATAACAAGCACTATCGAACATAAGTGTGTCTTATCTATTTGTAATTTTTTAAAAAAAGAATTCGATTATGAAATTACTTATGTTGCACCACAAGCAAATGGGATTGTAAAAGCACAAGATATTATTTCACATATGCGTGAAGATACAGCACTTGTCAGCATTATGCATGTAAATAATGAACTAGGATCTATTCAACCTATCAAAGAAATTGGCGATGCTTGCTTCAAAAAAAATATCAAATTTCATGTTGATGCCGCGCAATCATATCTAAAAGTAAAAATTGATGTAGATGAATTAAATATTGATTTTCTTTCACTTTCTGCACATAAAATTTATGGTCCTAAAGGTATTGGGGCTTTATATATCAGAGATATACGCGAAACTAAACTCCACCCTATTATTCATGGTGCAGGTCAAGAATTTGGATTACGTGGAGGCACTCTTGCAACCCCCTTAATTCTTGCTTTTGCCACAGCGGCAACTGACGAGATGTTATCTCAACATCAAGGATATTTTGAGGACTTATCAAATTATTTAAAAGGAAAAATTTTAAATTTAGGATGGAAATTAAATACGCCTGTCGAAAATGCAATTCCACATATCATTAACTTCACGGTACCACATTTAGAAAGTCAATTATTTATCGCTAACTCAAAAATTCTTTGCTCAAATGGATCAGCCTGTTCATCACTCAATGTAGAAGTTTCTTATGTCCTGAAAGAAATAGGACTCTCTACAGAAGAAGGACTATCTACAATACGAGTTAGTTTAGGTTTCACGACTTCAAAAGAAGATATTGATAAACTTTTGAGACACTTAATACATTAATTATACCTTTTACTTTGAAATAATTTTTTGGGACAAGAAAAAATGACTCTTGACTTTATAAGCTATTTAAATTCCTTACATAATTTAACGCCAGCTGGAGCAAATGCTTTAGCAGAATCACAAATAAATACGATATATTTTAATGAAATTTACTCAGAATTTCCTATTGTTCAACATATCTATAATCTGCTTACAAAAGATAAAAATAACATCATTATTATTACTGGACATGCTGGTGATGGTAAATCAACCATTGCATTTGATTTAATTAAACGTTTAGATGAAAAATTTCAGCAGTATACTTTTCAAAAACATGAATATTCAGAAAAATATAATTTAAACATCTTAAAAGATATGAGTGAGTTAAGTCTATCCGAACGGATAAAATGGCTCTCTCAAGCATTTAATGAAACAGACAATTGGTTGATTGTAAGCAATACAGGACCTTTACTTACTTCTATTACTGAATATCTAAAATCTATTGACTTAACACAAGATATTGAATCTGAAATTTTTAGTTTATTAAATAAAGAAATCTATATTTCTGATCAATTAGAAAGTTTAGACCATTTAAATTTAAGCCTCAACATTCACAATAAAAAGCTTTTCATTATCAATATAGCTAAATTAGACAATATTGAGGTTGCACTATCAATATTTAAAAAAATTATTCAACATAGCTCATGGCATGAATTAGTTGAAAGCCACCCTCAACATCCCATTATTCAAAACTACCTTTCTATCAAAAATAACATAGAAAATGTCATCCATAGTATACGTTTACTTTATTTATATTTACTCAATTATGAAAAACGTTTAACCCTTAGACAAATGCTTGCTCATTTCTGCGCATCATTGACAGGTGGTTTTCAACTTGAAGACTCCCCTATACATCCTATTATTTTCAGTGACTTATTTTTTGGATATCAAAACCATCTTCCATGGGAGAATGCATTTAAACTTCCTGCGATTCATTTACTTCATACATTAAACTTCGCAGGTTATCGCAGTTTAGAAATCGAAAAACTTATGGCTGATCTTAAAAATTTCGAAGGTATAACCCCATCCTTGCACAGCATAATCAAAAACTATATTCAAAAAGATCAAGATAGTGATATACATCTTTTTAAACCTGCTTTAAGACGTTTAATATTTATCTATAATTTATATCCAACCACATATACCAATGCTCAAGCACAATTTCTAGGATCCCCTAATATTGAAAAATATAGTGAGTGGCGTTTAGATACTCAAAAATTTATGGCCGAGGATGCTCGTCAAATTAAAAAAATGAGTTTGCAAGCTCTTAATTTATTTTTCAGCGGTATAAGTGAAGATAAATATTTAAACATTACATTAAAACGATCAGATAGTTCTATATTTCAAATCGCACAAATTAAAATTTGTAGCTTTATGGAAAAAGAATTTATTGTTAATTACTGTAATAATAAACAACAACCCTATTTAACTCTCAAAAAGGAAAATGAAGTCCGCTTAGAGTTAAGCTTACCTTTACTTGACTATATTCAAAATATTATTAAAGGTGATATCACAGAGTCTCTTACACCTATTTATAAAACTCAATTAGAACGATTTAAATTAAGTCTTATCGAGTATTCAGAAATTGATCATGAAGATGAAATTACGCTAGTACGTACTTTATCTAATGGTGATATTCAAGAGAATATTATTAAAATTGAATTAGACTTAAAACAAAATAAAACTTTAACTTTAGAGGATTAATTCGTTGAGCACTTTAAATACATATAGTTATTTTCCTAAGAAAAATACCCCCAATCAAAATCCCTCTAATACTGACAAAAAACCTAATATTGCCTTAGATATTTTTGGACGCCGATTTTATGCAGATCAAACACCAACAGAATATTTATCAGAATTTTTATTAGTTTTTAACTCAGCAAAAGCAGATGAAAATAAAAATACTTTTGGTGAAAATAGTTTTCAAGTGAATGATCAAACAACTCATTATTGCCCATCTACACGATTAGCATTAAAATTTTTTAGTTTTTTTAGTCAATCAAAATTAGAAACTCGTCATCCTGTACATCAAATTGAGTTTTTAAATGCGATTGAACAATTAAAGAATAGAATGAGCCCTTCTATTTCTGCGACAGAAAAAAATCAACTTGTACAAACTTTGCAAGCTTTACTTTATGGTTTTGTAGGTGTTGCAAAAAATCGAACGTGGTCAACTTACAATTTCCTGCCGATCACACCTATGCTATTAGGTCGTGAAATTACTTGGTCTCATACGACTGAAAACTTTAATGATTGGGAAGAGAGTACTGTAAAATTCTCACTCAGCGATCATAATTTCATGGCTCGTGGTGGTGAGGTTTTATTTTTACAATTAGGTTATCTGTTCTCAAATATCACTGAAAATACAGATTTCATTCAAAAAATGGCATCTACAGACCAGTATAAACATCTTGAATTTAATTTAGAGAGCCTACAACAACAACTTGAAAATGAGCTCAATAAATTATTCAGAAGTGAGACACAATCAATTGAAAAAATTTGTGATTTTATTGAAGATGCTCTAGAAGATTTCGACCTTCCAAAAGCAAAATTATCGCATGCAAAATTAGCAACCATACCCAAGAGCTATGTGTTTGAAGCATTTTTATTTGCAAACGAATTATTGTCATTATTGAAATCTAATATTAGTAAACTAGAAAAAATTGAATTATTACAACTACTTTGTGTGATGCAAGTTCTACGTTCTATTATGGCACGCTCAAGACAACTTGATACAACAGCCCATGAAACAAAAAACTTTCATGGTCATTATGCTTGGGTCGCTTGCTCACCGACAGCAATAACATCCGATCCTATTCGCAAATATGCAGAAAATTCTTATCAAAAAAGTGAAGAAATTATTTATCGAATTTTGCGCGCAGAAGGCAAAAAACATGGTGTCCAAGAAAGTGAATATACCAATATTGACAAACATAGTTTTGATGTCTTTAAAAAAATGGCTAAAACCATTGGTCTGGTGATTCCTATTACAGGTGGACATCAACGTTTTGTCTTGAATGCGAATATGATTCGCCTCTTTGTTTACACTTTAATTCCTGCTGGAAAACGCATTCAGATGACTGAGTTTTTAGCCAGAATTCAAACTCATTTTGCAATCTCATTTTTTGGTGAGCAATTACAAGAAGCTTTGCAATGGCAATATGAACAGTTAAGTGATCCTACAACTGATATTAAATTGAACTGGTTTGAGGAAAGCTTAAAACAATCAGGTTTACTGATCGAGTTATCAGACTCTGTTTCTATTGTAAAAAACCCTTAAATTTGAGAATAAAGATGAAAACCGACTTTTTTTTAGAGAGTTATAAAAACTTTTTAGTTAATACTATTCAAGAAAATTTTCTTAAAACCAATGAATTGAGGATTGTTACACAGAGCTTGATGCCTCATCAGGTTTTTACGATTTTTTCACATTTAAGTCAGGTATTTCCTTTACATGATCAGTTTAAGAGCTATTTTAAAGTTGCCCATGGACTCATTCATTATTGGGAAAATCAAAGCTTAAATCCTTTAGATCAACAAGCTTTTTCTGATTTACAAGAAAAGGGCTGGTTAGATCATGAAGATAAACTGACTTGGTATCGTAATCGTACGTTGAATGATGAACATGTTGATCAACTACTTATACTTTTAGTTGGTCTAGATCATACAACTGATAAAGGTGGGCTTTCTGATTTCTTTATCTGCGATGATGAAAAAATTTGGTTGTCTTTAGATAAACAATATCAAACTTGGTTAACTGCCGCCTTTGAAGACTTAGATGTTTATATTTCTGATACACAACTTCAGCAGTTTAATTCAACTATTCAACACATCAATCAATTGATCCCTTTAACTTTAAATCAACGTAGTCAATTATTGATACAATGCTTCTCAAGCATAGGGGATAATTCCGAATTCAAAGATATTTTTTCACATTTTTTCAAAGTACTTCCAAACATTGGGATTCCCTATTTAAATATCGAAAATGATCTCAAAACCTTTCAAAACAAAAAAGGCTTACAATATCTAAAAAATGCCTATGAATTTATTAGTCATGCTCGCTATAAAGCGAAAGCACGTAAAAAGAAAGATTATCAAAAAATCTATACGCATTTAAATCAAGATCCTTTTGAAGTTAAAGATATTGATGGTATTCATCATACTGAAATACATACTTATTTGAAAAATGTAGAATTATTTATTTTTAATGCTCATCCAGAAGCAAAGCACTACTTAAAACAAATTGATCTCCTACCTCTAGTAAAAGCATTGGGGCTAAAGGAGGAAAAAACGTCAGAACCTAAACAAAGTATTCCGCTTTACCGTGGTCATAGTCTTGAAGCTATTCAAAAAGGCTTACATTTTGCATTACAGCAATACCAAAAAAACTATGATTTTTCAGAAGTTACGCGGGTCAATATTGCGGTTAAAAACTTCCAACATGATTTATCAGATCATAATAATTCAGCACAGAATCTTTCTCATAAAGCACTTGCACGTGTACTATTACACGGTGCATTAGGTGGTATTGAAGAGCAAATCAATCATCTTGATTTAGGCTTTAATGAAGTCGAACTACATTTTTCACCTTTATTAACACCCGATGCACAAGACACAGTTGAATATTCTTTTAAAACAACCAATCCAGTTGTTTTATTTAAAATCACTATCTCGGGTGAAAAAGAAGAAGAATATGCCTTTAAATGGGCTTTTTCTGAGTATCAAGTCGAACGTATTCATGTCAGTTTAGCCAATATTTTACATCGTCATCTTCTCGCTTACTCTGACTACACTTTGCCTGTTTTTACTTTACCTGAACAAATTTTCAAAGCTATTTACTATGCAACTGATGAGCAAGAAGCATGTCGTTTATTAAGTTTAGGCTTAAATAACATGACTATATATGATGTATTCCATGACTTTTCTCTAGAAAACCATTCTGATATACAGCATCTTTGCATTGAATTAAAAGCAACATATATCCAATTTATTCAGAACTATTTAGATCATGGTCGTTATTTCGCACAGACCAAAGCGCATTTACTGATTACAGCCTATACGCAACTTTGTGAACGACTTAAATCTTTAGCAACTTTTGAAGCAAAAGAAATGATTGAGCGTGTCTATTATGCATTCTGCTTTGTAGAGCAATCTGAACGCCTTGACCTTCATAATATCAATCAAATTTTACTGTCAGCATTTCATCCAAGTGTGTTTGAACTTATTCAAGCGCAAACAAGATTTATTAATGAAGCTATTGAACTTACTCATCAAGAATCTGAAGATCTACCGAATGCCTTGACCTATGATCGCATTTGTAATCTTGCTGAAATTCAAGCACCATTATTGGCTTTAAAACAAAAGCAAGGCATCAGCACCCAAATTAAATCTTTCTCATGGCTTCATTTTATTGGTAGTGAACCTACAGGTGAATTGGACTTATCTATTCAGGCATTATTACAAGATGATGATATTGACGAAGATGATGATGTTAAAGAAATCGTTAAGAAAGTACCTGAACAAGACATTATTTATAATGTCTTGACTGATTACGCCTTAGCGAATCATCATGTTTGTAATGGCTTGAGAATTTTAGCCATCAATGTTTCTAAGTTATCAACGCTACTCTCTGGCTTACAACAGTATTTAAGCCAAGAGATTTTGAAAAATATAACATCCTCACCTTACTATACTGTACATTTAACCATTTATACCGTTGGTTTATCTCACTTAAATGCAGTGAACACCTTGCAAATCTGGCATAGTCATTTGCTTGATCAGTTTAGCAAACTAGATAAAAAATTAGATTTACGAATTAATCATTTTGTATCAAAACGTACAAATATTCAGCAAAGATTATTGGTTGACGCAAGCAAACAATTATATCCTTGGACAAGCTATGATCTCGCATTTAACTTTGATTTTCTGCAAGCTCAAGCAATTGGTAAAACTGAAGCAGCGCCAATCTATGAGTTTGACGCATCAGCAAATCGTTTAAATATTTATCCAATTATTTACTATCCGAAACCAACTTATCTACAAACGGCTGATCGTCGTCAATTACTCTTAAGTAATCGACGTATTCAAGTTCAATCTAAACACAGTGATTTAACTGCACGCCTAGAAGTCACCGATCGTAAAGATTCAGAACAATTTTTTGTTATTTCTGAAACTCAGTATGATGAAAATTCAAAACAGCTTATTGAACAATTACACCAAATGGCACAATGGGTGGTAAATATTGATCAGTATTTTGATCATCACTTACTGAAGTTACATCAAACCGAATATACTCATAAAGTTATCAGCTTTAGTTCAGGCTATGGTGCATATGGTGAACTTAATGTTACTGTTTCTGCAGACCAAAAAGCGCATGACCTATTAAAAACACAAATTCGTAGTCATCTCTCTGCAAACATGCCTTTTTTACGTGAAAGCAACTTAAAACCTCTCGTTGAAAAAATTACAGCATTAAATGAAGGCTTATCTGGTGTAGCTTCAATCAAAGCCATTTTAGGTGAATCAGAAATTATTCGTAATCTATACGGCTATGCTTTAACAATGCAAACAACACCGTGTATAGATTCATCTATACTTGAGCAATGGATTCCTTTAGATGCCTTCCCTCATTGGTTTAAAGATCAAGAGTATCGCCCAGATTTACTCAAAGTTTCATTACAAATGGATAAAAATAATCAACCCATCATTCATGCAAAAATTATTGAAGCAAAAGTAGGCGCTGGAATAGAAACTTTATTAACTAAAGCTGAAGCGCAAATAGAAGCAGGACTATTACATTTAAAGTACCTTTTCACGCCTATTCATGAAACACAAAAAAATCGTTATGATTGTCGCTATTGGTGGGGTCAACTCTATCGTGCAATTGTATTACGTTCTCAGCTTGACCGTGCGCAAGTCTGTTTAAATGATCTTAATATTGCGCTTGAAAAGCTGTCTGAAGGTGATTACCAAATTCATTGGTCTTCTGAAATTGTAATTTGCGATACAGAGACCAAACTAAACCTATCTAAATCTAAAGAGCTTTTCTTTACCCATGATTCACTGCATGGAAATGAAAAAAAATATCTTGTTCGTCAATATTCTGCCTTAAGCTTTGAGCAGGCTTTACTTGATGGTATAGATTTAGAATTCACTTATATAGATGACACTCAACAACCAACAGTAACTGAAAATACAGATCTTTTAGAACAAGAAGATATTTCAGATTTCAGTCAAGATAATACACAAGATCGAACATCAAGCTCTCATTTAGACTTAACTGATTTTCAAACAATAGATCATTCTGATACTTCGACAAAAATTTCATTAATGGTCAACATTGCTACAAATGAAGTGACTGAAGAATGCTCTCCCCTTCCACTTGTCAAACAAGATATTAGTTTTGGTACAACGGGGAAAATGTTGACTACTGTGAATTGGCCATTTCATCATAAACAATTAAATAACCGTCATATGCTGATTTTTGGCTCTTCAGGTTCAGGCAAAACCTATGCCATTCAATGTATTTTATCTGAGCTTGCTCGGGCGGGTTTATCATCCTTTATTGTAGATTACACAGATGGATTCTTGACGCATCACACAGAAAAAGTCTATCAAAAAGTATGTACACCTAAAGACTATTATGTGGTTGTCAATCCATTACCGATCAATCCATTTAAAACCTATAGCAATGAAATCGCTCCAGGAGTAGAGGTACAAGAAAAGGCTTTTAATGTTGCGACACGGGTAAAAAATATTCTCTGCTCTGTCTACAAAGATTTTGGAAGTCAGCAACAAGCCATTATTGATAAAGTATTAGAACAAGGTTTAGAAAAAAATCCTCAATATCACTTAACGGATTTCTTAGAAGATTTAGAAGCTGATAGTGCTCGTGGTGAAAGTGTCGCGAATAAAATCAGAACACTTGTCAAAGTGAATTGTTTTGATACAGAAGCATCCGAAAATTTATATGAAGATAAACTCCGCAATGAGTTCCCTGTGCAAGTCATTCAGCTCACTAACATACCTCGTGACTTACAAAGAATTATTACTGAATTTATTCTCTGGGATATTTGGGCTTATGTACAAAAACATGGTAGCAAAGATAAGCCTATGACTATTGTGCTGGATGAAATGCAAAACTTAGATCATGCACCAGATTCACCTATTGATAAAATGCTCCGTGAAGGGCGTAAATTTGGTATTAGCTTAATTTTAGCCACGCAAACAATCAGTAACTTTGATAAAGAGCAGAAAGATCGTCTCTTCCAAGCATCGACTAAATTATTCTTTAAACCTGCAACTACGGAAGTCGATAGTTTTGCCAAACTTCTTAGTCAAGTCAGCTCTGATTATAATGCAAATGATTGGCGTGACAGATTAAATAAGCTAAATAAAGGACAATGCTATTATTTAGGTTATGTCGAAGATCAACATGGTCACTTAACAGAAAAAATTACTCTTACTAACATCACCGCACTTGAGCAACGAGGTTTTAACATATGAACCTCACTTACAACTTTCCACAAACATTTAAATTAGAGCCTCTACTACTTGCTGAATTACTCATTAAAACTAATGAATGTCATATTTTACATGGCACGATACATGAAATTTCAGAGTTAACAGGTATTCCTACAGGCGCTAGTTCAGGAAAAGTTGAACCCACTATCGCCTATGGTTTTAGCAGTGGTTTACTTTCAGCTGAAAAAACACAAAGTATTTGGGCTTTAGAACTTACACCTTTAGCTAAAACTATTTTGCAAGAAGATAGCATGTTAAATGAAGATGTAAGTTTATTCATGATGCATTTAATGATGAATCGTGTTGACCCACAACAACCGCGAGAAGGTCTAAATTCAGCTTGGTTTGATGTCTGTATTTCTAGTAAATATCAAATTTCCGATACATTTTATTTAGATCAACTTGAACAATATATAAAAGATAAACGTGGTGACCAAAAATATCTGAATAAGCTTCTACGCCTCATTCTTACAAGCTATGATCAAAACAATGTAGATGCTCCTTTTTATAAAATCCCCGTATTTCAGGTTGAGCAAGCTCAAACACAACTTGTGATTAAACGCTTAACAGCACCTTTAGAATATAAATTTTTCCCTGCTTACAGTTCATTTTTATTTCTTGAATGGGATCGACTATTTTCATCACAGACACAAATTAGTTTTGATGATTTTTTGACACAAACCCGTTGGAATTTATTAATGAATTGGTCCAATAAACACTTTAACCGTTTATTAGATTGGATGGCAGAAAAAGGGTTTATACAAATCGATCGCCTAACAGGAAATGCTCTCATCCTTAAATTGGTTTCTACTGATCGTGTTTTAACAGAATTTTTTAGTGAGCTTGTGTAATCATGAAATTACAAGAATTAGTACAGTTTAATCAACAAAGTTTTTTCGAGGGTGCAGTACAACTTGGTTGGTTTCAAAATCGTATAGATCAAGCCAATATTGCAGCAGAATCATTTATTTTTCATGGCCCCCATTACCATGGTGCAGTCAATGAACAAGACCAACATTTACTTAAAGATACAGCTTCACTAGTTGTTGAACTCCTTGAAAGTCTTTCACTTGCAAAACAAGGGCGAGAAGATAATCCCTATTGGTTAGCAACTGCAGGTTATGGTGCGGGTAAATCACATTTAGCTGTTACATTAGCGACATTATTATCTAAACCTAATACACCTTTAGCACAAACAATCTTAACGCATATAGAGCGTGTAGATGCTACTCTCGGACAACGTGCAAAGTCCTGTTTTGAAACCTTTACAAAACCGAGCCTAATTATTGCCTTAGATGGCATGGGTAATTTCCATTTAGGCAATCAGCTTAACAAAGTGGTACTTAAGCAACTTGATATGCATGCGGTTGATGCTCAAGCTGTACGAGATTTATCACCACGTTTTAATAAAGCACAACGTTTTGTTGAACGAAGTTATCAAATTTATGCTGTAGAATTTCAAAAAAAATTAGCACAATTTGATCAAGCACAAATTTTTCAATTACTCACTGAAAATAATGAAGATGTTTACGCTGCTGTTGATCAAATTTTCTTGGATGTTACGGGCAGTGCAATCCCTGTAGATGGTCAAGAATCTGCACAAGACCTACTACAAACCTTATGTGATACCTATTGCGGTACAGATAAACCCTTTGAAAATATTATTTTACTCTTTGATGAATTTGGTCGTTATCTTGAATATGCTGCGGATCGCCCTGACCTTGCTGGTGATTCATCGCTACAGCAAATTTTCCAAGGTATTCAAGATAATGCTAATAAGATAAGATTTATTGGTTTTATTCAGTACGATTTAAAAACGTATCTAAAACGCTTTAATGCTAAAGATTCTAGACAATTACAACGCTATATCACACGCTTTGATACTGCCAATAAAGTACATCTTTCTTCAAATTTAGAAACTATTTTTGCCAATCTTATCCAAAAAGATACGCAAGAATTAACTCGCTTATTTCAACAATATCCAAGTGAAGATAACTTCCATCAATCTTGGTTACGTCTTGCACAGTATTTACCTAAAACTAAACTATACCCTGTCTGGCACGATGAAAATTTATTTAATCAAGTTATTGCAAAAGGTTGTTGGCCATTACATCCATTTGCAACATGGTTACTCACACGCCAAGAGCATACTGTACAATCACGATCAGCACTGACGTTTATCCGAGATTTACTACAAAAATCTGCACAATTAGATGTCTTCAGCCAACCTCAACTTTTCCAAGTTTCGGCTGCTGACCTTGTACATGATTATTTACTCGATGAAATGCTTGCAGCTGAACGTGATACAGGTGCAAATGTCATTGAAACATTGCAAACGCTCTTACAAAAATTTCATAGTGGTTTTCAAACCAATAACCCAAAAACCTTAACTGCTATTGCGATTTTAGAAACCCTAAAATTACGTCAACTCAATCAATCTCAAGCCAATGAAATTCTACAAGAATTGACTAATTTTGATGCAATTCAACTTCAAGAGCAAATCATGAGCTTGTCTGAGTTGGGTGCAACTGAGTGGAATTCAGACTTAGGGCGATATGAGCTCTTAACAGATGGAGCAAGTCGAGCGAGTTTCACTGCATGGATGAAAAAAACAGCTGCTCAATTCACACAACAGGATATTGGTGAGCTATTTATTAGCAAATCTTATGATATTGGCTTAGGTCAAATTGAATGTGACTTTGCACAAAAACGTAATATTTCAACTCCTGATTGGGTATTCCAACCCAAAAGCTATGTTGCCGAACAAATTTCATGTGAGAATTTAGAAATTCTGATTCAAGATTGGCAAAATAATATGACCTATAAAGATGCAAAAGGTCGTGTTATCTATATCTATCTCAATAGTCAGCAAGATTTAGAGCTATATCAAACCAAAATTCAACAAATGCTAGAAACAGTTTTAGCAAAATATAAATTAAACAAATTACCTTTCTTATTTTGCTATCTCAATGATCAAAATGATGAACTCCGTACTGCTTTAGCACGCCTGAAATCTTTTGAAATAATGTCTCCTGCTGATCAACAGCAATTTATGCGCTTTATACAAGAAGAAAAAGATGATGTGCTCACTGTACTAAAAAATACTTCATCAAAACTAATGAAACAAAAGGAATTTTTCTCACCTTACTATCCAGATTTACCTCTAGGCTTACTCAAAAATGTTGCAACAGCATTGTTTGAACATAACTATAAAAATACCATTCCTTTTGTTTTTGATGGCTTCCGTTTAAATACTGCAACAGCACCTTCGGATATTGCAGCACTCTTTAGTATTATGGTGAATCGCCAATTCTCTATTGCATGGTTACAAGGGCAAAAGACACCTTTACAGAACCGTTTTGACACCTTGTTTAAAAAAAATTGGCAAGCCGTAGATACCATGACGGGGAAATTTGCGCTCCCCCAACAACAAAATGTTAAAAGTTTATATAACTTTATAGAAACAACATTTGCGATTAAACCTGACTTAGATTTAAAAACGCTGTATCAAAAACTCGTGATGCCAAGTTATGGTTTAAATGACTGTTCATTTGCGCTCATTCTAGGTATCTACCTTGCGCAAGAAACACCACAATATAGAATCCTTCATCAAGGTAAGCCAAAGAATCTTGCTGAATGGCTGAACTTAGTTCTGAATAAAAAAACAGGGACTTTACTCAATTTAGATATTTTGGCACATACTCAATTACAAAAAATGGAAATGAGTACACGTGATGAATGGATTCTACTATTCAAGCAGTGGAGCCAAGAGTCAAATCCTAAGAAAATGATTGATATCTTTCAATCTATTGAAAATAAAAAGAAAGTAGACCCGATTCCGTTAGATTTAGAAATTCAATATAATTTGTTATTCGATAAATTCAAAACAACCTATGAAGAGCATAAGAAACAACAGGATAGATTTGATGCTACTTTTACCCAAATGCTAAGAGGTCTTGAAAGCTCAGATATCCGAGACTATAGCAAATTATTACAAGCAACTTCAGCTTTAATTAAATTTGCCAAAGACCTTGATCTCAAAAAAAGTCATATTGAATTACCAACAAAATCGACCTCTTTAGTTGAATACATTTCACAAGGCAAAAACACATTATCAGTCAAATTTAATCGTTTTTTTGATAATCTTGTTCTAACCTCACATCATGAAATTATCAACTTCCGTGAAAAATCGGAACAATATCAACGTGCTTTTATCACCTTACAAATGCAACAAGAGGCAAATAAAGTACAAGATAAAACAGCTCAACTGATTCAAAGAATTGAAGAAAAAGAACGTTTTAAGTATCTCTTGCAAGATATTGAGAGCTATATTCATACTTCACCAAATAAAACAATGAAAAAGAAAGAGCTTGAAACATTAATTAAAGAAGGTGATCGTCTTTTAATTGATATTGACAATAAACCCTCTATTTTTGATTCAGTACAAACCCTTGTTGAAAAACAAAATGGAATTCGGACTGTACAAAATGATTTTAGACAAAGAATTACTGATGTCAGTCAACAATTTGCAAATTTGTATGGTGGTTTTAATGAATTAAATGACCTCAAAATTCGCTTATTGGATGCTGAAGAATTATTAAAATTCTTTGTATCGACAGAGGAATATGAGGAAATTTTAAAAATCCAGAAACAGCTTCAATTCGCTTTTGATCGTACCCAATCTTGGATTACACAAGGTTTACCGAGTCAAAAAATGTTCGCTTTTTTAAATCAAACGATAGTTAAAGATCAGGAAGCTATGATGGCTTATTTGAGTGAACAACAGATTGATGCAGAGTGGGATTTTATTGAGGAAATTTTTAAACCTATTCGTGATGGCTATGTTAAAAAGGCACGATCAACAGCTGAACATTGGTTAACACAAACACAAAATGAACTTTCTTTCACACAGCAGGATATTTCTATTCTGCGGAAACTCGTTGACAAAGTTGAAGTGGCACCAGAAATTTTTGATGAAGATCAAATAATTCTTTTGCACTCTTTAAAGGATGAAATTCGTCATCAATTTAATCAATGTCATATGCAGATGTTCCAACGTTGGTTTGTGAATCTTGAAAGTGAATTTATGTCAACATCTCAAAATCAAACAGGGTTAATGCAATTACGTACTAAACTCAAAAATGTTCCCCACATAATTTTGCCATTATTAGATGAACAAGAACAAAAGATCATCACATTGCAAAAACAAATAGCTTCTGCTTTAGATCTTATTTCATTAGAAGATTTAGCTGAACGGATTAATACCCTAAGTCCAGACTTAAAACAAAAACTACTAAAAATGTTAAATTAAATAAAGCCCGTACTCAGCTAGATACTGAGTACGGGCTTTATATTATTTCTATCTAAATCAATATGAGACTGAGATTTTTATTTAGTACTAGCCTATTTATAACATGTTACACATGCCCCACCACCTTCAATATCATCATATACGGCATCCAAATCGACCATTTCGATTAACTGATCATCATGCAATATATTACGACGGCGTTTTTTCTTAAACTTTTCCATCTTTTTTTCATGGTCTGCTTTAATTTGAGCAATACGTTCAGGATCTTCAAGGGTACTTAATGGTGTGTCTTTTCCCATCCAATAATAGGTTTCACCATTCGCTGATTTGTCATCTTCAAACTGCTTCTCATACGCTTTTGCTTCTTCAAATTTTTCAGGATGGCGCTCTTTTAAACGTACCCATTCAATTTTCCGTTGATAAAAACAAAATGTGCACCCACTGCGCGAACGCCACTCATAATATTTTGGTAATCCTAAACCTGTACTTTCTAAGAGAGCAATAATATCTTGCTTCACTAAACCATCTTCAGCAAATGGCATCTTAGTCGTCAAATATTTTTGGGTAGGAACATATCCTTCACGCCAAGGTTCATCTGCACGAATACCAACATAGCTAATAATTTCATAGCCATCATCTAAAAATGGTTTAACCCACTGCTCAAATGGAACCAATTTCATCTGTACCGTACACCAACGTTGATGTCCTGAAGGTAGGAAATGATTGTATTCTTTTAACCAATAGTCAAAATCTTTATCAGAACCTAAACGCAAAATTGGCTTACCTAAATAAGACTCTAACTGATTAAGATATTCCATGACCTCAGGAAGTTCTTTTCCTGTGTCCGTAAAGAAATATTCGATATCTAGTTCAGGATAGTGATCTCTCATATATACCGCGAGAGCTGCACTATCTTTTCCACCCGAAAGACCAAGGACATGCTTTACTTTTCTGTCAGACATGTTCGCCTCCTTTCTCAGAATGTGCTAAATCTAGATACTCTTTTAATAATTCATATAAAAGAATCGCTTTAGTATCTTTATTTAAATCACGACTATCTAGATATTCTTTAAATGAACCTATCGCAGACGATACTTTTTCCTCTGTTTCGGATGTAATCCGTACATCTCGATTATATTCCTCAAAGCCTTGAGGCGTATTTACAATAATGGCTAAATGTTTTTGCTCATCCAACGTATTTAACTGAGGATGACCATTTTTGACAAAAAAGCAGAGTTGTTTAAATCGCTGTGTGTAATTTGGAATATTTTGAGATGCCTTCTTAAGACTATCATCTGTCCAATCTCGCTCAGGTATTTGAGATAATAATGTAATGATATTACTGAGCCATTGCTTAGATGCGTCATTACTCTTCATTAAATGAAAGGCAAATTTTTGTAACTGCCAATCCGCAGCAGAATGACTAATAATCTCTGCTTGGGCAAGTAGTTCAGGCGTCAAATTTCCTAATTCATGGATTAACTCAGCTTCAAATGTTTGTAATAAATGCGATTTTGCTTGATCTAATTCTAAAAACAAGTTGCTCATATCTGATTGAATAGAATCATTTTTTGCATGTTCAGCATCTAATAAGTCATATAAATCCTCAAATAACAACTTAAAAGGATCATCTGCCATTAAAATAGCAGCGCGCAATTTTTGTGTTTTTTCACTAAAAAAATTGGCATTACGTGAATGCTTAATCCATTTTGACTTTTTCATTAGTGCAGAAACAATGAAACGAGCTACTTGTAATGCTGAAGCCTCTATGGGTTTTCCATAATTTGCTTCAATACTATTTGCTAAAAGATTAATAAACTGTTGTTTCTCAACCTGACCTTTTACATATTTTACTGCGATTTCATGAGGACGTTTGATCAACTTATTGATAAATTCCTCATCAATATCACTAATAAAACGGAACTCATTCGTTACATCTTGATCATAAAATGCAAGAGTTTCTTTCTTAGCTTGCAATAAAGCGAGTGCAAATATAGGCAAAATACCCTGTGGTAAACCAAAAGGTGCAACCGTCCATTTTGCTTTCTCATAAAAGTCTGCAAGGGTAATTAAACCTTTATTTTCTTTAATAACCTTAAAACCGTTTTCCAACAGAATATGCGAATTTGAGTCTTTCGCCTCATGTGGCGTCGGAATTACAAAAGCCCATTCCTGTGTTTCACTATTCAGCTGATGAAGACCTAACCGCTTCAAACAAGATAAATAAATCGCTTTCTCAGCAGGAAATTTCTCAATACCCAGGTTTTCCATTTCTGGACTATGAAGCATTTTTTCTAAAAGCTTTCTTCGCCCAGAAGCTGCGGAACTTGAAATTTCATTTCTTACCACAAGTTCATTAAACATCTTTGGACATTGATCAAAAATTTTGTCAGCAAGTTCAGAAGCAATCACTGAAAGTTGCTTTTGGGCTTGTTTTTCACCTTGGTAGAACCACGTAGCAGACTCAAAAGCATGGTTAAACAAAAAGGTTAATTGTTGATAAATATAATCACAACGATGCTGATATTCTTTCTTCGCAACCTGATCAATCAATAATTTAGGCTGTTCTTTTACAATTTGCTGTAATACAAAAAGTTCTTTCGCCCAATTTTCAATCTCATTATAGTTATTTAAACTCGCGATCACTAAGTTTGAATGAGTTTGAGACAACTTCATCAATTGCCTATCTGTTAGTGAGCTTTCAGCAATCAATACAAAGTCCCTGTATGACTGATTACTTTGATGTTCTAACTCTGAAAATTGTTTTAGTTCATTCACATTATAAATAAGATATTGCCCCATCCAACGCATTATTCCTCTTTCCTGATAATGACGTTTCGCTAAAACAACATTTGCTTTATAACCTGTATATTGCAAATAATTTTGTTTTGGATTTAAGGTTTCTAGCTTGTCCTGAATTAACTGCTGCACATTTAAATCTGATGTCGTCACAACCTCATAGGATTGTGTGCTATTCCAGAAACTCAGAATTTTCCATTCTGTTAGTTGAGTTAAACATTCCGTGATGGCTTTAGTTTCTTTTTTACTCGCATAAAAACTAAAATTCAGCAAATCACGTGTTGGATATACGCCTAGGGACTTACCAAAAATATTCAACATCGCAATTGCTTTAATTAAATTTGAATATAATTGATTCTTAGCAATAGAAAAATTTTCTTTACTCGTTTTTTGACTCACTAAAGTCAAAGCTTGCTCAACAAGACTCCAAGCATGTCCTTCTTTAGAACTTAAAATTTGATGTTGTAAGTTATGACTTAGATAGTCCCATAAATCTACGATAGAATACTTTTGTTCCAATACTGTATTAGCATCTAAAAACTTTCTTAAACTATATGGTTCTGCTGAAAGTAAAAAGCTAAAAATACTGCGTTCATTTTGGCTAAAGCTACTTTTTGAAACAGCTCCAAGCAAAACAGTTGTAAGTGGATGCAAAGGCAATGCATTATAAAAATATTGTTTTACTTTTGGGCTATTTTCTAAGAGACGTGAACCAATAAATTTTTGAATTTGATCAATTAAATCATGATCATTTTTATCTACTGATTGAGGTATTTTAGCATCTGTTCTTTTTAGAGTTTTCGAAACTAAAGCAATTGATTCATCTAAGGATATGCGATAAGAAATATCGACATATCTACCTTGGATTTTTGCCCACTCTAAAGCAATTTGATGACTTAGGCCTTTTGCATAATCAGCAAATGATTGATGCAAAATACCAATAAAAATAAAAGGGCATTCAGGTTGAGATAAACGATTAATTTTTTCCGAAAGATCCTGAAAAAAATGTAAATTGCCAGAACCTCTTGCCAAAGTTTCTAGCAGTTTACCCATTTCATCTAAGATGAATAATGTTCCCGAGATTTTACCTTGTAACTCTGAAAATACTTGAATAATCCAATCTAAAAGTTGTGCTTCAGTTTCAGGATACTGTTCTAATAACATAGACTGTTTAAAATATTTTAATAATCCTGCAACCTGTACAGCATCAACTACTGAACGATAAAATAACTCAATTGGTGAGATAATACCTGCCACCGCTTTGATTATAATCCACGGTTTTTTTTCAATATTTTCAGTTTTAAATACAGTTTCTAATTTTGCTGACAATATGGGATCGGCAATCATTTTATTGACTGCATCACGAACATTTTGATCAGAATGTACAAAACCAGTCAAAATTGCAGCTAAGGTTGATTTTCCTGTACCGTAACTACCTGTAATCGTAAATGTAGAAGATTTTGAATCCACTACAGTAGCCAAAGCATTGTATGCTGTGCCATGGAAAATAATTTTATCAAAAAATTCTTTTGAAATATCTGTATCTAAACGCGTAGAAAGTAGATGATTCACATTAATTTGGTAGTATTGATTCAAATTAGTCGTTGACATCTTACTCACTCTCACTATAAATTTTTTCTAATAAATTATCTAAATCAAAAGCTTGAATATCTTTGCATGCTAAGCTTCTAATACCTAATGTGTCCGACCAAAAAAATCTTTCATCAAGTAATGAACATTGATTTAAATAAAAATCGATACCGATATTATTGATTCTAAATAAACGTCCAGGGCTTCCGGGCATAGTTAAAATACTATCGACACTAATCGTCGAAGTATTCTTAAAAAATGTTTGCCAAAAATCCACTAGACAGTATAAAAATACTTCAGGTTTTAAACTTTTTTGTTCAGTAAAATCAGACTTAAATTTATTAGCTTCCAAGTGATACAGTAAACCTAACTCATTTAAAGGAGAGATAAAACTATCTTCTCCTTTAAAGGTTTTGCTTAGTTTTTTCCCATAACAGAGTGCAAAACAATCAAAATCTTTCTGTAAAGTTGCAAGCGCAGGGATTTTTAAATTCTCTGTGTTTAACCAATCCATTAAATCTAAAATTAAATCATTTTTATCAAAAAACTGCTTATTTGAAAAATTGAAATACCATCGAGCAAACGTCAATTCTGAATAATTTTTTTGAATATAATAATGCAAAAGCCAGTTTGATACCGGTTTCTCTAAATAAGAATCATATAACTTAATAACTTTTGTAATGTCCGAAATGTACCTTTTTTTTTGATCACTAACTTTAAGCGGTTGTAAACCTGAAATTTCGGTCCAATATTTAATACTATTGACCATGTTTTTACCTACACCTAGGTCGACAACCAAATTTTCTTCATTTTTTTCTTTATAATCTAATGAATTATACGACTTATTAAGCCATCCATATCTTAATGCAAAAGTCTCATGACCTGAAAAGCGTAGTGTAAAACTCATAGTCTAGTCGTCTTAAAAACAGATTTACTGGAAGATTGTCTCCAGTAGCTTATACATCATTATAATTTTATTCAAGGAATAACTCCATTGATACGACACAACCTGTCTTCCTAAGCAGTACATTTAAGTATGAATATATTAATCCAAGATATTTATACATACGCTCTCACACAAGTAAAAAAAGTATGAAAGTCTACAGTAGGCCACTTACACTTTACTCACGACCAAAACATCTTAATATATTGAAAACATTTATAAAATAAATCCACCATCCCCACTGCTCATTAAAAAATTTAATCGCTAGATCGTATTAATATTATTAAACTTACTTCAATCCAAACCCATCCAATGTCGCTGGGTCAAAATTTTCATCAAACATAAACTCATCTACTCTCTCTTTTTTTAACGTCGCTAGGGTATAAAAGAAACATTTCTCACATAACTGCAACTCATATCTTTCCCCATCATGCGTGGAGCCATACCCCCAATTCGCTGATAAAGTTCCAAACTCCAGTTGCGTTAATTGATTACATACATCACATAGAACATCTGTAACGACTTCCTCCTGTTTCAGTTGTTTGATTTCCATATGCAGCTCCTTGTATCAATCAAGTTAAACTCATCTACATGTTTACTAAAAACTTATTCCTGTTTGGCTTTAATTACCATTAAAAATTGAGCTTAAAGCAAGTTGATATGCAATCCCGCACAGGCATTTCAAGGCAGCAGTACCAAAAACTGTAAAGTCAGGCCAATCCACGATTAGAGATCTTAGAAATTATTGCGGCAGAATTAAATGCTCAATTGATGCTCATTCCTGATGATAAAGTTTATTTAATTTACAGTCTCGACAAAAAGACTAGCCAAAAATAAAATACTAAAATTTCTCAAACAATTTCATCACATCATTTTCCGTAAGTTTCGCTTCGCCCTCATGATCGGCGCTTAGAATAGACTGTGCCAGTTCTGCTTTATTTTGCTGCAAGGCAATAATTTTTTCTTCTATACTTTGATTGGTAATCAGCTTGTACACAAATACCGGCTTGTCCTGTCCAATCCTCCATGCACGATCTGAAGCCTGATCTTCAGCAGCAGGGTTCCACCATGGATCATAGTGAATGACCGTATCCGCTGCTGTCAAATTCAAGCCTACGCCTCCAGCTTTAAGGCTGATTAAAAACACAGGCACTTGTCCAGACTGAAATGTAGTAATGACTTCATCTCGTTTTTTGGTCTTTCCAGTCAGTTTGACATAGCCAATTTCCGAGTGATTGAGTCGCTGCTCAATCAATTCCAACATTGAAGTAAACTGAGAAAAGATGAGAACTTTTCGTCCCTCTTCCACCATCGGGACGACCATATCCATCAACTGTTCAAGTTTGGCAGAATGTGCCTGCCCGGTTTTAACCGAATCCAGTTTCAGCAAACTAGGATGGCAGCACACCTGACGTAGTTTCAACAAGGCATCTAAAATTTGAATTTGACTACGTTTAAAGCCTTTTTCTGCCACAATTTTCTGAATGTTTTCCTGCATCGTGGCGCGAACAGCCCCGTATAGCTTGGATTGCTGTTCATTCATGTCAATATTGACTTCAATCGTGGTTTTTTCAGGCAATTCTTTGGCGACGTCAGTTTTCAAGCGACGTAAAATGAAGGGCTTAATCCGGTTCACCAGCTTTTGCCTTAACTCCTGATCACCGCGTTTTTCAATCGGATAGCGGTATTTTTTATTAAAGATTTCTTGTGAATATAAAAATCCTGGCATCAGAAAATAAAATAGTGCCCACAGCTCACCCAAATGATTTTCCATCGGGGTACCGGTTAGACACAGACGATGTCGCGCTTTTAATTGCCGTACTACCTGTGCAGCTTTGGCACGCGGATTTTTGATATTCTGTGCTTCATCCAAAATGAGTTGATGATATTCATATTGCTTCAGTTGTTCTTCATCTCTCGCCAGGAGCGGATAGGTGGTTAAAACAATGTCATATTGCGGAATCTGTTCAAAATACTGATGGCGGTCCGGCCCTTGTAGCAGCAGTACCTTGAGATCGGGGGTAAATTTCTGCGCTTCTTTGAGCCAGTTATGCATCAGCGATGTAGGTGCAACAATTAAGGCGGGGCTGTCCTGCAAATGTCCAGCCTGCTTTTCCATGAGCAAATGCGCTAAAGTTTGTGCTGTTTTGCCCAGGCCCATATCATCTGCAAGAATCCCGCCATGCTGGGTTTCCCTTAAAAACTGTAACCAGCCTAAGCCCTGCTGCTGGTATGGACGCAATTCCCCCTGAAAACCTTTTGGTGTCGGCAGTTGTTGCTGATAGCCTTGTTTGAATTTCTGTGCAAATTTCTGCAGCCGGTCACTGACCTGCCATGCCATCCCAAGATGATGCTGTACCTCCAGTAACTGACTCGCATCATAGCGATCGATACTGCGCTCTTCTTGCTGTAAAATGCTCCGCAGATGCAACAATACCGGCTTAATGTCCCTGGCGGATAGAGCCAAATCGGGTTGATCCACTGCAGTTTTCAGGGTAAAAATTTGACTGTCATTCAGATAACTAAAAGTCCGCGGATCAAGTAAATCAGGCTGCTGTTGTACCAAAACGGCAATGGCATCGAGCAGGTTATAGCAATTGCCTGCACTGTCCTGAACGGTCGCCCCGATATTGAACCAGTCCTGCTGGCTTTCAGATTCAGTGATGGAAATATTTAAATTTTCTACATATTGCAGCTTAAATGGGCTGTGTTCCAGATGCTCTATCCGCCACCCCATCAATTCAATTTGATTGATGGGCATGAGTTGCCTGATCCAGTCTCCATAGAAAGCCCAGACCATAGAGTCGAGACGTTGTTTATCCAGTTTTAATTGCTGGTCATTGCTCAGATCTTTCACCCACTCCAGTGATTTGACCAACAGCTGTAAACGCTGGATTGCCTGTTGTTCCTGAACAAAATCCCGAAGCTGTCGCACCATTTTGCCATGCTGCTCACCGATAAAACTGTCACCTGATGTACCCGCTTTTATTCGCCCGCCTGCATAGGAGAATTCAATTTCAGCACAAACAGACTCCTCCAATTTCCAATCAAATTTATCTAAAACACCAAAGCGTAAAATTGGCTGGGGGCTACCGGCAAGGACCTTAACACTCTGAATAGACTCAGACTGAGGCAGATTCTGCACGTTTGAATATTGATGAGTAATATGTTCAAACTCAGACAATAGCGCGGATGGAAGATCAGGCATCTGCAAAAAATGGTAGAGCAGATTTGCCGTATATTCACCATATAATTGACCCACCGTGTTCTGTCGAATATCGACATAACACGGTGGCTGGCTAGCGAGAATTTGAATATGCGGATTTGATTTTAAATCGAGTCGAATATCGCCATTGACCAATTCAATGTTTAAATGCTCCGTCTGTTTTTTGACACCTTGTTCCCATATAAACTCGATGTTGTACCCTTGCTCTGACCATTTAAGTGCAGCATGGCTCTTTTTTTGCCAATAAACATCGCCACTTTGAATAAAACTTTTGAAGTGCTCCAATAAAATCCCGGATATATCAAGATTGCTCTGATAAAAGCGTTCGTCACTGTTTGTTTTGGCGTAATAATAAACCTGATTAAATAATTGTCGTTTTTGTTCAGGTAAAGTCAGATGCTTTCTGGTTATATTTTCATATTGCGTATAATCACTTTCACCGGCAATCGAGCCATTTTTATTGCGTCTGGCCTTCTGCACAACAAGGGTCAATTTTTTTGAGCTGATAGACTGATTTAACAGGTAAATTAAATAAGTGTTTGTTTGGGAAGGTTGCTCAGGGTCCGTCTGTTCTAACTGCCGTTTAAAGTCATGCAACCAGCGTTGCGCCTGATCATATCCCTGTTGGCGGTTTGCTATTGACCGTGTTGATTGAGATTCAGCAGAACGCTGCTGAAATTCTTGGCGATATTCTTGAAAGAATAACCGTGCTAAAGCAGCAGCATGTTTACAGTTATATCTAACGGGACAAGTACAATCGTCATCGATTAAACGGTCCTTTTTAGGATTATAGGTAATGGCGGTATCGTAATAGTCTGTACCCTCAATTTGAGCATACATCGTGACATCGCCGCTTTCCTCAAAGAACTCAATCGTTTCCCTATCAATGTGTTTAGCATAGCTCAGACTGCGCTGAATAGTTGCGGTACTAAAGCGAGATAGAAAATTGATCAATGAGGACATGATTACCAGACACTAAATGTTTATACAATTATAACGGACAAAGCTGTCATTTCAGAATAGTAGCCGAACTGCTCAACCTGAGCACAGATTCGACTCACTCAATAGGAATATTGTGAGTAAAGACAATCAAATCAGAGAAGTTAAACAGATCATTAAGGTCGAAAATATCCTGATTGAAAGTTCTCATTTCTTCACGACAGTTAATTTTAAACCAAATGGGGTTAAAAGTTTTAGCATTGTTTCTAAGGTTGGATTTGCATCTGATCGCTCGAGCTTCTGTAAAGTTTGAAGCGAAATTTTAGTGATCTTGGACATTTCATGTAATGTCAGATGCAGCTCTGTTCTAATGAATTTTGCAATGACATGTATCGGCCAGTCTGGATTAAGCTGAATCATTTCTAAGACATATTGTCTTTTTCTAATTTGCTCTATTTGAGAGAGTGGAATAAAACGTTTATCCATGACAAATCTCCTTTAATTGTGCGCAAATACCTTCAATGCGATATGCACAATTTTCTAGAATTTCATCATCTATCCCGATAGATTTCATATGAGTTAAAAGCCCTTGATACAAAGGTAATTGTTCAGAAAATACAGATTTTATTTGTTCTATGGTTAAAGAACTGCATTCTACAATTTGATGAGCAATTGAAGCCCAATTGTTATCGTCTTTTTCCCATCGAGTAGATCTCGCGATTCCATCAGGATGTAGCCACATAGGGGCAAAATCAAATAAAGGCGTTAATTGAATATCGCCATTGTTAAGCCTTTGAAATGCCGTATTACGGGTATGATTATCTTTATTTCCTAAAGCGATATTGGCTAAATCTCTTTTTGCATATTCAAGAATTTCTGTTTCTGGATCCGTACAATAATTCATGATAATTTTGCAGACTTCGTTATGAGACATTTTTACTCCGAAGCCAGCTTTTCCACTAAAAGAAGCTAAACTTTCTTGGGCTATTCTTTCAACACGGTTATCAACCACTTGCCGATCAAAACGTGGAATAAATAAAGTTCTTCCATGTAATTCTAGAGGTCTAAATACTCGCAATCCTAAATATGCTGCTATTTGCATATATAAGGGTTCTTGATTCAAAATTTTGTTTAGACGTTGATCCGTTCCTCGGCTAAATTTAACCAACCAGTGCTGTTTAGCCATTTCATCAGGTAACGTATGATCAAGATAAAATAACTCATCATGACCTTGTGTTAGTAATAGTTTTGGCCACTCGCCTTGAACGCCAGATGATCCAGAGATAAATAGTCCAAAAGATGATAATGACTCAAGAAACTCTTCACTACGTTCGATAATTTCCTGTATTGAAAATCCTTGTACTAACTGATCTGAATATTGAGTTAAAAGCCATTCATGAGCTTCTTTTATTCTTAAGTTACCAATAGGGTTGCTCGCTCCTACTTTAAGCAATGGCCAATCTGCTGACTCTTCTTCATACTCAGGGCGGCCAAGTTTTTTTAATAGTTCTTTTCGACCATATCCTTGAGGTAATAGATCAACTAGAAAAGCTGGCCACGTAGGCTCAATATTGCTTTCTAAATTAATCGGATAATGGTTTGAAACAGCATGACCATCTCGTAATCCCATATGTTCAATTGCGTAATCCATTGAATAATATGTTCCGCAGCTAGCTTTCCAACCTTTAGCTTTTTCACCTATTACTTCAATAGTGGCACAATCGATCCATTGATTATTCAGAAATATTTGGACAGAGCAAAAATCATTCATAATTCTATTTAAATAGTAAAGTATAGTCAGTTTCCCCTATTATATACCTATTATAGTAGTAAAGTATTATTTTTATCCAAGTGAGTTTTCAAAATTTATTTTTTATTTAACATAAAATCTCTACTTGGGAAAACAACACAAAAACCCGCATCTAAAAAACTGAAATAAAAAATGCGCCATCCAAACTGTTCAGCTAGGGGCGTAATATCTTTTATAAAAATTCCATTTTTCCCATCCGGCGTGAGGAAAAAAGTAAGAGAGCTAGCTAGCCCAGTCTCAAACATACCTAAAATTTGTTTAGCCAGTTCTGTACGTAGAATGCCAAGGGTCATTGGAGATGGTAGTCATCTCAATTACGCAGCAACGCTTGGTTCATTGCAATAGATTCTATTAGATTGGAAATGTCTAATTAGATTTCTTTAATCTAATAGGATCTAATCAGCCAATAAAGCACCTCATTACCGATCAACTGGCACAGCTCATAACTCCATTATTTTGTGGCTTAATAGCCATAACTAAATATAAGACACAATATTATGGATTTAAAACTCAGAAAACCTGAAGAAGTTGTTGCGTTATTATGTGAGAGGCTTCGTAAAGAACGACTTTATCTAGAAATAACTCAAGCAGACGTTGCTGGTATTGGTGTGAATACAGTATCTAATCTGGAAGCTGGTCGAAATGTTTCATTTGAAAATTTAGTACGCATTAACTACCAGCTCAGCCGAATCATCTATTGCATCAACTTGATACCCTCTACTTTTGAAATCCAAAGTGTCATCACCCGACCCACAGCCCAAGTCCAAGTCCAAAATCTTTACTTGTGTAGGGAAATACTTAAAAAATGGTTCGTACAAACTCTGCATGTCAACTCGGTATGTACTATCAAAAAAATTTGAGCATTGTTATTGTAATAATCAGCTGTACTCATCCCTACCCTATTCAGTCTAATCTGCTATGTGAACATCATAATAGAAACTTGATATTTTTTGCCAACTCACAAATATAGCTAACTAATAGTGAGTATCCGATTGAGGAGGAAAATTTGAAACTTTCAATAATAAAAAAACTTTAAAAACAAGAAAAAAATGATGCCTCCTGCCATATTCAAACACTCCAAATATACGTGAATATTACTGTATTATTTTTATTCAATAGCACACATGGATTTGACATCTGAACTACTTTTAAAGTTTCCAGCAACACAGATAAGTACTCTAAAAAATTTCAAAAAAAGCAGAATCATCATTCATCCATATGCTTTTGGTTTAAACCTATGTTACTTACATATGTTTAAAAATCTCGCTGCAGATTTAGATATTTCTAATCGTCTAAAAGAACTTCACGTGTGGAAAACTGCAAATTTTGATGGCTACACCATCTTTAACAATATTCACTTATATCTAAGCTATGTAAAACAAGATGCTAAAGAAGTCTCTTTAATTATTCATCAAAAACCAACTTTTTCAGATGAGGAATTAGTATTTCTGATGGAGTTATGCAGTCGTGAATTTATTCAATTCATCAAAAATTCAAAATTCGATATTAAGTCTTTGGATCCAAAGAAAACATTGCACTTAATTAATATGCATCTTTCGCGTCAAACACTATTAACTCTTAACAAAGACTCATCTTTGAAGCCACACCATCAAATGAGTCTAGAGCTACTTGCACACTTGCTTTCATGCTCTCGAAACCAACTCAATCAGCGGATGAAAAATATCAAGCAAGAACGCACACAGATTTTTAATGAATTATCACTACACAGCAGTTGTGTAAAAGAACTTATCGATCGCCCTGATAGCTGCCTAAGTACAGAAAAAATTTGGAGATCATAGTGTCGAACGATCTAAACGAACATATTGATTTGCCAGTTATTTCACTGCAAAAAATGCTTGAAAAACTGTTTGGTGATGAGAAATTTGAACGTGCACAACACATCAACTATGTAATTAAACTATTGTCTTTGCAACAGGCTGACAACTTTCTAGATGGTCTCAATCTCGATTGCTTTAACGTCGATGTAGAATTTCAGTCAAATCTACCTAAACCATCAGTAATCTCTTTTACTAAAAAAGTTAAGATCAGCGATCTACCGATCACTTCATATATCAATTCAATTTCGCAATTATCTGAGTCGCAGACTCATGCACAAAATTGGAATATTCTAGTTTTAAAAGCAGCAATTTATTTAATTGCTCTTCCTGAGCTCAAGCCAGATCTTTTTAAACAAGCACACGCAGAACACTTCAATACAGTAAAGCGCTTATTTCAGCGTTTTAGAACTGCAAATAAAAATTTAGATACTGAAAAAAAATATCATAATACAGAAGAGTATAAACGCCTCTGGAATGTCTATCTTAAAGATCCAACGCTGAGCTTAGAACAATTTATTCAACATCTGATCACATTAGATACGGATGAATTGCCTGAGTTTGATCGCAATCTACTCAATGATATTCGCATTACTTTTAACTACGTTTTAAAAAACAAAGCGAAGATTGCACGTACAAGTATTGATACACAGCTTCAACATCAGTTTCTTGATGAAGAACAATTCATTGAAGAAAGTATCGAAATCAAAAAAGGTGCTAAATCTAAAGCACTGAATATAGAAACGTTAATTGATGAGCCGATTAATAGGCAAATTGTTGTCAATCCAACTCACGTCACACCACTCGCAGCACATTCAGAAACGAGTCAAAACTATGTTCTACGGCTTGTTGCAAAACATATTCAACGCAAAGAACATTTACTCACGTCGAGTAGTTTTTTCCCGAATCCATCTAGCGTGAATCATCTACTGAAAAGACTTCATGTGGACTACTCTGAACATCAAAATAAAAGTGCTTTGATCCTGATGCTCGCATTTTTAACAGGCAACAGTGTGAATGAGTGGCTATATATACAAAGCAAGCGAGCTATAAACTTAAATAACCGCCAAAAATTGATCCATAAAAATGATCAGTTCTTCTTAAGCAGTAAATTTAATGTATTTGAGAACCGCGATTTTGAGTATTCAGACAACTTGCTCAATCAGACGATCTATTTAGACATTCCAATCCCTAATCTATTCATTGAGGATCTCCGCAAAATGAATTCGGTTAGTTTCGATGATATACAGCAATATTTACGCAAATTAAGACAAGAATTATTGATTCCAAAACTGTCTGTCGTAAAGGTGAGTTCTCTACTGCATCACACGGTTCTTGAAAAAACAGGTAATAAACAACTTGCAGACCTAGTTACAGGGATTGATGCAAATCAGTCATCGTCTATTTCTTATTGTCATCAGCATATCCCGCGTTTACACGCACAATATCTCGATATTTTAAAATCACTCTGTGCGGATATAGTGCGTAAATATGAAAGTGGTGTTACCACTTCACCATCTGATTCAACACTTTATTTTGGTAGTCGTAAAGCTCCCAAGCCACAGGTAATTACAGAGATTTTTGCTGTATTGAAATTTAATATTTTTTCACAAGCCGAAGATGACCTAATTTCAATCTTTAATCATTACAACATCTGGCTATGGCATATCCTCCTTCTTTTTACAGCAGCACGCCCCGTTGCTGAATTCCCTGGATTTCTTAAAAACTTTAATTTAAAACGCCAAATTTTGATGGTTTCTGACAAAGAAGTAGGCGGCCGCAATGGATTCGGACGCCTCATTCCACTTTGCCCATTTTTAGTTGAAGAGATAAAAAAATTCCTTAATTTTTTAGAATATTTTTCGATTCAAATCATAATGAGCCACTCACACTTAGCTGATCTCTTACAACAAATCAAAACAAGTCAATTGCCCTTACTTGGCATTATCAAAAATAACGAGTGGATATCACTAAGCCCTTCTATAGTCAAAAATTTTCATCCTGAATTATGCCTTGATCATGCAAACTGGCACCGCCACACAGCACGTGCTTTTTTAACTCATAAAATTACCGAACCTGAGATTTTAGCTCTCTTTGGACATGAACTCATGCAACAAGAAGCAGCACATCCATTTTCCAGTTTATCGCTCTCTCAATTTTCTAAAATTGCAGATGTTTTAGAGCAAATGAAAGATCAATTTAAAATTAGCGGGATTGAAGTACATGTCATCATTCAATAAAAAAATCCAAAAAAAACGCTATGCTGAAGATAGACGTCAACTTCAACGTAATGAATTAGAAAAGACCCTACGAGCTGATGCAGAACAAGAGCTCCGACAATACTTTGATGAACAAAAATTCTCAACTGAAGACTTAATTCAAGCTTATCCCGCGATTTATGAGTTTATTAAACGTAAAGCACCAAATTTGGCTTGGAAAAAATATGCACATGAATTCTTCCGAACATATATCAAATATCTCAATAAGAACAATAACCTAGACTTCCCATTACCGTACCTCACCTTTGAGATGAAACGCGATGAACCAATTTTCACCCCAGATTGGATCCAGGCCGGTCATGAAATTGACATCATTATAGAAAAACTTTGGGATTATTGGATTCTTGCTCAAGATAGTTCTGCTTTTTCTGATGATGAAATTATTGGGAATATTCTGCTTTGCTCAATGTTATACGGTGGATTAAATCAAACATCTTCATTAAATGCTTTGCTCGAACATTTAAAAAACCTGGCAAAAATCCAAAAAATTTGCGATTTTAATATCATCTTTTTAGAGCCACTTTCTCAGAGCTATGGTGATTTATTTATTGATGAAAAAACGATACGCAAATCGCGTAATTTTGTTCCAGATCAACTAACACGCCTTTGGCTCATTCATTTCAATACAAGACAAATTCGTGACATCAGTCTTGACGTGGGTGCTTACCTTCGTCTCATTTTTCAAAAAATTAAACATCCATACACAAGCAAGACTTTTAAATTTCTACGTGACTACTCCAATTTCAACTGGCTACAACTGAAAAATTCAGATGTTGACCCAGCATTATCACAATGCTTGTTAGAAAAAACACTCACTTGTGGTTTATCTGAACATGAGTTTGAAAATTTTGCTCTCCCAAAATTTAAAACTCAGTTAGTGGATGAACTCGAACGAAATATATCTTCTACACCCAAGCCCTTACCAAATCTAAATACGTCTGAAGCGGTAGAGAATGTAATATTTATTCATAAAAACTTGCTGAAAATTATTCGCACATCATCAACGGAAAAACCAATTGTTGAACTCATTATTGAATTTTGTCTCATATATCAGACTCAGTTTAATGAGTTTTCTAAGCGTATTATCCTGTGGCTCATCAGTCTCTATCGACCAAGTTCAGAACAAATACAAGAACTAGCAACCTTTGATTTTGATGCAGTTAAGTACACTAAGTCATTTCAAGACAATCAAAAACTCGCAGATAGTTCAATCTATACATACTACACCCGGATCGCAGAACCGTTTTTAACTCATGCCTTACAATACTTCGATGCCGACGATGACATTAATGATCTGCTGAACAAAATCTATCAACAAATCATTAGCAATACACGACTTGCTGATGAAGCAGATCAACCTGAGTTTAAAAAATCTAAAGACCAAACTATTCGTATGTTGAAACGCTTTCACACCTTTCAACAAATTGTTTTTCAAGCAGAAGATTTCGAACTCGAATTTATTGCATCACAAAGTAGACCCCGCGCACGTATCATTGGGCACGTAACATTCCAAGTGATATTAAAGAAATTGGATCAACTTTTACATGACCACTTTATTTCAGATCATCATTATAAAATATTGAAAATAATTTATATTTTGGGATACCGCACTGGTATGCGTATTAATGAAATACTCGGTTTACGTGTAAAAGATATCGAGGGTTTCGATCAACTTTCTATATGGATTCAACCTTATGGTTCAAAAAAACAAGGGAATCAACATCTACTCAAAACAGATAGTGCTGAACGGATTGTACCCGCCTATGCTTTACTTAAAGATGATGAACACCAATTTTTTAGCGATTATGTTGTGGAAAAACGTTTAGAGAATAAGAAAAGCTTATATTTATTCAGTAACTTGAATGAAAATAAAAAACTGAATAAACATACTGTCACCACGCCACTAAAACAAATACTGAATCAAATCTTTAAAGAACATCATTATTCATTTCACTCTTTTCGTCACACTACAGCGAATCACTTATCACTGTTACTCAACTGCGAATATGCACCACTTGTGCAAAAGCTGACTGACTATAGTGAAGACGAATATCAAAAAATTCGAGCTGAGCTACTTCAGAATCAACATGGACAAAACCATTGGTTTGTTATTGCACATCTCTTAGGACATATAGAGCCAGTTGAAACTTTCAAAAGCTATATTCATTTAAGTTATCTCATAGCTGGTCAAAAACTACTAAAATATCATCCAGATATGCCTAATGAACTGGCTAAAAAAATCATGGGCCACAATGCAACGTTTAAAAATTTAAAAATAACAAATGATGAAAAAGACTTTAATTTTGAAAAAAATCAGGCAGTTCTAGCAACTATGTTATTGAACGATCAAACAAACTGGCTCCAAAGTAATGCTACTGACATTTTGGATGAACTGTCGTTACAAATAGATCAATCCCATGATTTTTTTGCTTTCTTTGCTGGAACAGAAGATTCTAAAATTTCACTTCAACGCTTTTATGAAACGCTCAATATATTGGAGACTACTAACGATCCTAAAAGTGCAGCTCAACGTATGTGCTTACCAGAAGAGCTCGTCAATTATTGGTTTGAAAATGCCCTAAATTTAGCAAATATTAAATCAAAAAAAGGGAATCCGCGTTTATTTAGTATTGAGAGCTCAACACACTTAAAGCCGGCGATGCTTGATACCGCTGAAGAGCGTCATGCGTTGACTTATTTTTTTGAACATTTACAGAAAGTAGCTCGTAAAAAACCAACACAAATTGCATGCGTCCTGAATGTATTTTTGAATCGAGTGACCGCATCACACACAGGTATCCATTATCGCTGGAAGGATATCGATCAACTCGAACATTTTTACTCCCAGGTTAAGGCTTTATTTCCTGCCAAATTTTGGCACTTATTTGGACAAAATTTGCAAACAAAGTTAGATGCTAAACAACAGCCTCAACTTTTCAAACTAGCAAAAGCATCAACAGATAAACATCCATCAACACAAGAGGATTTTCCTCGTCTACAACTCTATTCAGTCAAAGATGGTCATGCGCTTGCTGCATTTAAATTTTGCTTACATTTAGCATGTATTGGCAGACCACAATCTCTTGAGCTTAAAGTTGAAGGATTAGAAGGGAGTACTGGAAGCAGAGGAACTTAGCATGAGTATGAATCATTTAGACTTAGCTATGTAATTTTTATACTTGTGGTCTATCGGGTAAGGATGGCTTGTAACCTATGAAAAAAACGAGTGGTCGATTTATCCAGTGATTTGCAGTGATTTGCAGTGAAATTTATAGCAAAAAAGCGAATAATCTGTTTGAATCTTGCTTTTTCAATCATTAAACGCAAATATTATTTATTTTAGATTATGAAGTTACCATACTTTTTAATATGTTTCCCCCCTAACTTTCATTTCAAAATAAGCCAGTTTGTATAAAAAAGAGACCTATTTCCAGGTCTCTTTTAATATTTTTAGATTGGATTTCGGGTCATTTCACCATTGATCAATCTTAAGAGATTGAGCGGATTCTCATCACGTAATGCTTCTGGTAATAAACTTTGCGGATAGTTTTGATAACATACAGGACGTAGATAACGTTCAATGGCCAATGTGCCAACAGACGTACCACGTGCATCCGACGTTGCCGGATATGGTCCTCCATGAACCATTGCATCACAGACTTCCACACCCGTTGGATAACCGTTTAATAATAACCGTCCTGCTTTTTCTTCCAATATCGGCACTACTGCTGAAAATTCAGTTAAATCGGCTTCATCTGCAATGAGGGATGCCGTCAATTGACCATTCATGCTACTGAGGGCTTGAATCAATTGGGCCTTGTCTTCAACTTCAATTACAATGGTCGTTGGACCAAAGATCTCTTCTTGTAACAATTGATCTGCTGCCAGCAGTAGCTGTACATCTGCTTTAAATAGCTGAGGCTGCGCCTGAGTTCCTTGTTGCTCGTGACCAGCTAAATGCTGAATGCCCTGATGTGCGGTTAGATGTTCGAGACCCGAGGCGTAACTTTTCAATGTCCCTGCATTTAGCATGGTCTGTGCAGGCTTACCATTCATGATATTTGTCAGTGTCTCAATCATCTGGCTATATTCAGCTGATTTAATCCCAATGGTCAAACCGGGGCTAGTACAGAACTGACCACACCCCATTACTACAGAATCAGCCAAGTCCTGAGCAATTTGAGCACCACGGGTTTTAAGCGCGGCAGGCAGCATCAGCATGGGATTGATACTACTCATTTCTGCAAATACAGGAATGGGTTGTGGGCGGGAAGCCGCCATATCACACAATGCTCGACCACCTTTTAATGATCCTGTAAAACCCACGGCTTGAATCAATGGATGTTTGACCAGCGCTGCACCAACCCCATTACCATAGATCATATTGAATACACCTTTGGGCATATTGGTTTTTTCGACGGCCCGTTCAATGGCTTGTGCCACTAAATCTGCCGTTGCCATATGACCACTGTGTGCTTTCACCACCACAGGACAGCCTGCAGCTAAAGCCGAAGCGGTATCACCACCTGCTGTGGAAAAGGCCAATGGGAAGTTGCTTGCACCAAAGACAGCAATGGGACCTACGCCAATTTTAATTTGACGTAAATCTACACGAGGCATCGGTTGACGATCAGGCAATGCGGTATCAATACGTGCACCAAGGAAATCACCACGACGTAACACTTTGGCAAATAAACGCATTTGACCACTGGTTCGACCTCGTTCACCTTGTAGGCGGGCAAGCGGTAGAGCCGTTTCCTGAGAAACAATCTCTAGAAAATCTTGCCCAAGTGCATCTAATTCATCAGCGATTGCTTCAAGAAACTGAGCACGTTGTTCAGGTGACGTGTGACGGTAGTGCTTAAAGGCTTGGCTCGCAACTTCACAGGCCAAATTAACTTCTTGTTCAGTGGCCTGATGGAATTCATAAACCAAAACGTCACCCGTGGTGGCATGAACGCTCTGTAAGATTTCATGTCCCAATGCACTGCGTTGACCCGCAATAAAGTTTTTCCCAATGGTCATAGCCGGTTCCTTAAAGTGTAATAACTGCGCCAATCGGCAATTCAGCATGGGTATGTGCAAGTTTATTTTTCAGAGGATGACCAAATTCTTTCATTTCAATTTCAAATTCATCGCCGACTTGTGCTTGTATTCCATCTGCAAATGACAACGTTGCTGTACCAAAATAATGAACATGCACATCCCCAGGTTTTAAAAATTGCTGATATTTAAAATGGTGATATTCCAAATTACTGAGGCTATGACACATATTATCTTCGCCTGATAAAAATTCTTTTTCCCAAATGACTTCACCATCTCGGCGTAAACGGCTTGTACCGACCAAATGATTTGGAAGTTCACCTGTACGTAACTCTGGTCCATAACTGCAAGCACGTAATTTAGAATGTGCAAGATATAGGTAATTACGACGTTCCATAATATGATCAGAATATTCATTGCCCAAGGCAAAACCAATTCGATACGGTTTTGAATCTGGACCGATCACATATAAACCTGCTATTTCAGGTTCTTCGCCACCATCTTCTGCAAAAGGAGGTAAAGGTAAATCCGTACCGGGACGAACCACGATAGAACCATCCCCTTTATAAAACCATTCAGGTTGCGCGCCGACATTACCTGTAGTAGGTTTACCTTTTTCAACCCCCCATTGGAACATGCGCATGGTATCGGTCACTGATGCAGCATCATTTAAATTTTGTTGATGCATTTTGTCACGCGTAGATGCTGAACCTAAATGGGTTAAACCTGTACCTGATATAAAGCAGTGAGCGGTATCTGGATGATCCAAAGGTGGAAGAACTTTTAATTCTACTAGTAAAGATTGATAGTCATAACTGTCATCGCTATACCCCAGCTGTTGAACTTGTTGTTCCAGACTGAGTTGATTCTGAATCGCCATTAATGCTAAATCCCGAACACTCTCTACGATATTTACACGCTGAACCGTATTCTTTTCCACAATACCAACAGCACGCTGATTATGATTAATTTCAAACTGAATTACATTCATTACAAATTCCTTTTACGCTTGTTCACTTAAATTTAATTTTTGAGATTTGTTTCTTTCTAATTTTGAATAAACGAAGTAAGTCAAAATTAAGCCAAAAACCATAACGATAGAGAGGAAATACAGACCTGCTGCCATATTGCCTGTATATTCTTTTAATAATCCAATACCATACGGCCCAAGATAGCCACCTAAATTGCCGACTGAATTGATTAATGCAATGCCTGCTGCTGCACTTGCCCCAGTTAAAAACCGACCTGGTAAAGTCCAAAAAACAGCCGTTGTGGAAAATAGGCAAAAAGCGACCGCTGACAATGCAGCCAACTGTAAGACAGGTGAGCTTAGCCAAGCACTCAAGAACATGGCACAAGCACCAAAGGCATATAGAAAAGCCAAATGTCCATAACGATCATTTAAACGGTCTGTACTGCGTGGAATAATCAAAAGACCGATAATGCCAAAAACATAAGGAATACTGGACAAAAAGCCCACTTGTAGATCAGTTCCGCCACCAAATTGTTTAATAATGGTTGGAAGCCATAAATTTAAACCGTAAATACTTAAGGTGACTGGAAGGTAATAAAGCGCAAGAGTTAAAACCCGTTTATCTTTTAAAGCCAGTAAAGGATTACCATGCCGTGTTTGGTCGTATTCAGATTCATCTTTAACCAATTCATTTTTCAGCCAGTTTTTTTGCTGATCGGTTAACCATTTCACTTTATTAATATTGTCTGGCAAGTATAAATAGGTGGGTAAGGCAAGAAGAACTGCGGGTAAACCTACAGCAATAAATAGCCACTGCCAGCCATGCATATTCGCCACGCCATCCATACCAAGCAATGCGCCAGCCAATGGGCCTGCAATCATCATCGCAAGGGGCTGAGACAGTACAAACATGCCCATGATTTTTCCACGGTGACGCACTGGATACCATTGGGTAATTAAATATAAAACACCAGGAAAGAAACCTGCTTCAGCTACACCCAACAAGAATCTGAGGGCATAAAAACTTTTAGGGCCTTCAATCAGTGCCATCGCCATGGTGATTAAACCCCATGTCAATAAAATTCGAGTGAACCACTTGCGCGCGCCGAATTTATCCAAAAGTAAATTGCTTGGAACTTCGAATAGAAAATAACCAATAAAAAATAAACCTGCGCCTAATCCATAGGCAGCATCGCCAATCCCAACATCTGCCCCCATATGCAAATGCGCAAAGCCAACTGCCGCACGGTCGATATAGGCAACAAGATAAAGTATGACCAATGCAGGGATCAGCTTATATGTCACCGTCCGTATAACATCCTTTTCGAAATCCATATTCGACTCCACCTTCCATAGATTTATTCTTAAGCATCATGCTAAAGGAAACTTTCTATAAAATAAAATATAGTATTACTATTTAAATTTCAAACTCTTTTAAAAAGAATTTTTTTAGTGTATTTTGCTAAATATTATTTCAATAGTAATACTATATAAGGATATAGAGATGTCAGAAAAGAAACCTTTACGCTCAACCGCTTGGTTTGGAACGACAGATAAAAATGGATTTATGTATCGTAGCTGGATGAAAAACCAAGGGATTCCAGATCATGCATTTGATGGTCGCCCGATTATTGGTATCTGTAATACGTGGTCAGAACTCACACCATGTAATGCCCACTTTCGTAAAATTGCAGAACATGTAAAAAAAGGAATTTTAGAGGCGGGTGGTTATCCTGTCGAATTCCCTGTTTTTTCAAGTGGCGAGTCCAACTTACGTCCTACGGCAATGTTAACGCGTAATTTGGCCAGTATGGATGTCGAAGAAGCTATTCGTGGTAACCCTATGGATGGTGTTGTGTTACTTACCGGTTGCGATAAGACCACCCCAGCTCTATTGATGGGAGCTGCAAGTTGTGACGTTCCTTCAATTGTGGTGACAGGTGGCCCAATGCTGAATGGTAAACATAAAGGCAAAGACATTGGTGCTGGAACTATTGTTTGGCAAATGCATGAAGAATTAAAGGCAGGCAAAATTGATTTAAATGAGTTCCTTTCTGCTGAAGCGGGTATGTCTCGTTCAGCAGGTACGTGTAATACCATGGGCACGGCATCCACAATGGCATGTATGGCTGAAGCCTTAGGTACATCATTACCACATAATGCCGCGATTCCAGCCGTTGACTCACGTCGCTATGTTCTGGCTCATTTGTCGGGTATGCGTATTGTGGATATGGTCAAAGAAGATTTGACTCTTTCTAAAGTCTTAACTAAAGAAGCTTTTGAAAATGCCATTAAAGTGAATGCAGCCATTGGCGGTTCAACTAATGCAGTGATTCATTTAAAGGCCATAGCAGGTCGTATTGGTGTAGATTTAGAATTGGATGATTGGAATCGTGTTGGTCGTGGTATGCCAACAATTGTAGATTTACAACCGTCTGGTCGCTTCTTGATGGAAGAGTTTTATTATAGTGGTGGCTTACCAGCCGTAATTCGTCGTATGGGCGAACATAATTTATTACCACATCCGAATGCATTGACAGTCAATGGTGAAAGTATTTGGGACAATTGTCAAAACTCACCCATTTATAACGATGAAGTCATCCGTCAAATGGATAATCCACTACGTAAAGATGGTGGCATGTGTATCTTACGCGGTAATCTTGCGCCTAAAGGTGCGGTATTAAAACCATCTGCAGCTTCACCAAAATTAATGAAACATCGTGGTCGTGCTGTAGTATTTGAAAATTTTGATGACTATAAAGCACGTATTGCCGATCCAGATCTGGATGTAGATGAAACCTGTATTCTTGTCCTCAAAAATGCTGGGCCAAAAGGTTATCCAGGCATGGCTGAAGTTGGCAATATGGGCTTGCCACCCAAGATTCTTGAAAAAGGCATCACGGATATGGTTCGTATTTCAGATGCCCGTATGAGTGGTACAGCATACGGTACCGTTGTGCTACATGTTGCACCCGAAGCTATGGCCGGTGGTCCATTAGGCGCAGTTCAAAATGGTGACTTTATTGAACTGGATGCTTATGCAGGTAAATTACATTTAGACATCAGCGATGCAGAGTTGCAACACCGTCTGGCAAATTTAGAAGAACCGCCAAAACCAAACTTTATTGGCGGGTATCGTGAGCTTTATGTTAATCATGTGCTTCAAGCGGATGAAGGTTGCGACTTTGACTTTCTTGTAGGCTGTCGCGGCTCTGAAGTTCCACGTCACTCACACTAAGTTACTCAAAATAGATGATCTTGTTAATTTACAGGGTCATCTATACCATACTAAGGTCAAAGAAAATTAATTGCAGAATTATGAGTAACGCCGACTATAAAAACCCTGTTCCGAGTAAAAGCCAGCATGCACTCATTGTTCAACAATTGGGTCTAAAAATCGTTTCAGGTGAAATTCCTGAAAATGAAAAATTACCCTCTGAGGCTGAATTATGCAAGGAATTTCAGGTTAGTCGTCCCGTTTTTCGCGAAGCAATACGAGTCTTAAATGCCAAGGGTTTAACCTATTCTCGGCCACGTATTGGTACAGTAGTTCGACCTAAAGATGAATGGTATTTACTCGATCCGGATGTTTTATTTTGGTTAATTCAATCCACCCCTGAAAATGAATTCTTTAAAACATTGTCTACTGTTCGTCATGTCTTAGAGCCTGAACTCGCCTATATTGCAGCGAGTACCGCAACAGAAGAAGATATACAGAAGATAAAGAATGCCTATGATGGTATGGAAAAAGCCAAAAATGTAGAAGAGTTCATTCAACCTGATATTGACTTCCATTTGGCTATTGCAAAAGCCACACATAATGACCTACTCTCTTATATGTCAAAAATGTTGGTTTTGCCTTTACAGCAATCGATTAAAGTCACCAGCTTACGACCTAATTTACAAAGTTATTCATTACCTCGTCACAAAGCAATTTTAACCGCGATAGAAAATAAAGATCCCCTCTCTGCAAGACATGCATCTTTAGTGCAATTGGATGATACCAAAATGGCTTATAACTTAATTAAAAAATAAGTTTAAGTCTCCTTTTAAATTTTATTTAGATATATAAATTTATGAAAACTTTAAAAATTACATGTGTCGAAAAAGGCGTATTAATTAATAAAGCATTTAGCTTTGATTTTCCGGTGGAATACACTGAGTATGAACAACTGAATCAACAGCAATTTTATGATCAAGTTAAAGATCAAGATGTCATTATTATTAGTGATTTAAAAGTAGATGAGCAAATTCTAGCAAACAACCCGAACCTTAAATTATTGGTATTATGTTCTACCGGCTATGATCATGTAAATGTAGACTTACTTAAATCAAAAAATGTGGAAATTTGTAATATTCGTGGGTATGCAGGTGATGCCGTTGCTGAACATGCTTTTATCTTCATGATAAATCTGATTAAAAACTTTTCGTCTCAACTCAATGCTGTGCAAAGCGGAGCTTGGTCTGAAGGTTCAGTTTCTTTTTACTTAGCATCGCCCATACGTGAATTAAAAAATAAAACTTTAACCATTTTGGGTAAAGGGGAAATTGGTCAAGCCTTAGCCGATAAAGCTCGAGCATTTGGAATGAATGTCATTTTCAGCGAACGTAAAAATGCTGAAAAATGTCGTGAAGGCTATGTTCCTTTTGATCAAGCGATTAAGCAAGCAGATGTACTTTCACTGCATTGTGAGTTAAATGATGAAACTCGTGGCATGATTAATGCTACTGTGCTTAAACAAATGAAAAAAGACAGTATTTTAATTAATGTGGGGCGTGGCGGTTTAATCAATAATCATGATGTTGCTCATGCTTTAGAAAACCATCAAATTGCTGGATTTGGTGCAGATGTTCTAGATCAAGAACCGCCAACTAAAGACCATCTATTACTAAAAACAAATCATCCAAATGTTATGATTACTGCACATATCGCTTGGGCAACGAATGAAGCGCAAGAACGTTTATTTTCTATTTTAGAAAGTAATATCAACCAAAATATCTTAGGTCATAAGCAGAATCTGATTTAGTCTTTCGCTTGAAATTCTTGATATCAAAATACAAAATAAATCAAGTATTAGGGCCTGCTTATCTAAACAATAACCAGGCCTTTTAGTTGGAATATATAAAAAAGTAATATTTTGAATTATGCGTTTGCTTTTACAACTACAGTTGCAACATATTCGTCATATCGATATAAGGTGAAAAAACTACTTAAATTGTATTACCAGAAATATTCGAGTTGTAGGCCAAAGTTTGAGCCCTGATTTTGATTGATAAATTCATTATTACTCAAGTCTCTGATAACTTTCTCTTGATCATTCCAATAGGCATAAGTGTAATATACTCTCAATTCAGGGCGGTCATAAAATCGAGTTCCTTTAGGCGCATAGGTCGGTGCAATGGTCAATTTACTTAATTGACGATTTTCTCCCTTGCTACGAATCTGATCAAAACCAATTTCTGTGGACAGTTTGAAATGATCATTCAACACATAAGCGGTACGACTACCTGCTGAAAACCAATTCACTTTATCTTGATCTTTAAGCTGGGTTTGCTGATACAACACTTGTAGCTGACCATTAAACAACTTGGAGTTTGTTTCCCAATCAATGTAATCAAGAATACGCCATTTTTTACTCTCACGATCAAGCTCTGGATCACCGGTATATCCTAGACCTATCCCTGCCCCAGTTCCATATTGAAGAGTCAATGTATTTTTACCATTCCCAATACCTTGGGTGATATTTTCAATTGTATAAGCTATACCCGTATGTTCAGCATCTACGTAGGACACTCCAAGCTGTAATTCATTGAGCTTATTGAGTTGTATACCTTTAAAAGTAAGATCATGTCGATTTACATACGGCTCTTGATTAACATTATCTTTTCGAGAAAATACATAACTCAGTGAAAATGGTTCTAAATTGAAGCCATCCAGACCAAAGCCTGTGGCACTTTGATTCCAGTAAAACAGGTCTGAAATATGAATATCATGACGGTTATAATATCGTCGACCAACCCACATATTAGCACCATTTAAAAAGCTTATATTTTCCCAATTGACATAAGCTTGACTGAGTCTTGTGGAACCATATTCATCTGAAAATTTTAATGTATGGCTATATTCATTCATGAATTGCCCCATTGCGTTGAGGCTAAGTTTAGATTGATCTGAAAATTCAAACACTTTCTGTGAGAGAAAAAGCTCAGCATATTGTTCGCACTCATTTCCCAAACGATATTTAGATTCAGCACCAGTAAGCTGAAAACATTGTTGACTACTACCGCTTTCTGAATTACCAGTACCCAGTCGTATATATCCATGACTCTCAAGTGACCAGACACTTTGCAATGGTATAAAAACTATCATAGCTGCCATTAAACTGACGATTTTTTTCATTAAAAATCCTTTTTTTTAGACAAATCTTCCCTAGATTAAAGTCAAATTCTTTAATCAAATATTAAAACATTAGATAGCAACTACACACTAATCAGCAGAAATATGTAGTTGAAATAAATCTAATTTTTTGGCGATTAAATAGTTTTTAAATTATCTTTTTTATCCAAATAACCTAAGATAACTTGCAGTAAAACACCTATCAGCGCACATACAGACATCAAAATAAAGCAAAGTGTATAACCTGTTGCATTATGCCAACCGCCAAAGTTAGTCAATAGAGATCCCATTAAAATTGGCGCAATTGCTCCGCCAACATAGAGTGCTACAGTAATGATACTATTTGCTGTCCCCATTGCATCTTGATCCGCATAATCTGATGCAGTTGCATAATAAATGGGCCAAATTGCATTCGCTGAGAAACCGAAAATTAATTGAATAATAATGACTGAAGTAACACCTTGAGTTAAACAGAAACTGAGTATTCCGCCTGCCATCCAAATTCCACAAAGAATTAAGGTTTTACGTCGACCAATTTTGTCTGATAAAGAAGGCCAAAAAATTTGCCCCATGATCCCTGTAATGGTAAATACCGCACTTAAACCAGCAGATTCTGCTAGATTTAAACCGACAATATTGTAGAGGTAGGCTGGAAAAATGGTGAGAAATCCAAGATATACAATGTGTGTAATTAATGTACTTCCTGCAGTAAATAAAATACCGCGAGATTTTAAAGTTTTTTTCAGTAATCCTTTTTGAGCTTGTTTTTTATTTTGATCATCAGATTCAATTTTTAAATTTTCTGTAGGAGCTGTAAATCCACGCTCGATACAAGAATCATGAAATTCATCATAACGCTGTTTAGTTGAATAGATGACCCAAAATGTGAGGACTGGTACAGAAACCATAATGCCTAGATAGAATGCATAGCGCCAATTTTCAGGGCCAAAGTAATAAATGATGGATGCCATAACAACACCACTCAGCATTGCACCTACTGGATAACCTGCATGGTGTGCACCGATAGCAAATCCACGATGCTCTTTCGGCCACCATTCAGCAGTGTTACTAACGCCAATCGGCTCAGCTGCACCACAGCCCATTGACACTAATACTCGTAAGATAACAAATTTGTAGAAAGTATTACTAAAAGACATAATGCCTGATAGTAAAGACAGTAAAGTGAATCCGATAATTAAAGGCCATTGAAAAATTGCACGTTTCCACCCTGGTGCTTTAACATCACAATATGCACTGACAGGAATACTCAATAACGCCAGTGAAACAGTAATTAGAGCAATGGTATATCCCCATTCTGTAGGCGTGAGTGAAAACTCCTCACAGATCATTATGGCGGCACGAAATATCAACTCACGGTCGTATGCAATAACTAGCCAAATTAACCAGCACACAATTAGCGATACCCACGAATGTTGATGTACTTTTTTTAAACTCATCTTATTTCCTTATACCTTTATCCACTTAATGTGAATGAAGTAATCCATTTTGTAATTTCATTTTTAAATATTTTCAGGTTTCTCTAGCGTAGATTTTTTCCATGAAATTAAAGGAAATATAGACTTACATCTTTTTCAATTCCAATTATATTTTCCCACCTCACAATAACTAAATGTTATCAATAAACCGAATCCTGCTTAAATTAAGAAATTAAGAAATTAAGAAATTAAGATCATCTATTTTGAAAGGTATTGATAACGTTGAACCTCAACAAGGCCACAAACTGATCTGACAAGCCTAAAATTTGATTCAACTAGAGCATAAAATTACATATATTTTATGCTGTTACAGGAAAAAACCTTATCAACGATTAGGGTTATCCATATGTTTTTATTTAGATATTACTATTCATATTTAAAAAGATTTAATGATAAAACCTGAGTGAATGAATCGACAAGTGCACACCCCAGCAAAACGATATGATCTAGTTGATTTGGTGGTGTTTAAAAAAGTATGCTGAAAAAAAGCAGGTTGGATTTTGATAAAATAGGGAAATGTGAATAACTCTAGAAATCAAATGTCCAACCTGCCTCAGTGAGAGTATAAAGAAAAATGGCATCAAGGTAGATGGGAAACAAAACTATCAGTGCAAAGACTGTAAACGTCAGTTTATTGGTGACCATGCACTCAGCTATCAAGGGTGTAATTCAGGTATTACTCGTAAAATATTACAGTTAATGGTCAGAGGCAGCGGTATACGAGATATTGCTGAAGTTGAGCGTATCAGTATCGGTAAAGTTTTACGCACTTTAAGTGAATCAACATATCAAATTCAGCCTAAACAAAGTGATTACGAATCTATCGAAGTGGATGAATTCTGAACCTTTGTAGGAAATAAAAATAATAAACAATGGCTTATTTACGCCTACCATCGAGAAACAGGTGAGATTATTGCTTATGTTTGGGGTAAAAGAGATTTAGCTACAGTCCAACTGCTGAAGGCAAAGCTTAAACAATTAGGTGTTCACTACACTCGAATTGCAAGTGATGATTGGGACAGTTTCATCACTGCTTTTAAAAACTGCAAGCAAAGTATTGGTAAGTTTTTTACTGTGGGTATTGAAGGCAATAATTGTAAAATAAGGCATCGAATTAGGCGTGGCTTTAGAAGAAGCTGTAATTTTTCGAAAAAGCTTGAAAACCATTTTAAAGCCTTCGACTTAACCTTCTTTTATATCAATAATGACTTCATTTAATGTCAGCATACTTTTTTAAACACCACCGTTGATTTAAATAAAAATACTGGCTGTTTAAAAGCCAGTAATATAGAAAATGAATAGGTCATTTACCCGTATTTATCTGAGATATTTTGGAAGTTGAACATCTTTAATGTTCGTTCTCTAAATGATTCATTCTTTTCAATTCACGAATCAGAGCAGAATGATCTAAATCACCATCACCTGCATTAACCATATTTTCAAAAAGTTGATCGACCAATTGTGCAACAGGCAAACTCAAGCCTAAACTTTCAGCATACGCCGTGGCTGTGTGGATATCTTTCAATTGCGTTTTTGCAGTGCCACCAGGTTTAAACTGATTTTGCAGCATTCTTTCACCATGCTGCTGTAAAATGGGTGAATCTGCAAAACCACCTGAAAGTGCTTCTCTGACTTTAAAGGGATCGGCCCCACCTTGTTCAGCAAGTAATAAACCTTCACTCACCGTGGCAATCGTACTGGCAACAATCATTTGATTGACCAGTTTTGCCAATTCTCCACAGCCTGCGCCACCGACTAAAACAGGTCGACCCATGGCAGAAAAAATTGATTTTGCCTGTTCAAAGACCGCTTCTTCTCCACCGACCATAATGGCGAGATTGGCATGAATTGCGCCTTTTTCTCCCCCTGACACAGGTGCATCCAAATACTTAAAGCCCAGTGACTGACATTTTTCATTTTGCGCCTTTGCCGTTTCTACCGGAATAGAACTCATAACAATGACTGTAGCGCCTTGTTTTAATTTGGCGACCGCACCTTGGTCTTGAAACAAAACCTCATTGCAGGTCTGTCCATCACTGAGCATACAAATCAGGAACTCCACATCTACGGCAACTTGATTTAACTCCTGGCAAGCTGTGGCACCCAGCTTGACTAAATCACTAAGTTTAGCTGGCGTTCTGTTCCAAACTTGGACTTGATGACCCGCTTTGAGTAGGTTCGCCACCATTGGTGAACCCATAATTCCCGTACCGACAAAGCCAATATTCGCCATTATTTTAACTCCGAGACTATATTCTTATGCAGAACACCTGACTCTTTCTTCAGCGAATCCGACTTTAACTTTGCCAATAAAATTAAACCAAGCCCACCCATTGCAACAAAGCCTGCTATGACCATAAAGGCAACGGTATAATTACCTGTCGTGGTATAAAGATAGCCTGTTAAATAAGGTCCAGTAAAACCACTTAAATTACCCACAGAGTTGATCAGTCCAATCCCTGCAGCAGCACCGACACCTGTTAGGGTTTGACCCGGTAAAGTCCAGAAAATGTTAATGGCACTAAATACACCAATGGCTAAGAAGATAAAGCCCACAATAATTGCCCAAGGTTGATTCACAATCAGTGCAATGGCGATCGCAATTGCGGCCATCAATGCTGCACTTGCACCATGCCAATAACGCTCTTGTTTACGATCAGAACGGCGACTCCATAAGATCATGCCTACTGCAGCAAATGCATAAGGGATAGCCGTTAACATACCATTTTGAATTAAGCTGATTTCCATTCCAAAAGTATTACGAAAGGACTCTAAAACGCTCGGTAAGAAAAAGAACATCGCATTTGAGCCTGAGGTAATACCGAAATAAACCAGTGCCATGATCCAAACCAAGGGATTTTTAAATACCTGTTTAATAACCGCACTTTTACTCAAATTTGCATCAGCAGATTTCGCTTTTTCACTTTCTTCTTTTTCCAAAGTATTCATTAACCATGTGCGCTGCTCACCTGTTAGCCACTGAGCTTCTTTAGGCGTATTGGTTAAATATTTAAGACAAACAATGCCTAGAATAATGGATGGAATGCCTTCTAGAATATACATCAAACGCCAGCCTTCATAACCAATGGTATTGCCCCATTGCATTAATCCTACTGAAACAGGTGCACCAATAATTTGCGCAATTGGCAACCCTAAATAAAACATTGCGAACACACGTGCACGGTAGCGTACAGGAAACCATAATGTAAGATAGAAGATCACACCTGGGAAAAAGCCAGCTTCTGCAATACCTAATAGAAACCGTAAAACAATAAACTGGGTTCCAGTTTGAATAAAACCCATCAATGCAGCAATAATTCCCCAAGTAATCATGATCCGTGCAATCCAAATACGGGCACCGAAACGATGAAGCAAAATATTACTAGGTACTTCTGCAATAAAATACCCCAAGAAAAAAATACCCGCACCCAAACCAAAAATAGTTTGAGTGATTCCTATCGCCTCATTCATATGTAAGGCAGCAAAACCAATATTGGTTCTGTCTAAAAATGCCATTACAAATAAAATAATTAAAAAAGGAATAATTCTTTTTGAAATACGTTTAACGGTCTGCTCTTCCAAAGCAGATATCGGTTTAATATCTTCCATAATATTGTCTCACTTTAGTCAGCTATCTCAGCCATTATTTCTGGGTGTCTTCAATATGAGCCTGAATAATACTTTCAAAATTTTCATCTGCTTTAAATCCGAGCGATTCGGCATATTCTGCTTTGACTTGCACAGGCCAGCTTTGCACAATGCGTTGAATGGTTTTGTCTTCTTGCCATTGCACCAAATCTACTGCGGATTTCCCTGCAACTTTTTCCAATGCGTCCAGCATTTGCTGAACAGTCACGGTTAAACCGGGTAAGGGAATAATTCGATTATCCGCTAATTGATTTGGGGAAAGCGTTGCTGCCTGAATCATTGATTCAACACAACGACGTGGTGAGGTAATAAATACTGGCGTATCTGCTTGAACTGGGCAGATAGCAGATTCGCCTTTTAGCGGTTCACGAATAATCGAACTAAAGAATGTAGATGCTGCTTTATTTGGTTTACCCGGGCGAACAACAATCGTCGGAAGTCGTAATACACGCCCATCAATAAAACCTTTACGTGAATAATCTGATACCAGTAATTCACCTATGGCTTTTTGCATCCCGTATGAAGATTTAGGGGTCACTACAGTTTGATCTGTGACTACGTCTGGTAATTCTCCCCCAAATACCGCACAGCCACTGGCGAAAATAACCCGTGGTTTTGAGCCATGTTTTCTCAAAGCTTCAAGTAAAGTCAGTAGTCCGTATAAATTAACATTCATACCTAAATCAAAATCAGCTTCAGCTGCGGAACTTACGACAGCCGCCAAATGCCAAACCACATCGATATTTTCTGTGATTTTCTCTACTAAACTCTTATCAGTTATGTCGCCAGTAATCACTTGGATTTTAGGGTCTTGCGGAAGCTCTTCACCTGCAAATGCATCAAACAATATAACCTTATCAATCGTTTGAGCAGCTTGACCGTCGAATGAGATTGTACCTAATTCTAAAATTTTAATTGCGATTTGCTTGCCAATAAAACCAGTACCGCCAGTAATCAGGATATTCATGGGTGCTCCTTCCCGCTATTTATTTACTTTGACGAATCCAATCGCCGTTAAAGCCAAATTAAGCAGGAAGATCAATAATTACCAATGAATTATTCCTAAATATCGATAACTTTTTAACATCAATTATTAATTCTATTCAGATTTCTCTAGCGATTTATGATGTATATGATTCATTCGTATACTATTTTTTTATGTGTATATCTCTATAATCTCTTGCCAATAACCCTTACTTATCAAATAGTGATTTTTAATCATTGGTAATAAACGCTATTCCGTTTTAATTTAATAAAAAAATGCGTGATTATTCATTAAAATCAACTGCCTTAATAAATGGATGTATTTTTCAGGACAATATAAATGGAAATTAAAGTATTTGTAGATATCAAAACACGTTTAGGTGAAGTCCCGACTTGGGATCCGATTCGTCAAAGCTTGTTTTGGATCGATATTGTGGACGGCCGTTTATTTTGCTGTGATGAGCAAGGTGGCAATTTAAGGGCGTGGGAAACTTTCCAAAAGGTTGGGTCTTATGCACTGCGTGAGCATCACAATGGTGCGATCGTTGCGCTTGAAGATGGTGTTTATAGTTTAGATTTCGACACAGGTGATTTAAAGTTCATTGTAAATCCTGAACCAGATATGCCTTTTAACCGTTTAAATGATGGTGGCGTAGACCGTCAAGGGCGTTTTATTTTTGGATCAATGAATCGTTTGGAAGAAGCTAAAACTGCATCTTTATATCGTTTAAATACAGATCTTTCTATTCAAAAACTCGAAGACAATATCAATACCTCCAATGGTGTTTGTTGGAGTCCTCATGGAGATAAATTTTATTTTGCCGACACTTGGCAAGGTGAAATTTGGTCATACGACTACGATAGTTCAAATGCAGGTCTATCCAACAAGCAAGTTTTTTGTAACATTGATATGCAAGATGGCGGCTCTGCAGATGGCTCAACGGTCGATAGCGAAGGTTATGTTTGGAGTGCCAAAGTCTATTCAGGACAACTGGTTCGTTACACACCAAATGGCATAATCGATCGTATTATTGAAATGCCCGTTAAAAAAGTCACAAGTCTGGCATTTGGTGGGAAAAATTTAGATGTGCTTTTCGTTACCTCTATGTCACAGCCACCATTGCCACGTTTCCCCGGAGATAACCAACTCCGAGGCAGTGTATTTGCGATTTATGGCTTAGGTATTACTGGTGTAGCCGAGACGCGATTTAAGGGCTAAAAATAAAACGATATATGATGTATTTATAATTATAAAATACATCATATATATTGAACCTCATTTAGTGTTTTTGAGTAATATACTCACAAAATTCTGAGCAATATCTGAAATAGGTTCGCATTTACGGGTCAATATTCCATAATCCTGTGCATCTAGAATCAAATCAGTTTCAACAACACATAATTGGCCATCTTTTACTTGTCGGCTCACCATGGCTTCAGGCAACATCGCAATCATGGGTCCGTCACTGAGCATTTTTAAGAACGTTTGCATGGACATCGTATTGACTGTATTTAAAGGCGTTTTTACATTTGCCTGCGCAAATGCTGCCTCCATTCTTTCTCGAATTGGTGTGCCTTTTGGATACAACACCCACGGCCATTCCAATAGCTCTTCCAAAGGATAAAACTTCTGCTGTGCACATGCATGCTCACTATTCACTACAATACAAAAAGGTTCTGGGCCCAAAGCTTGAAAATCAAAATATTGACTTTGCGTGGTTTGAGTAAAACGTCCTATTGCTAAGTCTAAAGTATGCTCACTGAGCATTTCCATTAGATGATCACTCGTCTGTTCTACTACATCAATCGAAAGCAGTGGCCACTGTTTTTTTATTTCAATAACAGCGTTAGGAATCACCATCGCAGTGGCAGCAAAAATCCCTCCTACTTTTAAAAATCCATGTCCACCTAATCGTAACATTTCAATATCTTCAACAAAGTGTTGTGCATCATTCAGCACGCGTTGTGAATAGCGAATCACATGTTGTCCTAAAGCTGTTACAGGCATACTTCTCGGTAATCTCTCAAAAACAGCAAAACCTAATAAATTTTCAATTTCTTTAAGCATTTTACTGATAGCAGGCTGACTTAAATTCATCTGTTCAGCAGCTAAATGCATATTATTGGTTCTTGCCAATGTTTCCAACAACACTAAGTGTCTATATTTAAACCAATTATTAAAACTCGAACAACTCAATTCTGCCATTTAAAAATCCTTTTTTTGATAACTAAATATTATTGATAATTAAATTATTATCATTGGTACTTATTGATCAGGAATCCTATCATAATTTTAAATATAACAAGGATGATTGACATGAAAGTAACACTGACTTCGACTAATTCACTACCTCTAGATGGCACAGAAGGATGTTTAATTGGTCGTGCGTGGATACCTAATAATATCGCTGGTCCCTCGCCTGTTCTTTTAAAAGGTAATCAAGTTTTTGATATTTCATCTCAATTCAGTACTATTTCTGAATTATTAGAAATTGATCAACCTGCTCAGGTTCTATCACAGATTGAAGGGCAGTTGGTCGGATCTATTGATGAGATTTTTGAAAATACTCAAGCAGTACCAGATCAGAGCAAAGCTTATTTCTTAACGCCTATTGATCTTCAAGTCATTAAAGCCGCAGGTGTAACTTTTGCCGCAAGTATGCTTGAGCGTGTAATTGAAGAACAAGCTACTGGTGATGCACAAAAAGCACAAAACATTCGTGAAGTAGTTCAAAGCGTCATTGGCGACAGTCTTAAAACGATTCAGCCAGGTTCTGAAAAAGCACTCGAATTAAAACAATATTTAATTGAACAAAATATGTGGTCTCAATATCTTGAAGTCGGTATTGGTATTGATGCTGAAATTTTTACTAAAGCTCCTGTTTTAGCTGCTGTTGGCTCAGGCCAGAATATTGGTATTCATCCAAAATCAGCATGGAATAATCCTGAACCAGAAGTAGTTTTAGTCGCTAATAGTCAGGGGAAAATATTAGGTGCTACTTTAGGTAATGACGTTAATCTTCGAGATTTTGAAGGCCGTAGTGCTCTGCTACTGAGTAAAGCTAAAGACAATAACGCCTCATGTGCAATTGGCCCTTTTATTCGTTTATTTGATAAAACTTTTAATTTAGATGACATTCGCGCATGCGATGTAGAGTTAGAAATTCAAGGCACAGATGATTTTGTACTTAAGGGTCTAAGTTCAATGTCCCAAATTAGTCGTGATCCAGAAGATTTAGCCCAGCAGACTTTAAATGAAAATCATCAATATCCAGATGGTTTCGTCCTTTTTCTAGGCACTCTTTTCGCACCGACTCAAGATCGTGAAAAACCGGGTGAAGGTTTTACTCATAAAATAGGTGATGTGGTACGAATTCATACGCCTAAACTAGGCACATTATTTAATACTGTTACTACAAGCGATAAAGCAAACCCATGGAGTTTTGGTATTACTTCATTAATTCGTAATTTAAAACAGCGTGAATTACTGTAAATTTCACGTACTACCTATAAGTGTAGTTGTATTTTCCAAACTTATCTTTTAGGGTCTTAGTCTCAAACTCCATGTAATAAATATTTTAAATACCAATTATTTGCACAATATTGAAGAAGTAAGGATCTGGAAATGAATGATCAGAATAAACGGATTTTTTTACGTAGCCAAGAATGGTTTGATAATCCAGAACATGCAGACATGACCGCCTTATATGTAGAACGCTATATGAATTATGGCTTAACACGTGAAGAGCTTCAATCCGGCCGCCCGATCATTGGTATTGCGCAAACAGGTAGTGATTTAACTCCATGCAACCGACATCATAAAGAATTGGCTGAGCGCGTTAAAGCAGGTATTCGGGATGCTGGTGGTATTCCTATGGAATTCCCAGTTCATCCAATTGCAGAACAATCACGTCGCCCTACCGCTGCCTTAGATCGTAATTTAGCGTATTTAGGTTTAGTTGAGATTCTGCATGGATATCCTCTTGATGGAGTTGTATTAACGACTGGTTGCGACAAGACTACGCCCGCTTGCTTAATGGCTGCAGCGACCACTGATTTACCTGCCATCGTTTTATCAGGTGGACCAATGCTCGATGGTCACTATAAAGGTGATTTGATTGGTTCAGGTACAGTTATCTGGCATGCTCGTAATCTACTGGCCTCAGGCGAAATTGATTATGAAGGCTTCATGGAAATGACCACGTCAGCATCTCCATCTGTTGGTCATTGCAATACCATGGGCACAGCACTTTCAATGAATGCTTTAGCCGAAGCTTTAGGAATGTCTTTACCGACGTGTGCCAGTATTCCTGCGCCTTATCGTGAACGTGGTCAAATGGCATATACAACAGGAAAGCGGATTTGCCAAATGGTTATCGATGGCTTAAAACCCTCTAAGATCATGACCAAAAAATCCTTCGAAAATGCGATTGCAGTTGCATCGGCTTTGGGGGCATCTAGTAATTGTCCTCCACACTTAATTGCTATTGCACGTCATATGGGTATCGAACTTACATTAAATGATTGGCAACGTGTCGGCGAAAATGTCCCCCTTATTGTCAACTGTATGCCTGCAGGTAAATATTTAGGTGAAGGATTCCATAGAGCGGGTGGTGTTCCTGCCGTGATGTATGAATTACAAAAAGCAGGTGTCCTACATGAGGATTGTGCATCTGTTAGTGGAAAAACGATGGGAGAAATTGCACAGCAATCTCAAACCTCGAATGCCGATGTTATTTTCTCTTATGAAAACCCACTTAAACATGGGGCTGGTTTTATTGTCCTGAGTGGTAATTTCTTTGATAGCGCTATTATGAAAATGTCAGTGGTCGGTGAAGCGTTTAGAAAAACCTATTTATCTAACCCTGAGGAAGAAAATAGTTTCGAAGCTCGAGCAATCGTCTTTGAAGGTCCTGAAGATTATCATGCGCGTATTAATGACCCTGAACTTAATATTGATGAACATTGTATTTTAGTGATTCGTGGTGCAGGAACGGTGGGGTATCCAGGGAGTGCAGAAGTCGTCAATATGGCACCTCCAGTAGAGTTAATTAAAAAAGGGATCGACTCTTTACCTTGCTTAGGGGATGGCCGTCAAAGTGGTACCTCAGCAAGTCCTTCTATTTTAAATATGTCGCCTGAAGCAGCCGTTGGCGGTGGTATCGCATTGCTAAAGACAAATGATCGTTTAAGAATTGATTTAAATAAACGCTCTGTCAATGTTCTTATTTCAGATGAAGAATTAGAACATCGTCGTACACAATGGAAACCGAACTTCCCCGCTTCTCAAACGCCTTGGCAAGAAATATACCGCAAGATGGTAGGACAACTCTCTACAGGTGGTTGTTTAGAACCAGCGACTTTATATATGCGCGTCATCAATGAAAAAAATCTACCGCGGCATTCTCACTAATCATAAATTTAGGAAAATCCAGATGAGTAATATTGGACAAAACTTTATTGCTGGCTCACGCAGTGCATTAGGGCATGAAATCTTACACAGTATTCATGCAACGACAGGTGAAGCCTTAGCTTATGAATTTCATCAAGCTACAGAAAGCGAAGTGAATCAGGCCTGTGAAGCAGCCAGCCAGGCTTTTAAAAGCTATCGTCACACTTCACCTGAACAACGAGCTCACTTCCTTGAAACCATTGCTGATGAACTAGATGCCCTCGGAGCAGATTTCCTTGAGATTGTTTCTCAAGAAACAGCTTTGCCGATTGCTCGTCTCCAAGGTGAAAGAGGCCGAACCAGTGGTCAAATGCGTTTATTTGCCAAAGTGTTACGTCGTGGTGATTTCCTCGGTGCACGTATTGATACTGCATTGCCTGATCGTCAGCCAATGCCTCGCGCTGATTTGCGTCAAGTTAAAATAGGGGTAGGACCGATTGCAGTCTTTGGTGCAAGTAACTTCCCGCTAGCCTTTTCAACAGCGGGCGGTGATACCGCTTCTGCTTTAGCTGCTGGCTGCCCTGTGGTGGTGAAAGCACATAGTGGCCATATGGCTACGGCAGATTTAGTGGCTCAAGCCATTGAAAATGCTGTAGAAAAATCAAATATGCCGAAAGGTGTATTTAACATGATCTATGGTAACGGTGTGGGTGCAATGCTAGTGAAACATCCGCTGATTCAAGCTGTCGGTTTTACAGGCTCACTCAAAGGTGGTCGAGCATTGTGTGATATGGCGGCTTCCCGCCCACAACCCATTCCTGTATTTGCAGAAATGAGTAGTATCAATCCCATGCTGATGCTGCCTGCCGCGCTTAAAACCCGTGGTGCTCAAATTGCTCAGGACTTGGCTGATTCTGTAGTAATGGGGTGTGGTCAGTTCTGTACTAGCCCCGGTTTGATCATTGGGATTAAATCAGCTGAATATAGCCAGATGATTGAGACACTGACAAATATCATGAATGGTAAGCCTGCACAGACCATGCTAAATGCAGGGACATTGAAAAGTTACGCCTCGGGTCTCGAACATCTAACCGCACATCAGGGCATTCAGCATTTAGCTGGTCACGAGCAACAAGGAACTCAGGCGCAGCCTCAGCTATTTAAAGCAGATGTACAGCTACTGCTGGCAGCAGATCAATTGTTACAAGAAGAGATCTTTGGTCCAACGACCATTGTAATTGAAGTTGAAGACAAGGCCCAATTGATTCAAGCCCTCAGTAGCATGAATGGTCAATTGACGGCATCCCTCATTGCAGATGAAGCCGATTTAACTGAATTTTCAGCAGTAGTGCCGATATTGGAAGAAAAAGCAGGACGGTTATTATTAAACGGTTATCCAACGGGTGTGGAAGTCTGTGATGCAATGGTTCATGGAGGACCATATCCGGCAACGTCGGATGCACGTGGTACGTCTGTTGGCACATTGGCCATTGAACGTTATCTACGTCCTGTATGTTATCAAAACTATCCGCAAAGTTTATTACCAGAAGCATTACGTGATGAGAATCCGCTCAATCTCTTAAGATTGATCAATGGTGAAATGACCCGAAATCCAATCTAAAAATATTAAAAGAGACCTGGAAATAGGTCTCTTTTTTATACAAACTGGCTTATTTTGAAATGAAAGTTATCATTTCTTCACGACAGTTAATTTTAAACTAAATAGATTTAAAAGTTTTAGCATTGTTTCTAGGGTTGGATTTGCATCTGATCGCTCTAGCTTCTGTAAAGTTTGAAGAGAAATTTTAGTGATTTTTGACATTTTATGTAATGTCAGATGCAGCTCTATTCTAGGGTCTGTTGACATTTCAAGTATAGAATTTACCCGATAAAGGTAGCCAAATAAATACACAAGCTAATGCAACTGCACCCTCATAGCTACACTTTAGCTTATCATATCGTGTTGCTATTCCTCTGAACTGCTTTAACCTACAAAATGCATTCTCAACTAAGTGTCTGATTTTATATAAATACCAATCCATATGGTCATTATTTGACTGTGTATTTGATTTTCTTGGAATATTAGCTTTAGTTTTTTTCGCAGATATTTGTTCCCTTAATGATTCAGAGTCATATCCTTTGTCTGCACAACATACTTCCGTTTCACTCAAATCCAGTTTTTCAATCATTTTTGGAGCAATCTTGACATCATGTGTCGTTCCATCGGAGATAATAATTTCAATTGGATTGCCATCTGCATCAACAGCTAAGTGTATTTTAGAACTATTTCCACCAATGCTTTTAGAAATATCCTGATCTTTTATTCCAGCAGAATGTTGGTGTGCCCGAACATGACTACCGTCAATAAAAACCCATTCCATATCAGCATTTTAAGAAATTAATTTAAATACTTTCATTAACTTATAATTTTTACACCAACGATTATATTTTTTAAATATTGGGTTATACGAACCAAATTCTTTAGGCAAATCACGCCAAGGACAGCCTGTTCTTATTCTATAAAGTATTGCTTCGACAAAATTTCTCAAATTAGATTTGAAATAGATATCAAAATTTCGGAAAATAGAAAGTAACTTAGACCATTGTTGATCATTCAGCATTGTACGAGGCATAGCGAGAGTAAAATTGGGTTTGGCGATTTAATTTTACTATCTCGCTATTTTTTTAAGCAACAAATGTCAACAGACCCTACAATGGATGGGGTGAATATTGGCTCGATTTGTAAGGTTGCAATCCTATTCAGCAACATCGCTCATGATCTATTACATGGACAAATTCAAGTAGAGACTCTCCAAATGATCCAAAATAGGATTGGGCATACTATTCATTTATTGCAACTAAATAGCTTTCACAAAGCTTCTATGAAGGGCTTATTCTAACCGTTGTTTTATCACGGCATAAGCTACACCAGTCACCACACTTCCAATCGCAATCGCCAATAAATATTTTAATGGATAATTCATCGCATTCGGAATGATCAGTACCATTACACCGCCATGAGGAGTGACTAGTTCACATTTAAATAATGCAACCAAAGCCCCAGTTACAGCACCACCTGCGATCGCGCATGGAAGCACTCGAATCGGGTCTTTGGCAGCAAACGGAATAGCCCCTTCCGAGATGAAACATAGGCCCAGAACTACAGCAGCCTTCCCTGCATCTTGCTCAGGTTTGGCAAATTTATGCTTTGCAAGAAAAGTTGCAATTGCCATACCCAATGGCGGCACCATACCCGCAGCCATAGTAATCGCCATCGGTCCGTATGTTTGTGACGTCAGTAAACCTACCGTAAAGGCATAAGCTGCTTTATTAATTGGCCCCCCAACATCAATACACATCATACTCCCAAGGATAATCCCCATGATCATGGCATTGGTCGTCCCCATATTGGCAAGGAAGTGTGTGAGTAATTCAAACAATTGTGCAACAGGCTGTCCAACCACATAAATCATGATTAAACCAACAGCTAAACTGGCTAATAGTGGAATAATCAAAATTGGTTTTAATGCTTCTAGGCTACTTGGGAGTTTAAGCTGTTTCGATAAAAATAACGCAATATAACCTGCAATAAAACCTGCAACTAATCCACCGAGAAAGCCTGCCTCTAATTGTGTTGCAAGTAAACCGCCAATCAAGCCTGGAGTTAAACCCGGACGATCCGCAATAGAATAAGCAATATAACCTGCCAGCATAGGTACCATAAGAGTAAATGCTGCAGCACCTATTTGCTTTAAGGATGCGGCAAAGCTTCCTTCAACAGGATTGAGGCCAAACATAAACGAGATGGCAATGATCAAACCGCCCGCCACCACCATCGGCAGCATGAAAGACACCCCTGTTAAAAGGTGTTTATAAATTCCAGTTTTTTCTTTGTTTTCATTTTCTGTTTTAGTGGCTGTTTGCTTACCCGTTTCAAGCACTTTGGCCTCAGCAATTGCATTTGCAAAAGTCTTATCCGTTTGCTTAAGGGCAAATCCTGTACTGCAGCGATATACACGTTTGCCTACAAAGCGATCTGTATTGACCTCAATATCCGTTGCTAAGATCACCACATCTGCTTTGGCAATACTTTCTGCCAATAAAACATTTTTAGCCCCAACCGATCCTTGGGTTTCAACATCAATCTGATAACCGTGCTTTACTGCACCTTGTTGTAAGGCTTCGGCCGCCATAAACGTATGCGCAACACCAGTTGGACATGCTGTAATGGCGACAAACCGTGCAACCCCTACATTGGCTGCAATAGTTTCATCTAAAGCATCTGAATGCTCAAGAACTTGTTGCAAAAGCATGATCGCATCGTGTTGTGCATTATTCAAACCAATGACTTTCACAACCTTGTCACGCAGTTGATCCGCATCTGCCGACTTCTGTCCAACAAAAACAACCGTATCAATAACATTTGATAAATCGAGATGCTCGACTGATGTCGCCACATCATTGGAAATGCCAAGTGCTGTTGCTGCTTTGGAGAGTTTTTTTGCCAAAATCACTGCATTAATCGGCTGCTCGGGACTATGTGGCACAAATAAAATATGTTTTATCTCTTGCATCGTATTAACTCAATGATTGGACTGAGATTTGCGATTTCAAATCTTCAATAACAGCAAAGTCTGGAAGGGCAAACCCAATTTGGGTCACAGCATTGCTCGCAATTGCGGTTGCTGTTTTCAATGTTTCTTCTGGGGAAGCTGAACTCAACAAGCCATGAATCATACCTGCCAGCAAGGAATCTCCCGCACCCACCGTACTTTGGACGGTGACCTTCGGTGCAGTAGCATGCAGGGATTGAGTGCGGTGAAGCCAGTTCACCCCGTTTTCACCCATCGAGACCACAATATGTTCGATCTGACTATTTAAACTGGCAAAAAGATGCTGCTGTTCTGCAAACGTTTCTGCTGGCAAATGGTAGGTTTCCGTCAACTCATCTGTATTAGGCTTAATCAACCAAGGATGGGCAGCAATTGCTGCTTTCAATGCAACACCACTGGTATCTACTGCGACTTTTTTACCAGCAGACTGTAACAATAGAATCAGTGTTGAAAGCTCTTCTGCAGAAAAACCTTGTGGCAAACTACCTGCAATCACAATCACATCAACCTCTAAAATCAGTTGAGATAGGCGTTCACATAATTGTTGTTTTGCTGAGGTATCTATAAAAAAGCCCTTGCCATTGATGTCAGTCATCTGACCAGAAGCTTCTGCAACTTTAATGTTTTGTCGTGTTTCACCTGCAACATAAATAAATTGGTTATCAAATTGCTCTTGCTGGATATGATGGTCAAAAATTTGACGGTTTTCTTGCCCCAAAAAGCCACTCACAATCAGTTCATGACCCAAATCCTTAAGGACCTGTGCCACGTTTAAGCCTTTACCTGCTGCATGGCTTTGGGCCGTTAACTGACGATTGACCTCGCCAACTTTTAGTTGATCCAATTGCACGGTGAGGTCAATTGCAGGATTCAGAGTAATGCTTAATATCTTAGCCATTCGGTAATTACTCCACCAATGCACGTACGGCAGTTGCACTGTCACAACTTAAGGCTTGCTGTGCGACCTGTTGGCAATTTATATAGTTCAAACCACGAATTTGCGCCTTCACCAATGGAATACTGGTACTCGACATACTCAACTCATCCACGCCCAAACCTATCAATACAGGCACAGCTTTTGGATCAGCAGCCAATTCACCACAAATGCCCACCCATTTACCATACTGATGTGCTGCCCGAACCGTTTGATCAATCAATAGCAAAATACTCGGATGTAAGCCATCAGCTTCAGCAGACAACAGTGGATGACCACGGTCAATCGCCAGAGTATATTGAGTCAAGTCATTGGTTCCAATACTAAAAAAATCAACTTCTTGAGCAAGAATTGGAGCCAACAATGCTGCCGCAGGAACCTCAATCATAATACCGACTTGTAAGTTTTCACATGGATGCTGTATGCGAACCTCATCCAAAATTGCTTTTGCTGCTCGCCATTCTTCAACCCGCCCAATCATAGGAAACATAATTCTTAATGGGCGATTATCCGCTGCTTTAAGTAAAGCAACCAATTGCTGACGTAACAACTCTGGCTTACGTAAAGTCAGACGAATACCACGTAAGCCCAAGAATGGATTTTCTTCCTTTTCAATAGGCAAATACGGCAAAGGTTTGTCCCCGCCCACATCAAGTGTACGTACCACTAATGGACGACCCGCCAAAGCATCTAACACCACCCGATAATCGGCTTCCTGTGTAGCCTCATCAGGCGCACTGCTGTGTGACATAAAGACCAATTCTGTGCGTAGCAAACCAATTGCTTCTGCCCCATCGGCCACAGCCTGTATCGTAGCGCCCACTTTGCCAATATTGGCTGCGATTTCAACTTGATGTTGATCCAGTGTGATGGCAGGTTCTAAACAATGCTGTTCCGCTTGTTCTCGCAACTCACGCTGGCGTTGGCGCTCTGCAATGGCATGATCAATCTGATTTTGCTCGGGTGAGACCACATACTCACCACTATCCCCATTAATTAGCACTGTGGCATGGTTCTCAATATTTAAAACAGCTACACCAGCACCTACGACTGCTGGAATAGCCAGAGCACGTGCCACAATAGCACTATGGGCACTCGCTCCACCAACCGCGGTCAAAATGCCTGCAACACGATCTTTATTCAGACGCGCTACATCACTCGGACCAACATCATGCATAATTAAGATATAAGGTTGCTCGGGTTCTGTGACATCGGCCACACCACACAAAGCAGCCAAAACACGCTCACCAATATCCCTTAAATCAGCCGCACGCTCTGCCAGTAAACGATCGCTAAGTGCAGCCTGTGCGGTAGCAGACACTTCAATATGATCATGCCAAGCTGCAGCAGCAGACAACCCTTGCTTTAAACCGCGTTGTACACTTTGGAGGAGGTCTGGATCATCCAGCATTTCCAAATGTGCCATGAATATCTGCTTAATGGCAGTAGATTCAGTATGTGCAATGAATTGACGTAAGCTATTTTTCACCTGATGAAGCGCAATTTCAAGCTTTTCATTCTCAGCTTTAAAACTCTGTCCGCGACGTTCATAACTAAATTCACGTGGCTTCACCACATGAGCAGGACCAAAAGCAAGGCCAGTTGATGCCGCAATACCGCAGCTACCCGTATCGCCATGTGATTCAAAAGGCATTAATTCCAAAGTATTTACGACTGGGTCACTACTGCTGTGCTGATGAGATACAAGATCAACAGGTTCAACATCTTCTCCTAAGCCCTGTTGAACTGCATCAATAATCTGTTCTAAGCCTGCTACAGCATCGGTATCAGGTTGTGCAATAAAAGTCAGAGTTTGACCACGACGGCATCCCATGGCTAATAATTTGGTTAAACTTTTTGCCGAAACGTATGCCCCATCATCTACAGCAATGAGAATATCCCCTGCAAATTTCTTGGTCATATTGACCAAGTATGTCGCAGGACGCGCATGTAGACCATGAGCATTAGCTAAGACAATACGACGAGATGGCCAATCAGGAATCAGTTCAGCACCAATTAACTGCGCCAACTGGTGACTATCTTGCTCTTGGTTGAGGGTAAGAACTTGTTCAGTATCAAACAAAATATCCATTAACCGTTGAAACCGTTGCATATCCAGTTGCTCATTACTGGCAATACACACCAAAGTCTTGAGCATTTCCTGCTGATGGCTTAAAACCTGTTCCGCTTTTACCAAACTTACAGCTGGGCTCAAAACATGCTGGTTAGAAGTGATCGACCAGACCCCCTCCCCTAAATGAATCATGCTGTTTAGCTTTAAACCCGACAGAAAACCACACTCCACCATTTTTTGCTTTTTCAGCAGCTGTGTTGCCTGCCAAATTAAATCTTCTACATCAAGTGCGGGAACTTGGGTGGCGATTAAATTTTCATGCAATGCCAAAGATGCGGGTTGGGCTTGTAATAATGCAATAATTTGCTCTGCGGATTGAGCCTGTTTCACTTGATCAGCGACATCATTAATTAAAGCCCGCGTCAAAATTTGTAAGACTTGCAAATGCTCATCTGATTTCGCAGCAATCACTACTGCTAAATAAATTTTATTTTCACCGTCCCAAACAACTCCTTCAGGAAAGTGCGCCAGACGAATACCAGTTTTTAAAATACATTGGCGAGACTGAGGCGTCCCATGCGGAATGGCAATTCCTTGCCCTAAATATGTTGCACTTTGTTGTTCGCGCGCGGTCAAGCCATAAATATAATCAGGGGTAACCAATTGGTCTTCGACTAAGATATCGACTAGACATTGCAACGCTTGTGCCTTATCAGTGGCGTGTTGTTTCATTCGAACATGTTGTATATCTAGCGCGAGCATAAAACGTCCTTGCAAAGCAGCATAGTGAGAAGCCATGCCTTTTTTACTGGAGAAAAAATAAAAGTCGAATTCTACTCAGGATTTACACAAAAATCTGTATATTTTGATTTTATCTTGATAATCATCATTACGACGCAATTAAGAAACGACGAGATTCTCCAGAGCTCAGTGTTGCGATAGTTGGGTTTAGTTCTAATTGAACCGCTCTATCTGATTTCAGGGGGTATATTTTACTTTTTTCATCGGATCACTACGCTTCGCTACGTCTTGAGAAGCAATGCGTCTCATCTCAGAAAGTTTGGGCTCCGACAAACCCGGTACGGTTCAGTTAAAAGAACAGCAGAGGTTTTATATTGTGCATCAAGATGAAGATGATTTATTGTCCTTTGAGGGTTTTCATGAATTACATTCAAGTCATTGGAAAATAGAGCAATATCACCGGGTGATTAAACAGGTTTGTCATATTGAAAAGTTTCAAGTAAGACGATCTAAACTGATTTTGAATCATATTTTTTCAGCCTTGATGGCCTACGTTGAGATACAAAAGAACCAGTTTGAGCGGATCTTTGAAAATGTATATCGTTGGCAGAAGAAATTATTTAGACCAGTTATCAAAAACTTCATTGATGACTTTATTCTCGATAAAAATCATCTGCTACCACAGAGAATCTATAAATAATAGTGCGTAAGTCCTAACTAATTTAAAAAATCAGGCATTACAAAACCAGCAAATCAAATCTAATAAAGCAAAAAATGCTGCTCAAGCACGCTGGAACAAATCTTCAAGCAATGCTCAAGCACACTCGCACCAATCACAAGAAAATGCTCCAGCATCTATTGAGGATACCCTAAGCATTACTCAAGCCATACTTGAACCATGCCCTTCATCTTCATCTTCATCTTCATCTTCATCTTCATCTTCATCTTCATCTTCAAATTTTGAAGAAAAAAATGAGGCTTTATTAGAAAACTCAAAATGGATTTAGGGGAACGAACATGAATACTATGCTTAAAAGGCTCCAGATTCACGCAGAAGCAACTGAAGTGCTTTGCCCTACCCATGATATCCCCCTGATAAAAATTGCTGGTCACAGGCTCTGTAAATTGTGTGCTAAAGAAATCGTCCATCATTCACATATGGCTTATGAGGACGAATTAAAACAGCGCTTATTGCACCAGAAAATCAGAAATTTAGGGCTTAATAAACGCTACCTAGAATGCGGTTTTAAAAATTATGTAATCACATGTCATGAACAAGACAATGCAATCAAACTATGCCAAGCCTTTGCACAACAGATTATTTCTGGTCATTCACCCAATCTATTGCTTATCGGCACACCTGGTACAGGTAAAACCCATCTAAGTGCCTCTATCCTTCGCAACATCCTACATAATAGTGTGAAATCTGCACGCTATTTCACCAGTGCGGAAATTGCTCAAAAAATGATGGATACCTGGTCTGATTCGTCTCATTCTGAAAAAGAATTAATCGACCATTTCTCAAGTTTTGATCTATTAGTAATTGATGAGTATGGCTTACATGATCGCCATGAGAAGCGCTTAGAAATGGTACATAAAGTTTTATATAGCCGTTATGACAATATGAAGTCTACGTTGCTTATTTCTAATTTGACATTACAGAGAATGAAGCAAGATTTAGGAATTCGTTTATGGTCGAGATTACACGAAAACAATTTAAATATAGTGCCTTGTTATTGGAAAGATAATCGTCTTAATTATATCTAAATTCAAAATAAAGGTAGCTGCTTGCTACCTTTATTATCATTAAACTAAAAATTTAGATTTTCTATTTTCCCAGAAATCTGCAAACTAGTTCTATGAATTTTGTCACTTATCTTTTTTAAATTATCTATACTTTTTTCTGGAACTACTATACTAAAACTTCCCATTAATTTATTTTTAAAAAAGATTGGTGAGGCAATACCATAAACACCAATATCTAATTCGCTATAAGTAATACAGACTTTATTTTTTCTTATTTCTCTTAAATATTTATAAAAACTATCATACGATTTATGTTCTGTAATTTTTAAAATTTCCATAGAGTGCTTATTATATATCTCCCATATTTTATCATCATTTAACCACGCTAATATTGATTTAGATGTAGCCCCTTTAAATATATCCATAGTTTTCCCTCTTTCATAACTTATATTAAAATCACAGTCACCCCCTTTAACCTGGTGTACACAAAGTACTTTATCCTCGCCATATAACCGAGATAAAACAACTACTGAATCCTTATATAAATTAGATATTTCCATCATTAAATTTTCAGCCGATTTAATTAAAGGATCATTTTCACGAATATTACGATCTAACTCAATAATTAAAGAGCCAAGAACATAATTAGATGGAGTTTTCTTTTCTAGAAGCCCTATAGATTCGAAATCAGATAAATACCTATAAGCAGAAGCAGTAGATAAACCTAGTTCTTTTTTTACTGTTTCTACATCTATAAAAGTACGAGTTTTAAATAGACCTAGCAACTTTGAAAAATTATGTAACTTTGTCATGAGTAGTACACCAAAACAAACAAACAAACTATTGTTTTTAAAAAATTTTTTAAAAAAAATTTTTTTAACCTAAATTTATGGAAACTTTTTATAGCATTTTTCTCAACATATAAGAATTAAAATTTAAGTAGAAAATATTTCATTCAAAATCACTGCAAACAAAACATTGGATTAAAAAGGAACTTTTTATGAAAGAGATTGGTGCACGTTTGAAGAAGCTTACTTTAAGCTCAACAACTCCAGAGAAACTTGCCGAATTTTATGCTCAAGCCTACAAACTTGATCTCTTAAAACAAGATAATCACTTTATATGTCAGAAAGAACAAGTATTATTGGAATTTATTCCTGGAGAATCAGGGCAATTAGTCCAAGTGGATTACATTTTTAATCATTATAGAGATTTTGAAAACTATAAATCATATTTAAAGGAAAAAATTGAGATAAATAATATCTCTGATAATGAATTTACTATTAATAATCCACTAGGACATATTGTAGGTTTTAGCTTTAATGAATATGAAAAAACTCATCCCAATAAATCTCCTCGGTTACAACATTTTGGAATACGTGCTGTAGATATCGACTCTCTCAGTAATTTTTATGAGCATGTTTTAGGATTTACCATTTCTGATCGCGTATATAACGAGCAACAAGAACTTACTGCTATTTTTATCAGAACTGACCAAGAGCACCATTCTTTTGCAATTTTTAAATCACCCATTAATCGTTTTGACCATTTTTCCTGTGAGGTGCGTGATTGGACAGAAATGAAGACGTGGGCAGATCATATGGCCAAATGCTCTATTGAACTTGCATGGGGAATAGGTCGCCATGGTCCTGGCAATGATACATTTTTCATGATTAAGGATAGTGATGGAAATATGGGAGAAATTTCGGCAGAGCTTGAACAATGTTCACCAGGTCGTCCAGTTGGCATTTGGAAACATCACCCTCTAACGCTCAATCAATGGGGCGTTGCGATTATGCGCTGTTAATTTTCAATATCAATCAACATATTCGTAAAAGGTAAAAGTATGGAAACTATAAATACCGAAGTTTTAATAGTCGGTGCAGGACCAGTAGGATTGATGTTGGCAAATATGTTGGCATCTTATGGCGTAAAGACCATAGTTATTGAAATAAATGCCTCCTATGAAGTTGAACCACGTGCAGTCTCAATTGATGATGAAAGTTTAAGAAGCTTACAACAAATAGGTCTTGCTAAAAAATTCTCAGAACAAATTGTTTTGGGGTATGGAGTCCAGTATTACGACTGGAATAATAAACCGCTCGCAGAAATTATGCCTGCTAATGAAGAATATGGTTATCCAAAACGTAATGCATTTCGTCAGCCGGATTTAGTTAAACTTCTAGCTGATCATTTGAATACCCAAAATAATGCATCTATTAAATTTGGTCATCAACTTATAGATATTCAAGAGACTAGTAATTCTGTTATTTGTGAAGTTCAGAATACGAATCAAGAATCAATTAAAATTCATGCTAAGTGGCTTGTAGGATGTGATGGGGGTAGAAGTTTTACTCGTGACTCAATAAACGTTGTTTTAGAAGGTCAAACATATCCACAAAAATGGCTGATTGTTGATTTAGCTGATCGAAAAAGTAGCTTAAAACACACTAAAACCTACTGTGATCCTTTAAGACCTGCTATTCGCCTACCAGGACCAAATAGAACTTTAAGATATGAGTTTATGTTACATCCTACTGATAAAGATCAGGATGTATTGCGTGAAGATGTTTTTAGAAATTGGATACGTGCAAGGGTTCCTGAAGACTCAAGATTACCCTTAGTACGCAAAGCTATTTACGGCTTTCATGCTCGTGTTGCCTCTTCTTGGAAAAAAAATCGAATTCTATTAGCAGGTGATGCAGCACATCTCACTCCTCCTTTTGCAGGACAAGGTTTAAACAGTGGAATAAGAGATGCGACGAACCTAGCATGGAAGTTGGCCGGAGTCTTACACTGGGGGCTCGATGAAAACGTAATTGACTCTTATGAATCAGAACGTAAACCGCATGCTGCAGCACTTATTAAAATGGCATTGCAAATCGGCACTTTTATGCAACCTAAAAATAAATTTAGCGCCATCTTAATGCAAAATAGTTTAAGGGCCGCTTGTTTCGTCCCTACATTCAAAGACTATATTTTACAGCTCAAATTCAAACCTAAACCACATTTCCAAAATGGATGGTTTATCAATAATGGGCCGCATAAATATGCTCAATTAGTTCCACAGCCTAAAGTTACTGACTTACATGGTAACACTCAGTTATTAGATGAATATTTAGGGAATGGATTTGCTGTAATTGGCTGGGCAAGTCAGCGATATTTTGACTCCATAGAAGAGTTAGTACCTAAAAATGTACCTATAAAGTTTCTTGCTTTACTAAATGAAAAGAATGACTGCAGGCATATGAAAGTTCCTGATCAATTCATTCTAATTCGTGATGATTCAGGATCAATAGCAAACCTTTTAGAGAAATTAAAAGCTGAAGCCTTAGTTATCCGCCCTGATCGGTATAGCTATCAAATTGTTCAACCAACAGAGCTATTCGCAGGTAAAAAGACAGTAACTGCAACAGAGATAGTTACCGCATAAACATTAATTGTGTATACGAAGGGAAAATTAAATGAAATTAGCAAGTTTTACTCATGCTGGTAAAGAATCATATGGCATTTATACAGATGATGGAATTATTGATTTGAAGCCTCAATTTGGCTCTGAGTTTCCTGATTTAAAAAATGCTTTAGAAGAAGAAGCACTTAAGCGCATTAAAGAATATGCTGCTTCTGCACCAATTTCATATTCGCACGCAGAAGTTACTTTACTTCCTGTTATCCCCAACCCAAGTAAAGTGCTTTGCATTGGCCATAACTACGAAGCACATCGTATTGAAACCAATCGAGCTAAAACAGATTATCCATCTGTATTTATGCGTTATGCAGACTCCCAAACTGCTCACCTTCAACCTATTATTAAGCCAATTGAATCTGACATGTTGGATTATGAAGGCGAAATTGCTGTTGTCATTAGCAAACAAGGGCGTCGAATTAAAGAAAGTGAAGCATGGGATTATGTAGCAGGCTATAGCTGTTATAACGATGGTTCTGTTCGTGACTGGCAATGGCATACCCAACAATTTGGTCCAGGAAAAAATTTCTCTCAAACTGGTAGCTTCGGACCTTACTTAGTAACTAAAGATGAGATTGCTAATGGTGAAGTCCTAACAGTCAAAACAATACTGAACGGAGAAATCATGCAAGAAGGAGATACATCAATGATGTTATTTCCAATCCCTAAATTAATCGAATATTGCTCAACTTTCATTACTTTGAACCCTGGGGATGTAATTGTAACCGGAACCCCTGCGGGTGTAGGTGCAAAACGCAATCCGCCTGTATTCATGAAAGAAGGAGATCAGGTCGAAATCCATATCGACAAAATTGGCGTACTACGTAATACGATTTCAGTTGGCTAATTAGTGCTTAATTTTATTATAAATATCTGAAATACAAAGAGGAGGAGACAAGATGTCTCTAAGAAACATGGATGTTCAAGAATTTATTGATTCTATTCGATTTGGTTTTACTCAAAAACTTTTACTCCTATTATGTTTTATCATTGTTGCTCTTGACGGGTTTGATACTGCATCAATTGGTTTTATTGCTCCCGTTTTAAAACAAGACTGGGGCGTAAATCCTGGACAATTAGGAGCTCTATTTGCGGCTGGTCTTATTGGATTAACCTTCGGAGCTCTCCTTTTTGGTCCACTGGCAGATCGATTGGGTAGAAAAAAGATTCTACTTATTTCTGTTCTTTTTTTCGGATTAGGCAGTCTATTATCCGCTTTTTCTCCAAATATGCTCTCTCTAATTATATTAAGGCTCATCACTGGGATTGGGTTAGGCGGTGCAATGCCCACAGCAATCACTTTAATGTCTGAATATAGCCCAAGTACAAAAAAATCAACATTTGTCACTCTTATGTTCTGTGGATTTACGATTGGTTCCGCACTTGGTGGCATACTTTCAGCTCAACTTATTCCATTTATAGGTTGGCGTGGAATTCTCTTCTTAGGAGGAGTATGTCCACTAATTTTATTACCAGTTTTCTATATTTTTATTCCTGAATCTCTTCGCTTTAAAGTATTAAAAAAGCATCCAAAACATCAAATTGATGCACTAATTAAAAAATTATCACCAACAATTTCTACATGCCCTCAGCTACATGCAAATGTAGAAGAAAAAATTAATTCATCTGTAAGAGACTTATTTAATTCAAAATTTGCTTTTAGCACTATATTAATATGGATAGTTTATTTTATGAGTCTAATGACTATTTACTTAATATCTAGCTGGCTACCAACACTTTTAACCAATATTGGTCATTCATTAAAAAGTGCCTCTATGATTACAGCCGTTTTCCAAGTAGGAGGAACTGCCGGCTCTATTCTCTTGGGTTATCTAATGGATAAGATGGGTGGAAATAGAATTTTATCCACGTCATATATATTAGGGGCTATCTTTGTTGTATTTAGCGGTTTATTCAGTCATCAACTAATCTTGTTAATATTAACTATGTTTGCTGTTGGCTTTTTTATCAGCGGTGGGCAAACAGGCATGAATGCATATTCAGCTAATTTTTATCCTACACACTGTCGAGCTACAGGCGTAAGTTGGGCTAATGCCGTAGGTCGTGCGGGTTCTGTTATTGGTTCATTTATTGGAGGATGGCTAATGGCGTTAGATTTAAATATTACTATGATTCTATCACTATTAGCTATACCCGCAATCATTGCCTCTTTCTCTCTGTTTATTCTTAATCGTAAATCTCATAAAAATTTATTAGCCATGGAATCTAATTAATACTCAAGATTCCTAATCTTAAAACAGCAAATCTAAGAATAGATAGGATTTGCTGTTTGAGGCAATAAATTTAAATTCTTTTTAAATTTCAAAACTATAACTATTTGAGTAAAACGGTCAACTTCCGATTTATTTCTGGAATCTATTGACTTTAATAAAGGTAAATATGAAATTTTTAATAACTATTGTACCGCTAGTATTAGGTGTATGTACTTTTAACAGCCATGCTGGACAGTTTGTAGATGAAACTAAAGTTAACCTAACTGCAAAAAATTATTTTTTTACTCGTGATTATAAAAAAGAATCAGCCTATCCAGCAGCTCGAGATTGGGCACAAGGTTTTATTTTTAAAGCTCAATCTGGCTTTACTGATGGAAAAATTGGATTTGGTATAGATGCCTTAGGCTTAGTCGGAATAAATCTATTAGGCAAAAATACTCATTATGCAACGGCTAATGTCTTACCAGTTAATCAGAATAATGAACGTCCGCATACTACAGGTGAATTTCGGCTTACAGCAAAAGCAAAAATGAGTGAAACAACATTACAAGCTGGAACATTGACCCCAATGTTCCCCGTATTATTTTCTTCACCCACTAGGCTATTTCAGCAAAATTATCGAGGAACACAAATAAAAAGCAATGAAATTAAAAATTTAACTTTAAATGCAATTTATGTGGATCGTGTTAATCAAAGAGATTCCACAAACTTCGAGTATTTGCAATTAGCAAATCCAAATGGACGTTTTGAAAGTGCGGCCATATCTTCTAGATTACATATGCTTGGCGGAGAATATAAAGTCAATAATCACTATTCTGTACAATTTTATAATTCAATTTTACATGATATTTATCAGCAAAATTATCTTGACGTAAAGTCAAAAATCCCATTACTTGAAGGTAATTTAAATACAAATGTGCGACTTTTTTTAAGTAAAGATAATGGTGGTGCTTTAGCAGGGACCATCGATAACCAACACTTTAGTGGAAGTTTAGGCTTTACTCAAAACAACCACACTTTCACAGTGGGATATATGCAATCATTTGGAGACTCAGCCTTACCTACACTTTCAGGCACAGAACCATATGTTACCATTGATAGCATGAGTGCAGACTTCATCAACCAAGATGAAAAAGTATATATGTTACGTTATGATTATGACTTCAAAGATACTTCTTTGAATGGCTTTAAAATCATGACCCGTTATACCAATGGATATGATATTAATTTACCTCAATTTCATAAAGATAATTTTAAGCAAAATTCATGGGACATTGACCTAAACTATAAAGTACAAAGTGGAATATTAAATGGCTTAAATTTAAGAGCTCGTTATATGAAATATCGTAATAATATGCCTACAATTGGTATGGCATTTCGCCCAGATGATGAGATAAGAATTAGTTCTGAATACACTTGGGCATTTTAAATTAAATCTATTAATATTTTTTAGCATCTTTCTAAATTTCATAGAGATAGCCACATAAATATACAAGCTAAAGCAACTGAATTTTCTTAGTTCTACTTTAGCTTGTCATAACGTGAACCGTACCGGGTTTGTGAACCGTACCGGGTTTGTCGGAGACCAACTTTCCTGCGATGAGAAGCGCATCGCTTCGCAAGGGAACATCGAGCAAAACGAGATCTACATGATTTTCATCATGCTAAGCAAATCAAACGAATTTGGAAAGAAAGTTCGGGCCGGTATGGCGTTCGTAAAGTCTGGCAACAACTGCAACGAGAAGTTATGTTATTGCGCGCTATACAGTTCTCGATTGATGCAAAATCTTGAAATACAAGGTGTATGGCGTGGTAAGAATACAGATATGGTGCTTGATGCGCTGAGTTATGTGTCGTCTTTTGAGCTTGAAGCAATGTACGATTATAAGATTAACCCGTTAGGTCAGGTGGCCTAACTTAAATAAAAGTCTCCGACAAACCCGGTACGGTTCAATCTCTTACCAATATGATGCCTCACTCGATGGCTGGGGGGCTCTAGAATTTTGGTGGCTATTCAGTCCATCATTACCTACATTCCAACTCTCTAGTTTTCCAACTAGCCCAGGTTATAATAGCCACCCAAAATACGATTGATCTATTATGAACACCTCCAATGACCCTTTACACGGCAAAAAACTTGCTGACATTTTGGATGAATTATTGGATTACTACGGTGGCTTTGAAGGCTTAAGTCGCAAAATTGAAATTAGATGTTTTTGCATAGACCCAAGTGTTAAATCATCATTACGATTCTTGCGTACCACACCATGGGCACGTGAAAAAGTAGAAAGCTTATATTTGTACGTCTTACGCCAAAAGGCCAAACAGAAACCGTAACCTCAGGCAACACCCCTCTCATCATAAAATTATACCAGTCAGTAAAATACCCTTAGATTAAGCATATTTATGTTGGTTATTATTGTTGATTATCACAATAAATTAGTGACCAAAAATCAAAGTACCCCACCCCACCTTAAATTACGTCACATAAAATAAAAACTCTATATAACTGTTATATATAGAGTTTATTAACGTACCAATTATGTTATTTAGTGTATTTTATGTCGGTGACTCTTGCCAAGGTTGGGGTCGAGAGTTCGAGTCTCTTTTTCCGCTCCAAATTCAAGAAAGCCCTCATCGAAAGATGGGGGCTTTTTTTAAAACTTTAAAAATGTATCCATAATAAGTATTTATAAAATATGTTAACTAAACGTTAACCATTCTTAAGCATCTAAAATAAAAAATGATCACGAAACCTCACCAACGATAATCTTAATACTCGCTTTCAAAATGGGCAGACCTGATTGAGTACGGTATACTGAAACCCTCACTCAATTTATCCAATTAGAATCATTCATGATGAATAAACTCACTTGTTTTAAAGCCTATGATATTCGTGGAAAATTAGGCTCAGAACTCAATGAAGACATTGCTTATAAAATTGGTCGTGCATATGGACAGATTTATCAACCAAAAAAAATAGTCGTTGGATGTGATATCCGTTTAAGTAGTGAAGGCTTAAAACAAGCCACTATCCGCGGCTTAAATGATGCAGGAGTCGATGTACTCGATCTAGGTATGACAGGAACAGAGGAAGTTTATTTCGGTGCTTTCCATTTAGACGTACAAGGCGGTATTGAAATCACAGCCAGTCACAACCCAATGGATTATAACGGCTTAAAACTCGTCCGTGAAAATGCTCGTCCAATTGGCGCGGACTCTGGTTTAAATGAGATTCAAGCATTGGCTGAATCTCAAGATTTTAATTCTGTTGAAATTAAAGGTACAACTCAATCCTACAATATCGTACCTGAATTTCTTGATCACCTCATGACCTATATTCAACCTGAAAACATTCGTCCACTAAAATTAGTTATGAATGCTGGAAATGGTGCTGCAGGTCATATTGTAGATGCGCTGGAAGACAAATTTAAACAACTAAATATTCCTGTTGAATTTATCAAAATCAACAATGAAGCAGATGGCCATTTTCCAAATGGTATCCCGAATCCTATTCTCGTTGAGAACCGTGCCAGCACCAGTGAAGCAGTGATCCAACATCAGGCGGATATGGGCATTGCATGGGATGGCGATTTTGACCGTTGTTTCTTGTTTGATGAAAAAGCTCAATTTATTGAAGGATATTATATTGTCGGCTTACTTGCCCAAGCTTTTCTACTGAAACAGTCAGGTGAAAAGATTGTGCATGATCCCCGTTTGGTCTGGAATACTTTAGATATTGTAGATCAATATAAAGGAATTACGGTTCAATCTAAGTCTGGACATTCATTTATTAAAGACAAGATGCGTGAACACAATGCTGTTTACGGTGGCGAAATGAGTGCACATCATTATTTCCGTGATTTTGCTTATTGTGATAGCGGCATGATTCCATGGTTATTGGCTATTTCTGTACTCTCTGATACCAAACAAACGCTTTCAAGTCTGGTCGAAGATATGATTACCAAATTCCCTTGTAGTGGCGAAATCAACTTCAAAGTGACAGATACAAAAGTGACTATTCAGAAGATTTTTGATCATTTTGCAGATCAGAATCCAAAGATTGATCAAACGGATGGCGTTAGTTTAGACTTTGATGCTTGGCGCTTAAATGTTCGCGCATCAAATACTGAACCACTACTACGCTTAAACATTGAAAGTCGTTTGGATAAAAATCCAGAACCTATGCAAACCTATGTTGATGAGTTAACAGCACTCATCCAAAGCTAGGTCAGTATCACACAGTATAAAAAATACAAAAAAAGGGAGCTTTAGGCTCCCTTTTTTCGCTATAGACTATTATTTATAACCATTCGGGTTTTGCTTTTGCCAGTTCCAGCTGTCTGCTAGCATATCTTCTAAACCATACTGCGGTATCCAACCTAATTCGGCAATCGCACGCGAATTATTCGCAAATGATGTTGCAACATCACCTGAACGACGTGGTGAAATTTCGTAAGCAACAGCGACGCCATTCACTTTTTCAAAAGTATTTTTAACCTGTAATACCGAAGAACCATTTCCTGTTCCAATATTCCAAGCACGGCAGCCCGTATTTTCTAAGCGATTATTCAATGCACATAAATGTGCATTTGCAAGATCGACAACGTGGATATAATCACGTACTCCAGTACCATCTACAGTATCGTAATCATCACCAAAAATTGATAATTTTTCACGGCGACCTACTGCAACTTGAGTTACAAATGGCATTAAATTGTTTGGAATCCCTTGTGGATCCTCACCAATACGTCCACTTTTGTGTGCACCGACTGGATTGAAATAACGTAACAGGGCTATCGACCAACGTGCATCTGAAATCGATAATTTTTCTAATAACTGCTCAACAATGAGTTTCGTATAGCCATAATTATTGCTTGGCAGCCCGGTAGGCATTTCTTCACTTAAAGGTGAAATATTTGATTCATCATAAACAGTCGCGGAAGAACTAAAGACCAAGTTAAATACTTGCGCACGTTCCATCGCCTGTACCAAACACACTGAACCAGCAATGTTGTTATCAAAATAAGTCAGTGGAATTTGCTGACTTTCACCGACTGCTTTGAGTCCAGCAAAATGAATCACGGCATCAATATGGTATTTTCTAAACAACGTATCCAGTGTTTCAGAATGGCGAATATCACCCTCTACAAACGTTAATTTTTTTTGTGCTAAGGCTTGAACACGCGTTAATGACTCTACCGAACTATTTGATAGGTTATCTAAAACAACAACATCATGTCCCGCATTTAACAGTTCAATACAGGTATGCGAACCAATATAACCCGCCCCACCCGTCACTAATATTTGTGCCATTTTCAACCCATTCTATTTATTTAACAATACTTTAATCAGACCTTGAGTTGAAGCATCCAATTGTGATAAATCCTGCTGAGTGCCATTTAACACAGGTAAGATTTGATTGGCAATTTCCTTGCCTTTTTCTACGCCCCATTGATCAAAGGGATTAATATTCCAGATAACAGATTGCACAAAAACTTTATGTTCATACAACGCGATGAGCATGCCCAACGTATAAGGATTTAACTCATTCAATAATAAGGTTGAGCTCGGTTGATTACCTTCGTACTGCTTATACTCAGGTAGATTTTCAAGCTCTTTTTGATCTAAAGCCTGATTACCAAATGCAAGAAGTCTTGACTGAGCTAAACAGTTTGATAGCGCCAAATGATGTTGCTCGATTAAGGCATCTGCATTTCCAGCATAGGTAAACTGGTTAGAATTATAACGCTGTACAGGTGCAATAAAATCACAGCTTACTGAATGCGAACCTTGATGCAACAGTTGGTAAAATGCATGTTGCGCATTCGGTCCCACCTCACCCCATAAAATCGGGCAAGTATCAAATTCGACTTTAAGCTCATTTCTTTGGATCGATTTACCATTCGACTCCATTTCAAGTTGCTGTAAATAAGACGCGAAATATTTCAAGCGACCATCATAAGGCAACACAGCATGTGTTTGAATATCCAGAAAATTATTATTCCAAATACCCAATAAACCCATCAATACAGGTACATTTTCACTCAGCGGTGCATGCTGAAAATGTTGATCCACGGCGTAGGCGCCGGCTAATAATTGCTTAAAGCCACCCACACCTACAATTAATGCGATCGGTAAACCGATACATGACCAAAGCGAATAACGCCCCCCGACCCAATCCCAAAGTAAAAATTGGTTTTCAGGTGCTATACCCCATTGCGTCATTTTTTCTGGTTTGGTTGAGACACCAATAAAATGATGTCGTACTGCACAGACATCATCACCTAAAGATTTCTCTAACCACTGCCGAACAGTATGTGCATTTGACAATGTATCTATGGTGCCGAAAGACTTTGACGAAATAATGAATAATGTTGTCTCAGGACGCAGTTGATGAAGTAGCGCCGAAAGCTGACTCCCATCCATCGTAGAAACAAAGTGCACACCCAAGTCTGCTTTGCTATTGACCTTAAAATCAGACAATGCATGCGTGACCATAAGCGGTCCAAGGTCCGAACCACCAACCCCGATATTCACAACGTCTCGAATGACTTCGCCTGTACATCCACGATATTGTCCCGCATGAATCAAATCCACCAATTGATACATACGCTCTAACTGGGTATGCACCAATTCACTTAATGCTGGATTGACCGAGTCATTTTTCGGTAAACGTAACGCCCAATGCATCGCAGCGCGCTGCTCTGTATAATTAATTTTTTCTTCTGAAAATAACCGCTGAATCCAGGTTTTTAATTTTTTTTCTTCAGCAAATTCTGTGAGTTTTTCAATGATCGTTGCATCAATACGATGTTTACTAAAATCAAAGGTCAATTGATCAAATTGTACTGAAAGCTGTTTAAATCTCAGCGGATTGTCGGCGAATAGACTCGTTAAATGTTGATTATTTTTATCAGTCGCAGCCGATTTTAATTGATCAAGTAAATCTGACTCTGTTTCAGGCACACTCAATGTATTCATACGCGGCCTACTCCTTGATAATCAAACCCTTGTGATTTTACATATTTCGGATCGTAAATATTTCGACCGTCCAAAATAAGCGCATTCTGCATCTTGGCTTTCAAATAACCAAAGTCTGGACTCCAATATTGCTTCCATGCAGTCAACAAACACAACGCATCGACCTGATCTGTCGCTTGATATTGATCTTCACACAAAACTAAATCAGCACGCTCGCCATACTTTTTTCGAATTTCATTCAGTGCTTCTGGATCATGTAAATACACAATTGCACCTTGCGCCCATAATGCATCGAGTAAGGGGTGAATCGATGAGTTTTGAATGCTGGATGTATTTTCTTTAAAAGATGCACCCCAAATCGCAATTTTTCTATTTTTTAAATCGCCTTTAAAGTAGTTCCATAACTTTCTAAACAAGATTTCTTTTTGTTCTTCATTAATATCCCAAACTTGCTCAAGTAGGCGGCTTTTAGTGCCCGTTCCTGAGACAGTATTTGCGAGTGTTAAAATATCATGAGAAAAGTTTTCACCACCAAAACCAGCACCTGGTGAAAGATAAGATGCACCAATTCGGTTATCCGCAGCCAATCCTTGTTGTACGTTGCTAATATCAATCCCTAATTTTTCAGAGACTTGCGCCAAATCATTCATAAAGCTAATACGTGTGGCCAACATGCCTGAAATACTCAATTTGGTAAATTCAGCATCTAAAATCGGCATAAATAAAAATTGCTGCTTAGATGGAAATAAAGGACGAAATACTTCCATCAGAAATGATGATGTTAAAGCATCTTCAACGCCCACAATCAACTTTTGTATACTCAACACACTATTTAATGCATTACCTTCTTGAATATTATCGGGTAAATACGCCCACATCGGCTGCGCTATTTTTTTAGATAGTCTTTGTGTCGCATGAAGTCCAAATGTCGAACCATTCATCATCAGCTTAGGCAACACGCTTTGCTGACTCATATCTGCAAGCAGCTGTTCTGCTCGACTTAATTCTGAATTTGCAAAACCCAATAAGCACACATCATGTTCAAAATCATTTAAAAGTGCTTGCTCTACATTCAAGAAACCCGACTGAATTTGCTTTTCCAAGAGCTGATTCACATGATGATCCTGATATGTAGGCATGCTTGCTATTTGATTTTCTAAAAAAAACGGACACCAACAAACCTGATGACCAGATTCAGCAAACAATCCAGCAAATACAGCAGCCTGAAGTGTAGAACCGAAAATACTAATTTTCATACATCACCAAATAACCAACACGCGCAAATAATTTGAATCAACAATTAAGATAAATCTAATTCTTGGATTAGTTTTTTAAATTCAGCGCCCAATTTTTGATGGGTCAAACCATAATGTAATACAGCTTTGAGATAGCCTATTTTGCTACCGCAATCAAAAGTTTGACCTTTCATACGATAAGCCTCTACAGCTTCTGACTGTTGCAAAGTCGCAATCGCATCCGTAAGCTGAATTTCACCACCCGCACCTTTCTCTGTAGTTTCGAGTAGCTGCATAATTTTTGCTGGCAGTACGTAGCGGCCCACAACTGAAAGATTGGATGGCGCAGAGCCTATAGCAGGTTTTTCAACGATTCCCTGCATCACAATGCTTTGACCTTCGTCAAGCGTATGCTCTACATCCACAATTCCGTATTGATCAACCATATGATCAGGCACAGCTTCAACCATAATTTGCGATGCATTTGAGCGATTAAAACGCTCAATCATTAATGACAAATCATTTTTTTCAGCATCATCTTTAACCAACACATCGGGTAATAAAACCACAAAAGGTTCATTACCAACGATGTCTTTCGCGCAGAGTACTGCATGACCTAAGCCGAGTGGTTGAGGTTGACGTACACTCACCACACTCACATTTGAAGGTAGAATATCAGTAATTTCTTTAAGCAAATCAATCTTTTTTTTATTTTCTAATGTCGTTTCAAGTTCAAAATTACGGTCAAAATAATTTTCAATTGATGCTTTAGATGAGTGCGTCACTAAGATGATTTGTTCAATACCTGCTGCAACGGCTTCTCTAACGACATACTCTATTGCAGGACGGTCAACCACTGTGACCATTTCTTTAGGAATAGACTTACTCGCTGGTAAAAAACGGGTACCCAAACCAGCAACGGGAAGAATGGCTTTTTTGATCATAACGACACTATATTAAATAAGTTAATTTAAGAATTTGAAGATGATTTTGATTCAATAGCATCTACATCATTTTGAGAAGAAAAACGACTCGCACCCACTTCTTGATCAGGTGCATTTATACCATCTTTATTGAGCATTACTTTGACGGTTTTAAACATAATTTTAAAATCGAGTAAGATAGTTCTTGATTCTACATATCGAACATCAAGTTCAAATTTCTCTTCCCATGATAAATTATTACGACCATTCACCTGAGCTAATCCAGTCATGCCTGGTTTAACTTCATGACGTCGCATTTGATATGGGGTGTAATGCTCCATAAACTCGCATAGTTGGGGTCTTGGTCCCACAATACTCATATCCCCTTTTAAAACATTGATCAGTTGAGGCATTTCATCCAAGGTTGTCGAACGTAGTTTTTTCCCAAAAGGTGTAATTCTTTCTTCATCAGGCAGAGGATGACCATTTTTATCAACAGCATCTTTCATCGAACGAAATTTTATCATTTTAAAAATTTTACCGTTTTTACCTGGCCGCTCCTGTATAAAAAAAATTGGGGAGCCTAAGTTTTGACGAACTTTCAATGCAACAATAAAGAAGATTGGTGAAAGAAGAATGATAGCTATCAACGATATCATAATATCTACTAAGCGTTTCATTTATGATTTAATCCCATAATTTCTACTAGTTTAGAATTAATTTTCTCTGCATCAAATTTTTCTTGTGCAATTTTAAAGCTTTCTAGACCCATCTCGTTGATTCGATGTGGATGTTCAATAAAATAGCACATTTTATTTGCCAAAGCTGCCGAATCCCACTTAGGTACAAGATATCCATTGAGCCCATCAACTACTGTTTCACGACAGCCCGGCACATCTGTAGTAATCACAGGTCGTCCAATAGCCATTGCTTCCTGTGTACTTCTAGGTACACCCTCTCTATAGGATGGCAGAACAAATACACTCGAGTCTGTTAGCCATTTTTGTACATTTGTTACATAACCGGGATATTCGAATAATTTTTCATTAATAAATTGATCGAGTTGTTCCTGCTTCAGGGCACCCATATTTTGATGATCAATCTCACCTAGAACTGTAAAATGTGCATAAGGATATTTTAATTTTACTTTCCTCATTGCATCAATAAGCTCAAAAACGCCTTTTTCTTTGAGCAACCGCCCAATGAATATAAATTTAATAGGATTTGTTAGCGCTTCCGTATATTCATAATCCTTTAAATTTAGTCCGATACCACCTAAAACATGAGTCTCAGATAATTTAAGCCCATGTTTTTGCATAAGGTCGTGCTGATCATCTGGATTTAAAAAAATCATTTTATCAATATAAGGAAATGCAAATCGGTAAAGTAACAGTTGTACGTTACGAATCAATTTCGTTTTGCTTGTTTGTCCTTCAGGCTGATCTGTAAAGGTATAGCCTAAACCTTCGAGCATGCCAATAATATTGGGCACTTTTGCGATTTTGGCGGCGATACTGCCATATATCACAGGTTTTGCAAAATATGAAAATACCAAGTCTGGTTGGATATCTTTAATTTTTTTTACCAACTGTAAGGTTGATGCAATATCTGCAAATGGATTAAGTCCACCACGGCTAAGCTCATAACAGACTGGTATTGCACCTAAGGTTCTAATTTTATCTAAACAACTTCCAGTATATTCAGAGGTAAATGCATAGACCTGATGGTGATCGCTGATTAATTTTTTTATTAAATCAGCACGAAATCCATAAAAACTAGAACCTGTGGTTCCGATGATGATGATTTTTTTAGGCTTCATAGATTTCTAACCATTTATCCACAGAAGCTTTGAGTGAAAATTTTTCTTCAACAAGCTGTCTTGCTTTTTTATTATTTTCTGCAACGATCTCAGCCGTAAGCTGTAAGGCTTTCTCTAAAGCTTCTGCCAAAGCTAAACTATTTTGTGGTGGAACCAATATACCAGTATCGCCCATGATTTCAGCACTACCACCACAGTCAGTTGCAATTACATATGTTTGACATGCCATTGCCTCTATCACTACTGTGGGTAGTCCTTCATGCTTAGATGATAATATAAAAAAATTTGCATCATTCAATAAATCTGGTATATCTGAGCGTTTTCCAAGCAATATCACTAAATCTTTAATGCCTAGGTCTTGGATTAAATTTTCTAGATTTTCACGCAATTCACCATCGCCAACAATATAAAATTTTATATTAATATTTTTTGATTTATCCTTTAATAACAATATTGCATGAAATAAATTTGGATAATCTTTTTGTTCATTAAACCTACCAACCGAAATAAATTTAATTTCATTTTTTTTATTTTTCTTATTCTCGAGTTTATTAAACTTTTCTAAATCTATACCATTATAAACAGTGACTAAATCACTCTTAGAAAAAGCACCTTTTGCAATTAAAGAATCGCAAGCTTCATTACTTACATTAGTATTCATATCTGAAAGAAAATTTGTAAATTTATAGGCAAGCATTCGAATGCTACCACCTTCATTTGAATTATGCGCAGTACAAATAAGCTTTGGAATTGAATAAAATACACGAGAAACTCTAGCAAATATATTTGCATGTATCATATGTGAATGAATAATATCTGGTCGAAAACTTTTTAATAAATTTCCATAGCTATAGAGTGCATTTTTTAGATTTTTTAATGTATCAAGATTAAGAGAAATTAATTCAATACTTTCATTTTTTGGATGTACAATAATTGGTCCTTTTAAATAAGCTATTTTAACTAAATGTCCCTTACTAGACATTTGATCAGCTAAATCAACCACAACCTTCTCAGCACCACCCAACCCTAAACCTGTTATGAGATACAAGATATTCATTAAAATGACTCTATAATATAATTAAAAAGATAGTTTTGATAAGGCAGCCACGCATGAGACCAAGCACCAAAATTCAACCAAATAATAAGCATGATAGTATTAAAAAATATAATAAAACCTAGCATTACCTGTCGATTAAAGACATTTAAAATTGTAAAAAGATAGGAAAAAACAAAAATATCATAAACAATTAAATATAGGTTAAATCGATCTGCTAAAGTTGAAAATGGAATTGCAAGTGCTAAAGTATATAAAATAAGTAATGAAAGATAATCAAATAATCTAATTTTTTCCAACAAAATTCTTTTTATTTCTGATCTGTAAAATATATAAAATATTAATGGAAGAAAATGAACAATGATCCTAAAAATTGCTCCAGCTGAAGACACTTCTCCTGACTGGTCTGTATATATATTTTCACCTGAAACTGAAGATATATATACTGCACTACTCATAACTAAAAATGAAAAAAAGGTATAACTTAGAAAAACAAAATTACTGTTAAAGGTTCTTGGAAGAAAAAACAAAGGAGCAAACATTAAAATAATAATAGCAGATTTATGAAAAATAAAAGCAAGCAAAGAAAAAACTAAAAAATTAACAAGCTTTTTTTCTATCGCGTAAAGCATTGCTATCAGAAAAAAACTAATAGCAACAGATTGTCGGGTATACCCCATAGAAACCACAAGAATCAAATAGGGAAAAGAAACTAAAAGTGATATCCAGTAATTTTCAATTTTTTTATAGAAAAAAATAAACGAAATATAAAAAAAGATTGAACATAAAAAGTTAACGAATATAGTATCAGAAAAACCAATGATTTGACTTAAATAGTTAAAAAAACTATAGCCAGGATCAGTGATAAAGAGTGACTCGTTAAAGCTTAACCCTTTAAAATAATCATAAATTTGTAGATAATTACCCCAATCCCCCCCTATTTGAAAACGAAGACCTGTAAATACAATTAGAAAGATTATAAATAAAATAAAAGTTAACTTATTTGCAGCAGTTCTTTTAAAAAAAAATGCAGCTAAGCAAATAAAAGACCAAATTAAATAGTAAATTAGCAAGATAATAGTCCTAAATTATTTCAAAATACTTAACCATTCTTTGGTAATATTTTGGGTACTATATTTTTTAGCATTTTCATACGATGCTTGTGACATTTTCATAAAATCATTATCATTAAGAGTAATCATATGGAGTAATTGATCAGATAAATCCTTCATATTTTCCGCTTCAGCTAAAAATCCGTTTTCACCAGGTGTAATTAAGTCAGATGGTCCAGCATCACAACTAAATGAAACTACAGGTATACCAAATGATTGAGCTTCTAAAATAACCATTCCGAAACCTTCAAAACGTGAACTCAAACAATATATGGATGCATTTTGATATTGCACGGTAACATTTCTAGTTATAGGAATAAAATTAACTCTTTTAGATAAACCTAAATTTATAACTTGCTGTTTTAATTTACTTTCATCCTCTCCACCACCAACTATTTTAAGTGTCCAGTATAAATTAACTTTGCAAACTTCAGCCCAAGCTTCAATTAGTAGATCAAATCCTTTCTGATACGTTAACCGTCCCATAGCAAGAACAGTTTTCGATGATGAGTTCGCTCTATGATTTGTATTTTCATAAGGAGTTGGATTCGCTATAGAAATAATTTTAGCATTAATTTTATCTAAACCCTGTTGCCATAATTCCATATCACGATTAGTCAAGGTTACAATATAATCACAATATTTTGCAGCCCATTTTCTTCCTAAATCTCGAAATTTAACACCAAGATTGATATTAAAATTAAAATGCTCCCAACAAATATGTTTTACATTTAAACCTATCAATGCTGGTACTGTAAAAACACATGAAATACTATCTACCACGATCAAGGTATCTACTCGATTTGCTGTTACAAATTTTCTAATCCGCCAAACAGCACCTAAGAAATTTTTCTTCATTGAAATTTTTTCAGGATAGATGCAATTAATACAAACACTTGGCTCCAAATCAAAAAAAGGTTGGTTACCCTCAGCTAAGCTTAAAATAGAAACTTGGAAACCTTGTTTAACTAGAGCATTTGCAATTAAAGTAGTTACACGCTCTGTTCCACCACTATTATTGATATTTCCAATTAAAAAACAAATTCTTTCCATTATTATATTACCTTAATCTATTTTTAAAACAGAGATATCAAATTTATTTTTTACCATTAAGTAAAAATCTTTGTATTTTTCTAGAAGAAAATGATCTGCTATGTATATTACTTCCACTCGTTCCAATTCTTTAATATTCAACAATGCACTACTAATAAAGCTATAAACTTCTACTTTAACATTTTGATTTTCAAGTAAATATTGAACAATGTAGTCTTCAAACACCAAAGGACTCTCTATTATCTCAAATTCGCCATTCGGATAACTATCTTCACGTGGATGAGGAAAGTAATAGCTTAACTTTAATCTTTCTAATTTACTTAACACAAAATTATGAGTAAATTTTTCATCAATTTCAGTTAATGGCTGACCCAAATAAAATTTTACAATTCTGTTTCCACCAGAGCAGTCTGATTTTACTTGCGGTAACAAAGAAATATATTTCGTATTTGCAATAATATTAGGTACATTTCTATATAATGTATAATGAAGTTGAGATCTTTTTTTTATATCTTTCATATAGTGTTTAACTCCCAAAAACCTCCATATAAACTGTTTCAACTTAGGTGGTTGAGTATTAGAATAATATAAACTAGAAGATATTATATTTGCAGTACCATCATCAAAAGTATAAATACTATTCAAAAAATTTTTAGAAACTATATATTGAAAATGTCTAGAATCAATACTTGCCAAGTACAATTCTTTATAATTTTTATTTAAATTGTTTTTTTTTAAATTTTTAATAAAATCAAAAAAACCAAATAATCCTGATTTTGGAATATAATATATACTGCTCAAACATTTTTTTTTCAATCTATCGTAGTAGTATTCATACTTCTCATTATCATTTAGAACCATAACTAATAAATCAAAATTCCTATCGGAGTGTAGATCGATAATCCTTTCTGCAATCAACATCTGCAAGGGAGTAACGCACATAATTAAGCTTGTTGACTCTTGCTTAGGATTACCCATAAAACCACTACCATTAATAAATTAGAGAGTATAAGAGAAAAAGGAATATATTTTATAGAAATTTCACTCAGAAAAGCAAGCAACATTATATATACTACTGATGTTGAAAATGTAACACTTGCTATCAATTTATTCTTTCCATAAAAAAATAAATAATTAACTAGTAATAAGTAAGGCAACGTTAAACCATAGCCTATCAGAAATAATACGGTATAGAACTGTGAATCACCAAATCCTTTACCTAAAAACCATATAAATAGTGTGTTGGGTAGAAAATAACAAAATAAAGCAGGAAGACTAATAAAGATAAGACTTGTTAATGTATATTTTTTTATTTTTTCGATTGTTAATTTTTTATTTTTTAATCTCTCATAATAATAAGGAACAATTGCCTTATTTAAAGCCATAAAAAATATTGTTAATACAGATGCTATTTGCACACCCGCAGAATAAACACCCAGCTCAGCAGGTGCATATAATTTATAAATGAATATTCGATCAACCTGTCCTTTCATAAAAAAACTCAATTGATGCAAAATCAAAGGAATACCAAATGAAAAAATATAGAAAAGAGAAGATTTATAGTTCTTCAAACTAAATTTACGACTAATTTTAAAGCTTTTATTAATAAAGAGGTAGGTAACAAAAAAAACTAAAGCACTACTCCAAAGCAACGCTACTAATCGATTAACCACCTGATCACCAGCAACATACTCAAGCATTATAACTGTTAATACTATTAAACTAATACTACTTAAAAATTGAATTATAATATAAGGAACTGGTTGCTTTTGAGCTTGACGTAAAGCAAGCTGTACAGATAAAAAGGAATTAAAAGTTGCAATAAGGGTAATATATGCAATTATTTCACTTTTTAACATCCATGCAACTATCAAACATACACATGAAAATATAATATTATATAAATAACCTGCCTTTACAATAAGGTCTATCGCTTTATTACCATAAAAATAAAAATAGCGTGTTACTGCACCTTCTTGACTAAGACCGATAAAAATACTGAATAAAGCTAAAATGGTTAAATAATATGAGAGCTCACCAAAACCATCAGGCCCTAACTTTCTTGTCAAATAAGGCAACATGAGAAAAGGGAGACTTTTCGCAAAAAGCTCCCCTATCAGATATATAGCACTATCTTTTAAAATACGCATACTTATTTAAATAAATCTATACGTGTCGCAGTATTTTTAATTACATCTTGGGCCAGAACCTTCCCGATCAAAGTATCAAAATACTTAGGTGCTAATCCAAAGCCTGGTCGTACACTACGAATGCAAGTTTCATCTATTACATCACCCGCTTTCATGTCTTTCACAAAGTAAAGTGAACGTCTTAATTGCGCATTACCTTGCTCACTAGATTTACGACCATAATCTACTTGCCCCAAAGCTTGCCATGCGGTTTTGGCACCATCACATAATTGTTTCAAATCTTCAGGTTCTAATGAAAAACTATCATCAGGCCCACCACCATTACGATCTAAAGTAAAATGCTTCTCAATAATACATGCACCCAATACGACTGATGCAATGGCTGTTGTATTGTCTAAAGTATGATCAGATAAACCTACAGGTATATTAAAACTTGAAGACATATCCTGAATGGTTCTTAAATTGTAATCTTCTGCTGGTGCTGGGTAGCCACTTACACAATGTAAAATAGCCAGCTCTTTACACCCCCCATCATAGGCAGCTTGTACTGCTTCTGCAATTTCTTCTTTATTAGCCATACCTGTAGAAATAATCAATGGCTTACCGGTAGCAGCCACATATTTAATTAAAGGCAAATCTACAGCTTCAAAAGAAGCAATTTTATATGCAGGTGCATTTAAGTCTTCTAGTAAATCTACAGCTGTACGGTCAAATGGCGAACTAAAAATAGTAATCCCTAACTCACGAGCATAATCAAATAAAGGCTTATGCCACTCCCATGGCATATGTGCCTTCTCATAAAGCTCATATAATGATTGACCATCCCACAACCCTCCATGAATAATAAATTCTTTATTTGTACTATTTAGGGTAATTGTATCTGCTGAATAGGTTTGTAATTTAACTGCGGAAGCACCCGATTTTTTAGCCACATTCACAAGTTCGAAAGCTTTTTCCAAGCTTCCGTTATGATTAGCTGATATTTCTGCAATCACATAGGGTTCATGATTTGCAGATATTCTTTTTCCATTGATAGTAATGTAATGATTATTCATAAATTGTCTCAGGTAAATGAATATACTCTTGGACTCCACGATAAAACCGTGTACCTGTTATTGGTGGTGTATAACTAGAAATAGGCATCCCTAAATGTTGTGATAATAACCATTTTAAATCTGTAAATCCCATTTTATCCCTAAATACTAAGGTACTAGATAGGCGTGGATTAATTTCAAAAAGCTTAGGCCCTTCCTTAGTTAGCCTTAACTGGACATTCATTACCCCATCAAGATTTAGAGCAATGGCGATTGATTCAACATATTTTTTTATATGAATATTATCAATAACTTCGCCTTTACTAGTAAACCCACCTTGCAACTCACGTTTTATTATTAACATACGAGTTCCTGTTACAGGGGAACGAAATACTGGGCAAGTATACTCCTCATTATCAGGGCTTAAATATTCTTGCCAAACTAAGCTTCCATCTAAATCCAAAGGTAATTCACTTTCAGAATATACTTTAGAAACTCGCTTACTTCCTTGTCCCGAACGTGGTTTTACAATAACTGGATATACTGTTGGTCTACTTTCTTTTAGGAGGCCATATTTTGGGACTACAATCCTACATAATGCTAAATACTCTAAACACTCATGTTTATCCAAAGATTTTTCAACAACTAAATCATTTGTTTTAACAATTATCGCATCTGCGATTTTATTTAATCCACCTTGTACAATTTTTGAAATCTCTGCTTCGCTAGTAGGAATAAATATTTTTATATTATTATTTATTATATATTCTTCAAGCCAATTTAAATAATAAGCTTCATCAGCCCTTGGCGCGACAGTACAGTAGTCATAGATAGACGTACCAGCGTGGTCAGATTGAATATCAATACCATGGATTTCACCTTTCCAGTCATTACTACGAAGAATCCTACCTACACCAAATCCTATATCACTTGCCACACCACTTACTAATATATTCATTTAATTACTACCTGTTCATTATTTTCCAAAGATACTCTAATTGCGTATCTTTAGACTTTGCCGTCTTTATTATTTCAGAGTGATCAAAAGCTATATGTTTAAATCTAGTAGTAAAATTTTTAGTATCAATAATTGCATAACTAGCAAGCCCCCCAATATCACGTGGTTGCCCAACAGAACCAGGATTAATCATAATCTTATTTTCATGAACATGTATAAAAGGATAGTGGGTATGGCCAAATATAGTAACATTACTGTCTGAATAGTTTTGTTTGATACGCTCAAAACTAGCATCAGGATAAAGATAATCATTAGTATCCTGAAAGCTCCCATGCGACATATAAAATGTACACCCGTCAATATTTAACTGTTTATATTCAGGCAATGCTGTAAGCCATCTTATATCATCACCACTAAGACTCTCGTGACAAACATCATAACCAGAACCATATTTTTTGCGATAAAACTCAGCTTTTTCCTTTGATAATAATGTCTCTAGGAGGATATTTTCATGATTCCCTCTTATACATATAACTCTATTATCATTACGTAAAAGTTTAACCACTTCTTTAGGCCAATAGTAGTAACCTATCAAATCACCAGCGACTAAAATAAAATCAATTCCCTCTTTATTTAAATCAGCATAAACGGCATTTAATGCAAAAATATTTGAATGAATATCAGAAATTAAAGCAACTTTCATTATAGAGTTCCTTTAATCAATTCACATATTTTTTTTGCAACTTCATCGGGAGAGACAAGTTTATTAGACCCTTTAAATCTTTGAAATAGCTCAACATCTGGCATTCTATCTTTAGAGGACGATCGGATTATAGTTTGCATATCTGTATCCATAACTCCGGGATCATAGTGAATAACATCTACATTTTTATTTTCTTCTGCAATAACATCAAAAGCCATTTTTATAGCAGCTTTACTTGTACAATATGAGAGCCAACCTTTTATTGGACGTGAAGCAGCCCCTGATGTAATATTAATAATTAATAAACTAGCTCCTATACGTTGAGTTTCAAGAGCTAAATATTGAGCTAATACGAAAGGCGCTTTAAAGTTAACATTGAATGGGACATCCATTTCTTTTAAAGAAATATTTAATGTTTGTGAAATCGGCTCAATGACACTTGCATTATTAATAAATATTACTAGTTTCGTCTCTTCAATTAAGTTAATTTTACTAGCATCTATAATCTCTTCTGAGAGGTCTATCTTCAAATAGTCTATTGATGGATCAGCAATCAAATTAGAAAATTGTCGAGAAATAAATACTTTTTTATCTTTTGAATAGTCATTTCCAGATAACTCCTTACTTAAAGATTTACCTAGACCTCTCGTAGTCCCAGTCAAAATAAAAGTATTCATAATAAAACCTTAATTTTATCTACAACTTTTTTACACCCCAATCCATCAACAACACTTATTGAATTTTCAATAAGCTGTGGCAGGTTTCTTTTTGCATATTCAAATTTAGAGTTCAAAACCTTACTGTTTATACTATCCTCTAATCTACATAAAATAGCGGCCCCACACTTCTCAAGAATATGAATTACCTTTTTTTGATTTTCCGCTAAACAAATGACTATACATGGCAATCCCAAACAACACCGTTCCCAAGAAGTAGAACCAGCCGCCCCAATAGCTAAATCACTTTTTGCCATTAATTCAGCCATATTATTTACCCCCACCACAACTTCAGTTGTCCAAGGCATATCTTTAGCTTGTTGACACACCTCTTTAATCCATGGTGCAGTCCCACCCATCACCACTGTAATTTTTAATTCAGAAGGTAAAGAGCATTGCTTAAGTGCTGTGAGTATTTTGCTCGTGATATTGTCTTTATCTACCCCTCCTAAGTTAATCAACAGATGTTCTAACTGCCCATACACTCGGCGTTCAAGGCTGTAATCACGCCACTCTATGAACTCAGGACGTAATAAAGCATATTCAGCACCACACAAAATTTCACAAGAAGTCAAAACTCTCGGGAGGTAATCCTTTAAATCTCGCCCCAATGTCTGGTCTAATAACAAGTCACAATCATGCTGACGGTCAGCTAAATCATCAATAATCATTACTTTTTTGCAATATGGACGCAATGCTTTTTCCCAGCGTATATCCAAAGCATAATGATCAACAACCAACCATTCTGGCTTTAATTTTTCGACAATAGGAATGCATAAACTCGAATCTTCTTTTTGGGTTGTGCCTAACCAAGAAGCATGCGCAAGGTCAATCGCATGGTTTTGAAACTTAGTTTCTTGAGATAGATCCATATAGGAGAGTACATCAACATGATAGCCTCGTTGCATAATTAGACCAATTAAATTTCCAGGATGCTCACGGCAAATAAAATAGCATTCTGCCCCCTGATTTTTCAAAGCATCGGCTAAAGTGAGACACCGCATGACATGCCCTGTACCGATTTGGATAGAGGCATCTACTCGAAAGACAATTTTCATCGTTGCATTGCTTTGAATAACCATTCAGCACGATTCCAGTCTTCCAGCGTATCTATGTCTTGAACTCTATATCTTGGGAGAATAACTGGCGTAGACTCTGATCCAAAAATAACCTTTTCAGACATCCAAGCATCTACTTTTCCCCAATAAAACTGACCCGCATCATGATAGGCTTCTTCTAAATCTTGCGAACGTGTCTGAAAGTGCTCTGGTAAAAACATTTCAACATTATTATCTTCAGTAATCCTAATAGCTCGTTGAATTGGAAAAGCATAAGATGTCACTGTAAAGGCATAAGATGCATTATTTTGCTCAAGTTGAGCTAGACCACGTTGAATATCATATGCACTAACAAAAGGAGCTGTTGCATATATACAGCAAACTAAATGAGGAGCTTGCAAATTGTCAGTCAGCCACTGAATAGCTTGTTTGATCACTGGTATAGTACCTACATGATCATCTGATAATTCAGCGGTCCGGATAAAAGGCACTTCAGCACCATATTTTTTTGCAATCTCAGCAATCTCTCGATCATCTGTTGAAACGATAACACGATCAAAACAATTACTTTTTAAGGCAGCCTCAATAGACCAAGCAATCATCGGCTTACCAAAAAAATCTTTAATGTTTTTCCGTGGTATTCGTTTACTACCCCCTCTTGCTGGAATGATTGCTATCTTCATCCTAACAGCACCTTCTTCAAAATGCGAACCACTTCATCCTGTTGATTTTTAGTTAAATTTGAAAACATAGGTAAGCTAATTGCTTCGTTGTAGTAAAGCTCTGCTTGAGGGAAATCCCCCTTATTAAAGCCCATTCTTTGATAGTAAGGCTGCATATGCACTGGGATGTAATGCAAATTAACTCCGATACCAGCTTCGCGGAGCTCTTCAAATACTTGTAAGTGGGTCTTATTAATTTGATCTAAACGTAGGCGAATAACATATAAATGTAGCCCCGAATAACTGTCAGGATGTTGCAAAGACAAGGTTAATGGCAAATCTAAAAGCAACTCATCATAGCGTTGAGCAAGTACATGACGCTGAGCAACAAATTCATCCAAACGTTGCATCTGACTGATACCCAACGCAGCCTGAAGCTCAGTCATACGATAATTGTAACCTAACTCGACTTGCTGATAATACCAAGGCCCATCTGGATCATGAGTCATTAGACCAGTATCACGGGTCACACCATGACTGCGATATAAGTTCATCTTTTCAGCCAGTAAATCATCGTTAGTCAACGTCATACCACCTTCGCCAGTTGTGATAATTTTAACTGGATGAAAACTAAATACCGTGATATCGCTGTAATGACAATTACCAATAAATTCATTTTGGTATTTGCCACCAATCGCATGCGAAGCATCTTCGATAACGCTAAAATTATACTTTTCAGCCAGTGCATGAATGGCCTGCATATCACAAGGCTGTCCACACAAGTGAACAGCAACAAGCACCTTTGGTAACTTACCATTACGTTCAGCTTCGACAAGCTTCGCTTCTAACGCTTTGGGACAAAGGTTGTAGGTCGCAGGATCAATATCAACAAAATCTACTTGAGCGCCACAGTAAAGACCGCAGTTTGCGGAAGCGACAAAAGTTATTGGAGTAGTCCAAAGCCAATCTCCATGCCCCAATCCTAGAGCTAGGCATGCAATATGCAAAGCACTTGTTGCACTATTGACTGCTAATGCATGCTTAGCACCCACATGTTGTGCAATAGTTTGCTCAAATGCAGGAACTTTCGGTCCTTGAGTTAAAAAGTCAGACTGTAAAACCTCAAGTACTGCATCAATATCTTGTTGAGATATATCCTGACGACCATACGGAATCATTTAGATACTCCCGATTTTTTCACGGTTAGTTTCAATCCAATCTTGTAAATCAACGTCACTCATCCACTCTGTATTGTTATCGCTGGCGTAGACAAACCCTTCAGGTACTTTTTTACCGTCTTTAATGCGTTTTGGACAAGTTGCCCATTGATTAATGGTAGGTAGAATTTTAAAGTGCTCCGGATACTCATAGGTGTAATAAGCATCTTCTGCGCTGATCATTTGCTCATGGAGCTTTTCGCCTGGTCGTATACCGATGACTTCTTGTTTGGCTTCAGGTGCAACAACGCGAGCTAAGTCAGTCACTTTCATTGATGGAATTTTTTTAACATAAATTTCACCTCCGATCATATCATCGAAGGCATGCCAGACTAGATCAACAGCATGTTCTAATGAAATCATAAAGCGAGTCATGCGGTTATCGGTAATAGGTAACACACCTCTATCTTTAATTGACATAAAGAATGGAATTACAGAGCCACGTGAACCCATCACATTACCATAACGCACGACTGAAAACTTAGTACCATGCTCGCCAGAGTATGAGTTACCAGCAACAAATAATTTATCAGAAGCAAGTTTGGTAGCACCATATAGGTTAATTGGGCTACTGGCTTTATCAGTTGATAGTGCCACGACACCTTTTACACCTTTATCAATACAAGCATCAATGAGGTTCATCGCACCATTAATATTGGTTTTTACGCATTCAAAAGGATTATATTCTGCTGTTGGAACGATTTTAGTGGCTGCAGCATGTACAACATAATCGACCCCATCTAATGCACGATAAAGACGCTCTTTATCTCTTACATCACCAATAAAAAAGCGAACACGATCATCACCTTGAAACTTTTTAGCCATATCCCATTGCTTCATTTCATCACGTGAAAAAATGATAATTTTTTTAGGATTGTATTTAGCAAGCGTCATTGGCACAAAGGTGTTCCCAAATGAACCTGTACCACCGGTGATAAGAATTGTTGAACCTTCTAACATCATTTCCTCGATTTATCTAGTATAAATAATTATTAAAGTCTTAAAACTGCTATTTGTTTATCTAAAATATATTTTAAATCATATAAAATCTATCACTCTTTACTGAATTTCTCATACTATTCAATTAACATTTCAATAAATTAGTCATGTGCTACTGCCAATTCAGTGGCATCGCATTTCACATAACAAAGTTCAAAAATAGGAGCTAAGCCATATTTTGACTCAATATATTGAGCATTTACTCATGGATCATAGATATCTAAATCTAACTCATATTCTTTTTAAATCTTCTAAATTTACTGAATAACTAAGTTGATTTGCTTGTTTTAAATCGTTCGGTGAAACTTCTAAAGGCTAGTCTTGACCACTTTTTATTTCATCAATCAATTTTTGATCAATATCAAAGCCCACGACTGGTACTTTACTTCCAAATCCAAGCGCTAAAGGAAAACCGACATATCATAGATCAATTACAGCAGTCTTGAGTTTATAAAAAGTTAGCATTTTGATCATTGCTTATCTGCATTAACTAAAAAATGAATAAATTATATCAGAAAATCCAGCTTTTCCTGATATAATTATATATAATAATCAATTAAAATCTAGCAACAATTTTTTAAGAGATATAGTCTTAGTGAAATTATAATAAATCTCTTTCATAACTCAAAAATGGTCACTTTTTTTGTGATTATATGTCCGCTTCACTTTGTAAGATTGATGCATAACTTCAATATAAATATAAAATATATCGACTCTAAAAGCTTTCTGACTCGCAGTTTAAGCGTTAGACAGGCACCTCATATTCAACTTTTTATTTAACGACTGAGCTATTGAAAATAGCATTTACCGACTCCTGGTAGATCTGCTAAATTAAGCTTAGAAGATCAAGTTCTTTTGAGTCTAAGATATTGGCGTGAATATCAAACCTTATTTCATGTTGCGACTAGTTATGGTGTTTCAGGACCGACGGCTTCAAGAATTATTCGGCATGTTTAAGACTGCTTAATCCAGTCTAATCTTTTTAATTTACCGAAGGATTTGCCTGAAGGTGAGGGCATTGATTGGAATGTTGTCATTATCGATGTAACAGAATTACCCACTCAAAAGCCTAAAAAACAGAAGAAAAGCTATAGCGACAAAAAAAAGACGCATACTTTTAAAGTACAAGCGATGATTCATGCTAAAACACGAGAAATACTCAGTTTATGTATGTATAAAGGTGCAGTAAATGATTTTGAGTTATTCAAATGAAACTTAAATTTATTTCCTAAGCATTCATTTGTATTAGCGGATAAAGGTTATCAGGGTATTCATAACATTTACGCAAACAGTTTGCTTCCGTTGAAAGCAAAAAAGGCTGCACATTAGATCCTGAGCTTAAAAAATACAATCGAAAAATCAATAAAAGAAGAATCGTTATTGAACATGTTTTTGGTACGCTGAAGCGTTTTAAAATATTTATTGAACATTACCGAAATAGAGGAAAAAGACTTGGCTTGAGGTTCAGTTTAATTGCTTGAATTTACAACATGGAATTGAGTGAAAAGTGACTTATGAAAGAGGTCTAATATCAAAAAAATTAGATCAGTTGAAACTCATTTTAATAAGTTAAAGAGATCTTTATAAACTGAGATAATATATAAACTTTATCCTTATTTTTTTATCACTACCAAATATACTACCTAACTAACTTAACATTAAAATATATGCATTTAGATAAATTTAGCATAGAATTCTAAATTCTTATAAATGCTAAGTTACAGTACAATATAATTTAAAGGGTTTTGATTGTGAAGTTTCAACACACGTCTATTTTTTTAATAATAGCACTTATTTTTTCAGGCTGTGCGACAACTTCTGGCCTTCAAACTTACGATATCCCTAATGAAGGTACTTATGAAACAGAACAAGGCGCCCATTTAAATGTGGTCCAGGTGACTCAAGAAAATATTCCCTTGATCACCAATCAAACACAACTCCCAGCCTCTCAAATTTCACATTTATTCCAAAGTAAACAAACCACTTATCGTTTGGCTGCTGGAGATGTACTTTCTATCCAACTTTGGGCTTACCCAGAAATTACACCGCCAGTGACAGATTCAGGCAATGCTCGTGCTTTAGGCTACACCATAGATTTTAATGGTAATGTTTACCTCCCATTAGTCGGTCAACTAAATGTTGCAGGTAAAACGCTTTCCGAAGTCAATCGACTGTTGAGAAGCAATTTCTCAAAATACTTAAAACATCCAGATGCTGTTGTTCGAGTCATGGCTTATGAAGGACGCCGATATTTTGTTAATGGTCAAGTGCTTAGAAGTGGACAATATACGTTAAATGATCAACCTGTAAGCCTATATACTGCATTAAGTATGGCCGGTGGCATCAACCCTGAAACTGGTGATAACACCAATATTCAGTTGGTCCGTGATGGTCAGACCTATGCGCTCAACTCTCTAGAATTAGAAAAAATAGGATTTTCACTGCATAACTTACTGATTCAACCCAACGATACGATATTCATTAATGCTAAACAAAACCAAAAAATTTACGTGATGGGTGAGTCGAATAAAAGCCAAGGCCTTGAAATACGTGATCAAGGCATGACCCTCAGTGATGTTCTGGGTGAAAGTCAAGGCATCAATCCACTGTCTGCGAGTGCTGCACGGATATTCGTCATGCGTACAAATTTAGATACTAAAAGTTCAACGGTTTATCATCTTAATCTGAGTAGCCTGGGCAATTTAGCTTTAGCCAATCAATTCAATATGCAAAAAAATGATATTGTATATATTGATGCGACTGGATTAACGCGCTGGCAGCGTGTGATTAACCAGATTATTCCTTTTTCCGGTCTTGTTAATACAGCCAATAGTTTAAGCAATTAATATGAAAATTCAGAATATCCTTGTGGTTTGTGTAGGTAATATTTGTCGTAGCCCAATGGCAGAATACTTGCTTAAACAACAACACCCAGAGTTAGCAATTGATTCAGCGGGTTTATCTGCGATGACTGGACATGCAGCGGACGATAAAGCCATTGCGTGTATGGACAGTTTAGACATTGATCTGCGAACGCATATTGCCAAGCAAATCAATGCCGAGTTAATAAAAAAATCAGAATTGATCTTAGTAATGAGTTCAAATCAACAAAAACATATCGAACAGACTTGGACTTTTTCCAAGGGTAAAGTTTTTCGTTTGGGACACTGGCAAGGAAGAAATGTGCCCGATCCGTACCAACATGATCAAGCTTTTTTCGAAGAAACGTGTCGTAACATTCAATCCTATGTTGCGGATTGGAAATCACATATTTAAATTTATTTAGTAGTTTTTTATGAAACAAAATTCAACAACAAATGACGACACCATTGACTTAAAAGCGTTGTTTTTTTCACTGATTTCTCAGTGGAAAATCATTGCCCTGTGTATTATTCTTGCTTTAATTTGCGCTCTACTCTATTTACGGGTGACGATACCGATTTACTCTACAGATGCCATGGTGCAAGTCGAGGAAAGTAAAGGTGCTGGAGCAGCGGCATTACTTGGAGACCTCAGTAAAGCAGCCCCAGGTGGTCTAGGTGGAAAATCACCTGCCTATGCAGAAATAGAAATATTAAATTCTCGTATGATTTTAGGAAAAGTCATACAAGATTTAAGACTCGATATTCGAATTCAAGATAATGAAGATACTCTGTTTGGTCGGGTTATTGAAAAAAACAACAATCAAGTCAATTATTTTAATCATTTAGTTCAATTTAAAAATAAAAAAACTGAATTTGTGATTAAGCATTTTGATGTGCCCAACTATTATTTTGATAAACCGCTTAAGTTGAACTTTATCGAAGGACAAAAGTTTAATTTAAGTTTTAAAGACCACATTGTTTTTGAAGGTTCGTTCAATCAATTAAGCTCCCATCAAGATCAATATGGACAGTGGAAAATTGAAATATTCAACAAAAAACCTTTTGCAAAAAGCTTTACAATCAAGAAGCTTTCTGTTCCCGCTGCAGTACAACTCGTTAAATCAAACTATAGTGTTGCAGAAAGAGGAAAACAGTCGGGTGTCATTGGTCTCAACTATAATGGTCAAGATAAAAACCATATTACTGATGTGTTGAATCGAATATTAACGGTTTATCATGCTCAAAATATTGAACGTAAAAGCTTAGAATCTAAACAAACCTTAGGCTTCTTAGACAAACAACTGCCAGAACTCAAAAAACAATTAGAAGTCTCTGAAATTAAGTTTAACCAGTTCCGTGAAAAATATAATACGGTAGATGTTACTCAAGAATCTGAGTTAATGCTTAAGCAAAATGTTGAGCTAGCAAAGATAAAAATTGAATTGCAACAACAACAAGCAGAACTTGGATCTAAATATACTAACGATCATCCACTCATGGCAGCGATCAATGCTCAACTGGCAGAAATCGACCAAAAAACTGCAGAGATGATGCAAACTATCAAAAAGCTTCCTGAAACACAGCGATTATATTTACAACTCTATCGTGATGTAAAAGTAAATAATGAACAATATACGGCACTCCTCAATAGCTACCAGCAATTAAAAATCGCTGAAGCGGGTGAAATTGGTAATGTGCGCATTATTGATTATGCTATTGAACCTGTTCAACCGATTAAACCTCGCTCACTTATCGTACTAATACTTTCAATCTTTGTGGGCGGTTTTATTGGTGTACTTATTGCTTTAATCAACAATTTATTAAGGACAGGCATTAAAGATTCTGCACAAATTGAAAATGAGTTGGATTTACCTGTTTATGCAACCGTGCCTCGCTCTCCAAAACAAGAAAGTCGTATTCAATCCTTAAAAAAGAAGAAAAATATTCCTATTCTTGCGCTTAAAAATAGTGATGATATTGCGATTGAAAGTTTACGCAGTATGCGTACAGCCATTCAGTTTGCGCTCAGTGCGGCTAGAAATAATATCATTATGATTTCAGGACCTTCACCTGAAGTCGGTAAGTCATTTATTTCGATTAACTTGGCGACTATTTTGGCGCAAAGCAATAAGCGTGTTTTGATTATCGATGCAGACTTACGTCGCGGTTACTTACATAAGTATTTTAATCTTGAGGTTACACCCGGGTTATCAGAATATTTAAATAGCCAAAATACATTACTTGATATTATCCGTGAAACTGAAGTTTCTGGTTTACATGTGATGAGTCGAGGTAAAAGCCCAAACAACCCATCTGAAATGTTAGGTTCAGATAAATTTAAGTCATTACTTGAAGAACTATCAACTCAATATGATCATGTGATTATTGATACGCCTCCCGTATTGGCCGTGACGGATGGTATTATCATTTCTCAATTCACAGGGGTGAATTTGGTTATTGCTCGTTATGCAAAAACACAGATGAAAGAACTTGAATTAACAGTGAATCGTTTTGAACAAGCCGGTGTCAAAGTGAATGGCTTTATTCTGAATGATATTCAGCGCGGTTCTGGTGGTTATAGTTATGGCTATAATTACGCTTATGCTTATAAAGCATCTAAGGATCAAGATTAAATAGATCTTTCGCACTTAAGCTAACATATTCAAATTAAAAGCCAGATTTAGATCTGGCTTTTTTCAATATAAACAAAGGTAATTTTGAGATAAGTGATTATCTACTCATCTATTTCATTGTTTATTTTTAGTTGATTTCATAGCATAAGTCTATCGTTTCTGAACAGGACGTTATATGCTGTTGAGGGATAGCTATATCAAAAAATAGCACATTTAAGATTAAAAAATTGGGAAACCTCATGAGTAAAGCCTTACCCATTGCAGTTGCAGTTATTCTAGGCGGTGCTGCACTTGTACCTGTTTATTACGCAACACAAAATCCAGCAGATGCGTCTAAAAGCTCAGTGAGCAAAAATGCATCTCCTGTGGAAAAAATTAGTTATGCACTTGGTTATGAAGTTGCAAGTCAGATTCCTCCTGAAGTTGAACTTGATACTTTTATTAGCGGTATTCGTGACTCAAAAGCAAAAAAAGAACTGGCATATACGGATGAGGAGTTACAAACCGCTTATCTTGAATTTCAAAAGCAAATGCTCGAAAAGCAGACTCAAGAAACGAAAGCAGTCGATGATCAAAATCAAAACTTCTTGACTGATAATGCCAAAAAAGAAGGTGTGAAAACTACAGCTTCTGGCTTGCAATATAAAGTAACTCAAGCCGGTACAGGCAAACAGCCGACAACAACGTCTGTAGTGACAGTGCATTACACCGGTAAATTGTTAAACGGCAAAGTATTTGATAGTTCAGTCGAACGTGGTGAACCGATTGAATTCCCACTGAATGGTGTAATCCCTGGTTGGACTGAAGGTTTACAACTCATGAAAGAGGGTGGAAAAGCGACTTTATACATTCCTGCTCAGTTGGCATATGGTCAACAAGGTGTACCCGGTACCATTCCCCCAAACAGCACGTTGATTTTTGATGTTGAGTTAATTAAAGTCAACTAAATCAAATAAAAGGAGAGCTTAGCTCTCCTTTTTTGGATATATTATATGAAAAAAATAGTATTAAGCTTTACCATAATAGCCCTCGCTTCGCATAGCTGGGCTGCGAGCGTAAATAATAAAAGTCCTGAAAAAGATCAACTCGGTTATAGTTATGGTTATGTCATGGGACGTACCAATGCGGACACATTGAAAGATCTCAATATTGACGCTTTTATTCATGGTCTTAAACAAGGTTCCGTCGGTCAAAAATCGAGTTTGACTGATCAAGAGATGGCTCAAGCCTTGTCTGAATACAAAAAACGTAATGAATCCAAACAACTTGAGCAATTCCAAGCCTTAGCGAATGAAAACTTAAAAACGGGTGAGGCTTTCTTAAAATCGAATGCGCAAAAAGCAAGCGTAACTATCCTACCGAGTGGCTTACAGTATCAAGTGGTACAAGCTGGTCAAGGTAAAACGCCCAAAGCAAGCTCAAAAGTTAAAGTGAATTATGAAGGTCGCCTAATTGATCAAACTGTTTTTGACAGTTCGATTGCTCGGAACCAACCTGTTGAGTTTCAAGTGAGTCAAGTCATCGCAGGCTGGACTGAAGGTCTACAACTCATGAAAGAAGGCGCAAAATATCGCTTCTTTATTCCAGCAAAATTAGCTTATGGCGAAATCGGTTCAGGTGACTCGATTGGTCCAAATAGTACGCTGATTTTTGATATTGAATTATTAGAAGTCAAACCTTAATTTTTATATTTGTGCTTTTCTCATATTCTGGTTTTTAGATTTTAGAACTCAAAAAAACATCGCAAGCGCGATGTTTTTTATTTTGAGAATATCGGCTTATTTAGTGTTTTAACTGACGTGGTTTAAATCCAGAAATTAAAAGACCCAACGCATAAGCAATCACACCCAATACACATAAACCCATGACTTCAAGTACGCGAACCCAAGGTGCAAGCGTGCCATCGTACCAAGTTAAACCATACCAAAGTGCCGCAATCATAACCACATTACCTACGGCGAATTGCATAAATAATTTTTTCCAATGTGGACCAAAACGGAAAATATTCCGTTTATGTAAATAGAAATAAAGCATTCCAGCATTTACCAACGCAGAACCTGAAGAAGAAATCGCCAAAGCCATATGCTGCTCTTCCCAGCCAATATATTTAAAAATACTGATGAAAATTACATTTAGAATCGCATTTGCAGCCACCGCCATAAGTCCTACACGTACTGGGGTTTTGGTGTCCTGAATAGCATAAAAACCAGGTGCAAAGACTTTGATCAACATGAATGCCAATACGCCCATGCTCATACACTGTAATGCTAAAGCAGTCATTTGAGTATCATGTAAAGAAAAAGCGCCATGTTGAAAAAGTGCTTGAATAATCGGTGTTGATAACATAAACAAAGCAACACTGGCAGGAATACCTGCGAACACAATGATTCGAGCTGCCCAATCCAACATTTCTTTAAATTTATTCTGATCTTGTTCCGCTTTACGCATCGAAAGTGCAGGTAAAATTACCGTTCCAATCGCTACACCAATCAGCCCCAATGGCAGCTCTGTCATACGTTCAGCCGTATATAACCAAGAAACTGATCCATTCTGCATAAATGAAGCCCAGATGGTATTCAGCAACAAATTAATTTGAGTGACTGAAACACCAAACAAAGCGGGCAACATTAATTTTAAAATACGTTCGACACCTTCATGTTTAAAATCGACTTTTGGTGGAATCAGTAGTTTTTTTCGCCATAGCTCAGGAATTTGTAAGGCCAATTGTAAAATACCCGCTACCACCACTGCCCAACCCAATGCCATAATCGGTTCGGCCATATACGGCGATAGCCACCAAGCCCCTGCAATCATAGAAATATTGAGTAAAACGGGTGCAAATGCTGGCGTAGAAAACGAACCATAACTATTGAGAATACTACTGGCAAAAGCCGTTAGCGACATGAACAGTAAATATGGAATCGTTAATCTGAATAGATCCACCGCCATATTAAATTTGACTGGATCGGCATGAAAACCTGGTGCATAAACATATAAAATTGCAGGTGCAATGACCATACATATCAGCGTTAAGGTCGTCATAACCACCAACAAACAACCAAATACCCGACTAATCAGGATTTGAACTTCTGCGTGTAGCTTCGTCGTTTTATATTCAGTTAATACAGGAATAAATGCTTGTGAAAAAGCGCCTTCAGCAAAGAGTCGCCTAAAAAAGTTGGGAATACGAAATGCAACCACGAACGTATCGAAATCTTTACCTGCGCCAAAGACGTTAAGCAAAACCATATCACGCACGAGCCCCATGACTCGAGACAACATGGTCATCGCACTGACTATAAAGGTGGACCGCCAAAGCGCCATCGTATTCACCAAATTGAAAGAATGTCGTTATTGTAATGAAACTAAAAATGAATTTCGTTGTTTAATGCAAATCTTGTGCTGTTTTTATTTGATGCAGTTGCTCACGGAAATAAGACCATTGAAAATATGGTCCAGGATCTGTTTTACGACCCACTGCGATGTCTGAGTGCCCCGCAATATGTTGATTTATTTTAGGATAAGCTTGTTGTAGTGTCGCCACGACACTAGATAACACCTGATATTGCACGTCCTCAAAATCAGTATCATCACTTCCCTCAAGCTCAATGCCAATCGAGTAATCATTACATTCTTGTTTTGTTAAATAGGTCGAACGTCCTGCATGCCATGCTCGATCTCTAAAATTTACAAATTGTAAGACTTCACCTGTTCTTAATATTAAAAGATGAGTTGAGACTTGCATGCCTTCAATGGTTTTGAAGTATGGGTGAGCGGACCAATCAAGCTGATTTTGAAAAAACTGCTCAATATAGCCCCCACCAAATTGTGACGGTGGCAAACTAATATTATGAATCACGATCAATTGAATATCTGTTTCAACAGGTCGTTGATTAAAATTAGCAGAAGCAATAAATCTTGCACCACTTAACTTTCCATCAATTACTTGAAACTGCGGTATTTTCAATCTCACTTCTCCATGTTCTTTAAATTCTGGCAAGTTGCTATTTTAGCTTAATTCGTTCAATCAAATGTCATTTCGAATAAAAAAACAACGACCTGTTTCGGTATGAAATGTTAATATATTGCTCATTTTTCAGGTATTCACGATAGGGAATTTATGCACATACCACAATCATTGCTTGAACATAGTATTCAAATCAATATTCAACAGGCTCTGGCTGAAGATATTGCAGATGGTGATATCACTGCCCTACTCACCCCTGAAAATGAACAAGCCACTGCTTCAATCTTGAGTCGTGAGCCGATGATATTGGCTGGACAGCCTTGGGTTAATGCTTTAATACAAACTTATGATTCTAGCGTAAATATTGAATGGTTAAAAAATGACGGGGAACATGTGGCTACCAATGAAGTTTTTCTGAGACTTAGAGGTTCAGCACGTAGCCTATTGACCGTTGAACGCGCTGCTTTAAATTTTATCCAGACTTTATCTGCCGTCGCAACTAAAACTGCCGCGTATTTGACCCACTTAGATGGTCTAAATACCAAACTGTTAGATACTCGAAAAACATTACCCGGTTTACGCATTGCCCAAAAATATGCTGTTGCGATCGGAGGCGGTCAGAACCATCGACTAGGCTTGTTTGATGCTTTTCTGATTAAAGAAAATCACATTATGGCGGCAGGTGGAATCTCTCAAGCGATTGCTCAAGCTCGTCAAATCGCCCCGACTAAACCGATTGAAGTTGAAGTTGAAAATTGGGATGAACTCAACCAAGCATTAGATGCTGGTGCAAATATTATTATGCTTGATAATTTTAGCCAACAACAAATGATCGATGCTGTAGAACATGTCAATGGACGTTGCAAATTAGAAGCATCAGGTAATATTACTCTCGAAAACCTTCGAGAAGTTGCAACGACAGGCGTTGATTATATTTCGATGGGTGCTTTAACCAAAGATGTCAAAGCAATTGACTTATCTATGAGATTCAATGCTTAAAAAGAATTGATAATTCAACTTTAAAAGGACGCATTTATGTCGTCCTTTTTTAATGTGAGATCATTTCACTCACCATAAACTTTTGAATAAAGCGCTTCCTATTAAAGCCAATAATCTATGAGATTAAGACTTTTTCATTATACTTAAAACAGAGTTTAGAGCAGCAATAAAGACTTTTAATTTATTTTTAAATTTTTGATTTATTTAAATATTTTTTTGATTATTACTTTTTAAATTTTGATTGTTACTCTTTAAATATTACAAAAAAATGAAACACAAATACTTAGTCGGAAGTTCGTTGATTTTTTCATCATATTTGTTAGCATCGAAATTAATGCCCATTTTTATGAGGAGATTCGATACCTAATCAATGAGGAAGAAAGCTTGATTTGATGTGCGAAATCTAAAGCGAAGAGCACTCAATTTTAGAGCGTCGCATAATATCTTCATTTTGTAGAAATGAATGTTTAGCAGAAATCAATGTGTTGTAGAGCTGATTATTATATAGAGCTGAGTGTTGAATATCTATAAATGCAAATCACAACTAATCAGCACGATCCATCCTTAACTCACTAAAAAGGAACTCTATTTTTTACTGTTACTAAAAGGAATATTGAAAAGCAAGAATTCAAATTAATCCGAGACAATAGCAATAAAATCGATAATCAAATCACGGTTAAGATTAAAAATATCGAATAAATCATTTTATATAGGATAAATGATTAAAAAGCAAATGTTGAAAATGGAAATTCATTTTAAGTCAATGTCCGAGTCATGCTTCGCTTATATACGAAGGATATAAATATTACAGTTTATACAGCGAACATTTTTAAGACAGAGAAATCTTAAGGAAAAAAACAATAATTTAGGGATAAAGAAAATGAAGTTCAAATATATACAGACACTGTTCAGTGTCATGGTTTTGGGAACCTTTCTCCATGGATGTGGCGGAAGTAGTCATTCTAATAATGCTGAACAACCTGGCGGAGGTACTACAACACCAAATCCGCCACCGACCAAAATAGAACGAGAAATGGTTGACGTACTCTCAACTCGACCAGACCTAATCTCAGATAATGATGTTTTATTAGGTTTAGATCTTCCCCCCAACGCAACCCAACAAACACTCAAAGTAAGCTTAAATGGTCAAAATATTACAGATCAATTTACGCATGCTTCGCGCCGCGCACTCATTGATGGCTTAAAGATTGGTGATAATCAGCTGAAAGTCGAGAGTGGTGATTATTATCAGAACTTAACTTTAATCAATCACAGTGCAAGTGGTCCTCTTCTTTCTGGTCCTCAACTGAACCCATGGACCTGTAATAATGGCTCGACAGATATATTTTGCCGCAAAGTAGTCAGTTATAACTATTATTACAAAGATAAAATCGGCCTCATCAAAAGCTATGATCTTGCAAAACCGCCTGCTGCAAGTTTAATTGCATCTACGACTACCGATCAGGGGGTTACTGTACCTTTCATTGTGCGTGAAGAAATTGGTTACCAAAATCGAGATGAATACCGTTTTGCTGTTCTATTCGATCCCGCTAAACCTTGGACAGCACTTGATCCTCAACCGCAGTTTAATCATAAACTTGTGGTTACGCATGGTCAAAGCTGTGGTAATGACTATGAGTCTGCGACAGCACCGACCGTTATTGCGACCTCTACCTCTATTTTACCGGATATCTCAATGACTGCTTTGAGTCGAGGCTTCGGTGTTATGTCTACGGCGCTTGCCAACAGTGGACACAACTGCAATATTGCAATTCAAGCTGAATCATTGATCATGGCTAAAGAGCGATTCATTGAGCAATATGGCACACTGCGTTATACCATTGGTCAAGGTTGTTCTGGCGGTGCATTGGCTGCACAATCTGTCGCGAATGCATATCCTGGTCTTTATCAAGGGCTTTTACCGACCTGCTCATTTCCAGATGCTTGGAGTACAGCATCGCAGTTTGCAGACTATCATTTGATGATTAATTATTTCCAAACACTGCAAGGTCGTTTAGGATTTCTACCCCATCAGATCGCCCATACTCAAGGCCATATTTCTGAAATTAATGGTTTTATTAGTGAGCTTGCACAATTCGATGTTGCTAGACCCAATACGATCTGTAAAGGTATTTCCGAGCAACAACTTTATCATGCAGTAAGCAATCCAACAGGAATTCGCTGCTCCATTCAAGATGCGGCAATCAATTTACTTGGACCACGTGCACCAGAACTTTGGGGTGAAACCGAGAAAAAAATTGGTCGTGGTTTCGCAGGTCTTCCAATAGATAACGTGGGAGTACAATATGGTTTAGACAGTCTGATTCAAAATATAATTAGCCCTGAACAATTTGTATTACTCAATGAAAATCTAGGCGGCGTTGATATCGATATCAATAATGTGTCAACTCGCTTAGAAGCCAATCAAACGACGTTGAATCATGCCTATCGTAGCGGTCTAATTAATGTCGCCAATCATTTAAATAAAGTCGCCATTATTGACTGTCGTGGACCTGATCCTGCCTTATTTCACGATGCATATCGCACTTTTGCAGTACGTGCACGTTTGGAAAAAGCACATGGCGATTTTAATAATCATGTGGTTTATGGCGGTGATTTGATTTTATTTGCAGATGCAAAATGTTTAGACATTAGTTTTAATGATATGGATCGTTGGTTAAGCAATGTCGAAAGTGACACATCCAATCTAACAGTCGATCTTAAACTCACCCATAACAAGCCGAGCGACATTAAAGACTCATGTATTACATTAGGCATCATTGACCGCAAGGATTTATGTGGTCAGTTACGGTTGCCACTTTATAAAACACCTCGAATGGTCGCTGGTGATAGTATTTCAACCTATGCGAATAAATGCCAACTTAAGCCTTTAATCGTTTCAGATTATGGCAACAGTATTCGTTTTACCAATCAACAATTGGAACGACTCAAAAAGATTTTCCCTAAAGGTGTCTGTGACTACAGTCAAACACCTGTCGGATTTTCTCCAACTACTGCTTGGATGAGCTATCAAAATGCGCAAGGCAATGTCATTTATGGCGGGCAAGCACTACCAAAACGAGGCAATAAGGCAGCCAATGGTTGGACTTCTGCCGCTTTTAATAGCTATTAAATTAAATTGAAGTGAAGTGAAGTGAAGTGAAGTGAAGTGAAGTGAAGTGAAGTGAAGTGAAGTGAAGTCTAAGTAATTCATCAGTCATAATCATCTTAAAAGTGATTCATGACTGATTGATTTATAAATTGACTTCAAGTCAGAGCAAGTCAAAATTACTTATATTTTCATCTAGAAATACACTGTATTTACGATGTAAATAGCTTTGTTAAGATTAAAAATATCAACTTAAACTTCTAATAAAAAACGCACCCTCATGTGCGTTTTTATCAATATGATTTAACTTATTTAAATTCTTCAACAATTCGAATTAACTTACCAGCCCAATGCAGCTTGTTGTTTTTTCACTAATTCTGCGATACCTTTTTCTGCCATTTCCAGCATTGCATTCGACTGTTCACGTGTAAATGGTTTTTCTTCAGCAGTTCCCTGAATTTCAATAAATTCACCGCCTTGAGTCATCACAACATTCAAGTCTGTTTGGCAATTTGAATCTTCTTCATAACAAAGATCTAAAAGCACTTCGTCTTGAAAAATACCCACAGAAATTGCAGCCACTAAACCTTTTAATGGGTCTTGTTTGATTTTCTTTTTCTCAAGCAAAACATTCATTGCATCGATTAAAGCAACCGCAGCACCTGTAATCGCAGCTGTACGTGTGCCGCCATCTGCTTGAATAACATCACAATCAATCGTAATTGTATTTTCGCCAAGCTTCTTCAAGTCCACCATAGCTCGTAAGCTACGACCAATGAGACGTTGAATTTCTTGAGTACGTCCACTTTGCTTGCCACGTGCTGCTTCACGATCACTACGCGTATGAGTAGAACGTGGTAACATACCGTATTCAGCAGTTACCCAACCTTGTCCTTTGCCTTTCAAGAAACGTGGAACAGAGTTATCAATACTTGCCGTACACAGCACTTTCGTATGACCAAACTCAACCAAAACTGAACCTTCCGCATAACGCGTATAGTTACGGGTAATTTTCACGTCACGTAATTGGTCTAATGCTCGCTGGTCAATACGCATAACTTGTCCTTGAAATTCACTTAAAATTTATTGCACATATTATAACAGATGCCTCGCTCAAGTTCAGGTTCATCATATTAACTTTCGTATTGACCATTACTCATGATGAACCCTTCCGTCTTGAACGCTTGATGTTTTAACAGATTTCAACGATCTGTATTTTCAAGAACTCATCTTGCTCCAAGGCAAAATATTTTTAAATTTCGTGATCGCTTTTGACACAATATCCGCAGACTCGTTGGGTAATGAGCATTTTGCTAACCGTACCCAAACACTCCAAAATTGTTCTAAGAAATTAGCTTCGTTATAGTTAATTCCATACTCTTCACACAAAGCACGTATTTGAGGTGCTGCTTCTGAATAGCGGTTTGCAGGCATATCTGGAAACAAGTGATGTTCAATTTGATGACTTAAGTTACCACTTAAAATATGTAACCAATCCGTACCTGTAAAATTACTCGAACCTCGAATTTGACGTAAATACCATTCTGCACGTGTTTCATTTTCAGTATTGTCTGCTTCGAAGGTCTCTGCATCTTCGGTGAAATGACCATTAAAAATTACAGCCGACGACCACAAACTACGAATCACATTTGCAACAGCATTTCCCGCAAAAACAGGCAATGCATTCGGACCAGCGATGAGCGGGAAGAATACATAGTCTTTTATAACCTGACGACGGACTTTTTTACGAAACTTTGCAGCATCGTTCCAAACTTGCTTCCAGCTTTTGGTTTTATAAACCAAAGCATCTTCTAAATGTAAATTTTGCGCACCCACATACCATTCAAAAAACACCATCAATTGAATCGCTAAAGGAATATTCAATAAGAAGCGTGGTTCCCATTTTTGCGACTGGCTCACACGTAGCAGACCATAGCCAACATCATGATCTTTGCCCACAATGTTGGTATAGGTATGATGAATATAGTTATGCGTATATTTCCAATCATCACCTGTCGACATGGTATCCCAGTCGTAATTTGCACCATTTAAAGAAGGATCATTCAGCCAGTCGAATTGGCCATGCATCACGTTATGACCCAATTCCATATTTTCAACAATTTTGGAAATACCTAAAAGTCCTGTGCCGACTAACCAAACAGGTGGCAACCATCCACCAAACATCAGCAAGGCACGTGAACTTATTTCGCTATAACGAACAAAGTTACGAATTTTATAAATGTACTTGGCATCTTTTTCACCAATATCCGCCATGATGTTTTGACGAATCTCGTCCACACGACGGCCGAACTCTGCAATTTGTTCTGGATTAAGATGTTTAGATTTACTGTTGGGAAAATTCACTGACATATTCATTGTTATTCTCACTATAATTTTAGCGTATAGACCGCTTATAAATTAATAACGACAGGACTGATCGCTTGGCTAATACACAACTTTATTTGCGTATTTGACTGATGATCAATTTCACCTGTAATTAAATTTTTGGTCGAACCACTCACCTTGGTGCAGGTGCAGGTATTACAAACACCCATACGGCAACCATGTGTCGGTTTTAAACCCGCTTGTTCTGCACTACTCAACAAATTCGTATTGGCTTCAAATTCATGTTGTGATCGTAGAAAAGTGACGGCCTGACTTTCAGCGTGTTCATCAACCAGTAATTGGAAATATTCTTGTTTCAATAAATGCTGAATACCGAATTGCTGATAAATTTGATTCAGGCTTTTCATCATCGCAGCTGCGCCGCAGGCATACGTTAAGCGCTGTTGATACTGTGGACTAATGCGCTCTAACAACTCATGATCTAAATGCTGTTTAACTTGGGCCGTATGAATATGATGACAATTCAACTGTGAATACTGTTCTGCTAGTTGGGTCAGCTCCACGTGAAACGCTTCATCACGGCTGAAGTAAATTAAATCAATCTCAGTATCTTGTTGTATCAACGCTTGTTTCAATAATGAATAAATTGCAGTAATGCCACTACCAGAAGCAATAAGCAAAAGTGGTTGTGTCTCGGGTTCTAAAAGAAAAGTACCTTGAGCTTGTGAAATTTCAATGACAGCATTCGGCTTCATTTGAGCAAGCTGACTAGAAACGATACCCTGCACTTTCACTGCAATGATGAGATCACCATTACTTAAGTGTTCGACAATTGAATAACTACGTTGTTGACGAACGCCAGCAATCACGACGGTTACCAGAATACTTTGGCCAGCACAAACCTGCTGATGCTGAAAATTACGATTTGGTCTCAAGGTGATTTTGACAAAATCATCACTGAGGTTTTGCACTTTAATAACAGAAGCTTTAGCACGTTTCCAAGCCCAAATCGGATTTATTTTTTCAGCGATGAAGTCAACAAAGTCTTCACGTATCCATTCTGGCTTATAGGTCATATAACTGCTCATTCCGTTCCTCTTTGTATTTCAATTTAGTTGAGTGAACATGTGTTCTTATAGTGAACACTCGTACACTATAATCAATTTTCAGAATCAGTCAACACTTGTACACTGACATTCGTCGTTTTTTTTGTAGTTTTTTTTGATAGACTCATCACGATATTTCTTTTTTGGTATGACGATGTCTATTCGGGATGAACGTAAACAACAAAGCCGTCAGGCTTTATTAGATGCTGCTTTAGCTTTAAGCACGTCTGGGCGTTCATTTAGTAGCATTAGCTTGCGTGAAGTTGCGCGTGAGGTTGGCTTAGTGCCAACAGCTTTCTATCGGCATTTTCAAGATATGGATGAACTCGGACAAGAGTTAGTCGATCAAGTCGCGCTATATTTAAAGACCGTCTTGCACCAATTAGGACAAGGTCTAGCACAACCTGAAGCGAAAGCAGAAACCAGCATGGCTCTCTTTTTTGAAGCTATAGATCTCAATGCGACCCCTTGGATCTTTATGATTTCTGAGCGTTGGGGCGGTTCTGAAGTGGTTCGCCGCGCAATTGCTCGAGAAATTGAATTTTTAAATATTGACCTTGCCAATGATTTGAAAAAATTCGATATCGTGCAAAATTTTCATCAAATTGATGATTTAAAAGTTCTTTCCAATATTTTAATTAACCTGTGCTTTACATGGGCCATGTCATGGATCAGCTTGGGCAGACAATTCACAGGTATGGAGCTTGAATTGCAAAAAATGGTGCTTAAAAAGCAATCGATTACTCAAGTACATTTGATCTTTAAAGGAATTCTGAACTGGAAAACATCAGAAATTTCTGCAAAAACATAAATTCAAAACCAAAAAATCAAAAACCCGCACTTAATGCGGGTTTTTGATTTTTAAATGAAGTGAAATCTCTCATACTGCTATATTTATTTTGCTTTACGTTCTTGATTCAAGAGGAAATCAACCACTTCAGTAACTTTCGCATTTTCGCCTTGTACAACATACTTGCCGTTCACAACGACTGCAGGCACACCTGTTAATTGATATTGTTGTGCAAGTTTATTGGCCTGTGAAACTTTTGCAGTAATCGCAAAGGAGTTATATAAGCTATTAAATTTAGCTTCTGGCACACCATATTGAGTAAAGAATTTCGCTTGAGATTTTTGATCAAAAATCTGTTGACCCTTGTCATGGATCGCATGAAATAAAGGAAGATGTGTTTTTTGACGCACACCCAGTGCTTCAGACACATAGTATCCGCGTGCATTTTGTTCCCAAACCTTATTCATCGCTGCAGGCGTGCGTATAAAGTTCACATCCTTTGGAATTTTCTTTAACCACGCTTGCATATGTGGTTCAAGCGTAAAACAATGTCCGCAACCATACCAAAAGAATTCACGAACTTCGAGTTTACCCGGAACTGTAACTGTCCCTGGATTTTGAAGAACTGTATAGTCTTTACCCGCTGTGAAATTGGCCATTGCTGCACTAGAAAATGCCACTGTAAGTGCTGCAGCAACACCCGTTAAAATAAATTTTTTCATTCAGTTTTTTATCCTATAAATCATTCTGCTTAGCTTATGCATTTACTATAAAACAAATATGGGAAAATCGTTTTCCTTCTGTGAACTTTTTTACATGATTTATCGCTTTTTTTATAATTAGCGATACACTAGCTTCATAAAATTAATTTTTCATTCACATCATACGAATTATGCTGAGGTAGCTCTAATGACGCAACTTAATGTAGATCCACAAGAAATTGCTAAATTTGAAGCACTCGCATCGATTTGGTGGGACCGGCATTCAGAGTTTCGTCCACTCCATCAAATCAATCCCTTACGTTTAAATTGGATAGATGAGCATGCAGGTGGTCTAAGCGGGAAAAAGATTTTAGATGTCGGTTGTGGTGGTGGCATTTTGGCAGAAAGTATGGCGCGCCGTGGTGCGGATGTACTGGGCATTGACATGGGTGCAGCGCCATTGAATGTTGCTCGACTACACGCAGAACAAGAAAACGTCAGCAATATTGAATATCGTCAAATTCCAGTTGAACAACTTGCTGAAGAACAAGCGGGTCAATATGACATCGTGACATGTATGGAAATGCTTGAACATGTCCCTGATCCAGCATCGATTATTCAGGCCTGTCAAAAATTAGTCAAACCAAATGGTCATGTTTTTTTCTCAACGATTAATCGTAATCCAAAATCGTATTTATTCGCGATTGTCGGTGCAGAATACGTACTTCGTTTACTAAAAAAAGGCACACACGATTATCATAAATTCATTAAACCTTCAGAATTAGCAAGTGATATTCGCAGTGCGAACTTAAAACTGAAAGACATGACAGGCTTGCACTACAACCCACTGACTAAGAATTATTGGTTAGCGCCAAATGTAGATGTGAACTACATGGTTTATACCGTCAATGAGGTTGCTGAATGAAAGCAGTACTCTTCGATCTGGACGGAACACTGATTGATACCGCAGCGGATTTTATTCGTATCATTCAAAATATGTGCCGAGAAGAAAATCGTGAAGTGGTCGATGCCGCACTAATTCGGACGCAAGTCTCGGAAGGCGCACGAGCAATGGTTCAGTTAGTCTATCCAGAACTTGAGGTCACTGATCCGATCTTTTTAGCTCATCGGCAGCGCTTTTTAGATATTTATGGCGCTGATATTGCTGTAGATACAGACTTATTCGATGGCATGTATCCATTATTAGAGTCTTTGGAGGCTGAAAATATACCTTGGGGTATCGTCACTAACAAACCGCGTTGGCTCAGTGAAGCTCTACTAAAAGCTTTAAATTTAACTCAGCGCTGTGCTGTATTGGTTTGTCCCGAAGACGTTAAACAGACTAAACCAGATCCTGAACCGATGTATTTGGCAGCCAAGCACATTCATATTGCTGCTGAAGATTGTATTTATGTTGGGGATCATCCTCGAGATATTGATGCAGGCCGTCATGCCAATATGTACACTATTCTTGCAGCTTACGGATATTTACCATTGCAACACAAAGACGACTTAACAGCTTGGCGCGCAGATTGTATAGTGAATACAGTCGAAGAATTACATCAAGCGATACACCAAATCATCGGTTTATCCAACAAGACTGCTTAATCTGAATCAATAACCAATAATAAGGAGGTCGCACATGAATTACTCAGAATATCAACCTCGTCCAGATTTACTCAAAGATAAGATTATTCTTATCACTGGTGCTGGAGATGGTATTGGGCGTGCTGCAGCACTGAGCTATGCATTGCACGGCGCAACAGTAGTACTTCATGGGCGCACCATCAATAAACTAGAAGTAATTTACGACGAAATTGAAAGTCTTGGAGCACCACAACCCGCCATTCTTCCTTTGCAATTATCAACCGCGACTTCACATGACTATGAGCTGCTTTACGATACTTTGGCTCAACAATTTGGTCGACTTGATGGCATTTTGCATAATGCTGGTATTTTGGGTGAACGGGTAGAGCTTGCACACTACCCTATTGAAGAATGGGATGATGTGATGGCTGTTAACTTGCGTGCACCCTTTGTACTGACGCAAGAACTCTTACCTCTCTTGGAAAAGTCTGAAAATGCTTCGGTGGTTTTCGCAAGTTCTGGTGTAGGTCGTGAAGCTCGTCCGAAATGGGGTGCATATTCCGTTTCAAAAATTGCGATTGAAGCTGTCAGTCAAATCTTTGCCAAAGAAAATGTATATCCAAATATTCGTTTTAACTGTATTAATCCAGGCGCGACACGTACAGCGATGCGTGCAAAAGCCTATCCAGATGAAGATCCAAAGACATTGGCTACGCCTGAAATGATTTTGCCTGCATATTTATACCTGATGGGCGAAGACAGTTTAGGAATGAATGGTCAAAGCATTGATGCTCAAGGCTAATCAATTTATATCATCTAATAAAGAGGATTTGTTAATCCTCTTTTTTATACGTGCTTTATTTATAAAAGGATGAGCCAATCTAAACATAAATTCATATTAATCAATCTCTTATGTTAAAATAATAATCATTCTAAATTACCTTAGGTGATTTGATAAATCTTACTCAAATAGCTGCTTTACGATATTCTTAGTATTTTAATTTATTCAAACATATTTAGTATCTTATCCAATTAAGGCTACTTGTCTCATGATTCGCTTATTGAAAGTATTCTGGATCAACGCTATTCCTAATATTGATGATTTAGACTCTTATAGTTGGCTGCCCGACTTAACATTAGATATATTCTAATTAAACCTCTTTCATCAATCAAAAAATGATCATTGATTAGCAGTAAATTAATTTGTAAAAAAACCTTCTCACTTTGGAAGAAATTCAGGATGAGTGGATACTTATGATAAGCGTTTTGTGTGAATAATCACTTAATAAAAGAAGTCTATTGTTTCTCCTTAAATATTCAGAATTTCTCATTAAGTAGAAAATTTTCATTCTATAAATTGATAGATAAAATAAATATCGTTATTTTTTAAACTTATAAATTTTCCAATATTTTAATTCAAATATCTTATTATTTATAAAAAATCTCTCACAATCTTAAAATATATTTTGATCGAAAGAATAAATATAAATGAAGACAATTAATTAAAAATAATTAAAAACGATTTTGATTACTTTTTAATAATATTAATTATTATCATTCAGTAGATCTCTTTCATAACTCAAAAAACAGTCATCTTTTTGGTGATTATATGTACCCTTAACTTTGTGAAATTGATGCATAATTTCAGTATGAAATATATCGACTCTAAAAAGCTTTCTGACCCGCAGTTTAAGCGTTATACAGGCATCTCATACTCAACTTTTTATTTAATGGTTGAGCAATTGAAAAAGCATTTACCAACTACGGGTAGACCCGCTAAATTAAGCATAGAAGATCAAGTTCTTTTGAGTCTAAGCTATTGGCGTGAATATCGAACCTTATTTCATGTTGCGACCAGTTATGGTGTTTCAGAGCCGACGGCTTCAAGAATTGTTCGGCATGTTGAAGACTGCTTAATCCAGTCTAATCTTTTTAATTTACCGAAGGATTTGCCTCAAGGTGAAGGCATTGATTGGAATGTTGTCATCATCGATGCCACAGAAATACCCATTCAACGGCCCAAAAAAACAGAAGAAAAGCTATAGCGGTAAGAAAAAGACACATACCTTTAAAGTACAAGCGATTATTCATGCTAAAACACGAGAAATACTCAGTTTATGTATGTGTAAAGGTGCGGTGCATGATTTTGAGTTATTCAAAAGAAACTTAAATTTAATTCCTAAGAATTCATTTCTATTAGCGGATAAAGGCTATCAGGGTATTCATAATATCTACGCAAACAGTTTGCTTCCGTTGAAAGCAAAAAAAGGCTGTACATTAGATCCTGAGCTTAAAAAATACAATCGAGAAATCAATAAAAGAAGAATCCTTGTTGAACATGTTTTTGGTGCGCTGAAGTATTTTAAAATACTTGCTGAACGTTACCGAAATAGAGGAAAAAGACTCGGCTTAAGATTCAATTTAATTGCTGGAATTTACAACATGGAATTGAGCAAAAAGTGACTTATGAAAGAGGTCTAGTAAAAAGTTAGGTAATCCTCCCATAAATAACCGAAGTTAAAAGTAGAGGTTAAGCAGCCATTAGAGGTGGCTTTCCTTTGTTAGCTTGATGTGGTCTTTCATGGTTGTAATGCCACAACCAGTTTGTTGCATAATCTTGTACTTCATCCAAAGTATCAAATAAATGCTTGCTCAGCCAACTATAACGTATGGTCCGATTATAGCGTTCAATATACGCATTCTGCTGTGGCTTACCCGGTTGAATATATTCAATACGAATACCGTGCTCAGTAGCCCAGCGCACAAATTCGTGACTGATAAATTCGGGACCATTATCGCATCGGATCACTAACGGTTTTTCTCTCCACTCCAGCAATTGATTCAACGTACGAATAACCCTGATTGTGGGCAATGAGAACCCTGCTTCAATGGCTAGGCCTTCGCGGCGGTAATCATCAATCACATTCAATAATCGAAACTTGCGACCATCGGAAAGCTGATCATGCATAAAATCTAATGACCAAACCTGATTTTCTCGGATTGGTTCTTTCAATGGTTCAGGCGCATGCCGTTTTAGTCTTCTTCTCGGTTTAATACGCAGATTCAGTGCCAACTCACAGTAAATGCGGTAAACCCGCTTGTGATTCCAGCAGCAACTCTCAACATGCCGTAAATACGAGAAGCACAAACCAAAGCCCCAATCGGAATTTTCCTCAGTGAGTTCAATGAGCTGTTCAGCAATGAGTGCATTGTCATCGCTGAGTTTGGCTTGATAGCGGTAGCAGGTTTCACTAATGCCAAATGCTTTACAAGCCAAACGAATACTAATGGCATGCTGGGCAACTGCCTGTTGTGCCATCTTACGCTGGCAAGATGGCTTTACCACTTTTTTGCCATCGCTTCCTGGATGATTTCGGCCTTTAATCGCTCTTCCGCATACATCTTTTTAAGTCTGGTATTTTCGGCTTCTAGCTCTTTCAGTCGAGCCATTAATGATGTATCCATACCACCATATTTGGCACGCCATTTATAAAAGGTAGCATTACTCATGCCGTGTTCACGGCAAAGGGTCGCTACAGGTGTGCCAGATTCTGCCTGTTTCAAGATGGACATGATCTGACTGTCAGTAAATTTAGATGTTTTCATGCAGAATCTCCTGCTCGTATCTTAAGAGAAAATTCTACTTTTAGATCCTATTATTTTTAGGGGGGATTACCGTTATGCAATCTTCCCTTATAAATAGTCAATACATTAGACCTCTTTCATAAGTCACTTTTTGCTCAATTCCATGTTGTAAATTCCAGCAATTAAATTGAATCTTAAGCCGAGTCTTTTTCCTCTATTTCGGTAACGTTCAGCAAGTATTTTAAAATGCTTCAGCGCACCAAAAACATGTTCAACAAGGATTCTTCTTTTATTGATTTCTCGATTGTATTTTTTAAGCTCAGGATCTAATGTACAGCCTTTTTTTGCTTTCAACGGAAGCAAACTGTTTGCGTAAATATTATGAATAACCTGATAACCTGATAACCTGATAACCTGATAACCTTTATCCGCTAATAGAAATGAATTCTTAGGAATTAAATTTAAGTTTCTTTTGAATAATTCAAAATCATGCACTGCACCTTTACACATACATAAACTGAGTATTTCTCGTGTTTTAGCATGAATAATCGCTTGTACTTTAAAGGTATGTGTCTTTTTCTTACCGCTATAGCTTTTCTTCTGTTTTTTTGGGCCGTTGAATGGGTATTTCTGTGGCATCGATGATGACAACATTCCAATCAATGCCTTCACCTTGAGGCAAATCCTTCGGTAAATTAAAAAGATTAGACTGGATTAAGCAGTCTTCAACATGCCGAACAATTCTTGAAGCCGTCGGCTCTGAAACACCATAACTGGTCGCAACATGAAATAAGGTTCGATATTCACGCCAATAGCTTAGACTCAAAAGAACTTGATCTTCTATGCTTAATTTAGCGGGTCTACCCGTAGTTGGTAAATGCTTTTTCAATTGCTCAACCATTAAATAAAAAGTTGAGTATGAGATGCCTGTATAACGCTTAAACTGCGGGTCAGAAAGCTTTTTAGAGTCGATATATTTCATACTGAAATTATGCATCAATGTCACAAAGTTAAGGGTACATATAATCACCAAAAAGATGACTGTTTTTTGAGTTATGAAAGAGATCTATTATATATTTTACATAAAGTCAGAAAATTCTGAAAACCGACTTAGATACTTCTCACTAACTTTTTAGTTGATTTAATCTCATTGAGCTAAAAAGAAAAAATCTTACCTAATTTAACTTTAATCAAAAAACAAGTAATCAGTATCAATCCGAATACTCATAAATAAACAGAGTATCGATGTAAGCAAATGCTTACATCAATTCAAGCCTTTTGCAGCTAGGCAATCACATTGTTATTTTCTATTATGAATACATAGAGAGCAGGATGCTCCAGCTAAGAAAAATAAGACAGGGATAAAAGGTACGACAGGAGTTATACCTCAGCAACAAATACGAAAAACCTCGACAGGATGTCGAGGTTTTTTTATGGCCAAAATTAATCATCTAAAAATTCGATTATTGTTTTTGATTTTATCCATTTTACAGATTTAATATTTTTTTATATGATTGTTCTCAAGTCAGACAGGAAGTAAATTAAAGTATTTACGACTCATCCAGCTAACTTAATTTAAAGTCAATTTTCTTCCCAGCCAATACCCCTTTTAGGCTGGGATTTTTTTGTCTAAAATTTAGCACATTAAATAAAAATTTAAAGTTTCAGTTTGAGACTGAGAAGAACTCAGATAAACACTCGTGCGCTTTTAAGACATCTTGATTATGTAAAGAAAATAGCCATTCACATTCGGCCAATTAAAAAGACCACAAAAATAAGAAAAAATATGCGATTAAATCCACTTCCGTAGCGTAATGCTAATAAGGTTCCCACCAGTGAGCCTAAAATATTACAAGCAGCAAGTACGACTCCAATCAACCACAGAACATGACCTGAAGGAATAAAAAATAGTAATGAAGCGCTTATCGTTCCTAGTTTTACAAGTTTTACAAGTTTTACAAGTTTTACAAGTTTTACAAGTTTTACAAGTTTTACAAGTTTTACAAGTTTTACAAGTTTTACAAGTTTTACAAGTTTTACAAGTTTTACAAGTTTTACAAGTTTTACAAGTTTTACAAGTTTTACAAGTTTTACAAGTTTTACAAGTTTTACAAGTTTTACAAGTTTTACAAGTTTTACAAGTTTTACAAGTTTTACAAGTTTTACAAGTTTTACAAGTTTTACAAGTTTTACAAGTTTTACAAGTTTTACAAGTTTTACAAGTTTTACAGAAGCTGATGCATTTAAAAATCAAAAGCAAAAACTTTAACAAAAAGAAAATTTAAAAAATAATAGCTTTTCCTTTACTAAGGTCTGTTGATTGATAATAAGCTATAACCAACTGGTAAATTCCAATTTTTTAAATATTGCATATAGCTACAAGAATCCTCAAAATCAGTCCATGTAAACTCCGTGATCACACCTTGCTTTTCACAAGTATAGGTTGCACTTGCCTGCCCATTTTTATACTCAATACCTATTAATTGTGCATCTTGAATACAGTTGGTATTCTCTGTCACGTTTTCAAGAAATTTTTCTGCTTCTGTTTTACTAGCCCCACCAATATTAACAAAACCTCTGTCTTTTAGCTTAGGATAATGCTCAAAATCAACATATAAACAATTCTCTCCAACGTTATTATTAGCAATCATTTGTTCACCGAGTTCTAGTGATTTCACTAGTTCGGGGTATTTATTATATATTCTATATAAACCATACACCTTGACGAACAGTAAAATCATAACAACACTCAGTATTAAGAGCAGTGTAACTTTTAACCAGATCGACAAATACATATTTAATTTCCTCAAGACATCTATCTACCATTACCTGCTGTTGAAAACCACCTTTTTCTCGGATTAAAGACAGCAGGCATCTATCTCAGATTTGAAGCCTAATTCAACAAAGATGACGATGACTTACTACCAAATATTCAACCTCCTACCCTAATATCCATGTCTTGAATAAAGTTACAATCATCTTTCCAGCTATAAAATCTCGTGTAAAAGAAATAACATCCATTGCAGAATATTTTTAATCTTCATTTTTTATAAAGCCATATTTATTCGTATTTATATGACCAAAAGATCATTGATAGATTAATACACTCTAAATTGATCTTTTTTGCATTTCATCAGAAAATCTAAGCTATTTCTTATTTCAACAAGAGATTTATTAAATTCAGGTCTATTTAATTAGAAGCAACCTCCTAAAAAAAGCCTAGATATAAAATCTAGGCTTCGTGTAAATCATCTTCTCTGAATTTAATGCACATTTAAATAAAGCATCATTTAAAAGCTCAAATTCATGTACCCATTAATGGTCATGACCATCAGCAACTTCAGTAACCTTTTCATTGGCTTTGGTTTTATTCGCTTCGCGATCATAGACAATTTTCCCGTTAAATACGGTCATCACCACTTCAGAGCTTTCTAGTGCAGCAGGTTGAACCTTAAATAAATTCTGACTCATCACAACTAAATCTGCTGCTTTACCCTTTTCGATTGATCCTGTTTCTTTTTCAGCAAAAATCGCTTCAGCCCCGTTAATAGTATGACTCGCAATCATGGCATCAAGTGAAACACCTGACTGAACTCCTTGAGCGATACGCGTCATTGGGAAAAATTCACGAACTGGATAATCACTTGATGAATTCAATAATACACCAGCATCGAAAAATGCTTTAGGCAATGGATGACCATCTGCACGTATACCCAGTGAAAGGAAGCGCGGAATCGTTTCAATTGCTTCATCACTCACATGAGTAATCATATGTCGTGCATCACGCTTACCATTTTGCTGTTGCGCATATTCAAAGGAATCTAGCATTAAATTATAGGTCCTGGTTGGGCCTATATCATGGATATATACTCGAAACTTTTCTTTATCTAAAGCTGCGACTGTTTTCTTTAAAATCTCCTGATCCCATACCAGTGATCCATACGTACTGCTGGCTCCAGTACCAAAAATTTTAATCGAATCTGTTTTAAAGAATTTACCCTTGTATTTAGCTCGGCGCTCTATAAATCCTGGAATTTGTTCAGTGCCACGATTTTCATCTGCCCACTGTAAAAGATCATAACGTACAGTCAGTTTAGACTCATTGTCTAATGCTTTCATCGCTTCCAAGAATGTATCAGTCGGATAATGAATCGGCACCAATACTGATGTTACTCCGCGTTGTGGTGCGAGTTCTTGTTGGAAAGAAAGTACTGCATTTTTATATTCATCTACACTAAAGTCTGGTTGTGGCAACACACTGATGACTAAGTTTTGTGCGCTAAATTCTCTCAGGATACCTGTAGGGTTTCCTTGAGAATCACGGTCGATGAAGCCCCCAGCTGGATCTTTTGTCTCCGCTGTAATACCAGCGTTCTGCATGGCACGTGTATTTGCCCATACTTCATGATGCCCATGGGTAATAAAAACTGCAGGAATATCCTTTCCTACAATCTCATCCAATAATACCGCAGGTGATTTTCCTGTTAATTTTGCTTGTTCAAGCACATATTTCAAATTCCATCCTACACCCCTGATTTGTTTAACATCAGGCTGTTTAAGCAAGAAATCTTGAGTTGCTTTTTTATAAGCCTCTAATGTCTGTGTGCCGAGATTAACCCAATACATTGATTCAGCACGTAAATAAGCATGGTTATGGGTATCAACAAAACCTGGAAGTAAAATTTTACCTTTTAAATCAATAATTTGAGTTTGTTGACCACGCCAATCTTTGAGTCCAGAATTACTGCCGACATAGACAATTTTTCCATCTTTAACTGCAACAGCTTCTGCTTCAGAGCGGGCTGTATCGACTGTATAAACAGAGCCATTCTCAAAAATAAGATCTGCCTGTTTAGAATCTATAGCGCTATCATCATTGCTTCCACAAGCTGTTAATGTGACAGCTAAAGTCGTCGCAAGAGATCCTATCCAAAAATTTCGTAATGCGGATTTCGCAAATGGAAATTTAGAGTTCATTTGAGATTGTTCCTTCATATTAATTTCATCCTTGTGCCCTTTATTTTGTTGCTATTTTTTAGTAATACTGCAATAAAGCAAAAAACTTCCTGCTTTAATATCTTATGCCGTAGCTGATATATAGAACTAAACTAGTGAAGGAGCACCCTTAAGTCAAAAACTTACGAGGTATATCTTTATGTAATAATAGTATTCAATGCATGTATGAATCATAAAAAAAAGAGCGATCTAAATCTCTGAGATAACGTAATTGGCGATAGAAGAAACGTATTATGAGATGCATCTAAATTCAAATTTTTAGTTATATTAATGAATATGAAAAACGCTTAGTCTTTAATTTTAGTATTTTCAAGTTGATTTCATCTTTTTTAAAGTCAAAAATAATTGATATTTAACGTTTTATTTTTTAATTTAATTTAATAATTGTTATTTTATAAATCGTTTTTTCTTTTTCATTTGCGTTTTCTTTTCATTTGCTTTTGATTACATCTACATTGACGTAAGCCAATGCTTACACCAATTCAAGCCTTTTGCAGCTAGGCGAGTTCGTTACCATTTTATATGATGAGGACATAGAGAGCAGGATGCTCCAAAAAAATAAAAATACGATGAGATACAAGGAAAGTCAGGTACGACAGGAGTTATACCTAAAGCATCAAATACGAAAAAGCCCAACAGGATGTTGGGCTTTTTTGATTTCCGTTTAATTAATCAAATAAACGGTCGAAGAATGATTTTTTCTTCGGAGACGATTTACTGTCTTCACCATCCATCGATTCTTGTAACTCTTTTAACAGTTCACGCTGGCGTGAAGTTAAATGTACAGGGGTTTCGACCACAACACGACAAAGTAAATCACCTTGCATGCTGGTACGAACAGGTTTTACACCCTTACCACGTAAACGGAACATTTTACCCGTTTGTGTACCTTCAGGTACTTTCAGGTTTACACGCCCGTCTAATGTTGGAATTTCAATTTCTTTACCCAAAGCAGCATCTGCAATACTAATGGGTACGTCCATATATAGATCAGCGCCATCACGTTGGAAGATCTCATGTTCACGAACAGTCACTTCTACGTATAAGTCACCTGATTGACCATCACGAATCGCTTCACCTTTACCCGTTAAACGTACGCGATCGCCATTATCTACACCAGCAGGGATCGTCACTTCTAAAGTTTGTTGACGATCTTTTACACCCGACCCATGGCATGTATTACAAGGGGTCTTAATGATTTTACCTTGACCACGACATGTGCTACAGGTTTGCTGAACAGAGAAGAAACCTTGCTGCATACGGACTTGACCCGCCCCATGACAGGTTTTACAGGTTTCAACATCTTGTGGATTTTTTGATCCTTTTCCATCACATGTTTCACATGGCGCTGGCGCTGTGAAAGTAATGGTTTTTTTAATACCTTTTACGGCTTCTTCAAGCGTCAGTTCCATTACATAGCGTAAATCAGAACCACGTTTTTGGCGTTGTTGACCACCACGACCGCCACCACCAAATGCGCCACCAAAGATATCGCCAAATTGGCTAAAGATATCTTCTGCGCTAAAACCACCACCGAAGCCACCACCGCCTCCGCCCATACCACCTTCGAAGGCTTGATGGCCCATCCGGTCGTACATGCTGCGTTTTTCGCCATCAGATAAAACTTCATAAGCTTCAGCAGCTTCTTTGAATTTATCTTCAGCTTCGGCATTGTCTGGGTTACGATCTGGATGATACTTCATCGCCAACTTACGGTAGGCTTTTTTAATTTCATCATCACTAGCGGTTTTAGCTACGCCTAAAACCTCATAATAATCACGTTTAGCCATGTCTGGCGATGCTCCACAAAAAAATAAGATTACTTCACTGCGAAGTATGTTGGGGTCATAGCTCGATATTACAAGTCGGAGTAAAAATTATTTTTTAAAAAACGGCTTTTTTCTGAATATACTTCACGAAACCTTTTAACCAAACATTCAAAAGGTATAACCACGCTATTGCAGCAAAAACAACACCAATCACCGTGCAGGTTTTTACCCAAATCATGCTATCCCAATAAATAAAGAATGCAGGAATAAACCATAAAAATGCAAAAACAACTAAAATGAGAAAGAGCACAACGCTGCGCATAATCCATAATGCTTGGGCCTGCATCCATACTTCGGCAGTATCAGACTGCACCACTTTTCGAGACAAAAAGTAAGCTATTACAGCGGTAATTGCTGTAAATAATGCTAAAAACATAAACACATAAGACAAAGTAACAAAACGACGATGTCTATCTAAGCTGTCTCGCCCCATGGATAATTTTAACCTCAATTCACTGCACACTCATTTTGAGTTATACAGTGAATTTATTATTTTATTGTCTGTAAAAAACTAGGGACTACTATATTGAATTTTTCAGTATTTCGCACCTAATATTGCAACATTCTACACACTATTTGACTCTTTTTTTACTTTAAACCACGCTGCATACAGAGCAGGTAAAAAGAATAATGTTAATAGTGTAGCAATAATAAGCCCACCCATAATCGCAACAGCCATCGGCCCGAAAAAAATACTTCTTGAAAGTGGGATCATGGCCAGCACTGCGGCCAGTGCCGTCAGGATAATTGGACGAGAACGGCGCACTGTTGCATCCAAAATTGCATCCCACTGTGAATGTCCAGATTTGATGTCTTGCTCAATTTGATCAATTAAAATCAATGAATTACGCATAATCATTCCTGATAATGCAATCGTACCCAGCATCGCAACAAATCCAAAAGGTTTATTGAAGAGCAAGAGGAATAAGACGACTCCAATGAGTCCCAATGGCGCGGTAAGAAATACAATAAATGATCGAGAAATACTCTTCAGTTGTATCATCAATAATGTGAAAACGACCGCTAAAAATAAAGGCATACCCGCATTTACTGAGGTCTGACCTCGTGCTGACTCTTCGACCGTGCCTCCAACTTCAATTAAATAACCACTTGCTAAGTCGGCACGAATACTTTCAATCGATTCCTTTAACTCATTCACCACCGTCGCAGGTTGTAATTGAGTTTGAATATCTGCCCGCACGGTAATCGTTGGTAAGCGGTTACGATGCCAAATCAGCCCATCTTCAAATTTGTATTGAATATTGGCAATTTGTGCTAAAGGTACCGTACCTCCTTTCGATGTTGGCACCGCGAGACTTTCTAAAGATGCTACATCTGCACGTTCAGCCTGATCACCCCGTAACCGAATATCAATTAATTCACGCTTTTCACGATATTGATTAATCACCGCACCACTAATCGAGCTGTTCAGGAAGTTGGCGACGTCTAAACTACTGACGCCTAATTGACGTGCACGATCCTGATCAATTTCAAGAGAAATGACTTTGCTCGGCTCACCCCAGTCTAAATGTACATTATTGGTGTTTGGATTTTCACTAACGACTTTTGCGACGTCCTGCGCACGCTGACGTACCGTATTTAAATCTTCACCAGATACTCGGAACTGCAGTGGATAGCCAACAGGCGGTCCATTTTCTAATAATGAAACGCGTGTTCGGACTTGAGGAAGCAATTGACTAATTTCTTGACTCAGATTTTTCCGAATCTCATCTCGTTCTTCTAAAGAAGATGCCAAAACGACGAGCTGTGCAAAACTGGCTTGCGGTAACTGTTGATCTAAAGGTAAATAAAAGCGTGGCGAACCTGTGCCCACATAAGCAACATAGTTATCAATCCCTTTTTGAGTTGATAAAAACTTTTCGACTTTTTTAACTGCATTTTCAGTTGCTGTTAGTGATGCGCCTTCTTCAAGTTTTAAATCCACTAAAATTTCAGCACGGTTAGACGGTGGAAAAAACTGTTGTGGGACCAACTTAAACATTAAAATAGACAAGATAAAAAGACCCACGGTCGCAGCGATAACGGTCTTACGATAAGTCACACATGTATTCACCCAGCGTCTTAATTTTTGATAAGTCTTGGATTGATAAGGATCGTGCACCTCTCCCTGAACATGAATGATTGGTTGCGGTGCAGGCTGTTTACGCAGTCGGGCCCATAAGCGCTGATACCACGACGCTTTATGCGGAGTATTATTAAAATCTGGTAGCAGTTTGTCTCCTAAATAAGGCACGAACAACACCGCAGCAAACCATGATACGACCAGTGCAATGGTCACCACTTGGAAAATAGAACGCGTATATTCGCCTGTACTTGAAGCAGCTGTGGCAATCGGCAGAAAACCTGCTGCAGTAATCAAGGTTCCCGTGAGCATAGGAAAAGCTGTAGATGTCCAAGCAAAACCTGCTGCTTTAAGCCGGCTATACCCCTGCTCCATTTTTATGGCCATCATTTCAACAGCAATAATTGCATCGTCGACTAACAGTCCAAGCGCTAAAATTAACGCACCTAACGAAATTTTGTGTAGTCCGACATCAAAGAAATTCATGCCCGCAAAGGTCATCGCGAGTACAAGCGGAATGGATAATGCCACCACCAATCCCGTGCGGAAACCAAGTGAAAAGAAACTCACCAAGAGAACAATAATTACCGCTTCAGCCAGCACTTTAATGAATTCGTGAATACTGTGTTCTACCGCAACAGGCTGATCTGAAACCTTTTTCAGTTCCATACCAAGAGGCAAAGCTTGTTGTAAATCGTTAAATTTTGTTTCTAAGTTTTTACCTAAGGCGATGATGTCACCACCCTTACGCATTGAAACGGCAACTCCAATACCGTTTTGTCCCATAAAGCGCATCCGTGGCTGTGCTGGTTCACTGAAACCACGATAAATTTCTGCAACATCACCCAACTGAATGGTTTTATCTCCCACTAAGAGGGGCATTTTTTTCAAATCATCTACTGACTGCAGTGCTCCACTTACACGCACTTGAATTCGATCTGTGCCTGTTTCAAAAAAACCTGCACTGGCAGTACTATTTTGTTTTTGTAATGCCTCTTGAATCGCGGTTACTGGAATACCCAGTTGAGAGGATTTTGTATTTGAAATTTCTATCCAAATTTTTTGATCTTGTAGACCGACTAAATCTACTTTCGCTACGTCTTTAACGCGTTGTAATTGAAGCTGAATCCGATCTGCATATTCTTTTAAAATGGCATAGTCAAAATCTTTTCCTGTAAGAACGTAGATATTTCCAAAAGTATCGCCAAATTCATCATTAAAAAATGGTCCCTGCACACCAGCTGGTAATTGGTGTTTGATATCGCCTACTTTTTTTCTCACCTGATACCAGACATTAGCGAGATCTGCAGATTTAAGAGAGTCTTTCGCAATGAACGTGACCATAGACTCGCCGGGTCTTGAATAAGCCGCCACGCGGTCGTATAAGCCCGTACTCATCAACTCTTTTTCAATCCGATCTGTCACTTGCAATGACACTTCTTCTGCTGTCGCACCTGGCCAATAGGTTTGGACCACCATCACCTTAAAACTAAAGGGTGGATCTTCACTTTGGGCCAGTTTGGCATATGAGTAAATACCCAATATGCCCATCAGAATCATAAAATAAAGAATCAATCCTTTATTGTTTAATGCCCATTCTGACAAGTTGAAATTCATTTTGGAGCTCATTATTTTGCTCCTGCTTGAATCTGAACACTACGATTCTGTCGATCGATCGGATTAATTTTTTGTTTTTCTCTTAATAAATGCACACCGCCCACAACCACCCAATCCGCTGCTTTTAAACCTTGAGTAACAGGTACATTTTCCTTGCCATATGCACCAAGACTTACAGCAACTTTACGGATGGTATGATCTGTATTCACGACCCAAACATATGGCTGATTTTCTGTTGCAGATACACTGGTTAAAGGCACACTTAAAACATTATGTGCAGTAGAAGAAAAAAATACGCGGGCACTTTGCCCCAATTGAATTGCAGATTGGCCTTCTTTTAAAGCCACTTTGACACTAAAAGTACGAGACTGATCTGCTGCGGGCGAGATTTCACGCACATAAGCAGCGAAACGCTCTTCAGGCTTTGACCACAAGGTAATCCAAGCATTTTGTCCCACTTTAATTTGGGTAATGGCTTGTTCTGGAATTCCGATCACCACCTCACGATCACCATCAATGGCCACTTGGTATGCAGCTTGCCCAGCAGCAACCACTTGCCCAACTTCGATATCGCGCTGGGTAATCACGCCATTTTTATTGGCAACCAACTGGTTATAACCGGTTTGATTACTGCTTACTGCATAATTTGACTGAGCTTGTTTTAAGTTTGACATCGCAGACTTAAATTGGTTTTCAACCACATCATATTGCGAGCGGCTCACCGCATTAATCGGTAAAAGCTGCTGAAAACGTTTAAACTCATCTTCTGCTATTTTTGCTGCTGATTTTGCAGCGTCAAGTTGAGCCTGAGCAGAATTTAATTGGAGTTGAGCATCTTGAACATCCAGTTTCGCCAAAACTTGTCCAACCTTGATTCGGTCACCCACATCGACATAGCGTTCCGTAATTTGGCCCGCCACCCGAAATGCCAGTGCCGTTTGTTGTCGAGCTTGTACTTCACCCGCATAGCTTTTTAATTCATCATGTGTCGTATTTGGTTGAGCCACCATCACAACGGGTATTTGTTCTACTGCTTGTTTTTCTTTGCTACAACCCGCTAATGTGACACCACACAACAGCATCAAACTGATGACCGCAACTTTTAGATTACTCATGTGAACTGCTCTTATTCAATTATTTGGGCAAATGTTGTTTCCAGTATATTAATTTGATTATTTTTTAATTAATATACTGCATGGTACATTAATTAAAATTTATTTTCCAAGTCATGACTTAATTTATTTTTTTTGGAGATTATTGGCAAATGAAAGTGGGTCGTCCAAAGGATTTAGAAAAACGCCAACAGATTTTAGATGCAGCGAAAGCATTGTTTTTAATGCACGGTTTTCATGGTTCAAGTATGAATCAAATTGCTAAAGCAGCCGGTGTCACCAAATTGACGGTATACAATCATTTCCAAGACAAAGAAAATTTATTCACCTGTGCCATCGCAGAAACATGTGAAGAGTCCATTGATACTCGAACTGTAAGCTTAGATCAACATTCAGATTTTAATGCGGCACTACAGCAACTGTGTAAATTGGCAATTGATCTGGTGAATCTACCTGAAGCCCTTAAACTTGAGCATTTATTATTAGAACTTGCGGCTGAGCAAAATCCTCTCGTGTTGCCTTTTTATGATGCCTCGCATAATAAATTATTGAAAGTTTGGCGCGTTTTTTTTCAACAAGCAATCGCGCTAAATTTCATTCAAGATGCCAATATTGAAAAGCAGATTCATTTGCTCATCTCTTTATTACTCGGACAGCGGCATCATGAAGTTTTACTCGGTATTCGTGCAATCCCAAATGTTGAGGAGCGCCAATCAATTGTTGAAGAAGCCATTGAAATATTTATGCTCAAATATCAAAAAAACTGATTTTTATTTAGTAAAAGGCGTTTTTTAATACGGTATTTTTCATTTTTTATCCTAAAGTGCTAGATGCATGACTTGGTTTATCATTAAATCGAGGTATATTCTAAATACAAGAATAGGAGAAAAAAATGATTCAACAAATTGATGCTCCATTACGTGAAGACGTACGTTTACTTGGAAATCTTTTGGGTGAAACGCTCAAAGAACAAGCCGGACAAGATTTGTTTAATCAGGTAGAACAAATTCGTGCCTTAGCCAAAGGGGCGCGTGATGGTAAGCAGGAAGCAGAAAAACAACTCGAACAACTCTTTTTGAGTCTTGAGGACAATGAAATTTTGCCGCTAACACGTGCATTTTCACACTTTCTCAATTTTGCGAATATCGCTGAACAGTATCATGTGGTTCGTAGCCGTCGCCGCGATGAGTTTGATACTCAAGCGCCTTCAGCCAATGTACTTGATCCACTTTTCACTAAATTTAAAAAACAACAGATCTCTGCAGAAGTACTCTACAAACAAATTTGTGAACTGAGCATCGAGCTCGTATTGACGGCGCATCCGACAGAAGTGAGTCGTCGAACATTGATTCAAAAATATGATGGCATTAACAATTGTCTATCTAAGTTTGATCAGCAAAAATTAACACCCAAGCAACGTGCTGTCGTATTAGAAGAACTAAAGCAACTGGTCTGCTCTGCATGGCAAACTGATGAAATTCGTCAGCATCGCCCAACCCCTATCGATGAAGCAAAATGGGGTTTTACCACCATCGAACAAACGCTCTGGAATGCGATTCCGAAATTTATTCGTGAATTAGATACATTGGTACAAGACAACTGCGAAAAAACACTTCCATTGGATATTGCCCCTGTTCGCTTTGCATCTTGGATGGGCGGTGACCGCGATGGTAATCCCAATGTGACACATCAAGTGACTCAGGAAGTACTTTGGCTTTCTCGTTGGAAAGCAGCGGATTTATATTTAAGAGATATTGAAGATTTACGTTGGGATTTATCTATTCAGTCCTGTAGTCCAGAACTACAGCAAGCACTTGGGATCGATCATCCAGAACCGTATCGAGAATATTTACGTCATACTCGTGAACGCCTTAAAATCACTCGAGCATGGTTGTCCGCAAAGTTACAAGGACAACATTCGGATGTCGATCGTAATCAAATCATTCATCATAAAGATGAATTATTACAGCCGCTTTTATTGTGTTATCGCTCTCTCGTTGATTCCAACTTAAAAGAAATTGCCAATGGTAAATTACTCGATTTTATATATCGAGTGAATTGTTTCGGAATTGAATTACTCAAGCTTGATATTCGTCAAGAATCAGGACGTCATCGCCAAGCGATCTCTGCTATTACTGAATACTTAGGTTTAGGCAATTTTGAAACATGGACTGAACAGGCACGCCAGAACTTCTTATTACAAGAGCTCCAAAGTAAACGACCTTTATTGCCTAAACATTTAAGTGTTCCCGAACAAAGCTTAATCGAACATTCAGATGTACAAGAAGTATTTGCAACCATGCGTACTTTGGCAGAACAACCGAAGGAAAGTTTAGGTGCTTATATTATTTCGATGGCGGAATATCCAAGTGATGTACTCGCGGTTTTACTGCTACAAAAAGAAGCAGGCATTAAGCATCCTCTGCGCGTGGTTCCTCTCTTCGAAACCTTAAAAGATCTGGACAGTGCTGCCCATACCATGAATACCTTATTTAATATGGATTGGTATAAACAGCATATTGCAGCCAAACATGAGGTCATGATTGGCTACTCAGACTCTGCCAAAGATGCAGGTTTTATGTCTGCCAACTGGGCACAGTATCGTGCACAAGAAGAATTGACCGCCGTGGCGAAAAATCACGATATACAACTGACGCTATTTCATGGTCGCGGTGGCTCAATTAGCCGTGGCGGTGCACCTACACAACAGGCTTTGTTTTCACAACCACCAGGTTCAATTTCAGGTGCAATTCGAGTCACTGAACAAGGTGAAATGATCCGCTTCAAATTTGGTTTAGAAGAAATTGCTTTACAAAATCTTGAAATTTATACCGCTGCAACTCTAGAAGCAACCTTACTCCCACCGCCTGAACCGAAGCAAGAATGGCGTGACTTAATGCATAAGATGACGGATCTTTCGGTACAGGTTTATCGTCAAACGGTACGTGAAAACCCTCATTTCGTTCAGTATTTAAGAACAGTGACACCAGAACTTGAATTGCAAATGTTACCTTTGGGCTCTCGTCCGGCAAAACGTAAAGTCAGTGGTGGAATTGAATCTCTACGTGCCATTCCTTGGGTATTTGCTTGGACACAAATTCGTTTAATGCTTCCTGCATGGTTAGGAACTGGGGCGGCAATTAATCAAGTGATTTCCGAAGGTCATAAATCTCAACTTGATGAAATGTTACAGCAATGGCCGTATTTCCAGACCTTGATCGATATGCTGGAAATGGTGTTGTCGAAAGCTGACAGCAATATAGCGCTTTATTATGAAGCGCATTTAACTCAAGATGATCATCTGAAAGTCCTCGGTGCTGAATTACGTCAACGTCTACACGATGCTGTACAAACCTTACTGGTTATGAAGGGCGAGTCTCAATTACTCAGCTCGAATGAGGTTCTCGATCAATCTATGAGAGTAAGAAAAACGTATTTACTGCCTCTGCATTTACTGCAAGCAGAACTCATGAAAAGACGCCGTAACTATTTATCCCATCAATCTGCTGAACAAACGCCTGTTGATCATGCCTTGATGGTAAGTATTGCGGGGATTGCTGCCGGCCTGCGAAATACTGGCTAAAAAAACATAAATAAAATAGAGCCTTCTAAAGGCTCTTTTTATTCACTTCGATAAGATGAATCTTAAAATTCAGATCATGTGCTTGTTATATAAAAAGGATGAATGAAACATTTTTTGAAAACGAGATCATATTTTTGGATTACTTTATTATTCACATTATTTATGAACATATTTGATAAGCTAATCAGATAATTCACTGATTATACTTTGGTTTTAAAAAATAATTATTTTACCACTCGGTAAAAATACAATATAAGTCAGGATTTTAGTTTTAATTTTTTTTAAATTGGATGATTAAACCTGATTAAAACAGGCGTATGATGTGCACAATTTATCTTTTGAGTGCTCAATTTATGTCCGGTTGGTTTCCAAAATGGCGCCCTTATGACGGTAGTATTGATGCACGACCTGTGGGCACAAATGAATATCTTCCAGCTGCGCAAAGCGTTGTCCTCGGTATACAACATGCATTCGCTATGTTCGGTGCAACGGTACTCGCTCCATTTTTGATGGGCTTTGATCCTAATCTTGCCATTTTAATGTCAGGTATTTGTACCATCTTGTTCTTTTTTATGACAGGTGGACGTGTTCCAAGTTATTTAGGTTCAAGTTTTGCCTTTATTGGCGTCGTCATCGCGGCAACGGGTTATACCGCTGCTGGTGGTTTAAATCCCAATATTGGTATAGCTGCTGGCGGTATTATTGCCTGTGGCGTACTGTACGCCTTACTCGGTTTTTTAGTGATGGCAACAGGAACCAAATGGATCGAAAAACTCATGCCGCCAGTGGTCACAGGCTCAGTGGTCATGATCATTGGTTTAAACCTTGCACCTGTTACCGTTAAAGCGGTCGCTGGTAATCCATTCAATATGTGGATGGCATTACTGACAGTGATGTGTATGGGTTCAATTGCAGTCTTTACCAAAGGTCTATTACAACGTTTACTTTTACTCGTTGGTCTGTTGTTGGCTTATTTGGCCTACTACCTTGTCTCGAATATTATGGGCTATGGCACACCAATTGACTTCTTGCCAATGCAACAAGCGTCTTGGTTCGGTGTTCCAGATTTTCATGCTCCTGTTTTTGATTTTAATGCGATCTTAATTATTGCGCCGATTGCCTTAATTTTAGTGGCTGAAAATTTAGGTCACATTAAAGCAGTAAGTGCTATGACAGGCGAGAACCTAGATCCTCACATCGGCAAAGCTTTTGTTGCTGATGGTCTAGCAACAACGCTAGCTGGTGGCGTTGGTGCGCCAGGTATGACTACTTATGGTGAAAATATTGGCGTGATGGCTGTCACCCGTGTTTACTCGACTATTATTTTCGTTATTGCTGGTATTTTCGCAATTTTCTTAGGACTTTCTCCTAAGTTTGGTGCAATCATTCATACCATTCCAACTGCGATTTTAACGGGTGCGTCTATTGTTGTATTCGGTCTGATTACGATTGCTGGTGCTAAAATTTGGATTGAGAGTAAAGTTGATTTTTCTCAAAACAAAAATTTAATGATCGCTGCAGTGACGATTATTTTAGGTACAGGCGACTTTGCCCTTCAGTTTGGTGACTTTAACTTAGGCGGTATTGGTACTGCTACGTTTGCCGCATTATTTTTGAACTGGTTCTTTAGTTTGGCAGATAAGAAAGCTCAATAAAATATATAAAAATGAATCTTTATAGCAGCCACAAGGCTGCTTTTTTTATGTAGATATTTTACTAGGGCCTGCTTTTTTCCGAAGCTGAGTATCTCATAACTGAAAACGAAAAACGGAAAACAAAAACTTTCATTAAAAGTATCTCAGCTCGATTAAAAACTGTGATTCTTAAAGATTGATCTTATCAAATATCTATCGCTTGTGGCCGTCCAAAATAATACCCTTGGAAGGTGTTACACCCATTTTCCTTTAATAATAAAAATTGTTCCTCAGTTTCTACGCCTTCCGCAACCACATTCAAATCTAGAGTTAATGCTAATTCAATAATGGTTTTTACAATTGCAAAATCCCGTGGATTACCTGCGATATTTTCTACAAAAGAACGATCAATTTTCAACTGATCTAAAGGCAACATTTTTAAGTAGTTCAGCGATGAATAGCCTGTACCAAAATCGTCCATAGAAAAACGAAGACCCTGCTGAATCAATTTTTTCATTTTTTCAATTGAGTTTTGCATGTCGGTATAGAACATACTTTCTGTGAGTTCTAGACGCAATAAGCGAGGATCAATCCCAGCTTCATCAATAATACGAATCACATTTTGATCAAAATCGGCTTTTCTAAATTGCTCAACACTAATGTTCACAGAAATACTTTTATCTGCGTAGTTTGGGTCCTTCGACCACTCTTTGAGTTGTCGACACGCCATAATCAAGACTTTATTACCCAGTTCATGAATTAAATCAGTCTTTTCAACTTCTTCAATAAATTTCCCAGGTAAAATCAAACCATGAATCGGATGCACCCATCGAACCAGTGCTTCATAACCTAGAATGTTTTTATCTTGATCGACTAAAATCTGATAGTAGAGTTGGAACTCATCACGCAACAAAGCTAATCGCAAATCAGTTAATAAAGCTGCTTTGGCTAAAACACTTTGCTCCATAATCGGATTAAAGACACAAATACAATTTTTTCCATTTTCTTTTGCTTGATACAGCGCCATGTCGGCATATTTTAATAATTCATTTTTTGGCAATTCCATATTTTTAAAATTAAAAATGCCAATACTTGGACTGGTATGAATTTTCTGTGCATTCAAAATGAAATAATCATTTAGTCTATTTCTCACCCGATCAGCAATTTCCATCACTGTCAGATGTGCCTGCTCCTCATTTTCACTTAAATTAGGCAAAATAATTAAAAACTCATCGCCACCTAAACGAACAATTGTATCTTTACTGGTAACGCATTCTAAAAGTCTTGTAGCGACCATTTTAAGTAGTTCATCGCCATTATCATGTCCAAGTGTGTCATTAATATTTTTAAAATTATCCAAATCAAGCATCATTAATGCCGTATGTGTGCCTTGCTCTTTTCCACTTTCAATCACATGAACCATTTGTTCTTGCATAAAGCGTCGATTCGGTAGTCCTGTCAACTCATCATGTAAGGCCATATAACGTAAGCGATCTTCAGAACTTTTTAATTCCGTGATATCGGTCCTAATCGAAATATAATTTTGTAGAACGGCATTATTATCTTTCAATGGCACAATGGTGGTATCAACCCAATACAGTGAGCCATTTTTTGCTCGATTACAGATTTCACCTTTCCAAATTTCGCCTTGTGCGATACTTCTCCACATATTGGAAAAGAACGTACGAGGGTGATAACCCGAGTTAATAATTTTATGCGTTGAACCGACCAATTCTTGAAAAGAATATTGAGAAATTTTACAAAATTTTTCATTCACATGGGTAATCACGCCACGCGTATCTGTAATCGCAACAATTGAATGCGCATCAATAGCGACTTTATAGTTTTCTAAGTCCTTGACGATTTTTTCTAATTGTAATTGGGTATCCATGGCTTCTCGAACACAAAGTCTTAAAAATGGTGTGTCCAAATGTTAACTTATTATGATTTTTTGTAACAGAGCGATAACATGACTTAAATCACGTTCCTTAAAAAATATTTTCTTTTAAATCATCTAAATAAAATAATTTTTATTCCTAAATTTTTGCCATATGTGACATTTACATCTCAATTTCACAAAATGATTACATTGTTCACTGTTTTTTATTTATTCCAAAATAAATCGTAGTCACAATTATAGATTCTCAACCACACGCTTGTTAAAAAACTCATTTTTAGGGCTAATCATGCTTTCATCTTTTCTTAACGAGAGTTTCATCTGAGTGAGAAAAGTAATTTGAACCTTTGATTAAGGTCGTAATTCTTTTAGCTCACGCTGTATAAAATGCTGGATCATCTCTCGATAAATTTTTTCAACTAAATCTGCATCCACATCTTGTATAAGGGCTTTGGCGCGTACATGTGCAATCACCTGTTCTACACGTTCAGGAGATTGAACATCTTGAACGCTACTTTTGAAACGCATTGCCTGATCCACATAAAATTGGCGCTGTGCGATAAGCGCAATAAGATCATTGTCTATCGCATCAATTTTTTCTCGAGTCTCGGATAGAGATTCACATTTATCTTTATTCATCTTTATTTTCATCAGCCTGTTTAGTTTCTAAGTCATTGTCACTTTTATACTTTTGTTCTAATACATTACTGAAAATACTTTCAATCATCCATACGCGATACAGACTATTAAACACATAACTCTTGCTATCAATTCTCAACTCAATCACAGGCAAATTCGGTTGTGACTTCATTTCACAGCGTAAATCATTCTCTTTCAATTGTTTTTCAATATCGATAAGATCTGAAGATTGAATTGCCAGATCTTTTTTTATTTGCTCAAGATGTGGTGCGCAGGATAAGTCTTTAGCTTTGCTCCATACAGATTCTAAAATATGATAAATCGCATCAATACGCTGTTCTTCAGGAACACTGTAAAACAGTTGTGCCATGTTGAGGGTCGCATCCACGGTGGGACGACAAAAGGGCGTAAATTGCACACCTGTACGTTTAGATAAACGTGTTGCCAAGCTCCAATCAAAAGAATCACGACCGTGATAACTGAGCGGATAAACTTTTAAATCAATATCATAATAATCGGCTAATTCTTCTTTAATATACGCCAATAGTAACCAACTGATGGGATCCTCTAACGCGATATATAAATCCAACTCAGGATTCATCGCCTGAATTTCTGTCAACTCTTCAGCATCATTCATCAAATGTTCGCGCCATTCGATATGATTGATGAGGAAAATAGGATTACCGGTCAGAAGATTTTGTTGTTTTAAACGGCGTGTTAGTCGCAATAGATCATCTACTGCATGATATTTTCTTCCACCAATTTCAAAGTAACTCGCCAAAACAGGAGTATGTTCAAATTTTCTTTCAGCAAGATCTGGAACGCTTTGATATTGACGCGCCATCGCATATAAAGTGCGTAATTTTCCATATTGTTGTTGCCACAACATATGAAACACATCTTCTAATAAATAAAGAAAGTTTTGACCTGTTAAAGGCGTATGACGCAATATCGTTTCGGCTTGACCAATAGCTTCAGCATTCGGAATTTCGGGTTTTTCATTATCAAAACCAAATCGATGTTGATACGCTAAAATTTGCGCATCTCTCAGACTATAGTCATTCCATTCTTCAGCGGTCATCGCATTCGGTGCTTCAGCATGCGTATCTGAAATAATAATTTTGAGAGGTTGAATGTCTTCATTCAGAATGTCATTCAATTGAGTGAGCTGTTGAACCGCAAGATAGCTATAAACATCATCTAAGCGTAGATAGATAGTTAAACCTTGTTCTGTTGATAGTACCTCTTGACGATTTGGTTTTTGATAAAACCAACTCGATCGAATCGGATCAAACCAACGGCGTAACAATGACATGTAGAAAGCCTCTAAAGATAATAAACCTTTGCATAAAAAATCTTATTACAAAGGTTTATATCAATTTACAGGAAAATGCTCAATTACACATCTAAATCTAGATCAGTTACTGCGCCTTTTTCTGCACCTGTGGTTAATTTTGCAAATTTTGCTAAAGCACCATAATTATAATTTGGCTTCGGTCTTACCCAAGCAGCTTTACGAATTGCAATTTCCTCTTCTGGCACATGCCACGTCATTTCACGTGTTTCAGCATTAATAGAGATTTTATCGCCATTTTTCACCAACCCAATTGGACCGCCTTCGTATGCCTCTGGGGTAACATGACCCACCACAAAACCGTGACTACCGCCAGAAAAACGTCCGTCTGTTAGCAGTGCAACTGACTTGCCTAAACCTTTACCAATAATCGCAGATGTTGGCTTTAACATTTCAGGCATCCCTGGACCGCCTTTAGGTCCTTCGCCACGAATGACAACTACTTCGCCTTCCTGAACTTCGCCATCCAAGATTCCGCGCATTGCGCCAATTTCACCTTCAAATACACGTGCAGGACCTTCGAAGTAAAGACCTTCTTTACCGGTGATTTTTGCCACTGCGCCTGTTGGTGATAAATTACCTTTCAACACCACCAAATGAGAATCTTTTTTAATCGGTGCATCAAATGGTAAAATGATTTGCTGACCTTCTGGGTAATCTTCAACATCTGCTAAGTTTTCAGCCAATGTCTTACCTGTAACGGTTAGACACGATCCATCTAGCATGCCAGCTTTCAACATACGTTTCATTAATGGTTGAATACCACCAATTGCAATCAATTCAGACATCAAGTATTTACCTGATGGGCGAACATCTGCAACTACTGGAATTTCTTTACCAATGCGTTCGAAATCATCTAGAGATAATTCCACACCAGCGGTATGTGCCATAGCAAGCATATGCAAGACACCATTGGTTGAACCACCTAAGGCGATCAATACTTTAATCGAGTTTTCAAAAGCAGCTTTGGTCATGATATCGCGCGGTTTAATATCTAAACGCAATAAATTCATCACCGCTTCGCCAGCACGATTACAATCCAACATTTTCTCGTCAGAGACTGCTTCTTGAGCGGATGAACCAGGTAAGCTCATCCCTAATGCTTCGATGGCAGATGCCATTGAGTTTGCGGTATACATACCGCCACATGAACCCGGTCCAGGCAAAGCAACTTCTTCAATATGCTTAACTTGGATTGCATTAATCTCACCTTTGGCGTGCTGACCCACCGCTTCAAAGACTGAAATCATATCCGTATGACCCGCGCCAGGCTTAATAGTACCGCCATAGATGAAGAGTCCCGGACGATTTAATCGTGCAAGTCCCATAATACAACCGGGCATATTTTTGTCACAGCCACCAATCGCAATCACGCCATCATAGGCTTGGCATCCTACAACTGCCTCAATTGAGTCTGCGATAATTTCACGAGAGACCAAAGAGTATTTCATGCCTTCAGTACCATTTGAGATACCGTCTGAAATAGTGATGGTATTAAAAATAATACCCTTACCATTTGCAGCATTTACACCTTTTTCAACTTCACGTGCTAAGCCATCAATATGCATATTACATGGGGTTACATTTGCCCATGTAGATGCAATACCAATAAATGGACGATTAAAATCCTCATCCTTAAAACCAGTTGCACGCATCATTGAACGTGCAGGTGCATTTTCAATACCTTCATAAACTGGGGCTGAATGCTCGCGTATATTGTTTTTACTCATTGAAAATCACTCCGTGGCTTAGGCGATTGCCCTAGCTAAGATCACATCATTTATCTTTTATATATAATCATTCTATAGAACGGTGCAAAAGACTTAAAGTTAAAAACTGCACATAGAGCTGATTTAGATACAAAACTTATATGAATAATTTTTTTATTTCTCATAAATATATCTTATACATTTTAGTATTCAGCTTCAAAACCGTTGAAATGATCAAAAAAGTACCAGCCGTAATTCAACGGCCAGTATTTTTATTAATTTCAATAAGGTAATCGAATCATCAACGTTTAAATTTTATTCACCAATTACTTTTAAAACGACACGACGGTTCGGTTCTAAACATTGAATCAATTTAGATTTTATCCCCGTACATTGTACATAAGAATTGGTTGAACCCTTGCCTTCTACATAGACATTTTCTACAGCTATGCCTTTATGAATTAATGCATTAGCTATAGTTCTGGCGCGTGCTTGTGAAAGTCTAATGTTCGATTGTGAATTTCCAATACGATCAGCAAAGCCAATCACAGAAATTTGATTCACTTTCTTAAAGTTATTTTGAATATCATTCATGACCATGTTGACTACAGATGCTCCGCCAACGACTTCATGAATTGAAGAGCGATTAAAATTAAATAAAATCTGATCAAAATTTAAAGCTTTGGCTGTTCGATCATGATTGATTTTAATCGTATCTGCCGTATTTAGTGGTGTTACTGGATTCAAAACGTCTTCACATTTTTGATCATTCCACATGAGTGATTCAACTAAATTCTGCTTATTAAAATCAACTCTCAGCTGACATACTTGGAACTCAGAATGATTCGTTTGATGCAAAGCGACTAAATATTGCCAAGTTTTAACATTAAACAAACCCGTTGAAAAATGTGGATTACCCAATAAAAATCTAACTTGATCTTTGTTGAGACCTAAGCTCAATTTATTGATTTGCGCAACATCATAATGTTGGGCTTTTTTCAAATAGCTTTGCTTAGGATCAGGAAATTTCTTGTTATGTTCTACATTATTATTCTTAGGACTCATGGTACATGCGGATAAAACGAGTGCAGATAATAATATGGATATTTTATTCAATGTATTCATTTTTATTCTCAATTGAATGAATAAGAAAAGGTGATTCTAAAAGAATCACCTTCCAAGACAATTTAATTAATTAATCAATGACACCACTAATACCGATACGAACACTCGGATCACCTTGGCTCGCTGCTGCAATACCACCTGTTAATGACCAACGGCCACTATCAGCAGTTTTACGTAGCGTTACACCTACGGCATTTTCCCCACCGTGATACGCAGAACCTGCAGAGTAGGTATATTTACCAGCAACGAATGGTGCTGCTTCAAGTGCTAATGCTGCTGCAATCCCGGCATTTGCTCTTTTCTCAACATCATTGATACGTGAGTTGGTTGTACGGAAAGCATCGTCTAATCGATTACTAATCTGGTCAATTCTGCCATTCATTACTTCATTGGTTTTGTTGAGTGCATCAATTGCACCACCCACATTATTATGTTTAGTATTTCCTACATTATATGTTGGCGCTTCAAAACTGTTGGTAATGTTGTTATACGCTGCCCCACCACCCAAGTAAGATACGACTGCTTGATTGGTTTTATTCAGCTGACTACCGTTGATTGCCTCATTAGACGTTGCATTTACTGCACCAGCTTCAACACCTTTAACGACACGATTAATAACATTGCCATTTTCAGTGCCCTGCATATTCACTGTCTTACCACCTGAATCTTTCGCAACAGTAATCTCTGCAGTTGAATCAAGTTGTTTCACTAAACCAAACGAACCATTATTAATTTCATTTTTGATTTGATTAATAGACGTGTTGTTGTTAATGATTTGTCCTTGTAAATCATCACGAATTTTGACAACTTGACTACCATTAACCGCTTCTGTCGAGGTTGCACTCAACTCGCCCGCTTTGACATTGCTGATCGTGGTGCCTGTTGCGCCAGCGAGTGTGATTTTATCTTTAGTACCAGCATCATCGTATTTCACAGATGAGTTGTCGATAGCTGTAGCTGATGCTGCGATTGCATCAAGCTGACTTTTGTTCACTGCATCTGTTGCTGCTGTACCCGCTGCCAAACCGCTAATTTTATTATCGGCATTGCTAATACTGACTGTACCCACACTCACTTTATTTGCAATCACACCGCTATTGTTGATCACGGTATTGCCTGCCGTCACGCTGTCGACATTAAGAATACGATTTAGACTAAATTTTATTTCATTACCGTTCTTGCTTACCGCTAAGTTACTTTCGTCTTCGACTGTACCAATATCAAGCGTATCTCCCGATTTAATCGCACTCGCATTCTTACCATTGCTTTGTAGCGTAAAACCTTGATTTAAATTGCTAATATTATTAGTAATATTGTTAATATTGCCTTCATTAATAGTCGTGCGATTGGCTACATTGGTAATGTCACCTGCGTTCTTAATGATGTCGCCTGTGTTTTTAGCGATATCGCCAGCATTCTTGCTGATGTCACCCGCGTTTTTCGCCACATCTTGGTTGGTCGCATTGAGTTGGCTACCATTCACCGCTTCTGTCGAGCTTGCACTCAATTCGCCCGCTTTCACATTACTAATCGTGGTACCTGTTGCGCCCGCCAAGGTGACTTTGTCTTTAGTCGCAGCATCATCGTATTTCACCGATGCATTGTCTGTATTCGCCGCAGCTGTTTCTATTGCGTCTAACTGACTTTTGTTCACCGCATCTGTTGCTGCTGTACCCGCTGCCAAGCCGCTGATTTTATTGTCAGCTTTGTTGATGCTCACTGTACCCACGTTGACTTGGTCTGCTGTTACACCGTTAGTGTTGATCACGGTATTGCCTGCAGTCACGCTGTCAACATTAAGCGCACGGTTCAAGCTGTATTTGATTTCATTACCGTTCTTGCTTACCGCTAAGTTGCTTTCGCCTGTCGCTGTACCAATATCTAGCGTTTCACCAGCTTTGATCGCACCAGCATTGGCACCATTGCTTTGTACATTAAAACCTTGGTTTAAGGCATTGATGCTGCTGGTGTTGTTGCTGATGTCGCCAGCATTCTTGCTGATGTCACCCGCATTTTTCGCCACGTCTTGGTTGGTCGCATTGAGTTGGCTACCATTCACCGCTTCTGTCGATGTTGCACTCAATTCACCCGCTTTCACATTACTGATCGTGGTGCCTGTTGCGCCCGCCAAGGTGACTTTGTCTTTAGTCGCAGCATCATCGTATTTAACCGATGCATTGTCTGTATTCGCCGCAGCTGTTTCTATCGCGTCTAACTGACTTTTGTTCACTGCATCTGTTGCCGCTGTACCCGCTGCCAAGCCGCTGATTTTATTGTCAGCTTTGTTGATGCTTACTGTACCCACGTTGACTTGATCTGCTGTTACACCGTTAGTGTTGATCACGGTATTGCCTGCAGTCACGCTGTCAACATTCAGCGCACGGTTCAAGCTGTATTTGATTTCATTATTGGTTTTGGTTACCGCTAAGTTGCTTTCGCCTGTCGCTGTACCAATATCTAACGTTTCACCAGCTTTGATCGCACCAGCATTGGCACCATTGCTTTGTACATTAAAGCCTTGGTTTAAGGCATTGATGCTGCTGGTGTTGTTGCTGATGTCTCCTGTATTTTTAGCGATGTTGCCTTCATTCACCGTAGTACGGTTGGCTACAGCAGTGATGTCACCCGCATTTTTAGTAATGTCGCCTGTGTTTTTAGCGATATCGCCTGCATTCTTGCTGATGTCACCCGCATTTTTAGCCACGTCTTGGTTGGTGGCATTGAGTTGGCTACCATTCACCGCTTCTGTCGAGCTTGCACTCAATTCGCCCGCTTTCACATTGCTAATCGTGGTGCCTGTTGCGCCCGCCAAGGTGACTTTGTCTTTAGTCGCAGCATCATCGTATTTCACTGAAGCATTGTCTGTATTCGCCGCAGCTGTTTCTATTGCGTCTAACTGACTTTTGTTCACCGCATCTGTTGCCGCTGTACCCGCTGCCAAGCCGCTGATTTTATTGTCAGCTTTGTTGATGCTCACTGTACCCACATTGACTTGGTCTGCTGTTACACCGTTAGTGTTGATCACGGTATTGCCTGCAGTCACGCTGTCAACATTCAGCGCACGGTTCAAGCTGTATTTGATTTCATTATTGGTTTTGGTTACCGCTAAGTTACTTTCGCCTGTCGCTGTACCAATATCTAACGTTTCGCCAGCTTTGATCGCACCTGCATTAGCACCATTGCTTTGTACATTAAAGCCTTGGTTTAAGGCATTGATGCTGCTGGTGTTGTTGCTGATGTCGCCTGTGTTTTTAGCGATGTTGCCTTCATTCACCGTAGTACGGTTGGCTACAGCAGTGATGTCACCCGCATTTTTAGTAATGTCGCCTGTGTTTTTAGCGATATCGCCTGCATTCTTGCTGATGTCACCCGCGTTTTTCGCCACATCTTGGTTGGTGGCATTGAGTTGGCTACCATTCACCGCTTCTGTCGAGCTTGCACTCAATTCGCCCGCTTTCACATTGCTGATCGTGGTGCCTGTTGCGCCCGCCAAGGTGACTTTGTCTTTAGTCGCAGCATCATCGTATTTCACTGAAGCATTGTCTGTATTCGCCGCAGCTGTTTCTATCGCGTCTAACTGACTTTTGTTCACCGCATCTGTTGCTGCTGTACCTGCTGCCACATTGACAATTTTTTGACTGTTTGCATCAAAACCATTGGCTTTAACTTGTCCTGTGAATACAGGTGCATCAATGACATTATATTTATACGTATTCGTCGCGGCATCATACGTTGCAGTGGTATTTGTACCATCCGCAAGTGTGACTGTTTCGCCTAATTTGACATTATCAGATGGACCTGCGTTGGCTTTGAAATTTAAACCTGTATCCGCTGTTGCCTGTGCTGCATCTGCTTTGGTTGTTGCTGTATTTGCAGTCGTTTGCGCTGCATCTGCTTTGTTCGTCGCTGTAGTCGCAGTTGCCTGTGCTGCATCCGCTTTGGTTGTTGCTGTATTCGCAGTTGCTTGTGCTGCATCTGCTTTGTTTGTCGCTGTAGTCGCTGTTGCCTGTGCTGCATCTGCTTTGTTTGTCGCTGTAGTCGCTGTTGCCTGTGCTGTCGCCACATTGGTATTGGTTGTACTCAATTGTCCAAAGTTCACCGCATCTGTTGCTGCCGTTCCTGCTGCTACATTAACAACTTTTTGACCACTTGCATCAAAACCATTGGCTTTAACTAGTCCTGTGAACACAGGTGCACCAACGACATTATATTTATAAGTATTCGTCGCCGCATCATACGTTGCAGTGGTATTTGTACCATCCGCAAGTGTGACTGTTTCGCCTAATTTGACATTATCAGATGGACCTGCGTTGGCTTTGAAATTTAAACCTGTATCCGCTGTTGCCTGTGCTGCATCTGCTTTGGTTGTTGCTGTATTTGCAGTCGTTTGCGCTGCATCTGCTTTGTTCGTCGCTGTAGTCGCAGTTGCCTGTGCTGCATCCGCTTTGGTTGTTGCTGTATTCGCAGTTGCTTGTGCTGCATCTGCTTTGTTTGTCGCTGTAGTCGCTGTTGCCTGTGCTGCATCTGCTTTGTTTGTCGCTGTAGTCGCTGTTGCCTGTGCTGTCGCCACATTGGTATTGGTTGTACTCAATTGTCCAAAGTTCACCGCATCTGTTGCTGCCGTTCCTGCTGCTACATTAACAACTTTTTGACCACTTGCATCAAAACCATTGGCTTTAACTAGTCCTGTGAACACAGGTGCACCAACGACATTATATTTATACGTATTCGTCGCCGCATCATACGTTGCAGTGGTATTTGTACCATCCGCAAGTGTGACTGTTTCGCCTAATTTGAGATTATCAGATGGACCTGTATTGGCCTTGAAGTTTAGACCTTGGCCTACCTGATTCGCTACACTAAATAATTGACTACCGTTGACAGCATCAGTACTGTTAATGCTCACTTGGCCTGATGCAACATTTTTAATTTGGCGTTCAAAACCAGCTTTTCCGACTGAAACTTGATCACCATCTGCTATATTTGTTGCTCCAGCAAAACCACTAAACGTCACGCCATTAATCGTCGCACTTGGTGTTGCCACGGCGTTTGTCGTGGTTGTAGAGCCTGCGCCTAAAGCGACTGCATTATCTTTTGAAGCAGTAGATCCAACACCGATCGCGAGAGAAGCTACACCATTTGCATCCGCACGTGTACCAAACGCTGTCGCTAAATCCGCTTTAGCTATAGCACCAACACCGACTGATACAGCCGCAACTCCAGTTTCCGTAGCAATATATCTTTTGCTTAAATTAACTAAATCATCACCCGTAAATTCTTTATATTTTTGCGCTGCCGGAGTTAAAGCTCCACCATTAAAAGCAGCACTATCTAGGTCATCCCCACCAATAGCAACAGATGCATTGCCTGTTGCGAGTACATCATTACCCACGGCTACAGACTGAACTCCAGTCGCCTTAGCCTGAGAACCAACAGCTACACTCTGCACTGAACTCGCTACTGCCGACTCTCCGATTGCAAGCGATTTGGAACCTGTTGCTTGTGCAACAGAACCGATAGCAACAGCACTTTGACCCGAAGCCTGAGTTGCTACTCCACCATCTCCTGAAGTCTGTGCTGAACCGATGGCTATAGCATTCCGCCCAACACTAGCAGCTAATGTTGCAGCGCTCCCTATACGCATACTATGAGTGCCACCATTACCCACCTGCTCACTCAGACCAAGTTTCCCACCATTGACATATAATTCATTTCCAAGTGTTGCTGAAACAGAACTCGATGAATTTGATGTTGCACCGTAAAATAACGACCGGCCAGTTTGCGTCGCTTTATCTGAAGAGTTACAATTTGCTCCTGTTTGGTTTGGTTGAGTAACACTCACCCCTTCATCTGAAAGTAAAAGACAATTACCTTCTGTCGAATCATTAATGTAAACACCTCCAACAGCGACTGCTATATTGGGTAGTAATGCAGAAATGGACAGCGTTAGTATCGACAAACAAAAACCTTGTGTAAAAAATTTTTTACTTTCATTTCTGCAGTTAATCAATTGATTAGAAGTCGATAAATTATTTTTTTACCTTTAGATTTTGCAAGTTCAGAAACTGCAACCCATGCACCTAAAGATGAATTCCATATGATTTTATAAATCTTGTTCATTTTGTCTTCTCAGCATATTTTGATGATGTCTAATTATTCTTAAAACGCTTTTGTGCTATTTTTAGCCTTTTTTTGCGATTTATTGTAATAATACAATTTATATATAAAATAATATACTTAATAGGCAATAACACAACACATATGTTAATTGTGTCACATTTTTATTTTTAATTTGATAAAGTCTATCCGCAGAAAAAAAAGCTAAGAAACTGAAAAATATATTGATTAAAAAAAACGATTTTTTTACAATTTTTTTTAAATCCATTGTGTTTGAAATTATTTTATAAATTTATACTTTATTATTATTTTATTAATGGTTAACAATGATTCTGCTTATATTTTAAAAAAAATTTATATATACAATATCTTGCAACTTTTTAGTGATTTTTACTTCTTTTCATCGTAAATCTGGATAAACAAGCTCAATCATTCATATATTAACTATATTAGATCTCTTTCATAAGTCGAAAAATGATCATTGAATGGCCATAAATTGATACGTAAAAATCCCTTCTCCCTTTGGGAGAAGGTTAGGATGAGGGAATACTCATGATAAGTCTGTTGTTTGTATAATGACTTTTGAAAGAAATCTATTCAAAAGCATTTCCTTTGCGCTTTAAACATGGATTTTAATTTATAACATTTTTCTGCAACCGAGTTAAAAGCTCATTTTGATAGACAGTGAAAATACTTAAATCAATTCTTCAATGTCAGATATCAAAATCTTTAATGCATGTTGATTTGCACGCATGAGAGAAGCCTCTTTAAGATCAGGATTCGATAAAATAGCGTGTTTAAATATTTTTATGGAAAAATAAGTATTTTCAAAGAATTTTATTAAAAATATAATGAAATTAGCAATTTATAAAAATACTATGAATGTCGTACAAACATGACTAAATATAGAAAATCAAACATGATCATGAAGCTTATAATTTTTAGTGATCAATTAAATATGCCTCGCATTAAATTTGCTATAATCACCTTCATCTTGTTGACAGAGTCTTTATGTGAAAATCATCTTTGCGGGTACGCCTGAATTTGCTGCCAGTGCTTTAGCAGCACTTTTAAACACGACGCATGAAATTGTTGCTGTTTATACTCAGCCAGACCGTAAAGCAGGACGAGGACAAAAACTGAGTGCATCTGCCGTAAAACAATTGGCATTAGAACATCAAATACCGGTCTATCAACCGCTCAATTTCAAGTCATCCACGGATGAAGGTCGAGCAGCACAAAATGAACTTCATGCGCTTCAAGCAGACGTTATGGTTGTTGCGGCGTATGGTTTAATTCTCCCACAAGTGGTTTTAGATACGCCTAAATATGGCTGTTTAAATATTCATGGTTCATTATTACCACGTTGGCGAGGTGCAGCACCTATTCAACGTGCCATTGCTACGGGTGATCTTGAAACTGGTATTACCATTATGAAAATGGCAGCTGGACTAGACACCGGCGACATGATGTTCAAAACAATTTGTCCGATCAGCGCGGATGATACCTCAGCAACTTTGCATGATAAGTTAGCGACTCAAGGTGCTCAGGCTATTGTTCAAGTTTTAGAATCTGAAGAACGTCTTCAACATTATTTAGACTCACGTGAAGTTCAAAACGAAAATTTCACAGTCTACGCACATAAATTATCTAAAGCAGAAGCCCAAATAGATTGGCAGCAATCGGCGACTGAAATCGATCGTAATATCCGTGCTTTTAATCCATGGCCCGTTGCATTTACCCCAATAGATGAAAGTCAGAACTTACGTATTTGGAAAAGTTCGCTCTCAAATTTAACGGCGACCACTGAAGTTGCTGGAGAGGTCATTTCTATTGATAAAAATGGTGTTCATGTGGCATGTGGAGATCGCTCTGTTGTTTGTATTACAGATCTTCAATGGCCGGGTGGTAAAGCACTTAACGCAGTTCAAATTAACCAAACTCAAAAATTGCATGTAGGACATATTTTCGCATGAGTCAAAACACATCTACGAAAAATTTTAATTTACGTGCTCAAGTCGTAAAGACACTTTTAGCTGTACAAAATGGTCAATCCCTTGCTTCTGTTTTAAATCAACATATTAATATTGTTTCTGAGCGCGATCGTGGTTTGTACCATGAGCTTACTTTGGGTTGCCTGCGTCAATGGCATGCACTTAAAGCAATCACCCTGCCGCTACTCACAAAACCTTTAGAAAATGAAGCGGTTGAAAGCTGTCTCTACTTGGGTCTATATCAAATTTTATGTACTCGTGTTCCAGCGCATGCTGCGATTTCAGAAACTGTAACTGCCGCTAAGCAGCTGGGTTATGAACCTTTAAGTGGTCTGGTCAATGCGATTCTTCGTCGTGTTTCACGTGAAACAGAAGAATTTAATTTAGCTTTGAATCAAGCTCATGGCTTACCGAGTTGGTTATTCAAGCGTTTGAAAAAAGACTGGGGTGAACAACTTCAGGAAATTTCATATGAGCTTAAACAAATCGCACCTTTAACTTTACGTGTGAATGTAAATCAAGTCAGTCGTGCCGAGTATCTCGAAATTTTAGAAGAAGAAGGCTTCGAAGCACGTGCATGTGAATTATCTGACGTTGGTATTGTGCTTGAACAAAATGTTCATATTCCAAATTTACCCGGTTTTGAGCAAGGTGGCTTCTCCGTACAAGATGAACATGCTCAACTTTGCGCGACACTTCTGCCTAATTTAGAAGGCAAAGTTGTCGTCGATGCTTGTGCAGCACCAGGCGGAAAAACGGCTCATATTCTAGAAAAATACAGCCCGAAAAAACTGTATGCAATAGATCAAGATGCAAAACGCCTCGTTCGTGTTGCAGAAAATCTAGAGCGTTTAGCATTAAATGAATACGCTGATGTTGAAATTCTTAAAGCAGATGCAAGCACTTGGACGACACCAGAACCTGTTGATTGCATCGTGTTAGATGCGCCGTGTTCTGCAATCGGTGTGATGCGTCGCCATCCTGATATTCGTTTACTTCGTCAATCTACAGATATTCCAAAAACTGTCGCATTGCAGAAAGAAATTTTGAATAACATGTGGCAGCAGCTCAAAGTGGGCGGCACGATGCTCTATATTACCTGTTCAATTTTAAAAGTTGAAAATGAGCAGCAAATGGTGAGTTTCTTTGCTGAACATACAGATGCAACTGAAGTTAAAATTGATGCTGAGTGGGGCATTGAACAAATTCACGGACGTCAGTTATTCCCTGAAAGTGATCGTGGTGATGGTTTTTATTACTGTCTTATTCAAAAAAATTAATTCTATTGTTTAAAGATTTAAAAAAAGTGGCTTAAGCCACTTTTTTTGAATCTTGAAAGCATCCTTTAGCTGGCAAATTTAAACATCACCAGACTACTGGCTAAAATAGCCATCCCCGACACCAATCCATAAACAGTTTCGTGTCCTTTTGCATAACGTTTAGCAGTAGGCAGTAATTCATCGAGCGCCAGATAAACCATTACCCCACCAATCATACCAAAAACAATGCCATAAACATTAGGGCCCATATAAGGCTGTAAAATAAAATAACCCATTGCAGCACCAAAAGGTTCAGCTAAGCCTGAAACTAAACTGGCTAAAATAGCGAGCTTCTTCGAACCCGTTGCCATATAAACAGGTAAAGCAATTGCAACACCTTCAGGAATATTATGAATAGCAATAGCGACAGCCAGCGGCGCACCCAGTGTTGGGCTTGATAATGTGGCAAAAAATGTCGCTAAACCCTCAGGTAAGTTATGCGCTGTAATCGCAAATAAAGTCAACATTGCAGTCCGCATCAATTGCTGTTGACTGATGTCTTTTACAAGATGTTGTTCTATTTTTTCATGGGGATTGGGAATAAATCGATCTAATAACAACACCACGATGACGCCAGCCAAGAAGGCAAACGTTCCATAAGCATAGGCATGTTGTTCACTAAAAATTTCAGAGAAGGATGAAATTGATTTGTTTAAAATTTCAGTTAAAGAGATATAAATCATCGCCCCTGCTGAAAATGCTAAACCAAAGGAAAGGATTCGCGCACTGGGCTTTTTCAGAAATAAAATTATAGCACCACCGAGCACAGTCGCTAGACCCGCCAGAAAGGTCACTATAAATGCAAGCCAAACACTATTTTGACCAAAGCTTTCCATGATTTTGTATCATTTAGAAACAAGAAAGCCATTATCATAAATGATAATGACTTTCATTTACATATCGTTTTACGAATATATTAACTTTTTTCGATTAATCATCTAAGGATTCTGGATGTTTCATCAAATGTAAAATTGCTAAAATAAGTCCACCCCATAAGAAAACGATGGAAATAATCATCATCATAATTGCAGATGTATTCATTGCAAACTCTCCTATCGATCTTTAAGTCTAGAAAATAAAGTAGCGCCCAGTACACAGAAGATCACACTGCCCCAACCAAACCACATTTGTAGACCAAATGAATAGTCCCCATAACCTTTAGTGAGTAATGCATAAACTGATAACAGCAACGTGCTCAACAGCACCACAGGGGTAATAATGGTTAAGGTTAGTTCCCAAGTACGACCCAACTGAATCGTTGAAATACCATTAATATGTAATTTCAACTCATTCATAATCGAACGTTTAAACCAAGACACCATAATAATAGAGATCAATGCACCCGTAACAATACCGATGTTATTGATGAAATGATCGATGATATCGACCAGTTTAATCGCATTGGTGGTTGAGAATAGGAAGATAGATACAATACCTGTTCCTCCGCCTACAGCACTCACCGCCTTTTTACGACTCCATTTTAATTTGTCCTGTAATGCTGCAATAGGCACTTCCAGAATACTGACCATGGAGGTGATACCCGCAACAAAAAGTGAGGTGAAGAACAAAATACCGAATAAATCTGCACCCGCACCTAAGCTCGAAATCAGTTTAGGGAAAGCAATAAAGGCTAGACCGATACCGCCACTGACCACTTCTTCTACAGTACTTCCCGCAGAATGTGCCATAAAGCCCAGTGCAGCAAATACACCAATACCCGCTAAGATCTCAAATGAAGAGTTGGCAAACCCAACGATTAAGCCAGAACCAGTAAGGTTGGTTTTTGGTTTGAGATAAGAGGCATACGTCACCATGATGCCGAAGCCCACAGATAGACTAAAGAAGATATGGCCATAAGCAGCCAGCCAGACTTTATAATCCATCATGGCCGTCCAGTTCGGTGTAAAAAATGCATTTAAGCCATCAACTGCACCAGGTAAACGTAATGCTTGAATAACCAAAACAGAGAACAGTACAATCAATAATGGCATAAATATTTTGTTGGAAAGCTCAACGCCTTTTTTAACACCACCATATAAAATAAACAGCACGCCTGCCCAAACAGCAACCAATGGCCAGAACAAATGGCTGACAAATGTCATATCAAAGCCAGTTGCTGAAGAGGTCTTTAAATACTGATTAAAGAAGAACGCCTCTGGATCTGAACCCCACATTTGGCCGATTGAGAAGTAAACATAACTTCCCGCCCAAGTGAGTACGCCTGCATAGTACAAACCAATAATTAAGCAGACACAGACTTGCCACCAACCTAAGGTTTCTGCTTTTTTCATCAATCGTTGATAAGCTTTCGGAGGCGAACCATTACTACGATGACCAACGGCATAATCTAAAAACAGAAGGGGTAAACCTGCAGTCAATAAAGCAATTAAATAAGGGATTAAAAATGCGCCACCACCATTTTCATAAGCGACGTATGGAAAACGCCAAATATTCCCCAAGCCCACTGCAGAACCAATCGCTGCGATAATAAAGCCTGATCGGGCTGACCAGTTTTCACGAGTATCTGTCATAACACACCTAATTCGAAATAGGGCAAATCAATACGGCTGTTGTGTTTGTTGTCTTGCGCGTAAAAATTGCCATTAAAATATTGTTGTTTGAATAAGAAGAATGCCTTTTGAGCATAATTTTCGAATCACAAACCAGTTGTTATTAAATTCTCTTGGTTAAAGATTTACTTAAAAATAACTGTTTAATGACATAACAATAACGTTTTTAATTTTCTTTTTCTGTAAATAATTTCCGAAAAATCCATTTTAAAGCTTAACCTTACAAGAATTGAGTGTTTTTAATACAACTTATCTTTTAACACTGCTAACGAATCAATGAAATCATGACTCATTAATGATTTTGTGAGTTTAATTTTTCTCTAAAGTTTTAGTTTCTACTCTCGTTCAAATTTTGTGGAATTCGATAGTGGCCAATGATTTTAAACTGATGCAGAATATTATTTTCTTGCGTGCCTTGACCAATATTATGAATGACCAAAGGTTTATCTGATCCAATTGCTTTTCGGTCTGAAAGAATACCAATATGCACCAAACCTTTACCCAAATCCCAAGTCAAGATATCACCTGCTAAATATTGCTGATTTTTCACCGTATAATTTTGACGTTTAAAATAAGTCATGATATTGGGTACACGACGATGATCAATATTTCGATCTGTTGCTTTCAAACCCCATTGCTTAGGATAAACACTGAAATTCTTTTTCATATCCTTATGAATAAGTTCTTGTAGATCGATACCTTGTAATCGCAAAGCCCGAATAATCACATCTGTACAGACACCTTTGACTAATGGAACATCCCCCATCGGATATTTTAAAGCGCTATAAGCAGGATCATAATATATTGTTTTACCGATTTGTTGCCGCGCATCCTGCACAAGTTTTTGTGGCTGTAAGGCCCAAACATTTTGGCCTAAAATTAAAATGATCCCAATTGTGCCTATGTTTTTAATCAATGTTTGAATTAATTTTTTCATTTTTAAATGGCTCTATTTTTAGTTTTTTATGATCACTCGTTTAACCACATAAATAGATTTGTTTCAAAAGTCATTATTCATATAGCACACTCATCATGAGTATTCCTTCATCCTAACCTTATCCCAAAGGAAAAAGGAATTCTTACAGATCAATTTATTGCCATTTAATGATCATTTTTCCACTTATGAAAGAGATCTAATAAAAAGGAGCTTACGCTCCTTTTTATCTAAGCAGTATTTCTTACTGTTTTATCACCAATAAACGTTCTTCCTGCATATCACGGATAGCAGATTGAATCCCTTCTCGTCCCAAACCAGAATCTTTAACGCCACCATAAGGCATATTATCGACTCTAAATGATGGAATATCATTAATAATTACACCACCAACCTGTAAATGATCCCATGCATAGAGCATTTTATTTAAGTTTTGAGTGTAAACGCCAGCTTGTAAACCAAAGCGACTGTCGTTAATTTTTGTGATCGCTTTTTCGAAATCTTTGTACTTTTCTAGGATTGCTACAGGTCCAAATACTTCATCTTTGTAGATTTCTAAAGTTTCGTCGACATTTTCAAGTAAGGTTGCATCAAATAAAACACCTTTTAAATTACCACCTGAAAGAATTTTAGAGCCTTTCTTAACAGCTTTATCGAGCCATTTTTTCAATCGTTTTGCTTCATCTTCTTTGATCATTGGTCCGACCAAAGTACTCTCTAAACTTGGATCAGCAGCTTGAATTTTTTTGAGTTTAGTGACCAGTTTTTTCTTAAATTCAGTATAAATATCTGAATGCACTAAAATACGTTGAACGCTAATACATACTTGTCCTGCATGCCCATATGCACCACCAATCAAACGATCAAAAAAAGCATCTGTAAGCTCAGTATCGGATTCGATTAATACAGCCGCATTCCCGCCTAATTCTAGTGTGACTTTCTTGCGACCCACACGCGCTTTCATATCCCATCCGACGAGATCCGAACCTGTAAAGCTGAGTAGTTTAAAACGATCATCTGTCACCAAAACATCAGCCTGCTCTCGCGTACATGGCAGTACTGAAAATGCACCACGAGGTAATTCTGTTTCAGCCAATACTTCAGCGATTTTCAAAGCAGAAATAGGCGTTAAACTCGCAGGTTTCAAAACAAATGGACATCCCGCAGCGATTGCAGGCGCTATTTTATGTGCAGTTAAATTTAATGGAAAATTAAATGGACTAATTAAAGACACCGCACCTATCGGTACATGTTTGACCATCCCTCGATAACCTGCAGCTGCTTGAGTAACCGCCAACGGCATTAATCGACCATCATCCACTTGGGTAACTGCATCCGCTGCGATTTGAAATGTATTAATTAAGCGTTCGACTTCAGCCGCCGCAGCTTTAAGCGGCTTCCCGCCTTCTGCAATCAGAATCTCAGTCAACTCCTCCCGCATCTCATTAAAACGTTTGACGCAGTGCAACAGTATTTTTTGTTTTTGATAGGGCTTCATTGCCGCCATTTCTTGCTCAGCTTTAACGGCTGCTTGGATGGCTTTCTCTAAGGTTTTAGCATCAGCTAAAGCAACACGGGCATAGATTTCTTGGGTAAATTTATGTTTAACCTCTAACCATTCCCCTGTTTTGGACGCTTTTGAAGCTAGATATAAAGGATAATCTATTGTTTGAGTCTGTATCGTCATTTTCAATCCATTCCATAAAACTAAATACTGATGCACTTATCATGCGCTGACTTTGTATTAAGATTGACTATATTTAAGTAACTTTTAAATCATTTTTTTTAATTATTTTGATTTTAGCTTCGAATTTGATTCTTGGAAAATAAAAGGTCCCCTTTTTCAGGAGACCTTTTGATGTTTTAAAATATAAAAATAGAGTTGGCTATATTTTTACAGCAACAGCCTGAGCAGATTTTAATTTTTGCTCACTGTCTTCATGCATAATAAGTGCAACCGCAATCGCTGTAATAAGTACAGGTAGACCCACCGCCATGAAATTAAAGTAAGACGGTAGATTCATACCGAGTAAACCACCAATTAAAATTGGACCAACAATTGCGCCCATACGACCAATTGCAGATGACCAACCAATCCCTGTAGAACGGACTGCAAGCGGATAGAACTGAGCCACATAGCTATATAAAAGCATTTGTGATCCAATTGACGCTGCACCAGCTAAGAAGACCAAGATATAAAGCAAGAATTGATTCGACTGGAAGCCCATCAAACTCATTACAATCGCGCCCATGATACCGAGGAACATCAGGACAGGTTTCAGATGGAAACGGTCAGCCAAAATACCTCCGCCGATAATTCCGACAACAGCACCAATATTCATCACCATCATAAACATTAAGCTATTATCCATAGAGTAGCCTGCAGCCATCATCAATTTAGGCAACCAACTGCTTAATGCATACATCGTCAATAGACAACTAAAGAATGCAATCCAAAATAAAATTGTGTTTACAGCACGACCACGACGGAACAAGCTCACCACGTTAGCAGCTTCAGGCACATTTTCTTGAGGTAAAGTGAAGGTTGTCATCTCCGTCACTTTTAAATCGGGTGCCATACGAGATACAATTTTGCGCGCTTCAGCTTGTTTATTTTGCTTCACTAGAAATGATAAAGATTCAGGTAAAAATTTCCAAATCAAAGGTAATAAAAACAATGGAATACCAGCAATAAAGAACATGATTTCCCAACCGAAATTAGGCGTAAACCAAGAACCTAGCAGCGCTGCCATAACACCACCTACTGCGTAACCACTGAACATTGTTGTCACCAATGTGCTGCGCAATTTTTTAGGTGCATATTCAGAGGTTAAAGCCACAAGATTGGGCATTACACCGCCAATACCTAAGCCTGCCAAGAAACGTAATATACCAAATTCAGTCGGATTTGAAGCGAAGCCACCCGCAAAAGTTAAACCACTAAATAATACAATACAGATCATAATCACTTTCTTACGACCTATTTTGTCTGCAAGAGAGCCAAAAATCATTGCACCAAACATCATACCTGCAAGCGCAGTACTGGCGAGCATTCCTGCTTGAACAGCTGATAGACCCCAATCGTTCATAAGCAATGGTAAAGTTACACCATTGATGGCTAAATCATAACCATCAAATAAAATAATCAGTAAACACCAAGCGACTACATTAAAGTGAAATGGGGTCAATTTCGCATGATCTACGATAGAATTTACATCAATTTGTTCCGTTTTCATCGTTCTCATCTCCCATGAGTACTTGTCCAGACTTAACATTCGTTGTTAAGTAAAATTCATTAAGACTTAATATATACAAAAAGTATTTGATGCAAAATAAGACTAAAGAATACAAGCATTTCTAAGTGAAATGTATTGTATATCAATGGATTGAAAGGTCTAATTTAATATAAAAATGACTAATTTATTGCTATTCATTATCATGATATACGACTAATTGACTAGTTTTGATTCAACAAACCAATCGTCTTATTAATTTATTCTAATCAATATCGGACTTAAAAATTATGATTTTGATTAAAATTATTAATTTTTTTATTTTAGTTTTCACGCTATATTTCATTAATCATTAATGTCAGTTTTTATTGATCTTTTCTAATATTCTTTTTCTTTAATCCACGCATAAAAAAACACCCCCTGATTTTTCAGGGGGTGTTTTAGAATTAATGAGCTGGCGATGACTTACTCTCACATGGGTAACCCCACACTACCATCAGCGCGAAGAGGTTTCACTTCTGAGTTCGGGAAGGGATCAGGTGGTTCACTCTTGCTATTGTCGCCAGCACAACTGTTTATGGATACTTGCATTGGTCTTATTTAGATGCCAAAGCTTTCTACCAAAAGAGTTATTAACAGAACTATATTTGAGTTGCAGTTTAAGGACTAGCTTTCACTAAATCAAGGTTTTTGTATCAATTAGATCAACAACACCAACTGTTTGGGTGTTGTATAGTCAAGCCTCACGAGTAATTAGTATTGGTCAGCTTCACATATCACTATGCTTCCACATCCAACCTATCAACGTTGTAGTCTTCAACGGCTCTTTAGAGGACATATAGTCCTAGGGAAATCTAATCTTGAGGTAGGCTTCCCGCTTAGATGCTTTCAGCGGTTATCCCTTCCGAACATAGCTACCCGGCGATGCGACTGGCGTCACAACCGGTACACCAGAGGTTCGTCCACTCTGGTCCTCTCGTACTAGGAGCAGATCCTCTCAAATTTCCAACGCCCACGGTAGATAGGGACCGAACTGTCTCACGACGTTCTAAACCCAGCTCGCGTACCTCTTTAAATGGCGAACAGCCATACCCTTGGGACCTGCTTCAGCCCCAGGATGAGATGAGCCGACATCGAGGTGCCAAACACCGCCGTCGATATGAACTCTTGGGCGGTATCAGCCTGTTATCCCCAGAGTACCTTTTATCCGTTGAGCGATGGCCCTTCCATACAGAACCACCGGATCACTAAGACCTACTTTCGTACCTGCTCGACTTGTGGGTCTCGCAGTTAAGCGCGCTTTTGCCTTTATACTCTACGCGTGATTTCCGACCACGCTGAGCGCACCTTCGTACTCCTCCGTTACTCTTTAGGAGGAGACCGCCCCAGTCAAACTACCCACCAGACATGGTCCTCGCTCCAGATAATGGAGCAGAGTTAGAACCTCAATATTACCAGGGTGGTATTTCAAGATTGGCTCCATCGCAACTAGCGTCGCGACTTCAAAGCCTCCCACCTATCCTACACAAGTAAGATCAAAGTTCAATGTCAAGCTGCAGTAAAGGTTCACGGGGTCTTTCCGTCTAGCCGCGGGTACACCGCATCTTCACGGCGAATTCGATTTCACTGAGTCTCTGCTGGAGACAGCGCCCCCATCATTATGCCATTCGTGCAGGTCGGAACTTACCCGACAAGGAATTTCGCTACCTTAGGACCGTTATAGTTACGGCCGCCGTTTACTGGGGCTTCGATCAAGAGCTTCGCTTACGCTAACCCCATCAATTAACCTTCCAGCACCGGGCAGGCATCACACCCTATACGTCCACTTTCGTGTTTGCAGAGTGCTATGTTTTTAATAAACAGTTGCAGGGGCCTGGTTTCTGTGGCTGTCAACCGCTCAAACCGCAAGGGTTATCACCGTCGACAGCGTACCTTCTCCCGAAGTTACGGTACCATTTTGCCTAGTTCCTTCAGCAGAGTTCTCTCAAGCGCTTTGGTCTACTCGACCTGACCACCTGTGTCGGTTTCGGGTACGATTCCTGTGTAACTGAAGCTTAGAGACTTTTCCTGGAAGTATGGTATCAGCCACTTCGCTAGTAAACTAGCTTGCTATCAGCTCTCAGCATAGAGCACCCCGGATTTGCCTAAGATGCATGCCTACAACCTTTCACCTGGACAACCAACGCCAGGCTGACTTAACCTTCTCCGTCCTCTCATCGCATTACACAGAAGTATTGGAATATTAACCAATTTCCCATCGACTACGCCTCTCGGCCTCGCCTTAGGGGTCGACTCACCCAGCCCCGATTAACGTTGGACTGGAACCCTTGGTCTTTCAGCGAACGAGTTTTTCACTCGTTTTGTCGTTACTCACGTCAGCATTCGCACTTCTGATACCTCCAGCAGACTTCTCAATCCACCTTCATCGGCTTACAGAACGCTCCCCTACCACTTGCAATAAATTGCAAATCCGCAGCTTCGGCATATAGTTTTAGCCCCGTTACATCTTCCGCGCAGGCCGACTCGACTAGTGAGCTATTACGCTTTCTTTAAAGGATGGCTGCTTCTAAGCCAACCTCCTAGCTGTCTATGCCTTCCCACATCGTTTCCCACTTAACTATAATTTTGGGGCCTTAGCTGGCGGTCTGGATTGTTTTCCTCTTGACTACGGACGTTAGCACCCGCAGTCTGTCTCCCGGATAGTACTCATTGGTATTCGGAGTTTGCATCGGTTTGGTAAGTCGGGATGACCCCCTAGCCGAAACAGTGCTCTACCCCCAATGGTATTCGTCCGAGGCGCTACCTAAATAGCTTTCGGGGAGAACCAGCTATCACCAGGCTTGATTAGCCTTTCACCCCTATCCACAAGTCATCCCCTGGCTTTTCAACGACAGTGGGTTCGGTCCTCCAGTTAGTGTTACCCAACCTTCAACCTGCTCATGGATAGATCGCCTGGTTTCGGGTCTACACCCAGCAACTAAACGCCCTATTAAGACTCGATTTCTCTACGGCTCCCCTATTCGGTTAACCTTGCTACTGAATGTAAGTCGCTGACCCATTATACAAAAGGTACGCAGTCACCGGACTCAATGCCGGCTCCCACTGCTTGTATGCATGCGGTTTCAGGATCTATTTCACTCCCCTCACAGGGGTTCTTTTCGCCTTTCCCTCACGGTACTGGTTCACTATCGGTCAGTCAGGAGTATTTAGCCTTGGAGGATGGTCCCCCCATATTCAGACAAGGTTTCACGTGCCCCGCCCTACTCGACATCATCATATAAGCCCTTTCGTGTACAGGACTATCACCCACTACGGTTGCACTTCCCAGAGCATTCCACTAGAACTTATATGACTTAATGGGCTTTTCCCCGTTCGCTCGCCGCTACTAAGGGAATCTCAATTGATTTCTTTTCCTAAGGGTACTGAGATGTTTCACTTCCCCTCGTTCGCCTTGCATGACTATGTATTCATCATGCAATACCTACCTTATGGTAAGTGGGTTTCCCCATTCAGAAATCTCCGGATCACAGGATATTTGCCGCCTCCCCGGAGCTTATCGCAGGCTATTACGTCTTTCATCGCCTCTGACTGCCAAGGCATCCACCACATGCACTTAATTACTTGACTATACAACCCCAAACAGTCGATTGTTCTTACAAGCAGAACATTCAACATTACAGTTTGACGCACTGTGAACTTAATCACTGTACAGCTTCAATCTAATTCATATACCAAAACGCTTGATTCAGTTAATCGCTAGTTTCTCAACATTCTATCTTCATCCAAACCTGTCACTTGCGTGTCACATTTAAATGTCAATTTACTGTTGAGCCTTAAACAATTTATTTCAACTCAAATATATTCTGTTAATGATTTTTCTAGCCTTCGTCAGGTCTAGAAACTGTGATAAATCACAGAGATTAGCAAGTCTGCGCATCATAACGCTTATACTTGTTAATCTCTAGGATCTAAGCACTTGATCGCTTAGGAACTAAACAACTTCAGCACTGTATGATTACATACTGCGCGAAGCGTAGCTTCTTGCTTAAATTTCAAGTAAAAGCTGTGCTTTTATGATCTTGAAATTTGGTGGAGACTAACGGAGTCGAACCGTTGACCTCCTGCGTGCAAAGCAGGCGCTCTACCAACTAAGCTAAGTCCCCAGCTTATCATATAGATCGACGTATCTTTTTATCTGTAAAGTTCGCAGAGTGGTGGGTCTGACAAGACTTGAACTTGTGACCCCACGCTTATCAAGCGTGTGCTCTAACCAACTGAGCTACAGACCCTCAGATACATCTTCATGAAGAACAACTTGTTGTGGATTCTTACCGATCGTCAATCTTTCGTTAAGGAGGTGATCCAGCCGCAGGTTCCCCTACGGCTACCTTGTTACGACTTCACCCCAGTCATCGGCCACACCGTGGTAAGCGTCCTCCTTGCGGTTAGACTACCTACTTCTGGTGCAACAAACTCCCATGGTGTGACGGGCGGTGTGTACAAGGCCCGGGAACGTATTCACCGCGGCATTCTGATCCGCGATTACTAGCGATTCCGACTTCATGGAGTCGAGTTGCAGACTCCAATCCGGACTACGATCGGCTTTTTGAGATTAGCATCCTATCGCTAGGTAGCAACCCTTTGTACCGACCATTGTAGCACGTGTGTAGCCCTGGTCGTAAGGGCCATGATGACTTGACGTCGTCCCCGCCTTCCTCCAGTTTGTCACTGGCAGTATCCTTAAAGTTCCCGGCTTAACCCGCTGGCAAATAAGGAAAAGGGTTGCGCTCGTTGCGGGACTTAACCCAACATCTCACGACACGAGCTGACGACAGCCATGCAGCACCTGTATCAGAGTTCCCGAAGGCACCAATCCATCTCTGGAAAGTTCTCTGTATGTCAAGACCAGGTAAGGTTCTTCGCGTTGCATCGAATTAAACCACATGCTCCACCGCTTGTGCGGGCCCCCGTCAATTCATTTGAGTTTTAGTCTTGCGACCGTACTCCCCAGGCGGTCTACTTATCGCGTTAGCTGCGCCACTAAAGTCTCAAAGACCCCAACGGCTAGTAGACATCGTTTACGGCATGGACTACCAGGGTATCTAATCCTGTTTGCTCCCCATGCTTTCGTACCTCAGTGTCAGTATTAGGCCAGATGGCTGCCTTCGCCATCGGTATTCCTCCAGATCTCTACGCATTTCACCGCTACACCTGGAATTCTACCATCCTCTCCCATACTCTAGCCAACCAGTATCGAATGCAATTCCTAAGTTAAGCTCAGGGATTTCACATTTGACTTAATTGGCCACCTACGCACGCTTTACGCCCAGTAAATCCGATTAACGCTCGCACCCTCTGTATTACCGCGGCTGCTGGCACAGAGTTAGCCGGTGCTTATTCTGCGAGTAACGTCCACTATCTCAGAGTATTAATCCAAGTAGCCTCCTCCTCGCTTAAAGTGCTTTACAACCAAAAGGCCTTCTTCACACACGCGGCATGGCTGGATCAGGGTTCCCCCCATTGTCCAATATTCCCCACTGCTGCCTCCCGTAGGAGTCTGGGCCGTGTCTCAGTCCCAGTGTGGCGGATCATCCTCTCAGACCCGCTACAGATCGTCGCCTTGGTAGGCCTTTACCCCACCAACTAGCTAATCCGACTTAGGCTCATCCATTAACGCAAGGTCCGAAGATCCCCTGCTTTCCCCCGTAGGGCGTATGCGGTATTAGCAGTCGTTTCCAACTGTTGTCCCCCATTAATGGGCAGATTCCTAAGTATTACTCACCCGTCCGCCGCTAGGTCCAGTAGCAAGCTACTTTTCCCCGCTCGACTTGCATGTGTTAAGCCTGCCGCCAGCGTTCAATCTGAGCCATGATCAAACTCTTCAGTTTAATATTGCTTAGTGCCTTAAAGGGCACCAATCTTGGCTCATCAATTTTCTGACAAATATTTCTCAAATAAACTTCGAGTAATTTCTACCATCAATCAATGAAAATAATTTCGATCAATCAACCAGTAAAAATCCACACAAGTTGTTCTTCATAATCTCTTAATGATCTTCTTAATACTTCGTCAGTATTAAGTGCTGGACTTCAATAAACTGAACAACTCAGCACTTCGTGCTTCGTTCGTTTCCGTCTATCTCGTCGGTATGGGGTGCATTCTATACACTTTAAAAACTCTTGCAACCCTTTATTCTAGTGAATTACACCGAGTGATGGTTTTTTCTACCATTTTGATAAAATAAATGATTTTTCACTCATTTTTTAATCATTTTGCCGATTTATTTTCATTGTTTATTTTAAATTAGATGAATACTTTCATCTTTTCGTTTTATACCAATTCTCATTTGACGATAAAAAATGCTAAATTCAAGATATAAATAACTCAAGCATCTAAAAGATCAATTATTTTTAAAGGCCTTAAAACAAACTCACCTTTAAATATGCAGCTGCAATTTTTCAAACCATATTTCCTTTTGTTAAACTCTATATAGTGCAAACTCTATATAGTGCAAATGACAAGTTCAGACTGGTTTTTAATTTTCACTCATAAACCCGCACAATCAAGTTGAGCAAATTATTGTCAATTTTATAATTTCATATACATTATTTGAGATCCAATTACTTTTAAGATCTTTGTTATGCGGTTTCTGCTTTTATGTGTACTGATAATCGCAATTATTTTTTTTGCATCTCAACGTATGCTTAATCCTCAGTTGAATCACAACTCTGTGGCTGATCGCTTACAACATCCATTCGATTCACGACTACGCTATAGAATTGGACATATTGATCCGCGTTTCAATATCACACATGAACAGCTTCAAACATTAGCCCAACAAGCCACAGATATTTGGTTTCTAGGAACACAAAAGCAATTTTTCGTTTACGACCCAAACGCTCGTCTCAGTATCAACTTGATTTACGACCAAAGACAGGCGGATACCGAAGCACGAACAACAGAAGTCAACCGAATTGAAAAAAATCGCACTTTGACTGTTATAGAACAACAGAAGCTGAATCAATACCAATCTGATTTAGAGTTTTACAAACAACAGATCGATCAACTCAAACTTGACCACCAAAATAAGTTAACGACCTACAACCAACAAGTGCAAAGTTTTAATCAATCCCCTCTATCACGCTCTCAAGATGGCTTAGAACAGTTGAAGTCGCAAAAACTCCTACTACAAAATGAACAGCAACAATTACAGCAACAAATTGATGTCTTTAATCAAAAGGTCTCTGCGCTTAACACGCAAATCGAAGCAGTTAATCAAATGAATCAAAAATTTAATCAATCAGTCGATGAGTTTAATCATCGCTTTCAACCTCGACTGTTCGATAAAGGGCTATTTAATGGCACTGAAATTAATATTTATGAATTCCAATCCAATGATGAATTGAGACTCACCTTAGCTCATGAATTTGGACATGCTTTAGGACTCATGCACAGTGATGAACCTCGTGCCCTGATGCATCCCATACTTCAACATCAAGACTTTGAAAACTTCACACTCACATCTTCAGACTTAGCTCTTCTTCAAGAAAGACGCTAGTCTGAAATTTACTTATCAACATTCGCCCACTTAATATCCATATTTATTTTAAGTATTTATGGCTTAGAAATTATATTTTTAATATTTCATGCTATTGTGTGAATTGATTAATTAGAGGAGATTACCGTGAGTTATTATCATATTATTTTAGAAGTAAATGATCATATCAGCACGATTGAAGAAACTCGTGATATTGAAATCTTTGATATTGTCGAAATTCAACCTTATCTCTACTCTATTTTATTGCCTTATTTTAATCAGCAATTGATTGAACTTGAGGAAGAAAACATCAAATTTGAAGATGTCTTACATATTGAAATCAAGCAAACACTCATTCCTATTCAAGACTTAATAGAAGAAGAGCAAAAGCAACTGCCAAGTGATACAGATATTACGATTACAGCCTATGAAATCTTTAATGACCGCGAGCTCAGCCAAGATGTAACCCATGTTATTTTTGATTTAATTGAAGCAGTGAAAATCGACACTTCACCGATTTAATCGCTTTCATTTAATTCATCCAAAAAAGGTCTGTATAAAACAGACCTTTTTTTTCTTATATTAAAAGTTGCAGCCGAAATCAGAATTAAATCAAGCCGTAAAATATAGCTATTACTGCAACATCAGCTTAGCATTTTCATTTCTAAATGCTTTTAAGATGTTTTGACCCGCACGTCCTGTCGGATTAAGACCCAAACGGGTTTGCTCGTGCTGAATCGCTTTACGAGTTTTATCACCAATCAAACCATCTACTGCACCAATGTCATGACCTTGATTGAGAAGAAACTGTTGAATCTCACGACGCTCTGCACGCGATGTTCCAGCATCATCGGTTGGCCATGCTTTACTAAACACAGGCTTACCTTGCATACGATCTGACAAATGCGCGATCGCTAAAGCATAACTCTCAGCTGCATTATAACTATATATAGCATCGAAATTTTTAAAAACTAAAAAGGTCGGACCATTAACGCCAGCAGGAGACATCAAACCAGCTTGCGAGCTTTCTGATAAATTCCCTTGAATTAATGGTGAACCATCTGCGCGCACCAAACCACGATTCACCCAAGATGCCAGAGATTTTTTGTTGCGACGCCCTTCACCTGAAATCGACGCACCTTCTGGTACAACGACCTCAAAACCCCAAGGTTGTCCTGTTTGCCAGCCGCGTTTTTTTAAAAAGTTAGCGGTAGAAGCCAATGCATCCGCTGTACTCGAGACTAAATCACGACGACCGTCACCATCAAAATCAACCGCTAACTCTTCATAGGTTGTCGGCATAAATTGCGTGTGACCAAACGCACCTGCCCAAGAGCCTTTTAATTGCTCTTCTCTCAGATCGCCACGCTGTAAAATACGCATGGTCGCAAAAAACTCACCTCTAAAATAACTTTGGCGACGCCCTTCACAACTCAAGGTTCCCAAAGCTTGCAATAAAGGATATTTACCCGAAATATCTCCAAAATTACTCTCTACACCCCAAACCGCCACAATCGTTTCAACAGGAACACCATACGCATTTGATGCACGACTCAACACATCATGATGTTGAGCAAGTTTTTGTTTGCCCGCTGCAACGCGTTCATCATCCACCAAACCAGACAAGTAATCCCAAATAGGCGTTGAAAATTCAGGTTGATAGTTCAATTTTTCAATCACGGAATAATCAGGGCTTAAGTTTTGAGTATAACGATCATAAGTTGATGCACTGACGCCAGCAGAAATCGCCTGCGAACGTAAATTTGAAATACAGGCTTGAAAATTATTTTGAGGATTAAACTGTGGCGTTGCAGATGTAGATGAGGACACAGCATTTGAAGGCTTTGTCGTTACGCCCTGACTATGAATAATAAGCTCAGCTTGAGCTTGCGTGACCGCTAAAAACAAAGAACCGAAAACAACCGATAAACGACGCATAACCTACCATTAATTTTTAAATTTAAATTATGACTTCAACATAGCATCATGAAAGAAAAATTAAAGATTCAAATGGTAAATTTAAATTCATAGTTTTTATTTTAAATTTAAAACTTATCCACACAGCAAAGATATCAACAGGATGCAAAATTAAATCTTTGAATTTAAAAATCTAGTCAATAAATTTAAAACCAAATAAATGAATTCAAAACACAGCTGTGGATAACTTAACTGATAAAAATCAAGATATCGCGACAAATAATTTTTTTAAATTCATAATCAAATCGTTTGAATTTAAAGTTTAGTATTTTTTAAATTCAAATCACTATTTATGAATTCAAAAGCGAATGTGTTAATACTTTTGAAATTAAAAAATGCGGATTTAAATTCATATTTTAAAACTTTGAATTTAAATTTTTAGTTTAAAATTTGTACGCTAAATTTCATTTTTTATTTTTTTAACGCTTGTTGTATTTATAAACGTTTGATCAAATTAAATACAGAATATTTTAAAACCCTCCGATAAAAGGTCTTAAATTTCAAAGAGGCGCAATCATGCCCGAAACACTGCAAATAAAAAAGCGATCACAGAAGTGATCGCTTTTTTTAGAAGCAGTTATTGATTTAGATGGTCATATCTTGAGTTAAAGCCAATGGATTCGGTAAAATCTTAGCCAATTGCTGGCAAAGCGTTGTTAATTCCGCTGAATCATTCGGCATCAACGTGATATGGCCAATCTTACGACCTTCACGCTCTGTCTTGTTATAAAGATGCAAGTGCGCACCATTTAAAGCCAAAACATCTTCAGACTTTGGATATTGGCCAATAATATTGACCATTACAGTCGGACGAACCACTTCAGTTGAACCAAGGGGTAAACCTGCAACAGCCCGCACATGATTTTCAAATTGCGAGCAAACCGCACCTTCAATCGACCAATGCCCTGAATTATGTACGCGGGGAGCCATTTCATTGGCATATAAACCCTGTTCGGTCACAAAAAGCTCTAGCGTTAATACACCGACATAATTCAAATGATTAAGTAGACGAGTAATGTAGTCTTGCGCCACAGGTTGTAAATCTGCGCTGTTTGGAGCAGGTACAATCGAGTGCGATAAGATCCCATTGTGATGATGGTTTTCAGCCAGAGGCCAAGTTTTCACATCACCATTTTGACCACGAACAGCAATAATCGATACTTCACGAGTAAAAGTCACAAAACTTTCTGCAATCAAGCTCCCTGCGGGTCCTAACTCTGCCCAAGCTTGGTCAATCTGATCTACTGAACGCAGTACAAATTGACCTTTACCGTCATAACCGCCAGTCACTGTTTTCAAAACAATCGGTAAACCTAAATCAGCAACAGCCTGTTTCAAACTATCTAAAGAATCCACTGCACTATACGGCGCAACAGGAATTGCCAATTCATCAAACAATGCTTTTTCAGAGAGACGATGTTGTGCAATGGCTAACGCTTGACGAGGCGGGTAGAGGTCTTTGCTTTTTGTTAAAACATCAACATCTGCCAATGGCGTATTTTCGAATTCTAAACTGAAAACATCTGCACTCTGTATAAAGTCTTGTAAGCCATTTTCTGCTTGAGTCGAAAAGACTTTTCCCAAAGCATTTGATGGACAATCTGTACTTGCTTCAAAAAAAGTACACTGAATATTCAGCGGTAATGCAGCTTGCGCCATCATGCGACCAAGTTGACCACCACCAAAAATACCAATGGTTTTATCCATAGCGAATATCTCGTATTAAACTTGGCTTTAAATTTGACCTGGAATATTTTTACTTGCGACTTTTTCAGTTTGAGCATCACGGAAATCTGCAACATTTTTTGCAATTTCAGGACGTGTTAAACCTAAAATTTGTGCTGCCATAATTGCAGCATTGGTCGCTCCAGCAGGACCAATCGCCAAAGTACCGACCGCAATACCCGCTGGCATTTGTACGATAGACAACAATGAATCCACACCATTTAAAATCGAAGATTTAACTGGAACACCAAGAACAGGTAAATCTGTCTTTGCCGCGCACATACCCGGTAAATGCGCTGCACCGCCTGCACCCGCGATAATCACTTGAATACCACGATCACGCGCTGTTTCTGCATATTCAAATAAACGATCTGGAGTACGGTGTGCTGACACCACTTCTGCTTCAAAAGGTACGCCTAGTTGTTTCAACATATTGGCAGTGTGTTCGAGTGTCGCCCAGTCAGACTGAGAACCCATGATAATTCCAACGAGAGGAGTGTCTTGTGAAGCGGCCGCATTCATTGCAATGTTTCCAGAGATAATTAAGAGAGCGTAAATCTCGACTAGAGCCAAGCTTTATTAAGAGCCCTGCATTATAGACTGAAATTTCTTCATGCCAAAATTTAACAGTCAAAGCAAGGCTATATTTTTATTATTTTTTTAGATTTGATTAAAAACTGCAAATTAAAAACGTCAATTTATGATGCGAATTAATTAATGAAGCAAAGTATTACTGGCTGCGAAAAACAAAATATACACATCCAAATAAGCACATTCCCGCCCATAAATAATCGAGTTTAAAAGGCTGTTTAAATAGAAAAATCATAAAAGGAACAAAAACCAAAAGCGTCACAACTTCTTGGGTAATTTTCATTTCTCCCAAGCTCCAACCATTTTGAGACAACATTCTGGTGGCTGGAATCATGAAACTATATTCAACCAAAGCAATGATCCAACTCAACAGAATGGCTTGCCAAAGCGGAGCATCATGAGGCAAAAATTTTAAATGCCCGTACCAAGCTAAAGTCATAAAGCAATTGGCAATCACCAAAAGAAATAAAGGCCAATACAACATGTATAAAATCTGCGCGTAGAATTTTTCATATTTTACGTTTATTTAAACAAAATCAAATGAATTGATTTGTTTTTTTTAGAATTAAATATGATTTGAAGGTCTATATCTCAAATAAATTAAAGTCGGCTAATCGATACAAGAAAAACTATCTTTTCGCTTAGACCCTTGCTATCGTTGGCTTTAATTCGAATTAATCACGACAACAGCACCAACAACAAAGTGATGTGTCAAACAAAGCAGCGGAGTTATAAAGCATGCATCTGCATATTTTGGGTATTTGTGGCACTTTTATGGGATCTTTGGCACTGCTCGCACGTGACCTTGGACATCAAGTGACAGGATCAGATGCAAATGTCTATCCACCCATGTCAACCCAACTCGAAAATGCAGGCATTATCTTAATGCAAGGCTATGATCGTAGTCATTTACAACCGCATCCTGATCTTGTGATTGTGGGTAATGCGATGAAGCGTGGGATCGATGCGGTTGAATATATGCTTAATGAAGGCTTAGCATATACTTCAGGCCCTCAGTTCCTGGCTGACCATGTATTGCAAGGCAAACATGTTTTAGGCGTTGCAGGAACACATGGTAAAACAACCACAACAACCATGTTGGCATGGGTATTAGATCAAGCTGGCTTAGAACCAGGTTTCTTAATTGGCGGTGTCCCTTTAGGCTTTAGCGAAAGTGCTCGTTTAGGGGCTGGAAAATATTTTTGTGTAGAAGCGGATGAGTACGATTCTGCATTTTTCGATAAACGTTCTAAGTTTGTGCATTACCACCCAAAAACAGCCATTTTAAATAATCTAGAATTTGATCATGCCGACATTTTCGATGATTTGGCTGCAATTCAAAAGCAATTCCATCATTTAGTGCGAACCATTCCGAGCGAAGGGCTTATTATTGCGCCTGTGACGGAAGGCAATATTGATGAAGTTTTGGAGATGGGATGTTGGACTCCGGTCGTTCGCACCTCTTTAACCGCAAGTGAAAAATCTGAACTTTATGCAGAACAGTTGTCTGCTGATGGTTCACATTTTAAAGTGCTGGAAAATGGCATCGTGAAAGGTGAAGTTAAGTGGTCAATGACAGGGCAGCATTCAGTCGCGAACGCATTGGCAACTATTGCTGCTGCGGTACATGTGGGCGTTTCAGTTGAAGTCGCTTGTGATGCACTGTCTCATTTTGGTGGCGTCAAACGTCGTATGGAATTACTTGATACCATTAATGGTATTGAGATTTTTGACGATTTTGCACACCATCCAACTGCCATTGAAACCACTTTAGAAGGTGCGCGTAAACGTTTAAGTGAGCGTAAACTTTGGGCGATTATTGAACCCCGTTCAAATACCATGCGTATGGGTAGCCATAAAGATGGTTTAGCCCATTCAGCGCGTTTAGCAGATGAAGTCATTTGGTATCAACCTGAAGGCTTGGACTGGGATTTACAGCCAGTCATAGACGCTGCAAGCAATAAAGCAGTTGTTGCGCGTACATTAGAACAAATCATTAATACCATCGTTGCCGAAGCAGGTGAGGGGGATGCTGTGGTGATCATGTCGAATGGTGGTTTTGGTGGTTTGCATCAAAAGTTAATTACAGCTTTAAAAGCCTAATATTTTTATTAAAAAACCCGCAAAGCGGGTTTTTTTATTTCATTTTTTCACTGATTGATTTTAAGCTTATTGCCATTTCCATTAGAATAGGATTAGCATGACCTTGTATCGTAGGTAGTCCTTCTAGCTCATTAATATTAATAATTGATATATCTTGTATTCGCGATTTAAAAGGATTCAAAGGGTGCTTGAATTCATAAGTTGCTGTTATTTTTAGTTCACGATTTTCAAGAGCATCTGTTAAGCCACCAAACTGCCCCCAATCATAAAACAATCTTTGTCCAGGATTAAAAATTTTAATCCCATGATGAAATACACCATGTTGAAATTCTTGTTTAGGCGAATTCAGCTTCTCTAACCCAAATGAATTATAAGGAATAGCTCTATCTGAAGTAAATTTAATGTTTTCTGCTCTACCTCGTCCGACATTCTCAACAACTAAAGATATAAAAGTCTCTTTAAATGTATTAGCTTCAATATAGACAATAATTTGAGGACGCTCATTTGATTTAAATACTGTATAGGTTACCAGTAAAGCTAAAAGGGCAATTAATAAAGTAATAATTTCGTTGTAATTTAGAGTTTCTTGAATCATTTTAAGCCGATATTATCATTCAAATTTTATATTATATTAGTGAATTAATCTGAATCATACGAGCTTAATCTTTAGCTTTTTTAAGCCACCACATCCTTCAAACTTTTATCACGTCTAAACATCACATCCACATAAGAACATGTGGCCACAATCTTTAAATTTTTCTCTCGAGCAAAAGCAACTAAAACATCAAGTAATAGACGAGCAATACCTTGTCCACGTAAGGAATCATCTACCCAAGTATGATTGGCAATAATTTTATGCTCATCACTCCAGACATAACTAATTTCGGCGATTCTTTGATTCGCCTCATTAACTGAAAAAAACTCACCGCTTTGACCATTATCCTGATGCTGAAATTGCATATCTCATCTCGAAATAAAACTTAAAAAATTATTTAAAAAGCACATCATGAATCGATGAATCTTTATCAAAAACGGATTTGGCAAAAGGGCATAGCGGTAAAATTTTAACATTCTTTTCCCGAGCTAATTCAACAGCTCGGTCTACCAGTAGACGACCCACATTTTGCCCACGTAATGAATCATCAACCCAAGTATGGTCGATAATAAATTTATCTGTTCCAGCCAATGAATACGTCATTTCAGCAAAATGATGATCATCCTCACCAATATAAAATTCACCTTTACTGCCCGTATCGTGATGCTTAATTTCTAACATTTTATTTTTCCTGTATTTTAATCTTGTTAAAAAGTGCCATGATTTATTTTTTTACACTGTTAATTTTTATTATCAAAAATACAGCACGCTTATCAAACATCTTCCACTTAACGCTTACTTAAATTAGCTATGAATCAACTTAACAACGCAGTTAATAGCACCTAAACTTAACTAAACACTCTAAATCAGATCTTCATGACCGCCGTTATACAACCATCACCTCGTCCAACTCAGCAATGGATCAGTGTGATTAGCCTTGCCTTTGCCGCTTTTATTTTTAATACCACTGAGTTTGTCCCTGTAGCACTGCTCAGTGACATCGGTGCGAGCTTTGATATGCCCGTTACAGATGTCGGTATCATGATTACGCTCTATGCATGGGTCGTAGCACCGATTTCTTTGCCGATTATGTTGCTGACCAAAAATATCGAAAGACGCTTTTTATTATTGGTTCTTTTTGGATTATTTATCGTCAGTCATGGACTGTCTTATATCGCGTGGAATTTTAATGTGCTTCTGGTCAGTCGTATTGGCATCGCTATATCACATGCCTTGTTCTGGGCCATTACTGCATCTCTTGCCGTTCGCGTAGCACCTAAAGGTAAAGAGTTTCAAGCTTTAGGTTTGTTAGCCACCGGAACGGCTCTAGCCATGGTACTGGGCATTCCATTTGGCCGGATGATTGGCGAAGTTTATGGATGGAGAAATACTTTTGGATTAATTGCCCTATGTGCTGCGATAGTTTGTCTCATTTTGGCTTTGAGCTTACCCAAATTGCCGAGTATCAATTCCGGCTCACTCAGCAGCCTAAAGGATTTTGTTAAAAGAACGAGCCTAATGATGGTTTTTGCATTAACAATTATTATGATCACTGCCCAATTTACTGCATATAGCTATATAGAACCTTTTACTCTAAACATAGCTGAATTTAGTTCGAGTCAAACCACAACTTTTTTACTGGTTTTTGGTGGAGCAGGGTTAATTGGATCATTTATTTTTGGTAAAACAGGGGCGAAATTTCCAAAATTATTTATTCCACTCAGTTGCATCACGCTAGCAATTTCTTTACTTCTATTATTACCTCTTTCACATTCATTTTTCAGTTTGACCACAATGAGCTTACTCTGGGGCATGAGCATTATTGTGTTTAGCCTTGCGCTACAAGCCAAAACATTAAATCTCGCTTCTGATGCCACAGATGTAGCCATGGCCATTTATTCTGGACTTTATAACGTGGGCATTGGTGCTGGCGCATTATTAGGAGGCTATGTGAGTATGCAATATGGTCTAAATCAGATTGGATTAATTGGAGGTTGCCTCGCGGTTCTAGGAACTGTATTAGCTTTCATTTTGATAAACAATCGAAACTTTCACATCAATAACTAATGCTATGTCACACAATGATTACAATTATCAATTTAAATATTTTATTGTTTTACAATTACTTATTTACTTAACACATGGTAGATTGTATATTTAATGTAAACATTAGTGTGGTTATTGCCATGGATATTTATTTTATATTAATTTTTGTATTGATCATCATAGCGGTCTTAATTTGCATTTCTATGCTAAAGGAACATTTCAATAATCCTTTTAAATAAATTGTTTTCTTTTTTTAAGTAACATTTTTCATCATTATCAATAAATATAGAACCACTGCCTTATTATCCATAATTCTTAGATAAAATTTGCACAATTCTACGGAATATGAGATTCTGCTTTGGATTGAATTTAACTCAATCCAAAATATTTTGAACAAGGGGAGTAGCCTCCTCAAAGCATTGATGAATATTTTTAAATATATCAATGTGTCGAATGGCCGTCATTACACTTTGAAAAAAGTCGGTATTCGAGCATCTCCTATCATTAAGTGATGAGATGTAGGCAAGACCTTGATCATGTTGTTACAGATGTTTATATCATCTGGCGACTGGTCGAGGTTTTTTTATGGCCATTTGTCAGGTGTAGAGGACGATTATGGAATCTATTGGCAATATTTGGCTATACCTAGCATTTTTCGGCATTGTGAGCCTCATGCTCGTGATTGACTTTCTTGGCTTTAAACAGAAAGAAGGTCAAGATGTTAAAATTAGAACCGCTGCATATTGGAGTATCGCTTGGGTCACCGTAGCCAGCTTATTTGGTGGTGGTTTGTGGTTGTACTTACAACAAACAGCGGGTGTAAATGTCGCAAATACCAAAGTTATGGAATATTTTGCAGGTTATTTACTGGAAAAATCACTGGCTATCGATAACGTTTTCGTTTGGCTAATGATTTTTGCGGCTTTTGCAATTCCTCCCGCGCTGCAACGTCAATTGCTGTTATATGGTGTGCTCGGCGCCATTATTTTAAGAACTATTTTCATCTTTATTGGTGCTTGGTTCGTTCAAGAATTTTCTTGGATTCTTTATATTTTCGGTGCTTTCCTGGTCTATACAGGTTTTAAATTCCTAAAAGGCCAAGAGGAAGATCCCAATACTGAAGATATGGCGATTCTGAAATGGCTACGCAAACACATGCGAATCACGCCTCAACTTGAAGGTAATAAATTCTTTGTTCGTCAAAATGGCGTACTTTGGGCAACTCCTTTATTTCTAGTTCTGATTTTAGTTGAAGCCTCAGATGTCATCTTTGCAGTCGATTCTATCCCTGCTATTTTTGCTGTAACGACTGATCCCTTCATTGTTTTAACAGCAAACTTAATGGCAATTTTGGGCCTTCGTGCCATGTTCTTCTTATTGTCTGGCGCAGCGTCTAAGATGCATTATTTACCTTATGGCCTAGGTTTAATTCTCGTATTTATTGGCTTTAAAATGCTGATGCTTGATGTTTTCCATATGCCGATTTGGATTTCACTAGGCTTTATTATCGTCGTTTTAGCGATTACTGCGGTCCTCTCCATTCGATACAGTAAAAAGCATACTGAAACCACTTTATAACTCTACTTTTTTAATAAAAGCCTTCTCTTGAGAGGGCTTTTTTATTCACTATTATTAAAATATTATTTGTAATTTTGGCCATTTTTCAAGAAATTTCTTTTTATTTAATCGTGCTAAAAATACATCGCGACTTACCAACCGCTGATTCCAACATAGCTTCAATTCAAATAAATCGGCTAAACCAAATGGTGCAATATATTCAAATTCATCATGATCATTCAAACGAACCGCTATACACGTTGCCGTTTCAGGCCACATAGAAAGTGCATCTTCTAATGATTTTAAGGGTGGAATAGATTCACCTTGATCTGTTTGATACCATAAATGTACAGTTGCCTGATTCGTGATATCCCATTCAATATTGGGAAAGCGATTGATCATCTTTTTTTGTAGTTCTAATGCTTTATGACCATTATCTTTAGGATCATAAAAAATCACATCAATCTCTGTCTGCTCTAAATCATAAGACTGTTCATGTAAATACGCCCAAACTGTATTACGAATAATCCCTGCGGCAAGATAAGCCTGAGCATCAAAAGTACGTAATGTTGTTAAAAAATGCATCATTTTTTCATTGTCGAATAAAATATCTTTAAATTCAGATGCATATTTCTGTTTAGATCTGTGCATTTTATGATCTCCCTCCTTTTTAGAATGATCTCAAATTCTAAACTTTAAAATGACTCGAAATAAACGAGCAAAGAAAAGATGACGAATCGTGGAAGAGTTTATTTTTTAAGTTACAATCAACTGAAAAAATAAATATGCAGGTTTAAAATGTCTTCTGTAGTTGCATCGACGGCGATTCGCGGTCGCTTCCTAGATATTCAGAATACGGTAGCCCAAGCGCGTGAAATTCACGACCAAGTGCGTTACGTAGAAGATGGTTTACTCATAACTCAAAATGGCAAAATCCAGTGGTTTGGATTTTGGCAAGATGGACAAAAGCAACTCTCTGCAAACATCCAAGTACAGCATTATCCTGATCAATTAATTGTGCCTGGTTTTATCGATACACACATCCATTTTCCACAAACAGAAATGGTCGGTGCTTACGGCGAACAATTATTAGAATGGTTAAATACCTATACATTTCCAACTGAATTGCAGTTTGCTGACAAAGCATATGCTGATCAAATTGCCCATTTTTTTGTCAATGAATTGCTTAAAAACGGTACAACCACCGCTTTGGTGTTTTGTACGGTTCATCCTGAATCTGTTGATGCGCTTTTTGAAGCTGCTGAACGCCATCAGATGCGTCTCATTGCAGGCAAGGTGATGATGGATCGTCATGCACCAGAAGGACTCTGTGATACTGCAGAAACAGCCTATACAGATTCAAAAGCATTAATTGAAAAATGGCATGGCAAGGGTCGAAATTTATATGCCATTACGCCACGTTTTGCACCGACATCAACACCTGAACAATTAGAGAAAGCAGGGCAGTTAAAAGCTGAATATCCAGATGTCTATGTTCACACCCATTCAAGTGAAAATAAAAATGAAATTGAATGGGTTAAAGCATTATTCCCAGAACAAAAAGGTTATTTAGATGTGTATCATCATTTTGGCTTAACAGGATCAAAATCTGTATTTGCACATTGTGTACATTTAGAGGATTCAGAGTGGGATTGTATGCATCAAACAGATTCTGCAATCGCCTTTTGTCCAACCTCAAACCTGTTCTTAGGAAGTGGTTTATTTCCATTGAAAAAAACATGGGACAAACAAGTTAAAGTGGGTTTAGGTACAGATATTGGGGCAGGGACATCGTTTAACCAACTCCAAACATTGAATGAAGCCTACAAAGTTCAACAACTTCAAGGTGACAAATTATCTGCTTTCGAATCCCTTTATCACGCCACAATTGGGGGCGCAAAAGCCTTACAATTAGAGGATAAACTCGGAAACTTTAATGTAGGTAAGGAAGCTGATTTTGTGGTGATAAATCTCAATGCAACTTCATTACAGACACTTCGCCAACAGCGTGCTAAAAATATTGAAGATGCATTATTTGCTCTTTTCACAATGGGCGATGATCGTAATATTCAAGCGACCTATATTTTTGGACAGAAGGCATATGAGCAAAACATCAAAGTTGGAAAAGAAACCGCTTAAAAAATCAAAGAAAAAATATCTCTTGATCGGAGGGATATTTGTGCTGTGTGCATTGCTTTTAAAACGTGATGCGCACTAGTTAAGCTATGTTTACATATTCCATTCCCAAAGTAGATGCATCTACATAGGATATGTTTTAAAATTATTCCATATTTCAGGTGTTGCAAGTCAACGCCTTTTTTAATTTTTGAATTGCTGCTTTAGGTATCTACCCATGACCATTGAAATGAATGTAATGATTTCTGCAGAAGAAATTCATGCAAAAGTTTTGGAACTCGGTAAAAAAATTGATGCTCACTATTCAACTAGTGATAAAGAATTGGTTCTGATTGGCCTACTTCGTGGTTCTGTCATTTTTATGGCAGATCTTTGCCGCGCTATTTCAAAACCGCATGAACTCGATTTCATGACAGTTTCAAGTTACGGTGGTGGTACAACGTCTTCACGTGATGTCAAAATTCTAAAAGATCTTGATGGGGAAATCCGTGGCAAAGATGTTTTAGTTATTGAAGATATTATTGATTCAGGCAATACACTCAGTAAAGTTCTAGAAATTTTAGAAACGCGTCAACCTAATTCTATTCAACTTTGTACCTTAGTCAGTAAACCTTCACGCCGTGAAATCGAACTTGATGTTCAATTTTTGGGTTTTGAAGTCGAAGATAAATTTATTGTTGGCTATGGTTTAGATTACGACCAGAAATATCGCCATATTCCATTTATTGGTGAAATTGGTATCTAAGCGATTCGAAACTTAAATACAACGAAGCGACTTAGGTCGCTTTTTTAATCCTTGTTTATTGATTATTCATAATCTGAACAAGCACATAAACAAGTAAATGAACAAAAAAACTACAATAATTATCAAATCACAGCTAGGCAGAATCCTTGGAATCCTGAATGATGAATAGACGTATTCATGTTACTTAATACTCAATCCTTAATACTAAAATTGTAAACAAAATAAGGAGAATTATATGTTTTCGCTACTCGGCGCAATTGTTATTGGTTTCATTGCAGGTTTAATCGCACGCGCCATTCATCCAGGGGATGACAAAGCTGGTTTTATTTTAACTACGCTTCTCGGTATTGTTGGTGCTTTACTTGCAACATACGGCGGCCGTCTGTTGGGTCTTTATCCAGATGGTTCATCCGCAGGATTTATTGCTTCAGTTATAGGTGCAATCATTGTGTTGTTCATTTATAACCTTGTTGCGAAAAAAACTTAATTTTACATTCTGAATATCGATCATATTTTTACAAAAAAAAGCACCCAAAGGGTGCTTTTTTGATGGAGTTGATTAAACAAAGTAATTCAATTGGATTATTTAAGAGATTCTTAAATAAAATCACTCTAATGATCTAATGAAATGAAAATTATTTCAAATAAAATGAATCGCAATTTCAAGCTCAGTTATAAACCTAATTCTTTCCAAATTTTTTCAATATCTTCAGTAGGGTAGGCGCCAGTTACTTTAAAACCATTTGAAAAAATGATGACAGGTGTTCCCGCTAAACCCAGTTTTTTCCCTAGTGCAAGATTACGGTCAATCGGATTTTCACAATCCGCATTTGCTGTAGGTTGTGTTGAATTTTGCATGAGCGTTTTCCATGCATATTCTTTATTGGCAGAACACCACACTTTTTTAGATGGGATGATAGATTGATTTTTAATTGGATAAATAAATGTATAAATGGTCACATCATTCAGCTTCGCTAAATTACCTTCAAGAACCTTACAATATGGGCAATTTGGGTCAGAAAAAATGGCGAGCTGGCGCTTCCCATTCCCCCGTACAGTTTTAATCGCATCTTTTAAAGGTAACTGTTTAAAGTCGACAGAATTCTGATCTACCACTAAACTCTTGGTCAGGTTTTGCTGATCTTTCAAACGAATCATTGAACCAATAAAAAGATGTTGTGCATCTTCATTTACATACACCACTTGTTTATCTAAGCTTCCACTATATAAGCCCTTCATCTCAGTTTCTTGCAAATGGTTAATTTGAAGATTAGGATAATTCGCAGCGAGTTTAGATTGCACTGACTCTACATTGGCAAAACTGAATGTTGAGACCAAGCTAGCAAGCGTCATTGCACAGATTTTTTTTGCAAACATATTGAATCATTCGTCCTTTATTTTCTCTATTCTAACGTGATCAGTCTGTATTTCTGCTTATTTTTTTCAGATCAAACTGTGTGAGTTATGTTTCACGTGAAACCATAGATTTATGTTAAATACAGTAAAATTATTTCTGAACCATCAGGCTATTCTTAGCTGCATTTCTAATCCTAATGAACAGAAAATCGCTAAGATTTATTTCAATATACATTCAATCAGAAGTTTATGAATATAAAGTTATGGCAACCCTTCATTATCGTAAGTCTAGCATTGTGTTTAGGTACGATAGGAACAGCATTAGCCAGTCCACTCTATCCCTTATATCAGCAGCTTTGGGAACTGATGCCCAGTGACATTACTCTAATTTTTGTCGCTTATATGTTCGGCTGCCTAACGACTTTACTTTTCTTTGGTCGAACCAGTAATACCATTGGTTATATCAAAACCATGCAGATCGGCTTGGTTTTTATTATTGTCGGTTTATTATTTTCAATGTTTGCCACACATTTCCTTTGGTTATCTGTTGGACGTTTCATTATTGGAATTGCATCTGGATTAATGACCACAGCGGCATTATTGGGCTTAATACAAACTGTACCTGAACAACATAAACAAATTGCGCCTCAACTCAGCTCCATCATTATTGCGATTGGTTTTGGACTCGGTCCGCTGGTAGGCGGAGTTATTGCACAATTTTCTCAAGCACCCTTAGTCACGCCTTATATTCCTATCGTAATGGGTTCATTTTTATGTTTGATTAGTTTATTCAGTTTGAAAGGGCATCATTTCACTCCACAACCATTCAGCTTTACACCAAAATTGTTAAGACCTGAAAAACAGCATCATGCTCAATTTTGGATCATTTGTTTAACTGCATTTTGTATCTTTGCAGCGTTTAGTTTATTTGCGTCATTATCACCTTCATTTTTGAAAGATATTTTACCTTGGGATGGTCCATTGGTCAGCGGAATTGCAATCACCAGCATTTTATTTATCTCTGCTGCTGTGCAGTTTCTTGCAAAATATCTACCTCCCATAAAAAGCCTAACTTATGGTTTACTGACAAGTTTATGCAGCCTCATCATCCTGATACTGAGTATTTGGTTGAAAATTAGCTTGTTTTTTGTCATTAGTGATGTTCTTTTCGGAATAGGTCACGGTCTTTCCTTATTGGGAGCATTCGGTTTAATTCATCAAATGACCACCCATATCAACCGTGCTGCTGTGATGTCTACTTATTTATTCATCGGTTATTTAGGAACCATCATACCGATCATTTTTGTTGGATATCTAGCGGATCATTTTGGACTAAACTTTGGCGTGATTACATTTTGTCTAATAATTAGCATGATGCTTTTATGTTTGTATTTTAGCCAATTAAAGATCATTCCGATTCAATCAAAAAGATCAGCTTAAATCAGCTGATCTTATTGAAAATTCATGAATGGATAGCAAATAATTTTATTTTAAAATTTCAATTTTAACGACTTCGATATCCGTGGGTTTTATACGATGTGTATCTACTTCACCATAAATTTTAACTTCTGTACCTGATTTTAACTGCGCAACTGTGGCTAAGTCATGATCAATCTCAACTTGAATAGATCCTGTATGATCTTTCAATTCAAAGTGGTCATCTTTCACGTGACGAACGATAGTCCCCGTAACATTGACTGCTGTAGCATCAGCTGCTTTGATCGCTTCTGCAACTGTGGTTTTGTTCTTTGTAGCCTCTGTGATAATCGCTTGATCCGACTTTCCTGCCCAAACATTTGCAGTTAAACCGAGTAAAACGATCGATAGAAATAATCGACTTTTTTTCATCTTTTCTTTCTCATTATCCATTTAGATGGCTCAGCATATAAACTAATTGAACGAATGAGAAGTTTTCTTAGCAAAAGCTTACGCAAAAGATAAAAGAGCTGACAATTGTCAGCTCTTTTTTTCATTAAAGAAAATATTTTTAAATACAATATTTAAAGATAATAAACACTACTTTCCAATACAAAACGATCCGAAAATTTTTCCGAGTAAATCGTCTGCACTAAAATCACCTGTTATTTCACCAAGCGCATTTTGAGCAAGACGAAGCGATTCAGCCACCAACTCACCCGCTTGATATACAGTGAGTTGTTCATGTGCCTCAGCTAAATAAGCCTGAGTGCGCTTCATTGCGTCTAAATGACGTGTTCTCGCGATAAAGGTATCTTCTTCTGGTTGGAAACCTGCATGCGCTGTAATCGCATCTATCAGCGCCTGAACACCTGTTTCTTGTTTAGCAGAAACCGTCACATGCCTAAAGCCCTGAAAATCGCTCAATTCAGCTGTTTGATCGGTTAAATCGCATTTATTGGCGATTAACATTAAGCGTTTCGCATCAATATGTTCTGCAAAATAATTCTGTGCAAGTTGTAATGGATCTTCACCTTGGCTGAGGTCATATACCAAAAGCAATAAGTCTGCATTTTCAATTTCTTTGATCGCACGACGAATGCCTTCTTTTTCGACCACATCACCTGTTTCACGCAAACCCGCGGTGTCAGTCAACGTCATCGGCAAACCATTCAAACTGATTTTTTCATGTAATACATCGCGTGTCGTACCTGCTATATCAGTCACAATGGCACGATCTACACCAGCCAATGCATTCAACAAACTTGATTTACCTGCGTTCGGTTTACCCGCAATGACCACTTGTAAACCTTCACGCAAAAGCTGACCTTGACGTGCCGATTGTTGAACAGCACCGACGGATGCTTGTACACCTTTCAGCAGGGCTAAAATTTTACCATCTGCCAAAAAGTCGATTTCCTCTTCTGGAAAATCAATCGCAGCTTCGACATGCAAACGTAAATGAATCAATTGCTCTAATACAGAATTAACTTTGTTAGAAAATGCGCCTTGTAAGGAACGTACAGCAGAACGTGCCGCCGCTTGAGACGTTGCGTCAATCAGATCGGCAATGGCTTCAGCTTGAACCAAATCCATTTTTCCATTTTCAAAAGCACGCATGGAGAATTCACCTGCTTTTGCAGCGATCGCACCCAATTCAAATAGACGTGCCAACAATGCATTTTGAATAACAGGACCGCCATGACCTTGTAGCTCGACGACATCTTCGCCTGTAAATGAATGTGGGTTAGGGAAGGCAATCGCCAACCCTTCATCCATAACCTCACCAAGTGCATCATAAAAATAGCGAAAGCCCGCATAACGCGCCTTATCCAAAGGTTTGAGTGTTAATGCTTCCGCTATCGCATATGCTTTTGGGCCAGACAGGCGAATCACCCCGACGCCACCACGACCGGGCGGTGTTGCAATGGCAGCTATGGTGGTTTGAGTTAAAGGGGTGTGCATGAAGATATCTCAAATATAGGCAAAAAAAATCCGCTTAAGGATATCACCTTAAGCGGATCGATTCAGCTACAACAACGCAGACTAGCTGGTTGGTGGAGTTTCCTCTACTTTATTTGCACGTAATTTTTCAACATTTTTGTTGATCAAACCTTGTTGCAAGATGGTAATACTGTTGTTGACAATCCAGTACAACACCAAACCTGCTGGGAAGAACAACATAAATACAGTGAATATGATCGGCATAAATTTGAACACTTTCGCCTGCATTGGATCAGCAGGTTGTGGGTTCAAAGATTGCTGAACATACATCGTAATACCCATCAACAATGGCAGGATAAACCAAGGATCCATTGCAGATAAATCTTGAATCCAAGCTAACCATGGTGCATGACGAAGTTCAACAGATTCCATCAATACCCAATACAACGCAAGGAAGATCGGCATTTGCAGAAGAAGCGGTAAACAACCAGACAATGGGTTTACTTGCTCACGTTTGTAAAGCGCCATCATTTCTTGAGAGAAACGCATACGGTCTTCACCAAACTCTTCTTTCATACGTTGCATTTCAGGTGCAATCACACGCATTTTCGCCATTGAGCGATAGCTCTTAGACGACAATGGCCAAAGAATAAGTTTAACAAGAATCGTCAATAAGATAATTGACCAACCCCAGTTACCCACGATGCCATGGAAGAACTGCAAACCTAAGAACAATAATTTAGCAATCGGCCATAACCAACCATAATCTACAGTTTGGTTTAAACCTACAGCCAAATCTTTCAATTCAGATTGAATTTTTGGACCTGAATAGAAAGTAGCGTCCACAGTCATGGTTTTACCCGCTGGAACATTGATGGTTGGAGACGTAAAGCCAATGATATTCATACCATCAGCAGATTTACGTGATTCCAACTTCGCTGAATAAGGTTGAGTACCAAAATGACCTGGAATCCATGCGCTTACAAAGTAATGCTGAACCATTGCCACCCAGCCACCTTGAGCTTCAGTGCTTAACTTTTCTTCAGTAAAATTATCAAATTTTAACTTATTATAATGTTCATCAGGTGTACCCCATGCGCCACCTAAATACGTACCAAGAGTAAAGATCCCTTGATCTGATTTACCTGGATCTTCAGAGTTATCACGTTTGATCTGACCAAACATCTGACCTTGCCAGTTTTGCGCACTACGGTTCACAACCTGATAGCTCACATTGACTGGATAATTACCTTCCTTAAACGTAAAGGTTTTGATAATTTCTACGCCGTCAGCTGATTTCAAAACCATCGGAACAGACAATACTTTTTCAGCTTTGCCATCTTCAGTTTGTGAAGATTTCGCATCTGCCAATGTATAGCTAGATTTTTCAAATTCGAAAGTCGGACGACCACTGCGACTACTGTCTGGTCCGTTTTGACCAATTAAACCTGACTGAGCAACATATGTACGTTTCTCATCATTTTCAAGCATAACAAATGATTCATCACTGTTTTTACTTTTATCATGATTCAATAACTCAATGCGCACAATATCACCACCCTTAGGACTAATCCAAAGGTGATATACATCAGTCTTCACTGAAATCAGTTGTTGATTAACAGTTGCAGGTGCAGCTGTATTTTGTTGTTCAGCAGCAATATTTGCTTGCGGAATGTCTGTAACAGCCGCAGTAGTTTCGCTGTTTGGCAAGTCTGCAGATACATCATGCGCAACTACAGCAGCCGGTGTTGGCTGCGAAGCAGTTTCAGCATGACCATAATCTTTTTGCCAAGCTAAAATAAGCAAATATGCGGTGACGAACATGGCCCCGAGAATTGCAAATCTGGCCCATTGTTGCATATCGATTACCCCAAATGGTTAGAGTGATTTTGGTTCAAAAAACGCTCACGCAAGGGTACATGAACGTGAGACATTTGAGAATCTATTTGCTGAAATGAAATAAAACGAATTGCTTTTTTTGGAATTGGATCGTAACCACTCCCACCCCAAGGATGACATCGACAGACACGTTTAGTCGCATAAAATACGCCTTTTATTGCGCCATGCGCTTGAATTGCTTCTAGCGAATATTGAGAACAAGTTGGAATATAACGACAACGAGGTCCAAGGAGCGGACTAATCGCAATTTGATAGAACCGAATCAACCAATGCAATATACGAACCATTGGTCACCTCTATTTTTGAGGAGGGGAATTAGATATTTTTTGATGTTTTTTGACTAGACGCTGAAGCTTCTGCCATGCAACTTGTAATTGTTGATGCAATTCAACATTGGGCACTGACTCTATACCCACTTTAGGCATAACGACAATATCCAATAAATCTAGATCATGCTGAATTAAGCGAAAACTTTCTCGAGCAATCCGTTTTATTCGATTTCTTTCATGCGCACGGCGCACTTTCTTCTTAGCGACAACAATTCCTAAACGGCTTTTAGGCTGTTCAGTACATTTTGCAAGAAAAAGGAAATGGGGTTGATGCACTTTAAAAAGCGCACCATCAAATACACCTTTGTAGTCTTC
>NZ_CP145907.1:0-28471 GCF_036896575.1 Acinetobacter sp. KS-LM10
GCTAAAGCCGACAGTGTAAACCCAAAAAGCCGGACTCGCGAAGATCGGCAAGACAGATCGGCGCGTCTTGACTTGATCCAGAGGGCGGGTTTCGTGCCACCTGAAACCCGCATTTAGGAGTGCGAGCATCGCCAGTATAGCCAAAGTAATGAATATCGCCTGCCATCCCAAGAACTCGCCGATCAATGCTCCGGCGATAGGGCCGAGCGCAGGCACGAACGCCAGCATCGAACTGAAAAGGCCGTAGATGACGACACCCTCAGGACGGTTGGCATAAACGTCGCGAACCGTCGCGAACGTCGCCACCAGCATGGCCGACGCGCCCACTGCTTGAAGTAGACGGAAAGCGACAAAGGCCGGTGCAGTTGAAGACCAAGCTGCTCCCAGAGACGCAATGACGAAAGCCGTTGCGCCCGCAAGTAGAATTGGCCGTCGCCCGATTCTGTCTGAGAGCGGACCAAAAATCACCTGGCCCACGCCGAGCATCACCATATAGAGGCTCAACGTGAGTTGGATCATAGCGGGCGTCGTGTTCAGGATGCCGGGCATCGCTGGAACGACAGGGAGATAAATATCCATCGCCAGTGAAGCGAGGATGTCGAAAGGAGCCATCAGCAGCAGTGCTGCCGGCAGCGTATAGGCCCACGCGGGGCGTGTGGTGGTCATGACGAATCAACCCTCGATTAAGGAATACCGGGCGACGTCTGCTCGTCAGCAATCAGATGAGACTAGCCTTACAGAGCGCCGCAACAACAATACTGGTTGTTGCGGCTTACTTGTCTGCTGACTTGGAATTTCCCATCTGATTACTCCACGCTTACGAATATGAATTGCTACATTTTATCCGATTATCTTTTGCTTCGCAATGCGGCATGGGCGCACTCAGCGTTCCAGCCCCCTCTGCCGCCCTAAATGCTTGCTCCAATGCATCGAGCACCATATCTGTATTCATCCGTGTCGATACTTTCCATCCAACAATTGCTCGTGAGAACACATCAATAATAAATGCAGTATAAACCCAGCCTGAATTTGTTTGAATATACGTAAAGTCACTCACCCACAGTTGGTCAGGATGATCAGCAGTAAAATTACGTTTTACCAAGTCATCCGCTCGTTTTTGATCATCTCGGCTACGGGTGGTTTGTTTGTTCTTACCACGCCAAACACCTTTTATACCTAGCTTTTGCATTAATCGAGCAACAGTACAGCGCGCAATAATATAGCCTTCACGTTTCAGTTTTTGCCAGACTTTACGTACACCATACCGACCTGAACTTTCCTTCCAAATTCGTTTAATCTCCTCAGCATGATGCAAGTCATGTAAATCTCGCTTTGCTCGATGTTCTGGATTTTCACAGAGATCTAGAGTCCGGTAATAGGTTGAAGGTGCGATCGGTAAAATTCTACAAATCGCCTCGACTCCGTACAGCTCTTTATTATTATGGATAAAATCCACCATTATTTGTGTGGGCGGTCGAGCTCCGCCTGGGCGAAAAAAGCGGCTGCTTTACGTAGAATTTCATTGGCGCGTTGCAGTTCTTTATTTTCGCGTTCGAGTTGTTTGATACGTTCTTGGTCTGAAAGCTGCTGTACTTTAACTGGATTTTGTTTATCTAAATATTTTTGATACCAAACACGTAGTGTTTCAGGAGTACAACCCTTGCGCAGTATACTGCTCAGGGAGCAATAGCGGTGATCGCAGCCCAATTCGATGGATAATCTTTCTCGGATTCAATCAATAATTGAACCGCTCTTTCTCTGATTTCAGGGGTATATTTTACTTTTTTCATCGGGACATTCTCTCAGAAAGCTTGGTCTCCGACAAACCCGGTACGGTTCAAAAATCTTCCATTGATTTATTTATATCTGTTAAACCAGTCGCATTATGAAATGTAATATAAGTAGAAATTTCAGTATAAATGGTCATGATCTTTTCTAAATTTGAATATCTAAGCGTCTTCATTAATCAACCTTATTGATTATTAGTTTCTTCTTTTAAAGCTCTTTGTACTGTTGCTATCCCTACTTTAAACTTTTCTGCAACACCTCTAAATGTTGAATTTTCTTCAGCCATTGCTTTTCGTATTTCAACATAGTCAACCTTCCGCTTTCTTCCCTTATATAAGCCCTTCGCTTTGGCTTTTGCAATTCCTTCCTTTTGACGCTCACGGATCATGGAGCGTTCAAACTCTGCAAATGCAGCAAGCATCTGAAACATGAGTTTATTTATTGCCGATTGTGCTACATCATGACTGAAGGTCAAATTCTCTTTATGAAAAATAATGGTTATACCACGATCATTCAGACTATTCACAATTTCGTTCAGATCATTTGTATTACGTGCCAGACGATCAATACTATGAACATGCACCGTATCACCTTCACGCAGATAGTCGAGCATTGCATTTAACTGAGGACGTTCACGGCTACCACCGCTTGCCTTTTCAGTAAAGGTCTTATCCAGGCTGATTCCATCTAATTGACGTTCAGTATTTTGTTCAGTTGAACTGACTCGAATATATCCGACCTGATTAGGCATTCTGTACCGTTAGAGTTTAGATAATTAAATACATATTGTACCGAAATTAAATATTAAGTCTATAAATACGGTTTTTGAGTTGCTTTTTAAGACTTTATTTTGTTCCGTTAGGCTATACTCTAAATTTACAGAACATCTCTTATTCGAAATTCGATCGAATGGGAGTAAAAGCCTGCCTCAATTCGAATTAATTTTACGTTTTTTAATTTTAAAAGTTCGTCGCCCAGCAAGTCGGTAAGCAAGGTCAGGATTCCGGCCGTCCAAGTGTTTAACCAAAATTGGCACACCATTCGGTGTTTTACTCATTAAATTATCATTTTCTACATACAGCACTGTTCCTCTTTGCGCTGCGGCAATAAAGCGGTCTCGAAGTACATTTGCAGCTTTGGCAGCAATACCTGATTCATTGTCATCTTCATCAATTAGATCTACTGTTGACATAGTGCCGTACTCCCAATTAGCTGATATATGAATCATATTACAAGTCGGGTAGACAGGATAAAGAACTAGAGACCTTTCTACATATAATGCTCTGATCGACACACACAATAGCTTCTTTCCACATCAAGGTAGGTATTATGTGTGATCTGAATTTTATATTTAATTTCAATAACTTATAAATATTAATGTTTGAGTTTTATTTTTGCCACATAAACAAAATAATATTTAAAATCAAATGCTTATATTTTATAAAAAATTTAAAGCTTAGCATCACACATGATAGCTACCTAAATTAGCTCCATTAGGTAGCTATCATGTGTGTCGATATTAAAAATTATGTTTAATTTCAATGTATTAATAGAATTCAACTCTTTATAATTTTGATATTTTTTTTACAAAGCACGGGATCATCTAACAGAAATTTTTTCCCTTTTTTAATCCTGGATATTTAGAATCGGTAGAAATTTCTTCACTTAAAAATTTAACTGCCTAGAGAGCAAAATGAATCCTATAACTTTTCAGAAACTGGAAAAAATGAATAAGCACTGCAAGGCTTGTGTTAAAGCCTATGCACTTTTGACTTTGTTGAGTCTGGTGACTTTTTTCATCTATTTTTTTAATCGTTTCACATTAGAAATTCTCGTTACGGACACGACTGCTCTATTTCCGGTTATCAAAATGGAAGCGTTGGCACTTGGGATAATGCACATTGTTTACTGCTTCTTTTTTAAATATGTCGATAAAAAACTTCAAATATTCGGCTTAGATTCAAATAATCTGAATGAATACATCCAGCGGAATCAGGCATTTTTCCAAAAATATTAAGGTATGGCTTCTCCAGTGGAACTCATGTCTTGTAATACATCAAAGACAAGTCTCTCAATGCCTGAGCGTGCTTTATCACGGTCTGGATCTAGCCAGGATAGCGACGGGAATTCGGCACAGAGTCCAATAAATTCCCCGTCTTGGGCGGACCATGTCACACTAAATAAATAACGAGCTTCGGTCTTAAAATCGAAAAAAGCTTTCATATATTTTGCCGCGTGTTTAGCCTCAGCTCTCAAATCGTCAATTTCTTGGCGGCTGAGATAATAATCATCAGGATATTTCTGCATGAGTTATCACCATTGTTAATTGAGATTGATTTAAAAAACATCCTATACCTCGGTTTTATTGGACTTCGCCTTCCATTTTTCGTATTTTTTGTTGAGATCTTCCGTTAATACACTCCTAAAATGAGCTTCTGCTTCTTGATATGATGAATTATTTACAATCGAACTTTTCAGTTTTTTCATATATGAAAGTTTTAAAGTCCGGGCACCATGATCAAACCAGGGCTGATTATATTTATCCTTGAATAAGCGTTTTTCTAGGTGATACAAATTTCCGATCTGCTGACGTACCCCACGGTAGCCTAAATAGCCCTCCAAGGCCCGGAAATGGCGTTCAAAATAGGCTTTCTTCTCATCCAGACTGGCATTTTTTTCAATCAGGCTCTGAAACCGCAAAACGACCCTTTTCCCTTGTTCTAGTTGTTCCTTATAGGCTTTATCAGTCAAACGCCAGGTCCAATCTGTGACATGTTTTTCATTGGTCCAATTCTTGGCTTGAAGCTCTTTAATGCTTTTCTTCGGCTTGGTCAGACGTACCAGTTCATATCTACCACAGCTGATTGGATTAACCTCACCAATGTAACTAAAAGACTCTGAACTTGGACAGATCTCAAAGATTTTACGGTTAATCTTCAATAAATCTTGTTTGTCTGTTTTGCTCAAAACTTTTTGAGTTTTTTCATCCAATAAGAAAGCATCACTGGTTCGACAAAACAGGTAAGCCTCTACTTGCACCAAAAAAGCAGGTTCATTTTTATCAAATTTTTCCCAGCATTCACTCTCACTCAGTCCTGGTAAATAACTATAAGTGAAATGAACCAGCAAGCTAAAAACTGGCTCACTGTTCAATCTTCTTCGATAGGTTTGTTGGGCTGTTTCCAGTAAATGATAACGCTCAATCCATTTTGAAATCATACGGCTTGCTTCATCAGTATTCATATTCAATATGAATTTCTTAGCAACAAGATCATATTCGTTCGTCATCATTCCCATGACATGTTTTGTAAAATCTTTAGGAACATAGCTGTAATAAATCATTTTTTTATTACTCTTAAAGTGATTTTAATAAAGTGATTCTATAAGAGATTTATAAAAGATATTTATTAAAAATTCTATAAGAAATTCTTAAAGTCTCAAAAATGCAATTTTTGAGACTTTAAGCATGATTGCGAATCACCTTCGGAGATTCTATAAATAGCAGTTCCCCAAAATGGGCTTGACGACCGCAACTTGATCAAATATAAAACTTTTAGGGTCTTTGATTTTTTGCGTGGACTGCCAATCCATGAGCCAATTCTTTTCTGTTTGGTTCCTGGGTTGCCTACCCATGAATCAGACACACTCCCCCTTCTTGAGGATTGCCAGTCTTTGAGAAGCTTTAGTGGTGAAGCTGCGTGCGTGAGGAAACTCTAGCTGGCGCGGCTACACTAGGGGCTGGCGGGTGTGACTCCCGCTTTCTACCTGTTCACTCATTTTGATGAATGAACACCCTCCACTCCCAAGGTGGAGGTCAGTTGGGCGACAAGGACACGGGATCACGGTGACGTGGCGGTGGGAGTAACTTCCCTCCTAGGCTGAAAGGGCCAAAACCCTGTATTAAAACAGACAGTCAGAGGACTCACGGAATGAGTAACCTCGTGAATAGCTGATAACCAGACGCTTCAAGTCAAAAACAAAAATAAAGACAAGGGCGTAGGTTATACCCACAGGTGGGCTTTTGAGGGCATCGTGAGGTGTCAGGGTTGCAAGGCGAAAGCTGGCGCAATCGGTACTCGATTTTAGGTAGAACAGTGAATTTGTCGGAAGACATTCTGTTTTGCTGTCGAGATCAATGGATAGCTCAAGCCTGTAAGGTCGTCAACATGGTGCTTTTTAGGCTGTGTATGTCGATATGGGTAAGGCGTGAACGTGGATGATTATTAACTACATATTGCATTGTATAAACCTGATACGACTTGGAACTGCGATCGGGGGAGATAGGAATGTAGGTGTTGTATGTAGGAGATCGGCACGGGTTCTGCCAGTTTTCAGGCAACTGAAAACAACTGTTTTAATACTAACTTGGGAAGCAGTTTTGTTTAATGACGAAGCCGTATTGCTTAAAGATTTCTCTTTAATTTGAAGAGGTCTTTATTCAATCGGAGGCAACTTCCGAAAACAGAACTGTGGGAGAGTGACTTAGTAGGGCTTTGCTGTAATGGCAAAGGAAGCATTTCAATTCGAGTGAAAGGCGAGCGTTGAAATGAGTAACGAAAGGACACGCCATTAAGTTGGAGTGTGTAAGAGAATTGGAAGAATGTGGTTTGAGGATGAAGTTTGGCAACTTCATAGACTTGGCGGTCTAAACCCTCCAGCCACATTTGTAAAAATCGACCTAGAAGATCAGATTCGAGTGGCATCGGATCCAGAAATTCCAAGAACCTTGAGAAAACAAGTCAAATCAAAGTCTTTGATCCGACTTTTTAAAAACGGTTAGTGGGGACCTCACTTAAAAAATCCTGACGCAGCCGATTCTGCTGAACGAAATTAAAAATCTGTGTGTCCCTCATCACACATAAATAACTGAGATCAAAGTCCTGAGTACGACTATAAACTGCTTTCCATTTTGCGCTGATTTGCGTTTTAAGCCATTTTCTCTATTTGATATAGGTAATCTTGATAATCAGTGAAAAAACGCGTCTACCCCCTATTTTTTGCCTCTAATCGTTATATCAGAGCGAGTGTCTACGAGCGAACATCAAAAAGTCGTGCCTAGACTCCCTGAAAAACAGCTTTTTAGGCTGTGAAGTCAAAAAAGGCGTAAATCATATGTAGAAAATTGAGCCTAGACCGAGCGAAGCGAGCAAAAAAGTACTATGAGCGAAGCGAATTCCGAGTTGCTTTTGCTTTTTCTAAAACTCACGAAAATATTAACCAAAAAATTGCCCCTCGAATCGAGCGAAAGCGAGATTCAATAGAGTTTGAGCGAAGCGAAAACCAAGGGCAATTTTTCATGATTCACGTTTTTAATTATTTTTAAATACTTTTAATGTTTTTAGATGCTCTGTAGCCCTATAAAATAAAGGGTTACAGAGCTTATACATGGACGTTTATCTTGCTATACATGGACGTTTATCTTGCTATACATGGACGTTTATCTTGCTATACATGGACGTTTATCTTGCATATATTGACAAATATTATAATGTCAATTTTAAGGTTGAATTATAAACCACCTAATTGCAATAAGTGTTTGTATTTAATGAATTTTTATTAATTCCGATTATATATTAGATATTTAATAAATATTAAATACATAATATCAAAGATATTATCTTAAAATATCTATATATATTATTGTTTTTATTATAAATAATAGATTAGATAATATATTAAATAGACATTTTATAACCTATTATTTTTAATATACATGGACGTTTATCTTGCTATACATGGACGTTTATCTTGCATAACCTAAAAAATCATTGACATCAAAATATAGTGTCAATATATTGACATCAAATGATCACGTCAAAATAAAGATATGAAAAATACTGTCGTCAAAGATAATGCTTTAATCAATGCTAGTTACAACCTAGATCTAGCAGAGCAAAGACTAATCTTATTAGCTATTGTTGAAGCTAGAGAAAGTGGAAAAGGTATCAATACAAACGACCCACTCGTTGTTCATGCTGAAAGTTATGCACATCAATTTAATGTTCATAGAAATACGGCTTATACAACATTGAAAAATGCTTGTAATGCACTGTTCTTACGTCAGTTTAGCTATCAAGAAAAAAACTCTAAAAACATAGAACATATTAAATCTAGATGGGTTAGTGAAATCAGATATATAGAGAATGAAGCCGTGGTTAAACTTATTTTTTCCCCAGCCATTGTTCCATTAATTACAAGATTAGAAGAACATTTTACTAAATATGAGCTAGAACAAATTAGTAATCTGAGTAGTGCTTATGCAATCCGTTTATATGAGCTTTTAATAGCGTGGCGAAGTACAGGTAAAACGCCAATTTTTGAATTAGCCGATTTTAGAGAAAAATTAGGAGTTGATAAAACAGACTACGCGATAATTTCTGATTTAAAAAAACGAGTACTAGATATTTCAGTTAAACAGCTTAATGAACACACTGACATCACTGTTGAATACGAACAACATAAAAAAGGACGTTCAATTTACGGCTTTTCATTTTTATTTAAAAACAAGCAAACAGAGCAGAATTTAAACTCGACACGAGATCCAAATACCGTAGATCTTGTTTCAAAAATGACTAAGGCTCAGCGACATTTATTTGCTAATAAACTCTCTCAATTACCTGAGATGAGTAAGTACTCCCAAGGCACCGAAAGCTTTCCGCAATTTGCAATTCGTATAGCTGACATGCTGCAAGATCCACATCGTGCTAAAGAACTGTATCCATACTTAGAAAAAGTGGGATTTATGTCAGCTACTAAAAACAATGCTGTTAACAACTAAACTCTCAGTGAGTGAAGGATCCAGAATTAAAATCTGAGACTAAATAATTAAACTATAGTCATATAAGGAATTTGAAATGCTTATTGATGCAATTGCTTTATTAAGTGCTAAAAAAAATACTAAAGGTTATTCAGCTCATATCCAAATTGAGACTTCTGACGGTTCAGAAATTAGTGGCTCTATACAATTAGATCATGAATGGGATTATCAACTCGGCTTTTTGAGAGATTTAATAAATACAGAAGAAGATATGCGTTTTGTTGATAGAACCTTTACCAGTGAGGATTTTAGAAATGGTGTTTTAGGTTACTTAAGCAATTAGGCTTTAAACCTTGAGTGTATTAAAGAATACACTTGTTGTATTCTTTAATACGTCTCCTAAATACACAGTAATACAGTATGAAAACAAGTACAAAATACAGTGTTAGTGATGCTGCAACACTGTATAAAAAATCTCGGGCCACACTCTACAAAGATATAAAAAACGGAGTATTAAGTCGTGATCATGATGGTTCTATCGACTTCTCAGAATTACTTCGTGTCTATGGTGAGCCTTTTGGTGGAAAACACCCAAAACGTATTGACATGTCTCCGATACAAAACCTAGATACACCTGAATACAATGATAAAACAGTGGAAGAACTCAAAAATCAGATTGAGTTTCTAAAGAAACAACTAGAAAAGGCAGAAGATAGAGAAGCAAAAGCTAATTCTCGCATCGACACACTCCTGACCCTCATTGAAATGAAACCATCCCAAGCCACTACAGCTAATAATCATCAACCTGAAACAGATATAGCGATAGATCCAAAACTAGAAACCAAACCTAAAGATGATGGATTGACTATTCCGGTTGAAAAAGAAAACAAGCGAATCCCTGTTCCTGAACACGTAGACCCAGAACCGGAAAAAAGAGGCTTCTGGAGCCGCTTCTTTAAGCCATATGGCTGATCTGATTGTTCACCTGGGCTTATTAAAACCGTGGAGCATTGCTCAAGAAGTAAGCGTGGAACGTGAAAAATCACAAAAAAAGCCCACCTTGGGGAAGGTGGGCTATCAACTAGAAACTACAGCATTGATTTCTAAGTGGAATTATAACGCATTTCGTATAACGCGTATTATGTTAATTTTAGAAAATCTAAAATAATTATTGATAATTTTTTTTTGAAAATTTAACATACCTTCCGATTGGTATTTTAGGTATGATTACTTATGAACAGTGTGTTACTCGCTTATGTATTACTTGGATTTGCAATAGTTTCCGAAGTGATTGGAAGTAGTTTTTTAGTTAAATCGGAAGGGTTTACAAAACTTTTTCCAAGCGTGATGGTCTTTATTTTTTTTAGCACGGCATTTTATTTATTATCACAAGTTATTAAAACAATCCCTTTAGGTATCGCATACGCTATATGGGCTGGTGTTGGGATTGTTCTAACTGCTGTAGTTGGCTACTTTGTTTTTAAACAGACACTAGATAATCCTGCTTTAATTGGAATTGGTTTTATCGTATCTGGCGTAATAATTATTAATTTATTTTCGCAATCAGCAGGTCATTAAGTGAAAGAAATTCGGCAACAAAAGAAGCAACCAGAGGTTATTCGAAAGCGCATCCTTGAACAGGCAACTATTCTTGTTTCTCAAAAGGGTATTTCTGGTGTTTCTATTCAAAATATTGCTACAGCAGTAGGTATAACAAAAGGGGGGGTATTTCACCATTTCCCGAATAAAAAAAATTTGATAGAAGAAATGTTCAATCAAATAATTCTTGATTTAGATCAAACAGTTGAATACTTGATTAAACGCGATCCAACAGAATATGGTAAATTCACACGAGCTTATATTCATAGTTCTTTTATCCATCAAATAGATGGGGTGGTTTCTGCTTGGTCAGCGTTATCAATGACTATGATCACAGAGCCTACCTTTAATAAAATTTGGATGGAATGGCTAAAAAATAGATTATCTCAACATGCAGAAACGGATAGTCATCCTGATTTAGAGTTACTTCGTTTAGCAGCAGATGGGTTGTGGCTACAAAGTATTACCGGAGTCATTGATGATGAGCAATGTTCAAAATTAGAAGACGATCTGCTTAATCGAACCTATTTAACATAAAATCTCTTATTCGAAATTTGAACTGTAAGCCCCAGATAGAAAAATCCAGTGCATAGAACGGCACTGTTGCAAATAGGCTGACATGATAAGCTAAATATCTTATTTATTTCGAGATACAGCAGATGAATCCCTTCCACGGTCGGCACTTTCAAGGTGAAATCATTCTTTGGGCTGTTCGTTGGTATTGTAAATATGGCATCAGCTATCGTGAACTTCAGGAAATGCTGGCCGAACGTGGAGTGAATGTTGATCACACCACAATTTATCGCTGGGTTCAGCGTTATGCTCCAGAAATGGAAAAACGTTTACGTTGGTATTGGCGTAATCCTACAGATCGACATTTATGGCATCTGGATGAAACTTACGTAAAAGTGAATGGCAAATGGGCATATCTATACCGTGCAGTTGACCAACGTGGCCATACTCTTGATTTCTATCTTTCTGCTAGACGAAATACCCATTCAGCTTATTGTTTTCTTGGAAAAATTTTAAATAATGTGAAGAAGTGGCAAATTCCACAAGTGATCAACACGGATAAAGCACCCACATATGGACGTGCTTTATCACGGTTAAAACGGGAAGGTAAATGTCCACCAGACCTTGAGCACAGGCAGATTAAGTATAAAAATAACGTGATTGAATGTGATCATGGCAAGCTAAAGCGGATCATCAGGGCCACATTAGGATTCAAATCTATGAAGACGGCTTATGCCACAATTAAAGGTATTGAAGTCATGCGTGCACTACGTAAAGGACAAGCATCGTCATTTTATTATGGTCAGCCTCAGGGTGAAGTGTGTCTAATCAACAGGGTTTTCGGTCTCTAAGTACTTTTTAAAGGGAACATCATCGACTCAAATCTCTATTTGCAACAGTGCCCCATGAAGTGCCTGCCTGCGTCTGTTAGCCGAACGCCCCGCGCATGGCGCTCAAATAGCAGGACACCAAGGTTATCCTCCAGCGCTTTCACACGCGCGCTGACGCTCGACTGGCTGATACCAAGTGCCTTGGCCGCATGCCGAAAATTCAGATGCTCGGCGACGGCGATGAACTGAACAAGGGAAATGAGCGGTATCCTGCCAGACAGGATACCGACATTCACGAGGTTTCGATGGTTAGTGCGCCGCATCGGAGCGGGCCTGCTACCAGTCGTCGGTTAGACGACTGGCGACTTCTCGGTGGCAGCCCCACGGAGCCGAAGGAGCACCAGCCCCAACGAAACCAGTACCGCCATCGCCGTGGCGTAACAGATCACGGGCCACGCTGTGTCACCGTTTAAAAGTGCCACCGCCAATGTCCCGACAATGCTGACTATCAGGCTTTGAACGCAGAAGTAGAACGCGACCGCTGATCCCGCGATGTCGTCGAACTCTGCCAAAGCGCCGTTCGCGGTAACGGACACCGTGAAGACAATACCGACCGCGACAACCCACATCGGTAGGATGAAGGTGAGGAATGACGGCGAGCCGTAAAGTTCGCCGATCCCCAACAGGACCGCTCCGCAAACAAGCAACGCCATCCCACGCGCCACGCATCCTGCGATGCCCCATCTGGCGACAAAGGACTTCGCGAAACGGGTTGTCACGATCATTACAAGCCCGACAGTGGCGAAGGCAAAGCTGAATCCGATCTCGGAATATTCCGCTTGGCCTATGAGCACACGGGGAGCCGTCGAGAAGAAGACGAAGAAGGTGCCCATACCGGCGCTAAAGCCGACAGTGTAAACCCAAAAAGCCGGACTCGCGAAGATCGGCAAGACAGATCGGCGCGTCTTGACTTGATCCAGAGGGCGGGTTTCGTGCCACCTGAAACCCGCATTTAGGAGTGCGAGCATCGCCAGTATAGCCAAAGTAATGAATATCGCCTGCCATCCCAAGAACTCGCCGATCAATGCTCCGGCGATAGGGCCGAGCGCAGGCACGAACGCCAGCATCGAACTGAAAAGGCCGTAGATGACGACACCCTCAGGACGGTTGGCATAAACGTCGCGAACCGTCGCGAACGTCGCCACCAGCATGGCCGACGCGCCCACTGCTTGAAGTAGACGGAAAGCGACAAAGGCCGGTGCAGTTGAAGACCAAGCTGCTCCCAGAGACGCAATGACGAAAGCCGTTGCGCCCGCAAGTAGAATTGGCCGTCGCCCGATTCTGTCTGAGAGCGGACCAAAAATCACCTGGCCCACGCCGAGCATCACCATATAGAGGCTCAACGTGAGTTGGATCATAGCGGGCGTCGTGTTCAGGATGCCGGGCATCGCTGGAACGACAGGGAGATAAATATCCATCGCCAGTGAAGCGAGGATGTCGAAAGGAGCCATCAGCAGCAGTGCTGCCGGCAGCGTATAGGCCCACGCGGGGCGTGTGGTGGTCATGACGAATCAACCCTCGATTAAGGAATACCGGGCGACGTCTGCTCGTCAGCAATCAGATGAGACTAGCCTTACAGAGCGCCGCAACAACAATACTGGTTGTTGCGGCTTACTTGTCTGCTGACTTGGAATTTCCCATCTGATTACTCCACGCTTACGAATATGAATTGCTACATTTTATCCGATTATCTTTTGCTTCGCAATGCGGCATGGGCGCACTCAGCGTTCCAGCCCCCTCTGCCGCCCTAAATGCTTGCTCCAATGCATCGAGCACCATATCTGTATTCATCCGTGTCGATACTTTCCATCCAACAATTGCTCGTGAGAACACATCAATAATAAATGCAGTATAAACCCAGCCTGAATTTGTTTGAATATACGTAAAGTCACTCACCCACAGTTGGTCAGGATGATCAGCAGTAAAATTACGTTTTACCAAGTCATCCGCTCGTTTTTGATCATCTCGGCTACGGGTGGTTTGTTTGTTCTTACCACGCCAAACACCTTTTATACCTAGCTTTTGCATTAATCGAGCAACAGTACAGCGCGCAATAATATAGCCTTCACGTTTCAGTTTTTGCCAGACTTTACGTACACCATACCGACCTGAACTTTCCTTCCAAATTCGTTTAATCTCCTCAGCATGATGCAAGTCATGTAAATCTCGCTTTGCTCGATGTTCTGGATTTTCACAGAGATCTAGAGTCCGGTAATAGGTTGAAGGTGCGATCGGTAAAATTCTACAAATCGCCTCGACTCCGTACAGCTCTTTATTATTATGGATAAAATCCACCATTATTTGTGTGGGCGGTCGAGCTCCGCCTGGGCGAAAAAAGCGGCTGCTTTACGTAGAATTTCATTGGCGCGTTGCAGTTCTTTATTTTCGCGTTCGAGTTGTTTGATACGTTCTTGGTCTGAAAGCTGCTGTACTTTAACTGGATTTTGTTTATCTAAATATTTTTGATACCAAACACGTAGTGTTTCAGGAGTACAACCCTTGCGCAGTATACTGCTCAGGGAGCAATAGCGGTGATCGCAGCCCAATTCGATGGATAATCTTTCTCGGATTCAATCAATAATTGAACCGCTCTTTCTCTGATTTCAGGGGTATATTTTACTTTTTTCATCGGGACATTCTCTCAGAAAGCTTGGTCTCCGACAAACCCGGTACGGTTCAAAAATCTTCCATTGATTTATTTATATCTGTTAAACCAGTCGCATTATGAAATGTAATATAAGTAGAAATTTCAGTATAAATGGTCATGATCTTTTCTAAATTTGAATATCTAAGCGTCTTCATTAATCAACCTTATTGATTATTAGTTTCTTCTTTTAAAGCTCTTTGTACTGTTGCTATCCCTACTTTAAACTTTTCTGCAACACCTCTAAATGTTGAATTTTCTTCAGCCATTGCTTTTCGTATTTCAACATAGTCAACCTTCCGCTTTCTTCCCTTATATAAGCCCTTCGCTTTGGCTTTTGCAATTCCTTCCTTTTGACGCTCACGGATCATGGAGCGTTCAAACTCTGCAAATGCAGCAAGCATCTGAAACATGAGTTTATTTATTGCCGATTGTGCTACATCATGACTGAAGGTCAAATTCTCTTTATGAAAAATAATGGTTATACCACGATCATTCAGACTATTCACAATTTCGTTCAGATCATTTGTATTACGTGCCAGACGATCAATACTATGAACATGCACCGTATCACCTTCACGCAGATAGTCGAGCATTGCATTTAACTGAGGACGTTCACGGCTACCACCGCTTGCCTTTTCAGTAAAGGTCTTATCCAGGCTGATTCCATCTAATTGACGTTCAGTATTTTGTTCAGTTGAACTGACTCGAATATATCCGACCTGATTAGGCATTCTGTACCGTTAGAGTTTAGATAATTAAATACATATTGTACCGAAATTAAATATTAAGTCTATAAATACGGTTTTTGAGTTGCTTTTTAAGACTTTATTTTGTTCCGTTAGGCTATACTCTAAATTTACAGAACATCTCTTATTCGAAATTCGATCGAATGGGAGTAAAAGCCTGCCTCAATTCGAATTAATTTTACGTTTTTTAATTTTAAAAGTTCGTCGCCCAGCAAGTCGGTAAGCAAGGTCAGGATTCCGGCCGTCCAAGTGTTTAACCAAAATTGGCACACCATTCGGTGTTTTACTCATTAAATTATCATTTTCTACATACAGCACTGTTCCTCTTTGCGCTGCGGCAATAAAGCGGTCTCGAAGTACATTTGCAGCTTTGGCAGCAATACCTGATTCATTGTCATCTTCATCAATTAGATCTACTGTTGACATAGTGCCGTACTCCCAATTAGCTGATATATGAATCATATTACAAGTCGGGTAGACAGGATAAAGAACTAGAGACCTTTCTACATATAATGCTCTGATCGACACACACAATAGCTTCTTTCCACATCAAGGTAGGTATTATGTGTGATCTGAATTTTATATTTAATTTCAATAACTTATAAATATTAATGTTTGAGTTTTATTTTTGCCACATAAACAAAATAATATTTAAAATCAAATGCTTATATTTTATAAAAAATTTAAAGCTTAGCATCACACATGATAGCTACCTAAATTAGCTCCATTAGGTAGCTATCATGTGTGTCGATATTAAAAATTATGTTTAATTTCAATGTATTAATAGAATTCAACTCTTTATAATTTTGATATTTTTTTTACAAAGCACGGGATCATCTAACAGAAATTTTTTCCCTTTTTTAATCCTGGATATTTAGAATCGGTAGAAATTTCTTCACTTAAAAATTTAACTGCCTAGAGAGCAAAATGAATCCTATAACTTTTCAGAAACTGGAAAAAATGAATAAGCACTGCAAGGCTTGTGTTAAAGCCTATGCACTTTTGACTTTGTTGAGTCTGGTGACTTTTTTCATCTATTTTTTTAATCGTTTCACATTAGAAATTCTCGTTACGGACACGACTGCTCTATTTCCGGTTATCAAAATGGAAGCGTTGGCACTTGGGATAATGCACATTGTTTACTGCTTCTTTTTTAAATATGTCGATAAAAAACTTCAAATATTCGGCTTAGATTCAAATAATCTGAATGAATACATCCAGCGGAATCAGGCATTTTTCCAAAAATATTAAGGTATGGCTTCTCCAGTGGAACTCATGTCTTGTAATACATCAAAGACAAGTCTCTCAATGCCTGAGCGTGCTTTATCACGGTCTGGATCTAGCCAGGATAGCGACGGGAATTCGGCACAGAGTCCAATAAATTCCCCGTCTTGGGCGGACCATGTCACACTAAATAAATAACGAGCTTCGGTCTTAAAATCGAAAAAAGCTTTCATATATTTTGCCGCGTGTTTAGCCTCAGCTCTCAAATCGTCAATTTCTTGGCGGCTGAGATAATAATCATCAGGATATTTCTGCATGAGTTATCACCATTGTTAATTGAGATTGATTTAAAAAACATCCTATACCTCGGTTTTATTGGACTTCGCCTTCCATTTTTCGTATTTTTTGTTGAGATCTTCCGTTAATACACTCCTAAAATGAGCTTCTGCTTCTTGATATGATGAATTATTTACAATCGAACTTTTCAGTTTTTTCATATATGAAAGTTTTAAAGTCCGGGCACCATGATCAAACCAGGGCTGATTATATTTATCCTTGAATAAGCGTTTTTCTAGGTGATACAAATTTCCGATCTGCTGACGTACCCCACGGTAGCCTAAATAGCCCTCCAAGGCCCGGAAATGGCGTTCAAAATAGGCTTTCTTCTCATCCAGACTGGCATTTTTTTCAATCAGGCTCTGAAACCGCAAAACGACCCTTTTCCCTTGTTCTAGTTGTTCCTTATAGGCTTTATCAGTCAAACGCCAGGTCCAATCTGTGACATGTTTTTCATTGGTCCAATTCTTGGCTTGAAGCTCTTTAATGCTTTTCTTCGGCTTGGTCAGACGTACCAGTTCATATCTACCACAGCTGATTGGATTAACCTCACCAATGTAACTAAAAGACTCTGAACTTGGACAGATCTCAAAGATTTTACGGTTAATCTTCAATAAATCTTGTTTGTCTGTTTTGCTCAAAACTTTTTGAGTTTTTTCATCCAATAAGAAAGCATCACTGGTTCGACAAAACAGGTAAGCCTCTACTTGCACCAAAAAAGCAGGTTCATTTTTATCAAATTTTTCCCAGCATTCACTCTCACTCAGTCCTGGTAAATAACTATAAGTGAAATGAACCAGCAAGCTAAAAACTGGCTCACTGTTCAATCTTCTTCGATAGGTTTGTTGGGCTGTTTCCAGTAAATGATAACGCTCAATCCATTTTGAAATCATACGGCTTGCTTCATCAGTATTCATATTCAATATGAATTTCTTAGCAACAAGATCATATTCGTTCGTCATCATTCCCATGACATGTTTTGTAAAATCTTTAGGAACATAGCTGTAATAAATCATTTTTTTATTACTCTTAAAGTGATTTTAATAAAGTGATTCTATAAGAGATTTATAAAAGATATTTATTAAAAATTCTATAAGAAATTCTTAAAGTCTCAAAAATGCAATTTTTGAGACTTTAAGCATGATTGCGAATCACCTTCGGAGATTCTATAAATAGCAGTTCCCCAAAATGGGCTTGACGACCGCAACTTGATCAAATATAAAACTTTTAGGGTCTTTGATTTTTTGCGTGGACTGCCAATCCATGAGCCAATTCTTTTCTGTTTGGTTCCTGGGTTGCCTACCCATGAATCAGACACACTCCCCCTTCTTGAGGATTGCCAGTCTTTGAGAAGCTTTAGTGGTGAAGCTGCGTGCGTGAGGAAACTCTAGCTGGCGCGGCTACACTAGGGGCTGGCGGGTGTGACTCCCGCTTTCTACCTGTTCACTCATTTTGATGAATGAACACCCTCCACTCCCAAGGTGGAGGTCAGTTGGGCGACAAGGACACGGGATCACGGTGACGTGGCGGTGGGAGTAACTTCCCTCCTAGGCTGAAAGGGCCAAAACCCTGTATTAAAACAGACAGTCAGAGGACTCACGGAATGAGTAACCTCGTGAATAGCTGATAACCAGACGCTTCAAGTCAAAAACAAAAATAAAGACAAGGGCGTAGGTTATACCCACAGGTGGGCTTTTGAGGGCATCGTGAGGTGTCAGGGTTGCAAGGCGAAAGCTGGCGCAATCGGTACTCGATTTTAGGTAGAACAGTGAATTTGTCGGAAGACATTCTGTTTTGCTGTCGAGATCAATGGATAGCTCAAGCCTGTAAGGTCGTCAACATGGTGCTTTTTAGGCTGTGTATGTCGATATGGGTAAGGCGTGAACGTGGATGATTATTAACTACATATTGCATTGTATAAACCTGATACGACTTGGAACTGCGATCGGGGGAGATAGGAATGTAGGTGTTGTATGTAGGAGATCGGCACGGGTTCTGCCAGTTTTCAGGCAACTGAAAACAACTGTTTTAATACTAACTTGGGAAGCAGTTTTGTTTAATGACGAAGCCGTATTGCTTAAAGATTTCTCTTTAATTTGAAGAGGTCTTTATTCAATCGGAGGCAACTTCCGAAAACAGAACTGTGGGAGAGTGACTTAGTAGGGCTTTGCTGTAATGGCAAAGGAAGCATTTCAATTCGAGTGAAAGGCGAGCGTTGAAATGAGTAACGAAAGGACACGCCATTAAGTTGGAGTGTGTAAGAGAATTGGAAGAATGTGGTTTGAGGATGAAGTTTGGCAACTTCATAGACTTGGCGGTCTAAACCCTCCAGCCACATTTGTAAAAATCGACCTAGAAGATCAGATTCGAGTGGCATCGGATCCAGAAATTCCAAGAACCTTGAGAAAACAAGTCAAATCAAAGTCTTTGATCCGACTTTTTAAAAACGGTTAGTGGGGACCTCACTTAAAAAATCCTGACGCAGCCGATTCTGCTGAACGAAATTAAAAATCTGTGTGTCCCTCATCACACATAAATAACTGAGATCAAAGTCCTGAGTACGACTATAAACTGCTTTCCATTTTGCGCTGATTTGCGTTTTAAGCCATTTTCTCTATTTGATATAGGTAATCTTGATAATCAGTGAAAAAACGCGTCTACCCCCTATTTTTTGCCTCTAATCGTTATATCAGAGCGAGTGTCTACGAGCGAACATCAAAAAGTCGTGCCTAGACTCCCTGAAAAACAGCTTTTTAGGCTGTGAAGTCAAAAAAGGCGTAAATCATATGTAGAAAATTGAGCCTAGACCGAGCGAAGCGAGCAAAAAAGTACTATGAGCGAAGCGAATTCCGAGTTGCTTTTGCTTTTTCTAAAACTCACGAAAATATTAACCAAAAAATTGCCCCTCGAATCGAGCGAAAGCGAGATTCAATAGAGTTTGAGCGAAGCGAAAACCAAGGGCAATTTTTCATGATTCACGTTTTTAATTATTTTTAAATACTTTTAATGTTTTTAGATGCTCTGTAGCCCTATAAAATAAAGGGTTACAGAGCTTATACATGGACGTTTATCTTGCTATACATGGACGTTTATCTTGCTATACATGGACGTTTATCTTGCTATACATGGACGTTTATCTTGCATATATTGACAAATATTATAATGTCAATTTTAAGGTTGAATTATAAACCACCTAATTGCAATAAGTGTTTGTATTTAATGAATTTTTATTAATTCCGATTATATATTAGATATTTAATAAATATTAAATACATAATATCAAAGATATTATCTTAAAATATCTATATATATTATTGTTTTTATTATAAATAATAGATTAGATAATATATTAAATAGACATTTTATAACCTATTATTTTTAATATACATGGACGTTTATCTTGCTATACATGGACGTTTATCTTGCATAACCTAAAAAATCATTGACATCAAAATATAGTGTCAATATATTGACATCAAATGATCACGTCAAAATAAAGATATGAAAAATACTGTCGTCAAAGATAATGCTTTAATCAATGCTAGTTACAACCTAGATCTAGCAGAGCAAAGACTAATCTTATTAGCTATTGTTGAAGCTAGAGAAAGTGGAAAAGGTATCAATACAAACGACCCACTCGTTGTTCATGCTGAAAGTTATGCACATCAATTTAATGTTCATAGAAATACGGCTTATACAACATTGAAAAATGCTTGTAATGCACTGTTCTTACGTCAGTTTAGCTATCAAGAAAAAAACTCTAAAAACATAGAACATATTAAATCTAGATGGGTTAGTGAAATCAGATATATAGAGAATGAAGCCGTGGTTAAACTTATTTTTTCCCCAGCCATTGTTCCATTAATTACAAGATTAGAAGAACATTTTACTAAATATGAGCTAGAACAAATTAGTAATCTGAGTAGTGCTTATGCAATCCGTTTATATGAGCTTTTAATAGCGTGGCGAAGTACAGGTAAAACGCCAATTTTTGAATTAGCCGATTTTAGAGAAAAATTAGGAGTTGATAAAACAGACTACGCGATAATTTCTGATTTAAAAAAACGAGTACTAGATATTTCAGTTAAACAGCTTAATGAACACACTGACATCACTGTTGAATACGAACAACATAAAAAAGGACGTTCAATTTACGGCTTTTCATTTTTATTTAAAAACAAGCAAACAGAGCAGAATTTAAACTCGACACGAGATCCAAATACCGTAGATCTTGTTTCAAAAATGACTAAGGCTCAGCGACATTTATTTGCTAATAAACTCTCTCAATTACCTGAGATGAGTAAGTACTCCCAAGGCACCGAAAGCTTTCCGCAATTTGCAATTCGTATAGCTGACATGCTGCAAGATCCACATCGTGCTAAAGAACTGTATCCATACTTAGAAAAAGTGGGATTTATGTCAGCTACTAAAAACAATGCTGTTAACAACTAAACTCTCAGTGAGTGAAGGATCCAGAATTAAAATCTGAGACTAAATAATTAAACTATAGTCATATAAGGAATTTGAAATGCTTATTGATGCAATTGCTTTATTAAGTGCTAAAAAAAATACTAAAGGTTATTCAGCTCATATCCAAATTGAGACTTCTGACGGTTCAGAAATTAGTGGCTCTATACAATTAGATCATGAATGGGATTATCAACTCGGCTTTTTGAGAGATTTAATAAATACAGAAGAAGATATGCGTTTTGTTGATAGAACCTTTACCAGTGAGGATTTTAGAAATGGTGTTTTAGGTTACTTAAGCAATTAGGCTTTAAACCTTGAGTGTATTAAAGAATACACTTGTTGTATTCTTTAATACGTCTCCTAAATACACAGTAATACAGTATGAAAACAAGTACAAAATACAGTGTTAGTGATGCTGCAACACTGTATAAAAAATCTCGGGCCACACTCTACAAAGATATAAAAAACGGAGTATTAAGTCGTGATCATGATGGTTCTATCGACTTCTCAGAATTACTTCGTGTCTATGGTGAGCCTTTTGGTGGAAAACACCCAAAACGTATTGACATGTCTCCGATACAAAACCTAGATACACCTGAATACAATGATAAAACAGTGGAAGAACTCAAAAATCAGATTGAGTTTCTAAAGAAACAACTAGAAAAGGCAGAAGATAGAGAAGCAAAAGCTAATTCTCGCATCGACACACTCCTGACCCTCATTGAAATGAAACCATCCCAAGCCACTACAGCTAATAATCATCAACCTGAAACAGATATAGCGATAGATCCAAAACTAGAAACCAAACCTAAAGATGATGGATTGACTATTCCGGTTGAAAAAGAAAACAAGCGAATCCCTGTTCCTGAACACGTAGACCCAGAACCGGAAAAAAGAGGCTTCTGGAGCCGCTTCTTTAAGCCATATGGCTGATCTGATTGTTCACCTGGGCTTATTAAAACCGTGGAGCATTGCTCAAGAAGTAAGCGTGGAACGTGAAAAATCACAAAAAAAGCCCACCTTGGGGAAGGTGGGCTATCAACTAGAAACTACAGCATTGATTTCTAAGTGGAATTATAACGCATTTCGTATAACGCGTATTATGTTAATTTTAGAAAATCTAAAATAATTATTGATAATTTTTTTTTGAAAATTTAACATACCTTCCGATTGGTATTTTAGGTATGATTACTTATGAACAGTGTGTTACTCGCTTATGTATTACTTGGATTTGCAATAGTTTCCGAAGTGATTGGAAGTAGTTTTTTAGTTAAATCGGAAGGGTTTACAAAACTTTTTCCAAGCGTGATGGTCTTTATTTTTTTTAGCACGGCATTTTATTTATTATCACAAGTTATTAAAACAATCCCTTTAGGTATCGCATACGCTATATGGGCTGGTGTTGGGATTGTTCTAACTGCTGTAGTTGGCTACTTTGTTTTTAAACAGACACTAGATAATCCTGCTTTAATTGGAATTGGTTTTATCGTATCTGGCGTAATAATTATTAATTTATTTTCGCAATCAGCAGGTCATTAAGTGAAAGAAATTCGGCAACAAAAGAAGCAACCAGAGGTTATTCGAAAGCGCATCCTTGAACAGGCAACTATTCTTGTTTCTCAAAAGGGTATTTCTGGTGTTTCTATTCAAAATATTGCTACAGCAGTAGGTATAACAAAAGGGGGGGTATTTCACCATTTCCCGAATAAAAAAAATTTGATAGAAGAAATGTTCAATCAAATAATTCTTGATTTAGATCAAACAGTTGAATACTTGATTAAACGCGATCCAACAGAATATGGTAAATTCACACGAGCTTATATTCATAGTTCTTTTATCCATCAAATAGATGGGGTGGTTTCTGCTTGGTCAGCGTTATCAATGACTATGATCACAGAGCCTACCTTTAATAAAATTTGGATGGAATGGCTAAAAAATAGATTATCTCAACATGCAGAAACGGATAGTCATCCTGATTTAGAGTTACTTCGTTTAGCAGCAGATGGGTTGTGGCTACAAAGTATTACCGGAGTCATTGATGATGAGCAATGTTCAAAATTAGAAGACGATCTGCTTAATCGAACCTATTTAACATAAAATCTCTTATTCGAAATTTGAACTGTAAGCCCCAGATAGAAAAATCCAGTGCATAGAACGGCACTGTTGCAAATAGGCTGACATGATAAGCTAAATATCTTATTTATTTCGAGATACAGCAGATGAATCCCTTCCACGGTCGGCACTTTCAAGGTGAAATCATTCTTTGGGCTGTTCGTTGGTATTGTAAATATGGCATCAGCTATCGTGAACTTCAGGAAATGCTGGCCGAACGTGGAGTGAATGTTGATCACACCACAATTTATCGCTGGGTTCAGCGTTATGCTCCAGAAATGGAAAAACGTTTACGTTGGTATTGGCGTAATCCTACAGATCGACATTTATGGCATCTGGATGAAACTTACGTAAAAGTGAATGGCAAATGGGCATATCTATACCGTGCAGTTGACCAACGTGGCCATACTCTTGATTTCTATCTTTCTGCTAGACGAAATACCCATTCAGCTTATTGTTTTCTTGGAAAAATTTTAAATAATGTGAAGAAGTGGCAAATTCCCACAAGTGATCAACACGGATAAAGCACCCACATATGGACGTGCTTTATCACGGTTAAAACGGGAAGGTAAATGTCCACCAGACCTTGAGCACAGGCAGATTAAGTATAAAAATAACGTGATTGAATGTGATCATGGCAAGCTAAAGCGGATCATCAGGGCCACATTAGGATTCAAATCTATGAAGACGGCTTATGCCACAATTAAAGGTATTGAAGTCATGCGTGCACTACGTAAAGGACAAGCATCGTCATTTTATTATGGTCAGCCTCAGGGTGAAGTGTGTCTAATCAACAGGGTTTTCGGTCTCTAAGTACTTTTTAAAGGGAACATCATCGACTCAAATCTCTATTTGCAACAGTGCCCCATGAAGTGCCTGCCTGCGTCTGTTAGCCGAACGCCCCGCGCATGGCGCTCAAATAGCAGGACACCAAGGTTATCCTCCAGCGCTTTCACACGCGCGCTGACGCTCGACTGGCTGATACCAAGTGCCTTGGCCGCATGCCGAAAATTCAGATGCTCGGCGACGGCGATGAACTGAACAAGGGAAATGAGCGGTATCCTGCCAGACAGGATACCGACATTCACGAGGTTTCGATGGTTAGTGCGCCGCATCGGAGCGGGCCTGCTACCAGTCGTCGGTTAGACGACTGGCGACTTCTCGGTGGCAGCCCCACGGAGCCGAAGGAGCACCAGCCCCAACGAAACCAGTACCGCCATCGCCGTGGCGTAACAGATCACGGGCCACGCTGTGTCACCGTTTAAAAGTGCCACCGCCAATGTCCCGACAATGCTGACTATCAGGCTTTGAACGCAGAAGTAGAACGCGACCGCTGATCCCGCGATGTCGTCGAACTCTGCCAAAGCGCCGTTCGCGGTAACGGACACCGTGAAGACAATACCGACCGCGACAACCCACATCGGTAGGATGAAGGTGAGGAATGACGGCGAGCCGTAAAGTTCGCCGATCCCCAACAGGACCGCTCCGCAAACAAGCAACGCCATCCCACGCGCCACGCATCCTGCGATGCCCCATCTGGCGACAAAGGACTTCGCGAAACGGGTTGTCACGATCATTACAAGCCCGACAGTGGCGAAGGCAAAGCTGAATCCGATCTCGGAATATTCCGCTTGGCCTATGAGCACACGGGGAGCCGTCGAGAAGAAGACGAAGAAGGTGCCCATACCGGCGCTAAAGCCGACAGTGTAAACCCAAAAAGCCGGACTCGCGAAGATCGGCAAGACAGATCGGCGCGTCTTGACTTGATCCAGAGGGCGGGTTTCGTGCCACCTGAAACCCGCATTTAGGAGTGCGAGCATCGCCAGTATAGCCAAAGTAATGAATATCGCCTGCCATCCCAAGAACTCGCCGATCAATGCTCCGGCGATAGGGCCGAGCGCAGGCACGAACGCCAGCATCGAACTGAAAAGGCCGTAGATGACGACACCCTCAGGACGGTTGGCATAAACGTCGCGAACCGTCGCGAACGTCGCCACCAGCATGGCCGACGCGCCCACTGCTTGAAGTAGACGGAAAGCGACAAAGGCCGGTGCAGTTGAAGACCAAGCTGCTCCCAGAGACGCAATGACGAAAGCCGTTGCGCCCGCAAGTAGAATTGGCCGTCGCCCGATTCTGTCTGAGAGCGGACCAAAAATCACCTGGCCCACGCCGAGCATCACCATATAGAGGCTCAACGTGAGTTGGATCATAGCGGGCGTCGTGTTCAGGATGCCGGGCATCGCTGGAACGACAGGGAGATAAATATCCATCGCCAGTGAAGCGAGGATGTCGAAAGGAGCCATCAGCAGCAGTGCTGCCGGCAGCGTATAGGCCCACGCGGGGCGTGTGGTGGTCATGACGAATCAACCCTCGATTAAGGAATACCGGGCGACGTCTGCTCGTCAGCAATCAGATGAGACTAGCCTTACAGAGCGCCGCAACAACAATACTGGTTGTTGCGGCTTACTTGTCTGCTGACTTGGAATTTCCCATCTGATTACTCCACGCTTACGAATATGAATTGCTACATTTTATCCGATTATCTTTTGCTTCGCAATGCGGCATGGGCGCACTCAGCGTTCCAGCCCCCTCTGCCGCCCTAAATGCTTGCTCCAATGCATCGAGCACCATATCTGTATTCATCCGTGTCGATACTTTCCATCCAACAATTGCTCGTGAGAACACATCAATAATAAATGCAGTATAAACCCAGCCTGAATTTGTTTGAATATACGTAAAGTCACTCACCCACAGTTGGTCAGGATGATCAGCAGTAAAATTACGTTTTACCAAGTCATCCGCTCGTTTTTGATCATCTCGGCTACGGGTGGTTTGTTTGTTCTTACCACGCCAAACACCTTTTATACCTAGCTTTTGCATTAATCGAGCAACAGTACAGCGCGCAATAATATAGCCTTCACGTTTCAGTTTTTGCCAGACTTTACGTACACCATACCGACCTGAACTTTCCTTCCAAATTCGTTTAATCTCCTCAGCATGATGCAAGTCATGTAAATCTCGCTTTGCTCGATGTTCTGGATTTTCACAGAGATCTAGAGTCCGGTAATAGGTTGAAGGTGCGATCGGTAAAATTCTACAAATCGCCTCGACTCCGTACAGCTCTTTATTATTATGGATAAAATCCACCATTATTTGTGTGGGCGGTCGAGCTCCGCCTGGGCGAAAAAAGCGGCTGCTTTACGTAGAATTTCATTGGCGCGTTGCAGTTCTTTATTTTCGCGTTCGAGTTGTTTGATACGTTCTTGGTCTGAAAGCTGCTGTACTTTAACTGGATTTTGTTTATCTAAATATTTTTGATACCAAACACGTAGTGTTTCAGGAGTACAACCCTTGCGCAGTATACTGCTCAGGGAGCAATAGCGGTGATCGCAGCCCAATTCGATGGATAATCTTTCTCGGATTCAATCAATAATTGAACCGCTCTTTCTCTGATTTCAGGGGTATATTTTACTTTTTTCATCGGGACATTCTCTCAGAAAGCTTGGTCTCCGACAAACCCGGTACGGTTCAAAAATCTTCCATTGATTTATTTATATCTGTTAAACCAGTCGCATTATGAAATGTAATATAAGTAGAAATTTCAGTATAAATGGTCATGATCTTTTCTAAATTTGAATATCTAAGCGTCTTCATTAATCAACCTTATTGATTATTAGTTTCTTCTTTTAAAGCTCTTTGTACTGTTGCTATCCCTACTTTAAACTTTTCTGCAACACCTCTAAATGTTGAATTTTCTTCAGCCATTGCTTTTCGTATTTCAACATAGTCAACCTTCCGCTTTCTTCCCTTATATAAGCCCTTCGCTTTGGCTTTTGCAATTCCTTCCTTTTGACGCTCACGGATCATGGAGCGTTCAAACTCTGCAAATGCAGCAAGCATCTGAAACATGAGTTTATTTATTGCCGATTGTGCTACATCATGACTGAAGGTCAAATTCTCTTTATGAAAAATAATGGTTATACCACGATCATTCAGACTATTCACAATTTCGTTCAGATCATTTGTATTACGTGCCAGACGATCAATACTATGAACATGCACCGTATCACCTTCACGCAGATAGTCGAGCATTGCATTTAACTGAGGACGTTCACGGCTACCACCGCTTGCCTTTTCAGTAAAGGTCTTATCCAGGCTGATTCCATCTAATTGACGTTCAGTATTTTGTTCAGTTGAACTGACTCGAATATATCCGACCTGATTAGGCATTCTGTACCGTTAGAGTTTAGATAATTAAATACATATTGTACCGAAATTAAATATTAAGTCTATAAATACGGTTTTTGAGTTGCTTTTTAAGACTTTATTTTGTTCCGTTAGGCTATACTCTAAATTTACAGAACATCTCTTATTCGAAATTCGATCGAATGGGAGTAAAAGCCTGCCTCAATTCGAATTAATTTTACGTTTTTTAATTTTAAAAGTTCGTCGCCCAGCAAGTCGGTAAGCAAGGTCAGGATTCCGGCCGTCCAAGTGTTTAACCAAAATTGGCACACCATTCGGTGTTTTACTCATTAAATTATCATTTTCTACATACAGCACTGTTCCTCTTTGCGCTGCGGCAATAAAGCGGTCTCGAAGTACATTTGCAGCTTTGGCAGCAATACCTGATTCATTGTCATCTTCATCAATTAGATCTACTGTTGACATAGTGCCGTACTCCCAATTAGCTGATATATGAATCATATTACAAGTCGGGTAGACAGGATAAAGAACTAGAGACCTTTCTACATATAATGCTCTGATCGACACACACAATAGCTTCTTTCCACATCAAGGTAGGTATTATGTGTGATCTGAATTTTATATTTAATTTCAATAACTTATAAATATTAATGTTTGAGTTTTATTTTTGCCACATAAACAAAATAATATTTAAAATCAAATGCTTATATTTTATAAAAAATTTAAAGCTTAGCATCACACATGATAGCTACCTAAATTAGCTCCATTAGGTAGCTATCATGTGTGTCGATATTAAAAATTATGTTTAATTTCAATGTATTAATAGAATTCAACTCTTTATAATTTTGATATTTTTTTTACAAAGCACGGGATCATCTAACAGAAATTTTTTCCCTTTTTTAATCCTGGATATTTAGAATCGGTAGAAATTTCTTCACTTAAAAATTTAACTGCCTAGAGAGCAAAATGAATCCTATAACTTTTCAGAAACTGGAAAAAATGAATAAGCACTGCAAGGCTTGTGTTAAAGCCTATGCACTTTTGACTTTGTTGAGTCTGGTGACTTTTTTCATCTATTTTTTTAATCGTTTCACATTAGAAATTCTCGTTACGGACACGACTGCTCTATTTCCGGTTATCAAAATGGAAGCGTTGGCACTTGGGATAATGCACATTGTTTACT